>NZ_NWTG01000030.1 GCF_002532045.1 Bradyrhizobium sp. C9 | reverse complement strand
ATCCATCTCGCAGCCGCAATGATCTGGATGCAATGAATGTCGATCGGTCCTAGACGGTGCTCTAAGCAGCCCGCACATGTCCAGTGGCGCCCCGCGGTGGTTAGCTACCCGTCCGTGAGATGTTGCGCTTATCACGCTTCACTCTGCGTAACTTTCTGATTCTAGTTCCTGATACGCTTCCGACGGCGTTTGCCGCTGCTGGCAAGCTTTTTATCTAATTTTGCAAGATCGTCGGAACCCTGAGTGAGAATTGTTACAAAGTTTGGACGGGTAAACACGTACTGCTGCTGGTAAGCTCGCCGAATTCAGGCGGGCTTCTCGTGGTACTCAAGTTGGTGGCGATCGCGAGAATCGGGACAACTGCACAGCGACCGCAAACGCGCCCGCCAACAGTAGAGGTATGTCCGCGATCGCGGAATCGAAGGCGATCGACGTAAGCGCGAGCAGGACCAGCACGACGTTTAGCCCGAAGACCTCGCCAACGACCCGCTGCACCGTGAGGCCATTGTCCGTCGCTCGCTGATAGAAGTGCGAGCGGTGTGCGACCCAAAACGGCTCGCGTCGCGCCATGCGGCGGAGCAGCGTCACGGTCGCATCAGCCAGATAATATAGCGGTAACAGCAGCGCTGCAGCGACTTGCCCGCGCATGGCGAGTTCCAGGAGGCACCAGCCAACCAACAGGCCGATCGGCAGGCTGCCGACATCGCCAAGGAAAATTCTGGCGACCGGTCGGTTGAATGGAGCGAAGCCAAGCAGAGCCCCACATAGCGCTGCCGCAACCAACGCCGCGGCAGCCGGGACATGATTAGAGCAGCCGAGCAGAGCGATCGCCAGCGTGATCGGCACGGCCTCGGCCGCCGTCATCAGATCGAGCCCGTCCATGAAGTTGACGAGATTGACGAACCATACCCCAGCTAGCACGAGCAGGCCGCGCTCGAGCCAGAACGGGCTGACCGGAATGATCTTCAGATCCGAAGGTACAACGAACACCACGGCAGCAACGGCCGCAGCCTGCAGCAGCAAACGCGGCACGACCGGCAGCGGACGAATGTCATCGACAAAGCCGACGGCCGCGATGAACAGGCTGGCTCCGAACACGATCAACGGAACCGTCAGGTCGGGTGCACCAGCCATGACGATCACAATTCCGCCCGCGAGCAGCGTGGCCGCCGTGACGGCGATGCCTGCGCCCTGCGGAGTCGGGATGCGATGTGACGAGCGCGCGTTCGGCTTCGCCAGCGCCACGCGTAGCAGCAGCGGCCGCGTTACCTGGATCAGGACGGCGGAGATCGCCGCAGCGAGACCCATTGCAATGAAGGACAGGAGAATTTCGAAACTGCTCATGTGATCAGCTATTGTGTCCGGGCACTTCGATCGGTTCCGCACCCTTGGCGGCCTTTTCGGGACTCAGGATCCACACCAGCCCGCCGAAGATGCCGACCACGAACGACACCGCGCCGAACAGGAGCGAGATGTTAACACCTTCGTTGACAATCAATCCGGCATAGCCGAAGGCGAGCGCCATCGTCGCTTCGCGCACCCCCCAGCCAGCGATCGAGATCGGCATCATGGTGATCAGCATCACCGGCGGCAACAGCTGGAAGATCTGGCCGAACGTGACCGGTGCCGCGATCGACTGCACGACGCACCAGGCGATCACGACGGTTACCACATGAATGGCAATCGAGAGCACGCCGACCTGCAATCCTTGCGCGCGGCTGAACAAGACCCGATTGGCGATGACGGCGCAGGCGTGGATGTGATGGGTTGCCCACCATTGCTTCAGCCAGGGCCACGGCAGGGCGCCGACCAGTAGGAAACCGAAGCCGGCACCGAGCGCAGCAAGGTCGAGCAGCAGCAGCGCGGTCCAGCCGTGGGAATCGGAGATCAGCCGGTAGCTCCATGGCAGCGTCGCCGCGATGACGACGGCCAGCGCGATCAGTCCGACCGCGCGATCGACGAAGATCGAATAGGTGGCCGCGCGCCAGCCCGCACCGGCGCGCGCGACGAGCCAAAGCCGCACGGCGTCGCCGCCGATCGAGGACGGCAGTGTCTGGTTGAAGAAGGTGCCGATCACGTTGAAGCGCATCGCCTGCGCGGTTTGCAGCGGCGCACCGCACTCGACGCTGATCTCGCGCCAGCGCAACACCCCGAGGAAGATCTGCAGGAAAGTGACCGCGATCGCGAGGCCGAGCCAGCCGAGGCTCTCGACCTGGATGCGGGAGGCGAGGTCATACAGGTTGACCTTGCGCAGCGAGAAATACAGCAGCGCAGCCGAGATCAGGATCTTGACGGTCGAAAGCAGGATTCGGCGCATTTCTGTTCGCGCTGCCAGGTTTTCAGGATGTGTCAAAAACAGCGCAAAACGCCTTCGCGCGGCCAAATTCGCCGCCTTGGTATGGTTTCCGCGCCGATCTGGCAATACCCGTACTGGTCCCTATTGCGGCAGGCGCGAAGGGGCGGTTAAAGATGCCGGAACGGGGGACGGCCAGCCGTTCACCGGGAGTTTACAAGGCCGGTAGGATCCGACCAGCCGCGTCGGCGCGCGTGACTGCCCGGATCGTGCCTCCCTGGGAATAGGGCTGCCGGTCACGGGGCCGGGCCATTTTGACTGACACGACAGGACTTGAGGCATCGATGGATCGACGAATTATTCCCCTGATCATGTGCGGCGGCGCAGGCACACGGCTTTGGCCGGCGTCGCGCGAGGTGCATCCGAAGCAGTTCCTGTCGCTGTTCGGGACGCGCTCGACCTTCCAGGAGACGCTGCTGCGGGTCTCCGACGCCGGCCTGTTCGAGCGGCCGATCGTGATCACCAACGAGGCCTATCGCTTCATGGTGCTGGAGCAGCTGGCCGAGATCGGCCGCGAGGCCGATGTGCTGCTGGAGCCGATGCGCCGCGACTCCGGGCCCGCGATCGCGGCTGGTGCGGCATTCGCGCAGAGCCGTGACGGCGAAGCGATCGTGCTGGCGCTCGCCGCCGACCATCTGGTGCGGGATACGCCGGCCTTCGTCGCCGCGTGCCGCGGCGGATTGGTGGCTGCCGAAGCTGGCCGCATCGTGACCTTCGGCGTCAAGCCGGAACGGCCCGCCACCGAATACGGCTATATCAGCCCGGGTGAGGTGGTCGCCGGCGAGGTGCGCGCGGTGGCAAAATTCGTCGAGAAGCCCGATGCCGCGACGGCGGCAGGCTATATCGATGCGGGCTATCTCTGGAACAGCGGCAACTTCATGTTCCGCGCAAGCGTGCTGCTCGACGAGTATCGCAACGTCGATGCCGACAGCATTGCGTCGGTGGAGCAGTCTGTTGCGTCAGCGACGCGCGATATCGGCTTCGTCAAGCTCGATGCGTCGGCGTTCGGCGCGGCAAAGGCGATCTCGATCGATTATGCCGTGATGGAGAAGACCGCGCATGCCGCAGTGGTGCCGGTGGCGTGCGGCTGGTCCGACATCGGCTCGTGGCGCCAGGTCTGGGAGCTTTCCGACAAGGATAGTCTCGGCAACGCGGCGCGCGGCGCGGCGGTGTTCGAGGACTCCCGCAATTGCAACGTCTCGACCGACCGGGCGCTGGTCGCGCTCGAAGGCGTCGACGACCTCGTCGTGGTCGCGACCCAGGACGCCGTGCTGGTGTCTCGCCAGAAGGACGCCAACGGGCTGAAGCGGCTGGTCGCGAAGTTGAAAGTGGCGGCGCCCGAGGTGACCGAGAACCACATCAAGGTGCATCGCCCCTGGGGCTCCTATCAATCGGTCGACAATGGCGACCGCCACCAGGTCAAGCGCATCATCGTCAAGCCGGGCGGGCGGCTGTCGTTGCAGAAGCACCATCACCGCTCCGAGCACTGGATCGTGGTGCGTGGCACCGCCCAGGTCACCGTCAACGAGCTGGTCAAGACGGTGCACGAGAACGAGTCGATCTACATCCCGATCGGCGCGGTGCATCGGCTGGAGAACCCCGGCAAGATTCAGCTTGAGTTGATCGAGGTGCAGACCGGCAGCTATTTCGGCGAGGACGACATCATCCGCATCGAGGACGACTACCGGCGCAGCTGAGGCGAGCCGGTTCCCGCGCCGATCGCCGGGGCGCGGGACGATGTAACTCTTTGAATCAAAACGTGTCCGGATTTCGCCGTTGGCAATCGCCACATTTGTGACGCCGTGCTATAGCGGCTGCCAACGAAGCGGGGTGATTTGCGTCAGAGGCGCAGATCGGGACGAGGGGCCTTGGTCTGATTCCCTCGGAGCCGGGATGGCTCCCTGAGGAGCCGGGACAACCGCCAGAACGCTACTTGGGGTCTACGATATGAATGCAAAAGTGTCCGCAGCCGGCGCGAGGGCCGATATCGGCCGCGCATTGCGCGTCGGCGTGATCGGCGCCGGCGTGATGGGCAGCAACCATGCCCGCGTGCTGGCCGGACTGCCCGGCGTCGCGCTGATCGGCATCGTCGATCCGCTGCCGGAGCACCGCACACGCGCCGTCGACCTGGTCGGTTGCCGTGCCTTCGAAAGCCTCGATCAGCTGTTTGCCGAGGGTATCGATGCGGTGACGATCGCAGCTCCCACCCACCTGCATCACGAGATCGCGCTCGCCTGCATCGCGCGCAACATCCACATCCTGGTCGAGAAGCCGGTCGCATCCACGGTCGAAGAGGGCCGCGAGATCGTCGCCGCCGCCGAGCGGGCCGGCGTCACGCTGATGGTCGGCCATGTCGAGCGTTTCAATCCGGCGGTCGCCGCGATCAAGCAGGCGATCTCGGGCGAGGATATCCTGTCGATCGGCATCACCCGGGTCGGCCCGTTCCCGCCGCGGATGTCCAATGTCGGCGTCGTGATCGACCTTGCCGTGCACGACATCGACCTGATCCGCTGGTTCACCGAGTCCGACATCGTCGAGGTGCAGCCGCAGCTCTCCAGCGCGGTCGCCGAGCGCGAGGATATCGCGCTGCTGCAGTTCCGCACCGAGTCGGGCGTGCTCGCCCACATCAACACCAACTGGCTGACGCCGTTCAAGGCGCGCAACGTCACGGTCGCGACCCGCGGCAAGTACGTGATGGGCGACCTGCTCACGCGCCAGGTCACCGAGTGCTTCGGCTTCAAGCCGGACGGCAGCTATTCGATGCGTCATCTGCCGGTCGGTCACGACGAGCCATTGCGGGCAGAGCTGATCGCCTTCCTCGATGCCGTGCGCAGCGGCAAGCTTCCGGCGGTGTCCGGCGACGAGGGCGTCGCAAGCCTCGAGATCGCGATCCGATGCCTGGAATCGCCGGCCAGGCCTGCGGCCTCGACGATTCGCAAGGGACCGCGCCGCATCGCCGGCTGATTGCCTTCACTGGCTGATTGTCATCCATTCAACACGCGCAAAGAGCTTCCATGAACCAGCATATGCAGCTTGAGCCCATTCCCTTCATCGATATCGCCGGGCAGCGCCGGCGGCTCGGCAAGTCGATCGATGATGCGGTCGCGCGCGTGCTCGACCATTGCCAGTTCATCAACGGCCCGGAAGTTACAGCGCTGGAGAAGGCGCTGGCGGACTATAGCGGCGCCAAGCATGTGGTGAGCTGCGCCAGCGGCACCGACGCGCTGCTGATGGTCCTGATGGCGAAGAATGTCGGGCCGGGCGATGCGGTGCTGTGCCCGACCTTCACCTTCTGCGCGACCGGCGAAGTCGTGACGCTGACCGGTGCGACGCCGGTGTTCGTCGACGTCGACGAGGAGACCTTCAACATCGACATCAATTCGCTGAAGCGCGGCATTGCGACGGCGCGCGCACGCGGGCTGAAGCCGGTTGCCGTGATCCCGGTCGATCTGTTCGGCCAGAGCGCCGATCACGACGCGATCGGTGCGGTCGCCGAGGCCGAGGGCCTGTTCGTGCTCGACGATGCCGCGCAGGGCTTTGGCGCGACCTACAAGAACCGCAAGCTCGGCACCTTCGGTCTCGCGACCGGCACCAGCTTCTTCCCGGCCAAGCCGCTCGGCTGCTTCGGCGACGGCGGTGCGATCTTCACCGACGACGAGGAGCTCGCACGCACGCTGCGCAGCATTCGCGTCCACGGCCAGGGCTCGGACAAGTACGATAACGTGCGGCTCGGCCTCACGGCACGGCTCGACACCATGCAGGCGGCAATCCTGCTCGAAAAGCTGAAGATCTTCGACGACGAGATCGCCGCGCGCAACAGGGTTGCGGAACGCTATTCGCGGGCGCTCGGCAACCTCGTCGCGGTGCCGCGCGTGGCTCCCGGCTGCACCTCGGTGTGGGCGCAATACACCATCCGCCTGACCAACGGCATCGATCGTGACGCCTTCGCCGCCGCCTTGAAGGCGCAGGGCGTGCCGACCATGATCTATTATCCGAAGTCGGTCCACCAGCAGACCGCCTACAGCCACTATCCGGTTGCCGACGGCGGCCTGCCGGTCAGCGAGCGCCTGTCGAAGGACGTCATCGCCCTGCCGATGCACCCCTATCTCGACGAGGCGGCGCAGGACCGCGTCATCGCGGCTGTGCGCAGCGCGCTACAGGCATGATCCCGAAAAGTGGCTTCCGGTTTTCGGGCAGGATCATGCCTAAATCGTTAGCGGCCTGATACGTCATTTTGACGTAGGGTGATGATGCGCTAGAAGCAGCCCATGCTCGGGCGCATCTTCACTGTCGGCGGCTATACGCTGCTATCGCGGGTCACCGGGTTCGCGCGCGACATCATGCTCGCGGCGATCCTCGGCGCCGGGCCGGTGGCCGACGCCTTCTTCGTGGCGCTGCGGCTGCCCAATCATTTCCGCGCGATCTTTGCCGAAGGCGCCTTCAACGCCGCCTTCGTGCCGGCCTATGCCCATGTCCATGGCGAGCGCGGCGAGGCGTCGGCGCGGCTGTTCGCCGACCGTATCTTCACGCTGCTGTTCGCCTCGCAAGTGGTCCTGCTGGTCGTGGCGATGGTGTTCATGCCGCAGGCGATGAGCATTCTCGCGCCGGGCTTCACCGAGGACGCATCCCAGCGCAAGCTCGCGATCGAGCTGACGCGGATCACCTTTCCCTATCTCTTGCTGATCACGCTGGTGACGCTCTATGGCGGGATGCTCAACGTGATGCATCGCTTCGCCAGCGCCGCCGCGGCGCCGATCTTCCTCAACATCGCCATGATGATGACGCTGGCGCTGGCGGCGTTCTTCCCCAGCGCCGGCCATGCCGCGGCCTGGGGCGTCCTGATCTCGGGCTTCCTGCAGTTCTTCCTGCTCGCCGGCGACCTCGCCCGCCATGGCGGCCTGCCGCGATTCGCGCCGCTGAGGCTCGACGAGGATGTCCGCGCCTTCTTCCGTGCGCTGGGGCCGGCGACCTTGGGCTCGATGGGAACGCAGGTCGCGCTGTTCGCCGACACCATCATCGCGACTTTTCTGCCCGCCGGCGCGCTGTCGGCGCTGTATTACGCCGACCGCCTCAATCAATTGCCGATCGGCGTGATCGGGATCGCGATCGGTACCGTGCTGCTGCCGGAGATGTCGCGACGCCTGACCGCCGACGATCACACAGGCGCCATGGCCGCGCAGCGCCGCGCCTTCGATTTCACGCTGCTGTTCTCGGTGCCGTTCGTGGCGGCGTTCCTGACGGTTGCCGATCCGATCATGCGCGCGATGTTCGCCCGCGGCGCGTTCTCGAAGGCCGATGCCGCCAGCGCCGGCGCGACGCTTGCGGCCTATGCGGTCGGCTTGATTCCCTTCGTGATGATCCGCAGCGCGGTCGCGACCTTCTACGCCCGCAAGGATACCGCAACCCCGGTGAAAGCGGCGCTGACCGGGGTTGCGGTCAATGTCGCGTTGAAGATCGCGCTGGTCGGCTCACTGGCGCAGGTGGGCTTAGCGCTCGCGACCGCGGTCGGGGCCTGGGTCAATCTCCTGCTGGTGCTGCTGTTCGCGGTACGCCGCGGCTATCTCGCGTTCGATCGCGCGCTGATTCGCTCGTTCGGGACTTTTGCACTGTGCGGCGTGCTGCTTGCGCTCGCGCTGTGGCTGACCTCGCATTTCGCCTATGTGTGGTTCGCGCCGATGCAACACTTCCGCGACGAAATGATCCTGCTGCTGCTGATGACGGTCGGCGTCTTCGTCTACGCGCTGCTGATCCTCACGCTGTTCGGCCGCGGCTGGCTGTTCGCCCTGCGGCGCGTATAGTTTTACCTGTCAAATCAAATGCATAGGAGCCGACCGCGGGATAGCGCCGCGTGCGGCGGAAAGCGGTTTGCGCTTCGCTGACAACCACGCCAATATGCGCGCAAACAACCAAGGCAATTGGAGAGACGATGGCAGCTCCCATCAAGTTCGGCGTCGGACAAAGCGTGCGGCGCAAGGAGGATGACGCTCTGATTCGCGGCAAGGGCCGCTATACCGACGACGTCGCCCCGTCTCCCGCATTGCACGCGCTGATGCTGCGTTCGCCGCATGCGCACGCCACCTACACGATCGATGCCGGCAAGGCCCGCGGCATGCCCGGCGTGGCGCTGATCCTGACCGCGGCCGATGTCGCCGAGCTCGGCGGCCTGCCTTGCCTGTTCAATCTCGAAACCGATCCGTTCACCGCACCGCCTTATCCGATCCTCGCCAAGGATGAAGTGCGCCATGTCGGCGACGCCATCGCCTTTGTGGTCGCCGATACCGTCGATCATGCCCGCGACGCGATCGAGGCGATCGACGTCAAGTGGACGCCGCTGCCGGCCGTCGCCGGCCTGATCAATGCGGTGAAGAAGGGCGCGCCGCAGGTGTGGCCGGACAAGCCCGGCAATCTGCTGTTCGACGTCTCGATCGGCGACAAGGGCGCCGCCGAGGCCGCCTTCGCCAAGGCGCATGCGGTGGCCGAGATCACCATCGTCAACCCGCGCGTCATCACCAACTTCATGGAGACCCGCGCCGCGGTCGCCGAATACGACGCCAAGAAGGATCACCTGACGCTGACAATCGGCAGCCAGGGCAGCCACCGCCTGCGCGAGATCCTTTGCGACATGATCCTGAAGATGCCGAAGGAGAACATGCGGGTGATCTGCCCGGATGTCGGCGGCGGCTTCGGCACCAAGCTGTTTCCCTATCGCGAATATGCGCTGATCTCGGTCGCGGCGCGCAAGCTCAAGAAGTCCGTCAAATGGACCGCCGAGCGCTCCGACCATTTCATGGGCGACGCGCAGGGCCGCGACAATCTCACCACCGCGAAGATGGCGCTTGCCGAGGACGGCAAATTCCTCGGCATGGATGTCGACTTGATGGGCGACATGGGCGCCTATCTCTCGACGTTTGCACCCTACATCCCGCATGGCGGCGCCGGCATGTTGCCGGGTCTCTATGACATCCAGGCCTTCCATTGCCGCGTCCGTACCGTGTTCACCAACACGGTGCCGGTCGATGCCTATCGCGGCGCCGGCCGCCCGGAGGCGGCTTACGTGATCGAGCGGCTGGTCGATGCGGCTGCGCGAAAGCTCGGCATGACGCCGGATGCCATCCGGCGGAAGAATTTCATTCCGCCGAAGTCGCTGCCCTATACGACGGCGACCGGCAAGGTCTACGACTCCGGAGACTTCGTCGCGCACATGAAGCGCGCGATGGAGATTGCCAACTGGAAGGAGTTTCCGAAGCGCGCCAAGGCTGCCAAGAAGGACGGCCTGGTGCGGGGCATCGGCATGGCGAGCTATGTCGAGGTCTGCGGCACCATGGGCGAGGAGACCGCCAATGTGGCGCTCGATCCCAACGGCGACATCTCGATCCTGATCGGCACGCAGTCGAGCGGGCAGGGCCACCAGACCGCTTATGCGCAGATCGTCGCCGAGCAGTTCGGCGTACCGCCGGAGCGCGTGCATGTGCTGCAGGGCGACACCGACAAGATCGCGACCGGGCTTGGCACCGGCGGCTCGGCATCGATCCCGTCCGGCGGCGTCAGCGTCCAGCGCGCGACGCACGAACTCGGCAACAAGCTGAAGGAGCTTGCGGCGCAGGCGCTGGAGGCCGGCGCCGGCGACCTTGAGATCGCCGATGGCCGCGTCCGCATCGCCGGCACCGACCGTTCGGTCAGCTTTGCCGATCTCGCCAAACGTCCCGGCGGCGATACATCGAAGATGAATTCGAGCGCGACCTTCGCCAGCGCCGACGGTACCTATCCGAACGGCACGCATCTCGCCGAGGTCGAGATCGATCCCGCCACCGGCATCATCAAGATCGTCAGCTACGTCATCGTCGACGATTTCGGCGTCACGCTCAATCCGCTGATGCTCGTGGGCCAGGTGCACGGCGGCGCGATGCAGGGCATCGGGCAGGCGCTGATGGAGCAGGCGGTCTACAGCCCGACCGACGGTCAACTCGTCACCGGCACCTTCATGGACTATGCGATGCCGCGCGCCGCCGACGGGCCGTCCTTCGTGTTCGAGACCCACAATGTGCCGTGCACGACCAACCCGCTCGGCGTGAAGGGCGCAGGTGAGGCCGGCGCGATCGGCTCGTGTCCGGCGGTCGTCAACGCGATCGTCGAGGGGCTGCATCGCGAGTTCGGGATCGACCACGTCGACATGCCGGCCACGCCGGAACGGATCTGGATCGCGATCCGCGAGGCGCAGCGCCGCCATAATCTCTGATAAATTGTCGCATGCGGAATGAAGATTCCGCCTGCGGTGTTTGCAAACCAGGCCGTCCGCGTTCCTGCGGACCGGACAGAACAGGATTTGAGGGATTTTGCCGATGAAGCGGATTGTCGTCGTTGCAGCGATGCTTGCGTTGAGTGCGGGGGCGGTGGTGGCCGACCAGGAGCAGGTCAAGGTGACCCAGGCCCAGATGAAGGAAACCGGCAAGAACGCCGGTGCGCTCGGCGCCATCATCAAGGGCGAGAAGCCCTACGACCAGGCAACGGTCGACGCCGCGCTGGCGAAGTTCGAGGACACCGCCAAGAAGCTGCCGACGCTCTTCCCTGAAAGCAGCAAGGGTCTCAAGACGGAAGGCGATTACTCCGCCGGGCCGAAGATCTGGGAAGACAAGACCGGCTTCGAGCAGCACATCGCGAGCTTTGCCAAATCCGTCTCTGACGCCAAGGGCAAGATCAAGGATGTCGACACGCTGAAGGCCGAGTTGACCGTGATCGGCAAGCAGTGCGGCGGCTGCCACGAGACCTATCGCCTCAAGAAGGGCTGATCGCCATTCGATCAATGGGTAGGGCGGACGCCGTGAGGCGTCCGCCCTTTTTTGTGTCGGCCGTTTCTTGTTGGTGTGACTCTACTTGGTGACCTGGCCGCGGATTTCGCCGCCCGGGTTGGCGGCGGTGTGGACGTTGACGTAGTACTTGCCGGCGAGGAGATCGGCAGCCTGCGCGTCGGTCAACGTCGCGCTGCCCTCGACCGGGCTCGACGTCGCGTTCGGGATGGCAACCGCGACACCGGAATTCTTGCCGGCCTCGGCGGGGCCGTGGAAATGCGCGGCAGTCGCAGGGCCCGACAGGCCGGAATAGGTCAGCTTCCAGCTCAACTTCTTGGAGGCCGCGTCGTAGTCGATGTCGGCGGTACCGGTGCCGGCGCTGGCATTGGCGGGCACCTCGGACTTGGCGTCCAGCTTCGCCGTCAGTTTCTCGGCAAAGGCCGGACCGGCGAGGGCGATTGCGGCGCCCAGTGTCAGCGTGGCAAACAAGGTCTTGTTTGGCATGGTTCTCTCCCCTTTGACGTCACACGATGGTTGCAAATCTTCAAACCGCAGCGCTCCGGATTTATTCCCAAAATGATCGTGAGTGCGGCAAATTTGATGCGAGCTTGTGCGAACGGTTGCCATCATACTGGCTGATGAACTGACGCGACCAATGACGGATCGGTGAATGTTGCGACGAATTCTCCTCCTGGCCGTTTTGGCCAGCCTCATCGGCTTCGGTGTGTTCTGGTGGCTGACGATCCCGGCGACCGTCGCTGCGAGCGCGCTGCCCGCCTACCAGCCCAACCTGACCAACGGGCTCACAACGTTCAATGCGGGAGGATGTTCCTCCTGCCATGCGGTGCCGAAGCAGGACGACCGCACCAGGCTCGGCGGTGGCCTCGCGATACCGTCGCCGTTCGGGACCTTCTATGCGCCGAACATCTCACCCGACCCGAACGACGGCATCGGCCGCTGGAGCGAGGCTGATTTCGTCACCGCGGTCATGAAGGGCACCTCGCCGTCGGGGACGCACTATTTTCCGGCATTTCCCTACACGTCCTATCAGCACGCCAGGGTCAATGACGTGCGCGACCTGTTTGCCTATCTGAAGACCCTGCCGCCGGTCGCGGGCAAGGTGCGCGACCACGATGTGCCGTTTCCCTTCAACGTCAGGCGCAATGTCGGGGTCTGGAAATTCCTGTTCATGGACGGCAAGCCGTTCGTCGCGGATGCGAGCCGATCGGCGCATTGGTATCGCGGCGCCTATCTCGTCAACAGCTTCGGCCATTGCGCCGAGTGCCACAGCCCGCGCAATTTCCTCGGCGGCATCATCACTTCGCAGCGCTTCGCCGGTGGTCCGAATCCGGAAGGCGAGGGCTGGGTGCCCAACATCACGCCGCGGGGGATCGCCGACTGGAGCGCGAAGGACATCGCCTATTTCCTCGAGAGCGGCCAGACGCCGGACGGCGACAGCGCGGGCGGATCGATGGTGCGCGTGATCCGCAACACCTCGCAGCTCTCGACAAGCGATCGCGATGCGATTGCCGAATACCTCAAGTCGCTGCCGCCGGTCGACGGGCCACCGAAGCCGACGCGCAAGCCGGACAAGACTGATCCTTCCTGATGGCGCCAGGCGGTGCCCGGCCTGCTATCCGCGCCACGCGCTGGCGGCAATGACCATCAAGCCACCGGCAATCGCGAGGTCCTTGAAGAACAGCGTTCGTTCCACCTTGTTGGCGAGGTCGAGATGAAACCCGAACGCGGTCGCGAGGCAAAACAGCGCAAGCGCGCCGGCGGCAACTGATGACTGCCAGCCGATCAGCAACGCCAGGCCCGCACCGAGCTCGAGCGCGATGACCAGCGGCAGCAGCATGCCGGGAATATGGTGTGCCGCCATGTGGTCGAGGAACGGCTTCGGGCCGGCGATCTTGGCTGCGCCGGCAAGGATGAACAGCAATGCGAGCAGGCTTCGTCCGGCAATAGTGACTATCGTGAGCGGCATCGGGGGATCCTCCGGGCTGGTTATTGGTTGTTTCGACCGTGGCTTTTGGCCTTTGAAGCGAACAGGACGGCGGACAGGATGAAGGCGAAGACGAAGAAGATCGTCCGTCCCAGGACAAGTGCCTTCGCCTGCTCCACCGGCGTAATCGAGATCAGGACCCCGAACGGGATGTAGCACCACAGCACCACCGCGATGATCCCGCCGAGCCTGCCGAACTGCAGGAAGCCGAACGAGAACAGCAAGGCCGCGAAATAGCTGGCGTGAAACTTGACCTGGGAGGCGATCATCTGCAGCTCCCCATCGGCCGGCGACAGCGGCAATCCGTTCTGGATCGCATGCACCATGGTCATGATGTGGTGGTTCTCGACGCAATCGAGGATCACCGTGAGCATCATGGAGGCGAGCGCGACGCCCAGCAGATAGGGGTCCATGATGGTGCGCAGCCGGGCGGCCAGCACGGTGAAGAATGCGCCGTAGAAGATCATGAAGAGATTATCGAGCCCGAGATTGAGCCGCAGGCCGAACGGCGCGAGGGGGATTCCGAGATACGCGCCATAGGCTTCGACGGAGCGGGCGGTCTGGAAGAAGTCCTGCGAACCGCTGGTGGCGAGGATACCGATCACCATGACGGCGACGGTCGACGCCGCGAGCGTCGCCAGGATCGCAAGCGTACGGTCCAATCGGCTGATCTGCATGATATAGCTACTCCGTGTGCGTAAAGCCGACTCGTCGAGTTACAAATATCAACTGCTATCTGAAATTAGATATCAGATGATATCTGAAAATCAATTGGTATTTTAAGTTCGGGAGCCCTGTCCGTTGCCCAGGTTAAATCGCGAGGAAAGTCAGGCCCGTACGAAGAGTCTCCTGATCGAGGCGGCGCGCCAGGAGATCATCAAGAAGGGATTTGCGCAGGCCTCGGTACGCGACATCGCCGACGCGGCCGGATTTTCGCAGGGCGCGTTCTATTCGAATTTTACCGACAAGGAGGCGATCCTCCTGGAACTGGTGCAACAGCACCAATCCGAGGAGAGGGCAAAAATCGAAAGCGTATTGGGGCAGACGCCGGGCGAGCCTGCGAAAGTGATGGCGGGCCTCGAAAAATGGGCCGCCACCGCCAATTCGGATCCGGGGTTTTCCGTGCTGGCGATCGAGCTGCAATTGCAGGCGCTGCGCAGCCCGACGTTCGCGCAAGGCTACAACGAACTCAACCGCAAGCACCGCCGAGCGCTGGGCGTGCTGGTGACGCGCCTGTTCGAGGTGCTTGGCAAGCAGGCGCCCGCCGATCCCGTGGAGATCGCTACCGGCTTCATCGCATTGGGCCGCGGCATGGCGCTGTTGTCGAGGGGCGGCGAAGTGAATCGCAGCGGCCGTATCGTCGTCACGTTCCTGAAGGCGCTGATCGACTCGGCGCCGGCCGCCTAGCGGCGCGCGCCTCGCCGATCGGGCGCGTATGAAGGTCGATGCGCTACTTCGCGCCGAACGCCTTGAAGGTGATGATGGTGAGGGTGTCCTGGATGCCCGGGATCACCTGAACCTTCTCGTTGATGAAATGGCCGATGTCGGTGTCGTGGTCGACGTAGAACTTGACCAGCAGATCGTAATTGCCCGCGGTGGAATAGATCTCGGACGCAATCTCGGCTTCCGCCAGCGCATTGGCGACGGTGTAGGACTGGCCGAGCTTGCATTTGATCTGGACGAAGAAAGGAACCATCAAAGTCGTCTCCGGGGATTTCCGCGACTATAGGCCAAAAACCGGCCGCCAAGGCAAGGGGCAAGGCGACGGGGCAACAAGGCCAACTCGCGGTAAAGTCAGGCGAACTTGCTGCCGATGGGCGGCCGGGCTAGGACAGGTCATGAGCTTGTTCGTCGTGGTCTCATTCGTCTCAACCGCCGGTGCCGCATAATGACGCCGGTCACACTCACCATTGCCGGCTCGGATTCCTCGGGCGGGGCGGGCATTCAGGCCGACCTCAAGAGCTTTGCCGCGCTCGGGGTCTATGGGGCCTCAGCGATCACGGCGCTGACGGCGCAGAACACCACGGGGGTCCGCGGTATCCATCCGGTGCCCGCTTCATTCGTCACGGCGCAGATCGATGCGGTGTTCTCCGACCTCGACGTCGGCGCGGTCAAGATCGGCATGTTGGCGCAGGCCGAGACGATCGTGGCGATCGCGGGCGCGCTGAAGCGCTGGGCACCGCGCCACGTCGTGCTCGATCCGGTGATGGTCGCAACCTCGGGCGACCGGCTGCTCGCCGCCGAGGCGGTCGATGCGCTGAAGACCATGCTGTTTCCGCTGGCCTCGCTGATCACGCCGAACCTGCCGGAGGCGGCGGCGCTGCTGAACGAGCCGGTCGCTGCGAGCGAGCCCGACGTGGCGCGACAGGGCAGGCAATTGCTGGCGATGGGATGTCGCGCGGTGCTGGTGAAGGGCGGCCATGGGCACGGCACTGAGAGCATCGACTATCTGATCGATGGCGCGCGCAGCATCGCACTCGCGGCGCCGCGTATTGCGACCGCCAACACGCACGGCACCGGCTGCTCGCTGTCATCGGCGATCGCCGCCGGACTCGCGAAGGGCGAGGCGATGGAGACCGCCGTGCGCAACGCCAAGGCGTGGATCACGGATGCGATCGCTGCCGCCGATCGCTTCGCCGTCGGACATGGCCACGGGCCGGTGCATCACTTCCACAAATATTACTGAAGCTCTCGTAGCCCGGATTGCGCTGCGCTCTATCCGGGCTACGTATTCAATCGTTTCGTTGTTCCGCCGCGATATGCGCGCAACACAACGGCTGTTCCGCACAGCTGCGTCCACCCATGTCGCCAGATTGTCGCACGCGGCTGTTATCCGCAGGGAGGGGGGCGTGCTGCTGATTCTCGTTAACTGTTAGTGAGGCCTTGGGTCGCGGGGATCGTCATCGCCTTGTCACAGGAATCTGTTAGGTGCACAGGCATGGGAAGTGACTCCTTGAGTGAAGAAAGCCCCGAGCGGCGCTTTCGCACTTTGTTTATCTCCGATGTCCATCTCGGAGCCCGCGGTTCGCAAGCCGACCGCCTGCTGGACTTCCTCCGCTCCCATGATGCCGACACGATCTACCTCGTTGGTGATATCGTCGACGGCTGGGCGCTGAAGTCGAACTGGTACTGGCCGCAGACCCACAACGATTTCGTGCAGAAGATGCTGCGCAAGGCGCGCAAGGGCGCCAAGGTGATCTACGTCCCGGGCAACCATGACGAGTTCCTGCGCAAATATTACGGCACGCACTTCGGCGGCATCGACGTGGTGGAGAACACCGTTCACACCGGCGCTGACGGCAAGCGCTACCTCGTGATCCACGGCGACATCTTCGATCTCGTGGTGCAGAACGCGCGCTGGCTCGCCCATCTCGGCGACAAGGCCTACGATTTCGCGATCCAGATGAATCGCTTCGTCAACTTCTTCCGCAAGATGTTCGGCGTGCCGTACTGGTCGCTGTCGCAATGGGCCAAGTTGAAGGTCAAGAAGGCGGTGAACTATATCGGCGCGTTCGAGGCGACACTGGCCGGAGAGGCGCGGCGTCACGGCTGCGACGGCGTGATCTGCGGCCACATCCACTACGCGACGATTCATGACGAGCACGGCATCCGCTACATGAATTGCGGCGACTGGGTGGAGAGCTGCACGGCGCTCGCAGAGCACGAGGACGGCAGCTTCGAAATCATCACCTGGACCGACCCGGTGCGCCGGATCGCGCCAGTTCCGCGAGTGACGGCACGCGCTGCATGACGCATATCCTGGTCGCGACCGATGCGTGGCATCCCCAGGTCAACGGGGTTGTCCGCACGCTGACCATGATGGCACAGGCGGCGAAATCGCTCGGCGTCGAGGTCAGCTTCCTGACGCCGGACGAGTTCCGCACCTTCGCGATGCCGAGCTATCGCGATCTCCGGCTGGCGTTGCCGTACCGGGCCAAGGTCGCAAGCCTGATCGAGGCGGCGAGGCCCGACAGCATCCATATCGCGACCGAAGGCCCGATCGGGCTGTCGGTCCGCCGCTATTGCCGCAAGCACGGCTTGCCATTCACGACGAGCTTCCACACCCGCTTTCCCGAGTATGTCTCGGCACGCACGCCGGTCCCGGAAGCCTGGGTGTGGCGCGCGCTGCGCTGGTTCCACAGGCCGAGCCGGGCGGTGATGGCGGCAACCCCGGCGCTGGCCGCCGAGCTGCGCCAGCGCGGCTTCCGCAACGTGGTGCTGTGGTCGCGCGGCGTCGATACCGCGCTGTTCCATCCGCGCGACGTCGATCTCTGCCTGCCCCAGCCGGTCTATCTCAGCGTCGGCCGCGTGGCGGTGGAAAAGAACCTCGAGGCATTCCTCGATCTCGATTTGCCCGGCACCAAGGTGGTGGTCGGCGACGGCCCGGCGCGGGCGGCGCTGGAGCGGAAATATCCCGAGGCCGTCTTCCTCGGCGCCCGCCACGGGGAAGAATTGGCCGAGATCTATGCCGCGGCCGATGTGTTCGTTTTCCCCAGCCGCACCGATACGTTCGGCCTGGTGCTGCTCGAGGCATTGGCGAGCGGCCTGCCGGTTGCCGCTTTTCCGGTCACCGGCCCCCGCGACGTGATCGGCGCGGCGCCGGTCGGCGTGCTCGACGAGGATCTGCACCACGCCTGCCTGGAGGCGCTCGGCATCTCGCGGCAGGCCTGCGTCGATTTCGCCGCGCTCCACACCTGGCAGGCGTCGGCCCGGGTGTTCATCGACCGCTGCATGAATGTCCGCCCCGTCGCGCCCGACGGCGAGGGGGAGGCATTCGAATTCGGCGCCGAGGAGCATCATTTCGCGGCCCTGCCGGCGCCCCATTCCACCTCACGCTAGACAAGTCACGCTAAAGCGTCTTGCCGGGTTGCCCGCTGCCGCGATACAAATCCTGGATGACGGACACCCCTCTCAATCCACCCGTCGCTGCTGCGGACATCGATGCCGCCGCAAGGGTGGTCGCGCCGTTCGCGGTGCGCACGCCGCTCCTGACTTTCCCCGTTCTCAACGAACGCGTCGGCACCCAGGTCTTCCTCAAGCCCGAGATGCTGCAACGGACCGGATCGTTCAAGTTCCGCGGCGCCTTCAACAAGCTCGCCTCTATACCGCAGGACAAGCGGAGCGGGGGCGTCGTTGCGTTCTCCTCGGGCAACCACGCCCAGGGCGTTGCCGCGGCGGCAAAGATCCTCAACATGCAGGCGACCATCGTGATGCCTGCGGACTCCCCGCTCACCAAGCGCGAGCGGACCAAGTCCTACGGCGCCGAGGTCGTGCTGTACGATCGCGATCGCGACGACCGTGCGGCGATCGCAAGCGGCATCGCCAGCAAGCGTGGTGCGACCTTGGTGCCTCCCTATGATGATCCCCTGGTGATCGCAGGTCAGGGCACTGCCGGCCGCGAAATCGCCGAGGACATGGCCGCGCTCGGGCTCGTGCCCGACATCGTGGTCGCGCCGGCATCGGGCGGCGGCTTGATCGCGGGGGTCGCCACCGCGGTGAAGGCAAGATATCCGCAGGCCCAGGTGCTCGTTGCCGAGCCCGCGGGCTATGACGATCACGCGCTGTCGCTCAAGGTCGGCCATCGCGAGGCGCATCCGGTCGCGGCGCGCACCATCTGCGATGCGCTGATGGCGATGATGCCGGGCGAGCTCACCTTCGCCATCAACAGCAAGCTGCTCGCAAACGGCGTCAGCGTCTCTGACGACGAGGTTGGTGCTGCCGTCGCCTTCGCCTATCGCGAGTTGAAGCTCGTGGTCGAGCCCGGCGGCGCGGTCGGGCTTGCGGCGCTGCTGGCGGGACGGATCGACGCCAGGGGCAAGAACGTCGTCATCGTGCTCTCGGGCGGCAATGTCGATGCCGACCTGTTCGCGAAGCTCGTCGCCTGAGACCAGCATCTTGAAAAGAACGGGGGGCAGGGCGGTGCGCGCTCTGCCCCCGTTTCGTTGTGTGGTGCGGCTGATCAGTGCCTGAAGCCGCCACGGTGATCGCCGCCCATTCCGCCGCCGTTTGAGACGGACGGACTTGCGTGGAACGAAGCGCGGCCGACGCCCGATCTCATCTTGTTGACTTGCATGCTTTGCCGCTCGGCGCGGAAGTGCTGCCCGGTGTTGTCTTTCACGGTCGGGTTCGACGTGGCCTTGCCGGCATTCGCGACAGGCAGGCTTGCGACCTTGCCCTTGCCGATTGGGCTCGGCATGCCGATCGGCTTCGCTCCGGGCGCGGGCATGGTCACGATCCTGCCGACGGTGCCTTGCAAACCGGCATTGATCGGCTGGAAGGTCGGACGATTTGACAGCCGCGTGAACTGCATCAGCGGGATTGCCTTCGGCCGCGCTTGCAGCTTCAACGCCTGTTGCGCATAGGGGCTGTTGCCGAAATTGTCGTGGAAGGTCTTGTAGGCGAACGGCGTGTTGGCAAGCACGGCCTTGTGCCAGGCCGCGACCTGCAGCCAGTTCGTCAGCAGGAAGCGAATGCGGTCGCACAGCGGGTCGCGCGGATACAGCCGGATGAATTCCTCATAGTAGTCCGGCCGGCCCTCCGACAGCACGAAGTCGTAGGCCTGGCGCACCGAGCGGTTCGGCAGGTTCGACGCCATCTGCACCACCGGGCCATTGGCGGGTGCACGCGCTGACGCCATGGCGGTATCGCCGAAGAAATAGAAGTCGGAGGTCAGCGACGAGCTTTCCCACGGCGTCTGGCGGCCGTCGGTCGTCGAGTTGACGTCGAGGCGAATGCGCTTGAACAGCTGCTCGATCGGCAGATTGGGCTCGCGCGCCAGCCGCAGGAAGGCGTTGGTGTAGGGGCTGTGGCCGTTGCTGCCGTCCTGCGCTTCCATGCCGGGCGCCGTCGAATAGCCGACGATCGAGCCGTTCGGTGCATCGACGACGGCAAGGCCGCGGCCGGCATCGTTGACGTTGGGAAACGGGTTGTTGCGGCAGGCATCGAGCACCACGATGCGCATCCGGCTCGGGATGTTCTCCAGCGTACCCATCACGTCGACGAGGCGCACCGCATTGCCGTCGAGGTCGGACGGCGTTGCGATCCTGGCATCGACCGGAATCAGATAGTTCTCGCCGGCGAGCTGCACGCCGTGGCCGGCGTAATAGATCATCGCGACCGTACCGGGGCCGCGCGCCGAGACCTTGTCGGAGAAATCCCGCAACACCTTCACCATGTCGCCCTGCCTGAGGTCGGTCGCGGCGATCACCTCGAAGCCGGCCGCGTTCAACAGCTCGGCCATCGACTGCGCGTCATTGCCGGGATTGGCGAGTTTTGGCGCATTCTCATAGTTCGCATTGCCGATCACGAGCGCGACGCGCTGCTCGGGGCCGCGCAGCGCGGCCGGCGCCGCGGCGCTAGGCGTCGCCGGCAAAGCGGCCTGATCGACGGATTGCGCCGGCGCCTGCGCGGCATTGCCGACGGTGATGCCGCCGGTCTCGGCAGATGCTGCGCCTGATCCACCAAGGCTCAGCAGACCAAGCAATGCGGCCGATATCATGATGGATGTCAGGCGGACCATCGCGCGCTCCCAAAAGCTGGTCCTGGTGCAGGACCGGTCGCAGCGAGGCTAGGGGTGGATTTGCCCGCCGTACGTGAGCTGAGTCACGCTGCGCGGGTGGTCAAATGGGAGGTCAATGTGCAGCGCGCACACGTCGCGCTTATGAGAAGAACGCGATTCTCTCGGCCTGACTCATGCGGCGGATCGGCGCGAGCGGATCGTTGGCTGCGACATCAGGCTTCTTCAAAAGCCCGCTCGCGATGATGGTCGAGCCCAGTGAGATTTCTGCCGCGGGAGCAGCGGCAGCCTCGACGGCGGGCGGGAGAGGCGGCGGCACGGCTGCCGGAGCCGCGGCAACCGGTGCCGCAGCAACCGGCGCTGCAGCAATTGGCGCTGCGGCCATCGGCGGCGGCTCGACCTTGACCTCGATCGGCTCGGGCACCGGTGCGGGCTCGGGCTGGATGGCCGGGGCGACCATCTCGGGCTCGTCGGCCATCGCTTCGGCGACGCGCATCTCCTCTGCAGCGCGCATCTCCTCGGCGATCGCTTCTTCGTCGATCGGATCGGGCGCGCCCATCTCCATCGCGATGAGGTCGAGCACCGCTTCGTCCTCGGCGTCAGCGGCGGCCTCGGTGACGCGGGCGAGCTCTGCGGCCTCGGCCTCGGCCAGCGCGGCCTCCGCCTTGAGCCATGCTTCGTTCGGTTCCGGCGTGGCGGCAGCTTCAATGCTCGGCGTTGAGGCAGCCATCGCGGCTTCGGCGGGCGACGCTGCAACGGCTTCCTGAGGCGGCGCCCGCGGCGTGGCGGCAACAGTCGCGTCGGACGCAGCGCTCTCGGCGCGAGCGCTCTCTGCCACTGGTTGAGGCGAGGGCGCAGCAGGGGGCGGTTCCGCAACCGGTGCTTGGGCCACGGCCGCTGGCTCAGCCACGGGTGTCGCTGCCTGGTCCGGATCGAATTCGCCGAGCCGGCGGGCGAGCGCCGCGAAAGCGGCATCCAGCACGACCTTGGCGTCGTCCATCGAAACCGCGGTCGCTCCGGCCTCGATCGCGCTGGCCTGCGAATCGATGATGTCGCAGATCCGGCCGTCATTGCCGATCTCGCGCAGCCGCCAGGAGATCTCCCGAATCACCCGCACGCCCTTGCGCACCGGCGCGAGGTTCGGCTCGAAACTGATGCCGTCGAGTGCCGCGATGGCAGAGGCCTGGGCGGCCTCGATCGCGCCGCGCAGGGCGGCCAGCGCCTGCGCCAGCTGCTCGTCCCTGATGGCCGCTGCGGCGGCTTGCCGCTGCGCGCTGAGGCTGTCCTCGATCCGCGCCACGGCGTCGAGCACCATGCGGGTATCGGCATTGCGATTGCGCTTGGCGTATTCGCCGAGGAACCAGCGGCCCCGCGAGGTCTCCATGAAGGCCGCGCTGATCGCAGCATAGTCCTCCTCGCTCGGCAGGGCCGCGCGGGCGGATATCGGAGACAGGGCGAATGCTTCTTCGGCCATCACAATCTCTCCGCGCAAATCACTGCGCGTTACGCTAACGATCACCACGATATCGCGCGAATCGCAATTGAATTGATGTCTACCGAATCACAAATCCCCATCGCAGCCAAAGTTGCGCCGAGGCGATTCGCGCGCAGCCTCGCGGCGTTCTATGCCACGACGTTCGGGATGACCGGGGTCCACCTGCCCTTTTTCACGGTGTGGCTGAAGGCGATCGGGATCGACGCCACCTGGATCGGCATTATCACGGCGGTGCCGCCGGTGACGCGCTTTACCGTGCTGCCGCTGGTCACTGCGGCGGCGGAGCGGCGCCAGATGCTGCGCGGCGCGATGATCGCGACGGGATTCGCCACCGCGCTCGGCTTTGCCGTGATCGGCACCCAGCACCAGCCGTTGGTGTTGCTCATGGTCTATGCGCTGACCTGCTGCGTGTGGACACCGATGGTGCCGCTCACCGACGCCTACGCGCTGCGCGGCGTCAGGCAATTTGGCCTGAGCTACGGACCGTTGCGGCTCTGGGGCTCGGCTGCCTTCGCGGTCTGCGCGCTGATCAGCGGGTTCCTGCTGCGCTATGTCGCCGAGGTCGATCTGATCTGGATCATAACCGCCGTGACCGTACTCGGGGCGCTGGTCGGGCTGACGTTGCGGCCGCTGGGCCGCCCGGTGGCCACAGTCGCGCACGCGGCCGGCGTGCCGAGGCTGCTGCGCAATCCCACCTTCCTCGCCATCATCGTGTCCTCGGCGCTGATCCAGGGCAGCCATGGCGCTTATTACATCTTCGCATCGATTGCCTGGCAGCAGGCCGGTTTCAGCGGCCTGACCATCGCAGCCCTCTGGGTGCTCGGCGTGATCGCTGAGATCGTGTTGTTTGCAGCTTCGCCGCGCTTCACGCTGCCTTCGGCTGTGCTGGTGATGATCGCGGCCGCCAGCGCCGTGGCGCGCTGGGCGATCACCGCGCAGGACCCGCCGCTTGCGGTGCTGGCCGTGGTCCAGCTCGGACACGGCTTAAGCTTCGGCCTGACCCAGGTCGGCATCATGGGGCTGATGGTGCATCATGTGCCGGTTCATGTGATGGCGCGCGCGCAGGGCTATCTCACGGCCTGCGGCGGCATCGTCGCCAGCACCACGGCGATCGTCAGCGGCATGGTCTATGCGCGCTTCGGGCTCGGCGTCTACGACATGATGGCGGCGATGGCAGCGACGGGTGGGCTGGTGATGTGGTTGGCGCGCAAGCGGCTAACCCACTAGCCCCAGAGCGCGGCGTCCGGCGGATAGACCAGGCTGCCCTCGTAGCGTAGGCCGTTGTCGCGGTCCCTCGCCAGCAGCAGCGGGCCGTCGAGATCGACGAAGCGCGCGGCTTGCGCGATCAGCATCGCCGGCGCCATCGCGAGCGAGGTCGCGACCATGCAGCCGATCATGATCTCGAAGCCGAGCGCGCTCGCAGCGTCCGCCATCGCCAGCGCCTCGGTCAGTCCGCCGGTCTTGTCGAGCTTGATGTTGACGGCGTCATAGCGGCCGCGCAGGCCTTCGAGCGAGGCGCGGTCATGCACGCTCTCGTCGGCGCAGACCGCAACCGGGCGCTTGATCCGCAGCAGCGCCTCGTCCTTGCCCGCCGGCAGCGGCTGCTCGATCAGCGTGACGCCGGCATCGGCGCAGGCCGCGAGATTGGCGGCGAGGTTGTCCGCGGTCCAGGCTTCATTGGCATCGACGATCAGTTCGGAGGTGGGTGCCGCCTTGCGCACGGCGGCGATCCGCGCGGCGTCACCATCGCCGCCGAGCTTGATCTTGAGCAGCGCGCGATGCGCGGCCTTGGCGGTGGCCTCCGCCATCGCCTCTGCTGTCCCGAGCGAAATCGTATAGGCGGTGGTGCGTGGCTCGGGCGCAGGCCGGCTGAGCAGGTTCCAGATCCGCATGCCGGCGCGTTTGGCCTCGAGGTCCGCCAGCGCGCAATCCAGCGCATTGCGGGCGGCCCCGGCGGGCATGCCGGCCTGCAAGGCGATCCGGTCCATGCCACGAGCGAGCGGTTGCTGCATCGCCTGGATCGCCTGCAGCGTCGTCTCGGGCGTTTCGCCATAGCGCGGGTAGGGCACGCATTCGCCGCGACCAATGAGGCCGCCCTGGCTCACCTCGGCCACGACGACGACGGCCTCGGTTTTGGCGCCACGGCTGATCGTGAAGGTCCCGGCGATCGGCCAGCGCTCGATCCGCGCGGTCAGGGAAATCGCTCCGGGAGGGGTGGAAGTCATTTTAAAGTCTACTATTTCCTGAACCGTAGCTTGCGACGCGCAACCAACTATGGCTGGTTAGTGACAGATTCGACAAGCCAAACCGGCGTCGCCGGGGAATCTGCGTGAGCGGCGGCCAGCCGGCTTGAGGGGTAGGCAAAAGGTGAGCGGCGACCCGACACTGGAGCGGATAGCCCAAGGCGAAGGACTGGCGTTGTGCGCGGCGGGCAACTGGACAGCCCGCTTTGCGCCTGCGCTTGAGCGGATCGTCTCCGACGCCGAGAAACTGCGCGGCAGCCGTCCCCATATCTTCATCGACGTGTCGCAGGTCGCGAGCCTCGACACGTTCGGCGCGTGGCTGATCGAGCGGCTGCGCCGCAGCCTGAGCGATGCCAGCGCCGAAGCGGAGATCGCGGGCCTCTCCGCCAATTATTCCAGCCTGGTCGACGAGGTGCGCCGCGTCGGTCCGGCGCCCAGGGTCGTCAGCGACCGGCTGTCGATCACGGGGATGCTCGAGCAGATCGGCCGCACCGTGGCCGGGGTCAGCGGCACGATCATCGGCCTCGTCGACATGCTCGGTGCGGTGCTGGCCGCGGCCGGCAACGTGCTGATCCATCCGCGCAGCTTCCGCCTGACCTCGACGGTGCATCACCTCGAGCAGGTGTGCTGGCGCGCGGTGCCCATCGTGGTGCTGATCACCTTCCTGATCGGTTGCATCATCTCGCAGCAGGGCATCTTCCATTTCCGCAGGTTCGGCGCCGATATCTTCGTGGTCGACATGCTCGGCGTGCTGGTGTTGCGCGAGATCGGCGTGCTGCTGGTCGCGATCATGGTCGCGGGCCGTTCCGGCTCGGCCTATACCGCCGAGCTCGGCTCGATGAAGATGCGCGAGGAGATCGACGCGCTGCGCACCATGGGCTTCGATCCGATCGAGGTCCTGATCCTGCCGCGCATGCTGGCGCTGGTGCTGGCGCTGCCGATCCTGGCCTTTCTCGGCGCGATGGCCGCGCTCTATGGCGGCGGCCTGGTGGCGTGGCTCTATGGCGGCGTCGATCCGGAGGCCTTCCTGCTCCGCCTTCGTGATGCCATATCGATCGACCATTTCATCGTCGGCATGGTCAAGGCGCCTGTGATGGCCGCGGTGATCGGCATCGTCGCCTGCGTCGAGGGGCTTGCGGTGCAGGGCTCGGCGGAGTCGCTCGGTCAGCACACCACCGCGTCGGTGGTGAAAGGGATCTTCTTCGTGATCGTGATGGACGGCGTGTTCGCGATCTTCTTCGCCTCGATCGGGATGTGATCATGGCCGAGCAGGACGACGCCATCATCCGGGTCCGCGACATCACGGTTCAATTCGGCAGCACGCGCGTGCTCGACGGCCTCGACCTCGACGTCAAGCGCGGCGAGATCCTCGGCTTCGTCGGCCCATCGGGCGCCGGCAAGTCGGTGCTGACGCGCACCATCATCGGCCTAGTGCCGAAGGTGTCCGGCCGCATCGAGGTGTTCGGCGTCGATCTCGATGCCGCGAGCTCGGCGCAGCGCCGCGCCGTCGAGCGGCGCTGGGGCATCCTGTTCCAGCAGGGTGCGCTGTTCTCCTCGCTCACGGTGCGCCAGAACATCCAGTTTCCGGCGCGCGAATATCTGCGGGTCTCGCAGCGGCTGCTCGACGAGATCATGGTGGCGAAGCTCGTGATGGTCGGGCTGAAGCCCGAGGTCGCCGATCGCTATCCGTCGGAACTGTCCGGCGGCATGATCAAGCGCGTTGCGCTGGCGCGCGCACTCGCGCTCGATCCCGAGCTGGTGTTTCTCGACGAGCCGACGTCGGGCCTCGATCCGATCGGCGCCGGCGATTTCGACGAGTTGGTGCGCACCCTGCAGCGCACTTTGGGGCTGACCGTTTTCATGGTAACCCACGATCTCGACAGTCTTTACACCGCGTGCGACCGTATCGCCGTTTTAGGGAACGGTAAGATCATTGCTGCAGGATCGATCGCCGACATGAAGGCATCGCAGCATCCGTGGCTGCAGCAATATTTCAACGGCAAGCGCGCCCGAGCCGTTGTGGCCTAGCCCATGATCCCGAAACGAAAAGGCCGGTTTTCGGACGAGATCATGCGCCAACAGGGAATTCGACGGGCTCGAACGCAGGCCGACTGCGCGAGCGCCCAAGAGTGATGAACGCGAGCAATTGATGGAAACGCGGGCGAATTACGTCTTGATCGGGGTTTTCACGCTGGCGGTAATCGCCGCGGCGTTCGGCTTCGTGCTGTGGTTCCAGAGCCTGCACACCACCAAGCAGCGCAGCCCGTTGCGGGTGATCTTCGAGGGGCCGGCGTCGGGCCTGCGCAATGGCGGTAATGTCAATTTTAACGGTATCCGGATAGGGGAAGTGGTCTCGGTCAAGCTCGACAACCCCCGGCGCGTGGTCGCGCTGGCGATGATCGAGAACAACGCACCGCTGCGCAAGGACACCCTGGTCGGCCTCGAATTCCAGGGCCTGACCGGCGTCGCCGCGATTTCGCTGAAGGGCGGCGAGGAGGCCGCCCCGCCGGTTCCGCTCGATGAGGACGGCATCCCGGTTCTGACCGCCGACCCGAACGCGCTGCAGGACGTCACCGAGGCGATCCGCGCCACCCTGCAGAACGTCAACCGCATCGTCGCCGACAATCAGCAGTCGGTGAAGAATTCGCTGAAGAATCTCGAGGTCTTCACCCAGGCCTTAGCGCGCAATTCCGAGAAGATCGACAACGTCATGCTCAAGGTCGACGGCGTGATGGGCAAGGCCGACAATCTGATGCTGGGCCTCAATGCGATCGCGGGCGGCAACAATGGCAGCGAGCTGAACCTGATGGTGAAGTCGATCCGCGAGCTCGCCGACAACGTCGACAAGCGCTCCAATCTCCTGATCAACGACGGCCGCCGCACGCTGTCCGACATCAGCCGCGCCGTGAACAATTTCGACCGCAACCCGAGCCGGGTGATCTTCGGCGGCAGCAACAACGCCGCACCCGAGCCCGCGCCGGCTCCCGCCGCAGCACCGGCCGTGCCGCGGCGCCGGCAGCAATAGGCCACGCGCCCTCCGTTCGTTCCGACGATCGTCGCAGCGCTACTGGGGCGCTACCTGAGACGGCTCGGCAGCTTCAGGAACGAAGCGGCGATAGCGGTCGTCTGGATACGTCTGCTCGGACCGTATCCTCAAGCTGCGAATATGATGAGGATCGGATGCCGCATCGACGACGCCCTGCGTTGCCGGCCATTCGCGGCTGGACGCATCGTGGGCCTTACCGCCGGCCGGACGGACGGGTGTGTCGGCTGTCGGCTTGTTCGGCTCCTGTATTTTGATGGTCCGGATTTTGGACGGCTGGATCGGGTCCGCCGTCGCAACCGCGGTCATCCCGATTGTCCCGAGCACCGTCAGTGCGACGATGGGGCGCCAGCGTGCGAGCAACATCTGAACCCTCTCGGCTCTGCCGCGATTTTTGCGTCGGTCAAAAGCAAAGCGGAGGCATCGCTGCCTCCGCTTCTTGTCCTGCGATCGGTTCGAACACTTTACCCCAGCCGTCCCGCCGCGTGGGCGAGCAGGGTATAGACCAGCCCGGTCTCCGAGGTCAGGTGGCCAGCCAGCTCCTGCTGGCCGCGGCCTTCGCGGGCGACTTCGTCGAGCAGGCGCTCGAACTCCGCGATGTAGCGGTCGACCGTCTGCTTGAAGCCGCGGTCGGCGCGGTACTTGCGGGCCACCTCATCGAAGGCTTTCTGGCCGGCCGGCGTGTAGAGGCGCTTGGAGAACGCCTTGTTCTCGCCGCGCTGGTAGCGATCCCACATCTCGGCTGCAAGCGTGCGGTCCATCAGCCGGCCGATGTCGAGCGACAGCGACTCCAGCGGATTGGCGGCCGGCTGCTGCTGCTGACGCGGGCGCTGCTGGGCATCGCGGCCCTGCGGGGCCGGCGGCGCCGCGTCGCTGCGGTTGAGCAGGTCGGACAGCCAGCCGTCGCCGTTGTTGTTGGGGCTGGCCGGGCTGACCGACGGGGCCTCGGTGCGGCGCGAGGTCGCCATGCCGAGATCCGGCGGCGGCAGCGTCGAGGCGCTGTTGCCATTGTCGCGCACGCTGTCCCGCATGCGCACATCGGCGCGGCCGCCGGCGGCAGCCATCACCGGCTCCTCGTGGCGGACGCTGGCGCGGTTGGTCGAGACCACGTCGAGCCCGCGGCCGTGATGCGCGACGATGCGGTTCAGCTCGGCCAGGGCCTCGATCTGGTCGACGATCACCTTGCGCATCTGCGCAGTGTTTTCGGCAGCCTCCTGCGGCATTTCCAGCACGCCGCGGCGCAGCTCGTTGCGGGTGGCCTCGAGCTCGCTGTGCATCTCGCTCGCCATCTGCTTCATCGCCGTGACCATCGCGGAGAACTTCTCCGTCGATTCCTTGAACATCGCATCGGTCTCGGCGTTGCTCTGCTGGTAGAGGTCGTTCATGGCGTCGACGGTCTGCTGACGCTCGTTCTCGGCGGCCATGCGCACCGCCTCGAACTGCTTGCTGATCGCAGCCGAGCCGGCGCCGGCGGTCTCCGCCACCACACGCGCGATGTCGCGGGCGCGTTCCTCGGCCGCGCCGAGCGATTCATCGAGCAGGCCGGTGAAGCGCGACAGCCGCTGGTCGAGATCGGTGGTGCGCAGGTCGATGGTCGTGACCAGCGATTCCAGCGCCGACTTGCGCTCGCTGACGGAGGCCGTCGTCGAGCGGTTGGCCTGTTCGACCACGGCAGCCGCCTCGATCAGCGCCTTGCCATGGGTCTCGAACTGGCTCGACAGCGCGCCGAGATCTTCCAGCGCCTTGCCGGTCTTGCTGTTGAACACCGTGAGCTGGTCTTCCAGCGTCTGGGTCGCCACGCCGTTGCGCGAGGTGACGTCGTTCATGGCGGACACGAAGTCGGCGACGCGGGTCACCAGCGCGCGCTCCAGCGAGTTGAGGTTGTCGTGGGCGCCGGTCAACACTTCCTGCAGCAGGATGTTGCCCTCGCGCAGCCGCTCGAACAGCGCCACCGTATCGGTGCGCAGGATCTTGCTGGTCTCCTGCATCTCGGTGACGGCCGAGATCGAGACCTGGCGCGACTGGTCGATCGCCGCGCGCGAGGCCTGCTCGAGCTCCTTGAGCGACTTCGCCACCGCGCCGGTCGCCTGATCGCCGGCCGAGGTGATGTTGCGCGCGACATCGCCGCCGTGCGCCGCCATCGACTGCGAGAAGGCGAGGCCGCGGGTTTCGATCGCCTTCAGCGCGTCCGCGGTGGCGCGATCCATGTCGTTCGACAGCTGCGTGGTCTTGGCGGTCAGCGCCTCGACCAGCGAGCCGCGGCGGCCGTCGACCATCTGCGACAGGCGCTCGGTCTGCTGCTGCACATAGGTGACGATCTCGTCGGTCTTGCCGGTCATCGCCGAGCCGAATGCGCTGGACGCGGACAGCACCGAACGTTCGATGTCGGCGGAGGTCGTCTTGACCTTGGTCGAGACCTCGTTGGACATGTTGATCAGCGCGGCCTGTGCGTTCTGCGCAGAGGTCTGGATGTTGTCGGTGGTCTTGGCCGTGACCGAACCCAGCGCGCGCTCGATATCGGTCGAGAGCGTGCGGATCTGGGCGGCGGCATCGGCAGCGGTCGCCGCGAACGAGCTCTGGGCCTCCCGGGCGCTGCCCAGGATGGTCTGCGCAGTCTCCGCGCTGGCCGCGGTCAGTGAGCGCTCGATCTCGACGGAGATCGCGCGCATCTGGCTTGCAGCCTCGCTGGACGTTGCCACGAACGAGTTCTGGGCATCGCGGGCACTGCCGACGATCGTCTGGGCGGTGTTGGTGCCGACCGACGTCAGGGTGCGCTCGACATCGGCTGCCAGCGACTTGACGTGGTTGGCTGCTTCCGTCGACGCGGTGACGAGGGTGTTCTGCGCCTCGCGGGCGCCGGCCGTCAGCACCTCGATGGTGCCGGAACCGGCCATCGACAGCGCGCGCTGGATATCGGCGGCAAGCGCCGACACCTTTGTCGCAGACTCGGTCGATGCATCGACCAGCATGCTCTGGGCTTCACGCGCACCTGATGTGATCGATTCCGCGGTGGCGGAGCCGGCCATCGACAGCGAGCGCTCCATGTCGGCCGCGAGCGTGCGGACCAGATCGGTGGCCTCGGTGGATGCGCCGGCCAGCGTGCTCTGGGCCTCGCGGGCGGCGGCGACGACGGCTTCTGCAGTGGCGGAGCCGGCCATCGACAGCGAGCGTTCGATGTCCGCCGACAGGGTGCGGACCAGGTTGGTGGCGTCGGTCGACGCGCCGGCCAGCGTGTTCTGGGCCTCGCGGGCGGAAGCGACGACGGCTTCCGCGGTCGCGGTGCCGGCGGTCGAGAGCGAGTGCTGCATATCGGCCGCGAGCGTGCGGACCAGGTTGGTGGCTTCGGTCGACGCACCGGCCAGCGTGCTCTGGGCCTCGCGGGCGGAGGCGACGACGGCTTCCGCGGTCGCGGAACCGGCCATCGACAGCGAGCGCTCGACGTCGCTGGCGAGCGACTTGACCTGGCCGGTGACGTCGGCCGACGTCGCGATCAGGGTGGTCTGGGCCTCGCGGGCGCCGGTCATGATCGCTTCGGCGGCGGCAGAGCCGGACATCGACAGCGATTGCTCGACGTCGGCGGCCAGCGACTTGACCTGGCTGGCGGCTTCGATCGAGGCCGAGACCAGCGTGGTCTGCGCGTCGCGGGCGCCGGACAGCACCGAGGCCGCGGTGGCGCTACCGGCCGCCTGCAGCGTGCGCTCGACGTCTTCCGACAGCGCCTTAATCTGCGAGGCGACGTCGCCGGATGCGGAGACCAGCGAGACCTGGGCGTCGCGGGCACTGGTGAGGATCGAGTTGGCGGCGCTGGTGCCGACGGCGGTCAGCACGCCCTCGACTTCGGCCGAGCTCAGCTTGAGCTGGTTGCCGACATCCGCGGACACGGTGAGCAGCGCCTGCTGCGCGGTGCGCGCGCCGGTCTGGATGGTTTCGCTGGTGTTGACCACGAGGTTGGTCAGCGAGCGCTCGGCGTCCTCGACATGGGACTTGATGCTCGACGACAACATTTCGGCGCGGGACATCAGGTCCTCGCTCGCCTGGCGGCCGCTGCTCTCGATGCGGCCGGCGACGGCCTCGACGCGCGAGCCCAACAGGTCCTCGAACTGCGCGACGCGGGTGTCGATGTCACCGGCGATGACGCCGACGCGGCTCTCGATGCCCTGCTGGATGTCGGCGAAGCGCGCCGAGATGGTGTCGGTCAGGTTCGAGCTATGACCGCTGATGGTCTCGACGAGGCGGCTGTTGTGACCGTTGATGGTATCGGCGAGGCGGGTGCTGTGGTCGTTGATGGTGTCGACGAGGCGGTTGCTGTGGCCGTCGATGGTTTCGGTGACGCCGTTGATGCGATGGTCGACCGCGGCGATCGCCTGCACGGTGCCCTCGGTCAGGGTCGTGGTGAGCAGGCCGAGGCGCGAGTCGATCGAGTGGATCGCCTGGGTGGCGCCTTCGGTCAGCTGGGTCGCCAGCGTGCCGAGATGGCCGTCGATGGTGTCGGTGACCGATTTGGCGCGGCTCTCGAAGGTGACCTCGAGCGTCCGCATGCGGCCGTCGATCGCGTCATCCAGCGACTGCAGGCGGCCGTCGAACGAGCCGATCTTGGTGGCGAGCGACGAGTCGAACGACGACAGCTTGTCGGTCAGCGAAGCGTCGAGATGGGTGACGCGGCTGCCGAGCGTGGTCTCGAATTGCAGCAGGCGCTGGTCGAGCGAAGCGGTGATCTCGCCGCTATTGCTGGTGACGCGATTGTCGAAGGTGTCGACATAGGTCTTCAGGCTGTCGGCGATGTCCTGGGTCCGCTGGCCCATGCGCTCGACGATGTCGCCGCCGAAGGTCTTCACGGTGCGGTCGAATTCCGAGATGTGGCGGGTGATCAGCGCGCCGAGCGTGCCGGAGTCGCGGGCGAATTTCTCGGCGAGCTCGCTGCCGTGGTTCTTCACCAGGTCGTCGAACGCGCTCATCTGCAGCGACAGCGAGTCGTGCGCGGTCTCGGTCTGGCCCACCACCTTGGCGACCAGCGAATTGACGGTGACGTCGAGCGCCTCGCTCGCCCTGTCGCCGGACGTCATGATCTGGCCGGCGAGGCGGTTGCCGGCGTCGTCGATCTTGCTGACGAGGTCGTTGCTGCGCAGCTCGAGCTCGAGCAGCAGCGAGTCGGCGGAATTCTTCAGGGAGTCGTGGACCTCCTCGGTGCGGTCGGAGATGCCGTCGACGATCGCGGACGAACGCTGCTCGAACTCGCCGGTGATGCGATCGATGCGCTCGTTCAGCATCTCGTGGACGCGATCGGCCAGATCGACGAACTCGTCGTGGACGTGGCCGGTCTTGAAGTTGAGGCTGGTGGTGAGCCGCTCGGAGGCGTCCATCACCGCGCGCGTGGTCTCTGCGCTGGCTTCCTCGAGGCGGTCGAGCAGGTCGCCGCCGCGCTCGCCGAGCGCGAGGATCATGTTGTCGCCGGCATGGCTCAGTGCGGTCGTGATGTGCTGGCCGCGCTCTTCCAGCGCGCCTGTGATGCTCTTGGCGACCTCGTCGACGCGCGAGGCGATCGCGTCCGAGATCAGCGCGATGTCGTGGCGCAGGTCGATCTGCACGCCGGAGATCGCGCTGCGCACCTGCTCGGCCTGGCCGACCAGATTGTCGCGCTGATGGGCGATGTCCTGCAGCAGCGCGCGGATGCGCACTTCATTGTCGGAATAGGCGCGCTCCAGCGCGGCCACCTCGTTGGCAACCAGGGTCTCGAGTTCGCCGGCGCGCGCGATCGCGCGTTCGACGCCGTCGCCCATCGCCGCGACCTCGCGGCGGATCGCCTGGCCGACCGTCACCATGGAATCGGCGGCGGCGTTCTCCGGCTCGGAGAATCGCATTGCGACCTGCGCCATCGATTGCGCGATCATCTGCATGCGCTGGCCGTGCGAGGCGAGGCTGGCGAGGTAATAGAACAGCAGCACCGGAACGGCGAACAGCGCGGCGAGGCCGGCGAGCACCAGCACGCCGGTGCCCTGGGCCATCGAAGCCTGCAGGGCTGGCCAGAACGCGATGGTGAGGATGACGCCGCCGAGCAGCCAGGCGCCGGAGCAGACGAAGAACAGCGTGAAGGCGTTGCGGGCGCGGCCTCCCTGCAGCGTCTGCAGCATCTGGCCGATGGTCTCGCGATCGTCATTGGCGGCGCGGCGCGGCGCGCGCGGTTCCTCGATAGGCTCGAATACCGAACGATCGGTATTCTGACGGGACTCGAACGATGCGGCTGAAAAATCCGGAGCGGACGGCGGCAGGCTCGGCGGCGCGGCGCCTTCGTTGCGGCTCTCGGAGCCCTGCTCGCTGATGTTGAGGGCTTCCTGGATGGCAGAAAGCGCGACTTCGGTGGGATCTTTGACCTTCTTGGGAGTGTTCGCCATGTTCAGTCTGAGCCCTCTCACTATTTTACGCGTCGGCGAGCTTGCGAAACGTCCCCGCGCAAGCTCGAAGCCGGTGCCCACAAGCGGAGCGCAAGCGCCCCCTCGGCGGCTTGTCCGCTACATCCGCAAACATCCTATTGGGAGAGCGATGCGAATGAAATGCTTGCGATTAATACTTTCTTAATCATCGTTAACAGCTTTGCGCCATAAGGCCTTATCGGTACTCGAAATTCCTGCCGGAGAGGGCCGATTGTGTCCGGAAATTGTCCAGAATCGGGCGGTTTTGCCGATCATCCCGACAACAATTCGTTAACCAGTTTCGTGATTGGCTGGGCGAACGGTCCGCCGGTGAAGCCCGGCAGAGACGACAGGGACAGGCCATGCCGCTTCATCTCGAACGGGTTGAATGGACGCAATCGCCGCCGCTCGCGCCCGGTGACGGACCGATCGACGTCGACCACCTCCGGCGGATGACGCTGGGCGACCCGGGGCTGGAGCGGGAAGTGCTGGCGATGTTTTCGACCCAGTCGGCCCGGATCCTTGGCGAGCTGGCTGCCTTGCCGGCGGAGGCTCCGACCCACGCCCATACCCTGAAGGGATCGGCGCGGGCGATTGGTGCCTTCGGCGTCGCCGAGGCGGCCGCCGGCCTCGAAACCGCGCTGGCCGGCGGTTCCGACCCGGCCCGGCCGCTCGCCGCGCTCGGGGCCGCGATTGCCGAGGCGCGCACGGCGATCGAGCTGATTCTGGGCCGCTCCTAGGCGTTCGGCATCTCCACGGCCTGCGGCAACGGTCTGGGCGCCGTCCCGGCAGGCTGGCAGGTTTTCGGTCTCTGCGCTAGCGCTGTGCAGATCGACCCGTTATACGACTGCCCGGGACCTTTCCAACCATCGTCCGGCGCATTCCGGCAGCACGAGCAATCATGGCCAAAATCCACTTTATCGACCATTCCGGAGAGAAACGCTCCATTGATATCGAGAACGGCGCGACCGTGATGGAAGGCGCGATCCGCAACGCCATTCCCGGCATTGAAGCCGAATGCGGCGGTGCCTGCGCCTGTGCGACGTGCCATGTCTATGTCGATGACGCGTGGCGCGAGAAGGTCGGCGCGCCGTCGCCGATGGAAGAGGACATGCTGGATTTCGGCTTCGACGTGCGTCCGAATTCGCGGCTGTCCTGCCAGATCAAGGTGACCGACGATCTCGACGGACTGGTCGTGTCGACACCGGAACGCCAAGCCTAACTTTATCTATTCGCCGTCCGGGTTCACACCGCGACGGACCCAGCGGCGGAAGTTCTGCTTGACCTCCGCCGGCAGCGGCGTCGGTCTGCGTGTGGCCTCATCGATCATCACGGTGACCGCCTTCGCCGACGCCACGCATCTCCCTTCCGAAAACACCACCTGATCGAAAGTGGTCGACGTCCGTCCGAACTTGACCAGACCGAGCCCGAGCTCGATCTGGCCCGGCCAGTGCAGCTCGGCGCGGAAATGGATGTCGAGTCGCACCATGATCCAGCCGAGTCCCGCCGGCATCAGCCCCATGCTGAGGTCCTTTACCAGCGTGACGCGGCCGGTTTCAAAATAGCTGGCATAGACGGCGTTGTTGACGTGCCCGTTGGGGTCGAGATCGGCAAAGCGCACATTGTCGGACAGGCGATAGGGGAAATCTTCCAGGCGCGGCGTGTCATCCGCGCGGATAGGGGCGTTCACGAGATTTGATCTCCGTCAGTTTCCGTCCATACAGCCGAGTTATGAAGGCTCGGCAAGGGGTTGCCGCGCCAGCCTCTACCCCTATTATGCATGTCCCGATCCGATACCTCCTGGCTGGACAGGCAACGGCCGCCCCGGTCGATTTCAACGGAAAAGAAGCGGACATGAGCGAAGCGATCAAGACCGATGTGCTGATTATTGGCGCGGGCCCCTGCGGACTGTTCGCCGTGTTTGAACTGGGCCTGCTCGACATGAGGGTGCATCTGGTCGACATCCTCGACAAGATCGGCGGGCAGTGTGCCGAGCTCTATCCCGAGAAGCCGATCTACGACATCCCGGGCATCCCCTTCGTCACCGGCCAGGGCCTGACCGAGCAGCTGATGGAGCAGATCAAGCCGTTCAATCCGACCTTCCATCTCAACGAGATGGTGGAGAGCATCGAGAAGATCGGCGATCCGCTGTTTCGCGTGAAGACCGACGCCGGCAAGGAGTTCGAGTGCAAGGTCGTGGTGATCTCCGCGGGCGGCGGCTCGTTCCAGCCGAAGCGGCCGCCGGTGCCGGGCATCGAAGCATATGAAGGCACCTCGGTGTTCTATGCCGTGCGCAAGATGGAGCAGTTCCGCGGCAAGAGCATCTTGATCGTCGGCGGCGGCGATTCCGCGCTCGACTGGACGCTCAATCTGCATCCGATCGCCAAGCGCATCACGCTGCTGCATCGGCGCGACGATTTCCGCGCGGCGCCGCACAGCGTCGAGCAGATGCGCGCGCTGGTTTCGGGCGGCAAGATGGATCTCAAGATCGGCCAGGTCACCGAGCTGGAAGGTGCGCGCGGCCAGGTTTCCGGCGCTCACGTCAAAGGCAACGACAACGCGATGAGCAAGGTCGACTGCGATACGATCCTGCCGTTCTTCGGGCTCACCATGAAGCTCGGTCCGGTGGCGAACTGGGGCGTAGCGCTGGAGAACAATCTGGTGCCGGTCGACACCGCAGCATTCGAGACCAACATTTCAGGCATCTTCGCGATCGGCGACATCAACACCTATCCGGGCAAGCTGAAGCTCATTCTCTCCGGCTTCCACGAGGGCGCGCTGATGGCGCAGAAGGCGCACCGCTACGTGTATCCCGACAAGCGGCTGGTGTTCCAGTACACAACCTCGTCATCGAGTTTGCAGAAGAAGCTTGGGGTGAACTGATTGCACGCCAACAGCGACTAATGCCAGGGGCATGGGCCATTGCCCGTGCGGCGCGGCTACTGGAACACTCCGCGAAATGGCCGTAGTCTGCGCGTAATCGAGTGTGTCGATTGATCAGGTGATGATGATGCGGAACACGCTATCCAGACTTCGGCTGATCCTGGCGATCGCCACGGCCTTTGCGCTGGCTGCTCCGTTGGCTGCCACGGCAGCCGACCCGACGTCGGCGGCCGGCCTCTGGCAGAAGATCGAGGATGGCAAGCCGGAAGGCTGGTTCCTGGTGATCGATCACAACGGCATCTTCGAAGGCGTGATCGCCAAGATGTTCTCCGAGCCCAATGATCCGCCGAATCCGGTCTGCTCGAAATGCACCGATGATCGCAAGAATGCGCCGTGGCTCGGCCTGTCCTTCATCCGCGACATGAAGCGCGATGGCATGAAGTACGAGAACGGCAACGTGCTCGATCCGCGCGACGGCAAGATCTACAAGGCCAAGATGACGCTGAGCGCCGACGGACAGAAGCTGACCATGCGCGGCTATCTCGGCATCTCGCTGTTTGGCAAGGATGAGGTCTGGACGCGCTTGCCGGACAGTGCGATGGCCCAGCTCGATCCCGCGATCGTCGCCAAATATCTGCCGGCGCAAGCCGCTGCGGTGAAGCCGCCGGTGCCGGCTCCGGCGGCTTTGCCGGCGACGAAGCGGCACTAGGACCCTCATTGGGATCAGGTTCGTTCGCGGCCGCACGCGTGCGGCGTCGCGAGCGTTCAGCGTTGCTCTGGTGCGGTCGGCAACGGCGCGACCGGCTCGGAGATCACCTCAGGCACCGTGGTGTTCAATCGCAGCACGGCGGCGGCGGCGGGGACCGCAGCATCGGCCATCGCCGCATGACCTTCGGCGCTCGGATGCACCGCGCCGCCATACACCGCCGACAGGATGCCCCATGTCGCATCGTGGATGTCGGTCGGCTGCATCGAGGACGGCAGGCCCTGCGGGTAGGTCATCGCCGCGAAATAGCTGTCATTGGCGTCGCGGATCCAGCGCGCACGCGGCAGATAGGCGCGGTATTCGCCGGCGCTGCGGCCGCATTTGAGCGGCTGGCTGGCTGCGGCGACGATGTCGGAGACGAAGCTGTCGCCGTTGGCGGCGAAGCAGTCGCGGTCGAACTCCGGATCGGTCGACGCGCGCGCGCAGAAGCCGTGGCTTGCAAACGCATCCTGATGCGCATCGACGAAGGTCATGCGGTCGGCCTGCGGATTGCGGCAGATGATGCCGGACTGGCACTGCGCGATCGCCTTGAGCTGCGGCAGGAACTCGTTCTGCACGAAGCCCGAGACCGCGGCGAGCCGCTTCGGATCGGCGTTGAACGAGGGATGGATCTCGAAGCCGGCGCGGCCGCCGGGGCAGGGCGCGCCGCCATTGGCCAGCGCCGGATTGGCGTAGGCCGTGTAGACCACGTGCGAGAGGTCGCCGCCGACCAACGGCTTCAGCGCATCGCGCAGCTTGGCGAAATCGGCCGGCAGGTCGCGCGCCAAGGCTGAGCGGGCATCGTCGACGCTGGCCATCGAGCCGCCCTGGCTGAACAGCGTGCGTTCGGTCGGCGTATCCACGATCACGTTGGCGACGAGGCCCGAGAAATAGATGTCGTTGGCGCCGATCGAGAGCAGCACGAGATCGAGCGCGCGGTCCGGCTGCCGGCGCTTGGCGGCTGCGAGTGCCGTGCGCAGCTCCGCGATCTGGCCGTTGACGGTGCCCGAGCAGGTGTTGGCGGTTTTCGTCGGCAGACATTCCCGCGCCTGCTGCGAGCCGAGCAGGCCGTCGGCGATGGTGGCGCCGGTGCAGGCCAGCGGCAGATAGGTCACCGCGATGTGCGGATACTGCACGGCGAGCGCGAGCGCGGTGCGGGTCTGGTAGCTGTAGAGCGAACGGTGACAGGCCGAGTTAAGCCACAGCGCGCTCTGGCGCTGCCAGTTGGTCAGGGTGTCGGGCGCTTCACAGGCGCGGCCGCCTTTGAAGCCGGCGCGGCTCGGCCGGTAATATTGCGCCCCGCCGAGATAGGAGCGGAAGCAGAACCCCTCGTCGGAGAGTGCGATCGCGCGATCGGGATTGCCTTCGCCGGATGCGATGCTGTCGCCGAGGCCGGCGATCAGCAAGTCACGCACCGCGATCTGGGTCGTCACGCGCTGGTTGGCATCCGCGCCGCTGGCGACGTCGACGGTCGCGACCGTGGTGCGGCCGTAGCGGACGCGCAGATTGACCGGCTCGGCGCAATCGAATGTCGAGGATTGTGGCCCGTCGCCGTCGTCGAACGACCAGGCGCAGGTCGCGCCGACCGGAACCGGGCCCGCGAGCCGGACGACGATCGGGTGATCGATCGGCGTCAGATAGCTTTCCTTGACGTTGTCGCGGGTGCAGGGCTCGCTGACGCGGCCCTGCAGGTCGATGCAGAGCCGGTTGACCGTGTTGCGCGCCCAGCCGCGGCCGTCGCTTTGCAGTTCCAGCGCCTGTTCCGAGGCCAGCACGCTGCGGCCGAGCCCGCTTTCGACATGCAGGCGGAAGTCGCGTTCCTCGCGGAACAGCCGGAAGCGGTTGCGGACCTCCCAGGAGATCGAGAGCTGGTCATCCTGCGCGTCCGCGGCTGAAGCCAATACCGCCGCGAGCGCGCTGCCGAGCAGCACGCTGCAAACCGAGACGCGAAACGAAAATCGAACCAAAGAGCCAATCATGGCGCGGTTTGACGCGAGTGGTACGGCAAAAATAAGAGAAGCGGCTGTGGGGACCAAAAATCCGGGATCGAAACCGGGACTCGAAGCAGGGACCCTGAGGCGGATAACGTCGTCGGTGTTACCGTCTCAGCCGCCTGATCTGCTGCTGCCGGCTTTCGATCGGTTGCCGCACGGTCGCCGAAGCCGTGCAGGCTTGGCTTAATCGCTTTCGTTCCTGCCACGGTCGCACCACGTTGAGCCACAGCTCGCGCATGCCCATGATCGAGATCGAGATCCCGAACGGGATCAGGAAATAGAGGATACGGAACACGACCAGCGTCGCCAGCAATTGCTCCTTGCTGAACTCCGGCAGCGCCACCAGCATCGCAGCGTCGAACACGCCGATCGAGCCGGGAGCGTGGCTCGCAAAGCCAAGCAGCGTCGCCAGGATGAACACCACCGCCAGCGAGACGAAGTCGATATGCGGCTCGGTCGGCATCAACAGATACATCGCAAGCGCGCAGAAGCCGAGATCGACCACGCCGATGATGATCTGCAGCAGCGTCAGCTTGGCCGAGGGCAGCACCACCTTCCAGCCGTTCTGGCCGAGTTCGCGGCGCTTCTCGCCGGTCAGGAGCCAGACGAAATAGGCGCCGATGCCGGCAAGGCAGCCGAGCGCGATCAGCCGGTTCATCGCCGGCGGCAGCAGGTCCATCGCCGATGCCGCTGCGGGGTGCCAGGCCATGCCGAAGCCGAGCACGAACAGATTGCCGAGCCAGAACGTCAGGCCCGAGAGAAAGCAGATCTTGGCGACGTCGATCGCGGAGAGGCCGTAATCGGAATAGATCCGGAAGCGGATCGCGCCGCCGGTAAAGACGGTGGCGCCGATATTGTGGCCGATCGTGTAGCTGGTGAAGCTCGACAGTGCTGCGATGCGGTAGGGGACGTGGATCTTGCCGATCGTGCGCAGCGCGAAGAAATCATAGAAGGTCAGCGTGCAGAACGCTCCCACCACGCAGAGCGCGGCCAGCGCGATCCGGTGCGGCGCGATGTTGGTCAGCGCGGTGAGGATGATACCGGTGTCGACGCCCTTCAGGGTGTGGACCAGCGTCGTGACCGCGAACACGATGATGAGCACGCTCGCAACGATCCCGAGCCGTTTCCAGCCGATCTTTTCCTTGAAGCCACGCCCAAGCGTGGTCAGCAGCCGAAGCATTCATCCTCCCGGCAGGGACAATTTAAGTGGGACCCGGTCACGAACGGCGACGGGTGACGGGCAAACGCACCGTACGCGATGACCCATAAGGCAAAACCGATGCGTTGTGCAGCCCTTGACAAGCCAACCTTCGGCCCCCGTCCAGCGTTGTTGTCATATTGGCTACATATGTTCTCACTCTGCGGAATGTGAGTCGCAGCGATGTCGTCGTCCGCGACGGGACCACTGCATGTTCCGCCGTCCTTGAGCCGTTCCAGGCGATTTCGTCGGTATTTTTGCCGATTTTGCCGTCGTCGCAGCGCCACTGCGGGGCCGTCGGAGCGAAGCGAATAGACGATATGCATCAGCGTGGGGGAGGTCCGGGCCGGCTGCGGCGTTTACCAAAGCGTGAAGTCGATGTGCGCAACTGCGTGATCAGGCTGTGGACCGCCGTTCGGGTCGGAATGAGGCGCCCCGGAGGCGGTCCGTAGGTCTATTGAGGCAAAACGCCGCGCAACTTCGCTGCCGTCATGCGGCCCGGCCGGCATGACGATATGACACTTCGATCCACAGCGAAATATCATTGAGAAACGAAGACCTATCTCTCGCATTGGTTGCCGAGAAGCGAGGTCAAGACCATGCAGCAGACATTTCTGAATTTCCCGCGCGTGTCGGACCAGCGCGCGGCGTCGCATCAGCCGCCGACCGGGCTTGCAGCGACGTTGACGCTCGCCGCGATGAGCCTCGGTTACGGCGTCGTGCAGCTCGACGTCACCATCGTCAACACGGCGCTCAATGCCATCGGCGGCTCGCTGGGTGGCGGCGTCGCCGAGCTGCAATGGGTGGTCAGCGCCTACACCATTGCGTTTGCCGCCTTCATCCTGACCGCGGGCGCGCTCGGCGACCGGATCGGCGCCAAGCGCATTTTCATGGCCGGCTTTGCGATCTTCACCGCGGCGTCGGTTGGGTGCGCCGTCGCGCCTGATGCCGTGACGCTGATCGCCGCGCGCTGCGTGCAGGGGTTGGCCGCGGCCATCCTGGTGCCGAACTCGCTTGCGCTGCTGCGCCACGCCTATGCGGACGAAAAGGCGCGCGGACGTGCGGTCGGCGTTTGGGCCGCAGGCGCGAGCCTTGCGCTGACCGCAGGCCCGTTCGTCGGCGGCGGGCTGATCATGCTGGTCGGCTGGCGCGCGATCTTCCTGGTCAATCTGCCGATCGGCCTGGCCGGGCTGTGGCTCGCCTGGCGCTTCGCCGGCGAAACCACGCGCCATCGCCGGCACCGGCTCGATCTGCCGGGACAGATTGCGGCGATCGCCGCGCTCGGCACGCTGGCCGGCGCGCTGATCGAGGGCGGTGCGTTCGGCTGGGACAGCCCGTTCGTGGTCGCAGGCTTCGCTCTGGCGACCGTCTTCTCCGTGCTGTTCGTCTGGCGTGAAGCGCGCGCGGCGCAGCCGATGCTGCCGCTCTCGCTGTTCAGCCACAGGATGTTTGCCCTGACCTCGCTGGTCGGCCTCTTGGTGAACGTTGCGTTCTACGGACTGATCTTCGTGCTCAGCCTCTACTTCCAGCAGGTCAACGGGCTGTCGGCATTCGCCACCGGCCTCGCGTTCGTGCCGATGCTCGGCGCCGTGCTGCCCGCCAATTTGATCGCGCCGCATGTCGCGGAGCGGATCGGCGCGCCGCGGACGATCGCGCTCGGCGCCGCGCTCTCGGCCGCCGGATGCCTGGCGATGCTGTTCATCGGTCCCGGGACCGGCTATCGCGCGATCTGCCTGCAACTGCTGGCGATCAGCGGCGGCCTCGGCCTGCTGGTGCCGCCCTTGACATCGACGTTGCTCGGCAGTGCCGAGCCGCAGCATGCCGGGATCGCGGCCGGGGTGCTGAATGCGACCCGGCAGACCGGCAGCGTACTTGGTGTCGCGCTGTTCGGCTCGATGGTCGGCCGGTCCGCGGCCTTCATCGGCGGCCTGCATGCGGCACTCGTGATCTCCGCCGGCGTACTGCTTGCCGCGGCCGCGCTGATCTGGATCTGTGCATCATCACAACCGCGGCAATGAGCGAGGCCGTCGTTGCGCGGTCGCGGCGCGGCATCTAACCTTGCGGCGTCGGGGACTGTCGCCGAGGGGGCTGATCAGATGCCTGCGCCAATCGACCGTCGCCTGTTGCTGCGCCGCGCCGCCATGCTCGGTGCCTCGCTGCCATTTGCCGGCCTGATCGGCCCGGCCCGCGGAGAGGCGCCCGCTCTGATCGCGCGCAGGGTGTTCTTCGACAATCCCGATTACATCAATGTCCGCCTCAGCCCGGACGGGACGCTGCTGTCCTATGTTGCGCCGCTCGACGGCGTGAACAATCTCTGGGTCGCGCCGCTGTCCGATCTCCAGGCGGCGCGGCCGGTCACCCGTGTCACCGATCGCAACATCTCGGGCGGCTATCGCTGGGCGCATACCAACCGCCATGTGGTGTTCTTCCGCGAGCGCGATGGCGACGAGAACTGGCGTGCCGCCAGCGTCGACATCAGCGACGGCAAGATTGTGCCGTTGACGCCGGAGACCGGGGTCAAATCCTTCCTGCAGGAGTCCGATCGCAAATTCCCCGAAGAGATGCTGCTGCGGCACAACCAGCGCGACAAGCGCTACTTCGACATGTATCGCGTCAACATCGTGACCGGTGCCAGCGAACTCGTCTACGAGAACCACGATTATGTCGCGCTGATCACCGACAGCACATTCCAGCTGCGGCTGGCGTCGCGCCTGATCGCCGACGGCTCCGCCGAGGTGTTCGAGCGCCATCCGGACGGCAGCTGGGCGCCGTTCATGACGGTGCCGATCGCCGAGACCGATACGACCCAGCTGCTGGATTTCAGCGACGACGGCAAGACGCTGTACCTGATCGACTCGCGCGGTCGCGACAAGGCGGCGTTGTTCGCCCTCGACATGGCGACCCGCCAGACCACGCTGCTCGCCGCCGATGACGATGCCGACATCGTGCGGGCGATCTTCGACGAGAAGCGCCGGCCGTTGGCGGCGCTGGCGATCACAGACCGGATGCGCTGGCACGCCGTCGATCAAAGCGTCGCCAACGACCTCGCCGATCTCAACCGCTACGGCGCCGGCGATATCAGCTTTGTCAGCAACAGCGACGATCTCCGGCTCGGCACGATCCATTTCGAGCGCGACAGCGAGAGCGGTGAATTCGCGCTGCTCGACCGCAAGACGCGCCAGGTGCGCAAGCTGTTCACCCAGCGCCACACGCTCGACGGCCTTGCACTGCGCAAGCTCGAACCGGTCGTGATCCCCTCGCGCGATGGCCTGCGCCTCAACTGCTACCTGACCCGGCCGGCCGAAGCCGCGACCGGCACGGTGCCGCTGGTGCTGGTGATCCATGGCGGGCCGTATTACCGCGACACTTGGGGATTCAGCCCGGTGCATCAATGGCTCGCCAGCCGCGGCTATGCGGTGCTTGCCGTCAACTACCGGGGTTCGACCGGCTTCGGCAAAGCCTTTGTCACCGCCGCCGACCACGAGTGGGGCGGCAAGATGCATGACGACCTGATCGATGCGGTCGATTGGGCAATCGCACAAGGCATCGCCGATCCGAAGCGCGTCGGCTTCTTCGGCGGCAGCTATGGCGGCTATTCGGCGCTGGTCGCCGCGACCAGGACGCCCGATGTTTTCGCCTGCATCGTCGATCTGTTCGGCATCTCCAACCTCGTCACCTTCATGGCGACGATCCCGCCCTATTGGGGTCCGTGGATCAGCGTCTGGAAAAACCGGCTCGGCGATCCCGGCACCGAGACCGGTCGCGCATTCCTGGTCGAACGTTCGCCGCTGACCCACATCGAGCGTGCCGTGAACCCGATCCTGATCGCGCAGGGAATGCGTGACGTGAGGGTTGTGGCGGCTGAGTCCGAGCAGATGGTCAATGCGCTCAAGCAGCGTGGCGTCCCCGTGACCTACATCACATTTGCCGATGAGGGGCACGGTTTTGTGCGGCCGGAAAATCGGCTCGCCTTCTATGGCGTCACCGAAGCATTTCTCGCCAAGCATCTCGGCGGCGGTTGCCAGCCGATCGGAAACGACTTCTCCGGCTCCTCGCTCAAGGTCGAGACCGGGGGCGAGCTGGTGCCCGGGCTACGCGGCTGAGACGAACCGCACCAGCGGATTGCGGTTTTCCTGATCGTGCCGCCTGCATTCAAGGCTTTTTCACCATGCGTGAAGCCTTGCTGCGGTGCGGTTACCGTTCGTACACGAATGCGCTTGTTCTTATAGGTCCATAAATGGGACCTATAATGTATCGCGTTTTAACCTGTCTCACCCTGGAACATGACTGGCGGTTGGTCGTCCTCGGTGGTGTGATCTGTCTGCTCGCCAGCGCCGTCGCGATCAGCCTGTTTCACCGGGCCCGCGCGGCAGAGGGCCGGGCCCGCGAGATCTGGATCGGTCTCGATGCGGCGGTCGGCGGTTGCGGCATCTGGGCCACCCATTTCGTTGCCATGCTGGCCTACGATCCCGGCATCGAGGCCGGCTACAACATTCCGATCACGCTGCTGTCGCTGGTGCTCGCGGTCGCGATCCTGGCCGTCGGCCTGGCGGTCGCAACGCTCAACGAACGCTGGCAGACGGTTGCGGCCGGTGGCGCGATCGTCGGCGTTGGTGTCGCGGCGATGCATTACACCGGCATGCTGGGACTGGAGCTGCCCGCGCGCATCGTCTGGTCGCCCGGCATCGTCGTCACATCGATCGTATTCGGAAGCTTGTTTGGCGCGCTCGCGCTGGTCGTTGCCACGCGCGGTGAACGCCTTGGCGCCACGGCGGCTGCGACCGGTCTTCTGACGGTTGCGATCGTCTCGCATCATTTCACCGGGATGGGTGCGGTGACGCTGGTCCCGGATCCGACCATCGTTCCCGACGGACTTACGGTCTCGCCGCGCGTGCTGTCGTTCATGACCGCGGTTGCGGCCTTCGCGATCCTCGGCCTCTCGCTGATCGCCTCCATCCTCGATCGCCGCGCCAAGACCGAACTGCACAAGCAGAAGCTGGTGCTGGATACCGCGCTCGAGAACATGTCGCAGGGACTGTGCATGTTCGATGCCGACGGCCGCATCATGCTGTTCAACGAGCGCTACAGCGAGATCATGGGGCGCAATCGCGTGCCGCTGCAGGGGCGGCTGTTGATCGACGTCCTGCAGGACCTCCACTCGATCGGTGAGTGGGACGGCGATCCCGAGGAATTCTGCAACGCGCTCGTCGCCGAGGCAAAGGCCGGCCACAGCGCGACGCGGATCGTCAGCCGCAACGAGCGCGCGATTCGCGTCGTCGATCAGCCGATGAAGGGTGGCGGCTGGGTCGCGACCTTCGAAGACATCACCGAATGGCAGCAGGCGCAGGAACAGATTTCACACATGGCGCGGCATGACGCGCTGACCAATTTGCCGAACCGGACGCTGTTCCGCGAGCAGCTCGAGAAGGCTTCGCGGCTGGCCAAGCGCTCCGACCAGCTGGCGGTGCTCTGCCTCGACCTCGATCATTTCAAGGAGATCAACGACACGCTCGGACATCCGATCGGCGACGCGCTGCTGCGCGAGGTCGCGCGCAGGCTCGGCGAATGCGTGACCGAGCACGACACCGTGGCGCGGCTCGGCGGCGACGAATTCGCCATCGTGCAGTTCTGCAGCAATTGCGAGCCGTCGGTGGTGTCGTCGCTGGCAAGTGCGGTGGTCGAACGGATCGCCGCACCCTATGAGATCGGGGGCCATCAGCTCGTGATCGGCGTCAGCATCGGCATCTCGCTCGCGCCCGAGGACGGCAAGGATCCCGACGAGCTGCTGCAGAAGGCGGATCTGGCGCTGTACCGCGCCAAGGCCGACGGCCGCGGCACCTATCGGTTCTTCGAGACCGGGATGGATGCGCGAGCGCAGGCGCGCCGCCTGCTCGAGCGCGACCTGCGGCTCGCGCTCCAGCGCGACGAGTTCGAGGTCTATTATCAACCGATCCGCGATGTCGTGGGCGATCGGGTCGTCGCCTTCGAGGCGCTGGCGCGCTGGAATCATTCGCTGCGCGGGCTGATCGCGCCGAACAATTTCATTCCGGTCGCCGAGGAAACCGGGCTGATCGTTCCGCTCGGCGAGATCGTGCTGCGCAAGGCTTGCGCGGAAGCGGTGAGATGGCCTGCGGACGTCGCGGTCGCCGTCAACCTGTCTCCGGTGCAGTTCAAGAATCCGAACCTGGTGTCGTCGGTGAAGGCGGCGCTGGAGGCGTCCGGCCTGTCGGCGGATCGGCTCGAGCTCGAGATCACCGAATCGGTGCTGCTGCAGAACAGCGAGGCGACGCTTGCGGTGCTGCATGAGCTGCGCGGTTTCGGCGTCCGGATCTCGTTGGACGATTTCGGCACCGGCTATTCCTCGCTGAGCTACCTGCGCAGCTTCCCGTTCGACAAGATCAAGATCGACCGCTCCTTCGTGACCGACCTTGCGACGCGCGAGGATTCGATGGCGATCGTGCGCGCCGTCACCGGTCTCGGCAAGAGCCTCGGTATCGTCACCACCGCCGAGGGGGTCGAGACCGATACCCAGTTCGACCTGCTGCGTCAGGAAGGCTGCACGCAGGCGCAGGGCTATCTGTTCAGCCCGCCGCGGCCGGCGGCTGACGTCGCCAAGATGTTGCGCCCGGCGCCGGAACGTTCGGTCGCCTGATCTGGAGGAAGTTCGGGCGCTCAGCTCTTGCGCAGGGCAAAATAGGCGCCGCAGAAAGCCATTGCTGCGCCGAGGCACAGCGCGGCGAGGCCGGCGAGGACGGCGGAAAAGGTCGAGCCCGTGCTCGGCGCCGACGCGGCCTGGCCGGCGCCGGCCAGCATCAGCACGCCGACGACGATCAGGAACTGCCGCATCCGCTGCGGGATCTGGCCGGCCACCGCGCTGTGCATCAGATTGGCGGTGAAGTAGCCGCCGGAAAACCCGACGCTCGCGATCAGCCACCAGGCGATCGCCGCGCCTGCCGGCATGAACTCGTGGGTATCGGAGCGCCACAGGCCGCCGAGATCGAGCCCGTAGCGCGCGCCGAGCATGTGCACGGCAAGCGCCAGCAGCACGCCGGATATCATCGCGCCGCCGAGGATGAGGTAACGCGGAAAATAGGTCGTCTCGGGCATGGCTCGCTTGTAGGATAGGCGCGACATCCCATGCAAGCGCGCGGATGCGTCCGAACAGGTGGAACGGCGGATTGCCAACAACGTTGCAGGACCGGTCTGAGGCAGGCGAGGGTTCGCCGCTGCATTATGCCTACAAGGCCTCTCTGGTCGGCTCGGCGCACCAGTTCGAGCTGACCGCGGCCGGGCTGTCGTGGCGGATCGCCGGCAGATCGGGCGTGTGGGATTACAAAGACATCTCCGCCGTCAAGCTGTCCTACCGGCCGGTCTCGATGCAGCAGCAGCGGTTTCGCGCCGACATCGACAACGCCAAAGGCGGGCGGATCGCAATCCTCTCGACCACCTGGCAGACCGCGACGCTGGTCGCGCCGCAAGGACATCTCTACCGCGACTTCATCGTCGAGCTGCATCGCCGGATGCAGGCGGCGGGCAGCACGGCGAGGCTGGTCGGAGGCCTCGGGCCGAAGACATATACGGCCGCGCTGGCGCTGCTCGGGTGCCTTGCGGTGGCAATGACCGGATTGCTGGTGATGGCGCTGCTGGCCGCGAACTGGATGGGCGCGCTGTTCCTGGTCGGCTTCGCCGCGCTGTTCTCCTGGCAGGTCGGCGGCTTCGTCACCCGCAATCGCCCGCGGCGCTACCGCTTCGATCAATTGCCCGATGCGCTTTTGCCGAAGCCGGTGCGCAATCAAGCGCAATGAAATGTGACTTCGTGCGGGCGTCCGTGCGCGACATCGTCGGCGCATATTGTAGCCAGCAGAGCGAGCATCGGCATGGACGATCGTAGTTTGCGGATGCCGTCGCGCGACGAGATCGCCGCGATCAATGCCCGGCACCTGATCGAGACCCGCTCAAGCCCGCTGATCTCCTGTTCGTGTTCGGCACACGCGGCGATGTTGCCGGGCGGGTCGCGGCGGCGGTCCGGCTCTGGCGCGACGGCTTTGCGCGCTGGTCGATCGTGAGCGGCGGCGTGACGCCGGGCGATGACCGCTCGGAATGCGAGATCATCAAGGCTGCGATGGTGGCGGGCGGCGTGCCCGCAGAGTGGATCCTCGAGGAGCATCGCGCGCAGAACACCGGCGAGAACGTGATCTTCTCGCTGCCGGTGATCGACGCGGCGCTGGGGCTCGGTAATATCAGGAGCGTGATCTGCCTCGGCAACAGCTGGACCGCGCGGCGCTATCCGATGACGCTGCACCGGCACTGGCCGGAGGTCGAGAAGATGCTGGTGACGGTGGATCATTTTGCGGTGCCGCGTGCGCACTGGCACACCATTCCAGAGTTTCGCCGCCGGGTCCTGAGCGAATGGGACAAGATCGAGCCGTACAAGGCGAGGGGGTTCATCGCGGAGTGGCCGGTTGCCTGAAGGCACGTTCGCGATGAAGCGCGGATATCGACGAGCCGGCTGGATAAGGCGACCAAGGCTCTCGCTGTCGGACTGTAAGGGGGCTGTAAGCCACGCGCTGTAAACTCGGCACCTGATTTGCTTTTAGCTGGAGTGTCAGATGACAATCCGGACCCCCATTCTGACTCTATGCCTCGTGCTCTTGAGCATCCCCCCGGCGCTTTCCAAGGGCGGCAGCGTAGGCAACAAGCATGATCCGCTCGATCCCAATCACGTCGACGCTTTGCCGCTCGATGTGCGGCAATACGTTGCCGGCATTTGCAAGGGCCCGCCTGTCGCGCAGCACGACTTTGCGACCTACTCACCGCAGGAAAAGCGCTGGCGGATCAACCTCGAATATCTGCAGTGCGGCGTGATCGGGGAATATCGCAGGGGCAACCAATGCCTGGACGTCGACTTCGTCGCCGACGGCGCGCATTTTCGTCTCGCGAGAAAGACGTATGCGGCCTGTGGCTTTTGAGGCTCTGGCGCCGGAATCACTCGAAGCGGGCCGCTGCGGGTGTTGCGATCGCGCCTGCCGCGCGTACCCAATGCTGGATTGTTGCGGCGCTTCGGAGTGAGTGTGCGCTGTCACTCCGTCGAGTCAAAATCCTCCTCGGTCGCGCTCAGCATTCCGGCCAAGGTGCGCAGGCCGATGTCGAGTTGCTCCATCGGCGGCGCGGCAAGCGCGAGCCGCACCGCATTGGGCGCGTGCCCCGGCGTGGCGGCGAAGGTGGTCGATGGCGTCAGCGCGATGTCGCGCCGCGCCGCGGCCGCGACCAGGGTTTGCGAGCGCCAGTGCGGCGGCAAGGTCAGCCACAGATGGTAGGATTTCGGGTTGGTCTGGATCTCGAAATCGGCCAGGTGCTTGGCCGCGATCTGCTGGCGGCGGCCGGCGTCGATCCGCTTCAGCCGTGACAGTTCGGCGGCGGTGCCGTCGGCCATCAGCCGCTGCCCCGCGGCGAAGGCGTAGCCCGACGCGGTCCAGCCGCCCGAGCGCACTGCGGCCATGACGTTTTCGCGCAGCCGTGGCGGCGGGACGATGAAGCCGAGCGCGAGGCCGGGCGCGACCTTCTTCGACAGGCTGTCGAGCACGATGCAGCTGTCCGGCGCGAGCGCGGCCAGCGGCATCTCATCGTCGAGGAATCCGTAGACGCCATCCTCGATGACGACGAGGCCGAGCTTCTCCACCACGCGCAACAGCTCGGCGCGTCGCTCGGCCGGCATCGTGATGCTGAGCGGGTTCTGGATCGTGGGCTGGACGTAGAGCGCGGACAGATGCGCCTCGCGGTGCGCCTTCTGCACCGCGTCGGGGCGCACGCCGTGCTCGTCCATCGCAAGCGGCACCAGCGCGATGCCGAGCCGTGCGGCGATGCCCTTTACGAACGGATAGGTCAGCGCCTCGACGCCGCAGCGTCCGCCCGGCGGTACGACGGCGGCGAGCGCCGAGGCGATGCATTGCCGGCCATTGGCGGTGAACACGATCTGGTCGGGATTCGGCGCCCAGCTCTTGCGCGCCAGGAATTCCGCGGAGATCGTGCGCGCCGCTCGCGTGCCGAAACTGGTCGCCGGCCGCAGCGCGCCCTCGAGCACCTCGGGTCGCTCCAGCCCTTCGAGGCTCTTGGCGATCATCGTCGCCTGATGCGGCAGCAGCGGATAGTTGAATTCGAGGTCGATGCGGGCGCCGCGCGGTTCGGGCGGAGCGGCGATGCCGCGGCGCGCCTCGCCGGACACGAAGGTGCCGCGGCCGACTTCACCGACCACCAATCCGCGCCGCAACAGCTCGGTGTAGACCCGGCTCGCAGTCGAGACCGCGATGTTGCGGTCATAGGCGAAATGCCGCTGCGGCGGCAGGCGGTCGCCCGCCTTCAGCGCGCCGCTGGCGATCTCGGCGGCCACCGCATCCGCCAGCTTCAGATATTCGAACCTCGACATTATTGCACCGAGAGCAATGTTTTACTTGCTCCGAGTAATGTACCGGATCATTTAAGAGGGAACAAGCCCATGATTGCACCGAAGAGCGCGCAAGCGGTCCGAGGTCTCAACGGCACAGGTGCTGAAACGGCATTTGTGTCAACGGCATAGCTTTGCCGTTTGGGCATCGAAGGAGACGACAATGACGACGATGTACTCAGCCGCGGAATCGCCCGCACGGTCCAGCATGATGAGCGGATTGCTCCGATTGCTCCGAATGTCGGGCGATGCACTCGCGACCTATTGGGTGCGCCGCGAGGCGATCAAGACGCTGCGCCAGCTCGATGACCGGACGCTGCGCGATATCGGGATCTCGCGCTGTCAGATCGAGACCGCCGTCACCGGCGATTTCGATATCGAGCTGGTGCGGATCCGTTGAGCAGCGGCGTGATGCGACGGCTTCGCGTGAGCGGAGCGGTCGCATCGCAGACGGCCGCAATGGTCCAGTGTTTGAGCGTGGCGAAGGATAGTTCAGATTGAGCCACGTCCGGACACCAGGTGCCGGTTGCAGAATTCACCGAAACTACACCAAAGATGCCGAAGACCCCCGGTTTGTGATCGCCGTCGCTCCAAGGTTGTGACGCGCTATGCTAGCGTAATAGTTGCGTACGCTAGCGTTGTAGTTGGGGACCGATGGCCGCTCGCAAATTGTCGCAAGGGCAGGCCCCGACCCGGGAAGCGCGCCGCCGCTGGCACGAGGAGCGGTCGCTGCGGTGCGCCATCAGATTGGCCCGCATGGGCTATTGGGAGTCGCAGAGCGCCGCCGCGACCGATCTCTGGATATCGCCCGAGCTTGCTGCCTTCTACGAATTCGAGACGGTCGACGGCTACATCCCGATCGCCACGGTGCGCGAGCGCTATCTGCCTGAAAGCCGGAAGGTTCTTGAGGCGCATTACGCGGCGTGCTGGGCGGAGGGGCGGCCCTATGCGGTCCGCACGCGGCTCCGCAGTTCCGACGGCAGCCTGCTCGACTGCGTGGTGCAGGGCGAACCGGAATTCGACGCGCGCGGTCAGGTCCGGCGCGTGTCCGGCATTGTCCGCGACGTCACGGAGGAGACGTCCGCGCTGCGGCGCCTGACCGAGAGCGAGCAACGGCTGGCCGATTTTGTCTCGACCGCCTCGGACTGGTGCTGGGAGAGCGACGCTGCCCATCGGCTATTGCCCTATCCCAAATCGCTTGCCGGCAACGCGGCCTTCCAGACGGTGGCTTCCGGCGGCAAGGCGCGCTGGGAACTGGCCTATGCGCCCGAGGACGCCGAGGCCATGGCGCGGCACCGGGCCGACATGGAGGCCCGTCGCCCCTTTCGCGACTTCACCTATACGCTGATCGGCCAGGACGGGTCGCGCGTCAGCATCTGCACCAGCGGCAAGCCGATCTACGCCGATGATGGCAGCTTTCTCGGCTATCGCGGCACGTCCAGCGACATCACCCAGCTCCGGGCGGCCAAGGCATTGCTCGACCAGCGCACGCGGGCGCTTGAGGAAGCGCACCGGCTCGGCAAGATCGGCACCTGGGGTTTCCGGCTCGACACCGGCCGCACGATTTGGGCGCCCGAGCTCCACCAGCTGCTCGGCTTCGACCACGATACGTTCGAGCCGACCGACGAGAGCATGAGGCCTTATTTCCTCGACGGCGACGCCGACCGCTTCAAGGACCTGCAGCGGAGGGTCGTTCGCACCCGCAGGACCGAGGCCACCGACCTGCGCATCCTGCACGCGGACGGCACGGCCCGCGATCTGGCTGTCATCTGCAAGGCGGAGGTCGCCCACGACAAGGTCATCGGCATCATCGGCACCGTGCAGGACGTTACCGAGCGCAAGGAGGCCGAGCGCCAACTCGAGCAGCTCGCCTACACCGATCCTTTGACCGGCCTCGCCAATCGCGCGCTGTTCACGCGCCAACTCGGTGCGCTGATTGAGGGCTGCACCCGGGACGACCGGGGCGCCGCGCTGCTGCTCATCGATCTCGATCGCTTCAAGGAGGTCAATGATTCCCTCGGCCATGCCGCCGGTGACAAATTGCTGATCCAGGTGGCGGCTGCGCTGCGGCAGGAGCTGGGGCCGTGCGCCTTCATCGCCCGGCTCGGCGGCGACGAATTCGCCGTGCTGGCGGAAGGATACGTCATGTCCGACGGAGCGCTGACCGGGCTTGCCGATCGGCTCATCGGCAAGCTGTCGGTCCCCGTCGATCTCGCCGAGGGCGAGGCCTTCGTCGGCGCCACCATCGGCATCGCCCGTCTGCCGGAGCACGGGGCGACGGCGGAGACCGCCGTGCGCAATGCGGACCTGGCGCTCTATATGGCCAAGGAAGCCGGGCGCGGCCGTGCGCAATTGTTCGAGCCGGTCTATGCGCAGGCCGTCGATCAAAGGCTCGACCTCGGCCGGCATCTGCGCCATGCGGTGGAGACCGGCGCTCTTGAGGCCCATTACCAGCCGCAACTCGACCTGCGGACCGGCAACGTCACCGGCTTCGAGGCGCTGCTGCGCTGGACCCATCCCGAGCGCGGTCCGATCTCGCCGGCCGAGTTCATCCCGATCGCCGAGAGCTCAGGGCTCATTGTCGATCTCGGCCAGTGGGTGCTGCGCGAGGCCTGCCGGCAGGGCCGCGCCTGGCTCGATGCCGGGTTGCCGCCGCGCTCCGTCTCGGTCAACGTCTCGCCGGCGCAGATCTGGAATGTGGATTTCGAGACGATCGTCTCGGCCGCGCTGGCGGAGACCGGCTTTCCCGCGAAGCTGCTCTGCCTCGAGCTCACCGAAAGCCTGTTCGTCGATCACAGCGAGCAGCGCATCAGCCGCACGCTGACGGCGCTCTCCGGTCTTGGCGTCCGCCTGGCGCTCGACGATTTCGGCTCGGGCTATTCCTCGCTCGGCTATCTGACGCGGCTGCCGTTCCACTGGCTGAAGGTGGACCGCGCCTTCGTCGATGGCATCTCCACCGCACCGGAGAAGCGCAAGCTGCTCGGCGGCATCATCGCGCTGTCGCACGGGCTCGGCATGACCGTGGTCGCAGAGGGCGCCGAATTGCCGGCCGAAGTGGACGTGCTCGGCGGGCTCGATTGCGATCTCGTGCAGGGCTTCGTGTTCTCTCCGCCCGTCGCCGCCGACAAGGCGCCGTTGGTGGCGGCTGGCATCGAGCGCGAGGCGCGCCGGATCGAGCCAAAACGCAATCGCCTCTAGAAGCGATAGCGCTTTCGCTTGTTGCCTGGATTGGGGCGCGTCGAAAACTCTTCCTCAACCCGTAGATGTTGTAGATTTCTCAACCGCATCCAAGGAGCGGAATGTGCAGATGGGAGCCTCGATTGGCGACACCGCCTCCACAATCCTCTTGATCACGCTCTTTGTTCTGGGATTCGTCGCAAAGACCCTGTGGGGGGAGTCCTTCGAGCGGCTCGGCGACGACGTTGAAGCCCCGTATATCTTCAAGGTGGTCGGCATCGGGCTAATCGTGTTCTTCTTGATCGCGATCACCTTCAGGCTCATCTGAACAAGTCTGTTTCGGGTCAAAAGCCGCCCATGGCGACCGAACAGATGGACTTCCGCTTCACCTCGTAGAGCCGACGTTCCCGATGGTCATGCAGACCGGCGGCTATGGGCCAAGTGCGGAACAACATGGCCCTTTGGCGTGACCGCAGGGTGCTACCCAACGACGATTATACTCCAGCGTATGTCTACCGTGCAGCTTCTGTCGGTCCGTTCGAGTTGGTCATCACTATTGAACAAATCGGCGAAGCAGGCCGAACAACGAGATGATCAGAAGGAAGCAGATCGAGATGCCAATGAGCACCGACATCATCCGACTTGCGAATTGCCAGCTCATCGGCCCCAGAAAGCGAGATTGGGGTCCCATCACCACGACGATGATTTCTCGGCATGCAGCCAGAACAGCGAGACCTCCGGCGGCAATTAGAAAGACATTCAAGCCAAGTTCAGCGAGAAATCCGACGGGATCGCTGGAGTAAGTGACAGCGTCGGGCCCGACCGACCACTTCCTGTGCACCACAAGGGCGCCTGTCTTGAACCAGTCGCTTAAACGGCCGACCGACACGTAGGCTATGGTGCCCATGAACATGCCAAGCAGAAGAGATGTCGCCAACCTACGCATCTAATGGTTGTGCAGCAAACTCACTAACACATGGTGACTGTAAGGGCCCAAACTCTATCGAGATTGCCAATCCGAAGATCAGGGCTCGCCCTTCGATGTCCGCAACGGGTCAGAAGCTGAAGAACTCGATGTAAGCACAATGCGTCCGCTTTCGGGTGCATGGCGACTAATCGCCGTCGGTCAGCCGCCTCATTGAGCCTGACTGCCGAACCGTGGCTCTAACGCCTGAATGCAGGATGTGATTTGGCTGCGGCCGCAAACAGTGCGCGTTACCTCTCTGCCTACGACATGCGGGCGAGGGGGCGTACATACAACTTCGGAATATTAGAAATGTATCCCTGAGTTGCCCGACGTGTCAAGTCGCCTTGGCCGAGCGCCGGCGGCGGCCGGCTACTGTGCATGGGGTTGTTTTCGATATTTTGGCAGCGCCGCCTGCGACGGCCCCAAAACTCATTGAGCTTTAGTGCCGCACCACCAGCACCGAGCACTTGGCGTAGCGCACCACGTGCCCGGCGTTGGAGCCGAGGAAGTAGGTGCGCATCGCCGGGCGGTGCGAGGTCATCACGATCAGGTCGGCCTTCATGGTCGCGGCCTCTTCGAGGATCTCGTGATAGATGCCGCCCTGGCGGACCACGCCGGAGATGCGTCCGGGCGCGATGCCGGATTCGCGCGCGACGATGGCGAGCGCCTCTTCCGATGTTTCACGCTGCTGGCTGTCGAAATCCGCCGGGACATATTCGGCGAGCATCACCGGCGTCATCGGCAATACGTTGAGCAGGCGCACCGCGCCGTTCCAGGTTTGCGACAGCGTCGCAGCGGTTGCGATCGCAGGCTTCGCCAGATCGGTATCGGCGAGGTCGATCGGCACGAGAATGGACTTGTACATCAGCGCCTCCTGTCCGCGATTGGTCTGGAGCCGTTTGGTCCCTGTGCCGGGACGCGCGCTTCTTGTTCTTCGGATAGCTCGTCGTGTCGCCGCGAACCGGTCCCCCTGTCGCGCCGACATCAATATAGCATGGCAGAACAGCGCTGTCCGCTTGCGTCAGCCGCGCGAGGCCTGCTTCAACAGTTTAGGGCTGACGAACAGCACGAGCTTGCCGCGCCGGAAGGAGACGTCGTTCCAGTCGTCGGTCGCGAAGTCGAACACGGCGAGCCCCGAGGTCGGCAGATTGTCGCCGAGCGCGCGCTTGGCGGCCTCGTCGCCGCTGCCGGTCAGCGTCAGCGCGAGCTCGTGCATGCCGGGATTATGGCCGATCAGCATCAGCCGCTTCGGGTCGGTGACGGAGGCCATCCGGATCGCGGTGAGCAACTGCGCCGGATCGGCGCCGTAGAGTTCCGGCACGAATTCGACTTTCGGCGCAGGTCCGGCGCCCTTCAGCGCCTCGCGCACGATCTCCCAGGTCTGCGTGGTGCGGGCCGCCGGCGACACCAGCGCCAGATTGGGCAAAGGCGGGTGGCGGGCGATCCAGCCGCCGATCTCCCCCGCATCACGGTGGCCGCGCTCGTCGAGACGACGGTCCTGGTCCTGCCCCGAAGGCGCGTCGGTTTCGGTCTTGGCGTGACGCAGCAGCAGCAAACGGCGCATGGACTTCCATCTCGATTCGGTCTGGTCGAATTAATTCTACAGGCGCATGCCCTGGACAAGGTGACAAGCGCCGCAGCGGTTCGTAAGAAACGACATGAGCGAGACTTCCACAAGTGCGGCAGACGGCCCCGACGAGGCGGCCTCGCCGGTCCGCGACCGTCTGGCATTCGACCTCGACGTCGACGTTTGCGTGGTCGGGGCGGGGCTGGCCGGCCTGACCGTGGCCCGCGAGGCGGCGCGGCTCGGCGCCAGCGTCGCCGTGCTCGAGGGCCGCCAGGTCGGCTGGAACGCCTCCGGCCATCATCTCGGCACCGTGATGCCGGGCTTCGGCCTGCCGATCTCGGATGTGATCGAGCGCGTCGGCCTCGATGATGCCCGCGAATTGTGGGCGCTGTCGAAGGAGGGCGCCGAGTATGTCCGCGCCACCGCCACCGAGGATCTGATCCCGGGCATCAGCCCCAGCGACGGCGCGCTGGAGGTCTCCAATGTCGATGTTGGCGAAGCGCTGATCAGCCGGCTGCAGACGCTCGGTGAGGAATTCGCCACCGAGGTCGAAGGCTGGCAGGTCGATCGCGTGCGCAGCGTGCTGAAGACCGGGCGCTATTTCCACGGCATCTATTATCCGAAGGCGTTCCAGATCGACGGCCGCAAATATGTCCACGGTCTCGCCGCGCTGGCGATGCGGGCCGGAGTGCGGATCTTCGAGGAGACGCCGGTCGTCAGCATCGATTTTTCGGGCATCCGCAAACGCATCGTGACGCCGACGGCGCGGTTGCGTGCCAACCATATCGTCCTCGCCGGCAATATCCATCTCGGCGCGCCGCTGAAGCGCCTGTCGGATACGCTGCTGCCGGTGTGGCGCTACGCGGCGTTGAGCGAACCGCTCGGCGAGCGGCTGGCGGAGGCGATCGCCTTTTCCGGCTCGGTCGTCGACAGCGACGGCATCGACCATTTCCGTGTCGTCGATGGCGATCGCCTGCTGTGGGCCAGTCCCGAGACGACCTGGGACGCGCGGCCGAAGCGGTTTGGTGCGGCGGTGCAGCGTCGCATCGCCACGGTGTTTCCTCAGCTCGGCAAGGTTCCGATCGCTGACACCTTCGGTGGCGCAGTCGGCGTCACCGTGCATGGTATGCCGCAGATCGGGCAATTGCGCAGGGGCCTTTGGGTGGCGAGCGGCTTCGGCCGGCAGGGGCTCAACACCTCGGCGCTGGCCGGGCAGCTGATCGCGCGCAGCATCCTGTGGGGCGACGACCGCTGGCGGCTGTTTTCGCCGTTCGAGCTGGTTTGGGCCGGCGGCACCACCGGCCGGGTCGCCGGTCATTTCATCGGCCTGTGGGCAAGGGGCGCCGCATCCGCGGCGGGCGTGCTGGCGCGTTACCGCGAGGGTGCACGTGCGAAGGAGCGCCGCCGCGAGGCGCGGCTGGCCGAGGCCAATCTCAAGGCGGGAACCCGGGGGCCGGCGCCCCGCCGTCCGCCGCCGTCGGCCGTGCGGCCCGTGCCGCCGCCCGCGCCCCGGCAGACTGAGGGCAGTGAGCAGCCATATGCCCATCCCTCGCAAGAAAGTGAGCGGATCTCCGACGGGCGGACGTAACGTCCGGCGGCGGGGTTCGTATTTGGTGGCGAGCCAGTCTTGTTCGCCAGCTTTGGCCGTCCGCATCGGAGATGATTGATGATCGATCGCCGCATCCTGCTTGCTTCCGTCGCCGGCCTGTTCGGCCTTGCCGCCTTCCGCTGGCTGCGCGCCTCGCCGGCGCAAGCCGCCGAGAAATTCGAGATCGAGAAGACCGACGCCGAATGGCGCGCGCAGCTCACGCCGCAGCAATATGAGATCCTGCGCCAGGAGGGCACCGAGCGGCCGGGATCGAGCCCGCTGCTCAAGGAGCATCGCAAGGGCACCTTCGCCTGCGCCGGCTGCGACCTGCCGCTGTTCTCGTCCGAGACCAAGTATGAAAGCGGCACCGGCTGGCCGAGCTTCTGGAAGCCGCTGGACAATGCGATCGGCACCACGTCGGATCGCACCTTCGGCATGCTGCGCACCGAGGTGCATTGCCGCCGCTGCGGCGGCCATCTCGGCCATGTTTTCGACGACGGCCCGAAGCCGACCGGGCTGCGCTACTGCATGGACGGTTTTGCGCTGGTGTTCCACCCGGCCGCACCCTCGGCGACCTGACGCTCGTAAGCGCGTCAAACCAAGACGAAGGAGCGCGGTCAGAACTGCGCTCCGTCCCGGCAATTGTTGCCTGCCCGGCAATTGTGCCCCGGTTAAACGGCCGGGGCTTTTTTTTCAAGCGCATGATTTTGTTACGTTTCGTTTCGTGGCACGACCTTTGCGACATGCTCCGCCGATGCGGCCGTTCCTGTGATTGCCAGCCGCCGGGAATCGAATTGGAGAACATGTCATGGGTATCTTCGGCGCTCTTACGACGGCGGTCGGTGGCTTGCGCGCAGGGTCGTACGCGCTCGAAAACATCTCCGGCAACATTGCCAACTCGCAGACCACGGCGTTCAAGCGCATCGATACCTCCTTTCTCGACCTCGTCCCGCAGACCGCGCTGACCGCGCAGCTCGCCGGCGGTGTCACGGCGCAGTCGCGCTCGACCAACTCGGTGCAGGGCGACGTGCAGTCGGCGTCGGTCGCGACCTTCATGGCGATCAACGGCAACGGCTTCTTCGCGGTGCAAAAGCCGGGCAGCTTCACCGACGGCTCGCCGGTGTTCGACGGCGTCGACCGCTACACCCGCCGCGGCGATTTCCAGCTCAACAAGGACGGCTATCTCGTCAACGGCGCCGGCTATTATCTCGAGGGCGTGCCGATCGACCCGACCACCGGCAACCCCTCGGGCTCCTCGCCGCAGGTGCTGCGGTTCAAGAACGACTTCCTGCCGGCGCAGCAGACCACCAAGATCGACTACCGCGCCAACCTCGCGTCCTATCCCCTGACCACGGCGCACGACACCTCGGTCCCCGGTTCGGAGCTGATCCGGCCGGGCGCGTTCAGCGCCGGACATAACCCGCTGGTGCTGGGCACGCCGGCCGCGCCGTATACCGATTCATCGGTCACCGGCACCGCGCAGAACAACAAGGCGACGCCGTCGGTCGCCAATACCGCAGCGACCCTGCTTTCGGGCGCGGCGGGCAGCGATTCGATCAATGCCAGCTTCAGCGCCGGCTCTGCCGGCCCCCCGGCCGTGCCCGCCGACACGATCACGGTCAACGGCACCGTCATCACCTTCGTGGCGTCGGGCGCGACCGGCAACCAGCTCAACGTCACCGACAGCATCGGGACACTGCTCGCCAAGATCGACTCGATCACCGGCACCGCGACGCCATCGACGATCAGCGGCGGCAAGATCACGCTGCATTCGGGCACGGCGGCAGACCTCAACGTGACCAGCTCGAACTCGACCGCGCTTGCGGCGCTTGGCTTCACCGGCTCGGCGGTTGCGACCCGCGGCGGCGGCGGCACGGTGGGCACCGGCCAGGTCGTCGGCAACGACAACTCGACCTTCCTGAATGAATCCGTCTCGGGCGGCGCCGTCACGGCCTACGACGTGTCGGGTGCGCCGGTGAACCTGCAATTCCGCTGGGCCAAGACCGACAGCTCCTCGCTGGGCTCCGGGCATACCGATAGCTGGAACCTGTTCTATCAGGTCAATCCCAACGCGACCGGCACGCAGGTCTCCTGGCAGAACGCCAACATCAACTTCACTTTCGGGGCGAACGGCCAGATGTCGCCGGCGATCTCCTCGGTCGCGCTCAACAATGCCGTCGTCAACGGCGTGTCGCTTGGCAGCCCCGTGATCAATTTCGGCTCCGGTGGCGTGACCCAGTTCGCCGACGCCAACGGCAACGTCCAGGTCAACCAGATCCAGCAGGACGGTTTCCCGGCAGGCCAGCTGCAGTCGGTCAGCGTCTCGACCAACGGCCGCATCGTCGGCAATTACACCAACGGCCGCAACATCGACCTCGCCGAAATCTCGGTGGCGACCTTCAACGGCACCAACTTCCTCAAGCGCATCGACGGCGGTGCGTTCGAGGCGACCGACGAGTCCGGCGCGGCGTTGTTCGGCAAGGCCGGCACCATCGTCGGTTCGTCGCTCGAGAGCTCGAACACCGACATCGCCGACGAGTTCACCAAGCTGATCGTGACCCAGCAGGCCTATTCGGCCAACACCAAGGTGATCACGACGACCAATTCGATGGTGCAGGACCTCCTGAACGTCGTGCGTTGATCGCATCGATGATGCACGTGTGAAGCAGTAAAGGCGAGTACACATCATGGGTTTGAGCCAAGCCCTTTCCACCGCGATGTCGGGCCTGCGCGCCACGCAGGCCTCGCTCTCGCTCGTGTCGTCGAACGTCGCCAACGCGGAGACGCCCGGCTACGTCAGGAAGACGCTCAACCAGGATACCGGCACCACCGGCCAGTTCGGGTCGAGCGTCCTCATCACCGGCGTCAACCGCCAGCTCGACGAATTCCTGCAGACCCAGCTTCGCACCGAGACGTCGGGCGCGTCCTACGCCGACGTCCGCTCGAGCTTCCTTGCCAATCTGCAGGGCGTCTACGGCAATCCCGACTCCACCGGCACGATCGAGGACGCCTACAACAAGTTCCTGACCGCAGTGCAGGGGCTGTCGACCAGCCCGGACTCGCAGTCGGCCCGCATCGGTGTCGTCAATGCCGCGCAATCGATGGCGCAGCAGCTCAACGCGACTTCGCAGGGAATCCAGACGCTGCGCGCCAACGCCGAGGCCGGCATCAGCGACTCCGTCAGCACCGCCAACAATGCGTTGCAGCAGATCGCGCGCCTCAATGTCCAGCTGCAGGCCACCGGCGGCACGCAGGACGCCTCGACCGCAGCCCTGCTCGATCAGCGCGATCGCTATGTCACCCAGCTTTCGCAGCTGATGGATATCCGCACCGTCACCAACAGCCAGAACCAGGTGACCGTATTCACAAATTCCGGCGTGCAGCTGGTCGGCACCGAGGCGGCGACGCTCAGCTTCAATGCCCAGGGCACGATGACGCCCAACACGCTGTACAATACCGACCCGACCAAGAGCACCGTCGGCACCATCACCATCAATTTTCCCCATGGCGGCACCTATGACATGGTGTCGACCAACTCGATCCGATCAGGCAAGATCGCCGCCTATCTCGAGCTGCGCGACAACACGCTGGCCCAGGCCCAGACGCAGATCGACCAGTTCGCCGCCGCGATGTCGAGCGCGCTGTCGGACAAGACGACGGCCGGCACCGCGGCGACGGCGGGAGCGCAGTCCGGCTTCGACCTCGATCTCTCGGGGTTGCAGAGCGGCAACACCATTCACGTCTCCTACAAGGACAACACCACCGGCATCACGCACAATCTGTCGCTCGTCCGCGTCGACGATCCGAGCGTGCTGCCGCTCAGCAACACCGCGACCGTCGATCCGAACGACGAGGTGCTGGGCGTGGATTTCTCCGGCGGCATGAGCTCGGTGCTGTCGCAGCTCAACGGCGCGCTCGGCGGAACCGGCCTGCAATTCTCCAATCCCTCCGGGTCGACGCTGCGCGTGCTCGACGACGGCGCAGCCAACAAGGCTGATGTGACTGCGGCATCGGTCACGTCGACGGTTTCGTCGCTGACGTCGGGCGATCCGCAGCTTCCGCTGTTCACCGACAATGGCGGGCTCTACACCGGCGCGATCACCGCGAACGGCTCGCAGTCGACCGGCCTTGCCGCACGCATCAGCGTCAACACCGCCCTGGTCGGCGACCCCTCGCGCATGGTCGTGTACGCGACCAATCCACAGACACCGGCCGGCGACACCACGCGCGCGAACCTCATCCTGAACCAGCTGTCGAACGCGTCGTACAGCTATTCGCCGAAGACCGGCCTCGGCACGTCAGGCGCGCCGTTCACCGGCACGCTCTTGAACTTCGCCAGGCAGTTCATCAGCCAGCAGGGTGAATCGGCGACGGCGGCCAAGCAATTGGCCGATGGTCAGGACGTCGTGCTGAATACGTTGCAGACCAAGATGGACTCGACCTCCGGCGTCAACATGGACGAGGAGATGGCGCATCTGCTGTCGCTGCAGAACGCCTATTCCGCCAACGCGCGCGTGATGTCGTCGATCAAGCAGATGTACGACGCGCTGCTGCAGCTCACGTGAGGGTAACATGTCGATCGACGGCGTAAGCGGCAGAACTTCCTATATCGGCACCACGATCCTCAACCTGCGCAGTCAGCTCAATGACCTGACGACGCAGCTTGCGACCGGCAAGGTATCGACGACCTATGCTGGGCAGGGGCTCGATCGCGGCTTTGCGCTCAGCCTGCGCGCCCAGATCAGCAGCATCAACGCGTTCTCGGATACGGCCACCAACCTCAACACGCGCCTCGGTGTCGCCAACCTCACTTTGCAGGGGTTGTCGGACGTCGGGAGCCAGGTGAAGAACGCCGCGACGACCGCGACGCTGACGCTCAACAACAGCGGGCAGACGTCGGGCCAGATCACGGCGCAGGCCGCGTTCTCCAATGCGGTTGCGATGCTGAACAGCCAGTCCGGCGACCGCTATCTGTTCTCCGGCCGTGCGATGGATACGCCGGCCACGGTGTCGGCCGACACCATGTTGAAGGGCACCGCAACCCAGGCCGGCCTCACCCAGCTCATCAATGAGCGCAAGCAGGCCGATCAGGGCACCGGTTTGATGGGGCGCCTGAGCGTTTCGTCGCCGCCGGCGACCACGACGGTGACCAGCGTCGCCGAGGACGGCTCGCCGTTCGGCCTCAAGCTGTTGTCGGTGCAGTCGTCGTTGACCGGCGCCACCGTGACCCAGCCGACGGGCACGCCGAAGTCCACCTCGGTCGATCTCGGCGCCGTCAATCCGAATGACGGCGACAAGATCAAGTTCAACTTCACGCTGCCTGATGGCACCACCGATGCGATCGAGCTCACCGCGACGACCACGAATCCGCCGCCGGCCGGTTCGTTCCTGATCGGCGCCGACACCACGGCGACGACGGCCAACCTCCAGTCGACGCTGACCTCGTCCATCAAGACGCTGAGCGACACGTCGCTGGTGGCGGCCTCGGCGGTCGCGGCGTCCAACAACTTCTTCAATCCGGTCGCGACCGTCGCGGGCGCTGCCGTCAACAACCAGAACACGCCGCCGGCGCCGATCAGCGGCGCCACCGCCCTCTCGGGCGCGGCGGGCACCAACTCTCTGTCGACGAGCTTCGCGGCCGGCGACACCATCACGGTCAACGGCACCCCGATCACGTTCGTTGCCTCGGGCGCCACCGGCAACCAGCTCAACATCACCGACAGCGTGCAGACGCTGATGGCGAAGATCGACCAGATCAGCGGCACCAAGAACGCATCGACCATCAGCAATGGCGCGATCACGCTTCACGGCGCGGATGGTCAAAACCTCTCGATATCGAGCTCCAACGCGGCCGCACTCGGTGCGCTCGGCATCGCCAACAACACGACTGCGACCCCGGCGCCGCTCAGGGTAGGGGGACCGCCGTTCGACACGGCAACCAACCTGGTCGCGGGCACACCCGACAACACCGTGTACTGGTACACCGGCGAGAACGGCCCGGGATCGGCGCGCGGCACCGCCGTCGCGCAGGTCGATCAGTCGATCACCGTGCAGTATGGCGCACGGGCCAACGAACAGGCGTTCCGCTATTTGCTGCAGAACGTCGCGGTGTATGCGGCGGTCACCACCAACGCCAGCAACCCGAATGCGAGCGCGCAGGTGACGGCACTCGCGCAGCGCGTCGGCGCGAACCTCGCGCCGCAGAACGGCCAGCAGCAGATCCAGGACGTGCAGGCCGAGTTCGCCGGTGCGCAGACGGCGACCAAGGCAGCCACCGATCGTCAGACCCAGCTCAAGAACATGGCGGAGACGATGCTCGACACGGTCGAGGGCGTCAATCAGGACGAGGTTGCGACCAAGATCCTGGCGTTGCAGACCAGCCTGCAGGCGTCGTATCAGACCACCTCGATGCTGTATCAGACCACGCTGCTGAAATATCTGCCGGTCGGTTGAACGCTCGCCATCATCTCCAGCCAGCAAAAAGGCCTCCTCGGGGAGGCCTTTTTCGTTCAGACGGGGGCTAGAGCGTTTTCAAGCGAAGTGGATGCCGGTTCGCGTGAAGAAAGCCCGTCAAGGCAAGAAGCGCTACGCGCTCTTGCGCGTATCGTCCTGATCGCCATTTCGCTGACCGCGCGCGGTTTCCAGCAGCTTCTCCTCGTGCGCGATCAGCTTCTTGGATTCCTTCAAGGCGTGATAGAGATCGCCGTTGAGGATGAAGTTGTTGACGCTTTCGATGAACGGCCAGGCGCTGGGCGTCGCGGTGATGATGTCGCGCACCAGGCTGAAATAGGTCGGGTGGTGCGCCATTGGATCCGGCGACAGATACATCAGTTGCACCGCAAGATAGATCAGCTTCGCCGGCGTGTCCGCGGTCTCCGGCGTCAGGATATCCTTCTCGCGCAGGATCGGGATGCGGTCGCCGTCGATCAGGAGGCGGGCGCGCTGATCGGTGTTGGTGATCACGCAATTGCCGACGATGATGCGCTCGTTCGGTTTGAGTTCGACCTTCAGGGCCATGACCGTTCTCCTTTGCCGGGCAGTCGCGCGATATCGCCGCTAGCGGAACGAAGTTGAGTTCGGCACTGCTTAGCAGCCGCCGTTGCGGCCCAGGGCCGATGCGACAGCGATCCTTTCCCATGATGGTTAACGCTTGGTGAACGGGGCAGCCGCGCGAGGAGCGGCCCTCGGCCGAAATCGGCAGTCGTCTCAGTAGTTTTCGCGGCGAACTTCGCCCAGTGGCGACAATTTTATTCTTCGGCATTTGTCTTAAATGCCGTGCTGGAGATTTCTTTTTCCTTCGAGGCTTGACCGGCAGGATCGGCCATCCGCCCGATCAGAAAGGATTGGCGCGGTTTTTTCCTCAGTTTCACACCAGAAAGGTATGAAAATGTCCGGTATCATTCTCTCCTCCTCCGTTCGTCAGAACCTCCTCTCCCTCCAGTCCACCGCCGATCTGCTCTCCACCACGCAGAACCGTCTTGCCACCGGCAAGAAGGTCAACACGGCGCTCGACAACCCGACCAACTTCTTCACCGCGCAGTCGCTCGACAACCGCGCCAGCGACATCAACAACCTGCTCGACGGCATCGGCAACGGTGTGCAGGTGCTGCAGGCTGCCAACACCGGCATCACCTCGCTGCAGAAGCTGGTCGACACCGCCAAGTCGATTGCCAACCAGGTGCTGCAGAGCCCGACCGGCTACACCACGAGGTCGCAGGTCACCTCCACCGCGGCGCTCGGCGGCACGGCAGCCAACCTTGTCGACGGCACCACGATCAAGAGCGGCGACGTGCTGGCGATCGCGGCCTCGGCCGGTCAGCCCGCCTTCAGCTTCACCTTCGGGGCCAGCAGCTCGCTGACGCAGCTGAATGCGTCGCTCGCGGCCAGCAACCTGACGGCGAGCCTCGACAGCTCCAACAAGCTCGTCATCACCACGACCAACGACGCGGCGTCCTCGACGATCGGTGCGGTGACCTTCACCAACACCGGCGGCGGCACTGCGACGTTCAGCGCAGCCGGCACGGCTCCGGTTGCCGATCCGGCCTCGCAGTCGGCGCGCGCGGCTTTGGTGACGCAGTACAACAACACCATCGCGCAGATCACGACCACGGCGCAGGACGCCTCGTTCAACGGTATCAACCTGTTGAACGGCGACAACCTGAAGCTGACCTTCAACGAGACCGGCAAGTCGACGCTCGCGATCAGCGGCGTTACCTTCAATGCCACCGGCCTCGGCCTGAACACGCTGACCGCGGGCACCGACTTCCTCGACAACAACTCGGCGAACAAGGTGCTGACGGCGCTGGGCACGGCGAGCTCCTCGTTGCGCAGCGAAGCCTCGACGCTGGGTTCGAACCTGTCGATCGTGCAGATCCGTCAGGACTTCTCCAAGAACCTGATCAACGTGCTGCAGACCGGTTCGTCCAACCTGACGCTGGCCGACACCAACGAGGAAGCGGCCAACAGCCAGGCGCTGTCGACCCGCCAGTCGATCGCGGTCTCCGCATTGGCGCTCGCCAACCAGAGCCAGCAGAGCGTGCTGCAGCTGCTCCGCTAAACGCCTCGACAAGCACTTCGACAACGGCGGGGGAAACCCCGCCGTTTTTCTTTGTCTCCGGGATATTACGGTATCTTTCTATGCCGTTAGAACGGCGCATTTGGTAATGCCTGCTAACCATATTTAAAGGCGGCGGATGCATAAATATCGAGCGCTAGAATTGCGTCTCCGCGGCCCGAGAAATCCGCACTCCATCGAGGTCATTAATGTCGAATGCAGCCCAGGCCTACGCCCGTACGTCAACGACGACGGCGTCCCCCCGTGAAATCGAAGCGCAGGCGTTGTTGAAGGCCGCGCGGCAGCTGCAGGAAGTCCAGGCGAACTGGAACGGCCTCGACAAGGCGCTCGATCACGCATTGCTGTTCAATCGCCGCCTGTGGTCGATCTTCCTCAGTGCCGCAGAAGGCGCCGACAATCCGCAGCCGCTCGAGGTGCGTCAGAACATCGCGAACATCAGCGTGTTCGTGATGAAGCAAACCATCGACATCCAGATGAATCCGGACCCGGGGAAGCTGAAGTCGCTGATCGACATCAACTGCAACATCGCCGCCGGCCTCTCGGGCCGCGGCTGATCGACGGTTCGCAACGGAGCTCTCGGCATGGCCGACGTGTTGAGCATCCTGTCCGCCAACTACAAGGCCGCCGGCCTGACGGTTCCGTCAAAGACGCCCTATGTGGCCGTCGATCCGAAGCTCTATGAGGGCAGCTGGAGCGGCAAGTACGCCAACAACAAGTCGTTCAACATCTCGGTGTCGAACGTCGACGGCTTTCGCGCCAAGGTCCACTATCAGAGCGACGGCACCAGCAAGTATCAGGACGTCCTGATCAAGGACGGCGCGTTCCGCGTCGGCGATACCAAGTTTTCGCTGGTACAGCAGGGGACGGCATTGATCGCCAATGTCGTGACCGATCCGGCCACCGGGTCGACCTATCTCGACAAGGCCTACGCCACACAGAAGTGAGGGGTCACCCGCTTGCGTTACGCGCGACGGTCGGTTGCGCGCGCCCGCGTCGGCGCGTCCTTGCTGAGATCGAGCGCGTGGAAATAGGCGCGACGGCGCAATACGGCCTCTTCCGGAAACTGCCTCACCACCAGGTTGGTGCGATTGTCGACCACCTGGTAGACCACGGCGCGTGCATCGCGGTCGATGATAACCTGGTCGGTGACCGACGGCGCCTGATTTGAAATCGATGCGTTGACGGCGTTGGGATCGATCGTGACGCGCACGCTCGGCTCCGGAGCAGTGACGCTCTGGCTTGCGGGCAATTCGGTCTTCACCGCCTTCTGCGCCGTATCACTCACAGGGGTGATTATCGGCGCTGCAACCGGTGCCCCCACCGGCTTGATGTTGAAATCTGTACTCATGGCAGCCTCGTAGTGCACAGGCACTAGTTTGCTTGAGTCAAATCCCAACCCCTCACGATCCGCAACTCTACGGGGAACCTCTCAACAGGCTGTTAGGGAACACGCTGAATGCCGCGTTGCCGCAAGCGCGCCGAATTGAGCTAAATTGTCGGCGTATGCGCGTCAGAGCGTGCGGCTGACGGCGATCGGCGTCATGTTGCGCGGGCCCGGCGTGGCGCGCTGTCCGTTCGCGGTATAGGTGTTCGGGATGTTGCGGCGCTGCACCTCGGCATTGACGCCGCGCACGATGCCTTCCGAGACCGCGTGGGCGGTCGCGAGCACTGTCAGGTTGACCTGCAGCATCGCGCGGAACGTCTCGTGATGACGCCGCAGCGTGGCGAGCAGTTCGGGTTCGGTCTGCGACAGCATCTTCTGCATCGATTTCAGGTGCTCCACCGCGAGCATGTAACGCCGCGACAGCTCCGACTTCTGGGCCTCGAGCTGCATGCCCTCGCGGATCTTGCCGGCGCGGACGAACCCGGTCTCCTGCTCGACGACGGCGAGCAGCGCGCTCATCACCTCGGTGAGTTCGTTGGCGAGACGTGCGACGTCGGGAGGCGTCGACGTCGCCGGCCGCGCGGCGGGGGCGGCCGGCCGATGCTGCTGTGGACGCTGGTTCATCGCGCTGCTCCTTGAAAACCGAATTAGCTCTTGTTGGCCTGCTGCAGGATCAGCGAGCGGAACACTTCGTTGGAAATGCCGACGCCGCCGGACTTGGCGAAGTTCTTCGAATATTCGTCGGTCAGCATCGAGCGCCACGCGCCGGTGCCGACCGTGTCGCCGTAGGGGCCTTCACCCTTCAGGCCGGTGGTCATCTGCGAGAACATCGTGTTGAGGAACATCGATTCGAAGTCGGTCGCAGTCGCCTTCGCCTTGGTGATTTGCTGCGGTGAGACCTTCTTCATCGCATCCTGCAGCACGGGATCGGGGCGGCCGTTGAACATCGGCGTCAGCGCCTTGTTCGGCATGCTGCCGGTGGTGCTGTTGATCAGGCTTCCCATCACATCACCTCGATGTCGGCTTCGATCGCGCCGGCGGCCTTGATCGCCTGCAGGATGCTGATGAGATCGCGCGGTCCGATGCCGAGACCGTTGAGGCCGTCGACGAGCTGTTGCAGCGAGACGCCGTCCTTGACGACGGCGAACTTCTTGCCGTCCTCGGTGACCTGCACGTTGCTGCGCGGCGTCACCACGGTGCGACCGCGCGACAGCGGATTGGGCTGGCTGACCTGCGGGCTCTCCGAGATCGTGACGGTGAGGTTGCCTTGCGCCACCGCGACGGTGGCGACGCGAACGTCGCGGCCCATCACGATGATGCCGGAGCGCTCGTCGATCACGATCCTCGCGGCGAGGTCGGGATCGACCTGCAACTGCTCGATCTCGGTCAGGAAGGCGACGACGTTGCCCTTGAACTCCGGCGGGATCGAGAGCTGCACAGTGGAGGGATCGAGCGGCTCGGCGGTCTTGACGCCGAGATAGTCGTTGACCGCGGCGGCGATCCGCTTGGCGGTGGTGAAGTCGGCGTTGCGCAGCGCGAGGCGCACGTTTGGCAGGCGATTGAGCGCGAACTCGATCTCGCGTTCGATGATGGCGCCGTTGGCGATGCGGCCGACGGTCGGCACGCCGCGCACCACCTTGGCGGCCTCGCCCTCGGCGTTGAAGCCGGAGATCGCCAGCGTGCCTTGCGCGACCGCGTAGACGTTGCCGTCGGCGCCGAGCAGGGGGGTGACGAGCAGGGTGCCGCCGCGCAGATCCTTGGCGTCGCCGAGCGCGGAGACGGTGACGTCCATCCGCGTGCCCTGGGTGCCGAACGCCGGCAGATTGCCGGTGACCATCACGGCGGCGACGTTGCCGGTGCGGATGGTGGCGCCGCGGATGTTGACGCCCATGCGCTCGAGCATCGCCTGCAGCGATTGCTTGGTGAAGGGGATGTTGTTCAGCGTGTCGCCGGTGCCGTTGAGGCCGACCACGAGGCCGTAGCCGATCAACTGGTTCTGGCGCACGCCCTCGATGTTGGCGAGATCCTTGATCCGCGACGTCGCGGCCGCCGGCATGACGAAGGCCGCCAGCGCCAGCACCGCGGCGCAGGCCACTCCGAATAGATTTGCGGTGCGGATGCCGGGCATCCAATTCTCCCCTCGAACTTCACGCGGATCACGCGACACTCCCATGACGGCGATCCGCCATTAACCATGCGAGCCGCGTGCCACTTAGGTTCGTTGGAGCAATGTATTGATATATTTATCGAAATTGTCGGATCGCGATTCGGCTCCGGTTCGCCAGGGAGCGCGAAACTGCCGTGCGGCGGCAGAAATTGCCGGGTCGTTTACGCACCGTTAACCATAAAACGGCGATGCTTGGCGCATTCAGGCCTACGGGATCATGACGATGCGCATCTACGGACCGAACGGCACCACGCTTGGCACGTCGACCAGCTCGACGCGGCGGACCTCGTCGGGCGGCTTCTCGCTGCCGGATGCGACCAGCGCGCAGGAGGAGGTTCGCTCCACCGCCGCACCGAGGGCCGCCGCGAGCCTCGATGCGCTGCTCGCGCTGCAGGGCGTCGAAGACCCGACCGAACGGCGCAAACGCTCGGTGGCGCGCGGCAAGGGCGCCCTCGACGTGCTCGACGCGCTCAAGCTCGGATTGCTGTCCGGCAATTTCGATTCCTCCACCGTGAACCGGCTGCGCGACGCCGCGGCGAGCCTGAAGGAATCCTCCGGTGATCCCGGCCTCGATGCCGTGCTGGGTGAGATCGAACTGCGCGTCGAAGTCGAACTCGCCAAGGCGGGGCAGTATTAGGCTGCTCCCGAACACCCGACCTGTCTCACGCGGGCAGGCAGCGCCTCAGGCCGCCAGTGCCTTGCGCTGCGTGTCGTAGCGGCGCTGCGCGGCCAGCACCTCCTTCAGATTCTGCTCGGCCCAGTCGCGCAGCGGATCGACCGCTTCGGCAAGCGTCGATCCGAGCGGCGTGATCGAATACTCCACGGTGACCGGAACGGTTGCGATCGCGCGGCGGCGCAGCAGCCCGTCGCGCTCCAGGCTCTTCAACACCTGCGACAGCATCTTCTGCGAGATGCCTTCGATGGCGCGGCGAAGCTGGTTGAAGCGCATCGGCTCGCTGCGCAGCAACAGCAGGATCAGCACCGCCCATTTGTCGCCGACCCGGTCGAGGATCTGGCGCGTCGGGCAATTGGCGGCATAGGCGTCCGGCTTCAGGCTGGCGGCTTTCATCGGGTTACTCCGGCGTAATCAGGTGAGACAAGAGTGCCTTCTTCACACTTACATCCGTTTCGCTATCTAGTCACCATTGGAAACTATCAATCGGAGACTTTGATGAAGATCGCCATCGCCGGCGCGTCCGGCCAGGCCGGCTCGCGCCTCACCGCGGAACTCGCCCGCCGCGGCCATGCCGTCACCGCCATCGCCCGCAACCCGGAGAAGATCGCATCCCTGCCTGGCGTCACCGCCGTGAAGGGGGATGTGAACGACCAGGCCGCCCTGGCCGCGCTGTGGGCGGGCCACGATGCTGCGATCAGTTCCGTCCATTTCACCGTCAGCGACCCGGCCAAGCTGATCGGGGCTGCCAAGGCGTCCGGGGTTGGCCGCTATCTCGTGGTCGGCGGCGCCGGCAGCCTCGAGGTGGCCCCGGGCGTCCGCCTGGTGACCACGCCGAACTTCCCGGCCCAGTACAAGGCCGAAGCTACGAAGGGGGGCGAATTCCTGGACCTGCTACGCCAGGAAAAGGACCTGAACTGGACCTTTTTGTCGCCCTCGGCGCTGTTCGTGGCGGGCGAGCGGACCGGCAAGTTCCGGCTCGGGACCGACCAGCTTTTGGCCGCGGCCGACGGCAAAAGCTCGATCTCGTTCGAGGACTTCGCAGTTGCACTCGCCGATGAAATCGAGCGCCCGGCCCATATCCGCCAGCGTTTCACGGTCGGCTACTGAGGGGCGAGGAGAGGGGTAAGGGCTGGCTCCAGGCGGGCGGATAAGTTTGCCTGTGCAAGGCCTTGGGGGCGGCCCGCCTTTCGCGGTGGCAGATATTGTCTGTCACATGTCGTGGCTATATAAGGCGCCGCGCGGAGGGGTTTTGTTCCCTCCGCCAGACAGGGACATGGCTGCCTTTGGAAAAGCTGAAGAACTACCGGCCGACTGAAAAAGAGCCTTTCATGAATGAGCGGCAGCGCGATTATTTCCGCGCCAAGCTGCTGGCCTGGAAGGATGAGATCCTCCGCGAATCGAAGGTCACGCTGCAGACGTTGCAGGAAGAGAACGTCAATCACCCCGACCTCGCGGACCGAGCTTCCTCGGAAACCGACCGCGCGATCGAACTTCGTGCCCGCGATCGTCAGCGCAAGCTGATCTCCAAGATCGACGCGGCGCTCCAGCGCATCGAAGACAACACCTACGGCTATTGCGAAGAGACCGGTGACCCGATCTCGCTGAAGCGGCTCGAAGCCCGCCCGATCGCGACGCTGTCGGTGGAGGCGCAGGAACGTCACGAGAAGCGCGAGAAGGTCTATCGCGACGAATAGTGGCGGCGGACCGCTACAGATTGCTTCCGGCGCGCACCGGTTGTAGGTTCGCGCCGCCATGATGACACGTACTCTCAACATCGCATCGGTCTTCTTCCTGGGCTGATCTCGTTTCCGCCAGGAAACACGCTTCCGCACGGAAGCGCTGATCGTCCTCGCGCGCCTGGGCTCGCGGGATTCCAGTGAACCGAATGGGCCGGCCCAGCTCCGCGTATAGCGGGCATCGACGGCTGGCGATGATTTGAGAGACAATCATGACCGATCGAGACGACGCGCGTGCGCTGAACGACGCGCAAATCGAGCAATTCATCGAACAGGGCTTTGTCCGGATCGACAACGCCTTTCCCCGCGAACTCGCCGATGCGGGACGTGCCATCATGTGGCGCGACCTGCCGTGCAGCGAGCATGATCCTTCGACGTGGACGCGCCCAGTGGTGCGGTTGCCCGGCTATGGCGACGAGCCGTTCCGGTTGGCGATCAATTCGCCGCGGCTGTATCGGGCGTTCGACCAGATCGCAGGCCCCGGCCGCTGGTCTCCGCGCCACAACATCGGGACCTTCCCCGTGCGGTTCCCGCATCCGGACGATCCTGGCGATGCCGGCTGGCATGTCGATGTCAGCTTTCCCGGCGACGATTGCGATCCGCACGAGCGGAGCGACTTCTCGGCATGGCGAGTGAACGTCAACTCGCGCGGCCGGGCGCTGCTGATGCTGTTCCTGTTCTCCGATGTCGGCGAGGACGATGCGCCGACCCGGATCAGGGGCGGCTCGCACTTTCCGATGGCGCGTTACCTCGCGCCAGCGGGCGAGGCTGGACGCGCCCGCATGAACCTCGCGGAAATGGGCGCCGATTGCGAGCTCGCGCTTGCAATGGGCGAGGCGGGCACGGTCTATCTGTGCCATCCCTTCCTGGTGCATGCCGCGCAGAAGCACCGGGGCACGCGGCCGCGCTTCATGGCGCAACCATCGCTCAGTCCCGCCGAGCCGTACCGGCTCGAGCGTGACGATGGCGCCTACTCGCCGGTCGAGATCGCGATCCGGCGCGCGCTCGGCATGGGGTGATCGGATGCCGATCTGAAGGCGAGACGACATTCAGGCCAGTCCGGCCCCGAGTGTCGTCTCGCCTGCCTCGGCGTGACGGTGCGTGCCGTAGATTTTCGACCACGCCAGCAATTCGCGGAAAGCCGGTGCGAGGCCCCAGGCCGAATCCGTCAGCTCGTATGCGACCTGCAACGGCTTTTCGGCGAGCACCTTGCGCGACACCAGCCCGTCGCGCTCGAGTTCGCGCAGTTGGTTGGTCAGCATGTGCTGGGTGATCGGCACCAGCGCGCGGCGCATCGCGCCGAACCGCACGCCGCCGTTCATCAGCGTGAACAGGATCTCGAGCTTCCATTTGCCGCCGAGCGCATGGATTGCGCCCTTGAATTCGATCAGCAGATTGGGGTCGGTCGGGCAGCTCTCGCATTCGCCGCCGTCACACAGTTCGCTGGTATTGTTTTCCATACCGGTCTCGAATTTCATTCTACTTGTCCAATGTCAGATAATGACCAGATGCGGCCTGTGCAGGGTGGGCGGCGCAATGTGTGCCCCATCCGCCGAACCATGAAGAGGCAGCGACATGAGCACGGTTTTGGTCACGGGCGGATCCGGTTTCATCGGCGTGCACACAATTCTGCAGCTGCTTGCCGACGGACATACGGTGCGAACCACGCTGCGCGATCCGGATCGCAGCAAGGACGTGATCGCGATGCTGCGCGAGGGTGGTGCGCCTGCAGCCGACCAGGTCGGCTTCGTCGCCGCCGACCTCACGCGCGATGCCGGCTGGCGCGAGGCGGCCGCGGGGTGCGATTACGTGCTGCATGTCGCATCGCCGCTCGGCGCCCATGTGCCGGAGGACGAGAACGAGCTGATCGTTCCGGCGCGCGAAGGCACGCTGCGGGTGTTGCGCGTGGCGCGCGACGCCGGCGTCAAGCGCGTCGTCGTGACATCGTCGTTTGCGGCAATCGGCTATGGCCATCCGCCGCAAGCCAAGCCGTTCGATGAGACGGTCTGGACCAATCTCCAGGGTCCTGACGTGCAGGCTTATCCCAAGTCGAAGACGCTGGCGGAGCGCGCCGCCTGGGATTTCATCGCGCGCGAAGGCAATGGCCTCGAGCTCGCCGTGGTCAATCCGACCGCGGTGTTCGGCCCGGTGCTCGGGCCTGATTTCTCCGAGTCGATCGGCATCATCAAGGCGCTGCTCGACGGCGCGATGCCGGCGGTGCCGCGGATCCATTTCGGCCTTGTCGACGTGCGCGACGTCGCCGACCTGCATCTGCGCGCCATGACCTCGCCCAAGGCCAAAGGTGAGCGGTTCCTCGCGGTCGCCGGCGAGACCATGTCGGTGCTGCAGGTGGCCCGGCTGCTGCGCAGGAAACTCGGCAGCAAGGCGCGGCGCGTGCCCCGGTTCCAGGCGCCGGACTGGATGATCCGGCTCGCCGCGCGGCGCAACCCGTTGGCCCGCGCCACCCTGCCGCTGCTCGGCAAGGTGCGCCGCTCGACCAGCGCCAAGGCGCAGAACCTGCTCGGCTGGCGTCCGCGCAGCAATGAGGAGATGATCGTCGCGACCGCCGAGAGCCTGATCAGGCTAAGCCTGGTCAAGGCCTGACGGCCTCTCCCGTCCGGCGTGCTTGCCAGACGCGTCGGCGAGTGCTGAATTGCCGTGAGCAGATGGAGGCGCCACCGCGCCGCCGAGAACATCGGGGAGGCTGCGCAGATGGAACGGATCCTCGCGGCCGCAAAGGCGATTGCCAGCGCGCGCCGCAGCCGTGCGCCGCTCAAGGCGCTCGCCAAAGACATCGTGCCGCGCGACGAGGCCGAAGGCTATCAGGTGCAATACGCGCTGCACGATCTGTTGCAGCCGCAGGTCGGCAGCCTCGTCGGCTACAAGATCGGCTGCACCAGCGCGGTAATGCAGGAGTACATCAATATCCCGCATCCCTGCGGCGGCGGCGTGTTCGAGAAGGTCGTGCATGACAGCGGCGTGCGGCTGCCGGCGGCCGACTTCGTCCATGTCGGCGTCGAATGCGAGATCGCGGTGCGGCTGGCGCGCAGTCTCGCGCCCGGCGAAGCGCCGTTCACCGCCGAATGGGTCGCGGAGGCGATCGAGGCCTACCATCCGGCGATCGAGATCGTCGACGACCGCTACGTCAAATGGGAGACGCTCGGTGCGCCGACCCTGATCGCCGACGACTTCTTCGCCGCCGGCTGCGTGCTCGGCGAAGCCGTGCCGCGGATCACCGTGCCCGATCTACGCAAGGTCACCGGACGCGCGCTCGTCAACGGCAAGGAGGAGGGCCGCGGCACCGGCGCCGACGTGCTCGGCCATCCCCACAACGCGCTCGCCTGGCTCGCCAATCATCTCGCCGCCGAAGGCCGCGGCCTGCATGCCGGCCAGATCGTGCTGACCGGCAGCCTGGTCAAGACGATATGGCTGAAGGCGGGCGACACCGTCGTGATGGAGCTCGATGGGCTCGGCAAGGTGGAAGCGACGTTCACCTGAGGCCCACATGAGGATGTCGTCCCTGCCTGGTGCGCAATTGCGCACGGGAGCAGGGACCCATCCTCCGCGGCCGCTGTTGTGAACAGGGCTCGTCATTCCGCCGGGGCGCAACAATCAGCATTCGTGGTTATGGGTCCCTGCTTTCGCAAGGACGACACTGAGTGTGCACGGAAGCGACGTTCACATGACTTCGCATGCTTTTCTGCGCCGCGACGTCACTGTTCCTACAGCTGATTGCTCGTGCACATCAGAACTTTGCCGTCCCACAGGCTCCTGATCGCGTCGAACGGCACGGCGAGCCTGGCATATTTGCGATTGAACCAGACGCCGACCTCGAAGCCGTCATCCCTCACCACGAGGCGATCGAATTCGTACTGCAGGATGATCGTGATTTCCTCGGGGTATTGCTCGATCAGGGCGGCGGGCAGCTTCACGCCGTCGGCCCGGGTTGCGAAAGTGATGTTGATCGGCCGGTCCTCCGCGGCATGGCGGAGCAACGCGGTCATTTCGATCCGCTTCTGCGTGGTGTTGCAGGGCTCGACGCCGGCGCGTGCCGGCAGCGAGGCCATGACCAGGAGCAGCACTCCAGCAATCCGTCCGTGCCGGCGCCACATCCGCCTTCTCCATTCGCTCGCGCGATGTCGTTCATGGCTTCAGTGGTCGCAGGTGGCGCCGAGGTTCAAGTCGCCGGTCGCTTGGCGTCCGTGACCAGCTCGACCCTGCCGTCGGTCAGCCGGTAGACCGCGCCGACGATCCGGAGCTTACCCTGATCGACCGCGGCGCTGAGAATCGGCGTCGCCGTCTTGAGTTTCGCGACGTTGTCGATGACGTTTTGCCTGATGGCGTTGGCGAGCCGGTCGCCCGGTCTGCCCTCGGTCGCCTTCACCGCAGGCGCGATCGCGGTGACCAGCGAGGGCAGATGGCCGGGCAGGGTGGTGTTGTCCTTCAGCGACTTGATCGCGGCGTCGACCGCCCCGCAGCTGTCGTGGCCGAGCACCATGAACAGCGGCACGCCGAGCACCGACGACGCATATTCGAGGCTCGCGATCATCTCGTCGCTGGCGAAATTGCCGGCGACGCGGCAGACGAACAGGTCGCCGCGGCCGGTGTCGAAGGCGTATTCCGGCGCGATGCGGGAGTCCGCGCAGCTCAGGATGCCGGCGAACGGGTTCTGTCCGCCGGCCAGCGCCTCGCGCTCGTGCTTGAAATCATGCCGCCGCGAAACGCCTTCGACATAACGGAGATTGCCCTTCACCAGCCGGTCGAGCGCGGCGTCCGGCGGCAGCACGTTCTGCGGCTTCGGCGGCGGTTTTGTCTCCTTGGCCGTCACAGCCGGCGCAAGGGCGAGGCTGGCCGCGGTGCAGACCGCGGCAGCGAGGAAGACGCGTCGGGAGGTTCGGCTGGGCGTGATTTCGCAGAGCTGGCACATCAAGGTTCTCCGTGAACAAGGACCGCATCCGCGCGATATGTGTAGGCCATGCACAATGCCTTCGCAACGAGGTGAATGCGCAGGCTGGTGGGCGCCACGCTCACAATTGTCGTCCCTGCCTAGTGCGCAATTGCGCAAGGGAGCAGAGGGACTCGTCGTTCCAGCATCGTCAACAATGACCATCGGTGGTTATGGGTCCCTGCTCTCGCGGGGACGACACCGAGTGTGTTGAACGGCCTGTGAGCCATACTTCCGCATTCTCGCGACATGATCTGTCCGAGCTTTGCATCTCGTTTCGCCCCGACTGACAAATCAGCGCTCGTTACATAACCAGTTAGATATATGTCTATCGGGATGGTCGATCTTGCATCGGCTCGCCGAAAGCGAGCAGCAAAGGAGTCCGTTGGGCTTCGTGACTTTTCACTTGACCAACCCATAGCTGTCTGGTTATACGTTAATCCATAGCCAACGGGTTATTGATCGCAAAATGCCGGACGCTCACGACGTGCTGTTTCGAACCCTCGCAGACCCGACTCGCCGGGCGATCTTCGAGCGCCTGTGCCGCGAGGGCGAGCAGACCGTCGGTGCGCTGACGGCGCGGGCAAAGATCTCGCAGCCGGCAGTGTCAAAACATCTCGGCGTGCTGAAGCAGGCCGGGCTGGTGCGCGATCGCCATGAAGGAAGGCAGACGCATTACAGCGCACAGCTCGGCGCGCTGGCGCCGCTGATCGACTGGACCAGCCAGATGGCGGGCTTCTGGCAGAACCGGTTCGACCACCTCGAAGATCTTCTCAAAAGGATGGACCAATGAACAAGACCACCCCTGAGACGCGCTCCGCCATCGTGGAGCGCGAATTTCCTCATCCGCCGGAAAAGCTCTGGCGTGCGCTGACGCAACCGCATCTGATGGAGGAGTGGCTGATGAAGAACGACTTCAAGCCCGAGGTCGGGCACAGCTTCAATCTGCGCGGCGAGTGGGGCGGCGTGCTGGACTGCAAGGTGCTGGCCGTCGAGCCGCACAAGACGCTGTCCTACACCTGGAATTTCGCCCATGAGGACGCCGCCTACAATCTCGAGAGCGTGGTGGTCTTCACGCTGACGCCGACGGCGAAGGGCACCCATCTGCGCGTGGAGCAGTCCGGCTTCCAGCCGCATCAGAAGCAGGCCTATGGCGGCGCCCATGCCGGTTGGAAGCAGTTCCTGGAGAATCTCGATCAGCTGCTGGTGCGGGAAGGCTGACGGTCTGCTCAACATCCATCAAACAGGAGGTCACATTGAACTGGAACAACTGGATCAGGCAGTTTCACCGCTGGCTCTCGATCGTCTTCACGGTTGCCGTCATCATCAACATCGTCGCGATGGTCCTGCAGCAGCAAGCCGTCTGGATCGGCCTGCTGGCGCTGTTCCCGCTGATCCTGATGCTGCTGAGCGGCCTGTATCTGTTCGTGTTGCCTTATCTGGCGCCACGGCGGATGCAGGGGGGATCGACCTCCGCATCGCAAGTGTGATTGCATGGGACAGGCTGGGACCACGAGGCAGCAATGACGGCATCGGAACGTATCGACCAGATGATCGAGGATCTCACCGACTGGCGCGGCAAGACGCTCGCCGGCCTGCGCAAGAGCATTCTCGCTGCCGACTCCGAGATCATCGAGGAATGGAAGTGGATGGGCAGCCCGGTATGGTCGCGCGACGGCATCATCGCGGTCGGCAACGCCCACAAGGGCAAGGTGAAGCTGACCTTCATGTATGGCGCGCAACTTCCGGACCCCGACAAGCTGTTCAATACCGGCTTCGAGGGCAATGTGCGGCGCGCGATCGATCTGTTCGAGGGCGACAAGATCAACGACCGCGCGCTGAAGGCCCTGATCCGTGCCGCGATCGAGCTCAACCAGGCCAAATCCAGCAAAACTGCGAAGAAGCCGGCGAAGAAGGCTGCGACGAAACCGGTCACCCGCGCGGTCGCGAAGAACAAGCCGTGAGTTGCGGCGGCATGCGGCTCATTGATCCGGTCCATCCGTGATGATCGCGACCAGGCTTGCCACATCGTCGGATGCGGAGGCGATCTCTGCGCTGCTCACGGCCAATGCCGGTGACCGCGGCGGCATGCTGCTCGGGCAATGGCCCCGCGAGGCGATAGAGACGCGCATCGCAAGCGGGCAATCGATCGTCATCGCGACCGGTGACGATGACAGGTTGCTCGGTGCGCTGCTGACGTCGGAGAAAGGGTTCGACGCGGCTCCGCCGGTACAGGCCATGCTGGAGGCTTGGCCGGGTGGACCCGATGCGTATGTATACGGCCCCGTGTGCGTCTCCCCGGACGCCCGCGGTCTCGGCGTTCTCGAGGCGCTCTTCGCCAGACTTCGGGCAACGTTTCCCGGCCGCGAGGTGATCCTGTTCATCCGAGAAGACAATCCGCGCTCGCTCAAGGCGCATCTGCGGCTCGGCATGCGCGAGGTCGCGCGATACGATTTCGACGGCAAGGTCTTCGTGGTCCTGAGCGACAGGCCGGATGCCGGGTGATGCGGTCGTCGCGAGGGCTAGCTAGGCCGAGATGTCGACGGCCTGGCCGGCTTTGCCGGCGTTCTTCTGGAACGCCTGCTCGATCAGTTCCTTGATCTTCTGCTCGACCGCGGCGCGCTGATCCGGCGTCATGGTCTTCAGGTCCTGCTCCGACAGACCCATGCTCTTGAGGATGTTCGCGCGCATGCGGTCCATCGGGCTCATCTGCGCGTATTTGAGAAACTTCTGCTCGACGGTGTCGTCAGATGAGATGCCGCCGGCGGCTTGCGCGGATCCGCTGGCGTCGGCCGTCAGCGGCTTCTTCAGTGTGGCAGTCGTCATGCCGGCCGTAACCGGTCCAAAGGCCGAGATCGACGTCATCTGCGCGCGCAGTCCCATTGCAATGCTGCAATCGCGGAGCAAATGGCGTGCCATCCGCCGCGTCAGCAATTTCAAGGAGATCGCGATGACGCGGCATGCGCCAGCCGCGCCGCAGGAAAGTTCTGCCGGGAGAACCTTGCCGGGGAAGCGGTCGTCACGCCTTCGTATGCACGATCACCGGACCCGCAACCCGGTTGCGGCCGTCATGCCTTGGTAT
>NZ_NWTG01000029.1 GCF_002532045.1 Bradyrhizobium sp. C9 | reverse complement strand
CTGGCGAAGGAGCAATTCGCGGTAACGAGGGCTCACCTCGCCGATCTTGTCGAACGTGGTGGTTGGTTTATTCTGTTTAGCCAAGTGTGTAGTTCTCCAATGAGCGCCGAGGCGCGGTTAGTCTTCGGCCTGTCGGACGTTGATCGCGTAAGGCCGATCAGCCGGGCCAGCTAGATCGAAGGCGAGCCGAAGGCCGATGGCTGGAAAGACGTCTTCAAGCTGGTCGAGGTTGACGAAAACGTCCTGGCCGCCTTCGTCGGGTTGAATGATTCCGAAATTGTGTTGGTAGCTAACTCGCGAAATTCTGCCGGTTGGCAAATTCTTTAGTCTCCAATTAGGCCGCAACAGCGTCCGGTTGGCTGATCTCGTCAGCGATGGCGGCGAGCGCACTGCCCGATACAGTAACGACACGCTCAACGCTGCCGAACGACGGCTCGCCGAACACCTGTTCCCGCAATCCATCCGGCGAGGCGGTGATAAGAATCGCCTGCGGGTGGTCGCCCGTACTGATCCTCAAGCTGGCATGCGCAGCCAACACACTCTCAGGCCGGCTGAGCGCGTGAGCGAGCGCGGTCTCTAAATCGATTGCGCCGCAACGGAGTCCGCAGTAGCGCTCGACCGTCTTCGGTGCAGCCCCAATGCCTTCGTCACAGATGCCAACGAGCAGCATTCGGACGATCTCAATCGGCTCAAGGTCTGGATACGGCGGTCCGGATGACACAGGTAGCTGACCGGCCTCGGCCAGGCGCTGAGTCAGGCTCGTGAGCCTGGTGGCTCGCACGCCCAAGTGACGCGCAAGCAAGTTCACGCACTCGGATTTGCGCATTTTGTATTCCTGAAATTTTGAGATGGTTGGCAAAAAAGGGACACCGGCCGAGACCGGCGCCTAAGTCGTCACGTCGGGACAGCCACAACTGATGTTGCGCCCCCCCCACGGGGGGTAAGGCGGAATGAGTGGCGGATTAGGGACCGCCGCGAGCGAACCCTGCGCCCAGCCTACTCTAGCTAAAAATTTGCACTGCCCTTATTTATCAGAAGGTGTAATCTCTGGCCGTTTCAACAAGAGGAGGAATTGCAATGATTAAATTGCTTGTTGCCGCCTTTATATTGGTGACGATGCTCTCGCCGCTCTCAGCCTTTGCAGCAGAGGACGCGGGTGGGGGCGGCAAAAAAGAATCGGCCGCAGATAGATACACGCGCGAACAAAATGAGAGACTGCTGAGCAATCAAAACGCTGCACCAAAGGGGGGAGCAGTGGATACTCGACGGGTTGGGCAGCCTAATCAATCGACCATGGATAAGCCCTCAAAATGAATCTGAGGCCGCCCTTTATGGCGGCCTTTTTTTTCAGGAGCAGGTATAAACACCCTAGTCAAGCTACCTCCCGATCCGCAGCGTCCCGCCTGGCGTATTCAGCCATCAGCTTGACGATCGCGCCATCAACAAATTTTACGGCCATGCGCTCGCCGCTCTTAGCCGACAGGCCCAACTCCTCGCCGATCTCCTCGCTGGTAAGGGTGCCCACGGCTAACTCCAGCACGCGGCAAACATCCCTGCCCAACCGGCGTTTCATAGTGATGTGGTCCATGCGTCTCGCCGCGTCGTCCTGAACGTCGGGTAGCTCATCTGGCACGGAATCCGCAGCGATCTTGGCCTTATTCTCGGCTGGACCACGCGGCTCTGAAAAAGTCTCCTCGAGGCTGCGATACTTGCCACGCACTTTGACGGCGATGATCTTACCGTATTCGCCGTACAAAATGCGGTTAGCCTTCTCTGGGCGCCCTTTCTGGCGGTCCTCTTCATCGGCGTCCCATGCAGCCTTGATCTCGCCCGCGTCAGGGACCTCTTCGCCCAGTCGGGAATCTATGCGGCTGATCTCGAGCCGACCCGTGTCATCCACCGGGGCATTGTCATTGGCGGCGTGCATCGTCCCTTCAGGCAACGAGACGCCCTCATCCTCAGCATAGCGTTCCAACGCCTGGATCTCGCGCCAAGCATCAGCCCGCTTCAGGCGGCCGAAGGTCGGCCAGTGCTGGTTTCTGAAGCGAACCTCTCGGGTATCATCTTGGGCCGCGCGCTGCTGAGCCAGGATGGCGCGGTGCTCTTCGGGGCTGCGTGGCTGATTGTCGTTAGCGTGTTTCATGGAACCTCGTGACGTCATGGGTGAGCCGTCTGCGCGGCCTGTCTTGCTTCTGGGTGGAATTCCAACCGGCCTACCGACCGGGTTGGGCTTCCATCCCAACGGTGGGGGTATAAGGGGGTTGGAACGAACACCCCGTTGGTACCCGTTGGAAGGGCGTTGGAAGGACCGTTGGAAGGCTTAGCTGGGCGCCATCCGCTTCTGGCGGACTTCGTCCTCAACCACGACCAACCGCTCACGCTGCTTTGACGGCGGACCCTCCTTGACGACTGCAATCTTCTTGTCAGCAAACAATCTTGCCATCGCCTCCTCCAGCGCCTTCTTACTCGTACCCTCGCGTTCCGGCATGGTCGCCATTATTGTCGGCGCGTATGTGCTGCTTCTGGACGACGACACTCGCCTGCCGCTTCCATTGATTGAGGAAAGCATCCTCAGGAATACCTCGTCGGCGTGGTTGGCCAATAGCGACGCGTGCGCCGAGGGCTTGCCGTCGTCCAAAATGAAAGCTCCCTCATGCCAGCGCAGTTTTGTCTCGGCGCCTTTCCTGCCGTAATTCGCTTTCATGTTCTTCAGCAGACGGAGATCCTCATCGGTCTTGTCAGCGGTGAAATACAGCCTCGATCGCACCGAGTTATTCCACGCAGTCGACCCTGACAGGCCGGTGCCTGACTGCATGCCCTGCACAGATGGGTGCGATAGCAGAAGCACAGCGAGGTCGAACTCCATCGCAAGGCGACGTAGCATCGACACGAAGAATCGGACCTGCTTGCGGTTGATCTCGTCTCCGCCGAACACGTCCGCTGCCGTATCGAGGATCAGAAGTTTCGGCCGGAACTCCGCCAACAGGTCCGTTATCTGTTGGGCTAGGGCTGTGAGCTCGAGTTCGCGGCTTCGGCGTTTTTCGGACACCAGTTCGGCGTCCTTGCCAGCCATGGGAATGACACGCATGTCCCCCCTGAGGTCAGCGAAGGTACGCCTCATTGCGCTCAAGATGTCTTGGCCGCGCCGCTTTAGTTCGCCCTCGTCATCCTCGGCCGCAAAGTAGACGACGCGGCCCTCTGCCGGCTCTAACCCAAGGGTTTCTATACCGAGTACGCCAGCCAAGCCGACTTGATATGCCAGCAGGCTCTTGCCGGTACCTCCGTCACCGGAGAGCAAAGTCACCTGCCCGTTTGGGATCAGCCCCTCAAGGTACCAATGCCGCTCCGGGATTGGTTGTCCTTCCCAGTCTGATGGATCGATGATTTTGATATCGTCGGGTTGCTTGTTATCGTTGGCCGGCTTGGTCGTGGACGACGCTTCGACAATCTCGCGCGCAGCGATAGCCTGTCGCATCCAGCCCATGATCTTCGGGTCGATTTCCTCTAACGCAGGAACGTCAGCTGTCATGCCGATGGGCGGCAACATCGCTGGATCGATCCATTTGAACGGAGTCGCAGTGAAAGACTCGCCACCCCGGCCAGCGGCTTCAGGCGTTGGTGCTGGCATCGGCCGGAAGCTCCATGAGGGCCGCGAGGGCCAGATCGGAAATTGCACGGTTGAACTGCTCGCCGAACGCGGCGGTACGCTCGTGAAACGCGTTCGGAGCCACGGTCCAACAGCGTCCCTCGCCGCGCTGGCGAAGCGCCAGATTGTAGAGACGAAGGTGGTCGTTTAGCTCCAGGTCGAAGCGCGCAAGCGTGCTGCCGCCAGGTGGCGACTGGCGGATTGATAGGATCTTCAAAGGCGAGATTCCCCCAATTGGGGTTGCCCTATCGGGCGGTGCACTCGGCTAAAGGGCCGATCGTGCCTTAGTCGCGAATTGCGCCTAGCCACTCGATCCGGTGACTCAACATCGCGATCTGCATTATACAACGTTGACCATGCTGATTTTCAGCATTTTGGCCATCCCAATCGCTTTTGTAATATTTCGTGACTGCACGATGACCCAGACGGCTCTGGAGTGCTCAGCACGGGCTACCGGGGGAAATGCGCCCTGCTCTAGCCAACGCATGAAGCATCGGTTCTCGGGCCTTGGCGGCGCCAAAGGTTAGGCAGTCGCCAAAAATCACTATGGGACCCAATGGCACAAGAATTGCCTAACCTTGGCAATAACCCATTGTTTTATCTAAGTTCTGTCAATCCTGCCGGGATCGCCACCCCACTCCCCTTCGATGAAGTCATTTTCCGGACGCCGCGAAGCCGGCCGGAAACAATCCCGGGGTAGCGTCCCGTCATTGCACCAAAAGGGGATTCGGCCATGTGGGATTTCATCAACGAATTGTACCGGGATTTCTGTCTGGCCCGCCTGCAGGAGATGCGGAAGCTGGAGCACCATATCTGAACGGGCGCGGAGCATGGACAATGATCAGCCGCTGGCCGGCGCCATCCTGACGGCGGTGGTGATTGCCACGGTGATCTGGGTCACGATCGGACCTCCGCCGGGGCACAAGAGGGTCAGCAGCCAACCCCAGACTGTGGCGAGACGCTGACGCCCGTATGAATACGGGGCACTCGAACCTTGGCGCCAGTCTTGCAGACAGAACATCACTGGGATTGCGGGCCCAGTTTGAAACAAGCCGCCGCCGGGACAAATCATTTCGAGCCCGGCGGCGTCGTTCCGTTGGCCGCCCCAATTCTAAGGATCCCTTAACCACCAGCGCAGGCTGCCGCGCGAGAGCGTGGATCGATTGCGCGTCCCGTCGCGTTGTACGGCGCCATGTGTACGACGTGTCATTGGGTCATCGTTGCGGTGTGTGGCGCGGCAGCTCTTGCCATGCCCATCGCAACCGCCGGCGCACAACAGGTGCAGGCCGGAACGCTCACGTGTCGCGGCGGGCCCGATACCGGTTTCATCCTGGGCGCGGTGACCAATCTCGATTGCGTGCTACAAGCCGATAGCGCACCGGACGGTCACTACGTCGCAGGCATTCCCAACCTCGGCATTTTCATCGGCGAACAGGAAGTCGCACTGACCTGGAAGGTGATGGCGCCAGTGCCGTGGCTCGGGCTCGACCAACTCGCCGGCAGTTACATCCACGCAAGTGGCGCGGGCGACAATGTCCTCAGTGGCGGCACGAATCCCCCGATCACGCTGCATCCGTTGAACGAGGATGCTTTCTCGAGTCCGCCGGTCAAAATCGAGAGCCTGGAAATTCGGTCGATGGATCACTGACCCTGATCGACACCGCTCGCCGGTTGCCGAAATACACAACGCCGCCCGCTTGAAATATACGCGGACGGCGCTGCTCCTAGCCCCAGGAAGGTGATGCAAAATCCTGACAGCTCCAAGTCTGCACGTTCTGTGCCAACGATCATGGCCCATATGGGCTATTTGGCTGCAGAGAAACGAAGGTAGGTTAAGCACCGAGGCACTGGTGACGGTGCCTCACGACCAAAGTGTCAACTTGGCCTCAGCGTGGCCCACGCGCTGAGGTCTTTCTTTTTTGATGTTCATGGTCTGCCCTGAAATCGCATCTTGTTCTTTATCATTCAGCGCACGTAACGATTCCGTAGTTCTCCGTGCGTGAACAAAGTTCCAACGGCGCTCGAGATTTCGGACGTATTCTGTTCGTCACGTTACAGGTTCCAATTCTCGCAGCGACCTTGGGCGGCGTGCTTCGTGATTTCTTAATCCGGAACTGCTTCCTCGAAGAGATTGCCGGCGCGCTCATTGTTCGTCGATATTTTGGGATCGATATGGAAGACTCCGTCCAGATCCGTTGCACACGCTGCAAGAACATCTTTCGTGATCGCGCCAAGCGGCTGCAGAACGGTTACTCGCGTCAGTGCCCGAGCTGCGAAATCGTGCTCTTTTTCGACGAGGATTCGCATGATCCAAACATCAAGCAAGCGATGCGAACCGCGCGGCGCGCACGCAAGCAACTGCGCGAAAGCGAAGACGCGAGCACGAGAAAGGCCGCGGCCGCTCCCCGGCAATACAGCGGGCGCTCGGCATCGAACGCACGGGGAACCGAGGACGACGGCGCCGATTGAGCTTGGCGCCGGGGGCTACCGCACTATCCGCCTCGGCCGGCATTTTCCGACGCGCGGTCGAGCCATTGCCGCGTCGACTCGTCACTCCAGCCGGGAACGGCGAAGCGTGCCGCCGGTGCTGTAGCCGCGGGCGAACGAACGGTCGTGGGTTGGCGTGTGTGGGAGTGACGCCGTGTTGCGGCGTCCGCAGACACGCCCAGGATGACCAACAGGCCAAGTGCCAAGACACAACGCATCGCATTTGCTCCTGACGACCATCGCAATCGCGCAGAGAGAACGATCACCTCGCCCTTTTGCTCGGCCGGTGCGCCATTGCCATATAGACCCCGCTGGCTTTCAATTCTTCCAGCATCCTGTCGACCCGCTTGCGTCCGGTGGCGGCCCGCACGCTGCGCTCGATCCGTCCCTCGATCTCGCTGGCAGCGCCAAGCTGCCAGACCCTTGCTGCACCGATCACGTCGCCTCCGATGGCCGGGTCAGGAGCGCTTTGCCTCGACGTAGCGCTTGAAATTGTCCAGGATCGCCTGCCAGCCGCCCCGCTGCTGCTCGACCGAATGAGTGTCCTCGCTGTCGAAGGAGACCTGCAGCTTGACGCCGCCGGCCTCGGGCGTGAACGCAACTTGCGCGGCGCGGTCGCCGAACGCATATTCGAGCAGGCGCGGCGCCTCGACCTTGGTGTAGGTGCCGGCGAAATCGAACCCCATGCTGCCGTCCTTGGCTTCCATCCGCGACGAGAATGCACCACCGGCGCGCAGGTCCACGGTCGCAGCCGTGGTGTGCCAATCGTCGGACGCCGCATTCCACTGCTTGATGTCGTCGGGCGTGGTGTAGGCGCGCCAGACATCTGCGATCGGCGCGGCAACGATCGTTTCGACGGCAATCTTCATATGCGTTCCTTCGTCGTTCCCTGGATGAAGCGGATGGGCGCATGGCGCCCGGCCCTAGCGCCACTCTACTAGGGCTGTTCGCCGTGATCCACAAATCGATCCGCTGGATCACGGCGCCTGCCGGAGTCGCCCGGACCATGAGGCGACCAGGGACGCCGCTCACGAACCAAATGGTCTGCGGCCGGCACAAGAATTTCGTCAGGAATGACCGTGTATGGAAGACGGGTCCAATGCCCGGAGAGGACGACATGCGGAACCTGAATACTGTGCTGAGCAAGCTGAACGACCGCCTGCTGCGGTTGGAGGGCGAGCTGTTCGTGTTGCGATCGATCGCGCGCGCCGCCCTTACTTCCGGCGACGAGTCCGCCGTCCGCACCCGCAAACTGCTCGAAGGCGCCAAGCTCGCACTGGCAGACGAAGCCGAACGGCCGCTGGACGCCGCGACCGGGAAATATGTCGCGGCGGCGATCGCCATGGTCGACGAGCTGCTCGAAAATCCCCGCGAGGCGGCGCCGCTGTTCCGGGTGATCGACGGCGGCAAGCGCGACGACTAGCCCGCCGTCAAGGATTACGGACCGTGCCTAGCTCGCGCCCTGCACAGCCCTGTCATACGCCTCGATAGTCACCTTTGCGCGGACCGCGATGTCTGCGGCCGTCATGCTCGGCTTGTAGAGGCTGCTGCCGAGACCGAAGGCGCGAATGCCCGCCTTCACATACTCGGCGAAATTCTGGTCCGAGACGCCACCGACGGCGGCGAGCATCACGTCCGGCGGCAGCACGGCGCGGATCGCCGAAATGCCGGACGCGCCGAGCACGCTCGCAGGAAAGAATTTCAGGCTCGAGGCGCCCGCGCGTGCGGCGAGCAGCGCTTCCGTCGGCGAGAACACACCGGGCATCGTGATCATCGCGTGGTGACGAGCGCGCGCCAGCACATCGACATCGACGTTCGGCGACACCATCAGGCGCCCGCCGACGTCATGGAGACGATCGACGTCTCCCGAGGTCAGCACCGTGCCGGCGCCGATCAGGACACCGGCAGGCGCCCGCTTTGCAGCGATCTCGATCGAACGGAACGGCTCAGGAGAGTTCAGCGGAATTTCGATCGCGGTCATGCCAGCCTCAAGCAGCGCGCTCACGATGCCCAGGGCCTCGTCCGGCTTGATGCCGCGCAGGATCGCGACCAGCGGACGCTTCATCGGAGGAAACGGAATGCTCATGCGTTGATCCCTCAATTGTTCCAGATCGCCGCCGCGGCGCCGGCGAGGCCACGTCGAACCGCCTCCTCCGCATCCATCACGTTGAGCGGAATCGAAAGGCTCTCGAGCGCGATCCGATAGAGCCGTTGCAGGCGGCCCGATGCAATCAGCGTCACCGGCGTTGCGTGCTCTCGCTCCGCAAGGCCGGCCGCCAGCTCGGCACCGATCAACGTGCCCGAGATCGTCTCACGCCCCGCCCGCGCGCTGCCGCCGAACAGCAGCTGCCGGGATCGCACCCGAAACAGCAAATTGGCCGATAGCGCCGGCACGGCGAACGCCTCAGCTACGGCCGAGCGAAACGCATCGGCATCAACGGTCTCGTCCGCGCCGGCAACGGCGTGCGACAGTATGGTGTCGCGCGCCACCACGCTGAACAACTCGCCTGTCATGAAGGTCGCAAAACGCTCGACTGTTCCACCGCGCAGGCGCACCCATTTCGAATGGGTTCCCGGCATGCAAACGAGCGCCTCACCCGGCGCATCCAGGCCGAGCGCGCCGAGCAACTGGGTTTCCTCGCCACGCATCACGTCGGGGGCCGCAGCATCGCGCTGCGCAATCCCGGGCAGGATTCGAATATCGCGCGGCTGCCCTCTGACCACGACGGCGCCTTTGAGGATCTCGGAGAGATGCGCCGGCGTGTCGACATAGCCGGCCTCGACCCAGCCCTGCCGCGCGCCGGCCATGCCGCAGATCACGACCGGCAGGCTGGCCGCCGCGCCGAGTGCGTCGAGATTCGATTGCAGCACGGACGCAAAGCCGGTCCTGGCGGCCGCCGTCATGCCCTCGTCGCTGCGGCGTTCGCCGAACAGCTCGCCGCCGGCGCCCATCAGCCAGAGCCGGAAGCTGCTGGTGCCCCAATCGACCGCGACATAGGAAGGCTCGCTCATCGCGCTCTGTTCCACGCTTCTTGGTTTCCGGCTCGGTGACTGCGCCGCCGAACAGACGCGATAACGGCGTTCACGACGTCGCGCAAGGCGCGCCAATATCGCGACGCCACGCGATCCACGCGAGCGAGCATACGACCGCCTGGCCCCGTTCGCGTCGGTGAATGTGTGGATCGATTACCGTGCGCCCTTCAGCGTACAGGAGGTCGTGCAGGTCGTGACGTTGCCGTGGTCACACTTGATGCAGGCGTTGACGCACTGATCCATGACCTTCGGATTGTATTGGCTGTAAAGATTGGCCGCGCAGCTGTTGGTCGATCCCGTGACCTCCGGGTCGGACCAACAACCGGACAGTAAAAATGCTGCGGCACTCAAAATGGCGACCTTGCGCATAAGGCCTCCTGCCACGCTCTATCGAAGTAAACCCTGCAAGTAACCTTGATAGGTTAGGTTAAATTCCGGTTTCAATTGCGACCTTACCCGGAAGCAGTATTGCTTATCCACCGGACATTTCCCCAAGGTCCGGGCCCACACCGGCAAGGCCGTCAGGCGTCCCCGCCTGGCGGCTTTGTTGCCCAGCAATGCACAAGGATACCAACAAGATGGCCCGAAAGCCGCGGTGGTCGTTCAAGGAGGACCGACGACTGATGGAATTGGCGCGCTCCTCCAAGTCGCTGGAGGAGGTCGTGAAGGCGACCGGCCGTTCACCGGAGCGAATCAAGAAGATGGCGATGCGCCTTGGCCTCTCCATCAAGCCCCGTAGCGCCACCAAGAAATAATCAGAAATGCGGCCGCGGCCTCAGCCTGGCCGGAGCACTCTCTCGCGCGAAGCGAGCCGCCGTCAGCGTGAAGACGATACCTTACAAACAAGGAACCTAGGGTTCCGGCGGACAATCGTCCTTGGCGCGCACCGGGATCGCCTTGACCTCGCCCTCGGTCTTGACCTCACGCTCAACTTTGACCTCGCGCTCAGCCTTGGCCTCTTGCTCATCCTCGCCCGCCCGCGTGCAGGTGGTGAGCACGAAAGCCACCCGGCTGCATTGCCACGCCGGCCCGAGCGCGACGCTGGACACCGGTTCTGGCGACGCCAGCGTCAGGGATAAATACGCTACCAAAACGGCACCTGCCGCGCCTGCGGCAGCCAGTGCCGCGCCCGTTCCGGACCACAGCTTGGATATCATGGCCTTGGTTCCCGCCGATCTCTGGGAGTCGAGGCAGCCGCCTGTCCGCGTGTGACCGGAATCACAACCGGGACCAAACAGTTCAGCCCGAATCTTTGGGCTCGATGTGGGAGCGATATTGCACTGCCGCAAGGCAGGATCAGCGCGCCGGCTCGATCACATTACAGTTGGTCCGGCCCGACATCAGGCAGTCCTGCATCTTGCTCGCCGCCGTCAGGTCATGCGCAAGCCAGAGACCGACCGCGAGCATGACCACCGCGACCAGCAGCCCGATCAGCGCCCCGCGGCGGTTGCCTCCGTCTTCGGATTCGCTCATGGCCGCTTCGGTTCCCTGTTGTCATCACCCGCATCATGACCCTTTGCACGGTTGCGTGCGATCAATTCTGCAACAGTCGCACAACGAAATGCACGCCCGCAGCGATCGCCCCCGCAATTCCGTTGCGGGGGCGCGCGACTCGCGAAAAACTGCTCGCTGAAGTGGAGCGCGTGTGCGGGGCGTGCCGGTGAGCGAACACGAAGCGAATTACGATTATCAGCGTTACAGGCAGCTGCTCTCGGAAGCTGTCGACGAGACCAGCAGACTGCGGCTGATCAGCCTCCTGATCTCCGAAAAGGCGCGCGACAGGCTGGAAGCCCAGCGTGCCTCGGACCGGAGCGCGATGACCGCCGAGACGGTCGCCAAGGTGCTCGGCAACGGCCGGCGCGAGCAGTTTCAGCGCGGCTAGGCGCGTCGGCAGGTTCGGTGACCAACCACTCACCAAGCCGACCGTAAGCCGGGCGCAACCACGGCCGTCGGCCATTTGCTGTCCGCTCATATCTCCTTTGCTCCACGACCTCACGTTCGCCACTGGCCTTTTCGCTGCCATTCACTTATTGAACGCCGAACCGAACCCCATCCATCAACGAACAGAAAGCAGCAGGCTTCCTCTATGAGTGGCTTCAAGGAACCGGGTTTTGCCGACCGCCAGAAAGCGGCCCTGCAGGCGCGGCAAAACCTCCTCAACAAGTTTCGTACCCAGCCGGGCGCCGACGATCCGACCGTGAAGGCACGGGCCGAGGAGCGCGCGGCGATCGCCGAACGCCGCGCCAAGGCCAAGGAAGCGCGCGAAATCGAGAAGGCAGAGCGGAAGCGCCGCGAGGAAGAGGAGGCCGCAGCCGAGGCCGCCCGGATCGCGCGGGAGAAGGAAGAGGAAGCCGAGCGACTGGCTGCGCTCGAGGCCGAGCAAAAGGCCAAGCGCGACGCCCGCTACGCGGCGCGCAAGGAGCGCGGCAAGAAGAAGCGCTGAGGCGCAATCAGGCCCGCCACGACGGCGGGCCTGTGAAGGATGAGCGATGGCGGCGATCAGTTCTTCTTCATGCCGTCGTCTTTCTTCATCATCGCGCCGCCGTCCTTCTTCATGGCGTCGTCCTTCTTCATCATGCCATCGTCCTTCTTCATGGCATCCTTGGACATCGTGCCTTCCTTCTTCATCGCGTCGTCCTTGCCCATCTTGTCCTGAGCGAAGGCGGCGGGCGCCAGCGCCAGGCTGAACGTGAGCAGCGCGGCGGAAAGGCCGAGGCGGGTCTTGGTGGTCATGATGATGATCCCTTGTGTGGTCAAATGTGAGCGCGACGACTTGCCGCTCTCTCCTCGACGCACTTGCGCGGCCGGTTGTTACCTCCAATAACAAATTCTTGAAGCACGCCGGCGCGTACGCCCATCACTCACTCGTCGCACGAGGATCGGGCGGCAACGCAGTGTGCGCCGCAGCACGGCAGGAATTGAGCGGCAAGACTTGAATGACGTGACTTGCGACCGCCCGTCGGCCCACACTATCAGGGCGCCTCGAACTATCAGACTAGAGAAGTTTCACGCGAAGACCGGCTAAGCTAAAGCTCCGCGCCGGTCTAACAGCCGCTCAAGAAGCTCTTCAGGGGAACAACCATGCTCACACGCCGCCACGTCCTCGCTTCCGCCCTCGCCGCGCCCGCCGTCCTGCGGATGGGTGTCGGGACCGCGCATGCCGCGACCACGCTGAAGATCTCGCACCAGTTTCCCGGCGGCACCATCGACAAGGGCGACTTCCGCGACCGGCTGTGCCGGATGTTCGCGGCCGAGGTCGCCAAGCGCTCGGGCGGCGACCTCACCGCCGAGGTCTATCCGAACTCCTCGCTGATCAAGACCAACGCGCAGTTCTCGGCGATGCGCAAGGGCGCACTCGATCTCAGCCTCTATCCGATGCCCTATGCCGGCGGCGAGTTGCCGGAAACCAATATCGGCCTGATGCCGGGCCTGGTCACGACCTACGACCAGGGCCTGCGCTGGAAGAAGGAGCCCGTCGGCAAGGCGCTGAGCGACTTCCTCGCAGACAAGGGCATTCTGCTGATCTCCTGGGTCTGGCAGGCCGGCGGCGTCGCCAGCCGCTCCAAGGCGATCGTGGCGCCCGAAGACGCCAAGGGCCTCAAGGTGCGCGGCGGCTCGCGCGAGATGGACATGGTGCTGCAGACCGCCGGCGCCGCCGTGCTGTCGGTGCCCTCAAACGAGATCTACGCCGCGATGCAGACCGGCGCCTGCGATGCCGGCATCACCTCATCCACCAGCCTGATCTCGTTCCGCCTCGAGGAAGTCGCGAAGTCGCTGACCTCGGGCGCCGGCGCCTCCTACTGGTTCATGCTGGAGCCGCTGATGATGTCGAAGGCGATCTTCGACAAGCTGCCGAAGAACCAGCAGGACATTATCCTCGCCGTCGGCGCCGAGCTCGAGGCGTTCGGCCGCAAAGGTGCGCAGGACGACGATGCCGAAGTCACCAAGGTCTATGAAAAGGCCGGCGCCAAGGTCAGCGCGCTCGACGCCGCGATCGTCGGCAAGTGGCGCGACATCGCACGCGACACCGCCTGGAAGGACTACGGCGCCAAGACGGCGACGTCGGCCAACTTGCTGAAGCTCGCAAGCGACGTCGCCGCATGATGCATGGTCCGGTCGCGGATCAAGCCGAAACCCCAAGCATGGCCACGGGCAATACACCCGTGGCGCTGCTCGGGCGCGCGCTGTCCGTCTGCAACAACATCATCGTGGTGTTCGCCGCGCTCGCCTTGATCGCGGCCTGCGCGATCCTGAGCTACAGCGTGCTCGGCCGCGCTTTGTTTCACAGCCCGAATTACTGGCAGGACGAGGCCGCCGTGTTCCTGCTGGTCGGCGCCACCTTCATGACCTCAGCCTATGTGCAGAGCCAGCGCGGCCATGTCAGCATCGAGGCGTTCGTCGGCCTGCTTTCGGCCCGCGCCAACAGCATCAGGCTGTGGCTGGTCGATGTCGCGAGCTTCGCGTTCTGCACCTTCTTCGCCTGGAAGTCCTGGACCCTGGCGCACGAGGCCTATGTCGACGGCCAGGTGTCCAACTCGATGTGGTCGCCGCCGCTCGCCATCCCCTACGGGCTGATGGCGCTCGGCATGACGCTGCTCTGCGTGCAGCTCCTGCTGCAAATCCTCATTCCGCTGACCGGTGGCGCGCGCCGATGACCGTGTTTGGTATTGGCATCTCCTACGGGCTTGCCACCCTGCTTGCGATGTTCTCCGGCATGCCGATCGCATTCGCGCTCGGTGCGGTCGCCGTCGTGTTCATGGCGATCTACATGCCCGCGGCCTCGCTCGATACGGTGACGCAGAACGTCTACGAGGAGATGGCCTCGATCACGCTGCTGTCGATCCCGCTGTTCATCCTGAAGGGCGCGGCGATCGGCAAATCCCGCGCCGGCCAGGATCTCTACTCGGCGCTGCATGCCTGGCTGCACCGCGTGCCCGGCGGCCTCGGCGTCGCCAACGTGTTCGCCTGCGCGCTGTTCGCGGCGATGGCCGGCTCCTCGCCGGCGACCTGCTCGGCGATCGGCTCGGCCGGCATTCCGGAGATGCGCAAGCGCGGCTATTCGGGCGGCTTTGCCGCGGGGATCATCGCCGCCGGCGGCACGCTCGGCATCCTGCTGCCGCCCTCGATCACGATGATCCTGTTCGCGGTCGCGGCCGAGAAATCGCTGGGGCGGTTGTTCCTCGCCGGCATCGGTCCCGGATTGCTGCTGGTGTCGTTGTTCGGCCTCTACGCCATGTTCCGTTTCCGCAAGGAATACGCGATGGCCAAAGCCGCCTATGACGCGACCGGCAAGGACGCGGCGATCCTGCAGCGCGACGAGTTCACCATGGCCGAGCGCTTCAGCGCGCTGCCGCGCGTGACCCCGTTCGTATTGCTGCTGACCGGCGTGATGATCGCGCTCTATGGCGGCTACGCGACGCCGTCCGAAACCGCAGGCCTCGGCGGCCTGCTGGCGCTCGGGCTGATCGCCGTGATCTACAGCGTGTGGAAGCCGAGCGACCTGTCGCCGATCCTGAAATCGACCATCCGCGAGTCGACCATGCTGATGCTGATCATCGGCATGTCGCTGCTCTATTCCTATGTGATGAGCTATCTGCACATCTCGCAGTCGGCGGCGGAAGCGATCGTCGCGATGCACCTGCCGCGCTGGGAGCTGTTGTTTGCGATCCTCGTGATGGTGATCGTGCTCGGCTTCTTCCTGCCCCCGGTCTCGATCATCCTGATGACCGCGCCGATCATCCTGCCGCCGCTGCGCGCGGCCGAGTTCGACATCATCTGGTTCGGCGTCGTCATGACCATCGTGATGGAGATGGGCCTGATCCACCCGCCGGTCGGCCTCAACATCTTCGTCATCCGCAACGTCGCGCCCGACATCCCCCTGAGTGAGGTGATCTGGGGCACGCTGCCCTTCGTGCTGTTGATGATGTTCGCCGTGCTGATGCTGTGCTTCTTCCCGGAGATCTCGACCTGGCTGCCCAATCTGGTGATGGGGCCGGACGGCGGGCGCTAGGCCCGTTCGGACGAAGCAGATACTGGTTCGCTTGAAGCAAGCGCGATCAAGCGCGAGCCTCAGGCGGCCTCCTGCTCCCGTGCCGCCAGGGCCTGCTCGATCCGGCGGACCAGCAACGCCGTCGGACGTCCCTCGCGCTGCAGCCGGCGGAGCTCATTCCATAGCCTGATGATTTCGCGGTCTCGCTCGGCGTCCATGACGGCATTCTCCCGAAGGGCTCCCTCATGAACGAAACAAGAACGAAATTCAAGACCATAAGATGCCGTCGCCGGCGCGGGAACCAGGACGACGCGGCGCAATTGGTTCCTTCATGAAAATGGCCAAGGCAATTCGCAAGCAGGCGCAGACCGCGGAACGGGTCGCATCGGCGACCGCCGACGCGATCGTCGCCGATCAGATGCGCTCCCTGGCCCGCGCCTTCAGGAGCCAGGCAGAGATCCTGAAGAAGAAAGAGAAGCAGAAGAAGAAGCAGCCTCGCCCCGGCTAGGGATAACCGTCGCCCGGTGTCTCGACCTCGACCACGTCGATCCGCGATACCGATTTGCCCTTCCGCAGCTCCTCGTAGGACGTCTCCGCGCTCAGGCAGAACAGCGTCCTGCGGTCCGCGCCGCCGAGTGCACAGGCGAGCGCGCGGCGGCCGGGGACCGCGATGCGCGCCCGCTCCACACCCTCGCGATCGATCCGGACAAACGCGTCTTCGGTGAACGACGCGACCCAGACTGCGCCGTCGGCATCGAAGCAGATGCCGTCGGGATCATTGACGCGACCGAACCGCCCGCGAAGGCTGAGGCCGCCATCTGGCGCGATGTCGTAATCGGCGAGACCGGCACCATCCATTTCCGCGACGACGAGCCGGCGATGGTCGGAGGAAACGGCAATGCCGTTCGGAAAGCGCAATCCCTCGGCGACGACGCGGGCGCTGCCGTCGGGCAACACCAGGATAACGCGGCCGACGGCGCCGCGGCCTTCCGGCGGCGGCAGATTGAAGCCGAGATCGCCGACATAGGCGCGCCCCTGCCCGTCGACGATCATGTCGTCGATCGTGCCGGTCGCGATCCCGGAGAGATCGGCATACAGCGACAGCGCTCCGCCGGAAAACCGGAGCAGCCGCTTCCTGAACATCGTCAGCACGACGATGTCGCCATCAGGCAGCACGCCGAGACCGCACGGCGTGTCGTCGGCCACCGCAGCATGCTCCCGGCGCTCGCCCGACGGACTGATGCTGAGCAGCGTCCGCGCCATGCAGTCGACGAACCAGAGCCGCCCGCGATGCCAGCGCGGGCCCTCGAAATAGCGGCCCCCATCCAGGATGGTTCTGAGCCGAGCCGTCACGACGCACCGGCCTGAAAGAACAGATCTGACATGAGAGCTCCCCTGCCGCACGTTTCGACGAGGATATATCCGCGCCGGGACCGGTCAAATGGGCGTCTCGGCCCCTCAGGAAATGCCCGCAAGACCACCGGTTCCCGTGGGTTCCACGCGATTTATGCCTTATTTTGCCGCGTTTTCCCTGTTGAGTTGCGCCAGCATTAACACTCGAGAATCGAGGGTAGTGATAATCTGCGGCGATTGTGCCGCCGTATGACGCGTTCTGTTTGTGCCTCGTGGTTTCTCAGGGGGGACCAGGGAATGAACCGGTGCCTACGTCCGCTGGCGTGTTTCGCCACCGCCGCCGCGCTTGCGCTGCTTCCCGTTCAGGCAGCCGCTAAACCACATCACCAGCACCAGGCCAAGAGCGGCCACGGGGACAAGAAGGCGCATGGCGCCAAGGCCGGCATCAAGGCCGGCACTAAGTCTGCGCGCGAAAACGCCTCCGGCAAGCGCCGGCATGCCAGGCACGGCGCCGACAAACGCAAATCCGCGAAGGCCAAATCCGCTCCATCGAAATCGGCTGAGACCTCGAAGGCGCCCGAGCCGGAGAAGCCCGCCGGCCCGCAACTGTCGGGCGATCTCGCCGCGGTCAGGGATGCGATCACCGCGGCGCGCCGGGGCAAGACCAGCGACGCCACCGACATCCAGGCAAAGATCACCGATCCCGTCGGGCGCAAGCTCGTCGAGTGGTATCTGCTGCGTCATTCCGAGTCGAATGCGCCGTTCAGCCGCTATGCGGCATTCGTCACGGCCAACCCGGACTGGCCAAGCGCCACGCTGCTGCGCAAACGGGCTGAGGCGCGGATCTGGCAGGAGCGCAGCGATCCGGCCACAGTTCACGCTTTCACGCTCGATCAGCCGATCAGCGCCAAGGGCAAGTTCGCGCTCGCCCGTACGCTGCTCGCCGAAGGCGATCGCGACGGCGCCACGCGGCTGGTGCGCGAGGCCTGGCGCTCGGAAGAACTGCTGGACCGTACCGAGAGCGACGCCTACGACGCATTCAAGGAACTGCTGACGCGCGACGACCACCGCGCGCGCATGGACAAGCGGATCGGCGCCAAGGATCTCGCCGGCGCGCGGCGCGCGGCACAGCACCTCGGCAGCGACGAGCTGGCCATCGTGAAGGCCTGCGGCGCGGTCCGCGGGCAATCCAGCAAGGCGGAGGACACGCTCAACGACGTGCCGGCCGACGCCCGCGGCGACCTCGGCTATACGCTGTGCCGCATCCAGTGGCTGCTCGCGAAGAACAGGATCGACGATGCGGCGCGCGTGACGATTGCGGCCGCGCCCGAGACGATGGCGCAGCAGGACACCGACCAGTGGTGGCGCGAGCGCCGCATCCTCTCCCGCAAGCTCCTCGACCAGGGTGAGTACCAGGCGGCCTATGACGTGATCCGCGGCGCGGCGCCGCCGGACAATCCGTATTACCGCTCCGACATGCACTTCATGCGCGGCTGGATCGCGCTGCGCTATCTCGACGATGCCAGGACCGCGGCCGCGCATTTCGCACGGATCGACGAAGGCCAGACCAACCCGACGGTGCTGGCGCGCGCCGCCTATTGGCGCGGTCGCGCCGCCGAAGCGCTCGGCAACAGCGTCGCGATGCGGGCCGACTACCAGGCCGCAGCGCGCTACCCGACCGCCTATTACGGTCAGCTCGCGCTGGCCAGGCTCGGGCGTGACGGCATTGAGCTGCGCGCGCCCTCGCCGGCGGCCAGCGCCGGCAGCATGGCGGCCGACGAGCGCGTGCGTGCCGCCGACATGCTCTACGCGATCGGCGAGCCCGACATCGTGCTCTATTTCGCCGCCGACCTCGCCGAGGAAAGCACCGATGTCGGGATGCTCGAGGCGCTCGGCGAACTCACCGGCCGCCATAACGATGCTCGCGCCATGCTGCAGATCGGCAAGATCGCACTGGCGCGCGGCTTTGCCTTCGACCATTACGCCTTCCCGGTCATCGGCATTCCCAAGCACGCCCCGATCGCCCCCGATATCGGGCGCAGCATGACCTACTCGATCGCGCGCACCGAAAGCGCGTTCGATCAGCGCGACAAATCGGCGGCCAACGCCGTCGGCCTGATGCAGGTGACGCCTGAAGCCGGCCGCGACACCGCCAAACGTTTCGGTGTCAGCTATGACTGGAGCCGGATGGTTTCCGATCCGGTCTACAACACCCAGATGGGCGCCGCCGAATTGAGTGCGCTGCTGGCGGAATATCGCGGCTGCCACATCATGACGTTTGCCGGCTACAACGCCGGCCGCGGCCGCGTCCGCGACTGGATCAAGGCCTATGGCGATCCGCGCGATCCCAAGGTCGATCCGGTCGATTGGGTGGAGCGGATCCCGATCTCGGAGACGCGCAACTACGTGCAGCGCGTGATGGAGAATTTCGCGGTCTATCAGGCGCGGTTCGAGGACGCAGGCACTGCGCTGGCGGCGAAAAGCGGCGAGCGCGTCGTGACGCAGGAGAGCAACGCGGCCCCGGCGCAGTAAGCACCGCGGCCGTTGCAGGCCCAGCCGCGCCAATGCGCCTCTATTGACGGACGACGCCTGCGGTCAACCCGCCCGACGCCTAAAGCGGACTGGCGTCGCGCCGCATCTGTGCGCGCGCGAAGAACCAAAATACGCCGGCAACGAGGCATGCGAATGCAATCCAGGCAATGACCGCATGAGCCCCCCCGGGGGTGTCGATCCCGATGCAGTCAACGACGAAGACCGGCAGCAGATACGCGAACCCGACAGTCCAGATGCTCCAGAGCCAAAGCCGGGTGAGAATGAAATAAACCAACCCGCCGTAGATTAACTGGAACGTCAGAGCAGCCGCCAGCGTGATCAGGAACAGGCGAAGATCGTCGCTCCAGTACAACGTGTGCACGCCGGGTGTCGTGGTCCAAGGCACCATCCAGCCGACAAAGGCGACGGCGAAGGCGGCGCTGGACACCAGCCACGCGAGAGCAAGATTCCTCATGGACCTCCCTCGCCGGGCGAGAACAAGAGCCTTACCTCAATCCACCTTCACGTTCGCCGCCTTGATCATCGGCCACCATTTTGCGATCTCCGCCTTCTGCCAGGCGCCGAGCGCCTCCGGCTTGAGCTGGTCCTTTGGCGGCATCTGCAAGCCGAGATTTTCGAGCTGCTTCTTCACGGCAGGATCGTTCATCGCCTGGATCGCCGCGACGTTGAGCTTGTCCACGATCTCCTTCGGCGTGCCCTTCGGCACCCAGAGGCCGGACCACAGTGTCATGTGGAAGCCCGGCAGGCCGGCCTCGTCGACCGTCGGGACCTCAGGCGCGTTCGCGACCCGCTTGGAATCGGTGACCGCATAGGCGCGGATGTTGCCGGCGCGAACCTGGTTGATCGAGTTCGACGTCTGGTCGACGATGATATCGATCTGGCCGGCGACGAGGTCGTTCAGCGCCGGCCCGGTGCCGCGATAGGGCACGTATTGCAGCTTGATGCCGGAGACGTTCTCGAAATACAGCCCGGCGATGTGGCTGCCGCTGCCGGCGCCGGCGGTGCCCGCGGTCGGCGGCGCCGGTCGCGACTTCAGCCACTCCAACAGCTCCTTGAGCGACTTCGCCGGCACGGCGTTCTTGCTGACGATGATCATCGGATTGCTCGGCAGCAGCACCACCGGCTCGAGATCTTCGACGAGATCGTAGCCGAGCTTGTAGATCGCGCCGTTCGCGACATGGGTGCCGAGATGGCCGAACGAGACGGTGTAGCCGTCGGGCGCCGCGCGCACCGCGCGGCCGACGCCGAGCGAGCCGCCCGCTCCGGTCACGTTCTCGATCAGAACCACTTCGCCGAGCGACTGCTTCATGCGCTCGGCGAGGATGCGCGCCATCGCATCCGACGGACCGCCGGCGGCGAACGGCACGACGATGGTGATCGGGTGCGCCGGCCAGGTTTCCGCCGAAACGCTCCCCGTGAACGCCAACATCGCCAACACGGCCAGAACCAGCTTCCGCATCACGCGCTCCCCTCAATCTTCCTTGTCGTATCATTTTTGAAGGGCCACCTTTCGACAAGATGGCCCTTCGGATGAGGCGTCAGAACTGCGAGAAGTCGATCGGCTTGTGCCTGTCCAGCGCGCGGGTCACCGGCGGAAGCGGGTATTTCAGGCCGCTGGCGCAATTGAACAGCATCACGCGGTCGGCCTTGGTGACGCGGCCGTCGGCAAGGCTCTGCTTGTAGGCGGCATAGGTCGCAGCCCCCTCGGGACACAACAGCAGTCCTTCCTCGCGCGCGACCTCGTTGAGGGCGGCGGTGATCTTGTCGTCATCGACCGCGATCGCAAATCCCTTGCTCTCGCGCACCGCGCGCAGGATGAGAAAGTCGCCGACCGCCTGCGGCACGCGGATGCCGGAGGCGATGGTGTGAGCGTCCTCCCAGCGCGCCGCATGCTCGGTGCCGGCCTCGTAGGCCCGCACCATCGGCGCACAGCCGGAGGCCTGCACCGCGACCATCCGTGGGCGCTTCGAACCGATGAAACCGATCTTCTCCAGCTCGTCGAACGCCTTCCACATGCCGATCAGGCCGGTGCCGCCACCGGTCGGATAGAAGATCACGTCGGGCACATCCCAGCCGAGCTGCTCGGCGAGCTCGAGGCCCATCGTCTTCTTGCCCTCGATCCGGTACGGCTCCTTCAGGGTCGAAGTATCGAACCAGCCGACCTTGGTCTTGCCCTCGCCGACGATCTTGCCGCAATCGTCGATGTAGCCGTTGACGCGATAGACGGTGGCGCCCTGCAATTCGATCTCGCTGACATTCACCTCCGGCGTGTCCGCGGGGCAGAAGATCGTGGTCTTGATGCCGCAGGACGTGGCGTAAGCCGCGAGCGCCGCGCCGGCATTGCCGTTGGTCGGCATCGCCATGTGCTTGATGCCGAGCGCCTTGCCCATCGACACCGCCATCACGAGCCCGCGCGCCTTGAACGAGCCGGTCGGCAGCCGCCCCTCGTCCTTGACGATGATCTCGCCGCCGCCAAGCCGCGCGGAAAGCTTCGGCAGCCGGATCAGCGGCGTCGTGACCTCGCCGAGGCTGACGATGTCCTTGCACTTGCGCACCGGCAACAGCTCCCGGTAGCGCCACAGGTCGGCGGGGCGCTCGGCCAGCGCGTCCTTGGTCAGCGCCTTCTTCACCTCGGCGAGATCGTAGCGCACCAACAGCGGCTTGCCGGCCTTCGAGAGGTTGTGCACCTGATCGGCCGCATAATGATCGCCCTCCATCGCGCATTCGAGATGGGTCACGAAGGTCGGGCGTTCGATGGTGAGGTTGTCGTTGTCTTTCACGAGATGCGCTCTTTCTTGTTCTTGGGTTCACTCATATCAGACCCGTCACCCTGAGGTGGCCGCTTCTTAGCGGCCCTCGAAGGGCGACGAGCCCTGCTGCTCGATCCGGGGCCGTACATCCTTCGAGGCTCGTTGCGCGAGCGCCTCAGGATGACGGATCTGAGACTAGATATTCAACACGCGCCCGTAGGCGTCGAGCACCGCTTCCTTCATCATTTCCGACAAGGTCGGATGCGGGAACACGGTGTGCATCAGTTCCTCTTCCGTGGTCTCCAGATTCATCGCCACCACATAGCCCTGGATCAGCTCGGTGACCTCGGCGCCGATCATGTGCGCGCCAAGCAATTGCCCGGTCTTCTTGTCGAACACGACCTTGACGAGGCCCTGGTCCTCGCCGAGCGCGATCGCCTTGCCGTTGCCGACAAACGGGAAGCGGCCGACGCGGATCTCGCGGCCGCCTTCCTTGGCCTTGGCTTCGGTGAGGCCGACGGAGGCGACCTGCGGGTTGCAGTAGGTGCAGCCCGGGATCAGCAGCTTGTCCATCGGATGCGGATGCAGGCCCTTGATCGCCTCGATGCAGATCACGCCCTCATGCTCGGCCTTGTGCGCGAGCATCGGCGGTCCCGCGACGTCGCCGATCGCATAGATGCCAGGGACGTTGGTCTTGCCGAGACCGTCGATCACGATGCAGCCGCGGTCGGTTTTAACGCCGAGCTTCTCAAGCCCGAGATTCTCGATGTTGCCGACAACGCCGACCGCCGAGATCACGCGCTCGAATTCCTTGGTCTGCGGCTGGCCCTTGCCGTCGTCGATGGTCGCGACGACGCTGTCGGCCTTCTTCTCCAGCTTCGTCACCTTGGTCGAGGACATGATCTTGATGCCCATCTTCTCGAACCGCTTGCGCGCCAGCCCGGCGATCTCGGCGTCCTCGACGGGCAGGATCTGCGGCAGCACCTCGACCACGGTGACGTCAGAGCCCATGGTGTGGAAGAACGAGGCGAACTCGATGCCGATCGCGCCGGAGCCGACCACCAGCAGCGACTTCGGCATCCGCTCCGGCACCATCGCCTCGAAATAGGTCCAGATCAGCTTCTTGTCGGGCTCGAGCCCGGGCAGCACGCGCGGCCGCGCGCCGGTCGCGATGATGATGTGTTTGGCCTGGTAGGCGCCCTCGCCGCTCGCGCCCTTCGGCGCTTCCACCGCCGACTTCTTCACCGTGATCTTGCCGGGCGCATCGATCGTGGCATCGCCCCAGATCACCGTGACCTTGTTCTTCTTCATCAGGAAGCCGACGCCGTCGTTGAGGCGCTTCGAGACCCCGCGCGAGCGCTGCACCACCGCCTTCGGATCGAACGAGACGTTGTCGGCCGACAGCCCGTAGTCCTTGGCGTGCTGCATGTAGTGATAGATCTCGGCGGAGCGCAGCAGCGCTTTGGTCGGGATGCACCCCCAATTCAGGCAGATGCCGCCGAGATAGGATTTCTCGACGATCGCGGTCTTGAAGCCGAGCTGCGCGGCGCGGATCGCGGTCACGTAGCCGCCAGGGCCGGAGCCAATGATGATGACGTCAAAGGATGTATCGGCCATGGCGGCTCCCGTTCAACTCAATGTGTGGCGCCGCGCCCGCGGCTTCTTGCGATCAACGACCCGACCAGCCATTCGAGCCCGATCGCCAGGGCCATGATGGCCAGGACGGTCAGCACGATCGGCTGGGCGATGTTCCGCGCCAGCTGTTCGCCGGCGAAGAACGCGGAGTGCAGAAAATCCAATCCGACCGGATTGCACACCAGTGCGGCCGACAGCAGCAGCGAGATCCAGGGCCAGCGCGTGCGAGCCGTGCCGGCCATCTATCCGTACTCCCGCCATACCGCACCCAGGAATATCGACCACGCCAGCGCCAGCACGGCGGCGGCGATCATCATGATCCTGAACTGGATCGTCGAAATCAGGTCGCGGTTGACCGCGACCAGCAACGCGACGGCAATGGCGGCGAGCAGGACGTACGGACCGTAGATCGCGTACATGGCTGATGCCCGTCACACCATCATCATCACGGGATTTTCGATCAGCTGCTTGAAGGCGCCGATCAGTTCGGCGCCGAGCGCGCCGTCGATCGCGCGGTGATCGCAGGACAACGTCACGCTCATCATGTTGGCGATCTCGATCTTGCCGCCGCGCACCACGGGACGCTCCTCCGAGGTGCCGACCGCGAGGATCGAGGCGTGCGGCGGGTTGATCACTGCGGTGAAGTGGTTGATGCCGTACATGCCGAGGTTGGACACCGCGGTGGTGCCGCCCTGGTATTCCTCGGGCTTCAGCTTGCGGGCGCGGGCGCGCGCGGCAAAATCCTTCATCTCGTTGGAGATGGTCGAGAGCGTCTTGGTCTCGGCCTTGCGGATGATCGGCGTGATCAGGCCGCCCGGCATCGCCACCGCGACGCCGACGTCGGAATGCTTGTGCTTGAGCATGCCGCCTTCGGTCCAGCTGACGTTGCAGTTCGGGATCTTCTGCAGCGCGACCGCCATCGCCTTGATGACGAAGTCGTTGACCGAGATCTTGTAGAGCGGCTTCTTCTCCTTGTCCTTCGGCGCGGCCGCGTTGATCTCCTCGCGCGCGGCGAGCAGCTTGCCGATGTCGCAATCGATCGTGAGATAGAAGTGCGGGACGTTCTGCACTGAAGCGGTGAGACGCTGCGCGATGGTGCGGCGCATGCCGTCATGCGGCACCACTTCGTAGGAGCCCGGCTCGAACAGCGCCAGGATCTGCTTGTCGGACATCGACGGTGCGATGCTCGGCCCCGCAGCAGCCGGCGCGGCCGCCGGTGCCTTCAAGCCCTTGCCGGACTTGGCGTCGTCGACGTCGCGCGCGATGACGCGGCCATGCGGACCGGTGCCGGTGATGCGTCCGAGATCGATGCCGGCTTCCTTTGCGAGACGCCGCGCCAACGGCGAGGAGAACACGCGGGCGTGGCCATTGGCCTGCGCGGCCGGTGCAGCAGCCTGCGGCGCGGCGGCGGGTGCTGCGGCCGGCTGTGGCGCGGGCGCAGCCGCCGGTGCTGGAGCCGCGGCAGGCGCGGCCTGGGCGGCGGGCTTCGGGGCCTCGGCGGGCTTGGCGGCCGGTGCGGCGCCCGCTCCGGCGCTGGCTGCCGCCTTCACATCCTCGCCGTCACCGGCCATGACGGCGATGACGTCGTTGACCGGCACGTCCTGGGTGCCTTCGGGCACCAGTATCTTGGCGATCGTGCCTTCATCGACCGCTTCGACTTCCATCGTCGCCTTGTCGGTCTCGATCTCCGCGATCACGTCGCCGGACTTGACCTTGTCGCCCTCTTTCTTGAGCCACTTGGCGAGGTTGCCCTTTTCCATCGTCGGCGACAGCGCGGGCATGAGAATATTGATCGGCATTGTCAGTGACCTTGTTGCGACCGCGGTTTGGTTTGGCCCATGTCGGTCGGCCGGGCGATTTCGGCTTCGAACATCTCGACGATGCGCGCGAGCGCCTCGTCTTCAGTGAACTCGCTCTCGCGCGAATAGGCGCGCGCAGCGTGGCGGGCGATGTCGACGAGCATCAGCCCCCACATGTCCGGCTCCTCGAAGGCGCGCTGGAACGCGATCGACAGGCCGCCGTCGACGACAAAGGCGCGCAGCACCTCGACGGCGTCGTCGCGGCCCATCACATCGGGCGGCAGCGGCTGCTCCTTGGGACCGGCCATCGGCGTTACCGGTACGACACGGCCTTGGCGGCCGCGACCACCTCGGCGACGGACGGCAGAGCGAGCTTTTCGAGATTGGCGGCATAGGGCATCGGCACATCCTTGCCCGAGACGCGGGCGACCGGCGCATCGAGATAGTCGAAGGCATGCTCCATGATGCGCGCGGCGACCTCGGAGCCAACGCCGCTCTGCTGCCAGCCCTCCTCCACCGTGACCGCACGGCCAGTCTTCTTCACCGAATTGATGATGGTCTCGGTGTCCATCGGACGGATGGTGCGGAGATCGATCACCTCGGCCTCGATGCCTTCCTTGGCAAGTTCATCGGCCGCCTTCAGCGCATAGGACATGCCCATCGCCCAGGAGACGAGGGTGACGTCCTTGCCGGCGCGCGCAATCCGCGCCTTGCCGATCGGCACCACGAAATCGGGCAGCTTCGGCACCTCGCCGGTGTGGCCATACAGCATCTCGTTCTCGAGGAAGACCACCGGATTGGGATCACGGATCGCGGCCTTGAGCAGGCCCTTGTAATCGGCGGCCGAGTACGGCGCGATCACCTTGAGGCCCGGGATCTGCGAGTACCAGGCGGCGTAGTCCTGGCTGTGCTGGGCGGCGACGCGCGCGGCGGCGCCGTTCGGGCCGCGGAACACGATCGAGCATCCCATCTGGCCGCCGGACATATACAGCGTCTTGGCGGCCGAGTTGATGATCTGGTCGATCGCCTGCATCGCGAAATTCCAAGTCATGAACTCGACGATCGGCTTCAAGCCCGCCATCGCAGCGCCGACGCCGACGCCGGCAAAGCCGTGCTCGGTGATCGGCGTGTCGATCACGCGCCGGGCGCCGAATTCCTGCAGCAGGCCCTGCGTGACCTTGTAGGCGCCCTGATACTCGGCGACCTCCTCGCCCATGACGAAGACGTCGCCGTCGCGCCGCATCTCTTCAGCCATCGCATCGCGCAGCGCCTCGCGAATGGTCTGAGTGACCATCTCGGTACCCGCCGGAATTTCCGGATCGGGCAATGCTTCGCTGACCGGCGCGGCCGGCGCCTTCGCCGCGGGCTGCGGTGCTTCCGCCTTGGCTTCGGCAGGCGCGGTCTCAGCAGCCTTCGGCTGCGGCGCTGGTGCGGCCGGCGCCTTGGCGAGGTCGGCGGCGCTTTCGCCGTCGGCCAGGATGGTGGCGATCGGCGTGTTCACCGCAACATCGGCGGTGCCTTCCGGAATCAGGATCTTGCCGAGCGTGCCCTCGTCGGTCGCCTCGACCTCCATGGTGGCCTTGTCGGTCTCGATCTCGGCGATGACGTCACCGGACTTGATGGTCTCGCCTTCCTTTTTCAGCCATTTGGCGAGGTTGCCCTTCTCCATGGTGGGCGACAGCGCAGGCATCAGCACTTGAATGGGCATATCGGCTCCCGAAATCGGTCTTGAGATTCTTCTGCGCGGGTGGGGTCAGCGGTAGATGTCGGTGTAGAGCTCGGACGGATCGGGCTCGGGATCGTGCTGCGCGAAGTCGGCGGCTTCGTTGACGATCTCACGCACCTCGGCGTCGATCGCCTTCAAGTCCTGCTCGCTCACGCCTGCCCCCAGCAGGCGGTTGCGCACCTGCTCGATCGGGTCCTGGTCGTGGCGAACCTTCTCGACCTCCTCGCGGGTGCGGTACTTCGCCGGATCGGACATCGAATGGCCGCGGTAGCGGTAGGTCTGCATCTCCAGGATGATCGGACCATTGCCGCCGCGGCACCATGCCGTGGCCTCATCGGCGGCAGCCTTCACGGCGCGCACGTCCATGCCGTCGACCTGCCTGCCGGGAATGTTGAAGGAGACGCCGCGCTTGGAGAAGTCCTGCTGAGCCGAGGCGCGCGACACCGCAGTGCCCATCGCGTAGCGATTGTTCTCGATGACGTAGATCACCGGCAGCTTCCACAGCTCCGCCATGTTGAAGCTTTCGTAGACCTGGCCCTGGTTGGCCGCGCCGTCGCCGAAATAGGTCACGCTGACGTTATCGTTGCCGCGATAGCGGTTGGCGAACGCAAGGCCGGTGCCGAGCGACACCTGCGCGCCCACGATTCCGTGACCGCCGTAGAAATGCTTCTCCTTGCTGAACATGTGCATGGAGCCGCCCTTGCCGCGGGAATAGCCGCCGCGGCGTCCGGTCAGTTCCGCCATCACGCCCTTGGCTTCCATGTCGCACGCCAGCATGTGGCCGTGATCGCGGTAGCCGGTTATGACCTCGTCGCCCGGCTTCAGCGCCATCTGCATGCCGACCACGACCGCTTCCTGGCCGATATAGAGATGGCAGAAGCCGCCGATCGCACCCATGCCGTAAAGCTGACCGGCCTTCTCCTCGAAGCGCCGGATCAGGAGCATATCCCGCAGAGCCTTGAGCTCCTGCTCCCTGGAGAATTCGGGCGGAGAGCCAGCCGTCTCGTGCCCTGATTCTTTTGCGACGGTTTTCTTGGGTGCGGCCATGGCAATTCCGGGTGAGAGAAGTCGAAGAACCCTCTCTAACCCAACTCAAATCGCCTTGGAAGGATTGCGTTCGCCCGATGGAATTTTGCTATGCCGCACTGCAGCGCGGCGCGACACTTTTGTGATAGTGCGCGAACGTTTTTGAAATTTGCGAACGCGTCAGTTCGACTTGTTGATCCGAACCAGATCGCGCGGGTTGGCGTAGTCGAGCTGAAAGCGCGCACGCTCATCCAGCATGTCGGGATCGACCCGGTCCGACCGCAACAGCGACACCCGCTGCTCGCCTTCGGCCCGCTCCTTCTTCAAGCGCGCCAGCTCCGAGGTCAGCGCGATGATTTCCTGGTCGAGTTCCTGCCGCGCGTTCAGACCGTATTTGCCGGTGTAGGCGTTGACGCCGAAATAGCCGACCATCAGCGCCGCCAGCGTGTAGAGGGCAAGCCCGGTCAGAATCGATTTGAGGCGTGTGCGCGAAACCATGGCCGCGAAGATGCGGCCATGGGGTTAACGAACGCTAAATTTGCTCAGCCGTTCTGCTTCGCGACGAAGGCCGCGAAGGCGTCGAGATATTGCTGCACCACCGTCTTGAGCGACTCCTTGGTCAGTTCGCCCTTGTCGTCGAAGGCATCGCCGATGCCGTTGAGATAGGTTTCCGGCTGACCGAGGATCGGGCCGGAAATGCCCGGCAGGATGTTCTGAAGGTGCTTCGCCGCACTGACGCCGCCGAGCGGGCCCGGCGAGTTGGAGATGATGCCGACCGGCTTGCCGATGAACGAGCTCTTGCCATAGGGCCGCGAGGCGACGTCGATCGCGTTCTTCAGCACGCCCGGGACCGAGCGGTTGTATTCGGGGGTCACGAACAGCACGCCGTTCGACTTCTGCAGCTTCTCGCGGAAGGCGAGCCAGTCCGCCGGCGGCGCCGCCTCGAGGTCCTGGTTGAAGAAGGAAATCTCCTCGAGGGTCGTCACATCGAGCTTCAGCGAGGCCGGCGCGAGCTTGGCCAGCGCATTGGCGATCTTGAGCGAGAAGCTCTGCTTGCGGATGCTGCCGACGATGGCGACGATGTTATAGGCCATTGCAAATTCCCCTCGGGTTGCGCGTAAGACTGGTGCACATCACCTACCGGCACGCCAAGAAAGATGCAAGTGCATGGATCGTTCAATTCCGGAAACGCAGCGTTCGCAAATTTTGAACAAACGGACCTGAGACCGCACTGCACGCCGCCGCGGAACGTCATTTCCGCCCGAAAGCCACGCCGGGCGCAACCGGCGGCAAATTGTCGACACGTTCCTCGAAACATACTGTCGCAATTCCGGGCAGCATCCAGCCGACCGAAGGGCAGCCGATGGCAGAGCGCAAGATCCGGGTTGCAATCCTGTTCGGCGGGCGATCGGCCGAACACGACGTCTCGCGGGCGTCGGCCGCGAACGTGCTTCGCTCGCTCGACCCGGATCGCTATGACGCCACCGCGATCGGCATCAGCCGCGACGGCCGCTGGGTCGTCACTGATGCGGGAAACGGCGCCGGCACGGGAAGCGGCGCGCTGATCATTCCGGACAACGCACCGCAACTCGCTCTGCTGCCGGGTGGACAGGGCCGCGTCGTGGTGCTTCAGGGACCGGCCTCGGGGCCGGCGGAATTGCCGGCATTCGACGTCGTCTTCCCGGTGCTGCATGGACCGAACGGCGAGGACGGCACGGTGCAGGGTGCGCTGGAATTGTCCGACGTCGCCTATGTCGGCTCGCGCGTGATGGGCTCGGCGGCCGGCATGGACAAGGACGTCGCCAAGCGCCTGATGCGCGAGGCCGGATTGCCGATCGTCCCCTTTGTCGCGATGTCGGCCGCGGCGCCCATCAGCTATGACGATGCGGTAAGCGCGCTGGGGTCGCAGGAGGTCTTCGTCAAGCCCGCCAACATGGGATCGTCGGTCGGCGTGTCCAGGGCGCGCACCGCGGAGGAGTTCGTGGCCGGCTGCAGACTGGCGTTCCGCTTCGACAGCAAGATCCTGATCGAGCGCGGTGTCGCGCCGATCCGCGAGGTCGAGTGCTCCGTGCTCGAGGATGCCGAGGGCCGCATCCGCGCCTCCCAGCTCGGCGAGATCGTGCCCTCCGACAGACACGGCTTCTATTCTTACGACGCAAAGTACCTCGATGCGGATGGCGCGCTGCTGCAGGTGCCGGCCAACGTGCCGGCTGCCGTCGCCGAAACCATCAGGGAGCTCGCCATCAAGACCTTCGGCGTACTGGGCTGCGAAGGCATGGCGCGGATCGACTTCTTCCTGCACGGCGAGCAGGCGTTCGTGAACGAGGCGAACACCCTGCCCGGCTTCACCAATATCAGCATGTATCCGCGGCTGTGGGAGGCCAGTGGCCTGCCGCAATCCGAACTGATGGATATCCTGATCGGCCACGCCCTGGAGCGTCACAAGCGCTCCAGGAAGCTGGCATTCGAGCGCGAGTAGACCCTGCTCGCTATGCGCCCTTGTTCGGATTGATCAGGAATTTCTCGCCGGTGGCGCGCTTGCCGTAGACCGCGATGTTGTCGAGCTGCAGGGTCTCCTGCAGCGACACCACCTTGGTGTAGTGGCTGGCGAAGGTCGTCTTCAACTCGGCCACCACCCGCTGGCGCAGCTTGTTGCCGGCCTCCGGACCGATCTTCATCAGGAACGGGAACAGCAGCCAGCCGCCGATGCCCCAGGCCATGCCGAAGCCGCGCGGCAGCTCGATCTCGCGGGTATCGAGGCTGCCATAGACGTAGACCTGCTTGTGCGTGTTGGAGCCGTAACGGCTGTAGACCTTGGCGGTCTTGTTGATCGCGGTCTCCATCGCGACCAGGATCTGGCCCGCGAGCTTGCCGCCGCCGATCGCATCGAAGGCGATGGTCGCGCCGGTCTCGACCAGCGCGCCGGTGAGCTTGTCCATGAAATCGGGTGCGCTGGAATCGACGACATGCTTGGCGCCGATCTTGTGCAGGATGTCGGCCTGCTCCTTGTTGCGCACGATGTTGACGAGGCCGATGCCATCCTTGAGGCAGATCCTGTTCAGCATCTGGCCGAGGTTCGACGCCGCAGCCGTGTGCACCAGCGCCTTGTGTCCCTCGCGCCGCATCGTCTCGGTCATGCCGAGCGCGGTCAGCGGATTGACGAAGCAGGACGCGCCTTCCGCCGGCGTGATGCCGTCGGGCAGCGGCAGGCATTCGTTGACCCGCAGCGTACGGTACTGCGCATACATCGCGCCGCCGATCATCGCGACGGTGCGGCCCATCAGCGCTTTCGCCGCGTCCGACGAACCGGTCCTGATCACGACGCCTGCGCCTTCATTGCCGACCGGCATCGACTCGTCGAGCCGTGCGGCGAGGCCAGGCAATGCCGCTTCCGGCACGCGCGCGGTCACCACAGGCAATTCCTTGCTGCCGGTGACCTTTGCCGCGGCCATGTTGGCCGGGCCGATCAGGAGCCCGAGGTCGGATGGGTTGATCGGGGTCGCCTCGACCCGGACCACGACCTCGTCGGGACCGGGCTCGGGGGTCGGGACATTGACCAGCGACAATTCCAGTTCGCCATCCTTCTTGAGCAGCGAACGCAGCTGCAGACCGCTCTTGCCGTCACTCATCCCGACCTCCCTTTTTTGCGTTTTGTTCAGTCCCGATCAGTTGGGGCGTTAGGCCAGCGCCTTCAAGGCCGCCCTGCCCGCGTATTTCGCCTGGGTGCCGAGTTGCTGCTCGATGCGCAGTAGCTGGTTGTACTTGGCGGTGCGGTCGGAGCGCGCCAGCGAGCCGGTCTTGATCTGCCCGCAATTGGTGGCGACCGCGAGGTCGGCAATCGTGGAGTCCTCGGTCTCACCGGAGCGATGCGACATCACGGCAGTGTAGCCGGCCTTGTAGGCCATCTCGATCGCCGCAAGCGTCTCGGTCAGCGTGCCGATCTGGTTGACCTTGACCAGGATCGAGTTGCCGCGGCCGTTCTTGATGCCGTCGGCAAGCCGGTTGACGTTGGTGACGAACAAATCGTCTCCGACCAGCTGGCACTTGTTGCCGATCGCATCCGTCAGTTCCTTCCAGCCATCCATGTCGTCTTCCGACATGCCGTCCTCGATGGTGACGATCGGATAGCGGCCGACGAGGTCGGCGAGATACTTCACCTGCTCCGAACGCGAGCGGGTCTTGTTCTCGCCGCCATAGACGTAGGCGCCTTCCTTGAAGAATTCGGTGGAGGCGCAGTCGAGGCCGAGCACGACGTCGTCGCCAGCCTTGTAGCCAGCCTTGCCGATCGCGTTCATGACGAACTCGAGCGCGGCGTCGGCCGACGGCAGGTTCGGCGCAAAGCCGCCCTCGTCGCCGACATTGGTGTTGTGACCGGCCTTCTTCAGTTCGCCGCGCAGCGTGTGGAAGATTTCCGAACCGCAACGCAGCGCTTCGGCGAACGACGTGGCGCCGACCGGCAGGATCATGAATTCCTGGAAGTCGATCGGGTTGTCGGCATGCACGCCGCCATTGATGATGTTCATCATCGGCACCGGCAGCGTCCGCGCCGAGGTGCCGCCGACATAACGGTACAGCGGCATGTCGAAGGATTCAGCCGCCGCCTTGGCGCAGGCGAGCGAGACGCCGAGGATGGCGTTGGCGCCTAGCCGGCTCTTGTTCGGCGTGCCGTCGAGATCGATCATGATCTGGTCGATCGCGACCTGCTCCTCGACAGCCTGGTCGCTCAGCGCCTCGAAGATCTCGCCGTTGATGGCGGCAACCGCCTTCTGGACGCCCTTGCCGAGATAGCGCGACTTGTCGCCGTCGCGCAGTTCGACCGCCTCATGGGCGCCGGTGGAGGCGCCCGACGGCACCGCCGCGCGGCCGATCGACCCATCCTCCAGCACCACATCGACCTCGACCGTGGGGTTGCCGCGGCTATCCAGGATTTCGCGGCCGATGATGTCGACGATGTCAGTCATGAGAACCTCTTTTGGCAGTGCGGGGGTCGGATGGCGCTGCTTCTAGCGCAATGCATCGGGGGGGAAAAGGCCGGGTGACGGGCGCGCTGTCTTTGGCTAAGAGACCCCCACGGAGACCCGAATGGCAAAGAAATCCAGCAAATCAACCACCTCCCCCGGCCTGCAGCTCGGCCGTGCGGTGGAATGGCCCGACGCACCGGAAAAGGCGCGGCTCGACCGCGTGCCCAATCCGCAGGCTGGTACCGATTATCTGGTACGCTTCACGGTGCCGGAGTTCACCTCGATCTGCCCGGTGACGGGCCAACCGGATTTCGCGCATCTGGTGATCGACTATGTACCGGGCCGCTGGCTGCTGGAGTCCAAATCGCTGAAGCTGTTCGCCGCGAGCTTCCGCAACCACGGCGCGTTCCATGAGGACTGCACGGTCATGATCGGCCGGCGGATCTCAGACGAGATCAAGCCGAAATGGCTGCGCATCGGCGGCTACTGGTATCCGCGCGGCGGCATCCCGATCGACGTGTTCTTCCAGACCGGACGATTGCCGAAGGGCCTCTGGGTTCCCGATCAGGGCGTCGCGACGTATCGCGGGCGGGGGTAGCGGGACCGGTGGAACAACGCCGCTGCTTGGAAGCTAAGTACCACCTTTGGGATGGATGCGACGAACTTCCAGGTCTTCCCAACGTGTCATGACTTTCTCGTTGAAGCGCTGTTGGTCAAACCTGACCTGACCGTCGTCCTGAATCCGAAAGATATCGTCCTGGGACGCGACCGCGTCCAGAAAGTGAGGCGATCGACTGTGAAGATGGACCTCCCCGCGGAATTCAGAAGGACTATGCAGCATCTCGAAAGAAGACATTGCAACGCAATAGTTGTCGAAAGTCTCGAATTTCGAGAAGTCGGCAACGGAGCATTCATCCAAAGTCATCACGGGATAGAAATTCGGCCCCCACAGGTCGCGTGTTGGTTGGAGAATCCTGAGAACACCGAGTTGCTCCAGCACACTACCCGGCCACTCCCAGTTACTTGAGAATTCATGATGGAAGGCCTCGCGCAGCGCGCCGTTTTCATCACGGAGCGACTTGATGTTCCCGCGCTTTCGGTCGAGATCCATCTTCCGATGAACCTCGAACAGAAATTCGTACGCAAGCGCGGCCACTGACGCGTTTCGCATTCCTCAACCTCTCGATACCCGCGTCCCCGAAGACGTGACGCTCATACTTATCAAATAAGTACGCTCACTACGGCTCGACATCGGGCCGCGCGGCGGCATCGGCCGGACGCGTCTGCTTCAAAAATCTCGCACAGATAAATCCGAGCACCACCATCACGGCCGCCGCCGACACCAGCGTCGCGGTCTTGCCGGCATGTTGAAGACCAAAACCGTAGGCGATCGGGCCGACGGTCTGGCCCATGAAGAAAAAGAACGAATGCAGCGACAGCGCGGTGGCGCGGGCCTCGACCGACAGTTCGCTGGCAAATACCTGCAGGCAGCCGTGGATCATGTAGAAGCCGAGGCCCATCACCAGCAGGCTCGCCATCTGTACTTTCCAGTGCGGCCCGAACGCGACGCCGACGAGCTGGATCGCGACCAGAGTTGCGCCGACGATCATCATCCCCCTCACCCCGATCAATGGCAGCAGGCGCCCGACCGTCAGCGTGTAGAGCAATCCACCGATCGCAAAACCCGCGATCACGATGCCGGCGATCGAGAGCGAGGTTTCGCCGAGCTCGAACAGAAATGAAGCGATGAAGGGAAACAGCCCGAGCACGCAGCAGCCCTCGACGAAGACCGCCGAATAGCAGATCCGCGCGTTCGGATTGGTGAAGATGGTGCGATAGCCGTGACGCAGCGCCTTCAGGCTGGTGCGCGGCGGCCGGTTCAGCGCAGCGCCGCGGAAGCCCGCCGCAACCGCCAGCGCGACGACGATCACGAGGCCACCGAGCACCGCAAGCACGCCGCGCCAACCGAGGAAATCGCCGATCAGGCCGGAGGCCGTGGCGCCGAGCAGATTGCCGGTCATCGAGCCGGCAAGCGTTCGCCCGATCGCAAGTTGCCGCTTGTCGGGGCCGACCAGATCTGAGGTCAGCGACAGCGCCACCGGAAACACGCCGCCCGAGCCGATGCCGGCGAGGATGCGAGTCACGAACAGCATCGGGAACGAGGTCGACAGCGCGCCGAGAATGCTGGCGACGCCGAGCAGGCCGAGACAGATCGTCATCAGACGCGCCTTGCCGAACAGATCGGCGGCGGCGCCGATCGCCGGCTGGATAATTGCGAAGGTGAAGGCGAATACCGCGGCAAAGCTCGCTGCGGTCGCGATGCTGACACCGAAATCCTCGGCGACATGCGGCAGCACCGGATCGAGCGCGCGCACCGACAGGCTCGCCGCGAAGGTCGCCAGCGTGATGACGTTGAGAACCGGCGGCATGCCGCTCTTTGCGGTCATGTCGTCGTCACCCCGTCAGGCTGCGGTCTTGGCGAGCGCGTCGAACTGCATCAGGCGCTTGACGAGGGCTTCGAAGTCGCGGAGCGGCACCATGTTGGGGCCATCCGACGGCGCGTGATCCGGATCGGGATGAGTCTCGATGAAGACGCCGGCGACACCGACCGAAACCGCCGCGCGCGCCAGCACCGGCACGAATTCGCGCTCGCCGCCCGACGAAGTCCCCTTGCCGCCCGGCTGCTGCACCGAATGGGTGGCGTCGAAGATCACAGGCGCACCGGTGGTGCGCGCCAGGATCGGCAGCGCGCGCATGTCCGACACCAGCGTGTTGTAGCCGAACGACGCGCCGCGCTCGGTGACCAGCACGTTGGCATTGCCGGCACCGGTGATCTTGCTGACCACATTGGTCATGTCCCAGGGCGCCAGGAACTGGCCCTTCTTGACGTTGACGACCTTGCCGGTCGCCGCTGCCGCCAGCAGGAGATCGGTCTGCCGGCACAGGAAGGCTGGGATCTGCAGCACGTCGACCGCCTGCGCCGCCTCCGTGCACTGGTCGGGTTCATGCACGTCGGTCAGCACCGGCAATCCGAGCGAGGAACGGATCTCGGCGAAGATCGGCAGCGCCTGCTTCAGCCCGATGCCGCGCGCGGCCGACGCGCTGGTGCGGTTCGCCTTGTCGAACGAGGTCTTGTACACCAGACCGATCTTCAGCCTGGCTGCGATCTCCTTCAGCGCGGATGCCACTTCAAGCGCATGCGCGCGGCTCTCGAGCTGGCAGGGACCGGCGATGATCGAGATGGGCAAGGCATTGCCGAATTTGGCCGATCCGACGGCGACGATCGGCGCGGCTTGCGCGGAAACCTGATTGGTCAAAATGCTGCATCCTTTTGCCGGCGACCATGCAATCCCGCGCGGGACGGATCAAGCCATCCTGCACGATGAGGGGGTTGCGCTGACGCCGTGGGTGCGCCGTGCTATCACAATCCTGCCCCAACCGCCCCTATAGACTGGCGCGGAACAGATTCCCAATGAGGAACGAAATGCGCATATCGGTCGTGATCGGAGCCGTCGTCGTCCTGTCGGCGACGTCGGGTCTGGCATATGGCCAGGCCAGCAGCCAGCCCGGGGTCGTCACCGGCGGCGCTGCAGGCGTCACCGTCAACGGCAAGCCGGCCGCGCGCAGCGGCGACACCACCAGCAATGGCGGCCCGCTGGTCGAGGGCGTGCCCAACGTGCTGATCAACGGCAAGCCGGCCGTGGTGATGGGCGACCGCACGCATTGCGGCGGCAAGACCACCTCGGGCAGCCATGGCGTCTTCATCAATGGCAAGCCGATGGTCCGCGAGGGCGATCAGACGTCGGGCTGTCCGCAATAGACCAGGACTCATAACGCGGCGGCACTGCAAGAGCTCGCAGCGCGGGCGTCGGAGGGCAGCCTCTCGCGATCATTCGTCTCGGTGCCGTGGCCAAGGCCCTCCATTCTCGGTCAATATGTTTGATCGCGCGGCGTCCAGCAGCGATGCGTAGTTTGGCTTGAACGAGTTCGCTTCGGATCGCTCCAGCAGGCAGTAGAAGGTGTTCAATGCCCAGATTTCGGCATCGTGGAGGCCCAGATCAACCAGGCGCCTGCCCTTCTCGTCCTCAATGAGCCTGCCCAACAGATCAAAGAGCACCAACCCAGCGTCGTCAGGCAGTGTGATGATTCGCTCGGGGGATTGCCCCGATATCGGATTTGGCAATCCCGCCTCCGTTGCTGAAACCGACGACCAATAGCTGGTCGTCGCGGCAATGCATCACTTGACCGACGAAAACGCGGTCGGCACCAACAGCTGGTTTTCGATGGTGAGAACGATCTGGCCGTCCTCCTCAGTCTTGGCGCGCGCGCTGATCCATTCCGGATCGGTCGTGAACGCGGTCCACTTCTTCTCGCGCTCGGCAAGCGATTCCCAGGCCAGCAGATAGGTCAGGTCCTGATTGGATTCGCCCACCAGCGTCGTGAAGAAGCCGGCCTGCCTGATGCCGTGCTTGTCCCAGAGCTTCAGCGTGACGGTCTCGAAGCGCTTTAGCAGCGCCGGCAGCCGGCCCGGCAGGCAGCGATAGACGCGGGTCTCGTAGATCATTGGCAGTCCTCCCAGATCCAGTTGTGCGGGCGGTTATAGCCAGCGGGTTCCAGACTGTCTTGAGGGGGCGACAACATGGCACCCCTGCTCATCGCAAGCGGCCATTTCCGCAATGTTGTTGCAATGTTACTTGGCCTAATACCGGCCGTACGGGATCTGGACCCAAAAGCACATGCGGATACTGCTGGTTGAAGACGAGGCCGAAATGGCGGCGGCGCTGTCACAGGCGCTGAAGGGCTACGACATGGTCGTCGATCATGTGCCGACCCTTGCCGAGGCCGAGGAGGCGATTTCCGCCGAAGTGCACGGCGCCGTTCTGCTCGACCGCCAGCTTCCCGACGGCGACGGTCTCACGCTGATCCCGAAGCTGCGCGCCAAGGCCGACGGCGTGCCGATCATCGTGCTGACCGCGCGCGGCGACCTCGCCGACCGCATCACCGGCCTCGACAGCGGCGCTGATGACTACCTGGCCAAGCCGTTCGCGGTCGAGGAGCTGTTGGCGCGGCTGCGCGCCGTGCTGCGCCGGCCCGCCGGCGTGCAGTTCGAAATCATCAAGGCCGGCCGCATGGCGTTCGATTGCAGCCATCGCGAGGCCAGCGTCAATGGCCGCCCGCTAGACCTGCCGCGGCGCGAGCTGCTGGTGCTGGAGACGCTGCTGCGCCGGATGGGCCGCACCGTCCTGCGCGGGACGCTCGAGGAAGCCGTCTACAATTTCGAGGACGAGATTCAGTCGAACGCGCTCGATGCCCATGTCTCGCGGCTGCGGCGCAAGCTCGCCGATACCGATGCCGGCGTCGAGATCCATAGCATCCGCGGCGTCGGCTACCTGCTGAAGCAGGTGTCATGAGCGAAGCGGCCGATCACTACTGCCTGCGCTCGAAGCTGAGCTGGTGGCTGGTGACGATGCAGGCCGCCCTGCTTGCCATGCTGATCGTCTGCCTGATCAGTGCGTTGTGCGCCACCGGTTTCCTGATCGTTCCGCGCGACGAGGATCACGTCATCTCCATCGTGCAGAGCGCGATCGGGCGCGATGCGCAGGGCAATCTGGTGTTGCGCTCGACGGCCGATCTCAAGCAGCTTCGCGAGAACACGCCCGACCTCTGGTTCCTGGTGCGCGACCGGCAAGGCCATTCGCTATCGGAAGGCGCGGTGCCGCCCGAATTCGCGAAAATCGGCGATGCACTCGACCAGATCAGCCAAGCGAGGCTCGGCTGGCAGATGTTCGAGGATGATCCGCGCAAGCCGCCGGCGCGGCTGAAGCGCGTTAATTCCGACGCCGGTCCGGTGCAGGTGCTCACCGCCACGCAAGGGCCAACGTCGAGCGTCAAGACAGCCCTCGCCACGACGCTGGCATTCCTTGCCATTGCCCTGCCCGGCCTGTTGCTGATGGCGTGCGCCACGTTCATCGCGACGCCGATGGTGGTGAAGCGCGCGTTCGCCGGCCTCGACACCGCGGCCGACCAGGCGCGCCGGATCGATTTCCGCCAGCGCGGCAGCCGGCTGTCGGCGGACCATCTGCCGCTCGAAGTCGCGCCCCTGGTGAGCGCCGTCAACGATGCGCTGAAGCGGCTCGACGACGGCTATTCGCGCCATCAGCGCTTCGTCGCGGATGCCGCGCATGAATTGCGCACGCCGATCGCGATCCTCAACACGCGGCTGGAGTCGCTGCCCCCGGGGCCGGAGAAGACCCGCCTGCTCGAGGATTCGGCGCGACTTGCGACGCTCGCCGAGCAGCTGCTCGACATCCAGCGCTTCGACCAGTGCCGCAACCCGTTCGGCCGCGTCGATCTCGTCGCGGTCGCGCGCAGCGTCGCCGCCGACCTCGCACCGCTCGCGATCGCGGCCGGTTACGAATTGTCGCTCGATACCGCAACCGATCGGGTCGAGACGCTGGGCGACCGCGCTGCGCTGGAGCGTGCGCTGACCAATCTCGTGCAGAACGCCATCCAGCATGGCGGCCGCCGCGGCACCATCACGATCCATGTCGGCAGCGCCGCGACGATCGACGTTACCGATGAAGGCGACGGCATTCCCAAGGATGAGCGCACGCGGATCTTCGATCCGTTCTATCGGCTTGCACCGCTCGACCGTGGCGCCGGCCTCGGACTCAACATGGTGCGCGAGATCGCACGACTGCACGGCGGTCACGTCTCCGTGCTCGACGGCCCGAAGGGCGGCGCGAGCTTCCGTCTCACGTTACCGCCGGCGCCATTCGCGTCGTAACACACGCAACATCCCGCAATGTTGTCGCAATGCAGACCCCGCAAAGAAGAGATCGCGCCGCGCAATCGAGTCGAGGCGCTGCGACACTTTGCTGGGAATCCCAATGGCACATGATCTTCTGTCTTTCTTCACGGCGTGGATGGCGGCCCCCGGCCGCGTCGGCGCCATCGCGCCCTCGGGCACAGCGCTCGCGGAACTGATCACACGCGACATCAGCGCCAACACCGGTCCGGTGCTGGAACTAGGTCCTGGAACGGGCGCCTTCACCTATCAACTGCTGAAGCGCGGCGTGCGCCAGCAGGATCTCACGCTGATCGAATACGGTTCGGATTTCATGCGGCTGCTGCAGCTCCGCTTTCCCGGCGCGCGCGTGCTGTGGATGGACGCCGCGCGGCTGGCCTCGGAACGGCTGTATGACGGCGCGCCGGTCGGCGCCGTAGTCAGCGGACTGCCGCTGCTCAACATGTCGCCGCGCAAGGTGATTTCGATCGTCAGCGGCGCATTCAGCTACATGCGTCCCAATGGCGCGTTCTATCAATTCACCTACGGCATGCGCTGCCCGGTGCCGCGGCCGATCCTCGACCGGCTCGGCCTGCGCGCGACGCTGGTCGATCGCGCCATCCTCAACGTGCCGCCCGCCGCGGTCTACCGCCTGACGCGACGCCCGCAATACAAGCTCATCACGCGCGACGTTACGCCCGCGGCCGATGCAGGCGTCTCACCGATCAAGAAGGAACGCCGCGCCAGCGAGGATTGCGCCGTCTGACGGCGCAGTCGATGGCGGATTACATCAGCCGGCTCTGCTTCGCAGCCGCCTCGATGAACGATGCAAACAGCGGATGCGGCTCGAACGGCCGCGACTTCAGCTCGGGGTGGAACTGGACGCCGATGAACCAGGGATGGTCCTCGTACTCGACGATCTCGGGCAACACGCCATCGGGCGACATGCCGGAGAAGCGCAGGCCGTGCTGCTCGAGGCGGTCCTTGTAGGCGGTGTTGACCTCATAGCGGTGGCGGTGCCGCTCGGAGATCTCGGTCGCGCCGCCATAGACCTGCGAGACGCGACTGCCGCGGTTCAGCGCCGCGGGATAGGCCCCGAGCCGCATGGTGCCGCCGAGGTCGCCGCTCTGTGAGCGCTTCTCGAGCTCGTTGCCGCGCAGCCATTCGGTCATCAGGCCGACCAGCGGCTCCTTGGTCGGGCCGAACTCGGTCGAATTGGCCTCCTCGATGCCGACCAGATTGCGCGCCGCCTCGATCACGGCCATCTGCATGCCGAAGCAGATGCCGAAATACGGCACGTCACGCTCGCGCGCGAACTGCGCCGCGCGGATCTTACCCTCGGCGCCGCGCTGGCCGAAGCCGCCGGGCACCAGGATGCCGTTGACGTGCTCGAGGAACGGCGCCGGGTCCTCGTTCTCGAACACCTCGCTCTCGATCCAGTCGAGATTGACCTTCACCTTGTTGGCAATGCCGCCATGCGAGAGCGCCTCGATCAACGATTTGTAGGCGTCCTTCATGCCGGTGTACTTGCCGACGATCGCGATCGTCACCGCGCCTTCCGGATTGCGGACGCGCTCGTTGATGACGTTCCAGCTCTGCAGCGCCGGCGGAATCTTCGCCGTGATGCCGAACGCGGCCAGCACCTCGTCGTCGAGACCGGCGGCGTGATAGGCCTCCGGCACGGCATAGATGTTATCGACGTCGCGCGCCTCGATCACGGCGCTCTCGCGCACGTTACAGAACAGACCGAGCTTGCGCCGCTCTTCCTTCGGGATTTCGCGATCGGTGCGGCACAGCAGGATGTCCGGCTGGATGCCGATCGAGCGCAGCTCCTTGACCGAATGCTGCGTCGGCTTTGTCTTGAGTTCGCCGGCACTTGGAATGTACGGCAAAAGCGTCAGGTGAATGTAGACGGCGTGCTCGCGCGGCAGCTCGTTCTTGAGCTGGCGGATCGCCTCGAAGAACGGCAGGCCCTCGATGTCGCCGACGGTGCCGCCGATCTCGACCAGCACGAAATCGTACTCGTCGTTGCCCGACAGCACGAATTCCTTGATCGCGTTGGTGACGTGCGGGACCACCTGGATGGTGGCGCCGAGATAGTCGCCGCGGCGCTCCTTGGTGATGATGTCCTGGTAGATTCGCCCGGTCGTGATGTTGTCGGCCTTGGTGGCCGGACGACCGGTGAAACGTTCGTAATGGCCGAGATCGAGATCGGTCTCGGCGCCGTCGTCGGTCACGAACACTTCGCCGTGCTGATACGGCGACATCGTTCCGGGATCGAGGTTGAGATAGGGATCGAGCTTGCGAAGGCGGACTTTGTAGCCCCTAGCCTGCAGCAAAGCGCCGAGCGCCGCTGAAGCCAGACCCTTGCCGAGCGAGGAGACCACGCCGCCGGTGATGAATATGTACCGCGCCATGGGACTTTACCTTTAAGCCGCTTCCTGCGATTCGCAAAACGAATCGGCTGTTCCCGGCAAACAAATCACCGGGCTGTGGGTTACGTTGAACTGAGAGCGATTTCAGAGCATTAATGGGGGTTTCGGATGCAGGATGCCAGCGCTGCATCCTGCATGGCGCCCCTGCTTTATTGCGACCGTGGTGCCTGCGGGCCGCTCGGGGCCTGCTGACCCTGCTGCTCGTCGGTCTTCTTCAGCGAATCGAGGATGCCGCCGGAGGTCGGAGGTGTCAGCGGCGCGCCGCCGGCCGGCTGGGTCTGCGCCGGTGCGCCGGTGCCGATGATCGAGCTCGGCTTGCGGTCGTAGCCCGCGTACCACGACAGGAACAGGCTGGTGAGGAAGAAGCCGGCCGCGAGGATCGCGGTGGTCCGCGACAGCAGATTCGCGGTGCCGCGGCTCGACATGAAGCCGGCGCCGCCGCCCATGCCGAGGCCGCCGCCTTCGGATTTCTGCAACAGCACGGCGCCGATCATGACGGCGACGATCATGAGATGGATAATGATAACGACAGTCTGCATCGCAAGCCTTCCGTCACAAGCCGCCAAGCGGCCAGACAAACGGCGCTATCGGCTTTGCGGTTTTTCGTGAAGTCGCGCCCTGTTACACGATTGGACCGGGCATTGTCACCCCCGAGATAGTCGCAATGGCTGACATCGCAAGCGACGCCCGATGGCATCAGCCGAGGCTTGATCGGAATCTGCCTTTTCTATTATTATAGACGCATGGATACTTTAGTAGACGACCTGAGCCAATGCCTGGCGCAGCGGATCCGGCTGGAGCGCGACGGCCGGGGCTGGTCGCTGGCCGAGCTTGCCGAACGCGCCGGCGTCTCGAAGGCGACGATCAGCAAGATCGAGCGCGCCGAGGTCAGCCCTACCGCAGTCGTGCTGGTGCGCCTCGCTTCGGCCTTCGACCTCACGCTGGCCGGGCTGATGTTGCGCGCCGAGGGCCAGGGCGAACGGCTGTCGCGCGCCGCCACGCAGCCGGTCTGGAGCGATCCGGAAACCGGCTATCTGCGCCGCCAGGTGTTCAGCCGTCCCGATCACCCGGTCGAGCTGGTGCGCGTGGACATGCCGCCGAAACAGTCCGTGACCCTGCCCGCCTCGTCCTACGCCCATATCCGCCAACTGGTCTGGGTGCTGAGCGGCAGCCTCGTCATCACCGAGGGCGGCGCGCGCTACGTGCTCGCGAGCGGCGATTGCCTCGGCTTCGGGCCGCCCGCCGAGACCACCTTCGCCAACGAAACCAACGCCGGCTGCACCTATGTGGTCGCCCTGGCCCGGAGCTGATGCATGTCGCAATTCGCCATCAAACCACTCGCCGACGAACCTCAGATCCGCAGCGCGCTCGGCGATCTGTTGATTGCGACGGTCGCCGGCGGCGGTTCCGTGAGCTTCATGCATCCGCTGTCGTTGGATGACGCCGATGCGTTCTGGCAGGACTCGCTCGGTGCCGCCGCGCGCGGCGAGCGGATCGTGCTCGGCGCGTTCGACGGCGCCAGCCTGATCAGCACCGTCACGCTGCTGCTCAAGCTGCCGCCGAACCAGCCGCATCGCGCCGAGATCGCCAAGATGATGACGCGCGTGAGCCAGCGCAACCGGGGCGTCGCGACCGCGTTGCTGCGCGCCGCAGAAGCGCTCGCGATCGCGCACGGTCGCACGCTGCTGGTGCTCGACACCGCCGTCGATGACGGCGCCGCGCCGCTCTACGAGAAGCAGGGCTTTCAGCTCAGCGGCATCATCCCGGACTACGCGCTGAAGCCGCATGGCGGCCTCACCGGGACGATGATCTATTGGAAGAAGATCGGCGCGGCAGCGGCCTGACTCGGCAGCCAAGTAGAAATAGGTGCCGATAGCCGGCTCCAAGACTGCCGATCCCGTCACCCTGAGGAGCGCGTAGCGCGTCTCGAAGGGTGACGGTGTGAGAACGCGGTTTGAACAGGCAGCCCTAACAGCCCGCAGCGATCGCGAGAAAATCCGACGCCTTCAGGCTGGCGCCGCCAACCAACGCGCCGTTGACGTTGGCGACGGCCATCAGCTCGGCGGCGTTCGACGGCTTCACCGAGCCGCCGTAGAGGATCCTGATCTTGTTTCCTTCACCCTTGAAGCGATCGGTGAGCTGACCTCGGATAAACCTATGAACTTCCTCGACATCTCCAGCGGTCGGGGTGAGGCCGGTGCCGATCGCCCAGACCGGCTCATAGGCCACGACCAGATTGGCCGCGGTCGAGCCGTCCGGCAGCGAGCCTGCAAGCTGGGTGCCGCAGACATCGAGCGTCTTCCCGGCGTCGCGCTGCTCGCGCGTCTCGCCGATGCAGACGATCGCGGTCAGGCCGGCGCGCCAGACGGCCTCCGCCTTCTGCCGAATCAAGGCATCGGTCTCGCCATGGTCGGCGCGGCGCTCGGAGTGGCCGACAATGATGGCGACCGCGCCGAGATCCCTAAACATTTCCGCCGAGAGGTCGCCGGTGTGCGCGCCCGAAGCCTTCGGGTGGCAATCCTGGGCGCCGACGGCGACCTTCGAGCCGCGCGCCTTGTCGGCAAAGGCCCCGACCAAAGTCGCCGGCGGACAGACCAGGAGATCGGCCTTCCCGGCGACATCGCCGGCGCCGGCCAGCATCGCCTCGAACTCGGCAAAGGAGGATTTCAGGCCGTTCATTTTCCAGTTGCCGGCGATCAGCGGCCGGATGGCGTCGGTCATGTCGAATTTCCCATCGTTCAAGCGTGCCCTTGCGCTATCAGAGCCGGGCGGCGACTTCCAGAGTGCGGCTTCGCGCCTGCCGTGCGACGCTTCCGCCCGCGCGCCCGAGGTTGCGGGGGGACACGAGCCACTTTATAAGCGTTTTCAATTCGGTGACGCCCTCTTGCGGGACAAAAGTCTCGACTTTTAGCTCCCACGTGGGCACGACCCGGTTCCCCTCCTGTAAAACAAGTTGGACCCATGCTTCGAGGAATGCGGAAAGCCTCATCAAATTGGCTCGGCAAGACGATTATGGCCGTGGTGATGGGCGTTTTGATCGTCAGTTTCGGAATTTGGGGCATTGCCGACATCTTCAAGGGGTTTGGCCAGTCGACCTTCGCCAAGGTGGGCGGGACCGAGATTTCGGCCGAGCAGTTCCGCCAGATCTATACCGACCGCCTGCAGCAGCTTGGCCGCCAGTTCGGCCGTCCGCTGACCCCTGACCAGGCGCGCGCGTTCGGGATTGATCGGCAGGTGCTGCAGCAGACGCTCGCGGAGGCCGCGCTCGACGAGGAAGCGCGCCGCACGGGCCTCAACCAGTCCGATGCCGAGGTGCTGCGCACGATCTACAACGATCCGAACTTCAAGGGCCTCAACGGCCAGTTCGATCCGCAGCGCTTCCAATCCGTGATCCGCAACTTCGGCTACACCGAGGGCCGCTACATCGCCGAGCAGCGCCGCGTCGGCCTGCGGCGGCAGATCGCCGGCACCATCTCGTCCGGGATCGAGCCGACCAAATCGATGGTCGAGGCGCTGACCCGTTTCCAGAACGAACAGCGCTCGATCGACTTCGTCACGCTCGGCGCCGCGCAGGCCGGCACCATCGATCCGCCCTCGCCCGAGGCGCTGGCCGCCTATTTCGAGGACCACAAGGTCCAATTCCGCGCGCCCGAGTACCGCAAGATCGCCTTCGTCGCGATCACGCCGGAAGAAATCGGCAAGTGGGAAACCGTATCCGACGAGGATGCCAAGAAGATATTCGAGGAGCGCAAGGACCGGCTCAGCACGCCGGAGAAGCGCGAGGTCTCGCAGATCGTATTTCCGGACGCCGGTGAGGCGCAGGCCGCTCGCGCCCGCATCACCTCGGGCGCCTCGTTCGACGACATCGCTAAGGAGCGCAAGCTCAATCCGGCCGACGTCAATCTCGGCTTGGTCGCGAAGTCCGCGATCCTCGATCCGGCCGTCGGCGATGCCGCCTTCTCGCTGCCCGCGGGCGAAGTCAGCCAGCCGGTCCAGGGCCGCTTCGGCGTGGCGCTGGTCAAGGTCGGCAAGATCGAGCCCGGCGTGACCCCGACCTATGAGGGCCTTGCGCAGCAGGTGAAGAACGAGATCGCGACCGAGCGCGCCCGCGCCAAGGTCGCCGAGCTCCGCGACAAGATGGAAGACGAGCGCGGCGGCGGCTCCAGCGTCATCGACGCCGCGCAGAAGCTGAAATTGACCGCCGTCACCATCGACGCCGTCGACCGCTCGGGGCGTCTTCCGAACGGCCAGGTCGCGTCGAACATCCCGCGCGGCCTCGACGTGGTGTCGCAGGCCTTCAACAGCGACGTCGGCGTCGACAACGATCCGATCCAGTTCAACAACGGCTATGTCTGGTACGACGTGCTCGGCATCACGCCGTCGCGCGAGCGCACCCTCGACGAGGTTCGCGACCAGGTCGAGGCCAAGTGGCGTGAGGACCAGATCTCCGCCAAGCTGCGCGCCAAGGCGACCGAGATCGTCCAGAAGCTCGACGGCGGCGCCAAGCTTGCCGACGAGGCCACCGCGGCCGGCGTCAAGGTCGAGACCGCCGCGAACTTCCGCCGCGAGGCCACGCTGCCCAACGTGCCGGCCGGCGTGATCGCGGCCGCATTCCGCACCGCCAAGGACGGCGACGGGCAGACCTCGGCCACCGGCGGCAGCCAGTGGGTGGTGTTCCGCGTCACCGATGTGACGGTGCCCCCGGTCGATTTCGCCTCCAACGAGGTCAAGCAACTCTCCGAGGCGCTGCGGCGCTCGCTCAGCGACGAGCAGGTCGCGCAATATGTTGCGAAGATCGAGACCGACATCGGTGTGACCGTCAACCAGGCAGCCTTCGCACAGGTGACAGGCGCAAATAATTGAGCATGATCGGGACGGCGCGACGACGCGCTGCGCCGCGATCAAGCTCCAACAACAGACCCTGAGCCAGCGAATGGACGACCTGAAATCGATCATCGGAAAAGTCGCCACCGGCGCCACGCTGACGCGTGAAGAGGCGGCGTCCGCCTTCGACAGCATGATGTCGGGCGACGCCACGCCCTCGCAGATGGGCGGGCTCTTGATGGCGCTGCGGGTGCGCGGCGAGACCGTCGAGGAAATCACCGGCGCGGTGACCGCGATGCGCGGCAAGATGCTGCCGGTCACCGCACCGGCGGAGGCCGTCGACATCGTCGGCACCGGCGGCGACGGCTCCGGCTCGGTCAACGTCTCGACCTGCGCGGCCTTCATCGTGGCCGGCGCCGGCGTGCCCGTTGCCAAGCATGGCAACCGCGCGCTGTCGTCGCGCTCGGGCGCCGCCGACGTGCTGGCCTCGCTCGGCGTCAAGCTCGACCTGACGCCTGCGCAGGTCGGGCGCTGCGTCAGGGAGGCCGGCATCGGCTTCATGTTCGCGCCTTCGCATCATCCGGCCATGAAGAATGTCGGCCCGACCCGGGTCGAGCTGGCCACCCGCACCATCTTCAACCTGCTCGGGCCGCTGTCGAACCCGGCAGGCGTCAAGCGGCAGATGGTCGGCGTGTTCTCGCGGCAATGGGTGCAGCCGCTGGCGCAGGTGCTGAAGAACCTCGGCTCGGACAAGGTCTGGGTCGTGCACGGCTCCGATGGCCTCGACGAGATCACCCTCACCGGCCCGACCTTCGTTGCAACGCTCGAGAACGGCGAGATCCGGACCTCAGAGGTGACGCCGGAAGATGCGGGCCTCGGCCGCGTCGGCGGCGAAGCGCTGAAGGGCGGCGATGCCGACGCCAATGCGATCGCGCTGTCGAGCGTGCTCCAGGGCAAGCCGAGCGCCTATCGCGACGTCGCTTTGCTCAACGCGGCCGCAGCGCTGATCGTGGCCGGCCGTGCCAAGGATTTGAAGGAAGGCGTGGCGATCGGCGCCCAGTCGCTCGACAGCGGCGCGGCCGCGGCACGGCTGAAGCATCTGGTCGCGGTTTCCAACGGCTGAGCATGCAAATCATGTCCGACATCCTGACCAAGATCGAGGCTTACAAGCGCGAGGAGATCGCCGCCGCGAAGCGTGCCCGTCCGCTCGCCGAGGTCGAGGCGCAGGCGAAGGCGGCCTCAGCCCCGCGCGGCTTCGTCCGCGCGCTCAAGGACAAGCATGCTCGCGGCGACTACGCCCTGATCGCTGAGGTGAAGAAGGCCTCGCCCTCGAAGGGGCTGATCCGCGCCGACTTCGATCCGCCCGTGCTGGCGAAAGCCTATGAGGCCGGCGGCGCGGCATGCCTGTCGGTGCTGACGGATGCGCCCTCGTTCCAGGGCCATCTCGACTTCATGGTCGCGGCCCGCGCGGCGACCAATCTGCCGGTGCTGCGCAAGGATTTCATGTTCGACACCTATCAGGTGGCGGAGGCGCGCGCCCACGGCGCCGACTGCATCCTGATCATCATGGCCGCGCTCGACGACACGGCGGCAAGGGAGATCGAGGACGCTGCGCTCGGCTACGGCATGGACGTGCTGATCGAGATCCACGACCATGCGGAGCTCGACCGCGCCCTAAAACTTCGCTCACCGATGATCGGCGTCAACAACCGCAATCTGCGCACCTTCGAGACGACGCTCGCGACCAGCGAGACGCTGGCGCCGCTGATCCCGCGCGATCGCCTGATGGTCGGCGAGAGCGGCATCTTCACGCGAGACGATCTTGCGCGCCTCGAGCGCGTCGGAATGTCGACCTTCCTGGTCGGCGAGAGCCTGATGCGCCAGCAGGACGTCACCGCGGCCACCCGCGCCTTGCTGACGCGGCAGGCCGCACCGCGCGCCACCGGCACGCGCTGACGCGATGGCGCGCAAGGCCAAAGCCGGATCGAAGGGACCCGGCACCGCCCTCACCCACATCGACGCCAAGGGCGAGGCGCGGATGGTCGACGTCTCCACCAAGCCGGCGACCGAGCGGACCGCGATCGCCGAAGGCCGCGTCCTGATGAGCAAGGCAACGCTGGCGCTGATCGAGTCCGGACAGGCCAAGAAAGGCGACGTGCTGGCGACCGCTAGGATCGCAGGCATCATGGCGGCAAAGCGGACCTCGGAATTGATCCCGCTTTGCCATCCGCTGGCGCTGACCAAGGTCACGATCGACATCGCAACCGACCGCAAGCTGCCCGGCTGCATCATCCGCGCCAGCGTCAAGGTGACCGGACCGACCGGCGTCGAGATGGAGGCGTTGACCGCGGTTTCAGTCGCCTGCCTGACGATCTACGACATGGTGAAGGCGGTCGACCGCGGCATCCGGATCGAAGGCATCCACCTCGTCGAGAAGATCGGCGGCAAGTCCGGGCACTTTCGCGCGGACCAGTGATTGCGAGTGCGTTCGATCACTTCAGTGAACCGCTGATCGTATTGAAGGTGCCCGAGAGCCTGGTACCGACGCCTTTCACCGCCGCAATGATCGCGATGGCGATGCCGGTTGCGATCAGTCCATATTCGATCGCGGTAGCGCCGGTTTCGTCGGCCCAAAAGCTCTGCACCAGCCTCTTCATGATGACACCTTCACGCCCTGGAGTTTCGCTCAACCACACGCAATCAACGTGCCGACGCCAACATCGAGCAACCTCATCGACTTAGATCGTAAACAGATGATTGCATCGGCCTTGCGCCCGGTAAGGGATTCCGCGTCGCGCTTTGCGACCGGCCGAATCGGCAGTTTTCGCCTGGGAACTTGTTGACCTGATATCGATCAGCCCTGAAACGATGTCGCGGCCTCGTCAAACTGCGTCAGCAGCAATTGCCTCGTTTCGCCAAGCCGGAGGGGAATTTGTAGCGTCAACGCGGAACGGCGCAGTGCCTCACCCATGCTCGCAACCATTCATTAACCAATCTCGCTAACCGGCGCTCCATCTCGGTTGGATACGACTTTCGCGGGCCGGAGGTGCGTGAAAGCTACTTCCGGGCGAAACGCCTGGAAGCGATAGCGTCAGATGAAGCAAAACGGCAGCGCCTCGTTCAACGTCACCTCGGTAATCGGCAGCGGTCCGATCCGCTGGCTGATCCTTGGCGGCGCCGTGCTGATGGCCGCGATCGCGATCGGCGCCACCCTGATGGCAGAGAATTTCCGCGAGCGCGCCCTGCACAACAGCGAGCGCGAGCTCGAGAACACCGTGCTGCTGCTGGCACGGCATTTCGACCAGCAGCTCGACGACCTCGAGGTGGTCCAGCGCGACCTGATCGCATTCATGCGCGACAACGGGATCGCGACGCCGGAGAACTACAAGCGCCGGATGTCCGCCGCCGACATCCATGCGATGCTCAAGTCCAAGATGGACGCGCTGTCCAACGTCGGCAGCCTCAACGTGTTCGACGCCGACGGCGCGCTGATCAACAGCTCGGGCGCCTGGCCGCTGCCGCAAGCCTCGATCGCCGATCGCGACTACTTCAATATCTTCAAATCCAGCCCCTACTCTCCCGACATGATGGTCGCGCCGGTGGTCAGCCGCGTCAGCGGAAACTGGACCACCGCAATCGTCCGCAAGGTCACAGGCCCGCATGGCGAGTTCCTCGGCGTGGTCGGGCGCGGCATCGAGCCGGCGACCTTCGAGAAATTCTTCTCGACCGTTGCGCTCGGCGAAGGCGCCGCGATCTCGATGCACCATCGCGACGGCACGCTGCTGGCGCGCTATCCCCATGTCGAGGAGATGATCGGGAAGAACTTCCGCACCGGCCCGGCTAATCAGCAGCAGGTGTTCGAGCTGCCGCAGAGCACCTCGCGCATGACCAGCCCGGTCGACGGCAAGGACCGCCTGGTGTCGTCGCGGGCGCTCACCAAATTCCCGATCGTGGTCGTCGCCACGACCACCACGGAAGCGGCGCTCGCCAACTGGCGCGAGCAGATCGGCATGCTGATCGCGGTGACCGCAGCATCGGTGCTGGCGATCGCGATCCTGCTGACGCTCGTGGTGCGCAAGCTGCTGCAGCAGCACCGCACCCAGCAGCAGCGCCTGACGCTGGAGAAGCTCCGGCTCGACACCGCCGTCAACAACATGACGCAGGGGTTGTTGCTGTTCGATGCCGCGCAGCGCCTGGTGATCTGCAACAAGCGCTATATCGAGATGTACGGATTGTCCACCGACGTCATCCGGCCCGGCTGCAGCTTCCGCGACGTCGTCGTGCATCGCCACCTGACCGGTTCGTTCCAGGGCGACGTCGAGCGCTACGTCAACCTCGTGCTGCGCGACGTCGGCATCCGCAACACCATGGTGATCGCAACGCCCGGCGGGCGCTCGATCCAGGTGGTCAACGAGCCGCTGGCCGATGGCGGCTGGCTAGCGACCCACGAAGACGTCACCGAGCGCCGCCGCGCCGAGGAGCGCATCACGCACCTTGCCCACTACGATGCGCTCACCGACCTGCCGAACCGCGCGCTGTTCCATGAGGAGATCAAGCGCGCGCTGCCGCACGTCGCCCCCGACAGTCAGCTCGCGGTGCTCTATATCGACATCGACGAGTTCAAGGGCGTCAACGACTCGCTCGGCCACATGGTCGGCGACGAGCTGCTCAAGTCCGTCGCGCGGACGCTATCCGGCGTGATCGGCGACGGCGATTTCGTCGCCCGGCTCGGCGGCGACGAGTTCGCGATCGTGCAGACCGGGGTGAAGAACGACATCGAGGTCACCGACCTCGTCGCAAGCATCTACGAGGTGATCCGCTCGCCCTATCAATGCCTCGGCCACCAGGTCACGACCGACGCCAGCATCGGCATTGCGCTGGCGCCAAGGGACGGCACCGATCTCGACCAGATCATGAAGAACGCCGACCTTGCGATGTATGCGGCGAAGTCGGCCGGCCGGCGCGTCGCGCGCTTCTTCGAACCGGCGATGGACGCCGATGCCCGCGCCCGCCGCGAGCTCGAGGTGGAGCTGCGGCAGACCATCACTGCTGGCAGCGGGCTCGAAGTGTATTACCAGCCCTGCGTCGACCTGCGCAGCAACGAGATCACCGGCTGTGAGGCGCTGGTGCGCTGGCGCCATCCGGTGCGCGGCATGATCTCGCCGGCCGACTTCGTGCCGATCGCCGAGGAGACCGGCCTGATCAACCAGCTCGGCGAATGGGTGCTGATGACGGCTTGCAAGGAAGCCGTGAACTGGCCCGATCACGTCAAGCTCGCGGTCAACGTCTCGCCGGTGCAGTTCCGGACCGGCACGCTGGCGCTCAAGGTGATCGCGGCGCTGGCGGCATCGGGCCTGTCGGCGGGCCGGCTGGAGCTCGAGATCACCGAGGCGGTGCTGATCCGCGACGACGAGACGGCGTTGGCCGCCCTGCACCAGCTCCGCGCCATCGGCATCAGGATCGCGCTCGACGATTTCGGCACCGGCTATTCGTCGCTGAGCTATTTGAAGCGTTTCCCGTTCGACAAGATCAAGATCGACCGCTGCTTCGTCACCGACATCGCCGATCCGCAAGGCTCGGCCGGCATCGTCGAGGCCGTCGTCAACATCGCCGCCGAGCGCAGCATGACGACAACGGCGGAAGGCGTAGAGACCGCGCAGCAGCAGCAATTGCTGCGCGAGCTCGGCTGTTCGGAAATGCAGGGCTATCTGTTCAGCCCGCCGAAGCCGGCCGCCCAGATCCGCGAGCTTTTGGCCGGGCATCGCCGTGGCCCCGCCGCAGGTCCGGCCGCCACGCGCCGACGCAAACCTGTCGCCGGCGCGGCGTGACCGCCTGATCAGGAGACCCTCGCGCTTGGCTCAGTCGAACACCGACCTCGATGCTGTTGCCGCTGCGGAGCGCGCACTTGCCGCGGCGCACCTGACGCTCGACCTGGATGTGATCAATCGATTGATCCACCCGGACTACGTCATTGTGCAACCCGGTGGGGCGATCGAGACCAAGGCGGACGTGCTCGCTTCGTACCGGAGCGGAACACGCCATTGGGACTCAGCGCGTGTCGACGAGCTTGATATCCGGCTGTACCAGGAGACGGCGGTCGTCGTCGGACGCTGGCTGGCATCAGGCCGCAACGGTCCGGCCTCGTTCGATTATCAAGCGTGATTTCTGTCGGTTTGGGTCAAGCTCGGCGGCCGCTGGCAAAATCTCGCCTACCAAGCCACCGAGATCGCGCAAGATCAAAGACGCGAAGTACCCAATTGACGCGCAACGAGGCAGGTCGGAGACGACCGGCAAGGTCCATGGGACCTTGCCGCAGCGATCGGGTTCGACCGGAAATGTCGCCGCCTAGTTCGGCACCGGCCGCTTCTGCGCGGCCTTGTCCGCATTCTTGGCGTCGGCGTTCACGGTGACGCCGCGCAGTTGGTTGAACGCCGCGGCCAGCGCCTTGTCGTTCTTCTCGTCCGGGGGCACGTAAGACTGTGAGCCGGTCTGTTCGGCGCCCTCGGCGGAGAGGTGGCCGCGCATCGAGGCCTCGCCCTTGATCTCGGAGCGGGTCTTGAACTCGTCCGGCACGTCCTGCAGCACCTCGATGTCGGGCTTGATGCCAAGCGCCTGGATCGAATGGCCCGACGGGGTGAAATAACGCGCCGTGGTCAGCGCCAGCGCGCCATTGCCGGCGCCGAGCGGAATGATGGTCTGCACCGAGCCCTTGCCGAACGAGCGGGTGCCGATCAGCGTCGCGCGCTTGTGGTCGTGCAGCGCGCCGGCGACGATTTCGGAGGCCGAGGCCGAGCCGCCATTGATCAGCACCACGAGCGGCTTGCCCTTGGTCATGTCACCGCCATGGGCGGTGAAGCGCTGGGTCTCTTCCGGATTGCGGCCGCGGGTCGAGACCACCTCGCCTCGCTGCATCAGTGTCGAGGTCACCGAGACCGCCTGGTCGAGCAGGCCGCCCGGATTGTTGCGAAGATCGACGACATAGCCGTCGAGCTTGTCCTGCGGGACCTGCTTCTGGATCTCGCCGATCGCCTTGCGCAGGCCCTCGGTGGTCTGCTCGTTGAACGAGGTGATCCGGATATAGCCGATGTCGCCGCCTTCGACGTGATACTTCACCGGACGGACGCGGATGATCTCTCTGACAATCGAGACCTCGATCGGCTTGTCGGCGTCCTTGCGGATGATCTTCAGCCGGATCGAGCTGTTGGGCGCGCCCTTCATCTTGTTGACGGCCTGGTCGAGGGTCAGGCCCTGAATCTGCTCATCGTCGATCGAGGTGATCACGTCGCCCGACATGATGCCGGCGCGCGAGGCCGGCGTGTCGTCGATCGGCGCCACCACCTTGACGAAGCCGTCCTCCATCGTGACCTCGATGCCAAGCCCGCCGAACTCGCCATGCGTGGTCTCCTGCATCTCCGCCCAGCCCTTCTCGTTCATGTAGCGGGAGTGCGGATCGAGCGAGGAGATCATGCCGTTGATCGCCCCTTCGACGAGCTTGGAGTCCTCGGCCTTCTCGACGTAGTCGGTCTTGATCTTCTCGAACACCTCGCCGAACAGGTTGAGCTGCGAATAGGTATTGTCGGCATGCGCGGCGGCATTGGCGACGGCGAACAGATGCGCCCCCTGCGGCGAGGCCACGAGCAGGGTGAGACACGCTCCCGCAACCGTCCCGAGGAAGAAGCCAACATGTTTGCGCATTATCCGCGATCCTTTTTCGCTATCGGCCGGCAACGTTCCGCAACGTTCGCCTGCCCCACCCCGACGGGGGCACCACACAACGGCTTTTTGGTCGGATCAAGGCCGCCTTGTCACCGGACCATTACGGTCCTGTCACGATGCCCTGGTCACCCCCAAAACCGGCATTTAGTCAGCACCATTTCAGCCTCAAGTCAGCTCCCGGTCGGCCTCTGGCCCAGCCTCCCGCAATCCGTTCTGCCAGGTCGACGGCCGGGTCCCGAATCCGCGCTTGGCCCGCGTGCCCAACCAATAGCCAAACTGCGGAGGAACATGGCGAAATGGCCCTTCAACCCCGAGTTTCAGCGCGGCGTCCATCGGCCAGTTCGGGTTATTGAGGATCTCCCGGCCGACCGCGATCAAATCTGCTTGTTTATCGCGCAGGATTTGCTCGGCCTGGTCACCATGGATGATCAGGCCGACCGCCATGGTCATGATATCGGCATGCCGGCGGACATATTCCGCCAGCGGCACCTGATAGTTGTATTTGATCTCCTTGCCCAGGATCGGCGCCATCTCGCTGATTCCCCCCGACGAGCAGTCGATCACGTCGACGCCCTTCCCCTTCAGGATCGCCGCCAGCCGCGCGCTCTGCTCCGGTCCCCAGCCTGCATTGTCCTCGACCGACAGCCGCACGAACAGCGGCTTATGATCCGGCCAGTAGCCGCGCACGGCCTCGGTCACCTCGATCAGGAACCGCATCCGGTTCGCTTCCGAGCCGCCATATTGGTCGCTGCGCTGGTTCGAACGTTCCGAGAGGAATTCGTGCACGAGATAGCCATGAGCGCCGTGCAGCTCCAGCACCTCGAAACCGGCCTCATGCGCGCGCCGCGCCGCCTGCCCCCAGGCCGCGACCAGATCCTTCACCTCATGCGTTTCCAGCGCGCGCGGCGCCGGCCAGCGCCCGCTATGGGCGATCGCGCTCGGCGCCACTGGGGTCCAGGCGTCCCAATCCTCGATCGCGGCGCTGCGTTCGAGCGGACGGTCGCCCTCCCAGGGGCGGCTTGCGCGCGCCTTGCGGCCGGAATGGCCGAGCTGGATGCCGGCCACGGCGTTCTGCTGCTTGATGAAGCTGACGAGCCGACTGAGCGGCGCGACGAACTTGTCGTCCCAGATGCCGAGATCGCCGATCGTTCCGCAACCGCGACGCTCGACCTTCGTCGATTCCACGATCACGAGACCGGCGCCGCCGGCGGCGAACTTGCCGGCGTTCATCAGATGCCAGTCGGTCGGAAAGCCCTTCTCGGCCGAATACTGATGCATCGGCGGCACCACGATGCGGTTCTTCAGCGTGACGCCGCGGATGGTCATCGGCGAAAACAGCAGCATGTCGGACATCGCTTCCTCATATGACGTCGTGACCCGGCGCGAGGCACCGATATTTGGCCGACGTTGTATTTGCGGCCGACGATATACGCACCGCACGATCGCCGATAGAGGCGCGCGGCGGACGCCGGACACGCGGGAGTAGCAATTCTCAAACCGCTTCGCTAGGCTGTGGAACCCGCCTTTCCTGGCTGTCATTCATGGCCACTTACCGCACAAGTCCCGGCTTCTTCGAAATCCCTCACGCGGCCGTCTACGCGCTGATGACGATGACCGTCCTGGCGTCGGGGTTTTGCTTCATCCAGGCCGGCGCCACATCGGCGCCGGCAGAGCTGCTGTTCCGCTACGGCGGAATGTACACCGGCGCGCTGGCGCGGCACGAATACTGGCGGCTGTTCGCCAACGGCTTTCTGCACGTCAATTTCATTCATCTCGCCACCAACATGCTGTGTCTCGTGCTGTGGGGCGGGCATCTCGAGCGCCGGGTCGGGCCGACCTATTTCGTCATCATCTATCTCTGCGCGATGGTGTTCGGCGCCGTCGTCGGCAATGCGATCCATGCCACGCCCTATCTGACGGTCGGCGCTTCCGGTGCCACCTCGGGCATTCTCGGCGCATTGCTCTGCCTGTGGATCCTCGGCAAGCTCGATGTCCGCTTCGACTTCTTCGCGATCAACATCGGGCTGAACATCGCGTTCGCGATCGGCAATTCGCGGATCGACTGGGGCGTGCATCTCGGCGGCTTCGCCGCGGGCCTGATCGTCTGCGCGCTGCTCGACCTCGTCGAGAAGCTCAACGCCTACGTGCTACGCTGCCGGTTTCCGGAGGCTGTGAAGATCAATCTCGCGCTGCTCGCCGGTGTGGCCGCGCTCGGCTTGTGGGCCGGTCAGACCCTGGCGCCAGGCATGCCGGGATGGACGGTGGCCGCAGGATTTGTCGTCGCATGCTGCGCCGTGATCAAGCTGGTCGATCTCGCGCTGTCGATCAGGAAGGGCCTCGCCGCCGTCATCATCGCGCTCACCTGTGCCAACGCCGCCTGCGTGGCCCTCGGCCGCTGGGTGCTGGCGACAACATCGGTCTGTGTTGCACGCCGACCAGGTGGAGCCGGCCCGCTCGAGAACCTGCACAATGCGTTCTGCGACAATCCCCTGCTCGTGACCGCACTGGTCGCAGTCGGCGCTGGCGCGCTGACGCTGCTGCTTTGCTCAAAGGAAATCCACCGCGGGATGGAGGACGTCGGCTTCGTCGGCAGCTCGTTGCGCGCCGAGCGCAACCGCCGTCACGGGCTCTGATGCGCAAGCATCCGCGCTGGCCCAGCAGGCAGTCAACCGAAGCGGCCCGCCTTCTGCTCCTACCGCCCGGCCTTCCGGTTCGCCGACAGATCCGTCGGGCAGTCGACCCCGCATGCGATGGCTTTCTTCTGGTCGGCAACACGCCAGACCAGCAGCGCGACCAGGACGATGATGGTGACGGTGAGCTTGGCTAACGTGTCGTGATTCAACTTCAGCTCCAGGCATCAATCAGATAAGCGACAATCATCAGCTGCGAACATCGATCCGGTCGCCATCATCGTACGGAGCTGACCTGGCCTGCAAGCTCTCCGGTCTGCATGGCAGCACGGCACAAGCCGGCGGCGATCGCGCCGGAACTTTCTCGACCATGTGCCGTTCGGTGGCTGTGCTCTGATCATAGCCCCAGAAACACTCAACACCTCCTGTGGCCCCAGCCGTCACGCCGGGGTCGTAAATATCGGCAGTTTCGGCTGGACCGGAATTTTGCGATGGAGAATGTCGCGATCTCCGGGAACCTGCCCGTCCATCACGTAGCCCATATGGACTACATCCTCGCCGTCAACTCCGCGCGAGCCTCGCCGCACCCGCGGCGATCGCGTCGTTGAAGCTCGTATCCCAGAATTTTCCGACCTCGGCGCGCGCGTCGAGGACGCCGAGCTTGAGGAAGGTGTCGGCGACCTTCTGGTGGGTCTCCGGCACGTCGGCGCTCACGCCGGCGAGCGAGAAGTCGTCGCTGCGACGGGCGAACTGGTCGAGAATATCCTGCAACGGCAGATGGGTTTCAGCCACCTGCGCCGCCGCATAGAGGGGAAAATTCTTGTTGGCGAATGCATAGGCACGCTGGATGCGCAGCAACAGATCGCTCACGGCCGCATGGCGCAGCGGCTCGTCGACCGCCTTCGGATTGGCGTAGATCGGGAAATTACCCGAGAGGTAGCCGACGCCGGTCTTGAGCAGCCGCGCGCCCTGCTTGGCGATGGCGAGCTGGCCGTTATAGCCGTAGATCGCCCAGGCATCGAGCTTGCCCGAGGCGAACGCCGAATAGCCGTCCGATGGCGTCAGATTGATCGCCTCGATATCGCCGAACGCAAGACCGGCTTCCTCGAGCTGCTTGGCGAGGAAGTAGTGCGCCGTGGTCGCACGCACATAGCCGACGCGCTTGCCCTTGAGGTCGGCGATCGAATGGATCGGCGCGTCCTTTGCCGCCACGGTGACCTGGATGTTGAGATCCTCATGGGTGACGGCGATGAAGCGCACCTTGGCGTTCTGGCGCGCGGCGAACATCGCGGGAATCTCGCTGCCCGAACCGACGTCGAGCGCATCGCCGTTCAATGCCTCGATGTGGAGCACGCCATTGTTGAGCTCCTTCCACTCGATCCTGTAAGGCGTCTTGTCCTCGCCGGCGGCCTGCAGCAGCGGACGCCAGCCGCCCTTGTAATACGCCACCCGCAACGTGACGCCGCCAAGATCGGCGCCGCCACTCGCGCCGGTTTCCGCGCGTCCACTGCCCGCAACCAGACTCCCGGCGAGAACGCCGAGCGCGGAACGTCGAGAGAGGTATGGCGTGGTCACCAGCGCAGGCTCCTGATCAGCATCGCAACTGGTGCAAGATTAGGAGAAAACCCGCCGATGTACATGAGACGCTATTTCGTTTTTGGCGTCGCGCGCGAAAAGCCGTTCCAAGGATTGACGGCTTGGCGCGGAAAACCATATCCGACGCAGCCCGGATGAGCGCAGCGATATCCGGGCCTCTGCGTCGGCGCCCACAATTGAAACCCGCGTATCGCTCCGCTTATGCGGGCTACGACGGCCGCGCTACTTCGCGACCGCGTACACATCAGGATCAAAACTCGAGCTCGGATGGGCGAACGCATTCTTCAGCGCCGGCGAGATCGGGACGTTGTAGTTGATGCCGTTCGGCGGGGTCGGCTGCTCCAGCCACTTCTTGTACATAACCTCGATCTCCGGGCTCTTGTAGAGCTCGGCCGTGGCGCGGTCGGCGAGCGCCTTGAACGGCGCGTCCTCCCGGCGCAGCATGATTCCGAACGGCTCGGCCTTCGAGAACGCCTCCTCGCTGATCACGTAGAGTGCGGGCTCTTTCGATCGTGCGATCGCCACGGCAAGCTGGACGTCGTCGAGCGCGTAGGCCTGGGCGCGATCGGTTTCCAGCATCAGAAACGCCTCGGCCTGGTCCTTGGCCGGGAGAACGTTGATGCCGAGCTTGCGTTCGGTGTTGACCTTGACGAGCTGCGTCAGGTTCACCGAGCCCGCAACGGCGGTCACCGACTTGCCCTTGAGGTCGTCGATGGTGTTGATGCCGGATGATTTCTTGGCCGCAAAGCGCGTCGCGCTCAGGAAGTGCGAGTTGGTGAAGGTCACCTGCTTCTGGCGCTCGGCGCTGTTGGTGGTCGCCGAGCAATGCAGGTCGATCGTGCCGTTGACCATCAGCGGGATGCGGTTCGACGAGGTCACCGGCAGATAGTCGACTGCGATCTCGGGCAACCCCAGCTCCTTCTTCACGGCATCGACGATCTTGAGGCAGATATCGAGCGCGAAGCCGATCGGCCGCTGGTTATCGTCGAGATAGCTGAAGGGAACGGAAGCCTCCTGGAAGCCCAACGTGACCTTCCTGGTCTCCTTGATCTTCTGCAGCGTGCCCGACAGCTCTGCGGCTGCCACGGGGCTTGCGGCGAGCGTGAGAGCGAAAAGGACGGCGGGCAAACGCATCGGCGGCTCCTGTGCGGTGATCAGCTCGCGGTGATAGCCCACACACAGGCCCGGCGATAGAAGATGATGTGTCTATCAGCTATCGCGCTTTGCGATGGTCCGGATCGCTACTGCTGCGCGCCGTCCGCCAGCAGGCGGTCGCCGACCAGGTGAGCCGCGCCGCGGCTCCATGAATAATCGGCGCCCATCCGCAAGCCGCTGTCGCCGCGTGAGACGACCGCGCCGCTGCGGGCGTCACGCACCTGGAAGCCGACGGTGTATTCGGTCCGGCTGACCCGCCTGATCACGCCGATCAGCGATTGATCGGCGCCGAGCCCTTGCGCGATCGCCGCCTCGCAGCCGTCGCAGTCGCGCAGCGTCCGCGCCTTGACGGGCGCCGCCATTGCGCCGGCGGTGTCGACCAGGCGGTAGCGGCCCGATTGCGCAAGCCGGTCGCGGACGTCCCTCGTGACATCGGCCAGCGTGGCGGCATCGGAGCCGGCAAGGCCGGACGACGGTGCGGCGGAATTATCCTCGAGCTCGAACTCGAACACGGCGAGCCCGATCGGCGCCGCCGCGGCGGTCTGCGCCGTCGGCAACGCCGCTGCAAGGGCGGCGCGTACCTCACGCGACACGAACATGCGCGCACGGTTCCATGCCTCGTCATTGTCGCCGCGAAATGTGTAGAGCTTTTCGTACAGCACTCGGCTCGCGCCGACATCGATGACCGCCACCTTGGCCCACTGCACCAGCGTGCTCATCTTCTGCACGCCGCCGACCACCTTGATCCGGGCTTCGCCTGCGGGCGCCGCCGGCGGCACCAGGCGATAGCGCGGTTCGGCGGCGACATCGGCGCGCAGCGCGGCCATGAACGCATCCAGCCGCTTCTGATGGATGGTGGTCTGGTCGATCACCTCGCCCGAGGTGTCGACATAGCTGAAATCATCGACGCTGACGCCAACTGGAGGAGCCACGGCGGCGCCGGTCTCGGCGCGCAGCGGACAAGGTCCGGCCAGAAGGCCGATCAACGCGATGACGTGCACGACGAGGCGGGACTGGCGCATGATCGAGGCCTTTCGGGTGCTGGTGCGGTCGGTTCGATCGCAACCTAGGCCGGCCAGCATCCGCGCCGCAGCGGAACGCCTCCCGACCGGTGCCGGGAAAATTTCACGACGGTGGCCCGCACCCAAGGCAGTGCTTCTCGACGCTTCCGTTCTGCCGTTTAATGGGCGTGACGGCCCTGCCCGCGAACTGCGCACTGAGGCTCGTCTGCGACCTCTGAGGATACGCCGATGCGCAATTGGTCCGGAAGCGATCTGAAGCTGCGGCTGACGTTGCGTGTGGCCGCCGTCTCGATGCTCTGCTTTGCCGCGATCTCAGGCTACCTCCTGATCGAGGCCGACCGCTCGGTGCGCGCTAGGATCGCTGCGGTCGCCGATGTCGCCGCCAGGACGCTGGAGCTGCAGCAGAGCAAGATCCAGTGGCTGAACAATCCGCGCTCCGATTTCCCCGATCTCGATGGCGTTGCCGCCTCGGTCATGGCGCCCGGCCTGTGCCTCGCATTTCGCAGCAACAGCGGCGAGATCAGCCAGCGCTTCTGCGGCGGCACGCAGACCGATACGGCCGCCCCGCCGCAGGCCTTTGCGGCGCTCTATCGCCGCCTGTTCGATCCCGGCCGGGAGGCCGTTCGCCCGGTGATTTCGCGCGGCCAGGCGATCGGCGAGGCCGTGGTCTGGGTCGATCCGGCGGTGCTGACGGCCGAGGCCTGGCACGATGCCGGCCGGCTGATGGCGGTCCTCATGATCGCGCTGCCGCTGCTTTGTGCGCTGGTCTATGCGGCGCTGTCGCGCGCGCTGCGTCCGACGCGGCTGATCCGCGACGGGCTCCAGCGGATCGCCGCAGGCGACCTCGCCGCGCGGCTGCCGCCGTTCGACCTCGCCGAATTGTCGGCGATCGGCGACGTCTTCAACCAGCTCGCCGAACGCCTCGCCACCGCGCTGTCCGAGCGCAACGCGCTGACGCAGAAACTGATCGTGGTGCAGGACGAGGAACGCCGGCATCTGGCGCGCGAGCTGCACGACGAGTTCGGGCAATCGCTGGCCGCGATCCGCGCGCTCGCCGCCTCGGCGCGTCTGACCGCGGTCCAGGATTGCCCGCCTTTGCTCGCCGAATGCGACGGCATTGCTCGGACCGCGACCGACATGATGGAGACGTTGCGCGGCGCCCTGTTCAGGTTACGCCCGCCCGATGTCGACGAACTCGGCCTTGCAGCCAGCCTGGAGGGCCTGATCGCCGGCTGGAACAGCCGCAGCCGGGGACGTCAGCGGTTCGAGATCGCCATCTCGGGATCGTTCGAGCGCATCCCCGCCTCCACCGGCGCCAACCTCTACCGCATCGTGCAGGAGGCGCTGACCAACGCCGCCAAGCACGCCGGCGCCACGCGCGTCATGCTGCGCCTTGAGATGCGCGAGACGGCTTCGGCCGGCGGCGGCAGCGAAATCATGCTCGCGATCGACGATGACGGCAGGCCCGGCGATCCCCAGGGCGATCCTCAGGTGAAGTCCGGCATGGGCCTGCTCGGGATGCGCGAGCGGGTCGCCGCGCTCGGCGGGCGGCTGAGCTTCGAGGCCGGACAGTCCAACGGCGCCTCGCTCCGGGTCAGCGTTCCCGTCGCGGCCGGCCGGGAGGCCGCATTTGTGGAGCGCGCGGCGTGAGCACGACGGCGCGAACCATCATGCTGGTCGACGACCACGCCGTCGTCCGGGAGGGTTACCGGGCGATGCTGCAGAAACAGCCGGGCCTCTCGGTCGTCGCCGAAGCCTCCGACGGCGTCGAGGCCTACCGCCTCTACAAGGAGACCGGGCCCGACCTCGTCATCATGGACCTGTCGATGCCCGGCATCGGCGGCATCGAGGCGATCCGGCGCCTCAGGCAGTGGGACAAGCGCGCCAAGATCCTGGTGTTCACCATGCACCAGAACGCGGCCTTCGCCGTGCAGGCGATCCGCGCCGGCGCGAGCGGCTACGTCACCAAGACGAGCCCGCCGGAGACGCTGGTGCATGCCGTGATGGAAGCGCTGTCGGGCAAGATCGCGATCAGCCCGGATATCGACCACGAGCTCGCGCTCAGCCACCTCGCCGGCGAGAGCGCCGCAGCGGATCTGCTGACCGCGCGGGAATTCGAGGTGCTGCGCATGCTGCTCGCGGAAAAGACCACCGACGAGATCGCCGATGCGCTGCATCTCAGCCCCAAGACGGTCGCGAACCTGCATTCCCTGATCAAGGACAAGCTCGGCGTCGGCAGCGATATCGAGCTGGTCCGCCTCGCGCTGCGCCAGGGCATCCTGACGCAGATCGATCTCGGCGAGCGGTGAGCCCGTATCGCCGAATGACTGTGGCTGCCCCCACAGCCGTTCTCGTCCTGCGGGCAGGTTGACGAGACGGGACGGACAAATCCAGAATAGCGACATGCGCAACATCTGTTCCATGTCTTCGACCACCGCGACGACCAGCCTTGGCGGGTCGTCTCCTGGTCGTATGCGGTAACAGACTGCACCACCAGACAAGGCCCCGCCGGCGACGGACGGGGCTTTTTTCATGCGCAAACTCGTCCGCGCTGCTTCCAATCAGAAGAGCAAGCTATGGACGATCTCGATCACAGAAGCCTCGGAACACGTCTCGATCTTTGGCATATCCAGGAGGATGCGCCAGGGATGGTGTTCTGGCATCCGCGTGGCAACACGCTTTATCGCGTGTTGGAGGACTACATCCGCCGCAAAATGCGCCGCTTGGGCTACGCCGAGGTTCGAACGCCCCAGCTGCTGCCCCGCGCGCTTTGGATACAAAGCGGCCATTGGGAGAAATTCGGCGCGCACATGTTCGGCTTTGCCGACGGCGAGCGCGCAATGGCGCTCAAGCCGATGTCCTGTCCCTGCCACGTCCAGATCTTCAACAAGGGCCTTCGTTCCTGGCGCGACCTGCCGCTGCGCCACGCCGAGTTCGGCATCTGTCACCGCGATGAACCATCGGGCTCGCTGCACGGGCTGATGCGCACGCGCGGCTTCGAGCAGGACGACGCCCATGTATTCTGCCGCGAGCAGGACGTGCCCAATGAAGTCGCCCGCTTCGTTGCGCTGCTGTCGGAAGTCTACGCCGAGTTTGGTTTCCCGGAGCCCGAGGTGTCGCTCTCCACCCGTCCGGCTGCGCGCGCAGGTTCAGACGAATTATGGGATTGGGCGGAAACGACCCTTGCCGCGGCCGCGCGCCAATGCGGCCTGTCGTACACGATCCAGCCCGGCGAAGGCGCCTTCTACGGGCCCAAGCTGGAGTTCGCGCTGCGCGACCGGCTGGGCCGGTCCTGGCAATGCGGAACGGTTCAGCTCGACAGCGTTCTGCCGGGCCGTCTTGACGCGTCCTACGTCGGACCAGACGGAGATCGCGCGATCCCGGTGATGATCCACCATGCCGTGTTCGGTTCAATCGGTCGCGTCATCGCGATGCTGCTCGAACATCATGCCGGCGCGCTGCCGTTCTGGCTGTCGCCGGACCAGGTTGCGGTCGCGCCGATCTCGCGCGATCATTCCGATTACGCGGCCAGGGTTCTCGATGCGCTCGAAGCTCACGGCATCAGAGGCGTCCTGTTCGACGGCGCCGACACGCTGTCGCGACGGATCGTTGCCGCGCATGAGGCGAGTATTCCCGTGGTGGCCGTCGTCGGGCAGCGTGAAGCGCAACAAGCCACCGTGAGCCTCCGCGAGCGCGCCGGGGCCGTTTCCGTTTTGCCGCTGGACGACGCCGTCCGGGCGCTTCGACAGCGTGCTCGTCCGGGCCAGGACGCGGAGTGAACTCGCTGCGCGTTGCCCGCCCGTGCCGGGAGCTCCGCGGCCCAAACAAAGGGCCCCAGCGAGGGGGTACACGCTGAGGCCAGAACAACTTGGTCACGCTATCCTAGACCATGCCCCGACATTTTCGTTTGCTCCTTCGGAGTACCGGAATCATACGGAGCCGATGACTGAACCTTATTGCTCCGCCCTGCGTATCCATGACGTCAGGATTTTGCCATTCCTCCTGGGGCCAGAACCAACGCCGTCCGTCGTATTTCAATGCGGGCGGCGTTGCGCGTATTTGGCCTCCGACGAGAGGAGACCCGGTGCGCCCGCGCAGTAGAACATTGCCGAGAGTTCCCCGGCAGGAACCGGAACGGATATCAGCCGACGCGAGTTGGACAGCATGATCTTGAAGGATGGAGCGTCATCACGTGAGCCGAAAAACCCTGCAGGCACGTTCAGAGCAGGCGCTCGTCGTCATCGTCCTCAGCACCGGCGCGCTGATCGCCTACCTCGGCCTGGCGCTTTCCAGATTGTGAGGGCCCACCCGCGAGCCACCACGTCTCTGGCGCGCGAGCCGTACCGCGTCGATATGATGTAGCTGAACGAGGCTGAGCGCGTTGCGGAAGCCGCTCGGGGCCTACAGGAAACCCAACGACCGCTCGATCAGCCAGAAGCCGGCCATCACCCCGATTCCATAGCTGACGATCGATCGGGCCTTGAGAAGCAGAGGCCTGCCGCTCCGGACGCTTCTCACGAAGCGTGCGCCTCCCAGTAGTGCGGCAATGAAGGCGAGTTGTCCGCATTCGACGCCGACATTGAAAGCGAACAGCGCCAACGGCACGTCGTGCTGAGGCAGGCCGGCGTCCAGCAGTGCGCCGGCGAAGCCCAGCCCGTGCAGAAGCCCGAACGGGAAAACGACCGCCCAGGGATAGCGAACGGTGATCCCGATCTCCCCTCGGGACATTTTGACCGCCTCGGTGGCGACGATCATGATGCTCAGCGCGATCATGGCTTCGATTGGCGGCCGTGGCAGGTGAACGGCGCCGAGCGACGACAACGCGAGCGTGATGGAATGCGCGACGGTGAATGCAGTGATCGTGCCGGCGAGCGCGCGCAGGCCGGGAACAATCAAGAGCAGGCCAAAAAGGAACAGCAGATGGTCGTAGCCGGTCAAGATGTGTTCGATACCCATCCAACCGTACGTCACTGCAACCATCAAGGCACTTTGACGCGGCTCAATCTGGAACGATGGCCGCGTGGGTGTCAGGCGCACGACCTGCGTGCCTCCATCGGTCCATTCAACGCGGACGAGCGCATCCGTCAATGTGGAGTCCAGGCCGGAAATCGTGATGCTCTTGCCGGCGAGCAGGCGAGCATGGCGAACCTGCCAGCGCGTGACAAATGAACCGTTCGCAAAGGTCGCGCGTCGCTCGGCCACCGCAACGGCATCGTCGGGCAGATCGACGTCGAGCGCCAACCGAAACTGATCGCCGAGTGCCGGCACCTTCCAGAGAACGTCAAAGACGTCATTCCCGCTCTGCCGTATTTCGAGATACGCTGGCCGTAGCTCATGCGCATTGCCCCGGCCGCATACCGAGCAAAGCAGGATCATGATGGCGCAGATTGCACGCATCATGGCGTCAGTCCGTCTGACGGCGCGGACGTCTGCTCGATGACGATGCGATAGCGGCTGCGAAGACGGTCGAAGACCGCTGCATTGGCCTTGACGCGCTCACGTTCGGTCCACTCACGCAGCAGCGTCTCCCTGGCTTCGTTCAGCGACAGCGGCCGGCCTTGGTCCCAATCCGTCAGCTTGATGAAATGGAACCCGTAGGCAGAGCGGATGGGCCCAGCCCAGGAGCCGAGCGGGAGTTGGGAAAGCTCTCCCGCAAAGCCTTCGCCGAACAGGCGGCCCAGTTCATCGACCGGCACATCGGCAAACGATTGCCCGAGCAGGAACCGGTCGCCGAGCTTCGATGGATCGGCCCCCTCTCCGCCTTCCGCGAGCGCTTTCCGGAGAGCGTCCTGCTGTTCCGGCAGATTGTCCGGGTGACGGCCGGGGTCCAGGAAGACGTGCGAGAAAGAACACCGGCTGCCGGCTCTGAACCGCCCGGGGTCGCTCCGCATGAGTTGTGTCAGTTCCTCATCGCCCGGCACGCGCTGTGCCGCGACATCCTCGGCCAGGAACTCGAGCTTCTGGCGGAGCCGTCTGCGGATCACGGGATCATCGTTGTCGAGCCCCATCGCCTTGGCTTCGCGATAGAGGACTTCCTCGTGCACATAATCGTCGACGAGCTCGCTGAGTTCGTCTGCGCTCGGCTCACGGCGCCAGCTGCGGCTGAACATGCCCGCCAGATGAGCGACCCGGTTCCGCGAGACGACGATATCCTGCACAGACGTGCTGCTGTGCCCCGGCATGCCGGCATAGGCGGCGAACAGAATTGCGCCGAGAACGACGAAGTGAAGCAGCGGTTCGCGAAGAAGCCGGCGCATGACGACGATCGCTATTGCTTCGGCGAGTACCAGATCGGGGACGTATACGCCCGTTCCGTGACGGTCATGGCGGTGCCGGGCAACGGCGCAACGCCGAAGCGCTTCGCGTCATAGGCCGTCCATCGGGGCGTCGGAATCTCGATGACGCGGCCGTAGTAGAAGGCTCGCAGCTTCGGATCGAAGTCGGGATCCTTCCAGACGGCGACCAGCTCGGGCGACCCGATCGTGTTGCCCCACGTTGCATTAGCAACATCCACCGTGCTGCCCACGGAAGGCAGCTTGCCGGTTTTTGAGTCCGGCTTCCGGTCGCCCGACCAGGCGACGTCGTATACCTTCTCCTGAGCGTTGCCCGCTCTGTCGAGCCACCCCTTGACAATCTGGTAGCGATCCAGATTGGCGCCGATCGGATCCTTCAGCGCCGCGACGAGGAACGTCGGCGCCTTGTCTTGCGGCGCCGCGCCGAGGTCGCCACCCATCGGCACGCCCTTGGTATAGCCGACATTGGCCGGCATTCGATTATCCGCGTCGCCTGGCGCGAAATCCCAGCCACCGAACAAGCGGACAATCATGCGCGAGCCGGTGGTGGCGTAAGTCTCCTTGCGCTCCATCGCATCCCACAGTGAGGCGCGGGTGTTCTCCCTCGCCCAGACCGCCGCGTAACCCGAGGCCGACACCTCCCAGTCCATGATCTTTACGCCGGTCTCCTTGTTATCGACGAAGGTCGACATCAGCCGCTTCGGACTCGGCTCCTGGGGAGCGGTCTTGCCAAAGAAGTTATCTTCCTCGACTGCGACAAGTCCGGTGTGAGCATCGGTGCTTCCGATCATTCCAAACTTGTACGGATTGACGCCGAGCGACTGCTCCAACTTGAGTCCGTTCTTGAGCGCGGACCGGGCGTATTCGAATTCCAGCATTTCCTTCTTCTTGGCGACGCTGCCGTCGAGATTGCCCTTGTCCCACCGCTCGAAACTGGCGAACTCGTCGTTCGGCGACAGGAAGGGGTGCGTTTCGCTGTCGCCCTTGGTCTGGGTGGCCTCATAGAGCCGCTCCCACTTCGCGCGGGTCTCGGCGTAATCGCGATCGATCTTCTTGCCGAATGTCTCGACGGTGGGAAACATCAGGCCATTGCTGAGATTGCCGTTGTGGCTGATCGCGAGCACGCTGCCCCCGGTCTTCTTCTCGTAACTCTCCATCCACTTCCAGAGATCTGCGGGATTGTCGCTGCCGAACGGCGGCGTCACGGTGAACGGATCGACCTGACTTGCCTTGTCGCCATTGTCGCGGAAGATGACGTTGCGGTGCAGATTGTTTCCGCCGGTGTTGGACGTCCACTCGTAACCGATCAGGGCCGTGAAACGTCCGGGATCGTTGTACTGATCCGCCGCGGCGACGTTGTCGAGCCAAGTATTGTGATACGCGCGCGACCCGGGAGCGTAGATGAGGTCTTTCGGAAAAGTCCCGTGAGAGAAGGAAATGATGATCTCGATGGCCGCCTCGTCGCCCTTGCCTGACTGGATCATGTCATACCAACGTCGGCCGGTCGGATCGGCAAGGATCTCCGGCTTGCCCGCCATCATATCGGTAAAGAAACCCATGTTGTCGGAATGGTCGGCCACGACGAGAAAATCGAGCGGGCGGGACAGCTTCACCGACTGTCCGCTGTTGGATGTAACTTGTTCGCCCCGCGCAAAACGATAGGCGTCGCGCGGCTTCAGGCGGGCGCCGAACGCACCGGCATCAAAGGATATCGCGGTGTGCAGATGGGTGTCGCCGAAGTACGGTCGGGTCGGGAAATCGCGATCAGCGTAGGGAGAATAGTTGGCCGGCTTCCTGAAGGCTGCTTCCGCCTTTTCCTTTGTCAGGGAGCCCGTGTCATCCGCGCTGGAGGGCGCGGTGAATCCAACCAGCAGCAAGGTCGACGCCAATGCGCGCGCGGCACGTCGAAACGTCATGACAATCTCCCTCGTAAGACCAATTTAATCTCAGCAGCATTGGCAAGGTAGTCGGGCAAACCTCCAAACATTTGATCCAGCTCAAAGCGCGCCGTTCTGCCGCCACCGCCAGCGAGTTGCCCGACGGCGGAAGCCCCGGCCGCAAGAAGGTCCGGACAAGTCATGTCGCGAGAACGAGAACCTGCATCCTCACAAACAAGTCATCGCCCGGCCTCGACCGGGCGATGACATCGAAAACCTGGCTGTTTGACATCATGGATCGAAAGCCACCATCGTCGTCCTGGTGAAAGCCAGGACGACGATGGTGGGGGATCGCGGGTTCACCGCCACCCTGAGGGGCGCGGAATCGAAGGTATCGTCGTGGCCGGCGGCCTGCTTTCGCAGTGAGGACAACGCCTTGTATCGTCGCATGCCTGCCGCACAAAACGGGGACATTGCCGCCCGCCCGCAATTTTCGTACACGGTTTCACGCAATGACCTCGCAACTCTCCCCCGATTCCGTCGACGTGCTGCTGTTCGATATCGGCCGCGTCGTGCTCGACATCGACTTCGAGAAGGTGATGGCGCACTGGGCGCGGCATGCCGGCTGCCCGCCGGCCGAGCTCGCCACGCGCTTTGTGGTCGACGACAGCTTCAAGCATCACGAAATCGGCCGGATCGACGACGCTGCGTTCTTCGCAAACCTGCGCCGGACGCTCGGCATCGACATCACCGACGCGCAGTTCCTCGAAGGCTGGAATGCGATCTTCACCGGCGAGATGCCGGGGATTGCCCCCCTTCTCGCGACCGCCGCGAAGCGGATGCCGCTGTACGCCTTCTCCAACACCAATCCGGCCCACGTCGCGCATTTCTCAGCCATCCATGCCGAGCTGCTCAGCCATTTCCGAGCCGTCTTCCTGTCCTCGACCATCGGGTTTCGCAAACCCGACGCCGAAGCCTACGATCATGTGGTAAAAGCCATCGGCGTGCCGGCGTCGCGGATCCTGTTCTTCGACGACCTGGCCGCCAATATCGAGGGTGCGCGGGCGCGCGGCCTTCATGCCATCCACGTGACATCGACGGATGACGTGGCAAGGGCTCTGACCGCACTTGGTATGTGATTAGGAATTGAGGAGCTCTGAGCGTGGCCCTGATGCCGGTTGCCGATGCCCTGTCCGCCGTCCTCGCCGGCGCCGACCCGCTGCCGGAGGAGATGGTCGCGCTCGATGCCGCCTACCACCGCACCCTGGCGCATGACCTCGCCGCGCGGCGCACCCAGCCGCCGCAGCCGATGTCGGCGATGGACGGCTATGCCGTGCGCGCGGCCGACGCCGGCGATCTGAAGGCCCGGCTCAAGGTCATCGGCGAAGTCGCGGCCGGCCGACCGTTCGAGCGCACGGTCGGCGCCGGCGAAGCGGTGCGGATCTTCACCGGCGGCGTGATCCCCCATGGCGCCGACGCCGTCATCATCCAGGAAGACACCGCCGTCGACGGCGACCACATCACGATCACCGAGCCAGCTGCCGCCGGACGGCACATCCGCCCGGCCGGCGTCGACTTCCGTGAGGGCGACGTGCTGCTTGCCGCCGGCAGCCGCCTCTCCGACCGCGCGCTGTCGCTGGCGGCCGCCATGAACTATCCGAACATTGCGGTGCACCGCCGCCCGAAGGTCGCGGTGCTGGCGACCGGCGACGAGCTGGTAATGCCGGGCGCAACGCCCGGCCCCGGCCAGATCGTCTATTCCAACGGCTATGCGCTGCGGGCGCTGGCGCGCGCCGAGGGCGCCGAGACCGTCGACCTCGGGGTTGCCGCCGACACGGTGGAAGCGACCACCGCCGGCATCCGCCGGGCCCGTGAGACCGGTGCGGACATCCTGATCACGACCGGCGGCGCCTCGGTCGGCGACCACGACCTGGTCAAGCAGTCGCTGGAGGCCGAGGGCGTCGAGATGACGTTCTGGCGGATCGCGATGCGGCCCGGCAAGCCGATGATGCATGGCCGGTTAGGGCCGATGCGGGTGATCGGCCTGCCCGGCAATCCGGTGTCCTCCTATGTCTGCGCTTTCCTGTTTCTGGTGCCGTTGATTCGGGCGCTGAGCGGCCGAAAGACGGTCCATCATGCCCGCACCAGCGCCCTGCTCGGCCGCGACCTCGCCGCGAACGACCAGCGCGAGGACTATCTGCGCGCGCGCCTCGAGGCGCGCGAAGACGGCACGCTGATCGCAACGCCCGTGATGCAGCAGGACTCATCCCTGCTCGGGAATCTCGCTGCGGCGCGGGCACTTCTCGTGCGTCCGCCGTTTGCGCCTGCCGCCGTCAAAGGCAGCGAATGCGAGATCCTGACGCTGCCCGAGTGACGGCGCAGACCGCATCGCTTGAGCGCTTGCCGGATACATTCACCGGAAATTAAGTGGTTGCGGAACACATATCGAACATATAGTGTCCGTTCATGATTTGTTTCGAGTACTGGTGTCTACAAACGGGAGACCATCCAGGAAGCGCTTGTACTGAGCACCGCGCTCCTGAGGTCAGGTCCCGCCTGCAGGCCCACCTGAAGAGTCTCGGAATCGAACGACGCTATCAACCGGGGGAATACTCGAGATGCTCACGCGCAAACAGTACGAACTTCTGCGTTTCATCAATGAACGTCTGAAGGAGGCCGGCGTACCGCCCTCCTTCGACGAGATGAAAGATGCGCTCGACCTGCGCTCGAAGTCCGGAATTCACCGCCTGATCACTGCGCTGGAAGAGCGCGGCTTCATCCGCCGCCTGCCCAATCGCGCCCGCGCCATCGAAGTCATCAAGCTGCCCGAGCTCTCGGCCGGCGGCGGCAACGGCCGCCGCGGCTTCACGCCGAGCGTCATCGAAGGCACCCTCGGCAAGCGCACCAGCTCGCCGCCGATCGCCGAGGACGACGGCAACCGTCCGGTCGCGGTCCCCGTGATGGGCCGGATCGCCGCCGGTACGCCGATCGAAGCGCTGCAAACCCGCAGCCACACCATCAGCGTGCCGCCCGACATGCTCGGCGCCGGTGAGCACTATGCGCTGGAAGTGCGCGGCGACTCGATGGTCGATGCCGGCATCCTCGACGGCGACATGGCGCTGATCCAGCGCAACGACGTCGCCAACACCGGCGACATCGTGGTGGCGCTGATCGACGAGGAGGAAGCCACCCTGAAACGCTTCCGCCGCCGCGGCGCATCGATCGCGCTGGAGCCGGCCAACACCGCCTATGAAGTGCGCATCCTGCCGCCGAACCGGGTCCGCATCCAGGGCAAGCTGATCGGCCTCTATCGCAAATACTGAATTTCAAATACTTGCGGCGGCAGGGAACGAGCATCACATCGGATCGTTCCTTGCATGATAGCGTAACGTGCGGCCTGCCCGATGCGCTCCCATACCTCTCGCGCAGCGTCGCGTGTTTGTGATCGGGGGCGTTGGTCGAGCAGTCGTACAATCGCCCAGAAACGAGGAGACACTCGTTTGCTATCGTCCACTCTGGTAGAGGCCCTATGCCTCAAGGAGAGGCACGGGTCGCTACCTCGATTAGAGGAGCCATCCGATGTGTGACTATAGTCTGCACGCCGTGGCGTCGCGCCCCGCCATTGTTGGAGAGACGCTGATCACCACGACTTTCCGCGGCACGTCGACCCGCGGCTTTGCTTCGGAGAACGATCCCACTGTCGCGGTCTGCATGCTGCCGGGCACCGAGCTCGCTTTCGCCGAGAACGTTCGCTACGACAGCCGCTGGATCTGGACCAAGACGATGAATTTCCGCGTCGGTGTGTTCAACGAGGTCGAGCCCGACGTTCCCGATCGCCATCATGACGCGGTCGAATTCCCCGACGGCAGCCATGTGCTGGTGACCCAGCTGGTCGAGGGACAGCGCGTCAGCGTGCTGCAATTGCCGGCACTGCATCCGCCGGTCGAGCAGAAGCCGAAGGTTGTGGAGCGGCGGCCCTCCGCATTTGCGTCGCTGTTTTTGGGTTGAACGCATCGCCGCCGCGGAATGAACGATCCGGCGGCGGGTGACCTAAGCGATTTCGAGCGACCCCGGACGCCGGGTTCCGGGGCGCAGCAGGAGATTTGCGTCGGCGCGCGCCTTGGCGCATCATCGGGCACGAAGGACGTGCACTCACGGAAACCTGCTCAGTGGTCGACAAGGTCACATGGCAAAAGGCTGGACGCGTCACGGAGCCGGGCCGCTACATGTTCCGGTTCGGCTGGCTGACGGTCACAGCTGACGACCTGAAGGTCTGGGAGCAGTTCCCCGAGGCTTCCTTCACCCTCGTCAAGAAGCCCGACGCCGGCCCCGACTCCGACGAGTTCCATCTCGGCCTGTTCGAGCTGCCGACCGGCCCCTCACCCGACAACGGCTGATCCTCGGCGGCTAATCCTCGCCCTGCACATCGGTCTCGGCCGGCGTCACATCGACAACAGACCGCGGCGCGGCCACAGGGGCGCGCAGCGTGGTCTCGCTGTCGCCATCGCCGGGAACCGCCGGCGACCACGGCCGGTCGATCCCGCCGGGCTTGACCGCATCGATCGCGTAGCCGTCCCTGATGCGCCGTAGCACCAACGCGCCGTGGCGCCGCAACCGCTCGGCATCGATCACCGAGGCCACGCAATCCTTCGGCGCCGGACGCGCGCTTACGATCAGCGCCGCACGCTCGCAGTCGTCGGCCAGAGCGTCGGGCCTTGTCGCCAGCGCGACGAAGGCACCGCCGGGACCCTGCGTCACGCAGCCGCTCGGATCGCAGGAGACGCCCTCACCGAGTGAAGCATCCGTCGCGGTCCGCGCATCGGCATCCGCCGCCAGCCACTCCTTGACGAGAAAGGCGTCCTTCGCGCCGTGCATCAGATGCAGCCGCCCGTCGTCGCCCCGCACCGCGACGTTGCGGCCATCGGCGGAGACCAGCACGTCCGGCTGCGGCACCCGCAGCGCCCAGACCGAGGCGACCACCAGCAGCACCGCCCCCGACCAGCGCAGCGGCGAGCGCAACAGCCCGAGCAGAATGAGGCCGGCGCTTGCCACGATCATCGGTCCGACCCCGAACGCCGCCATCCGGCCGACGGCGCCGGGGAGCGCCGCGACCCATTGCGTCACCAGGATCATCCAGTCGATGCCGAACCCCATGATCGCCCAGAACACGCCGTCGAAGCCGAACGGCATGGCGAGCAGTCCGAGCAGCCCGGCCGGCATCACGACCGCCGACACCACCGGCATCGCCGCGAGGTTCGCCAGCAGCCCGTAGGGCGTCACACGATGGAAATGAAACGCGGCGTAGGGCGTGGTCGCGAGTCCCGCCACCAGCGAGGCCAGCATCAGCATCGTGAGCTCACGCCCGCCCCACAGCGCAACCCGCGCGGTCGCCGAATGATCGGGCGACGCCAGCAGGTTCGGCAGCCCGATCTGCACCAGCGCCACCAGCCCGAGGGTCGCCGCAAACGACATCTGGAAGCTCGTTTCTGAGTTCAGATATCATTCATCGGTTCAAAGACTTAGCTGGCCTTCCTGATCCTATTCCGGGACTTATTCCGGGACTTCGCGAGCCGCTCGACGGCCACGGCAACATCCTCGTCCAGTACATGCGCGTAGCGCAGCGTGCTCTTGATGTCGCGGTGGTTGAGTGCCTTCTGCACCAGCTTGAGGTTTCCGCTATCGCGGAGAAGCTTGCTGCCGAAGTCGTGCCGGAAGTCGTGGAAACGGAAGTCATCCACCTTGGCCCGCCTACGGAGCGTCTGCCAGGCCGACTTGGCTCCGTTGTACGTAATCCGATAGCGCCGCCCCCTCACCAGGCCCATCCGCCTGTTGCCGTAGACCGCGAGGTAGGTGAAGCAAAACTCCGGGTGCTGCCCCTGCAGCGGGAATAGGATCTCCCGTACAGCTGGCGTGATGGGGAAAACCACGCGCCGGCCGCCCTTTCCGAGCCGCACGATCTGCTTGGCGCAGAAGTCCACCTCCGTCCACCGCAACGTCACGCATTCCTTTAACCGCATGCCACTGGCCCGCACGAAGTCAAAGAAAGGGCCATAATCGTCGCGCATGGATGAATCGAGCGCGCCAGCCTCCTCGGTCTTAAGTTCGCGGACACGTTCCTCTGGCTCAGGCAACAGCAGCTCATCCCACTTGGGTTCGTTGTCAAAGGCCGCGCCCTCGTCCTTGGCGAAGGTGAACAGCCGTTGCAGCACCTTGGTCGCCGACCGATTGACCGTGGCGTTAGAGACCAATGGCAGCGCCTGTTCCTCTTCCTTGGTGCGCTTTCCGCGCCTCGAGACACGGTGACCACGGCGCCACGCCACCATGTCCTTGGCAGCCTTATGGTCGATATCAGTTAACGGCTTCGACTGGCCGAAGTATCCGATCAAGCGTGCAAGATTGGTCTCGGTAGCCTTCGGTTCCGAGTCATACTGCGCACTGTCGTTCCAGAGCCGGTCTGCGACGTCATCGATCAACAGTGACGTCTTGGCGCGCCGCGTTGCCTTAACTAGCGCCTTAGCCTTCTCTAGCTCTGCAACCTCGAACCTTTCCGCGTCGCGTCGAGTCGTGCATTTCGTCGAGCCATGAAACCGCTGACCGGCGTGCTGGAAATCGAATTGGTAATAGGGCGAACGCTTGTCACGGTAGACGGACACGGCACTTCTCTCCTGGTGCGACGCTCTTCAAACTCAGTGATAAATTCTTCCTTATATCGGCGTCGCGGACGCATTTTGCCTCGGCCGACGTTGATGTAGGAAATCTCACCGTCGTGCACGAACGCACTTAGTTGGTCCTTTGTGATGTTGAGCCTCAAAGCCGCTTGCTCTGGTGTGAGCAAGCGGTCGTTGTCATTGGCGGCATCGGGCAAGAGCGTGCCCCTAAGAAAATTGCTCTTCGTACCTCGCCAGCTATGGCCAGCGCACCGAGGCGACTCAAGCGCCCAACCTGTATTATACCGTACCCGTCCAGGCCGCTCTTAAGCCCGTGGCGAGACCTTCCTGTCCAATTCCCCCTGCCATGCCGTCACATCGTCCTCATACCAGGCAACGCGGCGCGGTGCTATCTCGCGCGCCTTGGGGAAGCGGCCCTCGTCCATCTCCCGATAAAGCGTGCGACGGCTGAATGGCACGATCGCCAGCACCTGGCGCATGCTCAGCATTTTGCGGGGGGCTGTTGTCGCTGTGTTTGCGTCACCCATCTCGTGGTCCCATTTCCACAACCGCGAATCGCGCGGGTGGAAAGAGAGGATAACGCGCCACCACCGCTATGGAACCGGCCGGTTGCAGGGTACACCTCAATGCAACCAGCTTGCGCTGATTCGCGAGCCCAGATCCTGAGGAAATCAGCCAAATGGCTAGATGTACAGCACCAGTAAGAGGCCATCGCACAGCGAGCGCTAGAGCGGAATGCCCCGCATGTGGTGGCCGTGGCGGCTTTGGTGGTTACAGCGGCTACCGGTCGTACCCGCCTCCGTCGTACCCGTCCCCGTCCTACTCCTCGCCGGGGGGCGGCGGTGGCGGCCGAAGCAGCGGCGGCGGATCCAGCGGCCGCGTACGGGCGAGATGGTCGCGCCCTGGTTCATCCGTGTTGTACACGCCCGCCGAAGTGCGGGCACTCACGCCGGTCCGCGAAAGCGTCGAAAAGCGAGCGTCCGTGCCTGACCTTCGGGACGCCTTCCTCTGCCATGCATGGGATGACCGGCAGGGGTGTGCCAAGGAACTGCACGATCTGCTCGAGTCATCTGGTGTCAGGGTTTGGTTCAGCGAAAAGGACGTCCCTCTCGGCACGCCGTTACTCCGCGAAATCGACAAGGGACTGGCGAAGTCGCGAGTCGGTATCGTGCTGGTGACGCCTGCGCTGCTGCGCCGCGTCAAAGGTGAGGGCATTGCCGAAAAAGAGCTATCGGCACTCCTAGCGACTGACCTGCTCGTCCCCGTTGTGCACGGGACGACGTACCCCGCTCTCCGCGAGGTCAGCCCCCTGCTCGGCTCGCGAAGCGGCATGGATACTGCAGAAAATACGATGGCAGAGGTTGCGGCCAAAATCGCCGAGCTGGTCAAGCTGGTCGCCGTCTAGCTCTATTGCCATAGGCTGCCACCTGACGACATCGCTAGAAGCAGCATCGAGAAGATTGTATAATCCAAGGCTTGGAAACCAGCCTTGATACTGGCCGGCCGATGCTGCGCCTGGAGTCAAAAAGCGGGCCTGTACGATGTATGTACAGGCCCGCTTTGCTTGATGGCCGGGCGTTCCGTCACTGGGGATCAGCAATCCACATCCACCGTTGCGAGGCGCTGGACGTCTGCGTGCAGGCTTTTGCGGATCGCATCCAACCAGCCGGTGGTTGGGTCCGTCGTCAGCGCATTGACCAACAGGCAGGCCTTGGCGCCGAACTCGGGCCAGTCCGCTGCCGGTGTCGCAACGATTGCCTTTTGAATCTCGCAAGCAGTGTCGTTGAGCGCGTTGGCAACCCCGCTTAGAAGCGGACCACGCGCCACTTCAGCGGTGTTGCGATGCGCCAGGATGAGGTGAGAGACGGTCGGTCGATCGACGAGAACTGAGGTGGCCGCCTGCATTGGGAATCTCCAAGTGGTGATAATTACACCATTAACGGTAATGGCATCACCGGTTTGATGTCAACCGTTTTTGGTGATATTTTCACCACATGAGACCAGAACAATGCCGAATGGCAAGAGCCGCCCTGAAGTGGAGCACCCAGAAGTTGGCCGAGAACGCCGACGTCGGGGTTAACACGATCAATCGTTTCGAGGATGGCCAAGATGCCCGCCTGAGTAGCGTCGATAAGATGAGGCGCGCTCTCGAATCTGCCGGCGTAGTCTTCCTTGCAGAAGGCCAATCGATCGACGGTGGACCGGGTGTGCGACTTGCGAAGCCAAAGGAGCTAAAGTGACCAAGATCGATCCGGCCCGTCCGCTCGTGCTCACTGCCGATGAGCACGTTCTGCTCGGCGAACTTGTTGAGATCATCAATCAGATAGAGGACATGATGATCGACTCGCTGGCACCTATAGATCCAGCTGCCTCAATGGAGGTGAAGAGCCTTCCAGGCCTCGGTCCGCAGGCCAAGCGATGGGCGGATGCGCTGTCTTGGCGCGTAGGCGGTCAAGCGCTCGCGTCGCAAATTCTGTCCGTTGGTGGCGAGCTCGTGCAGTTTGCCGAGGACCGAAACGATTTCATTCATGCCTTGTACAGTGGCGTTTACTGCGTTGGATATGTCCAACCGGGGTATCAGGCAACGACCGCAACGCGCCACCGAACTGGCAACGAGAGGTCAACGGCAGAACTTGAGGCGATCCGCAATCGCGCGGCGACGCTGTCGTGGTCCGTGGACGGAATTATCAAGGCTATCTGATTACTCAGTAGGGCCCGCCCGCTTCGCTCGCCGGCATACCCATGTGCCAGGTCTCTGTCGGGAATTCACCGTGCCTGGCCGCATCGATCCGCGCAAACAATACGGGACTAGAGATCTTTGCGCCGATGGCTTCAATGATGTGCAGAACCTCGATCGGGCGAACGAGATGGCCACGCAGGATCAGGCTTCCGTCTCCTTTGCTAACCACGGGATAGCGAAATAGATGCACGCTGTGGAAATCGGAGAGCCTTTCAATCAGGGCTTCCGCGTGCTCAACATCTACTACCAGCCCGAGGCTCTTCGCCTGTTCGTAAGCCTCCCGAATGCCGTGCTGGAGCTTGAACACGTCAAGATACGGAACGTCACGCGAGAGAAGATAGGCCTTAAGCATTAGCTCAACGCCATGGCTCATCAAAAAATATGTTGGTGGGATTGTGTCGTCAGCAGACGTGTCGCGAATGAGAGTATCCGCAGCGCGCAGATAGGCCACGGCCTCATGCCAAAACTGGTTCGCCAAGATCCCAAGTGGGACACGGTTGTTCATTCCAGCCCTCGCTAGACAAGCCCCCGTTTAGCTGCCATCCGCCGCGCGCCGCATCCGATGGAAAAATACGCCGCCGGGCTCGAAAATCAGCGTCCCGACGGCGCCTATCTACTGGGCCCCTGAAATCCCCCAGCATCACGCCATCTAGCAGCTGGAGCGCCGCAGATTTGTGAACTAGTTCACAATCTCGACCCCGTAGAAACACGGACAACAATCCCCCGAAGCTATCGCTCCGGGGGATGTCGAGAACGATCTGCTGTTTGCCACGGTACATAACAGACAGCACTCCAACGTAGTCTCGCGGTTGATCAACCGGAAGGCGACTAAAGGCTAACGGCCGGGCAGCCCTCAAACCCAATCCACATCATAGTTGCCCGCCTAATCACTCTCGATCTACAGTTGCGGCGCGTCTGGGGGGATTTGATGGGACTTTTTAAACGCAGAGAGAATTGGGAGCGGACCTTCCGCCTGAGAAGCCACCATGGCACCTCAAAGGGATTTCTTGCCGTACTGTTTTGGCTTTGGGGAGTCGTCGGGCTGTTGTTCAACGCTGGCACGTTATTCGGCCTCACCGGCAACATCGGTGTCGGAACGTCAGCCTATCTGACTGCAACCTGCCTGGTCTGGATCGGTGGCATGGTGCTGTTTGGAGTTGGTGCCCTACTCGCTCACACGGATTTTGATGGCGAACGTCCGTTGGAAGCAGACTACGGCGACGTGCGGGTTACACGATAAACGCACCCGAAAGAGAAAGCTTATGACCCGATTTGGGGTTTGCCATCTCTGCGGCCAAACTAAGAGGCTGTCCTTCGAGCACGTGCCGCCTGCTGCTGCATTTAACGACCAGCGAGTATTGGAAGCGGATATTGAAAAACTGATCGGAGGTGACCTCCTCAGAGATCTGGAATCGCCAACCGGCAAATACAATCAGCGAGGAGCCGGCAAATACACACTTTGTGAGGAATGCAATTCTACAACCGGCGATTGGTATGCCAAGGCCTACATAGACTTCGTTCGACAGTTATATCCGCTTTGTCACTCCGTGCCCGCAGGCACGACCGTGACAGTTGAGTGCTCGATTCAGCCACTGAACGTCTTCAAGCAGATGCTCGTGATGTTTTGCAGCGCGTCGCCGCCGACCTTTTCGCATAAGCATCCAAAACTCGTGCGATATTTACTCAACCGAGAATCACGAGACGCTGACGATCAGCGTGTTTTCGTGTCGCTATATGATTTGGCGAATTCTAGAGCAGCGCGTCAGTCTGGTCTAACTGGACGGATCGATATGTCTGGCAGTAGCCATGTCTATTCCGAAATATCGTTTCCACCGCTAAACCTTGTGATGTCTGTGAGCGGAGGAAGCCCGGACCGCCAATTATTCGAAGTCACCTCATTTAAAAACTACGCTTACAAAGAACGAGCCGTGGTGAGGTTGACGCTGAATAACCTAGCGGTCAATTCATACTTTCCGGGCGATTACCGAACCGTGGACGAACTAAAGGCAGCCGGAAACAGTTCGTGATAATCCAAGCTTTTCCGTAGTCAGTCCCATCCCTTCACGCCAACACCCGTCTCGCCTTCGCGTCTATAACAGCGGACACCACCCGGCTGGGCAATTCAGCATTGTGCTGCGCCATCGCCGCTTTGATCAGCGCCACGGTCTTTTCAGAAGCATCGCCCTGAATCACCACGTCACCGCCGCGAACGCTGACTGTGCCGCCACCGACGCCACCGGACTTGAGCACGTCATTGGGAATGACTTGCGCGCCGCGAGGAAGGTTCAGCAACTCTGGACCGTTCTCGCCTACAAGCGACATGCCGCCAGGCGCGAAGTCGGTACCAGTAGCGAACGCCGGCACCGTTGGACCGAACCCGCCTATTCCATCCGTAGCGTTACTGGCCTTGCTGCCGCCGCCGAACAGACTAAAAAGATTGAACCCACCACCGGACGAGCCACCGAAGGCCGATGACCACAGGTTATCGGCCGCCATCTGGGCAAGTTTGTCCGCAATCTTGCCGAGCGCGTTGAGGCCTGCAGTCTTGAGCGCATCCATGGCGGATGCACCGTTGCGGATCTGGGTTTCAAAATCCACCAAGAAGCCGCTGTTGACCTGTTGGCCAAGCGTGGCCAATTCCTTGACGGTGGCATTGAACCTGAGGCCAGCGGCCTCGCTGCTCGCCAGCGCAGCTGGAATGTCGTTGCCGTAAATGCTCTTCAGCTGCTGGGCAATCTCCAGGTCTTGCGGGGATAGAAATGCTGACTTGCCACCAAACTGGATATCAGATGCAGTCTTGGCCTTGGCCAGAGCCTCGGCCGCTGCCCCAGCGTCCTGCGCAAGGTCTTGGATTTTGTCGCGGAGTGCCTGCGTCAC
>NZ_NWTG01000028.1 GCF_002532045.1 Bradyrhizobium sp. C9 | reverse complement strand
GGCTATCAGGCCCCGATACAGGCCCTCGCCAATCTCACGGGACCAAACACGAAGGCAGGGACCCATAACCACAGGCGTGTGTTGTTCGAACGAGCTGGGGCTCCAGCGCGCTCACCTTGAACATCGGTGGTTATGGGTTCCGGCTCGCGCTTCGCTTGGCCGGGACGACGGCGGTGGTTACTCCCGCACCTTCGCCAACAACGTCAGCCCCACCACAAAAAACCCCACCAGCACGGCCATACCGTATTTCTGGCTCGCGGTCGCCGCCGTGATCGCGCCGATCAGCAGCGGGCCGATGAATGACGTCACCTTCCCGGTGAGCGCGAACAAGCCAAAATATTGCGCGATGCGATCCTTCGGCGCCAGCCGAATCAGGAGCGAGCGCGAGGCTGCCTGCAGCGGCGCGCCGGTGGCGCCGATCAGGCAACCCAGCACGATGTAGGCGCGCTCGGCGGCGCCCGCGAACAGAGGGCCGCCAGGCAGTGGCGGCGCGACCGGGATGAACAGGATGGAATCCTTGTTCACGGTGAGGATCACGACGATCGCAAACGGCAGGATCACGAGACTGCCGGTGATCACGCGCTTCGGACCGAATGCATCGTCGAGCTTGCCGCCGAGCCAGCCGCCGAACGTCCCGGCGATCGCCAGGATGATGCCGAAGGTGCCGATCCGGATCGTGTCCCAGCCGAACGTGCCGGCGGCATAGATTCCGCCGAACGCGAACAGCGACACCAGCCCGTCGGTGTAGATCATGTTCGCCAGCAGAAACCGCGCCAGTGATTTCTGCTTCGGCAGGCTCGCCAATGATTCCCTGAGCTCGCGCAGGCCCTCGCCGAGCGCCTCCCGCATCCGATGTTTCGCCGGATAGTCCGGTGTGAACAGGAACATCGGCATCACGAAGATGATGAACCACAGCCCGGTCAGCGGCCCGGTGATGCGGTCGCCCTCATGCATGACTGGGTCGACACCGAACAGCGGCGTGAAGCCGAACAGCGTCTTGCCGGTCTCGGCATTGGCGGCGAGGAAGCCGAGCACCAGCACGAGGCTCAGGATGCCACCGATATAGCCGGTCGCCCAGCCGGTGCCCGACAGCCGCCCGATCCGGTCGGGCGGCACCAGCGTCGGCATCATCGCATTGTTGAAGACGGTCGCGAACTCGACGCCGACGCTTGCGATCGCGTAGGCCAGCAGCAGCATAGGGATGATGTCGGAATTGCCGGGCTTGCCGATCCACATCGCGCTCGACCCGATCACCAGCAGCGCGCCGAAAACCGCGATCCACGGCTTGCGCCGGCCGCTGGCATCGGCGATCGCACCCAGCACCGGCGACAGCAGCGCGATGGCAAGTCCGGCGGCCGCGGTGGCAAAGCCCCACAGCGCCTGCCCGCTCGCGGCATCTGATGCGACGAAGCTCGCGAAATAGGGCGCGAACACGAAGGTCGTGATCAACGTGAAATAGGGCTGCGCGGCCCAGTCGAAGAAGATCCAGCTGACGACGGCAGCGCGACCCGGATAGGCCTTGGTGGTGGCCTTCGCATGTTCGATGCCCGTCTGCATTGTTGCCGTCATCGTGAAAGATATTCCCCAAACCGAACCACGGACAGGCTTTTGCCGCTTCAATGCGTTCCCATATAGCATGAGCCGTTTTGCTGATACGGCGATGAACAGGGCAGGACATTTCAATGGCGCTGACGGCAACGATGTCGCGACGGCTGTTTGCCGCTCTCCTGATGATCGGCATCGCGGCGCCGGCGCTCGGCCAGGTGCAACGGCGCGCTTACGAGCCTTCAGCCACCAACACGCTTCAAAGCATCCGCGCCGAAAACGGCATGGTGGTGGCGCAGGAGAAGCTGGCAGCGCGGGTCGGCACCGACATCCTGCGACAAGGCGGCAACGCAGTCGACGCCGCGGTCGCCACCGGCTTTGCGATGGCCGTGACCTATCCGCGCGCCGGCAATATCGGCGGCGGCGGTTTCATGGTGATCCATCTCGCCGGTCGCAATGAAGACGTCGCAATCGACTATCGCGAAACCGCGCCGCAGGCCGCGACCCGCGACATGTTCCTGAACGCCGACGGCAAGCCCGATCCGGACAAGTCGCGCAATTCAGCGCTCGCGATCGGCGTGCCCGGCACGGTCGCGGGCCTTGCGCTGGCGTTGGAGAAATACGGCTCCGGCAAGTTCACGCTGGCGCAGATCATCAAACCCGCGATCGATCTCGCCCGCGACGGCTTCGTCGTCACCGACGACACGTCGGACACGCTGGCGGACATGTATCGCCGCATGTCGCGCTGGCCCAATTCCGCCAGGACGTTCTCGCATGCCGACGGCGCGCCGCTGCATGAAGGCGACCGCCTGATCCAGGGCGATCTCGCCGGCGTGCTGACGGCGATTGCGGAACAGGGCCCGCGCGGCTTCTACGAGGGCGCGGTCGCCGAGAAGCTCGTCAGCGGGATCAGGAATGCCGGCGGCATCTTTACGCTCGAGGACCTGAAGGCCTACCGGCCCGTGATCCGCACGCCGATCCGCGGCACCTATCGCGGCTACGACATCGTCTCGATGCCGCAGCCCTCTTCCGGCGGTGTCGTGCTGCTGGAGATCCTCAACATCCTCGAAGGCTTTCCGATGTCGGACATGAAGCAGGGCTCGGCCGCCTCGCTGCATGTCATGATCGAGGCGATGAAACGGGCCTATGCCGATCGTGCCCGCTATCTCGGCGATCCCGCCTTCGTCGACGCACCGACGCAGCTCTTGATCGACAAGGATTATGCCGCGAGGCAGCGCGCCACCATCGACCTCGCCCGCGCCACGCCCTGGACCGATGTGCGCAACGCCAAGCAGCCGCATGAGGGCGACAACACCACGCATTATTCGGTCGTCGACGCCAGCGGCAACGCCGTCAGCAACACCTACACGCTGAACTTCCCTTACGGCGTCGGCCTGGTCGCCGACGGCACCGGCGTGCTGCTCAACAACGAGCTCGACGATTTCACCGCGGCGCCGGGCGCGTCCAACGCGTTCGGCCTGGTCGGCTTCGAGGCCAATCTGCCGGGGCCCGGCAAGCGGCCGCTGTCGTCGATGTCGCCGACCATCGTGCTGAAGGACGGCAAGCCGGTGCTGGTGACGGGATCGCCCGGCGGCAGCCGCATCATCTCCGCGGTGACGCAGATCATCGTCGACGTGATCGACTACAAGATGGACATCGCGGCCGCGGTCGCGGCGCCCCGGATCCATCATCAATGGCTGCCCGACGAGGTCCGGATCGAGAAGGGCTTTCCCGACGAAGTGCTCACCGAGTTGAAGGCGAAGGGCCACAAGCCGGTCGAGCCGCTCGGCTACTCCTCCGCGAACTCGATCCTCGTCACGACCAGCGGTCTGCTCGGCGCACCCGATCCGCGCACCCGCGGCTCGGAGGCCGCGGGATACTAAAAACCCGGCTTTGCCCGGCCTGCAACATCGCGATAGATTGGCGGTCCGCGCAACTCCGGCCGCGGATCGCAAACAGCCGGTGAATGATTTCTCCGGGGAACGCGCATGAGCACGGCCGAATCCAAATCAATCGAAGTCGCAGAGATCGAGGACACCAGCCTCCTCGCCTTCTATCGCGACATGAACCTGTCGGAGCGGCGCACGTTCTGGGCCTGCGCCTCGGGCTGGACGCTCGACGGCATGGATTTCATGATCTATCCGCTGGTGATCGGCACCATCATCACGCTGTGGAAGGTCGATGCCGGCACCGCCGGGCTCGCCGGCACCGTGACGCTGCTGGCCTCCGCCGTCGGCGGCTGGCTCGGCGGCTATCTGTCCGACCGCATCGGGCGGGTGAAGACGCTGCAGCTCACCATCATCTGGTTCTCGTTTTTTTCGCTGGTCTGCGCCGTGGTGCAGAATTTCGACCAGCTCTTGATCGCCCGCGCGCTGCTCGGCCTCGGCTTCGGCGGCGAATGGGCGGCCGGCGCGGTGCTGATCGGCGAGGCGATCCGGCCGCAATACCGCGGACGCGCGGTCGGCTCGGTGCAGTCGGGCTGGGCGATCGGCTGGGGCCTTGCGGTGCTGGCGCAGGCGGTCCTGTTCTCTATCCTGCCTCCGGAAAACGCCTGGCGCTGGATGTTCGTGATCGGCGCGCTGCCGGCGCTGCTGGTGTTCTATCTGCGCCGCTATGTCACCGAGCCCAAGATCTCCGCCGCGACGATGGCCCAGCAGCAGGCATCCGGCAGCGGGCCCGCGGCATTGTGGGAGATCTTCCAGGGACCGATCCTGAAGACCACGCTGCTGGCCTCGCTGGTCGGCACCGGCATGCAGGGCGGCTATTACGCCATCACCTTCTGGGTGCCGCGCTTCCTCACCACCGAGCGCAAGCTCTCGGTGGTCGGCTCGACCGGCTATCTCGCAACGCTGATTATCGGCTCCTTCATCGGCTATCTGGTCGGTGCCTGGCTCGCCGACCGGATCGGCCGGCGCAATCTGTTCCTGATCTTCTCGCTCGGTGCCATCGCAGTCGTGCTGCTCTATACCCAACTGCCGCTGTCCAACGAGGTGCTGTGGGTGCTGGGCTTCCCGCTCGGCTTCTTCGCCTCAGGCTATTTCTCCGGCATGGGCGCGTTCCTGACCGAGCTCTATCCGACCCGGCTGCGCGGCTCCGGCCAGGGTTTCTGCTACAATTTCGGCCGCGGCGTTGGCGCGCTGTTTCCGTTCCTGGTCGGCGCCCTCTCGACCACGACGACGCTCGCCAACGCGATCGCGATCTTCGCGGTGGCAGCCTATGCCGTGTTCTTCATCGCCGCCTACGCGCTGCCGGAAACGCGCGGCCGCGTGCTGCATGCGGGTGGGTAGCAATGAGCGCGAACCCTCAGCTTGCTCAGTATTGCCTCTCCCCCTGTGGGAGAGGCCGGATTGCATCGCTAGATGCGATCCGGGTGAGGGGTCGCGGTCTATCCTGGCAGTACGCCGTGTGGAGGGATACCCCTCACCCCCAACCTCGAGAGCGAGCTTCGCTCGCCTCGGGCTCCCACAAGGGAGAGGGAGCCTGACATAGTGCGTCCCTAACTGTGGAGGAGCCAGCAGATGACATCGCTCAAAGGCAAGACGCTGTTCATCTCGGGCGCGAGCCGCGGCATCGGGCTGGCGATTGCGCTTCGCGCCGCGCGTGACGGCGCCAATGTCGCGATCGCGGCAAAGACCGCCGAGCCGCATCCGAAGCTGAAGGGCACGATCTACACCGCCGCCGACGAGGTGCGCGCCGCCGGCGGCAAAGCGCTGCCGGTACTCTGCGACATCAGGGACGAGGCGCAAGTGATGGCGGCGATCGAGCAGACCGTCGCCGAATTCGGCGGCATCGACGTCTGCGTCAACAATGCCAGCGCCATCAGCCTGACCCCCTCGCAGGCAACCGACATGAAGCGGTACGACCTGATGATGGGGATCAACACCCGCGGCACATTCATGGTGTCGAAATACTGCATCCCGCATCTGAAGAAAGCGGAGAATCCGCACATCCTGATGCTGTCGCCGCCGCTCGACATGAAGACCAAATGGTTCGAGCACTCGACCGCTTACACGATGGCGAAGTTCGGCATGAGCATGTGCGTGCTCGGGCTGGCCGGCGAGCAAAAATCTTCAGGCATTGCGGTCAACGCGTTGTGGCCGCGCACCACGATCGCGACCGCCGCGGTCGGCAATCTGCTCGGCGGCGATGCCATGATGCGCGCGAGCCGCACGCCCGAGATCATGGGCGACGCGGCCTACGCGATCATCACGCGGCCGTCGCGCGAGTTCACCGGCAATTTCTGCATCGACGACAAGGTGCTCTACGCCAACGGCGTGCGCGACTTCGAGCGCTATCGCGTCGATCCATCGGTACCGCTGATGTCGGATTTCTTCGTACCCGACGACGATGTGCCGCCGCCTGGCGTCTCCGTGCAGGCGCTGCCGTCGCGTTGAACGCGGCTAGATTGCCGACGCATTCAGCTGCGCGCGCCAGTGCTGCACGCGCTCCCTGAGCAGCGTATCGCGCACATAGGCGAGCTCCTCGTCCTCGATGCGCTCCAGCGTTTCGAGCGCGAGATTGTCCGCGCCATGTGCCGACCAGGCGCGCTGCAACTCGGCATTTCGGTGGCTGCCCATCCGCAGCGTGAACCAGACGCGGTTTTCTATTTTCTCCAGATCGAGCGCCTGCCCGACCCAGACCTCCCCGGTCGCGCGGCAGCGGATCACGAACACGCCGGCCACAGCAGCGCGCTTCTTGTAGTCGGCTATGGCCTGCTTGCGGTCCTCGGTCTTCATGGCGGTCTCCTGTCGGCTGGTCCGTTATTTTTACCCGGATATTATTGACAAGGCAATTACACCCGGATAAAACTTCGCCATCGAAAGCGAATTGGACGAGCTGACATGGACACCACCTGCCATCTGGAGCCGACCTGGAATGCCGGGCGCGACTTTGCCCAGCGCGCGATCGCCGGCGAACTGGTGATGCTCAACTTGCTGCGCTTCCGCGAGATCGCCGACTATTCGCAAAGCCCGGAGCTGGCCCCGCCGCAGCCGATCACGGGTGCTGAGGCCTACGACCGCTATGTCGCGCACACGCTGCCGCATCTGCGGAAGAGCGGCGGCGACATCCTGTTCATGGGTGAAGGCGGCTCGTTCCTGATCGGGCCCGAGGGTGAGCACTGGGACCGCGCGATGCTGATCCGGCAGAAGAGCCGCGGCGCGTTCCTCGCCTTCGCGGTGGCGGAGGCCTATCTCGCCGGCATCGGGCATCGCACCGCGGCACTGGCGGATTCACGCCTGCTGCCGCTGGTCGAGCTGCCGCGATGACCGGGATACTAGCGGCCAAGCTCGTACGGCCCGCCCTTCTCGAGCGCCCGCGCATAGGCCGGGCGGGCGTGGATGCGCTCCAGGAAAGCGACGCACCGGGGATGGCCGTCCTCGAGCCCGCCGCGCGCGGCGGCCGCTTCGAGCGGAAAGCTCATCTGGATGTCGGCGCCGGAGAATTCGCTGCCGGCGAACCACTCGCTCTTGCCGAGCTCGCCTTCCCAATAGGCCATGTGCTGCTTGATCTGCGGATTGACCAGCGTGGACAGTGCCTGGTTCGAGACCTTGCGCACCAGCGGCCGCAGCAGCGCCGGCGCGCGCTTCGGCATCAGCGTGAACAGCAACTTCAACAGCAGCGGCGTCATCGCCGAGCCTTCGGCATAGTGCAGCCAATAGGTGTAGCGCAGCCGCTCCGGCGTATCGGCCGGCGGGATCAGGCGGCCCTTGCCGTAGGTCGCGATGATGTATTCGAGGATCGCGCCGGATTCCGCGATGGTGTTGCCGTTATCGGTGACGACGGGCGACTTGCCGAGCGGATGAATCGCGCGCAGCTCCTTCGGCGCCCGCATGTCGGGCTGCCGCTGGTAGCGCACGATCTCGTAGGGCACGCCCAATTCCTCGAGCAGCCACAGCACGCGCTGCGAGCGGGAATTGTTGAGATGATGAACCGTCAGCATGGGCGTCCTCTGAAATATCGGCGCAATCGGACGGCGTTTGGCGCCAGCCGGGAACAGGAAAGTCGAGATCCACGCGCCGGGCTTGCTGGAAATCACCCGGGCAATACGTCGCGCAATCGGAGAGGTCTACCATGAATCCTGCCTATGTCGCCTTCGAAGGCGAGCATCGCATCGGGGCCGGTGACCTCGCGGAGGTCGCGCACGCCGCCAAGCAGCTGCTCGACCGGCGCAAGGATGCCACGGTCCTGGTGTTCAACGGCCGCACCTCGGCGCTGGTCGACATCGATTTCCGCGGCTCGGTCGACGACGTGCTGGCGCGGCTGCCGAAGTTCGCGCCTCCACCCGACGCGGAGCCGGCGGCGGCGGCCGCGCCGCGCGGTCCCGGACGGCCGAAGCTTGGCGTCGTCGCGCGCGAGATCACGCTGTTGCCGCGCCATTGGGACTGGCTCGCGCAGCAGAAGGGCGGCGCGTCGGTTGCGCTCCGCAAGCTGATCGACGAGGCGCGACGCACGAGCGGCGACAAGGACCGCACGCGCAGCGCGCAGGACGCCGCCTATCGCTTCATGACAACGATGGGGGGCAACCGGCCAAACTATGAGGACGCGATCCGCGCCCTGTTCGCACACGACCGGCGGCGTTTTGCGACGCTGATCGCGGACTGGCCGGCCGACATCCGCGACCACGCGATCGGCCTCGCCTATAGCGATCAAGCGGACTAGCCCGTGATGAACCTATATCGACGTGCAACCACGAGTGGGCTGCGCTCCCTCTCCCGCTTGCGAGGGAGGGCCGAGGTGAGGATCTTACCGCCAGGGATAATCTTTACGTGGAGATAACCCCCACCCGGATCGCAAAGATGCGATCCGACCTCCCCCGCAAGCGGGAGAGGTGCAGCGAGCACGCCGCTTGATCCAAGACGCACCAGCCAGGTGCCTGACCAACTTTTTGAAAGTTGAACGTGTCCAAGCCTCCCGCTTTACGCAAATCCTTTCTGTTCTTCCTGGCGCCGATGCTGCTGAGCAATGTGCTGCAGTCGCTCTTCGGCACCATCAACGGCATCTATCTCGGCCAGATGATCGGCGTCGATGCGCTCGCCGCAGCGTCGGTGTTCTTTCCGGTGATGTTCTTCTTCATCTCCTTCGTGATCGGCCTGAGCGCGGGCGCCTCGGTCATGATCGGTCAGGCCTGGGGCGCCGGCGAGCCCGACCGGGTGAAGGCGGTCGCCGGCACGACCATGACCGTGACGCTGCTGCTGGCGCTGGCGATCGCGATATCAGGCGGCCTGTTCGCGCGCCCGCTCCTGATCGCGCTCGCCACGCCGCCTGACGTTCTCGACGCCGCGGTGTCCTATGCGCGGATCATGATGATCACGATGCCGGTGACCTTCGCATTCCTGCTGCTCGCGGCGATGATGCGCGGCGTCGGCGACACCGTCACGCCGCTGGTGGCGCTGACGGTCTCGACAGTCGTCGGCCTCGTGGTGACGCCCGCATTGATCCGCGGCTGGCTCGGGCTGCCGATGCTGGGCGTCGCCAGCGCCGCTGTCGCCTCCGCGGTTTCGGGCGTCGTCACGCTGCTCTGGCTGCATATCCACATGTTGCGGCACAAGCATCCGCTCGCCTTCGACGCCGCGTTCCTGCGTGCGATGCGGCCGAACGGCGCGCTGCTGCGCATCGTGCTGCGGCTCGGCATTCCGACCGCGATCGGCATGGTGGTGGTCTCGCTCGCCGAACTGGTGCTGCTCGGCCTCGTCAACGGCTTCGGCTCGGAGGCCACCGCCGCCTATGGCGCGGTCAACCAGGTGATCGGCTATGTGCAGTTTCCGGCGATCTCGATCGCCATATCCGTGTCGATCTTCGGCGCGCAGGCGATCGGCCGGGGTGACTCACGCCAGGTCGGCGCCATCGTCCGCACCGGGATCGAGATGAATCTCGCGCTGACCGGCGGACTGGTCGTGCTCGGCTATCTCTTTGCACGGCCGCTGATGGGCTTCTTCATCGTCGATGGCGCGGTGCTCGCGCTGGCGCAGCAGCTGCTCTACATCGTGCTGTGGAGCATGGTGCTGTTCGGCATGGCGACGGTGTTCTCGGGTGCGATGCGCGCCGGCGGCACGGTGTGGATGCCGCTGTTCATCTCGATCCTCGCCATGGCGCTGGTCGAGGTGCCGGTCGCGATCCTGCTCAGCCGGGCCATCGGCATCAGCGGCATCTGGATCGCCTATCCCGCCACCTTCGCAACCATGTTCGTGCTGCAGATGGCCTATTACGCCCTGGTATGGCGCAAGCAGACCATCAAGCGGCTGATTTGACATCGCGCGCCGCGGCTCACATGATGAGTATCATATTCTCCTGATGGCGCCTGCGGCAGCAGGCCCATCCTAGAGAGATGCCAAGCAAGCCCAAATAGGCCGAGGGAGAGACCGCCGTGAGCCCAAATCCGCAATTCCTGTTCGATTTCGGCAGCCCCAATGCCTTCCTCAGCCACGAGGCGATCCCGGCGATCGAGCAGCGCACCGGCGTCAAGTTCGAATATGTCCCGATCCTGCTCGGCGGCATCTTCAAGGCCACCAACAACAAGTCGCCGGCCGAGACGCTGGCCGGCGTCAAGAACAAACCGGAATTCATGAAGATCGAGACCGAGCGCTTCCTCAAGCGCTTCGGCGTCAAGCCGTACGTCTGGAACCCGTTCTTCCCGGTCAATACGCTGAACCTGATGCGCGCGGCGGTCGCAGCCCAGCTCGAGGGCGTGTTCGAGAAGTATGTCGAGGCGGCTTTCCACCACATGTGGGTCGAGCCGAAGAAGATGGACGATCCGGAGGTGGCCGGCAAAGCCATCGCCGCCTCCGGCCTCGACGCCGCCAGACTGTTCGCGCGTGCGCAGGACGCCGACGTGAAAGCCAAGCTGATCGCGAACACCCAGGCCGCCGTCGAGCGCGGTGCGTTCGGCTCGCCGACCTTCTTCGTCGGCAACGAGATTTTCTTCGGCAAGGAGCAGCTGCGCGAAGTCGAGGAACTGGTGTCGGGAAAGTGAGATGAGCGAATGGCCAATAGCGGGTAGCGAATAGCAGGCTTACGGCCCTATCTACTCGCCATTCGCTATTCGCCCCTCACCGGGCAACAACAAAGAAGGACAAATTCCCATGCGCGTTCTCGTGGTCGGCGCCGGTGCGATCGGCGGTTATTTCGGCGGCCGGATGCTTCAGGCCGGCCGCGACGTGACTTTCCTCGTCCGGCCTCGCCGCGCCTCCGAGCTCGCCTCCGCCGGGCTCGTGATCAAGAGCCCGAACGGCGATGTCACGCTGAGCAATCCGCCGACCGTGCAGGCCGACAAGCTTTCGGACAAGTTCGACGTCGTGCTGCTGAGCTGCAAGGCGTTCGATCTCGAGGATGCGATCAAGTCGTTTGCACCTGCCGTCGGCGACAAGACCGCGATCATCCCGCTGCTCAACGGCATGCTGCATCTCGATGCGCTCGACAAGACATTCGGCGCTCAGCACGTGCTCGGCGGCCTCTGCGCGATCGCAGCGACACTGAACGAGAAGCGCGAAGTGGTGCAGCTGCAGCCGATGCAGTCGCTCGGCTTCGGCGAGCGCGCCGGCGGCCCGTCGGACCGGGTGCGCGCGATCGCCGAGATCTTCTCCGCGATCAACGGTGCAGCCGCCAGCGACCACATCATGCAGGACATGTGGGAGAAGTGGGTGTTCCTGGCGTCGCTCGCCGCCTCCACCAGCCTGATGCGGACCTCGGTCGGCAACATCCTGGCCGCGCCCGGCGGCCAGGATTTCCTGCTCGGCATCCTCGACGAATGCAGCGCGATCGCCGCCGACGCCGGCCACGCACCGGGCGGCCCGTTCTTCCAGCGCACCCGCGGGCTCCTGACCACCGAAGGCTCACCGATGACCGCATCGATGTTCCGCGACATCAAGGCGGGGCTGCCGGTCGAAGCCGACCATGTGATCGGCGACCTGATCGTGCGCGCCGATGCCGCCAAGATCCCGGTGCCGAAGCTGCGCACGGCCTACACGCATCTCAAAGCGTATGAGAAGCAGCGGGGGTGAATCTATCCCCGTCGTCCCGGCGAAGGCCGGGACCCATACGCCGCGGCCCCTCGATTTGGGCGGTGCGGGTTGATAGTCGTTCAAGGCAATTGAAGCCGGTGGTTATGGGTCCCGGCCTTCGCCGGGACGACCACATGTTTTGCCGCTACAGATGCGCCAGATAATGCGCGAGCGCGGTGATCTCTTCGTCGCTCAAGGGATACGCCACATCGGCCATCGCTGCCTGCGCGCCGCCAGAGCGGGCGCCCGATTTGTAGTCGTGCAGTGCCTTGACGAGGTATTCCTCGCGCTGGCCGGCGATGCGCGCGACCGCCTTGGTGCCGGCGAACGTGTCGCCATGGCATGAGGCGCAGCGGCGGCCGGCGGCGGCCTGCTTGCCCTTCTCCGACAATTCCGGATTGTCGTCCTTGCCGCCCTTGAACGGCGTCAGCGAGGCGAAATAGGCGCCGAGGTTGCGGATGTCGTCGTTGCTGAGCTGCTCGACGATCGGCTGCATCTGCTCGTTCTTGCGCGCGCCGGCGCGGAAGAACACCAGCTGCCATTGAATGAACTGGTCGAGCTGGCCGGCCAGCGAGGGAATGTTCTCGGTTTGCGAGATGCCGTTGTCGCCGTGGCACCCGGCGCAGATTTCGGCCTTCGCTTTGCCGGCGGCGACGTCGGCGGCCTCCGCAAAGGATGTCATCGCGATTGCCGACGCGAACAGGATTCCGAGGGACGCGGTACGCATTGCCAGTTTCTCCTGACGTCATTGCCGGGCTTGACCCGGCAATCCATCTGGCTTGCAGAAGGGTTCTTGTTTGGATGGATGCCCGGATCAAGTCCGGGCATGACGAGTCTGTTCCGTGTTTGGCCTGAGAACCAAGTAAACGGGGCTGCGGGTGTCTCATCAGCCACCGCAGCCCCTCATTGGCTCAACCGTTACTTCTTGCTGTAGCTGATGCGATAGATCGCACCGGCCCAATCGTCGGCGACGAGGATGGACCCATCCTTGTCGAGCAGGATGTCGGCCGGACGGCCGAGATAGCCCTGGTCACCCTGGATCCAGCCGTCGGCGAAGATCTCCTGCTTGGCGTTCTTGCCGTCGGGGCTCGCGGTGATCTTCACGATGCGGCCGCCCTGGTACTTGTGCCGGTTCCAGGAGCCGTGCTCGGCGATCAGGATGCTGTTCTTGTACTCGGCCGGGAATTGGCCGCCGGTATAGAACTTCATGCCGAGCGGAGCGACGTGGGCGCCGAGATTGTACACCGGCGGGGTGAACTCCGAGCACTTGTGACCCATCGCGAACTTGGTGTCCGGCAGATTGCCCTGGTGGCAATAGGGATAGCCGAAGTGCTCGCCGATCTTCGAGATCATGTTGAGCTTGTCGCTCGGCAGATCGTCGCTGATCCAGTCGCGGGCGTTTTCGGTGAACCAGTACTTGCCGGTGCGCGGATCGACGTCGCCGCCGACCGAGTTGCGCACGCCGAGCGCCCAGATCTCCGCATTGCCGGTCTTGGGATCGACGCGGCGGATCTGCGACACCGAGGTCGGCGGGATGCCGATGTTGAAGGGAGGTCCGAACGGAATGTAGAACCAGCCGTCCTTGTCGACGGCGATGTATTTCCAGCCATGCGCCGCATACGACGGCATGTCGTCATACACCACCTTGCCGCTGCCGAGATTGTCGAGATTGGCTTCGGCATTGTCGTACCTGATCAGCTTGTCGACCGCGATGACGTAGAGCGCGCCGTCCTTGAAGGCCAAGCCGGTCGGCATATTGAGGCCCTTGAGGATGGTCTTGACCTCCTTCTTGCCGTTGTTGTCCTTGATCGCATAGACGTTGCCGAGGCCGAACGAGCCGACGAACAGCGTGCCCTTGTCGCCCCAGGCCATCTGCCGCGCCGCGAGCACGTTCGAGGCATAGACCTCGATCTTGAAACCCGGCGGCAGCTTGATCTTCTTCATCATCGCCGCGAGTTCGGAATCCGACGCGCCGGTCGGCGGACCGGACGGCGGGGCAAGGCCCTTCTGCGCTTCGGTCTCGTCGCCGAGGAACCAGTCATCCGGCGGATGGGTCCAGAATTCCTTGGTGCCGGACTCGTACTTCTTCAGCGCCCGGTTCTTGTCGGTTTGTTGCTGCGCATTGGCGAAGGTTGTCCCCGCCAGCAGCGCAATCGCCGCGAACGCAAGTATGGATCGATTGAAAGCCGATTTCATCGCGTCACTCCCCTACGCAAGCCGTTGCAGCTTGCCTGTTATTGATTTTGAACGCCCTGAGAGATGATGGTGGCGGTCTGTGAGGTAGGTCAGACGGCAAAATGGTAGCACATCCATCGACGCTGAAAAGCGCGTGCGATGGTGTGCGCTGCGTCAAAACAAGTTGAGACGAAATTTGAGACGAAATTTTCTCGCGCTGGCTGCCTGATAACAAGGCATTCTGCACCGCAGCGTAATATTCGAACGAAGCTAACGCTCGCGATCGCGTCTATCGCGACAAGAGGCGCGAACGCCCGAGCGCCTGTGCCTTCGGCAGCGGCCTGAACAACACACTGCGCTTCGGCCCGCCAAAGATCGCCGCGATCTTGAAGCCGTCATCGGCGGCGATGATGTCGCCGATCCGCAGCATCAAGTTGTCCGCGATCGCAATCGGCGACAGTCCGGTGGATGCGGCGGCGCTGCACGCGCAGTGCGGCGCGATCGCGCGCTGGAATCGGAATGCATCGGCGAGCGCCTTGCAGCTCTCGCCCGCTTCGGTTGTGGCGCTATCGACGTCGGAGGCGGAATGCAGCTTCACCACGGCGGCGGGATGGACCGCCTCGCGGGTCCTGACATTCTCTGCGTCACTCACGCGCGGCAGCGGGCAGAAGCGGCCGTCGCAGGCCGCGGCATCCTGGGCGCGAGATCACAACACCGTTCGAACAGCAAAAAGCCCGCACCAATGGGCGGGCCTTCATCAGACTGTCAGCTCGGTCAGCGAGATATTCTGGAGCGGGCGAAGGGGCTCGAACCCTCGACCCCGACCTTGGCAAGGTCGTGCTCTACCACTGAGCTACACCCGCATCCGAAATGGCGGCGATCGCTCGCCGGCAACGGCAGACCTATGCCAAATGCTGTCTGTGAATGCAACACAAGAGCGCGGTCCGAACTTCACGAAATCGCACGGTTTCCTTAAAAATTGACCCCGAATCGGCCAAAACCAGTCACCGCGACGATTTCTTTTTATGTTTCGGCCGGAACCAGCCTCAGAGCCATCTCATCCCGGAGCGATTCGAGCCAGGTCTCGAACCAGCCGGTCAGCGTCTGCGCCAGTTCGACGCGGCGGTCCGCGTCGCAATCGAACACCGCCCACCATTCGATGAAGGCCCGGTCGCCGTCGACCACCGGGGTCACCCGCAGGGTCGCGCTGAAATCCGTCATCGGCAGGGTCGGTGGACCGGCAAATTCGTAGGTCTGGAAGCGCTCGACGTCGGACTGGGCGAGCAGCCGCTGCCGGATCCGCCGTTCCCGGTACAAGACGTTGCGTACGGCGCCGATGCTGTCGCCGGACTTGCCGTCCTCGATCTCGCTGGTGCCCGCACCACGGACCCAGACCGGGTAATTGTTGAAATCGCGGATGATTTTCCAGACCTCCCCGGCCGGCTGCTCGAATACGGTGCTGTAATAGGCCTTTGCCATGGGCGATCCCCTGTTGCCATGAAGGAGCGCCATCGTCGGCCGTTCCGGACCTCAAACCCACCCGATCTCCGATGGAACAGGCCGGGCGGCAGGCGATTGAATTTTGCCGGCCGACCGCCATCTACGGAGCATGTTCCCGGATCATGCTCCAGGCTGACAGAACGGCTGAACACGCCGTCCGGAGCGTGCTAGAACGCCCGCGTATTTTTCCGACCTCAGAAGACCAAGGCGAGGACAACGTGACGATAATGGAGCAGGGCGGCCCCACGCCCCAGGCAGCGCCCGATCTGATCAAAGAGACGACGACCCAGACCTTCGTCAAGGACGTCATCGAGGAATCGCGCCGCCAGCCGGTCATGATCGACTTCTGGGCGCCGTGGTGCGGTCCCTGCCGCCAGCTCACGCCGATGCTGGAAAAGGCGGTCCGCAACGCCAAGGGCCGGGTCAAGCTGGTCAAGATGAACATCGACGAGCATCCGCAGATCCCCGGCCAGATGGGCATTCAGTCGATCCCGGCCGTGATCGCCTTCGTCAACGGCCAGCCCGCCGACGGCTTCATGGGCGCGGTGCCGGAGAGCCAGATCAACGCCTTCATCGAGAAGATCACCAAGGGTGTGCCCGCCGCCGGCGAGCCCAATCTCGCGGAGATCCTGGCCGAGGCCGACGCGGTGCTCGCCGAGGGCGATGTCGAGGGTGCGGCGCAGATCTATGCCGAGGTGCTGGCGCACGACGCCACCAACATCGCGGCGCTGGCCGGCCTCGCCAAGTGCTACGTCACCTCGGGTGCGGTCGAGCAGGCCAAGCAGACGCTCGCGATGGTGCCGGAGTCCAAGCGCAATGACGCCGCGGTGAAGGCTGTGCAGGCGGCGATCGATCTCGCCGAACAGGCGCAATCGGTCGGCCCGATCGCGGAGCTGGAACAGAAAGTCGCCGCAAACCCGCTCGATCATCAGGCGAGGTTCGATCTCGCGACCGCGCTCAATGCAATGAACAAGCGCGCGGAGGCGACCGAGCAGCTGCTCGCGATCGTCAAGCGTGACCGCAAGTGGAACGACGACGGCGCGCGCAAGCAGCTGGTGCAGTTCTTCGAGGCGTGGGGCGGCACCGATGAGGCAACCGTCGAGGGGCGCAGGCGGTTGTCGACGATATTGTTCTCGTAACGCACGCCCGTCACAGCAGCGGGACCGCAGATGCCGATCAATGCCGAATATCGCGGGCCCGGCGAGCTCCCGGAGGTGATCCCGGTGTTCCCGCTGCCTGGCGCGCTGCTGTTGCCGCGCGGCCAGATGCCGCTCAACATCTTCGAGCCACGCTATCTCGCGATGATCGACGACGCGCTGCGCGACGGTCACCGCCTGATCGGCATGATCCAGCCCGACGTGGCGCATTCGCAGAAGGAGGCGAAGCCGGCGCTGTTCCGCATCGGCTGCGTCGGCCGCATCACCCAGCTCGCCGAATCCGGCGACGGCCGCTACATCCTCGAACTGACCGGCGTGGCGCGCTTCAAGGTGATCGAGGAGCTGGCCGTGCAGACGGCGTACCGGCAGTGCAAGGTCGACTTCTTCTCCTTCGCCGGCGACTTCACCGCGCGCAAGGGCGAGGACGCCGTCGATCGCAAGGCGCTGCTCGAAGTGCTCGCCGATTTCCTCGAGGCCAACAATCTGAAGGTCGACTGGGAAGGCATCGAGTCCGCACCGAACGAGGCGCTGGTCAATGCACTGGCGATGATGTCGCCCTATGGCCCGGCCGAGAAGCAGGCAATGCTGGAAGCGCCCGACCTGAAGACCCGCGCCGAGATCCTGATCGCGGTCACCGAGATGGACCTCGCCAAGAAGCGCACCTCGGGCGACCCGCCGGTGCAATGAGGGATGATCCCTCGCGACAAACGCAAGGCGTTTGCGCGGAGATCAACGATTGCGGAGCTGCTTGCGTCCGGTGAACATCGCGCGCACCAGGTTCTGACGCTGCAGCAATCCCACCACGATGACGCCGAGCACGTGCAAAGCGACCAGGATGATGACCGCATCCGAGGCGTAGGCGTGGCTGTCCTCGACCCACCACACGCCGAAGAAGGTGACGGTGACCTCCATCGCACCCGTGATCGCGGACACCGCGAGCATGAGCAGCAGCGCCACCAGCATTACGGTGCCCGCGGGATTGAGCCCGATATAGCGGCCGGTGATGCCGCGGCGGAGATTCCAGATGTAGCGCGGTGCGGCGCGCAAGCGGATACCAAGCTTGCCGAAACGCGCATAGCGCGTGCCGGCGAAGCCCCAGATCAGCCGGAACGCCAATAGCCCGATCACGGCATAGCCCGCCAGCCGGTGCAGCCGGTCATAGACGTTGGGCGTCACCCAAGCGACCAGGACGAGGATGGCGAGCGCCCAGTGCCAGAGCCGCAGCGGCAGGTCCCAGACCTGCACGGTAGTGGCGCCGCGGGCGCCGGGCGCCGCCTTCGTCATCGTGCCTGCTTCACTCGACGATTCACTTGAAGATTCACTTGGTGATCGTGTGCTTCAGGCTGAGATCTTCCGGGCTGTAGAACAGCTCGTAGAGCTTGCCTTCCTTGACGCCGTACACTTCGTAGCAGGAGCCCTCGATCTTCGAGCGGCGCACCTCGTAGCCAGCGGCCTTGGCCTTGGCTTCGGCATCGCTTGCCGGCTTCCACGATGCCTTGTCGAGCTTGGTGCAAGTCTTGTAGCCGTCGGCGAATGCTGCCGATCCCGCAAACCCCAGAACGCACACTGCAAGCGCAGCGCTCATAATCACTCTCACGCGTATCTCCCCTCCGTTGACGATCATGCCCACAACGCCATCGCGCAGAGCACATGCGTGAAGAATGCTGAGGTGATTGCCAAGTCAAGGAAGCGCGGATGCGGCTCGCTTTAGAGAAATTCTAACGGCCGCGAAAACCGCTTTGCGCTCCACGCGCAATTTGGTTTTGACCGCCTGCTGCGGCCTTACGCCTCATGGGCATCCGAATCTGCTGACACGGCCCTTCGATCAGGACGCGGCGCCCGCCATTGCGAGACGAACTGCCGGGCGTTCGGCCGCGACCGGCATCCGCCCGCCGATCATCTGGGCGACCTTCTCGCTCTGCACCGCGGGGCTGAAGTGGAAGCCCTGCACTTCCACGCAGGCATCGGCGCGCAGGATGTCGAGCTGCTCCCTAGTTTCGACGCCTTCGGCCGTCGTCGTCTTGCCGAGGCTGACCGCGAAGCGAACGATCGCGCGCGCGATCCGGCGCGACTCGTCGGTTGCGCCGGAGAGTTCGGACACGAAGCTGCGATCGATCTTGACCTTGTCGAACGGAAACTTCTGCAGGAAGCTCAGCGACGAATAGCCGGTGCCGAAATCGTCGAGCGCGATCCGCACCCCGAGATCATGGAGCTGGCTGAGCGCCGCGAACACCGCCTCGCTGTCCTGGATGATCGCCGTTTCGGTGACTTCAAGCTCGAGCCGTTCTGGCGAAACCCCCGAGCTTGCCAGCGCGTGCACAATCACCGGGACCAATTCCGGGCTCCTGAACTGCACCGGCGACAGGTTGATCGCGATCTTGAGGTCGTCGGGCCATTTGGCGGCTTCCGCGCACGCGGTGCGCAGCACCCATTCGCCGAGCGGCACGATCAGGCCGGTCTCCTCAGCAAGCGGAATGAACTGCGCCGGCGAGACCATGCCGCGCTGCGGATGATGCCATCGCAACAGCGCCTCGAAGCCGCAGGTCTCCCCGCTCGCGACGTTGATGAACGGCTGATAGTGCAGCTCGAACTCGCCGTTGGCGAGCGCGCTGCGCATGTCGCGCTCGAGGCTGCGCCGGGTCTGCAGCAGCCGGTCGAGCTCCGGCTCGAAGAAGCGGAACGAGCCGCGGCCACCGCTCTTGGCCGAGTAGAGCGCAAGATCGGCGCTGCGCAGGACCTCGTCGGAATCGGTGCCGTCGCGCGGCGCGATCGCAATCCCGATGCTGGCCGTGGTGGTCACTCGATGATCGCCGAGATCGATCGGCTCGCTGAGCGCCTTCCTGATCCTCTCGGCGAGCACACCGGCTTCCGTGACCGGATCGGTGACGTAGTCGATCACGGCGAACTCGTCGCCGCCGAGCCGCGCCACCAGCGTGGTATCGCTGACGCACCTGCGGAGCCGCGCGGCCACCGACTTCAGCAGCGCATCGCCCGCCGGATGCCCGAGGGTGTCGTTGACGTCCTTGAAGCGGTCGAGATCGAGCATCAGCACCGCAAGGCTCGGTCCGCCGCACCGCGCGCCGGAAAGCGCCTGCTCCATCCACTCCTTGAGCAGCACACGGTTCGGCAGATCGGTCAGCGCGTCGTGCTGCGCCATATGGGTGATCTTGGCCTCGGAGCGCCGCTGTTCGGTGACGTCGCGATGGGTCGCCACCCAGCCGCCGCCGGGCATCGGCTGCCGCGTCACGCAGATCAGCCGGCCGTCGGCAAGCTCGTCGACCCGGCTGCTGCTCTCGTCGGCCGGCAGTGCGTTCAATGTCGCGAGCACCTGGGTCGCGGCGCTGTCGCTGGTCTCACCCTTGAGAAGGCCGTTGGCGATCCGATGCGTGATGATCTCGCGATGGGCGGTGCCGGGCAGCAGCAGTTCCGGCGGCAGCCGGTACATCTTGGCGTAGCGCTCATTGCACACGACGAGGCGCTTCTCCGCATCGAACATGCAGAGGCCCTCGCCCATGTGATTGATCGCGGTGTCCAGCCGGAACCTTTGCTCTTCCAGTTCCTTCTGCGACGCCTCGACTTGCTGTCGCGCCAGCGAAAGCTGGCTGATGATCTCCTCGAAGCGGCGGGTGCGCAGCGCAAGGCGCCGGTCGGCAAGCACCCCGACCAGGCTCATCCCGAGCACCGAGAGTGCCACGCCCGCGATCACGATGGCGAGGAAGGCAGGAGAGAGCGACAAGGCTTCCGGAGCCAGCAGCGGGTCCGGAACGATCTCGACCGCGCCCATCGCGGTGAAATGATGCGACACGATCGCAAGCGTCAGCAACATCGCCGCGACGAGCGACATCCAGCGATCCTGATAACGGACCGCGACCGACAGCGCGGCGTAGCCGAACAGCATGCCGAGCACGATGGAGGCCACCACGAGGTCGAGCGACCACACCACATGGCCCGGCACTTCCAGCGCCCACATTCCGAGATAATGCATGCTGGCGATGCCGGCTCCGATCACCGCGCCGCCGACCGGCGCGCGCCAGGGGCTGGAGTCGCTGGCGGCAAGGCCGAGGCCGACCGACGTCAGCATCATCGCGACGGCGAGCGACAGCGCCGTGAGGACGATACCGTAGCCGGTCGGCACGCCCGGCTCGTAGGCGAGCATGGCAATGAAGTGCGTGGCCCAGATGCCGTAACCGATCGCAGCTCCCGCGATCGCGATCCAGATCCGCCGCGTCCTCGCCTGTGAAGCGATCGCGCGATGGAAGATGTTGACGGCGACAATGCTGGCAACGAAGCAGACCAGGCCGGCGAGCAGAACGAGCCGCCAGTCATGCTCACCTGAAAGACACGTAAGAACACGAAACATGCGTCGGCCCATGGTTGTCCGCGCGGACAAGCTAGGCCGGTTGAATTGTCTTCTCGATAATTTTCTACAACTTTCAGTGGCATGGTTATCCGCGCGTAAGCCGATTCCACACGGAAATTGATGGCCCCATAAATATTGCACGCGCCCTGCGGTTGGGTGTCCTCAACTCTCGAGCGGAACGAGGACGGTTTCGCCGGTTGCGACCAGCGACGCCTCGCCCTGCTCGTTCTCCGCAAACAGCTCGGCGCGAGCGAACACCTGCCGGCGCCCGGCGCGCAACGTGATGCCTTTGGCGATGAAGCAGCGGCCCACCGCAGGCTTCAGGCAATTCATCGAGAAGTGCGAAGCGGTGACGGAACCGACCATCGACGCCGCAGCAAAGCCGCAGGCGGTATCCAGCAAGGCCGCGATCATGCCCGCGTGAAGATGACCGGCATATTGGGTGAGATCATCACGCCAGGGCACGCGCAGCTCCACTGCACCGGCACCGGCGGAAACCACCTCGAGGCCGACCAGCCGGTTGAAGGCCGCCGACGCATTGGTCGCAACAAGACGCTCCAGATCGAATCCCGTTGCAGTGGTCATGCAAAACTCCATTGCGGCGGCCGTCGTTCGAGATTCGCCCTGACCGCTTCGACGTGATTGGGGGTCCCAAGCAGAAGCGCCTGCTCGGCCGTTTCAGCTGCGAGCCCGGTCGCCGCATCGCGATCGGCTGCGAGATTGAGCAGCCGCTTGGCGGCGCGGATCGCGTCCGGGCTGCGGTCCGCGATCGCGCGCGCCGTCTCCAGTGCGGCATGGCGCGGCTGTTCGACGACCCGGGTGGCGAAGCCGTAACCAAGCGCTTCCTCCGCGGAGAAGACGCGCGCGGTGTAGGTCAGTTCGCGGACCACGTCTTCGCGCGCGAGATGGCGCATCAGCTGCGTTCCGGCCATGTCGGGCACCAGCCCCCATTTGGCTTCGATGACGGCCAGACGCGTGGCCGGCGCAAGATATCTGATATCGGCACCGAGCATCAGCTGAAAGCCGCCGCCGAACGCGATGCCGTGGACGGCCGCAATCACCGGTACCGGCAACTCGCGCCAGAGCCACACCAGATGCTGCGCGAAGTTGGCGATGCCGTGGGTGCGCTGCCCAAGATCGGCAAAAGGCAGGATGGATTGGCCTTCCGTCGTTGCGACCAGACGTTCGAGATCGAGGCCCGCGCAGAACGCCTGGCCCTCGCCCGACAACACCACCGCGCGGACCTTCGGGTTGTCCCTAAGCTGCGCGCCGATGTCGGCGATTGCGGTAAACATCGCCGGATCGAGCGCGTTGAGCTTGTCCGGGCGGTCGAGCCTGATGTCGGCGACACCGTTGGCAATGCTCAGGCTGATGCGATCAGTCGTCATGATCGCATCAGCTAATAGCCGGCGGCGGCAAGCGCCACGACGGCGCTCATCGCCATCCAGCCGAAATGCCGGCCGCGGGTCGCGACTGCATTGGCGAGCGCCGCGCTGCCGAACACGATGGCGAGCGTCGCCACGATCCAGTGCCGCGCGGCATCGGAGGCCATCGCCGGCGCGGCGACCAGCAGCACGCCGCCGCCGATCCAGGCGACTGTGCCGGCCTGATAGACCAGGCGAAGCAAGAGGCGCAGCCGCGGCGGCTCGACGGTGGCGCGCGCGAATATTTTGGTCTCGCCGAGAACGCCATGGATCAGGCTGACCAGGATGGCGATGAGGCCGGCGCCTTGCAGCAGAAGATCACGCATCGCGACGTCTCCATACAGTGCTGTTCCATACAGTACTGTATGGATAGGACACCGCCGGCTGGCGCCTGTCAATACACTTATGTATGGTCGGGACGCGGACGGGGAATCATGACGGAACAACTCTCGGTCAAGGACTGGCTCGATCAGGGCCTGAAGACGCTGGCGAAGCACGGCTTCACGGCGCTCAAGGCCGAGCCGCTGGCCAAGGCCATGGGGGTCTCGCGCGGCAGCTTCTACTGGCATTTCGCCGACATCGGCGCCTATCGCACCGCGATCCTCAACCATTGGCGCGAGGTTGCCGCCGAGCAGGTGATCGCCGAACTCGAGACCATTCCGGAAGGCGGCGACGCGCTGGCGCTGCTGTTGCGCCGGACCTTCTCGGCGCGGCTGGCACTGGAACGCGCGGTGCGCAGCTGGGCCACCGGATATGCCGCGGCGCGCGCCGCCGTGCTCGAGGTCGACCAGCGCCGGATCGGCTATATCGAAACCCTGCTCCGGCACGCCGGATTCCCGGAAGACGTGGCGCGCGGTCGGGCGCAGATCTTCTATTGGGCGTTCATCGGCTACGCGCTATCAGAGCAAACGCTGCCGAAGCCGCGTCAGCAGGCCGCAATCGATGAGCTGTTGCGCCTGACCAAGCGCTGACAGCGCTTGTTTAAATGTGCTACATGACGATCAGTTTGTTCTGACGCGTTTTCTTCACGCGAACCGGTGCCCACTTCGCTCGAAAACGCTCCAGTTGGAGCCATCCATGAATTCCACGACAGATCATCTCGAAAGCACCGCCGACCCAAAGCTGCTCGAAATCCTAGTGTGCCCGATCACCAAGGGACCGCTGGAATTCGACGCCGCGCGGCAGGAGCTGATCTCGCGCTCCGCGAAACTTGCCTATCCGATCCGCGACGGCATCCCGATCATGCTGCCGGAAGAGGCGCGCAAGATCGATTGATGCGCGCCCTCGTCACATGGCTGCTGCTGCTCGCCTCGATGGCGAGCGCGGCGGCCGACGAGAGCAGGCTGCGCATCGGCACAATCGACGCGGTGCTCACCGTGCCGCCCGACGTCGCAAAGCCGCCGGTGGCGTTGCTGATCGCCGGTTCCGGCTCGACCGACCGTGACGGCAACGGGCCGCAGCTCAAGCCGGCGACATTGAAGAAGCTCTCCGAGCAGCTGGTCGCACGCGGCATCGCGACGCTGCGCTACGACAAGCGCGGCGCCGGCGAATGGAAGAAGGAGTTCGGCCGTCCGGAGGACTTTCGCTTCAAGGACTATGTCAGCGACGCGGCGGCACTCATCGACTATCTGCGCGGCAGCGGCAGGTTCACCCATGTTGCAGTGGTCGGGCACAGCGAGGGCGGCCTGGTCGCGATCCTCGCCGCCCAGCGCGTGCCGATCGACCGGCTGGTGCTGCTGGCAACGGCGGCGCGCAAGCAGGGCACGGTGTTGAAGGCGCAGCTCGAGAAGCAGCTGCCGCCGGACAAATTCGCGCCGATCGGAAAGGCCATCGACGACATCATGGCCGGGCAGATCGTCGATCCGCCGCCTGCGGGGCTGGCGATCGCGCCTGCGATGCAGCCCGCCATCGCATCGGCCTTTACCGAGGATCCGATCGATCCGATGAAGAAGATCACCGGGCCTGTCTTGATCGTCGCGGGCGGCCGCGACCATCAGCTGGCGCGGCTCGATTTCCTCGCGCTCACCACCGCCGATATCGCGGCCAAATCCTTGTGGCTGCCGGACATGAATCATCTGCTGGTCGACGTCACCGACGCGGCGGACGACATGGCAAGCTACAATGAGCCGGAGCGGCCGCTCGACCCGGACCTGATCGACGCGGTGGCCGGCTTCATTTCACAGAAGTGAGTGGATGCGCGGCAAAGCCGCAGCCCTACAGCGCCTCGCCCTTCAGCAGCCGCGGCACTTCGCCTGACAATCCCGCCGCCTGGCGGATGAACATGCTCTTCAACGGCGGCGCGCGATCGACGAGGCCCAATCCGATGTCGCGGACGGTGCGCAGCAGCGTCGATTCGTTGGAGAACAGGAAGTTCAGCGAGTTGGTCGCAACCCCCATCGCCATCGTGTCGAAGCGCCGCCAGCGCTGATAGCGCTCGAGCACGTCGGCCTGTCCGAGGTCCATGCCGAGCCGCGCTGCATCGACCACGACCTCGGCAAGTGCGGCAACATCCTTCAGGCCCATGTTGAGCCCCTGCCCCGCGATCGGATGGATCACATGCGCGGCGTCGCCGATCAGCGCCAGCCGTTCGGCGATGAACGAGCGCGCGACGAAATAGCCGAGCGGGAACGCGCGCGGTCTATCGAGAGCCCTGATCTCACCGAGGTGCAGGCCGAACCGCTGCTCGAGCTCGGCGTGGAATTCTTCCTCGCTCAGCGCCGTGATGCGCGCGGCGTCCTTGCGCGTTTCGGTCCACACCAGCGACGAGCGATTGCCGGTCAGCGGCAGGATCGCGAACGGACCCGCGGGCAGGAAATGCTCTTCGGCGCGGCCGTGATGCGCGCGCTCATGCCCGACCGTGACCACGATGCCGGATTGGTCGTAATCCCAGCCATGGGTCGCGATCCCGGCGCGCTCGCGCAGCTTCGAGCGTGCGCCGTCGGCGGCGACCAGCAGGCTCGCATCGATCTCTGTGCCATCGGCCAGTGTCACGCTGACGCCGTCGGGCCGCGAATCGAAGCTCGACACCGCGGTGGCGCGCAGCTCGACGCCCTCGGCCTCGGCGCGGGTCGCGAGCGCATCGATCAGATGGCGGTTCTCGACCATATGGGCGAACGGCTCGCCGGGCTCGACATTGCCGGCGAAGGTCAGGAACACCGGACGCGTCGCATCCTCCAGCTTGGAATCGGTCACGACCATGTCCGTGATCGGCTGCGCCGTCGGCGCCACCTGGCCCCAGACGCCGAGGGTCTCGAACAGCCGCCGGCAGGCCGCCACGATCGCGGTCGCACGCGGATCGCGGCTCGGGCGCTGGCTCAGCGCCGGATCGGCCACGATGACCGGAATGTCCGGCCCCAGCCCCTGGCGCAACGCCACGGCCAGCGCCAGCCCCGCAAAAGCGCCCCCGCAGATGACAATACTTCGTTGTGCCGGCATGCCTTTTCCTTACGCGCCCTGCGCTCTCAGACTGTGCTTGCTACCTGATAATAGCTGGGCGAAACAGGGGACAGAAACAAGGCCAAATCCAACGGTCGTCATTCCGGGGCGCGCGAAGCGTGAGCCCTCAGGTGCGCAATTGCGCACCGGGGATGACGAAAGAGAGCGCATCCTTATGTCCAAGAGCCTGATCGACCTGTTGTCCATCCTCGATCTCGAGCAGCTCGAGGTGAATTTGTTCCGCGGCAACAGCCCGAAGACGAGCTGGCAGCGCGTGTTCGGCGGCCAGGTGATCGGCCAGGCCATGGTCGCGGCCTGCCGCACCGTCGAGGGCCGCCTGCCGCACTCGATCCATTGCTATTTCATCCTGCCGGGCGATCCGCAGATCCCGATCATCTACCAGGTCGAGCGGCTGCGCGACGGTAAGAGCTACACCACCCGCCGCGTCACCGCGATCCAGCACGGCAATGCGATCTTCTCCATCATGGTCTCGTTCCACGCTGAGGAAGAGAGCAACTTCAATCATCAGGAGAAGATGCCCGACGTGCCGCCGCCGGAGAAGCTGACCGCGGAGGAAGTGTCGAAGCAGCCGATGTTCAAGGAGATGCCGGAGTTCATCCGCCGCTACTATGAGAGCGACCGGCCGATCGAGCTGCGCCCGGTCGAGCTCGGCCGCTATTTCGGCCAGCAGATCGACGACGGCCGCATCCATGTCTGGATCCGCACCGCGGCGAAACTGCCCGACGATCCGGCGCTGCATCTGTGCGCGCTCGCCTATGCGTCGGATTTCTCGCTGCTCGACGCCGTCATGGCGCGCTACGGCCGCACGCTGTTCGACCGGCGCATGATGCCGGCGAGCCTCGATCACGCGATGTGGTTTCACCGCCCGTTCCGCGCCGACGAATGGCTGCTCTACGCGCAGGATTCGCCGAGCGCGCAGTCCGGCCGCGGCCTGACCCGCGGCCTGATCTTCAAGCCCGACGGCACGCTGGTCGCGTCCGTCGCGCAAGAAGGCTCTGTGCGCGAACGCAAGGCGTAATCGCTTTAGCCGTTGGCGTAAGCGCCGCGCTCGGTCAGCGCGAATTGCGAGATGAACCAGTTGGCGTACCAGCGCAGCACCCACGGAATCGGGATCAGGAATCCGCAGCCGATCGAGAACACGATGGTCCGCCACAGCACCTCGAGCCCGGACGCGTTGAAGGTGACCTCGCGGCGCGTGCCCTCGACGTTGCGGCAGATCCAGCGCAGCCATGCGGTCATCACCCAGGCCCAGCCGACGATGGTGATGGCCGAGATCACCATCAGCAAATACCAGCCGATATAGACGAGCGGGCTCCCCGTGAACGAGATCGGCAGCTCCTGGCCGCTCGAGCTGAGGCGGCCGAAGATCCAGCGCACGATCATCCAGCTCAGAAAAGCCTGCAACAGCAACGAGAGCAACGTGACGATGTTGCTGTTGGCCGCTCCGGCGTAGGTCAGAAGACCGAGCACGATGAAGACGTACCAGATGTCGAGCGGCTGCCCGGTGAAGCCGAGATGCGGCCGGCCCGGCACGCGGATATAGGGAATCGCAAAACGATAAAGGCCGGTCGCGGTCCACGGTGCCGGGATGACGAAAATCTGCCCGATGAACATCAGCAAGCTGCGTCCGAACAGGCCCCAGATCGGGAAGTCGGCCGACAGCGCGCCGCCGCTATAGCCTGCCGATGCGGCCACCGGCGGCGGTCCGCCGGCCTGCTGAAATGCCGGCGGCGCGCCCGCGCTCGGAACAAGGCCCGGAATCTCGCCGGCCTTCTGCCAGCCGGCCATGCCCTCGGTCCACACCAAGGTATCGGCGCCCACCATGCCACGGGTGATCAAGTCGCGGAGCTGAGCTTCAGGCAAGGGGCCCTTTTGCTGGCCTTCGGATGCATAAAACCAGTTTCGATTCGACATTTTCTTGTTCCTCGGGGCGCGGGTGCACGCGCTGTGGCGAGAATGAGCCAGCGGGAGCGCTGGCCGGGGCGGGAAAGCCATATTCTGGCCGACGGTTGTCGTCCCGTACAGTGACGGAGTTCACGCGCTGCGCACGTTTTCCCCTTCAACCTGCAACATTTTTGTGCCATTTGCCCAGAAAGCTGCCAGATTTGGTGGCGGCAAGTTGCCGCTCCAGAGACGGCGAGTCGCCGCTCCCGAGACGGCGAGTTGCGGCTCCGGGGATGGGCGCACACGGAAAACCTCAAGGAAATGAAGGCCTGAACCATGAAACTCGTCGTCGCGATCATCAAACCGTTCAAGCTCGATGAGGTACGCCAGGCCCTGACCGCGATCGGCGTTCACGGCATGACGGTGACCGAGGTGAAGGGCTATGGCCGCCAGAAGGGCCACACCGAGATTTATCGCGGCGCCGAATACGTCGTGAATTTCCTGCCCAAGCTCAGGATCGAGATCGCCGTCGACACCCAGCTCGCCGAAAAGGCGGTCAGCGTCATCACCGAGCACGCCCGTACCGGCCAGATCGGCGACGGCAAGATCTTCGTGACGCCGATCGACCACGCCCTGCGCATCCGCACCGGCGAGACCGACAACGACGCGCTCTGAGTCTCAATCGACGCCACCGCCGCCAGCGACGCCGGCACATGCCAAAAACCACGTAAAGAAACCACGACACGCCGGGGAATGATGATGGGGGCACGAGCTCTTCGTGCAGCGATATCAGCTGCGCCGATCACCGCTGCAATGCTGCTCGCGTGGGGCGCGCCGGCGTCAGCGCAAGACTCCGGCGCCCCCGGCATCAACCCCGCCGACACCGCCTGGATGATCGTCGCCACCGCGCTGGTGCTGATGATGACGATCCCGGGGCTCGCGCTGTTCTACTCCGGCATGGTGCGCAAGAAGAACGTGCTGGCGACGATGGCGCAGAGCCTCACGGCCGTTGCGATCATCTCGATCCTGTGGGTCGTCTTCGGCTATTCGCTGACCTTCGTCGGCAACGGTCCTTGGCTCGGCTCGCTCGACAGCTGGTTCCTGGCCGGCATCACGATGGACAGCGTCAATCCGGCGGCAAAGACCATCCCGGAAGCGCTGTTCATGCTGTACCAGATGACGTTTGCGATCATCACGGTGGCGCTGGTCGCGGGCTCGGTCGCCGACCGCATGCGGTTCTCCGCCTATGTGCTGTTCTCGATCGGCTGGTTCATCTTCGCCTATGTGCCGCTGGCGCATTGGGTGTGGGGCGGCGGCTTCCTCGCCTCAATGGGCGTGATGGATTTCGCCGGCGGCCTCGTCGTGCATCTGTCCGCCGGCATCAGCGGCCTGGTCGCGGCCAAGGTGATGGGCAACCGGCACGGCTACGGCCATGACAATCTGTCGCCGTTCGATCTGTCGCTCGCGGTGGTCGGCACCGGCCTGCTCTGGGTCGGCTGGTTCGGCTTCAACGGCGGCTCGGCGCTGGCCGCCAATTCGCGCGCGGTGATGGCGATCACCGCCACCCATCTTGCGGCCTGCGCCGGCGCGCTGACCTGGGGCGCGATCGAATGGGCGACGCGCCGCAAGCCGTCGGTGCTCGGCATGATCTCGGGCGCGGTCGCTGGCCTCGGCACCATCACCCCGGCATCCGGTTTCGTCGCGCCGTGGCACGGCATCATCATCGGCATCATCGCCGGCATGGTCTGCTTCTGGGCCTGTACCTGGCTGAAGCACCGCTTCCAGTATGACGACTCGCTCGACGTGTTCGGCGTGCACGGCATCGGCGGCCTGACCGGCACGCTGCTCGCAGGCGTGTTCGCCACCGCGGCGATCGGCGGCACTTCGGGCCTGCTGGAGGGCAATCCGGGACAGCTCCTGATCCAGCTCTACGGCGTCGTGATCACGCTGGTCTGGTGCGGCGGCGTCACCTTCGTGCTGCTCAAGCTGGTCAGCGCCTTCGTCCCGCTGCGCGTCTCGATGCAGCAGGAGCTGGAGGGTCTCGACATCTCGCAGCACGGCGAGGCGTTGCAGTAGCAGCCGAGCTCGGATCGCCGGGACGAGAATTCGTAAAACAACCCCATGCAAAGTACCCGAGCGCCGCGACCTCACGCTGCGCGGGGCAGTTCAGGCTTGCACGACACATAAGCATATGCTTATGTATCGGCATGGTCGACACCGATATCTTCAAGGCACTGGCCGATCCGACCCGCCGCAGGGTCTTTGAGAAGCTGGCCGGCGGCAGCCTGAACGCCAGCGCCTTGCGCGACGGGCTTGAGATCAGCCAGCCGGCGATGTCGCAGCATCTGGCGGTGCTGCGCGCGGCCGGATTGGTGCGCGAGCAGCGGCAGGGCCGCTTCGTCAACTATGAAGTCGACCCGGACGGGATCGCCAGCATCGGGACCTGGCTCGCCCGCTACCGCGCCTATTGGCCGAAGCGCATCGAAGCGCTCTCCGACCTCTTGAAGGACATGGATCAATGAGCGACACGGTTGAGCCTGACGCGGATGCTGCTCTGGTGATCGAATACGAGCTCGACGCACCGCCTGAAAAAGTATGGCGCGCCGTGACTATTCCGGCCCTGCGCGAGCGCTGGCTACCGGATTGCGATCTCGCGGGCGCTGAACCCCTATCGTCGGTCGCAGGCGAAGAGGTGCGTTACCGGCTGCGCGATTCCGAGCCGCCGTTTCGCGAGAGCGACGTCACCTTCCGGATCGAGCCGAGCGAGGCCGGCGGCACCCGGTTTCGCATCATCCAGGAGGCCTGCGGCAGGCGCGCGAACCAGCCGCAAGCGGCCAACTGCAACAGCCGCATGCTGATGCGCGCGGCCTGATCGCAGGCTTCATCATCCGCTGAAACTTCATCACCTGCTGAAATGGGAGGTCGCCGATGCGCGACATGATGCAACTCGTCCCGATGGTCGTCGAGCAGTCGTCCCGCGGCGAACGCTCCTTCGATATCTATTCCAGGCTGCTGCGCGAACGCATCATCTTCCTCAACGGCGAGGTCAATGATGCGATGTCCGGACTGGTCTGCGCCCAGCTGCTGTTCCTCGAGGCCGACAACCCGAACAAGCCGATCAACCTCTACATCAACTCCTATGGCGGCGTGGTCACCAGCGGGCTTGCGATGTACGACACCATGCAGTTCATCAAGGCGCCGGTGCACACGCTGTGCATGGGCACTGCGCGATCGATGGGGTCGTTCCTGCTGATGGCCGGCGAGCCCGGCCACCGCGCCGCGCTTCCCAATGCCAGCCTCCACGTGCATCAGCCGCTCGGCGGCTTCCAGGGCCAGGCCTCCGACATCCAGATCCACGCCGCCGAGATGCAGGCGACCAAGCGGCGCATCATCCGGCTCTACGCCCAGCACTGCCGGCGCACCGAGGCGGACGTGGAACGGACCTTGGACCGCGATCACTTCATGTCGGCGGAGCAGGCGCTCGAATGGGGGCTGATCGACAGGGTTTTTGCAGCCCGCGACGCCGCCTAATGGCCCGGCATTACTTTATCTGAATACCGGCACCTGCACCGCGGCTGAGCAGAATTGTGTCCAGACCCTGGCTTGCTCAGGAATTAGGCCAATCTGATTAGATTTTAGGCGCGACGGAATAGCGCAGCAGCAGCTTGCTCCCGCAATGCGGGAAAAGGTCCGGATTCATAATCCATTAGCGAACCGGAGCCGTTTGGCACGGCATTTGATTCTAAGGGTCCCGGCTGTGCCCGCGTAGTGGAAGTCCTCCGCGTGGTGAACCTCAGTCGAAACTCCCGGTGTTCGTTCGCACCGGGCCCAAGCGGGGATAGGACTCATGAAAATTGTTATGGCGATCATTAAGCCATTCAAACTGGAAGAGGTCCGTGACGCCCTGACCGCCATTGGCGTTCACGGTCTCACGGTGACGGAAGTCAAGGGGTACGGCCGTCAGAAGGGCCACACGGAAATCTATCGCGGCGCCGAATATGCGGTGAGCTTCCTGCCCAAGATCAAGATCGAGGTCGCAGTCGCCTCCGACCAGGTCGACAAGACCATCGACGCCATCACCTCCGCCGCCAAGACCGGACAGATCGGCGACGGCAAGATCTTCGTCATCAGCCTCGAGCACGCCGTGCGCATCCGCACCGGCGAGGCCGATGCCGCGGCCCTCTGATTTCGCGCTCAACCTTTAAGACCTCAGGAGTGAAATAACATGACGTTCAAGCGTCCCTATGGCGCGGGACTGGCGGCCCTCGCAGTCGGCCTCTTTGCCGCAACCGCCGCCTACGCCGAGCCAACCGTCAACAAGGGCGACAATGCCTGGATGCTGACATCGACGGTGCTGGTGCTGTTGATGACCATCCCGGGCCTTGCGCTGTTCTATGGCGGTCTCGTCCGCTCCAAGAACATGCTCTCGGTGCTGGCGCAGGTGTTCTACACCGTCTGCATCGTCACCGTGCTCTGGGCCCTCTACGGCTACAGCCTCGCCTTCACCGGCGGCTCCGACTTCATCGGCGGCTTCTCCAAGGCCTTCCTGATGGGCGTCACGCCGGACTCCAAGGCTGCGACCTTCTCGGTCGACGCCAACATCTCGGAGCTCGTCTATATGTGCTTCCAGATGACGTTCGCCGCGATCACGCCGGCTCTCATCGTCGGCGCCTTTGCCGAGCGGATGAAGTTCTCGGCGATCGCGCTGTTCATCCCGATCTGGGTCACCGTGATCTACTTCCCGATCGCGCACATGGTCTGGTATTGGCCGGGCCCGGACGCGATCCAGGATGCCGCCAAGGCGCTCGCTGCTGCGGCTGACGGCGATGCCAAGACGAAGGCGCAGGCCGCCCTCGACGCGATCAATGCCGATGCGGGCTGGATCTTCAAGAAGGGTGCAATCGACTTCGCCGGCGGCACCGTCGTGCACATCAACGCCGGCATCGCCGGCCTCGTCGGCGCGCTCCTGATCGGCAAGCGCACCGGCTACGGCAAGGAGCTGATGGCTCCGCACTCGCTGACCATGACCATGATCGGCGCCTCGCTGCTCTGGGTCGGCTGGTTCGGCTTCAACGCTGGTTCGAACCTCGAAGCCAATGGCGGCGCTGCGCTCGCCATGACCAACTCCTTCGTGGCCACGGCCGCGGCGGCGCTGGCCTGGATGTTCGCGGAATGGATCATCAAGGGCCATCCCTCGCTGCTCGGCGCACTCTCGGGCGCGGTCGCGGGCCTCGTCGCGGTGACGCCTGCGGCCGGTTACGCCGGCCCGATGGGTGCCATCGTGCTCGGCCTCGTGGTCGGCGTGGTCTGCCTGTTCTTCTGCACGGTCGTGAAGAACGCGCTCGGCTATGACGACTCGCTCGATGTGTTCGGCGTCCACTGCGTCGGCGGCATCATCGGCGCGCTCGGCACCGGCATCCTGGTCAACCCGGCGCTCGGCGGTGCCGGCATCATCGACTACACCGCGATCCCGCCGAAGGTTGCCGATTACGACTTCGTGGCGCAGATGACCTCGCAGATCTGGGGCGTCGGCACCACGCTGGTGTGGTCGGGCATCGGCTCGGCGATTCTCTACAAGATCGTGGACGTGATCGTCGGCCTGCGTGCCAACGTCGAGACCGAGCGTGAAGGCCTCGACATCACCGAGCACACGGAGCGCGCCTACAACATGTAAGAGGTTCTCCCGGGGCGCGACCTCCCCAAGCGGTCGTTCCCAGAACTACGGTCCGGGCACATACCCGGCAATGTCCGGACCGTTGAGGGGCTCCAGCGCAAGTTGGAGCCCCTTTCTTTTTTGCGGTAACTCGTTCTGGCCTTACTAAACCCCAACCCGGTTACTTCATCGTGCATGTGCTGCTTCGATGCGCCTGCTCTCCGCGGGCGATCTCCATCGACCGACCTAGACCGGCAGCCTCAACCGCAGCAACTGATCGACAATGCGCCAAATAACTACGCAACCAAAAGTAACGGTTGCCGCGCCAGGGGCGAGCCGAAATATACGAAGTACAAAAGAGGCAAAAGAGGTGCTGTTCGAGAGATCCTCTACCACTTTGTGCAACAGCCAGCTGCCGACACCAACTATTGTGGTTGCGCTGAGGAGACTAAGGAAAATCGATATCAACCACAGAATATGGTATTCGTTCATTTTGGATGCACCCCAATATCGCCATCCACAATAGCAAGGGAAGGTAAACGAGGCCAAGCACCGTGCCCTACAGTCCGCCGTACGATTACGACTATGCAACTACAGACGACGAAGCCAGAAGTCGCGCCGAATTTTTCAAAGATCGAGACCCGTTTCCTGACTGGCCCGCTGCATTGCTTTCGTCGGAGCATATCGCGGACTATGTACGGGTCGCAGGCCTCCTTCATCCATTCGATGCGACACAAGACCGCCTAAAACCGGCCTCCTACGAAGCTAGAGCGAAACGATTCATTCGTTGGGATGACGATGGACGCAAGATCGTCACCGAGGTGACGGATGGCGACAAGTATGAACTACCTGAGAATTCGATCGTATTTGTGCAAATCGAAGCGAAGATCCGACTTCCCGATTACATCGCACTTAGGTTCAACCTAAGGATAAAGCACGTTCACCGAGGCTTATTGTTGGGAACTGGGCCGCTCGTTGATCCAGGTTTTGGCGGAGACCTTCTCATCCCATTGCATAATCTTACGTCGAAAAAATACGAAATAGACATTTCTGAAGGTATCATTTGGATCGAGTTTACGAAGACAACCCACAATTCGGAAAAGTGGCCCGCGGCTAGGGGGGCTTTCTTTCCTATCCAGCAACACAAGACTGACGTTCCGTTCTCCACTTATTTTGAGCGCGCGAGCAAAAATAATCCCATTCAGAGCTCCATTCCCTTGGCGGTAAAAGACGCTCGGGAGCTTGCTCGAAGTGCCGACTCCTCGGCAAAGAAGGCCGTTCGAACTAATCGCCTCTTTGCAAGTATCGGTGTTCTCGCGATTGCCGGGCTAATCATGGGGTTGGTCAACTTAGCTGTTTCCGTCGTCAGAGATAGTTCGCAATCAGGCGCTGACTCGCGAAGAGCGCTCAGCGAAAATGATGCCTTGCGCCGCGAACAATCCCAGCTATTGAGCAGAATAACAGAGCTGGAGCGCCGTCTGAAGGAATTGGGTGACCGCACGCTAACGTTGCAATCTCCCACTGCACCAGCCATACCGAAAAAAGCTCCATAATGCAAAATCGGTATGTTGGAGACGTTGGCGATTTCGCAAAGTACGGCCTATTGCGACTTCTTACACGCGAATCGAACCTATCGATTGGCGTGCTCTGGTGGCTTTACGGCAACGAGACTCACAATTCTGATGGACGTCATATCGGCTATCTTAGCGATCCTGCCTTTGACGCCCTTGATCCAGTGCTCCACCAAGCGCTCGGAAAGTTGGTTTCCAAAGGTAGCAGGTCCGTCAAGGCGATCGCGAAGTCCGGCATCCTTCCTAGCGAAACCGTTTTTTTCGATAGGCCGATCTCCAACCCCACGACCATCGGACCCCGCAGTGACCGAGAGCACCACCGAACCGAGTGGTTACGAAAGGCATGGATCGCGACCGCTAGCTGTGATTTGGTTTTTTTCGACCCCGACAACGGACTCGAAACGCCGTCGGTAGCTCGACACTCTCCCAAGGGAGGAAAGTACGTCTTTTGGGATGAGCTATTTCCATTTTGGGAACGCGGACAGTCGCTCTTGGTCTACCACCACCTGAATCGAACAGCCTCCGTCGCAAAGCAAACAGAGATCCTAGAAGCGAAATTTGCGTCCAAGTTTGCGAATGCCGCAGTAGTTCGCCACTTCCTCTTTCGTCGAGGTTCATGCCGTCATTTTTGGCTTGTATCGCAGGAAAAGCACAAGCTTCACTGCTTGTCCGCCATGAACCAAATTACTCAATCCGAATGGCGGAAATACTTGTTCGTCGGATGAAAGCCTGAATTTCCAATCTCTTCGCGTCGAACCAATGAAGCCGGCCCAGTACCAACGAAGTCAACTTGTCGGCCGATCGCGCCCTCAATTGTCTTCAGGACCGATAGCGCCTTCACGCTAAATTCTTGCTTGCGCACGCCAGGATCGACGTAGTCGAAATGATTCAGGATGATGCGCGTGGGATTGTTGACCTCAATTGCCCGCCTCACCAGTTCGCCATCGAATTCAGCAACGCGACGCACCTTTTTTGTGGCTGTTGTGAGCTCGTTGTAACCTTCTGGTAACCCGGCATTCTTGACGATTTGCGCCCAGGTCGTCTCGTGAGGCAGTGGACCTGAATTGCCGGCGACTCGAATGGGGTGCGCGCGCAGGACCAGCGTGATGTCTTTCACGTCAATTGGGCTTAGTCCTGCCTCTCCGACGAACGTTCCGGCACTGGTGTCCCGGCTGGTAGCGTGCGGGTAATAGCCCCCTTGAAGCAGGGACAGCCCGAATCCTTGAGAACCTTCGATTACAATCCAACGATTTTGATTGAGCATGCTCCGCATTAACTCAGCGGAATTACGTACGAAGGGCTTAAGAACGTCCAGCTCTCCAGCCAGCGTAGTCCCTGCCCGTCGCGCTATTCGCCGAACGAGCGCTGCGCCTGTTCCAGAGCCTGTCGACCCAATCTCTCCGACGATTCCAGACGATCGCTCCGAAGCACGATCACCTTCAGTGATGACACTTGCCCATGGATCGACAACTACCCGAGCCGGACCGAGCCCCAGCGCGTCGACCTCATGCAGAAAAATCTCGGGATCAATGATCGCCCCCGCCGGCAAAATGGCGACGGTATTTGGAGCCAAGATGGAGGCTGGCAGTTGTCTGAGCGCCCAAGTCCGGCCGTTTTCGCCAATCGCGGTATGGCCCGAATTCGTTCCGCCAACGCGGACAACGGCCGCCGCCTTCCGATCGTTGGCAATCCAGCGCGCAACTTTGCCTTTTCCCTCAGACCCGAACTGGCCGCCTACGACGACGGAGATGGGCATGGCAGCTCCTGCTGACTGTACTCACTCACCAAGCGGACTGCAGCGTCTTCGAGTTCTCTGATCGATCCGACGTTATCGATCGTTGCCATTGCCAGGTTAGATAGCTGGCCGATTTCAGCCTCTACAGGTTGGCGGTCAGCGTCACCGAATGACGGCCCTCCTTCCGCAATCTCCTCATAGCGATGCTCACGGACTGCGGTCGGAGCGTCCACATGGAGATGAAGAAATCTGGAGCCAAATCGTTCAACGAAAAAGGCATGATCCTCAGGAAACCGAAGTCCGTCGACGACGATAAACGGCTTCTCGGCTACGCGATCGAGGACCCGTTCGCACAGCCATCGCTGCCCCTTAGTCTCATGGACCGCTTCCCCAACCCGCTGACGAGTTGCGCGGTCGGGGGTCTCCCCCAGGGATCGAATCTCATCATCAATGACGAGGCTGAAACGGGTGTACGCAAAGCCGCGTCGTTCCAGCAGCCGAGCCGTCGTTGTCTTCCCGGCGCAGATGCGACCGCTTATGCCGACCACCAAGCCGGATGATCCGTTGGATTTCAGATCCGGAATGATCAAGGCTCCCTCTGTAGGCCCGCTCAGGGCCTCAAACTGCCCCGAAAGGAAGAACGATCCTACTACGGCCGACGTGATCGCGTCGAGTTCATCATGGGTCACGGCTTGGGTCTCGAAGCCGCCGGATATGCCGAACTCCGCCAGCCCTTGCTTCAGATACCGCTCGCCTGCCCCTTTTCGGGGGATACCCATGATGTCCTGTGCCGCTCCAGGGTAGCTCTCAATCACAGGAATCCCATGCCGCCGGATCGTCTCCGCAAGCCGTATGCCCCGCTCCGTCAGTTTTTGCATGCTCGGCAGGAGCGAAGGATAGACGTTTATGCCCCTGCGCTTAAGTTCGCGCTCGCACCGTCTCATGATGCCGAACTGATCACGTCCCGGATCGTCGTCGCTCACCCATAAGCGCCCCTCGGGCAACGAGAGCGGCGAGTCGATAGAGACCAAGTCTGGCTTTTCTTCCAGGATGCGTGCGAGCATTTCTGCATCTGGACCGATCGTGCTCGTGACGGCGACGTCACCGTCAAGAACACAATATCCCGAGGGACGCTTCTCCGATCCGGTCAGGTCGATACCCACGATTTTGGCCTTCTCAGCGTGGGTCCCCGCAAAGAGGGCCTTAAACGTCCGCGCCTTCACCTGCACCGTCCGGACGGCCGGCAGCTGCAAGGGAAGATCCTGATCGAGGGCAGGCCGAGCCCAATCCTCGAAACGCGAGTCCTTGAGCCAGAGATCCTGTTGAACGTTCAGGCGATCGACAACTCGATCAAGGATCATACACATCGCGAGAACGTCACGACGATTGTAGTCTACCAACCGGCGCAGCGCTTCTATGTCACCGCGAACAAACTCGTGCCACAGCAACACGGCCGCAGCACCGTCGAGCCCCTCCACTCCAGAGCGAGCAGAGATGCCCAACTCGTCTTCAATTGCCTTCTGGCCGCCTGAGAGACCGACCCGCTTCGATAAGTACCGGAGATCGATATGGACAGACGGGAGTGAAATCTGCCCGAACTTCTTCCTCAGAAAGCGAAGGTCGAAGAGAGTGCCGTTGAACGTCACCAAAGTGCGCGCACCGGCCAAAGCATCGAGCAGATCGCTCGGATCCTCGCCCGCGACATTTACGTGATACTCGCCATTGCGCGCCCAGCCGATCAGCGTGATCTCGTCATAGAACCAGCTTAGACCGGTCGTCTCCACGTCCAAAAACAGGACCTGGCCTGGGTCTTCAAGTCCTACGGGAACGCGTGTAGCGGGAACCGCAGCAGCCCTCTGCGTAGACTTTATCGAGCGGTCTCGATTGGCTCGACCAACGGCTTGCTCTGCCTGTACTGCATCGGGGAAAAGCACGACTTGCTCCGGCGACGGACGCGGAATGGATCGCTCCTCGTGCACGCGATTACACCCGTCCGGAATACGCATTTGAGTGTTTGCACAGCCGCTTGGAGCGGTCAATATTTGAAGAGTCAAGATGACTCTGGAGACACAGAAAAATGCGCATCCAAGTGGCTGTTTATTTGCATCGGGATTCCAAGAAATGGCTGGCTTCCTACGCGCGAAATCTTGGCCTGACTCAGACCGAAGTAGCTCGCGCCTTAATCGAGAGGGAGCAGGAGGTGGGTTGGCTGAAATGGGCCTTGAAGACCGCCGACCCGGCGCAGAGGGCACCACAGCCGATGAAGAAGCCTGCGGGCCGGCTGCCCAAGCGCTTTCACCAGGTTCCGCGCTGATAAATCCGTCGGTTTGAGCCTTTCCTTTCCTCGCCGCTTGAGAAAGAATTGCCAAAACAGCCGGCGGCCATGGAACAATCCGGCCGAGCAAAAGACGGGAGGACGTCATGAAGGTGCAAGGCAGGTGCTATTGCGGCAACGTGCGCTATGAGGCCGAAGGCGAACCGATGATGGCGGCGCAGTGCCTGTGCCGCGAATGCCAGTACATCACGGGTGGCGGACCGAACATGTTCATGGCGATGCCGACCACCGGCTTCAAATACACCGCCAGCCAACCCAAGCAGTTCACCCGGAAAGACCTCGAGCGCGCCGTGACGCGCGAATTCTGCCCGGAATGCGGCACCCATCTCGTGACCAAGGTGCCCGGCCTGCCCGCCACGATCCTGAAGGTCGGCACCTTGGACGACCCCAGTGTGTTCACCCCGCAGATGACGATCTACACCTGCGACAAGCAGACCTTCCACCATGTCCCCGAGGGCAAGCCGTCGTTCGACAAGCTGCCGGCACGGTAGCGCGCGGCGTATAGGCTCGCCAAGATCAGGCCGCATCGCACGCGTGCTCGACGCGGTCGCGGCCGTGCCGCTTGGCGGCGTAGAGCCCCTGGTCGGCGGTTCGCATCAGGCTGCCGAGATCGAAGCTCGTTTCCTTCACGGTGAAGCCGATGCTGATCGTCACCGGCAGAAGGGTCACGCCGTCGAGGATGGTGCGGCCTGCGCAGTCGCGGCGGATTTCCTCGGCGCCGTGCGCGACCTGCTCGTGGTTCAGGCCGGTCACGACGGCTGCAAATTCCTCGCCGCCGTAGCGGGCAACCAGCGCGCCGTGCCGGCTCGCGAACTGGCGCAGCACGTCGGCGATTTCGACCAGCACCTTGTCGCCGATCTCGTGTCCGTAGCGGTCGTTGATCGACTTGAAATGGTCGATGTCGCACATCAGGACCGCAACCGACGCGCCATCCGCCTGCGCCTGGTCGAGCGCGGCGGCGGCCTCGGTGTCGAAGCCGCGGCGGTTCAACAGCCCTGTCAGCTGATCGGTCTGCGAGATCTGGGCCAGCTCGCGCCGGGTATGCGCGAGCTCCAGCATCAACAGGCCGGCGCGATAGGACATCGCGCCGCTGAGCGCGATCGAGATGAACACGCCGGCGGTGAGCCCGAACAGCTGCATCTGGCCGACCGTGATCGGCGCGGCCAGATCGCGGCCGAACACCAGCATGCCGATGGTGAAGGACATCACCGCGGTCATGCCGGCGGCAATCACCATCACCTTGCCGGTGCGGCGCAGAACATCGCCGCGTGTCTCGATCCTGATGGCCATGTCCGTCTGCAGATCCTCGCAATACGCAGGATCATTCGATCGTGCTGTGTTGCGAATTGCTGAAGGAATTCGTGACGCGCACGCTGGCCTTAATGGCGGGTAAAGCGGATCGCTCGAATGCGTGACAGCGTCGGCAAACACTGTCAGTCGATCAGGACTTCCTCGTCCGGCAGTTCGCGCGGCGCGCCGTCGCGCAAACAGCTTTCGAGGATACTGGCCAGCGACAGCGGCGTAAGGCGCTCGACCGCACCGGATAGATCGACGATCGGCCACCACCGAAAGCAATCGAGCACCTTCGCCTCGGCCTCGTCGGCCATCACAGGGTCGAACCGATCCGCACGAACGATCCGGTATTCTTCCTTCTGGGAGATTCGCCGGCCGCCCCAGTCGAAGATGTGATGACGCCGCCAGACGGCGGGACCGGGCGCGAAATCGACCAGCCCCAATTCCTCGGCCAACTCCCGCTGCAACGCCGCTTCCGGCGTCTCATCGTCCTCGATGCCGCCGCCCGGCGCGATCCAGAAACAGTCGCCACCGTGCGGCGGGCGAATCCGCATCAACAGGACGTCGCGCTCGCCCGTGATGATGAGCGCCCTGACGGCGCGGCGGTGAATCATGGCTCGGAGCAATTTTGATCGGAGCAATTTTGAAGCGGCTTTCTGAGGGGAGCGCTGATATCACGCGCCGGCCGAACGTGTCGCGCCGCCGATGGTTAATCGCGTCTTAACCTCGCCCTATCTATGGTGATTTGATCGGTTTACGGTCGGCTCCCCCACCCCTCCGACCGCAGTGAAAGTGCTGGCTTTTCAACCATGGCAATGACCGCCTCATCCGGCGTGGCGCAGGGCGCCGCCGATGCCACATCCGCCGGCCAGGCCGAGCGCTCCCCATTCGTGCGAACCACTGAACTGCTGGCGCCGTACCAGCCAGCTAAGCCCTTGATTACACTGTCGGTCGGCGAGCCGCAGCATCCGGTGCCCGACTTCGTCGGGCCGGTGCTGGCGAAGCACACCGCAGAGTTCGGCCGCTACCCGATGGCCAAGGGCATCGAGCCGTTCCGCCGTGCGGTCGCGACCTGGCTATCGAGCCGGTTCCAATTGCCGCGCCCGGTCGATCCGGAGAGTGAGGTGTTGGTGCTGAACGGCAGCCGCGAGGGGCTGTTCTTTGCGGCGATCACGGCCGCGCGCCACGTTGCCCCGCGCAAGGGGCGGCCGGCGATCCTGATGCCGAATCCGTTTTATCCGGCCTATGGCGCCGGCGCCCGCGCGGCCGGCTGCGAGCAGATCCATCTGCCGACCACGCTCGCCAACGGTTTCCTGCCCGACCTCGATGCGATCGACGAGGCGACATGGGCCCGCACCGTCGCGTTCTTCATCGCCTCGCCGGCCAATCCGCAAGGCTCGGTCGCCTCGCGCGCCTATTTCGCGCGGCTGAAAGAGCTCGCCGACCGCTTCGGCTTCATGATCCTGTCCGACGAGTGCTACTCGGAGATCTACACCCGCGAGGCGCCGGGCAGCATGCTGGAATGCGCCGGGCCCGACTTCAGAAATGTCGTTGCGTTCCAGTCGTTGTCGAAGCGCTCGAACCTGCCGGGCATGCGGGTCGGCTTCGCCGCCGGCGACCGCAAGTTTCTCGCCGCATTCCTCGAGCTGCGCAATGTCGCCGCACCGCAGGTGCCGGTGCCGCTGCAGCATGTCGCGGTCGCCGCCTATGGCGACGAGGCGCATGTCGAGGAGAACCGCAGGCTCTATCGCATCAAATTCGATCTTGCCGACCAGATCCTCGGCAGCCGCTACGGCTACAAGCGTCCCGCCGGCGGCTTCTGCGTCTGGCTCGACGTCTCCGATCGCGGCAGCGACGAGGCGGTAACCGTCAGGCTCTATCGCGACGCCGGCGTTCGCGTGATTCCCGGCAGCTATCTGGCGCGCGAGCAGAGCGACGGTTCCAATCCGGGCGCGGGCTATATCCGCCTTGCGCTGGTCTCCGACAGTGAATCAACGGCCGAGGCGATGCATCGCCTGGTCGAAACCCTGGGTTAATCGCGAAGCGCGAAGATTGAGTATGCCAGCGATCGAACGTGTCATCCCCCTGGTCGGCCATCTGCCGCTCTCGCTGCGCGAGGCGCTGGCGCGACGGTTGCGCGAACTCACCGGGCTCGGCCTGATCGCGCTGTCGGGCGCCGTCACCGCGGCGCTGATGACCTGGTCGGTGCAGGATCCGTCGCTCAGTCACGCCACCTCGCGCGCGATCCGCAACGTGCTCGGCTATCCCGGCGCGATCGGCGCCGACCTCTTGATGCAGATTCTCGGCCTCGGCGCCATCATGCTGCTGCTGCCGGTGGCGGTGTGGGGCTGGCGGATGCTGACGCATCGTCCGTTCGACCGCGAGGCGCTGCGGCTCGGCTGCTGGATCCTGTGCACGGTGATCGCGGCGGGCTTCGCCAGCTGCTGGCCGCACAATACGTCCTGGCCGCTGCCGACCGGGCTCGGCGGCGTGGTCGGCGACGCGCTGCTGCGCGCGCCAGCCGTCGTGTTCGGGCCGCCCGGCTTCCTCTATCGCGTCGTGCTCGGCCTGATCCTGTTTGTCGCGATGGCCGCGACCTTCCTGTTCGCCTGCGGCTGGGGCGCCAAGGAGCAGGACGAAGAGCTGACGCCGATCTCTGACGACGACGAGCCGTTCGTCGAAGACGAAGACAATGACCGCAGTTCGGTCTCGCTGGGCTGGCTGTTCCATGCACTGATGAGCGCGAAAGCCCGGCTCGGCTGGCTGTTCGGTACCGCCTATAAATCGCTGGTGTCGAGCGGTGCGCAGGGCCGCAGCGCTGCGTTCGAGCGCCAGGAGCCCAATATCGGCGGCGGCCGCTCGGCGCCCTCGATCGCGCCCGCCGCTGACGACCATGACGAGGACGAAGACGAGACCGAGTCTTTCGACGACGAGGAAGAAGAGGACGACGAGGAGGAAGCTCCTGCCGCCCGCGCCCCGCGCAAGAAGGCCGAGCCGAAGCCGAAGAAGAAGAACTCCGACAAGTTCGAGCTGCCGTCGGTCTCCGTGCTCAGTGCGCCGAAGGCGAGCGATCGCCAGCCGCTGAGCAAGGCCGAACTCGAAGCCAACTCGCGCTCTCTCGAAGGCGTGCTGCAGGATTTCGGCGTGCGTGGCGAGATCGTCAAGGCCAACCCCGGCCCGGTGGTCACGCTGTACGAACTGGAGCCCGCGCCCGGCATCAAGTCGTCGCGCGTGATCGGATTGTCCGACGACATCGCCCGCTCGATGAGCGCGCTGTCGGCGCGCGTTGCCGTGGTCGCCGGCCGCAACGCGATCGGCATCGAACTGCCGAACGCGCATCGCGAGAAGGTCTATCTGCGCGAGCTGCTGGTCGCCAAGGAAAGCGTCGATTCGGTTGCGAAGCTGCCGCTGTGTCTCGGCAAGACGATCGGCGGCGACCCTGTGATCATCGACCTCGCGCGCACGCCGCACATGCTGATCGCCGGCACCACCGGCTCCGGCAAATCGGTCGCGATCAACACCATGATCCTGAGCCTGGTCTACCGGCTGCGGCCGGATCAGTGCCGCCTGATCATGGTCGATCCGAAGATGCTCGAACTCTCGGTCTATGACGGCATCCCGCATCTTTTGACGCCCGTCGTCACGGATCCGAAGAAAGCCGTGGTCGCGCTGAAATGGGCCGTGCGCGAGATGGAAGAGCGCTACAAGCGGATGGCCAAGCTCGGCGTGCGCAACATCGATGGCTACAATGCGCGCCTGGTCGAAGCCAAGGCCAAGGGCGAAGAGCTGACGCGCACCGTGCACACCGGCTTCGACAAGGAGAGCGGCAAGGCGATCTACGAGGAAGAGAAGCTCGACCTCGAACCGCTGCCCTATATCGTCATCATCGTCGACGAAATGGCCGACCTGATGATGGTCGCCGGCAAGGACATCGAAGGCGCCGTGCAGCGCCTCGCGCAGATGGCGCGTGCCGCCGGCCTGCATGTGATCCTCGCCACGCAGCGTCCGTCGGTCGACGTCATCACCGGCACGATCAAGGCCAACTTCCCGACCCGCATCGCCTTCCAGGTGACGTCGAAGATCGACAGCCGCACCATCCTCGGCGAAATGGGCGCCGAGCAGCTGCTCGGCCAGGGTGACATGCTCTATATGGCGGGCGGCGGCCGCATCAGCCGCGTGCATGGCCCGTTCGCGTCCGACGAGGAAGTCGAGAAGGTGGTGCGTCATTTGAAGACGCAAGGCGCCCCGGAATACCTCGAAGCCGTCACCGCGGAAGAGCCGACCGACGAGGACGGCGCCGTGTTCGATGCCACCGGCATGGGTGGCGACGGCGGTGGCGATCTGTTCACGCAGGCCGTTGCGATCGTCAAGCGCGACCGCAAGGCGTCGACCTCCTACATCCAGCGCCGGCTGCAGATCGGCTACAACCGCGCCGCCTCGCTGATGGAGCGGATGGAACTTGAGGGCATTGTCGGCCCTGCGAATCACGCCGGAAAGCGCGAAATCCTGGTCGGGGAGGAAGAAGGCCAGTTCTGATCGGGGGCGATCATCACGGAAAAACCATATCTCCCTCGGAAGAGGCGGGATAAAATCCGACGAAGCGGGACGAGCGTCGAACAGAGACCTGACATATCTAATGGCAAAACATCTCATTGACCGCGGCACGCGCACTGCGCTGGCTCTTCTCGTCACCGCCGCGATCGCTGGCGGCGCGACTGCGCAAAACGCGCCGGCAACGCCGAAACCCGTGGCCAACGCCGGACCGAAGGCTGCGCCGAAGGCCAAGGACGCCGGCGCGCAGAGCAATGCGGACAAGGGCCCGGCCACCACCGGCGCCACCCAGGCACCGCCGGACCCGGTGATTCCCGATCCGCGCCGCAACGTGCCCGCCAACATCTTCCAGACCTTCGACGCCAACCAGAAGGCGCAGGCCGCCAAGATCTCAGCCTACCTGTCGTCGCTGCAGACGCTGGTCGGGAATTTCGTCCAGGTCGGTCCTGACGGCACCAAGACCAAGGGCGATTTCTACATCCAGAAGCCCGGCAAGCTGCGCTTCGAATATGACAATCCGAGCACCATCGAAGTGATCGCAGACGGCTCGTCGGTCGCGGTACGCGACCGCAGGCTCGCGACCCAGGACATCTATCCGCTGTCGCAGACCCCGCTGCGGTATCTGCTGTCGGACCGCATCGACCTGATGAAGGACACCAACGTCGTCAGCGTCACTGCCGACGACGTGTTCGTCAGCATCACGATCGAGGAGAAGCAGGCGCTGGTCGGCACCAGCCGCTTCCTGCTGATGATCGGCGCCAAGGACGGCAAGCTCAAGCAGTGGACCGTCACCGATCCGCAGGGCTACGACACCACCGTTGCGGTCTACAATCTCGACGCGACGCAGAAGCCCGATCCGGGGCTGTTCAAGATCGACTTCACGACCTATCCGGGCTCATCGCCGGGCTAGCCATCTCGCAGGCGCTTGCTTGTGGACAAAGCGCTAACGCGCACCGCGAACCGTGCTAAGACGCACCTCTCATGCGGTTCTCCGTCACCACCTGGAACATCAATTCGGTGCGCCTGCGCATCGACATCGTCGCAAAATTCCTGAAGAGCGCGCGGCCGGACGTGCTGTGCCTGCAGGAGACCAAATGCATCGACGATGCGTTTCCGCTGAAGCGCTTCAAGCGGCTCGGCTACGAGCACGTCGCGCTGAACGGGCAGAAGGGCTATCACGGCGTCGCCATCGTCTCGCGCCTGCCGTTCGAGACCACCGATATCCGAACGTTCTGCGACAAGATCGACTCGCGGCACATTTCAGTTTCCTTCGGCGAGAAGGCGCAGCTTTCAAAGCCGCTCGTGCTGCATAATTTCTACGTGCCGGCCGGCGGCGACATTCCCGATCCCGCGCTCAATCCGAAGTTCGAGCACAAGCTGCAATTCCTCGACGAGATGAAGGCGTGCGAGCCGCTGCATCCGCGCGGCGACGACCGTCACATCCTGGTCGGCGACCTCAACGTCGCGCCGCATGAGCACGACGTGTGGTCGCACAAGCAGCTGTTGAAGGTGGTTTCGCATACGCCGGTCGAAACCGAGAAGCTGCTCGCAGCGCAAGCGCATGGCGAGTGGTTCGACGTCGCGCGCGAGCGGATCCCGATGTCGGAAAAGGTCTACACCTGGTGGAGCTATCGCGCCGCGGACTGGACTGTCGGCGACCGCGGCCGCAGGCTCGATCACATCTGGGTCTCGCGCGCGCTGAAGAATCACGTCAGCGATTTCAAGATCACCCGCGACGCCCGCAGCTGGGAGCGGCCGTCGGATCATGTGCCGGTCACGGCAGTGATGGAGGTTTAGTTCTCGCCGAACCTCAACCCGTCATCCGGAGGAGCGCGGAACGCGCGTCTCGAAGGATGCACGGCCCGGCTGGTAGCCGTCGACCCTTCGAGACGCGCGCAAGAGCGCGCTCCTCCAGCGACAAAGGCGAAGCCTTTGCGCGGGGGTGACGGATCACTGGTCTTCGCAGCGACGACGGCGGCTACGTACTTAGCTTGCCACCCGCCATCAGGATATCGCTCGCCAGCTGGCTGGTGCGTAGCGCGAGCTCGTCGCGGAGCCGGCAGGCTGCGGCCGGATCGCTTTCGAGCACGCGCTGGAACAGGCTGCGCGCGACGCGGATCACCGAGCCGCGCTCCAGCGCGGTCGCGGTCGAGGGCCGTTTCATCGCGACGATCAATGCGAGCTCGCCGATCAGCGCGCCTGGGCCGGCGATGATCTCGGCGCCGCCTTCCTCGACCCGGAACGTGCCGCGCTGCACGACGTAGCCGGCATCCGCGGCGTCGCCGACCTTGAACAGCACTTCGCCTGCGTTGAAGTCACGTTGCTCGGAGCCGATCGCCAGCATGCGCAAGGAGCTGTCGCCCAACAGACGCATCGTCGGGACCTGCTCAAGCAGGGCTACGTCATCATCGATCGACATTCAGGGCCGGTAACCGCGGTGCGCCTCGATTTCACGAATCGTTGAGCGCGAAGCGTATCACGGCACCAGCTTGTAGCCACCGGCTTCCGTCACCAGGATTTCCGGGTTGGCGGCGTCCTTCTCGATCTTCTGGCGCAGGCGGTAGATGTGGGTTTCCAGCGTGTGGGTGGTGACGCCGGAATTGTAGCCCCAGACTTCCTGGAGCAGGGTCTCGCGCGACACCGGCATCTGGCCGGCGCGGTAGAGGAAGCGCAGGATCGCGGTTTCCTTCTCGGTCAGCCGCACCTTGCGGGCGTTGGCGCCGGTGAGCATCTTCGAGCCGGGCCGGAACGAGTAGGGGCCGACCGAGAACACCGCGTCCTCGCTGGCCTCGTGCTGGCGCAGCTGCGCCCGGATCCGGGCCAGCAGCACCGCGAAGCGGAACGGCTTCGCCACATAGTCGTTGGCGCCGCTTTCGAGGCCAAGGATGGTGTCGGAATCGGTGTCATGGCCGGTCAGCATGATGATCGGGGCCTTGAAGCCGCCCTTGCGCAGGCTGCGGACCACTTCGCGGCCGTCGGTGTCGGGCAGGCCGACGTCCATCAGGACCAGATCGGGAGAATTGGCTTTGGCGGCAGTGGCGCCCTTGGCGCCGGTGTCGACTGCGGAGGCTTCGAATTCCTCGTGCAGGGACAGCTGCTCGACCAGCGTATCGCGCAGATCGGTATCGTCATCCACGATCAAGATCTTGCGGGCATTGGCCATAGGTACAATCCTTCGGGGGCGGGGCGGTCAGAAGCGGGGGGCGCTTATGGCCGTAGCATCGGCTAGATACGTGCTCAGGTAGGCCGTCGTTACCGATTCACAAGGCAGCGGCAGTCTACCTCAAATCCGGCGGGGCAGGACGTGAATGTCCTGTAATGCCGGGAGATAGAATGTTTGGGACGCTCAAGGCAAGTTCAGTTTTGAACGATTCTTAAAGGAAGACCAGCTATTTCAATCACTTATATGACAGTGAAATGTGATCGCCCGCTCTCCGCCATCGAGGTCCACCGCGCCGCCGGCGATCCGCGCCGGGGCTGGCTGACGACCGATGGCTGGACCGTTCCGGTGGCGCTCGGACGCGGCGGAATCCTCGCCAACAAGCGCGAGGGCGACGGCGGCACGCCGCGCGGCATCTTCCACCCCAGGCGGCTCTGGTGGCGCGCCGACCGGCACCGGCGTCCGGTGACCTTCCTGCCGGCGCGGCCGATCCAGCGCGAGGATGCCTGGTGCGAGGACCCCGCCGACCGCCACTATAACCAGCCGATCCGGCTCGACCGGGAGCAAGGCGGCGACCGCCTGACGCGCGAGGATCACCTCTACGACTTCATTGTCGAAATCGATCACAACGCCGCACCGCGCATCGCCGGCCGCGGCAGCGCCGTGTTCCTGCATCTGGCGCGGCCGAACTTCGGGCCGACCGCGGGCTGTGTCTCGATGACGAAAGCGTCGATGCTGCGGCTGCTGCGGCGGATGTCGCCGCAGACCCGGATCATCATCGGGTAAAGTTCTGGAATAGCTGAGCATCGGTTTTCCCACGCGACAAGCGCGACGCGCTTGTGCTGAGATCATGCGCAACACAGAAAATTCCCGCAGGGACGAAACCGCATGCTCGACAACGACCAGATCGCCGCCGCCGCCAAGGTCCTGCACGATCACTTGCGCGCTGGAACGAAACTCGCCGCGCTCGACGGCGCCATGCGGCCGCGCGACCGCGCCGAGGGTTACGCGGTGCAGGCCCAACTGGAGAAGACCTCGCGCGAAAAACTGTTCGGCTGGAAGATCGCGGCGACCAGCGCGGCCGGCCAGAAGCATATCAATGTCGCAGGCCCGCTGGCCGGACGCATCCTCGCAGAGACGTTGATCGCAGACGGCGGCACCGCATCGATGAAGGGCAACGCGATGCGGGTCGGCGAACCGGAATACGCCTTCCGCATGGCGCGCGATCTCGCGCCGCGCGCGACGCCGTACAGCGTCGGCGAAGTGCTCGATGCGGTCGGCATGCTGCATCCTGCGATCGAGATTCCGGATTCACGCTTCACCGATTTCACATCCGCCGGCGAGGCGCAGCTGATCGCCGACAATGCCTGCGCACATCTGTTCGTGCTCGGACCTCCAACGTCAGCCGACTGGCGCGCGATCGATCTGGTCGAAGAGCGTCCGACCATCACGCTGCGGGGCGAGCGCTACATCGGCCACGGCAAGAACGTGCTCGGCGATCCCCGCGTGGCACTCGCGTGGTGCGCCAACGAACTGCGTGCGCTCGGGCTGACGTTGCGGGCAGGGGAGGTCGTCACCACAGGCACCTGCCATCCGCCGCTGCCAATTCAGGCGGGCGACGAGTTCGCTGCCGATTTCGGCGCGATCGGAAAAGTGTCGGTGAAGTTCGCCTAGGCGATACGCTCACCGCACACACAGTCGTCGTCCCTGCGAAAGCAGGGACCAATAACCACCGAAGTCAGTTGTTGTGCGCGGACGAACCGCGTGCCCTTTGCGATGGCCGCGGCGTATGGGTCCTGGCTTTCGCCAGGGCGGCATTAGTTGTGCGCCACCGTTCGCGTCCCGAAGATCGCCGAACCTACCCGCACATGGGTGGCGCCCATCTGGATCGCCACGGCGAAATCCGCGCTCATGCCCATCGACAAATTCTTCAGCCCGTTGCGCGCGGCGATCTTGGCGCACAGCGCGAAATGCGGCGCCGGCGCCTGGTCGACCGGCGGGATGCACATCAGTCCTGAAATCTGCAGGCCATAAGTGTCGCGGCATGCCGCGATGAAGGTATCCGCGTCCTGCGGCGCGACGCCGGCCTTCTGCGGCTCCTCGCCGGTGTTGATCTGGACGAACAGCTCGGGATGCTTGCCTTGATTTTTGATTTCCTTGGCTAACGCTTCGCAAATGCTGCCGCGGTCGACCGAATGGATCGCATCGAACAGCGCGACCGCCTCCTTGGCCTTGTTCGACTGCAGCGGTCCGATCAGGTGCAGCTGCAGGCCCGGATGAGCCTGGATCAACTCCGGCCACTTGCCCTTGGCTTCCTGCACGCGGTTTTCGCCAAATACGCGCTGTCCGGCGCGAATAATCGGCAAAATTGCGTCGCCCGCGAATGTCTTCGACACCGCGATCAAGGTCACCGACGCGCGGTCGCGCCGCGCTTCCTTGCAGGCATGCACGATCTCCTGCTCCACGACGGCGAGGCCGTGTGGTGAATCAGCCGATAACGGCGCGGTCGGGCTTTGTGTCATGCTTGTGCCGTTCTCTGACAGACGCGGGGGGTTGGCTCGAATTTTACCAAATTCGGGAAAGGCTTTTTGAAGCCCTTCACTCTACCTTGCGCCCGGGCAAGGGACCAGAATGTCGGGCGTCACTTTCAACCGCAACCGGGTCAAACTCAAGAAGGTTCTGGGCATTCGTGCCCGGCTCGCCTTGCTTGCGGTGATGCTGGTCGCGCCCTTGATGCTGGATCGCGTCCGCACGCTGGAGAATTTCCGCTCGACGCAGATCGCGCAAGCCGCGGCAGGCTATGCCAACCTCACCGCGCACGCTGCCGAAACCCAGCGCGAGGTGGTCTCCTCGGTCGAGACCATGCTGAAATCGGCCGCCTATATCCGTGCCTCCGGCGGCATCGGGCAGAGCTGCGAGGTGCTGCGCGCGAGCCTGCCGACGGTGCTGCCGTGGATCCGCAGCATCATGTTCGTCTCCAGGGACGGGCTGGTGCAGTGTTCGACGCTCAACAGCCAGGTCGGGCTCAATCTCGGCGACCGCGATTATTTCAAGAAGGCGCAGGACAACCGCGGCTTCGTGTTCAGCGACTATCTGCGCGGCAGGACCAACGGCCGGCCGATGATGATGGCCGCCTATCCGGTGGCCGCGATCAATCCGGAGCTCGACTCCATCGTCGTCGCCGGCATCAACATCGACTGGCTGTCGCAGATCATGGGCAATCTCGGCGGCCAGCCCGGCATGTCGGCGGTTCTCGTCGACTCGACCGGCGTCGTGGTCGCAGCCCCCACCGATCATGCGAGCCTGATCGGCCGCTCGCTCGACACCATCCCCTTGATGTCCGCGATCGCGGAGAAGGCGCTGAGCTACGACGAGCCATCAGGCTCGGTGTCGTTCACGGCATCCGACGGCGCGCAGCGCACGCTGAGCTTCGCCCGCATCGCCGGCACGCAATCCCGCCTGATCGTGAGCATGGATGAGGCCAAGGTGACGGCGGCGATCAGCCGCGAGATCCGCACCGCCTATCTGCAGCTCGGCTTCGTCTGCCTTTTCGTTTTGTTGGGTGCCCTGGTCGGCGCAGAGCGGCTGGTGATCCATCCGATCGAGCTGATGACCAGCATGGCGCGGCGGTTCGGCGAGGGCGACTGGTCGGCGCGCGTCGCCAAGCACAAGCTGCCGTCGGAATTCGTGCCGCTTGCGCGCGCCTTCAACGCGATGGCGGCGCAGCTCAGCCAGCGCGAGCGTGAACTCGTCGCCTCCAACGACCGCCTCACCGTGATGGCCTCGATCGATGCGCTGTCGGGCCTTGCCAACCGCCGCGGCTTCCAGAGCCGGCTCGATTTCGAGTGGCTGCGGGCACAGCAATATGAATGCGAGCTGTCGCTGATGATGATCGATGTCGATCACTTCAAGCTCTACAACGACACCTACGGCCATCCCGAAGGCGACGTCTGCCTGACCCGGATCGGCGAGACGCTGGCCGGAATCGCCGCCGACACGATGGGCTTCGCCGGCCGCTATGGCGGCGAGGAATTTTGTCTGTTGCTGCCGAATACCGATGCCGCGCATGCGCTCGCGATCGGCGAGACCGTGCGCACGGCGGTGCTTGGCCTCGCCGTTCCGCATGCGCCCTCGAGCCATTGCGTCGTCACGGTCAGCGTCGGCGTCGCCACGACCAAGCCGAACGAGACCCTGCGCCCCGGCGACCTGATCGAAGCCGCCGACGCCGCCCTCTACGCCGCCAAACGCCGCGGCAGGAATGCCGTCATCGAGCATGGGTTCTTGCAGACACTGGATGAAGCCGGGATGGCACTGGCGAGTTGAGTGGCGTCGCGAGGACGCGGAACCATGACGGCCACACATTCGGTGTCGTCCTGGCGAAGGCCAGGACCCATTACCCGCGCTGGTCATGATTGCGCGGGGCTGGGGCCGCAGTCCGCTATCCCAACAGAACCCGGTGGTTATGGGGTCATGACTTTCGCCAGGGCGGCGGGGCAGGCTGAAAGCGGCACCCCCTGCGACGGCGCAGGGCGGCTGCGCGACCGGATCGGGCGTTTGGAGCCCCCAAGCCGTTGACCCCATGGGCGATTTTGTGGCCTAGTCCGCCGTCCCCGGAGGGGACCCGAAAATCACCCAAAGCCACCCAGAATCCCTGCGATTTCATGACCGCCGAACGCTACAACGCCCGTGAATCCGAACCCCGCTGGCAAGCCACCTGGGACGAAAAGGCGATCTTCGCCTCCAAGAACGACGATCCGCGGCCGAAATACTACGTGCTCGAGATGTTCCCGTACCCGTCGGGGCGCATCCATATCGGCCATGTCCGCAACTACACGCTCGGCGACGTGCTGGCCCGCTTCATGCGCGCCAAGGGCTACAACGTGCTGCACCCGATGGGCTGGGACGCGTTCGGCCTGCCGGCGGAGAACGCCGCGATCGAGCGCAAGGTGGCGCCGAAGGCCTGGACTTACGACAACATCGCCGCGATGAAGAAGCAGCTCAAGTCGATCGGGCTGTCGCTCGACTGGGCCCGCGAATTCGCGACCTGTGACCCCAGCTACTACAAGCATCAGCAGAAGATGTTTCTGGACATGCTGCGCGCCGGCCTCGCCGAGCGCGAGAAGCGCAAGCTGAATTGGGATCCGGTCGACATGACCGTGCTCGCCAACGAGCAGGTGATCGACGGCCGCGGCTGGCGCTCGGGCGCCGTCGTCGAGCAGCGTGAGATGAGCCAGTGGGTCTTCAAGATCACGAAGTACTCGCAGGAGCTGCTGGAGGCGCTGGACGGGCTCGACCGCTGGCCCGACAAGGTGCGGCTGATGCAGCGCAACTGGATCGGCCGCTCAGAGGGCCTGTTGATCCGCTTCGCGCTGGATCCGGCGACGACGCCGGCCGGCGAGAACGAGCTGAAGATCTTCACCACGCGGCCGGACACGCTGTTCGGCGCCAAATTCATGGCGATCTCGGCGGATCATCCGCTGGCGCAGGCCGCCGCGGCAAAGAACCCGAAGCTCGCGGAGTTCATCGCCGACATCAAGAAGATCGGCACCGCGCAGTCGATCATCGACACTGCCGAGAAGCAGGGTTTCGACACCGGCATCAAGGCGGTGCATCCGTTCGATCCGAACTGGAAGCTGCCGGTCTATGTCGCGAACTTCGTGCTGATGGAATACGGCACCGGCGCCATCTTCGGCTGCCCGGCGCACGACCAGCGCGACCTCGACTTCGTCAACAAATACGGCCTCGGCAACGTGCCGGTGGTCTGCCCCGAGGGCCAGGATCCGAAAACGTTCTTCATCACCGACACCGCCTATGACGGTGACGGCCGCATGATCAATTCGCGCTTCCTCGACGGCATGACGATCGACGAGGCGAAGGAAGAGGTTGCGAAACGTCTGGAGAGCGAGCTCCGCGGCAACGCACCGGTCGGCGAGCGGCAGGTGAATTTCCGGCTGCGCGATTGGGGAATTTCACGCCAGCGCTATTGGGGCTGCCCGATCCCGGTGATCCATTGTCCGACGTGCGACGTGGTGCCAGTGCCCGACGACCAGCTGCCGGTGACGCTGCCGGAGGATGTCAGCTTCGACAGGCCGGGCAACGCGCTCGACCATCATCCGACCTGGAAGCACGTGACGTGTCCGAAGTGCGGCGGCAAGGCGGTGCGTGAGACCGACACGATGGACACTTTCGTGGATTCGTCGTGGTACTTCGCGCGCTTCACCGATCCCTGGAACGCGACCGCGCCGACCACGCCCGCGGTCGCCAACCGGATGATGCCGGTCGACCAGTATATCGGCGGCGTCGAGCACGCGATCCTGCATCTGCTCTACAGCCGCTTCTTCACCCGCGCGATGAAGGCCACCGGCCACATCGACATGAGCGAGCCGTTCGCCGGCATGTTCACCCAGGGCATGGTGGTGCACGAGACCTACCAGAAGGCCGACGGCAGCTGGGTCACGCCGGCCGAGGTGAAGATCGAGGTCGGCGGCAACGGCCGCCGCGCGGTGCTGCTGGCGACCGGCGAGGACATCGCGATCGGTCCGATCGAGAAGATGTCGAAGTCGAAGAAGAACACCGTCGACCCCGACGACATCATCGCGAGCTACGGCGCCGACGTCGCGCGCTGGTTCATGCTGTCGGACTCGCCGCCGGATCGCGACGTGATCTGGAGCGACGAACGCGTGCAGGGCGCCTCGCGCTTCGTGCAGCGGCTGTGGCGGCTGGTGAACGAATCGGCCGAGATCGCCAAAGCTGCGCCGGCGGCCCGGCCGGGCACGTTCGGGCCCGAGGCACTGGCGCTGCGCAAAGCCGCCCATGGCGCGCTCGACAAGGTGTCGTCCGGGATCGAGCGACTGCATTTCAACGTCTGCCTCGCCCATATCCGCGAATTCGCCAACGCGCTGGCCGATGTGCTGGCCAAGGAAACTACGGCTGGGGGCAAGCCGGCGCCCGACGTCGCCTGGGCGGTGAAAGAAGCCGCGACTATCCTGGTTCAGCTGTTCTCGCCGATGATGCCGCATCTGGCCGAGGAGTGCTGGGTGGTTCTGGGCCAGTCCGGGCTGGTTTCCGAGGCCGATTGGCCGCAAATCGAACGCGATTTGCTGGTCGAAGACAGCGTGACCCTCGTCGTCCAGGTCAACGGTAAAAAACGAGGTGATGTTACTGTGCCACGGGCGGCGCAAAATGCGGATATAGAGGCTGCCGTTTTGGCGCTCGATGCGGTAAAAGCCGCACTGGGCGGCAAACCCGTCCGCAAGGTGATCGTGGTGCCCATGAGGATCGTCAATGTTGTCGGCTAGGATCAGGATCGCCGCCCGGCTCGTGGCCGTGGCAGCCTTGGCCGCGCTGACGGCCGGTTGCTTCCAGCCGATGTATGCCGAGCGCACCCTCGACGGTCAGTCGTCCGCCTTGCGCGAGAAGCTGATGGGTGTCGAGGTTCCGCCGGTCGACAAGGCGAACGCGTCTCGCGAGGCCCGGGTCGGCGTCGAGGTCCGCAACGCCCTCGCCTTCAAGCTCTACGGCACCGCCACCGGCGCACCGCCGACGCATCGGCTGGTGCTGCGCTTCTATACCAGCCGCTCCTCGCTGATGATCGATCCGACCACCGCGCTGCCGACCAGCGAGAACTACGGCATCGATGCCCAGTTCAACCTGATCGAGATCGCGTCGAACAAGTCGGTCATGACCGGCACCACGTTCTCGCGCGTGTCCTATGACATGCCGGGCTCCTACCAGCGCTTCGCCCGCACCCGCGCCCTCCGCGACGCCGAGGACCGCGCCGCGCAGGAGATCGCCGACAACATCCAAACCCGCCTCGCCTCGTTCTTCTCAGCCGGGACCTGATCGCCGCATTGGTCGCGCTTCGCGGAAAAGAGATCGACAGCTTCCTCGCCCGGCCTGACGCCGGTCGCCCGATCATCCTGCTTTACGGCCCGGACCTCGGCCTGGTGCGCGAGCGCGCCGACGCGCTGATGGCGTCCGCCGTCGACGACCCCAACGATCCATTCTCACTGGTGCGGCTCGATGGCGACGAGCTCGCCGCCGAGCCGTCGCGGCTGGTCGATGAAGCCATGACGGTGCCGCTGTTCGGCGGCCGCCGCGCCATCCGCGTCCGCGCCGGCTCGCGCAATTTTTCGAGTGGCGTCGAAACGCTGACCGAGACCCCAGCACTCAAGGATTGCCGCATCGTGATCGAGGCCGGCGAGCTCAGGCCGGAATCGCCGCTGCGCAAGATCTGCGAGCGCGCCAAGACTGCGGTGGCGATCGGCTGCTATCCCGACACCGAGCGCGACCTGACCAAGCTGATCGAGGACGAACTGCGCGTCTCCAACCTGCGGCTCGCGCAGGATGCGCGCGCGGTGCTGATGTCGCTGCTCGGCGGCGACCGCATGGCCTCGCGCAACGAGCTACGAAAGCTCGCGCTGTTCGCGCACGGCAAGGGCGAGATCACGCTCGACGACGTGATGACGGTGGTCTCCGACGCCTCCGAGCTGAAGCTCGATCCGATCGTCGACGGCGCCTTCGCGGGCAACGCCGCGCTGGTGGAAAGCGAGTTCACCAAGGCGATGGTCGCCGGCACCTATCCCGGCGTGATCATCTCGGCCGCGCAGCGCCAGGCGGCGTGGCTGCATAAGTCGGCACTCGCGATCGCCGACGGCACGCCGGCATCGACCGTGCTCGAGGGCGGATTTCCGCGGCTGCATTTCTCGCGCAAGCCGGCGGTCGAGGTCGCGCTGCGCAATTTCACGCCGCCGCGGCTGGTGGCCGTGATCGATCAGCTCGCCACCGCGGCGCTCGACATGCGCAAGCAGGCCGCGCTCGCCGCCGTCATCGCACAGCGCGCGCTGCTCTCGATCGCGGCGAATGCGAAGCGGCGGGGATAGCCGAGGCGTTGAAATAACTGTTATTGCGAGCGAAGCGAAGCAATCGATGGAGCCGCAGATGCGGAACGATGGATTGATTCGCTCCGCTTGCAAATGACGCGGAGAGAGATTGAGGAAGCTAACCGCCCTCCAGCCGCCGCACCACCTCGTCGAGCTGCTCGAGGTTGCGGTAGCTGATCTGGACGGTGCCGCCGGGATCGCGATGGCTGACGGTAACGGTGAGGCCGAGCGCATCGCTGACGCGCTTCTCCAGCGCCAGCGTATCGGCGTCCTTGTCGACCTTGGCCGCGGCGCTGCTGCGCTGCTTCTGCGGCTTGCGCTCCGGCACGCCCTCCTCGTGCGCCAGCGCCTCGGCCTGGCGGACGTTGAGGCCCTCGGCGACGATGCGCTTCGCGGCCGTGAGCGGATCCGGCACGCCGATCAGTGCGCGGGCGTGGCCGGCGGAGAGATCGCCCTTCGAGATCAGCGCCTGCACTTCAGCGGGCAACTTGGTCAGCCGCATCATGTTGGCGACATGGCTGCGGCTCTTGCCGACGATCTTGGCGATGTCTTCCTGGCTGCGTTTGAACTCGTCGGCGAGCGCGTGATAGCCCAGCGCCTCTTCCATCGCGTTGAGGTCTTCGCGCTGGACGTTCTCGATGATCATGATCTCGAGCGCGTCGGAATCAGAGACCTCGACCGGCACGATCGGCACTTCATGCAGCCCGGCAAGCTGCGAGGCACGCCAGCGGCGCTCGCCGGCGATGATCTCAAAGCGGTCCTGCACGCCCTTGATGGCGCGCACCACGATCGGCTGGATCACGCCGCGCGCCTTGATCGAATCGGCGAGCTCGCCGAGCTCGGCGTCGGCGAAGCTGCGCCGCGGATTGCGCGGGTTGGCCTTGAGGAATTCGATCGGCACCTTGCGCTGCGTGCGCGGCCGCTCGACATGCGCGGCCGCCTCGCCGCCGACATCTCCGATCAGGCTTGCCAGCCCGCGCCCCAGTCGCGAACGCGCTTCATCGGCCATTGTTGCGAGCTCCCTTGGATTCACACGCAGTACTCCAGACTTGAATTTCAGAATCGTCGAGCGGGCCGCGCGCAGCAAAGCCCATCGCGGCGCGCGACGAGAGTGATGGGTTTCGCTTCGCTCTACCCATCCTACGCATCGTCAGTGCGTGCGCAGCTCGCGCTCGCGCTGGATCACTTCGGTGGCGAGCTTGAGATACGCATCGCTGCCGGCGCATTTGAGGTCGTAGACCAGGACCGGCTTGCCGTAGGACGGCGCTTCCGAGATGCGCACGTTGCGCGGGATCATCGTGTCGTAGACCTTGTCGCCCATGAACTGGCGCACGTCGGCAACCACCTGGTTGGAGAGGTTGTTGCGCGAGTCGAACATGGTCAGCACGATGCCGTGAATCGACAGGGTCGGATTGAGCGTCGAGCGCACCTGCTCCACGGTCTGCAGCAATTGCGACAGACCTTCGAGCGCGAAGAACTCGCATTGCAGCGGCACCAGGATCGCGTCCGACGCCGCCATCGCGTTCACCGTCAGCAGGTTGAGCGAGGGCGGGCAGTCGATCAGCACGTAGGTGTAATCGGAGTCGGGCGAGACGTTGTTGTTCAGCCCGGCGATCGCATCGCGCAGCCGGAACGCGCGGCCCGGCGTGGTGCCGAGCTCTAGCTCGAGGCCGGAGAGGTCCATGGTGGAGGCGGCGATGTGCAGCCGCGGCACCGCCGTCGCGACCACGGCATCGCGCAGCGGCGCCTCGCCGATCAGCACGTCATAGGTCGAGCAGTTGCGGCTGCGGCGATCGATGCCGAGGCCGGTCGAGGCGTTGCCCTGCGGATCGAGATCGACGATCAGGACGCGCTCGCCAATCGCAGCGAGTGCGGTACCGAGATTGATCGCTGTGGTGGTCTTGCCGACGCCGCCCTTCTGGTTGGCGAGCGACAGGATGCGCGGATGGCCCGGCGCCTGGAGCGCCTTATCCCCTTGATAAACCTCGTCCATCACGGTCATACCAAAATACCATTTGCTCTTGCGGAGTCCCCTAGCGTCGCTCGATTGACCCGAGTTCGACGATCCAGCCCTGTCCGCCGGTCCGGCTGGAGTGTAACTTTGGCTCAATATTCCAATATTTAGTGGCCTCGGTCAATTCGGCCTCTACATCTTGACCCTTCAAAAACAGCGCCTTGGCGCCCTTTTTGACCCACGGCTCCGCAAAGCCGATCAGTTGATGTAACGGAGCCAGCGCCCGCGCGGTGACGCAATCGATGGGGCCTGCGATTCTATCCACAGTATCCCCGATATCAGCCAGATGCACCGTCCCCGGTGACTCCGTGACCCGTATCGCCTCGCGCAAGAATGCAGCCTTCTTGGCGATTCGCTCAACCAGATGGATTCGCGCGCCTTCTGTCTCGGCCAACGCGCAGGCCAGCACGACGCCGGGAAAGCCGCCGCCGCTGCCGAGATCGACCCAGGACTTTGCTGAGGGTGCGAGGTTCAAAAGCTGCAGAGAATCGGAGATATGCCGCGTCCAGAGATTCGGAAGCGTGGAGGGCGCGACGAGGTTGGTTTTGGCCTGCCACTCCAGCAGGAGCGCGATGTAGCGATCGAGCCGCGCCTCTGTTTCACGTGAAACGGGCGTGAGCGCGAGCGCCGCGGCCCTGTCCTTGGCGGAGACGCCGAGTTCGGTGGATTGCGGGGCTGGAGCCATTCTTGGTGCAGGCCGTGTTGTCTAAGGGAGTGAGAACCGGTGGCGAGGCCGACGAGCGGCGTGTCGGTCGATTCGCACACGCAAAAGATAGGCGCTCACCGCGCGTGTTTCACGTGAAACGTCAGGCGGTCGCCTTGGCCGATTTCCGCCGTGCCTCACGCCGCAGATAGGCCGCCAAAATACCCAGCGCCGCCGGCGTCATGCCGTCGATGCGGCCGGCCTGCCCGACCGTCCGCGGCTGCGCCTTCTGCAGCTTGGCACGGGCTTCATTCGAGAGCCCCGGCACATCGGCATAGTCGACATCGGCCAGGACCAGGCCTTCGTCGCGCCGAAAGGCGTCGACGTCGGCAGTCTGACGCTTCAGATAGACATCGTATTTGGCATCGATCTCGAGATGCACCGCGATCGCAGGGTCAATGGCCGACAGCTCCGGCCAGATCGCCCGCACTGCCGGCCATTCGATCTCCGGATAGGCCAGTAGCTCGAAGGCGGAGCGGCGATGACCGTCGCGATTGAGCGCGAGCCCATGCTTCGCAGCCTCGTTCGGGGTGATCGCGAGCGATTTCGCCAACGCCTTGGCCCCTTCCAGCGCCGCCATCTTGGTCCGGTGGCGTTCCGCGCGAGCCGAACCGACGCAGCCGAGCGCGATGCCCTTGTCGGTCAGGCGCTGGTCGGCATTATCGGCCCGCAGGGTCAGCCGGTATTCGGCCCGCGAGGTGAACATCCGATAGGGCTCGGTGATCCCGCGGGTCACGAGATCGTCGATCATCACGCCGAGATAGCCGTCTGCGCGGTCGAATACGATCGGATCAGTCCCACTGGCGGCCAGCGCGGCATTGAGCCCGGCAACGATGCCCTGCCCTGCCGCCTCTTCATATCCGGTGGTGCCATTGATCTGGCCAGCCAGGAAAAGCCCGCGCAGACGCTTGGTCTCAAGGGTCGGATCGAGCTCCCGCGGATCGACGTGATCGTATTCGATCGCGTAGCCCGGCCGAACCATCTTCACCCGCTCGAGCCCGGGGATGCTGGCGAGGATCGCGAGCTGGACCTCTTCGGGCAGCGAGGTCGAGATGCCGTTGGGATAGACCGTGCTGTCGTCCAGCCCTTCCGGCTCCAGGAAGATCTGATGGCCGTCGCGGTCGCCAAAGCGAACGATCTTGTCCTCGATCGAGGGGCAATAGCGCGGTCCGGAGCTCTTGATCTGGCCGGAATACATCGGCGAGCGATGTACGTTGGCCCGGATCACCTCATGGGTCGCCGGCGTGGTCCGGGTGATGCCGCACTGGATCTGCGGGGTCGTAATCCGGTCCGTCATGACCGAAAACGGCTCCGGAGGCTCGTCTCCGGGCTGCATTTCGACCGCGGACCAGTCGATCGTGGTGCCGTCGAGACGCGGAGGGGTCCCGGTCTTGAGCCGGCCGAGCACAAAACCTGCCCGCTCGAACGAGGCAGACAGGCCCATGGCCGGCGCCTCGCCGACCCGGCCTGCCGGCCAGTTCTTCTCGCCGAGATGAATCAGACCACGCAGGAAGGTGCCGGTCGTGATGACAACAGCACCTGCTGAAAGTTGGCGGCCATCGCCCAGGCGAATACCGGTCACGCGGCCGTCGACGACAATCAGCTCATCCGCCTCGCCCTCGACAACGCTGAGGTTCGCGGTCTCGGTGATGGCCGCCTGCATCGCGGCGGCATAAAGCTTGCGGTCGGCCTGGGCCCGGGGCCCGCGGACCGCCGGACCCTTCCGGCGATTGAGCATGCGGAACTGGATGCCGCCGGCGTCGGCCACCCGACCCATCAAGCCATCCAGTGCGTCAACTTCGCGGACAAGATGACCCTTGCCGAGGCCGCCGATCGCGGGATTGCAGGACATCGCACCAATGGTCGCGAAACGATGGGTCACCAAGGCCGTCTTCGCGCCCATCCGTGCAGCCGCACTTGCGGCCTCGCAGCCGGCATGGCCGCCGCCAATGACGATGACGTCGAATGAATCTGCCCTGATAGTCATGGCGGGACTTCTATCGTGGAGTGATGAAAGCCGGAAGAACGAAGTTGGACCGCTGGTTTGAGAACCGCTTCTCGGTCGAGATATGGATTGCGCCGCTTCGTTCGCAATGACGGGGCGGAGTTGTTTCACGTGAAACAGCCCGGTCGGGTGACAGCCTTTGTTTCACGTGAAACGGGAACGGGCGTCGTTAACCAGATCGAAACCATGTTTCACGTGAAACAGACGGGCGCCCGCTACTTCCCGACGCAGAACTCGCGGAAGATGACGTCCAGGATGTCTTCGACGTCTACCCGACCAAGCAAACGGCCGAGCGAGGTCGCCGCCCGGCGAAGTTCCTCGGCAGCGAGTTCCTCGCCCTGCCCGACTACGTCGATGCTGCGTCCAAGAGCCTCGACCGTCTCCTCCAGCAATCCGCGCTGCCGCGTCCGGCTGATCAGACCGCCCTCGCTGGTCGCGAAATAGTCGTGAGCGAAACCGACTAATGCGGCAATCAACTCGGAGAGGCCATCGCCGCGGGCTGCCGAGATCCTGAATTCGGGGTAGCTACCTCCCTCACCCGGCGGAGTCCTCACCAGATCGATCTTGTTCCGCACCAGCCAGGTCGGCGTCGTTCCGCCATGCCCGACCTTTGCGCCGCGGCTGTCGGCCAGCCACAGCACGAGATCGGCCTCAGCCGCGCGCGCCCGGGCACGGCGAACACCCTCCTGCTCCACCGGGTCGTCGGTCTCGCGGATTCCGGCGGTGTCGATGACCGTAACGGGATAGCCGTCGAGGTCGAGCTGCACCTCGATCACGTCGCGGGTCGTGCCGGCATGCGGTGAGACGATCGCGACCTCGCGCTTCGCAAGCTGATTGATCAGGGTCGATTTGCCGACATTCGGCGGACCTGCGATCGCGACCACCAAGCCGTCGCGCAACCGCTCACTTTGCCCCTGCCCCGCCAGCACCTGCTTGATCTCGTCGTGCAGCGCCCGGATCTTCTCGAGCGCCGGCGCAATCAGCTCCGCCGGGACATCGCCTTCATCGGCGAAATCGATGCCGGCCTCGATCAGCGCCGACGCCGCGATGATCCGCTCGCGCCAGTCACGCGCGCGATCGCCGAGCAATCCCTTCAACTGTCGCAGCGCCTGGCGCCGCTGGCGGTCGGTATCGGCGTGGATCAGATCGTCGAGGCCCTCGGCCTCGGTCAGGTCGAGCTTGCCGTTCTCGAAGGCCCGCCGGGTGAACTCGCCGGGCTCGGCCGGCCGCACATTCTCGAACGCGGCGATGGCATCGAACATCGCTGCCAATACCGCGCGTCCGCCATGGACTTGAAATTCGGCGATGTCCTCGCCGGTCGCACTCGCCGGGCCCGGGAACCACAACACGACCGCGTCGTCGATCGGTTGATGGTTCGAATCGCGGAGCAACGCCCGGGTCGCCATTCGCGGGGCCGGGGTCTTGCCCGCCAGTCCACCAATGACCGACTCGGCCATTGGGCCAGACAGCCTGACAATGGCGATCGCACTCGGCGGCCGCCCGGAGGATAATGCGAAGATAGTCTGGTCGCGCGGATGCATCGCCTATTTCTTCCAACAAAACCGACAAAGGCAATGCCGCTTCCATTTCGCACGTCATGCCGCAGTATACTGCAATGCAGCATAACCGAACTTCGTCGCGGCGACCGCGCAGCATTCTTGTTGCACCTCAGCCTGTCAGATCACAACCAATGGACTGCAAATATGAATCATATCAGATAGTTATATGAATATTCGATGCGCTGAGCCAACCGGATTCATGCTGCGCATTGCTGCAGCAAATCCGCAGCATGAAAAAAGGCGCCCCGTTTGTGCGGAGCGCCCTGTTCCTTTCGGCCGTAGCCTCAGGTGTTCATGGAGTCGAAGAATTCCGAGTTGCTCTTCGTGTTCCGGAGCTTGTCGAGCAGGAAGTCGATCGCGTCCATGGTGCCCATCGGATTGAGGATGCGGCGCAGGACGTACATCTTCTTCAGCACCTGCGGGTCGGTGATGAGCTCCTCCTTACGGGTGCCGGAGCGGGCAATGTCGATCGCCGGGAAGGTCCGCTTGTCCGAGACCTTGCGGTCGAGGATCAGTTCCGAGTTACCAGTGCCCTTGAACTCTTCGAAGATGACTTCGTCCATGCGGCTGCCGGTATCGACCAGCGCGGTTGCGATGATGGTCAGCGAACCGCCCTCCTCGATGTTGCGCGCGGCACCGAAGAAGCGCTTCGGGCGCTGCAGAGCGTTGGCGTCGACACCGCCGGTCAACACCTTGCCGGATGACGGCACGACGGTGTTGTAGGCGCGGCCGAGACGGGTGATCGAATCGAGCAGGATCACGACATCGCGGCCATGCTCGACCAGACGCTTGGCCTTCTCGATCACCATCTCGGCGACCTGGACGTGACGCACGGCGGGTTCGTCGAAGGTCGACGACACCACCTCACCCTTCACCGAGCGCTGCATATCGGTGACTTCTTCCGGACGCTCGTCGATCAGAAGCACGATCAGGTAGCAGTCCGGATGATTGGCGGTGATGGAGTGCGCGATGTTCTGCATCAGCACCGTCTTGCCGGTGCGCGGCGGCGCCACGATCAGCGCGCGCTGGCCCTTGCCGATCGGCGCGACGATGTCGATCACGCGGGCAGAGAGATCCTTCTTGGTGGAATCCTCGAGCTCCATGCGGAAACGCTGATTCGGAAACAGCGGCGTGAGGTTGTCGAAATTGACCTTGTGCTTGGCCTTCTCTGGATCCTCGAAATTGAGCGTATTGACCTTCAGCAGCGCAAAATAGCGTTCGCCTTCCTTCGGGCTGCGAATGTGTCCTTCGATCGTGTCGCCGGTGCGCAGGCCGAAGCGGCGGATTTGCGAGGGCGAGACGTAGATGTCGTCGGGACCAGGCAGGTAGTTCGCGTCGGGCGAACGAAGGAAGCCGAATCCGTCGGACAGCACTTCCACGACGCCCTCGCCGACAATGTCGGTCTCGGCGGCCGCGAGGTTCTTGAGAATTGCGAACATCAGCTCCTGCTTTCGCATGGTGCTGGCATTCTCGACCCCGTTCTCTTCCGCGAACGAGACGAGCTCGGCCGGCGTTTTCGATTTGAGGTCCTGGAGCTTGATTTCCCGCATTGGGGTCGTCCTGTGAGGAAGTAAGTAGGGAAGGGGTGCGAGGTGGCTTGGAAAAAGCGGACGCCAAAGGAAGGTCCGCAGGTCTCAGCCAGGAAAGTGCCGTTCGGGCTTTCAAACCTGATGCGGCGCCGGCCCGAAAAGAGCCGAAACGCGACCACATCCGCCTGCGTGGGGTGGGATAGGACCTATATAGAAAATCGATTCGTTCTGCGCAAGAAGGACTGAAGCATGCGTCCTGAGCATCGCGTTGTCTAGAACGGCTTCACGACCACCATGATCACGATCAGGATCATGAGAAGCGTCGGCACCTCGTTGATAATGCGATAGAATTTCTGGGTGCGCTGATTCCGGTCGGCGGCGAAATCCTTCACGCAGCGGGACAAAAAGCCGTGGATACCCGACATGACGAGCACTAGCGTAAATTTGACCTGAAACCAGCCCGATAGGTACCAGTGTCCGGCCCAGACCAGATAAAGCCCGGCAAGCCAGGTCACGATCATCGCGGGATTGATGATCGCCTTCAAAAGCCGCCGCTCCATGACTTTGAAGGTCTCGGACTGTTTCGAGCCAGCTTCGGCCTCGCAATGGTAGACGAACAGCCGCGGCAGATAGAGCATGCCCGCCATCCAGGAGATCACGGCAACGATGTGCAGGGCCTTGATCCAGTCATACAACATCGCGGTGATGCCTTTCAGGAAGCAACTCGAGCAGTCTTGGCGTTGCGCGCCAGGCTCTGCTTGCGAGGGACCGATACATATCCGCTCACACGGCTCTCCTAAACTTAATTAAGTTTAGAATCTAAGGTTTGAGTCTAAGTGACAGTGAATTTGACTCATGCAAAACGATCCAGCCGTTCTTGCGGGCTTGTTCACAACCCTCAACATTTCGGCCGGCGAGAGTGGAAATCCGGAATCTGTCGCTCAACTCAATCGGTTGCGGGCCTCGGTGGCCAGCTTATCAAGAGACAAATCCACACCGCTTCACTATCATCCGTCCGATGACGTCGACTTATCCTTTTCGGCGGTGCTGTGAAGAAGGTGACGAGATATACAGGGACCTGGCGGCGGCCCCGGATTCTTCTCCTCGACCTCCACAGGGATTCACAGGATAGACAGGGGCTCCGGTGCCGACGACCTCCAATTATTTCCACCTGCATCTGGTGTCTGATTCGACCGGCGAGACGTTGATCACCGTGGCGCGCGCGGTCGCCGCGCAATACGCCAACGTGACCGCGGTCGAGCATGTCTATCCTTTGGTGCGCAGCCAGAAGCAGCTCGATCGCGTGCTCGACGAGATCGAGGAATCGCCCGGCATTGTCCTGTTCACGCTGCTCGAGAAGGATCTGGTCGGCCGACTCGAAGGCAAGTGCAAGGAAATCAACGTGCCGAGCCTGTCGATCATCGGGCCGGTGATGCAGCTGTTCGAGGCGTATCTGGGTGCCGCGACGACCGGCCGCGTCGGTGCGCAGCATGTGCTCAACGCGGAATATTTCAGCCGGATCGACGCGCTCAACTACACGATGATCCATGACGATGGTCAGCATGTCGAAGGCCTCGAGGACGCGGACGTCGTCCTGGTCGGCGTGTCCCGCACGTCGAAAACGCCGACCTCGATCTATCTTGCCAACCGCGGCATAAGAACTGCCAATGTGCCGCTAGTGCCGGGCATCCCGCTGCCGCACCAGCTCGAGACCCTGAAGAAGCCATTGGTGGTCAGCCTGCATGCGACCCCGGAGCGCCTGATCCAGGTCCGGCAGAACCGCCTCCTTACCATGGGCGATCGCGACAACGACACCTACATCGACAAGCAGGCGGTGGCTGACGAAGTCGCATTTGCACGGCGCCTGAGTGCGAAATTCAACTGGGCATTGCTCGACGTGACGCGTCGCTCGATCGAGGAGACGGCGGCTGCGATCATGAAGCTCTATAACGACCGCCAGCGCGCGCGGCCGTCGGAGTAACCGCCAAATCATGAGCATCTGGCGCAGCCCGCAGAAGCTGATCCTTGCCTCGCAAAGCCGTGCGCGGAGGGTGTTGCTTGAGAACGCCGGCCTCGAATTCGAGGCGCTGCCGGCCGATATCGATGAACGCGCGGTGCAGAAAAATTCCGGCCTTTCGGCGCCGGGCGAGATCGCCTCGCTCCTGGCGCGCGAGAAGGCGCTGTTCATATCGCGGCAAAGACCGGGTCAATATGTCGTCGGCGCCGACCAGACGCTGGCGCTGGGGCTACGGATGTTCAGCAAGCCTGCCGGCCGCGCCCAGGCTGCCGCGCAGCTCGGCCTGCTCGCCGGGCAGACGCATACGCTGCACTCGGCCGTCTCGGTCGCGCGCGATGGGAACGTCCTGTTCGACGATGTCAGCGTCGCCCGGATGACGATGCGGCAGCTCGCCGCCGGCGAGATCGAAGCCTATCTCGACCAGGCCGGGGAGGCGGTGACGACCAGCGTCGGCGCCTATCAGCTCGAGGGCCTCGGCGTGCATCTGTTCGAACGGATCGAAGGCGACCATTTCACCATCCTCGGCCTGCCGCTATTGTCGCTGCTCGCATTCCTGCGCCGTGAAAAGCTGCTCGCGGTATGAGGTGCCAAGACATGGGAGAGATGCTGAACCGATGTTGATGCGATGCTGATTCTTGGATTGACCGGCTCGATCGGGATGGGGAAATCCACCACGGCCAAACTCTTCATGGAGGCCGGCGTGCCGGTGTACGACGCCGATGCCGCCGTGCATCAGCTCTATGAGGGCGAAGCGGTCCCAGCGATCGAGGCCGCCTTTCCCGGCACCACCGTGAACGGCAAGGTCGACCGCGCAAAACTCTCGGCACGTGTGGTGCATGAGCCCGCGGCGATGCGGCAGCTCGAGCAGATCGTGCATCCGATGCTTGGCGCCTCGCGGCAGAAATTCTTTGCCGATGCGGAAGCTATCGGCGCGCCGATCGTCGTGGTCGACGTGCCGCTGCTGTATGAGACCGGCGGCGAGAAGCGCGTCGACGCCGTCGTCGTCGTCACCACCTCGCCGGAGCTGCAGCGCGAGCGCGTGCTGGCGCGGGGCACCATGGATGCGGCGAAACTCGACGCCATCATCGCCAAGCAGATGCCGGACGCCGAGAAGCGCAAGCGCGCGGATTTCATCGTGGATACCTCGCACGGACTTGATCCGGTGCGGGCGCGGATCCGCGACATTCTGGCCGAGGTTGCTAAGATGCCGGAGCGGCGGACCTGATTCGCCGCGCTCTTCCGGATTCCCTCACGTCATGCGCGAAATCGTTCTCGATACCGAAACCACTGGCCTCGATCCGCTGCGCGGCGACCGGCTGGTCGAGATCGGCTGCGTCGAGATCTTCAACCGCATGCCGACGGGACAGACCTACCACGTCTACATCAATCCCGAACGCGACATGCCGACCGAAGCGTTCAACGTGCATGGGCTGTCGACCGAATTCCTCGCCTCCAAGCCGCTGTTCAATGAGGTGGTGGACGATTTCCTGGCCTTCATCGGCGATACGCCGCTGGTGATCCACAACGCCTCGTTCGACATCAGCTTCATTAACGCCGAGCTTGATCGCATCAAGCGGAAGGCCATCCCGAAAGACCGGCTGGTCGATACGCTGCTGCTGGCGCGACGCAAGCATCCCGGCGTGTCGAACCGGCTCGACGATCTCTGCTCGCGCTATCAGATCGACAATTCCCGCCGCACCAAGCACGGCGCCTTGCTCGACGCCGAGCTGCTGGCCGAGGTCTATATCGACCTGATCGGGGCGCGGCAGTCGCAGCTCATCCTGGCGTCGGAAAATTCGGACGCGCGCAGCGGAAGCTACGGCGATACGCCGCGGCGGCAGCGCGAGACGGCGCTGGTTGCGCGGGTCAGCGAGGCGGATCGCGAAGCCCACCGGGCCTTCGTCGCAACACTTGGCGACAAGCCGATCTGGAACGATTATCTGCCGCCGCCAGCGCCCGCAGCAGCACCGGCGGCTTGATCTCTCAATCCCGTCATCCCCGCGCAAAGGCTTTGCCTTTGTCGCTGGAGGAGCGCGAAGCGCGTCTCGAAGGATGCACGGCCCGGCTGGTGGCCGTCGATCCTGCGAGACGCCTGCTTCACAGGCTCCTCAGGATGACGGCTCACAGATCCGGATGGTGCTATCTCGAACTTGAGCTCAGCTCGGCTTGACGCCGGAAGCGGCCTGGGCGGCGGCCTGCCGCTCCATGTTCTGGCGGTAGAGACCGACGAAATCGACGGGGTCGAGCAGCAGGGGCGGGAAGCCGCCGTCGCGGACCGAGGTCGCGACGATCTCGCGCGCGAACGGGAACAGCAGCCGCGGGCACTCGATCATGACCAGCGGATGCAAATTCTCCTTCGGCACGTTCACGATCCGGAAGACGCCGGCATAGGCGAGGTCGAAGCTGAACATCACCTTGCCGGCCGATTCGGCCTTGCCCTCGATCGAGAGGATCACCTCGTACTCGTTCTCCGACAGGTTGTTGGCGCCAACGTTGATCTGGATGTTGATCGCCGGCTGCTGTTGCTGCTGGCCGAGCGAGGTCGGCGCATTCGGGTTCTCGAACGACAGGTCCTTGGTGTACTGCGCCAGCACGTTGAGCTGGGGAGCGGGCTGTTCGACGGGGGCGCCGTTGCCATTGGTCATGAAAATGTCTCCTGGAGCGGCGCTCGGGACAGGGTGTCCGACGGCACGCGTTGAGGTTTGGAAATGCCGATGCCGGCGAGTGGCTATCATAGGCCCGGCTCGGTCCACAAGGACGACGAGCGCGTGCGGGCTGGCGGGCCTGCGGCCAAATCTCCGGCAACCGGCTCACGTGCGCAGCTCCGCCCAATCCCTTAACGGCTTCCTAAATTATTGAAGATACGCGATTTCCGGGAAGGAACGGGTTTCCCCCCGGGGTCAAAACGCGCTACACTTGCCCGTGCCAAAAAGCGCCATTGGCCGGGCATAGTTTCGTGCCTACATGCTGCGGACTCAATCGGTGATGTAATCTCTGCCGTTCCCGACCGGGAACGCTTTGATGCCCGGCCCGTTGCCGGCAGAGACCAGAAAGCGAATTCGACGTGGATATCTACACCATCATCTTCCTGGCGCTGGCCGTATTTATCTTCCTGCGTCTGCGCAGCGTTCTCGGACAGCGCACGGGAAGCGAGCGGCCGCCGTATGATCGTGCAGCACCCAACGTCCTGCAGCGCGGCCAGGATAACAACGTCGTGCCGATCCCGGGATCGGTGATCGATCAGCCGGCCCCGGCCGCGCCCGCCGAACCGGTCGAGCCCACGGAACGCTGGAAGGGCATCGCCGACCCCGGCACGCCGCTGGCGCAGGGTCTCGACGCGGTCGTCGCCCAGGATTCCTCGTTCGATCCGCGGCATTTCCTCTCAGGCGCCCGCTCGGCCTATGAAATGATCGTGCTGGCCTTCGCCAACGGCGATCGCCGCGCGCTGCGCGACCTGCTGTCGGCCGAGGTCTATGAAAGCTTCGAGGCCGCGATCAAGGATCGCGAGAAGCACGAGCAGAAGACCGAGACGCGGTTCGTCTCGATCGACAAGGCCGAGATCGTCAGCGCGGAGACGCGCGATCGCTCGACCCAGCTCACCGTCCGCTTCGTGTCGCAGATGATCTCGGTCACGCGCGACAAGACAGGAACTATCGTCGACGGTAGCCCGGACAAGGTCGCCGACATCACCGACATCTGGACATTCGCCCGCGACTCGACTTCCCGCGATCCGAATTGGAAGCTGGTTGGAACTGGAAGCGCTCACTAAACATCTCAGCTACGGGCGCCTCGCAATCGCGTGCTGCGCGCTCGCGGTTGTGTGCTCCACCGCGGCGATCGCCGCACGCTACAGGTCGAGCCGGCACGCTCCGCCGCGGCACGAACACACGCACCCGGTCCCCTATCCCAATCTGGAATTGCCGCTGCAGGTCAGCGGCAGCCAGTATGAGCCGCTTGCCTGGGCCAACGTCTCCGGCTGGAGCGACGACGATCATCTTGCTGCCTACAAGGCGTTTCGCACCAGCTGCAAGCCGATCGCGGCCCAGCAGGGCGCGCCAACGGAATCGAAGGCGCTCGGCAGCTCGCTGCGCGATCCCTGCCGGATCGCCAAGGGACTCGATCTCGGCAGTGGGGCGAAGGCGAAGGAATTCTTCGAGCAGAATTTTGTTCCGCTACGGATCTCGCGGCTCGGCGAGGAAGCCGGCTTCGTCACCGGCTATTACGAGCCGGTGCTCGACGGCTCACGGATCCAGACCGACGTCTACAATGTCCCGGTCTATCGCCGGCCGTCCAACCTGTTCGTGCGCGGCAAGACGCAAGCGTCCGTCGGCCTGCCCAACAGCGGCCCGGTGTATCGCAAGATCGGCCGGCGCAAGCTGGTGCCCTATTACGACCGCGGCCAGATCGAGGACGGTGCGATCGCCGGCCGTGGACTGGAGATCGCCTGGCTGAAGAGCCAGACCGATCTGTTGTTCGCCCAGATCCAGGGCTCGGCGCGGATCAAGTTCGAGGACGGCACCACCCTGCGCATCAACTACGACGCACATAATGGCTATCCCTATACGCCGGTCGGGCGCGTCCTGATCGACCGCGGCATCATCCCGAAGGATCAGATGTCGATGCAGAAGATCAGGGAGTGGATGGAGCAGAACCCCGACGGCGCCAAGGAGCTGCGGCGGCAGAACCGCGCCTACGTGTTCTTCCGTGAGGTGCCGCTGTCCGACAAGGACGAGGCGGTCGGTGCGCAGGGCGTGCCGCTGACGCCGGGCCGCTCGATCGCGGTCGACAAGGCGCTGCATGTCTACGGCACGCCGTTCTTCATCGCCGGTGAGCTGCCGATCGAATCCGAGCAGTCCAAGACGCCGTTCCACCGGCTGATGATCGCGCAGGATACTGGATCGGCGATCGTCGGCCCGGCGCGCGCCGATCTTTATTTCGGCGCCGGCGCGGACGCCGGCAAGGTCTCGGGCCGGCTGCGGCACAACATGCAGTTCGTGATGCTGGTGCCGAAGGGGCTCGATCCCGTGGCGCGCGGCCACAAGCTGCCGATCCCTGACGAGCGGCCGTCGGCCAAAATCGCGAAGCTGTTTCCGCAGACCGATCCGCCAAAGGACAAGCCGGCGGCGAAGTCCGCGGACGTGCCGACTGCGACCGTCGCCAGAGCTGGGAGCAAGGATGCGGCCAACAGCGCCGCCAAGGGCGCGGCCGCGAAGGATGCCGCGCCCGCTACTCCTCCGGCAACGACCCCTGTCGCGGAGGCCGCACCTGTGGCAGAACCGGTGCCGTTGCCGGTCGCCCGGCCCGACATTCCGCAACCGGAGAAGCGGCGCACCCGGCGCACTCGCCATCACCGCGATCAATGAAACGACCCGCGCCGATCCCCGACCTGTCCGCTCCGTCGCGGCGCAAGCGTGCGCTGAGCGAGGAGGAGCGTGCGCTCTGGGAAAGCGTCGCCAAGCAGGTCAAGCCGCTGCGCAAGAAGCCGGCCCCGCCGAAAGCCCACGCCGCAGCCGCTGACCCGGCCGCGCATCATGCCGCAGCCAAGCCGATCCCGGTCAAGCCGGTGACGTCGGTCAAGGCCGCTCCGGCGCCGCGTCCGCACGTGCCGCCGCTGGCGCCGATCGGCCGCCGCGAACGCGCAAAACTGTCGCGCGGCCGGCAGGAGATCGATGCGCGGCTCGATCTGCACGGCATGACGCAGCTTCGCGCGCATCGGATGTTGTTCGCCTTCCTGCAACGCGCGCACAGCGACGGGCTCACCTTCGTGCTGGTCATCACCGGCAAGGGCAAGGTCGGCGGGCTGGAGTCCGAACGCGGCGTGCTGCGCCGGCAGGTGCCGGAATGGCTCAGCCTGCCGGAATTCCGCTCCCTGGTCGTCGGCTTCGAGGAAGCGCATATCGGCCATGGCGGCGAGGGCGCGCTCTATGTGCGCGTCCGGCGCGCGCGCTGAGCCTAAAACGGTCTCACAATCCCGACGCGCGGGATCAGCGTCACGATCCAGCCGAGGATAGTCGTCTTGCGATCGTCTGACGGGATCAGCGGCACGTCCTTCGATGCCGGCAGCGTCTTCACGGCATGCAGCATCAGGAACATGCAAACCGCCCAGTTCGAGATCCAGCGCGAATAGTCAAACACGGTCACGAACATCACCAAATAGCCGGCGCTGATCATGATAAGCGCGGCGAACACGATCCGCCGGTGCAGATCATTTGCCAGCGCGCCGATCAGCCGTGCGAAATAGCGCCACAGCGGCACGTGCAGCCAGATCAGCAGCGCAAACACCGGGACGCCCAGGATGTTCGAGGGCATCCGCGTCCAGGTGTCGGCGAACTCCTTCGACAGCGGCTGGTACCAGATGTAGCCGAACGCAAGCAGGTCGGTCCGCGACGGATCGGCCATCCGGCTTTGCAGGTGACGGATGAATTCGTCATAGGGCACCTCGACCGTGCCGGCGAACTGCGCGCCCAGAAACAGGATGCCGACTGCGGCGAGCGCCACAAGGCCGATGACGATGTTCCGCGGTGTCACGCGCTGCATCAGATAGAAGCGCAGCAGCACGATCGCCGCGATGGTCGGAACATACATCAGAACGAAGATGTGATGGATCAGGATCAGCAGGATCGAGAACAGCGCCGCGATCAGCACGTAGACGAGCGAGCGCGCCGGGATCAGCAGCAGTACGATCGTCAGCGCACAGCCATAGATGTCGAAATGGCCGAGCGTGTGCATGAAATTCTTCAGGAAGAACGGCGACCCCGCGATGAAAACGAACAGCGGCCAATGCGCATCGTCGAAGCCGAATGTCTTCTGAAAGAGTTTGACGAACAGGCCGAGCGTCACCAGCCACATCGTGCCGGCCAGCGCGAACACCAGCCACACCGGCACCTTGTCGGTGAACAGCGACACGATCGCGCCGATCAGCGCGCGCTTGGTGAAGCCGTAGTGATAGTCGACCAAGAGGTGGATGTAGGGAACGAAGGGCGGCAGCGCGATCTTGTGCAGGAACACCCCGACCAGCACGGCCGCATTGACGGCCAGCATCACGCGCCAGGGGGATTGCCAAGTTCGCAGACTCATCGTCGCCCACCGCGTCGTCCCGGCGAAAGCCGGGACCCATTACCACAAAGCTTAGTTGTTAGACGGGATAGCGGTCCGAGTCTTGGCTCAATACGGGCAGCGGTGGTTGGGGGCCCCGGCCTACGCCGGGGCGACGGGCCGCTTACAAAATAAACCGGCTCAGATCGGCGTTCTTGGCGAGGTCGCCGACATGCTTGGTCACGTAGTCGGCATCGACCTGGATGGTCTCGCCGTGGCGATCGGGGGCGGTGAAGGAGATCTCGTCCAGCACCCGTTCCATCACGGTCTGCAGCCGCCGCGCGCCGATATTCTCGACCGTGGAATTGACCGCGACCGCGACATCGGCGAGTGCGTCGATCGCGCTGTCGGTGACGTCGAGCGTGACGCCCTCGGTCTTCAGCAGCGCGACATATTGCTTGATCAGCGAGGCTTCCGGCTCGGTCAGGATCCGGCGCATGTCGTCACGGGTCAGCGCCTGCAGCTCGACGCGGATCGGCAGGCGGCCCTGAAGCTCGGGCAGCAGGTCCGAGGGCTTGGCGATATGGAAGGCGCCCGAGGCGATGAACAGGATGTGATCGGTCTTGACCGCGCCGTGCTTGGTCGAGACCGTAGTGCCTTCGATCAGCGGCAGCAGATCGCGCTGCACGCCTTCGCGCGAGACGTCGCCGCCGGCGCGGTTCTCGCGCACGCAGATCTTGTCGATCTCGTCGAGGAAGACGATGCCGTTATTCTCGACGGCGTTGATCGCCTCCTGCACCAGCTGGTCGGTGTCGAGCAGCTTGTCGGATTCCTCGTTGACGAGGATCTCGTGCGAGCCTTCCACCGTCAGGCGGCGGGTCTTGCTGCGTCCGCCCATCTTGCCGAAGATGTCGCCAAGCGAGATCGCGCCCATCTGGGCGCCGGGCATGCCGGGGATTTCGAACATCGGCATGCCGCTGCCGGACGACTGCGTCTCGATCTCGATTTCCTTGTCGTTGAGCTCGCCGGCGCGCAGCTTCTTGCGGAATGACTCCCGCGTTGCCGGGCTCGATCCGGGGCCGACCAGCGCATCCAGCACGCGCTCCTCGGCGGCGAGCTGGGCGCGGGCCTGGACGTCCTTGCGCTTGCGCTCGCGGGTCTGCGAAATCGCCACCTCGACGAGGTCGCGGACGATCTGCTCGACGTCGCGGCCGACATAGCCGACCTCGGTGAACTTGGTGGCTTCGACCTTGAGGAACGGCGCGCCCGCGAGCTTGGCCAGCCGCCGCGCGATCTCGGTCTTGCCGACACCGGTGGGCCCGATCATCAGGATGTTCTTGGGCAGAACCTCCTCGCGCAGGGAACCGGCAAGCTGCAGCCGCCGCCAGCGGTTGCGCAGCGCGATCGAGACCGCGCGCTTGGCATCGGCCTGGCCGACGATGAAACGGTCAAGTTCAGAAACGATTTCGCGGGGGGAGAAGTCGGTCATTGGCTCTAGCTAGGTTGAAATCGCGCTCTCGGCAAGCGGTGGTCATGATCCGCCTAAAGGATGGGCGGCCCGGCCTGCCACTGCCTGATCGCCTCGAACGGGTGGATCAGCATGATGATGTTCAGTGTCAGATTGTCGCGAATGTGGAGCAGCATCACGATTTCGAACACAACTCCGAGCGCGACTGTTGCGGCGATTGGCAGTTTGCGCGCCAGCAGGAAGCCTGAAACCATCGCAAGCGTGTCCGACACCGAATTGACGATGGTGTCGCCGTAATAATCGAGCGAGATCGTGCCGGCGCGGTAGCGCTCGATGATCCAGTTGGAGTTTTCGAGGAGCTCCCAGCTGCCCTCGATCAGCATCGCGACGATCAGCCGCCCAGGCCAGGCGAGCCGCGGCAGCAGCAGGAAGATCAGGCCATAGAACAGCAGGCCATGCAGCACATGCGACAGCGTGTACCAATCGGTGATGTGCTGCGAATTCTCCGAGCTCTGAACCGTGCCATGCCAGAGCTTGACATAGCCGCAGGCGCAGATCGGCAAGCGGCCCATCGCATAGAGCAGCGCAGCCTGCAGCACGAGCAGCCCAGCGGCGATCACGAACCATTGCCACGCCGGAACGCTGGTGCCGGACTTTGGTGCGATCATCATGCGTCGCGGACCATCAGCAGCGCAGGCCCGTCGGGCGTATCGACCATTCCGGCCTCCCGAAAGCCCGCTTTCGCATAGGCGCGTACGGCACGCGCATTGGCCGGATCGGGATCGGCGACGATGCGCGGCGCACCTTGCGCCAGCCGGTCGTCGACGAAGGCGCGGATCAGCGCAGAGCCGTGGCCGCCTGCCACCATGTTCGGCTCGCCGATGAAGAGATCGATGCCGCGGGTGCCTTCCGGCTGCTTGCCGAAGCCGGAATTCCACGCCGTCAGGTCGTAGCACTGGATGTAACCGAAATCGTTGCCCTCGGCGGCAACGATGAACTGGTCCATCGCAGGCTCCTCGAGGTCGCCGCTCACGAGCGCATATTGCTCGGCCGGATCGCCCCACCACTGGCGGACATGCGGCAGCGTCAGCCACCGGCTGATCTGCGGCAGGTCGGCCGTCGTCATCGGGCGGAAACGATAGGGGCCGGGCATGCCTAGCCGCCGATCGTCTCGATCGTCACGTTCCGGTTGGTGTAGACGCAGATATCGGCGGCGATATCCAGCGCGCGGCGCACGATGGTCTCGGCGTCCTTGTCGGTATCGACCAGCGCGCGGGCCGCGGCGAGGGCGTAGTTGCCGCCGGAGCCGATCGCCATGACCCCGGATTCGGGCTCCAGCACGTCGCCGGTGCCGGTCAGCACCAGGGAAACGTCCTTGTCGGCCACGATCATCATGGCCTCCAGCCGGCGCAGATAACGGTCGGTCCGCCAGTCCTTGGCGAGCTCGACGGCCGCCCGGGTTAGCTGCCCCGGATATTGCTCCAACTTGCTCTCCAGCCGCTCGAACAGGGTGAAGGCGTCGGCGGTGGCGCCGGCAAAGCCGCCGATCACGTCGCCCTTGCCGATCCGCCGGACCTTCTTGGCATTGGCCTTGATCACGGTCTGGCCGATCGAGACCTGCCCGTCGCCGCCGATCACGACCTTGCCGCCCTTGCGGACCGTGCAGATCGTGGTGCCATGCCAGACCGGCAGCTCATTTTGGGATGCTTGCATAGGTTACCTCTCTTCCGGGCAGATTTAGGCGGTCGGGCAGGGGGTTACAATCGGGCGATTTAGCAAGGAATTTGGGTCACCATGGCCCGAAGTTAGGGCGTTTCGGGGTCATCCCGCAGTAGCGAAGGTGACATCAGCCTGTTAAAAGACCGGCGTTTTCGGCACGGGAAAGCTCAATCTTCATGCGCACGGCAACCATCAAGCGCAAGACCAAGGAGACCGACATCGAGGTGACGGTCAACCTCGACGGAGCAGGCGTATCCACGGTTTCGACCGGGATCGGCTTCTTCGACCATATGCTCGATCTCCTGGCCCGGCATTCGCGCATCGACATCACGGTGAAGGCGGATGGCGATCTCCATGTCGATTACCACCACACCACCGAAGACGTCGGGATCGCGCTCGGGCAGGCCGTGAAGCAGGCGCTCGGCAACATGGCCGGCATCACCCGCTACGCCTCGATCCATATGCCGATGGACGAGACGCTGTCGCGCGTCGTGATCGACATTTCCGGCCGCCCGGTGCTGGTGTTCAAGGTCGAGTTCCCGCGCGACAAGATCGGCGAGTTCGACACCGAGCTGGTGCGCGAATGGTTCAACGCCTTCGCGATGAACGCCGGCGTGACTCTCCACGTCGAGACCCTATATGGCGAGAACAGCCATCATATCTCCGAATCCTGTTTCAAGGGTTTGGCGAGGGCGCTCCGGACGGCGGTTGCGATCGATCCGCGTGCCCAGGGCGAAGTGCCCTCGACAAAGGGTCAGCTCGGCGGCTGACCCCGGGAGCATGATCCGGAAACGGTGGCACCGGTTCTCGCGGCGATCATACGGTAAGTAAAAGTCCATCCTCGGCGGAGCGTTCGATGCCGGTCTACACAGTGCATGCCCCCGTGGCCAACGGCGCCGATCTCGCGGCGGCCGATAAATTCGTGTTCGTGCGCGACGGCTTCCATTTCTGGGCCGCGGTCGCCGGTGTGATCTGGCTGGCCTGGAACAGGCTCTGGCTGGCGCTGATCGGCTGGCTGGTGCTGACCTTCGCGATTGATTTTGCGCTGGCCAAGCTCGGGATCGGCCGCGGCGCGATCTTGCTCGTCGACCTGGTGCTGATGGTGCTGATCGGGCTGGAGGCCGCGACCTTGCAGCGCTGGACGCTGTCGCGGCGCAAATGGCGTCAGCTCGACATTGTGGTGGCCGAGAACATCGACGCCGCCGAGCGTCGCTTCTTCGAGCGCTGGACCGCGCGGCATCGTGGCGTCCTCAACGACCAGCGGTCCGTCGATCGAGGCGGGCCGCCGCCGACCCGGGACGTCCCCGGTCAATCATTCTCAAAACCCCCGCCGATGCCGCAGGGCGGCATCATTGGATTGTTTCCAGAGCCAGGAGGATCACGATGACCGTTGCAATCATCGATTACGGCTCCGGCAATCTGCATTCGGCGGCGAAGGCCTTTGAGCGCGCCGCGCGCAGCATGGAGGATCCGCAAGCCATCAAGGTGACGCGCGATCCCGATGCGGTGTATCGCGCCGACCGCATTGTGCTGCCCGGTGTCGGTGCGTTCGCCGATTGCCGCCGCGGCGTCGATGCGGTCGACGGCATGCTGGAAGCGCTCACCGAGGCGGTGCGGGTCAAGGCGCGGCCGTTCTTCGGCATCTGCGTCGGCATGCAGCTGATGGCGACGCGCGGCAAGGAGCACGTGATCACCGAGGGCTTCAACTGGATCGGCGGCGATGTCGTGAAGATCGAGCCGCGCGACGAGAACCTGAAGGTCCCGCACATGGGCTGGAACACGCTCGATATGGTGCGCGAGCATCCGGTGCTGGAGCGGCTGCCGCTCGGGCCGAAGGGACGCCACGCCTATTTCGTGCACTCCTATCATCTCAACGCCGCCAATGAGGCGGACGTGCTGGCGCGCGCCGACTATGGCGGGCCGGTGACCGCGATCGTCGGCAAGGACACCACGATCGGCACCCAGTTTCACCCCGAGAAGAGCCAGCGCTTCGGCCTCGCTCTGATCTCCAATTTCTTGAAGTGGAAGCCGTGATTCTCTTTCCAGCGGTTGATCTGAAGAACGGCCAGTGCGTGCGCCTGGAGCAGGGCGACATGGCCCGCGCCACCGTGTTCAATCTCGATCCGGCGGCGCAGGCCAAGAGCTTCGCCGCGCAGGGCTTCGAATATCTCCACGTCGTCGATCTCGACGGCGCCTTCGCCGGCAAGCCGATGAACGCGCATGCGGTGGAGGCGATGCTGAAGGCCGTCACCATGCCGGTGCAGCTCGGCGGCGGCATCCGCGATCTCAAGACCATCGAAGCCTGGCTCGACAAAGGCATCACCCGCGTCATCATCGGCACCGCGGCGGTGCGCGATCCCGAGCTCGTGAAGGGCGCGGCGAAGCAGTTCCCCGGCCGCGTCGCCGTGGGCCTCGATGCGCGCGAAGGCAAGGTCGCGGTCGAGGGCTGGGCCGAGACCTCGCATGTGACGGTCCTCGAGATCGCGCAGCGTTTCGAGGACGCCGGCGTTGCCGCGATCATCTTCACCGACATCGCCCGCGACGGCCTGCTCAAGGGCCTCAACCTCGATGCCACGATCGCCCTCGCCGACCGCATCTCGATTCCGGTGATCGCCTCCGGCGGCTTTGCCTCGATCGATGACGTCAAGGCGTTGCTGGAGCCGCGTGCGAAAAAGCTCGCCGGCGCCATCGTCGGCCGCGCGCTCTACGACGGACGGCTTGATCCCGTCGCCGCGCTCAAGCTGATCCGCAGCGCGGCTTAGGAGACACAGACATGTTCAAGGTTCGCGTGATCCCCTGCCTCGACGTCAAGGACGGACGCGTGGTCAAGGGCGTCAACTTCGTCGACCTGCGCGACGCCGGTGACCCGGTCGAGGCCGCGATCGCCTATGACGCCGCCGGCGCCGATGAGCTCACCTTCCTCGACATCACCGCTACGCATGAGAACCGCGGCACCATGCTGGACGTGGTACGGCGGACGGCGGAGGCCTGCTTCATGCCGCTGACCGTGGGCGGCGGTGTCCGTACTGTCGACGACATCAAGACCCTGCTGCGGTCCGGCGCCGACAAGGTCTCGATCAATTCCGCGGCGGTCAGTCGCCGTGAGTTCGTCAAGGAAGCGGCCGAGAAGTACGGCGAGCAATGCATCGTGGTCGCGATCGACGCCAAGCGGGTCAAGCGCGCCGGCGGCTCGGAGCGCTGGGAGATATTCACCCATGGTGGGCGTAATGCCACCGGGATCGATGCCATCGAATATGCCCAGGAGGTGGTCGCGCTGGGCGCCGGCGAGATCCTGCTGACCTCGATGGACCGGGACGGCACGAGGCAGGGCTTTGACCTGCCGCTGACCCGGGCGATCGCCGACAGTGTCCCCGTACCGGTTATCGCATCCGGTGGCGTCGGCAATCTCGATCATCTGGTCGATGGCGTCCGCGAGGGTCACGCCACCGGCGTGCTGGCCGCGTCGATCTTCCACTTCGGGGAATTCACCATCCGCCAGGCCAAGGATCACATGGTGCGCGCCGGCCTGCCGATGCGCCTCGATCCGTAGAGCGGGCGTGGTCAGGACCGGCACGGCCGCGTTAGCGCAAAGTGGAAACCGGTTTTCCGTGAAGACCACGCTCAAACAGAGAGGTCTGTGACTCCTTGTCACAAAAATGCTAAGCCCCCACCTAGGGATGGCACCCTGGGGGTGCCGATGCGCATGCTTGAGTTGAGTTGATGTCGCGTTTCACGGTCCACGATCTGGCCGCTACCATCGACGCCCGCGCTGCAACGGGCGGCGAGGCGTCCTATACCCGCAAGCTGCTCGACAAGGGCGCGGAGCATTGCGCCAAGAAGGTGGGCGAGGAGGCGGTCGAGACCGTGATCGCCGCGGTCGAGAACAATCGCGACCACCTGATCGCTGAAAGCGCCGATCTGGTGTTTCACCTGCTGGTTCTGTTGAAATCACGCGGCGTGAAGCTGGAGGATGTCGAGGCCGTGCTGGAGAAGCGCACCGCGATGTCGGGACTGGAAGAGAAGGCGTCGCGCAAGCGCGACTAGCGCACATGATCGAGCGCATTGAGAGGGGCGGCCTCATGGACATCCGGGCACCAGATCAGCAATACAACCCCTACCGCACCTTTACGCGCCAGCAATGGTCGCATTTGCGCGACGATACGCCGATGACGCTGGAGCCGGGCGAGTTCGACCGCCTGCGTTCGATGCACGACCGCCTCGATTTGCAGGAGGTCGAGGACATCTATTTGCCGTTGTCGCGATTGCTGTCGATCTATGTCGATGCGACCCAGCGGCTGTACTATTCGCAGCGCCAGTTCCTCAACATCCGCGACCGCAAGATGCCCTATATCGTCGGCGTCGCCGGCTCGGTCGCGGTCGGAAAGTCGACCACCGCGCGCGTGCTGCAGGCGCTGCTGGCGCGCTGGTCGCCGCGGCCGAAGGTCGACCTGATCACGACCGACGGTTTCCTGTTTCCGAATGCCGTGCTCGAGCGGCAGGGCATCATGCAGAAGAAGGGCTTTCCGGAGAGCTACGACCTGCCGACGCTGCTGTCATTCCTCAGCGACATCAAGGCGGGACGGCGTCGGGTGCGCGCGCCGGTCTATTCGCATCTGACCTACGACATCGTGCCGAACAAATGGGTCGAGATCGACCAGCCCGACATCCTGGTCGTCGAAGGCGTCAACGTGCTGCAGACCGGGCGGCTGCCGCGCGACGGCAAGGCGGTGCCGTTCGTCTCCGACTTCTTCGATTTCTCGGTCTATATCGACGCCGACGAGTCCGCGCTGCGGCAGTGGTACATCAAGCGCTTCCTGGCGCTGCGCGACACCGCGTTCACCGATCCGAGGTCCTACTTCCATCGCTATGCGCTGCTGTCGGATGAAGAAGCGACAGCAACCGCGATCGCGATCTGGGAACGCACCAACCTCGCCAATCTCGAGGACAACATCCTGCCGACCCGGCCGCGTGCGACGCTGATCCTGAAGAAGGGCGCCGACCACGTGGTGCAGACGGTCGCGCTGCGCCGGCTGTAGGTTCTGCCCCGCTGACGCGGACCACATCAATGGTGTCGTCCCGGCGAAGGCCGGGACCCATATGTGGACGGCCCCCGTGGCACA
>NZ_NWTG01000027.1 GCF_002532045.1 Bradyrhizobium sp. C9 | reverse complement strand
AACCTCAGCTTCCTCGGTTCAGACCAGATGGACAACCTCCTGAGAGAGCAAAGCTAGCTCGCCAGAAACTCCAGCACGATCTCGCAATAGCGCTGCGGGGCCTGCTCGAACATCGGGTGCGTAGTGCCGGGGATCATCTCGGTGCGCGCGCCCTTCACGTTGGCGGCAAGCGCGTGCAGCACCTTGGGCAGCACGCCCTTGGTGTTGGCGCCGCCGATGAACAGCGTCGGCGTCCTGATCGCCTCCGCGTCGGCCTTCGAGAACGGCGGGCGCTGATCGCGGGTCTGGCCGATGAGCGTGGTCGCGTTGTCGCGCAACAGCTGCTTGGAGGTTGCCGGGATCCGCTTCCAGGCGCCGGGGCCTTCGAGCGCGTCCATGAATATCTGCAAGCCGCCGTCGATGTCGCCCTTGGCGATCTCAGCGGCACAGGCCGCGAAGCGCGCTGCCAGCGGCGACGGGCCCGGCTTGAAATCGGGATCGAGGCTCTCGTCGAGCTCGCCGCCGGGCTCGGCCAGGATCAGCCTGCGCAGCAGGTCCGGCCGCCGCTGCGCGGCGCGGAAGCAGATATGGCCGCCGCGGGAATGCCCCATCAGGTCGACCGGCTTGGTGTCGAACGCCTCGATGAAGGCGATCAAATCGTCGACATGCTGTGCGATCGAATAGGTGTCGCCGACGCCGTCCCAATGCGCCGGGAAGAAATGCCGCAGGCTGACCGCGATCACGCGGTGCCGCCGCGTCAGCGGGCCGAGCACCGCCGACCAGATCCGGAAATCGCACAGCGAGCCGTGCACGCAGACCAGCGGCGGGCCCTCTCCGATATCGAGATAGGGCATGTCGAAACCGTTGACGTGGAGGCTGTGCATTTGGGGGCTCGCGAGAGGGCAGGAGATGTTGTTGATTTAGCCCAAGTTCCCACGGAATTCGGGTGGATAGCAACATTCTCCAAGCCTAGATTTCAGATCGACAGCAGGCTCGAACGCATGAGCCCAAACGATATGAAGGAACATCTGGAGCGAGCCATGACCGGCCAGCATTTTGCAATCTTCGAGACCATGATCGGCGCTTGCGGCGTCGTCTGGGGCGAGCACGGCGTTACCGCCGTGCAGCTGCCGATGGGCACCGAGGAGAAGACCCGCAAGCGCATCTTCCAGCGCAACGGCGACGTCACCGAGGCGGCACCGCCGGCCGAGGTGCAGCACGCGATCGACGGCATGATCGAGCTGCTTGCCGGCAAGCCGAACGACCTCGCCGACATCGTGCTCGATCTCGACGGCGTGCCGGCGTTCAACCGCGGCGTCTACGACATCGCGCGGAAGATTCCGCCGGGCAAGACCGTGACCTATGGCGACATCGCCAAGCAGCTCGGCGGCGTCGAGCTGTCGCGCGACGTCGGCCAGGCACTGGGCCGCAACCCGTGCCCGATCGTGGTGCCCTGCCACCGCGTGCTGGCGGCCGGCAACAAGCCGGGCGGCTTCTCGGCCAATGGCGGCGTCGTCACCAAGCTGAAGATGCTGCAGATCGAAGGCGCGGTGGTGAACCACACGCCGAGTTTGTTTGATTGAGCGGGGCGCGCTCTTCTTATCCTCCCCTGGAGGGGGAGGATCGGTGCGCATGAAATGCGAACCGAGGTGGGGTGAAGGTCTCTCGTATCGGGCGCTGCCCGTGTTGAGAGATCACCCCACCCCGTCTCACACCTCGCTACGCTCGCTGTGAGCCGACCCTCCCCCTCCAGGGGAGGGTAAGCGCTCAGCTACACCGTCTCGCACACAAACCCATTGCCCTTGCGCTTGATCTTGCCGACTGTCGGCGAGGGGAAGTGCGCGGGGCAGCACAGCGTGTCGGTGTCGCAATAGCGCTCCAGGAAACCGCGGCGCGTCTTCGCGGCCTGTGCCTGGTCGACATCGAACTTCGCCGACAGTTCCGGATAGTGCGTCTGGATCGGCGAGTGCATCAGATCGCCGGCAAACACCGCATCATCCTTGCCGCGGCCGAAGCTGAAGGCGACATGGCCCGGGGTGTGGCCGGGCGTCGGCAGGATGCGGACGTGATCGCCGATGACAAAATCATTGCCGACGAGGTCGGCGCGCTTGGCTTCGACCACCGGCAGCACGCTGTCGACGAAGGGCGGCACCTCTGCCTTGGCGTTGGTCTCGGTCCAGTAGTCGAACTCGCCCTTGTCGAACACGTAGCGCGCGTTCGGGAAGGTCGGCACCCAGCGGCCGTTCTCGAGCCGCGTGTTCCAGCCGACATGGTCGACATGCAGATGCGTGCACATCACATAGTCGATGTCGCCGACCGAAAAGCCCGCCGCCGCGAGGCCGCGCAGATAGTTGTCGTCGGTCTTCATGTTCCAGCTCGGCCGTCCCGGCCGCGGCTTGTCGTTGCCGATGCAGCTGTCGATCAGGATGGTGTGGTGCGGCGTCTTCACGATGTAGGACTGGAACGCCAGGATCAGCGTGTCGCTGTCGTCGAGTGCGCCGGCCGCCTTCATCCAGGCGCGGTTCTCCGCGAGCAGCTCCGGTGTCAATCCGGGCAGCATGTCGAGCGCGGGCAGGAACAGCCCTTCGTCCTCGACGATGCGGTGAATGGTGAGATCGCCGGCGGCAAATTTCAGGCTCATGGGGATTCCTTGGCGTTGGCGTTTGCGAGCGAAGTGGAGTGAGTGCGGTTGGCGTGAAGAGAACGCGTAAAAAAGCCAGTGCGCGTCGCGCACGGCGGGAATTCTGATGTTGGCGAGGATATCCATCGCCGCAAGGGCTTGCTCCGGCGGGCCGTACCGGGCTGCCGTCATCGTCATCACAAAGTCGAGATCGGAGACGTTCAGTGCGAGCACCAGGCTCGCGCTGAAAATCGAGAGGCGGGGACGCATTCGCGGATCGTCATTCGCCCCGCGCTTTGCTTTGCTAGGCCGCAGGCGGCGCCGAGATCTTCACCGATGGCCGCTCCAGCATCTTCTGGTAGAAGGCGTCGAGCTTGGGATAGGCCTTGCGCCAACCGCAATCGGCAAAGCGGAAGTCGGCATAGCCGAGCACGCAGACGAGGCCGATCTGCGCGATGTCGAACGACGCGCCGTTCAGCACGTCCGGCCGGTTCTCGAACCGCGCCATACCGGCCCAGGCCCTGTTCCAGTGATCGTCATACCAGGCCTGCCACAGCGAGCCCTGCGGCCGCACCATCTTCTCGTAGCGGCACAGCAGCATCGAATCGAGCATGCCGTTGAGCAGCGAATGATCGGTCTTCAGCTGCCAGCGCCGCGGACCGTAGCCCGGGATCAGCCGGCCGCCGCCGATCTCGTTGAGATATTCGACGATGACGTAGGAATCCAGGATGACGTCGCCATGGTCGAGGATCAGCACCGGCAGTTTCTTCAGCGGCGAGATCTTGGAGTATTCGTCATTGGCCGTGCCCGGCGCGACGCTGGCCGGCACGAACTCGATCTTGTCGATCAGGCCGAGCTCGATCGCTGCGATGCGCACCTTGCGGGCGAACGGGGAGGCGGGAGAGAAGGTGAGTTTCATGGTGATGACCTCGTTTCGCATACACGGTCGTCATCCTGAGAGACCGTGAATGTATGACTCTCGATGACGCAACTTACTCGATGTCGTCCCGGCCTAGTGCGCAATTGCGCACTAGGCCGGGACGACGAGGAGAGAGATTGCGCTGTATCCCCGTTATCCCGCGCAGCGGCGAAGCCGTTGCGCGGGATGACGATTCCGCAAACTACGCCGCGACGATTTCCTGGCGCTGCTCGCCGAGGCCCTCGATGCCGAGCGTCACGACGTCGCCGACATTGAGGAAGGTCGGCGGCTTCATGCCGAGGCCGACGCCGGGCGGCGTGCCCGTCGTGATGATGTCGCCGGGCAGCAGCGTCATGAACTGCGAGACGTAGGAGATGCATTTCGCCATCGTGAAGATCATGGTCTTGGTCGAGCCGGTCTGGCGGCGCTGACCGTTGACGTCGAGCCACATCGACAGGTTCTGCACGTCGGCGATTTCGTCCTTGGTGGCGAGCCACGGGCCGACCGGACCGAAGGTGTCGTGCGATTTGCCCTTGGTCCACTGACCGAGGCGCTCGGTCTGGAAGTTACGCTCGGAGACGTCGTTGCAGACGCAATAGCCGGCGACGTGGTTGAGCGCGTCGGCTTCCGAGACGTACTTGGCGCGGGTGCCGATGATCGCGGCGATCTCGACTTCCCAATCCAGCTTGGTCGAGCCGCGCGGCTTCTCGACGGCATCGTTCGGACCGGACAGCGAGGTATTCGCCTTCATGAAGATGATCGGTTCGGTCGGGATCGCCGCGCCGGTTTCCTTGGCGTGGTCGGAATAGTTCAGGCCGATTGCGACGAACTTCGAAATGCCGGTGACCGGGGCGCCGAAGCGCGGCTTGCCGGAGACGGCGGGCAGGGAGGCGGGATCGAGCGCGGAAAGCTTCTTCAGCGAGTCCGGCGTGTAGGCTTCACCGGTCAGGTCCTTCAGATGGGCCGAGAGGTCGCGGAGCTGGCCGGATTTATCGATCAGACCGGGCTTTTCCGCACCCTTTTCGCCATAACGAACAAGCTTCATGTTGATCACTCCCTACGATGTCTTGAGGATTGTTACTGGTATACCTCGACACGCTTCATGGAACAGCGCGGGAGGAAATTCAACCGCCTGTCGCCTCGGGCATTGCAGCCATCACCTGCCGGCGTAGCCGTTTTGAGCCGGTTCTTTCAAACGGTGGTCATGATCGCGGATGCGGCGCGGCCAGCATCCGCGTGAACATCTCTTCCAGCAGCCGGCACGGCGGCTCGGGATCGCGAGTGCCCGCGACGATCGCGTCGTCGACCACGGCATGCATCCCGTCGAACACGATCAGCGCCGCGCTGCGGGCATTCGGGAACGCCCAGACGCCGGCGGTCCGGCCGTCCTCCAGCACGGCAACGACCTGCGCGATCACGTCGTCCTTTTCCTGTGACTGGCGCTGATGATGCGGGAAGTCGTGAAACACGACGTCATGCAACTCGACATTGGCAAGATAGGTTCCAACGGCGCCGCGCAACCAGGCGGATAGCCGCCCCGCGTGATCGTCCGCGGCACGCGCGCCGATCGAGGCGGTGACGCGGGAGAGGAAATCCTGCGTGAAGCGGGCGCGCAGGGCGATGATCACATCGGCCTTGGTCGAGAAGTAATGGTAGAAGGTGCCTTTCGCGACGCCGGCCCGCGTGACGATGTCGTCGATCGTGGTGGCCTCGATGCCCTTCGCGATGAACAGGGCCGCCGCCGCCGACATCAAATCGTCCACCCTGACCTCGGCGGGCTGCGTGCGCCGCCAGTGCTGTGATGCGCCGCGCGTTGTCCTCGCCTGCCGCTTCCCGATCATGTCGTCAGCATCCATCCGCCCCTGATATCCGATTCTGAGATCGCATATTTAGAATGTCTTTGAAATAGCTTATCGGCGTTGACCGACCGTCAGTTGACCAATATTTGTGCCCGGCCGCCTGCCGATCAGCACGGTCAGGCGTCGTCATCATGAGGAAGCTTCCATGAAATTCTTTCGCGAAGCCGAGCCCGGCATCTTCGTCGCGACCGGCCGTCTGCAAACCGAGCAGGACGGCTGCGACTGGACCGTGGAATACACCGAGCTTCTGGCCGCGAACCGTCCGTTCGCCGTGATCGTCAATGTCAACGATCAGCCGGAGGTCGCCGCCGGCAAGCCGATGGTGCTGTGGATGAAGGCGCGCAAGGCCGAACTCGGCCGGCTGATCCGGGTCACCGTCTATATCGCCGATGACGACGAGGAGCGCGCCGAGCTCGAGCGCACCCTTCCCGGACGGGCCAAGGCGTTGCCCTATCCCGCCGCGATCGCCGCCAGCGAAGCCGACGCGCTCTTCCTCGCGCGCGCCAGTTTGATTTAGAGGGCGATAAGATTAGGTCGAGTAGCGATCGTACTGCGCTCCCTCTCCCCGTTTTTACGGGGAGAGGGTTGGGGTGAGGGCCGTCCCCGCGTATTCGGTGATAGCTGCGTTCGCGGAGGCTCCCCCTCACCCGGGAACGCATCTAGCGATGGGACATAGCCGAAGCTCTGCTTCGGCGTTCTTGAGAACGGCCGCCGAAGGCGGCCTATGCCTCTCCCCGCACGCGGGGCGAGGTGAAGCTGAGTCTAGCTCAGCGCGACGAACCTGAACGCGTCGCCGTCGCGCTTGATGTGGCCGGCATTGAAATGCCCGCCGATCACCAGCGTCGGCGTGTCGGCAAAGCGCGAGAACAGTTCGCGCCGCGTTATGACCGATTGCTTCTGGTCGGAGTCCGCGGTCGACGACCAGTCGAGGTGGTACATCTGGCAGGGATGATGGGCGACGTCGCCGGTCAGCAGTCCTTCCTCGCCTGCGGACTTGATGTGGATGCTCATATGGCCGGGGCTGTGTCCCGGCGTCGGGATCAGCGTGATCTCCTCGGTCAGGCGATGATCGCTCGGCACCAGCTCGGCCTTGCCGGCGTCCGCGATCGGCTTCACCGAGTCGGCGAACACGGCGGCATGCGCGGCATCGTCGCTGTGGTCGCGCCAGTGCTCGAACTCGGTCTTGCCGAACACATAGCGCGCGTTCGCGAAGGTCGGCACCCATTTGCTGCCGACAAGTTTCGTGTTCCAGCCGACATGGTCGACATGCAGATGCGTGCACAGTACGGTGTCGATGCTGTCAGGGGCAAATCCGGCCGCGGTCAGTTTCTCCAGGAACGGATCGCTGCGGTTGTTCCAGGTCGGCACGTTACGGCCCTGCTTGTCGTTGCCGAGCCCGGTGTCGATGATAATGCGGTGCTCCGGCGTCTCGACCAGCAGCGAATGAATCGACATTTTCAGCCGGCCATCCTCATTGGCGAAATGCGGGATCAGCCAGGGCAGGCTCTGGATCTCTTCCCGGCCGGCCAGCGGCAGGATGAAGCGCGTGCTGCCGACGGTCTCAAGCTCGACGACTTTTGTGATCTTGACCTTGCCGATCGTCCATTGCATGCGGCGTGTCCTCTGATTTTTTGTTCTCTCGCCGGACCATGCGGGTTTCCGCGCGCCGGCGCAATGGATCAAGTCGGCGCTTCCCGCGTTACCGCCTCCTGGACCAAGGAGTGCGCGAATGCCGGAACTTACAATCTCCCCTGAGAAGGTTGGTTTCTTGATCGAGAAGGCGCGGGAATTCGACGTCAAGGAGGGGATCGTCGATCCGGACTCCGGCTCGAACGGCACCGACGACGAGATGATCGATGTGCTGGAGGATGACGGCAACGATCCGGTGGCGCGCGAGATCACCGGCTTCATCAACGCGCTGAGCGAGGACGAGCAGGTCGATCTCGTCGCGCTGATGCGGCTCGGCCGCGGCGATGCCACCATCGAGGAATGGGCCGATCTCCGCCGCGAGGCCGCGCGCGGCCGCAACGGCCGCACCGCGAGCTATCTGTTGGGCGAACCGATGCTGGGCGATTTCCTCGCCGAAGGGCTCGACGAGTTCGGCATCACGCCCGGCGACGAACGCATCACGCCAGTTCAGTAGGGAGTCGAAGCGTGCTGTTCTCCTTACCTCGCCCCGCTTGCGGGGAGAGGTCGGAATTCAAGCTAAGCTTGAATTCCGGGTGAGGGGGAGTCTCGGCATACTTCGCTATCACCAACTTCGCGGAGACAGCCCCTCACCCCAACCCTCTCCCCGTAAGAACGGGAAGAGGGGGAAGATCACCGCGCGCAGTCGACGATCACCGTGCCGATCTTGTCGCCCTTCTCGACGGCGAGATGGGCCTCGGCGGTCTCCGCCAGCGCGAATTGTCCGGCGATGTTGTGCACGCGGGTGCCCGACTCCAGCCATTTGGTGATGTCGGCCTGCGCGGCCGCGAGCAGCGGTGGCGGCAGTGCGAATAGCACCAGCGAGCGCACCGTGATGCACTTTTCCATCAATTCGCGCACCGGCAGCACCGGCGTGCGGTTGCCGTTGGTGGCGTAGACCGCGATCGTCGAGTTCAGTGCCATGATCTTCAGCGTGGTCGCAAGGTTGCCGCCGAAATCGACGTCGATCACGCGGTCGACGCCGCGGTTCTCGGTGAAGGCCATCACCTTGGAGACGACGTCCTCGGTGCGGTAGTTGACGACCGTATCGGCACCGGCAAGCCGCGCCTCGACGTCCTTGACCTCTGAGCTCACCGTCGCGATCACCCGCGCGCCGCCCCACTTTGCGAGTTGCACCGCATAGTGGCCGACCGCGCCGGCGCCGCCGGTGACCAGCACGGTTTGGCCGGAGATCGGACCGTCGGCAAACAGCGCGCACCACGCCGTCATGCCGGGGATGCCGAGCGTTGCGCCGGCCGCGAACGACACGTCCGGCGGCAGCGGCGTCACCAGGTAATCGGCGAGCGTGATGTACTCGGCGGCGGTGCCGAAGGCGCGGCCGTTGCGCTGGCCGTTGAACAGCCAGACGCGGTCGCCGACGGCAAAGCGCGTCACGCCTTCACCGATCTGGTCGACGATCCCGGCGCCGTCGCTGTTCGGGATCACGCGTGGAAATTCCATCGCGCGATAGTTGCCGCTGCGGCGGCCGACATCGGCCGGATTGACGCCGGAGGCCTCGAGGCGAACCCGGACTTCGCCCGGGCCGGCGTCGGGCGTCGGCATCTCGCCGACGGTGAGTACCGTCGGCGCCGCGCCGGTCCGCTCGTACCAGACCGCTTTCACAGCGTACCCGGGAAGGCGCCGCCGTCGAGCAGGATGTTTTGCCCGGTGATGAAGCCGGCCTTGTCGCCGCACAGGAAGGCGCAGGCGTAGCCGAATTCCTCGGGACGGCCGAAGCGGCCGGCGGGGTTCAGCTTGGCGCGCTCCGCCAGCACCTGCTCGGCCGAGATGCCGCGCTTCTCGGCCTCGGGTTTCGCCGTGCCGCGCAGCCGATCGGTCTCGAACGGGCCCGGCAGCAGTCCGTTGATGGTGACGTTGTTGATCACGGTCTTGCGCGACAGGCCGGCGACGAAGCCGGTGAGGCCGGCGCGGGCGCCGTTGGACAGGCCGAGGATCTCGATCGGTGCCTTCACCGCCGCCGAGGTGATGTTGACGATGCGGCCGAACTTGCGCGCCATCATGCCGTCGACGGTCGCCTTGATCAGCTCGATCGGCGTCAGCATGTTGGCGTCGATCGCCTTGATCCAGTCGTCGCGGGTCCAGTTGCGGAAATCGCCGGGCGGCGGGCCGCCGGCATTGTTGATCAGGATGTCCGGTTCGGGGCAGGCCTTGAGCACGGCTTCGCGTCCGGCCGGCGTCGTGATATCGCCGACGATCTCGGTGACGGTGATGCCGGGATGGCCTTTACGGATCTCGTCGGCGGTCTGCTTCAGCGCTTCGGCGCCGCGCGCCGTCAGCGTGACGTGCACGCCCGCATCGGCGAGCGCAATCGCGCAGGCGCGGCCCAGTCCCTTGCTCGATGCGCAGACGATGGCGCGGCGGCCTTTGATTCCAAGATCCACGAGTTCACTCCCTGTGATGTCGGATTGGTTTGTAGAGTTTCGCTGGCGCCAGTCTAGCCAAGCCCGGCGGCGCCGGTAAGGGAGGTGCAATGCATAAGTGCATGCCGGACCGGAGCAGCCCGGGTGAGCCCGTTGGTTAGATGCGCTGCTCGCGCCGTAGCCGTTCGATCGCCATGGTGGCTTCGGGCGGCAGCGACCGGAATCCGGCCTGTCCGGCGGCGGAGAACAGCGGCCGCAACTGCGATCCGTTGAGGAATTGCGGCTGCCTTGCCAGCGGCACCAGCTGATCGAACACCAGCACCAGCGTGGTCACGACGAGGCCGACCCTGATTGCGCCGAGCAGCGCGCCGCCGAGCCGGTCGCCGATCCCGATCTCCGAGCCGATGGTGTCGTCGAGCATCGTCCGCGCCATCTTGCCGAGGATGACGCCGATCAGAAGGAAGAGGCCGAACAGCAGCACCCCGTTGGGCGGAAACGGCGAGGACGGCAGCGTTGCGATGCGGGGCCCGACCATTGCCAGCAACGCGACCGCAAGCGGCATCGCGACGAGGTAGGCCAGGATGGTGACCGCGCTGCGCAACAGGCCGGTCGTGAAGCCGGTGACGACCGCAAACAACAGACCGAGCGTCACGGCGATGTCGAAGAGGTTCATGGAGGGAATTCCTGCCTCGATCTCGTACCGTCCCCCGGTTGATCAAACCTGCTTACATCAGGGACAATTGTCGCTATCACTCGTCCGCTTCAATCCGGGAACCTGCCGATGTCCGACCTATTCGATGTCAGTAAAGAAATCATCCTCATCACCGGCGCCTCGCAGGGGCTGGGGCGGCAATTCGCCCGCGTGCTGGCGGCGCATGGCGCTGCGGTGGTGCTGGCGGCGCGCCAGACCGCGAAGCTGAAAAGCCTGGAGGAAGAAATCAAGGCGAAGGGCGGCCGCGCTGCCGCGGTGCAGATGGACGTTGCGGATATTTCCGGCATTGCGAAGGCACTCGACGCTGCGGAAGCAGCACTCGGTCCGGTCTCGGTGTTGATCAACAATGCCGGCATCGCGATCGAGAAGCTTGCGACCGAGCAGACCGAGGCCGACTGGGACGCCGTGGTCAACGCCAATCTGAAGGGTGCCTATTTCCTCGCAACCGAGCTTTCGCGGCGCATGATCCTGCGCAAGCAGCCGGGCAACATCATCAATGTCGCGTCCGTGCTCGGGCAGGGCGTGCTCAAGGCCGTCTCGCCCTATGCGATCTCCAAGGCCGGCATGATCCAGGGCACCAAGGCGATGGCGCTGGAACTCGCCGGCAACAACATCCGCGTCAACGCGCTGGCGCCGGGATACATCGATACCGAGATGAACCATGATTTCTGGTCGACGCCGGCAGGCGAGCGGCTTGCAAAACGGATTCCGCAGCGCCGCGTCGGTGCAGAGTCCGACCTCGACGGCGCGATCATGCTGCTCGCCTCCAACGCCTCGCGCTACATGACCGGCACGGTGTTGACAGTCGATGGCGGGTTTTTGCTGAATTAGCTCCGTAGCCCGGATGACATTGCTGTCATCGCCCGGCCTGTGCGCAATTGCGCACATGGACCGGGCGATCCAGTACGCCGCGGCCCTTCGGCTCAAGCACTGCGGCCTCTGGAATACTTGGTCACCCGCATGCGCCGGTGATGACACTGCGCAAGCTGAGGCCGTCTGCACGATTTCGGAATAATAGAACGGTACCGCTGATTTGCCCGACGAGTCAAGCTGCCGTGTCGAACGCCGGCGGCCGCCGGCTACTGTGCATGGGGTTGTTTTCGATATTTTGGCCGCGCGCCCCTGCGACGGCCAGTCTCACAGGGTGGGCAAGGGCGCTCTCGCGCCATGCCCACCCCGCGCATTTGGTCAGCCCGCCCGCATCTCCGCCTTGATCATGTCGGCGGCCTTCTCGCCGATCATGATGGTCGGCGCGTTGGTGTTGCCGCCGATCAATGTCGGCATGATCGAGGCATCGACCACACGCACGCCTTCGAGCCCATGCACGCGCAGCTTCGGATCGACCACCGCGAGTGGATCATCCGTGCCCATCCTGCAGGTGCCGACCGGGTGATAGACGGTATCGGAGCGCGCCCGCAGGATGCTGCGGATGTCGTCGTCGGTTCGGACATCCGCTGTGAACATGTCCTTCTGCTGCAGGGCGCGCAGCGCCGGCGTGTCGAGCAGCCGTTTCGTCATCTTGAAGCCCGCGACCATGGTCTCGACGTCGCTGTCCTCGCCGAAGAAATTCGGATCGATTGCCGGAGCCGCGAGCGGGTCGGCGCTGTTCAGCCACACGCTGCCGCGGCTTGCCGGGCGCAGCAGGCAGACATGGCAGGAGAAGCCAGTGCCCCAGCGCGGCTTGCGGCCGTGGTCTTCCACCATGGCCATGCAGAAATGCAGCTGGATGTCGGGGACGTCGAGATCGGGGCGCGTCTTCAGGAAACCGCCGCATTCGGCGACGTTCGAGGTCATCGGGCCGCGCCGCTCGCGCCGGTACTGCCCGATCCCCTTGAGGATCCGCCCGATGCCGCTCCACGATAGTCCCGAGAAATAGGGTGCGTCGGAGGCGAAGCCGAACACGAAATCAGGGTGGTCCTGCAGGTTCTGTCCGACGCCCGGGAGTTGATGCACGCTGGCGATCCCGTGCTTGCCGAGCGCCGCGGCGTCGCCGACGCCCGACAGCATCAGCAATTGCGGCGACTGGAACGCGCCGGCCGAGAGGATGACCTCGCGCCGCGCGCGCAGCACCTTCTTCTCCTTGCCCTGCAAGTATTCGACGCCCACGGCACGCTTGCCCTCGAAGAGGATGCGGGTCGCCTGCGCCTGCGTCTCGATGCGCAAATTGGGCCGGCGGCCCATGTGGGGATGGATGTAGCCGCGCGCGGCGCTCCAGCGCTCCCCATTCTTCTGGGTCACCTGGTAGATGCCGAGGCCTTCCTGTTCGGCGCCGTTGAAATCGTCGCGGATCCGGAACTGCGCCTCGCGCGCGCCCTGCAGGAACGTCTCCTTGACCGGATTGTCGGACTGCAGGCCCGTGACGTTGAGCGGCCCGCCCTTGCCGTGATACTCGCCGTCGAGCTCGGTGTTGTTCTCCGAACGCTTGAAGTAGGGCAGGACGTCGGCATAGCCCCAGCCGGTATTGCCGAGCGAAGCCCAGTGATCGTAGTCGGCGCGATGGCCGCGGATATAGACCATGGCATTGATGGCGCTGGAGCCGCCGAGCCCCTTGCCGCGCGGCTGATAGCCGATGCGGCCGTTCAGGCCCTTCTGCGGCACCGTGTCGAACGCCCAGTTGTTGAGCTTGCTCGAGAGCATGAGGATGATGGCGCCGGGCGTGGTCACCACCCAATTGTCGTTCTTGCCGCCGGCATCGAGCATCGCCACCGAGGTCGCCGGATCCTCCGACAACCGCCCCGCCACCGCGCAACCGCCGGAGCCGGCGCCCACCACCACGAAATCGAATGTGTCAGTCACGTATGTTTCCCCCTGTCTCTTCGTCATTCCGGGATGGTCCGAAGGACCAGACCCGGAATCTCGAGATTCCGGGTTCGATGCTGACGCATCGCCCCGGAATGACGTTCTAAGTTTTACGACAACAGCCGCATCAGCTTCTCCAGCCGCGCGACCTTAGCGCCATAGGGCGGATAGAGGTCGGCGAGGCGGTTGAAGCGCGAGCGGTAGAACACCGGCTTCAGCTTGGTCAGCGTCTTGAATCCCCATTCGCCGTGATAGGCGCCGGTGCCGGACGCGCCGACGCCGCCCATCGGCTGATAGGCCTGCGCGAAATGGAACAGGCAATCGTTGACGGTGACGCCGCCCGACACCGTGCGTACCAGCACCGCATCCCGCGCGGCGTTGTCGGTGCCGAACCAGTACAGCGCCAGCGGGCGGTCGCGCCGGTTGATGAAGGCGATCGCCTCGGTTGCGTCGCGGGTGCCCATCACCGGCAGCAGCGGTCCGAAAATCTCCTCCTGCATCACGGTCATCTCTGGCGTCGCATCGACGATGACGGTCGGCGGGAATTTGCGCCGCGCCTTCCACTCCGGATCGTTCGGCGCGGCCGGCTGCATGATGGTCGCGCCCTTCGCGGCGGCATCGGCGACGAGGTTCTCGAGCCTTGCATAGTGCCGGTCCGAGACGATCGAGGTGTAGTCGGGGTTTTTCGGATCGGTACCGAACATGTGCTGCATGTGGCCTTGCAGCCGCATCGCGAACGGTTGCACCGAGGCTTGCGCCACCAGCGCGTAATCGGGCGCGATGCAGGTCTGGCCGGCATTGAGCAGCTTGCCGTAGGCGATGCGCTGCGCGGCCTCGTCGAGGTCGGCGGAGCCGTCGACGATCGCAGGCGATTTGCCGCCGAGCTCGAGCGTCACCGGTGTCAGGTTGCGGCCGGCCGCTTCCGCGACCAGCCGGCCGACGCGGGTCGAGCCGGTGAAGATCAGATGATCGAACGGCAGGGCGGCAAAGGCCGTTGCGATGTCGTCGTCGATATCGGTGACCGCAAGCTCGGTGGTGTCGAACTTCTTCTCGATCACCTCGGCCAGCAGCTCGGCGAAGCGCGGCACCAGCTCGCTCGGCTTGATGATGGCGCGGTTGCCGGCCGCGATCGCGGCGACCGCGGGCGCCAGGGTCAGCTGCAGCGGATAATTCCACGGCGCGATGATCCCGACCACACCGAGCGGCTGCGGGATCAGCCGGTTCCTGGCCGGCGCGAACTGCACCGTGGTCGGGATCCGCTCGGGCGCCATCCAGCCCTTGAGGTGCTTGGCCGCATGCTTGATCTCGCCGAGCACCAGCATGGTCTCGGCGATCGCGGTCTCGACGGTGGAGCGGTGGCCGAAATCGGCTGAGATCGCCGCCTCGAACCGCGCCTCGTTCTCGGTCAGCGCGGCGCGCAGGCGGCGCAGCCGGTCGAGCCGCGCCTGCAATGTCGGCGCCGGCTCGCTCCGCGACAGCTCGAACTGGCGGTGAAAAGTGTCCTCAAGCGCATGCAGCCCCGGGCTCTTCAATGGCCGGTCCATGGCGTTTCCCCTCGAATGACGTGTCCTTGACGGATTTTGTTGGGCGCCAAGCTCCGCTTTTGCGCGCGATCTGGCAAGAGCCGGTTCCCGGCGGTAAATTTGCCAGGAAAACCACTGATTTCGACGTCACAAAATCCTCAAAAACCCGCATCCGGGGCTTTCCAAACCGTACTCACGTTGATACATACCCCTCGCACCCGACGGCTTCGGCCCGGGTCGCCTTCTCAGGAAGCCCTCCGGACGGATCGATCGGCGCCATCTGATGCGTTGGCCGACCGGCTCGGGCACTCTTTCTGCAAGGCACGCAAAGGTTTAACGCGGGGTGGAGCAGCCCGGTAGCTCGTCAGGCTCATAACCTGAAGGTCATAGGTTCAAATCCTATCCCCGCAACCAAGTTCGACACGGAAACCCGGCAATCTGAAATGGATTGCCGGGTTTTTGTTTTGTGGGTTCGAAACACCGCAACCTCCCGCGGCCGGCATAACGACACCGGGCGCGAACAGCGCAGGCCGACTTGCCTTGGCCATCTCTAGTGGCTTGATTGGGAAACCGTCGATCTCGCCGATCAATCGGATTATCGACGCTATGAACTCGCGGGATCGTCTCGACGATGTCGGCGCGTGGATCGCGCTGACAGGCGTGTGAGCCGAACGGGCGGTGAGGGACGTTCGGTATGGCACGCGCCATTGACGAGGTGCTTCGGTGAGCCACCGAGCATGCAGGCGATACGCATCCGGATTTCAACCGCCTTTGCCTCGTTGCATTGACGACACAACCCCGATCATTTTTTGTCCTTGTCGGCGTCGTCGTCCACGTTGCCTTCATTGTCGACGCATCTTTTGAAATCGTCGCGTTCGGCCTGCCCATTGCCTTTGGCACTGCCCGCCGCCGGATTGCCAGGCTGACGTGGCGGAAAATTCTTCGCAATCAGCGCATTGCATTTCCTCGCGACCTCAGCGCTGACGGCTGATGTCTCTGTTGGGCTCGCCTGCCTGACCAATTTCGCGGAAAAGGCGACGTCGGTCCCCATCACACCAATTCTGAACGCGCCGGCCCGTTTGCTATTTTCGAACACTATTGGCAGCTAACGCATTGCCGACCGCAATTTCTCGCCGTCGCGGCGGCATGAGAGAGTTCCCGGTCCGTAAAATTGGGAGGAGCGTTTCATGAGATACGGAACAGCCGTGCTGACCCTGTTGTTGCTGTCCGGTGGGGGAGCAATGGCACAGGGCGTATCGCAAACTCCGACCCAGACCGTTACGCAGCAGCGCCAGAGCGGATCGACGGTGGCGGGCGGGCCGAATTCGGCGGTGAGAACCAACCAAGGCGTCAGCACCGGATTTAGCAGCCCGTTCGCAAGTCCGTTCGGAAGCTCCAATAGCTCCCAATCGAAGGGCGGCTACGCCGGTTCCAGCTCTGGCCGGTGATTTTCTTCGCCAAGGTGAGGTTCGCCAAATCTGCCACCTGTCCGTCATCTCGCCATGATGATGTCTCCGCAGCCAGCGAACTAACTCCGCGCCAGCGAGCCAAGCTTGGTTAACTGCTGGTTGAGCCCCGTAAGATCGTTGCAAACCAGCAACTGCCGCGATCCAAAAAATCTGCTCCAACGCAGATTCACTTAGAGATTGCACCGAGTCCACGAGAGTTCCGACAGCATGGGGACTAATCCTAAAATCAAACCTTTTGCCGGAATCGTCCTCAGCGCCACGATTGGCCTGGCCGGGTGCAGCATGTTGCCGACGTCGGGGCCATCCAGCCAAGCTGTAAAAAGCGAGACGCCGGTCGATGAAAACAGCCTTCCGTATGCGCTGGTTCGCGTCAATTCAGACGTGGTGTCCGTACTTGCGCGTACGGGCAAGTTGACGGTGACCTATCCCGATCGTCAGCCTCCGCGCGAAATCAGATTTGGCGTGGGCGACGTCGTCAGCGTGACCATCTTCGAAGCCGCCGCAGGCGGCCTGTTTATCCCGGTTGAAGCGGGTGTTCGGCCGGGCAACTTCATCGCTCTGCCCAATCAGACGGTGGACAACAAGGGCAACATTTCGGTTCCCTATGCCGGCGCTGTCCGCGCGCAAGGGCGGACGCCTTCCGAAGTCCAGCAGGCGATTGCGGATGCGCTGAAGAATCGCGCGATCGAGCCGCAGGCTGTCGTCGCCCTCATTGATCAGCGGACGTCGCTCATCAGTGTTCTCGGCGAAGTGAACAATCCGCTTCGCTATCCCGCAAACGCTGCTGGCGAGCACCTGCTTGATGCGATCACGCGTGCCGGCGGCCCCAAGGGACAAGGCTTCGACACCTGGGTCATGCTCGAGCGCAACGGCAAGCAGGCGACCGTGCCGTTTGGGTCGCTGGTGTATGAGCCATCGAACAATATCTGGGTCCATCCGAACGATACGATCTACGTTTATCGTGAGCCGCAGACGTTTGTGGCGTTTGGTGCGACCGGCCAGCAGGGTCAGTTCAATTTCGACGCCTGGCGAATTTCGGTGGCCGAGGCCGTGGGCAAGGCAGGCGGCCTGAACGATGCGCTGGCTGATCCCGGAGCGATCTTCCTCTATCGCGGTGAGCGGCGCGAAATTGCCGCGATGATGGGCGTCGACGTGAGCCGTTTCACGACGCCGATCATCCCGATCGTGTATAATTTCAATATGCGCGACCCGTCGACGTACTTCCTGGCGACGAAGGTGCTGATCCGGAACAAGGATGTTCTGTACACGTCGAACGCTCCAGCGGTGGAATCGGCGAAGCTGATGACGTACATCAGGCTGGTCACCGCAACGGTCAATGATCCGATCGTTGCAGCCTACAATGGCGCCGCGCTTCGGAGTCTGGTCGTAACGACTCCCTGATCCGCATGCGGTACAACGGGCGATACATCGTCGTCTTGAAGACGGCGGTGGTCGCCCTCAAACCGCGGCAGGCCGCCGTAACGGCCTGGGAACAGAGCGGTCCCGCCGCTTTTCGGCTGAATCTCGTACATCTCGGCATTCTCTTTGATCGGCGACGCGATAGGGAAATGAAATATTCCGAATGTACCACCGCGATTTGTTTGGGAAGAGATTCGCACTCACGTTGCCGGTTGCCGGAGATGCGGACCGCTCCGTCCCCGCAACCCGGGCCTTCCCTAGACGATGAAATGAAATTCCTGCCAGGCGCTCCAGATCATGCCGTCGTTGGTGCGAACCCAGAGGTCGTCAGACACGGTGCCGCCATCGAAAGTCGTACTGGCGAGCTGGGCCGTGGTGACGTTGATTGCGGTGTTGGCAGGCTGCGCATTCCCGCCGATGCTCCAATGGCCGCTGCCTGCCGACGGCGTCGACTCCCAGAATTGATACTGGCTCATGTGGTCCCCGTCGGCATCCGCGACCGAGAACAGCATCGATGCGGCCACGCTCTGGTTGGCGGTCGCGTGGAAGTCGGATGCGGTGACGACCGGGGCGTTGTCAATCGGTGCGTTGACGTGAAATTCCTTCCACGGCCCCCAGGCGATACCGTCGTAGGCTCTCGCCCAGAGATCGTCTGAACCGGAGCCGCTCTGAAAGCTTGTGCTCGAGAGCTGGGCTGCGGTCACATTGATTGCGACATTGGTGCCCTGAGCCACCCCGGCGACCACCCAGTGCCCGCTGCTCGGATCAGACGTCGAATCCCACAGCTGATAGTTCGTGATCGTGTCTCCATCCGCGTCGGTGGTCGAGAACAGCGTGGAGGCCGCGATATCCTGGCCGTGGCTCGCTGAAAAGTCGGCGGCCGCCACGATCGGAAGATTGTCGACCGGCGCGTTGACGTGAAACTCCTTCCAGTTGCTCCACATCATGCCGTCGAACGCGCGCACCCAGAGATCGTCGGAGCCCGAACCGCTCTGAAACGATGTGTTCGTCAATTGGGTGGGCGTCACATCGATGGCGATGTTGGCGGCCTGCGCCACGCCGCCGACCACCCAATGCCCGCTGGCAGGATCGGCGGTCGAGTCCCAGAACTGATAATGAGTGAACGTATCGTGAACGATCCGATCACCCAGTACGCGTTCTGGGACACCGGCGGCAATGGTCACTGGGTGGTGAATGGCGTCGCCCAGGCAGCCAATGTCGAGATCGATGTTGCCGCGGCGAACCTGTCGCAGGTCAGCTACGTGTTCGGCCCCGGCGGCTCGCCGTCGGATACGCTCTACGTGCGGGCCAATGACGGCAGCGAGTGGAGCAGCTGGAAGTCGTTCACGGCCACCGCAACCAACCAGGCGCCGACGGTCGCGGTCTCCAATGTCGTGACGGTCTCGGGGCAGACCTTTGCTGCCGCGAGCCTCGTCACGGCGACGGACGCCGACGGCGATGCCATCACGAAATATGCGCTGTGGGATTCCAACACCAACGGGCGGTGGAACGTCGGCGGAGTCAACGAGCCTGCAAATACCGAGATCGACATCACGGCGGCGCAACTTTCCCTGACCACCTATCAGGCCGGCTCCGGCACCGACCAACTCTGGATCCGGGCCAATGACGGCACCGCGTGGGGGGCCTGGCAGTCGTTCAACGTGACGGGAGAGAGTCCGAGCAGCGCCACTATCGTCCCGAGCGGCACCCTGGAATTGACCGGGACATCGAATGCCGCCGTAACGTTCCAGGGTTCGACGGGAACGCTGAAGCTCGACAATTCCGCGAGCTTTAGCGGAACCGTCGCCGGGATGACCGGTTCGGACGCGATCGATTTCGCGAACATCAGTTTCGCGAACGTTCAGACCCCGAGCTTCAGCGGAGACTCATCGCACGGCACGCTCACGGTGACGGACGGCACCGTCACGGCGAGCATTGCGCTGCTGGGCAACTACATGGCCTCGACCTTCACGACCTCGAGTGACGGCCATGGCGGCACCCTGGTTGTCGATCCGCCGGCGACGCAAGTCAGCCAGCTGGCGCAGCCACAGCATGCGTGAGGTCTGAAGGTGAGGGGCGGTGTGGGCCTGTCGCGGGCCCACGCAACCAGATCCCTCAACTGGCAGAAACAAAAAAGGCCCGCCTCCCGGCGGGCCTTTTCGTGTTCTGCGACGCTTCTGGGATTCCATGCGAGACCGAACGCTTCGTCGCCCGGTGACTGACTACGGAGTCGAGCTGTTGCAGGCTGCTTCCGCCGGCACTTCGTCGGCATTCGGGTCGGCCGCGGCCGTGGCCCAGGCGAGCTCGACGAGTGTCACGATCCGCCGGCCGGCACCGTCCAGCTGGCAGACAATCAGGCCTTGCTCCTCGATGTAGGTCAGCAAATGCCGGGCGCGGCGCAGCGAGTGCGTGCCATAAGCGCGGGCGATCGCGGCATCGCTCGGGCAGGGCCAGCCTTCCTTCGCGGCGCGGGCGATCATCATGAAGACGCCCTGCATGTCCTCGGGCAGGATCGCGGCACGCAGCGAGACATCCTGCCACGCGTCGTCCTCCGCCATCTCGGTGCCGAGCCCGGCGCGGGCGCGCGTCAGCATGCGACGGAAATCGGTCAGCTCGGGCACGACGGCACCGAGACCCTCGATCCGGCAGCGGACCACGAACTCCTGATAGAGCACGCCGATGGCGCGGAAGCCGGCGTCGGGCTCGGCGAGGATCGCGCGCAGGATGCGATCCAGCCGCTCACGCCGTTCGGCCAGCTGCTCGGCGCTGAGCGGCGGTTCCGCGGTTTCGGGATCTTGCTCCGGTGCTGTTGGCTTGGCGGCCATCAACTGGCTGAGCAGGTCGGGCGACGGCGCGCGGCGCGGCGGCCTGGCCGTCGTTTCGGGCGGCGGGGCCGCGAGGATGATGGCGCGCGCGTCTTCGAGCGCCGCTTCAGGCAGCGGCATCAGCCGCGGCGCCGCGTTGCGCGGTTGGGTATCGGTCGGACCGATGCGGAGACCCAGCGGACGGCGGGAGAGCGCGGGTCCCAGCGCCATGAATTGTCCGCGCTCCAGGTCGCGGAACGCCTCTGCCTGCCGCCGCTCCATGCCGAGCAGGTCGGCGGCGCGCGCCATGTCGATGTCGAGGAAGGTCCGGCCCATCAGGAAGTTCGATGCTTCGGCGGCGACATTCTTGGCGAGCTTGGCCAGCCGCTGGGTCGCGATGATCCCGGCAAGTCCGCGCTTGCGGCCGCGGCACATCAAATTGGTCATCGCGCCGAGCGAGAGCTTGCGCGCCTCGTCGGAAACTTCGCCCGCGATCGCCGGCGCGAACAGCTGTGCCTCGTCCACGACCACCAGCATCGGATACCAGTGGTCGCGGGCAACCTCGAACATGCCGCCGAGGAAGGCCGCGGCGCGCCGCATCTGGTTCTCGGCGTCGAGCCCCTCGAGATTGAGCACGGTGGAGACACGATGGATGCGCACGCGCTCGCCGGCGACCTGCAGGCTGCGCTCGGTATGGTCCTCGGCATCGATGACGAGGTGGCCGAATCGCTCGGCCAGGGTCACGAAGTCACCCTCTGGATCGATGATGGTCTGCTGCACCCATGGCGCGCTCTGTTCCAGCAGCCGGCGCAGCAGATGAGACTTGCCGGAACCCGAATTGCCCTGCACCAAAAGGCGCGTGGCCAATAGCTCCTCGAGATCGATGGCCGCCGATGCGCCGGCCGTCGTCTGTCCCATCTCGATCGCTACGGTCATGTCCCGACTCAAATTGTCCTTGCGGGGTGCGGCTTAACAAGCCGATCGCGCCCCGTCGAGCGAACCGCGGCATGATCCCCAGGCGCGACCGCCTATGTCCGGTAGGTCTCGTCACCGCCGTCGCGCTGGGCGCTTCGCCGCGGCTCGGGCGGTCGCCACGTAACGCCCTGTTCGGCGAGCAGATTGTTTCCCCACTCGGCCAGCGGGGTCAGCAGCGCAACAAGATTGAACCCTCGCTCCGTCAGTGCGTAGATCGACCGTTCAGACGAAATCTTGCGCTGCCGGACCGCGCCGTCGGCGATCAGGTCCCGCAGCAGGCTGGACAAGACTTGCTGGCGAACGCCCACGATCGAGTTGCGCAATTCGCCGAAGCTGAGTTCGTCTAGCGAGAGAAGATGAAGCACCCGAACCTTCCACTTGCCCGAGACGATCTTGAGGACCGTCTCGACGGGGCAGGGATCCTGGGCGGGGCGCTTGCGATGGTAGGCCATGGCTTCCTCGGTCAGAAATTAATGTGTCTGGCTGGCCCATGATTGATGTGGGACCATGAAGCGACGCGAGCGATGTAACCAGCCCGCCGACAAGAATATCTCGCAAGGTGCTTCATGGGAGACTCGATGAGCGGTCGAATTCTCAGCCTGCTTCTGTGGGCCGGCGTGGCCTATTTCTGCTGCATGGCAGTGGCGCACTTCTTCGGAATCAAGGTGCCAATCCTGTTTATCTACTACGATACACCCTATTACGCCTATCAGGACAAGATCATCGCGTTCGCGGTGGTGGCCTATATCTGCCTGTTTGTCTCCGCCGCGCGTTCGGGTGAGGTCGTGTTCGCCTTGGTCGCGATCTGGGTCACGGTTCTCGGTCTCTGCGCCGTCAATCTTTCCGACGCGCTGCACGTCGTTCTCGACGGCAGGTCCACACTACCTTACTGGCTGCAGACCGCCGCAATCGCGGCCTACGCCCTGTGCCTCACCATTCTCTCGCGGCAGCCGCGAAACCTTTCGGCGCACTGAGGGCCAGGCACGATGATGCAGGCGGAATTGATCTTCCATAATGGAAACGTGTTCACGGCGGATGCCGCTGCGGGTCGTGCCGAGGCGATCGCGGTGGCCGGCGGCACCATCGTTGCTGTCGGTCACGATCTCGACGTCAAGAGCCTGGCCGGTCCCGGAACCAGAATGGTGGACCTTGGTCGCGGCATGCTGTTGCCCGGTATCGTCGACGTGCACAACCACCATCTCCGTGGCGGGCAAGCCGACCTCTATGAATTGAAACTCTTGCCGACGATGTCGTTCGATGCCGTGCTGGAAGCTGTGCGCGCGCGATGCGCGACGACGAAACCGGGCGAGTGGGTCTTCGGCGGCATCTGGGGAAGTCAACTGGTCGAGGTGATCGGCCGTGCAAGTTCGCTGGCGGCGCTCGATGCCGTTTCCGGGGCGCATCCGGTGATGCTGCGCGACGACAGCCAGCACAACCGGTGGGTAAACTCTCGTGCGTTGGAGTTGATCGGGATCGACGCCGGCACCCCCGATCCGCAAGACGGTCAAATCCTGCGCGATGCGGAGACCGGGGCTGCGACCGGGCTATTGCTGGAGCGAGCCTCGGGGCTTGCCGAGCAGGCGGTCGAGCGAAGCATCCCGGACCTTGCGGAGCGCAACAAGGCTTCGTGCCGCCGCGCGGTTGAGATTCTCAATGGCTTCGGCGTCACCGCATTTCAGGATGCGACCACGACGCTCCCGTTCCTGGAAGCGCTGGCCGCGCTGGATCGTGCGAACGAGCTCAATGGCTGGTGCGTCGCCTCGCTGCCCGCGCAGCGGACGCTGTCGGGCGCCGATCTCGTCGGCGACGCGCTGATCGTACGCCGCGAGGCCTATCGCACCCGGCACGTCCGTCCCGATTTTATCAAACTGTTCATGGACGGGGTCCCGACGACGCGTACCGCCGCCATGCTCACGCCATACCGCGCCACGCGCTTGCAAGGCTGCTGCTTTTGCGGCGATCCCTTGATCTCGATTCCTGATCTGGTGCGGTGGATCGCAAAGGCCGAGAAGCATCGGATGCGGGTCAAGGTGCATTGCACGGGCGATGCCGCGGTTCGCGATACGCTCGACGCCATCGACGTCGTGCGCAGCTTCAACGGACCCGGAAACGGCGCCGATGCTACTCACCAGGTCGCGCATGCGGGCTTCGTAGCCCCCGCCGATATCCCGCGCTTCCGCGCGCTCGACGTCGCAGCCGACCTGTCGCCGATCATCTGGTATCCCGGCCCGATCCAGGAGGCCATCCGCGCGGCGATGCCGGTGGATCGCGCCGACTGTTATTGGCCGCTTCGCGATCTCCACGCCGCCGGCGCGTTGATGGCGGCCGGATCGGACTGGCCGGTTGTGGCCAATCCGGACCCCTGGCTCGGGATCGAAGGGATGATCACGCGGCGCAATCCGCGGGGCGGATATGATGGCGCGCTTTGGCCGGAACAGGCCCTCGATCTCGAGACAGTGCTGCGCATCTACACCGTCAACGCGGCGCGGGCGATGGGCTTGTCCGATCTCACCGGATCGATCGAAGCCGGAAAGTCGGCAGATTTCATCCTGATCGATCGCGACTTGTTCGCGACCGCGCCGCAGCTTCTATCGCAGACCAGGGTGCTTTCAACATGGTTCGAGGGCCGTCAGGTTCACGAGGCCGGATGAAAGCTCGCGTGGCTGGCTCGAAAGTGCCTCTTGGAAGATGACATGCCCTTCCCGACTTTCGGGACTACCGCTTGAGAAATTCCAGCCGCCGTTCGAATTTGGCGAGAAGGCACTGTCCCCGAACGGCGCCGCTATTCTGATGTCGGATACCTCCATCCCATTCGCCGGAGGTGTCCCTTCGCGCAAACCCCGTCATAGTCCGCAGCACAAAAGAAACGTGCGAGGAAACATGACTGAGAGCATCGTTGATGCCGTTGCGCCGTCGGTCGCGGCGACTGGTGCGGTGTCGCCGCGAAAGGTGTTTTGGGCGACCTGGTTCGGCTGGATGCTCGATGGCTTCGATTCCTCGATGTACGGCTACATCCTGGTCGGCGCGCTGAGCGAACTGTTGCCCGCCAGCGGCATCGAGCCGAGCAAGGCCAATATCGGCATCTATGGCGGGCTGCTGTTCTCGATCTTCATGCTGGGCTGGGCCTGCTCGATGGTCTGGGGCTGGGCCGCGGACCGTTACGGGCGCGTCAGGATCATGTGCTGGACGGTGCTGGTCTACTCGCTGTTCACGGCGCTGTGCGGGCTGGCAACCGGAATCGTGATGTTCGCATTGTTTCGCTTCGTTGCCGGCTTCGGCATCGGCGGCGAATGGGCCGCGGGCACGCCGCTGCTGCAGGAATCCGTGCCGGAGAATACGCGTGTGCGGCTAGCGGGCTGGTTGCATACGGCCACGCCGACCGGATTGTTCCTCGCCGCCGCCGTGACGCTCCTGATCGGCGGCACGCTCGGCTGGCGCGGTATGTTCCTGCTCGGCATCCTGCCGGCGCTCCTGATTGCGTATCTGCGCAGCAACATTCCTGAGCCCGAGGGCAGCGCGTCGCGCGAGCCGCCGTCGATTTCGGCGTTGTTTGCGGGAGATCAGGCTCGCACCACCTGGGCGGCGGCGCTGATGATGGCCTGCATCATCTTCGGCCTGTGGTCGTCGAACTTCTGGGCACCCACCGTGATTGCGACCAAGCTGGTCGCGGCGGGGGCGAGCCCGGCGCATGCGCAGGAGATGGGCGCGGTGGCCGGCCTGATCACCAATGTCGGCACGCTGATCGGCTGCTTTCTTGTGCCATGGATCACCGGCTGGCTCGGTAGCCGGCGCCGCACCGCGGTGCTGTTCTTCATCGGCGGGCTGATCTCCGTCGTGGTCTGCTATGAAGTCGCGATCGAATGGCTCGACAGTCTGGTGCTGTTCATGGCTTTGCTGCCGGTGCTCGGCTTCTTCACCAATGGCGTGTTCGGCCTGTTCACGATCTGGCTGCCGGAGATGTTTCCATCCGTGCTGCGCGGCTCGGGCTCCGGCTTCGCCTTCAGCATGGGCCGCGTGCTCGGCGCCGCCGGCCCGACGCTGATCGGCGCGCTCGCCGCCCGCACCGGAAGCTTCCCGCTGGCGATCTCGATGTTGTCGCTGATCTACGTAATCGGTCTGCCGTTGATCGCCCTCGCGCCGGAGACGGCGGGCAAGCCGCTCGCGAAATAGCAAGCCCAGGCCGTGTGCGAGAGCCGGTCAGACCGCAACCTTGATCCTGCGGTTCTGGCGGCCCTTGTTGTCGATCTTGACGATCCGTGCGGGTCGCGCGCGCCCGGTCGACTCCAGATGGGTCCCGCCGCAAGCCTGGCGATCGAGGTCGAGGATTTCGACGATGCGAACCAGTCCATCCTCCCCGGCCGGCGGGGCGACGGCCTTGCTACGGAACAGGCCGGGCACCGCCTGCGCTTCGTCGTGCGGCATGAAGACGCTGCTCACCGGAAGATCCCGCCGCATGACCGCGTTCAGCGGCGCCTCGAGCGCCCGCAGCGTGTCATTGTCGGCTCCCGGCAGATCGAAATCGACGCGGAACGTGGCATCGGCGTTGAGCTGGGCGCCGGTGAGAAGGGCGCCGCCGAACTGCGTGTAGACGAGTGCATTGACGACATGGGCGAGCGTGTGCAGTTCGCACATCAGGGCGCGAAATGCCGGCTCGACCTCGAGCGTCACGTTGCCGGAGGGCAAGGCTTCGCCGGCAAACAGATGCCACAGGCCGCGTTCGTCGCGCTCAAGTCCGGTGACGGGCAGCACGCCGCCGGACCATCTCAGGACACCGCGGTCCGGAAGCTGCCCGCCCCCTCCGGGAAAGAACGGCGAGCGCTCGACGAGGACCGCGCCGGGTCTGGCGTCGCGCACCTCGGCTTCGAGCTGCAGGATTTCAGGATGATCGTGATAGAAGGCACGCGACATCGATGACGCGCCTACGCCGCCGGCTTCGCGGCCGCTGGCGCCTGCGCAGCGACGGGTGGCTTCGGCGCCTTGTCGACCTTCTTCGACCAAGACCGGTAGTAGGCGAGCACGGTCATCAGCACGATGCCGACCGCGCTGACCACGATCTGCATCCAGAGGCTGCCGGAAACCTCGACCAGTACCACATGCGCGACCACGGCAAGGAACACGCCCGAGCAGAACACCTCGAGCGATTGCTGACCGCATTTGATGATCGGCTGGAATATCGGCCATTCATACCCAGCCCATTCGCGCGGCAAGAAGCGCGTGACGAAGAAGGCCAGCACCACGAAGTGCAGCACGCGATAGGGCGCGAGGTTGGTCTTGTCGTTCGGATTGAAGGCATCATAGAGCCAGGGCGGCATCACCTGGCCCAGCTCCGGGAAGCGGCCCGCCAGCGTCATGACCAGCGCGAACAACAGATAGGCGCCGCCGAGCCAGAGGAAGGCGCGCGAGCGGATCAACGTAATCGATTCGCTGGCACCGCCGAGCGCGAACCAGCCGCCGAACACGAACAGGAACTGCCAGCAGAACGGGTTGAAGTACCACGAGCCGCCCGGATAGGCCGGCAGATTCCAGCCGAAATGCCGTGCGGCGAGATAGAGCAGGAACGAGGCCAGCAGGGTCAGGTTGAGCTTGCGCAGCATCGCCCACAGCACCAGCGGATAGACCAGCATCAGCGCGATGTAGAGCGGCAGCACGTCCATGTTGACCGGCTTGAACGCCAGGATCAGGCCTTGATAGAGCGTCTCCGCCGGGTTCTGCATGAAGCCCGCGACGTTGAATTCATTCTGCAGATTGGGATCGTGATAGCGTTGCGCGAGATAGCCGATCTCGGCGATGTAGATCACGAACAGCAGGACGTGCGCGACATAGATCTGCCAGGCCCGCTTGATCAGCCGGGTGGCGCCGATCACGGTGCCGCGCTCCAGCATCATCCGCGCATAGACAAAGGAGGCGGTGTAGCCGGAGATGAACACGAACAGATCGGCCGCGTCGCTGAAGCCGAAATTCTTCTGCGTGATCCAGTTAACGGCGTTGTTCGGGATGTGATCGAGATAGATCGCCCAGTTGGCGAAGCCGCGCAGCAGATCGAGGCGATAGTCGCGGCCACGCGGCGGCAGAACAGCCCTGACGTCCATTGGTTCGCTCCCATCCCCAGTGCCCGCGTCTTCGGCCGCGGGGCGTCCACCGCGTCATACTAGAACAGGATTTCGACGGTTGTGTATTGGTTTTCTGGGAAAGGATCGTCTCAATGGCAGGTTAGACAGCGCTGAATTTGGATCAAATCATTCGCGTCGCCGAAGCCAGGGCCGCGCGCAAGCGCGGCTAGCGCTGAACGAACCCGTTGTGCAGCGTGGTGAACAGCGTCTTGCCCTTCTTCACCAGATCGTATTTGCGGCCATAGAGCAGCCAGACCGCGGTCAAGTGGCACATGCCGCCCATCATCAGCGACATCGCGGTGTAGGGATCGAGATTGCGGCGATAGGTGCCGGCGCGAATCGCCTGCTTGATCAGCTGCACGTAGCGCAGCGCATATTTGTCGACCGCCTTCTTCACCCGCGGCTCGGCGGCAAGGACGCTCGGCCAGATCTCCAGGAAGAACACGCGGCCCCAACTCGGGTTGTCCTTGATGTACTGGAAGTTGGTCAGGAAGATGATGCGAAGCTGCTCGACGGGGTCGCCGCCCTTCACCAGCAGCGGCTCGGTCTTCTGGTACAGCGCTTCGAAATTGCCCTCGGGCACATCCAGCACCAGCGCGCGCTTGTCCTCGAAGTAATCGTAGATGCTGGAGAGCGGTACTTTCGCCACCGCCGCAACCTCGGTGAGCGAGGTGCCGTCGATGCCCCTTTGGCCGAACAGCCTGGTCGCTGCCGAGAGGATCTGCTCGCGCCGATCGCGGCTGCGTTGTTGCTTGAGCTTGAGCGTCGTCCCCGAAGCCACTTCCTTCTCCCATCCCGCAAAACAGTAAGACAGCGGAAGTGGATCACCAAGAACTATTGCAACATAAAGTGGAAGAGGCCGTTGTCAGATTGGCGTGTTCCGCCGCTCGTGGTTGCGGAACGCGTTGCGGGCGATGATCTGCCGCATGATCTCGGATGTGCCATCCAGAATGCGCACCACCCGCGTTTCGCGCCAGATGCGTTCGATCGGCAGGTCCCTGGAATAACCGGCACCACCGAACAACTGCATGGTCATGTCGGCCACCCGCTGCACCGTGTCGGCGCCGGTATATTTGGACAGTGCCGCCGCGGCGGTGCGGGCGGCGTCGTCGCCTTGGTCGTAACGCCAGGCCGCCTCATAGGCGACCAGGCGCGCGGCATGCAGCGCGCTTGCCATGTCGGCGATCTGCCATTCGATGCCTTGATGGTCGCGCAGCTTGCGTCCGAACGTCTCGCGCTCCGAGACATGATCGAGCGCGTAGTCCAGCAGCTGGCTCGCTGCGCCGACGCAATAGGCGCCCCAATGCGTGCGCCCGGCGTCCAGGCACCGCATCGCAATGGCAAATCCTTCACCCTCCCGGCCGAGCAGGTTTTCGCGCGGAACGCGGCAGCCGTCGAAGATCACCTCGGCATGCGCCGAGCCGCGGCCGGCGGCCATCTCGACCAACCGGCCGATGGCGAGGCCCGGCGTCTTTGCGTCCACGACAAACGCCGCGATGCCCTTCGCGCCCGCCGACGGGTCGAGCGTGGCGAACACCGTGAAGACGCCGGCGACCGGCGCATTGGTGATGTAGGTCTTGTGGCCGTCGAGCACGTAATGACCGCCGTCCCGCCGCGCCCTGGTCTGGATGCGGGCGGCATCCGATCCGGCGTTCGGCTCGGTCAGCGCGAAGGCGCCGATCATGCGTCCGCTGGCGAGCTCGGGCAGCCATCTGTCGCGAACCCAAGGTTGCGCGAAAAACTCGATCGCCTTCGATCCGATATGAACGTTGACCCCACTCAGATAGTAGAAGGCAGTGTGCGCCTTCGCGAGTTCCTCGATCGCAAGGCAGCTGCCGAGCATCGACAGGCCGAGTCCGCCGAATTGCTTCGGCGTGTTGGTGCCGAACAATCCCATCCTGCGCAGGCCGGCCATAGCGCTCTCCGGAACCTCGCCGGTCGCCTCGATCGCGGCATCACGGGGCTTGAGCTCGCTGCGTACGAATTCGCGCACCCGGCCTTGCAGAACGCGGAGATCGTCGGGAAGCTGGAAGTGCATAGCGTGCCATTAATTCGAATAATCTTCGAAAAATGTGCGCTGTCATGCCCGCGGTGTCAACGTTTTGCAGGAGCGCCGGCGAACAAGGCGGTGTGATCAGGGTACCGGGTGAGAGCGGCGGGCAAGGTCGGAATTCTGTCCCCGATGGTTTCCGCCGCAAGTTTGTCCATTTCTTGCGCGATAAAACCACGAGTTGTGAGCAGGAAATCTGTCGCTGGGGGGAGAAATGATGCTGCACTTGTTCCGATCGGCTCGTTCCGCACGCACGATCGTCGGCCTGGCCGCGGCCCTCGTGATCGGGTTTGCGTCGCCGACCGTCGCACAGCAGTCGCCCGCCGGCAGCGCGCTGGCCCGCGTGCTTGTGCTCGGCACCGGCGGCACCATCGCGGGCCAGGCCAATGCACGCGCCGGCAATGCCTATGATTCAGGCAAGGTCAGTGCGGCCAACCTGATCGCGGCCATCCCGGGCATCGACAAGCTTGCGCAGATCTCGGCCGAGCAGATCTCGTCGATCGGCTCGCAAGACATGAACGACAAGGTCTGGTTCGACCTCGTCAAGCGCATCCGTACCGCGATCGACAACAAGGAAGTCGACGGCGTCGTCATCACGCACGGCACCGACACGATGGAGGAGACCGCGTTCTTCCTGCAAAACGTGCTCGACACCGACATGCCGGTCGTGCTGGTCGGATCGATGCGACCTTCGACCGCGATCGGCGCCGATGGCCCGGCCAATCTCTACGAGGCGATGCGGGTTGCGTCGGCGCCGGAATCCCGCGGCCGCGGTGTGCTCGTGGTTCTCAACGACACCATCCATGCCGCGCGCTGGGTGCAGAAGACCAATACGACCAGCGTCGAGACATTCCGCTCGCCCGACGCCGGTCCGGTCGGCTACGTCGACACCGGCTCGCTGCGCTTCCTGCAGCCCGCCGCATCAGTCAAGGCTGCTAAGCTGAAGCTGCCGGATGCGCCGCCTCTGCCGCGGGTCGACATCATCTATTCGCACGCCAACATGGATGCCGCGGAGGTCGAGGATGCGGTCAAGCGCGGCGCCAAGGGTATCGTGCTGGCTGGCGTCGGTGACGGCAACTCGTCGAAAGGCGCGATCGATGCGCTGGCGGCCGCGGCGAAGCAGGGTGTCGTGGTGGTGCGTTCGAGCCGGGTCGGCTCGGGCTACGTCAACCGCAACGTCGAGGTTGATGACGACAAGCTCGGCTTTGCAGTCGCGCTCGATCTCAACCCGCAGAAGGCGCGCGTACTGCTTGAGCTTCTGATCGCCAATGGCGTCACCGAATCCAAGGCGGTGCAGCAGGCATTCGCGCGTCCGTGATCGAGTGACGTGAAGCATCATGTATCTCGGGATCGATCTCGGCACCTCGGCGGTCAAGACCGTTCTCGTCGACGAGGCCCAGCGGGTGGTGGCGAGCCGCAGCCAAACGCTGACGGTGGCCTCACCGTTTCCCGGCCATAGCGAGCAGGACCCGGCGCAGTGGATCGACGCCACGTTCGCGACGCTCGACGCGTTGAAGGCCGAGCATCCAGCCGAACTGGCTGACGTCGACGGTATCGGCCTGTCCGGCCAGATGCACGGCGCGACGCTGCTGGATGCCGACTGGAAGCCGTTGCGGCCCTGCATCCTCTGGAACGACGGACGCTCGGCTCTGGAATGCGGCGAGCTGGAGCAACGCTGGCCGGCGTTGCGGGCGACGACCGGCAACAAGGCGATGCCGGGCTTCACCGCGCCCAAGCTGCTGTGGGTCGCCAGGCACGAACCGGAGATTTTCGCGGCCACCAGGCTGGTGTTGCTGCCGAAAGCCTATCTGCGCCTGGTGCTGACGGGCGAGGCAATCGAGGACATCTCCGACGCCTCGGGAACGTTGTGGCTTGATGCGGCGCGGCGGGACTGGTCCGACGCGGCGCTCGACGCGACCGGCCTGTCGCGCCGCCAGATGCCGCGTCTTGTCGAGGGCTGCGCGCCTGCGGTGCGGCTCTCGAGCGAACTCGCGCAGCGCTGGGGCATGCGCAAGCGGCCCATGATCGCGGGCGGCGCCGGCGACAACCCGGCGGGTGCCGTCGGGATCGGCGCGATCGGCAACGGCGCTGCCTTCGTCTCGCTCGGAACCTCGGGCGCGCTGCTGGTGCCGACGCAAGCGATCGCGGCCAATCCGGAGCGCGCGGTGCACACCTTCTGTCACGCGATTCCCGGGATGTGGATTCAGGCCGGCGCGATCCTCTCGGCCGCGTCTTGCCTCGCCTGGATCGCGCGGCTGTTGCGGGCCTCCGAGGCCGAGCTGCTGGCGCCGCTCGGGTCGCGCCCGACAGCGCCGTCGCATGTCAGCTTTCTGCCCTATCTGTCCGGCGAGCGAACGCCGCACGACGATCCCGATGTGCGCGGCATGCTCGACGGTCTGGCTCACGGCACCGATCGCGACGCGATCGTGCAGGCCGTGCTTGAAGGCGTCGCCTTCGCGCTCGCGGATTGCCGCGACGTGCTGGCCGATAGCGGCATGGCGATCACTGCCGTGGATGCGATCGGCGGCGGCTCTCGTTCGCGGTTCTGGCTTGCGGTGCTGGCCAACGTCCTCGACATTCCGGTGCATCGCTTTGCCGATGGTGAAACCGGGGCCGCGTTCGGCGCCGCACGGCTCGCCCGCCTTGCGGTCAGCGGCGAGGCGATCGCGGCCGTCTGCACGGCGCCGCCGCGCGTCGAGACGTTCGAGCCTGACCGCGCGCTTGCGGCGGCCTATGCCGAACGGCTGCCGAAATGGCGCGGCCTGTACCGGCCGCGATGAAAGCCGGCGCGCCTTTTGAAAACTCTCCGCCTGAAGGTCATGCCGGAACAGGGCCCTCGACCCGGTGAACTTCACGCACGGCATCACGATTGGCGATCCGGGCGTGATGCGCAGCAAGGTTCGGGTAGGCACCAATGTCGAAGCCGACGCGGGGCGTCCAGCCCGTCATCGCATAGAGGCTGACGTCGGCAATCGAGTAGCTTTCGCCCAAAAGATAGGCGCGCGTCGAGAGGTGCTGGTCGAGAAAGCCGAAGCGTGCCCGCAGCCGCTCCCGGAAAACGTCCTTCGCCCGTTCATCCAGCGCGGTGTAAAACAACGGGCCGAGACCTCCCTTGTGCACCTCACTGGAGAGGAAGTTCAGCCAGGCCTGCAACCTGGCCCGCTCGACGGTTCCGGGCGGTGGTGCGAGCCCATTGGTTGGGTCGCGGTCCGCGATGTATTGGGCGATCGCGGCTGCCTCGAGAAGGATGCTGCCATCATCGAGCGCCAAGGCCGGTATGTATCCCAGCGGGTTTATCGTTCGATAGTCTCCGCCATCCGCCATCATCTTGGTTGCTTCATCGACTCTGATGCCGGCAAAGGAAAGACCGCTCTCGAGCAGGGCGACATGGGGCATCAGCGATATCGTGCCCGGCGCGTAGTACAGCTTCATGCCGCCACCTTTCCTGCCTCCGGCGCCGACGCGCCAGGGGAGTTGCGCGCCGGCAAGGAGAATGGGCGAACGTTCGGCAGGAATGCAATCGCGAAAAATTCGCTTTGCCTTGCCGCCCCGGTTCCCGGCTCGTGTCTCGCCCGAAGCTATTGCCCTGTGCTGCGGCCTTTTGTTTAATGCGCGCACGCGCGCGAGAAATCGAATGCAACTTGCGGGTGCGACGCAACGCCGTCGGCGCAGTGGGGAGGCAAGATGAACGACCCGATCCTCGAGATGCGCCGGGTCTCCAAGTCTTTCTTCAGCATCAAGGCATTGCGCGGCGTCGACCTCACGGTCCATGCCGGCGAAATCCATGCGCTGATGGGCGAGAACGGCGCCGGCAAATCAACGCTGATGAAGATCCTGTCGGGCGCCTATCGGCCTGATCCGGGCAGCGAAATCCGCATCGAGGGCAAGGCCGTGAGCTTCAACGGCCCGCATGCCGGACGTGCGGCGGGAATCTCGATCATCTATCAGGAGCTGTCGCTCGCGCCCAACCTCAGCGTCGCGCAGAACATCTATCTCGGCCGCGAGGTCTCGCGCTTCGGGATGCTGGCGCGCGAGGCGATGGAGTCCGCCGTCGGCCCGGTCCTCGCGCGGCTCGGCGCCGATTTCGCGCCACGGACGCTGGTGGCCGGTCTGTCGATGGGCCAGCGCCAGCTGGTCGAGATCGCCCGTGCGCTGCATGCCCGCTCGAAGATCCTGATCATGGACGAGCCGACCACCGCGCTTTCGGCGGGCGAGAGCGAGCGGTTGTTCGGCCTGATCCGCCGGCTCCGCGACGAGGGCCTTGCCATCATCTACATCTCGCACCGCATGGACGAGGTCTACGCACTCGGCGACCGCGTCACGGTGCTGCGCGACGGCACGCTGGTCGGCTCGCTCGACAAGCCCGAGATCCGCGCCGACACCATCGTTCGCCTGATGGTGGGACGCGACGTCTCGTCCTTCTACAAGAAGGAGCACGATCCCGGCAGCGATAGCAGGGCGCTGGATGGGGTCCCCGTGCTCGCGGCCGTCGACATCGCCGACGGACGGCGCGTCAGGGGCTGCTCGCTCGCTGTGCATGCCGGCGAGGTGGTCGGCCTCGCCGGGCTGGTTGGCGCCGGTCGCACCGAGCTCGCGCATCTGATCATCGGCGCCACGCCAAAAACCGCCGGCCATATCGAGATCGAAGGACGCTCGGTCGATATCCGCAACCCCGGCGCGGCGCTCGCGGCGGGCATCGCCTATCTCACCGAGGACCGGAAGGCGCTCGGCCTGTTCCTCGACATGTCGTGCCTCGACAACATCAATCTCGCGATGCTCGGCCGAGATGCGAGGCCAGGCGGTATCCTCGACCGCGACAAGGCGCGCGATCGGGCGAGAAGGGCATTCGCGACGCTGGGCATCCGCGCCGCCGATATCCGCGTTGCGGCCGGCGGTCTCTCCGGCGGCAACCAGCAAAAGGTGCTGCTGTCGCGCCTGCTTGCGACCACGCCCAAAATCCTGATCCTCGATGAGCCGACGCGCGGCGTCGATGTCGGCGCCAAATCCGAGATCTATTCGATCATCGACAACCTTGCGAAGTCGGGCACGGCGGTGCTGGTGATCTCGTCCGACCTGCCCGAGATCATCGGCATCTGCGACCGCGTCCTCGTGATGCGCGCCGGGATGATTGCCGGCGAGATCAAGCGAACGGCTGCCGCACCGCTCGACCAGGAGCAGATCATGGCGCTCGCAACCGGAATGGAGCGGCTCGATGCCTGATGACGGTGCTTCCGCAAAGGCCGCCGCCGCGCCTGGCCTCGTCGCGGCGCAGGAAAGCAAGCGTCAGCGTACGCGGCTGCTGATTCGCTCGCTCGGCATGCTGCCGGTGCTGGTGCTGCTGTGCATCGGCTTTCATCTGCTGTCGGATGGCCGTTTCTTCACCGCGCAGAATCTCGGCATCGTGGTGCAGCAGGCCGCCGTCAACACCGTGCTGGCGGCCGGTATGACCTTCGTCATCCTGACCGGCGGCATCGATCTGTCGGTCGGCTCCATTCTGGCCGCCTCGGCCATGGCAGGGCTGATCATCTCCAAATTCCCCGATTTCGGCGCGTTGTGGTTGCCGGCCGCGGTGCTCACGGGCGCGGCTTTCGGTGTCCTCAACGGCGGCCTTATTGCGCTGTTGCGCCTGCCGCCCTTCATCGTGACGCTGGGGTCGCTCACCGCCGTGCGCGGCGTGGCGCGCCTGCTCGGCGCCGACACCACGGTGTTCAATTCGGCGATTCCCTATGCTTTCATCGGCAACGGGTCGCTGATGCTCGTTCCCGGCGTGCTGTCGATACCCTGGCTCTGGGTGATCGCGCTGCTCGTGATCCTGGCTTCGTGGCTGGTGCTGCGCCGGACCGTGCTCGGCGTTCATATCTACGCGGTCGGCGGCAATGAAAGCGCGGCGCGGCTCGCGGGCATCAAGGTCTGGGCGGTGCTGATCTTCGTCTACGCCGTGTCGGGCCTGCTCGCCGGTCTCGGCGGCGCCATGCAGGCGGCGCGGCTTTACGCCGCCAATGGCCTGCAGCTCGGCCAGTCCTACGAGCTCGATGCGATCACCGCGGTCATCCTCGGCGGCACCTCATTTGTTGGCGGCATCGGCTCGATCTGGGGCACGCTGGTCGGTGCGCTGATCATCGCCGTGCTGTCGAACGGCCTGATCCTCACTGGCGTCTCCGACGTCTGGCAATATGTGATCAAGGGACTCGTGATCATCGGCGCGGTGGCGCTCGACCGCTACCGGCTGCAGGGCTCGGCACGCACGTGAGCCACAGCAAATCGGGCGCAGTCACTGGTCGCCGCGCCGGAGCTTCAAACAGACCAGGGAGGAAGCCAATGAAGACGATCTCATTTGCCGGCGCCGTCATCGCGCTCGCCCTCGGTTCAGCGCCATGCTTTGCCAAGGAGCTGAAGTCGATCGGCATCTCGCTTGGCTCGCTGGGCAACCCGTTCTTCGTCGCTCTGTCGAAGGGGGCCGAGTTCGAGGCGAAGAAGTCCAATCCCAACGTCAAGATCACGACGGTCGGCTTCGAATACGACCTCGGCAAGCAGGTGACCCAGATCGACAATTTCATCGCCGCCGGCGTCGACTTGATTCTGCTCAATCCGGGCGATCCCAAGGCCGTCGGGCCGGCGATCAAGAAAGCGCAGGCCGCCGGCATCATCGTCGTGGCCGTCGATACCGCGGCCGAAGGCGCCGATGCCACGGTGACCACCAACAACGTCCAGGCCGGCGAGATCTCCTGCCAGTACATCGTCGACAAGTTGGGCGGCAAGGGCGACGTGATCATCGAGAACGGACCGCAGGTCTCCGCGGTGATCGATCGCGTGACCGGCTGCAAGAACGTGCTCGGCAAGAGCCCCGGCATCAAGGTGCTGTCCAGCGACTAGGACGGCAAGGGTTCGCGCGAAGGTGGCCTCACCGTGGCGCAGGGCTATCTGACGCGCTTCGCCAAAATCGATGCCATCTTTGCCATCAACGACCCGCAGGCGATCGGCACCGATCTCGCCGCGCGCCAGCAGAATCGCAGCGGCATTGTCATCACCGCGGTCGACGGCGCGCCCGACATCGAGGCCGCACTCAAGGATCCCGCTTCGCCGCAGATCCAGGCGTCCTCCTCGCAGGACCCATTCTTCATGGCGCGCCGCGCCGTGCAGATCGGCGTCGGCCTGCTCAACGGCCAGAAGCCTGCCTCGACCGTGGAGCTGTTGCCGTCAAAGCTCGTGACGCGCGACAATATCGCCGACTACAAGGGCTGGACGTCGAACCGTTCGCAATAGAGCGTTTTGGAGCGAAGTGGGCACCGGTTCGCGTGAGGAAAAACGCGTCAAGACAAGAAGCTCTAGCGCGCGGCCGCGGCTCAACAGACGTTGGCGCGATAGACCATCGGTCTTGACGCACCGCCCGCGGGCCTCGGTGGCTCCTGGGACGTTTGTGCTGCTCGCCGCGCCGCGAGCAGCAGGCCGCGCGCTTCGGCGATGTGCGACATCACGGTGGTGACGGGAAGGCCGGTGACCTCGGCGATCTCCTTGTAGGAGAGATCGAGATATTCGCGCAGTGCGATGACCTCGCCGAGTGGTGCGGGTAGCTCGGCGACCAGTTGCCGGATTGTCGGGGAGCCGCGCCGGTCCGGCGTCCTGCTCCCGCCGGCATCTGAGGCTGAGCCGCCGCGAGACTGCTTCTCCTGGCAGACGGTTTTGAGGATCGCGAGCAGCCACGGCCTGATGGCGGTGCCACGAAAGCCGTCGAACTGGCGCTGTGCGCGCAGATAGCAGTCCTGCACGGCCTGTTCGGCGTCCGCCTCGGTTCGCATCAGGACCTGGGCGAACGCATAGGCGTCGTCGAGCCAGGGCAGGGCGGCGTCACGAAACTGCTGCGCCGTTTTATTCCCGCCTTTCGCACCTTGCATCATAGGGTTGCATCTCGTGAATGGCTTTACCGTCAATCGGCGGAGTGGTATCAGGCTCCCCGCCGGAGTCGTGGACCGTCGCGCCAAGCGTAGGGACAGGAACGACATGCGCACGCCGGGAAGAACGCGATCGTTCGTCGCCTCGTTTCGATCGATCGCGCTTTCGGAGCACGGATGATGTCCGAGACACAGGTGCCCAACCGTTTCTCGATTTTCCATCGCGGGCTGGCGAAGGGGCCGGCCTATGAGGCCTGGCGCGAGGGCATTTGCCGCGGCTTCTGCCGGCTCGACGTCGGACCGACCGACGACAACCGCATCGATTGCCACAATGAATTCACGCTGCTGCATACGGTCGCGATCGCGACGCCACGCGGCGGCTCGGCCCGTTTTGCCCGCACCCGCGCGCTTCTGGATGACGGTTGCGACGACCTCGTTCTGATCTTCGCGACGCGCGGCTTGGTGCAGGTCACACAGGGCAGCACGGCGATCGAGCTTGAGCGCGGCCAGATGTGCCTCACCGAGATGAATATCGTCGGCACCGCCGATCTCACCCAGTCCGGCAGCTTTACCACGACGCGGTTTCCGCGGCGCCTCCTGCTCCAGGTCGCCCCCATGGCGGAAACGCAGCTCGCGCGGACGCTCGGCCGCGAGCCGGCGTTGAGCGCGATGATCGAGCGCTATTCCGCGCTCTGCACCGAGCTGGCCGGCGATCTCGATGTGCCGGGCCAACAGGCGGCGGCGCATCATTTGGCCGATCTGGTCGGCCTCGTGCTCGGCGGCAGCACGGAGCAGAAGGAACCGGCCGCGCGCGACGGCGTGGCGAAGGTGCGGCTCGATCTGATGAAGGCCGACATCCTGAAGAACCTCGACAATGGCAAGCTCACGATCGAGGTCATAGCAAGGGCGAATGCGCTGAGCACACGTCAGGCGCAACGCCTGTTCGCGGCCGAAGGGACCACGTTCTCGGAATATGTCCTGGAGCAGCGCCTGCTGCTGGCGCGCCGGCTGCTGCTGCACGCGCAGGGCGCCGGCCGCAAGGTCAGCGACATCGCCTATACGGTCGGCTTCAACGACCTGTCCTATTTCCACCGCGCGTTCCGCCGCAAGTTTGGTGCAGCACCGGCGGAGATGCAGATGGAACTGGGGCGCCGGCATTGAACGCGTTGCGCTGCTGGCGTAGATCAGGGCACCAGCTTCAATCCAACACCTGTGGTCTCAATGCCTCTCTGGACCTGCGAACAATGCGGCGCGCAATTTCCTGAAACCGCGGTGCCGCCACCGTGCTGCCCGATCTGCGAAGACGAGCGGCAATATGTGAACTGGAAAGGGCAGGCGTGGCTGACGCGCGAGGAGCTCGCGCAACGGCATCGGCTGGTCTGGCGCGACGATCTCGGCCTCGTTGGATTGGCGCTCGAGCCGTCCTTTGCAATCGGGCAGCGCGCGCTCTTGGTGCCGGATCGCGGCGGCTGCGTGATGTGGGACTGCGTGCCGCTGGCCACGCCCGAGGCGATCGCGCATGTCCACTCGCTCGGTGGGCTGAAGGTGATCGCGATCTCGCATCCGCATTATTATGGCGCCGTCGCCGACTGGAGTGCGGCGTTCGACGATGCGCCGGTCTATCTGCACGGCGACGACGCGCAATGGGTGACGCGGCCCTACTCGTCGATCGTGCCGTGGCAGGGCGACAGCCATCGCATCTCCGACGACATTCTCCTGGTGCGCGGCGGCGGGCATTTCGCCGGCGCCACCATGCTGCATTGGCGCAAGGGCGCGGACGGGCGCGGTGCGCTCCTGACCGGCGACATTGCGATGGTGGCGATGGACCGCCGCTCGGTCAGCTTCATGTATTCCTACCCGAACTACATCCCGCTCAACGCCATAGCAGTTCGCCGCATCGCGCGCACGGTCGCGCCGCTGGCTTATGATCGGATCTACGGCGCCTGGTGGGGCAAGAACATCGCAGCCGATGCCAAGGCGGCGTTCGACCGTTCGGTCGAACGCTATCTCGCGGCGATCTCGGACTGACGGTTCCCCCCGGCTCGTCTTGCCAGGCGGCGCGATCGCGCTATATCAGGGCTTTCCCGCCACTTACCGTTTGCCCGAGTTTCTGCATGACCACAACTGCCGCCGCCGAATCCCAGCCGTTCCAGGCCGAGGTTGCCGAATTGCTGCACCTGATGGTGCATTCGGTCTATTCCGAGACCGATATCTTCCTGCGCGAGCTGATCTCCAACGCGTCGGACGCCTGCGACAAGTTGCGCTATGAGGCGATCGCCAATCCCGGCCTGATCACCGACGGCACGCCGCCCGAGATCAGGATCGTCCCGAACAAGGCGGCCAATACGCTGTCCGTGGTCGATACCGGCATCGGCATGGAGCGGGCCGAGCTGATCGACAATCTCGGCACCATCGCGCGCTCCGGCACCAAGTCGTTCCTGTCGAAGCTGACGGAAGCCAAGGACGGCGCCAATCTGATCGGCCAGTTCGGTGTCGGCTTCTATGCCGCCTTCATGGTCGCCGAAAAGATCGTCGTTACCAGCCGCCGCGCCGGCAGCGACGAAGTGTGGGTGTGGACGTCGGAAGGCGGCAGCGGCTTCGAGATCGCGCCAGCGAGCGAGGAGGCTACCAAGCGCGTCACGCGCGGCACGGAGATCGTGCTGCATCTGAAGCCGGAGGCCGCCAAATATCTCGAGGCTTACGAGATCGAGCGCATCGTCCGCGAATATTCCGACAACATCCAGTTTCCGATCCTCCTGGTGTCGGAGGAGGGCGAGCCGCGCCAGATCAATTCGGCGAGCGCGCTATGGCAGCGCTCGAAATCCGAGCTCAAGCCGGAAGACTATGCGCAGGCCTACAAGCAGATCGCGGGCGCGTTTGACGAGCCGGCGATGACGCTGCACTACCGGGCCGAGGGCCGGCAGTCCTATGCCGTGCTGCTGTTCGCACCGTCGCAGAAACCGTTCGATCTGTTCCAGGTCGAGCGCAAGGGCAAGGTCAAGCTCTATGTCCGCCGCGTCTTCATCGCCGACGATGCCGAACTGCTGCCCGCGTACTTGCGCTTCATCCGCGGCGTGATCGACAGCGAGGACCTCCCGCTCAACATCTCGCGCGAGATGCTGCAGAACAATCCGCAGCTCGCGCAGATCCGCAAGGCCGTCACCAGCCGTGTCATCGGCGAGCTGGAGCAACTCGGCGAAAAGGAGCCGGAGACCTTTACGAAAATCTGGGACGCATTCGGCCCGGTCATCAAGGAAGGCCTGTGGGAGGACTTCGAGCGTCGCGAGAAGCTGCTGGCGCTGGCGCGCTTCACCACGACGTCGGGTGAGAAGCGCTCGCTGAAGCAGGTCGTCGACGACTTCAAGCCGAACCAGACCGAGATCTATTATCTGGTCGGCGACAGCGTCGAGCGGCTGAAGTCGAATCCGAAGCTGGAATCGGCGCGCGCCCGCGGCATCGAGGTGCTGCTGCTGACCGATCCCGTCGATGCGTTCTGGACTTCGGCGCCGCTCGAGTTCGGCGGCAAGCCGCTGAAGTCGCTGAGCCAGGGTGACGTCGATTTCGGCCTGATCCCGCTCGCCGATGACAAGTCTGAAGACAAGAAGGACGAGCCGCAAGCCGATGCCGCGACCACGATCGCCTTGATCAAGGATGCGCTCGGCGAGCGCGTCTCGGATGTCCGCGCCTCGCAGCGGCTGACCGCGAGCGCGTCCTGCCTGGTCGCCGGCGGCGACGCGCGCGACCGCGCGCTGGAGCGGCTGCTCGCCCAGCAGAACCGCGGCGAGATCACCAAGCCGATCCTCGAGATCAATTTGCGCCATCCGCTGGTCGCAGCTCTCGCGGCCGACACCGCGCAGGCGAAGGACCTGTCGCTCCTGCTGTTCGAGCAGGCGCAGATCCTCGACGGCGAGATGCCCGACGACCCGGCCGCATTCGCCAGCCGCATGAACCAGCTCGTGCTGCGGGGATTGGGGAAGTAGGGCGCGACGCGCTCGTCGCGCCCCATCCCCGTCACCCCCGCGCAACGGCGAAGCCGTTGCGCGGGGGTGACGGGACCTAGCTCCGCTCGGGCTGCGCTTTCAAAACCCCGTCCCAATCTGCGCCGTATCTGCTAGAGAGTTTCGTAACAGACGAACACAACACGGCGTTGCGATGGCTGGCGGCAGCGAGGTCTTCTACGGCGGCATTCCGGTGTTTCGCGGATTCGCGCGCCTGATGGATCCGGCGCTGTACGCGCCGCTGCCCGATGACTGGACGGTCGGGGTCGCCGATATCGTCGAGTCGACCAAGGCGATCGCGGCGCAGCGCTACAAGGCGGTCAATATGGCCGGCGCCGCGGTGGTTGCCTCAGTCACCAATGCGCTGGATGGCCGCGAATTCCCCTTCGTGTTCGGCGGCGATGGCGCGAGCTTTGCGGTCGCGCCCGCCGATCTCGACAAAGCGCGCGAGGCGCTGGCTGCGACCGCACGCTGGGTGCGCAATGATCTTGACCTCGTGCTGAGGGTGGCGCTGGTGCCGATGTCGGCGATCCGCGCGGCGGGCGCCGACGTCCGCGTCGCGCGCTTCGGGCCGTCGGCCAATCTGTCCTATGCGATGTTCTCCGGCGGCGGTCTTGCGTTTGCCGATGCCGCGATGAAGCGCGGCGCGTTTGCTGTCGAGCCGGCGTCTGAAGGCACGCAACCCGATCTGTCCGGCCTGTCCTGCCGCTTCGAGGTGATGCCCTCAGTGCGCGGTGTCATCCTCTCAGTGCTGGTGTTGCCCGCCAAGGACGCCGATCCCGCTGCCTTCCGCAAGGTGATCGAAGACATCGTCGTGCTGGTCGAGAAGAGCCCGGAGGCTGGACGGCCGGTGCCTGCAAATGGCCCGCCGCTGCGCTGGCCGCCGCAGGGGATGGAGTACGAGGCGCGTGCACGGCGCGGCGGCTCGCTGGCACTGCGTCGTGCCACGGTGCTCGCGTTCACGCTGTGGGCCTATACGCTGATGCGATTCAATATCCCGGTCGGCAAATTCGTGCCGAAAAACTATGTGCGGCAGCTGGTCGAGAATTCCGACTTCCGCAAGTTCGACGACGGCCTGCGCATGATCCTGGATTGCACGCCGGAACTCGCCGCCGAGCTCGAGCAGCGCCTGGTCGCCGCCGCGGCACAGGGCGTCGTGCGCTACGGCCTGCACGAGCAGGATGCCGCGATGATGACCTGCTTCACCCCGTCTGTGATGCGCGCCGATCACGTCCACTTCATCGACGGCGCCCGCGGCGGCTACGCCTCGGCCGCCACCGTACTGAAGACACGCGCGGTGTGAGTTGTTGCAACATCGGGGACTCTGCTCACATCCGCAAGCGGGAGAGGTGAGGGAAAAATCCCGGCCGGCCTTTACCGTCCCACCCGCGTCCAGGTCTCGCCGCCGCACAGCGCGCCGACGCAGCCTTCGACGCGCAGCGTGCTCTCGCCGGTGACCGAGATGCTGCTCGCATAGGTGCCGCCATCGTCGGCATTGTAGATCTGGCCCGACCATTTGCCTGCGGCAACCGGCTGCATGCCGGAGAACAGCGGCAGCCCGATGATCGGCCGGCTGGCCAGCGACGGATTGGGATTCTTGTTGTCGACCTGCGGCTTGCCGGTCATCGGATCGATCGGGTCGCGCAGGCTCACCACCACGCCGCAGATGCCGCCACCGCATTTGCTGACCTTGACGCGGGCGTCGCCCGCCTGGGTCTGCCAGACGCCGAAAGGCTCAGGCGCGCTTTGCGCATGCGCGGCAGGCACAGCAAGTGCCGTCGCGATGATTGCGATCACGAATCCCAGTCTGCAGGCCATGGCTCATTCCCCAAGAGGCCGGCCTGCATAACAAGTCGAAAGATTTCTGCAATGTAATAATCGCGCAATCGGGCGGGCGCGATCCGAAAAATTTTTCAGTTTTTTCCGAGGCCGCCATGCTCCGGCAAGGCTCGGAAGGGCGGCGGCGTCTTGCCGCGTCCGAAAGCGCAACGCGAGCCCCGGCCCTCCGGGTCTAGCCCCAGCGAGTCAGCCTGATCGAGACGATGGTGGCGAGGCCGAATGCCACCATCGCAGCTCCGACCAGCGCAAACAGCGTCCATGCCGGGGCGCTCGCGGCGGCGAGCCACCAGCCGCCGATGCCGACCAGCAGCAGGCGGATGGTCCCGGCCAGCACCGGGCCGCCGACCTTGGCCGCGCCTTGCGAGGAAAAATACAGGCAGACGCCGACACCGAAGAAGCCGAATCCCGGGCCGGCCAGCGCGAAATAGGACGAGGCGGCGGCAGTCACGCCGGGGTCGGTGGTGAACAGCGCAATCCACAGCGTCGGCTTCAGTGCGACCACGAATCCGACCAATCCGACGACAAGTCCGGCAACCGTGCCGGCGGTCCACGCCACCTTGCGGGCCCGTGTGACGAGTCCGGCGCCGATTGCCATGCCGACCATCGGCACCGAGGCGACGCCGACCGCGAATGCGATCGGGATCAGCAGGAATTCCAGCCGCGAGCCCATACCATATCCGGCCAAGGTCTCGGTACCGAAGCCCGCCAGGATCTTGGTGAAGATCAGGATCGTCAGAACGCTCTGCAACGGCGACAGGCAGGAGATCGCGCCGACTTTGAGGATGTCGAGGAACATCGCGCGCTGGAAGCTGAAGGCGGCGAAGTCGAGCTTCAACCGGCTGCGGCCGGAGGCGAGATACCAGGCGAGGAAGATCGCACCGCACGTAAAGGCCGTGAGCTGGCCCGCGGCGACGCCGCGCATGCCAAGGCTCGGCATGCCGAACAGCCCGAGGCCGAACACGCCGCCGACCGCGATCTGGATCATCGACACGGTGATCAGCGTCATCGAGGGGACGCGCATGTCGCCGGTGCCGCGCACGACAGAGGCGAGCGTGTTGACCAGCCAGATCGAGATCGCGCCGGAGAACAGCACCTGCGAGTAATGCGTCGACTGCTCGAGCACGCCGCCGCGTCCGCCGAGCAGCGCATAGAAGTCGCGGCCGAAGCCGAGCATCATCACGGTGAAGAACAACCCGGCACAGGCGCCGATGATCGCCGCATGCAGTGCCAGGTCGGCAGCGCGGTCGCGGTCGCCAGCGCCGAGCGCGCGGCTGATTGCCGACGAGACGCCGCCGCCCATCGCGCCGGCCGACATCATCTGTGTCAGCATTGCGAACGGAAACACCAGCGCGATGCCGGCCAGCGGCTCGGTGCCGAGCCGGCCGATGTAAGAGGTCTCGGCGACTGCGACCAAGGTCGAGCCGAACATCGCGATGGTGTTGGGGACCGCCAGCCGCAGCAGCGTCGGCAGGATCGGCGCCGTCAGCAGATGATCGACCGGTACCGCAGGCGTGGCCGCGGTCGAGTTGATCTCGTCGATCGAGGCGTCGATGGTCATGCGTCACGGCTCACTTCGCAAGTGGGGGAGGGGGGCACTGCAATTCGACGCCAGTGAACCAGGCTCACAATCAATAAATGATGATCGACATGTTACGTGTTCGAGCTAATGCTCGCCACCCGCGCCCATGCAGGGGTCACCACGGCAGGCCGCATAGGTCGATCTTGCCCTGGCGCGGCGCGCGGACGATGTCGTTGACGAACGGTGCCATTGCTTCGAAGCGGATCTGCCCGGAGGGCTGTTCGCAAGTGACTTCGCCGGTGAAGGGGTGCCAGCCGCGCGCCTGATAGAATGCGAAATTGTGCGGCTCGCAGAATAAGATTGCAAACTTCACCGCGTCATTGGCACGAATGGTGTGCACAGCGGCATCCAACGCGAGCGATGCATAGCCGCGCCGCCGGCAGTCCTCGCGGGTCGCGACCCCGCCGATGCCGCCGACATGCACCTTGTGGCCATTCCAGGTGATTGTCCGGAAGTAGATACCGACGTGGCAGGCGAGCCCGCCGTCGTCAGGCGCATCGAGAAACACGCGCAAATCCGCGTGAGCCCATTTGATGTCCGCCCACTGCTTGTTCTCCATGATATCCGGGCTCCAGACCGCCTGGAGCAGCGGCTCGGCGCGCCGCCACGACGCATCTCCGTTGAGAATGTCGATTTCAATGCTCATCGTCTCAGGTCCCTGGGTCTTGGCCGTCGGCTGCGCCGATCTGTCATACACGATCCGAAAATGCGGTGTTTCTCCGCCGTGGAACCTTCTATAAGGGGGACCCGTTAAGTGTAGTCTCCCACCCTCTGTTGGACATTACCCCATGACCTTCACGCTACCCGATCTGCCCTACGCCCACGACGCCCTTGCGCCCTACATGTCCAAGGAAACGCTGGAGTTTCACCACGACAAGCATCACCAGGCCTACGTCACCAACGGCAACAACGCGATCAAGGGGACCGAATTCGAAGGCAAGTCCCTCGAGGAGATCGTGAAGGGCTCGTTCGGCAAGAACGCGGCCGTCTTCAACAATGCCGGTCAGCACTACAACCACATCCATTTCTGGAAGTGGATGAAGCCGAATGGCGGCGGCAGCAAGCTGCCCGGCCGGCTGGAGAAGAAGATCAACGAGGATCTCGGCGGCTTCGAAAAGTTCAAGACCGACTTCGCCGCCGCCGGCGTCGGCCAGTTCGGCTCCGGCTGGGCCTGGTTGCAGGTCAAGGGCGGCAAGCTCGAGATCGCCAAGACCCCGAACGGCGAGAACCCGCTGGTCCACGGCGCGGTGCCGATCCTCGGCGTCGACGTCTGGGAGCACTCCTACTACATCGACTACCGCAACCGCCGTCCGGACTATCTGAAGGCGTTCGTCGACAGCCTCGTCAACTGGGATTACGTCGACGAGCTGTTCGGCAAGGCCGGCTAAGCATTCTGATCGCACTTTTCACGAACGGCCCTTCACCCTCCCCTGGAGGGGGAGGGTCGGTTCGCATGAAGCGAAATGCGAACCGGGGTGGGGCGATCTCTCAACACGGCTACTGTTCGAGTGGACAGACCGTCACCCCACCCCGCCGCTCATTTCATTCGCGTCGACCCAAGAGCGAGCTCCGCTCGTCTCGACCCCTCTAGGGGTGGGTGAGGCACGGACAGTTTCACGCTCTTCTCGACCCACACACCAGCGGGGGCATTGGTGGGTAACCCGGCAAGCTATCTCCTCGTCTTTCTCGGTGGTGGCCTCGGCGCGACGTTGCGGCACCTGATCAACGTCACCTGCGCGCGCTGCATCGGCACCGCGTTTCCCTACGGCACCTTCATCATCAACATCACCGGCTCGACCGTGATGGGCCTGATCGCCGGCTATCTCGCCTTCAAGGGCGAGGCCTCGCAGCCCTGGCGGCTGTTCCTGATGACCGGCATCCTCGGCGGCTACACCACCTTCTCCGCCTTCTCGCTCGATGCCGCGCTGCTCTATGAGCGCGGCGAACTCGGCCTTGCGGTGTTGTATGTCGCGGGCTCGGTAGCGCTGTCGATCGCAGGTCTGTTCGCCGGGCTTGCGATCGTGCGGCATCTGGCCTGAGCTTGAATCGCGCCCTATCCCCGCCGTCGTCCTGGCGAAAGCCAGGACTCATTACCCCAAGTCTCAATGGCGCGCGCCGCTGGGGCCGCGATCCCGTTCATCCCCGAGCGCGGTGGCTATAGGTCCTGGCTTTCGCCAGGACGACGCGGGGGGAGGCGCCCGGCGTCACCCCGGCTTCCGCGGCAAACCGTTCATCCCGGGAACCCGCCAACCGCCTCCGCCGGCGGCATTTCCCGCCTCCAAATTTCCCTTTGGTAACCTCGCCTTAACCATGATTAGCGTTTGGTTAGGGTCGGAATGCCGCGTGAAAAGCCCTCGTTTTGACATGTTGGCAGGGGAAGCAGGGCCCGGCTTTGGACGGGCCCCCCATGCGACAGATGCAAGAGGCTTTCGCGCAGTTTCGCCGCGCCTGATGCGGCCGTGGAATCGGTGCCGATTGGCGGCCCGCCTGATGGGGACACTTGCGTTGAGAGGATATTGCCGATGAATCCCGCCGACGTGGCTCAGTCAACTCTGCCACTGGCATCGAGCGATGTGTCGCTGATCGCGCTGTTCTGGCAGGCCCATTGGGTCGTCAAATGCGTGATGTTGGGACTTTTGTCCTGCTCGGTGTGGGTCTGGGCGATCGCGATCGACAAGATCCTGCTCTACGCCCGCACCAAGCGGGCGATGGACAAGTTCGAGCAGGCATTCTGGTCCGGCCAGTCGATCGAGGAACTCTACCGGGCCCTTTCGGCCAAGCCGACCCAGTCGATGGCGGCCTGTTTCGTCGCGGCGATGCGGGAGTGGAAGCGCTCCTTCGAGAGCCAGTCGCGGTCCTTTGCCGGCCTGCAGGCTAGAATCGAGAAGGTCATGAACGTCTCGATCGCCCGGGAGGTGGAGCGGCTGGAACGGCGGCTGCTGGTGCTCGCCACCGTCGGCTCGGCCGGCCCCTTTGTCGGCCTGTTCGGCACCGTCTGGGGCATCATGTCGAGCTTCCAGTCGATCGCGGCCTCGAAAAATACCTCCCTGGCGGTGGTGGCCCCGGGTATCGCGGAAGCGCTGTTTGCCACCGCGATCGGCCTGATTGCCGCAATTCCGGCGACTATTTTCTACAATAAGTTCACCTCGGAGGTGAACCGGCAGGCCGCCCGCCTGGAGGGGTTCGCCGACGAGTTCTCCGCCATCCTGTCGCGTCAGATCGACGAGCGGGGCTGAGATTTATGGTGGTCACTGTTGTGGGCGCACGATCATGGCGATGAGCATGGCAGGGTCCGGCGGTGGCAGGCGCCGCCGCGGCGGGCGCAAGCCGGTCATGGCCGAGATCAACGTCACACCGATGGTCGACGTGATGCTGGTGCTGCTGATCATCTTCATGGTCGCGGCGCCGCTGATGACGTCGAACATCGATATCGACCTGCCGGTCGCGAGCGGCGGCAAGTCGATCTCGTCGAACCAGCCGCCGCTGACGCTGTCGGTCAAGCGCACCGGCGGTGGCTGCAACTCGAATGTCGAGCTCTATCTCGGCGACGCGCCGATCACGGCCGCCGATTTTCCGGCCAAGATCAAGGCGATCGGGGACGCCCGGTCGGATGCCGAAAAGGTGGTCTATCTGCGTGGCGACAAGGATGTCTGTTACACGGATATGATGAAATTGCTCGGGGAGGTCCGGGCCGCGGGATTCAAGGCGAATATCGTCATCATCCCGGAAGGTGGATAGTGCCAATGTACCGCAGGGCACGGGGAAGCCTGATTTGAAGGTCAAGGTCGACAAGACTCTGGCGGCATCGATTGTCCTGCACGTCCTCGTGATCGGGTGGGGTCTCGTGTCGTTTTCGACCAGGGCGTACGTCATGCCGGAAGAAGAGTCGGTCGCGGTCGACGTGATCTCCGCCGATCAGCTCTCCCATGTCATGACCGGCCAAAAGGACGGCAAAAAGGAAAATCCCAAGCCGCTGGTCGACAAGGTCGCCGAAGCCAAGCCGGTCGACGACATGGTCGGCAAGGTCGAGGAAAAGAAGCCGCCGGTGGTGACCGAAACCGCACCCGCACCGACGCCGAAGGTGGAGAAGCCGGAAGACAAGAAGCCGGATCCGCCGAAGAAGGTTGAGAACAAGCCGAAGGAAGAGCCGAAGCCGGTCGAGAAGAAGCCCGATCCGGAGAAGCCCGACCCGATCGCGGAAGCGATCAAGAAGGAAGAGAAGAAGCCGCCGCCGAAGCCGGTTCAGCAGGCCGCCAAGCCGCCGCCGGAGCAGAAGCCGAAGGATCGCGTGTTCGACCAGAGCAAGATCGCAGCGCTGCTCGACAAGCGCGATCCGACGCGGGCCGCGGCAACCGGCGATGCGCTCAATGCCAACGCTGCGCTCGGCACGGCGAAGGGCAGGGCCGCCGACAACTCCGCGACTTGGGGCGCGATGTTCAGGCAGCAGGTCGAACGCTGCTGGAAGAACAAGCCCTACGGCAGCATCGAGGAGCAGCGGACCCAAGTGGTGATCGACGTCGATCTGAAGCGCGACGGCACGCTGGCCCGCATGCCGGTGGCGGAAGGCTCGCCGAGCACGCCCTACATGCGCGTCTATCAGGAGAGTGCCTTGCGCGCGATTATCGCATGTCAGCCCTACAACCTGCCTGCGGGCTGGTTTGAGGAATGGAAGGCATTCGCACCCGTGTTCAAAGAGAATAATACGTAACGTCAGCTGCGACGCTTGACCTATAGCGGACAAAGTCTACCGACCATGACCGACAACAATGATTTGCGTGCAATGATGTTTCGCCTCGACCGCCGACAGATGATTTCCGGAATGGCCGCGCTTGGCGCACTCGCCGGCGTACCCCTCCGCCAGGCCATCGGCCAGGAGGGCGGGCGCAAGCAGATTCCCGTCCCGGGGGGCGAGTTCGCGCCGGTGCCGATCGCGATTCCGAATTTCTCGGCCGGCACGCCCGGCGATGCCGAAGTCGGCGTCGGTGTTGCGCAGGTCATTACCAACAACCTGAAGCGCAGCGGCTTGTTCGCGCCGATCGACCAGGCTGCCTTTCTCGAGAAGCAGGTCAACATCGACGCGCCGCCGAACCTGAACAACTGGGCAAGCATCAAGGCGCAGGCGCTGGTGGTCGGGCGCATGACGCGCCAGGGCAACGGGCGCGTGAAGGCGGAATTCCGGCTCTGGGACGTCGGCACCGGCCAGCAGCTGGCCGGCCAGTCTTACGACACGTCGGCCGAATACTGGCGGCGCATCGCGCACATCATCTCCGACCAGATCTACGAGCGCATGACCGGCGAGAAGGGCTATTTCGATACCCGCGTCGTGTTCGTCGACGAGAGCGGCGCTGCGGATCGCCGCGTCAAGCGCCTCGCGCTGATGGACCAGGACGGCGCCAATGTGCGCTACCTGACCCGCGGCTCGGACCTCGTGCTGACGCCGCGCTTCTCGCCGTCGACCCAGGAAATCACCTACATGGAGTTCGGGCAGGGCGACCCGCGCGTCTATCTGCTCAACATCGAGACCGGCCAGCGCGAGATCGTCGGCAACTTCCCGGGCATGTCGTTCTCGCCGCGCTTCTCGCCCGACGGTCAGCGCGTCATCATGAGCCTGCAGCAGGGCGGCAACTCCAACCTGTTCGTGATGGATCTGCGCTCGAAGTCGATGACGCGGCTGACCGACACGCCGGCGATCGACACCTCGCCGTCCTATGCGCCCGACGGCACGCGGCTCTGCTTCGAATCCGATCGCGGCGGCAAGCCGCAGATCTACGTGATGCCGGCAACCGGTGGTGCGGCCCAGCGCATCTCGTTCGGCGACGGCACCTATTCGACGCCGGTGTGGTCGCCGCGCGGCGACTACATCGCCTTCACCAAGCAGGGCGGCGGGCAGTTCGCGATCGGCATCATGAAGCCGGACGGCTCGGGCGAGCGTATCCTGACCTCGGGCTTCCACAATGAAGGCCCGACCTTTGCGCCGAACGGCCGCGTCGTGATGTTCTTCCGCGATCCCGGCGGCAACAGCGGTCCGTCGCTGTTCACCATCGACGTTTCCGGGCGCAACGAACTGCGGGTGCCGACCCCCGGTTTTGCCTCCGATCCCGCCTGGTCGCCGCTGTTGTCGTGAGGCTCGCGCAGAGCTGCTCCGGGGAACCCCGGAGCGGTCGGCACTTCTTACCTAGCGTACTGAAACTTCTGCCGAATTTCGGCTATCAATCGGCCGCGGCAACGACTCGCTAACGATGTTCCCTCAGAAAGACTTCACCTGCGACCGCTAGAACTACGCAGCCGGAAAAGGACGCGTACGTCTGCAGATGCAGTTGGTGGATCAGAAACGACGAGGCAGCCAGGACGAGCTGGAGCCAGTGCTCTACGCTGCACTCGTGGATTCGATGCGCCAGAATTTCTGGGCGATGTTCCTCGGCAGCGTCGCCACGGCCTCCGCCGCGGTGATGACCGCGCTCAAGACCGGCAATGTGTTGCTGTGGCCGTTCGCCTTCCTGATCATTGCCATCGGAACCGCGCGGGCGGTCTGGATGCGCAAGTACGACGAGGCGCAGGGTGGCGGGCTGACCTACGAGGAAGCCAAGGTCTGGGCGCCGCGCTACTCGATCGGTGCGATCGTGTACGCCATGGTGCTGGGCGCCTGGTGCTTCGTCACCATCCTCGGCAGCGATGATGCGATCGCCCACATGCTCTGCGTCGCGGTGACGGTTGGCTACACGGCCGGCGGCGCGGCCCGCAATTACGGGCGGCCGCGGCTGCTGCAGCTCCACGTGCTGGTCGCCTGCGGGCCGATGTCGCTCGCCCTGGCGCTGCATGGCGACTTCTACTACATCGGCCTGTCGATCCTGCTGGTCCTGTTCTTCCTCGGCCTGAAGGGCATCAATCTCAGCCTGCATGCGATCTTCGTCAAGGCGCTGACCGCGAGCTTCCGCGAGGCGGCGCTGGCGCATCAGTTTGATACCGCGCTCAACAACATGCCGCACGGCTTGTGCATGTTCCGCGACGACGGACGCCTCGCCGTGATGAACCACCGCTTCATCGAGATGATGCAGCTGTCGGACGATTTCGTGCAGCGCGGTGCCAGCGCGACCGACATCTGCAATGCCTGCGTGCTGTCCGGCGCGATCTCGACCGCGGCGGCGCAACAAATTCTCTGCGAGATCGAGAGCTCGCAGCGCGGCGACATCGTCACCAGCGACCCCGATCCGGCCCAGAACCGTTCGCTGGACTGGACGTTCCAGCCGATGCCAGGCGGCGGCACGGTCATGCTGGTCGAGGACATCACCGAGCGCAAGGACGCCGAGGCCAGGATCAGCCATCTCGCGCGCTACGACGAACTGACCGCGCTGCCCAACCGCGTCAATTTCCGCGACGAGATCGGCCGGCTGCTCGCCATGCAGCACGGCGACCATCGCTCCGCATTGCTGTTCGTCGACCTCGACCAGTTCAAGCAGGTCAACGACACGCTCGGCCATCCCTGCGGCGACCAGCTGCTCTGCGCGGTCGCCGAGCGGCTGCGCGAGATGCTGCGTCCGGAGGATTTCGTGGCGCGGTTCGGCGGCGACGAGTTCGTCGTGTTCCAGCAGAACATCCATTCGCATGAGGACGCCGCCGCCCTGGCGCGGCGCATCGTCGACCGCCTCAGCGAGCGCTACAAGATCGACAACCATCTGGTCGAGATCGGCGCCAGCGTCGGCATCGCGATGACCGCGCCCGGCGTCGGCGCCGACACGCTGCTGAAGAACGCCGACATGGCGCTCTACCGCGCCAAGGCCGACGGCCGCGGTACTTTCTGCTTCTTCCGCGACGAGATGGCCCAGACTGTCGAGGCCCGCCGCATCCTCGAGCTCGATCTGCGCAAGGCGCTCGCCAACGAGGAATTCGAGCTGTTCTACCAGCCGCTGATCAACCTGAAGTCCGGCAAGGTCTCGACCTGCGAGGCGCTGCTGCGCTGGAACCATCCTGCGCGCGGCACGGTCTCCCCGGTCGACATCATTCCGGTCGCCGAGGACATGGGCCTGATCGTCGATCTCGGCCGCTGGATCCTGCGCAAGGCCTGCATGGAATGCATGAAGTGGCCGGAGGCGGTCAGCGTCGCGGTCAATTTCTCGCCGCAGCAGTTCCATCAGCGCGACGTGCTGAGCGAGGTCCGCTACGCGCTCGAGGTCTCCGGTCTGCCGGCGCAACGCCTCGAGATCGAGATCACCGAATCCTCGCTGCTGCACAACACCGAGCTGACCCACGATGTGCTGTCGCAATTGCGCTCGCTCGGCGTGCGGATCTCGCTGGATGATTTCGGCACCGGCTACTCGTCGCTCAGCTATTTGCACAATTTCCCGCTGCAGAAGGTCAAGATCGACCGCTCCTTCCTCGAGGGCATCGACAGCGATCGCCCGCTGACCTTGCTGCGCGGCGTCGCGCGGCTGTCCGCGGACCTCGGCATGTCGGTGGTGGTCGAGGGGATCGAGACCAACGAGCAGCTCGAACTGATCAGCGCCGACGGCGCTGTGACCGAAGCCCAGGGATACCTGTTCAGCCGGCCGGTTCCCGCCGTCCGCATCCGCCAGCTGCTCAATGCCTCGCACGGCCGGCGCACCGACGAGCAGCTGCACGTGGTTCCCTCGCGCTCGATCGCTTGATCTAGCTCAATTACTTCAATCGATGGTTGTGAAAGCCTGCGGCGGCACTATCCTAAGTTCCGCTCGCGGTCAGAGGTTAACTGTATTATCTCGATTGCTTTGACGAAAATTAAGAAGCTGTTAAGGTTTTAGGCAGCTCGCAAAAGTTGTCGTGAAAGTCCGGAGTAGTTCATGAGGTCCCCCGTCGTTGCGCCCCGCGCTTTTTCGCGGGGCCCCGAGCTGCTCGACCAGGTTGATTACCGCCTCGCCCAAACGCCCGCCGAAAAAGAAGAGATCTACAATCTGCGTTATCGCGCCTATCTGCGCGAAGGTGCGGTGAAGGAATCGGCCGAGCAGCGGGTCACGGATCAGTATGATGATCTGGAGAACTCGTGGACGTTCGGCGTCTATCTCGACGGTGAGCTCAGCAGCTCGGTTCGCATCAGCGTGCTGACGAACGAGTGGCGCGAGTCATGTTCTGCGGAGGCATTTGGCGAAATCCTGCATCCGAGACTCGATCGCAACGAGATCATCATCGATCCCGCACGGTTCGTTGCGGATCCCGATCGGGCCCGGCGCTCGCCTGAACTGCCCTATGTCACCGTCCGCCTCGCCTATATGGCTTGCGAGTATTTCGGCGCCGATCTGGGGCTGGCAATCGTCCGCCCCGAGCACCAGGCATTCTACCGCCGCGTCTTCTTCCACGAGACCATCGCCGAGCCGCGGCTGTTTCCGGGCCTGCTCAAGCCGGTCGGCCTGATGGCGGCCGACTTCCCCACGATGCGCGACAAGGTGTTCAATCGCTACCCGATGATGCGCTCATCGGCGTTCGAGCGCCGCATGCTGTTCGAGCGCGAACACCACGTGCACCAGCAGCCGACGATCGATCGATTCGAGCGCCATTCGATCGTGCCGCATTCCTGACCGGGAATCCGCCGGCTGCGGTCCCGTCGCTGCCGCCGATCCGCGTCCAATTCCGCAACTATCTGTCGCCGGCTGGCCACGGACGGCGCCAAAATTGCCGTTGCACGACCGGTTCCCGCGAACCTTGCGTTCCCTTCACCATCGCGCCACATTTGCCACCCATTAACCATCGGGGGCGCTTTTCGCCATTGCCTGGCATTTGATCGGGTCCAGCAAGGTCTCGTCAAGGTTGACGGAACGTTCGCTTAACCATCGCCCTGTAGACCCAATGGACAGTACGAAGAGCGTGAGCGTGGAGGCTCCGGAATGAAACATCAGATGCGTATCCTCCAGGGAATGAAGCTGGCTGCGGTTCTGGCGGTGGCGCTGTCGATGGGTGCCTGCGCCAACAAGAACGGCATGGGCGCCGATGGTGCGATGGCGAGCGCCGCGACCCCGGGCAGCCAGCAGGATTTCGTGGTCAATGTCGGCGACCGTGTGTTCTTTGAGAGCGATCAGACCGATCTCAGCCCGCAGGCGACTGCGACCCTCGACAAGCAGGCGCAGTGGCTGCAGACCTACAACCGTTATTCCTTCACCATCGAAGGCCATGCCGACGAGCGCGGCACGCGCGAATACAACATCGCGCTCGGTGCGCGCCGTGCCCAGTCGGTTCGCGCCTACCTCGCCTCGCGCGGCATCGACCCGAGCCGCATGCGCACCATCTCCTACGGCAAGGAGCGTCCGGTCGCGGTCTGTAACGACATCTCCTGCTGGTCGCAGAACCGCCGCGCCGTCACCGTGCTGAACGCCAGCTCCTGACGCGATCCTGGATGAGTTTTCCAAGCCGGCGCCTTCGGGCGCCGGTTTTGTTTTGGCCGCGTGAAGGCCTGCCCCCGGCTTCATCAAGATGAACGAAGCTGCGTGCAATTGGCCGCTTGCTTGTTCCACCGTCCGTACTAAACCGGTATCCGCGACGCTGTCCCGGATTTGAACTGCTAGTCACAATTCCGGCGTACTCCGTCTTTCAATGTCGCTCGCTTTTCACGTCGATCTCGTCGTCAGGGCAAAATGTCATCCAGGCTTCATTTTCTTTCCTCCGCCGCGGCGATCGCGGCGCTGTTCGCCGTTTCCGCACCAGCGTTTGCCCAATCCGACGATTCCGATGCCGAAATGCGGATCGAGCGGCTGGAAAACCAGCTGCGGCAGCTGACCGGGCAGAACGAGGAGTTGCAGTACCGCAACCGCCAGCTCGAGGAGCGGCTGCGCCAGCTCGGCGGCCAGCCACCCGGCCCGAATGGACAGCCTCCGGTGGCCCAGCCCGGTGCCGCGGCGGTGCCATCGGCGCAGCAGGGATACCCGCAGGCGCAGCCCGGCTACGCCCAGCCGCAGCAGGGCTATGGCCGGCAGCCGCAGGGCGGCTATGACCAGCAGCAGATCGCGGCACCCGCGCCGATCGTGCAGGAGCCGGCGCCGGCGGCAACGCCCGGTCGCCGCGGCCGCGGCGACGCCTTCGATCCGAACCAGAACCCGAATGCTCCGGGCGTGCCGCGCGCGCTCGGCGGCGGCCAGATGCCGATGCCGGGCGATGCGGCGGTCGGCGCGCCGGGCGGCCGCGGAGCCGGCGAGCCGCTCGAGCTCGGCAACACCAGTCCGCAGCGGGCGCCCGGCGCGAGCGCGGCCCTGACCACATTGCCGCCGTCGGCGACGCCGAAGGACGAGTTCGACCTCGGCATCGGCTACATGCAGCGCAAGGACTATGCGCTCGCCGAAGAGACGATGAAGAACTTCGCCACCAAGTATCCGAGCGATCCTTTGGTGGCGGATTCGCAATACTGGCTCGGCGAAAGCTATTTCCAGCGCCAGCAATATCGCGATGCCGCGGAAACCTTCCTCGGTGTGACCACCAAGTTCGACAAGTCCGCGAAGGCGCCCGACGCACTGCTGCGGCTCGGCCAGTCGCTGGCGGCGCTGAAGGAGAAGGAAGCCGCCTGCGCCGCGTTCGGCGAGATCTCGCGGAAGTACCCGCGCGCGTCCGGCGGGGTCAAAGCTGCGGTTGACCGCGAGCAGAAGCGCGTGAAGTGCTAAACCAGCCGGGGGAGGCCGCTTCCGGCCTTGCCGCGACCCGCTGGTTCTATGATGCCCGACGACCAATCCGCCATCCCGGCAAGGGACGCCAAGCGCCTGTTCGCAGGCCTGGGGCGCGCGCCGGCGATCGTGCTCGCAGTGTCCGGCGGTCCCGATTCCATCGCGCTGATGTGGCTGGCCGCGCGCTGGCGCCGCGCGCTCGCGCAGGGACCGCAGCTGGTGGCGGTCACCGTCGATCACGGCCTGCGGGCTGAAGCGGCCCGCGAGGCGCGCGACGTCAAACGGCTGGCGCGGAGCCTCGACCTGCCACATCACACGTTGCGCTGGAGCGGACCCAAGCCACGCACCGGCGTGCCGGCAGCCGCGCGTCAGGCGCGCTATGGCCTGCTCACGCAAGCCGCCCGCAGGCACGGCGCGACGCATATCCTGACCGCGCACACCCGCGACGACCAGGCCGAGACGCTCTTGATGCGGATGCTGCGCGGCAGCGGCGTCGCGGGTCTCGCGGCGATGGCGCGCGAGACCGAGCGCGATGGTGTTCTGCTGACGCGACCGCTGCTCGATGTCTCGAAGGCACAGTTGATCGCGACGCTGAAGAAGGCGCGCGTCGGCTTTGCCGACGATCCGACCAACCGCGATCCGTCCTTCACGCGACCGCGGCTGCGCGCGCTGATGCCGCTGCTGGCGGAGGAGGGCGGCGACGCGCGGAACCTGGCACGGCTCGCCGCGCGGATCGCGCGCGCCAACACCGCGCTGGAGGTGCTGGTCGACGGCGCCGAGCGCTATCTTGCGTTGAAAAGCGAGGATAACCTCGGTGCGGGTTTCGACGCGGCACTGTTCGCGGTGATGCCGGACGAGATCCGCCTCCGTCTGCTCAAGCGCGCGATCGACCGCACCGGACATGAAGGGCCTGCCGAACTCGGCAAGGTCGAAACCCTGCTCGCCGCGGTCGATGAGGCCGTCAGCCAGCCCTCGGGACAACGCGAATCCAAGCTGAAACAGACGCTTGCCGGAGCGGTCATCAGCGTTGCCTCCGGCCGCATCAGAATCGCTCCGGCGCCGCCTCGGCGGGCCCGGTCCCGCTGAGCCGGGTTCGATTGTTTCAATCGCTGTCATAAACCGGCAAGGTGGCTTAACCACCCCGGAAAAACACCGGATTCTGCGTCATTTTTTGACCGGGAATCGGGTTAGGATGCGGTAAATAGTCGTGCGTGGTTCCCTTGGCATCGACCCCAGCGGCACCTAGATTGTAGGGCATCGACGGGATGGATTCCCTGGGGATTCCCACAGAGCCTGCCCAAGGATTAGAGAGAGGCCGCGATCCGCGCGACCACGAAGGAAGACCATGAACGCCAATCTGCGGAATTTCGCCCTCTGGGTCATCATTGTCCTGCTGTTGCTGGCGTTGTTCACGCTTTTCCAGAATCCTGGCCAGCGCTCGTCGTCCTCCGACATCTCGTTCTCGCAGCTTCTCACTGAGGTCGATCAGGGCCATGTCCGCGACGTCGTGATTCAGGGGCCCGAGATTCACGGCACCTTCAACAACGGCACCAGCTTCCAGACCTACGCGCCGAGCGACCCGTCGCTAGTGAAGCGCCTCTATGACGCCAAGGTGCAGATCACCGCGAAGGCGCCGGGCGACAACGTGCCGTGGTTCGTCTCGCTGCTCGTCTCCTGGTTGCCGTTCATCGCGCTGATCGGCGTCTGGATCTTCCTATCGCGGCAGATGCAGGGCGGCGCCGGCAAAGCGATGGGCTTCGGCAAGTCGCGCGCCAAGATGCTGACCGAGGCGCATGGCCGCGTCACCTTCGAGGACGTCGCGGGTGTCGACGAGGCCAAGCAGGATCTGCAGGAGATCGTCGAATTCCTCCGTGACCCCGGCAAGTTCCAGCGGCTCGGCGGACGCATTCCGCGCGGCGTGTTGCTGGTCGGCCCTCCCGGCACCGGCAAGACGCTGATCGCGCGCGCGGTCGCGGGTGAAGCCAACGTGCCGTTCTTCACGATCTCCGGTTCTGACTTCGTCGAAATGTTCGTCGGCGTCGGCGCCAGCCGCGTCCGCGACATGTTCGAGCAGGCCAAGAAGAACGCACCCTGCATCATCTTCATCGACGAAATCGACGCGGTCGGCCGTCATCGCGGCGCCGGCCTCGGCGGCGGCAATGACGAGCGCGAGCAGACGCTGAACCAGCTGCTGGTCGAGATGGACGGCTTCGAGGCCAACGAAGGCGTGATCCTGATTGCGGCGACCAACCGTCCCGACGTGCTCGATCCCGCGCTGCTGCGTCCAGGCCGCTTCGACCGTCAGGTCGTGGTGCCGAACCCGGACGTCGTCGGCCGCGAGCAGATCCTCAAGGTTCACGTTCGCAAGGTGCCGCTGGCGCCGGATATCAACCTCAAGACCATCGCGCGCGGCACGCCGGGCTTCTCCGGTGCCGACCTGATGAACCTCGTCAACGAGGCTGCGCTGACCGCTGCCCGCCGCAACAAGCGGATGGTGACGCAGGCCGAGTTCGAAGAGGCCAAGGACAAGGTGATGATGGGCGCCGAGCGCAAGTCGCTCGTCATGACCGAGGAAGAGAAGTTGCTGACGGCCTATCACGAGGGCGGCCACGCCATCGTCGGCCTCAACGTGGTCGCGACCGATCCGATCCACAAGGCGACCATCATTCCGCGCGGCCGTGCGCTGGGCATGGTGATGCAGCTGCCGGAGCGCGACAAGCTGTCGATGTCGCTGGAGCAGATGACCTCGCGCCTCGCCATCATGATGGGTGGCCGTGTCGCGGAAGAGCTGATCTTCGGCCGCGAGAAGGTGACCTCAGGCGCCGCCTCCGACATCGAGCAGGCGACCCGCCTGGCTCGCATGATGGTGACGCGCTGGGGCCTCTCGGAAGAGCTCGGCACCGTGTCCTATGGTGAGAACCAGGACGAGGTGTTCCTCGGCATGTCGGTCTCGCGCACCCAGAATGCGTCGGAGGCGACGGTCCAGAAGATCGACTCCGAGATCAAGCGTCTGGTCGAGGAAGGCTACAAGGAAGCGACCCGCATCCTGACCGAGAAGCACGGCGACCTCGAAGCCCTGGCCAAGGGCCTGCTCGAGTTCGAGACGCTGACTGGCGACGAGATCATCGACCTGCTGAAGGGCAAGAAGCCCAACCGCGAGTCGGTGCTGGAGCCGTCGACGCCGCGTGCCTCCGCTGTGCCGCCGGCCGGCAAGTCGCGCCCGCGTCCTGATCCGGACACCGGCATGGAGCCGCAGCCGCAGGCGTAAGCCTCGCCCGCCATGGCCGGCACCTCCGGCAAACCGATTGTGCAAAAGCTCGGCCTCAAGCCGGGCTTTTGTATTTTTGTCGATGGGTTGTCGGTTCCCTATGCCGACATCGTCGGCGAGCTGCCTGCCGATCTGCGGATCGCGAAGACTGCGCGGGCGCCGCTCGATGCCGTGCATCTGTTCGCCGCCGAGGCCAGGGGGCTCGCCGCCAAGCTGAAGCGTTACCGCGAGGCGATCGCACCTCGCGGCATGATCTGGGTGTCGTGGCCGAAGAAGAGCTCAGGCGTCGCGACCGATCTTGACGACAGGGCGGTGCGCGCGGCCGGGCTCGCGTCCGGTCTGGTCGACATCAAGGTCTGCGCCGTCGATGCGGTGTGGTCGGGGCTGAAATTCGTGATCCCGGTCAACGAGCGCGGCAGGCGCTGAGATCGCCGCGGCGAATGGGCTTGGCCTCTGTCGGGACGCCGTGGCATCCTTAAGGCCAAGCCGACAAACGGCACGACCGCGCTCTCTGAGGACGCGGCGAGAAAAGGGGAGGGGAGGCCGATGCGCAAGGCATTCGGCGCGCTTGGCGCCATTTCATTCCTGCTGCTGCCCACCGCTTCATTTGCCGCCGAGATGCGTGGCGTCACGGCAACCGAGATCAGGATCGGCCAGACCATGCCCTATAGCGGGCCGGTGTCGGCATTCGGCGCGCTGGGCAAGGGGGAGGCCGGCTATTTCAGGATGTTGAACGAGCGCGGCGGCATCAACGGCCGCAAGATCAACTTCATCTCGCTGGACGATTCCTACGCGCCGCCGAAAACGGTGGAGCAGACGCGCCGGCTCGTCGAGAGCGACGAGGTGGCGTTGATCTTCTCCTCGATCGGCACTGCGCACAACACAGCGATCGCAAAGTACCTGCAGGGCAAGAACATCCCGCAGCTGTTCCTGGCCTCCGGCGCCTCGAAATTCGGCGACATCGCGCAATTCCCGCAGGCGACGATGGGCGTGCAGGCGCCGTTCCGCTACGAGGCGCGACTCTACGCGCGTTATGCGCTGGCGAAGAATCCGAACGCTAGATTCGCTGTGATCTCGCAGAACGACGATTACGGCCGCGACTATCTCGCCGGCCTCAAGGACGTGCTCGGCGAGAAATACGATTCGCTCGTCACCGTTGCGACCTACGAGATATCGGACCCGACCATCGACTCGCAGATCGTCAAGCTGAAGGCGACCAATGCCGACGCCTTCGTGATCGCGGCGACGCCGAAATTCGCGGCGCAGTCGATCCGCAAGGCCTTCGAGATCGGTTGGCGGCCGATGACGTTCCTGTCCAACACCGCGGTGTGGATTTCGACCGTGATGCAGCCGGCCGGCGTCGAAGCCGGCACCGGCATCATCTCCACGGCCTATGTGAAGGATCCGGACGATCCGGCGTGGAAGAACGATCCCGGCATGAAGGGCTGGCGCGACTTCATGAGCCGGTACGTGCCCGAAGGCGACCAGCACGACACCAACTACGTCAACGCCTACAACAGCGCCATGGCGCTGGAGGCGGTGCTGAAGGCCTGCGGCGATGATCTCTCGACCGAGAACATCCTGCGGCAGGCGTTCGCGATCAAGGACCTGGAATTGCCGATGCTGCTGCCGGGCATCAAGATCAACACCTCGCCGGCCGACCATGTGCCGGTCGACCAGATGCAGCTGATGCGCTTCAACGGCAAGACCTGGGATCGCTTCGGCGAGCTGCAGACGGGGAATTAGGTTGAGATCGAATACACGTCTGTACTCGCGCTCCGCACTAGACCCGTCATCCTGAGGTGTGAGCGCAGCGCCGTCTCGAAGGATCGACGGCCCGGCTGCGAGATCAGGGCCGTGCATCCTTCGAGGCTCGCCCAGCGGCGCGATTGCGCCGCAAGGCTCGCACCTCAGAATGACGGGCGTAGCGCGGCGCTGCTGTTCAGGACAACGCCACAGCGAAATTACTTCGAACCCTCTGCCGCCGGCACCGCGCCGGCCTTCTCGTTCGACCGTACATGGATGACGGCGATGTCGTCCTTGTAGAGCTGCTTCCAGCCCTTGAGATGGTCCAGCGCGTTTCCGGCCGGAGAGCCCGAGCTCAGCAGCGTGGCGTCGATCCGGTATTTGTCGAGCAGGTCCAGCAGCTGGCCGACGTCGCGGGCATCGAGCGCGGCGTAATAGTCGAGCACGAATTGCTCGCCATAGAGCTCTGCGCGACCGTCGATGAACACCTTCATGTCGCGGAGCACCAGGTAGCCGCCGAACGGCGCGGTGCTGAACACGCGCTGCGCCTTGTGTTGCTGGAGCACGTCGACCGCGGAAACCGGCGAGACTGCTGGCAGGAATTTGAACTCGTGCTGCGCGACGAAGGTCGTCGTCGTCACCCACGCTCCGATCACCATCGCGATGGTCGCCAGGATCGTAACGACGGGGAGGGAGCGTCCATGCTCGACGCGGACGGCGGGGACACCTGTCATTCCCCATTGTTCGGCGATCGGCTTGGCGAGCACCAGCGGCGCGATGAACGCGAACACCTCGATGTTGCGGATATGGCTCAGCGCCATCCAGACCAGCCCGAGCAGCAGCAGGATTCGCGGCACAGACAGGGTCAGCCCGCGATAGCAGATGGCGCCGATCAGGCCGAGCAGCGTGGCCTCGAAGAAGCTGGGCCTGCTGAAATCCGCGGGCAGCCATTCGCCGATCAGCGACAGCAGCTTGCCGAGGCTCAAGATCTTGGTCGCACCCAGCAGGCTATTCCAGCCATAGGGCGTCACGCAGCTCGCCGCCAGCGCAGCGATGCCGAACAATCCCCATCGCACGATGAGCTCGCGGCGGCGGCCGGGCTCCGCGCTCCACACCGCCTCAAGGCCAATCGGCCCGATCAGAGCCAGGCCGAGCACGAAGCCTCCATGCAGATTGGCCCACAGCGCCATCAGCGGCAGCAGCCACCATGACGGTGAGGTGCGGCGATCCGCTGATGCCATCAGGCCGCCGATGAACGCCAGCAGCACCGGCAGCGCCAGCACATGCGGGCGCGCGAAGAAGTGGATCGTCGACAGCAGCAACGCCAGCGCCGCAATCAGCAGCGCGCGCGCGGGATCGAAATACGGGCTCAACAGATGCAGGAAGATCGCGACCGTCGCGCCGATCGCGATCGAGGTCAGGATCACCGGCCCGGCCCAATCGCCGCCGTACACGAGGGCGTACGCCACCTGCGACAGCCACGAGCTCGAGATCCAGGGCTCGCCGAAACGGGTGAACGAGAACACGTCTGCTGTCGGCATCGCGCCGTGTTCAAGGATCCACTGTCCGACCTTGATCTGCCACTCGGTGTCGGAATCGCGCAGCAGGATCTCACCGGCGGAGAGATAGAACAGATAGGCGCCCACGGCGGCACACAGCGGCAGCAATCCTCGCACCGCGCTACGGCTGCTCACGCTGCTCGTGATGGAGAGTGACATGGCTTCCTGGGCTCGGCCGCGGACATCGAGGAAACGCCATAGCGTGACGTTGGGCGCACTCGACCACGGCTTCCGATAAATTCGGGTAAATGCGGCCGCGATGTCGTGGGCTCTGCGCGACACCGGATGTCTCGATTTCGAGCAATCATCTCAGGGCGCAATTTACCATCGAAAGCCCGATCCGGACCTGAGTGCGGTTGGCACCTGCCGCTTCGTCGGTCGGTGGGCCGCCGGTTCAATCGGAGGTGGCATGCGGCCGTCGCAAAATCCTTACAATTCCAGCTTGTCATTCAGTCTGAATAGTTGTTCACTTCTTCAGACGGTTGCGGGATCAACCGTTCAAAACATTGAAGACGCGTGTGTTCTGCCGGTGGGCGCCGGCCAGGGGACACGGTGGGGGGACGGAATGCCATGGTCTACCGGCGAACTCATCAGGTCGTGAAACGGCTGGCTGCCCGGCGCAGCGCCATCCTGTCGGCTGCGCGGGACGCGGCGGCGGCCGGCGGCATGGCCGCGGTCCAGATCGCACCTGTCGCGGTGCGGGCCAATGTCGCGGCAGGCACCGTCTACCGCTATTTCCCGTCGAAGGCCGAGCTGATCTCGGAATTGATCACGGAGGTCTCGCGCGATGAATTGTCCGCGATCCGGCGTGCCGCAGAGGCCGCGCCCGGACCGTCATCGGCGCTGGCTGCCGCGGTGACGACGATTGCGGTCCACGTGCTGTCGCAGCGCAAGCTGGCCTGGGGCATCCTGGCCGAGCCGGTCGATGTCGACGTCACCGCCTCGCGCCTTGCCAGCCGCCGCGATATTTCCGGCGAGCTTGCCATGCGCATCGACGCCGCCGTGCGCGCCGGACATCTGCCGGCGCAGGATACGGCGCTCGCAGCCACCGCCTTGCTCGGCGCGCTGCATGAAGCGCTGGTCGGCCCGCTCGCGCCGTCCAATCTCGACGATCCGATCAAGCTGCGCGATGCGGTGCAGACCGTGACGCTGCTCGCGCTGCGCGCGGTCGGCGTGATGGACGCACGCGCCCGTGGTCTTGTGGTGCAGGCGACGACCCCGGCGAAGGCGTTGGTCGGGGCCTGAGATCGCAGCTGGGCGGCGAACGCTTCCGTCGCATTGGCGTTGTAGGTTGAGGCTGGGTTCAACCAATCACACGGAGCAACGCATGACGACGACCCATGGCTCGGCCAAATGGCAGGGCGGCATCAAGGACGGCAAGGGCGCGATCTCGACCAAGAGCGGCGCGCTCTCGGATTACCCCTATGGCTTCGCCAGCCGTTTCGAGGGCAAGCCCGGCTCGAACCCCGAAGAGCTGATCGGCGCGGCGCATGCTGCCTGCTTCACGATGGCGCTGTCGTTGATCCTGGGCGAAGCCAAGCTCACGGCCGAGCACATGGAGACCAAGGCCGACGTGACGCTGGAAAAGGTCGCCGATGGCTTTGCCATCACCGCCGTGCACCTGACGTTGTTGGCGAAGATCCCCGGCGCCGATAACGCAACGCTGCAGGAATTGGCGGGCAAGGCCAAGGCCGGATGTCCGGTGTCGAAGCTGCTCAACACCAGGATCACGCTCGAGGCGTCATTGCAGGGCTGACGGTCCGGAGCGCAGCATTGGGGCCACGCTGGTGCGTGGCCCGGCGCGGCGGGTTAGAGCGTTTTCGAGCGAAGTGGGCGCCGGTTCGCGTGAAGAAAACGCGTCAAAACAAGAATCTACAGCTGCGCGTCGCCGTTCGGTCCGACCGAGGCGATGCGCAGCATGTTGGTGGTGCCGGGCGCGCGGAGCGGTACGCCGGCGACGATGATGACGCGCTGGCCGGCCCTGGCAAAACCGTCCCGGAATGCAATCGAGCCGGCGCGTTCAACCATGTCGTCGAGATCGTGAGCGTCCTCGGCGACGACGCAATGCACGCCCCACACCACCGACAGCTTGCGCCCGGTCACGAGGTTCGGCGTGATCGCGACCACCGGCACCTTGGGCCGCTCGCGCGCGACGCGGATCGCGGTCGAGCCAGACGAAGTCCAGCAGATGATCGCCGACAGATCGAGCGTTTCGGCGATCTGCCGCGCGGCGTCGGCAATGGCATCGCCCACCGTCGCCTCGGGATCGACGCGCTGGGCGTTGATCACGCTGCGATAGGTCGGGTCGCGCTCCACTTCCTCGCCGATCCGGTTCATGGTCGAGACCGCTTCCACCGGGAATTTGCCGGCGGCGGATTCCGCCGACAGCATGATGGCGTCGGCGCCCTCGTAGACGGCGGTGGCGACGTCGGAGACCTCGGCGCGCGTCGGCACCGGTGCCTGGATCATCGATTCCAGCATCTGGGTTGCGACCACCACCGGCCGGCCGGCGCGCCGCGCCATCCGGATCATCTGCTTCTGCAGGCTCGGCACCCGCTCCAGCGGCAGCTCGACACCGAGATCGCCGCGCGCCACCATCAGCGCGTCCGCCGCTTCGATGATGTCGGCGAGGCGGTTGATCGCCTGCGGCTTCTCGATCTTGGCCATCACGGCGGCACGGCCGCGGATCATCTTCTTGGCCTCGATCACGTCCTCCGCACGCTGCACGAAGGACAGCGCAACCCAGTCTATACCCTCCGGCAGCGCGGCTTCGAGGTCGGCGCGGTCCTTCGGGGTCATCGCGGAAACCGGCAGATCGGTGTCGGGCAGGCTGACGCCCTTGCGGTCCGACATCTTGCCGCCGATCACGACGCGCGTGACGGCGCGGTCGGGCGAGGTTTCCTCGGCGATCAGCCGCACCTTGCCGTCGTCGAGCAACAGTGCATGGCCGGGCCGGAGCGCGGCGAGGATCTCCGGATGTGGAAGCTGGACGCGGCTGTTGTCGCCCGGCGTCTTGTCGGAATCCAGAATGAAGCTCTGGCCGTTCTTGAGCTGGGTCGACCCTTCCGCGAAGGCGCCGACCCGCAGCTTCGGCCCTTGCAGGTCGACCAGGATGCCGATGGGCCGGCCGTAGCTCGATTCGACATTGCGGATGGTCTTGACCAGCTCGCGCATCTTGTCATGCGGGGTATGGCTCATGTTGATGCGGAACACGTCGGCCCCCGCCTCGAACAGCTTGCGGATCATCGCGCTGTCTGAGGAGGCCGGGCCGAGCGTTGCGAGGATCTTGATTCGGCGCAGTCGTCTCATTGTTTGTTTCCGGGTGGTGCGGCTGGCGGCAGACCCGACGCGCCCGGCGGTGCTGCGCCCGGCGGCGGGTTGGGCAGGCCCGGCATCGCCCCGGGGCTTCCCGGCGCCACGCCGCCCGGCATTCCCGGTACTTTCTGCGGCTGTTGTTCGTTGGCTTCGGTCAGCTGGACGGTCCATGCACGCTGCTCGCCGGTGTCGACCTCGAAGAAACCGGTGCGGTCGAAGCCCCGCGCCAGGCAATTCTCGGTACCCTTGATGGTGAATTCCTTGTCGCGCGAGCACATGAAGGCCTGACCGGACCATTCGCCGCCGCGATCGTAGTCGAGAGCGTAGATGTAGTAGTAGCGCGCCACAAGATTGCCGCGCAGCAGGGTCTCGCAGGTCCGCGACGACACATTCCACCAGCCCTCCGTGGTCCAGCCCTCGGCATCCTTGTAGCCGAGCGCGATCCCGACCCGGCTCGAGGTGTTGTTGCACAGCCGGAAATCGGCGGCCGCCGGGCTCGTCCACAGGCATGCCGCGACCAGCCCCAGCACCGGCAGGATGCTGGCCAGGATCAGGCGGATGGTGCGGGGAGCTGAGGCGAGAGAATCTGTTGGGCTCATGCGGCGAAGCTATATCAAATCATTGTCGATTTCGCGTGCCCGGCTGGCACTGTCAACGGGCGGGCGCCCGTCCCCACGCTGCGGGGCCGTGGCCAGTGTGGCCGGCTAGGTCCGTATTGCGCGTCGATATGGCAAAATCTGTGACAATTCCCACCTGATATCAATATGGTGAGCGCATCACACCGGGATCACGATCATGAGCATTGACGACAAAACCAGAACAGAACTTGAGGCCGCGGTGTTCCGGCGCCTCGTCGATCATCTCCGCAACCGGACCGACGTGCAGAACGTCGACCTGATGAACCTTGCCGGCTTCTGCCGCAATTGCCTGTCCAACTGGATGAAGGAAGAGGCCGACGCCAAGGGCCTTGCGGTGAGCAAGGACGAGAGCCGCGAGGCGGTCTACGGCATGCCCTATGAGGAGTGGAAGGCGAAGTATCAGGGCGGCGCGACGCCGGAGCAGCTCGCGGCGATGAAGAAGGCCCAAAGCGGGCACTAATTCCCAATTGATGTGACGCCAGTTCCGTGGCCGCCCGCATCTCCTGTGGGCGCGCTGTGGATGAGCGCGATGTTTCCTTGACGGGACGTGCTCCAAAATCGAGGGTCGCCCGCAGCAAGCGGTGCGCGTGGCGCGTATTCGCGCGACATTTCATTGCCATTTCAGGAGTACGCGATGGCCACCACGTCTGCCGCCGTTCAGGACGAACCCGCAACGCGATTCGCCAAGGACCAGCTCAAATCCATCATCGAGCGCATCGAGCGGCTGGAAGAGGAAAAGAAGACCATCTCGGACGATATCCGCGACGTCTATGCCGAAGCCAAGGGCAACGGCTTCGACGTCAAGGCGCTGCGCACCATCGTGCGCCTGCGCAAGCAGGATGCCAACGAGCGCCAGGAGCAGGAAACCATCCTGGAGACCTATATGCAGGCGCTCGGGATGCTCTGAGGCGGCAGGCGGGCCGCTCTGGCGTCGACAAGGGCCCGCCCGAGGTAACTCGCCCAAGCCTCTTGGCGAGGCTTGGGCGAAATCCCGGGATTTGCTAGACTGCCGGTGAGGTAACCGGGCAGATCGTTCAGATGGACGTGCCAGGACCAGAGCGTCGGCTCGCTGCGGTCCTCGCCGCCGACATGGTCGGCTTTAGCCGCCTGATGGAGGCTGACGAGACGGGCACCCTTGCGCGCCTCAAGACCCATCGGATCGAACTGATCGATCCGGCCATCACCAAGAATCGCGGCCGCATCATCAAGACCACCGGCGATGGCCTGCTGGTCGAATTCCACAGCGTCGTCGATGCGGTGCTGTGCGCGGCCGAGGTGCAGCGCCGGATGGCCAAGCGCAACGCCGACGTCGCGCCGGCGCGGTGGATGCAGTTTCGCATCGGCATCAATCTCGGCGATGTGATCGTGGACGGTGCCGACATCTTCGGCGACGGCGTCAATGTCGCGTCTCGCCTCGAGGTGCTGGCCGAGCCCGGCGGCATCTGCATTTCCGGCGCGGTCCGCGATCAGGTCGGCGATCGCCTGGAGGATCTGAGCTTCGAGGATCTCGGCGACCAGACCGTCAAGAACATCGCGCGACCGATCCGGGTTTTCCGCGTCCATCTCGAATCGAGCGCCAAATCCGTAGCCGACCATCCGAGCGCGGCCGCCGCCACCGTCGTCGCCAAAAAGCCCTCCATCGCCGTGTTGCCGCTGGTCAACATGAGTGGCGATCCCGAGCAGGAATTCTTCGCCGACGGTCTCACCGAGGACATCATCACCGAGCTGTCGCGCTTCCACGATCTGCTGGTGATCTCGCGCAACTCGACCTTCGTGTACAAGGGCAAGGCGGTGAAGGTGCAGGACGTCGCGAAGGAATTCGCGGTCGACTATGTGCTGGAAGGCAGCGTGCGCAAGGCCGGCGGGCGGATCCGCGTCACGGTGCAGCTGATCGATGCCGAGGCCGACCGGCATGTCTGGGCCGAACGCTACGACCGCGAGCTCGCCGACATCTTCGCCATCCAGGACGAGATGACGCGCGCCATCGTGGCGACCTTGCCTGGCCGTGTCGAGGCCGCGGCGCATGACCGCGTCAAGCGCAAGCCGACCGACAACATGGCGGCCTATGAGTGCGTGCTCGCCGCCAAGGTGCTGCATCACCGCTCGGCTCGGGACGACAATACGGAAGCGCAGCGTCTGCTCGAGCGGGCCATCGTGCTCGATCCCAACTACGCCCATGCGCACGCCTGGCGGGCCTGCGTGCTCGGCCAGACCTGGGTCTACAATTGGTGCGACGACCGCGACGCGACCTTCGCGCAGGTCGCCGCAGAGCTGGAGATCGCGCTCAAACTCGACGACAACGACAGCGACGTGCACCGGATCCTCGCCGCGCTGAACCTCAACCGCGACGATCACGACAAGGCGGCCTTCCACCAGGAGCGCGCGCTCGCGCTCAATCCCAACTACGATCTCGTCGTCGTGCAGCAGGGCGAGCTCCTGACCTGGCTCGGGCGGCCGGAGGAGGGCATCGACTGGATCAAGCGGGCGATGCGCCTCAATCCGTTCCATCCGGAGCGGTTCTGGAGCCATCTCGGCCGGGCCTGCTATTGTGCCGAGAAATACGCCGACGCCGCCGAGGCGTTCTCGCGCATCACGCGGCCCGACCACACTCATCACGCCTTCCTCGCCGCGACGCTGGCGCAGATGGGCAATTCGGTGGCGGCCACAGCCCATGCAACCGAGGTGCTGAAGCGCGAGCCGGCGTTCTCGGTCGCAGCTCACCTCGCAACCCAGCACTACAAGCGCGCGCCCGACCGGGCGCGCTACGAGGCCGGCCTGCTCAAGGCAGGGCTGCCAGCCTGACTCTCCAAGCGCGGCGCGCAACCCCTGTCCGACTGTCGCTACGCCCAACTCATGAACGAGCTTCATGATTGTTGAAAGCGTTTCGCTTGTTGTGCGCGGCGTTCGCGGGTTGAAGTCAGCCACCAGGCATCGTTGGAAATCATGCGTGGCCGCGCCGGCACGTTCAGGCTTGCGCGGCGAAAATCTGCCGCGCCTGCGCGGTACGAGAGGGAATGCTGCAATGAACAGGTTTGGCTTAAGCACTCTCGCTGCGCTGCCGTTGGTGGGCCTGGCAAGCGGCGCGCAGGCAGCGTGCAGCGCGATCGCTCCGACGGCAGACGATCAGGTGATCACCTGCAGCGCGAATCCCGATGGCAGGCCTGACACGACCGGCATCGAGGATCTTGACGGCAAGACCGGGGTAACGGTCAACATCAACGCGGGCGCGCAGATCCTCGACACTTCGGCTGGGCTGCTTCGCATCCAACCCAGCAGTTCCAATTGGAAGATCAACAACCAGGGAACGCTCAATGAAATTGGGAGTGTGGGGAGCAACACAACAGTCGACAACGGCGGCAAGATCGTCGCCGGAGAGGGGGGAGTGGCGGTCGAGCTGTTGAATGGCGGCAGCGTCAGCAACGCGAGCGGCGGCAGCATTCAGGGGGGCGTTGGAGTCATCATCGGCGGCGGAGCAGGTGCGTTGACCAACGCCGGCGCGATTGCAGCCAACGTCGGAGCAGCCGTGATATTGGACAGCGGAACGGTGACGAATTCTGCCGGAGGCCGGATTTCCGGGACTGGAGCTGGTGGCGTCGGCGTCGTGCTGGGGTCGGGTACGCTCGACAACAACGCCAACGCCAAGATATCCGGAACAGCGACCGGCGCTCTGGTCGATGCCGGCACGATCAACAATGCCGGCACCATCACGTCCGATCGCGTGGCGGTGCAGACGCACAGTGGAACGTTGAACAACCTGACGGGCGGGGTGATCTCGGGTGCCGCGGCTGGCGTTGTTGTCAATCTGCCTCCGCAGATACAGGCGCGGATCCGCACCAGCGCGCTATCTCAACCACCCGTGCCGGCGGTCGTCAATGCGGCAGGCGCAACCATTGCCGGTGCCATAGGCGTGTATTTCGCTGAGGCGGGCACCGTGACCAATGCCGGGACGATCACGGCGACCGGGCGGGCGATTGATTTCGGCAAGGCCGGCGGCGTCGACTCGACGGTTCTCAACTACGGACGCATCGTCGGCGACGTGCAAATGAGTGACGGCAATGCGACACTGGCGATTGCAACCGGATCGACGATTGCGGGCGGGGTGAGTGCCGGTGGTGACGACGGCAGTCGAAAGAAAGAGCTGCAACTGATCGGCGGCGGCGTCGACACCTATAACGGGTCGTTCACCGGTTTCAAGGCGCTGACGGTCAATGCGCAGGGCGGCGTCTGGACGCTCGCCGGCAACAACACTCAGACCTATGTGAATGGCACCACGATCAACGCCGGTTCACTGCTCGTGAACACAACGCTGGCCTCGCAGGTCACGGTGAATCAGGGCGGCGCGCTGGGCGGCAATGGCACCGTGATCGGGAACGTCATGTTCAATCCCGGCTCGATCTACAGGGTCAACCTCAACGGCAATCAAGCGGACCGATTGACAATTGGAGGTAACGCAGCCCTCGGCGGCGGCACGCTCAACGCCACTGTAGCCACGAGTGGCATCGTCGTAGGGCAGAACTACACGGTATTAACGGCAAACAGTCTGAGCGGAAAGTTTGCCGCCGAGACGACGAACGTCAACAGCGCCTTCCTGTCGTCGGCGCTCGTCTATGACGCGCATGACGTGTTTCTGCGCTTCGACCGCAATAGCCTCAGCTTTGCCGGGATTGGCCAAACCAGCAATCAGGCGGCCGTCGGCCGGGCTTTCGATCGGATCCCCCTGATGACTGCCAATCCCGCCTTCAATGCTGTGTTGCTCGGTTCTGCCGCCCAGGCCCGCAGCGCCTTCGACAGGATCTCCGGCGAGGGCCTTGCCGGCGCGCAGAATGCGGCGTTTCGTGCCAGCTCGTTGTTCACCTCGTCGGTCAACGACCAGGCGAGCGCCTGGCGCGCCGGCCGGGACGGTGGCGGCAATGCCATTGTGGTGGGGCGTGACGGCGCGATCGGTTACGCGCCGGAGGATGCCTTTGCCAGCGCGGGGCCGTTCACCAAGGCGCCCGCGGCGGCGCGGTTCGACCGCACCTGGCGGGTGTGGGGATCGGCGTTCGGCGGCAGCAGCACCCTGCAGGGCAACGCGGGTCTCGGCACCGCCGCGCAGAAGGACAGCCTGTTCGGCGGCAACATCGGTCTCGACTATCAGGTGTGGCCAAACTGGCTGGTCGGCGTCGCATTCGGCGGCAGCGAAGGCAATTTCGCGGTCGACAGCCGCGCCACAAGCGGCAAGGTCGATGGCGTTCATGGCGGCGTCTACAGCACGCTTACGCTGGGACAGCTCTATCTGAGCAATGCCACCACGGTGTCGTCGTTCAGCAACAAGACCACGCGGGTCACCGGCAATATCGGTGGTCTTGCCGCCGAGACCGAACGCGGCAATTTCAATTCATGGCAATTGCGCTCGCGCTTCGAGGTCGGGCACGATTTCGCCATTGCGGGAGCGCGCGTGACGCCGTTCGCGGCGTTTGAGATCGCGCAGCTCTACAGCGACAGTTTTGTGGAGAGCAGTCAGACTGCCGGCAGTGTGCCCGGCGTGCTCGGGCTCGCGGTCTCGCGACAGACCACCACGTCGGCGCCGCTGTTCGCGGGGGTACGCGGGGAGCGCCGCATCGAGCTTGCCAACGGCATGGCGCTGACGCCGCAGGCGAGCATGGCCTGGGTCCACGAGTTCGCGCCGACGCGCAACCTCAATGGCACACTGGTGTCGCTGCCGGGCGCGAGCTTCATCGTCGACGGGGCGCGGCCGGCCAGCGATGCGGCGCAAGTCAGCGTTGGCGCGCAGCTCGACGTCACCCGCAACGCCGCGCTGTTCGCAAACTTCGAGGGCGAGTTCTCCAGCGTAACTCAGGCCTATGCCGGCAAGGGCGGCATCAGAATGGCCTGGTAATCGCGTCGATCGCCGGTCCGGCACACCACGGCGAGGAACCGGATCGCGGGCTGGCGACCACAAGCCTGCCCGCTCCATCGCTCAACGAGACCGGAACCCATCATCATGATTGATCTGGAAAGGTCGCCGGTTCGGCGTCTTGTGCAAAGGCTTGTGATTGCGACGTTCATGGCCATGGCGCTGGCTGAGGCGTCACTGTCGCCGAGGGGCGCTGATTTGTCGTCGACAGCCCGAGCGATGACGGAGGCGCCCGCAGTCGGATGTCCGGATCTCACCGCACATCATTCCAGCAGCGTTTGAGGTACCAGGTGACTCCGCGGACATGGCCGAATGAGCTTCGTCGGATTCTGGATACGATCGCTCGACTGGCAGCGGCGTGGAATGAGGGTGATGAAGCCGGCTACGCGTCCCACTTCACGGATGATGCGAACTACATTGCGGCAAGCGGCGAGCGCTACAGAGGCAAGGCGCAGATCAGGACGGGCTATGGCTGGTTGTTCACGACGAGTCTCCGCGGAAGCCGGATCTCGTTGGAAATCGAGAGCGTACGATCGTGGTCCCCGGTGATCGCGCTGGTCACGCTCCGCGCCAGGCTCGAAACACCCGACGACACGGTTGATGGCCGGCACGCGTTGATCCGTTCCTCGCTCTTGATGTTTCTTGCCACGGGCGGCTGGCGCGTGGCGGCGCTGCATGGCACGCGCATCGCCGATCGCCGCTGCGGGTCTCGGCGACCACCATCGATGTGGACGAGCATCGGTTCGCCGTAGGCGCTCCTGGGCGAGGGCGCTATTCCGCCGTCAGGACGGGGTCTCGGTTCGCGGCGTCTGCTGCGGGATCGCCTGCACCGCATCCCGCAGCCAATGCGTGAGGGCCTTGATCTTGGGATCGGCGCCGGCCTCGATACGATGTACCAGCCAGAAGCTCAGTTCGCTGCTTGCGGGCGGGTCGATCGCGGCGATCAGCGTCGTTCCAAAACCGGGATGGCTGCGCACCAGCGGATCCATGGTCAGCACCGCACCGACACCGTGCTGGGCGGCCTCCAGCGCGATCGGAAGACTGTCGAGGGTGACATCAAGCCCGGCGTCGTGATCCTCGATCGATAGGCCGTGGATGGCGAACCAGTCCGGCCAGGCGCTCGGGAAGAAGGCGTTGTGAATGAGAGGGAGCCGCAAAAGGTCGGCTGGAGCCGTGACCGGATGGGCTGCAAGGAACGACGGGCTCGCCGCCGGCAGGCCGCGCACGGTGAGCAATCGGGTCTTGGTCAAACCCGGCCATGGTCCTCGCCCGATGCGGATGCCGGCGTCGACCTGCTCGATGTTGAAGTCGACCATCCGTGCGGTAACCTCGAGGCGGAGATCGTAGTGCGGCCAGCGGCGGGCAAAATCCCGCAGGTGCGGCACCAGCACGGTTTGTGAAAACAGCGCAGATGCGCTCAACCGAATCTGGCGCGTCTGCGCATCGGTTGCGAGGTCATCGAGGCCGCGGTTGATGGCGGCAAGACCACGGCGCACCTGGTGGGCGAAACGCTCACCGGCAGGTGTGAGGCGTACCGAACGGCCGACCCGGCTGAACAGTCGCTCGCCAAGCTGTGCCTCCAGGCTACCGAGTTGATGGCTGATCGCCGATGCTGTGAGGCCGAGCTCTTCGGCAGCGCGCCGGAAGCTCAGGAGGCGAGCGGCGGCTTCGAAGGCGATCAGGGCGGAGGTCGGAGGAATGCGGACGCGGGAGGCCGGGATCCGCAGCGCTGAATGATTGTCATGCATGGTGAAGCCAGTTCACGTGCCATTCGCTTGGGCGCGGGCCGCTGTCGTAGCGTCACAATCGCGCCAGGCCGGGATATAGCTCGTTCCCCCGCGCGCCCATCCATCACGTTTTCGAGCGTTTTCTTGATGATGGCGTATGCAGACCGCAACCTTCCGCTGGCCGGGCGCTACGCCAGTGCAGACCAGCGCAATGTCGGCGTTGGCGAGCGTTCTGAAGCAGAACTACTCAGCGCAGCGAGGCGGTGCGCAGCACGAAGGACTGGGTGGTCAGGAGGGCAGTGGCCGAGCCGGAGAAGCGGTCGCAGGTCATGCCCATCATCGGATCGTCCGAGAAGGTCATGGCGACGGCGGCCTGCGGCTTCACGAAGTGCTGTCGCATCATGCTCATGTCGGTGTCGCCGAGCACCGTGGTCAGCATGCCGCTGCTCGCGCTCGGCGCCAGCATCACGACGCGCATCCAGATGTCGTTGCCCTTGGCGGCCGAGATCCGTGCCGACGTCGTGATCACGCCCTGGCTCGGCGTGCCCTTCGCAACGACGGTGTTGATTTCGGTGGCCGGCGCCGCCGCATTGCGCGCCGGGCGCACATTGCGCGGGATCGGCGCCGTCGCAGCGACGATGTTGGCGCGGTCGACCGGCGACGACCCGGCCGGCGCATAGGCGAGCGCCTTGTTGAAGTTGTCGGCCGTGCTGGCGGTGGTCTGCGGATCCGAACCGCCGACTGCCTCACGCGCCTTCAGTGCGGCGATCTGCGCGGCCGAAGCCTGCTTCGGCGCCGCGGACTCGTCACCCCAGAAGCCGCGGGCATTGATGATGTCGGCGGGCGATTGCGGCGCGGTGTTTTCGGCCGTCTGCACCACCTGCACTGCCGGCTTGGCCTTCGGCATCGGCACGAGCTGCGCGTCGGCGGCGGCGAGCTGGATGGCGGCGGCGAATTGCTGCGGCTTGGCGCGCGGCAGCGGAACGGGGTCGGCGGGCTTGGCAGGGGCAGCGGCCGCAACCACGGTGGCAGCGGCGGGCTTGTCGTTCACGGCGACCGCGCCTTCGTCTTCATCGTCGCCCGACTTGCCGCCACCGAACAGCTTCGCGAACAGGGTCGGCTTGCTGATGGTCGCAGCATCGTCGCCATTGCCGCGGCGTTCGATGTCGGCCTTGGCGAGTTCATAACCCTTCAGCGGCGTGCCGTCGGTCGGGACATGGACGGTGCGGCCATCCGGGAACACCCGGACCAGCTGCTCGCGGGTCATCCGCGGCCAGTGGCGAATGCCGCCGGTGTCGAGATGCACGAACGGCGAGCCCGAGGTCGGATAGAAGCCGACGCCGCCGCGCTGCAGGCGCAGGCCGGCGAACCGGATCTGCTCCAGCGGCACGCCCGGAATGAAGAAGTCCATCGCATGCCCCAGCATGTGCTGGCTGTGGCGCGCAACGCCCGAGGAGCGGCGGCGGAGCATGGCGTTGGTGGCGGGAGCGCGATAGGCGGAGATGATCTGGATCGGCTGCTTGCCGCCGACGTCGTTGTAGACTTCCCAGAGGATGTCGAAGAGGTGACGGTCCATCACCGTCTCGTCCTGGGAGCGCCAGTCGCGCAGGAAGTGATTGAGCTGCTTCAGCGCGGCTTCGTCGTAGCGGCCATCGCGCTTGAAGGTGATGGTGAGGTCTTCGCCGGAATGGGTGTGGTGGAAGGAGAGGGTGCGGGTCTGGTTCAGCGCAGTCGCATCGTGCACCGAGCCGGCGCCCGCCAACAGCAATAGCGCGGTCAGGCCGACTTGGTACCCGGCCTTAGGCAGCGACAGCGGATTGTAGCGGCGTGCGAAAACAGCCAGCACTATGAGCCCACCCAGTCGACGAGCGTTCGGTCGGCATCTTCGCAGACCCCCTGCGGAAGACGGTGAACGCTTTCTTAAAGCGGGAGGGTTAACCGAGGTTTACCGACCCGCCCCCAAGTTGGGCTTAACTAACTGGGGGAGTGTGGCAAAAGATAGCCCTGTTCCCCGGACCCCATCGTAAATGGTTAACGTAAACGATCTCGCTTTTTGAGCGAGATCGTTGATTTTACTTCAATATTTATCCCAATCGGGCGGAGAGGGCAGTTTAGCGGGTGATCACCCGGCGCTGCTGCTGGGCCTGGCCGCGGCGGACCGGCTGCGGCTCCGGCTGGCCGAATCCCCCGAACAGGCGCTCGAAGAAGTTCGGTCCGGAGGAGCCAAAGCCGCTGTTGTCGCCGGCGACGTTGACGCCCGGCGGCAGGCTGCTGCTCGGCGGCCGCGCGTAGCTCGGCTGGGCGTGCGCCACCACCGTTTCGAGGTCCTTGCCGCGGCTGTTCTTGAGCAGCGACAGCATGGCGGCGTCGCGGCCGTAGATGTCCCTGCGGATTTGCAGCTTGCCGGCATCGTCCACGAACGCGGTCTGGTAGGTGATGTTGACCGGGATCGGCGTCGGGAATTTCAGATCGACTTCGCTCGAGCCGTACATGCTGCGGATCCGCTCCGGCGTGTAGTGCTGGTTCGGCTCGGTGATGTTGAGCAGCACCGACGCGTACTGATCCGGATTCTGCACGCGCATGCAGCCGTGGCTGAAGGCGCGCTCATCCTTCGCGAACAGATACTTGTCCGGCGTGTCGTGCTGATAGACCAGGAACTTGTTCGGGAAATTGAAGCGGATGCGGCCGAGCGCGTTGGCTTCGCCGGGCGGCTGCGAGACGTGGATCGAGCCGTCGCGGTTGCGCTCGAGCTTGAGGCCCATGCGCTGCAGCACCGTCGGATCCTGCTGCAGGGCCGGCAGATACTCGTTGTAGATGATCGACGGGGGCACGTTCCAGGTCGGGTTGACCGTGATGTACTTCATCGTCTCGGTCAGAAGCGGCGTGGCGTGCTGGCCGGGCTTGCCGGTGACGACGCGCGTGGTCCAGACCTGCGCGCCGTTCTGCATCACCTTCAGCGTATAGTCGGGGATGTTGAGGATCACATAGGCATTGCCGACATTGGCCGCGCCGAGCTGGCGAGGCAGCCAGCGCCAGCGCTCCATGTTGACGAGCACGGTGTCGATCTGGCGGTCGCGCTTCGGATTGTTCAGCGCCTTGACCGTGCGCTCGTCGAGTACGCCGGTCGCCTTGAGGTCGACGCTGCTCTGGAATTTCTCCACCGCCCGCGCCACCGTGGCGTCATACTTGGTGCTGTCGGCATCCTCGGTGATGCCGAGCTTGTTGCGCAGGTCCGGCACGCGCGGATCGTCCATCTCGACCGCGGCCTGCTTCTTGCGCGCGGGCACGTATTTCAGCGCGGGGCCGTCTGCGATCGTGATCACCGGGCCTTCGCCCTGGCCACGCAGCTCGGCGAGCTTCTTCTTCAGCTCCTTGTAGAGCTTCTGCGGCGGGTTGTAGCCGTCGAGCGCGGCGGAGGCGTCCTTGGCCGAGGTCACATTGGTGAACACTTCGGCCGGATCGATCGGGTGTTCCGGATAGAGGATGTCCGCCGACACCTGCGACCAGTGCATGCGGCCGCTCTGGGCCTGGCGTGCATAGTCCAGCATGCTGGCCGCGAGCTTCAGCTCGGCGTCGGCCAGCGTATCGGGCGTCGTCGCAGCGGTGAAATCCGGCACCGGATAGTCTGATGCATCGAGGCCGTCGGCGGCCGCATCCTTCAGGCGGGCGATGACGCCCTTGCCGGCATCGGTCAGCTTGCCGGCCTTGGTGAAGACGGGTGCGTATTCGCGGGCCGAATAGAACTTCTCGGCCGCGGCGCGCTCGTTCTTGCGATCGAAGGTGCGCAGCGACTTGTTGGCGAGCAGCTCGCGCAGCTTCTCAGCGACTGGCTGATCCTCGGAGGCAACGTTGCTCGCAGCCTTCGCAGGCTCAGCGGCCGGAGCTGCCGCGGGCGCCGCTGCGGTTGCAGGAGCGGGTGGGGCCGCGGCCGGCGCGACCGCGGTGTCGGTCTTCGGCGCATCGACCTTGGGCGCATCGGCGGGTTTGGTCGCCGGCGCGGTGGCGACATCAGCGGGCTTCGGCTCGACGGCCTTCGCGGTCGCGCTCGGTTCTGCCGGCTTTGCATCGACAGGCTTTGCATCGACGGGCTTGGCTTCGTTGGCCTGTACCTCTGCGGGCTTCGCGTCCGCCGGCTTGGCGGCGTCGGGCAGCGCGGCGGTGGTGTCGGCCTTGAAATCACTCGCGGTGGGCGGCGGCACATTGGCCGGCTCGGGGCGCGGGATCGCGGCGTCGATCGCCAGTTCCGAGGCGCTGGAGCGAGGCGTGTCCTGCGCGAAGGCCGAGCTCGCGGACACCGTGAGGAAGGTCGCCGCGACGGCCATCAAGACGCGGTCAAATCCTCGACGGTTGTTCGAACAGTCACGCATTTTCACACCCCCTGGGTGGAACTGCTCCCTCAGATTCTGGAACAGTTCAAATCGGTATTCGGTTTCATAGCTTGCGCGGAAGCGCCGGCCTCTCAAACGACTCGCACGCCTGCACGCAATTAACGCAGACGATACATTTGCCCCTCTTATGCAGCCAGCGCCATGCGGGGCAACTCACGACAAACTGACCTCGAAGCGGCTGATTTCGCTCGGGCCGTGCGTTTTTGCCACGCGGCACAGCCTTTGTCTGTCACCGACGGGACACGGTTCAAAAGGTTCCCTGGTATTGTCCTGTCGGCCCCAGGTTTAGCCGGCGTCGCTCGTGCGCGTGCCGGCCGCGGCTTCGTCGAGCTTGCGGTAGAGCGTCGAACGGCCGATCTTGAGGCGGCGCGCGACCTCCGACATCTGGCCGCGGTAATGCGAAATCGCGAACCGGATGATCTCGTTCTCGAGATCTTCTAGCGGGCGCACCTCGCCCGCGGCGGTGAGCATCGACAGGCCACCCGCGGTGGGCAGGGCAGAGGTAACAGGTATCTCATTACCAGAAATCATCGCGGGCGCTGTGGACGGCGACACCACCAGCGGCTCGCTCTGCAGCGATTTGCCTTCCGGCACCGGATGCGTCGCGCCTTGCGGGAAGTCGGCGAGCCCGAGCTGGTCGCCATCGCTCATCACCACGGCGCGATACACCGTATTCTCGAGCTGGCGGATGTTGCCCGGCCAATCGAGCTGCGCCAGATGCGCCATCGCATCGCCGCTGATGCCGGTGATGTTGCGGTTCTCCTCGGCGCAGAACCGCGCCAGGAAATGCCGCAGCAGATGCGGAATGTCCTCGCGCCGCTGGCGCAGCGCCGGGATGGTCAGCGGCAACACGTGCAGGCGATAGAACAGGTCTTCGCGGAACTGGCCGCCCTTCACGAGATCGAGCAGCTTGCGGTTGGTCGCCGAGATGATCCGGACATCGACCTTGACCGGCTTGCGGCCGCCGACGGCCTCGACGGTGCCCTCCTGCAGCGCGCGCAGCAGCTTCACCTGCGTGGCCAGCGGCAATTCGCCGACCTCGTCGAGGAACAGAGTGCCGCCATGGGCCTCGACGAACTTGCCCTGATGGCGCTCGGTGGCACCGGTGAAGGCGCCCTTCTCATGGCCGAACAGGATCGATTCGACGAGATTGTCCGGGATCGCACCGCAGTTCACCGCGACGAACGGCTTGGCCTTGCGTTCGCTGCTGCCGTGGATCGCGCGCGCGAACAGTTCCTTGCCGACGCCGGACTCGCCCTCGATCAGCACCGGGATGGTCGAGGATGCGGCCTTCTGCGCGGTGCGCAGCACCCCGGCCATCGCCTCGCTGCGGGTGATGATGTCGGTGAAGGTCAGCCGGCCCTCGCGGCTGTGGCGGATGCGCTGCAATTCGCCCTTCAGCGCCGACGCGTTGAGGGCATTGCGCAGCGACACCTGCAGCCGCTCGAAGCCGACCGGCTTGACGACGAAGTCCTGGGCGCCGGCGCGCATCGCCGACACCACATTGTCGATGCCGCCATGCGCGGTCTGCACGATGACCGGGACGTTCAAACCAGCTTCACGAATTTTTGCGAGGACTCCGAGACCGTCGAGGCCCGGCATCACGAGGTCGAGCACGACGGCATCGATCGCCTGCGTCTCGGATGCGGTCAGGGCCGCAATCGCCGCGTCGCCGCTGTCCACGACGAGGGGCTCATAGCCGCATTTCTGCACCATGTTTTCAACCAAACGACGCTGTACGGCGTCATCATCGGCGATCAAAATGGTGGCAGCCATGGTTTTCCCCGCACGCTACGTTTATCTGTCTCGAATCGGGGCAATGTCGCCGATGCCGATTAACGCACTCTTAAACCTTGCAAACCCGCTTTCATTCCGCCGCCGCCGACATCTTTCCGACTGAAGTAAGGTTACGAACAAGATGACCTCGCGCTCCAAAACTGCTTCCAACAAGTCAGCTCTCAGCAAAGCCGCTCTCCGCAAGGAGGCCGCGCTGCGCAAGACGGCCGCGCAACGCAAACCGGCCGCAGCCAGCCCGAAACAGGCAGCCAGCAAGACCGGCAGGCTTCCGGAATGGAATCTGGCAGATCTCTACTCCGGTATCGACGCGCCGGAAGTCGCACGCGATTTGCAGAAAATGGATGCAGATTGCGTCGCGTTTGAGACCGACTACAAGGGCAAGCTTGCCGAAAATACCGGCAAGGAAGGCGGCGGAAAGTGGCTGGCCGAGGCGATCCGCCGTTATGAGGCGATCGACGATCTGGCTGGCCGTCTCGGCTCTTATGCCGGCCTGGTCCATGCCGGCGACAGCGTCGATCCGGCGATCTCGAAGTTCTACGGCGACGTCTCCGAACGGCTGACGGCCGCCTCGGTGCATCTGCTGTTCTTCTCGCTCGAGCTCAATCGCGTTGACGATGACGTGATCGAGCGCGCGATGGCCGAGCCCACGCTCGGTCATTACCGGCCGTGGATCGAGGATCTGCGCAAGGACAAGCCGTACCAGCTCGAGGATCGCGTCGAGCAGCTCTTCCATGAAAAGGCGCAGAGCGGCTACGCGGCCTGGAACCGGCTGTTCGACCAGACCATCTCCGGCCTGCGCTTCAAGGTTGCGGGCAAGGAGCTCGCGATCGAGCCGACGCTCAACCTGTTGCAGGACAAGGCCGGCGACAAGCGCAAGTCGGCCGCGCAGGCGCTGGCCAAGACCTTCAAGGACAATGAGCGCACCTTCGCGCTGATCACCAACACGCTGGCCAAGGACAAGGAAATCTCCGACCGCTGGAGGGGCTTCCAGGACGTCGCGGATTCCCGCCATCTCAACAACCGGGTCGAGCGCGAGGTGGTCGATGCGCTGGTCGCCTCGGTGCGTGCGGCCTATCCGAAGCTGTCGCACCGCTACTACGCGTTGAAGGCCGGCTGGTTCAAAAAGAAGAAGCTGCCGCACTGGGACCGCAACGCGCCGCTGCCGTTCGCGGCGACCGGCACCATCGCCTGGCCCGAGGCGCGCAACATGGTGCTGTCGGCCTATAACGGCTTCTCGCCAAAAATGGCCGAGATCGCGGAGCGCTTCTTCAGCGATCGCTGGATCGATGCGCCGGTGCGTCCCGGCAAGGCGCCCGGTGCGTTCTCGCATCCGACCACCCCGTCGGCGCATCCCTATGTGCTGATGAATTACCAGGGCAAGCCGCGCGACGTGATGACGCTGGCGCATGAGCTCGGCCACGGCGTCCATCAGGTGCTGGCGGCGAAGAACGGCGCGCTGATGGCGCCGACGCCGCTGACGCTGGCGGAGACCGCGAGTGTGTTCGGCGAGATGCTGACCTTCAAGCGGCTGTTGTCGCAGACCAAGAACGCCAAGCAGCGCCAGGCGCTGCTCGCAGGCAAGGTCGAGGACATGATCAACACCGTGGTGCGGCAGATCGCGTTCTATTCATTCGAGCGTGCGGTTCATACCGAGCGCAAGAACGGCGAGCTCACCGCCGAGCGGATCGGCGAGCTGTGGCTCAGCGTGCAGGGCGAGAGCCTCGGGCCCGCGATCGAGATCAAGCCGGGCTACGAGACGTTCTGGATGTACATCCCGCACTTCATCCACTCGCCGTTCTACGTCTACGCCTACGCGTTCGGGGATTGCCTGGTGAACTCGCTCTATGCGGTCTACGAGCATGCGTCCGAGGGTTTTGCCGAGCGCTATCTCGATATGCTCGCCGCCGGCGGCACCAAGCATTACTCCGAGCTGCTGCGGCCGTTCGGGCTCGACGCCAAGGACCCGAAATTCTGGGACGGCGGCCTGTCCGTCATCGCCGGCATGATCGACGAGCTGGAGACGATGGGCTGACGACCATCGGCCTTCCGGCTGGTCCAGCATCAGATTCGTTCGGCGTTTTTGCGCCTCACGGCATGATCGTCCCATGATGCCAGCGTCTGGGAGATCAATCCTGCCGAGGGGCGACCGCAGGGCCGTCGCTCGAGGGGTGAATCGGGGACGATTTGCGGTTCAAATCGCCCGATCGGGAGCACGCCGTTGCCCTGACAATCTGTTTGCGGTAATGGCTCGCAGAACGCGAATTTCTGACTGGGGACAGCGATGGCAGACCATAGCGAAGTGGCCTATACGACCGCCGACGGCAACGATTACGTGGCGCATGAGCAGACCTATGAAGGGTTTCTCGTGCTGGTCAAATACGGCACCATCAGCGTCGCCATCCTCCTCGCCTTGATGGCCTATTTCCTGGTCTGATCCCTGATCGGCTAGCGGCATCGCCGTCCCGCGGCGGTGCCGGAATTCCTGTCGAAACCCGGATGGAAAAACCGGGTATCCAATCTGGCGAAAATAACGCTAGTTTGAAGACGCGTGCGCCGCTCGCGCCGCCGGAGGGCCCATGAAGATCGCCGTTGCCAAGGAAATCGATGCGTCCGAGCCGCGTGTTGCGGTCTCGCCCGATACCATCAAGAAGTTCAGGGCGATCGGCGCCGAGGTGGCCGTCGAGCCGGGCGCGGGCGTCAAGTCGGGCT
>NZ_NWTG01000026.1 GCF_002532045.1 Bradyrhizobium sp. C9 | reverse complement strand
GGCTATCAGGCCCCGATACAGGCCCTCGCCAATCTCACGGGACCAAACACGAAAGCAGGGACCCATAACCACGAACGGTCATTGTTGCGCCTTGGTGGAACGACGAATCCCGTTCACAATTCGGGCCGCGGAGTATGGGTCCCTGCTTTCGCCGGGACGACGTGTGGAGAGGCCTACGATCGATCTCGACGCCATCAGACTCTCAGCCGGCGATCTTCACCGCTCCTGCTGCAAACTCCCCTCCAGCCGCGCCAGCTCGCCGTCGAGGTCGCGCTCGACGTCGGCCGCCTGCATGTCGACCACCCGATAATCGCGCGCCTCGAGCCAGGCTCTGCGCTTGGCCCGGTCGGCGGCGATGGCGTCGCTCTCGTTCGGATTGACCAGCTCGATCGCGAGCCGGTGCACGAAGGAGACGAAGTCCGGGATGTGGCGGCCGACCGGGGTCTGGCGCTTGAACTGGCCGGCGAAGCGGCGGTCCCGCGTCAGCGCCTGCCACAGGATCCGCTCGGCGTCGGTCGGATTGCGGCGGAGCAGCCGGGCGAGCCCGCGCACCGTGCTGGAGTTGTCGGCGGCGGCTCCGCCCTGCCCCTGCTCGGCGAGCAGCGCCCGCAAACGCGTCGCCTGCGCGCCGTCGAGCACGCCGCCCTTGGCCGGACCCTTGCGGCCCTCGGCGATCGCCATCACCACCCCATGCAGCGTGTGCATGTCCTGCTTGGTCGGATCCATCCGGGTGAAGATGTTGCGCAGGTTCACCAGCATGGTGTCGCGCTTCTCAGCCGGCCGCAGGAACTCGACCTTGTCGAGCTCGGCGACGAGGTTGTCGAAGAACGCCTGCATCTGGTGCTGGGAGGCCGGCTCGGACCGTTCAGGCATCGCGAACGGCAGCGCGCCGGCGGTCGAGAGCTTGAACCACTCATAGCCCATCAGCAGCACCGCCTGCGCCAGGTTGAGCGAGGCGAAGCCCGGATTGACCGGGAAGGTGATGATACGGTTGGCGAGCGCGACCTCGTCATTGGTCAGGCCTGAGCGCTCCCGCCCGAACAGGATGCCAGCCCCGCCGCCGGATGCGACATGACCGACGATCTCGTTCGCCGCGCCTTCGGGCCCGACCACCGGCTTGGCCTGGTCGTGAGCGCGCGCAGTGGTCGCGAACACCAATGTGAGATCGGCGATCGCCTGCTCGACCGTGTCGAACAGCTCGACGGAACCGATGATGTGGTCGGCGCCGGCAGCGGCGCGTTGCGCGGCGACATTCGGCCAGCCGTCACGCGGATTGACGATGCGCATCCGGGTCAGCGCGAAGTTGCCCATCGCGCGCGCGGCCATGCCGATGTTCTCGCCAAGCTGCGGCTCGACCAGGATGACGACGGGACCGGCAAGGTCGTGCCCTGCCTTGGTCTTGTCGGTGCCGGACATCTCACTTCACTTTCTGATTCAACGTCTGAAGATTTTGGATCAGCTTCCGAAGCGGCTGATTCAAACTCTCATGCAGGGGGGCGCAACCAGCTTTGCACCGGTTTTGCGCGGGACCATTTTCTCCAAGGAGATAACAGGGTTAGCCGCGTTTGCGAATCCTCAATCGGAGTCCCAATCGCACGGAGTGAAGACCGCCGCTTGCGCGCGCTTGGCCTTCGGATAGGCTATCAACCACAACCAAAGCGAAGCTGTAAAGGCACGCTTGAGGCGCCGGTTGAACGGCGAGGCACTTGGGGTCGAAGCACTTTGGGGTCAAAGCACTTGGGGGGACGATGATGCGTGGCAGATGGACGCTGGCGATTGTGGGCGTGGTCTTGATCGTGGCGGGGGGCCTGCTCGCCTACCTCACGCAGACCGCAGGCGGCATCCGGATCGAGGATGTCAGATTCAAGGGCGCCAAGGGCAACATCATGAGCGCCCTGCTCTACGTCCCGCCGAACGCGACGCCGCAGATCCCGGCACCCGGCATCCTTGCCGTCCACGGCTACATCAATTCGCGCGAGACCCAGGACGGCTTCGCCATCGAGTTCGCGCGCCGCGGCTATGTCGTGCTGGCGCTCGACCAGACCGGCCACGGCTATAGCGACCCGCCCTCCTTCACCAACGGCTTTGGCGGACCTGACGGCCTTGCCTATCTCCGCAGCCTGCCCTTCGTCGACAAGGACAACATCGGGCTCGAAGGCCATTCGATGGGCGGCTGGACCGTGCTGGCGGCCGCCGCGGCTCAGCCCAACGACTACAAGTCGATGGTGCTGGAGGGCTCATCCACCGGCAAGCCGTTCGCCGCCGAGGGCACCACGAGCTGGCCGCGCAACACCGCGCTGGTGTTCGCCCAGTACGAGGAGTTCTCCACCCTGATGTGGGGCGTCGACCTCGCCCGCGACGTCACCAAGAGCCCAAAGCTCTGGGCGCTGTTCGGGACGCAAGGCGCGGTCGAGCCCGGCAAGGTCTATGGCGATCCGGCCGACGGCACCGCCCGGGTGCTGTACACCCCCGCGATGACCCATCCGGCCGAGCACATCTCGCATGAGGCGATCGGCTACAGCCTCGACTGGTTCGCCAAGACCTTGAAGGGCGGCACCCCTCGTCCGGTCGACGACCAGATCTGGTTCCGCAAGGAGATCGGCACCCTGATCGCGCTGATCGGCTTCGTGGCGCTGGTGATCGGGACATTCGACGGGCTGCTGGAGGCACCGATGTTCTCCCGGCTGCGGCTGCCGGCGGTTGCCGACGGCACCATGCCGGCGCATCAGGCTGCGAGCGGCCGGCGCTGGACCACGGCGTTCATCCTGTCTGCCTTCATCCCGGCGCTGACCTACTATCCGGCCTTTGCGCTGGGCGGCACCTTCGTGACGCCGAGCGCGTTCCTGCCGCAGGGCATCACCAACCAGATCCTGGTCTGGGCCATCATCAACGGCCTGATCACACTGGCCCTGATGTGGTTCGCCCCGAAGCGCACCAGCCGGGCCGGCCTCATCGGTCAATCCGTCGTGATCGCGCTGGCCTCGGTTGCGGTGGGCTACGCCGTGCTGTGGCTCGCCGACCTCGTCTTCAAGATCGACTTCAGATTCTGGATCGTCGCACTCAAATTGATGAGCGCGAAGCAATTCCTCATCTTCCTGATCTATCTGATTCCGTTCACGGCGTTTTTCGTGGTGGCGCTGCACGTGCTGCACCGGAATTTCTCGACCATGGGCGCGCCGCGCGGAGCGCTCTATCTGACCAACATCCTGGCGCTGACGCTCGGTTTCATCGTGTTGCTGGTGCTGCAATACGGCACGCTGTGGCTGACCGGTAAGCTGTTCAACCCGATCCCGGACCCCGGTTTCGTGCCGCTCTCTACCATCGTGGCGATCCAGTTCGTGCCGCTCCTGGCAATCGTTGCCGTGATTGCGACCTTCACCTGGCGTCGGACCGGATCGAGCCTGCCGGGGGCCCTGATCGCGGGCCTGTTCGTGACCTGGTACATCGTGGCCGGGACAGCCACGCAGGTCCCGTTTTAGCTGAAAAGATGGGCTTAAACTGCATACCCCCTCAGCTTCCGCCCGCCCCCGGGCGGTGCTATAGCGCAGGCGTATTCCATCACTCCGCTGTCAAAAGCGCGCTGTTCCCAAGAGGGCCTCTCCGTCATGGCAAAAATCAAGGTGTCCAACCCCGTCGTCGAACTCGATGGCGACGAGATGACCCGGATCATCTGGCAGTACATCAAGGACAAGCTGATCAACCCGTTCCTGGATGTCGAACTGCTCTATTTCGATCTCGGCATGGAATACCGCGATGAGACCAATGACCAGGTGACCATCGACGCCGCCGAAGCCATCAAGAAGGTCGGCGTCGGCGTCAAATGCGCCACCATCACCCCCGACGAGGCCCGGGTGAAGGAGTTCGGCCTGAAGCAGATGTGGAAGTCGCCGAACGGCACCATCCGCAATATCCTCGGCGGCGTGATCTTCCGCGAGCCGATCATCTGCAAGAACGTGCCGCGCCTAGTTCCCGGCTGGACCAAGCCGATCATCATCGGCCGCCACGCCTATGGCGACCAGTACCGCGCCACCGACATCAAGTTCCCGGGCAAGGGCACGCTGTCGCTGAAGTTCGTCGGCGAGGACGGCACCGTGATCGAGCGGGAAGTGTTCAAGGCGCCCGGCGCCGGCGTCGCGATGGAGATGTACAATCTCGACGACTCCATCATCGATTTCGCCCGCGCCTCGCTCAATTACGGCCTGCTGCGCAACTACCCGGTCTACCTCTCGACCAAGAACACGATTCTGAAGGTCTATGACGGCCGCTTCAAGGACATCTTCCAGGACATCTACGACCGCGAGTTCAAGAAGGAATTCGAGGCCAAGGGCCTGACCTACGAGCACCGCCTGATCGACGACATGGTGGCCTCGGCGCTGAAATGGTCTGGCGGCTATGTCTGGGCCTGCAAGAACTATGACGGCGACGTGCAGTCCGATACCGTGGCCCAGGGCTACGGCTCGCTCGGCCTGATGACCTCGGTGCTGCTCACCCCGGACGGCAAGACCGTCGAGGCCGAAGCCGCCCACGGCACCGTGACCCGCCACTACCGCGAGCACCAGAAGGGCAAGGAGACCTCGACCAACTCGATCGCGTCGATCTTCGCCTGGACCCGTGGCCTCGCCCATCGTGCCAAGCTGGACAACAACGTTGAGCTGGCCAAGTTCGCGACCACGCTGGAGAAGGTCTGCGTCGCGACCGTCGAGGAAGGCTACATGACCAAGGACCTCGCGCTCCTGGTCGGCGCCGACCAGCGCTGGCTCTCCACGACCGGCTTCCTCGACAGGGTCGCCGACAACCTCGCAAAAGCGATGGCGGCGTAAGGCCGTCGGTTCTGGAATACAACAGTGGACGTGACCATGACCCTCCTTGGCCGGGTGACGCTCGCATCCATGTTGCTGACCGGATCGGCGGCGCTCGCTGCCGATCCGCTGCCGGCGCCGATTGCGGCGCCCGGCGAGACCACGGTGCTCACCGTCCACGCCGAAGGCGCCCAGGTTTATGAGTGCAAACCAGTCACCGACGGCAAGCTCGCCTGGTCGTTCCGCGAGCCGATCGCCACCCTGGTCGCCGGCGGCAAGACGGTCGGCCGGCACTATGCCGGCCCGAACTGGGAGGATGCCGACGGCAGCGCTGTCATCGCTCGCACCACCGGCGATGTGCCGGGCGCCGGCGCGTCGGACATTCCCTGGCTAAAGCTCGAGGTCATCTCTCGCCGTGGCGAAGGCGTGCTCACCGGCGTCACCACCGTGCAGCGGATCAACACCTCGGGCGGCCAACTCACCGGCGCCTGCGACAAGGCAGGCTTGCTGAAGAGCGCGCCCTACTCGGCGGATTACGTGTTCCTGCGCAAGGGCTGAGGAGCCGATCTGCGAAATCGTGATTATCGCTGCCGCTTCGATAGATTGCGCGGCAGCGAATCGACGACTTGTTCCGCCCCTTTGCCGAAACGGCCCCGGCCTTCATGAGCCTCCCGTCAGCGCCAGCGCCGCGTTGAGCGTCGCGCTCGGGCGCATCACGGCGTCGCGCTTTCGCGGATCGGGAAGGTAGTAGCCGCCGATATCCGCCGGCTGGGCCTGCACAGCCGCCAGCTCGCCGATGATCTTCTCTTCGTTGCGGGTGAGCGTCTCAGCCAGCGTCTTGAACTGAGCCTGAAGGGCGGGATCATCCGTCTGCGCAGCAAGCTCCTGCGCCCAGTACATCGCCAGGTAGAACTGGCTGCCCCGGTTGTCCAGTTCGCCGGTCCGCGGCGATGGCGACTTCTTGTTGTCCAGCAGCTTGCCGGTGGCGATATCCAGCGTCCTGGCCAGCAGCGCGGCTTTCGGATTGCCTGTTTTCAGACCAAGGTCTTCCAGCGACACCGCCAGCGCCAGAAATTCGCCGAGCGAATCCCAGCGCAGGTGGTTCTCTTCCACCAGCTGTTGCACGTGCTTGGGCGCCGAACCGCCCGCACCGGTTTCGTACATGCCGCCGCCCGCCATCAGCGGCACGATGGACAGCATCTTGGCCGACGTGCCGAGCTCCATGATCGGAAACAGGTCGGTCAGATAGTCGCGGAGGATGTTGCCCGTGGCGCTGATCGTATCCAGACCGCGGATTACGCGCTCCAGGGTGTAGCGCATGGCGCGCACCTGACTCATGATTTGGATGTCGAGGCCGGATGTGTTGTGCTCGTGCAGGTACATCTTGACCTTGGTGATCAGTTGGGCCTCGTGCGGCCGGTACGCATCAAGCCAGAACACCACCGGCATGCCGGAATTGCGGGCGCGCGTCACCGCAAGCTTGACCCAGTCGCGGATGGCTGCGTCCTTGAGCTGGCACATGCGCCAGATGTCGCCCTTCTCCACGTCCTGGCTCAGGAGAACCTCACCGGTGGCGAGGTCGGTGATGTTGGCGACGCCGTCCTCGGGGATCTCGAAGGTCTTGTCGTGGGAGCCGTATTCCTCGGCCTGCTGCGCCATGAGACCAACGTTGGGCACCGTGCCCATGGTGCGGGGATCGAAGGCGCCGTGCCATTTGCAGAAGTTGATCATCTCCTGGTAGATGCGCGCGAAGGTGCTTTCCGGCATCACGGCCTTGGCGTCCTTCAGACGGCCGTCCGGCCCCCACATCTTGCCGCCGTTGCGGATCATGGCGGGCATCGACGCGTCCACGATCACGTCGTTGGGCGAGTGGAAGTTGGTGATGCCCTTGGCCGAGTCGACCATCGCCAACTCCGGCCGATGCTCGTGACAGGCGTGCAGGTCGCGCTTGATCTCATCCTGCTTGCTCTGTGGCAGGGCTTCGATCTTGTTGTACAGGTCGACCATGCCGTTGTTGACGTTCACGCCCAGTTCGTCGAACAGCTCGCCGTGCTTTTCGAAAGCGTCGCGGTAGAAGATCTTGACGCAATGGCCGAACACGATGGGGTGCGACACCTTCATCATGGTGGCCTTGACGTGCAGCGAGAACATCACCCCCGTCTTGTATGCGTCCTCGATCTGCTGCTCGTAGAACTCCAGTAGCGCCTTCTTGCTCATGAACATCGAGTCGATGATCTCGCGGTCCTGAAGCGACACCTTGGGCTTGAGCACGACGGTGTTGCCGCTCTTGGTGATCAGCTCCATCCTCACGTCGCGCGCCCTGTCCAGCGTCACCGACTTCTCGCCATGGTAGAAGTCGCCGTGGTGCATGTGCGAGACGTGCGAGCGCGAAGCCTGGCTCCATTCGGCCATGCTGTGCGGGTTCTTCCGCGCATAGTTCTTCACCGCCAGCGGCGCGCGGCGATCGGAATTCCCCTCGCGCAGCACCGGATTGACCGCGCTGCCGATGCACTTGGCATAGCGCGCCCGGATCGCCTTCTCCTCGTCCGACTTCGGGCTCCCGGGATAGTCCGGGATGTTGTAGCCCTTGGCCTGCAGCTCCTTGATGGCCGCGAGCAGCTGCGCCACCGAGGCACTGATGTTGGGCAGCTTGATGATGTTGGTGCCGGGCAGCAGCGTCAGCCGGCCGAGCTCGGCCAGATTGTCTGGCACGCGCTGCTGTTCAGTCAGGAATTCGGGAAACTCGCCGAGGATACGGGCCGCGACCGAGATGTCACTGACGGCGACGTTGATGCCGGCCGGCGCCGCGAACGCGCGCACGACAGGCAGGAACGCCGCGGTCGCCAGCGCCGGAGCCTCATCGGTCAGCGTGTAGATGATGGTGGAAGAGCTCTTGCTCATGCGCTTACTTCTTTCGCGGGAGGCCGGGCGGACCGGGGCAATTTTCCGTGCCGATGCGTGGTCTGATTTTGGATTTCACGTTGGGTGACAAGGAGATCAGGCGGGGTAGTTGATCCGGACAATTGCGCGACCTTTGTCACTGCCGTTGAATTTGGCAGCCGCGATAGGCTTCGGCAACTGGTTTGTTCATTCGCGCGTCTTTACGTCCTCGGATGCGGGCCGCAAAGTCAGCGAGCGCCAGACTAATCCCGGTCACCGCCGCCGGTCCCGGCCGGACTGGCCTGCGCGATTTCGGCCTCGGCAACGTCGCCGGCGCCAGCGCTCTCCGCCAGCCGCGCATCCGCGGTGTCCTTCACATGCATTGCCAGCGCCGGCATCCGCTCGATCAGGGCATGAAAGTCCTGCGCGTCGAGCAACAGCAGCTTGGTCTTCCGCATCGCCGTCACCGTGCCGGATCGGCTGGTCCGGCGCAGCAGCGCGATCTCGCCGAAGAACGTGCCGTCGCCGAGCCGCACCCGCTGGCTCGGCAGGTCGATCTCGACCTCGCCGGCGGTGATGAAATACATCGATGACGCCGCATCGCCGCGTCGCACCAGGATCTCGCCCGCCTCGATGGTCTGCGACCGCAACAGCCGCATGATATCGGCGATCTCGGCCGCGCCAAGATGCGAGAACAGCGGCACCCGCGCCAGCATGCCCCAGGTCACCACGAAGTCGCGCCGCCGCACCTCGTCGGCGAACGCGGTCGAGATGATCGCGACCGGCAACGCGATCATCGCAAAGCCGACCACGATCGCGACCACGGTGACGATGCGGCCGAGCAACGTCACCGGGACGACGTCACCGTAACCGACCGTGCCGAGCGTCACGATCGCCCACCACATCGCCTGCGGCATGGTGCCGAACTTGTCCGGCTGCACCTTGTGCTCGATGGCATAAAGCAACGACGCGAACAGCAGCACCGCGCCGGTCAGGATCACGACGCAGCCGAACAGCGTGCGCCGCTCGGCATGCAGCGCGGCCAGCAGCGAGCGCATCGCGGTCGAATAACGCACCAGCTTCAGGAACGGCAGCATGCCGAACAGCACCAGCGCGGTCTTGTCACCGATCGCAAGCGCGATGGCCGACGGCAGGAAGGCGAGCAGGTCGATCACGCCGAGCGCCGAGAAGGCGTATTCCAGCCGCGCCTGCGGCGCCGTCACGTCACGCAGGGAATGGCCGACCACGCTCCAGAGCCGCGCGGCATATTCCAGCGCGAAAGCCGCCACCGCCGCAATCTCGATGGTCGTCAGCAGCCCGCCGAACTGCGCGTCGATCTCGGGCACGGAGGCCAGGATCGCCGCCAGCACGTCGATGGCGATGATGGCGACGATGACCCCGGCAAACCGCGACCCGCCGGAATGCGGCAGATCATCGCGTTCGAGCAGCTCGTAGAGACGATCGCGGAGCCCGGGATTGATCGTGGGCTTGAGCGGAGCCGTCGCCACGATCAACCTCCGTCAGGCGCTGGCCATCGCTTGCTCGATCGCCGACAGCGCGGCGTCCGCCTTGGCGCCGTCGGGACCGCCGGCCTGCGCCATGTCGGGCCGGCCGCCGCCGCCCTTGCCGCCGAGCACCTCGGAGCCCTTGCGCACCAGCTCGACCGCGTTGAAGCGCGAGGTCAGATCGGCGGTGACGCCGACCACGATGCCGGCCTTGCCGTCCTCGGTGACGCCGACGATCGCGACCACGCCCGAGCCAATCTGCTTCTTGCCGTCGTCGACCAGGCTCTTCAGGTCCTTGGTCTCGACGCCCTCGACCGCACGCGCGAGCAGCTTGACGTTGCCGACCTCGCGCACGCCGGAGGCGGCACCGTTCGACGACGCTCCGCCGCCCATCGCGAGCTTCTTGCGGGCATCCGACAGGTCGCGCTCGAGCTTCTTGCGCTCCTCCATCAGGGCGGCGATGCGCGCCGGCACATCCTCGATCGAGGTGCGCAGCTCGGCCGCCGCGGTCTTCGCCAGTGTCATGGTGTCATTGGCGTGCTTTCGCGCGTGATGTCCGGTCAGCGCCTCGATGCGGCGGACGCCGGAGGCGACCGCGCTCTCGCTGGTCACCGAAATCAGGCCGATGTCGCCGGTGCGGCGAACATGGGTGCCGCCGCAGAGCTCGACCGACCAGCCGAGCGCGTTCTGACCGTGCTCGCGGGCGCTCTTGCCCATCGAGACGACGCGAACCTCGTCGCCGTATTTCTCGCCGAACAATGCACGCGCACCGGCCTCGCGGGCGTCATCGACACCCATGATGCGGGTCGTCACCTCGTCATTCTCGAGCACGACGTCGTTGGCGATGTCCTCGACGCGGGCGAGCTCTTCCGGGGTGATCGGCTTCGGATGCACGAAATCGAAGCGCAGGCGATCGGGCGCGACCAACGAGCCGCGCTGCGCGATGTGATCGCCGAGCACCTGGCGCAGCGCCTCGTGCAACAGATGCGTTGCCGAGTGGTTGGCGCGGATCGACGAACGCCTGGCGTGATCGACCTCGAGCTGCAGGGCGGTGCCGACATTCAGCGTGCCCTGCTCTACCGTGCCGACATGCACGAACAGGTCGCCGGCCTTCTTCTGCATGTCGGTGACGCGGAACTTGACGCCCTCGCCGGTGAGGATGCCGACGTCGCCGACCTGACCACCGGACTCCGCATAGAACGGCGTCTGGTTCAGCACGATCGCGCCGCTCTCGCCGGTCTTGAGGCCGCCGACCTCGGCGCCGTCCTTGACCAGCGCCGTCACCACGCCTTCCGCGCTCTCGGTCTCGTAGCCCAAAAACTCCGTCGCGCCGAGCTTCTCGCGCAGCGGGAACCAGATCGTCTCGGTCGCCGCTTCGCCGGAGCCGGCCCAGGAGGCGCGCGCCTTCTCGCGCTGTCGGTTCATCGCGTCGGTGAACGAGGCCTGGTCGACGCTGATGCCGCGCGATTTCAGCGCGTCCTGCGTCAGGTCCAGCGGGAATCCGTAAGTGTCGTACAGCGTGAACGCGGTGTCGCCGTCGAACATGTCGCCCTTCTTGAGGCCGGCGCTCTTCTCGTCGAGGATCGACAGGCCGCGCACCAGAGTCTTGCGGAAGCGGGTCTCCTCCAGCTGCAGCGTCTCCTCGATCAGCTTCTCCGCGCGCACCAGGTCCGGATAGGCCTGGCCCATCTCGCGGACCAGCGCCCAGACCAGGCGATGCATCAGCGGCTCGCTCGCGCCCAAGAGCTGCGCATGGCGCATCGCGCGGCGCATGATCCGGCGCAGCACATAGCCGCGGCCCTCGTTCGACGGCAGCACGCCGTCGGCGATCAGGAACGCCGAGGAGCGCAGATGGTCGGCGATCACCCGGTACGACGCCACGTTCTGCGCGTTCGGCCCATGGCCGAGGGCCGATGCGGCCGCATCGATCAGATGGCGGAACAGATCGGTCTCGAACACGCTCTCGACGCCCTGCAGGATGCAGGCCATGCGCTCCAGCCCCATGCCGGTGTCGATCGAGGGACGCGGCAGCGCCACGCGCTCCTCCTTCGTCACCTGCTCGTACTGCATGAACACCAGATTCCAGAATTCGAGGAAGCGATCGCCATCCTCCTCCGGGCTGCCCGGAGGGCCGCCCCAGATATGCTCGCCGCGATCGATGAAGATCTCGGAGCACGGACCGCACGGGCCGGTATCGCCCATCGCCCAGAAATTGTCCGAGGTCGGGATACGGATGATGCGGTCATCCGAGAAGCCCGCGATCTTTTTCCAGTAGCCGGCCGCCTCGTCGTCGGTGTGGTAGACGGTGACCAGCAGCTTGTCCTTCTTCAGCCCGAAATCCTTGGTGATCAGATTCCAGGCGAGCTCGATCGCGCGCTCCTTGAAGTAGTCGCCGAACGAGAAGTTGCCGAGCATCTCGAAGAAGGTGAGATGGCGCGCGGTGTAGCCGACATTGTCGAGGTCGTTATGCTTGCCGCCGGCACGGACGCACTTCTGCGACGTCGTGGCGCGCTGATAGGCGCGCTTCTCGACGCCGGTGAAGACGTTCTTGAACTGCACCATGCCGGCATTGGTGAACATCAGGGTCGGGTCGTTGCGCGGAACCAGCGGCGACGACGCCACGATCTCGTGGCCGTTCTCCTTGAAGAAGTTCAGAAATGTCGACCTGATGTCGTTGACGCTGCTCATGTTCATCCAATCGGAAAAAGGGGCCGGCCAGCCGCAAAAAGGCGTCATTTTCCGGCCGAACGCTTTTAGACATTGCCAGCTGCGGTGTCCAGAAACTGTGCAGGCGGATCATGGGCTTGCCGCGGCAGCACAAAGCCCCGTTGGATAGTTGCTGCAGCTGCGTTGACAGTCTTGGTGGCGCCGTGTTTTCTACCTACCTGTTACCCCGTCACGTCGGGAGAGACCGGCTTTGCCGCCGGCGCCGAAGGAGCAACCGCCCCGGAAACTCTCAGGCAAAAGGACCGCGTGACGTCTGACATCTGGAAAGAGGCGCTGGGGTTCTCCCCGACGCGCCCGCCGACGGGATAATACTCTCAGGCACAGCGACAGATGGGGCTTTCTGCAGGTTTCTCAAGGGGAAATAGGTCCCCGGCGGGAACCGCGAGGGCCCTGTGATGCTTGCGCGCGAAACCTCTCCGCTGAAACAGACCCCGCTGCATGCGCTGCATCTGGCGCGCGGCGCCAAGATGGTGCCGTTCGCCGGCTACGACATGCCGGTGCAATACACGGCCGGCGTGCTCAAGGAGCACCTGCACACCCGCAAGGAAGCCGGCCTGTTCGACGTGTCCCATATGGGACAGCTCGTGCTGAAGGCCAAATCCGGCAACGTCGGCGACGCGGCGCTCGCGCTGGAAAAACTGGTGCCGCAGGACATCGTCGGCATCGCGCCGGGACGGCAGCGCTACGCGCAATTCACCAACGACGACGGCGGCCTGCTCGACGACCTGATGGTGGCGAATTTCGGCGATCACCTGTTCCTGGTGGTCAACGCCGCCTGCAAGGCCGAGGACGAGGCGCATCTGCGGGCGCATCTCTCGGACACCTGCGAGATCGTGTCGCTGGCCGACCGCGCGCTGATCGCGCTGCAGGGGCCGAAAGCCGAGTCGGCGCTGGCGAAGCTTTGCCCAGATGTCAGTTCGATGAAATTCATGGACGCCGGACCGCGCCGCGTCGCCGACATCGACTGCTTCGTCTCGCGCTCCGGCTATACCGGCGAGGACGGTTTTGAGATTTCCGTGCCCGCGGGCAAGGCGGAGGCCCTGGTCACCGCACTGCTGGACAATCCCGACGTGCTGCCGATCGGGCTCGGCGCGCGCGACAGCCTGCGGCTCGAAGCCGGGCTTTGCCTCTATGGCCACGATATCGACACCACGACGACCCCGGTCGAAGGCGCGCTGGAATGGTCGGTGCAGAAGGTCCGCCGCAGCGGCGGCGCCCGCGCCGGCGGTTTTCCCGGCGCCGACAAGATCCTCGCCCAGTTCGCACAAGGCGCTGCCCGCCGCCGCGTCGGGTTGAGGCCCGACGGCCGCGCACCGGTGCGCGAAGGCGCCGCCCTGTTCGCCGATCCGACCTCGACCGAACAGATCGGCAAGGTGACCTCGGGCGGTTTCGGCCCGAGCCTCAATGCGCCGGTTGCGATGGGCTATCTGCCGACCTCGCTTTCCGCGCTCGACACCACCGTTTTCGCCGAAGTGCGCGGCCAACGGCTACCGCTCAAGGTCGCCGCCACGCCCTTCGTCCCCAATACCTACAAACGCTAAACGCTGAAGGATCGACCCCATGACGACGCTGTACACGTCCGACCACGAATGGCTCCGCATCGAGGGCGACGTCGCCACGATCGGGATCACCGACTACGCGCAATCGCAGCTCGGCGACGTCGTGTTCGTCGAACTGCCCAAGGTCGGCCGCAGCCTGAAGAAGGCCGAGGCCGCCGCCGTCGTCGAATCGGTCAAGGCGGCCTCCGATGTCTACGCGCCGATCACCGGCGATGTGATCGAGGTCAACGAAGCGCTCGCCGCCGAGCCCGCGCTGGTCAATTCGGATGCCGGCGGCAAGGCCTGGTTCTTCAAGCTGAAGATTGCCGACAAGGGCGAACTCGGCGGCCTGATGGATGAAGCCGCCTACGCCGCACACACCGCCTGAGGATCATCCCAAGGATCTCGCCATGAACGCGCCCTTCAAGCCGATCAACGAAGCCGCCACCGATTTCGTCCGCCGCCACATCGGACCATCACCGCGCGACGTCAACGCGATGCTGGAGACGGTCGGCGCCGCGAGCCTGCAGGCGCTGATGAACGAGACGCTGCCGGCGTCGATCCTCCAGAAGGCGCCGCTCGATCTCGGCCGTGCGCTGAGTGAAACCGAGGCGCTCGCGCATATGAGCGAGCTCGCCGGGCAGAACCAGGTGTTCACCTCGCTGATCGGCCAGGGCTATTCCGGCACCATCCTGCCCGCGGTGATCCAGCGCAACATCCTGGAGAACCCGGCCTGGTACACCGCCTACACGCCGTATCAGCCGGAAATCAGCCAGGGCCGGCTCGAAGCCCTGTTCAACTTCCAGACCATGATCTGCGATCTCACCGGTCTCGACGTCGCCAACGCCTCGCTGCTCGACGAGGCGACTGCGGCGGCCGAGGCGATGGCGCTCGCCGAGCGCCACTCGCAGGTCAAGGCGAAGGTGTTCTTCGTCGACCAGGAGGTGCATCCGCAGACGCTGGCGGTGATGCGCACGCGCGCCGCCCCGCTGGGCTGGGCGCTGGTGGTCGGCGATCCCCTGACCGAGCTCGACAAGGCCGACGTGCTCGGCGCGCTTTTGCAATATCCGGGCACGACGGGCGCGGTGCGCGACCTCCGGCCGGCAATCGCATCGCTGCGCGCCAAGGGTGCGCTTGCGATCGTCGCGGCGGACCTGCTGTCGCTGGCCCTGCTGACCTCGCCCGGCGAGCTCGGCGCCGACATCGCAATCGGCTCGGCGCAGCGGTTCGGCGTGCCGATGGGTTATGGCGGACCGCACGCCGCCTACATGGCGGTGCGCGACACGCTGAAGCGCTCGCTGCCCGGCCGCATCGTCGGCCTCTCGGTGGATTCGCGCGGCGCACCGGCCTATCGCCTCGCGCTGCAGACCCGCGAGCAGCATATCCGCCGCGAGAAGGCGACCTCCAACATCTGTACCGCGCAGGTGCTGCTCGCCGTGATCGCCTCGATGTACGCGGTGTATCACGGCCCCGAGGGCCTGACCCACATCGCGCGCGGCGTGCATCGCCGCGCCACCGTGCTCGCCGCCGGCCTGCGCAAGCTCGGCTTTGCGCCGACCAGCGAGGCGTTCTTCGACACCGTGACGGTCGAGGCAGGCAGCAAGCAGATCGAGATCGTCTCCCGCGCGCAGGCGGAGCGGATCAATCTGCGCATCGGTGCGACCACGCTCGGCATCGCGCTCGACGAGACCACGACGCCGGAGACGGTCGAGGCGGTGTGGCGCGTGTTCGGCGGCAAGCTCAGCTTTGCCGAGATCGAGGCGGCCGCGCGCGAGGCGCTGCCGAAGGAGCTGCGGCGCACCAGCGCCTTCCTCACCCACCCGGTGTTCAACACCCATCGCTCGGAGACCGAGCTGCTGCGCTACATGCGCAAGCTCAGCGACCGCGACCTCGCGCTCGACCGCGCGATGATCCCGCTCGGCTCCTGCACGATGAAGCTCAACGCCACCACCGAGATGATCCCGCTGACCTGGCCGGCGTTCGGCAATCTGCATCCGTTCGCCCCCGCAGATCAGGCCAAGGGCTATCACGCGCTGTTCAAGCGGCTGGAGCAGTGGCTGTGCGACATCACCGGCTATGACGCGATCTCGCTGCAGCCGAACTCCGGCGCGCAGGGCGAATATGCCGGACTCCTTGCGATCCGGGGTTACCATCTCGCGCGCGGCGAGCCGCACCGCAAGGTCTGCCTGATCCCCTCCTCCGCGCACGGCACCAATCCGGCCTCGGCCGCGATGGTCGGCATGGACGTCGTGGTTGTCGCCTGCGATGCGCGCGGCGACGTCGATGTCGGCGATCTCCGTGCCAAGGCCGAGAAGCATTCGGCCAACCTCGCCGCCGTGATGATCACCTATCCGTCGACCCACGGCGTGTTCGAGGAGCATATCAGCGAGATCTGCGACATCGTGCATGCGCATGGCGGCCAGGTCTATCTCGACGGCGCCAACATGAATGCGCAGGTCGGTCTGTCGCGGCCCGGCGATTACGGCGCCGATGTCAGCCATCTCAACCTGCACAAGACCTTCTGCATCCCGCATGGCGGCGGCGGCCCCGGCATGGGCCCGATCGGCGTGAAGGCGCATCTTGCGCCCTATCTGCCGGGCCATCCCGCGACCGACGGGGCGACCGCCCACGCCATCGGCCCAGTGTCGGCGGCGCCGTTCGGCTCGGCGTCGATCCTGACCATCTCCTACATCTACATCCTGATGATGGGCGGCGAAGGCCTGACGCGCGCCACCGAGATCGCGATCCTCAATGCCAACTACATCGCCGCACGGCTGCAGCCGCACTTCCCGGTGCTGTACCGCAATGCCCGGGATCGCGTCGCGCATGAATGCATCGTCGACCCGCGCGCCCTGAAGACCACCAGCGGCGTCACCGTCGACGACATCGCCAAGCGGCTGATCGACTACGGCTTCCACGCGCCGACCATGAGCTTCCCGGTGGCGGGCACGCTGATGATCGAGCCGACGGAATCGGAATCCAAGTTCGAGATCGACCGCTTCTGCGATGCGATGATCGCGATCCGGGGCGAGATCGCGGAGATCGAGAAGGGCCGCTGGAAGGTCGAGGCCTCGCCGCTGCGCCACGCGCCGCACACCGTCCACCACATCGCCGACGACGCCTGGAACCGGGCCTACACCCGCGCCGAGGGCTGTTTCCCGGCCGGCGTGTCGCGGTCCGACAAATACTGGAGCCCGGTCGGCCGCGTCGACAATGTCTACGGCGACCGCAATCTGGTGTGCTCATGCCCGCCGATCGAGGATTACGCGCAGGCGGCGGAGTAGTCGGGCGACGTGTCTCGGGAGGCGCTCGCGTCGCCCGGATATCAAAGCGCAGGTTGAGCCCTCCGGCTCAACCTGTCATCTGCAACGAAAAGAATTCGGCGTTTCGCCCGTCCGCGACCTGCACCGGTCAAAGCGGACGCGAGGCCAACGATAGCCGCGGGCGGCCCGCGGCAGGGGGATACATGCGCGAGGAATTCTGGTTTCATTTCCCGTTTCGCGTCCGCTATTCCGAGGTCGACGCGCAGGCCGTGGTGTTCAACGCGCACTACCTGACCTATTTCGACACCGCCATCACCGAATATTTCCGCGCGCTCGGTTACGACTATCTCGGCGAGGTGGCGCGGACCGGCATCGACTTCCACACCGTGAAATCGGTGGTCGAATACAAGGCGCCGATCCGGTTCGACGAGGATATCGAGGTCTGCGTGCGGGTCGCCAGGATCGGCCGCTCCTCGATCAACCTGGCGCTCGCGATCTTCGCCAAGGGCTCCGACGATCTCCGCGCCACCGGCGAGATCATCTGGGTCGCGACCGACCAGAAGACCCATCAATCGGTCGCCGTGACGGAAGATTTGCGGGCGCTGGTCGCGAGCCGAGAAAAGGCGCTGGCGCGCGGGTAGGCCGGCGAGAGCCAAACGCTAGGGCTTCGTCAATGCCGGAGCCCAGCGCCAGAGGTTGTCGTTGGTGAGATGCGTGCCGCCCCACCAGCGATTGATCGGATTGTGATCGGTGAAGTCTGCCTCGTGGGCAAGGACTGCCTTGCCAAACTCGGTGATCGACAAGCGGCTTCGCTGGTAGGCCTCAAGACGCGCCCGTGCATTCCCGGGTTCGATGACACGCAAGTCATCGTCGAGCCCAGCGATCACCGGCCGCGGTCCATGCGCAAGCCCTTCGAGCAGCCCGCCGATTTCCATGTCGTTGAAGACGCCACGCTGGCGAAAGCCGCGAAGATAGAGCAGCGCGTTCGTGCCCATGAAACCCGCAGCGATCAGCTCAAGCAGCCGTATCTCGGTCGCACCAAGTCCCGATCCGCTCCACGGCAGTTCGCAGAGCAGATCAAGCAGAGCCGGCCTCAGCAACGGAAACGCACTCAGGTCGCGGTGCACCGCATCGAAGCACGCCTCCGGAGTTGTCGCCCGATACGCCTGCCAGCACATGCTGGCCGTCTCGATATCCGCAGGTCGGATGTTAGCCAGCGGGACCTCGTTCCAACCGCGCCATGCCGGGTCCATCGTTAGCAGGCTGAAGCCGACGAGACGCAATTTCAGCTTCGCCAACATGTCCGGCTGAGCATGAAACTGGTCGAGCACCCAGATCAACTGCAGCTGATCGTTTGGATCAGGGTCAAACCACAATTCGATGATGTCGAACGACTGGCAATAATCGTTGAACGCGAGGTCCTTCCAAGTCGCGCGCTTCGCCGACGGGGAAATCCAATCGGACCAATGATTCCCCGGCTTCTGGCCCGCTCGCACGCCGAAATAGGCCGCCAGCGCTCGTGGCGAAGGCAGCATGCCACAGCCGAAACGAAATGAAAGCGGAAGCACCGCGTCGCCCAGACCTGCGCGCTTCAGGTCGAGCCCGGATGGATTACTCAAGATCAGACGCTTCACCGCTTCAACTCACTGAACGCCGCACAAAACCAAACGGGCGCCGAAGACGTCGGCAACTCAACGTCCTCAGCGCCCGCTTGCAGCGAAATGATTTGATCGTTCGAACATGATCTTTCGGAAAACCGCTTCGCGCTTTTCCGGATCATGCCCGAGGCTTACTCGTCGGCGGGCTCTTCGCCCTCGGCGTCGCGCTCGGGCGTGCCGGCAAGGATCTGCTCGGAGATCAGGCCGGAGTTCTGCCGGATCGCGGCTTCGATCTTGGCGGTGATGTCGGGATTCGCCTTCAGAAACGCCTTCGAATTCTCGCGGCCCTGACCGAGCCGCTGGCTGTCATAGGAGAACCAGGCGCCCGACTTCTCGACGATGCCGGCCTTGACGCCGAGGTCGAGGATCTCGCCCATCTTGGAGACGCCCTCGCCGTACATGATGTCGAACTCGACCTGCTTGAAGGGCGGTGCCAGCTTGTTCTTCACCACCTTGACGCGGGTGGTGTTGCCGACCACCTCGTCGCGCTCCTTGATCGCGCCGATGCGGCGGATGTCGAGGCGGACGGAGGCATAGAACTTCAGCGCGTTGCCGCCGGTGGTGGTCTCCGGCGAGCCGTACATCACGCCGATCTTCATGCGGATCTGGTTGATGAAGATCACCATGGTATGGGACTTGTTGATCGACGCGGTGAGCTTGCGCAGCGCCTGGCTCATCAGGCGCGCCTGCAGGCCCGGCAGCGCATCGCCCATCTCGCCTTCGAGTTCGGCCTTCGGCACCAGCGCCGCGACCGAATCGACCACCAGCACGTCGACCGCACCCGAGCGCACCAGCGTGTCGCAAATCTCCAGCGCCTGCTCGCCGGTGTCGGGCTGCGAGATCAGGAGCTCGTCGATGTTGACGCCGAGCTTGCGCGCATAGACCGGGTCGAGCGCATGTTCAGCGTCGATGAAGGCGCAGATGCCGCCCTTCTTCTGGCCTTCCGCCACGGTGTGCAGTGCCAGCGTGGTCTTGCCCGACGATTCCGGCCCGTAGATCTCGACGACACGCCCCTTCGGCAGGCCGCCGACGCCGAGCGCAATATCGAGCCCCAGCGACCCCGAGGACACCGTCTCGACATCCATCGAACGGTCGTTCTTGCCGAGCTTCATCACCGAGCCCTTGCCGAACTGGCGCTCGATCTGGGAGAGCGCGGCTGAGAGGGCCTTGGACTTGTCCATGGAGGATCCTTCGACGATACGCAGTGCAGTAGCGGACATTTGGGATGTGCTCCTTATGGCGGGGATTCGCTAGCGGGAAAAACGGGAGATGAGCTCGGGCGGAATGCGTTGTTGATAGGAATCTCGTACCACGTTTGTTCTATGTTCGCAATATGTTCTTTTCGGCGCGTCGGTGCTGGCCTGTTTCCATCCCCAGTGGCCTACTTTGAAATTTCGAGTGGCCTAGTTTGAACTTAACCCTGTCGCAACCATGCGTGGCCCGGTGTTCTCAGTAGTCCTACCGAGGGGCCGTATTCCGCGTTCTGGGCACATAGATTCCGATGATCCCCGATTCGTTCTAAGTCCACATCGTAGTGGGATTACCGGGGTTCTCCGTGGGGGAACGGAGTTCGAAATCCAAGCTAATGGCGAAAGAAACTGTAAACGCGTGGAGCGATACCCTTATCGCCAGCACCACTTTGGGATGACCAGTGGCCGACAAGATCGCCTTCTATTTCTTTATGGGCCTATGGTACTTCGTCGCAGCCATCGATGCGGCCCTGCGCTTCGTATATTTTTATGGCCCGGCAATATTGGTTTTTTGTATCCTGATCGGTGCTGGGGTCGGAGTCTATTTGGCCGCAACCAGCAAGTCCCAAAAGAAATTCTTCTAGAGACCGCCTCAGTTGGCGGCCTCGTCGTCCTTGTTCGCTTGGCGTTTCACGCGGCGCAGCAGCAAACTCAGTTGGTCCTCCAGGTCCTGATAGCTTTCCATGGAAAGCTGCTTTGGAAAGGTGATCGTGACCGTCCCCTCGGGGAGGTTGAAGACCTCCTGAATTGGCTTCTGGATTGAATCGAGAGGCTTATTTAAGGCCCTCGACAATTCCGCTGACTGCTGAATGGCTTGGGACATATCGGCCTCATCCTCTTCTTCGGGAGGATTATACTCGTCCTGAATGCCGCCAACAAGGTTGAACGTGGCAAGATAAGATTTTGCCGCCTTCTCAGCAGCTTCCGCAGTGAACCCCTTTTTGATGAGCGTGAACTTGAGATTGTCCACACTCGGCACCGTCTCAAATTCTTTCGAGAGCTCTTGAAACAACGATGGCTTGTTCGCCAGACGCCCAAGCGCGGCCGTCCGTTCCGTCGAGCCGTTCGGGGCATTTAGCGCAGCTACGGCATCATCGCTAATGCGAAGCTCGTCACCGCCCCCCTCGATGAGCCCATAGGCGCGGACAGCGCCGATTCTGCCGAGTGCGCGACCATTGAGGCTAGAATAGCCTAGATGCTTCGCAAGCACCGTGCGCGACATTTTATTGCGATTTTCCTTCGCAAAAGCCGGGCGGATCGCCTCCAGCGCAGGCCCAAGCGACATCGCCGGGTAATTCGGACTGCGGACCTTAGCCATTGTGCCCTCCTAAGTTGCGGAACCTATAGAGGGTCAACGAGGATAAAGCAAGGAAAAATTTTATCCACTATCGCTAACTCGGTATTGCAAGTTAACTGGATAGATGTCATGTTCCCGTTCGTTGAGGGAACCACCATGACAACAGTTTGAGCCCTTTGGAGCGCTGGCCGAGCGCCAAGGGGCGAGGAAAAAGGAAGGGCCGCAGCGTCAAACCTCGGGGGAGGAACGCTACGGCCCTGCAATCGGCTCTAGGGTTTTCAGGGATCGTCTAAAGGTAGGACACCCGCCCCTACAAGGGTGGAGATGTCGGTCCGAGTCCGGCTCCCTGAACCATCGAACTAGTGGGACCGCTTTGGTTGCAGCCGCAGCGGCCCCGATCAACCGCACCGGGGATGAGCCCGAAGCGAATGACCATCTCGCAAATATAAGCGTTGCAGCGCTGATTTGCTAGAGTCTCGCGGAAGCCGTCCCCTTCACACCGTGAAGGATGAGCTTCATGAACGTTCTCTCCCGCGAAAAGCAAATCGAAGTCATTGCCGCGCTTTGCGAAGGCGTCGGCATCCGCACCGCTGCGCGACTGACCGGCGTTAACCGTGGCACCGTTGGCAACCTGGCTCTGCGTGTCGGCATGGGCTGCATGGAGCTGCACGACCGTTTGATGGTCGGCATCCGCACCGAGCGCCTTGAGCTTGATGAGGCGTGGTCCTTCGTCGGCAAGAAACAGAAGAACGTCCAGCGCCACGAAATTCACGCCAAAGGCGATCAGTACATTTTCATCGGTATGGCTGGCACCCAGAAGGCGATCATTAGCTGGGGCGTCGGCAAGCGTAACACCGAAAGCACGATGAACTTCCTGCACGACCTTCGCAGTCGTGTCATCGGCCAGCCGGAGATTTCAACGGATGGCTTCCATCCATATCGCATGGCGATCCGCGACGCTTTTGGCGACAGCGCCTCGCACGGCGTCATCGTAAAGACCTACTCGGTAAGACATAGCTGTCGAGACTCGCTCCGCCACTGAGCGGCTGTTTTGCGCCTCCCTGATCTCTCGCAAAAATGGCGCGAAGCATTGAGGCCGCCTCAGTTGGCGGCCTCCTTCATTCGTCGTGAGAGCGCGGAGATCTCTCCGCTCGCGCTAAGCTGACGGCGATTCCACCGTCGAGGCTCGCACAGAATTCGACCACCTAGTCTCGGAAATCATTCCAAGGGCCGGAATATAAACTCGTCCCTCCAAAGAAACGGCCCCAGCGCCCTTGGAGGTCGATGCTGGGGCCGCTTCGCCGGTCCGCCGAATTCGAAAGGGGCCGCTCACGCCTGCGGCCCCTACCGGGAAAATTCTCGAAAATATGGTCGGGATGAAATGGCTAGCCCCGGTAAGAATAAATTTAATCTTATCCACAGGTTTTGAGGATTCCGGAAGAACACGGTGTTCCGCATATCGCCATCCGTTCCTTGCTAGGGATCGTCCCGCTCGGCGGATTTCGAAGCGGACGGAAAGGACCTTCCGACGAATACCAGGAGACCGCCTAGGATAGCGAGTAGCAGGGCGTATACCAAGAAAGTTGCCTCAGTCCCGATGCACTCCGCGTCGCCAGTGCACGAGCTAAGAACCGCCAAATACGAATCCGAGCGCTCCCATGAGCGCGGTTGCCCCAACGTAGAACGCCACCATTCTGGCGATTGTCATTTAAATCTAGCCTTGGAGGCCGCCTCCCCGCTCGCGAGTCGAACGGCGCGCGCTTCCGCGTGAGGTCTGCGCCAACGGTGGCGGCAACGCGCTGAAGCGCGGAGGCAACACGGTCCGGATTGGTCGCTGTGATAGCCAATTTGGGACATGTCCTGTGGCACAAATTGTATAGGTTTCCAGCTATCAGGATTTTGCACACCTTCCTGGGGCTAGGGCCAGCGCCGTCCGCAAGCATTTCAAGCGGACGGCGTTGTGCTGTCGGGCATCGCTTGGGCTGCGACGCGGCGCGATCCGTAGTTCTCCGGGGCAGAACAAAGTTCCGCGAGCAGACGACTCGGCGTTCGTCCCGACTGCATCGGATAATCAACGAGTTACCGAAGGATTCGGCGAGGCCGGATCACGATTGGCACAATCTGCATACTACCTTGGTACCCCTCCTGACGCCCCCAAAAACTACGTAGCCTTCACGGGAAGACTCGGGTTCCGCCAGTGTTCGTAACATTGGCTAGTCCGGCCAGCGCATCGATAGCGTGTCGCGAGGCAAGGCGGCGCCGCCGGCGAACGGATCCACTTCGGGATCCACAACGACGTCCGAACGGGCGCGACGGTTTCACTCCATCCTTTGACGGGTGTTAAGTATTAATACAACCTATGATTTAAATATCGACGACCGCCGTTCATTCGCGGAACCGTTCCAGATGATTCACAAGGGCGTCGAATTCAGCGTCACGCAGCTCATGCCCGGCGTCTGGAAATGGCGTTTCCAGATCGGCGATCGGGTCTTCACGGGCAAGACCGAAGCAAAACTCGACCTGCTGGCGATCCGCCGCGTGCAGCTGCGGATCGACCGCGAGCTGAACAATCTCGGGCTCGGACGGAGCCGCGGACACCGCGATCAGGATTGAGGCGCAGTCCGTCCGGCAGGCCTCAGTCCGCGCTTGCCAGCCGCCGCATCGTGAATTCGATGTCGCCGCCGGGCAGTTCGCGCCAGCTCTCGACCGCGCTCATATAGGCGGCCTTCGGGTAGCGCTTGAGAAAGTCGCGCGCCCGCAGGCGGGCCTGGTCGCGCGGCAGGCTGAAGGTCTCGCGCAGATAGCCGTCATCCGGCTTGCGCCGTGCGGCCATCCGGCTGGCGAGATCGCGCGGACGAAACACCATCACCGCAACTCCGAACCAACTGACGACGCCGCTAATATAGGGGTGTCGCCACGAGAATCCGAGTCTGCGGGAAACCGGCCAGGCCGACCCGAACGGGCTTACTGGCTGCGCTGCGCGGAGTTTCCGGGCTGCACGGAGCTTCCGGTCTTTGTCTTCGGCTTGGCCGGGTGGGCCGCCGCCTTCGGCGGCGCATCGCTGCGCACCGCGCCCCAGGGATCGGACGATCCCTTGGCATCCGGAATCTTGCTCAGCGAGTTCTTGTAGGCCCGGTCGTTGATCGCGTCCTGATCCTTCTCTTCCTGGGTCTTGGTCTTGACCTCAGGCATCAGATTGACGTTCGGCATCTGCGCATAGGCCGGCGCCGACAACAGCACCGCGACCGCAACTGCGCCCAAAACTCTCATAAGAACGCTCCCTGCATTTTCGCCAGCGGTATATCACCGCAAGAAAGCCGCCGCCAAGCGTGGCCATGACAAGCGTACCTGCCCTGCCCTAGAGATTGTCTGACTTGCAGGATTTCGGCGACTGCATCCAGTCGTCCCAGATCGGACCGCATCGCGTGCAGCTACCGAGCGCAAGCCCGATCGCGATCACGCCGCCCAGCAATACCAACCTGCGGAACATGGACGCCCCCACCACTGACGAGGGGCAATTGGGCGCCAAAACTGGGGCATTTTCAAGCCGGGCACGGCGCTTGCAACGCAGCGCAAGCGCGTCGGAACGCAGCGCAGGGTGCATCGGAACGCCGCGCAAGCGCGTCGGACAGCAGCGCCCGCGCGATGGGTTTGACCGGGCAGCCCCCCAAACTACACTGCGCAACAAAGCAGAAAAGGAATCGAAATGACTTTGGCGATGAGCTGGGACGAATGGACGCGGCATGACGGGACGGCGCTCGCCGATCGGGTCCGGAATGGCGAGCTGACGCCGCGGGAGCTGGCGGCACAGGCTGCCGCCGCCGCGGCCAAGGTCGATCCGGCGCTCTCCGGCTTGGTCGAGCTGTTCGACGACGTGATCGCCGATCCCGCGCGCGACGGCGCCGATCTCAACGGGCCGTTCGCCGGCCTGCCCTTCCTGATGAAGGATCTCGGCCCCACGCTGAAGGGCCGGCTGCAGGAGATGGGCTCGCTGATGATGCGCGGCAACCGCGCCGCGGCCGACACCTTCCTGACGACGAAGCTGCGCAAGGCCGGTCTCAACCTGATCGGCCGCACCACCACGCCGGAGTTCGGGGTCTGCAGCTCGGCCGAGAACCCTGCGGTCTATGTCACGCGCAATCCCTGGAACACCGACTACACCACCTGCGGCTCGTCGGCCGGAAGCGCGGCGATGGTTGCCGCCGGCGCCGTTCCGATCGCGCATGCCACCGACGGCGGCGGCTCGATCCGGATTCCCGCCGGCGTCAACGGCAATATCGGGCTGAAAGTGTCGCGCGGCGTGTTCTCGCTCGCGCCGCACCTGTCCGATCTCACCGGCCTCGTCTCGATCCAGGGCTGCCAGTCGCGTTCGGTGCGCGACACCGCCGCCTTCGTCGATGCCTGCCGGGGACCTGCACCCGGCGAGTTCATGCCGTTCTGGACTCCGCCGGAGCCCTATACCGCGATGATCGCGCGCGACCCCGGCCGGCTCAGAATCGCGCTGTCGCACACATGGGGCGACTATCGCGCGACGCCGCATATCGCAGCCGAGCTCGAGCGGGTCGGCCGCTTCCTCGAAGGCCTCGGCCATCAGGTCGACTACGCCCTGCCGTCGATCGACTACACGGAAGCCTTCGCGGCGCAGACCACCTGCTACATCAGCAATTTCGCCGTCGTGATCGGCAACATGGTCGCGGCGCGCGGACTGACGCGGCCGCCGGCGGACCTGATCGAGCCGATCAACATCCGCATCTGGGAGCATGGCCGCGACTTCAGCTTTGCCGATCGCGCCCGCATGCAGGCTGTGTTCAACACCACGGCGCGCGGCTTCGGCGCCTTCTTCGAGGATTGGGACATCATCCTGACGCCGATCACCGCGCTGCCGACGCCAAAGATCGGCACCAGGGAATATCTCACCATCAGCGACAACCCGTCGGTGCTGGACTGGTTCGGCAATCTCTGGCGCAACTTCGCCTTCACGCCGCTCGCCAACCTCTGCGGCATCCCGGCGATCTCGCTGCCGCTCGCGACCAACGAGCACGGCCTGCCGCTCGGCATCCAGGCGATCGGCAAGCAGGCCGATGACGGCCTGCTGCTGCAGCTCGCCGCCCAGATCGAACGGGCGATCGACGGCAAGTGGAATGACGGCAAGACACCGCGCGTGCACGTCACGCGCAACTAGAGCGTTTTCGAGCGAAGTGGATACCGGTTCGCGTGAAGAAAACGCGTCAAAACAAGAATCTAGAGCCCCGTTCCGATACAATCGGAACGGGATAGGCTCTAGACAATAGACAGCAAGCAAGAAACATCAGCGGAGGAAACGGAACGTCATGCAGCAGGCCAATGAATTCGGGATCGACGACGCGAAACGCGTGCTCGGCGACGTCTTTGCGCCATGGGTGCAGGACCTCAATCTGTCGATCGAGCAGTTCGACATCGCACCGCCCGCCGGCGGCGATGCCGACTGGCAGCCCGGCGCCATCCTGCGCATGCCGTTTTCCGAGCGGCTGTGCCGCCAGGGCGGCATCGTCTGCGGCCAGGCGCTGATGGCGTTCGCCGACACCGCGATGGTGCTGGCCAATCTCGCGGCCAACAAGGGCTATCGCCCGATGACGACGGTCGACCAGACCACGCACTTCATGCGCGCGGCGACCGCCTCCGATGTGCTGGCCGACGCGCGCGTGGTCCGGCTCGGCCGCACCATGAGCTTCGGCCGCGTCACGCTGCTCTCCGCCACCGACAACAAGCCGGTGGCGATGGTGTCGAGCGCGTTCGCGATGCTGCCGGGATAACTACTTGCCGAGCACCGCCTCGGCGGCGTTGACGATGCTGATGGTCGGGTTCTTTCCGCAATAGGTGCCGAACTTCTTGGCGTTCTCGGTGAACACGTCGGTGTCGATGATCGCCTCGTCGGAATCGCCCTTGTACCAGCCGTCCATCCAGACCAGCACCATCTTGATGGTGTCGTCGCCGCCTTCGACGAACTGCTTGCAGGTCATGGTCGAGAGATCGAGCACGGTGGCATTGGCCGGCGCGGACGACAGCGCGAGCGCAGCGGCAAGCATGATCGAGGCAGTGATCTTCATCGCAATCTCCATGGGCAATGATCTGAAAATGAACAGGCGCCGGAAGCCTGGCGCGTCCGCTCGCGACCTCGTAAGCGAAGCGTCGCGGCGAACGCAAGCATGACATCGCGCGCGTGGGCCCGCACGTCGTTTCGGTGCACGGATTGAGAATCCGTGTTTCTGATTTGTTATGGCGTCGCGCTAAAACGCGATGAGAACAGGGTGCGTACTCAAAAATCCAGTATATGCGAGCGGCGATAGCGAAGTCCGTGTCGCCCTCAAAAGCCAACATCGGCGATGCATCGGTGAATGTCCCGCCAAGGGCCAGGAGCTGACATTTCTTCGGTCTGCTGCTATTCAAGAACGTCTTCGCTTCAGAACTAAGCACCGCTTTTGGGATGGATGCGGCGAACCTCCAGTTCGTCCCACCGCGTCATGACTTTCGTGTTGAAGCGTGCCTGATCAAACCTCACTTCGCCGTCATCCTCGACTAGAAAGATATCATCTTGGGACGCGACGGCTTTCAGAAAGCGATGCGAGCGAATGTCGAGATTTACTAACCCACCACGGGACGCGAAATGGCTGTGCAGGTACTCAAAGGCGAACATCGCAACACAGTAGTTGTCGAAAGTCTCGAACTTCAGAAAGTTAGCGGCCTCGCATTCGTCTAAGGTCACAACGGGCTTAAAAAAGATTCTCGATTGGCCGGGAAGACGCGTTGTCCAACGAGGCGGGTTCGGCTCGTAAAGCGGCTTCAGAGCACCAACTTGGTTCAGCACCCCTGCGGGCCATTCCCAGCGCCCCGAACCTTCGACATAGAACGCCTCATGCAGCGTGCCATTTTCATCAGGAAGCGATTGGAGCCAACCCTGCGTTCGGTCGAGATCAATCTTCCGATAAACCTCGAACAGAAGCTCGTACACGATCGCAGCCACTGTCGCGTTCTGCATTCCTCGATCTCCTGATACCGGCTCACGCTTGTCCGTCAGGGTTATTTGTCAATCCCTAAGAAATTCGCCGGGGGATGACACGGAATATCCGCTTTGGGTCAAATGCGGCGGTCGAGGATCGATGATGAGAAGTCTGGACTGCACCCAGTACCGGACCAGTCAGAGGCGGCGAACAACCTGAATTCATCGCGCTTTAGCGGAGCGAGGCAGCGCCCGCATCATTTCGGAATATTAGAAATGTACGCCTGAGTTGCCCGACGTGTCAAGTTGCTTTTCGAACGCCGGCAGCCGCCGGCTACTTTGCATGGGGTTGTTTTCGATATTTTGAGGGCGCGCACCTGAAGCAGGGACCACCTAAGCGGATCGCGAGCGACGGCTGTGCCGCCAGCGCCACAACAGCGCAATGAGGGCCACGAGCACGAGACCGGCGGCCACAGCCTTGGCGGTGAACCGCCCGCCGGGCCAGTCGATCAGGCGCGCGAGAAGTGAAACGCCCTCGCCCTGCCGCGGCAGGCGAAATGCCACCACGCTGTCGCCGATCGAGGTGCCGCCCTCGGAATGGCCGCCGGCGCCGATCACGACATACTGCTCGCCCTTCCAGAGATAGGTCATCGGATTGGCGACGCCCGGCACCGGAAGCCGGCCGAGCCACAATTGCCGGCCCGACTTGACGTCGAACGCGCGCAGATAGGCGTCCATCGCACCGGTGAACACCACTCCGCCCGCGGTGATCGCGACGCCGCTGAGCAACGGCGTGCCGGTATTGAGCGCGATGCCGAGCGGCGCGAGATCCTCGCTGGTGCCGACCGACGAATGCCAGAGGATCTTGCCGGCCTTGAGATCGACCGCCACCGTCTCGCCCCACGGCGGCTTGTTGCACGGCGACCCAACCTCGGTACTCGCCAGCGCCCGCGACATCGCAAACGGCGCGCCCTGCTGCTGGCCGAAATCGTGGCCGGGCGGCGGATTGAAGCCCTTGGCCTGATCGCGCGGAATCAGCGTGATGAGATGCGCCGCGTGGCTGACATTGGCGAACAGGATCTGGTTGACCGGATCAAAGGCCGCGCTGCCCCAGTTCACGCCGCCGCCGGTCATCGGATAGATGATCGTGCCCTGCGTCGACGGCGGCGTGTAAAGCCCCTCATTGCGGGATTTCGCGAGCAGCTTGTCGCACGCCGCGCTGCCGATGCCCGGTAGCAGGCCGCCGACATCATCGGCCGTCATCCGTTGGGTCAGCAGCGGCGGCACATGGGTCGGGAACGGCTGCGTCGGCGACAGGGTCTCGCCCTCGGCGCCGTTCTGCGGCACCGCGCGCTCCTCGACCGGCCACACCGGCTTGCCGGTGTCGCGATCGAGCACGAACACAAAACCTTGCTTGGTCGGCTGGATCACGACGTCGCGCATGCCGTTGCCGGTGTCGATCCGCGCCAGTGTCGGCTGTGCCGGCAGGTCGTAGTCCCAGACGTCGTGATGCACGGTCTGGAACGCCCATGCGAGCTCGCCGCTCTCGATGCGCAGCGCGACGACGGAATTGGCGTGCTCATCATTGCCGGGACGCTTGCCGCCCCAGAAATCGGGACTGGGCGATGTCGTCGGCAGGAACACCAGGCCCCGCTCCTCGTCCACCGACATCGGCGCCCAGACATTGCTGTGGCCGGCCTCGACGCCGGCATGCACCAGCGGATCGAAGGTCCAGCGCGGCTGGCCGGTCCGTGCATCGAAGGCGCGCACCGCGCCGACCGGTGCATCGACACGCCGGTTGTCGCCGATCGCGGACCCGACCACGACCACGCCGCGGCCCGTCACCGGCGCCGACGTGATCTGAAACTCACCGGGCCATTCCAGCTTCATGCCGGCGTCGATCTTGATCTCGCCATTGTTGCCGAAATCAGCGCAGGGCTTGCCGGTCCTGGCATCGAGCGCGATCAGGCGCGTGTCGTTGGTGCCGGTGAAGATGCGTGACTTGCAGGCCGCACCATCCGCCGCGCGATCATCGGTCCAGTGCGCGACACCACGGCAGACAAACCGATTGGCCGGTCGCTGCGCCATGCTGATCTTCGGATCGAACCGCCATTTCGGCGCGCCGGTACCGGGATCGAGCGCGATCACTTCGTTGAACGGCGTGCAGAAGATCAGGCTGTCCTCGACGAACAGCGGCGTCACCTCGAACTTGGTGCGCTTCATGACCTCGGGCGGACGCGCGTCGAGATCGCCGGTGCGGAATTCCCAGCCGCGCACCAACGTGCCGACATTGTCTGTCCTGATCTGTGTCAGCGGCGAGAAGCGTGTGCCTCCGCGATCGCCGCCCCAATACTCCCAGGCGAGCGCCGGCTGTACACACAGCAGTAGCGCGGCAAGCAGGCGAAACAGCGACCGCATTGCGTCCTCCCGCAAGATGCGATCATCACACGCCGCATCTCATGCGGGAAAGCCTTTACGCGATTGCCGCGTCAGTATCCACCCCTGCGATAACCGCCGCCATAATGCCCGCGATAACCACCGCCGCCGATACCGATCCCGATTCCGATCGGAGGCCCGACCGGCTCATAGACCACGGCCGGAGGCGGCCGCCGCACCACCACAACGTCGTCCTCGACCACGACGCGCGGCGGGCGTTTGCCGGCGCGCCGCGGCGGCGGATCGGGATCGGCACGCTTCTTCACGGGCGCTGCAGCCTTCTGCTGCTCCGGCGGCGGCGCGGTGTTGCAGGGACAGGTCGGCGCCGCCAGCGCGACGTTGGTCGCGGGCACACTGAGCGCGAGGCCCGGCGCCGGATCGGGACGGTAGCGCAACCGTTCGATCATCTTGCGGGCGGTCGCCGTGAGATCGCTGTCGGGGTACAGCACGAGGAAGCTGCGATAGGCCGCCGCGGTATTGGCGAGGATGGCGTCGTTCCAGGCCACCATGCGGCGATGCCGGTCGAGCCAGTCGCGCGCCTGCAAGCCGCGCGGCGTGCCGGCGAAGATCGCGGCGAAGGCTTCATAGGCTTCATCGGTGCCGTCGACCACCATCAGTTCGTTGGCAACCTCGATCGGCTTGCCCTGCAATTCGCGTTTCCACTCGTCGACGGTGCGCTTGGTCGCGGCCGGCGCGGGCGTAGCCGCGGGCGATGCTGACGTACCTGCCATGAAGCGGAAGTCGTCGGTCAGCGACGAGGAATCCCACGGCGTCTGGCGACCGTCGGTCGCCTTGTTCACTGCCAGGCGGACGCGCTTGAAGGTGTCCTCGATCGGAATCCCCGGCTCCTTCGCCGAAGCCAGCAGCGCGGTCGTGTAAGGACTGTTGGCGCCGCTGCCGTCCTCGGCCTCAGCGCCCGGTGACGTCGAGAACGAAACGAAGGTGCCGGGCGCGCCGATCTTGGCATCGACGATGGCAAGCCCATGCCCGGCGGTCTTGCTGAGCTCCGGGAAGGGATTGTTGCGACAGGCATCGAGCAGCACGATGCGCATGCGGCTCGGCACCGAGGTCAGCGTGTTCAGGATGTCGTTGAGGCGAACCGCCTGGATCGGGATGTCGGCCTCGCGCTTCGGATCGACATCGACCGGCACCAGATAGTTCTCGCCGTCGATCTGCAGACCATGCCCGGCATAGAACACCAGCGCCACAGTGTCGGCGCCCTTCGCCGCCACCTGGCCGGCGAAGTCGCTGATCCTTGTGCGCATCTCATCCTGGGACAGATCTGATGCCGTCGTCACCGCAAAACCGGCATCGGTCAGCATTTGTGACATCGCCCTGGCGTCGTTGGCCGGATTGGGCAGCGCGGGCACCGACTTGTAGGCGGACTGCCCGATCACCAGCGCCAGACGGCTTTCCGCCAGTGCCGGCACGGCACCGAACAGGATCGCAGCCGGAACGATCAGGCTAAGGAGGGAACAGCGAAGCATGGCGGCCTCCGACAATGGCATCGGAGATGGGTCGAAGACCGTCAGGCGAAGGTTCACAGTGTGCGGCAATCTGCTGCCGCCGGCGCCCGTTCTCGGGCCCGAATTGTCGCAGGGATCAGACGGGCCCGGCTATTTCGGCTTCTTCGCTGGATCCGCGGCCGGCTTGGTGACGCCCCAGGGATCGTATTTCTCCTTGGGCTCGGGGATCCGATCGAGTGCAGCCTTGTACGCCTTCTCGTCGATCTGAGGCTTCTTCTCCGTCTTCCTGTCGTCGCCCCCGCCGCCTCGCCGGCCCTGGGCCAAAGTTGGTGTCGCAATCAGCGCCAGAATGACGGCAGCAACCGTGAAGCTTTTCATGTCAGTCTCTCTCCCCCCGCAGCCGTAGAAACATCCGGCAACATCTAAACCCCAAACATAGCTTGTCGCTCGACATTTGTTGATCGACAAAGCGCCGCGCGATGCGGATTCAGCCCCATCAGGGGGGCGCAATGTTGGCGGCGGCACATTAAATCAGCTGAATGGGACAGGGACAGGTACAAGTGGCGGCGCTGCTGGCCGGCGCCGCCTTGATGTTGAGCGGCTGCGGGCTTGCGGACAGCCACGCGGTATGGCCCGACATGTTGAAGGTCAAGGCCACCGAGCCGGCGCCTCTCGAGACGCCTCCGGATGTCAAGCGGCTGGTGGCCGGCAAGCTGGATTCGGTGTTCACCGCCGGCTCGCAGCCGGCCCATGTGCGGGTCTCCGCTCCGCTGCACGACCCGCGCGGCACCGGCTGGACCGCCTGCGTGCGCGCCGAACTGACTTCGGTGATCGGCAAGCCGCTCGGGACGCAGACCTATCGCGTCTTCATCAATGACGGCGCGATCTTCGATCGCCGGCAGGTGGAGGCTGACGACAATTGCGTGACCGAGACTTATGAGCCGGTCGAAAGCTCCGTTCAGCTCGAAGCGCAACGCAGCCCCAAGCCGTAGCAGCCGGCAACGCTGGCCCAACGAAGTACATCGCAGGCGACGGGGACGGCACCAATCCCTGGGTCAACGAGGCACTTTGGACCGACGACGTCAGCTTCATCGTCGGTCCACCGTGGTCGCCATAGATCTTCTCAGAACTTCATGGTCACCCCGGTGTAGACCGTCTGTTCGGTGCAGCTCTTGTTGCTGGTACCGTTGGCAAAGAAGCAGATGCCGTTGGCGGCGTTGCCGCCGTCAAGGCCGAACTTGTTGTGCCAGTAACGGTACGCCACGAAGGCCTCCACGAAATGCGCGTATTTCGCGCCCCAGAGCGCCTTGCTGGCGTCAAAGCTCAACCGGACCGGCTCGGCATTGATCTCCGTCTTGGTGTTCCAGTTCGACGGAAGCGTATAGCCACCATAGGCGCCATTGCCCTTTGGTCCGTAGATGCCGACATGCCCGCTCAGCGAGAAGTAGCGCAGGCCCTCCGGCAGAAAACCGAGACTACTGCCGTAATCGATCTCGAGTGCCCAGGTCGGATCGTAGTGCAGATTGCCGTCGACCGTTCCGGTGAAGCCGGCCGGCATCAGGCCCTTGTAGGGCGGCACGCCGTATAGTCCGACGCCGTACGGACTGTTGCCCGCGTTGTTCGGAACCGCATAGACCGAATGATTCCACTCCTGATAATAGAGCGGAGCGATCGTCAGGTAGCTCTTGAACGGCAAGTCGAATGCAAATTGCAAACCAGCGACGATCGCCTCCTTGGCCGGCGCCGCATAGCCCAGCGTCGTCCGCCCGTCGGCGCCGATCTCGAAGGACACGTTGCGTAGCGCCCCTGCCCTGAACGCCGTGGTGTTGAACACTTCGTTGAACCCGATCGTGCTGCGCAGCGAGGCGTTGATCTCCATGTTGCCCGAGCAAGGCGCAGTGGCGCCGAAGACCGGATGGTTGTAGACCGCCGAACAGGGCGAAGCCGGATCGCGGTGATCGGACTTCAGCAATTCGGCATAGAGACGGTTGGTGCCATAGGCCCAGCTGTCGGTATGGGTGAAGGCGTAGACCTGCTTTACGGTCTTTGCGGTTTCGCCGGGAGCGGTCGCGCTCGGCAGCACGCCATAGGTAAAGCTGTTGTCGACGCTGGTGAAGAACGGCGTGCCGAACGGTGACAGGGCCGGCGTTCCCGGCACCGGAGCTCCCAGCTTCACGGTCATGCCGTAGTAGATGCCGTTGCTGGAACAGCTGCCATTGTAGACGCCCTTGGTGATGCAGGACGTGTCATAGGCCTCGGCATAGCCGCCGATGTTCTTTTCGTATCGCCAGGCAGCCCAGACGTCGACGAGGTGCGCGTAGCTCGCGCCCCAGAACAGCTTGCCGGCGTCGAGCGTCAGGCGGACCGGCTCGAGCGCGTAACCGGTGGTCCGGTTGCTGAGCGGGCTTCTCGGATAAGGGCCGTAGCCGCCGTTGCCGTCCGCGCCGCGGATCGCCGCGCGCCCGCTGATCGAGAAATATTGCAGGGTCTCGGGCAGGAAGCCGAGATCCATGTAGTAGTTGAAATCGAGCCCCCAGGTCGGCGAGAAGTGCATCACGCCGTCGGGAAGGCCGGGATAAGGCGGCGGCATCGACACCGGGCCGCCGAAGCCCGGAGGCATGAGCTGGGCGCCGTGCTGCATCCGCTGGAAGTACATCGGACTGACGTTGAAATAGCCCCTGTACGGCAGGCTGAAGCCGAACTGCAGACCGGCAAGCACATCGTAGTTGCTGGATGCGGTGAAGATGTTCGAGAGCGAAGCGTCCGCCCCGACGAGAAACGAGATGTTGGTCAGCGGGCCGACGGAGAACGCGTTGGTGTCGAACAGTTCGTTCCATCCGAACGTGCTGCGGATCGACGCAGAAGCCGCCACGCCGCCGGCGCAGAGTCCAGTCGGCGCAAGCACGGACCCGAGACATGGCGCGGTCGCCGCTCCGTGATCGTATTTCGACGTCAGCAGCGAGAAGCTGTTGCTGCCATAGGCCCAGGTGTCATAGTGCGTATAGGCGAGCGTTGTGCCCTGCGAGTTCTTGGCGTAGCCGGGAACGCCTCCCGAGAATTGCGAAACCGTGACGCGGTTGTCGTTGGCCAGGAAGAACGGTTTTTCGGCCGGCGGCGGCGCCTTCAGCGTCGCGGCCTTCTTCGGCATCTCGCGCGCTGCATCGGTCGTTTGATCGGCGGCCTGTGCCGCTGCCAGCATACAGAACAGCCCGGCCACTGCGCCCGGGAGTACGCCCTTCCGCATCATCCTCGCCCCCTTGTCGTTGTTGTTGTTGTCGATCCGCCCCTGTCGATCCCTTCGGATCCTTGAATGCTCTAGCCGGCGGCCTCCCGGACCGGCGGCAAGCGCCAGCGTCCCGCCAGCATCTCCTGACGCGGTAGGTAGCAGCGCATGATCAGGCTGAACGGTCCGCGCTTCGGCGCCGGCAGCCAGTTGGCGGCTCGATCCCCGCCCGGATCGCCGCGCCCGATCCAGATGGTGATCGACCCGTCGGCATTGCGCCGAAGGCCGTCCGTGCGATCGCCGATGGCGTAGCGGCCCAGCGCGTTCTCGGTGAGGAACAACTGATTGTCGTCGGCGACTTCGTACATCGTCAGCGACCAGAAGCCGTTCAACGGCAGTCTGGCGGGCAAGTGAAGCTGATAGCCAGCCGCGCCGTCGAAGAAGCCGTTCTCCAGATTTCCCGCGGCGCGCATGTACATCGCCTCGGCAACCGGCAGCGCCCCGATGCCCCACAAGGCCACGGCGGCGCGGTAGCGATAGTCCTGATCGAAATTGCCGAGGTTGGCGCGCGGATAGCTCCAGCCGTCAATGAATTCCAACCGCCTGCCGCCGGACATCAGTGCCGTCCGCGCTGCGGCGACACCCTGGGCAATCGCCTCCGCGGCTGCCGGCGACGGCAGCTGGAGCGCGGCTGCGATCCGACGCAGAACAGCGGTATCGGTCGCCGGGGGCGGGTCCGACGCCATCAAGCCCTGAATGCTCGCGAACAACGCCGGCGTCGCCGCGTTGCGCTCCGCATGGTCGTTGGGCGGGCTACCCGACGGGCCGTCCAGTTTGAAGCCATCCTGAATCCGGCGCGCGGCTGCGAGATCCGCGACGCCGTCGACCAATGTTCTGATCAGCAGCCACGCATGCGGGGTCGCGACGCGGACGACATCGGGGCCCGAACCGGTCTGATCCGGTCCGACGATCGTGAACGTGCCGCCGGCATTGCCAATCGTCCTGGTGCCGAGCACCGCATTGTTATTGGTGTACAAGTCCATCAGCGCGGCGGAGAAATAGCGGTCTCCGGTCGGCGGGATCGTCAGCCGGACCGCGCCCTGCGTCAGATCGAGCCATGCGATCGAATACAGCGTGTCGTTGTTCGGCGTCGTGACCCAGCGCGCCCTGTGATCGATCAGGTCGCGCTGATGCGACAGCGTATTTTGTAGCCCGGTGCGGCCAAGCGAGTTGCGGCGAACCGCGGCCATCTCGATCAGCGGCAACGCATAGACGAAGGCCTCGCCCGCCGCGGCGGCCAGGCTCGCTTCCTCCGGGATCGGCTGGGACGGCGGTGCGCCGGCAGATGTCTGCGGCAAATCCCTGAGCGTCATCTTTCGTCTCCAGTTAGGGCCATCGATCCAGGCTCAAGTCAGCGCAACGGCAAGGCTTTGGACGCGCTCGGGCGGCGTTCGGTAGCGGCCAAGCGACAGGAACAGCATCACGGGGACGATCTGCACGGCCGACAGCAGCAGCAACGGCAGGACCACGCTATCGCTCAATGTCGAAAGCCAGACGAACGCGACCGGGCCGATCGCCGCGCCGATGCAGAACGCAAACAGCAGCCAGCTGAAGACCTTCGAGACCGATCGGGTGCCGAAATAGCGCCCGGCCAGATAGGGCATCAGGTCCGCCTCCCCGCTGATCGAGAACCCCATCAGGATCGAGGCGAGCACCATCGGGACCACTCCGCCCGCGGTGGCATTGATCAGCGCGGACAGTGCCATCAGCAGAACGGTCAAGATGCCGACGACGCGGGCGTGCAACCGGTCGAGCAGATGTCCGACCACAATTCGCCCGAACAGCGCAGCGACGGCGCCGGCCGCCTGAATCCAGGCCACATCGGCGGCGCTCACGTCGGCGCGGCGCTTGAGGATGTACATGACGTTCGGCGCGATCGCATAGAACGACATCCCGATCACGGCAAAGCAAAACGCGAGCTTCCAGAAAGTCGGAGTGCCGATGATCTCGGCGGCGCTGATGCCGGCCTCCGGTGCGTGGACCTCAGTCGATGGCCGCGCCCCATCGGTTCTCGACGCCGGATCGCCGCCGGGCGGACCGTCCGCCACCAGCCACGCCACGAGCGGCAGGCAGACGACAAGCTCGAAGGCGGCGAATGCCAGCAGGCAGGCCGACCAGCCGTATCTTGCGATGATCCCGTGCGCGGCCAGCGGCACGATGAAGCTGCCGGCGGCCTGCGCGCTCGCGGCGAGACCGAGCGCCAGGCCGCGTCGCTGGTCGAACCAGCGGGAGATCGCCTTTGCATAGGACACGACATTGGTGCCCGCGCCGACAAAGCCGAACAGCGCCGCCGCGAGATAGAACTGCAGCAGCGAATTTCCAATCTGGCTCAGAATGACGAGCGACACCGCGAACAGGGCAATGCTGATCAGCGCGAACTTTCGCGATCCCAGCCGATCGAGCGGCCACGCGCAGAACAAATAGGCGACCATCGTCGACGACAGCACGATGGTCGCGGCCCGGGCTACCTCACCCTGGCTCCAGCCGTAGTCTTGCGCCATTGCGCCGGTCAGATGTGCAAAGCCCGCGGTGAAGATCGGCGCGGCGCCGAACGAAATGCCAATTCCCGAGCCGATGACGACCTTCCAGCCGGGATCCATGATCTGTCGCGCCATGCTGCCCTCGTCAGTCACGAGCGACGCGCACCGACAGCGACCGGCCGGCCGCGTCGATGCACCGGAGAACGACGACCGCCCGACCAATCCGCGATCTCCTGTTGCCGCTGAACGACATCGTGCTCCTCCCGAAATATTATTGCATATTTTTATGCAGTTATAATTTTGCGGTTCGAGCGATGTCAAGCCGCCGGTGATGCTTGACGCGCTAGGTTGCCAGCCGGTGCACCGTGACCCAGGAATCGCGCAGGATCTCGCGCCGCCGCGCAAACAGCCCGCCCCAGACGTTGCGGTTCGGCTGCGCCTGGTGCGCGGGTTTCGGCTTCCAGTAGCGGCTCTCATCCCATGCTTCGAGACTGGGATAATTCACGATCATCAGCACCACCGCCTCGCCACTGGCATTCAGCTCGCGGCAGCGCCAGAAGCCGGCGATGCGCATCGCAGTGTCGGCTTCCGACGATTTCCACGCCTCGACGCTCATCTCCGTCAGCGCCCGCACCTGATCCGGCGCGACGACGAACCAGCGGTGGGTGTAGATGCCCTCGGCAGAACATGGCTCCTGTCCGCGCGCCAGGACATCGAACAGGCGACTGCGGCTGCCGACGAGGTTGGCGCCCTCATAGGCATGCGGTGTGGGTTCGCCCGTCCAGCTTGTAGCGACGGTGACGACGTTGCTCGAGATACCGATCAGCGGCACGAAGACACCGAGCACCTGTGCATCGGACGGTTCGCCGTCGGCCTTGAGCGTCGCGGCGATCTCCTCGCCGCGGTTCGGTTGAACGATCAGCTCGTCAAACCGCAGCACCCGATAGTTGGTGTCCGGCAATGGCTCCTCCCCGGTCGGCTCGCTTCGGACGGGCTTCGTCCTGGAATATATTTGCATATCTTTATGCAAAAATATTCCGCCCGCTCGAGCGGTGTCAAGCCGCCATCGATGCCGCGGCACATCGCGATCCCGCAACACGCGGGATGCGAAGGACTTGCCGGAGCGGGAAAAATCCGCTCTGTCTGGCTAGCCGCGAATATTTTCTCGTGCTCGATTTTGCCAAGAGGCAATCAAGCTTTTGAAGGACCGCGATTGTATGGTTTCCCGCTCGACATCAGGTCTCTCTTCCGCCAAGTCGGCCGACGGCCGGCGACAGCGCACGCAGGTCACCCGCGGCAATATCGTCTCCGCGTGCATCGCGCTTCAGAATGAGGGCTCGGCACGTCCATCGGCGCAACAGATCGCGGAGCGGGCTGGCGTTTCGATACGCACGCTGTTTCTGCATTTCCCGGAGAAGGGACAGCTCACGCAGGCGGTGCTCGACGAGTTGACGCCCCCTGAATCGATCGAGCCGCCGCCTGCGAAATCCGTCCTGCACGGCGCGGTGGACGTTCGCGTTGCGCAGTTCATCGATATGCGGGCCCAGGCGCTGGAGCGAATGACGCCGCATCGTCGTGCGTCCAACGCGATGATCGAGACCTCGCCGCTGCTGCAGAAGCACCGTCTGCGGGTACGCAAGGCCTTTCGCGACGTGGTCGGCCAGTGGTTCGCCACTGAACTTGAGCAGGTGTCCGCCGAGGCACGGCAGAAATGGCTCGTTGCCCTTGCGACCCTGGTCGATTGGGAGATGTGGCAGTCGCTGCGCACCTATCCGAACCGAAGTATTCCCGAGGCGAAGGATTGCCTCACGCTTCTGCTCAAGGCTGCCCTGCGGCAGATGGAAGCGGAAGGGTCATAGGCCGAGCCCGCTTGGAGCATGAGCGCCGCGCCATGGGTTGGCGCGGCGGTATGCTGAACCGCCCGTTAACATTACCGCTCAAATTGCCGGATGGCCTCAACGGCATTTTCCATCTCTCTCCGCTAGCGTTACCCGCGATGAACGCAAGACCGACCAGCCTTGCAGACCGGGGAAACATGGGACGTGGCCGATATTGCTGACCAGGCAATGATCCGCCGGGCATCGCGCAAGGATGCCACGGATGATCGCGCGTTGCCGCCGCTGTCAGCCGCGCCGGTCGGCGCATGGCGGGCGCTGGCCGAGCGCGCGATCGAGGCCAATGGCTACTATCAGCCCGACTGGGAATTGGCGGTCGATGCCTCCGCCCGCGGCCGCACCGGCGCATCGCTGCTCAGCGCCACCGGCGATGCCGGGCAATTGATCGGTCTGCTGCCGGTCATCCCGATGCGGCGAATCTACCGGGTCCCCCTGCCCGCACTGGTCGGCGCCGAACCCTACGGCACGCTGTGCACGCCGCTGCTCGACCGCGACGCCGCAGAGCAGGCCGCCGGCAAGATGCTGCAGCAGGCACGCAACGCCGGCGCGCATGCGCTGATCCTGCGCACCATGTCGCTCGAGGGCCCGGCCATGGCGGCGATCCGCGCGGTGCTCGCGCGCGACGGTTTGCAGCCGCGCCCGCTGAGCACCTATCAACGCGCGCAGCTCGATGCGACGCGCGATGCCGATGAATTGCTGCGCGACGCGCTAGGGCCCAAGAAGCTGAAGGAGCTGCGCCGCCAGCACCATCGCCTGTCCGACCACGGCGCGGTGCGCTTCGACGTCGCGCGCACGCCGCGCGACATCGCGGCGGCGCTCGAGACATTCCTTGCGCTCGAAGCCGGCGGCTGGAAAGGCCAGCGCGGCACCGCGCTCAGCCAGCATGCCGGCGACGCGGCCTTCATCCGCCGCGCCACTTCGGCGCTGGCCGAGACCGGCCGCTGCGAGATCGTCACCCTGCATGCGGGCGGCACGCCGGTCGCAGGCGGCATCGTGGTGCGCCACCAGGACCGCGCCTTCTTCTTCAAGATCGGCATCGACGAGCGTTTTGCAAAGCATTCGCCAGGCGCACAATTGACGCTGGAGCTGACGCGCCATCTCTGCGCCGATCCCGCGATCAATTCGGCCGATTCCACCGCTGCGCCCGGCCACCCCATGATCGACCCGATCTGGCGCGGCCGCTTCGCGATCGGCGACGTGCTGCTGCCGCTGCGGCGGCGGGATCCGCTGGTCGCCGCCGTTCATGCCGCATTGACCCTGAACAATTTCGCCTACGAGGCCGCACGCAGCGCCATCCACTTCATCCGCAGCCGGCGCGGCAAGCCCGGATAGCACGGTCCCCCTTTACGCGAGCCCGCGCGGATCGATAGGCTGCGCATGACGGCCTTGAGCCGCTAACGTCGTGATCGGGCGGGAACGTGACGATCCAAGAATGCTACGTCCAGCAGGACGCGTTGACCGACCCCGGCGAGTTGGCCGATGCGTATGACGATTTGCCGGAGACGGTCTCCGGACTGTGCGAAATCGTCTCGGGGCTGATCATTCACGTCGCGCTGGCGGAGCGGTACGGCATTCCGCCTGACTTCCCGATGATCCGGCAAACCCAGCCGGTCGCAGATCGCTTGAAGCTGATCCTGGCGTCGTTCGCCGGTCCGCTGACCGTGGCACGCCCGCCGCGCAGCCGCACGTTCGGCACCTGTCGCGACTACGCGCTCCTGCTGTGCAGCATGCTCCGAAGGCGATCGATCCCGGCGCGGGTCCGCTGCGGTTTTGCGACTTACATCGGCGACGACATCTATCATGACCATTGGATCTGCGAATATTGGACACCAGGCGACCGGCGCTGGCTGCAGGCCGACGCGCAGCTCGATGCGCTTCAGATTGAACAAATGCAGATCACATTTGACAGCGCGAACCTGCCGCGCGATGCGTTTCTGACCGCATCGCAGGCGTGGCGGATGGCGAGAAGCAACGCGGTGGCTGCCGGAGCGTTCGGACACGGCGCGGCCACCGGTCTGTGGTTTCTTCACGTCAACGTCTACCGCGACCTGCTGTCGCTCACGAACCGGCAAATGTCGGCCTGGGATAGCTGGCGCGAGGCTGCGCCGGCCAGCAAGGTCTTGAAGGCCGACGCCCTTGCCGAACTGGACCGGCTCGCGGACGTGGTCGCGGCGTTCGAGGACGGTGCGGAGCAGTTCGCCGTGCTGGACGAAGCGGCATCACGCAACCTGATGCCGCCCTGGTCTCGGTAATGCGCCGGACAGTTCGGCACAACGAGTTCGGCTCCTCCACAGTTGCCGATGGTTTACCTTTTCGTAGCCATGCAGACACATCAGGAAACAATAAGTTCCCGCCGTCAGGTTGGTGTCAGCTGGCCCTTCTAGCGTTGAGGGGCGCTGTTTCTCAGACAGCACATGCCCTTGCCTGGAAAGCCTCACCTGATGGAAGCATCGGGTGAGGCTTTCTGCCGCTGTACGTCCGGCCCGACCATCCTCGGCGCGGGCTCGCCTTACTGCAGCGGCGAGTGCGGGGCCGGCAGCATGATGGTCGAGTGCATCTCCTCGAGCAGCTGCGTGCCCTTGCTCAGGAATTCCAGCCACGCCGGATCCTTCATCGCGCCGCCCCGCGCAGCAGCGCGGGCGTTGAGATCGGGATAGGCCCAGATATGGCAGACCTCGTTGGGCTGCCCGGAATCGGTGTGCCAGAGGCCGACGATCTTGGAGTATTTCTCACGCTCCGGCAGCACGCCGGTGATCAGATCGAGCCATTGCTTGGCGGCGCCGAGCGGCTTGGCGCGATAGTTGCGGAATTCGTAGATGTTGCCGTTGGTGGCCGGTGCCACCGGCGGAATGATCGCATTCATCAGCCGGACCTCCTGGCGCACGAGGAGCGGACGGATCGCCGGAATGTACTCGCCGGTCCAGCGCGGATTCTTCGCAAGCTCGGCGCGAAGCCGGGTCCGCTCGTTGAGATCGGCGTAGCTCCACATGTGCATGACCTGATTGAGCGGCCCAATCTCGGTGATCCAGTAGCCTTCCAGCTTGCCGAAATTGTCGGCGCGGATGTCGCGCGAGATCGTGCTCGCCGCCTTCACCATCTCGCCGACGGTCCCTGGACGTACCGTGTAGGTGCGCAGCTCATAGATCATGATGGTCTCCCTGGTTGTTTCCGATGGATCGTATGGTCAAACGAAAAAGCCCGGCATGTGCCGGGCTTTCGTGAAGAACTTCGGACTACTCGGCCGCCTGCGCGTTGATCTCGGCCGAGACCTGGCGGATGGCACGGGCGAGCTGCTCGGCCGGCTGGGCGCCGGACACCGCGTATTTCTGCGCGAACACGAAGGTCGGCACGCCCGATATCCCCTTCTCGGACGCTTCCTGGGCTTGCGCGGAGACCAGCGCCACATCCTCGTCGGTAGCAAGACGCTTGCGCACGTCGTCGGCGTCGAGCCCGACATCGGCTGCCGCCTGCACCAGTACATCGTTGTCGGTGAGATCGCCGCCGTCGCGGAAATACAGCTCCATCAGCCGCTGCTTCATCTCGGCCGCCCTGCCCTTGGCCTCGGCCCAGTGGATCAGGCGGTGGCAGTCGATCGTGTTGGGCTGCCGCTTGACGAGCTCGGGATGGTAGGTCAGCCCCTCCTCATTGGCGGCGGCGACCACGCGGCCGGCGATGCCCTTGTAGGCCTCGACCGAGCCGAATTTTGCCGTGAGATATTCGTCGCGGCTGATGCCCTCGCGCGGCACCCAATTGTTGAGGAAGAACGGCCGCCAGTGCACCTCGACCGGCACATCGGGCACCAGCTTGAGTGCATCCTCGATGCGGTGCTTGCCGATGTAGCACCAGGGGCAAACGACGTCGGAGACGATATCGAGGCGAAGCGGCTTCAGATCGCTCATGGCAGGGTTCCCGGCGGAATTGGAACCCCAAAAGTAGGCCGAAAGCGTCCCGAGACAAGCCGCTATTTCATACTGGCTGCCATCTGCCGCATCCGCTCGGCGGTCAGTTCGTCGGCCGGAAAGAACGTCTCCAGCGCCAGTTCCTGCAGCGTGATGTCGACCGGGGTGCCGAACACCATGGTGGTCGAGATGAAGCTCAGGATCTCGCCATTGAGGCGGAGCTTGAACGGGAGCGCGACGTTGTTGTCGGGGGTGATCGGGGCCGACCGCGCCGGGATCGGATAGGACTTCAGGTCCTGATAGAGCTTGAGCAGCTCCGGATCGGCCGTTGCCTCGCACTGCCGATGCAGCCGCTCCAACAGATGCGCGGCCCATTCCGCCAGGTTCACGGTGCGCGGCGCAAGGCCCTCCGGATGGAAGGCCAGCCGCAGGATGTTGAAGGGCTGGCCGAGCAGCCGCTGCGGCACGCCCTCGAGCAGCGGCGCCACCATGCGGTTGGCGGAGACCAGATTCCAGTGCCGGTCATAGGCCAGCGCCGGGTTCGGCTCATGCGCCTTCAGCACCAGGTTGATCGCCTCGCGCGCCGATTTCAGCGCGGGATCCTCCAGCGAGCGTTGCGGGAATGCGGGTGCGAAACCCGCAGCAACCAGCAGCACGTTGCGTTCGCGTAAGGGCACGTCGAGGCGCTCCGCCAGTTTGAGGACCATGTCGCGCGACGGCGCCGAGCGGCCGGTCTCGACGAAGCTCAAATGCCGCGCCGAGATTTCGGCATCGACGGCGAGGTCGAGCTGGCTGAGATGGCGGCGCTGCCGCCATTCGCGCAGGTGCTCGCCGATCAAGACGGGTTTTGCGGGCTCGGCCCGCGCCAGGGATGCATGTGCGTTCATGGTGCAAAACCTACCATGCGAAATTCGCCCGTTCCATTACGCCTGAGGTAATCGAATTGGCGCGCGGGCCGGCTCATCTTCCACGGCACAGGAGATGACCATGCTGATGCTGTCCCTTATCCGCGCCCTCGCCGTCCTGATCGCTTGGCTAGTCCCTTGGCTGGTCCATCTGGTCACCTGGCTGGTCGCGCGGTCGCTCAACATGCCCCAACCGATCGTGCACGACACCGGCGTGTTCGTGTTCGCGCAGGTCTATGCGGTCGAGATGAGGGTCGGCAGGGCGCTGTGCCCGTTCCGGCTGTGGCGCCAGTTGCAGTCCCTGTTCGGCTGACCAATCCCATCCCAACCAGAGGAGACACCGCCATGATCCATTCGTCCCACCTTCTGCGCCGCGCTTTGCTTGCCGATGCCGTGTTCAGCGGCGTATCCGCCATCGCGATGGTGCTCGACGCCGGAGCGCTGGCCTCGTTGCTTAGCCTGCCGGAAGCGCTGTTGCGCGAGACAGGGCTGTTTCTGATTGCCTACGCAGCATTCGTTGGCTGGCTCGGCGCGCGAACCTCGCTGCCGAAAGGACCCGTGATCCTGGTGGTCGCCGGCAACGCCGCCTGGACGCTTGCCAGCATCGCGCTGCTGCTCTCGGGCTCAGTGTCGCCGAACCTCTTGGGGACCATCGTGATCCTCGCCCAGGCGATCGCCACCGGCGTGTTCGCCGAGCTGCAATATATGGGGTTGCGGAAGAGCCAGGGTGTGGTGACGGCGTAACGACTGTCGTCGTTACGAGCGAAGCTGCGTAGGATGGGTAGAGCGAAGCGAAACCCATCGGCTTCGTTCCGAGGCAAAGATGGTGGGTTTCGCTGCGCTCTACCCACCCTACAAAGTCATTGCACTGCTCCTGCTTCGCTTCGCCTGTAACGCTCGCCGACCCCAAGCATCACGCCCTGCCCGCTCGCGACGCCCATCTCGAGGCTCGACGCGATACGCCGCGCGCGCTCGATGAAATGATCCGCCGCGACCGGCGAGCACAGTTCATGCGCCGTCGCCTCGAACAATTCGAGCCAGCGATCGAAATGCGCGGCATCGACCGGCAGCTTCATGTGCTTGACCATCGGCGTGCCGTGATAGCGCCCGGTCATCAGCGCGACCGACGACCAGAATGCGCACATCTGGGCCAGATGCGGCTCCCAATTGCTGATCCTGGCCTCGAACACCGGCCCGATCATCGGGTCGCTGCGGACCTTGGCGTAGAAGGCGTGCACCAGCTGCTCGATCATGGCGTCGGTGATCCCGGTCCGCGCGACGATCTCGGCAGTGATCTGCTCGCGGCGCTCTGCTGCTGTCATTCGCTCACATCCCAAATCGGTATTTTAAATACCTATTTAGACTGCTATGGTGGCTCCGCCAAGTGCCGATTTCGAAGGGCTTCCATGCGCCTGACTTCATTCACGGATTTTGCGCTGCGCGCGCTGATGCGGCTGGCCGGCGAGCCGGACCGCTCATTTGCCACCAGCGAGATCGCGGCCGAGTTCGGCATTTCCCGCAATCACCTTGCCAAGGTGGTGCGCGACCTCGCCGAGGCCGGCTTCATCGCGACCCAGCGCGGCGCCGGCGGCGGATTTTCGCTGGCGCGCGCTCCGCAGGCAATCACGCTCGGTGAGGTGGTGCGCGCGCTCGAAGGCGGCAGCGCGCTGGTCGAATGCTTCAGGGATGATGGCGGCGATTGCGTGCTGCTGCCGCGCTGCCGTCTGAAGGCGCGGCTCGCTGCGGCCCGCGAGGCCTTCATGCGCGAACTCGACGGGACCACGCTCGCCGAATGCGCCTATCTGCCGCGTCCTGCGCGCACCCGCGCATCGCGATGATGGTCGGCGCCCCAGGATCGCAGGAGATCGGCTTCGGAACTCAGGCCTGCAGCACGCGCGTGGCGCCGCGCCTTGAAGGCACCGCCCGCTTGCCGGTCACTGCGGTCAGGCTATGGCCGTTGAGGTGCTTGCCATTCAAAGCCTTGCCGTTCAGAGCCTTGCCGTTCGGCGTTTGGCCGTTGCCGAGCTTGCCATTGGCCTTGGCGGCCTTCTTGGCCTTCCGCTGCTTGGCCCGCGCCTCGGCGAGCTTCTCGGCCTCGCGCCTGGCCTTCCGCTCGGCCTTTTCCTTCAGCCGCAGCCGCTCCGCCCTCGCCTCCGCGCGCTTCTTCTTGCGCTTCTTCTCGCAGGCATCGCACTTGCAGCCGATCGGCTTCAGATAGGCTTTGAAATAGTCGGTTCCGTAATCGTAGTTGATCTCGTCGCCCGGCTCGATGTCCTTGATAGCGCGGATGAACACCTTGCGCTTGCGCGGCTTGACGTCGGATTCCGCGTTCGGCCGGCAGGCGTGGTTGATGTAACGGGCAACGTTCTCGCGGATCGAGCCGTCGATGGTCCAGCGGTTGGTGAGCTCGAACAGATATTTGTTCTCGATCGCGTCCTCATCCTTCTTCTTCGAGTCGAGCAACGGCCCGAAATAACGGATGATCTTGGTACCCTTCTTGATCGGCTTGGTGGCGAAAAGGCCGAGGCCAGTACGGGAACGGCCGACGCGATAGGGCTTTTGCGATAATGATGCGGGCATGACGATCGAGGCTAAGGCACGCAAGGTGCACGCGACAGAAGTTGCGAAGCCGCCCTTCTAGGACGATTCCGCGCGCCTGTCAGGTGTTTCCCGCGTGTCTGTTGAACCTTCCCCAGATTGCATATGTCAGACACAAAGTAACGTCCGGATCGCAGGTTTCCCCCGATGAAATACCTTGCTTTTGCGACAATCGCTGTGGCGCTCGCCAGCGCAAATCCTGGTCAGGCTGGCGCCCAAACGATCAGCAGCAGCTATACATCGACCGCGCCGAAGGCCTGCCGGATGATCGGCAAGCCCGGCGACGAGGACGGCAGCACTACGCGGGTCTGCCCGGGGAAATCCGGCCTTGTGGTGCTGATCAACGAGGGCGATCTGCGCGAAGTGGTCTCGGTCGGCCGAAACCGCGCGGCAGCCGCCAGGGAACCGGCTGCGCAGGCCTGGTTCGGCCCGTTCAGCTCGACCGGCGATACGGTCGAATGGCGTGCCGCCGGCAGCAAGCCCTTCGCGATCATCCAGCGCTGGCAGATCGCCGACAACAGCGAGCAGGACAAGAAAGGCAGTCCGGTCTCACGGGCGATGCTCGCCGTGACGCGGCTGCCGCCAGGCGAGGTCTGTCATGTCGCCTATGTCGACGTCGCCGCCAACCCCAACGCCAATGAGCTGGCGCGGCAAGCCGCGGACGATTTCGCCCGCGATTTCAAATGCGGCGCGGACCAGGTGAGAACGGTGGGACAGACCGGCCGCTCGACGTTGCTTGTGCAGCGCTAACCATTCAGCACGGCTTCGTATTGCCCTTCAGCATCGCCTCGAACAGCAAGTCGAGCGTGCTGCCATGTGGCATCCGGTTCAGCACGTCGGTCAGGCGTCCATCCAGCAACAGCATCGTGAAGCCATGGACCAGCGACCAGGCACGCACGATCGCGGCGGCCTGATCGAGCGACAGCGCTCTCTCCTGGATCTGCTCGTGACGGCTCTCGCCGATCGAACCGGCGAGCCCGGCAAACGAAATATTGGCCGCCTCATGCAGCGAGGGCCTCGACATATCGAGCCGCTCCGTGCGGAACATCAGCCCATACATGCCGGGATGCGCCTGCGCATAGGTGACATAGGCCTTGGCGCGCGCCAGCCCCTTCTCGATCGCGGTGGCGCCGCTGGCGCCGGCCGCGACCATCGCCGCGTTGAACTGGCGAAAGCCGATCGCGGCAAGCTCGCTGACGAGGCCGGTGAGATCGCCGAAATGATGCGTCGGAGCGGCATGCGACACGCCGGCCTCGCGCGCCACCGCACGCAGTGTCAGTCCCGCCAGTCCATCACGCTCGAGCACGCGCTCGGCGGCCTTCAATAGCGCCTCGTGCAGATCGCCATGATGATACGGCGTGTCGTTGGCCCGGCGCCGCGGCGCCGGACGATCGGCTGCCGCTCGCGCAACCCGGCGCGGCGCAGCCCGTGCCGGGCGAGCCGCTTTGTTTTCTTTGGATAATCTTGCCATGTCGCTATTATAGGTCGCAATTTTTACACTGTAAAGATTTTGCTTGACGATCGATGACGTCATCCCTATTGATATCTTTACGATGTAAAGATCAATAAGGCAGGGAGATGCGGTATGCTCGACCAAGTCATATCCAACACGGCGCGGACCAATCTGGCGCCGATCCCGTTTGAAGCCGACGCGCCGTTCCTGAAGGTCACTGGCGAATTGCCGCGCGAGCTCAACGGCACGCTCTACCGCAACGGTCCCAATCCGCAGTTCGAGGCGCCGGGCGCGCACTGGTTCGTCGGCGACGGCATGCTGCACGCCTTCCATCTCGAGAACGGCCGCGCCAGCTACCGCAACCGCTGGGTCCGCACCCCGAAATGGCAGGCCGAGCACGACGCCGGCCGCGCGCTGTTCGGCGGTTTCGGCCGCAAGATGCCGGACGCCCCTGCCGACATCACGACCGACGGCGGCGTCGCCAACACCAACATCATCTTCCATGGCGGCCGCCTGCTCGCGCTCGAGGAAGGCCACCTGCCGACCGAGATCGAGCCCGGCACGCTCAATCGCCTCGGCTATTGCGACTACAAGGGCGCGATCTCAGGCCCCTTCACTGCGCATCCCAAGATCGATCCGGTGACCGGCGAGATGGTGTTCTTCGGCTACAACGCCGCGGGCCCGCTGACGCCGGCGCTGTCGTTCGGCGCGGTGAACTCATCCGGCGTGGTGACGCGATTCGAACGCTTTGAATCGCCCTACGCCAGCATGGTGCACGACTTCATCGTCACCGAGAACCATGTGCTGTTTCCGATCCTGCCGATCACCGGCAGCATGCAGCGCGCGATGCGCGGACAGGCGCCCTACGCCTGGGAGCCCGAGAAGGGCGCCTATGTCGGCGTGATGAAGCGCAGCGGCGCATCGAAGGACATCGTCTGGTTCCGCGCCGAGACCTGCTACGTCTTCCATGTCATGAACGCGTGGGAGGACGGCAACCGCATCATCGCCGACGTGATGCAGTTCGAGGAAGCGCCGCTGTTCAACCATCCCGACGGCTCGCAGACCGACCCGAAGAAGAACCGCGCGCGCTATTGCCGCTGGACGTTCGATCTCTCCGGCAATACCGACCGCTTCACGCAGACCTATCTCGACGATCTCACCGGCGAATTCCCCCGCGTCGACGATCGCCGCGCGGGATTTGTCAGCAATCATGGCTGGTACGCCTGCGCCAACCCCGATCTGCCGATGTTCGGTGCACTGTCGGGCATCGTGCATGTCGACGGCCGTGGCCAGCGGCTCGGCCACTATCTCCTGCCCGCCGGCGACACCATCTCCGAGCCCGTGTTCGTCGAGCGCAGCGCCGACGCAGCCGAGGGTGACGGCTGGCTGCTCGCGGTGGTCTGGCGTGCCCGCGAAAACCGCAGCGACCTCGCTGTCTTCAACGCCACCGACGTCGAGGCCGGCCCGACCGCGCTGGTTCATCTCGGCCACCGTGTGCCTGACGGATTCCACGGCAATTGGGTGGGCGCGGAGTAGCTGCGCGTCACTCCAGACGTAAGAACACCCAGTCCCTCCACTCGTCATGCCCGGGCTTGTCCCGGGCATCGAGGTATTTGTCGGGTTTTGAAGGAAGACGTGGATGGCCAGGATAAGTCCAGCCATGGCTGGCGATATAAGAAACGCTCCACGATCGCTTAAGTATCAATCTGAATTCACTCACTTTCTTGAGATCGCATCACGATTTTGACACTGTAAAGATATCGCTTGACGCTCGCTCTGCCCGCCCTTAGGATATCTTTACGATGTAAAGATTAGCCCTTCGAGGCTCCCAATGACGATCTTCCTGATCCTTGCTCCTTACGGCGCCTTCGCCACGCTGATGCTGGTGACCTCGGCCACGGCGAGCCTGCTCTGCGCCGCGCTGATCTGCCTTGCCGTCATCGCGTTCGATATCGCGCGCGGCCGCAGCATCAAGATCCTCGGCGTCGGTTCGGTGATCGTGTTCACCGCAGTCGGCAGCTACCTCACCTTCGTCGATCCGACGCCAAGCACCATCGCAGTGAAGATCGCCGTCGATGCCGGCATCCTGCTGGTGTCGTTCGGCTCGATCCTGATCGGCCATCCGTTCACACGGCAATATGCGCTGGAGCAGGTCGATGCCGAGATCGCGAGGCAGCCGGGCTTCCTCACTGCCAACTACCTGATCACCGGAGCCTGGACCGCTGCGACGCTGTTGATGCTGATCGGCAATATCGCGGTGCTGTATGTGCCGGCCCTGCCGCTGTGGACCGGCCTCTTGATCGCCTTCGCGGCACGTAACGCCGCGGTGGGCTTCACGCGCTGGTATCCGCACTATCGAGCGGCCAAGTACGGGACGCCGCCGGCCGGCGCGCTACCGTCGCGCTAGACGCTGCAATAGCAACATCACAACGATCATCCTGCCAGAGGAAACGGAAACCACGACGATGAAGAGCGTATTTGCCAGGCTCGCGAGCGACTTCCTCTCCACCATCATATTTCTTGGGGTCTACCTCACCACCGACAATGTCCTGATCGCCACCGCTGTTGCGATCGTGGGTGCGATTGCCCAGGTGGTCTATGCGCACGTCAAGGGACAGGCGCTCGGCTACATGACCTGGGCGAGCCTCGGGCTGGTGATCGTGCTGGGCGGCGCGACGCTGCTCACCAACGATCCGCGCTTCGTGCTGGCGAAGCCCGCGATCGGCCACATCGCGATCGGCGCGATCATGCTCAAGCGCGGCTGGATGCTGCGCTATCTGCCGCCGATCGTGACCGAGACCATTCCGGAATACGCCACCCTCGCCGGTTACGCCTGGGCCGGGCTGATGTTCATCCTCGCCGCCGGCACCGTCGCGATCGCGGCGACCGGCGACATCAAGCTGTGGGCGTTCTACGTGTCGGTGGTGCTGGTCGGCGCCAAGATCGCCGCCTTCGCGATCCAGTACGTCGCCTTCCGCTTCCTGGTCGGCAGCCGGCTGCGCACCGCCGCCCGCGCCTGATCGCCGCAGCCGCGATCTAGGCGCAAGCTGCAAGATGGGCTATACCCGCCCTCGCTTTTAACCGGAGGGGAGACATCAATGGCGGTGGACGGAAACTGGAATCTGACGATGACGACGCCGATGGGCGAGCGCAAGGCGACGCTGTCGCTGGCAAGCTCCGGCGGCACGCTCACCGGCACGCAGGGTGCCGAGGGCAACTCCACCGAAATCTTCGACGGCACCGTGAACGGCGACAGCGTCGCCTGGAAGGTCTCCATCACCAACCCGATGCCGCTGACGCTCGAATTCTCCGGCAAGGTCGCAGGCGACGGCATTTCCGGCGAGATGGGCATCGGCCCGATGGGCAGCTTCCCCTTCACCGGCACGCGGGCGTAAGCCCTCAATCTAGAACCAGATCTGCATCGGCAGATCATGCGCATCCAGCGGCTGCGGTCCCCCGGGAACGCAGCCGTTTGGTTCATGGGCTGCGAGCGCCACCGCACAAGCATCCAGCACGTCGTCGCGCTTCGCTCCGGTGCCGATCCGCACCTCAGCCAGCCAGCGATCGATCTCGCGAACGCCTGATCGCTTCAGCAGCTTGCGACGAAGCGCATCGCCCTCCTCCGACTTCTTGCGCGGCAATGCCGTGCCGCCGTTCAGCCGCAGGAACACCAGCTCGGGATGCACCTCGCGGATGTCGCGCGCGGCGTTCGCGCGCACGAACGCGTCGACCTCCATGATCTTGCTGCCGAGGTGCCAGAGCTGGCGCGAGACGCGGGTCTGGCCGCGGCGCAGCGCTTCACGGTTCGCCGCATCGGGATCGTCAAACTGCTGCCACAGCCAGCGCCGCGCACCGGTGAAGACACGCGAGGTGTGCGGGCGCAGCCGCTCACGGGCCAGACGATCGCAATCGCGCTCGCCGGCATCGGTCATGCCGATCGGAATATCGATCCCGGCGCGATCGAACGGACGCGAGAGCGCGTCCGCAATGTCGCTGTGAAAGGAAAGCGTTCGCTGGTCGCCGTCGATGCTGACGGCGACCCAGCCTTTGGAGAATCCGTCGAGGCCTGTTGCCCTCAACCCAGATTCAATTCCTTGAAGAAGTCGTTGCCCTTGTCATCGATGATGATGAAGGCCGGAAAATCGACCACCTCGATGCGCCAGATCGCTTCCATGCCGAGCTCGGGATACTCGACCACCTCGACCTTCTTGATGCAGTGCTCGGCGAGGTTCGCCGCGGCGCCGCCGATCGAGCCGAGATAGAAGCCGCCATGCTTCTTGCAGGCCTCGCGCACCGCGACCGCGCGGTTGCCCTTGGCGACCATCACCATCGATCCGCCCGCGGCCTGGAACTGGTCGACGAAGGAATCCATGCGGCCGGCCGTGGTCGGGCCGAACGCGCCGGAGGCGTAGCCGTCGGGCGTCTTGGCGGGGCCTGCGTAGTACACCGGATGGTTCTTGAAATAATCCGGCAGTGGCTCGCCCTTCTCCAGCCGCTCGCGCAGCTTGGCGTGCGCGGAGTCGCGCGCCACGATCATGGTGCCGGTCATCGAGACGCGGGTCTTGATCGGATACTGCGACAGCGTCGCGAGGATATCCTTCATCGGCTTGTTGAGGTCGATCTTGACGACCTCGCCGCCGAGCGACTGCTCGACCGCCGGCAGATACTGCGCCGGATTATGCTCGAGCTCCTCGAGATAGACGCCGTCCTTCGTGATCTTGCCGAGCACCTGGCGATCAGCCGAGCAGGAGACGCCGAGCCCGATCGGCAGCGAAGCGCCGTGGCGCGGCATGCGGATCACGCGCACGTCGTGGCAGAAATACTTGCCGCCGAACTGCGCGCCGACCCCCAGGCTTTGCGTCATCTTGAGGATTTCCTGTTCCATCTCAAGATCGCGGAAGGCGTTGCCGTCGGCCGAGCCGTGGGTCGGCAGCGCGTCGAGATAGCGCGCCGAGGCAAGCTTCACGGTCTTCATGCAGAGCTCGGCCGAGGTGCCGCCGATCACGATCGCGAGGTGATACGGCGGACACGCCGCGGTGCCGAGCGTCAGCACCTTCTCCTTCAGGAAGGCGAGCAGCCGATCTTTGGTCAGGACCGACGGCGTCGCCTGGAACAGAAAGCTCTTGTTGGCCGAGCCGCCGCCCTTGGCCATGAACATGAACTTGTAGGCGTCGTCGCCCTCGGCGTAGATCTCGCACTGCGCCGGCATGTTGTTGGCCGTGTTCTTCTCCTCGTACATCGACAAGGGAGCGACCTGCGAGTAGCGCAGGTTACGGCGCAGATAGGCGTCGCGCGCGCCCTCGGAGAGCGCGGCCTCGTCGTCACCGTCGGTGATGACGTTGCAGCCCTTCTTGCCCATGATGATCGCGGTGCCGGTGTCCTGGCACATCGGCAGCACGCCGCCGGCCGCGATGTTGGCGTTCTTCAGGAAGTCGAAGGCGACGAACTTGTCGTTGTCGCTGGCTTCCTTGTCCTCGAGGATCGAACGCAGCTGCTTCAGATGGCCCGGCCGCAGATAGTGGTTGATGTCGCCGAAGGCGGCCTCGGAGAGCGCCCGCAACGCCTCGCGCGACACCACCAGCATGTCCTTGCCCAGCACCTTCTCGACCCGAACGCCCTCGCTCGTCACCTTCTTGTAGGGCGTGGTGTCGGCACCCAGCGGGAACAGCGGGGTGTGCTTGTAGGGCGGAACGGGCTTCTGGTCAGGGAAGGCTGAGGGGGCGTTCATGAGCTGCTCTTTGGGCTTGCAGGTCGGGTTCGTAAGGCCGGTCCGGCCGTGCGGCCGCCGGAATGTAGAGCCGTTCTAAGCCTTTTTCGGACAAAGGAAAGGGAAGCCGGCCGTCTTCCAGCCATGCACGGGACCGGCAATCCATGTGCTACCCTTCATCCGTCGGTAATCTCTGGTTGCCACAACGCTTCAGTGATCCGCGGAGCGGTCAGGAAAGCCATCAGGAGACCATCATGAAGACAGCGCTTTTCGCCTCGTTCACAGCGCTGGCCTTGGTGATCGCGGTCCCGACCGGCGCCGATGCGGCCCGCCTCGGCAGATCCTGCGGCGGCCTTGCCGGCGTTCAATGCAGCCGTAGCGGCCAGTTCTGCCAGTTCAAGCCGGGACAATGCGGCCGCGCCGACCAGACCGGCAGCTGCGCATTCCGGCCGACGATCTGCAACAAGATCTACAAGCCGGTGTGCGGCTGCGACGGCAAGACCTACGGCAACGATTGCGAACGCCGCGCCGCCGGCGCCTCCAAGGCGCAGGACGGCAAGTGCGCCTCCTGACAGGGCCGTATTGACGCGCTGCGCGGGAGCCTGCATGTAGCTTCGCGTATTTTCATACCGCGGGGGTATTTCGTGACAGCACCGTTGCGCCGACGCTTTCCCTTGAGCATCCGCTCTTTTCTGCCGGCCGCGCTGATCGCGCTGGCGACAGCCTTCACTGCGGCGCCTGCGCATGCCGATCCCTGCGAGGACATCGCCAAGCAGCTCGCCGGCCAGATCGACGGGCTGAAGGTCAATTTCAGCGCCGCCAACATCACATACCTCACACATCCGGCGGCGAAGGAATTGTCGCTCGGCTGCCGCGGCAAGGACTATTCGATCGAGCTGTTTGCCAAGACCGATCGCAAGATGAAGCCCGAGTTCTTCAACCTGGTCGGCTCCGCCACCGCGCTGGTCTTCACCGTGCCCAAGGACGATGCCACCACCGGCACCTCGCGGTGCCTGAAGCGCATGGGCATTCTGCGCGGCAACACCATCACGATGCGCTATCGCCGCCTCAACCTTGAATGCACGCGCAACAAGGCCGACGCCTCGATCACCGTACGACGCGGCAAGAACGAGTGATCGGTCAGGCTTCCGCGGCGACCCGTCCGATCGCATCGACGATCTTGCCCCAGCCCGGGCTCATCATGTCGAAGGCGTAGCGGTTGCCGGGGAAGACGAAGCCGTCATGCACCATGCGGACTTGCGTGCCGCCCTCGACCGGCGTCAGCGTCCAGGTGACGACGGAGTCGAGTTTCGAGCCGAATTCCGGATTGGTGTCGGCGCCGCCCTTCCAGGAATAACGCAGCAGGTGCGGCGGATCGCAATCCAGCACCTCGCAATGCACGACACCGTCCCAGTCGCCGATCGGCCGCGTGCGGAAGTTGAACTTGTGCCCGACGCACGGCTGGAAATCGTTCGGCATCAGCCATTTCATCAGCAACTCGCTCGTGGTCAGCGTCCGCCAGATCCTGTCGGCGGCATAAGGCAGCACCTTCTCGACCGTGATCGCGTGCGTCTCACCCATCACTCACTCTCCTTCAACAGCCGTTCCAGATTTGCGAAGCGCTCGGCCCAGAACGTCTCGTAATGGCCGAGCCAGTCGATCAGTGGGCTGAGCCCCTTCGGCGCGACGCGATAATGGATGTGCCGGCCCTCGCGCCGCTCGGCGACGAGGCCGGCATCGCGCAGCGCGCGCAGATGCTGCGACACCGCCGGCTGCGACACCTTGGAGCCCTGCACCAGCCCGGTCGCGGCGATTTCGCCTTCCCGGATGATCCGCTCGAACACCGCCCGCCGCGTCGGGTCCGCGAGGGTCTTGAGCACGTTGGTCAGCTGCATGGCGCTGGTCATGCGAATATATAAGCAATCACTTATACGATTGTCAATGCAGAGATGACGCAAGGACGGCGCGGGAACACCTCGCCTGCTCCGAAAGTTGATGATTGCGGTCGCATGTTTGCCGGAAAATGAGTGCGATAATCGCGGCTGGAATCACGGAGCCCGCTCATGATCGCAAAGCTCCTCGTGCAGAATACCTTCTTCGTCATCGCCATGGCCGCGCTGCTGTTTGCCTTCGCCGGCACGCTGCATTGGCCCGGCGCCTGGGCTTACCTGATCGCCTCGGCGCTGATCGGCCCGGCCTGCGGGCTGTGGCTTGCCAAGGTCGATCCCGGCCTGCTTGCCGAGCGCATGCGTCTCACCGCGCGCGAGGGCCAGCCCGCCGAAGACAAGCGCTTCATGCTGGTGTTCCTGGTCATTGCCGTGCTGTGGTTCGTCGCGATGGGCCTCGATCGCCGCTTCGGCGGCGCCGACGCCGGCGTGCCGCAGATCGTGCTCGGCCTCGTGCTCTATCTGATCTCGACCGTGCTGATCCTGTGGGTATTCCGCACCAACTCGTTCGCTGCCCCGATCGTAAAGGTGCAGACCGAGCGCCACCATCACGTGATCTCGACCGGGCCCTACGCGCTGGTGCGCCATCCGATGTATGCGAGCGTGATGCTGTTCTTCATCGGCGTGCCGCTGACACTCGGCTCCTGGTGGGGCCTTGCCTTCGTGCCGGTGTTCTTCGCGATGTTCGCCTTCCGCACCGGGATCGAGGAGCGTACGCTGATGGCAGGGTTGTCAGGCTATGCCGACTATGCGGCGCGGGTGCGCTATCGCCTCGTTCCCGGACTGTGGTGAGGAACCATCATGGCAGAGAGCAAGACCTACACCGGCGGCTGCCATTGCGGCCAGGTGCGCTTCGAATGCACCACCGACATGGCCATGGTCACCGCCTGCAACTGTTCGATCTGCACCAAGAAGGGCCTGCACTTCGTGTTCATGCCGCCAACGAGCTTCCAGCTCCGCGCCGGCGCCGAGAACCTCAAGGAATATCTGTTCAATCGCCATGCGATCCGCCACCAGCTCTGCGTCGATTGCGGCGTCGACGTGTTCGCGCGCGGCAAGAAGCCTGATGGCACCGACATCGTGGCGCTCAACATTAGCTGCATCGACGGCATCGACCTGTCGAAGATCGCAATGACGCCGGTGGATGGGCGGAACAGGTGACTGCGATCACCATTCGTCACGGTCGGGTCAAAGATCCAGCGCCTTGTAGCGCCGGAAAATCCCCTCCTCGTTGAACGGAATCCGCCGCGCGCTCGCCAGATACGCCTTGATGTTCGGCCGCTCGGCGACCCGATCGCGCAGCGCGATCAGGCGCGGCACCTTCTTCTCGAACCCGGCCATCCGCTTCGGAAATGCGTAGCGCAAGCCTTCCACGATCTGGAACAGCGACAGGTCGACGTAGGTCAGCCGGCGGCCGGTGACGAAGCCACCGCCATTCGCCTGCACGAGATCCTCGAAATAGCCGAGATATTTCGGCACCCGCGATTTCCAGAACTCCTCCGTGCGCTTCTTCGCCGGCGCCTTCTGGTCCTCGTAATACAGCGACGGGCCGAGTGGGTGATGGGTATCGTGGATCTCCAGCACGAAGTCCGCGATCGTCAGCTGCAACTCGTGCACCCAGAGCTTTCCGGCTTCGGCCTTCGGCGCGAGGCCATGGCGCGTGCCGAGATAGAGCAGGATGTTGGCGGTCTGCCCGATCAGGAGTTGGCCGGCCTTGAGGAACGGCGGCGCAAACGGCGGCGTGCCCTTGTGCGCGTCCATCATCTTCATCATGACGCCAGTGCCGCCCTTAGCCCGCGCGACATCGGTGTATTCGGCCCCGGCATCCTCGAGCGCGAGGCGAACATATTCGCCGCGGCCCTGGATCATCGGCCAGTAGTAAAGCTGATAGTGCATGCACTTACCTCCAAAAACTTTCGCCGCATCGCATCGCTTCGTGGTGATCGTAGCCGTGCCGTGGTCAGATCGTCCATCGCGCGTGGCCCGCCTGTCCGAACTGCGCGGAGGCTGCTAAGATTACAGCATCGAGTCTTCGATGAAGGATCAACTTATGGCGGACGACAAGAAGAAGCGGGGCGCACAGGATCGTGCTCTGATCGCGTTGAGCGAGTCCTACGAAGTTGCGTACTGGTCCAAGAAGTTCAAGGTCACGCCGGCAAAGCTCAAGGCCGCCGTCAAGAAGGTGGGTCATTCCGCCAAGAAGGTGGAAGCCCATTTCAAGGAGCAGCGGCACATGGCCGCCGACCGCGCGCGGATCGCGATCAGCGAGCCCTACGAGGTCCGCTACTGGTCGAAGAAGTTCAAGGTGACCCCTGCGCGGCTCAAGGCGGCGGTCGCCGAGGTCGGACATTCCTCAAAGAAGGTCGGGGCCTACTTCGCGACGAAGAAGAAAACCGCGAAGAAAAAGAAGGCTGCGAAGAAGACGGTGAAGAAGGCAGCCAAGAAGACCAAGCGCAAGAAGAGCTGAGCGCGGTCATACTGTCCCCGTCATTGCGAGGAGCGAAGCGACGAAGCAATCCATCGCTCCGCGCATGCGGCAGGATGGATTGCTTCGCTGCGCTCGCAATGACGGGCATTCACTTGCAGCAAAATCAGACTCGCCCCGCCGCCTCAATTCGCCGCGAAGCAGTACAGCAGGCCGTCGCCGCCGGCGCTCTTCAGATCGGCCTGCGAGCAGCCGCCATCGGGGCCGCGCGAGGGATGCGACGTGTTCCACGATTTTGACGGCTCGTCGTCGCGCAGCCCCTTGCGGTCGAAATGCCCGACCATCGCAGCGCCCTGCGTGCTGCTTGTCCAGTTCTTGCAGGTGCGGTCCTCACCGGCCGCAAACGCAGTACCGTCGGCCTGCGATCCCGTCAGCACGTCGTGGCGGTTCGGCGTATCGCCGGCACCGTTGATGACCTCGCCCTTCTCGGACAGCGCGGTCTGCTTGGTCAGGGCGTTGCTCGCGCTGTGCAGGTCGGCGACGTCCTTGGCGACCACGACGCCCTTCACATTCTTCCACGGGCCCTTGCCGATGCGGTCACGCGCGTTCACCGCTACCTTGCCATCGGCCGCCTGGGTCGAGAGATAGGCGCGCCATGTCTTCGGCGCGCCGAAGCCGGCGGCCTGCGCCAGGGTCTGGCAATGATTGTCGGCGCCGGCGAGACCGCCGAGATTGCCGCCATTGCCGATGCCGTTGCTGGTGACGAAGAAGCTGGTGTCGGCGGTCTGCGCTGCTGCCGGCGGCGCGGCCAGGACGACGAACGCAAGACAGGCAGGAACCGCGATATGCGCAATGACCTTCATTTCGTTCTCCCGATGGCGTTTTTTTGGTCCGCTGACATCACCCCGCGGCCTGTCCGGATATTCCGGCACCGCGACACGCAAATGAAACCCACAAAACAAAAGCGCCGCGGACGATGCCGCGGCGCCTTGTACTTGTCGTGACCGGCAATCGATCAGTTGGTCTGCTGGATCGCCGAGAGTTCCCAATTGCCACCGCGCTGGCGCACGAAGGTCCAGACCTCGGTGACCTCCTCCGGCTGCCCGCCGCTGACCTGACGGCCGGTGCCGCGCTCCAGCATCGTGTCGACCAGCGAGTAGCGCATCGCGACGGTCGCATATTCGCTGTCGCCTTCGCGCCAGGCTTCCGCCAGATCGCCCTGCAAGAGCTTCACATTGGACGTCTTGTTGGTGACGTTGCGCGCCTTGTTCTCCTCGAGATCCTTCGAGAAGTACGACACCATTTCCGGCGTCGCGAGCGTGTGCAGCTTGGCGATGTCCTCGTTCGACCATGCGGCCTGGATGTCGCCGAGCAGCCGCTCGAACGTCTCGTAGTCGCCGGGTGTGATCTCGACCGGCGCATTCGATCCGCCGCCGAGGCCAAAGCCGAAGCCCGAACGGGCGTTCGCCTGCGGACCGGGGCCGACGTCGGGGCCACCCGCGTAGGCGGCCGCCGGCGTATTGCGCCGCTGCCACCACGACATCGCGAGCCGGACCACCAGCACGATCAGACCGATCTGCAGCAGCAGGCCTAACATCGACGACAGGCCGCCGAGGCCCGAGAACAGGCCACCGCCGAACAGCATGCCGAACAGGCCGGCGCCAAGGAAGCCTGCGGCCAGGCCGCCGAGCAGGCCGCGGCCCATTCCGCCGCGGCCGAACATGCCGCCGGAATTCGCCGCCGCGGGCGAGCCCATGTTGGGGCTGCCAGGCTGGCTGAAGGTACGATTCATCGGAGCAACCGAGCCCGGCGCGGTGCTGGTCGAGGGCGGCGCGGAGAATGTCCGCGAGCCGCGCGAGCCGCCGCCGCCGACGCGGGCGTCGGCCGCCGAAACGGTCATCATCACGGGCAGCGCCAGCGCCATCGCGACGGCGATCGCCCGGACAATTCCACGCGTGCGTTGCGAGAAATTCATGTTGGTTTCCTCAAAGGATTCCCCGGCATGGGGAAACGCCCCTAACATGGGCAGAGCCAGATAAAAGTGAAGCGGGAAACGGGAACCGCGACTGCGGCCCTCGGTCGCGGCGATGTGACACTATGGGCCTTGTGGATGCCACAGCGCGTCCTAGCGCGATATGCGGCTCGGGTTCAACCGCGACCGCATTGCAGCATTGCCTCTGCCCTGCGGGAAGCGAAGGGGTATCGCAGCTCGTCGCCCGGCCTAATTCGCCGTCATGGTTTCCTTCACCGCGGCGACCAGCTGCGTCAGCGTGAACGGCTTCGGCAGGAACGCGAACTGCTGGTTCTCCGGCAGGCTTTTCTCGAAGGCGTCCTCGGCATAGCCCGAGACGAAGATGATCTTCAGCTCCGCATTGCGGCTGCGCATTTCCTTCAGCAGCGTCGGCCCGTCCATCTCCGGCATCACGACGTCGGAGACGACGAGATCGACCTTGCCGTTGTTCTCCTCGAACGCCTCCAGCGCCTCGACGCCGTTGGCCGCCTCGATCACGCTGTAGCCGCGCGAGCGCAGCCCGCGTGCATTGAGCGAGCGCAGGCCGTCCTCGTCCTCGACCAGCAGGATGGTGCCCTGCCCGGTGAGATCCGGCTTGGGCTTGGCGGCATCTGCGGTCGCAGTCTCCTTTGCCGCGCCGTTGCCGGCATGCGACTCCGGTGCAACCTCCTGCTCCTGATGATGCCGCGGCAGATAAATCCGGAACGTGGTGCCGCCGCCCGGCACGGAATCGACATAGACGAAGCCGCCGGTCTGCTTGACGATGCCGTAGACCGTGGACAGGCCGAGCCCGGTGCCCTTGCCGACTTCCTTGGTCGAGAAGAACGGCTCGAAGATCTTGTCGATGATCTCGTGCGGAATGCCGGTGCCGGTGTCCGAAATCTCGATCTTGACGTAGTCGGCCGCCGGCATCCCCTTGTTGGCGAGTTGCGCGGCTTCCTCCGTCGACACATTGGCGGTGCGGATGATCAGCTTGCCGCCGTCGGGCATCGCGTCGCGCGCATTCACCGCGAGATTGACCACCACCTGCTCGAATTGCGAGACGTCGACCTTTACCGGCCACAGATCGCGGCCATGGACGAGGTCGAGCTTGACCTTCTCGCCGATCAGCCGGCGCAGCAGCATGGTGAGGTCGCTCAAAGCGTCGCCGAGATCGAGCACCTGCGGCCGCAGCGTCTGGCGACGCGAGAACGCGAGCAGCTGCCGCACCAGCGTCGCGGCGCGGGTGGCGTTCTGCTTGATCTGCATGATGTCCTGGAACGACGGGTCGGTCGGCTTGTGCGCGTTCAGCAGGAAGTCGTTCGCCATCATGATGGCCGAGAGCACGTTGTTGAAGTCGTGCGCGATGCCGCCGGCGAGCTGGCCGACCATCTCCATCTTCTGCGACTGGTTGATCTGGTTTTCCAGCGCGCGCCGCTCGGTGGTCTCGAGCATGTAGACGATCGCGGTTTCGGCGTCGCGCTCGTCCTTCTCCACCGTGGTGACGAAGAACTGGGCGAAGCGCTCCTTGGGCCCGTCAAGCATCACCTCGACCGGCGCGATATCGCCCTGGCCCTCGGCAGCCTGGTTGATCGCGGCGATCAACAGGCCGCGGTCGCGCGGATTGACCGCACGGAAGATCGACTTGGCCGCGCCGCCGTCGCCGTTCAGCCCCTGCGCCAGCTTGGCATAGCGCGCATTGGCGCCGACCACATTGCCGCCGCGATCGACGGTCGCGATCGCCATCGGCGTATGGTCGAAGAAGCGCATGAAGCGCACCTCGGCGGCGCGCTCCGGATCGGAATGCTCGTCGCGGGCGCGGCTGATCACCAGCGTGCGCGAGGCGCCCGCCGCACCGTCGGCGCCGAAGGCGAGCTTGTGATAGAGCCGCACCGGCACGGTCTTGCCGCCGCGCATCCGCAGGTCGATGTCGAACACCTCGGTCTTGACCTCGCCGGGCACCGCCGCGATCGAGGTCAGCAGCGCCGCGCCGTCGCCCGAGACGATGTCGGTCAGCTTCAGGCCGCCCGAGCCGATCTCGGCGAGATCGTAGTCCAGCCAATTGGCCAGCGTAGCGTTGACATAGGCGATCTCGCCGGCCGGATTGACCGAGAAGAAGCCGCATGGCGCGTGATCGAGATACTCGATCGCGTGCCGCAGCTCCTGGAACACGTCTTCCTGGCGCTCGCGGTCGCGGGTGACGTCGGCGATCGACCACACCGCATATTTCGCGTCGCGCTTGCCCTCGCCGAGCGGGCGTACCCGCAGGCGCAGCCAGCGGCCCTGTCCACCACCTTGCCCGGCCTCGTGCCCGGCGACACGGACCTCCTCCTGCTGCCGCTTGCCCTCGCGCGCCGCCTTCAGGAGGCGGAACACCGCCTCGGAGACGTCGGGGTTGCCGATGAAGACGCGTTCGACCGGACGGACGTCCTGTGGACCGGCCGCGCCGGTCAGTGTGAGATAGGCGGCGTTGGAATAAACCACGTGGCCGCGGGAGTCGGTGACGGCGAGCCCTTCGTGGGCGTGGTCGGCGATCCGCCCCATCACCGGGTCGTCGCTCGTGCGGTCGGAGAAGCGGATGATGCCGGCGGCCAGCGCGAACAGGTTGAACAGCCCGACGGTGGCGAGCAGCGCCAGCACGAAGAGGATATAGGGCTGCGCCTGGGTACGGCCGATGGTCATGAGCCAGACGGCCACCGCGACGATGCCGGTGGCGATCAGGAGCACCAGCAGGATACTGCCGCTCCGCCGCGCTGGCCCGTGAGCCACGAACGGCTCGGTCGCGGGAGGATCGTTGCTATCGGCGGTCATCTGGAGAGACATGGCTCGTCTGCATCACGGAGGCGACCGGCCGGCCACCTCGCCCCTGAGTGCCTGAATCGGACCCGAAAACGCAAGTCCATCAGGCGGCTAATTCGCAAGTTACGCGCTTTTCAAGCGGTTTTCCGCCCCTTACTGGCGCAGGCCGGACAGGCCGCGCCTCAGCCGCATCACGTAGCCGATGATTTCGGCAACCGCGTGGTAGTGCTCGACCGGGATTTCCTTGTCGATTTCGACGGTCGCATAGAGCGCCCGGGCCAGCGGCACGTTCTCCACGATCGGAATGTCGTGCTCCTTGGCGATCTCCCTGATCTTGAAGGCGAGGTTGTCGACGCCCTTGGCGACGCAGATCGGCGCCGACATGCTGCGGTCGTAGGCCAGCGCCACCGAATAGTGGGTCGGGTTGGTGATGATCACCGAGGCCTTCGGAACCTGGGCCATCATGCGCTTCTTGGCGCGCTGGACGCGCAACTGCTTGATCCTGCCCTTGACGTGCGGGTCGCCTTCCGACTGCTTGAATTCCTCCTTCATCTCCTGCAGCGACATCTTGTGACGCTCGTACCAGGTCCGGTACTGGAAGAAGTAATCGGCGATCGCGACCGCAGCCAGGATGGCGACCACCGCCGCCAGCAGATGCACCGTCATGCCGGTGATGGCGGGCAGCAGCTCGGCCGGATCGACCCGCAGGAACGATTCCATCCGCATCCGATCGGGCCACAGCACCATGACCATCACGACGCCGAGCGCGATCAGCTTGAACAGGCCTTTCAGGAAGTTCGCCACCGCCTGCTTGCCGAACAGCCGTTTGAAGCCGGCCGCCGGCGAGATCTTGGAGAATTTCGGCTTCAGCTGCTCGCCCGACCAGACCAGCTGATGCTGGATCATGTTGCCCGCGATCGCAGCCAGCGCCAGCATCAGGAACGGCACGCCGATCGCGGCAACCACCGCGTAGCCCAGCGTCTGGGTCAGTTGCAGCAGGCCGGCACCGTCGGTGCGGATCATCCATGAATTGGCGATCAGATTGCGCAGCGGCATCAAGATGCCGCCACCAATCGAGCCCGAGAAGGTCGACAGCACCAGCGTGGCGCCGGCGATGACGAACCAGGTATTGACCTCCTGGCTCTTGACGACGTCGCCTTTCTCAAGGGCGTCATCGAGACGTTTTTGCGTGGGGTCTTCTGTTTTGTCTTCGGTATCGTCGGCCATCTCGTCTCCTGATCAATTCATTGGAGCGAGTTGGCGCATGACGCCGTTGAAGTAGTCGAAATAGGTGTTCATCATCGCCGCGAGCACGACGCCGAAGATCAGGAAGCCGACCACGATCGAGAGCGGCACGCCGACGAAGTAGACCTGCATCTGCGGCATCAGCCGCGCCAGCACGCCGAGCCCGATGTTGAAGACGAGGCCGAACACCAGGAACGGCGCCGACAGCTGCAGGCCGATCTTGAAGGCCGCGGAGAACGCAGAGGTCGCGAGCGCGGCGACGTCGCCGGTCGGCATGATCTCGCCGGGCGAGAAGATGCGGTAGCTCTCGCTCAGCGCCGCGATGACGAGATAGTGGCTGTCGGTGGCGAACAGCAGCGTCAGGCCGAGGATGGTGAGGAAGTTGCCGATGATCTGGCCCTGCTGCCCCTGGGTCGGGTCGACGGCGGTGACGAAGCCGAGCCCGAGCTGCTGGGCGATCACGGAGCCCGCGACGTTGAGCGCCGACAGCGTCACCCGCGCGGTGGCGCCGAGCACGATGCCGATGATCAGCTCATGCACCATCAGGACGCCGAGCGCGGAGATCGACGTCAGGTCGACGTGATAGGCGTTGCGATGCAGCGGAAGGATGATCAGCGTCAGCAGCAGCGCGATCGACAGCTTGACCCGTGCCGGGATGTTGCTCTCGCCGAAACCGGGCAGCAGCATCACCATCGCGCCCACGCGCGCGAACACCAGCACGAAGATTGCGGCCAGCGCCGGAAGCAGGGAGACATCGATGCGCATGACCGCGGCATTAGTGCATCAACCGCCGATGATTCGCGACGAAATCCGCATCATGTGGCTACTGAGCGCGTCCGCCATGAACGGCAGCGCCAGCAGCAATGTGACGAAGATCGCGAGAATCTTCGGCACGAAGACCAGCGTCTGTTCCTGGATCTGGGTCAGCGCCTGGAACAGCGACACCACGACGCCGACCACGAGGCCGACCACCATCAAGGGCGACGACACCAGCACGATGGTCCAGATCGCATCGCGCGCCACGTCGAGAGTTTCAGGGCCGGTCATTGTTGTTCTCGCTTCTTGCAATCTTACTGCGCATCGCCCCGGGATGACGTCCTGACGGACGTCAGATCGGCATCTTCATGATGTCTTCATAGGCCTGGATCACGCGGTCGCGCACCGAGACCAGCGTCGACACCGCGACGTCGGTGTCGGCGACCGCGGTCACTACATCCATCACATTCGCCTTGCCGGAGGCCATCGCCATGGTCTGCGCGTCGGACTTCTTGCCCGCTTCCAGCACGCTGCCGACGGAGTCTTTCAGCAGCGCGCTGAAGGACGGGCCGGCGACGGCCTGCCCGGCCTTCTCGACACCGCCGCGCTCCATCAGTTTCGCGAGGTTGGCGTAGGCGTTGGCGGCGACGGTCGGTGTAGCCATGATTTACGTTCCCTGTTCTTGTTGCGTCAGGACTTGAGGATGTCGAGCGTGCGCTGGATCATCCGCCGCGTCGCGCTGATGATGTTGAGGTTCGCCTCGTAGGAGCGCTGGGCGTCGCGCATGTCGGTCATTTCGACCATCGAATTGACGTTCGGATATTTGACGTTGCCAGAGGCGTCCGCCGCCGGATTGCCCGGCTCGTGCTTGATGCGGAACGACGACTGGTCGGGGCGGATGCGGCCGAGCGTCACGACCTGGGCGTCGAGCGAACGATCGAGCGCCGAGGAGAAGGTCGGCACCTTGCGGCGGTAGGGGTCGCCGCCCGCGGTCTGCGCCGTCGAATCGGCATTGGCGATATTTTCCGAGATCACCCGCATCCGCCCCGCCTGCGCGCGCAGGCCCGAGGTCGCGATGCTCATCGAGCGGGTGAAATCGCTTGTTCCGTCTGCCATGGGATCCTCCCGCCGCCGTTACGCGGCCTAACCCTTGCCGATCGCGGTCTTCAGCAGATGCAGGCTCTTGCTGTAGAGCGAGGTGACGGCCGCGTAGTCCATCTGGTTGGCCGACACTTTCAGCATCTGGTCCTCGAGATTGACCGCGTTGCCGGCCGGGCGGGTCTGGAACCCGCTCTTGCCGCGATCATTGTCGAATGTGTCCGGCGCACCTGACGCCGCCATGTGGGTGGCGCTGGTCTGCATCATCGGCAGCGTCCCCATGCCGCCGCCGACCGTGGCGCCGGCCCGGTCGAACTTCGGCTCGACCAGGTCGCGCGGCCGGAAGTTCGGCGTGTCGGAATTGGAGATGTTCTCGGCGAGCACCCGCTGGCGCTCCTGGTGCCACTGCATCTTGCTGCGCAACGCCGACAGGATCGGAAGATCGTTCATGGCCATCGTCGCGGCTCCGTTAACCTTTGGGTGGCCTTTGGGCCTTCCGAGGTAGGCAGAATTTGCCCGGTGTATGGTTAACGGGTGGTTAAAATATCGGATGGAGCCGTGGAGAACGCCGCAACTGCGGCCGGCGAGCGCATTTTCGCCACGAATGCTGCGTTAACCAGCACAAACCAAGACAGCATGGGGCGCTGAGAAGTCGTTTTGGGACAAGCGATTCTTGGTTTATTAATAGAACAGTCGGCTGCAAGCCGCTGGGAATTAAGAAATAAGGCGAATCTCGGGCGCGATTCGCTGCGCAAACCGCACCTATCAATCCGCGCTCGTTGATGGCGGAAGCTGAGGAAGGCCACGATGGCCGGGGACTCCAATATGCAGGTCATTACATTCGTCTTGGCATTCGTTGTCGTGCTGGCGCTGATCGGCGTCACCGCATGGCTCGTCCGCCGCTTCGCCGGAAACCGCCTCGGGGCCAACGCCAACCGCGGACGCATGCCGCGACTGGCCGTGATCGACGCGGCTGCCGTCGATGGCCGCCGCCGGCTGGTGCTGGTACGCCGCGACAACATCGAGCATCTCCTGATGATCGGTGGCCCGACCGACATCGTCGTCGAGCCGAATATCGTCCGCGCAATGCCGGGGCGCGATCAGGCGTCGACTCGTCCTGCCGTCGCGGCCGATGCCGCGCCGCCGCGCGTGGCGCCGCTTCCGGATGCCGCCTGGAACGAGAGCGAAGCCGCCCGTTCCGACAATTTCGACCTTCCCGAGCCGGAGCTGCCGCCGCGTCAGGCACGGCCCTCGTTTGCCGACGAGCTGCGCCGGCCTCCGCCGCCAATCGCCGAGCGTCGCAACGATCCGCTGACGAGCTTCACGGCCGAGCGCAGCGAACCTCGGCCCGATCCGATGCCGCCGCGCCTGCCGTCGCGCTCCGAACCCGTCATTCCGCGGCCGCCGCGCGCTGCCGAGCCGCCGAAGGCGCCGCCGCGCGCGCCCGAGCGCGCCGTCGCGCCGCCGCCTCCCCCTGGTCCGCCGCCGATCGCAACCCAGGCGCCTCCGCCGGTGCCGCCGGCATCGAACGCCGATGCTAATCTGGCCGAGATGGCGCAGCGGCTCGAGGCGGCACTGCGCCGCCCGACCGGCGCAGGCGAGACAGTCGCACCGCCGGTTGCGCCCGAGGCGCCGCCGGTCCGCGCGCCGCGTAGCGAGCCGCCTGCCCCGCCCGCCGGCGGACAGAAGAGCGGCTTTGAGAATCTCGAGGACGAGATGGCATCGCTGCTCGGCCGACCGAAGAATCCTTCGTGAGGTTCGGGGCAGTCCCGCGTAGAGTTTTTTTCATCGCTGTCCTGATCGCCGCCGGATCCTTCGCCGATCCGGCGATGGCGCAGGATATCAGCATCAATCTCGGCGGCGGCAATGGCGGCGTGACCGAGCGCGCGATCCAGCTGATCGCGCTGCTCACGGTGCTGTCGATCGCGCCGTCGATCCTGGTCATGATGACGTCGTTCACGCGCATCGTGGTCGTGCTCTCGCTGCTGCGCACCGCGCTCGGCACCGCGACCGCGCCGCCGAACTCGGTGATGATCGCGCTTGCGATGTTCCTCACCGCCTTCGTGATGGGCCCGGTACTGCAGAAATCCTATGACGACGGCATCAAGCCGCTGGTCGCCAACCAGATCGGTGTCGAGGAAGCGCTGCAGCGCGCCTCGGTCCCGCTGCGCGGCTTCATGCAGAAGAACGTCCGCGAGAAGGATCTGAAGCTGTTCATGGACCTCTCCGGCGAGCCGCCGCCGGCGACGCCCGAGGAGATGTCGCTGCGCATCCTGGTGCCGGCCTTCATGATCTCCGAGCTGAAGCGCGCCTTCGAGATCGGATTCCTCCTATTCCTGCCGTTCCTGATCATCGACCTCGTGGTCGCCTCGGTCTTGATGTCGATGGGCATGATGATGCTGCCGCCGGTGGTCGTCTCGCTGCCGTTCAAGCTGATCTTCTTCGTGCTGGTCGACGGCTGGGCGCTGGTCGCCGGCAGCCTGGTGCAGAGTTACGGGGGGTAGCCCCGCGAAACATTCATGGCCTCATCGCTGGATCGGCCGTGCCGTTGCATTATCATGCGCCGCACCGCATCCAGGGAGCCGCGCCGTGCAGCAGCCATTCGACCGCGCCGCAGAAGACCTCGGCAACGCCATCCATCTCGAACACGTCAACGTGCAGGTGCCGGACCAGCGCCTCGCCACGCTGTTCTATGTCGCCGGCATCGGGCTGACCCGCGATCCCTATCTGATGGTCTCCGACAGCAACATGTGGGTGAATGCCGGCCGCAGCCAGTTTCATTTGCCGAGCGGCCGGCCGCAGGTACTGCGCGGCCACACGGCAATCGTGATCGCCGGACGGCAGGCCCTGCTGCAGCGGCTCGCTACAGTCGCGCCCAAGCTCGAAGGCACCGCGTTCGGCTATCGCGAGCACAACGATCACGTCGAGGCCATTTGCCCATGGGGCAACCGGCTGCGCTGCTTTGAGCCGGACGCCGGGCGGTTCGGGCGCATCGCGCTCGGCATGCCCTATGTCGAGTTCGACGTGCCGCGCGGCACCGCCGAGGCGATCAGCCGGTTCTATCCCGAGATCATGGGCATCCCCGCCAGCGTCATGAGCGGCGACGGTGTCGTCGCGCGCGCAAAAGTCGGCAAGGACCAGTATCTGCAGTTCCGCGAGACCGACCAGGCGCAGGGCGAGTTCGACGGCCATCACGTCCAGATCTACATCACGGACTTCTCCGGCCCCTACAAGCGGCTGCGCGAGCGCAACCTCGTGTCCCGCGAGGACAATCAATACCAGTACCGCTTCTGCGACATCGTCGATCCCGCCAATGGCCGGCACCTGTTCACCGTCGAGCATGAGGTGCGCAGCGCCACCCATCCGATGTATCTGCGGCCGCTGATCAACCGAAATCCCGCACAGACCAATCGCACCTTCGCCAACGGCTACGACCAGGCGCCGTGGGCGATGGGGCCGGACCAGTACGACGGATGAGCGCGCGCACGTCTGCGCGTCGCGACATCATCAGCAACCCCAGCCACGAGACGACATGCTTCCCTCCCAGCGCCATCTGTTCCAGATCCCACGCGAGGTCTGCTACCTGAACTCCGCGTCCTACAGCCCGCTACCCTTGAAGACGCTCGACGCCGGCCGCGCCGCAGTCGGACGCAAGGGCCAGCCCTGGACGATCGATGCCGGTTTCGCCGGCCGCCAGCATGAACGGGCCCGCACCGCGGCCGCACGCCTGATCAATGCCGATCCTGATGACGTCGCGCTGATCCCGGCGATCAGCTACGGCATCGCGACGGTGGCGAAGGCGCTGAGCATTCCGCGCGGCACCCGCGTCATCGTACTGGAGAACGATCACTCCTCACCGGTGCTGGAATGGCTTGCCCGTGCCAAGGCGCAGGGTTTCGTCGTCGACACCGTGCGCCAACCCGCCGACGGCGACTGGACGTCGGCGGTGCTTGCAACGATCGACCGCGCGGGCGCGCCGCCGGTCGGCCTCGCCTCGATCTCGTCGGTGCACTGGTCAGACGGCGGCATCATTGACGTCGACAAGGTGCAAGCCGCACTGCGGCGGCATGGCGCGATGTTCGTGATCGACGCGACGCAGAGCGCGGGCGTCGTGTCGATGGACGTGACAAAGCTCGACCCCGACGCCGTGATCTTCCCGACCTACAAATGGCTGATCGGTCCCTACGGCCGCGCCTTCCTCTACGTTGCAAAACGTCACCAGAACGGCGTGCCGTTGGAGCAGACCTCCGCCGGCCGCCGCGATGTCAATTCCGAGAACCCGGTCTATTTCGGCGACCTCGGCTATGTCGACAATGCCCGCCGCTACGACATGGGCGAGCGCGATCATTTCATCACCCTCGAAATGGCCTCGATCGGCATGGAGATGATGGCGGAATGGGGCGCTGCCGCCGTCAGCGCGCGGCTCGCGATGCTCAATGAGCGAATCACCGACGGGGTGCGCGATCTCGGGCTCAATCTGCTGGCGCGCAGCCTGCGTGCGCCGCACATCCTGAGCCTCGGCATCGCCGGCGGCATTCCGAAGGAACTGATCGCGCGGCTTGCCGCCGAGAACATCCACGTCGCGCTGCGGCTCGGCCGGATGCGGATTTCGCCGCACGTCTTCAACGACGAGGCCGACGTGGATCGCCTCGTCGCCATCCTGACGAAAGCGCTGCGCGGCTAACTCCGCTTGCGCCCCAGCACGACGACGCTGACCAGTTCGATCGCCAGCGCGACGGCCACGCCGGCCGCGCCGATCACGAACAGCAGCGCATAGTTGCCACCGCTCTGCGCGAACAAATAGGACAGGCCATAGGCACCCGCCGCCTGGAACAGCGCGAAGGCCGTGGTCGCCTGTGCCCAGGCCGAGCGCTGGCTCGCAGCGGAATGCGGGATCAGCTCGTGAATGCGGCCGATCACCAGCGGCACGATGCCGGGTGTGAAGCAGCCGACGATGAGGCTCGACACGATCAGCGCCGCGGGCGAATTCGTCACCGCGGGCAGCGCGACCGCAACCGCCTCGATCAGGAACGCCGCGCGGAGCGCGGCGGCGAAGCCGGCGCGATCGGCGAGATGTCCGGATAGCAGCGGGCCGATCACCGCGCCGATGCCGTACAGCACCCAATAATACGATCCTGCCGCGATCCCCTGCCCGAGGCCGCGGGCGACATAATCGACCAGGAACACCATGTGCGGCACCAGCGCCAGCGCATTGAGGCCATATTCCACGCACAGCGCGATCACCAGCGGCGAGCGCACACCATGCGCAACAACAGGCTGCTCCGTCACAGCATGCGGGGCAGGCACTTCCGCGGGCCATGCCTTCCAGCTGATCAATGTCAGCACCGCCGACAGCAAGCCAAGGCCGTACCAGGCCTGCTTGACGCCCTGCAGCAGCAACAACGGCACCAGCGTGCCCGACGCGGCGACGCCGAGGCCAACACCGGCGAAGATCACGCCGCCGATCAGGCCGCGCTTGCTTGGCGCGGTGTGCGGCAGGATCGCAGTCGCCGCCAGCACCATGATCACGCCGCCCGAGATGCCGGCAAGGAAGCGGAAGCCGAAGAACCAGATGAAGGAGATCGGCACCGCGCAAGCAAAGCAGGTGACGGCAGCGAGCACCATCATGCCGCGCAGCGCCCACACCGAACCGACGCGTGCGCCGAGATCGCGGGCGATCAGCGCGCCGGCGAGATAGCCGGCAAGGTTGGCTGCGCCGAGATAGACGGCTTCCGCCGGCGTGAACCATTTGGCCGCAATCAGCGCCGGGATCAGCGGCGTGTAGGCAAAGCGCGCCAGCCCGAGCCCGACCAGCGAGGCGCACAGTCCCGCGGCTGCGGACAGCCACAACGGCCCGCCTGCACCGAGATGCGGCGCGGCGTGATGGCGCCGGTCATGATCGACATTGGCTGACATGGACATCGCAGTAGGCCCTCCGGCCGTTCATGAAAAATGATTAGTTGCGATCGCTGCAATCGCTCGCAGCGATCACGACGCACCTCTCCCGATCGGGAGAGGTGACGATTTGCACGGCACGATCGAGATCGTGTTTCAGTGACCGGCGCTTTGGCCGCCGTCGACATGCAGGATCTCGCCGGTGACGAAGCCCGCGCCTTCCAGGAACAGCACGGCATCGACGATGTCCTTCATCTCGCCCATGCGGCCGACCGGATGCTGTCGGGCAAGGAAATCATGGGTCTCGGGGGCGTGCATCGGCGTCTTGATCACGCCGGGTGCCACCGCGTTCACGCGGATGCCCCTCGCCGCATATTCGATCGCGAGCGACTTGGTGGCGGCATTCAGGCCGCCTTTGGTCAGCGACGCCAGCACCGCGGGCACGTTGCTGTTGGCATGGTCGACCAGGCTGGTCGTGATCTGCACGATGTGCCCCGAACCCTGCTTCACCATCTCCTTGGCGACGCGCCGGCTGATGTAGAAGAAGCCGTTGAGGTTGGTCGCCAGCACCTGCGCATAATCCTGGTCGGTGTAGTCGGTGAACGGCTTTGCGACGAAGATGCCGGCATTGTTGACCAGCGTGTCGATGCGGCCGAAGCGCCCAAGCGCCTGCTTGACGATGCGGTCGGCAACCTCCGGGTCGCCGATGTCGCCGGCAACGGTCAGAACGTCGACGTCGGTCGACGGCTTGATGCTGCGGGAGTTGGCGACGACGCGCCAGTTGCGGTCGCGATAACCCTTCACGATGGCCTCGCCGAGGCCCTGCGACGCGCCGGTGATGATGGCAACCTTCTGCTCTGCACCCATGATCTCTCTCCATCTGTTGATGAGGCTGCGACAGCGCCGCCTCGATGGAGAGCAAGCTAGATACATCCGCATTTCGTGCGAATGCCCGCTATTCGGCAGACACTCTTCCGCGGCGCGAACGACTGGCCCGGCTGGCCTCGCGCGACAGCCGCTCGAAATAGCGCTTCAGCCGCGGCGTCGCGAAATCGACGAAGGCGCGTACCTTGGGCACGTCGAAGCGCCCCTGCGGCGCCAGCAGATGCACCGGCAACGGTGGAGGCTCGTCGCCGGCGAGCAGTATCTGCAGCCGTCCGTCACGGATTTCCTCGGCGATATGATACGAGAACAGCCGGGTGACGCCGTGCCCTTCGCTGGCCGAAGCGACCGCCGCCCGCACCGTGTTGACGACCAGCCGCGGCGCGAACTGGACCGCGCGCGCGACCTTCGACTTGGCGGCCGGCGGAAAGCTCCAGGAGTCGAGCCCGAAATGCGTCATCGCGATGATCTGGTGCCTTGCGAGATCGGCCGGCTCGCCGATCACGGGATGCTGCACGAGATAGCCCGGCGATGCCGCGATCACGCGCCGCACCTCGCCGAGCTTGATCGCGATGAAACTGGAATCGGCGAGATGGGCGATGCGCAGTGCAACGTCGATGCCTTCGTCGATCAGATTGACGGTGCGATCAAGCATCGCGAGCCGCACCGACACCGCCGGATGTTCGGCCACGAAGGCGTCGAGCAGCGGCCGCAGCACGTCCTCGCCGACGACGACCGGTGCGGTGATGGTCAGCGTGCCGCGCGGCGCCGACCGCTCGCCGCCGGCCGAGATGTCGGCCTCCTCGAGCTCGCTGAGGATGCGCCGGCACGCCGCCGCGTAACGCTGGCCGGCCTCACTCAGCTTCAGCGACCGCGTGGTACGATGAAGCAGCTCGGCGCCGACATGATGCTCGAGGAACGCGATCGCCCGGCTGACCGCCGCCGGCGAGCGCCGCAGTTTCCGCCCCGCACCGGCAAGGCTGCCCTCGTCGACCGCCGCGACGAAGACCTTCATGGCGTCGATGCGGTCCATCGCTCTCCCCGGTTCGCGGCCGCCGCTAACCCTTCACGTCATACTGCCTGCTGAGGTGATCGCCGATCTGCACCAGCATCGCGACGCATTCGGGGTAGCCGGGCCGCGCCACCGTGGCCTCGTTGGCGCTGGCGCGGAATTCCCAGCTGTCGCCGTCGCGCAGCACGGAGATGTCGATGCCGTCGGGGCAGTCGGCATGGACTTTCAACTCGGCCCGCGCCATCGCGATGAGTTCGGCTTCGGTCTTGATCGGCTTGCTCATGTGACGACGTCCTCCCGGCTGGCGATATCAGCCATGGTTGCCGATTTGGCAGCGGGATGTCGAGAGGACGCACCCGATCACGGGCTGTTGCAATTGACAAATTGCGGGTCCCCGGCGAACATCGGGCTGGGTCGATACCACCCGCCGCTTGCACCCCGCCCGGGGATGGTAAACGTATCAAGCCAGGTTTCAGGCTTCCTTTGCCCGCACGAACGGGTCAGCAACGCAAGCCCCTGACGCTTTCCGTTCGTCGATGCAAAGGTTGATCCCATGCGCGACTTTCGTGATGCCAAGGCCATGGCGCAGACGCTGCGCGAAGCGCTCGCCGCCAAATCGATCCCCCTCACCCACAGCGACAGCTTGGAGCTGACCGCCAAATTGTTCGGACAGCGCGACTGGAACACGCTGGCGGCGCGGATACAGGCCGCCGGACCGCCGCGCACGCCGACCCAGGCTGCCGACTTCACTGCGGAATCACCGCCGACCGCCGCGCGGCAGGAGATCGCGGTGGCTTCAGCCGTGCTCGACAATTATGCCGGCTTCTACAAGCTCAACGACCGCGCCGTGTTCACGGTGACACCCGACGGACATCATCTGGTGATGCAACTGACCGGACAGCGCTCGGTGCGGTTCTTTGCGGCGAGCGCGTCCGAATTCTTCGCCAGGATTGTCGACGCGCAGGTCAGCTTCGTCGTCGGACCGGACGGACGAGCCACCTCGCTGGTTCTCCATCAGAACGGCACCGATATTGCGATGGCGCGTATCGATGCCGCGGCGGCTCGGAAGATCGCCGATCAAACGGCGGAGCGCGTCAAGAACCAGTCGGCCAATCCTAGAACCGAGGCTGCGCTGCACCGCCTGATCGATGGGATCGCCTCAGGGAATCCCAACTACAATGAGATGAGCCCGGCGCTGGCGGCGGCGACCCGCAAGCAGATGACGTGGCTTCAGCCCCTCGCGGACCTCGGCACGATCCAGGCAATCCGCTTTCTCGGTGTCGGCGAGCAAGGCGAAGACGTCTATAGCGTCAGGCAGGCGAACGGCGCCGCGCACTGGCGCATCGCGCTCGACGACAAGGGCATCATTTCGACCGCGTGGGTGACTCCCGGCCCGTAACGGCCCGTGCCGCTACGGCGTCACGCCGGCGCGGCGCTCGCCCTTGATGACCGGCAGCGTGCTGACCGGCGCGGCCTTCGGCTTGTCCGGCAGCGATCCGGTGGTGACCGGATCGGGCAGCGGCGCGCGGGCGGTGGCGTCGGGGAAGCGGGTCTTCATCTCGCGGATGAAGCCGTCGAGCGTGTCGACGCTGGCGGCCATCCGCGCGATCTGGGCGAATTCGGCGCTCGAGGTCGCGACCGGCTTGCTGGCCGCGTCGAACGCCAGCCTGTCGGCATCGCCGGACATCAGCGGCGCGTACTTTTCGCGGAACCGGGACAGCCCGATGGCATCCTCGGCGAGCGCGTAGCCGACCACGGCGCGGATGACGTCGGCCTTCTCACTCGGGTTGAGCGGGGTGAAATCGCGCCAGCGGTCGCCGTAATAGAGCTCGATCTGCTCGGACGCCTCGCGCCAGTGCCGCGACGCCCAATAGATGTCCGAACGCAGCCGGATCGCCTCGCGCCCGGTGATGTTCGAGATGATGTCGAGCGCGAGGTCGTGCCGGCCGACGTCGCTCTGCGCGCGCGCCTCGAGCAGCAGCCGCTGCTGGCGCAGTTCGCCGGAGAGATCGGCGATCCGGGTCGAGCGCAGCGCGCCGATGGCGCGGTCCGGCTTGCGGTTCATCAGATAGACCATCGCAAGCCGCGCGGCGACCTGGGCGCGCGCTGCGCCTTCGAGCCGCTTGTCGACCTGGTATTGCAGGAGGTCGGCGGCTTGGTCGAGCAGATCGACGCCGACCAGACGGTCGGCGAGACGGCGGATCATCTCGTCGCCGCGGCGGCCGATCGGCGTCAGCTCGCGATAGTCGTAGAAGGTGCCGAGCGCATCGATCGGCGCCATCTCGTCGCCCTTCGGGCCGAGATAGAGCTGCACGAACAACGCCGAGGCGGCATCCTGCGCCTGGCGCGATTCCGGCGCGTTCGGCTGCAGCCGGGTCGCCGCACGGGTCACCGCGAAGGCATCGGCATAGCGCGCGGTCTCGGCATAGATCTTCGACAGCACGTACAGCGTCTTCAGCTCGATATTGTCGCCGCGCCACAGCATCGACAAGAGCTCGAGCTCCTTCAGCACATCGTCGCGGCCGATCTCGCCGCGCTTCTGCCGCAGCAGCGTCTCCAGCAGCCTGCCTTCGGCGGCGGCCTGACGGTCGGCGGAACCGGCGGCGAAGCGGTAGGCGTCGAGCGCATCCTTCTCCTGCCCGAGCGCTTCGGCGAGCCGGCCGCGCAGCACCGCAACCGCGGGCTTGAGCGCGTCGGGAACGCCGACCACGTCGAGATCGCTCTTGCGCCGTGCGGCGCCGGCATAGTCCTTGACCTCGAGCGAGGCCTTCATCGAATCCAGGGTGACGATACGCTGCAGATCGGGCGGCAGCGTCGCAACCGCGAATTCGGCGTTCTTGAATTTCTCGCGCGCCTCGGGCCATTTGCCCTCGCGGGCAAAGGCCAGCCCCTTCCACAATTGGGAATCGTAGCCATTGCCGATCACGGGATTGGCGAGGTCCTTGAGCCCCTGCGCCGGGTGCCCGATCAGGATGCTGGCAACCGCATGCACCATGACCACCGACGCCGCCTCGCTGCCGCGCTTGCTTTCGGACAGCATCAGATTGGCGACACCATGGGCTTCCTGGTACATGCCGCGCGCCATGTAGAAATCGGCGAGATCGAGCCGCGCCTGCGGCAGCTGCTCGGCATTGGCCGTCGAGGCCGCCGTAATCAACCCGTCGAGCTGCTTGAGGAAATTCTCCGACTGGTTCTTGCGCCACTCGTCCGGATCGAACAACGGCTTCACCGCCGCGGTCGCGCGCTCGGCGGCGACGTCGGCCGACGACAGCGTCAGGCCGCCGGGCCGGCCCAGCGTCACCTTGTCGGCGCCGACCTCCGCCTTGACGTCGTCGGCGTTCGGATGAACCACGACGCCGTGAATCGATTCCAGCAATGAGAGCTCGACAAAGTCCTGCCGCTTGATGATACCGCGGGTCGGCGGCGGCGCGGTCACGACCCAGAGCGTATCGCCCGCGTCGGGATCGATCAGCCTGTGGAGCTGGCCGGGATTGGCGAGCGGCACGCTGACATTGGCGAGCGAGGGCTCGCTGATGTTGCGCACCACACTGAGCGGCAGCGGCGGCTTCTGCACCCGGTCGGCGAAGGTCAGCGTCCAGCTCACGCCGCGCGAGCGGTCGTCGCTCTCGAGCGATGGCATCTGCGGCCGGTTGAGGCGGAAGCGCACCGCCTGCCCCTTCTCCAGCGCGATCCGGCTGACGTCTGATATCAGCGAGCCGGCTTTGGCGCGGATCGGATCGACGTCGATCGCCTCAGGCGTGTCGAACACCATCCATACCGTGTCGGCGCGACGGAACAGTGCCGCCGGCGTCGCGCCGGGGAATGAGAACGTCACCCGCAGCCCGTCGCTGTCGCGCTGGGCTTCGACCGCGGAACTGGCAGCAGACTTGGCGCCGGCGCGGGCCTCGGCAGGCGGTGATGGCGCCGCCGCTGGCTTCTGCGCCTCGATGGCCTGCGCGGCCGCGGCAGCGGGCGCAGGCTTTGGCGCGTCGCTCGGTTCCGGCGCAGCGCTGCCCTCGCGCGGCGCAGCCGGTGCAGCGGCCTTCTCGACCTCGGCCGGCGGCGCCGCGGCGATCTTCGGCAGCTCCGAGTTGGGCAGCTCGGATCTCGGCTGTTCCGATTTGGCGGGCGCGGGCGCCGGTTGCTCAGTCCCGGCCCGTTCGGGTTTGACCGGCTCGGACTGCACCTGCTCAGACTTTACCTGTTCCGCCGTTGGCTGTTCGGATTTGGCCGGCTCCGCCTTGGATTGCTCTGTCTTGGGTTGCTCGGACTTGGGCTGCTCGGACTTGGGCTGCTCGGACTTGGGCGGCTCGGACTTGGGCGGCTCGGACTTGATCTCGATCTTGGCTTGCTGCGCGATGTTCTCCGATGTCACCGGCGCGGCCGCAGCCGGACCCTTCGGCTTGCCGCGCGACGTCGGCAACAATGCGCTCAGCGAAGGCTTCGCCGCCTGCTGCTGCTCGGCCTGCTGAAAGGCGACATCGACGATGTAGTTCTTCTCGTCGCGGAACGAATGCACGTCGACATCGCCAATCAGCGTCACGTCGACCGCCGAGGTATCCGTGTCGGCGCGCGAGCTGATCGACGCGACGTTCGGGGGACCGGCGACCTTGGCATCGGCCAGGTCGAAGCTGAGGACCGAGTTGAAGGACAGCGTCAGCTTCTGCTCGTTCAGCACCGAGGAGACGCTGACCCCGTCGGGGACCTCGAACACGAAACGGACGAAGGTGGGCTGCACCAGCGCACGAACCCGGATCGGCGGCTTCTTCTTGGCGGCATCGGCCGCACGCTGGATGCGCAACAGACGCTCGGCGGCACGGGCACGCTCCGCCAGCTCGCGGATCACGTCCTGCGGCAGCGACGGCGGCGGGCCGGTCCAGCCGTCGGGCAGGAAGTCGACGAAGATGCGCTCGCCGGCGGTCATGGTGTTGATGGTGACGCGGCGCGCCAGCGACAGGCGGATCGCCGAACCGTCGGGGTCGCGGCGCGCGGCGCCGACATAGTCGGGCACGGCATCCGACAGCTTCTCGACGGGGATATCGACCGGACGCTTGAAGCGGATCACGATGATCGAGCCGGCGGTCGTGACCTCCGACTCGACATCCTCCTTCAGCTTCAGCACCAGCCTGGCATAGCCGTTCGCGGCCGCGAATGTCGCCTCGCCCGGCACCGGCGACAGGTCTTGGGCCGACACCGTGGCTGGATATGTGACGGTTGTGAGGACAAGGCCGGTGGCGAGCAGGCACAGACGCGCGGTCCGCGCCCAGGCACGGCCTAGCGACCAAGTTTCAGCGGCAGCCGTTCGCGCCATCTCGAAACGTCTTCTCGGGACCTCAGCCATACCAGCGCGAAGCGCCCTCGCCCACGCATCCCGATCTTGGATCGGGCGGCGTTAAGGAGCTGTTAACGTCAATGGATTGTTTCACTGAGCTACGCAGCTGGTTTCGGAGCCGCTTTCGGCCCTGCGGTAATCCGCCAGTCGAACGTGTTTGTGGTATGGTTAAAGAACACTTGCCATCACATTGGAACGGCTCGCGGAAACTGGGCAGTTCAAGCTGCGGCTCAATACGGCGAGATTCGACATCCAGGATCATTGGAAAACACTTGAGCAGCAAACCGCTTATGTCGAAGCGGCGCTGGACGATCGAAACTTCGGCGCTGCGGCTATCGCCGACGTTTGCGAAAGCGCGTCACATGGCTCGTGGGTGCAACCCACCGAAGGTTGGCCTCTGAGGCCAACGCGTTCCGTCAATTCGTCTTCGGGGCGAGCATCTTGCCTTCGATCTTGGGAAGCTCGTCGGTCGAGGCCGACTTGTCGCCGCCGGCGCGGCGCGCGAGTTCGACGGTGAGCCGTTCGGCGGCCTCGGGCTGCATCAAGCCGAGGATGTCCGACATCTTGCGCGGCTGGATCTGCGAGGCGATCTGGTAGAGCACGGTCATCTCCAGCCGATCGAACACCTTTGCGGCGTCCTTCGGCTTCATGTTCTCGTACATGGTGACGATGCCCTTGAAGCGGGCGGCGTCGGCTTCGACCTTGGCCGCCGCATCGGCGTTCGCCTTGGCATCATTGGCCTTGGCCTCCTCGACCTTGGCCTCGATGCGCTTCTCCGCAGCCTTCAACAGGCTTTCGCGGATCTCGACCTCGCGGGCGCGCGTTTCGAGCTCCTGGCGGCGCGACTGCAACCGCTCCAGAATCGCGCGCTCCGACGCCGACACCGGCGGCGGCGCATCCATATTCACCACCACGCCGTCGGGCTTGGGCGCCTCCGCGGCCGGTGCGGCCGGTTTCGGTGCCTCGTCCTTCTTCGCGTCCTTGCCCTCGACGGATCCCGTAATGTCGCCGGGATCGGCCTTGATCTTGCTGTCGGCAACCGCCTTGGGCGCGCCAGGGAAGTTGAAATTCTGCTGCGCCCAAGAGGGGCCAGCCGGCGGCGCGTCCTCGGCAAACACGTAACCGCCATCGAGCACGAGGCCCGCGACCTTCAGCACCATCAGGCCGAAGATCGCAACCAGCACCACGGGCATCACTCTGATGTCACGAAGCAACTTCATGCAGCGAGGCCGCCGGCCCTCCTGCGCTCGGTGAAGGCTTCAGCCGCCGCGGCAACCGCGCGCGCGGCCGAAACCCTGGGCGGCTGCGCCACCGGCGCGGCGGGCGCAGCTGCCGGTGCCGGCGCGTACGCGGGCTCCGCCGGCCGCGCCGCCAGCGCGATCTTGGACAGGCGGCGCACCACGCCATCGCCTTCCGCCAACTGGTTCTTCAGCTGCGCCGACATCAGCGTCGCCGCGTCGAGCTGGTTGCCGAGGTTCTCGTTGACGTCGCGCACCGCGTGCTTCAACCCGCCGATCGCCCGTTCGGCGATCTCGGTCGCGGTGATCAATTCGGCGATCGTCGCCTTCAGCGAATGCTCGTCCGCCTTCAGCCGCTGCAGGCGCTTGTTGAGCAGCCAGCAATAGCCGATCGTCAGCATCAGCAGCACGGCCACCAGACTCTCGATTGCTAGTCCAAGCACATGACTCATGGTGCCTCCATCATCTTGGTCCGCTCGTCCGCCTTCTCGAACATCGCGAAGGTGGTTTGGGGTTTACGCAAATTCTTGGTGACGCGGATCGCGACACGGTCGCCGACGCGGCCCATGCGGCCTTCCGTCAGGGTGACGTTGCCGCAACGGACCGAGACCAGCGCGTCGGAGCGGATGTCCAGCGGCAACGTGTCGCCGACCTTGAGCTTCATCAGCTCCTTGAGCGGGATATCGGCCTCGTACAGCACCGCATCGACCGCAATCTCGGCCTGCGCCACTTCGGTGGCAAAATGGCCTTCCCAGATCGGATCGCGGCCGAACTTCTCGCCCATGAACATCTGCAACAGCACGTTGCGGATCGGTTCGATGGTGGCGTAGGGCAGCAGCAATTCGACATTGCCGCCGCGGTCTTCCATGTCGATGCGCAGGCGCACCAGGATCGCGGCGTTGGCCGGGCGGCTGATCGCGGCAAAGCGCGGGTTGGTCTCGAGCCGGTCGATCGTGAAGGTCACCGGCGACAGCGGCCGGAACGCCTGCTCGGCATCCGACAGCACCACCTCGACCAGCCGCTTCACGAGGTTGGTCTCGATCGTGGTGTAGGGCCGGCCCTCGATCTTGAGCTGGGTCTGGCCGCGGCGGCCGCCGAGCAGCACGTCGATCATCGAATAGATCAGGTTGGAGTCGACCATGGCGAGGCCGAAATTCTCCCACTCCTCCGCCTTGAACACCGAGAGCACCGCCGGCAGCGGGATCGAGTTCATGTAGTCGCCGAAGCGCACCGAGGTGATGCGGTCGAGCGAGACTTCGACGTTGTCGGAGGTGAAATTGCGCAACGACGTCGTCATCAACCGCACCAGGCGGTCGAACACGATTTCGAGCATCGGCAGACGCTCATAGGACACCATCGCCGAATCGATGATGGCGCGGATGCCGGAATGATCGTCGAGGCTGACGTCGCCGACCGTGAAGCCGAGGAGATTGTCGATCTCCTCCTGCGACAGCACGCGCTCGCCGTTGGTGTTCTTGCCGCCGAAGTCGCGGCTGCCGTCCTCGACCATGGCCGCCCATTGCAGCGCCATGTTCTCGGTGAGCTCGTTCTTGGCAGCTTCCGCCGCGGCTGCCGCGGGATCCTCGGAATCGAGCGAGGCTTCCCACTGGGCCGCAATGGCGTCCTGGTCCATCTGGTCGTTGCCGGCCATGGCTTTACATCCGCCCCGTCACTGGATCACGACTTCCTTGAACAGCACCGCGCTCACCTGGTTGGGCGCCAGCGCGAGGTTGACGCGCTTGGTCAGCTCTTCCTTGAGACGGAACAGGCCGGCCGAGCCGTTGAGATCGCTCGGGCGCAGCTCGCGCATATAGGTCTGGAACAGGTCGGTGACGCGCGGCAGCGCCGGCTTGATCGCCTCGACCTGCTTCTCTTCCTTGATCTCGAGCACGAGTTTCAGCTTGAGATATTGCACCCGCTCGCCGGGCGCGCCGACCAGATTGACCAGCATGTCGGGCACGTCGACGAAGCTCGGCGGCTTCGGCGGTGGCGCTTCGGCGTGCTGCTCCTCGCCGTGACCGCGCATGAAGAAGAACCATCCGCCCGCGCCCGCGCCGAGCACGACGAGGAAGCCGACGACGGCAATGATCAGCTTGAGCTTGCCCTTCTTCGGAGCGGCCGCGCCCTCGCCGCCTTCCGTCTTTTCCTCGTCCGCCATCGTCCGCCCGCTTCGACTTGAAGGATGCGAACGCGATTTGCCCCAGCTTTGGCTTCAAGACGCGATACAAAGGCCGCCGGCGCACACGCGCCCCAATGCCGGCAACACTGGGGTCATAATGGTTAACGGAAGATTAGGATTTACCTTCAACTAGGAAAAAACTGCCGGGCAAACATGGTCAACAAGACCTTTCTGCCGCCCGGCACGGCGCCCTGAAAAACACTTAACCAATTCAAATATCTACGTATTTCAAGTTGGCACGGGTTTCGCTGAGAGGACGACGTAACTGGCGGGTTTGGGAGAACCCAATGGTTACCGACGGTCCGGCGTGAAGGTTTGGGAGAACCTTTCGCATCGGATCACCTCACAGGGGAGAACCACCGATGCAGAATACGCTTCTGGTCGGACTATCGAAGCAGATGGTGCTGGAACGGCAGATGGATGTCGTTTCCAACAACATCGCGAACATGAACACCAACGGCTACAAGGCCGACCGGTCGCTGTTCCAGGAATATCTGTCCTCGAACGCGCATGAGGACAATTTCGCGTCCCCCGACCGCCGCGTCTCCTTCGTGCAGGACCGCGCGACCTTCCACGACTTCTCGCAGGGCCCAACCGAAGAGACCAAGAACCCGCTCGACGTCGCGATCGACGGCAACGCGTTCCTGGTGGTGCAGACGCCGGGCGGCGAGCGCTACACCCGCGACGGCAACCTCGCGATCAACAATCGCGGCCAGCTGGTCACCGCCTCGGGCTACCAGGTGCTCGGCACCGCCGGCCCGATCACGTTCCAGCAGACCGATCACGACGTCAACATCGCTCCCGACGGCAATGTCAGCGTGCTCGAGGGCACGTCCCGGCTCGACTCGATCCGCGGCAAGCTGCGCCTGGTCTCGTTCGCGCAGGCCCAGCGCCTGCTGAAGGAAGGCTCCAACCTCTATGTGCCGGGCGAAGGCGCGACGCCGCAGCCGGACACCAAGGCGCAGATCCGCCAGGGCTTCATCGAGAAGTCGAACGTCAATTCCGTCGTCGAGATGAGCCGCATGATCGAGATCACGCGGACCTACACCCAAATCGCCTCGCTGCTCCAGCAGCAGAGCGACCTGCACAAATCGGCGATCGAGAAGCTCGCCGACGTGCCGACCTGATCCGGGGGACTGACCGATGCGTGCACTTTATACTGCAGCGACCGGAATGGCGGCACAGGAACTCAGCGTTCAGGTGATCTCCAACAACATCGCGAACCTGCGTACCACCGGCTACAAGAAGCAACGCGCCGCGTTCCAGGACCTGATCTACGACCACGTGCGCCGGGTTGGCGCGCAGGCCTCCGACCAGAACACCATCATGCCGATGGGCATCGACCTCGGCGGCGGCGTCAAGACCGTCGGTACGCCGCGGATGATGACCCAGGGCACGCTGTCGCCGACCGGCAACGATCTCGACATCGCGATCCGCGGCGAAGGCTTCTTCAAGATCCTGATGCCGGACGGCACCTTCACCTACACCCGCGACGGCTCGTTCCAGATGGACAATCAGGGCCGCATCGTCAACGCGCAGGGCAACCTCGTGCAGCCGACGATCACGATCCCGCAGAACGCCTCCGGCCTCACCATCAATGCGCAGGGCCAGGTCTCGGTGACGCTGCCGGGCCAGACCGCGTCGACCAACATCGGCCAGATCGGCCTGACCCGCTTCATCAACAAGGCCGGCCTGATGCCGATCGGCGACAACCTGTTCCAGGAAACGCCGGCCTCCGGCCAGCCGCAGGACGGCATCGCCAACACCGACGGCTATGGCGACATGCAGCAGAGCAACCTCGAACAGGCCAATGTCGAGGTGGTCTCGGAAATCTCCGACCTGATCGCCGCGCAGCGCGCCTATGAGATGAACTCGAAGGTGGTCTCCGCGGCCGACCAGATGATGCAGTCGACCTCCAACCTGTTCCGCTGAGGATGATGTCGATGATCGCCCGCTCATTCCTGATCGCAGCCGCGCTCCTCGCGGTGACAGTGGTACCGGCCACAGCGCAAGTCCGCGGCGAGACCATCGCGGTGCCGACGCTGCGCGCCAGCGTCACGGTCGCGGACGACATCGTGCGGGTCGGCGACCTCATCGACAACGCCGGCAGCGCCGGCAGCATCGCGATCTACCGCGCGCCCGATCTCGGCACCACGGGCACGCTGCCGGTGGCGCAAGTGCTGAATGTGCTGCGCACCCACCAGGTGATCGGCGTCGATACCCGCGAGCTGAAGGAGATCACCGTCACGCGGCTCGCGCGCACTATCGACAGCAAGGAGATCGAGCAGCAGCTGTCGCGCGCGCTGGAGGGCCGCCATGGGCTCGGCAGGGCCGGCAATATCGCACTCACCTTCGACCGTGATCCCGGCGATATCAGGCTCGAGGCAACCAACACCGGCGCGATGCAGCCCATCGCCGTGCGCTACGACCCGCGCTCGACGCGTTTCGACGTCACCTTCGAGGTCAGCAACGAAGCCGGCGCGGCGCCGTACAAGCTGCGCCTCACCGGCACCGCGATCGAAACCATCGAGGCCGCCGTGCTGACGCGCAATGTCGAACGCGGCGACGTGCTTAAAGCCTCCGACGTGGTGGTCGAGCGCCGTCCGAAAGCCGAAATCGGCAACGACGCGGCCGTGCGCGACAGCGCCGTCGGCATGCAGATGCGCCGCCAGATCCGTGCCGGCCAGGCGCTGCGTACAGCCGACATGGCAAAACCCGATCTCGTCACCCGCGACCAGAACGTCACGCTGGTCTACCGCACCTCCGGTCTCTACCTCACGATCCGCGGCAAGGCGATGGACGGCGGCGCCGAGGGCGACGTCGTCAACGTGATGAATTTGCAGTCCAAGCGCGCCGTCGCCGGCGTCGTCACCGGGCGCGGCGAGGTTTCGATCTCGGTCGCGTCCCCGCGCGCCGCGCCGGGCGCCGACACCGCCTCTTCAACTTCCGCTCCCGTCAAGCTGAGTTCAGTCGCACCAAACGCCGAGTAAAGTTCATGTCCCAGTACCGCATCAACCGCCTCATCCTGACCGGTGCGCTGCTCGCACTCGGAACGATCGCCAGCGGTTGCTCGTCGATCGACCGTCTCTCCCAAATCGGTGAGAAGCCGAAGCTGACGGAGATCGAGAACCCGACGGCGCAGCCCGGCTACAAGCCGGTGCAGATGCCGATGCCGAAGCCCGAGGTCGCCTCCTACAGCCCCAACTCGCTGTGGCGCAGCGGCTCGCGCGCTTTCTTCAAGGACCAGCGCGCAGCACGCGTCGGCGACATCCTGACCGTCACGGTGAACTTCACCGACAAGGCCGCGATCGCCAACGAGACCCAGCGCAGCCGGAGCAACACCGAGGATTCCGGGGTCACCAACTTCCTGGGCTCGCAGACCATCACGCAAGCGAACAAGATCCTGCCCGGCCGCATCCTGACCGCCGACTCGACGGCCTCGAGCGACGGCAAGGGCTCGGTGAATCGCCAGGAAGCCTTGCAGACCAGCGTCGCCGCCGTCGTCACCCAGATTCTCCCGAACGGAAACCTTGTGGTCGAAGGCAAGCAGGAGATCCGCGTCAACTATGAAATCCGCGAGCTGATCGTCGCCGGTATCGTGCGCCCGGAAGACATCCAGAGCGACAACACCATCGATTCCTCGAAGATCGCCCAGGCCCGCATCGCCTATGGCGGCCGCGGCCAGATCACGGACGTGCAACAGCCGCGCTATGGCCAGCAGGTTCTCGACGTGCTCTTGCCCTTCTAACGACATGGCTGAGTAAGTCTCTTACGAGCTCCCACACCTCGTCGCGAACCTAGGCGCGGCGCGGCGTACCAACACGGCCCTCGCTAGCTCCCCTGGCGAGGGCCGTGGCATTCTTGTGACCGGTCGAATGCACTCGCGCGCTCGTCGCGCACCAGTCCGGTACCGCTTCGCGCAAGTCGCACGATTGCTTTCTCGGTTCGTTAACCGTTGCAGCAACCCGCAGTAGCAGTCCCGACGCTTGCAACGTAGCTAGACGGCAACGCAGGGTTTGCAATTCGTGACGCTCATGCAAAGAGACGGTCAATATGCGGCGTGGTTTCGCACGCCGCGTGGCGAAGGCACTGGAATAGTCCATCTGGCAAACGGCAGGATCTCAGGCGGCGACGCCATGTTCACCTATGGCGGATCCTATCAGCTCGATGAGGACCGCTTCACGGCGGTGCTGACGACGCACAGATATGCCGACGGCCCGTTCACCACCGTCTTCGGATACGACGAGGTCGAGGCGCAGCTGACCGGCACCTTCAGCGGCAATCGCGCGGTGTGCTCGGGCACCGCCAAGCAGGCCCCCGGCGTGCTGTTCGAGGCCACGCTATTTCTGCAGCAACAGGAGCAGGCGCCCGCCCCCGGCCCAAAAACCATCACAACGCGCGCGGATGTGGCGCGGCTACCGAAGCTCCCCGACCGCCGCACGGCCGTCGTGACCAGGCGCTTCAGCTGATCGGTCCGCAATCCCGATGGCATCTCCGCCCCTTCGGGCGTACCATCGCGCATGCGCGAAGCGCAGCCCGATCGATCCAGCCGGAAGGAGGAACGCATGTATGCCGCCATCCGTCACGCCAAGGCGAAGTCTGGTAGCGCCGAAGAACTCGCGCGCCGGATCAAGGAAGGCGCGATTCCGATCATCAGCGATGTCGAAGGCTTCATGGCCTACTACGTCGTCTATGCCGGCGACGACACGGTCACCGCGATCAGCGTCTTCAACAATTTTGCCGGCGCCGAGGAAGCCAACCGCCGTGCGCTGGCCTGGATCGATGACAATCTCGGTCCATTGCTGGTCGGCCAAGCCACCGCGGTTGCGGGTCCGGTGATCGTGCATACCAAGGCATGACGGCCGCAACCGGGTT
>NZ_NWTG01000025.1 GCF_002532045.1 Bradyrhizobium sp. C9 | reverse complement strand
CTTGTGCCACGGGGGCCGTCCACATATGGGTCCCGGCCTTCGCCGGGACGACGCGGTCTACTTCTCCTTGATTGCCCAGGAGACGCTCACGTTGACGGTCAGCGTTTCCTCGCCTTGCGCGACCGGCGTCGGTGCGGCGAAGCCTGCCGTGGCCATCTTGGCGCGGAACATCGGGACCGGCGCCGAGCCGACTTCCGCGATGTTCAACGGCGCGCCGAGCGTGACGCCGGCGGCCTTGGCGTAGATCTCCGCCTTGCGGCGGGCGTCAGCGATCGCGCGCTCGCGTGCCTCGTCGAGCAGCTTCGAGGCCTGCGATACCGAGAAATTGAGCCCGCCGATATCGTTGGCGCCGGCGCCGACCAGCACGTCGATCACGCTGGCGACCTTGCTCACATCGTGCAGCTTGATCGTGACCCGATTGCTGGCGTGGTAGCCGACGATGCTGGGCGGGGCGTTCGGCGACGACGGCGGACGGTTGGCGAATTGCGGCTGCAGCGACAGCCGCGAGGTCTGATAGTCCTTTTCCGCGATGCCGGCGCCCTTCAGCGCGGCCAGCACCTTGCCCATCGTCACATTGTTGGCGTCGGTGGCCTCGCGTGCGGTCTTGCCGTCGGTGGTGACGCCGGCGTCGAGCTGCGCCTGGTCGGGCGCGGTCGATACGGTCGCCTCGCCGGTGACCGAGATCGCCGGCGGAAAATCGCTGTCGGCGAGTGCGGGCGCGGCCAGCAGCGTGGTCGCGATGAGGGTAGCAGCGATGGGGAGGCCGAGGGGGAGACGATGGGGCATCTGGCTCACTTCAGGGGTACGTAGACGTTGATCACAAGCTTGTCTTCGGCGGTCTTCAGCGGATCGGTGATGTATTCCTCGATAAAAGTGTCCTTGGCTTCGAGCTTCTTGTCGTCGAGGTGATTGGTGATCGCCTCATAGGTGTTGTCCATGTTGTCGTAGGAACCGCGATGGACGAACTTGAGCGCCTTGCCGTCGGGCGAATTGCCCATGCTCATGTTCTTGCCGAGGTTCTTGACGTCCTGATCGACCGGGATTTCGGCGATGAAGGTGAAGCCGGTATCGTCGGTCGAGGTGTAGACGATCATCGGATTGCCCGCTGCCTTGATGCCGTCCTTGTCGAGCAGCGCGGTGAGCTGCTTGAACGCCTCGATCAGCGCGTCGAAGGCCGAATCCCAATTGGCCGTGCCCTTCAGCATCACGACCTTTTTCGGTTCCAGCGTGAACGGCTCGCCGAACGGGTCGGCGGTCTGCACCGGGGCGGCCGGCGGCGGCGTCGGGGACTGCGACGCGGCGGGGCTGTCGGCCGGCGACTTGGTCTCGGCAGGCGGGGGCACCGGCGTTGCCGATGGCGCAGGCGCAGGGGTGGGGCTCGGGCTTGCCGCCGGAGCGGGCGAGGCTGACGGCGACTGGGCAGGCGCCGGGCTTGCCAGGGCGATCGCGGCCAAAGGGAGCAGCACGACCAGGGCCGCGCGGAGCGTGTTGATACGGTTCATTCGGTATTCTCCATCCCCTTCCTCAAACGGCCGCTCGATCTGTCCCGGCGCGCGCGGTCCTTGAGGCGCGATATTCCTAACACGCGAGTTCTGCATTCGTCCCATGACAGATGTGTCATAGGGCTATTCAGACTGGCTAAGGGGCCACCACTCGCCATATAACCGGGCAGAATTTAGGAAAATCGATGAGCGCGCTCGCCAATCACGCATTCGCCAAGATGAACGGCATCGGCAACGAGATCGTCGTCGTCGACCTGCGCGATTCCAAAGCGCAGGTTTCGGCGGCGGAGGCGCGCGCCGTGGCGTCACCGGCCGGCGGCGTGCCATATGACCAGCTGATGGTGCTGCAGCCGCCGCGGCTCGATGGCACCGAAGCGTTCATCTCGATCTACAACAATGACGGCTCGGAGGCCGGGGCCTGCGGCAACGGCATGCGCTGCGTGGTGCGGCGGATCTTCGAGAAGACCGGGCAGACCACGGCGACGTTCCAGACCCGCGCCGGCCTGCTCAATTGCTGGCAGGGGCCGGCGCCGGATCTCTACACCGTCGACATGGGCGCGCCGAAGTTTGGCTGGCAGGACATTCCGCTGGCTGAGGAATTTCGCGACACCCGCTACATCGAGCTGCAGGTCGGGCCGATCGACAATCCGGTGCTGCATTCGCCGTCGGTGGTCTCGATGGGCAATCCGCACGCGGTGTTCTGGGTCGACGACGTCAATGCCTACGACCTCGAACGTTTCGGGCCGCTGCTGGAAAACCATCCGATCTTCCCGGAGCGCGCCAACATCACGCTCGCCCATATCGTCGATCGCGACCACATCACGATCCGCACCTGGGAGCGCGGCGCCGGCCTCACCAGGGCCTGCGGCTCCGCGGCCTGCGCGACCGCGGTCGCGGCGGCGCGGTTGAAGCGCGCCAACCGCATCGTCGAGATCACGCTGCCGGGCGGCAAGCTCGGGATCGAGTGGCGCGAACGCGACGATCACGTGCTGATGACCGGCACCGCCGATTTCGAATATGAGGGCCGCTTCGATCCGGCGCTGTTCGCCAGCGTCGCCTAAAGCATGATCCGGAAAAGTGGAAACCGGTTTTCCGACGAGATCATGCTCGAACAAAGAGTCATGAGCGTCGACGTCGTTACCTTTGGCTGCCGCCTCAACGCATTCGAATCCGAGGTGATCAGGCGCGAGGCGGAGCAGGCCGGCCTGACTGAGACCATCGTCATCAACAGCTGCGCCGTCACCAATGAGGCGGTCGCGCAGGCTCGGCAGTCGATCCGCAAGCTGAAACGCGAACGCCCCGCCGCGCGCATCGTCGTCACCGGCTGCGCGGCGCAGACGCAAGCCGAGATGTTTGCCGAGATGGCCGAGGTCGATCGCGTCGTCGGCAATGACGAGAAGATGCGCGGCGACGCCTGGCAGGCGACGCGCGCGGCTTTCGATGTTGGCGCGAGCGAGAAGGTCGCGGTCGCCGACATCATGGCGGTGACCGAGATGGCGCCGCATCTGCTCGACGGCTTCGAGCGCGGCCTGCCGCGGGTATTCGTGCAGGTGCAGAACGGCTGCGATCATCGCTGCACCTTCTGCATCATCCCCTACGGCCGCGGCAATTCGCGCTCGGTGCCGATGGGGGCAGTGGTCGATCAGGTCCGCACATTGGTCGAGCGCGGCCACGCCGAGATCGTGCTGACCGGCGTCGATCTCACGAGCTATGGCGCCGATCTGCCGGGCGCGCCGAAGCTCGGCCAGCTGACGCGGCAGATCCTGCGCCATGTGCCCGAGCTGAAGCGGCTGCGCATCTCGTCGATCGATTCGATCGAGGCCGATCGCGATCTGCTCGACGTGATCGCCGACGATCCGCGGCTGATGCCGCATCTGCATCTGTCGCTGCAGTCCGGCGATGACATGATCCTGAAGCGGATGAAGCGCCGGCATTCACGCCAGGACGCGATCGATTTCTGCGCGCAGGTGCGCCGGCTACGGCCGGACATCGCGCTCGGCGCCGACATCATCGCGGGCTTCCCGACCGAGTCCGAGGAGATGTTTGCGCGCTCGCTCGATCTGGTCGCTGAATGCGATCTCACCTTCCTGCATGTGTTTCCCTATTCGCGACGTCCGGGCACGCCGGCGGCGCGGATGCCGCAGGTCGAGGGCGGCGCGATCAGGGAGCGTGCGAAGCGGCTGCGCGCAGCCGGCGAAGCCGCGTTGCAACGGCGGCTGGCTGCGGAAGTCGGCGCGACGCGCGCGGTGCTGATCGAGAGCGACAGGCAAGGCCGCACCGAGCATTTCCTGCCCGTTGCCATTGAGGGAGATGTGCCGGGTGCGGTGCGGCGGCTCGTCGTGACCGGCCATGACGGTGCGCGTCTCGTGGGGGAGCGCGGCAACGCAATCTAGGATGTAATATTCTTATGGCCATGTCCGCCTTGCCTTCGAAAGAGGAGGTGGAGTCCACGTGATCTGCGTGTCGGCCTTGGGCCAAAAAAGCGGACTCATAATCGCAGCAAGCTTGGTTCACGTCCAGCGAAGCCGCGCCAGGATCGCTCGGCCCATGATCCAGTCCTTGTCGCTCTCGGTGAGGAACGGAAGCTCCTCCGTGAATTGCGTCACGCGTTGCAGATAGCTGGCCCGGGCGAATGAATTGGTTATGTCGGTCCCCCAGTGGCAGCGCTCGGGTCCGTAGGCGTCGAACAGGCGATGGATATGCGGGATCACGTCACGGAATGGATATGACTCAGTCGAAATCAGCGGTACCGACGACAACTTCACCGACACATTCGGATATTTTGCGAGCGCGGCCGCTTGGACAATAGCTTCCGGCACCGTGTTGTTTCCCACCGAGTCCGATGAATCAGGTCGAGGGCGCAAGCCCGCGCCGACACCCATATGATCGATGATGAGCGTAAGTTGCGGGTGTCGTTCGGCGATGCGGGCGAACAGCGATGTCTGGCCCGAGGTGAGAAACATCACAGGCAGGCGGGCCTTCTCGGCCGCCGGCCAGAACCAGTCCGCGGTTCCGTCTGTCAGCCACGCCGCTTCGCCGGGGCCGAAGTTCAACCTCACGCCCAGCACGCCGGGCTGGTCGCGCCAGGTCGCCAGTCGTGCCGAGCGGTCGGGCTTGTCGAGAGCTACGCGCGCCATGATAGCGAAGCGGCCCGGGTACCGTCTGACCGCCTCTTGGGCATAGTCGATGCGCTCGCCTTCGAGCGACACCGGCGGAACGATGACGACGCGATCGACGCCAGCCTCGTCCATCAGTGGAATTATTCGCTCGATGGTGAAGGGCTCCGGAAGCTGCGGCTTGGCACCGGGAAGCCATGGTCTTTCCGGGGTGCTCTCCTTCCACAGGTGAACCTGCGAATCGACGATCACTCGTTTTTGCTGCGCGACTGCCGCCGTGGCGTGCTGCATTGACAGCGCGACGCCGGTCGCGACGGTGCCGGTCAGAAAACTGCGGCGCGAAGGCATGCGATGTCCTTCCTGCTTTTATCGTTCACGACGATGATGGTGATCGGCACCGCGCCATCTGGGCGGGGATCGCGGCAAATTGGCTCGCAATACCGAGGATCAAATCAGGAAATCGGGACCAAAGAAATGGGCTCGAAGGTCAATTCGCGCCGCAAAAATCAGGTCGCGCATGCCTCAGTTGGGTCAAACGTCCCCGGTAGTTGTCGAATTCTGCTTCGCTTTCAGAAAGCATCGTGAGTGTCTCCGCGTTTCAGGTCGACGCCTGCCGGCGGAGGAAGCGCTCCCTGTGAGAGATTCGTGGGTCTCACGGCTGGCGCAACACGAATCAGCTGTTTGACAGGTTAAATCGCTTCCAGTCGCGTCATCGTGCATGACGTGATCAGTGCGCGCGGCCGCCGGGCTTTGGCGGCTGCGTTGCGCGAACCTGCCAGAACCGCAGCAGGCGATCGGCATCGCCGCGTGTCATCTTGGTGAACTGGGTCTTCGCATTGGCAAGCTCGACGTGTCCCATCGAGCCGGTCGCATAGCGGCATTCCATCACCGCGGCGGTGGTCTCCCAGCTCAAGCCGGCCGCCCGGCACGGCACCAGCAGGCCTTCACTGCGCAGGCTTTGCATCAGGGAGCGGATCACCTCGATGCTCGACTGCGCTAGGTCCGCCAGCGCAACAATGGTCTCTTCATATTTCCGCTGCCTGGCGAAGCCGAGCAGGGCGGCCTCGTCGAGCTCGCCGCTGTCCTTCAGCTTCGCGACCTGGCGCTTGGCCGCGGTGAAATCGCGGACCTGCGACATGTCGCGCTCGACGCCGGCCGCGACTGCGGCGATCGCGTGCCGGATTTCCTCGTACAGATACGGCGGGGCGCGCTCCAGCAGACGGCCGCGCACCTCTTCCGTTGCCCGGCGTAGGAGCTGCAGACGGAGCTCCGCCGGCAGGTCCGCGCGGATGCCGGTCTCGACTGCGAGGGTCGGATCGTGCTCGGCTTGCGCGAGGATGACGGCAAATCCGTCCGGCGATACTTTTGCACCGGGATTGGTGACCAGGCGGTGGCTCACGCTCGCAAAGCGACGGGCCAGAAGCGCGTCGGTGACGACCTCCTTCAGCCACCAGCGGCCGGCGACGGCGAGCAGGTGCTGCTCGCTCTTGGTCTGCGCGATCTCGACCAGATCCTCGGCGCTGAGGCGCGAGGATTCCTGCAGCATCGGCCGCGCGATCCGGATCTCGTCGTTGCCGGCGAGGCGGCGGACGATCGCGGGCGGTGCCTGCGCCACCGGGGCGAGCTGCTCGCTGATCTCGGCAAGCGCCATCCGGGCGCTGATCTCGGCGAGCGCGCGCAGCTCGATGGTCTTGACCAGCCGTTCGAGCACATTGTCGAACAGTTCGATCTGCTCGCTGTTGAAGCTGCCGGCGGAGTGGAGGAAGAGATCAGTGACGCGCTTCGCCGTCGCGATGCATTTCTCGGCGGAGCCGGCGCGGATCGCAGCCTCGACCTCGTCGACAATCGCCTGCCCGGCAGTCAGCATTGCTCGTCCTGAGCCCGTCCCGATTGCTTGTTCTAAGCCGGTTTGCAGCTTTATCGGGCGGACCTGAACGTTTCGTAAGGATAATGATCAGTAGAATCCCGGAGGAAGCTCTACACCTTGACGTGTTTTCTTGACGCGAGCCGGTATCCATCCCGGATCAAGGCCGGGACAGGCTTTCGCTCGAAAACGCTCTATTCGCCGTTCCAGCCGCAGGCCTTGAGCCGCTCCTGCATGTGCGCCGGCGCGGGCGCGACGACATGCACCGGGTCCTTGTTGCGGGAGATCGGGATGCCGATTTCGCGGGAATGCAGATGCAGGGTCGGCTCGCCGAAGCGCGGACCGTTGCCGTAGATATTGTCGCCGACGATCGGCCAGCCCATCGCCGACGAATGCACCCGGAGCTGATGGGTGCGGCCGGTGACTGGCTCCATCGCGAGCCAGGCGATGCCCGCGCCGCGTCCCAGCACCTTCCAGTTGGTGATCGCCTTCTGGCCGTCCGGGTCCGGCTTCTGCCACCAGCCGCGCTCGGCGTTCAGCCGGCCGAGCGGCATGTCGATGGTGCCTTCGTCCTCGGTGGGGCCGCCCTCGACCACGGTCCAATAGGTCTTTGCGATCTTGCTGTGCTTGAACAGCAGCCCGAGCGAGGCGGTGGCCTTGCGATGGCGTCCCAGGACGAGGCAGCCGGAGGTGTCCTTGTCCAGCCGATGCGCCAGCACCGGCGGCCGCGGCAGGCCGAACCGCAATGCGTCGAACGAGGCCTCCAGATTGGGGCCGCCCTTCGGGCCGCGATGCACCGGCAGGCCCGCCGGCTTGTCGATGACCAGCATCAGCCCGTCGCGGTGGAGCACCCGCGCCAGGATTTCTTCCGCGGTCAATTGGGGAACATCGATCAATTCGTCGAGACTTTCGTTTGTGAGGCGAAACGGCTAACACACCCCCGCCATGAACGATACCACGGGAACAAAACAGAGCTGGTGGCAGCGGCTGAAAGGCGGCCTGAAGCGAACCTCGAGTTCGATCGGGACCGCGGTCGCCGACCTCGTCACCAAGCGCAAGCTCGATTCTGCCATGCTCGATGACATCGAGGATGTGCTGCTGCGCGCTGACCTCGGCACCGATGTCGCGGTCCGCATTGCGCAAGCTGTCGGCAAGGGCCGCTACGACAAGGCGATCTCCGCCGACGAGGTCAAGGACGTGGTCGCGACCGAGGTCGAGAAGGTGCTGGCGTCGGTGGCCAAGCCGCTCGAGATCGATGCGACGGTGAAGCCGTTCGTGATCCTGGTCGTCGGCGTCAACGGCTCCGGCAAGACCACGACGATCGGCAAGCTGGCCGCGAAATTCTCCGCCGAGGGCCGCAAGGTCATGCTGGCCGCTGGCGACACCTTCCGCGCCGCGGCGATCGAACAGCTCAAGGTCTGGGGCGAGCGCACCAAATCGCCGGTCATCGCGGGCGCGCAAGGGTCGGATTCGGCAAGCCTTGCCTTCAGCGCGCTGACCGCGGCAAAGGAGCAGGCGCGCGACGTGCTGCTGATCGACACCGCCGGCCGGCTGCAGAACAAGTCCGAGCTGATGAACGAGCTCGAAAAGGTCGTACGCGTCATCAAGAAGGTCGATGCGTCGGCGCCGCATGCGGTGCTGCTCGTGCTCGACGCCACGGTGGGACAAAATGCGCTGTCGCAGGTCGAGGCATTTCATCGTACGGCAGGCGTCACCGGCCTCGTGATGACCAAGCTTGACGGCACCGCGCGCGGCGGCATCCTTGTCGCGCTGTCGGAGAAGCACAAGCTGCCGGTGCATTTCATCGGCGTCGGCGAAGGCGTCGAGGACCTCGCGCCCTTCACGGCGAAGGATTTTGCCAAGGCGATTGCCGGGATCGAGAATTGATGGACAAGACCCAGCCACATCCGCTGTTCAAGCTAGCGACCGAACTCGGGCCGCTGCTCGTGTTTTTCATCGCGAACGCCAAGTACCATCTGTTCGTCGCTACGGCTGCGTTCATGGTCGCGATCGTGGCCGCCATGATCGCGTCCTATGTGGTGACCAAACACGTGCCGATCATGGCGCTGGTGACCGGCGCGATCGTGCTGGTGTTCGGCACCCTGACGCTGGTGTTGCACGACGAGACCTTCATCAAGGTCAAGCCGACCATCATCTACGGCCTGTTCGCGGCCGTGCTCGGCGGCGGGCTGCTGTTCGGCCGTTCCTTCATCGCCGTGATGTTCGACCAGATGTTCAATCTGACGCCGCAGGGCTGGCGCATCCTCACCATGCGCTGGGCGCTGTTCTTCGCCGGCATGGCCATCCTCAACGAGATCGTCTGGCGAACGCAGACCACGGATTTCTGGGTCAACTTCAAGGTGTTCGGCGTGACGCCGCTGACCATGATCTTCGCCATCGCCCAGATGCCGCTGACCAAGCGCTATCATCTGGAGCCGGTCTCGCTGGAGACCAGCGAGGCGGAAGCCGGCGACCTGCGGAAATAGGTCGAAGCGCAGCGCGGGCGATTGCGCCGCGCTGCGTTCGAGGCTTCAGAGCTCAGCTCTTCTGCTTGGCGACGATCTTGTCCTTGATCTTGTCGTACGTCGCCTGCGGCAGGATGTTCTTCTGCACCAGTTCATCCTTGCCCTTGTAGGGGCGGCCCTTGATGATCGCGGCCGAATAGGCCTTGCCGACACCGGGCAGCGCGTCGAGTTGGTCAGGGCTGGCGCTGTTGATGTCGAGCAGGTCGTCCTTCGCCATTCCCGTCGTCTTCAGATCAGGGGTCGCCGTTTTCGGCGCTGGCGCCGTGTGGCTCTCGGATTTGGCGGCGGGCGCGGCCGGCTGCGGCGACTGGGCCATCGACGGCGTGGCCGTCATCAGGCCGAGCGTGAGTGCAGTAGCGAGAAGTGAAGCGAGCGTGGTCTTGCGCATATGTCCCCTCCAGAGGAACGTTGATGTCAACGTCACTGAGTTGGGGGTGCGTTCATGGCGTTGCCGTGGCCGCGAAATGAACCGCAGATAAATGCGTCGAAGTATTATGCCGCAGGTGTTTTCTTGGCCCATTCACGCGCAATTCAGGTTCGCGAGTCACGGCATGCCGACGCGATTACTTGTCCGCGCGCAGCGCCTTCTCGATCTCGACCTTGAGCACGGTGTTGACGTTGTCAGGCGTCACCGGGCCGACCAGCTTGTAGACGATCGTGCCCTCGCGTCCGACCAGGAAGGTCTCGGGCACGCCGTAGACGCCCCATTCGATCGAAGCGCGGCCGTTGCCGTCGACACCGACGACGCCGAACGGATTGCCGTAGCGGCCGAGGAAGCGCCGCGCGTTGTCGGGCGAGTCCTTGTAGTTGATGCCGATGATCTGGAAGCGCTTGTCCTTGCCGAGCTCGGTCAGCAGCGGCGCCTCATCGTGGCAGGGCACGCACCACGACGCCCAGACGTTGACGATCGAGACCTTGCCCTTGAAGGCCGCGGGATCGAGGCCGGGGACGGGCGCGCCGTCCTTCACGAGGCCGTCGAGCGCGGGCAGCGCGGTCTGCGGCGCCGGCCGGCCGATCAGCGCCGACGGGATTTTCGAGGGATCGCCGCCATAAAGCCGCAGCAAGAACAGCCCCGCGAGGGCGAGGAAAACCACCAGCGGCAGCACCACCAGCAGGCGGCGGGCTTGCGGCGGACTGTTGGTCGCCTGATCGCTCATCGAATATCCGCCGCGCTGCGGCCAGAGCGGCGCGTGACGCCGCTGGCCTCGATCTCCTTGAGGTGCGCCCGTTGCCGGCGATAGTCGGCGACGATCCAGACGATCAGCAGCAGCACGACGGCTGCGACCAGTGCGTAGGACGTCACGATGAAGGACGCGTAGGGACCAAGCGACATCGTGTTACGCCGCCCCGATTTCTTTTGGGCCGGCGGCCGCTTCGCTGGCAAACGTGACGCGACTGGCCTGCATCATCTGCAGGCTGCGCACGCGCCGGCGTAGGATCTCGTTGCGCATCGCCGCCAGGTGCAGCGTGATGAAGAGCAGCGAGAACGCGATCGCCATCACCAGCAGCGGCCACAGGAACGCCTTGTCGAGCGTCGATCCGCCCATCCGGAGCACCGAGGCCGGCTGGTGCAGCGTGTTCCACCAGTCGACCGAGAACTTGATGATCGGAATATTGATCGCGCCGACCAGGGTCAGGACCGCCGCCGCCCGTGCCGCGCGCGAAGGATCCTCCACCGCGCGCCACAGCGCCATCAGCCCGAGATACATCAGGAACAGGATCAGCACCGAGGTCAGCCGCGCGTCCCATTCCCAATAGGTGCCCCACATCGGCCGGCCCCACAGCGAGCCGGTGACCAGCGCCAGGAAGGTGAAGGCGGCGCCGATCGGGGCGGCGGCTTTCGCAGCGACGTCGGCGAGCGGATGCCGCCACACCAGCGTGCCGAGCGCGGCCACGCTCATGACGCCCCAGACGAACATCGACAGCCACGCATTCGGCACGTGGATGAACATGATCTTGACCGTGGCGCCCTGCTGGTAGTCGTCGGGCGCCATCGCCGACTGGTAGAGCCCGATCGCGAGCAGGATCGCGGTCGCACCCGCGAGCCACGGCAGGATGCGCGCGGTCAGCGCCAGAAACCTGGTCGGATTGGCGAGGTCGGTCAGCGTCTCGGTCAGCTTCATGGCACCCTGATAGTCGTCCGGTGTGTCACAGGCAATTGGCCGAATTCCCCTCGGCGAGATTTGATCGGGCTCAACTCAGTCCAGCCCGTGCCGCAGGCTCGCGGCGGCGGCAAACGGGCCGATCACGAGGCTGGCAAGCGACAGCGCGCAGAGGATCGAGAACGGTGTTCCAAAGGGCAGGGGTCCCGAGATCGCCGCCTGCGAGGCCGCGACGCCGAAGATCAGCACCGGGATCGACAGCGGCAGCACCAGCACCGCGAGCAGCAGCCCGCCGCGATGCAGCGTCACCGCCAATGCCGCGCCGATCATGCCGGTGAAGGTCAGCGCCGGAGTTCCCGCCAGCAATGTCGCCGCGACCGCAAGCGTCGCCGTGCCGTCGAGATTGAGCAGCAGGCCGAGTACCGGCGTTGCGATGATCAGTGGCAGCCCGGCGGCGATCCAATGTGCCAGCGCCTTGGCCGCGCAGGCGAGTTCCAGCGGCGTCCGGCTCATCACGATGAGGTCGAGCGAGCCGTCCTCATGGTCGGCCGTGAACAGCCGGTCCAGCGTCAGCAGGCTCGCCAGCAATGCGCCTAGCCACAGGATGGCAGGGCCCAGCCGCGACAGCAGCGCCAGATCTGGCCCCACCGCGAACGGCATCAGCACCGTGACGGTGAGGAAGAACAGCACCCCGATCAACGCCCCGCCACCAACGCGCAGCGCAATCCGGATGTCGCGGCGGATCAATGCGGTCAGCGCGCTCATGCCGCGCCTCCCATCCGCAGATCGCGCGCATCGATGCCGAGCGGCAAATGGGTCGCGGCGACGATCAGGCCGCCGCTTGCGAGATGGGCGCGCATCAGGCCGACGAAAAGCGCCTGTCCGGCCGCGTCGAGCGCCGACGTCGGCTCGTCCAGCAGCCAGACCGGCCGCCGCACCGAGAGCAGGCGCGCGATCGACAGGCGGCGGCGCTGGCCGGCGGAGAGATAGGCTGCCGGCAGGTGCGCGGCATGGTCGAGCGCCACGGCAGCGAGGCAGCGGCCGGCATCTTCCGTCTCGCCGCCGAGAAAATCCCGCCAGAAGGAAAGATTTTCCGCGACGCTTAGCGCCGGCTTCAGCGCGTCGCGATGGCCGAGGTAGTGGGCCTGTTCGGGCAGGCTGAGCTCGGCGTCGCCGCCCTCGAGCGCGATCGAGCCCTCGGCGGGAACCAGGAGCCCGGCGAGGACGCGCAGCAGCGAGGTCTTGCCCGCGCCGTTGGGCCCGGTGACGGCAAGCGCCTCGCCGGCCACCGCGGACAGATCGAGGCTGGAAAACACCTCGCGTCCGCCGCGCACGCATTTCAGATTTCGTCCCGAGAGCCGCATGGTTCGTTGTGTCACAGCCCTCTGAAATCTTTCGCTACCGCGTGAGAATTTTTGGGTCGCGCAACGCTGTCGCACGCTTGTCGGTGTGGCGGTGCTTCTAGAAAGGTTCTATAAGCCCGGAACTTGATGCAGCACACACAATCGGCGACCGCAAGCCATCCTGGCCATCCCCTCGGCCCGTGTCGGTCGCCGGTGTTTAGTTACCCTTGCCGGGTATAACTGAAAATTGGGATCCCTCGCATGACCTCGCTCGACAGCTTCAAATGCCGCAAGACCATGAAGGTCGGCGGCAAGTCCTACGTCTATTACAGCCTGCCCCAGGCAGAGAAGAACGGACTGAAGGGTATTTCGAAGCTGCCGTATTCGATGAAGGTTCTGCTCGAGAACCTGCTGCGCAACGAGGACGGCCGCACCGTCAAGAAGGAAGACATCGTTGCGGTGTCGAAGTGGCTGAAGAAGCGCCAGCTCGAGCACGAAATCGCGTTCCGCCCGGCGCGCGTCCTGATGCAGGATTTCACCGGCGTTCCGGCCGTGGTCGATCTCGCGGCGATGCGCAACGCGATGCAGAACCTCGGTGGCGATGCCGAGAAGATCAACCCGCTGGTGCCGGTCGATCTCGTCATCGACCACTCGGTGATCGTCAACTTCTTCGGTGACAACAAGGCGTTCGCGAAGAACGTCACCGAGGAATACAAGCAGAACCAGGAGCGCTACGAGTTCCTGAAGTGGGGCCAGAAGGCGTTCTCGAACTTCTCGGTGGTGCCGCCCGGCACCGGCATCTGCCACCAGGTCAATCTCGAATATCTCGCCCAGACGGTCTGGACCAAGAAGGAGAAGATGACGGTCGGCAAGAAGACCGGGACCTTCGAGGTTGCCTATCCGGACTCGCTGGTCGGCACCGACTCGCACACCACCATGGTCAACGGCCTCGCCGTGCTCGGCTGGGGCGTCGGCGGCATCGAGGCGGAAGCCTGCATGCTCGGCCAGCCGCTGTCGATGCTGCTGCCGGAAGTGGTCGGCTTCAAGCTCAAGGGCGCGCTCAAGGAAGGCGTCACCGCGACCGACCTCGTGCTGACCGTCACCCAGATGCTGCGCAAGCTCGGCGTGGTCGGCAAGTTCGTCGAGTTCTTCGGCCCGGGCCTCGATTTCCTGTCGGTCGCGGACAAGGCGACCATCGGCAACATGGCGCCCGAATACGGCGCGACCTGCGGCTTCTTTCCGGTCGACGCCGCGACCATCGATTACCTGAAGACCTCGGGCCGCAAGGCCGATCGCGTCAAGCTGGTGCAGGCCTATGCCAAGGCGCAGGGCCTGTTCCGCACCGCCAAGTCGGCCGACCCGGTGTTCACCACCACGCTGACGCTCGATCTCGCCGACGTCGTGCCGTCGATGGCCGGACCGAAGCGCCCCGAAGGCCGCATCGCGCTGCCGGCGGTGTCGACCGGTTTCGCGACCGCGCTGGTCGGCGAATACAAGAAGCCCGAGGGTGAGACGAAGCGCTTCGCGGTCGAGGGCCGCAATTTCGATCTCGGCCATGGCGATGTCGTGATCGCGGCGATCACCTCCTGCACCAACACCTCGAACCCGAGCGTGCTGATCGGCGCCGGCCTGCTGGCGCGCAAGGCTGCCGCCAAGGGCCTGAAGGCCAAGCCGTGGGTGAAGACCTCGCTCGCGCCGGGCAGCCAGGTGGTGGCGGAATATCTCGCCAATTCCGGCCTGCAGGCCGATCTCGACAAGGTCGGCTTCAACCTGGTCGGCTTCGGCTGCACCACCTGCATCGGCAATTCCGGCCCGCTGCCGGAAGACATTTCGAAGTCGATCAACGAGAACGGCATCGTCGCCGCCGCCGTGCTGTCGGGCAACCGCAACTTCGAAGGCCGTGTCTCGCCGGATGTGCAGGCGAACTACCTCGCCTCGCCGCCGCTGGTGGTCGCGCATGCGCTCGCCGGCACCGTGACCAAGGATCTCGCGGTCGAGCCGATCGGCATCGGCAAGGACGGCAAGCCGGTGTTCCTCAAGGACATCTGGCCGACCACCAAGGAGATCAACGCCTTCATGAAGAAGTACGTCACCGCGACGATCTTCAAGAAGAAGTACGCCGACGTATTCAAGGGCGATACCAACTGGCGCAAGATCAAGACCACTGAAAGCGAGACCTATCGCTGGAACATGAGCTCGACCTATGTGCAGAACCCGCCTTACTTCGAAGGCATGAAGAAGCAGCCGGACCCGGTCGTCGACGTGGTCGACGCGCGGATCCTCGCGATGTTCGGCGACAAGATCACCACCGACCACATCTCGCCGGCCGGTTCGATCAAGCTGACCTCGCCCGCCGGCAAGTTCCTCAGCGAGCACCAGGTGCGCCCCGCCGACTTCAACCAGTACGGCACGCGGCGCGGCAACCATGAAGTGATGATGCGCGGCACCTTCGCCAACATCCGCATCAAGAACTTCATGCTGAAGGGCGCTGACGGCAATATTCCGGAAGGCGGTCTGACCAAGCACTGGCCCGACGGCGCGCAGATGTCGATCTACGACGCCGCGATGAAGTACCAGCAGGAGAACGTGCCGCTGGTGGTGTTCGCGGGCGCCGAATACGGCAATGGCTCGTCGCGCGACTGGGCTGCGAAGGGCACCCGCCTGCTCGGCGTGCGCGCGGTGATCTGCCAGAGCTTCGAGCGCATCCACCGCTCCAACCTGGTCGGCATGGGCGTGCTTCCGCTCACCTTCCAGGACGGCACCTCGTGGTCCTCGCTCGGCCTCAAGGGAGACGAGAAGGTCACGATCCGCGGGCTGCAGGGCGATTTGAAGCCGCGGCAGACGCTGACGGCCGAGATCGTCTCCGCCGACGGCAGCAAGCGCGACGTCCCGCTGCTCTGCCGCATCGATACGCTGGACGAGCTCGACTACTACCGCAACGGCGGCATCCTGCATTACGTGCTGCGCAAACTCGCGGCCTAAGGCCCTTTGTTTGAGCAAAGTCTATTCGGAAAACCGCTTCACACTTTTCCGGACCATGCTCTTGCGCGGATTTGTGATCGGTGCCTCACTGCTTAGTGAGTAGCGGCTAAAAAGAAGGCGGCCTATGACAGGGCCGCTTTCTCGCGTTTTGGGGCACGCAAGTTCAAGGGACAACTTCATGCTCCGTACAATTACGGATAGAAATCATCACGACTGGTTCGCAGTATGACAGCGATGATGGCCTATAATTCTATCTCGCGATGGTCCAGCGCCCTCGGTTTCTGCGCGATCGTCGCAATCATCCGCCCCGCTCACGCCGACCCGCGTGCTGTCGTCGAACTCTTCACCTCGCAGGGATGCTCGTCCTGTCCGCCCGCGGACAAGATCATCGGCGACCTCGCGAAGGACCCCAACGTCATCGCGCTCAGCATGCCGATCGACTATTGGGATTATCTCGGCTGGAAGGACACGCTGGCCGATTCCCGCTTCAGCGCGCGCCAGAAAGCCTACTCGCACATGCGCGGCGACCGCGACGTCTACACGCCGCAGGCCGTGATCAACGGCTCCGCCCATGTGATCGGCAGCGACCGCGCCAGCATCGAAAGCGCGATCAAGGATACCGAGAAGAGCGGCAGCGTGATGTCGGTGCCGGTGACGATGACTCTCACCGGCAAGCAGATCAACGTGTCGGTCGCCGCATCGAAATCGCCCGCGGTGTCGCGCGGCGAAGTCTGGATCTGCTCGATCTCGAAGTCGGTGCCGATCTCGATCGCGCGCGGCGAGAACCGCGGCCGCGAGATCACGTACCACAACGTGGTGCGCAATCTCCTGAAGGTCGGTGACTGGAACGGCTCGTCCGGGAGCTGGACCGTGCCGCTGGAGAACATCACGCGCGATGGCGTCGATGCCGCGGCCGTCTACGTCCAGGACGGCAACCGCGACAAGCCGGGCCCGATGCTGGGCGCCGCATTCACCTCGCTTCATTAGCACTCCGCAGCGCTCGCGGGCGTCAGTCGCGTCGTTGGGCCGCACGCATGTCGTCGTGCGGCTCCGCGCAGCGGCAAGCGTGCATCCAGTGATTTGCTGAAAGGAAAGCGCCGAGGCTTCGTGCGGGTCTCGATCGCGCGCGGTCGAACAGGGCCCCAAAAACAAAAAGGACCAACTTTCGTTGGCCCAGTGTTTGGGATTTGATTCCCCTGCGAACAGGCCCGATCCCGACGGCCCCGGGGGGCTGGGGGCTGAGGAATCCGGAACCGAAAGGACCGGGCCAACGCAGGTTTTTCTTTTCGCAGGGCAGCGGGGCGGGCGATGGGCGGAAGTGGGGCAGCAATATGATTCCTCTAACGTTCCCGTGACTCTTCGGTTTTCCGGACAATCCGTCGCGCCTGACCGTGGTTAAGGGCTGGTTGCGTTGCGAATGGCCCCTTGCGGCGTCCTGCGCTTAGCGCAATCATGTCACTCACGTGACGATCCCGAAGTGGGGGCACCGGCCTTCGGAACCCGATCGTCACCGGGATGACAGGAGGCGCTCGATGAGTTTGATCTCGGAGGACACTGATCCGAGTGGGAATCGTGCCGCGGCGCGTCCCGCCGCCGCGACCGTTCAGCCCAACCGCGTGACATTCAATCGACTTGAGCTCAACCGCATTCTCAATCTCTACGGCCGCATGGTCGCCGACGGCGAGTGGCGCGACTATGCGATCGACTTCCTCAAGGACCGCGCCGTGTTCTCGGTGTTCCGGCGCGCATCCGAAGTGCCGATCTACCGCATCGAGAAGGATCCCCGGCTGGCGCGCAAGCAGGGCATGTACAGCGTGATTTCGGCGACCGGCCTGATCCTGCGCCGCGGCCACGAACTCGAACGGGTGCTGTTCGTGATCGATCGCAAGCTGTCGCTGGTGTAGGCGGGCAGATTCACTGCCGTAGCCCGGATGAAGCGAAGCGAAATCCGGGGCCGCCGAGCCCGCGGATGGACTTGTCCCGGATTGCGCTGCGCTTCATCCGGGCTACGAATCCCGTCTAATCCGCCGGCACCGTCGCCGCACCTTCGCCGAGCGCGCGCTGCATCAGCACGGTGTCGAGCCAGCGGCCGAATTTCAGGCCGACATTCGGGAGCGTCCCGATCATCTGAAAGCCGCAGCGGCGGTGCAGCCCGATCGAGCCGGCATTGGCCTGGTCCCCGATCACCGCGATCATCTGCCGGAAGCCGCGTCCGTCGCATTCGGCGATCAGGCGCTCCATCAGCTTGAGGCCGATGCCGCGGCGATGGATCGCAGGGTCGAGATAGACCGAGTTCTCGACCGTGAAACGATAGGCCGGCCGCGGCCGGTAGGGGCCGGCATAGGCATAGCCTGCGACGCGGCCGTCTAGCCTTGCTACGAAATAGGGGAAGCCGCCATCGGTCAGCGCCCGGTAGCGGCGGGTCATCTCCGCAGGGTCGGGCGGGATCAGCTCGAAGGTCGCGGTGCCGAAGCGCACCGCATGCTCATAGATCGCGGTGATGGCGGGCAGGTCCGCCTCGACGGTGGGCCTGATTTCCGGATCGGGCGGCGCAGGGTTGGACATGCCGCAAGCGTATTTTTGCCCTGCGCAAAAGAAAAGCCCCGGCCGCAAGGCCGGGGCTTTGGTCGATCGGTTGGCTCGAGGCGCTTAGTCGCGCTGGCCGAGCAGCTGCAGCAGCAGCGTGAACAGGTTGATGAAGTTCAGGTAGAGCGACAGCGCACCAGTGATTGCCGCACGCTCTGCCGCCACGCCACCCTGCGAGGCGTAGCCGTAGATGTAGTCGTTCTTCAGCCGCTGGGTGTCCCAGGCGGTGAGGCCCGCGAATACCAGCACGCCGACCACCGAGACGATGAACTGCAGCGCCGAGCTCGCCAGGAACAGGTTGACCAGGCTCGCGATGATGATGCCGATCAGGCCCATGAACAGGAACGAGCCCATGCCGCTCATGTCACGCTTGGTGGTGTAGCCGTAGAGGCTCAGCGCACCGAACGTCGCCGCGGTGATGAAGAACACGCGCACGATCGAGGTGTGCGTGTACACCAGGAAGATCGACGACAGCGACAGGCCCATCAGCGCCGAGAACACCCAGAACAAGAGCTGGGCGGTCGCAGGCTGCAGGCGGTTGATGCCGGCCGAGATGACGAACACCATCGCCAGAGGGGCGAGGATGAACAGCCACTTCAGCGGGCTCACGAACATCGCGTAGCCGAACTGCGTCAGATAGGCATTGCCGAACTTGGCAACGGCGGCGGACTGATCAGTGGTCACCGCGCCCATGTAGACACCGAGCGCGGCAAGGCCGGTGATGGCGAGGCCGATGCTCATGTAGTTGTAGATGCGCAGCATGTAGGCGCGCAGACCGGCGTCGACGGCCGCAGCGTCAATGCGCCCGGCGGCCCGGCCGAAAGGAGAAGCGTAGTTGCGGTCTAGGTCCGACATGGTCGAATTCCCGTGGTTGGTCCCGGTGGAGCGCAAGGGATTTGCGGCGCCGGTTCTAAATCTATCTCAGATGGCTCGGTTTGCGGAACATTAATTGCGTGTCATTCAAACCGACTATCCGACCCGAGTGGTATGTGGGAAATTAACACATCCGACGCAAGCTTCCACGCGCGGCCGAATGTCGCTCTGGCCTAGCATTTACAGGCAAAACGGCGCTGCCGCCGCTACAAATTGTCACAAATTCCGCAACACTGAGGCCGGCTTCTGGTTCAGCGCGAGCAGCGTTCCCGCCAGCCCCAATCCGACGGTGACGACCAGCGCGGCGACCACCACCAGCGCGGCGCTGCCGGCCTGCCAGATGAAACTCAGCGTCATCAGCCGCGTCACGATCAGCCAGGCCGCGACCGAACCGGCGATCACCCCGAAGATGGCGGTTGCAAAGCCGATCATCAGGTACTCCAGCGCGTAGGCGCCGAGCAATCGCACCCGGGTGGCGCCGAGCGTCTTGAGGATCACGGCATCATAGACGCGGTGGCGATGCCCGGCGGCAAGCGCGCCGCCCAGCACCAGGATCGCCGAGATCAGCGTCACGGCGCTGGCGCCGCGGATCGCCAGCACCAGATTGCTGACGACGGTGCCAACCGTCTCCAGCGCCTCGCGGACCCGGACGCTGGTCACCATCGGGAACGCGTCGGCGACCTGCTTGATGATGCGCGCATCATCGGCGGCGCCACCATGGGGTTCCGTCAGGGTCGCGACGTGGCTATGCGGGGCGCCCTTGAAGGCATTCGGCGAGAACACCAGCACGAAGTTGATGCCGAGGCCCTGCCAGTCGATGTTGCGCAGGTTGGCGATCTTCGCCGGCACATCGCGGCCGAGCACGTTGACCACGATCTCGTCGCCGATCTTCAACGACAGGCCGTCGGCGATCTTCTTCTCCATCGAGACCAGCGGCGGTCCGCTGTAGTCCGGCCCCCACCATTCGCCCTCGACGATCTTCGAGCCCTTGGGAATTTCGCCGGTGTAGGTCAGACCGCGGTCGCTTTGCAGCACCCACTCTGAATCGACCGACGGCTTGAGCTGGTCGGCCTTGACGCCGCGCGCGGCGACGATGCGCCCGCGCAGCATCGGCACGTCCTCGACGGTCGAGCCGGCGGCGATCTGCGCCAGGAAGGCGGCGAAGCGATCGGCCTCGGTGGAGGGGATGTCGATGAAGAAGAACGACGGCGCCCGTTCCGGCAATGCGGCCAGGAATTGCCGGCGCAGATTGCCGTCGATCTGGGTGATGGTGACGAGCACGGCGAGGCCAAGGCCCAGCGACAGCACCACCGACGGCGTCAGCGCGCCCGGCCGGTGGATGTTGGCGATGGCGAGCCGCAGCATGGTCATGCGGCTGCGCGGCAGCCGCCGCGCCACCGCCATCAGGATTTCGGCGATCCCGCGCAGCAGCAGGAACACCGCGATCGACGAGGCGACGAACACCGCAGCCACCCGCTTGTCATAGGCGAGCCCGATCGCAACCCCGATCAGGAGCGCGACCACTACCGCCATCAATGCGAGATAGCTCCAGCGTGGGCGATGCCACTCGCTGGCGACGGTCTCGCGGAACAGTGCGGCGACCGGCACGTCGTGGACCCGGCCGAGCGGCCACAGCCCGAACGCCAGCGCGGTCAGCTGGCCGTAGAGGAACGAGAGCGCGAGCTCGTCGGGATGCAGCGCCGGCACAACCGGCAGCGGCAGCACCTTGCCGAACAGGCCGACGATGACGAAAGGCAGCGCGGCGCCGAGCACCAGCCCGATCACCGAACCGATCCCGGCCAGCACCACCACTTGCGTGCAGTAGATCGTGAAGACGTCGCGGCCGGTGGCACCGAGCGCCTTGAACGAGGCGATGACGTCGCGGCGCCGGTCGATGTGGCTCTTCACCGCGTTGGCGACGCCGACGCCGCCGACCAAGAGCGCGGCGAGGCCGACCAGGGTCAGGAATTGGGTGAAGCGGTTGATGGTGCGTTCAAGCTGCGGCGAGGCGTTGTTGCGGCTGCGGACTTCCCAGCCGGCCTCCGGAGCAGCAGCCCGTGCGCCGTCGATCAACGCGGTGGTGGCGCGATCGTCGTTGGCGCCGTCGGGCAGCTTCACCCGGTAGATCCAGCGCACCAGGCTGCCCGGCTGCAACAGATCGGTGGCACGCAGGCTCGCTTCTGAGATCAGGAAGCGCGGACCGAGGCCGACGCCGCCAGCGAGCTTGTCGGGCTCGGCCGCCACCACGCTGCGGATCTGGTAGGTCGCGCTGCCGATGCTGACGCGATCGCCGAGCTTCAGGTCGAGCCGCGCCAGCAGCGTCGAGTCGGCCGCTGCGCCATAGACGCCGTCGCGTTCGGCGAGCAGATCGGTGACCGGCATGCTCGGCTCGAGCGTCAGCTCGCCGAGCATCGGATATTTGCCGTCGACCGCCTTGAGCTCGACCAACGCCAGCTTGCCGTCGCCGCTGCGGGCCATCGCGCGGAGCGTAGCTGCAACCGAAACCTCGCCGCGGGTGCGCAGATATGCGACCTCCTCCGGCTTGGCTTCGCGCGAGATCAGCGAGAATGCGACATCGCCGCCGAGTAGCGTGCGTCCCTCGCGCGACAGGCCGTCGCCGAGGCTCGCGGCGACCGAGCCGACGCCGGCAATCGCCATCACGCCGAGCGCGATGCAGGCGATGAACACGTAGAATCCGCGCAGGCCGCCGCGCAATTCGCGCAGCGCGTAGCGGAACGCAAGCGACGACGCGCGGCCCTGCATCGCGACTTCGGACGCAATGCTCATGTGGTTGATTGTCCGTCGATGCGGCCGGAGCGCAGCCGCACGACGCGATCGCAGCGCTGTGCGAGCGCGAGGTCGTGCGTCACCAGCACCAGCGTCATGCCGCGCTCGGCATGCTTGGTGAACAGCAGGTCGACGATCTGCTTGCCCGTGGCCTCGTCGAGATTTCCGGTCGGCTCGTCGGCAACCAGGATCGCGGGATCGGGCGCGAGCGCGCGCGCGATCGCGACGCGCTGCTGTTCGCCGCCGGAAAGCTGCGTCGGATAATGATGCAGGCGTTCGCCGAGCCCGACCGATTGCAGCTCCTGCGCGGCGCGCGCGGCGGCATCGGGATTGCCGGCGAGTTCGAGCGGCACGGCGACGTTCTCCAGCGCCGTCATGGTCGGGATCAGATGGAACGACTGGAACACGATGCCGACCTGGCGTCCGCGGAAGCGCGCCAGCGCATCTTCATCGAGGGCATTGAACGAGGTGCCGTCGACGACCACTTCTCCGCTGTCAGGACGTTCAAGCCCCGCCATCACCATCAGCAAGGTCGACTTGCCCGAACCCGACGGGCCGATCAGGCCGATGGCCTCACCCGCTGCCACACGAAGGCTGATATCCTTGAGGATATGGACCCGTGCCGCGCCGGTGCCGAGCGAGAGATTGACGTTCTTGACGGCAATGGTGTCCGGCTCGACGTCGGTCAGTGAAGAGGATTCGATGAGACTGTCCATGGTTCGGTCATATGGCACTTCCGCTGCTGCGGTCGAGGGCCGGTTGAGAATCTTCGTGCACATACTCGTGTTGCTTATGGGCTTGATGACGGCGGCAAGCGCGCAGACGCCGGGATCTGAGAAAGGACCGCAGGATGGCCTGGCGCAAGGTTCGGCGAAACCGATCAAAATGGTGGTTCTGGGCGATTCCCTGAGCGCCGGTTACGGCCTTCCGGCCGGGGCGGCATTTCCGGTTCGGCTACAAAAAGCCTTGGAAGACAAAGGGATAAAGGTCGAGATGACCAATGCCGGGGTGTCCGGCGACACCGCCTCAGGGGGGCGCGAGCGGCTCGACTGGTCGGTGGCTGAAGGAACTGCCGCCGTGATCGTCGAGCTCGGCGCCAACGATGCCCTGCGCGGCATCGATCCCGCGGTCACGCGTGCCGCGCTCACCGACATCATCACAAAGTTGCAGGCGCGCAAGATCGCCGTGCTCTTGTGCGGCATGCTCGCGCCGCCGAACTATGGCAGTGAGTATGCAGCGAAGTTCAACGCGATCTATCCGGATCTGTCGAAATCGCTCGGCGTGCCGCTCTATCCGTTCTTCCTCGATGGCGTTGCTGGCGATGCCAAGCTCAATCAGGCCGACGGCATGCATCCGACGGCGGAAGGTGTGGACATCGTCGTCAAGAACATGCTGCCCACAGTGGAGGCATTTCTCGGCGCAATATCAGGGCAACGCAGTTGAAACGCAGGCAGCGCGCCGTGTCGTGTCCGTAGGTTTACGAGCTGTTAACGGGTCATGCTTCGCAGAGTCACATATCTCGGGTACAAATAGGCATCGGTGATTCGTCACCGGGCTGTTACAGGGGCGGGCTCCCAAAACCCGCGCCAAGCATCGAGGATTAATGCGATGCCGCGTCTCTTCACTGGACTGGAAATTCCGGCCGAGATCGGCCAGACACTTTCCAATTTGCGTGGCGGCCTTCCCGGCGCACGCTGGATCGATCCCGAAAATTATCACGTCACTCTGCGCTTCATCGGCGACATCGATGGCCTCTGGGCCAACGAGATCGCGACGATGCTGTTTCGGGTGAACCGAAAGCCGTTCGAGGTCAAATTGCAGGGCCTGTCGAGCTTCGGCGGACGCAAGCCGCGCGCGGTGGTTGCCGCCGTCGAGCCCAGCCGGCCGCTGATCGAATTGCAGGCCGAGCTCGAGCGGATGATGCAGCGGATGGGGCTCAATCCCGAGGGCAGGAAATTCACGCCCCATGTCACGCTCGCGCGTCTGCATGACGCATCGAGCCAGGACGTCGCGGATTATCTGTCGGTGCGCGGCTACTTCCCGAGCCGCAGCTTCATGGCGGACCGCTTCGTGCTGTTCTCGTCGCGCGCGTCGACAGGCGGCGGCCCCTACGTGGTCGAGGATTCCTACGATCTCTGCGCGTAAGGGATCGCAGATCGCGGTTTGAGGCAGCCGGCGCTGCTCGTGCGGTCGGCCGTGGTATGCAAGGTCGTGCGCTTGCATACCCCATTGGCACAATTCACGGCTTGCAATTTGCTGCGCACTAGGGCCGTAAGGTGGGCCCATGCTGTCCACTTCGCCCGCCAATTCGTTCCTCGAGCACTACAAGTCTCTCGTCGCCTCCGGCGCGATCGAGGCCGATCCTGCGCAGGCCCGCGCCGCTGAAGCGTTCGGCGCGCTGGATGAGCGGCTCGCGAGCTACAAGCCGCAGCGCAAGCAGGGTCTGTTCGGGCGACTGTTCGGCGGCAACGGGGACGACAAGCCGCCGCGCGGGCTCTACGTCCATGGCGAGGTCGGCCGCGGCAAGACCATGCTGATGGACCTGTTCTTCCAGCAGAGCCCGGTCGAGCACAAGCGCCGCGCGCACTTCCACGAATTCATGGCCGAAGCGCATGAGCGCATCTACGGCTACCGCCAGCAGGTCGCGCGCGGCGAGATCGCCGACGGCGATGTGATCGCGCTCACCGCGCAGGCGATCTTCGACGAAGCCTGGCTGCTCTGCTTCGACGAATTCCACGTCACCGACATCGCGGATGCGATGATCCTCGGGCGGCTGTTCGCAAAGCTGTTCGATCTCGGCACCGTCGTGGTCGCGACCTCGAACGTCGCGCCCGACGATCTCTACAAGGGCGGTCTCAACCGCGCGCTGTTCCTGCCGTTCATCGCGCAGATCACCGACCACATGGATGTGCTGCGGCTCGATGCGCGCACCGACTTCCGGCTGGAAAAACTCGTCGGTGTGAAGATGTGGTTAGCGCCCGCGGATGACACGGCCGATGCCGCGCTCAACGCGGCGTGGCGCAAGATGACCGGCAATGCGCCGTGCAAGGCGCGCCTCATTCCGATCAAGGGACGCATCCTGAATGTGCCGTGTTCGGCGCATGGCGTCGCCCGCTTCAGCTTCATGGACATCTGCGAGAAGCCGCTCGCCGCGTCCGACTACCTCAGGCTGGCGCACGACTACCACACGATCCTGATCGACCATATTCCGGTGATGGATTACGCCGAGCGCAACGCCGCCAAGCGCTTCATCTCGCTGATCGACACGCTCTATGACAATGCGGTGAAGCTGATGGCCTCGGCCGAGGCCGATCCGGTGTCGTTGTACCTTGCAGAGGACGGCATCGAGGCGATGGAGTTCAAGCGCACGTCCTCGCGCCTGATCGAGATGAGCTCGGAATCCTATTTGGCGCTCCCGCACGGCCGCAAGGACTCCTCGGCCAGCGGCGCGTCGACCGGCCTGGTCGAGACCTGAAATCCAGCCTCGAAATTCGGTATCGAAATTCGGACTTGAGATTGGCCTTGCGCGCGGTCCGGATCGGAGCAACTTTTCGTGTCTCGGGGCGGATGTTGCTGGCATGCCTGACCGAATTGCAGGCACGGCCCGCAATCGGGCAGGCCGCGACTTGAATGGATCATTCGAAAGGGATAACCACCCTTGCAACCGACTTCCCTCCCTCCTGCACCAGTTCAAAGGACTGATTTCCCATGGCACGCGACAAGATTGCTCTGATTGGCTCCGGACAGATCGGCGGAACGCTGGCGCACCTCGTTGGCCTCAAGGAACTCGGAGACGTCGTGCTGTTCGATATCGCCGAGGGCGTGCCGCAGGGTAAAGCGCTCGACATCGCGCAGTCGTCGCCGGTCGACGGCTTCGATTCCAACCTGGTCGGCGCCAATTCCTATGAAGCGCTCGACGGCGCCAAGGTCTGCATCGTCACCGCCGGCGTGCCGCGCAAGCCCGGCATGAGCCGCGACGATCTGCTGTCGATCAACCTCAAGGTCATGGAGCAGGTCGGCGCCGGCATCAAGAAGTACGCGCCCGACGCCTTCGTCATCTGCATCACCAACCCGCTGGATGCGATGGTCTGGGCGCTGCAGAAGGCTTCCGGCCTGCCGCACAAGAAGGTGGTCGGCATGGCCGGCGTGCTCGACTCCGCGCGCTTTCGCTATTTCCTGGCCGACGAATTCAACGTCTCGGTCGAAGACGTCACCGCCTTCGTGCTCGGCGGCCATGGCGACACCATGGTGCCGCTGACCCGCTACTCGACCGTCGCCGGCATTCCGCTGCCTGACCTCGTCAAGATGGGCTGGACCTCGCAGGCCCGCATCGACGAGATCGTCGACCGCACCCGCAACGGCGGCGCCGAGATCGTCAACCTGCTCAAGACCGGCTCGGCCTTCTACGCGCCGGCGGCGTCGGCGATCCAGATGGCCGAGAGCTACCTGAGGGACAAGAAGCGCGTGCTGCCCTGCGCCGCCTATCTCAACGGCGAATACGGCGTGAAGGACATGTATGTCGGCGTGCCCACCGTGATCGGCTCCAAGGGTGTCGAACGCATCGTCGAGATCGAGCTCGCCGGCAAGGACCGTGAAGCCTTCGACAAGTCGGTCGGCGCGGTGCAGGGCCTGGTCGACGCCTGCAAGAAGATCGCGCCCGATCTGCTCGGCAAATAATCTGGCTTGGCAATGGCCCGATAGGCGATTTCAATCGCCTGTCGGGTGCAAGATGATGAAAATCCGGCGGATTTTTTAGTTGCACGAGGCTTGGTATATGGTATGCCAGCGCCAGGGCTGACGTGAAGTTCGCCGCACGAGGGTTTGGGAGCGTCTTTCCATGAATATCCACGAATACCAGGCCAAGGCACTGCTGCATGAATTCGGCGTGCCGATCTCGCGCGGCGTGCCGGTGTTGAAGCCGGAAGATGCCGATGCGGCGGCCAAGCAACTCCCGGGCCCGATCTGGGTGGTGAAGAGCCAGATCCATGCCGGCGGTCGCGGCAAGGGCAAGTTCAAGGAGGCATCCGCCGGCGACAAGGGCGGTGTCCGTATCGCCAAGTCGGTTGCCGAGGTCGACGAATTCGCCAAGCAGATGCTCGGCGCGACGCTGGTCACGGTGCAGACCGGCCCGCACGGCAAACAGGTCAATCGCCTCTACATCGAGGAAGGCTCCGACATCGACAAGGAGTTCTATCTCTCGATCCTCGTCAATCGCGAGACCTCCGAGATCTCCTTCGTGGTGTCGACCGAAGGCGGCGTCAACATCGAGGACGTCGCGCATTCGACCCCGGAAAAGATCGTCTCGTTTTCGGTCGATCCCGCCACCGGCATCATGCCTCACCACGGCCGCACGGTTGCCGAGGCGCTGAAGCTGAAGGGCGATCTCGCCAAGCAGGCCGAGAAGCTGACCGGTCAGCTCTATGCCGCGTTCGCCGCCAAGGACATGGCGATGCTCGAGATCAATCCGCTGGTCGTCACCAAGCAGGGCCAGCTCCGCGTGCTCGACGCCAAGGTGTCGTTCGACAGCAACGCGCTCTACCGTCACCCGGACGTGGTCGCGCTGCGCGACGAGTCCGAGGAGGACGCCAAGGAGATCGAGGCGTCGAAATACGACCTCAACTACGTCGCGCTCGACGGCACGATCGGCTGCATGGTCAACGGCGCCGGCCTCGCCATGGCGACGATGGACATCATCAAGCTCTACGGCATGGAGCCGGCGAACTTCCTCGACGTCGGCGGCGGCGCCAGTGTCGAGAAGGTCGCGGCTGCGTTCAAGATCATCACCGCCGATCCGAACGTGAAGGGCATCCTGGTCAACATCTTCGGCGGCATCATGAAGTGCGACGTGATCGCCGAGGGTGTGGTCGCCGCGGTGAAGCAGGTCGGCCTCAAGGTGCCGCTCGTGGTGCGCCTCGAAGGCACCAATGTCGAGCAGGGCAAGAAGATCATCCGCGAGAGCGGCCTCAACGTCGTGCCCGCCGACAATCTCGATGACGCCGCACAGAAGATCGTGAAAGCCGTCAAGGGAGGCTAACGATGGCCGATCATCTCGACGCTCCGACCCCGCTGGACGAACACCGCAAGCTCGCGGTTTTTGCGGGCGAGTGGAACGGCGACGAGATGGTCTATCCGTCGCGCTGGACCGCCGGCGGTCCGGCCACCTCGCATGTCGTTGCGCGCATCGCGCTCAACGGTTTCTATCTGATCCAGGACTGCGTGCAGACCCGCGACGGCAAGGAGAGCTTCGCCACCCACGGCGTCTTCACCTACGACCGCGAGGATCGCGCCTACCGATTGTTCTGGCACGATTCACTCGGCTACTACCCGCCGTCGCCGGCGTCCGGCGGCTGGGCGGGCAAGTCGCTGATCCTGGTGCGCGGCTCGCTGCGCGGCAATGCGCGTCATGTCTACGAGGTCGTCGACGACAACACCTACAACATGAAAATCCAGTTCTCGCCTGACGCGGAAGGGTGGGCCGACGTGCTCACCGGCGTGTACCGGCGTATCCACTGAACCCTTCACCGCTCGTCTCGCGAAAGCATCTCGAACCATGTCCATTCTGATCGACAAGAACACCAAGGTCATCTGCCAGGGCTTCACCGGCAAGAACGGCACGTTCCATTCGGAAGCGGCGATCGCTTACGGCACCAAGATGGTCGGCGGCGTGGCGCCGGGCAAAGGCGGTCAGACGCATCTCAACCTGCCGGTGTTCGACACGGTCGCGGAAGCGCGCGCCAAGACCGGCGCTGACGCCAGCGTCGTCTACGTCCCGCCGCCGGGCGCGGCGGACGCGATCTGCGAGGCGATCGATGCGGAGATCCCGCTGATCGTCTGCATCACCGAGGGCATCCCGGTGCTCGACATGGTGCGCGTCAAGCGCTCGCTGTCGGGTTCGAAGTCGCGGCTGATCGGGCCGAACTGCCCCGGCGTGATGACCGCCGGCGAGTGCAAGATCGGCATCATGCCGGCCAACATCTTCAAGCCCGGCTCGGTCGGCATCGTCTCCCGCTCCGGCACCCTGACCTATGAGGCGGTGTTCCAGACCACCCAGGAGGGCCTCGGCCAGACCACCGCGGTCGGCATCGGCGGCGACCCGGTCAAGGGCACCGAGTTCATCGACGTGCTGGAGATGTTCCTGGCCGACGAGAAGACCAAGTCGATCGTCATGATCGGCGAGATCGGCGGCTCCGCCGAGGAAGACGCCGCCCAGTTCCTCAAGGACGAGGCCAAGCGCGGCCGCAAGAAGCCGATGGTCGGCTTCATCGCTGGTGTTACCGCACCTCCCGGCCGCCGCATGGGTCATGCCGGCGCGATCATCTCCGGCGGCAAGGGCGATGCCGGTTCCAAGACCGCGGCGATGGAAGCCGCCGGCATCAAGGTGTCGCCATCGCCGGCGCGCCTCGGGCACACGCTCGCGGAGATGCTGAAGTAACCGCCGTCGGGCGAAGTTCCCTTCGCGGTTTGGCGTGGTTTGGGCGGGTTCTCCTTGGGGAACCCGCCTTTTTGTTGCGTTTTTCGGTCGGAATGCCGATCAATAAAATATGAAAATAAGTTCATTTCTTGGTTCTTTTAGGCAGGAATATCTGTCCTAGATAGGGTAAAGGGTATCTACCCAGCCGGCGCACTTCCAGACCGGCACCAGCGCCGTCTCCTACGCGCGAACCGAAAAAAATCACCAGGACTGCCCCATGTCTCGCCAAGACGCGAATGCTGCTTTTGCTCTCTCATCATTCCTGCAGGGCACCAACGCCGCCTATATCGACGATCTCTATGCCCGCTACGAGCAGGATCCGTCGTCGGTCGACGCCGAATGGCAGGATTTCTTCAAGAGCCTGAAGGACGCCCCGGCGGACGTCCAGAAGAACGCCGAGGGGGCCTCGTGGGGCCGCGCCAACTGGCCAGTGACGCCGCGTGACGAGCTGACCTCGGCGCTCGACGGCAACTGGGCCCAGGTCGAGAAGGCGGTCGGCACCAAGCTCGCCGCCAAGGCACAGGCCAAGGGCGCCGAACTGTCCGACGCCGACGTGCATCAGGCCACCCGCGATTCGGTTCGCGCGCTGATGCTGATCCGCGCCTACCGCATGCGCGGCCACTTCCACGCCAAGCTCGATCCGCTCGGCATCGAGGCGCCGCGCGACCGCGAGGAGCTCGATCCGCGCTCCTACGGCTTCAGTGAGGCCGACTTCGATCGCAAGATCTTCCTCGACCACGTGCTCGGCCTCGAATACGGCACGCTGCGCGAGATCGTGCAGATCTGCGAGCGCACCTACTGCCAGACGCTCGGCGTCGAGTTCATGCACATCTCCAACGCCGCGCAGAAGGCGTGGATCCAGGAGCGCATCGAAGGTCCGGACAAGGAGATCAGCTTTACGCCCGAGGGACGCCGCGCGATCCTCAACAAGCTGATCGAGGCCGACGGCTTCGAGAAGTTCTGCGACACCAAGTTCACCGGTACCAAGCGCTTCGGCCTCGACGGCGGCGAATCGCTGATCCCGGCGCTCGAGCAGATCATCAAACGCGGCGGCAATCTCGGCGTGAAGGAGATCGTGGTCGGCATGCCGCATCGCGGCCGCCTCAACGTGCTGACCCAGGTGATGGGCAAGCCGCACCGCGCGCTGTTCCACGAATTCAAGGGCGGTTCGGCCAATCCAGACTCGGTCGAAGGCTCCGGCGACGTCAAGTATCACCTCGGTGCGTCCTCGGACCGCGAGTTCGACGGCAACAACATCCATCTGTCGCTGACTGCAAATCCGTCGCATCTCGAGATCGTCGATCCGGTCGTGATGGGCAAGGTGCGCGCCAAGCAGGACCAGCACGGCGATCCGCCTGATATGCGCATCTCGGTGCTGCCGCTGCTGATGCACGGCGATGCGGCGTTCGCGGGCCAGGGCGTGGTCGCGGAATGCTTCAGCCTGTCCGACCTGAAGGGCTACCGCACCGGCGGCTCGCTGCACTTCATCGTCAACAACCAGATCGGCTTCACCACCTATCCGCGCTACTCGCGCTCGTCGCCCTATCCGTCCGACGTCGCGAAGATGATCGATGCGCCGATCTTCCACGTGAATGGCGACGATCCGGAGGCCGTGGTGTTCGCGGCCAAGGTCGCGATCGAGTTCCGGCAGAAATTCCACAAGCCGGTCGTCATCGACATGTTCTGCTACCGGCGTCACGGTCACAACGAGGGCGATGAGCCGGCGTTCACCCAGCCGGTGATGTACAAGAAGATCGGCTCGCACCCGTCGACGCTGGAGATCTACGCCAAGCGGCTGGTCGCCGACGGCGTATTGACCGAGGGCGAGGTCGAGAAGGCCAAGGCCGATTGGCGCGCACGGCTCGATGCCGAGCTCGAAGCCGGCTCGGGCTACAAGCCGAACAAGGCCGACTGGCTCGACGGCAAATGGGCCGGCTTCAAGTCGGCCGACCAGGAAGAAGACGCCCGCCGCGGCGTCACCGGTGTCGATGTCGCCGTGCTCAAGGAGATCGGCCGCAAGATCACCAAGGTGCCGGACGGCTTCCGCGCCCACCGCACCATTCAGCGTTTTCTCGACAATCGCGCCAAGGCGATCGACACCGGCGTCGGCATCGACTGGGCGACCGGCGAGGCACTGGCGTTCTGCACGCTGCTGCAGGAGGGCCATCATGTGCGCCTGTCCGGCCAGGATTCCGAGCGCGGCACCTTCTCGCAGCGCCATTCGGTCCTGATCGACCAGGAGGACGAGAGCCGCTACACGCCGTTCAACCACCTTGGCGGCGAGGATACCGGCCATTACGAGGTCATCAACTCGCTGCTGTCGGAAGAAGCGGTGCTCGGCTTCGAGTACGGCTACTCGCTGGCCGAGCCGAATGCGCTGACGCTCTGGGAAGCCCAGTTCGGCGACTTCGCCAATGGCGCGCAGGTGGTATTCGACCAGTTCATCTCCTCGGGCGAACGCAAATGGCTGCGCATGTCGGGCCTCGTCTGCCTGCTGCCGCATGGCTACGAGGGGCAGGGCCCGGAGCACTCCTCCGCGCGCCTCGAGCGTTATTTGCAGATGTGCGCCGAGGACAACATGCAGGTGGTCAATCCGACCACGCCGGCAAACTACTTCCACGTGCTGCGGCGCCAGCTGCATCGCGAAATCCGCAAGCCGCTGATCCTGATGACGCCGAAGTCGCTGCTGCGTCACAAGCGCGCCGTGTCGCGGCTCGACGAGCTCGGCCAGAACGCCACCTTCCACCGCATCCTGTACGATGACGCGCAGATGCTGCCGGACGAGAAGATCAAGCTGGTGCCGGACGACAAGATCCGTCGCGTCGTGCTGTGCTCCGGCAAGGTCTATTACGACCTGTACGAGGAGCGCGAGAAGCGCGGCGTCGACGACATCTATCTGATGCGCATCGAGCAGCTCTATCCAGTGCCGCTGAAGGCGCTGGTGCAGGAGCTCGGCCGCTTCAAGGCTGCCGAGGTGGTCTGGTGCCAGGAAGAGCCCCGCAACATGGGCTCCTGGCACTTCATCGAGCCCTATCTGGAATGGGTGCTGAACCAGACCAACGCCGCCAACAAGCGTCCGCGCTATGCCGGCCGTCCGGCATCGGCGGCGACCGCCACCGGTTTGATGTCGAAACATCTGGCGCAGCTCAAGGCGCTGCTCGACGACGCACTGAACTAACGGCCTTCACTGAAGCCATGCCCCGCTCTGCGCGCAATTGCGCACCGGAGCGGGGCATCCGGTATCCCGCGTCATCCAGCCTCGCCGCTGTCGTCACGGAGTACCGGGTCGTTCGCTTTGGCGGGCGGTGGCGGACCAGGTTTGCGACTGCCAATTTTGCGACCGCAAGGTTATCGAGGAAAAGATCATGACTGAAATTCGCGTTCCAACGCTCGGTGAATCCGTGACTGAGGCCACGATCGGCCGCTGGTTCAAGAAGGCCGGTGAGGCCGTCGCGGTGGACGAGCCGTTGGTGGAGCTGGAGACCGACAAGGTCACCATCGAGGTGCCTGCGCCGGTCGCCGGCACGCTCGGCGAGATCATCGCCAAGGATGGCGAGACCGTCGCCGTCGGCGCGCTGCTCGGCCAGATCAATGACGGCGCGGCGCCGGCCAAGTCGGCCGCTGCCGCCGCTCCGGCCAAGGCTGTCGCTGCGGCGCCTGCCGCCGCGCCCGCACCGGCTCCTGCCGCGCCCAAGGTGCCGCCGGCGGATGCGCCGCTGGCGCCCTCGGTGCGCAAGCTGTCCGCCGAAAGCGGCGTCGACGCCTCCACCGTTCCGGGCTCGGGCAAGGATGGCCGCGTGACCAAGGGCGACATGCTGGCCGCGATCGAGAAGGCCGCCTCGGCGCCGACCCCGGTCAACCAGCCGGCCGCCGCCGTGCAGGTTCGTGCGCCTTCGCCGGCGGACGATGCCGCGCGCGAGGAGCGCGTCAAGATGACCCGGCTGCGCCAGACCATCGCGCGCCGCCTCAAGGACGTGCAGAACACCGCCGCGATGCTGACGACCTTCAACGAGGTCGACATGACCGAGGTGATGAAGCTGCGCGCCCTCTACAAGGATACGTTCGAGAAGAAGCATGGCTCGAAGCTCGGCTTCATGGGCTTCTTCACCAAGGCGGTGGTGCAGGGGCTGAAGGACATTCCGGCCGTCAACGCCGAGATCGACGGCTCCGACCTGATCTACAAGAACTACTACCACATCGGCGTTGCGGTCGGCACCGACCGCGGCCTGGTGGTGCCTGTGGTACGCGACTGCGACCACAAGTCGATCGCCGAGATCGAGAAGTCGATCGCCGATTACGGCCGTAGAGCCCGTGACGGTCAGCTCAAGATCGACGAGATGCAGGGCGGCACCTTCACCATCACCAATGGCGGCATCTACGGCTCGCTGATGTCGACGCCGATCCTCAACGCGCCGCAGTCCGGCATCCTCGGCATGCACAAGATCCAGGAGCGGCCGATGGTGGTCGGCGGCAAGATCGAGGTGCGGCCGATGATGTATCTGGCGCTGTCCTACGATCACCGCGTCATCGACGGCAAGGAAGCGGTCACCTTCCTGGTGCGCGTCAAGGAGAGCCTGGAAGATCCGGCCCGCCTGGTGCTGGACCTCTAAGGTCATGTCGCGCGCGGCGTCCGATCTGTTCGGGCGCCGCGATTGGTTGGGTGCTCACCTTTGGGGATCAATGTGACAGACAAGGTCGTTGTCATCACCGGCGGCAGCCGCGGCATCGGCCGCGCCACCGCACTTGCGGCTGCCGCGCGCGGTTATCGCGTCGTGGTCGGCTACGCCACAAACCAGGCTGCGGCCAACGAGGTTGTCGCCGCGATCGAGGCGAAGAACGGTAAGGCGATCGCGGTGAAGTGCGACGTCGGCAGCGAGCAGGATATCCTGGCGCTGTTCAAGGCCGCAGATGGCTTCGGCACGCTGGGCGCGCTCGTCAACAATGCCGGCATCGTCGGCAAAAGTGGTGTGCGTGTCGACGAGATGTCGGCCGAGCGCATCCAGCAGATGATGGCGGTCAACGTCACCGGCAGCATCCTGTGCGCGCGCGAGGCGGTGAAGCGGATGTCGACCAAGCACGGCGGCCAGGGCGGCGTCATCGTCAACCTCTCCTCGGTCGCGGCGAAGCTCGGCGCACCCAACACTTATGTCGACTATGCCGCCTCCAAGGGGGCGATCGATTCCTTCACGGTCGGCCTCGGCTACGAAGTCGCGGCTGAAGGCATCCGCGTTGCCGGCATCCGGCCCGGCCTGATCGACACCGACATCCACGCCGCGGGCGGCGAGCCCGATCGCGCCCACCGGCTGGCCCATATGGTGCCGATGAAGCGCGTCGGCACCGCGGACGAAATCGCCAACGCCATCGTCTGGCTGATCTCGGACGAAGCCTCCTACGTCACCAGCGCGATCCTCGACGTCTCGGGCGGTCGCTAGAATACGATCAAGCGGGAAGCGGTCTTCCGACAAGATCGCGCGCCCGCCTAACTGTCACCGAGTTTAGCTACAGGACCTCAATCATGGCTTCTTACGATCTCGTCGTCATCGGCACTGGCCCCGGCGGTTACGTCTGCGCGATCCGCGCGGCGCAGCTCGGCATGAAGGTTGCCGTCGTCGAGAAGAACGCGACGCTGGGCGGCACCTGCCTCAACGTCGGCTGCATGCCGTCGAAGGCGCTGCTGCACGCCTCGGAGATGTTCGAGGAAGCCGGGCACTCCTTTGCCAAGATGGGCGTCAGCGTCTCCGCGCCGAAGCTCGATCTGCCCGCGATGATGGATTTCAAGCAGCAGGGCATCGACGGCAACGTCAAGGGCGTCGAGTTCCTGATGAAGAAGAACAAGATCGACGTCCTCAAGGGCACCGGCAAGATCCTCGGTGCCGGCAAGGTCGAAGTCTCCGGCGACGGCAAGTCCGAGGTCGTCGAGACCAAGAACATCGTGATCGCCACCGGCTCCGACATCGCACGGCTGAAGGGCATCGACATCGACGAGAAGCGCATCGTGTCGTCGACCGGCGCGCTGTCGCTGGAGAAGGTGCCGGCGAGCCTGCTGATCGTCGGCGCCGGCGTGATCGGGCTCGAGCTCGGTTCGGTCTGGCACCGTCTCGGTGCCAAGGTCACCGTGGTGGAATTCCTCGATCGCATCCTGCCCGGCATGGACGGCGAAGTGGCGAAGCAATTCCAGCGTATCCTGGAAAAGCAGGGCTTTGCCTTCAAGCTCGGCGCCAAGGTCGCGTCGGTCGACACCACGGGTAAGACGCTTCGGGCCAAGATCGAGCCGGCCGCGGGCGGCGCTGCGGAAACCATCGAAGCCGACGTCGTGCTGGTGTGCGTCGGCCGCGTGCCCTACACCGAGGGCCTCGGGCTGAAGGAAGCCGGCGTTGCGCTCGACAATCGCGGCCGCGTCGAGATCGACGCGCACTTCTCGACCAATGTGAAGGGCATCTACGCGATCGGCGACGTCGTGGCCGGGCCGATGCTGGCGCACAAGGCGGAAGACGAAGGCGTTGCCTGCGCGGAGATCATCGCGGGCCAGGCCGGCCATGTGAACTACGACGTCATTCCAGGTGTTGTGTATACCACGCCGGAAGTGTCGTCGGTCGGCAAGACCGAGGAAGATCTCAAGCAGGCCGGCGTCGCTTATACCGTCGGCAAATTCCCCTTCACCGCGAACGGCCGCTCCAAGGTCAACCAGACCACCGACGGCTTCGTGAAGGTTCTCGCAGATGCGAAGACGGATCGGGTGCTCGGTGTGCACATTGTCGGCCGGGAAGCCGGCGAAATGATCCACGAAGCCTGCGTCTTGATGGAATTCGGCGGTTCGGCCGAGGATCTGGCGCGCACCTGCCACGCACATCCGACCCGCTCCGAAGCTATCAAGGAAGCCGCGCTTGCGGTGGGCAAGCGCGCCATCCATATGTGATCGAACATCCCGGCGCGAGCCGGGTAGAGATCATAGTGATGTTGCGCCGTCTGCTTCAGCCGTTCTGGGTCCTGCTTGCGATCATCTTCCTGATCGAGGCCTGGCTATGGGATCACGTCGAGCCGATCGTGGCCCGGGTGGTGGCGTGGATCCCGCTGCGCGCGCTCAAGCAATGGCTTGCCGACCGGGTCGATGCGCTGTCGCCGGCGATGACGCTGATCGTCTTCGTCGTGCCGCTGATCCCGCTGTTTCCGCTCAAGCTGGTCGGACTTTGGCTGTTGGCGAACCAGTACTGGTTCAGCGCGGTCTCGCTGATCCTGTTCGCCAAGATCGTCGGCGTCGGCGTCACCGCCTTCCTGTTCGACGTGACGCGATCGAAACTGCTGGAGATGCCCTGGTTCGAGGCGCTCTATAACTTCGTGATGGGGTTGCGGGCCAAGGCCACCGCGCTGGTCGAGCCGGTCAAGCGGCGCATCCTCGAGATGATCAGTGGCGACGGTGACGGCTGGACCGCGCGCACGCTGCGCCTGATCGCGCGCTTCCGCAAAAGCGTCCACCAGACCAGCAAGGTTCTTTGACCTAACTCTCAGACCCGTCATCCCCGCGCAACGGCGGAGCCGTTGCGCGGGGATGACGGGTCGGGCACGGGAATCGTGGGCCTCAGTGCAGAGGCAGCAGATGCGGCTGGAACAGGCCGAGCAGGGTCATCGCGACGCCGGCGAGCGTTACCAGGCCGGACACCCAGGCCAGCGCGGCGATGCTGGTGATGATGGTCGCGGACGCCAGCACGATGGCGATCTGGAAGGCGGCGGAGGCAAGCTCGAAGTGATGATATTTCGCGGTGGCCTCGTCGCGCTCATGCTCGGCATGCTTGGCGCGTTCGGAGAGTTGCTCTGAACCCTCGCCGGTCTCCGGCTCCGAGCGGTAGCGTGCCGCGGTCTTCTGCCAGTCGTCGATCTGCTTCTGCAGCGCGGCCTTGGCCGCCTCGTCGGTGGTGGTCGTAAGGTTCAGCTTGCCCTGTTCGGCCGCGGTCTGTACCGCGGTGCGGCGGATGCTCTTGGCCTGGAAGAAGGCCCAGAGGTTGGAGGCCTCGACGTTCTTGCTGATCGATTCGGTCTGGGCGCCCTTGCCGAGCGTTTCCGACAGCGCCAGGCAGAGCGCGATCACGGCGATCAGGAGGGCGATCTTCTTGTTCTCGCCCGACGCATGCTCGGCATGCTCCGCGTGCTCCATACTTTCATGTGCGCTCATGATTCCCCCTCCGGATGAGACCACGCCACGATTGCTGAATGCGGCGCACAAGGCAAGTGCCGAGCGATTTGTGGCAGCTGTATGAATACGAACGGCGCAAGATGAACGGCGTCTTGGTGACGACCCCGCGCCGTGTGTTGAACTCAGGTCCGGGCGTTCAGCCGCGCGGGTGCGCGGAGCGATAGACTTCGAGCAGGCGCTCGCTGTCGATGCCGGTGTAGATCTGCGTGGTCGACAGCGATGCGTGGCCGAGCAATTCCTGGATCGCGCGCAAATCGCCGCCGCGGCTGAGCAGATGCGTGGCGAAGGAGTGCCGCAGCGCATGCGGCGTGGCGCTGTCGGGCAGGCCGAGCGCGCCGCGCAGCCGCTCCATGGTGAGCTGGATGATGCGCGGGCTTAAGGGGCCGCCGCGCGCACCGACGAACATCGGTCCGGTGGGGCCGAGCTGATGCGGGCTGATCGCCGCATAGTCCGCGATCAGTTGCAGCACGTTTTGCAGCACCGGCACCATGCGGGTCTTGTTGCCTTTGCCGGTGACGACAAGCACATCGCCTTCGCCGGGCTTCGGCACGTCGCGGCGCTTCAGCCCCAGCGCCTCGGAGATGCGCAGGCCCGAGCCATAGAGCAGCGCCATCACGGCGGCGTCACGCACCAGGATCCAGGTCTCGCGTGTTTCGCCGGCGCGCTCGTCGGCATCGGCAAAGCGCTTCGCCGCTTCCATATGGATCGGCTTCGGCAGGCTCTTTGGCACCTTGGGGGCGCGGATCGCCGAGAGCGCACCGACCTTGCCCTTGCCTTCGCGTTCCAGGAAGCGTCCGAACGAGCGCAGGCCGGCCAGCGCCCGCATCAGCGATCGCCCGCCGATCTCGTCTGCGCGGCGCATCGCCATGAAGGCGCGGACATCGCTGGCCTCGAGCGCGGAGAATTGCGCAAGCGTCACGCGCGCGCCCCAGTGCTCGGCCAGAAAGGCCAGGCATTGCCGCACATCGCGGGCGTAGGCCTCGAGCGTCTTCGGCGACAGCCGTCGTTCCGCGCGCAGATGCGACAGCCAGCGCGTCATCTCCTGCGTGACGCTGACGTCGGCGCAGTCGAGCTCGAGCGGTTGCATGTGCTGATCGGTCCGGGCCATGTCTTGAACGCGCATGTCCTCAAGGGCTATTGGCGCTGCTAATCTCCTGATTATATCGCACTGCCTTCGTTTACCGTTCGCTAAGAGAGCGAAGCGGTGCTAGCCCGACCGGGTTCAAGGTTTCTGATTCAATGGACCACACCACACGCCCCAGCCCGGCTCCCGCATCGACGACACGAATCGTCGACGTGCTGGTGCCTGTCGCGCTGAACCAGACCTATTCCTACCGCGTGCCGCGCGGCATGGAGCTTGCGCCCGGCGACGTGATCTGTGTTCCGCTCGGGCCACGCGAGGTCGTAGCCGTGGTGTGGGCCGAGAATGCCAGGCCGGATCCGCGGCTGCACAACCGGCTCAAGGACGTCAGCGAGAAGCTCGATGTTCCGCCGCTCAGGGCCGAGCTGCGCCAGCTTGTCGACTGGGTGTCCACTTACACGCTGTCGGCACGAGGCATGGTGCTGCGGATGACGCTGCGGATGGGCGAGAACCTCGGGCCGGAGCGGACGCGGCTCGGGGTCCGTCTGGTCGGCGAGCCGCCGCGGCGCCTGACACCGGCGCGCCGGCGGCTGATCGAGGTGCTGTCGGATGGCTTGCTGCACGGCAAGTCGGAGGCGGCGCGGGAGGCCGGCGTCAGTTCGGGCGTGGTCGACGGGCTGGTCGACGAGGGTACATTGACGGTCGAGGCGATGCCGCCGCCCGCACCGCCACCGATTCCTGATCCCGCCTTTGCGCAGCCGGATTTCTCGCGCGAGCAGCGCAGTGCGGTCGACGTGATGCGGACGCTGGCGGCGAGCGGCAGCTTTCATGTCGCACTGCTCGACGGCGTCACCGGTTCCGGCAAGACCGAGGTCTATTTCGAGGCGATCGCCGAGAACATCCGCCGCGGCAAGCAGACCCTGATCCTGATGCCGGAAATCGCGCTGACTGGCCAGTTCCTCGACCGCTTCGCACAGCGCTTCGGCGTGCGGCCGCTGGAATGGCATTCCGAGCTCACGCCGCGCACGCGGGCGCGCAACTGGGCGGCGATCTCCGAGGGCAAGGCGCCGGTCGTGGTCGGCGCCCGCTCGGCGCTGTTCCTGCCCTATGCCGATCTCGGCCTCATCATCGTCGATGAGGAGCACGACCAGGCCTACAAGCAGGACGAGGGCGCGCATTATCACGCGCGCGACATGGCGGTGGTCCGCGCCCATATCGCAAAGATCCCGATCGTGCTGGCGTCGGCGACGCCCTCGGTCGAGAGCGAGGTCAATGCGCGCAAGGGGCGCTACCAGCGCGTCGCGCTGCCGTCACGGTTCGGCGGCCAGCACATGCCGCATATCGAGGCGATCGACATGCGCCGCGCGCCGCCGCCGCGCGGGCGCTTCATTTCGCCTGTCCTGGCCGAGCAGATTCGCCATGCGATCGAGCGCCGCGAGCAGGCGCTGCTGTTCCTCAATCGGCGCGGTTATGCGCCGCTGACGCTCTGCCGCGCCTGCGGTCACCGCTTCGCCTGCACGATCTGCGACGCATGGCTGGTCGATCATCGGTTCCGCCAGCGGCTGGTCTGCCATCACTGCGGCTTCTCGATGCCGCGCCCGAACATCTGCCCGCATTGTGCGGCCGAGGAATCGCTGGCTGCGGTCGGCCCCGGCGTCGAGCGCCTGCAGGAGGAGGCAGCCCAGATTTTTCCCGAGGCCCGCACCATGGTGCTGTCGAGCGATCTCATCACCTCGATCGAGACCATGCGCAGCGAGCTCAATGAGATTGCCGAGGGCCGCGTCGACATCATCATCGGCACCCAACTGGTGGCCAAGGGGCACAACTTCCCGCGGCTCAATCTGGTCGGCGTCATCGACGCTGATCTCGGCTTGAGCAACGGCGATCCGCGCGCCGCCGAGCGAACGTTCCAATTGCTGAATCAGGTGGTAGGCCGGGCCGGCCGCGAGCAGGGCCGCGGCGTCGGCTATCTGCAGACCCATCAGCCGGAACATCCGGTCATCAAGGCCCTGATCGCGAATGACCGCGAGGCGTTCTACGCCAGCGAGATCGATATCCGCGAGCGCACCGGCTATCCGCCGTTCGGCCGGCTGGCGAGCTTGATCGTCTCCGCCGGCGACCGTCCGACGGCGGAAGGATTTGCCCGCAAGCTCGCCGCGATGGCCCCGCTCGACGAGCGGATCCAGGTGCTCGGCCCCGCCGAGGCCCCGCTTGCGGTCATCAAGGGCCGCTACCGCTTCCGCCTGCTGGTGAAGTCGCTGCGCAATGTCGACCTGTCGCAGTACCTGCGCGAATGGCTGGAGGCCGGTCCGAAGACCAAGGGCAATCTGAAGCTCGAGGTCGACGTCGATCCGCAGAGCTTCCTGTAGAGCATGATCCGGAAAGGTGTGCCGCGGTTTTCCGGCAAGATCATGCTCAAGACAAAGAAGTAGAGCGGGATGACGGATGGAAGAGAAGTCATCGCGCTCTACTGAGCGGCCAAAGAAAAAGCCTGCCGTCATTTGCGACGGCAGGCCTTTTTGGCGCGAAGCGGGCCTCGCGGCCGTTACGCAACGCAACGCTTACTAAACACGTTACGAGACGACCTCGGCGGTGACGCGGCCGACGCCGGCACCGGTCAGGCCGATGGCGCGGGCTGCGCCGGTCGAGAGGTCGAGCACGCGGCCGCGGACGAACGGGCCGCGATCGTTGATGGTGACGACGACACTGCGGCCGCCATGAGTGACGCGGAGCCTGGTGCCGAACGGCAGTGAGCGGTGGGCGGCGGTCATCGCGTTCTGATTGAAGCGCTGGCCGGAAGCGGTGCGGCTGCCCGACTCATTGCCGTAGAAGGAGGCCATCCCCGAGAACGTGTGGCCGCCGGACGGCTGGATCGATGCATTGGCGTCGCGCCAGGACGAACCTTCGGCGCGGGCGTGGTGATGATGGTGGTGGCGCTGATGATGGTGCCTGGATTTCGCGGACGCCTCCGTCACGCTGCCCCCGACCAGGATAGTTGCGGCTACAAACGCAAGCGCCGTACGCGAGCGGGTTATATTGCCCGCCGCCTTCTTGATATTCAGCATTGATAAGACCCTCAGACAGTATTGCCACAAACGCGGCAAGTGGACCCCCGTCCCTTCGTTGACCAAAGCCGTTTGGTTTCGCAATGAGGCGCGAATTGGGCAGTAAATCCTGATTGTCTCAGGTTGAAATATCTTGTTACCGCTTTGGGGTATTCAATCAAGGTTCCGTAATCTTGGCCTTTAACTAATTTTTAACCAATATAATACTTACGAATATTGATTAGTAAGCCAGCGGTAAGTTTTCAGTAAGTAATCGCCAAATGAAACCGCGGCGCGTTTCGGGTTCCTTGCGCGCTTGGCCATGGCCCCATGCAAATTTCGATGGAACAGATTCGCGATGGCGCGAATCGGAGCCGGCGCGCTGAATTTCCGCGCGCCGAATTTTTCTGAATCGAGCGCCGGCCAGGGCCGCTAAAAACCGCATGCGACAAGGCGGCTCGCACGATGCCGTCATGTTGCACCTGCGCGATTGCTATGTTAGCAAAGCCGCGATTTTAACGGTCCCGGCATGTCCTGTGCCGGTCGAAAATCGAAGTCCCGCTTGAATTCCAAGGGCTTGGATCGCTAGGCGCTGCTTTGGTGGCGACGGTTTTTCCCTTGCGAATTTGACAGCAAAAAAGAGCGAGCTCGTGGCTGCTGAAGATCCGTCCGTTTCGGGAGTGTCCGGTCGTTACGCAACGGCCCTGTTCGAGTTGGCGCGCGACGAGCAATCCGTCGATCAAGTCCGGGCCGACCTCGACAAATTCGAGGCCATGCTCAACGAGAGCGCCGATCTCAAGCGCCTCGTCCGCAGCCCGGTGTTTGCCGCGGACGCCCAGCTGAAGGCGCTGACCGCGGTGCTCGACAAGGCCGGCATCGCCGGCACGTCGGCAAAATTCCTCAAGGTGCTCACCGCCAATCGCCGGCTGTTTGCCGTGGCCGATGTGATCCGCGCCTATCGCGCGCTGGTGGCGAAGTTCAAGGGCGAGGCGACTGCCGAAGTCACCGTCGCCGAGCAGCTCAGTGACAAGAATCTCGACGGGCTGAAGGCCGCACTGAAATCAGTGACGGGCAAGGACGTCGCGCTCAACGTGAAGGTCGATCCCTCCATTATTGGTGGCCTGGTGGTCAAGCTCGGCAGCCGCATGGTGGATAGTTCGCTTCGCACCAAACTCAATTCGATCAAGAACGCGATGAAAGAGGCAGGCTGATGGACATCCGCGCCGCAGAAATTTCTGCGATCCTCAAGGACCAGATCAAGAATTTCGGCCAGGAAGCCGAAGTCACCGAAGTTGGCCAGGTGCTGTCGGTCGGTGACGGTATCGCCCGCGTCTACGGTCTCGACAATGTTCAGGCCGGTGAAATGGTCGAGTTCGAGAACGGCACGCGCGGCATGGCGCTCAACCTCGAAACCGACAACGTCGGTATCGTGATTTTCGGCGCCGACCGTGAGATCAAGGAAGGTCAGACCGTCAAGCGTACCCGCGCGATCGTGGACGCGCCCGTCGGCAAGGGCCTGCTCGGCCGCGTCGTCGACGCGCTCGGCAATCCGATCGACGGCAAGGGCCCGATCCAGGCCACCGAACGCAAGCGCGTCGACGTCAAGGCGCCCGGCATCATTCCGCGCAAGTCGGTGAACGAGCCGATGGCGACCGGCCTGAAGGCGATCGATGCGCTGATTCCGATCGGCCGTGGCCAGCGCGAGCTGATCATCGGCGACCGTCAGACCGGCAAGACCGCGATCGCGCTCGACACCATCCTGAACCAGAAGCCGCTCAACGCCCAGCCGGACGAGAGCCAGAAGCTGTACTGCGTCTACGTCGCGGTCGGCCAGAAACGCTCCACGGTTGCGCAGTTCGTCAAGGTGCTCGAAGAGCAGGGCGCGCTGGAATACTCGATCGTCGTGGCGGCCACCGCGTCCGATCCGGCGCCGATGCAGTACATCGCGCCGTTCACCGGCTGCACCATGGGCGAATACTTCCGCGACAACGGCATGCACGCCGTGATCATCTATGACGATCTGTCCAAGCAGGCCGTCGCCTACCGCCAGATGTCGCTGCTGCTGCGCCGCCCGCCGGGCCGCGAAGCCTATCCCGGCGACGTGTTCTATCTGCATTCCCGCCTGCTCGAGCGCGCCGCGAAGCTCGGCAAGGACCATGGTTTGGGTTCGCTGACGGCGCTGCCGGTCATCGAAACCCAGGCCAACGATGTGTCGGCCTACATTCCGACCAACGTGATTTCGATCACCGACGGTCAGATCTTCCTGGAAACCGATCTGTTCTTCCAGGGCATCCGTCCCGCGGTGAACGTCGGTCTGTCGGTGTCGCGCGTCGGTTCGTCGGCGCAGACCAAGGCGACCAAGAAGGTCGCCGGCAAGATCAAGGGCGAGCTCGCGCAGTACCGCGAAATGGCGGCGTTCGCGCAGTTCGGCTCCGACCTCGATGCCTCGACGCAGCGTTTGCTCAACCGTGGCTCGCGCCTGACCGAGCTCTTGAAGCAGCCGCAGTTTTCGCCGCTGAAGATGGAAGAGCAGGTCTGTGTGATCTGGGCCGGCACCAATGGCTATCTCGATGCGCTTCCGCTCAACAAGGTGAAGGCTTTCGAGGATGGCTTGTTGTCGCTGCTGCGCGGCAAGCACGTCGAGATCCTCAACGCGATTCGCGACAGCCGCGATCTGTCCGACGACAGTGCTGCCAAGCTGAAGGCGGCGGTCGACGGCTTCGCCAAGACGTTTGCTTAACGAGTGGGGCGTCGCCCGGCTCGCAGCCGGGCGTGACGAACGGAGGCTTGCGATCTGACCATTGTGGTCGGATCGCCGGGGTGAACGAAGAATGGCGTCACTAAAAGACATGCGGGTCCGCATCGCCTCGACCAAGGCGACGCAGAAGATCACCAAGGCCATGCAGATGGTCGCAGCCTCGAAGCTGCGCCGCGCGCAGAACGCTGCCGAAGCGGCGCGGCCCTATGCCACCAAGATGGACGCGGTGATTTCCAACATCGCCGCCGCAGCCAACGGCTCGCCCGGCGCGCCGGCGCTGCTCGCAGGCACCGGCAACGACCAGGTGCACCTGCTTCTGGTCTGCACCGGCGAGCGCGGCCTGTCCGGCGCTTTCAACTCCGCCATCGTGCGTCTGGCGCGCGAGCGGGCGAACGCGCTGCTCGCGCAAGGCAAGGAAGTCAAATTCTTCTGCGTCGGCCGCAAGGGCTACGAGCAGCTGCGGCGGACGTTCGAGAAGCGGATTGTCGAACACCTCGATCTGCGCTCGGTACGACAGATCGGCTTCGTCAACGCCGAGGACATCGCCAACAAGGTGCTGGCGCGGTTCGAGGCCGGCGAGTTCGATGTCTGCACGCTGTTCTATTCGCGCTTCCAGTCGGTGATCGCGCAGATCCCGACCGCGCAGCAGATCATCCCGCTCGAAGTGGTGGCGCCCGCGGCCGGCGTGGCTCCGGCGACCTCGTACGAATACGAGCCGGAAGAGGACCAGATTCTCGGCAGCCTGCTGCCGCGCAACCTCGCGGTACAGGTCTTCCGCGCGCTGCTGGAGAACAACGCCTCGTTCTACGGCGCGCAGATGAGCGCGATGGACAGCGCGACGCGCAACGCCGGCGAAATGATCCGCAAGCAAACCCTGATTTACAACCGAACCCGTCAGGCCCAGATCACGAAGGAGCTGATCGAGATCATCTCCGGCGCTGAGGCGGTCTAAGGCAGATTTTCGAAGGAGAACAGTTCATGGCTACAGCAGCCAATCAGATCGGTCGCGTTACCCAGGTCACGGGCGCCGTGGTCGACGTGCAGTTCGAAGGCCACCTTCCGGCGATTCTGAATGCGCTCGAGACCAAGAACGGCGGCAACCGCCTGGTGCTCGAAGTTGCGCAGCATCTCGGTGAATCGACCGTCCGCACCATCGCGATGGACATCACCGAAGGTCTGGTGCGCGGTCAGGAAGTGACCGACACCGGCGAGCCGATCCGGGTGCCGGTCGGCGAAGGCACGCTCGGCCGCATCATCAACGTCATCGGCGAGCCGATCGACGAAGCCGGTCCGATCAAGTCCGAAGGCATGCGCGCCATCCACCAGGAAGCGCCGTCCTACACCGACCAGTCGACCGAAGCGGAAATCCTCGTCACCGGCATCAAGGTCGTCGACCTTCTTGCTCCGTACGCGAAGGGCGGCAAGATCGGCCTGTTCGGCGGCGCCGGCGTCGGCAAGACCGTGCTGATTCAGGAGCTGATCAACAACGTCGCGAAGGCGCACGGCGGTTACTCCGTGTTCGCCGGCGTCGGCGAGCGGACCCGTGAAGGCAACGACCTCTATCACGAGTTCATCGAATCGAAGGTCAACGCCGATCCGCACAATCCGGATCCGAGCGTGAAGTCGAAGTGCGCGCTGGTGTTCGGCCAGATGAACGAACCGCCGGGCGCCCGCGCCCGCGTCGGCCTGACCGGTCTGACGGTCGCCGAGCACTTCCGCGACCAGGGCCAGGACGTGCTGTTCTTCGTCGACAACATCTTCCGCTTCACCCAGGCGGGTTCGGAAGTGTCGGCGCTGCTCGGCCGTATTCCTTCGGCGGTGGGTTACCAGCCGACGCTCGCGACCGACATGGGCGCGCTGCAGGAGCGCATCACCACCACCCAGAAGGGTTCGATCACCTCGGTGCAGGCGATTTACGTGCCGGCCGACGACTTGACCGACCCGGCGCCCGCCACCTCGTTCGCGCACTTGGACGCCACCACGGTGCTGTCGCGGGCGATCTCGGAAAAGGGCATCTATCCGGCGGTGGACCCGCTCGACTCGACCTCGCGCATGCTGTCGGCGCTGGTCGTCGGTGAAGAGCACTACAACACCGCGCGTCTCGTCCAGCAGATCCTCCAGCGCTACAAGTCGCTGCAGGACATCATCGCCATTCTCGGCATGGACGAACTGTCGGAAGAGGACAAGCTGACGGTTGCTCGCGCCCGCAAGGTCGAGCGCTTCCTGTCGCAGCCGTTCCACGTCGCCGAAATCTTCACCGGCTCGCCGGGCAAGTTCGTCGACCTCGCCGACACCATCAAGGGCTTCCGCGACCTCTGCCAGGGCAAGTACGACCATCTGCCGGAAGCGGCGTTCTACATGGTCGGCACCATCGAAGAAGCCGTCGAGAAGGGCAAGAAGCTCGCCGCCGAAGCGGCCTAAGCTTCGAGATGTCGTCATCGCCGGGCTTGATCCGGCGATCCATCGAACGAGAACTGTTTTGACTGATGGACCCGCGGGTCAAGCCCGCGGGTGACAGCGCAAAGAACGGAAAGACCATGGCCACCTTCCACTTCGATCTCGTCTCTCCCGAAAAGCTCGCCTTCTCCGGCGAGGTCGATCAGGTTGACGTCCCCGGCGTGGAGGGTGATTTCGGTGTGCTCGCCGGTCATGCTCCGGTGATCGCCACGATTCGTCCGGGTATCCTGACGATCACGACCGCCGGCAAGCGCGAGAAGGTGATCGTGCTCGGCGGCCTTGCGGAAGTGTCGGACAAGGGCCTCACCGTGCTCGCCGACGTCGCGACCGCGATTGCCGATCTCGACCGCGCCAAGTTCGCCGAGACGATCAACGAGATGCAGGAGAAGCTTTCCGAGAAGGAAGGTTCCGAGCTCGACCACGCGATCGAGCGGCTCGACCACTTCAAGAGCATCCAGCACGAGCTCAACGCGACGGCTATGCACTAAGGCGCGGTTGCTGATCAGCGATCGCGCCACCGCGTCGAGTGAGCCGGCTCTTTGTGAAATCGCTCACACTTTTCCAGTCGTCGTCTACCAAGACTTGAAGCATTCAACGCTCGCCGTACCCCGGCGGGCGTTGAATGCTTGTTGCGCCCCGAAGCGTCTGGCGGCATTCTGCCCGGCATATTTGGGTTCCGGGGCTGGTCCTCATGAAGCGCAAGATCGCGGCGATCTTTGCGGCCGATATTGCAGGCTATAGTCGATTGGTTGCCGAGGATGAGGAAGAGACGCTGCGGCGGCTCGCCTCCTATCGTCAGGTCACCGACGATTTCATTGCAAAATGCGGCGGCCGCATCTTCAACACCGCAGGCGATGCGGTGCTCGCGGAGTTTCCCAGCGCCGTCGAAGCCGTGCGCTGCGCGATCGACATCCAGGAAAGCCTGCGCACGCGCAACATGGCCTATCCGCCGAGCCGGCAGATGTCGTTCCGGATCGGCATCACCATCGGCGATGTGGTCGAGCGTGACGGCGATCTCCTTGGTGATGGCGTCAATATCGCGGCAAGGCTCGAGGGGCTGGCCGAGGTCGGCGGCATCTGCGTGTCACGCGCCGTGCACGAGCAGGTCGCCAACAAGCTGTCGGTGCAATTCGCCGACATCGGCGCGCAGGAAGTGAAGAACATCCCGACCCCCGTGCACGCCTACATGGTGGCGATGCGGCGCGAGGACGGCACCTACGCGATGCCGCAGGTCAAGAAGCCGATCAAGGCCGCAGCCGCGGGCGCACCGGCCTGGATGTGGCCCGCCGCCGTCACCTTGGTGCTGCTGGCTGCCATCGGTGTCGGTGGCTTCCTCTATTACACCAAGCTCGAGACATCGGCGACGAAGCCTGCCGTCGTGGCCAGCTCCACGCCGGCACCCGCGCCCCTGGTATCGGCTTCACCGGCACCATTGGTCGCACCGTCGCCATCAGCGATGACTGCACCGACTGCCAAGCCAGTGCCGCCGCCGCAGCTGGCTGTATCGGCTCCGCCGTCGATCGCGTCAGGCGACAAGCTCGCCACCGACATCATTCCGTTCGTCAGCGACCGCACACGCATCGCGCTCGCGACCGAGTATGTGCCCGCGGGCGATTCCAAGGCGCTCGCCATCAACATCAACGGTTTCGCCGGCTGGAGCGTGGCGCAGCCGAACCAGGACGCGGCGAAGACCTCGGCGCTGGAGCAGTGCCAGAAGCGCGCCGACAATGTGGGCTCGCCGCGCAAGTGCGAGCTGTATGCAGTCGGCAATGCCGTGGTCTATGCCCATGGCCAGCCGCCGGTGCCGCCCTTGCCGTGGGTCAAGCGTGATGCGCTGATCGAGAAACCGTACGCCACCAAGGACGTTCCGCTGCTGCGCGAGGCGGCCAGGGCCCGGCTCGACAGCCTGTTTGTGCCGGGGCACAAGACGCGAACCATCGCGCTCGGTCCGGGCGGTCACTACTTCTTCAATTCCGGCATCGATTCGCTCGAGGAATCGGCGCGGCGCAATTTGCAGGCCTGTGGCGCGGTCGCCGGCGTGCCCTGCACGGTCGTCGTGGTCGACGATGTCTTCGTGGTGCCGGTTCCGTCCACATTGCGTGTGACCGGCTTCTTCAAGGCCGCGGACAGTTCGGTCATCATGCCGGGTGAGCGGAGCGATGTCGTGCGGAAGCTTGCCGATGCGACCGCAGGCTGGAACGCGGTCGCGGTCGGGACGCAGGGACGGCCGGGACTTGGGTTGAAGGCGGAGAACGAGCAAAGTGCGGTCAACGCTGCGCTCGGCGACTGCGCCAAGCGCGACAGCGACTGCCATGTCATCGCGGTCGGTCCGTTCACGGTGGGCCCGAACTGAAGCACGATTTGAGAAATGTGAAGCAGCTAACAGCAGGGATCATGAACCGATGACAAGCTGCGGCGCGATGACGAATTGGCCCAGTCGCATCGTGATGCTACTTCTGACGTAACGGACAAATGCTGTGCTGACTTTCACGACCGATGCTCTCCGCCCGCAGGACCGTTTCGAGCACTGGTGCGACGTGCGCGGCAAAAACCTGTTCGGGGTCACCATCGAGCTCGAGCGCGACAGGCGGCCCGATTTCCGCGGGCGGTTTTCCGCGATGCAGGTCGGCGATGCTGTGCTGGCGGAAATGTCGGCGTCATCCTACCGCGTCAGCCGGACGTCATCCGACATCGGTCGTGTTCCGAGCAACAGCCTGCATCTCGGCTGGCAGGTGCGCGGCCCCGGCCATATGAATATCGGCCGCGACCGTATCCAGTGGGTCGGCAACGGAGATATGGTGTTTGGCCATTCCAATCTTCCGTTTGCGTCGACGCCCGATCGGACCGACGGCTTTCGCTTCTTCAGCCTCAAGATTCCCGTCACCGACGAGCTCGTGCTCGGTGCCCGGATCGAGGACGTGCCGCTGGTCGCGCTGGCGCGTGATGCGAGCCTGACCCGGCTGGTCGGTGCCATGTTCCGCTCCATGACGCGCGATCCGGCGCAAGCCGGGCAATTCGCCGGCGAGGTCACGCATATGGTGCGCCTGGCGCTGCTTGCGCGCGGACGGGTGCGGCCGCGCCAGGATGAGATCCGTGCCGCCTTGCATGCGGGATACCTCCATGCCGCGCGCGAAATCCTGCTGCGCGATCTGCATCGCGCCGCGCTCACACCGGTCGCGGTCGCCACCGAGCTCGGGATTTCACTGCGGCAATTGCATGCACTGTTCGAGCCGACCGGCCTGTCGTTCGCACGGACGCTGACGGCAACGAGGTTGAAGGAGGCGATGCGGCTTCTCTCATCGATGCAGGAACGCGGCATCGACGAGGTCGCGTTCTCGTGCGGCTTCGACAGCATCGCGACCTTCTATCGCGTGTTCCGCGCGACCTACGGCATGACGCCGGGCGATGCGCGGCGCCTTCCGCCGCAGGATCAGCTAGAGCATGATCCGGGAAAGTGTGAAACGGTTTTCCCTCGCGACAAACGCGCAACGCGTTTGCGCGGAGATCATGCTCGAACGAGAATCTAAAGCGCGATGACGATTCAACCTAATCTCAGCGCGTTTTAGCGAATTCCGCGAACCGGATCGCGACCGCGCGATAGACCTCGCGGCGGAACGGCACCACCAGGTCGGCGACGCGATCGAGACGCTCCCAGCGCCATTGATCGAACTCGGCGGGCTGGCCGTTGCGCGGCGTCAATGGATCGATCTGCTCGTCGCGTCCGGTGAAGCGCAGCGCGAACCATTTCTGCCGCTGACCGCGGAATTTGGCCAGCCGATGCGATGCCGGCCCGTCATAGGCCGGGAATTCGTAGGTCATCCAGTCGGTCTCGCCGAGATAGTCGGCGTTGACCGCACCGGTTTCTTCCCACAATTCGCGCATCACGGCCTGGCGCGGATCCTCGCCCGCGTCGATGCCGCCTTGCGGCATCTGCCATTCGAGGCCGGGCAGCACGATCTCCGGACCGTCGTCCTTGATCCGGTGGCCGATCAGCACGCGTCCGTCGCCGTTGAACAGCGCGATGCCCACATTGGGGCGGTAGGGCTTATCTGATGACATTCTCGGCCGGTGCGTCGCGCGTTGATCTGGCCGATCATCCGGCCAATTACTTGGCCGCCAGACCGGCGAATTCCTTCACGACGCGCTCATAGACCGGGCGCTTGAACGGCACAATCAGCTCAGGCAGATTCTTCATCGGCTCCCAGCGCCAGGTGACGAACTCGGCCTTGTGGCCGCCGCCGGGGTGGGCGACGTTGATCTCGTTCTCGTCGCCGGTGAAGCGCAGCGCGAACCATTTCTGCCGCTGGCCGCGATAGCGGCCCTTCCAGGCGCGGCCGGCGACGGTGCGCGGGATGTCATAGATCAGCCAGTCCGAGACCTCGCCGAGCTTCTCCACCGACTTGACGCTGGTCTCTTCATAGAGTTCGCGCCGCGCGGCCTGGAACGTATCCTCACCGGGATCGACGCCGCCTTGCGGCATCTGCCAGACATGGGCGTCGTCGACATGCTCGATGCCGCCGGCGCGGCGCCCGATGAAGACCAGTCCCGCGGTATTCAGCAGCATGATGCCGACGCAGGTTCGATAGGGCAGGTCCTCATAACGTGCCATGCTGCCGCTACCTCGCACAGTTTCCTGGCGCCACCCGACCCGGCCCCCCGGCAAGGTCTCAGGTTGCACCAACAGATTGATCTTCTAGCCCGATTTTGATTTCAGCATCGCCGTTGTCAATGGCACAACCATGATGCCCTTGGAGTCCAGTGTCTTGAGCCAGGCGCCGAGCCGCTCGATCGAGACCGGCAGCGCCGAGGCGACGCCCACGGCCGTGCCGCGTTCCTTGGCGATCGTTTCCAGCTTGACCAGCGCGCGGTCGATTTCCGCCGATGTCGGCACCACGTCGATGGCGAAATCGGCCTTGGCGAACGGCAGCGATTGGCCGGCCGAGAGGCTCTGCGCGACGCTGCGCGGGGTGGAACCGTCGTCGAAAAAGCTCAGGCCGCGCTTGGCCGCTTCGCGCACGATGGGCTGCATCACGGGATCGGTCGCGACGAACCGGGCTCCCATGAAATTGGCGATCCCGGCATAGCCCTGCAGGCGGCTGAGGTGCCAATAGAGACGATCGAGGTTCTGCTCGGCACTCAATGTGGTCAGCAGGGTCTGCGGGCCCGGATCGTTGTCGGGATAGTCGAACGGCTCCATCGGGATCTGCAGCAGGATCTCGTGGCGCTGCGCCCTCGCGCGTTCCGCCAGCTTGCCGGGATCGGCGCCGTACGGCGTGAAGGCCAGCGTCACGGCCGGCGGCAGCTTCATGATGGCGTCAGCGGTCTTGGCGGCGCCGACCCCGAGGCCTGAGACCACGATGGCGACCACCGGCATCCGGGCCGCCTTGGCGCGGTCGGCTTCGGCCGCATAGACCGTGAACGGCTTCAGGCCGTCGGCGACAACAGGGATCATGCCGTAGCGCGACTTTTCCAGCAGGCGCTGGTCGATCCCCGTCATCGCGAGCGGCGGCGGGTCGCCATCCATGGTCTTTTCGGCCGGATCGCCGGCGCCGATCACGACGTCTTGGCGCTTGCCGCTGGAGCCGTCGATGATGGTGACGGTCTTGGCATCGTTCTTGGCGTCATTCTTGGCATCGCCCACTGCGGCCGGACCCTTGGCGGCGGATTTGACCGCCGGCTCGGCCGGGGCGTGCTTGTCGCCGGCGGCTGCGGGCGCAGGATTGCGAAGTGTGATTCGGGCAATCGGCTCGCCGCCGAGCGGATTGTCGTTGAACAGCGCGACGCCGGCGAAGCCGACCAATACGAGGCCCAGCAGCACGGCGAGCGCCTGCATCGCCGTGAACGGCAGGCGGATGCGGCGCGTCCTGCCCACGGTCTTTTGCCCAAGCGGCGTGCTCAGTTCATCGGCCGCTTCTGCCATGACCCTCCCCGAATCAACACCGCGAACGATAGCACGATGCGGTGCATTCCCGCGCGCCGGCCGCCCCGTCAAAGCACGGCCGGCGGTGGACGGCGAAAACAGAAAGGGCGGCCCGAGGGCCGCCCTGTTCGCCGAATCAATTGGATGGGATCAGTTCGCCGACTTGTTGGCCGGCTTGTCGGCGGCGGCCTTGTCGCCGGTCGCCTTGTCACCGGACGGAGCGGCCGGTGCCGGCGTCGCGTTCGAGGTCGACTTGATGCCGTGCAAGAGGTCGTCGGCCATCTTCAGCGCCTTATCGTCCTTGGCGTCCGGCGGGACGTAGGACTGCGAGCCGGTCTTCTCGTCGCCGTCGTTCTTCAGATGGCCGCGCAGCGAGGCCTCGCCCTTGGTGTCGGTGCGCGCCTTCAGCTCTTCCGGCACGTCCTGCAGCACCTCGATGTCGGGCACGATGCCCTTCGCCTGGATCGACTTGCCCGACGGCGTGTAGTAGCGCGCGGTGGTCAGGCGCAGCGCGCCGTTGCCCGAGCCGAGCGGGATGATGGTCTGCACCGAGCCCTTGCCGAACGAGCGGGTGCCGACCAGCGTCGCACGCTTGTGGTCCTGCAGCGCGCCGGCGACGATTTCGGAAGCCGATGCCGAGCCGCCGTTGATCAGCACGATGACCGGCTTGCCCTTGGTCAGGTCGCCAGGATGGGCGGCGCGGCGCTGGGTTTCCTCGGCATTGCGTCCGCGGGTCGAGACGATCTCGCCACGCTCCAGGAAGGAGTCGGACACCGTGACCGCTTCTTCGAGCAGGCCGCCGGGGTTGTTGCGGAGATCGATGATGTAGCCCTTCAGCTTGTCGCCGATCTGGCCCTGCAGGTTGGCGACCTCCTTCTTCAGGCCTTCGGTGGTCTGCTCGTTGAAGGTGGTGATGCGGATATAGGCGATGTCGTCGGCCTCCACGCGCGCACGCACCGAGCGGACGCGGATGTTGTCGCGCACCAGCGTGACGTCGATCGGATTGTCCTGGCCCTTGCGGATGATCTTGAGCTTGATCTTGGTGTTGACCGGACCGCGCATCTTCTCGACGGCCTGGTTCAAGGTCAGGCCCTGCACGGCTTCGTCGTCGAGCGTGGTGATGATGTCGTTGGCCATGATGCCGGCCTTCGAGGCCGGGGTGTCGTCGATCGGCGAGACTACCTTGATCAAACCGTCTTCCATCGTGACCTCGATGCCGAGGCCGCCGAACTCGCCGCGAGTCTGCACCTGCATGTCGCGGAAGCTCTTGGCGTCCATGTAGCTCGAGTGCGGGTCGAGGCCGGACAGCATGCCCGAGATCGCGGACTCGACGAGCTTGCTGTCATCCGGCTTCTCGACATAGTCGCTGCGCACCCGTTCGAACACGTCGCCGAACAGATTGAGCTGGCGGTAGGTGTCCGACGTCGCGGCGCGCGCGCTCGATCCCATCAGCACAGCGCGGGGCTGCGTGACGAAAAGCGTCAGGGCCGCGCCGGTGGCGGCGCTAAGGAGAATTACCGAAGTCTTGCGCATCATCCGCGGACCTTTTCGCCTTCATTTGCGGTCCACCATGGACCTGGATCGATTGGAGTGCCGTCTTTCCGGAACTCGACATAGAGCACTGGCTGGCTCGCATTGGTCGCGAGAATGGATGCAACCTGGGACGTCGACCCCATGGTCGCAACCGGCTCCCCCGTTAGCACAAACTGGCCGATGTTTACCGAAATACGCTCCATCCCGGCGATCAGGACATGATACCCGCCCCCGGCATTGAGGATCAAGAGTTGTCCATAGCTGCGGAATGGACCAGCGTAAACAACCCAGCCGTCACACGGGGTTGTGACCTGCGCGCCCGGTTTGGCGGCCAAAGAAATGCCCTTTTGTACGCCCCCCGCGCCGTCGGAACCGCCAAATTCGCGAATCTTGGTGCCATTCACGGGATAGGAGAACAGGCCTTTGGCCGAGGCGAAGGCGATTGCCGGGCTCATGCGGGCCGGGTCCTTGAGAGCCCCCAGATTGGGCTTGCCGTTAACGGTCGCGGGGGCGCCCTGGAGGCTGGCGGTGGCGGCAGCCTTGGCCGCGCTCTTGAGGTCCTGCTCCATCTTGGCGATCAGGCCCTGCAGATCGGCGGCCTGCTTCGACAGCGCGATGGCGCGGGCGCCTTCGGCCTCCATGTCCTTTTCGGCCGCGCTCTGCTGCCGCTGCCGCTCGTCGACCAGCGCCGCGAGGCGGGTCTGGTCTTCCTTCAGCTTGTCGCGGTCGGCCGCCAGCGCATCGCGCTCGGTCGAGATGGTCTTGCGCAGCGCCACCAGTTCGCCGAGATCGGCCGCAAGCTTCTCGGCGCGGACGCGCAATTCCGGCACCACCGCGCCGAGCAGCATCGCGGTGCGCAGCGATTGCAGCGCGTCCTCGGGCCGCACCAGCAGCGCCGGTGGCGTGCGCCGTCCGGCGCGCTGCAGCGCGGCCAGCACCTCGATCACCTCGGAGCGCCGTGAATCGAGCGAGCCGCGGATGTCGCGCTCGCGGCCGTCGAGCGACTGCAGGCGTGCCTCGGCGTCGGCGATCCGCGTCTCGACGCTGCGCACCTGGCCGGCAATGTCGATCAGCTGCTGGTTGAGCTTGCTGCGGTCCTGGCCGATCGCGGCGATATCGGCCTTCAGCTTCTCCTGCAACTCGGTCGCCTTGCGCTGCTGCTCGCGCGCGGCCTCGAGCTCCTGCTCGCGCTGCTTGATGGCGTCGGGCGACGTCTCCGCTGTCGCGGCTTGCTGTGCCGGCGCTGCGGACTGCTGTGCGGGTGGTGTCGCCTGCGCCTGCGCCGCGGTCAGCGGACATGCGGCGAGCATGGCGATCGACAGAGGCAGGGATGCCGGCAGCCAGCGCCGGCGCGCGGTGCCGAGATGCGAATCCGAAGCTGTGTCCCGCTTGTGCTGCATTCGCGTGCGTTCAGCGCTCTCGACTGTCCCTCACCGCGCCTCAGGCGCGATGATAGGGGTGGCCGGCCAAAATGGTCGCGGCCCGATAAATCTGTTCCAGAAGCATGACGCGGACCATTTGATGCGGCCAGGTCGCGGAGCCGAATGCAATACGCAACGAAGCCTTGCGCTGCAATTCAGGCGAAAGTCCGTCGGCGCCGCCGATCACGAAGACGGTATGCGCTGCCCCTTCGTCGCGCCAGCGGCCGAGCTGATGCGCAAAGCTCGCGCTGTCGATGCTCTTGCCGCGTTCGTCGAGCGCGACCAGCATGTGCTTTTCCGGCAGCAGCGCCGCGATCGCCGCGGCCTCTTCAGTGATGCGCGCTCCCGTGTCGCGCGCGCGGCTCTCCGCAATCTCATGGATCTCAAGGCCGCGAAAGCCGAGCTTGCGGCCGATATCTTCGAAGCGCTCGCGGTAGCGCTCGGCGAGCTCCCGTTCAGGGCCCTGTTTCAGGCGGCCGATGCAGATCACGACAAGGCGCATATACGCGTTTTCCGGCAAAGTGGAATCCGGTTTGCCGTAGAAAACGCGTCAAGTCTATAACTCGCGCGCCTCCAGGCGCGCACCCAGACTAGCTGCGCTGCAGCCGATTCGCATCGGCTTCGATACGCCTTAGACCGCCGCGACCGCCGGGTTCTGAGTCCACAACCGCTCGAGGTTGTAGAACTCACGCACCTCAGGCCTGAACACGTGCACGATCACCTCGCCGGAATCGATCAGCACCCAGTCGCAATTGGGCATGCCCTCGACGTGGATGTTCTTGACTCCGTTTTCCTTGAGGCTCTTCGTCACATTTTCCGCGATCGCGCCAACGTGCCGGTTAACCCGGCCGGTGGTGACGATCATGTAGTCGGAATATGCGGATTTGCCGCGAAGGTCGATGGTGACCGTCTCTTCCGCTTTCATGTCGTCGAGGCGGGAGAGGATCAGGCTCAGCGTCTTGTTGGCATCCGGTTTGTCGGCGTCCGGTTGCGCCTGCAAGGCCGCGGTTTTCGTCGATGTTTTACGCGCAGTCTTTGGAACCTTGGGTAAAACAGACTTTGACAATACAGATGTGGCCAGGGACCATTCCTTTCACTGTATCGCGGGTGCCGAATCCTCGACCCCACGCACCATTCTACGCATGTGGGGTTAATGGTTTCAATATTCCAGTAACCCTTTTGCACCTCACGCCGTTCTCCAGCTCCCGTCCGGGTTCCGCAGTCCGGTCGAAGACAGATTGGATTTCATTCCTGTCAGGAACACCCAGGCCGGCGCCCGCTGGTCGGCCAGCCGTGTCGCCTGATTTTCGGGCAGCCGATAGCGCATGAGCGCCTGCGCCGCCGGTGCGGCAAGGGCGCGGAAACTCTGGGGCGGACGGTCGATCACGGCAATCGGCACATCGGACGCGATGCGCCGCCAATCTTTCCAGCGATGAAATTGCGCGAGATTGTCAGCGCCCATGATCCAGACGAAGTGCACGCCGGAAACACGGCGGCGCAAGTGGATGATCGTGTCCACAGTGTACCGGACACCGATGACAGCTTCGAGACAAGAGATGTCGATGCGCGGATCGTCGGCCACCCGGCGCGCGGCCGCGGCACGCTCGTTGAGCGCATGCAGGCCGTCATGGTTCTTCAGCGGATTGCCCGGCGTCAGCAGCCACCACACGCGGTCGAGCTGCAGGCGCTTGAGCGCGAACTGGCTGATGGCGCGATGCGCGGCGTGCGGCGGATTGAACGAGCCGCCGAGCAGCCCGATGCGCATGCCGTTGGTGTAGAACGGAAGCGCCTGGGCTGCGGATGACGGCACGGTGGAAGCTTGTTGCAATGGTCTACCGTGCGCGTGCGACAATAATCACGGCCGTGTCTGCCCGGTGCCGTGGACGCGGTACTTGAAGCTCGTCAGCTGCTCGGCGCCGACCGGGCCGCGGGCGTGGAATTTGCCGGTGGCAATTCCGATCTCGGCGCCGAAGCCGAACTCGCCGCCATCGGCGAACTGGGTCGAGGCGTTGTGCAGCACGATCGCCGAGTCGACCTCGTTGAGGAATTTCTGCGCGGCAGCGGCGTCCTCCGTCACGATCGCATCGGTGTGATGCGAGCCGTGATTTTGAATATGCGCGATCGCATCATCGAGGCTGTTGACGATCTTCGCCGAGATGATCGCGTCCTCATATTCGGTGTTCCAGTCCTCGTCGGACGCGGGCTTCACCCTGGCATCGGCGCCCTGCACGATGTCGTCGCCGCGCACCTCGCAGCCGGCCTCGATCAACAGCTCGACCAGCGGTTTCAGTTTCGTCGCGGCAGCGTTGCGGTCGATCAGCAGGGTTTCGACGGCGCCGCAGACGCCGGGACGGCGCATCTTGGCGTTCAGCACCACCGCCTTGGCCATATCGAGTCTGGCGCTGGCATCGACATAGATGTGGTTGACGCCCTCCAGATGCGCGAACACCGGAACGCGGGCTTCCGCCTCGACGCGTGCGACCAGGCTCTTGCCGCCGCGCGGCACGATCACGTCGATGCCGCCGTTCAATCCCGTCAGCATCAGGCCGACCGCCGTGCGGTCGCGGGTGGGCACCAGGGTGATCGCGGCCTCGGGCAGACCGGCCTCACGCAGGCCCTGCACCAGGCAATCATGGATCGCGCGGCAGGAGCGGAAGCTGTCGGAGCCGCCGCGCAGGATCACGGCGTTGCCGGATTTCAGGCAAAGCACGCCGGCATCGGCGGCGACGTTGGGGCGGCTTTCGAAGATCACGCCGATCACGCCGAGCGGCACGCGGACGCGCTCGATGGTCATGCCGTTCGGCCGCTGCCAGCTCTCGGTGACGGCGCCGACCGGATCAACAATTTCGCGCACCGTAGCTACGCCATCGGCCATGCCGTCGACGCGCGCCGGCGTCAGCGTCAGGCGGTCGACGAAGGCTGCGGTCATGCCGCCCGCGCGCGCCTCGGCGACGTCCTCGGCATTGGCGGCGAGAATGGCCGGCGCGTTGGCGCGGATCGCGCGCTCGATCGCGGCGAGCGCCCGGTTCTTCTGCTCCGGCGGCGCCAGCGCCAGCACCCGCGCGGCGGCGCGCGCCTTGGCGGCGAGGTCGGTCATCAGGGCGACGAGATCGGCGTTGCCGTCGATCGCCTTCAGGGGGGCGCTCATGGAAGTCCCGGCTTTCGATTAAGGCCATGTTCTAGCATGGCAATTGAGGGGTGGCGAGGCGCGGAACCGGCATGGCAGGTGGGCGGCGGGCCGCCCCGCTCGGCCAATGGCCTATTTGGCCGGGATCGCCCCGGCCGGGCCGATCACGAGGTCGTCGCGGTGGATCATCTCGGAGCGGCCGCTGATGCCCAGAATGACCATCACGTCCGGCGAGGAGCGGCCCTTGATCTTCTCGGCGTTCTCGGCGTCGTAGGCGACGAGGCCCCGGCCGATCTCATGGGTGTCGGGACCGCGCACCACCACGGCGTCGCCGCGGGCGAACTGGCCGTCGACCCGGATCACGCCGGCCGGCAGCAGGCTCTTGCCGGCGCGCAGCGCCGCCACCGCACCGGCATCGATGGTCAGCGTGCCCTTCGGCTCCAGCGAGCCCGCGATCCAGCGCTTGCGCGCGGTGACGGGATTGGCCGGGGTCAGGAACCAGGTGCAGCGGCCACCGTCGGCGATCGCCTGCAACGGATGCTCGATCTTGCCGGAGGCGATCAGCATGTGGGTGCCGGCGGTGGTCGCGATCTTCGCGGCCTCGATCTTGGTGGTCATGCCGCCGCGCGACAGTTCGGAGCCGGCCGAGCCCGCCATCCCTTCGATCTCCGAGGTGATACTCTCGACCACCGGGATCAGCTTCGCATCGGGATCGACCGCGGGCGGCGCAGTGTAGAGGCCGTCGATATCGGACAGCAGGATCAGCAGATCCGCGCTCGCCATGGTGGCGACGCGGGCGGCGAGGCGATCATTGTCGCCGTAGCGGATCTCGGTGGTCGCGACCGTGTCGTTCTCATTGATCACGGGCACTGCGCCCCATTCCAGCAGCTTGGCGATGGTCGAGCGCGCATTGAGATAGCGGCGGCGCTCCTCGGTGTCCTGCAACGTCACCAGGATCTGCCCGGCGCCGATGCCGTGATGGCCGAGCACTTCCGACCAGGTTCGCGCCAGCGCGATCTGGCCGACCGCGGCGGCAGCCTGGCTCTCCTCGAGCTTCAGCGGGCCGCGCGGCAGCTTCAGGCGGCTGCGGCCGAGCGCGATCGAGCCCGACGACACCACCATGACCTCGCAGCCGCGCTTGTGGAGCTTTGCGATGTCGTCGACCAGCGCGGCGAGCCAGGACGCGCGGACCTCGCCGGCCTGCGAATCGACCAATAGCGACGAGCCGACCTTGACGACGATGCGGCGAAAGTTCTTGAGCGCGGGGCGTTTCATGGGTTCGGTCTGGCAGGAAGGTGGAAGCAAGAGGCGCCACGATGTGGCTTAGGAAGTGCTTGTGAGGCGCAGGCGTTGTTCGGACTTGCCGTTCAACCCTGCGGCAGCGGCGTCGCCCACGGCTCCGACTGAGCCTTGGCCTTGTTCGACACCGGCGCCTCGCCGATCACCTCGACCAGCGCGCGCAGCGCGTCCTGCACGCCTGCGCCGGTTACGCCCGAGATCAGCAGCGGCGTCTTCTTCGCCGCCCGCTTGAGGCGGTCCTTCTGCTTCTTCAACTCGTCCGGCTCCACCGCGTCGATCTTGTTGAGCGCGACGATCTCGATCTTGTCGGCGAGATGGCCCTCATAGGCTTCGAGCTCGGTGCGCACCGTCTTGTAGGCCTTGCCGGCATGTTCGCAGGTCGCATCGACCAGATGCAGCAGCACCCGGCAGCGCTCGACATGGCCGAGGAAGCGGTCGCCGAGGCCGGCACCTTCATGCGCGCCTTCGATCAGCCCGGGAATGTCGGCGAGCACGAATTCGCGGCCGCCGTAATTCACGACGCCGAGCTGCGGATGCAGCGTGGTGAAGGGATAGTCGGCGATCTTCGGTCGCGCCGCACTGACCACCGACAGGAAGGTCGATTTGCCGGCGTTGGGCAGGCCGACCAGGCCGGCATCGGCGATCAGCTTCAGCCGCAGCCAGATCCAGCGCTCCTCACCTGGCGCGCCGGGATTGGCGTTGCGCGGCGTGCGGTTGGTGGAGGACTTGAAATGCGCGTTGCCAAAGCCGCCATTGCCGCCTTCAGCCAGCACGAATTTCTCGCCGAGTTCGGTGAAATCGTGCAGCAGCGTCTCGCGGTCCTCGTCGAACACCTGGGTGCCGACCGGCACTTTCAGCACGATCGATTTGCCGTTGGCGCCATGGCGATCCTTGCCCATGCCGTTGGTGCCTTTCGGCGCCTTGAAGTGCTGCTGGTAGCGGTAGTCGATCAGCGTGTTCAGGCCGTCGACGGCTTCGATGATGACGTCGCCACCGCGGCCGCCATTGCCGCCGGAGGGGCCGCCGAACTCGATGAACTTCTCGCGCCGGAACGCGACGCAGCCGTTGCCGCCGTCGCCGGAGCGAATATAGACCTTGGCTTCATCGAGGAATTTCATGATCCGTTACTATAGCGTTTTCGAGCGAAGTGGTCGCCGGTTCGCGTGAAGAAAACGCGTCAAAATGAGAATCGAGAGCGCACCGGTTCTGTCATCAGGACCGGTGTGCTCTAGTTAAGGCAGGCCGGTCCCTGCGGCAACCCGCAAGCGCGCCGACTTCGGCGAAAAGCCTTAATTTTCGGGCCTTTTTGCGGCCCGGAGCGTTAGGCAGGCCGCCGCCGCACCAGGAATTTCTGCATCCCCTCCAGCACCAGCTCGCGGCGCTGGTTGTGCACGGTCGAGCGCAGTGTCACGACACCCGTGGTCCGGCCCGGGGCGAGCTCGATCACCTCCAGCGCAGGGTAGATGGTATCGCCGGCATAGACCGGCTTCAGGAACTTGCTCGACTGTTCCAGGAAGCCGACCAGCGACTCCTCCACGACATAGGGAAACAGCCCGGCGCCGGGCGCAGTGTGCACCAGGGTCTGGAAGCCGTGCGCGAGCAGGTCCGGCATGCCGCGCGTGCGGCAATATTCGACGTCGTAATGGATCGGATGGGTATCGCCGCTGGCGGTCTGGAACGCCGCGAACACCGCCGAGGTCTGGGTCCGGCTCGGAATCACGAAGCGCTCGCCGAGCACGAAATCCTCGAACCACCGCTGCGCGGGGACCATGCGATGCTGGGTGGGGTCGAATTCGCTCATGCGGCGTTTCCTGCTCTTTTTGTTGCCGGGATCACCTACCGGTATCGCAGCGATGCGGGTGCGGCAATCCGTTCAATTCGTCCCCGTTCAATTCGTCATGGCCGGGCTTGTCCCGGGCAGCCACGGCTCTTAAACCGGACGACCCGGGAAGCCCGCCATGAGCCTGTTCGCAAAACTGTCCTCCTACGACGATCGATCGGCGCGGCTCGCCGGCATTGGCCTGATGCTGCTGTCGATCTTCATGTTCTCGTTCGGCGACGCGATGGGCAAATTCCTCGTCGCAACCTATTCGGTCGGGCAATTGCTGTGGCTGCGCGCCTGCGCGGCGCTGCTGGTGCTGCTGCCGATCGTGTGGAAGCGGCGCGCGGATTTCCTGCATCTGGAGCGGCCGTGGCTGCAATTGCTGCGCGTCACGCTGTCGACGCTGGAGGTCGCGGCGTTCTTCCTCGCGACCGTCTATCTGCCGCTCGCCGACGTCATCACCTACTATCTGGCCGGACCGATCTTCGTCACCGCGATGTCGGGCCTCGTGCTCGGCGAGCATATCGGCTGGCGGCGCTGGACCGCGATCCTGGTTGGCTTTTGCGGCGTGCTGATCGCGCTCAGGCCATCGGCGCAGACCATCAGCTGGCCGGCGATGATCGCGCTTGGCGGCAGCCTGTCGTTTGCGGTGCTGATGCTGATCACGCGCTCGCTGCGCGCGACGCCCGATATCGTGCTGGCGACGTCGCAATTCGTCGGCACCTTCATGCTGGGCCTCGTGCTCTCGCCGATCGGCTGGGTGACGCCATCGGCCGGCAGCCTCGTGCTGTTCTTCACCGCCGGCATTATCTCGGTCGCGGCGCTGCTGTGCGTGAACCGCTCGCTGAAACTCGCGCCGGCCAGCGTGGTGGTGCCGTACCAGTATTCGATGATCGTCTGGGCGGTGATCTTCGGCTTCGTGGTGTTCGGCGACGTGCCGTCCTGGGCCACCATCATCGGCGCCGCAATCATCATCGCGGCCGGCCTCTACATCTTCGTGCGCGAGCAGCAGCTCGGGCGGGCGGAGACGTCGGTCAATCCGCCGGCGTAACCATCGTTGTCGTCCCGGCGAAGGCCGGGACCCATTACCCCAGCTGGTAGTTGTTCTAGCGCGGCGTCGGCCAGATTGCCTTATTGAGAAGCCGCGGCGTATGGGTCCCGGCTTTCGCCGGGACGACACCGTTATACTAGTCTAGCTCTCCCGCCGCTTCGAGCTATTCCAGCTCTTCAGCGAAGCCCAGACGCCGCGCGACAGCCGGAAGGCATCGACCGGGCTCGATGAGCCCAGCGCCTCGAAGCGGTGCAGCTCGACGCCGCTCCACTGGAAGCCGCACTTTTCGAGGATGTTGCGCGACGACGGATTGACGACGCGGGCGCCCGCGATCAGCTGGTCGAGATCGAATTCCTCGAAGAAATAATCGATCACCGCGCGCGCGGCCTCGGTGCCAAAGCCCTGGCCCCAATGGTCGACGCCGAGCCAGTAGCCGAGTTCGGCCGCGGTCTCCTCGCGCCAGTCGATGCCGTCAGGCTTGCGCCAGTCAATGCCGACCATGCCGATCGGCGTGTGATTGTTCTCGATCAGGAAAACGGTTTCGCGTCCGCCGGCGCCGAGCGCGCGCACGAAGTCGATGGCGTCGTCCTGGGTATAGGGATGCGGCAGGCGGCGGGTGTTCTCCGCGATGCGGCGGTCATTGGCGAGGCGTGCGATGGCTTTTACGTCCGCGAGCGTCGGCTTGCGCAAGGTCAGCCGTTCGGTCTCGAGGACGCATGCTCTTGCCTCGCGCAAGGTCGGCGTCGGGATGTCCTGCAACATGTCGAGCTCCTGTGATGCGACAATCGGTACGCAACGCTTGGAACGTCACGCGCGGTCGAACCGGATCGCGCGCAACGAAAAGGGGAGGCCGGTCATCCCGCCTCCCCTTAGAGCCCTTTGCGACTCCGCCGGTTCAACAGGACCCGGCGGACTCATGTGTGTCCACCGTCTACTCGGCCGCTTCTGCCATCGGAATAACCGAGATGAATGTGCGGCCATTGGCTTTGGCACGGAACTCGACATGACCCTCGACCTTGGCGAAGAGAGTATGATCGGTGCCCATGCCGACATTAAGGCCAGGATGCCAGGTGGTGCCGCGCTGACGCGCGATGATGTTTCCGGGGATCACGCGCTCGCCACCGAACGCCTTGATGCCAAGGCGCTTGCCCTTGGAATCACGTCCGTTGCGCGATGAACCGCCTGCTTTTTTATGAGCCATAGCTCGTCTCCGACTTCGCTTTGATCTCTAGATCAATTCCTTGACGGAATCATTTCACGTTTTGTCACGCTTCAAATCTGAAAGCGCGACGATCACTTCTTCTCGCTCTTGGCCGCGGCCTTCTTGGCCGGAGCCTTCTTCGCGGCCGGCGCCTTTGCGGGCGCCTTCTTCTTGGCCGCCTTCGGCGCTGCGTCCTCGCCATCCTCGGCGGGCGCTGCGACGACCTTTTCCTTCTTCGGCCGCGGGCCGATGGTCGGCTTGGCGTTATCGGCGAGGATCTCGGTGATGCGAAGCACCGTCAGCTCGTCGCGATAGCCGCGCTTGCGGCGTGAATTCTTGCGGCGACGCTTCTTGAACGCGATCACCTTGGCGCCGCGCTTGTGCTGCAGCACTTCGGCCGCAACGGTGGCGCCTGCCACGGTGGGCGTTCCCAGCACCGGCGTGTCACCGCCGAGCACCAGAACTTCGCCTAGCTGCACGATCGTGCCGACATCGCCGGCGATCTTGCCAATCTCGAGTACATCATTCGGAACGACACGGTACTGCCGGCCGCCGGTTTTGATGACTGCGAACATCGTTTGATTCCTTCGTGTTCGGTTCCGGCCTCGGACGGATCGCCCGGGTCGGCTTTTTGTTCAGTCGCTATGGGTTATGTGTTTCGCGCGAAGGGAATGAATTCCCAAACAGGATCGCACAAAAACGATCGGCGCGAGAAATCGCCGCGCCGGATGGGCGGACTTATAGCCGCTGCCGACGCGGAGTCAAGGTAAAGCAGGGCAAAAACCGGCCAAAAATGAAGGGTTTGGCACGATTTTGGCCTGGATTGCCCCTCAGGCCGCGGTCTTGGCCGCGGCCCGCCCGTGCCGGCGGATGGTCTGGGGCGGCTGGCCCAGCACCCGCAGGAACGCCCGCCGCATCCGTTCCCGATCGGCAAAGCCGGTCTCGCCGGCAATTTCGTCCATCGAATGGCGGCCATCGCCGATCAATTCGCGGGCCGCCTCGACCCGGAGCTGCTCGATCGCCTTGGCGGGCGACTGGCCGGTCTCGGCGCGGAAGGCGCGGCTGAACTGGCGCGGGCTGAGCCGCGCCACCTCGGCCAATTCCTCGACCGAGAGCTCGTTGCGCAGATGCGCCTTGGCGTAGTGGAGGGCGTTCTGGATGCGGTCGGATTTCGGGTCGAGCTCGAGCAGTGCCGAGAACTGCGACTGTCCGCCGGTGCGGCGATGATAGACGACGAGCTTGCGCGCCACCGAACGGGCGACCTCGATGCCCAAATCATGCTCGATCATCGCCAGCGCCAGATCGATCGTCGCGGTCATGCCGGCCGACGTCCAGATCGGCCCGTCGACGATGTAGATGCGGTCCTGCTCGACCTTGAGGCCGGGAAATCGGGCCTGCAATTCCGGGGCGAATTGCCAGTGCGTGGAGACACGCCGGCCGTCGAGCAGGCCGGCTTCAGCCAGTGAGAAGGCGCCGATACAGGGCGCGGCGATGCGCTGCGATGTCGTCATGGCGCGCCGCATGTAGTCGATCAGCTTTGGGGATGCCGGATGAAGCTCGTGGCCGGCGCCGATGAACAGCGTGTCGAAGCTGCGCTCGCCGAAGGCTTCGGTTTCGACATTGAAGCCGGCGGAGGACCGCACCGGGCCGCCGTTCTCCGACAGCAGCGTGACCTCATAGAAGGGCGCGCCCGCGATCAAATTGGCGACCTCGAAGGCGGTGATGGCGCTGAAGCCCATCACCTGGAACTCCGGGAAGACGACGAAGCCGATCTCCTGCATGGAACTCTCCGGCGGCAATCTGTGTCCTAAAAAGGTGTATATATGACATTTGAGACATGCAAGGGCGCCTGTAGAACCTGGGCAACGGCCAAGTCCGGCCGTTCAGGTCAAACAGGAGACCAACATGACCAAGTCAGCCAAGGGCACGGCGCTCGTTACCGGTGCGTCGTCCGGAATCGGTGCCATCTATGCGGACCGGCTCGCACGGCGTGGCTACGATCTGATCCTCGTTGCACGTAACCGAGAGCGCCTCGACGGGCTCGCCAAGCGGCTCGCGACGGAGACAGGCCGATCGATCGAGATCGTCGCCGCCGACCTCAGCAAGCGTGCCGATGTGTCGCGGATCGAATCCATTCTGCGCAGCAACGAAGCCATCAGCGTGCTGGTGAACAACGCCGGCGTCGGCGCCACCGCGCCGCTGCTCGCATCCGATGTCGACAAGATGAGCGACATGATCGCGCTCAATGTCGACGCGTTGATGCGCCTCACCTATGCGGCGGTGCCGGGTTTCGTCGCTCGCGGCGGCGGCACGATCATCAACATCGCCTCGGTCGTCGGCGTCCAGCCGGAATTGCTCAACGGCGTCTACGGCGGCAGCAAGGCCTTCGTGCTGGCGCTGACCCACTCGCTGCAGCACGAGCTGAAGGACAAGAACATTCGCGTTCAGGCCGTGCTGCCGGGAGCCACCGCCACCGAGTTCTGGGACATCGCCGGCACGCCGGTCGCGCATCTGCCCGGCGAGATCGTGATGAAGGCCGAGGACATGGTGAACGCTGCGCTGGCCGGCCTCGACCAGGGCGAGGTCTTCACCGTGCCGTCGCTGCCGGAGGCTGCGGATTGGCACGCCTATGAGGCGGCTCGCCAGAAGCTGATGCCGAACCTGTCGCGCAGCACGCCCGCGGCGCGCTACGGGGTGATAGCGGCCTGACGCCCCTGCGATCATTGCGTCCCGCGCAGGCCGAGCGCCGGAGTGCGGGACGCAACCATTTGAGTTCCCGATTGTTAGTGCTGGGAATCTCAAGCGGGCAGGGCGAATGGCTGAAGACACCGGACTGACCACGGGAATTGCGCACCATGGCGCCGCGCGGCTGCCATCCGTCGACATCGACAGCTTCAACATCGAGCTGAAGGACGACGACGGCTTTCTCGGCGATCGCGCCTCCAAGGGCGCTTTCCGCAAGATCCTCGACCGCTGGCGCAAGCCGCGGCGCAAATCGGACGAGGACCCGTTCGGCGACGAGCCGTCGGACAAGATCAGCAAGAAGAAGCTCGACGAATTGCTGGTCGGCGACGACACCGAGGCCTCCGCGGTGGTGCACAGCGCGATCGAGGAGTTCGCCCAGGAGCTCGCCTATGTGACGCGGCGCTTCCTCGGCACCAAGGCCTGGGCCAGGACCGAGCGCATCGTGGTCGGCGGTGGCTTTCGCGACTCCAGGCTCGGCGAGCTCGCCATCGCGCGGACCGACATCATCCTGAAGTCGGAGGATTTCAAGGTCGACCTGGTGCCGATCCGCTTTCACCCCGACGATGCTGGGCTGATCGGCACGCTGCATCTGGCGCCGTCGTGGATCTTCGAGGCCCATGACGGCGTGCTCGCGGTCGATATCGGCGGCACCAACATCCGCTGCGGCGTGGTCGAGACGCGCTGGAAGAAGGCGCCTGATCTGTCCAAGGCGGCAGTCTGGAAATCCGAGCTGTGGCGCCACGCCGACGACGAGCCGACGCGCGAGGGCGCGGTGAAGCGGCTGGTGAAGATGCTGAAGGATCTGATCGCCGCCGCCGAGAAGGAGAACCTCAGGCTCGCGCCGTTCATTGGCATCTCCTGTCCCGGCGTCATTAAGGAGGACGGCTCGATCGAGAAGGGCGCACAGAATCTGCCGGGCAATTGGGAGAGCAGCAAATTCAACCTGCCGGCGAGCCTTGTCGAGGCGATCCCGCAGATCGGCGATCATGATACCGCGATCGTCATGCACAATGACGGCGTGGCGCAGGGACTGGCCGAGGTGCCGTTCATGCAGGATGTCGCGCGCTGGGGCGTGCTGACGATCGGGACCGGGCTCGGCAATGCCCGCTACACCAATCGCAAGAAGGACAACGGCAAGGACGACAAGAAGGCCGAGAAAAAGGACAAGGACGACGAGGACGACAAGGGCGAGAAAAAGGCCAGGAAAGCCAGGAAGGCCGATGCCTGAGACGATACGGGCGCAGCCGATCGCGCGGTAAGGTTGATCGGTTAGGTTAAGATCGGCTTCGCGTTGCCGTTTCGGCGCCGGCCGCTACCGTGATCCGTGTCGCTCCCGCCGACCGGCGAAGCCGCACTTCCCGGCCAGCAATATTGAGAAGCGGCACGGGACCGCCAGTTTTTGTCGCGTCCTGGCGGTCCCACCATTTTCTACTTCCAATTGATCCGCCGGAAGAAGCCGGCGATCTCGCTCGCCGCGCGGTCGGGGTCCTCGCGATGCGGGAAATGGCCGACATCGGGAAACATCTTCAGGTCCAGGTTCGAGAAGGTCTCGCTCAGCCGGTCGGTCCAGGCATAGGGAAACAGCGGGTCGTGCTCGGCCCAGCGGATGCAGGTCGGCACCGTGATCGGCGGCAGCGCGGGCGCCTCGCCCTGCATCATCTTCACGCGCCCCGCATGCGACGCGCGATAATGCGCGAAGCCGCCGGCGAGGTTGCCCGGCTTGTAGAAGTTGTCGGCGAAGTCCTCGATCACGTCGTCGAACGCGGCCTTGCGATGCGTCCAGTTGTGCAGGAAATGGCCGATATAAATGCGGCAGCTCTCCCTGGTGGCGCCGACCAGCGCGGGCGCCATCTCCATCTGGTGGAACGACTGGTACCAGATGTGGTTCAGCCGGTCGGGCGCCGCCATCCGCGGCCCGATGCCGGGATAGACGAAATCGAAGAAGAACAATCCGGCGATGCGCTCCGGCGCCTTGCGCGCAAGCGGCTGCATCACCGCGCCGCCGACGTCGTGGCCGACCACACCGGCCTTTTCGATTTGAAGCGCGTCCAGCAGCGCCAGCATGTCGTCGGTATGCTGATCGGGGCCAAACGGGCCTTGCGGTTTGTCGCTGTCGCCGAAGCCGCGCAGGTCGGGCGCGATCAGGGTGTAGCGGTCGGCCAGGCGCGCCATGACCGGCTTCCAGGTCAGCCAGAATTCCGGCCAGCCGTGCAACAGCAGCAGCGGCGGGCCGCTCCCGGTCCGCGCGAGGTGGAACGCCGCGCCATTGGCTCGAATCGTCACGTGCTCCATGGGGCCGCTCCTGCTTCTTCTGGCTCGCTTCCCGCCCAGCGAGCCAAAACTGTCCGCTAGCGCCTTGTTTCCGCGCACTTTCTCGGCGCACCCCCGGTGCCTCGCCGGGACGAAGCGCCGGTGGCGGAAATATTATTGCAGCGCCTTGTCTGTCCCGCCATCCTCGCCTAGAACACGCCCGACCGCGGGTGGTGCAAATCACCTGGGCCGCTGGAGAGGTGGCAGAGTGGTTGATTGTACCGCACTCGAAATGCGGCATAGGTGCAAGCCTATCGGGGGTTCGAATCCCCCCCTCTCCGCCACCCTTTCAGACCAGGGCGAAGGGTGTCTCCGAAGCTTCGGAGAAGCGTAGGGCCAACGCCCGCTGACATTCCAACGATCTCGACCGCTCGCCTGACGCTCCGTGCGCAGGTTGTCCATGACTTCCCCGCCTACCAGGCGTTCCTGGCTTCGTCCCGATCCGCCGGCTCCGGGTATTGGACGCGCTGGCGCTGACTCAACCCGAGATCGCCGCTACCCGTCCTCTGGACAGTGATGCAACCCGCCCTTCGCGGCCGTCCCTCGAGGGGGCGCCCTCGATGCCGAACGTTTTGGCAAGTCCTCTAACGCCAGCAGGCGTCACGACGAGCGCGCGGCTATCCCGGACATGCGCAACCCAATCGTGCGCGAGAGCGTGATGAAGAATGGCGGCGCCGAGCGCGCCGGCCAGATGCGGCCGGCGCTCGCTCCAGTCGAGACAGGGGCGACAGAACACGCGGCGCTTGGAGGCGAGGCGAAGATCAACGCCGAGCTCATCGAAGAATGACCGACCGGCATCGGTCAGTTGTCCGCCATCCTCGTCGAGCAGAATGAACGACCGTTGGACAAGCTGGTCGGCGATCGCGACGGCGATGCGGCCGGCCATGTGGTCATAGCACGTCCGCGCGTGTCGGAGCGTCTCTCCGCCGCGCCAGAGATCGCGCCGGGCCGGCCCTTCCTGGGCCACGACCATGAGGCCTTCCAGCACGCGCGCGACGTGCGGAGAGGCCAGGCGAAAATATCGGCGTCGGCCTCTCTTTGCGAGCGCGAGCAATCCGGCGTCGCTGAGTTTCGCAAGATGGCCACTCGCTGTCTGCGGCGCCACGCCAGACACATAGGCGAGCTCGGAGGCAGTCAACGTTCGACCATCCATCAGCGCGCTGAGCATGTTGGCGCGCGCCGGATCGCCGATGAGTGCCGCGACCTGGGCGATTTTGGGTCCCGTGTCCATGTCTTATTTTACGCCGACGAGGACGCAGCGCCAAGCACGAATACTTCGGTCGAGATCGTAGTGTTTATGCAAGACCGATTCAATCGCGGGACATAGGTTGTCTGGACACCACCAAGCCCAAGCGAAAGGCATCGCCGCGACGGGACGAAAGATCGTCTCGCGGATCCAAGCATTCGATTGGCATCGAATGACAATCGCAAAAACGGGCTGGTCTGAGCCGTCAAAATCTCACAGACAACCGAGTGTGATCAATGCAAGCAACTTCGCTCAATGCAAGGCAACCGCAACAAGCCGGCTCCGACAACACGCCATCCCGCTCGCCGTTCGCGGCGGCGCTGGCGCTTGCCGCCACGAGCCTCGGCCTCGGCGTCGTGCAGTTGGATATCACCATCGTCAATACCGCGCTGAGCAGCATCAGCACCTCGCTCCGCGGCAGCGTGGCCGAGCTGCAATGGGTGGTGACCGCCTATACCATCGCATTCGCTGCCTTCATTCTGACCGCCGGTGCGCTCGGTGATCGCCTCGGCGCCAAGCGGATATTCATCGGAGGCTTCGCAATCTTCACGTTGGCTTCGCTCGCCTGCGCATTGGCTCCGTCGGCGATGTTCCTGATCGTTGCTCGCTCCGTGCAGGGCCTGGCGGCAGCAATCCTGGTGCCGAACTCGCTGACGCTGCTCAATCACGCCTATACCGATCCGAAGGCGCGCGGCCGCGCGGTCGGCTTCTGGGCCGCGGGTGCGAGCGTCGCACTGACTGCGGGGCCGCTGGTTGGCGGCGCGCTGATCGCACTGGTCGGCTGGCGCGCGATCTTTCTCGTCAACTTGCCGATCGGCGCCGCCGGCCTCTGGCTCGCCTGGCGTTATGCCGAGGAGACGCCGCGGCTCGCGCAGCGCGAGATTGATCTGCCGGGACAGATCGCGGCGATTGCAACCCTCGGCACGCTGGCCGGCGCCCTGATCGAGGGTGGCGTACTGGGCTGGAGCCATCCGCTCGTCATCGCGGGCTTCGCGGTGGCGGCCGTCACCGGGCTCCTGTTCGTATGGCGCGAGGCGCGCACGCTGCAACCCATGCTGCCGCTGTCGCTGCTTCGCCATCGCATGTTCGCGCTGACCGCTCTGGTCGGGCTTCTCTTCAACATCGCCTTCTACGGCCTGATCTTCGTGCTCAGTCTCTACTTCCAGAACGTCAATGGCTGGTCGCCGTTCGCAACGGGCCTCGCCTTCGTACCCATGATGGCCATGGTGCTCCCCGCCAACCTGATCGCCGCGTCGGTCAGCGAGCGCCTTGGCGCGCCGCAAACCATTGCGCTGGCCTGTGTGATCACCGCCGTGGGCTGCGTTGCGCTGCTGCCGATGGCTTCAGGCACCAGCTACCGGGCGATCGGCGCTCAGCTCATCATCCTCGGCGGCGGGCTCGGCCTGCTCGTGCCGTGCTTGACCTCGACGCTGCTCGGCAGTGTCGAGAAGTCGCGATCCGGCATCGCCGCCGGTGTATTGAACGCGACGCGGCAGACCGGCAGCGTGCTTGGCGTTGCCCTGTTCGGCTCGCTGGTCGGAGCGAACAGCGCGTTCATGGCAGGCGCGCATGCCTCGCTCGTGATATCGGCCGCCGTGTTGCTCGCAGGGGCGGTCGCGATCGCGCAGGGCGGGGCAAAGGAGAGGCGATGAAGGAGAGTTGCAGGTCGAGCCCGTGTGGTGCCCGCATCAGGCATCAGGCACGTTGTGCAGCTTGTCGGGATTGCGGGTCACATAAACAGCGACGACCCGTTCGTTCTCGACATGCAGCGCTGTCGTTTGAACGAGGTCGTCCTCTATGGTGATGAAGCCCGGCAATCCGTTGATGATGGCGTAGCGGATCAAGCGTGAGGGATGCACGGCGAACAGGCGGGCGAGCCCCGCGAAACGCTCCATCGCGGCTTCAAGCCCAAGCAGTGGTCGCGTCGGCGCGGGGACCTGGCCACCACCATCGGCATAGACCACGACATCTTCGGCGAGCATCGCGCGCAACGCGGCGAGGTCGCCGGTGCGTGTGGCGGTGAAGAAAGCGTTTGCGAGCCGCAAGCCCTCTTCATTGCCGACAACGAATCTCGGCTTGGCAGCGTGGATATGGGCGCGTGCGCGGCTGGCAAGCTTGCGGCAGGTCGCAGCCTCGCGCCCGATCGTCTCGGATACGGCATCGAACTCCAATCCGAACACGTCATGCAGCAGGAAGGCCGCCCGTTCCAACGGCGACAAGCGCTCCAGCGCGATCATCAACGGCAGGGTCAGATCGTCGGCCGCTTCCTCTTCTTCGGGGTCGAAGAAGGGCTCGGGGAGCCACGGTCCGATATAGGTGACGCGCCGGCGCCGCGCGGATTTCAATTCGTTGAGGGATAATCGGGTGACGATGGTGTGCAGGAGGGCCTTGGGATCGCGCACCTGATCGCGATCGGCGGCGAGCCAGCGCAGCCAGGCGTCGTGCACGACATCTTCTGCGTCCGCGACCGAGCCGAGCATCCGATAGGCCAGCCGGATCAGGCGCGGACGCAGCTCGGCGAAGATTTCGGCCGCCGATGTTTCGGCTGCATCTTTCATGATGCCGCCCGAACGGCCGCTGCGGCCGCATCACGGCCGCGCGCAAACTGCTGTGCTGCCTTCGCCACCCGCTGTCCGAGGTGACGGGCGGTTGCGAGATCGGAGTCCGGCGGCGCGGTCTCCGGGCCCTCGTCGGTGTTCGATTGCGCGCCGGCGCCGAGCCAGAACCCCAGCCGGTTCGGATCGGCGTCCGATCCCGATGCGGAGTTGTTTCCGGGCGGCAGATCGAGATTGATCCAATGCATTCCATGCTGGGCGGCGAACAATGCGAGTTGGATCAGCGTGGAGAGCTTGTCGCCGGCGTGTGCTCCCGAATTGGTGAAGCCCGCCGCGAGCTTGTCCTTCCAGCGATAGCCCTTGGACATCACCGCGCCTGACGTTGCCTCCTGGAAAGCTTTGAAGGCCGCGGACGCCGCGCCCATGTAGGTCGGCGTGCCGAAGATCAAGGCTTCCGCATCCATCAGCCGATCCCAGTTCTGCTCAGCGCTTTCGACAGGCACCAGCAGCGCCTCCGCGCCCTCGACATTCGCAACGCCGGACCCGACGGCCTCCGCCTGGCGCCGGGTATGGCCGTAAGCGCTATGATAGACGATTGCGATCAGGGTGCGACCGCCTCCGGTTCCGATCGTGTGCATGGTGTCCTCTGCTGCTGGCATTGCAGAAGCTAGGACAAGGCAGCGCGTCGAAACGTGACATGGCGGCCGAAGTTTTGTCCGGGGGATATTGCGCCGATCGACCGCCACTCGGGCCGGGACGGCGCCTGCCGGCTACTGTGCATGGGGTTGTTTTCGATATTTTGGTGGGAGCCGCGGCGGCAAGACCCGATCGGGCATTTGCGGACGCTCGGCCACGCGCCGGTAACCTTAATTTTCCCTTTCGATTGTCAGTAAAATTTTATCGATTATCCTCGTGGTCATTGAGCGGCGTGACGAACCGCACGATGAGAGGCAACAGCCGAGTGGCTCGACGACCTCTTTGAAATCGAAGGGTGGGCAGAGCGCAGTGCCAGCCACCTTTCGGGCTGTCCGGCGGCGGCCGGCGGGGCAAATCCATTTTGAAGTGCATGTGATTGCCAGGTTGCGGCGCATATCGCGCCGCACGATGCTCCTCATTGGGATGTTCCAAGATGACATTCGCGCATTTTTTGATCGCGGTCGGCGGCGGCTTTTTGCTGCTGGCAGGCTTCGTCGCATTTGCCCTCTGGAGAAACGCGCTCCATTCGACCGCGCGGATTTAGCAACCGGCGAGATTGAGCTCCGACGGCCTTGCTCACGGGGACGAGCGAGGTCGGCGGAATGGCCGCACCGCCGCGCGGCCTGACAGCCGAGCACCGCGCCTATACCCTGCCCCTGGCGACGCGTGCTCGGCTGTTCATTTTCTGACCAGCCCTGGTCGGTTGACCTCTCCGCATCACCTCCACGAAGCGAGCTCGAACCTGCGGGTGATCGCGATGGCCTCGAGGAAGGTCTCGTCGTGGCTAACCACCAGCAGGGCGCCGTCATAGGCGCGCAGTCCCGCCTCGACCGCTTCCATCGATTCGATGTCGAGATGGTTGGTCGGCTCATCCAGGATCAGAAGCAGTGGCGGGCTCACGCCGCCCAGCACGCAGGCGAGGCCGGCGCGCAGCAACTGGCCGCCGCTGAGGCTCGCGACGCTCTGCAGGGCGGCATCGGCGCGAAACATGAAGCGCGCCAGCGCGGCGCGACAGGCGTTCTCGCTCGCATCCGGATTGATGTGCCGGAAATTGTCCAGGATGGAGGTTGAAGCATCGAGCAGGCTGACCGCCTGATCGAACATCGCAAAGCGGGTCATCACCTCGACGCTCCCGCGCGCCGCGGTCAGCTCGCCGCTGACGAGCTTGAGCAGCGTCGTCTTGCCGGCGCCGTTGGGACCTGTGATCGCGACGCGCTCCGGCCCTGACATCGAGAAGGTGAGATCACGCAGGATCGGCGCGTCGGCGCTGTAGCCGGCGTCGGCGGCCTCGATCCGCAGCACCATCCGGCCCGCAGGCAGATTGGTTGACGGCAGTTGCACCGAGAACGGTTGCAGCACCTCGATGCGCTGGCGCGCCGTGGTGGCCAATTCGAGCGCTTGCGTCCGCCGTCGCTCGGCGAGGCGTGCGTTCTCGCCGCCGGTGTCCTCGCTGCGATCCTTGCGCAGTCCGGCGGCAATGCGCGGCAGATCGCCCTTGGCGCGCTTCCTCGCGCCGGCGCCGTCCTTGCGCGCCTGCCGCTCAGACGTCTCCCTTGCCTTGCGGTCGATCTCGGCGACGCGCTTCTCGGCATCGGCCAGATCGTGTCGTGCTGCCGACAGCTCGACGGCCCTGCGCGCACGGTACTGGCTCCAATTGCCGCCATAGCGTCGGGCTTCCAGCGAGGTCAGTTCGACGATCGCATCCATCGTTTCCAGCAGTTCGCGGTCGTGGCTGACGATGACGGCGCCTTGCCGCCAGTCGGCGAGCAGGTCGATCACCGCCTGGCGTCCGGCGCGGTCGAGATTGTTGGTCGGTTCATCCAGCAGCAGAAAGTCAGGTTGCGCGAAGGTCAGCGCGGCGAGGCGCGCCCTGGTGGCCTGTCCGCCGGACAGTGTCACCAGCGGGGCTTCGAGCACATCGCTCAGCCCGACCCGCGCGAGCGCGGACGCGATGCGCGTATCGAGCGTCCAGTCGATATCCGCAAGCTCTTCAGTGCTCGCCAGGCCCTGTTCGGCCCGGCGCAATGCGGCCAGCGCACCGCGCGCGCCGAACAGATCGACGACGCATTCGTCCGGCTTCAGTTGAACCGTCTGATGCAGCATCGCGACGCGTCCCTGAACCGCGACCGTGCCGGATTGCGGCGTGCGCGTGCCTGCGATCAGGCCGAGCAGCGTCGTCTTGCCGACGCCGTTGCGGCCGACAAGGCCGGTCCGTTCAGGGCCAAAGTTGAGGTCGAGATTGGAGAGGAGAACCCGGCCGTCAGGCGCGGACAGGGTCAGATGGGAGAGCGTGATCGATGCAGGCATGGCAATGGATATCCCGGTGGGCAAGGCTGATGGGCGTTGCTGTCCGGATGAAATCCATGGCTGTCGGCATCCTCTCGAATTGATGATTGAAGTGATGTAACCGCGCATTGGGCCGGGATCAAGGCGCGAGGCGAACCGTCACGCCGCTTCGGCGAAGGTCCAGCGATCGGGATCCGGCGTGCGGCCGATCAAGGCGAGACCATAGGCGATCGATTCGAACTGGTCAGCCGAGGTCAGCCGCGCTTCGCCGAAGCGTTCGGCGAACAGGCGCTGCACGGCCGGCACGAACGAGGTGCCGCCGGTCAAAAACACCTTCTCCACGTCGCGCGCGGTGATGCCGGATTTGGCCAGCGCCTCGTCCACCGTCGCGCCCAGCCGCTCGATGTCGTCGGCGATCCAGGCTTCGAAATCGTCGCGGGTCACGGTCGCGCCGATATCGATGCCTTGGCGAGCGAAGCGGAACTCGACGCGGTCGCGGCTCGACAACGCGACCTTGGTGTCGGAGACGGCGCGGTACAGCGCAAAGCCGAGATCGTGATCGACGATGGTGATGAAGTCGTGCAGCGGCGCCGGATCGATCGCGGTGCGTGCGAGCTGCTGCAACTCGCGCAGATCGCCGTTGCCCCGCATCATCGCGAGCTGATGCCAGCGCGCGAGGCTCGAATAATAGTGATTGGGGATCGGCAGCACCTTGTCGAACGAGCGGTAGTTGGTGCCCTTGCCGAGCCGCGGCGAGACGATGTGGTCGACGATGCGGTAGTCGAAGGTGTCGCCGGCGATGCCAATGCCGGAATGTCCGAGCGGCTCGGCGCGCAGCACGCCGCCCTTGCGCGAGAAGCGCATGACTGAGAAGTCGCTGGTGCCGCCGCCGAAATCGGCGACCAGCACGGTGGCATCGTGATCGAGGCTGCGCGCAAAGGAGAACGCCGCGCCGACCGGCTCGTAGACGTAGCGCGCATGGCCGGCGCCGAGCCGCTCGAATGCGGCCCGGTAGCGCTGCATCGCGAGCTCGTCATTGGGATTGCCGCCGGCAAACTTCACCGGGCGGCCGACCATGATGGTCGGCGCGCCCAAGTCGAAGCCTTCGCCGGCATGGCGCGTCAGCGTGCGCAGGAACGCGGCGAGCAAATCCTCGAACTTGTAGCGTTGCCGGAAGATCTGGGTGGTGTTGAACGCCGAGCTCGCCGCAAACGTCTTGAACGACTGGATGAAGCGATGGATCGTGCGTCCCTCGAGGAACTGCTCGATCGCCCACGGACCGCCCTCGGCGCGCGGATGCAGCCCGGCGCCGGGCCGGTCCTCCCAGAAGCACAGCGCGGAGACATAGACGCTATGCGTGCGGCCGCCATGGTCGAATCGAACAGCCTCGACGCGGCCGTCGGCATCGGACAGCGCGACCACGGTGTTGCTGGTGCCAAAATCGACGCCAATCGAGACGGCGGGCGGGGCGCTCGTCATGTCATGCTCGGATTGTCTGTGAAAGGGGGCGGACCTTTAGCGGCTTTGGCCGGATTTGCCAACCCTTCCGGACGCCGCGGAACTCATTTGGAGTGCGACGTCTCATCACCACTGCGTCATATCCGGATGCTTGCCGCGTCCCGGTCGTGGCACTTGTCGCATCCCGGATTGATTTCAATCCTTCAACGCGTAGGCGATGACGTAGTCGCCGCGCTTGGTGCCGAACGAGCCGTGTCCGCCGGCCGCGGTGACGACATACTGCTTGCCGCCGGCCTCGTAGCTCATCGGCGTCGATTGCGCGCCGGCCGGCAGGCGATCTTCCCAGAGCACCTTGCCGTCGCGCACGTCATAGGCGCGGATCGTGTACTCATAGGTGCCGGTGTAGAACGCGACGCCGCCGGCGGTGGTGATCGGCCCGCCCAGCATCGGCACGCCCATCTTGAACGGAAGCGGCAGCGGCGTGGTGTCCCTGATCGTGCCGTTGGGATGCTGCCAGACGATCTTCATCGTCTTCAGATCAATGGCGGCCATCGAGCCCCATGGCGGCCGGTAGCACGGCACGGAGAGCGGCGAGAGGAAGCTCGAAATATCCACCCCGAACGGCGTGCCGTACATCGGTTGCGTCCCGACCTCGCTGCCGACCGGCTTCTCGGCGGTCGGCGCCGGCGGATTTTGCGGGCCGCGCGGAATCAGCCGTGATGCGAACGGCAACGACATCGGATTGGCGATCGCGATCTGCCTGACAGGATCGACCGCGATGCCTCCCCATTCGAACATGCCGAGATTGCCCGGGAAGACCAGCGTGCCCTGCAACGACGGCGGTGTGAACGTGCCCTCGTAGCGCAGCCGGTGGAACATGATCCGGCACAGCAGCTGGTCGAAGATCGTGCCGCCCCACATGTCGGCGCCGGTCAGCTTTGCCTCCGGCCGGAATGTCAGTTCGGAAAACGGCTGGGTCGGCGCGGAGCGGTCGCCGGGCGCGGGACCCTGCGGCACCGGACGTTCCGGCGCCGGCACGATCAATTCGCCGGTCCTGCGGTCGAGCACGAAGATGTTGCCCACCTTGGTCGGCTGGATGATGGCGGGAACGACGCCCTTGGCCGTCGTCACGTCGACCAGGCTCGGTTGCGACGGAACGTCCATATCCCAGAGATCGTGATGCACGGTCTGGTACGACCAGACACGCTTGCCGGTGTCGACATCAAGCGCGACGATGGAGCTGGAATAGCGTTCGACCAGCGCATCGCGATTGCCGCCCCAGATGTCCGGTCCGTTGTTGCCGGTCGGGATGTAGACGAGGTTCAATTTCGGATCGAACGAGGCCGTGATCCAGGAATTCGGTGAGCCGTTGGTGTAATGCCGCGTCGGCGACGGCAGCGCGTTCTCGTCGGCCGCGGCGGAGTCCCAGGCCCAGACCAGCTTGCCGGTGTAGACATCGAAGCCGCGGATCACGCCCGACGGCACTTCGACGGCGTAATTGTCGATCACCGCGGCGGCGACGACCAGGATCCTGTCACTGACGACCGGTGGTGAGGTCGGCTCGAAGAAGCCGGCAGTCTTGATCCCCATCCCCTGCTGCAGGTCGAGGACGCCGTGATCGGCAAAGCCGTCGCAGAGCTTGCCGCTGTCGGCATCGAGCGCGATCATGCGGCCGTCATTGACCGGCAGGAAGATCCGGCGTGGGCATTCGGCGGGCGCAGGACCGCCGCCAGAGTCGACGGCACCAGCCGCGGTCTCGTGATAGGAGACCCCGCGGCAGGTCATGTGCTGGAACGTCTTGTTGTGCACCAGCTTGGGGTCGTATCGCCAGCGCTCGGTGCCGGTCCCGGCGTCGAGCGCAAACAGCACCTGGTGCTGCGAACAGAGATAGAGCGTGTCGCGCACCTTGATCGGGGTGACCTCGAACGTGGTCTCGCCGGAATCCTCCGGTGTCTTCACGTCGCCGGTGCGGAAGGTCCAGGCGACCTTGAGCTTGCCGACATTGTCTGATGTGATTTGCTTCAGCGGCGAATAGCGCTGTCCGAATTGCGTGCGGCCATAGGCACGCCAATCGCCATCGGGTTGCGGATCGGCCTCGCTTTGCTGCACGGCGGAGCCAGACTCGGCGATCGTGCCGTTGATGTCGTGATAGCTGGACAGGAGGCCAACGACGAGAACGGCTGCCGCGGCCACGACGCCGACCCAGAGCGGCGCAGTGGCGCGTGCGTATGACACCGGCTCGTTTCGGACCAGCCCGCGAACCATCACCGGCGTCAGCAGCCAGAGCGCCATCGGGAAGATGATGTCGCCGCGCGCCGCAAGCGGCCACCAGTCGAAACGCACCTCGTAGACGGCCCATGCCAGCGTGCCGACCAGCACGATCGCAAACAGCCAGAGCGCGGACCGGTGCCGCGCCAGCAACAGCGCAGCCGTAGCGAGAATGCCGACGCCGATGACAATGTAAGAGATCGATCCACCGAGCGCGGCGAGCCAGATGCCGCCGCCCGCGAGGACCAGACCAATCAAGGCGTAGACGATACCCGTGATAAAGACGGCCCTGGATCGCTGCATGGCTGCACCAGTGCGGAAGAGGCACCGGGCTTGTCCTGCGCAAGCGCAACAGACCGCGTCCGCTTTCAAGAACTGTGGTTCAATCAACAGCAACTTGCAACCGGGAACTGCGACGTTGACGCAACACAAGCGTGCAAAGTTGCGATATTGATTCTCGCCGAAGCAGGATCGTTCAAACTGCGCGCACTTTGTTCAACAAGGAGCAACGCCAGGCGCCTGGCGCGGACGCAGAGGTGATGGACTTCAGCGAATCTTGACGCGGCGTGCTCTTCCAGTTCTGCAGCCAGCGCTGCTTTATATCGTTCCGCACATTTCATTGCAGATGCTAGGTTCGCAGGAGAAGCGCAAATGACACTGAACCCTACGGCCAGGAATTATCGTGTCGCGGTTGCAGCCTATGAGGCGGGCCGACCGAGCTACCCGGCGGAGATCGTCGCTGCGCTGCCGCTTGGGGACGCGCGTTGCGTCGTCGATCTCGGCGCCGGAACCGGCAAGTTCACGCGCCTGCTGCGTCTGCATTTGTCCGAGACGGCGCGCCTGGTCGCGATCGAGCCGGTCGCCGAGATGTCGGCGAAACTCGCGAACGAAGCCGGGATCGAGGTCATCAACACCCGCGCCGATGCGATCGGACTTGAAACCGGCTGCGTCGATCTCGTGACCTGCGCTCAGGCGTTCCACTGGTTCGACAACGAACCGTCGGTCGCCGAGATCGCGCGCCTGCTGCGCCCCGGCGGAACGCTGGCGCTGGTCTGGAACAACAGGGATGACCGCGCGCCGTGGGTCGACGCGTTGTCGGCCATGATCGAGAAATACGCGGGAGACACGCCCAGGCAACGCTCCGGGCACTGGCGCTGGATCCTGCAGGACTCTCGCTTCTTGCTCGAGAAGCAAATCGAGCAGGAGCATCCGCACCGGATGCCGCGCCAGGGCGTCTACGAGCGCGTCGTGTCGACGAGCTATGTCGCCAACCTTCCCGACGCGGAGAAGGCGGCTATCCGCGACAAGACCGACGCCATCCTGCGCGAGGCCGGCCTCGGTGACGCCGACGAAGTGGTGTTTCCCTATGTCACGCAGCTCTTTTTGCTGAAGCGGATCTAGCGCGTTTTCGAGGCCGCGCTATTGCGCGGCGCGTCCTTGCTCGACGGCCTGCTTCAGGCGCGGCAGCGCCATGCGCCAGCAGAACGCGACATGTTTCGCACCGGACTCGGCGCCGATTTCCCAACCGTTCCCGCGCCGAATTGGCGACGGCGGCACCTGCTGGGTGACGGTCAGCAACGTCTCGCCGCCGTCAGCCGCGAGCGTCATCGTGATCGTCGCATAGGACTGCGGAACATCGGGCAGGCCGGAGACCTGTGACCAATAGGAATATGCGAGCCGTGATGGCGGTTCGATGTGGAGGACGCGTCCTTTGTCGCGATAGCGCTTCGCGCCGATCTCCGCCTCGATCTCGACTGGTGCGCCGATCTGCCAATCGGTGCTGAAATGCGCGTTGCGCCATGCCTCGCCGGCGTTGGGGGCGATGATCGCATCCCATACCTGCTCCGGCTGCGCCGCAATGCGGATCGACTCGGTGACGGTCTGCAAGACCGGGGTTGCATTCGTCATCGCATGCTCACTTGCCGCCCACGATCTTCCATTTTCCATCCGCACCACGCCGCAGCGCCGGGTCGCCGATGCGGATGTGCTGCGCGAGAAAGTCGATGAAGGCGCGGACCCGCGCCGGCAGAGGGCCGGCGTGGCCGACATAGACCGCGTGGATGTCCTCGCGATCGCCGGGATTGAGATTCTGTAGCACCGGCACCAGACGCCCGGCCTCGATATCGGGGCCGATGTGGAACAACGCCAGCCGTGCCACGCCAATGCCGCCGAGCGTGAGCTGGCGCGCGGTCTCGCCGTCGCTGGCGCGGGCGACCGGCGGCGGCAGCGCTTCCTCGATCTTTTCGGCGCGACGGAACGGCCAGCCGCGGATGCTGCGCGGAAAGGTCCAGCCGATGCCGCGATGGGCGGCGAGGTCGGCCGGGGTCTTCGGCGTGCCGAAGCGCGCGAGATAGGAGGGAGCTGCGACCACCGCCATGCGGCTGGTGCCGAGCTTGCGCGCGATCAGCCGCGAGGCTCCGAGTGGGCCGGCGCGAATCGCGACGTCGGCGCGCGCCTGCATCAGATCGACCAGCGTATCGGTCAGCACGATGTCGAGCGTGACGTCGGGATGCTCGCGCATGAAGCGCGGCAGCAGCGGCATCACGTGCAGCATGCCGAACGGGATGTTGCTGTTCACGGTGAGATGGCCGCGCGGCACGCAGGAGGCGGCCTCGCGTTCGGCCTCGTCGATGTCGGCGAGGATGCGCTGGGCGCGCTGATAGAAGGCCTGGCCCTCCTCGGTCAGTTGCAGCTTGCGCGTGGTGCGGTTGACCAGCCGCGTGCCGAGCCGCGTCTCGAGCCGGGAGACCAGTTTGCTGACGCCGGACGGTGTCTGGCGCAGGCTGTTCGCAGCCGCCGTGAAGCCGCCGAGATCGACGACGCGGACGAACACGTCCATCTCGCCGGAGCGGTTGGTGTCTGTACGGGACATCTTGAATTCACGTCACAAATGATTGGATTGCGGCCATTCTAATCCTTCCGCGTCCGGACCGCTATCTCGCATTGCGGAATCATTCCCTCCGGAGCGACACATGCCTCTCGCAGTCCTTGCCTTGACCGCCGGCGCCTTTGGCATCGGCACCACCGAATTCCTCATCATGGGGCTGTTGCTGCAGGTCGCCGCCGATATGCAGGTATCCGTGTCCGCGGCGGGCCTGCTGATCTCCGGCTATGCGCTCGGCGTGTTCGTCGGCGCGCCGATCCTGACGCTCGCCACGCGCAAAGTGCCGCGCAAAGCGGTGCTGCTGGCGTTGATGGCGATCTTCACGCTCGGCAATGCCGCCTGCGCGCTGGCGCCGAACTACGAGCTCTTGATGGCGGCGCGCATCCTGACCTCGCTGGCGCACGGCACCTTCTTCGGTGTCGGCTCGGTGGTTGCGACGAGTCTTGTGCCCGAGGACAAGCGCGCATCGGCGATCGCCACGATGTTCATTGGTCTCACGGTCGCGACCCTGCTCGGCGTTCCCTTCGGCGCCTGGTTCGGCCTGATGCTTGGCTGGCGGGCGGCGTTCTGGGCGGTGGCTGTCATCGGCGTGGTCGCGTTCATCGTGCTCGCGGTGCTGGTCCCCGGTCATGTCGGCGCCAACGACAAGCCGGCGCCGTTGCGCGAGGAGCTGGCCGTGCTGGGCCGCCCGCAAGTCCTGCTCGGGCTTGCCATGACGGTGTTCGGCTTCGGCGGCCTGTTCGCGGTCTTCACCTATGTGCAACCGATCCTGACCCGGCTCACCGGATTTTCCGATGCTGCGGTGTCGCCGATCCTGCTGGTGTTCGGCGCCGGCCTTGCGATCGGCAATGTCGCGGGCGGACGGCTCGCCGACAAGGGACTGGCACGTGCGTTGCTGGTGTCGCTCGGTGGCCTTGCCGCCGTCCTCGTCGCGCTGGCGGCGGTGGTCTCGATCAAGGCGCTGGCAGTCGTGCTGCTGTTCGTGCTGGGTATCGCCTCATTTGCGACGGTCGCGCCGCTGCAGCTTCGCGTGCTCGAGGCCGCCGGCGTCGAAGGGCGAACGCTGGCGTCCAGCCTGAACATCGCAGCCTTCAATCTCGGCAACGCGCTCGGCGCCTGGGCCGGCGGCGTGACCATCGATCGTGGCCTTGGCCTCGGTACGCTGCCGCTGGTCGCCGCCGTCATCACCGCGATTGGACTGCTGCTTGCGCTGTGGAGCCTGCGCCTCGACCGGCCGGTCGTCCTCGCCACGCAGTGCCCGGCGGAATGAACGGCATCACAAGGAGCATGACCATGGAATATCGCAATCTCGGCGCCTCCGGACTGAAGGTCCCGGTGCTCAGCTTCGGCACCGGCACCTTCGGCGGCCAGGGACCCTTGTTCTCGGCCTGGGGCCGCAGCGACGCCAGCGAGGCGCGACGGCTGATCGACATCTGTCTAGAGGCCGGCGTCAATTTGTTCGACACCGCTGACGTCTATTCGAACGGCGCCTCGGAGGAGATCCTCGGCGCCGCGATCAAGGGCCGCCGCGACAAGGTCTTGATCTCGACCAAGACCGGCCTGCCGATGGGCGACGGTCCGCTCGATGCCGGCACGTCGCGCTATCGCCTCGTCGCTTCGGTCGATGCCGCGCTGAAACGGCTCAATACCGATTATATCGACCTCCTGCAGCTCCATGCCTTCGATGCCTTTACGCCGATCGACGAGGTGCTGTCGACGCTCGATGCGCTGGTGCGTGCCGGCAAGCTGCGCTATGTCGGCGCCTCGAATTTCTCCGGCTGGCACCTGATGAAATCGCTTGCCGTTGCCGAGCGGCACGGCTGGCCGCGCCATGTGGCGCACCAGGTCTACTACTCGCTGGTCGGCCGCGACTATGAATCCGAGCTGATGCCGCTCGCGCTCGACCAAGGCGTCGGCGCGCTGGTCTGGAGCCCGCTTGGCTGGGGCCGGCTCACCGGCAAGATCAGGCGTGGGCAGCCGTTGCCGAAGACCAGCCGTTTGCATGAGACCGCGCAGTTCGGGCCGGCGGTCGACGACGAGAGACTTTATTCGATCGTCGACGCGCTTGACGTCGTCGCCACGGAGACCGGGCGCAGCGTGCCGCAGGTCGCGATTGCGTGGCTGCTGACGCGGCCGAGTGTTTCGTCCGTGATAACAGGCGCGCGCGATGAGGCGCAGCTTCGCGACAATCTCGGCGCAGTCGGATGGTCGCTCTCGGCAGACCAGATCGCGCGTCTCGACAAGGCCAGCGCGGTGATGCCGGCCTATCCGTACTACCCCTACCGGATCCAGGACGGCTTTGCGCGGCTCAATCCGCCGCCTGTGTGAGCCGGCCGCGTGGCTGCCGGCATCGCGGCCTCACGCCTGCGCGGAATGTTCGCAGACCTGCCGGCGGTATTCCGCCGGCGTGACGTTCATGTGCTGCCGGAACACGCGATTGAGGTGGCTCTGATCGGCAAAGCCGCTCAGCAGCGCGATCTCCTTCAGCGCCACGCGGTCCTTGCGCAGATGCTGGCACGCGTGCTCCACCTTGCGTCGCAGGACATAGGCATGCGGCCGCGTGCCGTAATGCACGCGGAATTTGCGGGCGAACTGGATCGGCGTGCAGTTGCAGATGTTCGCCAGCTCCTCCAGCGTGATGTTCCGGAAGATGTTCTGCTCGATATAGTCCTCGATCAGTCGCGCATGCGCCGGGCGAAAGCGTCCTTGCGCGCACGGCATCTTGAACTCGATCGCGGCATATTTCCGCAGAATGTGCACGCTCGCCTGCAATGCCAGCGCGTCGTAGCAGAGGCGTCCGCCCGGACCGCCTGCTGCAACCTCCTGAACCATCTGATCGTTGATCCAGGTCAGCATCGGGTCTTCGGCCTTGAGCAAATCGTGCAGTTCGATCGCCTCGGCATCGCGGTCGAAGGCATCGCTCGCAGTCTTCATCATGAGCGCAGGGGCGATATAGAAATGGGTGACCTCGATGTCGTTCTTCCAGTGCCAGCTTGATGGCTCGGCGCGGGTCAATAGCGACGTGACGCCGCGACCGACGTGATCCTGCTTCCACGCGCCGGTGACGCGACGGTTCATCGACGTCACGCCGTCGCGATAGAGCACAAGCAGGAAGTTTTCCGACGGGGGAACCCAGATATCCGACGGCTGATAGCGGAAAATCCGCAGCCGGAAATCGTTCCTCCCGACTGAGGCGCTGTCCAGCTTCAGCTCACCGGGCGCATAGCGCGGCAGCTCCTCGACCGTGATCAATTGGCCCATCGCGCGAGCCTCCTCCGTGGAATCCGTGGCGCGGTTGACCGCTTGTTCTTGGCCGAATGTCTGAGCGCAGGATAGGCCGCTTTCGCGGTTTGCCAAGGCGACCAACGGCCGATGGCTCGATTGCGAGGCCGCATTCCAGAGATTGTCGGTTTCATCCAAGCCGCTCGGCCGCACGACCCGTAGCCTGCTCTGCGTCTCGGCGACAGCGGCCGAGACCCAATTGACGCAACGCACCATCACCCGGCGACGCGGCGGGCATGAGCGCGTGCGAAGCAGGACAACAGGAGGAAACGATGACCGAGACCGTCACAAGGTCGAATGGAAGCAATGGTGCGCATGCAACGACCAAGCTCGACGCCGTGGTCGTCGGCGCCGGCGTCGCCGGTCTCTATCAACTGTTCCGCCTGCGTGAGCAGGGACTGAGCGTGAAGGCGATCGATGCCGGGTCAAGCGTCGGTGGCACCTGGTACTGGAACCGCTACCCCGGCGCGCGCTTCGATTCCGAAGGCCACACCTATCAGTACCTGTTCTCCGAGGAACTCTACAAGGGTTGGAGCTGGAGCGAGCGGTTCCCCGGCCAGCCTGAAATCGAGCGCTGGCTGAACTACGTCGCCGACCGCCTCGATCTCAGGAAGGACATCCAGTTCGGCACCACGGTCAAGAGCGCGCATCTCAACGAGGCGACGCAGCGCTGGCTGGTGGCGACGGACAAAGGCGAGGTGATCGACGCCCAGTTCCTGGTCACCTGCTGCGGCATGCTCTCGGCGCCGCACGTGTCCTTCCCGGGACAGGAGACCTTCAAGGGCGAGCTGTTCCACACCGCGCGCTGGCCGAAGGGACCGATCGAGCTCGCGGGAAAGCGCGTCGGCGTGGTCGGCAACGGCGCGACCGGAATCCAGGTGATCCAGTCGATCGCCGGCGAGGTCGGTCATCTCAAGGTGTTCATCCGCACCCCGCAATACATCATCCCGATGAAGAACCCGAAATGGGACGCGGCGGATGCCGAGGCCTACAAGTCGAAGTTCAAGTTCCTGACCGAGCGGCTGCCGAAGACGTTCACCGGCTTCGAGTTCGACTTCGAGCACGCCTGGGCCGACCTGACGCCGCAGCAGCGCCGCCAGGTGATCGAGGATTGCTGGAATGACGGGTCGCTCAAGCTGTGGGTTTCGTCCTTTGCCGAATTGTTCTTCGACGAAGCCATCAACGCCGAGATCACCGAATTCGTGCGCGAAAAGATGCGCGAGCGGATCAAGGATCCCAAGCTGTGCGAACAGCTGATTCCGTCCGACTACGGTTTCGGCACGCACCGGGTGCCGCTGGAGAGCAATTTCCTCGAGGCCTTCCACCGGCCCAATGTCGAGATCGTCGGCGTCAAGAATAATCCGATCGCCCGCATCACGCCTGAAGGCATCCAGACCGCCGACGGCACGGTGCACGAATTCGACGTCATCATCCTTGCCACCGGCTTCGACGCCGGAACGGGAGCGTTGACGCGGATCGACATCCGCGGTCGCGAGGGGCGGTCGCTGAAGGACGATTGGGGTAGGGACATCCGCACCACGATGGGCTTGCAGGTCCATGGCTATCCGAACCTGTTCACGACCGCGGTGCCGCTCGCGCCATCGGCCGCGCTTTGCAACATGACCACCTGCCTGCAGCAGCAGGTCGAGTGGATCGCCGATTGCATCAAATATCTGCGCGGCAAGAACCTCAACGTCATCGAGCCGACCAGGGATACCGAGGATCAGTGGGTGGCGCACCATGACGAGACCGCCAACGCAACGCTGATCGCCAAGACCAACTCCTGGTACCTCGGCTCGAATGTCGAGGGCAAGCCGCGCCGGGTGCTGTCCTATTGCGGCGGCGTCGGCACCTATCGCCAGAAATGCGACGAGGTCGCCGCGAGCGGCTATCAGGGCTTTGCCATTCAGTAGCCCCTGATCGCGATCCGGCACCGCGGTCTTTGCGGACCGCGGCGTCACCCACGATCGATCACATCACAAGATAGAATATGGGAGGACGACAATGAGCATGAATTTTGGTGCGGCAGCAGATGCGATTCTCGACCGCGTCGTGACATCCAACCCGCGCGTTCCCGGCGTCGTTGCCATGGTGACCGACCGCCATCGCAACATCTACGAAGGCGCCGCCGGCAAGCGCCGTCTCGACCAGCCCGCGGACATGACGACCGACAGCGTGTTCGCCATCTTCTCGACCACCAAGGCGATCACAGGGACGGCCGTCCTGCAACTCGTCGAGGAAGGCAAGCTCGATCTCGACGCGCCGGCCAAGACCTATGCGCCCGATCTCGGCAAGCTCCAGGTCATCGAAGGCTTTGACGACAACGGCGAACCGCGGCTGCGCGCGCCGAAGCGCGACATCACCACACGCATGCTGATGGTCCACAGCGCGGGCCTCGGCTACGACTTCATCAATCACAACTACAATCGCCTCGCGCAGGAGAAGGGGCAGCCCAGCGTGATCACGGCGTCCAAGGCTTCGTTGATGACGCCGCTGCTGTTCGATCCCGGCGAGCGATGGGAGTACGGCACCAACATGGATTGGTGTGGCCAGATCGTCGAGGCGATCGCCGGCCGCCGGCTCGGCGAGGTCTTCAAGACGCGGATCTTCGAGCCGCTCGGAATCCAGGACACGGCATTTGAGCTCACCGACGCGATGCGCCGCCGGCTCGCCGGCATTCACGCCCGCAACGCCGACGGCTCGCTCACGCCGATGGATTTCGAGTTGCCGCCTAACCCGGAGATCCACATGGGCGGCCACGGACTCTACGGCACCATCGGCGACTATATGCGCTTCATCCGGATGTGGCTGAACGACGGCGCCGGCGAGCATGGCCGGGTCTTGAAAGCCGAAACCGTGCGGATGGCGGAGAAGAACCATCTCGGCAACAACAAGGTCACCGCCATTACCGGCGTGATCACCTCGCTCGCCAACGACGCCGAGTTCTTCCCCGGCCAGTCGAAATCATGGGCGCTCAGCTTCATGATCAATGACGAGCAGGCGCCGACCGGCCGCCCCGCCGGCGCGCTCGGCTGGGCCGGCCTCGCCAACCTGTTCTACTGGATCGATCGCCAGAACGGTTTCGGCGGATTCTGGGCGACGCAGATCCTGCCGTTTGGTGATCCGACATCGTTCATCGGCTACATCAATTTCGAGACCGCGTTCTACGAGGCCCTGAAGCTGCGCAAGGCGGGCTAATCCTTCGGAAACACCATGCGCATGCAGGTGCCGCCGGACGGGGCCTGATCGACCTCGATCCGGCCGCCGTGCAGACGCATGATGCTCTGCACCAGATCGAGGCCGAGGCCGGCGCCACGCCCGCCCGGCTGCAGCCGGCGGAACGGCTCCAAAATCTGCTCGCGCTGGTCGGGCGGAATGCCGTCGCCGTCGTCGCTGACCTCGATCTGGCCGGCTGTCGCCACCCGAACCAGGATCGTGCCGCGCCGTTGCCCGTGGTCGACGGCGTTCTGCACGAGATTGGTGAGCGCCCGTTCGAGCGAGGTCTGGTCGCCGGTCACCATGACGGTCTCGCCATCATGCTCGAACGACATCTCATATCCGGCCGCGAAAGCCAGCGGCGCGAGGTCGAGCACGACCTGCCGCGCGATGCCGACGAGATTGACGGGGCCGAACGTGTCGGCGCGCTGATCGAGCCGTTGCAGGTCCAGCAGCTGGCCGGCCATCACGCTGAGGCGGGTCGCATCCTCGAGCAGATGGGTCTTCTCCGGTCCGGCCTCCAGCGAAGCGACCCGTGTCGAGAGGATAGCGATCGGCGTGCGCAGCTCGTGCGCGGCATCGGCGAGGAAGCGGCGGTGGCGCTCATAACCCTTGTCGAGGCGGTCGAGCGCGGCATTGATGGCCTTGACCAGCGGGGTGATCTCGATCGGGACCTCGTCGAGCGGCAACTGCGCGCCGCGCTGGTCGATGTCGATGCGCTCGGCCTGCGCCGCCACCTGCGCAAGGCCCTTCATGGCCCGGCGCACCACGAACGGGGTCGCGACCAGCGTCGCCAGCGTCATCAGCACGACGATCGGCAGGATCATGTTGAGGAACAGCAGCGGCGTGCTCTCCAGCGCGCGCCACATCGAGAGCTCGCCGTAGGTGCCGGTCAGGATCTGGATCCGTCCTGCAGAGGTGTCGACCCATTTGACGAGACCCGCCGGCCGCGCGGCTTCCGCTGGATTCCATTTGAGCCGCGCCTCGCTCACGCGATCGAGGCTTGCTGCGATCGGCGCGAATTGCGCGGGCACCGCGCCTTCAGCGAGCTGGTGTCCCTCGGTGTCGCGGATGATAAACCAGAGATCAGCGTGCTCGGCGCGCAGGGCGGCCAGCTCCGGCGTTTGGCGCAGCGTCAGTCCGCCCGCTTCATCGCGCGTGACGGCGTCGCGCAGCGTATCGAGCGTGCTGCCTTCGTACTCGCCGATCAGGAGCCCCGCCCGCAGCAGCCCGATCACCGCGGCTCCGATCAGCAGGATCAGGAGGGTCAGCGTAACGGCTTGCAGGCCCGCGAGGCGCCCGACCAGGCGCCAGGTGAGGGATCGCGGTCGCAGCACGCTCACGGTGTCTCCCGCAGCACATAGCCGAGGCCGCGAACGCCGTTGATGGTGACGCCGGCGTCGGCCTCGGCGAGCCTGCGGCGCAAACGCGACACATGGGAGTCCAGCGCGTTGGGCTGCACCTCGTCGTCGAGGCCATAGACCGCCTCCATCAGCGCGGAGCGCTGCACCATGCGTCCCATCCGATGCAGCAGTGCCTCGAGCACCAGCCGCTCGCGACGCGGCATCTCCAGCGGGCGTCCCTCGACGCTGGCCTCGCGATGGGCGAAGTCGAACGACAGGCGGCCGATCCGGGCGGCATCCTGCTGCACATTGGCGGGCCGGCGCAGCAGCGCGCGCAACCGTGCCAGCAGCTCCTCGAACGCAAACGGTTTGCCGAGATAATCGTCCGCGCCGCTGTCGAGACCCGAGATCCGGTCTGCGAGCTCGCCGCGGGCGGTCAGCACCAGCACCGGCACGGTGTTGCCGCTCGCGCGCAATTTCGGAATCAGCGACAGCCCGTCGCCGTCAGGCAGCTGGCGATCCAGCACGATCGCATCATAGCTTCCTGCTGTGGCAATCGCCTCGGCTTCCAGAAGATCCGGCGCGTGATCGACCAGCATGTCATGGCGTGCGAGTGCCGCACGTAGCGCCGCGACCATGTCCGGCTGGTCCTCCACCAACAGCACCCGCATTTCGTTGTCTGCCTCAGTTCATCGCTCGATTTGCCGGTTTTATGTCCGCTTCATTGCGGCAACCTTGCGGCTTGCTCATTCTGAATACGTCGCAGCGTGAAAAATCGCACGCGCGCGGATTCACGACAGGCTTGCGCAAGCTTCGCATGAGACAGAGACGTGCATCGGGGCGATCGAATCGTCCCAACACCGACCGGCACTGCTCAACCGACGGGAGCCTACCACACATGATGGTGGGTACCCGCAATGCGAAAGACACGCGAATGCCCTTGTCAACGAACTTCCGCCGAGGCATCGGCCAGGCGCATATCGTGCGGGAGCTCCAGCATGTCGGCCGCTGACATCCTGCCGTTCGTCCGCGCCTGGGTGCGTAATCCGTTGCGTGTCGCCGCGGTCGCGCCGTCGGGGCCGGCAATCTCGTCGCTCATGACGCAGGAGATCACCGCGGATACCGGCCCCGTGCTCGAGCTCGGCCCCGGCACCGGCGTCTTCACCCGCGCTTTGCTGAAGCGTGGCGTGAGGCAGCAGGATCTGACGCTGGTGGAGTATGGCTCCGAGTTCATCCCGCTGCTGCAGCGACGCTTCCCTGGCGCGCGGGTGCTCTGGATGGACGCGGCCTGGCTGCGCAGGGACCGTCTGTTCGACGGGGCGCCGGTCGGCGCGATCGTGAGCGGCCTCGGGCTTCTCATCATGCCGCCGGAGAAAGTCACAACCATCCTGCACGGTGCCTTCGGCTATCTCCGCGCCGGCGGGGCGTTCTACCAGATCACCTATGGTCCGCGTTGTCCGGTCGCAGACGCGATCCTGGATCGCCTCGATCTGCAGGCGAGCTGCATCGGGCAGACGTTCCTCAACCTGCCGCCGGCGTCCGTGTACCGGATCAGCCGCCGCCACACCTACGCTTGATCGAGGCGCCATGGACACGTCGAGCACGATCGCGATGTTTCTGCACTTCGGCCTGGTGGGAGTTGGCTGCCTCGCCGTCGCCGAGAAGTTCATTCCGCTGTTGCCTTCTTACGTGCTGCTGATGCTGCTCGGCTTGACGGTCTCCGACGGCTCGATGCTCGCGATGACCATCCTCGCGACCAGCGTCGGGTCTGTCGTCGGTGCCATCGGCTGGTATGGGCTCGGGCGCGCGCTCGGCTCGCGGCGCATCGAGGGGCTGGTGGCGCGCTATGGCAAGTTCGTGTTGCTGCGGCCCTCGCTCTACCGACAGCTCACCGACGCCTATCGCGGCAATCATTTCTGGGTGACGCTGATCGGTCAGACCCTGCCCACCGTGCGGATCTACCTCGCGCTCCCGGCCGGTGTGTTGCACCTGGAGCCGCGCGCCTTCGTGATGGCGACGGCGATCGGTACCGTGATCTGGAATATGCCGTTCCTCACGCTCGGCTATGTCCTGCGCGGCGGCGGCCACGATCCCATCAGCCTCGGCTTCTGGGTGGTGGTCATCCTGATTGCCGTGGAGGTCGCGCTCTTCCTCGGATTTCGCTTCTACAAGCGCTCGCTCGCGCCGCAGCCTTTGGCGAAGGTGCGCGCGGTGCCCTCACGCTTGCCGGTGGAGGAAGGCGTATGAGAACCCTGCTGTCCCGCCTGCGGCCGGGCTCGGATACGCTCGAGCGTGCCGCCGCGACCCTGCTGGTCCTCGCCGCGAGCTATCAGTTCGGTCACGCGGCTTCCGCCGGGCGATATCGCGCGGCCGAGTTCGCGCTGCTGGTGCTCATTGCAGGTATCTATTGGCATCGCTCGATCTTCAGGCGATGCGCCAGCCGCGATGTCACGAAGGTTCTCGCGGGATTGGCCGAGGCCATGGCGGCGGCGTTTCGGCCGGACGGCGGCATGCATGGATCTGGCGATCACGTGGACGGCAGGCGGGTCTCGCCGCGGGATGTCGTCAAGGTCAGGAGCCTGTTCATCTCGGACGTCCATCTCGGGACCAGGGGATGCCAGGCCGAGCGGTTGATCGACTTCCTTCGTCACCATGATGCCGAAACCGTATTTCTGGTCGGCGACATCGTCGACGGCTGGTACCTGCGCTCGAGCTGGTACTGGCCCACGGCGCACAATGCGGTCGTGCGCGAGCTGATCGAGCTCGCGCAACGGGGCGGTCGCCTGGTCTACATTCCCGGCAACCACGACGAGTTCCTGCGCGACTATGCCGGCGCGGTGTTCGGCGGCGTCGAGATTGTCGAACGGGCAATCCATCGTGGCCTCGACGGCGGCGACTATCTCGTCGTTCACGGCGATCATTTCGATCTCGTGGTGCGGCATGCGCGCTGGCTCGCGCTGATCGGCGATGCCGGCTATCGGGCTGCGCTCGCATGCAACGTCTGGCTCAACTGGATCAGGCGCCGATTTGGTTTCGGCTATTGGTCGTTCTCGTCCTGGGCGAAGTTGCGGGTCAAGAATGCGGTCAACCACATCGGCCGGTTCGAGGAGGTGCTGTCGTCGGAAGCCGCGCGCAGCAACGTTCAAGGCGTGATCTGCGGCCACATTCATCACGCGGCGCTGCACGACGATTTCGGTGTCCGCTACATCAACACCGGGGATTGGGTGGAGTCCTGCACGGGTGTAATCGAACGCTATGATGGGCAGTTTGAAATCGTCCGATGGACGGAGGCGCGAACGACGCCGGATGCGGCGGAGTTTGCGCCGCTCGCGCAGGCGGCCGCCTGATGCGCGTGCTGGTGGCAACCGACGCCTGGCGGCCGCAGATCAATGGTGTGGTCCGCTCGCTCGAATATCTCGCCAGTGAGGCGCCGTCGCTCGGCGCGGAGATTACGTTTCTGACGCCGGCCGATTTCCGCACCGTGCCGTTGCCCGGCTATCCGGAAATCCGGCTCGCGCTGCCGACGATCGGGCGTATCGCGCGCGCCATCGCGGCTGCGCGCCCGGACTCGGTGCACATCGCGACCGAGGGCCCGATCGGCTGGATCAGCCGGCACGTCTGCCAGACCCGCGGCTATCCGTTCACGACCAGTTATCACACGCGCTTTCCCGAATATCTCGCCGCGCGGCTGCCGGTCCCGCTGCGGTGGAGCTACGCGGCCTTGCGTCGTTTCCATAATAGCGGAGACGGCATCATGGTCGGCTCGGCGTCGCTCGAGCAGGCGCTGAAGGCGCATGGCTTCCGCAAATTGATGCCGTGGTCGCGCGGCGTCGATGCCGAGCTGTTTTGTCCGCGTTCAGAACGGCCGATCGCCTTCCCGGCGCCGGTGTTCCTCTATGTCGGCCGCGTCGCGGTCGAGAAGAATCTCGACGCCTTTCTCGGTCTCGACCTGCCGGGCTCGAAAGTCGTGGTCGGGGACGGGCCCCAGCGCAGCAGCTTGCAGTCCCGGTTTCCGCAGGTGCATTTTCTCGGCACGCGGACCGGCCGGGCGCTCGCCGATGTCTATGCGTCGGCCGACGTCATGGTGTTTCCGAGTCTGACCGATACGTTCGGGATGGTGATCCTCGAGGCGCTGGCCAGCGGCCTGCCGGTTGCGGCCTTTCCGGTGATGGGGCCGCTCGACGTGATCGGCAAGTCCGGCTGCGGCTGTCTCGATCACGATCTGCGCCGCGCGGCGCTCGGTGCGCTGCAGGTGCCACGCGAGAAATGCCGTGCCCACGCGCTGACGTTTACCTGGCAGGAAAGCGTGCGGCAGTTCCTCGACAATATCGGGCGGGCGCACGCCTCGCCGGCGCGCGCAGCAGCCGCGGGCGCGATGGCAGGTTGATTAGTTGCCGAGCAGCTCCGTGATCAGGCCGGCTGCCTTGATCCCGGTCCCGCTGATGATGACGACGGTGCGCTCTGTCGGCCTGATCGCGCCGCGCTCCTTCAGGACGTCGAGCGCGGCGGCGGCCGAGGCCGAGGTCGGCTCGACGAACAGGCCGGTACGCGCCATCCGCTTCAATGCGGCGACGATGCCGTCTTCGGGAATCGCGACCGTGCCGCCGCCGCTCTCCTTCAGCGCCGCGATCATCTGCTTCAGGCGCAACGGATGCTTGATCGCGGTGCCCTCGGCGATGGTCTTGCTGACCGCGCGATCGACGGGCGTGTCGACGCCGGCGGCGAAGCTGGCATCAACCGGTGAGCAATTGAGTGGTTGCGCGGCAAAGAGCCGCGGCAGCCGTGCGATCTGTCCGGCGGCGAGCAGCTCCTTGAAGCCGATATAGCAGCCGAGCAGGCTGCTGCCGGCGCCGACGGGCATGATGACATTGTCGGGCGCGGTGAAGCCGAAGTCTTCCCAGATCTCGTAGGCCAGCGACTTGGTGCCTTGCAGGAAGAACGGCTGCCAGTTGTGGCTGGAGTAGAAGATCTGCTTCGAGTGGCGGATCGCTTCCGCCTCGGATTCCTCGCGCGGGCCCTCGACCAGCTGCACCTCGGCGCCGAAGGCGTGCATCTGCGCCACCTTCATCGGCGATGTCGTCGCCGGCGCAAGGATCCTGACCCGCATGCCGCCCGCCGCGCCATAGGCCGAGACCGACGCGCCGCCATTGCCGGAGCTATCCTCCAGAACCGCGTCGACGCCGAGCTGGCGCAGGAACGACAGCATCACGGTAGTGCCGCGATCCTTGAAGCTCGCGGTCGGGTTGAACCATTCGAGCTTGAAATGCGGCCGCAGGTCGCCCCACGTCTTCTCGACCGTAGGTGTGCAGCCTTCGCCCATCGTGATCGGCTGCCTGATCTCGACCGGCAGCGCCGCGCGATAGCGCCACAGCGACCGCGTGCCGCGCTCGATGTCGTCGCGCGAGATGCCGGGCAGCGGCGTGATGAGCAGCGGCTTGCCTTCGTCGGAGCACCAGCGCGGGATATCCAGCGGGTAGAGCTTGCCGTTGAGCGGGTCGATGTAGCTGGGGGATGGCATCTCGGTTCAGTCCTCAAGGGGCGCGCCGGCCGGACATCTCGCGACCGAGCACGAAAGCCGGCAAGGTCGCAAGGTTGTCACGGACCATGATCGGGGCGGGCGCCCCTTCCGGCGGGTTCATTCCGGCCCGATTATGCCACCAAGTCGGCAGATGCACACGTGCCGTGCCGAGCAGATCGTAGCCCGATCCTGCAACGAACAGGCATCGATTGGTCGGGACCGGAAGTTCGTCGAGCGCGAGCTGATAGGGCTCTGGCTGCGGCTTGTAATAGCCGGCGCGCTCGGCCGTCACGAACACGGTGAGGGGAACGCCGAGGCGATCGGCGGCGATGCGGCCCAGCCGCTCCGAGCAGTTGGTCACGACGCCGACCGCGACGCCGGCGCTGTGCAGCGTTTGCAAGACATCGTGAACCTCGGGCCAGGGATCGAGCTCTGCATAGCGTGCGCCGAGCTCCGCAGCCCGTTCGAACGGCAGCCCGACATTGCGCGCGGCCTCGCCTACCAGATCCTCATAGGGACGATAGCGTCCGGTGGCGTAGGTGTTCCTGAGATACTCGGCGCGCCAGCGAAGGCCGGCTTCGTCGGAGCCCGCCACCTTATTCCAGAGCGTCCAGCTGTCGAGCAGCGCGGTCAGCAGGTCGAACAGAACAGCGTCATAGGCTCGAATCATGGGCTGCGCTCCATTTGCTACCATCCGCGAAACCGCTCCCATTGCCGGACCGAGCCGGAGCCGGAAGCGACGACATGGTAGCGGTCGTGCTGGGCTCCGGTCGCGCAGGCATGGTTCGGCAGGACTCGCACCTTGGTGCCGACCGGCAAAGTTACCTGCGGTGCGGTACTGCCTGGGCGGAGCGCGATGATGCCGTGCTCCTGATTGGTTTCGGTCACGATCAAATCGGGATAGGGCCGGCCATCGATGTCGCAGACGATGCCGTAGCCCTGGTCGATCGGCTGCTTCGCGGTGCCGCGATCGCGCGACAGCGCCATCCAACCGGCGTCGATGAAGGTCCAGCCGCGGTCGGCGCGATGGCCGATCACCGTCGCGAGCACCGACAGCGCGATGTCCTCGACCGCGCAGACCCCGATCCCGGCCATCACAAGGTCGAACATCACGAACACGCCGGCGCGCACCTCGGTGACGCCATCGAGCCGGCGCGCGAAATGCGCTGTCGGTGTCGAGCCGACACTGACCACGGGGCAGGCTAGGCCAGCCGCGCGCAACGCCTCGGCGCAGGCGACCGCGGCGGCGCGCTCCTGCTCGGCGGCATGCTCGAGTGCCGCCACGTTGCGGCAGGAATAGGATTCGCCGGCATGCGCCATGACGCCGCGCAGCTCCGCGCCGCCTCGATGCAACGCGTGGCCGATCTCGACCAGCAGCGGGTCGTGCGCGCCGACGCCGGCACGATGGCCGTCGCAATCGATCTCGATCAGCACGGGAATGCGGTCGTTCGTCATGCGCGCCGTCGCGGCGACGGCGTCCGCCTGCTCGATGCTGTCGAGCACCACGGCAAGATCCACGCCCTGCCGCCGCAGCGCGGCGACGCGATCGAGCTTCTGCGGCGCGATGCCGACGGCATAGAGGATGTCTTTCACGCCCGCCGCGGCAAACATCTCGGCCTCCTGCAACGTGGAGACCGCAGCCGGGCCGCCTGGGCGGTCCATCACGGCACGCGCCGCCGGAATCGATTTCGCGGTCTTCAGGTGCGGGCGCAGCGGTACGCCGAGCCGCGACAGCCGCGTCTTCAGGCGGGCGATGTTGTGCAGCATCCGGTCTTCGTCGAGCACGAGGCATGGCGTCTCGATCGCGGCAAGCGGATGCGGTGCATTCAAGGCAGGGGCTGACGACATGCGGCAAGACTAGCCGTTTCCATGCTAAGTACAATTTACCGAAGGTCATTCTTGGATTAAGGCTGAACTTAATGCTCTCGACCGACGATATCCGCTTCTTCCTGGCCATCGCCGCGGCCCGGTCGCTCGCGGCTGCGGCCCGGGCGCTCGACGTGACACCGTCGGCAGTGTCGCAACGGCTGCAGGGCCTCAAGCAGCGTCTCGGCGTCCAACTGGTCAGCCGGTCGGCCCGGCGGCTGACATTGACCGATGAGGGCGAGCTCCTGGTGCTGCGCGGCGGCACGCTGCTCGACGAGGCCGCGGAGCTGACGGACGCGCTGCAGGCGCGCCGCGGCACCATCGCAGGCCATCTGAAGATTCTTGCGCCGCTCGGCTTCGGACGCCGCTACATTGCCCCGGTCGTTGCCGGCTTCCGAACCCAGCATCCCGACATCTCGGTCGAGCTCGAACTGTCCGATCGGCCGGCGCGTGCCGCCGCGGGCGCGTGGGATGTCATGATCCATATCGGCGCGTTGAAGGATTCCACGCTTCGCTTGCTGCGCCTTGCGCCCAACGAACGCTTTCTCTGCGCCTCGCCGGCCTATCTGAAGCGCAAGGGAATGCCGGCGAGCCCACAGCAGCTTCGCGGGCATGATTGCATCGCGTTGCGTGAGAACGAGGAGGACGTGACGCTCTGGCGCTTCGCGCGCCGGCGCGCGGCGCTGGAGCCTGACGTCATCAGGATCGAGCCGATGCTGTCGAGCAATGACGGCGAGGTCGTGAAGGCCTGGGCGCTGGCGGATCACGGCCTGATCGTCAGATCGGAGTGGGATGTCGCCGAGGAGCTCGCCTCCGGCCGGCTGGTGCGGGTGCTGTCGAACTTCCGCCTGCCGCCGGCCGACATCGTTGCGCTGCTCAATCCGGGCCGCGGTGGCCGGGCGAGGCGCACGCAAGCTTTCGTCGAGCATCTGCGCGCCGCGCTCGCGCCGCCGCCATGGCGCGGCAGGCCGCGCTGACAGCGACGCAATCGCTCACGCCGCGCCGGCTTGCCTGCTCAGATAGCTCCTGGCAAAGTCGAGATACCAGTCGAGGCAGCCGGGATTGGCCATCGCATCGCGGTTGATGACCTTCTCGACGGGATGGCCAAGCAACAGCTTCTTGACCGGCAGCTCCTGCTTCTTGCCCGACAGCGTGCGCGGAATTTCCGCGACGACGAAGATGTCGTTGGGCAGGAATCGGCGCGACAGCCCGGCCTCGACCGCCTTGTTGATCTTCGCCTTCATCGCAGCATCGAGGGCGACGCCCTCGCGCAGTACCACGAACAGCGGCATGTAGCTGTCGCGGCCGAGATATTCGAGGTCGACAACCATCGAATCCAGCACCTCCGGCAGCGCTTCGATCGCCGAATAGAGCTCGCTGGTGCCCATCCGCAGTCCGTGGCGGTTGATGGTCGCGTCGCTGCGGCCGTAGATCACGCAGGAGCCGTCGGGATTGATCTTGAGCCAGTCGCCATGCCGCCACACCGGGCCGCGGCCGCTTCCGTCGAAATTGTCGGGATAGGTCTCGAAATAGCTCGCGATGTAGCGCGTATTGCCGGGATCGTTCCAGAACCGCAGCGGCATCGAGGGCAGCGGCTCGGTGCAGACGAGCTCGCCGACCTCGTCGATCACGGCGCGGCCCTGCTCGTCAAACGCATCGACCGCGCAGCCGAGCAGGCGGCACTGCATGATGCCGGGGGTCTGCGGCAGTTCGCGATTGCCGCCGATGAAGGCGCCGGCGAAATCGGTGCCGCCGGAGATATTGGCCCACCACATATCGGCCTGCGCGGCGTTGCCGTTGCGCTTCGAGAGCGCGGCGAAGCGTTCGTTGAACCAGGCCTGCGTGTCGGCTGAGAGCGGCGAGCCGGTCGAGCCGAGCGTGCGCAGGGCCGAAAGGTCGCCGACATCTGCGAGATCGATCTCGGCCTTGGTGCAATTGGCGAAGAACGCCGCGCCCGCGCCGAAGAAGGTCGCCTTGGCATCGGCGACGAAGCGCCACAGCGTGGTCCAGTCCGGCTTGTCCTTGGTACCGCCGGGACTGCCGTCGAAGATGCAGCAGGTCGTGCCGTTGAGCAAACCGTTGGCCTGGCAATTCCACATGATCCAGCCGGTCGACGAGTACCAGTGGAAGCGTTCGCCGAACGAGTTTTGCTGATAGCTGCAGCCGATGTCGTTGTGCAGGGTCGCGAGCGGCAGCGCCACGACGATGATGCCGCCATGGCTGTGCAGGATCGGCTTCGGCAATCCCGTGGTGCCCGAGGAATAGACGATCCAGAGCGGATGATCGAACGGCAGCCATTCCGGCTCGAAGGCGTCGATCTCGGCGCTGCGGCCCGCGAGGATGGACGACAAACGAGTCTCGGACGGCGCGGCATCGCTGTGCAGGATGACATGCTCGACCGTCGGCAGCGCGCGCCGCAATTCCTCGATCACCGGCTTCCGGTCATGGCGCTTGCCGGCATAGGTCACGGCGTCGCAGGCGATCAATACCTTGGGCTCGATCTGCTTGAAGCGGTCGATCACCGCGGGTGCGGCCATGTCGGGCGCGCAGACGCTCCAGATCGCACCCAGGCTCGCGGTCGCCAGGAACGCGATGATCGTCTCGGCGATGTTCGGCAAGTATGCGGCGACGCGGTCGCCGGCGCGGACGCCTTGGGCCCTCAGGTGCAGCGCAAGCGCTGCCGATTTGCGCTGCAGCTCCGGCCAGCTCGTCTCCGACAGCTTGCCGTCCTCGCCGCTCGAGATCAGGGCCGGCAAGCCGGCGGCATGCGCCGGCGCGACGTGCCGGAAAACCTGGCGCGCATAATTCACCGAAGCGCCGGGAAACCACACCGCGCCCGGCATCTTGCGCTCGGCCAGCACCACCGAATGCGGCGTCGGCGAGCGCAGGTCGAAATAATCCCAAACGCTCTGCCAGAAAGCGTCGATTTCGGTCACCGACCAGCGCCGCATCGCCTCGAAATCCGCGAACTCAAGGCCGCGCGTGTCCTTCAGCCATTGGCGGTAAAGGGTCATTTGCGGGACGTAAGGTGCTGTCATGGGCGTTTCCGGAATCTCTTGTGTTTATGGCATGCGTGATCGAGGCAAGCCTTCGTGTCTTAACATAGGGATGCGAGCACGGGGAACGCAGTCGCGCGGCAAGCTGGCGTCATATTCTTACCGCCGTCGCAGCGTGCTATTGCGTTCGGTGCGGGGCTGATTCCATGCACATCCGATAGCGAGCGGCCATGTCCGTCGGCGAACTTTTCATCCTCGGCTTCTACGGCAAGGTCATTCCGCCTTGGCTGAAGCAATTTGCCGCGCAATTCGGGCTCGGCGGGGTGATCCTGTTCGATTACTCGTGCCAGACCCGGCAGTACGACAACAACATCGCTTCGCCCGCGCAGGTGCAGTCGCTGTGCGCCGAGATCGCGGCGCTGCCGTCACGGCCGCTGGTCTTCATCGACCAGGAGGGCGGCCTGGTGCGCCGGCTGAAGGAGGGCCTCGGCTTTCAGCCGCTGCCGAGCGCGAGGGATTTCAACCGGCTCGCGCATGCGGACAAGCAGGCGATCCTGGCCGCAAGCTACGGCGAGTTGCGTCGGCTCGGCATCCGCTACAATTTCGCGCCGGTCATCGACGTCGATTACAATTCCGACAATCCCAACATCGGCAAGATCAAGCGGTCCTATTCGTCCGAGATCGGCGAGGTCGAAGCCAACGCCCGCCTGGTCGACGCTGCGGCGCGGCAGGCACGCGTCGGTCTTTGCCTGAAGCATTTTCCGGGCATCGGCGGTGCGCACGTCGATTCACATCTGGAGTTCATGGACATCTCCGATTCGCTGCGGCCGGAGCAGGAAGAACTGTTCTACGCGCTGGCGCCGCAGGTCTTCGGCGATGCGGTGCTGGTCAGCCACGCCATTGTCCGCCAGTGGGACACGCAGCATCCGATGACCCTGTCGTCGGCGGGGATCGACCGGCTTCGCCGCCGGCTGCCCGATACGCTGCTGATCACCGACGACATGCAGATGCAGGGGCTGCAGAAGGCGCTCGGCACCAGCGCGGCCAGCCTGCAGGCGATCGCCGCCGGCATGGATATGATCTGCATCGGCAACAATCTGCTCGACCAGGAGCAGGCGATGGCCGGCATCGCGGCGGCAGTCGCGGGTGCGGTGCGGGACGGATCGCTGGATCAGGCCGCGCTACGCCGATCCATTGCGCGGGTGCAAGCGCGCAAGGCACTGCTCGCCTGATCGTATTGAACCAAATTCTGCGCCGGGCGACCACAAGGAGCGGAACCAAACTTCATTACCGCGATTTAACAAAGACGCTCATCGGGGCTAACAACCATGAAGATGCTCAAGCGTCTCTTCCGATTGACCTGGCTACGCCGCGTCGCACGCAGCCCAGCCGATTTGCCGCCCGCCTGCATCGATCCCGACGAATTCACCCGCCTGCTCTGCAGCGGGCGTCGCGAGGATTTGCGGACACTGGCCAAGCGGCTGAGCCAGCGCTCGCGGGCCCACGCCTAGGCCGTGGAGCAGTTCATTCGTGCGCCGGTTCACGCCGGACCCGGCAACGCGGCGCGGCCGCGATGCCGGTCGGTTCTCATGCGATCGATCTATTGCTTCGCCCTCTCGTGATTGCCGATCCCGACGGCCTTGTAGTCGTAGGTCGGGTAGAACTCGGTGTGGTAGGCGCCCCAGGCGCTGTTCTCGATGACACCATTGACCTCGCGCAGGCGCGAGGCCGGCAGCCGCAGGGTCACCACCTGGCCGACCCCCATCATCACATACCAGCTCACGACCTCGACACCTTCGGGCGGAAACGCCTTGTAGAAGCCCTGCCGCTCGAGTTGTGCATTCAACTCGCTGAGCGGGCGTGACTGATCATGCTTGAAGAAGATGGTGACCATGATCGCGTTGTCCGACGTCGGTTCTGCGTTGCCGGTCGGCGTGGTCTGGGCCCGCGCGCCGCTGCCGGACAGCAGTGCTGCGGCCAGCGCCGCAATCGCCATCCAGGATCCATTCCGCCCTCGCTTCATTGTCGTGCCCGTTTGTTGTTGCTCGAGACGCGGCGATCATCGCGGCGCATGCCGGGGCTGTAAATTGACATTCGCCTGACCCGCGGAGGCGTGGAGCATTTTCGGTTCTGATAGATTCAGAACCGAAGCTCCAGTTTGTCGTCTTGCCGCGTTTTGTTGACACGAACCGGCGTCCACCCCGCATCAAGTGCGGGGCAGGCTTCGCTCGAAAACGCTCTGGCCCGATGTGATCCGTCTCATACGCGCGTCGCCCGGCGTGCGGTAAGCCGATGCGATCCCGATGCCCGGAGGGCCGGTCGATGACGACCCGGCGAATGGCGTATTGGTGGTTCAGGATCGTCCTTTCGGGACGCTTCCTGGACAAGTTCCTTCGGCTCCGGCGCTCTTGATGTTCCAGGGGGCGGCCCGAGTCCCGCCCATTGCAACCTGAGCCCAGCGGGCGGATGTGGGTGCGGACGCGCCCCCGGAGCGCCTGGGAAGGGTAGAGCCCCACCCGTGCGATCGCGGAGCTGAAACGCCTCGGCGTCCCGTAAGAATACCGTCCTTCGCCTCCAACAAGCGAGATTCGTTGCCAAATCAGTGGTAATCTGCGCCTGCTTGGCAGGTCGGGGCCCGAGGTCACAGTTGCGTCACCCGTAGTTTTACGGAGTCCCGTGTTAACGCGGCCACAAGTTCACCTTCGGTAAACCATACTTATGACGCAACATGACAACCGAGCCGAGGCGCGCCTTCCGACGTGGATGGGCGGAACCGCGACGCTCGAGGCGCAGCCGCCCGAGATTCCGGGAGCCGCTGCGCCGCGAGCGCAGGCGACCGCGGACGCCGGTGTGGCGATCGTCCGGCAGTTCAATGGGCCGGTGACGGCGCTGCTGCTCTACATGAACGAGCTCAAACAGCACAGCCAGCAGTTCGCGCATGCGCCCGGCAACGGCGTCTATCTGCGGCAGGTGATCGAGAACGCGCTCGAGCAGACCGAGCGGGTGTCCGCGATGCTGAAGCAGATCTCCGATCTCTATCCGAACGCGCTTCCGGCAACCGATCTCAGGCCACAGCTCGACGACAAGCCGGCAGGCGCCCGATCACCCGATGTCATGTTCACACCGGAGGCAGGCCGCAAGCCGCTGACCAAGCGCGAGCGTGAGGTGCTCAGCCTGATCAGCGACGGCTATTCCAACAAGCAGGGCGCGCTGCGGATGAACATCAGCCCGCGCACGTTCGAGAGCCATCGTGCCGAGGCCATGCGCAAGCTCGGTGCGCGCAACACCGCAGATTTGGTCCGCAAGGCCTTGTTGCATTCCGCATAGAGCGTTTTCAAGCCGAGCCTGCCCAGCACTTGATGCGGGGTGGGTGCCGGTTCGCGGTTCTCAGAAATCGTCTTCCGCGGCGAAGCACAGGCGCGGCGCGAGCCGCGCGGCGGAGGCGGCTGTCTTCGGCTCGTCCGGAACGATCGTGACCACCCATGCCGCCGTCGCGCCGGACTTGCTCTCGACGATCGCGCGCACACGCCCCGTCACTATCGCGCCGGCGGACCTGACGGTGGCGGGCCGGCCGTTGAACTGGGCCATGCGGAAGCGCCGGGCTTCCTTCCGGTCGGTCGTCTCGTACGTGAACATCGGCTCCCCCGTGCGTCGATGCGACTTTGCGGATGTAGCGTTATCCGACGGTGAAAATCGTACGCCGTAGAAGTACGGCTTGTACGCCGGCGGAGCGTTTTCGCGGGAAGCGGGTAGCGGTTCGCGCGAACAAGACGCGTCAAGACTAGCAAGCTCTAGCCACCGGTTTGCTGGCAACTCAGCAGCCGGGCATACTGCGCCTTGACCGTGGCGTAGCATTCGCACGCGGTCCGGATCAGTCCATCCGCATTGGTGATCTCGATATGGCCGCGGCTGTAGTGGATGAAATTCGCCTGTTGCAGGGTATGCGCGACCAGCGAAACGCTGTTGCGCCGTGCGCCGATCATCTGCGCCATCGCCTCCTGCGTCAAAGCGATCTTGTTGCTGCCGGAGAGATCGCGCACGTGCAGCAGGCATCGCGCCAGCCGCGACTCCACGGTGTGCGCGGCATTGCAGCCGGCGGTCTGCTGAATCTGGGCATAGACGGCGAGGCCGTGCCGCATCAGCATCGCGCGCAGAGTCGGGCTCTGGCCAGCGGCTGCCCGCAAGGGTTCGACCTCGATCGTCGAAGCGACTCCCGGTACCAGCACCACGGCGCTGTTCAGCGTGGGAGCTTCACCAAGCCCCGCGAACGCGCCATAGATGCTGTCGCGGCCGACCATCGCGATCTGGACACGCTCGCCTCTTGCCAGCCTCACCACCAGCGAGATCACCCCCTTGTGCGGCATGTATGTCCGCTTGAGCATCTCGTCGGTCTCGATCAGGACCGAATCGGCGGCGAGGTCGACCATCCGCAAATGGGGCCGGATCAGCCCAAAATCGCTCTCCGAGAGCGAAGCCAGAAATCCGTTAGGAGATCGCGGAACCGTATCCAAAGCAACCTCCTGCCTTCCGGCAAAGCTTGTCTCTGGTCATCGAGGCTGACGCGTGCAACTTGGCCTTCCTGCAACTTATTCTGGCATGTCCTGGTTCCAATGGAAACATATCTTGGTTCCATTAGGAACAGCTATCGCCACAGGATCGCGTTTGTGTTGCCTGGCAAAATCAATTGAGCGTGCGCGCTCCCTCGATCAATCTTCCGGCCCGATCAATTGTTCGGCGTGCGCCCTGACGGTCGCATAACATTCACACGCCGCCTTCCGCAGGCCCTCAATATCTGTGATCTCGATATGGCCGCGGCTGTAGCGCAGGATCCCGGCCTGCTGAAACCCATGCGCGACGATCGAAACCGCGTTGCGCCGCACACCGATCATCTGCGCCAGCATCTCCTGGGTCAGCGGCAAGGCCTCGCTGCCGCACAGGTCGCGCGCGCGCAGCAGCCAGCGCGACAGGCGCGCCTCCACCGGGTGCGACACGTTGCAGGCGACGGATTGCTGGGTCTGCGCCATCAGCGCCTGCTCATAGAGCGCAACAAGGGTCCGGAACTCCGCGCTGCGATTGGCGGCCTCGCGGAAATCTTCCGCGCGCAGCATCGAGGCCGTGCCCGGCACCACGACAATCGCGTCGGCGAGCAGCGGCCGCTCGTGCAGGGCGGCGGATGCGCCGACGATGCCATCACGACCGATGGTTGCAATCTCAACGGACTGCCCGTCGGATAGATTGACCATCATCGAAACCACGCCGCCGTGCGGGAAATAAACCCGCTGCACCGGCGCACCGGCGTCGGCGAGCACCGTTTCCTTGGTCAGGTCGACGGTTTCCAGAAGGGGATGAAGTTGCGCGTATTCCGTGGAGGGAAGTGCTTGCAACAGGCGATTGGGCGGACGCGTTACCGCGGACATTGGAGCTCCTGCCGAGGGCGGGAGCACTATGGTCTCGCATCACCTACTCTTGGCGTGTGGAGTGCGAACATAGCTTGCCTGTCCAATAGCACAAGGGTTGTGGTGCGAACTCTATACCCTCTAGGGGGCAGACGGCCGGCAATCGCGCCGGCCCGCGCGGTGCTTGAGGCGATTTGCATGCCGCAGATCCCGGCCGAGACAGTTGCGGCATTGTCTCGCATTTATTGATTTCCATTAACTCTGACGCGGACCGAAGCATGCGTCGTCGCGCTTGCCGCTGCGGATATCGAAGCGCGCGGCCGCCAGTGCGCGCAGGTGGGCAAGTCCCGCAAAGCCGAGGACAAATTCGCTGTCACGAGATTTGATCCGGCGACGACTCCGCGCCGTTCAACGAGGCGTCTGCGCGACGCCCGCATCATTACCGGCAAAGCCGTTCTGGGTATTTGTACGGAGCAGCCCTTTAACGAACGGGTAGCGCGGACGGACCAGTGTGGCAGCGGTCGCCGTGCGAAATTTACGGCGTCGCGTCAATCGTGTTCATCCAGAAGGGTACCAGTATGTCCGGCATCGTCCTTTCGTCATCGGTCCGTCAGAACCTGCTTTCGCTGCAGTCGACGGCCGACCTGCTCGCCACCACGCAGAACCGCTTGTCGACCGGCAAGAAGGTCAACACCGCGCTCGACAATCCGACCAACTTCTTCACGGCGCAGTCGCTCGACAACCGCGCCAGCGACATCAACAATCTGCTGGACGGAATCGGCAACGGCGTGCAGGTGCTGCAGGCCGCCAACACCGGCATCACCTCGCTGCAGAAGCTCGTTGACAGCGCCAAGTCGGTCGCCAACCAGGCCCTGCAGGCCGCGGTCGGCTATTCCCAGAAGTCGCAGGTGACGACCGCCGTGGTCACCGGCGCGACCACCGACGATATCCGTGGCACCGCCACCTACAGCAATGCGACCCTCGCTGGTACGGTCGTCAACAACAATCTCTCGACACCCGTGCCGATCACGGCAGCCACCAAGCTCGTCACCGCGGCCAACTCCGACAGCCTTGCGGCGACCCCGACCGGTACGATCAGCGTCAACGGCAAGTCGATCACGTTCTCGACCTCGCAGACCACTTCGACGACCGATTCGTCCGGCAACGTCACCCTCGGCACCGGCGCGGGCAGCACGCTGACGGTCGGCGACCTGCTTACCGCGATCGACGGCATCACCGGCACGGCCACCGCCTCCACGGTGTCGGCTGGTGCGCTCCAGATCAGCACCGGCACCAACCAGGACCTCAACATCTCCGGCTCGGGTCTCGCTGCTTTCGGCCTTACGGCCACGACCAAGGCACGCACTGTGGCGACGCCGTCGCCGCTGGACGGCTTGACGCTGACGATCGGCGCGACCGGCAACGGCAAGGCCACCAACATTACGTTTGGTAGCGGCGCGGGTCAGGTGAAGTCCCTCAACGACCTGAACAACGCGCTGTCGGCGAACAACCTGCAGGCGTCGCTCAGCGCCGGCGGAGCGCTCACCATCAGCACCACCAACGATGCTGCGTCTTCGACCATCGGCACGATCGGCGGCACGGCAGCTGCTTCCGGCAAGCTGTTCAACGGCCTTGCGGGCAGCGCCCCGGTGCAGGATCCGAATGGGTTGTCGAACCGCGCCAACCTGGTCAACCAGTACAACAACATCCTGGACCAGATCACCACGACCGCCCAGGACGCCTCGTACAACGGCATCAACCTGCTCAATGGCGATCAGCTCAAGCTGACCTTCAACGAGACGGGCTCCTCGACGCTGAAGATCCAGGGCGTTACCTTCGATGCCTCCGGCCTGAACCTCACCAAGCTGACCGCCGGCACGGACTTCATCGACAACGCTTCGGCCAACGCCACGCTGAAGACGCTCAACAGCGCGAGCGGCCTGCTGCGCACCCAGGCTTCGACCCTCGGTTCGAACCTGTCGATCGTGCAGATCCGCCAGGACTTCTCGAAGAACCTGATCAACGTGCTGCAGACCGGCTCGTCCAACCTGACGCTGGCCGACACCAACGAGGAAGCGGCCAACAGCCAGGCGCTGTCGACCCGCCAGTCGATCGCGGTGTCCGCGCTGGCTCTGGCCAACCAGTCGCAGCAGAGCGTTCTGCAGCTGCTCCGCTAAGCGTAGCGCGACAGACAACGACTATCGAGGCGGCGGAGGAAACTCCGCCGCCTTTGCTTTTGGGTTCGCTTAACCATGCCGCCGGTTTCAACCCATGGGCGATCGCGCTCTGTTAATGGCAGCCGCGATGGCCGCCTGTTTTGCTGGACTTGAGCGTCCCCGATCTCATTTGGTTCAAATTGCGAGTGCCGGTGGAACGAGCTCTTTCCCGTCCGGGTGGTAAGGCCTGTCGCTGTGCGATGGGCTGTGATGTCGTGATGCGTCGTCCAATTGCTTGAAGGGCTTCGTCCGTATTTGCACGGACGGCGAAATTAACGTCGCTGTGAAGCCGGCCAAGTTATCGATGCGAGGCGAGCGTTCCGTAGCACCTTGAGGGGACCGATTCATGGACGATCTGTTGCGCGAGTTCCTGACGGAGAGCAGCGAGAGCCTGGA
>NZ_NWTG01000024.1 GCF_002532045.1 Bradyrhizobium sp. C9 | reverse complement strand
GACGGACAGCTCATGGTCGTCCTCGATATCGATCGCGTGCTCGAACTGGTGCCCAAGACACTTGCTGCAGCGTAACGCTCCGCCGCGGAGACGGCGGACTCTACAAGGAGGCCAACCTATGAAGACATGTCTTGTCGTCGACGATTCCGGTGTGGTGCGAAAGATCGCACGCCGCATCCTCGAAGGAATGCAATTTACCGTCATCGAAGCCGAGGACGGTGCGGTCGCGCTCGAAGCCTGCAAGCAGGTGCTGCCGGACGCGGTGCTGCTCGACTGGAACATGCCTGTCATGGACGGCTTCGAATTCCTCGTGCAACTCCGCCGCATGCCCGGCGGCGACGTGCCGAAAGTTGTGTTCTGCACCACCGAGAACGGCATCGACCACATCTCGCGGGCGCTGCATGCGGGCGCCAACGAGTACATCATGAAGCCGTTCGACAAGGACATCGTGATCGCGAAATTCCAGGAAGTGGGTCTGCTGGCGCTCGATGCGTCGGCCGAAGCCTGATACCCAGTTTCACCCTCTGCCTTTGCGAGGCTCCCGTGACGCCCCCCGACTACGAGTATCTGCGTAAGCTCCTGAAGGACCATTCCGGTCTCGATCTGTCCGCGGACAAGCAATATCTGATCGAGAGCCGCCTGCTGCCGCTGGCCCGCAAATGCGGCCTGTCCGGTATCCCCGACCTGATCACCAAGATCAGGGCCGGCTCGTCCACGCACACCGTCCAGGTGGTCGAGGCGATGACCACCAACGAGACGTTTTTCTTCCGCGACAAGGTGCCGTTCGACCATTTCCGCGACACCATCATGCCCGAGGTCCTGAAGGCGCGCGCCGCGCGCCGCAGCGTCCGGATCTGGTGCGCCGCCGGCTCGACCGGCCAGGAGCCCTATTCACTGGCGATGTGCCTCAAGGAGATGGGCGCGGCGCTGGCGGGATGGCGGGTCGAGATCACAGCAACCGATCTGTCGCAGGAAGTGCTGGAGAAGTCGAAAGCCGGCATCTACAGCCAGTTCGAAGTGCAGCGCGGGTTGCCGATCCAGATGCTGGTGAAGTATTTCAAGCAGTCCGGAGAACTCTGGCAGATCAATCCCGAGTTGCGCGCGATGGTGCAGCACCGTCAGCTCAACCTGCTGCACGATTTCTCCCAGCTCGGCACCTTCGATGTGATCTTCTGCCGCAACGTGCTGATCTATTTCGACCAGGACACCAAGATCAACATCTTCAACCGGCTTGCCCGGTTGATGGAGGCCGACGGCTTCCTGGTGCTCGGCGCCGCCGAAACCGTGGTTGGCCTGACCGACACGTTCAAGCCGATTCCCGAGCGGCGCGGCCTGTACCGGCCGAGCGGGGTGCGGCCGGCGCTTGCGATGCCGAGGACTGCCATGGCGGTCGGATATTGAGCGATGACGGAGGACGGCAAATCAATTGAGCGTGTCACGTTCAGCCGGGGCGTCGATGTCTGCATCATGGCCATCGACGGCACCTGGCGGCGCGACTGCCAGCTCAATGCCATCTCCGACAATGACGCGGCGCTGACCGTCGAGGGTTCCATTCAGGGGCTCAACCTGAAGGAGTTCTTCCTCTTGCTGTCGTCGACCGGGCTCGCCTACCGCCGCTGCGAACTGGTCCGCGTCAACGGCACCGAAATGGACATCAGCTTCCTCAAGGGCAAGCCGAGCAAGCGGCGGTCGGGCTCCGACGAAGAGCGGGCCAGAGCCTGATATCAAGAAGGGCCTGATGTGAAGAAGGCCTGACCCGGTTGGGTAGGGCAAGGCCTGCCGCCAATCCGAATATGGAACGGATCGTCGCCTCGAGGGTTGGGCCGTCGTCGGCACAATCTGCGTGATGGCGCCGAATTGGGTGACGGCCGGTCCGGCGGTCAATTCAGGAGGCGCGCCGGCGCCTCGGGTTCGCGCAGCCGATCGAGTGCCCTGCCGAGGCCGGCGTCGCAGGCCCTCAGGGCCGTGGAGGCCACGGCGTAGCGCGGGGTGACGTCGTCAAGCACGAAGATGTCGGCGGCAGCGTCCTGCTCGGCCAGGAATGCCTCGCGTTCAATCGCCGCCTCGATCAGCCGCAGGCTCGCCTGGACATGGCCGATCAGCGCGACCAGGTCCGTCACGATCAGGCCGTAGGGATCGCTGCCCTCGTCCAGGCACACCGAAACGCCGTCCGCCGCTGCATTTTCCATGCATGTTTCTCCACTGCCACACTTTTAGGGAACGCGGTGCTACTTGTGCGTTAAGCGGACGTCCCGTACAAATACGGGTCCATTGATCGAGATGGTCGAATTACTTCTTGTGCAGTCTGGGCAGCACGCTTCACCACTGATGGACGGATGCATATGGTTGAGAATGGCGCTCCTCGCGGGGAAATCTTTGTAGTCGACGACGACCCCGCCGTTCGCGAGACGCTTTCCGTGGTCCTGTCGACCGCTGGCTACAAGGTGATCTGTTTCGCGGACGGCGCCGCGCTGCTTGCGGTGGCGCGTAGCCGGACACCGGCCTGTATCCTGCTCGACGTGCACATTCCCGGCAAATCCGGCCTCGATATCCTGAAGGAGCTGCACGGCGAGGATTATCCGGCGCCGATCTTCATGATCTCCGGCCAGGGCGACATCACGATGGCGGTCAGCGCCATCAAGAACGGTGCGCTCGACTTCATCGAGAAGCCGTTCCGCGGCAATGAGATCGTCAGCCGCCTCAATGAGGCGATCGACGCCTATACCAGGCGCCAGGCCGAGACTTCGGCCTCGCGCATCGCCGCGCTGCACTTTCCCGGCCGCGAGCCGCTGACCCGGCGCGAACGCGAAGTGCTCGAGCAGTTCACCGCGGGCGCCTCCAACAAGGAGGCCGGGCGTCACCTCGGGATCAGCCCACGCACGATCGAGGATCACCGCGCCAACATCATGAAGAAGCTCGGCGCGCGCAACGCCGCCGATCTCGTCCGCATCGTGATGACGGCGCAGCAAAAGTAAGCCAGTAGGCCAAGGTCGGCCAAGGCCGGTTTACGCTCCGATTGCCACATCGCGGGGTTTGTGCGCCGCACGCCCGGCACACGGGCGGCGAACGGCACGTCTGCGCCGCGCGCGGGAGGACACGTCCGGAAATCCCGTATATGCGTGGCGCAGGCGTACGTGCCGAGACCGCGCGTGCGAGCAATGTCGAGATACGCGATATCGAAACACGCAATATCGAAGCAGATGGCGCATCCAAGATGACCAAGACGAACAAGACCCCGGATCAATTGCGCAGCGCGCGCTGGTTTGCACCCGATGATTTGCGCGCCTTCGGGCATCGCTCGCGCGCGATGCAGATGGGCTACGCGCCGGAGGAGTGGCGCGACCGGCCGGTGATCGCGATCATCAACACCTGGTCGGATGCGCAGCCCTGTCACATGCACTTCAAGAGCCGGGTCGATGACGTCAAGCGCGGCGTGCTGATGGCCGGCGGCTTTCCGCTGGAGTTGCCGGCGCTGTCGCTGTCGGAATCGCTGCTGAAGCCGACCACCATGCTCTACCGCAACATGCTGGCGATGGATGCCGAGGAGCTGTTGCGCGGCCATCCGGTCGACGGCGTGGTGCTGATGGGCGGTTGCGACAAGACGACGCCCGGGCTGCTGCTCGGGGCCACCAGCATGAACCTGCCGGCGATCTATCTGCCGGCGGGGCCGATGCTGCGCGGCAACTGGAAGGGCAAGACGCTCGGCTCCGGCTCGGACGCCTGGAAATACTGGGACGAGCGCCGCGCCGGCAAGATCTCCGACAAGGACTGGGTCGACATGGAGGCCGGCATCGCCCGCAGCTATGGCACCTGCATGACCATGGGCACGGCCTCGACCATGACCGCGATCGCCGAAGCCATCGGCATGACGCTGCCCGGCGCCTCCTCGATCCCCGCGGCCGATGCCAACCATATCCGCATGAGTTCGGAAGCCGGCCGCCGCATCGTCGAGATGGTGTGGGAGGATCTGACCCCGCAGAAGATCCAGACGCGAAAAGCGTTCGAGAACGCGATCACGGTCGCGATGGCGATGGGCTGCTCGACGAATGCCATCATCCACCTGATTGCGCAGGCGCGCCGCGCCGGCCAGGACATCTCGCTCGACGATTTTGAAATCGCGAGCCGCAAGGTGCCCGTCATCGCCAATGTGCGGCCGAGCGGCGACCTCTATCTGATGGAGGATTTCTTCTATGCCGGCGGGCTGCCCGGCCTGATGAACCGGATCAAGCAGCATCTGCATCTCGACTGCATGACCGTCACTGGCAAGACTCTCGGCGAGAACATCGCAGGCGCCGAGGTCCATCATGACGACGTCATCCGCACCGTCGACAACCCGATCTACAAGGAGGGCGCGCTCGCGGTGCTGAAGGGCAATCTCGCGCCCGACGGCTGCGTGATCAAGCCGTCAGCATGCGATCCGCGTTTCCTCAAGCACACTGGACCTGCGCTGGTGTTCGACGACTATCCCTCGATGAAGAAGGCGGTCGACGACCCCGATCTCGATGTCACCGCCGATCACGTGCTGATCCTGCGCAACGCCGGCCCGCAGGGCGGACCCGGTATGCCGGAATGGGGCATGCTGCCGATCCCGACCAAGCTCGTGAAGCAGGGCGTGCGCGACATGGTGCGGCTGTCGGACGCGCGGATGAGCGGCACCAGCTACGGCGCCTGCATCCTGCACGTCTCGCCGGAATCGTTCATCGGCGGTCCGCTGGCGCTGGTGAAGAACGGCGACCGCATCACGCTCGACGTCGCCGCACGCACCATCGATCTCGATGTGCCCGAGGCGGAGCTAGCCAGGCGCCGCGCCGAATGGAAACAGCCCGAGAAGCGTTTCGAGCGCGGCTATGGCTGGATGTTCTCCAAGCACATCAAGCAGGCCAATGAAGGCTGCGACTTCGATTTCCTCGAGACCGGTTTTGGTAAGCCGGTGGGCGAGCCGTCGATCTATTAGCCGTCGTTCCGGGGCGCGAAGCGAACCCGGAACCTCGAGAATCCGGGTTCGATGCTGGCGCATCGCCCCGGAATGACAACCGGAAAACTCACATGTCCAAACTCAGCGACACCACCCGCAACAAGCTGAAATCCGTCTCGACCGCGACGGTTGCGACCGCGCTGTTCAAGCGCGGCTTGCGCATCCAGATGATCCAGGATGTCCACCCCTTGAGCCCGGACCAGCCGACCATGGTCGGTGAGGCCTTCACCTTGCGCTACATGCCGGCGCGCGAGGATCTCAACACGATCGAGGTGTTCCGCGACCGCGCGCATCCGCAGCGCAAGGCGATCGAGGATTGCCCGCCGGGCAGCGTGCTGGTGATGGACAGCCGCAAGGATGCGCGCGCGGCCTCCGCCGGCGCGATCCTGGTGACGCGGCTGATGAAGCGCGGCTGCGCCGGCGTCGTCACCGACGGCGGCTTCCGCGATTCCGCCGAGATCGCGCGGCTCGGCTTCCCGGCATTTCATCATCGCGCCAGTGCGCCGACCAATCTGACGCTGCACCAGGCGATCGAGATCAACGTCCCGATCGGCTGCGGCGACGCGCCGGTGTTTCCCGGCGACGTGATCCTCGGCGACAGCGACGGTGTCATCGTGATCCCGGCGCATCTCGCCGACGAGATCGCCAACGAGACCTTCGAGATGACCGCGTTCGAGGATTTCGTCACCGAGCAGGTCCAGAACGGCCGCGGCATCTTCGGTCTCTATCCCGCGACCGACGAGCAGACGCTGAAGGATTTTGCGGCGTGGCGGAAGGCGAAGGGGCGGTAACGGCTCCACGTACTCCGCCGTCGTCCTGGCGAAAGCCAGGACCCATAACCACAGGACGTGGTTTGGCGAAGACTGGCAGTGATCCATCGCCGTGGTACGACCACCGCGCTTCATCGATAGATCACGCGGTATGGGTCCTGGCTTTCGACAGGACGACAATGGGGAGGCATCCGGGCTACGGGACCTCGCTACACCTCCGCCTTCTCAGCCATGCCCACCGCCCACAGCGCAAACGCGTAGACGATCGCGACTTCGTCGAGGCGGTTGAAGCGGCCGGAGGCGCCGCCATGGCCGGCGCCCATGTTGGTGCGTAGCAGCACCGGGCCGCCGCCGCGCATGGTGGCGCGCAGCCGCGCGATCCATTTCGCCGGCTCCCAATAGGTCACGCGCGGGTCGGTCAGCCCGCCCATCGCGAGGATCGCCGGATAGTCCTTGGCCGCGACGTTGTCGTATGGCGAATAGGACAGAATGGTGCGGAAATCCTTTTCGCTCTCGATCGGGTTGCCCCATTCCGGCCATTCCGGCGGCGTCAGCGGCAAGGTGTCGTCGAGCATGGTGTTGAGCACGTCGACGAACGGCACTTCGGCGACGATGCCGGCGAACAGGTCGCCGGCGCGGTTGGCGACCGCGCCCATCAGCATGCCACCGGCCGAACCGCCATGGCCGACGATGCGTTTTGCGCCGGTGTATTTCGCTTCGATCAATGCGCGGCCTGCGGCGGCAAAATCGTCGAACGTGTTGGTCTTCTTCTCCCGCTTGCCGTCGAGATACCAGCCCCAGCCCTTGTCGGCGCCGCCGCGGATATGCGCGATCGCATAGACGAAGCCGCGGTCGACCAGCGACAGCCGGTTGGCGGCAAACGATGCCGGCATCGCCATGCCGTAGGAGCCGTAGCCGTAGAGCAGCAGCGGCGCCTTGCCGTCGCGGACGAAATCCTTGCGGTGCAGGATCGAGACCGGCACCTGCGCGCCGTCATGCGAGGTCGCCATGATCCGCGTGGTGACGTAATCGGCCGGGTTGTGGCCGGATGGGATTTCCTGCCGCTTGCGCAGCACCCGCGTCCGCGTCGCCATGTCGTAGTCATAGACCTCCGACGGCGTCGTCATCGACGAATAGGCGAAGCGCAGGTTGGTGGTGTCGAACTCGTAGCCGCCCATGGTGTCGAGCGAATAGGCCGCCTCGTCGAAGGCGATCGCGTGCTCTTCGCCGCTCTTGAGATCGCGGATGATGATCGCCGGCAGCGCGTTGGCGCGCTCCAGCCGCACCATGTGGCCGGCATAGAGCTCGACGTCGAGCACATAGACACCTTCACGATAAGGGATCAGGTCGCGCCAGTTGGCGCGCTCGGGCGCGGCGAGCGGGGCGGTGACGACCTTGAAGTCGATGGCGTCGTCGGCGTTGGTCAGGATGAACAGCTCGTCGCCGCGGTCGGCGATCGAATATTGCACGCCTTCCTCGCGCGCCGCGACCAGCCGCGGCGGCGCGTCGGGATTGGCGAGGTCGATCAATCGCTGCTCGGAGGTCTCGTGATCGCCGCCGGCGATCACGCAGAAGCGGCCGCTCGCGCTCTCGTGCAGATGGGTGAACCAGCCGGAATCCTGCTCCTCATAGATCAGGCTGTCGTCGGCCTGCCTGGTGCCGAGCCTGTGCCGCCACACCTGCATCGGGCGGTGATTGGCGTCGAGCTTGACGTAGAAGAAGCTCTTCGAATCCGCGGCCCAGACCACGCCGCCGTCGGTCTCCTCGACGATGTCTTCGAGATCGCCGCCGGTTGCCCAGTCGCGGACGCGAATCGAGAAATATTCCGACCCTTTGGTGTCGGCGCTCCAGGCATGCAGGCGATGGTCGTTGGAATGCCGGCTGCCGCCGAACTTGAAGTATTTGTGGTCCTTTGCCAGCGCGTCGCCGTCGAGCACGACATGCGCGTCGCCGCCGTCGCGCGGCGTGCGGCAGTACAGTTCATGCTGTCCGCCCTCGCGGAACTTGCGGAAATAGGCGAACGGGCCGTCCGGCGAGGGTACGCTGGAATCGTCCTCCTTGATCCGCCCGCGCATCTCCTTGACCAGCCGCTTCTGCAAGCCGTCGGTGTGGCCGAGCAGGCTTTCGGTGTAGCCGTTCTCGGTTTCGAGATAGCTCCTTATGTCGGGATCGAGGATCGACGGATCGCGCAGCACCTCCTGCCATTTCGGATCCTTGATCCAGGCATAGTCGTCCGTCACCGTGATGCCGTGGGTGGTGAAGGAATGCGGCCGGCGCGGCGCGACAGGGGGCGGTGTTGTGGTGGCGGATTTGGTCACGCGATCCTCATGGTGCGGGGTTCCGCTTTATATCGGGATGAATGTGGCGATTGCCAGATGGGGCGCGCATTCGCGCGCGCCCGACGCTATTGCGCTGAGAGGTCGAACTACCCGTTCCGCAGCTTCGCGCCGGCATTGCCGCCGGACATCGGAATCTGGTTCACCGCCAGCACCACGGCGAAGGTGATCACCAGCATCGCGATGCCGAGCACCGCGATCGCGGCGAGGTCGCCGCCTTCGTTGAGGTCGTAGATCAGGACCGACAGCACCTTGGTCTGCGAGGTGAACAGCACGATCGCGGCCGACAGTTCCCGCATCACGCCGATGAAGATGAAGCACCAGGTCGCGATCACGCCGGTGCGCAGCAACGGCGCGGTGATCTGGCGCAGCGCCTGCAGCCGCGTCGCGCCGAGAATGCGGCTCGCCTCCTCGAGCTCGGGATGAATGGTCGTGAATGCCGCCTGCAATTGCTGATAGGCCGACGGCAGATTGATGGTGAGGAACGCCAGCAGCAGGATCCACAGCGTGCCGTAGAGCACGAAGGGCGGCCGCGTGTAGCTCAGGAACAGGCCGACGCCGAGCACGATGCCGGGAACGGCGACTGGCGCGGTGGCGAGGAAGCCGAGCACGCGATGGCCGACGATCACCTTGCGCGTCGTGACATAGGCGATGACGAGCGCGAGGATGGTACCGATCGTCGCGGTCGCGGTGCCCAGGATCACGGTGTTCTTCAACGCGAGCTGGGTCGACGACAGCTCGGTGAACACGAAGACGATGTTGTGCAGGGTCAATGTCGACGGCGTCACCAATGTGGTGGCGTTGGGCGAGAACGCGGCGTTGAGCAGCGCGAGGTAGGGCAGGAAGACGGGATTCAGCAACACCAAAAGGCAGAAGCCGAGCGCGGCCCAGCGCCAGCCGCGCAACTCGACCCGGCGCGGCGCGCCGTATTTGCCGCCGATCACCGAATAGGAGCGGCGGCCGAGCAGGGCCTTCTGGCCCTGCAGCAGCAGAATCGTCAGCACCAGCAGCGGCACTGCGGCCGCCGCCGCCAGCTCGAGCTTCGGCGGATACTGGAACAGGCTCCAGATCTTGGTCGTCATGGTGTGAAAACCGGCCGGCAGCGCCAGGATCGCCGGCGAGCCGAACAGCGTCATCGCCTGCAGGAACGCGATCAGCGCGCCGGCGACCAAAGCGGGCAGCGCAAGCGGGATCGTTACCCGCCGCGCCGTGGTCCAGGCATTGCCGCCGAGGATCGCCGAGGCGTCTTCGAGTTCGCCCGGCATTGTGTCGAGCGCATTGGCCACCAGCACGAACACGAACGGGAAGGTGTAGCAGGAGATCACGAAGATGATCCCGGTCATCGAATAGATGTTGAACAGCGCGTCGGCATCGTCGCCGGCAAACAGCCGGTAGAGCTGGTTGAGCAGCCCCGAGTTCGGCGCGGCGAGCAGTTCCCAGGCGACCGCGCCGAGGAACGGCGGCGTCACGAACGAGGCCGTGACCAGCGCGCGGATGGTTTGCCGTCCCGGCATGTCGGTGCGCGACACCAGCCAGCTGAGCGGCGCCGCGACGATGCAGCAGATCAGCGCCGAGGTCGTCGCGATGATCGCGGTCGTCAGCAGCGGATCGAGGAAATCCGGATTGCTGAACAGCGTGACGAAGTTTTGCAGCGTCGGATGGCGGTTCTTGTCGGTGAAGGCGTAGACCGCGAGCCACGACAGCGGCAGCAGGATCAGCAGAATGAGCACGGCCGCGAACATCCACAGGACGGGGCGCGTCCAGTCGATGCGGGGGCGGACGGCAGAGGAGGGGGTGGTTGTCATGTTGACCCGCGGTGAACTGTCTCAGCTCCCTCGCCCCACTCTTGCGGGGTCGAGACAAGCGAAGCTTGCTCTTGGAGGGTTGGGGTGAGGGGCTGTTTCGGCGAGCACAGCGCGCCGAGAGTCTCCCTCACCCGCCCCGCATCTTGCGATGCGCATCGGCCTCTCCCCGCGAGCGGGGCGAGGCAAGGAAGCGTGCGCGCGACCTGCATCCCTCACACCCGAAACAACCGCGCATAGCGCGTCTTGATCTCTTCGGTCATCGCTTCCACCCCCGCTGGATCTTCCTTCATCAGCTTGATGTCGGCGAGCTTGCGCCGGCCGGCCTTCGGCTGCACCTGCGCGTGCAGCGAATATTGGCCGGTGAAGTCGACGAAGAATTGCTGGGTCGCACGGGTGTGCAGCCAGGCCTGGAACAGCCTTGCGGCGTTCGGATGCGGCGCTGTGGCGAAGATCCCGGTCGGGCCCGAGATCGTCGGCGTGCCTTCGGTCGGGTAGACCGGCTCGACCGGCTGTCCGGCTTCCTTCAACAGCACGATGCCGTATTCATTGCCGTCGGCCATGACAGCGCGCTCGCCGAGCGAGAGCTTCTTCGGCGGATCGGTCGAGGATTGCACCTGCATCACCCGCTGCTTCGCGAGTTTCTCCAGATACGGCCAGCCGAGCTCGCGCACGATCTGGAACGTGGTGGTCATGATGGTGCCGCTATAGGCCGGATGACCCTTCACCATCTTGCCCATCCACTTTGGATCGAGCAGATCGGCAAAGCTCTGCGGCGCATCCTCCGCCTTCACCAGGTTGGTGTTGTAGGCGATCGACGACAGCCACAGCCGCGTGGTCACGGCCATGCCGTCCGGATCGCGATATCCATCGGGAAAGTGCTTGGCGACGTCCTCGGGCACAAACGGCATCAGCCAGCCGCTCTTCTTCCATGGGATGAAGTGCGAGGCGTCGGCACTGTTGACGACGTCGGCGGCGTGGATGTTGGCGTCGAATTCCTGCGCCACGCGCTGGAACAGCCGCTCCGAGCCGGAGCGCTCGATCTGCACCGTGATGCCGGGATAGGCAATCTCGAACGCCTTGCCGAGCCTTTCGCCGACCGGCAGGTCCATCGACGAATAGAACACGAGCTTGCCTTCCTTGGTCGCGGCCGCGACGAGGTCGGGCGTGATCGCGGCCGGCTCGGGTGCCGCGGCGCGCGCCGGCGAAGCGAACACCTTTCCGAGCGCAAGCGCCGCAGAGCCCATCAGGACGTGGCGTCTGGAGATTTGCTTCCGCATCGCGTCCCTCGGTTTCTTGTTGTTTACCGACTGAGCGCCCGGCAGCGTTCCGCCGGCAGCGTCAGCCAGACCTCGCTGCCTTTCTCGACCGCGGTCTCCGTCGGCGTGGTCACCCGCAGCGAGGTGCCGTCAGAGGTCTCCACCATGTAGTCGCGGTTCATGCCGAGATAGACCTGTCGCGTCACGACGGCCTTCAGCGTGTTCTGCGCCGCCGCGGGAGCCTGCGTCGAGAGCTGGATTTCATGTTGGCGGATCGCGACCGGCGCGCTCTGGCCGGCCGTGAGCCTGGCGCCGACCACCGCAAGCGTCGCGCCGGCGAATTCGACATGGGTCGCATCGCGCGCGGTGCCCTTGATCACGTTGGCCGCGCCGATGAAGCGCGCCACGAATTCGGATTCCGGTCGCGCATAGATGTCTTCAGGGCTGCCGAGCTGGTCGATCTTGCCGGCGTTCATCACCGCGATCAGGTCGGCCGTGGTCATCGCCTCGGATTGATCGTGGGTGACGTACACCGTGGTGTAGCGATATTCGTCGTGCAGGCGGCGGATTTCGAACCGCATCTCCTCGCGCAGATTGGCGTCGAGATTGGACAGCGGCTCGTCGAGCAGCAGCGTCTCGGGGCCGACGATCAGCGCGCGTGCCAGCGCGACGCGCTGTTGCTGGCCGCCGGAGAGTTCGCCCGGATAGCGTTGCGCCAGCGGCTCCAGCTTGGTGGTTGCCAGGATCGCGGCGAGCTTTTTCGCGATGGTGTCGCGATCCATTTTGCGCAGGCGCAGCCCATAGACGATATTCTCGGCCACCGTCATATGCGGCCACAGCGCGTAGCTCTGGAAGATCATCGACATGTTGCGCTGCTCGGGCGGCAGCGTGTGCGCCTTTGACGACACGACGCGGTCGCCGACACGGATCTCGCCGCCGGATGGCTCGAGGAATCCCGCGATCAGCCGCAGCGTCGTGGTCTTGCCGCAGCCGGACGGTCCGAGCAGGCAAACCAGCTGGCCGTGGTCGATCGTGAGCGAGACGTCATCAACCGCGACAAACGATCCAAACCGCTTGACCAGGCCACGCAGTTCCACCGATGCCAAGCGATCCCTCCATCTTGTTATGCTGCAGGGATCCGTGCCCGGCGGTTGCCGGCAGTAAAGCGGAAAACGATGACGGCGAAAAGTGTTGGGGGCCTCCTCCAAAAGTCGTGGCGCCTCCTTCCTTCTGTCATCACATGGCCGCTGTCCCGTCATCCTGAGGCGCGAGCGGAGCGAGCCTCGAAGGATCGACGGCCCGACTATATCCGCGTCTAGAGTCCTTGTGGCCACACCGGGGCCGTCGATCCTTCGAGGCTCGCAAGAGCTCGCACCTCAGGATGACGGGGAGGGGTCATCGGCTCCGGATTTAGCTCGCGGTGCGCCAGCGCGACGACGCGCGAACCGCCTGACGGTTTCCCAATCCGATTTGATCAGCGCTTCCTTCTTCGCCCGACTCCAGCCCTTGATCTGCCGCTCGGCTGCGATGCCGTCGGTGATGCGCTCGAAATGCTCCGACCAGACGAGGACGACCGGTCGGCGACTATAGGTGTAGCCTGGGAAGGCGCCCGTGTTGTGCTGTTCGATACGCGGCGCGAGATCGTCACCCGTGGTGCTGCCGACGTAGAAGGAGTTGTCGGCGCAGCGAAGCATGTAGACGTAGATGCCCATCGTGATGATCTCGCGCGGATCGCGCATCGATCATGAAGCAAGCATTGCGGGCGTCAATGGGCGAATATTCGCCGGCGCTTGGTCACCCCGATGAACCCTTTCCCGTCATCCTGAGGAGCGCGCAGCGCGTCTCGAAGGATGCACGGCCCGGCTATTTCCCTGCACTCCGACTCGCTCGCGGTGAGAGCACGGCCGTCGATCCTTCGAGACGGCCGCTTTGCGGCCTCCTCAGAGTCTGACTCAAAAAGCGCTGAATGTTTTTGGGCATGCCAAGCGCCTGGTTAGTAGCCTGAGGTGTGCGACGAGGATCCAGGCGGTCTCGGTTGCGGCTGACCCTTCGAAGTCTTTGGCAAGGCGGCGGCACCTACCGCACCAGGCGAAGGTGCGTTCGACCACCCAGCGCCGAGGCAAGAGCTGGAAGCCTTTGACGCCATGCGGTCGCTGGACGATCTCGATCGTCCACGGCTTGCAATGAGCCAGGGCTTTGAGAAGCTGCTCGCCGCGGTAAACACGGTCGGCAAAGACGTGGTGCAGCTTGGGGAAGCGGCGGCGTAGTCGCTCCAGCACCGGAACGGCGCCGTGGCAGTCCTGAACATTGGCAGGATGGACATGGACGGCCAGCAGCAGGCCATCGGTGTCGGTGACGATATGCCGCTTACGCCCGCAAATGCGCTTGCCGGGGTCGTAGCCCCGCGCGCCGCCAGCTTGGGTCGTTGGCGCACTCTGGCTGTCGATCACAGCTGCGGTCGGGCTGGGCTTGCGCCCAAGCTGCTGGCGGGCACGCCGGACCAGACGTTTGACAATCTTCTGCCAGCGTCCGGTATCGCGCCAAGCATAGAAATACCCTTGAACCGTCGAATACGGTGGGAACTCCTTCGGCAAGGCCCGCCATTGGCACCCGGTCGACAGGATGTAGAGGATCGCCTGTACGACCTCGCGCAAATCGACTTCCCGCGGTCTCCCCAGCCGCCGCCGCGGCGGCATCTGTCGGGCAATCAGCGCCCACTCCCGATCGGTCAGGTCGCTTGTGTAGCGCAGCCCATTGCGCTGATACTCGACGCGAGTGATTTCGGTCCACGGCATCGTGCCCTCCCTCGAATCTTCGCAAATCCGAAGGAATCACAGCCAACCGAAATCACTCACTGCTTTTTCAGTCAGGCTCTCAGGATGACGGGATGAGCATGCTCATCCCGCAGCCACGTCGCGAGGCAGCCTACGCCTTCACGTTCTCGCCGAGCCACTGGATGGCGGCGTCGGCGCCGGCCTTGCCGTGCGGGATGTTCAGCGCCGTGAGCGCGACCTCGACGACGCCGAGCGTGCCGAGGATCATCGGCGCGTTGACGTGGCCCATATGCGCGATGCGGAACGCCTGGCCCTGCAAATCGCCGATGCCGGTGCCGAGCACCACGCCGCATTTCTCCTTGGCATAGCGCTGGATCGCGGCGGGATCGGCGCCCTTCACGGTCACGGTCGTCACCGTGTTGGAGCGCTCATTGGGTTCGGCGATGTTGAAGCCGAGCACCTGGCCCTCGCCCCAGACGGCGACGGCGCGGCGCACGGCTTCACCCAGCAGCCGATGCCTTTCGAACGCGTTCTCCAGGCCCTCGGCATGCAGCATGTTGATCGCCTCGCGCAGTGCGAACAGCAGATGCACCGGCGCGGTGCCGGCATACTTTCGGTAGTGCTCGGAGCCCTCGCGCTCGGTCCAGTCCCAATAGGGCGTGCGCAGATCGGCCTTCTTGTGCGCGTCCCAGGCGCGGTCATTGGCGGCGACGAAGCCGAGGCCGGGCGGCGTCATCAGGCCTTTCTGCGAGCCACTCATCGCGACGTCGACATACCATTTGTCCATCTCGAACGGCATGCAGCCGAGCGAGGCGACGGTGTCGACCATGAACAGCGCGGGATGGCCTGCGGCCTTGATCGCCTTGCCGATCGCCTCGATGTCGTTATAGGCGCCCGACGCGGTGTCGACCTGCACGGCGAGGATCGCCTTGATCTTGTGTTCCTTGTCGCGGCGCAGCCGCTCCTCGACCTCCGCCGGGCGGATCGCGCGGCGCCAGTCACCCTTCAACACCTCGACATCGGCGCCCATCGCGGCCGCCGCCTGGCCCCAGCCGATCGCAAAGCGTCCGCTCTCCAGCACCAGCACCTTGTCGCCGCGCGACAGCACGTTGGAGAGCGTCGCCTCCCAGGCGCCGTGGCCGTTGGCGATGTAGATGTAGGACTTTCCCATGGTGGCGAACAGCTTCGAGAGATCGCGCAGCAGGCTTTCGGTCAGTTCGAACATCTCGGCGGAGTAGATATCGAGCGCCGGACGATGCATCGCCTGCAGCACCTGATCGGGCATCGTGGTGGGCCCGGGGATGGCCAGAAATTCCCGGCCCGCGCGAACGGTCATCGTCCTGTTCCTTTTGGGTAAAGAGCGCAAATCATGCGTGTGAGGGGTCAAGCCGTGAGGATATGCCATCGCGGCCGCGATTGCGAGCAGGTCCAAGCAATCCAGCGTTTCCAAAAGCGCGGGACACAGCCGCTCTATTTGTCTTGGTCGATGGCCTCGACCACGGAGCGCCAGATCTGGTCCTTGAACTGGGTCGCGGCGGGGCTCGGAATCTGCTCGACGGTGCCGTCGTTCTTGCGGCAGGCCTCGACCAGCCGCATCACCCAGATTTCGCCGTCGGTGTAATACAGGTCGCCGCCGCCATTATGCCCGTCGAAGGTCGGGCCGATGCCGGTGACCTGGTATTTCGCGGTGACCATGCCGGCGGACTCGAGGTCGGTCGCGAGCAGCGCGCGTTCGGCATCGAGGTCGGCCGCGATGTGGTGCGTCACCGCGCCGGTGTAATGACTGACGCCGACACTGCGGTCGAGCGTCGCAGCGCCGAGCCACACCGGGCGCTTTTCCTGACCCTGATCGAGCACCCGCCAGAGCCGGACATGGTTGCGGCGATCCGCGCTTGTGCCAACCGGCCGTTCGAAGGCGAGGTCCTCGCGGCGGCCGAGATAGAACAAATTGCTCACCGGCGCATCCTTGTAGGGACGATCGAGCAGCACGGAGCCGACGATTTCGATCGAGGATTTCAGCGTGACCGGATCGGCCGGGAACCAGCCGGCCTCGTGCATCGCGCAGACCACGTCCCTGGTGTCGCCGATCAGCCCGACATTCATGGGATCGCCGGGAATGCCCTGCGCGGTGCGGGTCACCATCGGCAGATTGGCGAGGCCCTTCTGATGCTCGTAATGCGTCCACAGCGCCGGCAGCACCAGATAGGCCGCGATCAGATAGGTGACCAGAACGAACAGCAGCAGCATCTGCGCCTGCCGGAGGCGGCTGCGCCGGTGCGCTGAAGGCGGATCGATCTCGACATCGGTCACGGCACAGACTTCCGAATCGGTGCGTCGCGCGCTCTAGCGCCGCGTCTCGCGGCAGCCGGCGGCCTCGGCTTCCTCGACCGAGCAGAACCAGCGCGTGCCCTTGCTGATCTTCATCTCGATCTTGGCGTACCAGCGGCTGCTTCGCTGGTGGAAGATGCATTCGCCGGAACGGTTGACGTTGCCCTTGATGGTGCAGTCGGGCGAGGGCGCCACCGGGCCGGAGGCCGAGGCGAGCAGGATCGCGTTGGCGCCATCCGGCGGCTTCACGGCGCCGAGCACCGTGGTCTTCTTGTTGCGCACTCGCCAGTCCCACGGCGCGATGAACGCGCCCTGCCACATCCCGGCCTTGGCCTCGCGTGCCGCCTTCTCGTCCGGCTCGTAGTCATGCGAGATGCGGGTGTAGGCCAGCGCCCAGCCATTGCTGACCATCCACTTCTGGATGTCCTCGCCGTCGACCTCGCAGCGCGCGATGGTGCGGCCGCGGCGATCGATCGTGCGCGCGTGGCAGGTCCAGCTCTTGTTGCCGGCATGCTTGATCAGCTCGTCGCGCGCGGCGACGCCGCAGGTCCAGCGCTCGCCCTTGGTGTTGAGACAGAGCTGGTCGGTCGACGGCGCGTCGATGCCGCCGAGCCGGATCTTGACGCTGCCGATCATGACCTGATCGCCGTCGCGGATCTTCGGCACGCCGGTGATGTCGGCGGCGACAGCCAGCGTCGGCAGCGACAACAGCAGGCCAGCAGTGAGCAGCGTCTTGAGCATCGGCGTTCCCGGCCAGGTTTTTCGTTCAGCGTTCAGCGCCCAGAGGATCGGCAAGGCAAAGGATCGTCAAGGATTGTGCGGGCAATTGGGCAACCCTGCCAGTGGTGTCGTGTTTCCGCCAGTTTCAACTTCGCGTCATCCGTTCATGAATGCGCCATTCGCAGTCCCGTAGCCCGGATGGAGCGCAGCGTAATCCGGGACAGTGTTTTCGTTGAAAGGGTAGTCCCCGGATTGCGCTGTGCTCCATCCGGGCTACGCACCTACACCGCGGCCATTCGTCGCTTCGCCAGCGCGAGGGCCATCAGCACGAAGGCCGACGTTACCTCGGGGCCGCCGACCAGGATCCGCGTCGGCGTCTTCATCTTGTTCCATTCATAGGCTTGGTAGGGCCCCTTGCGACCGCCCTCGCCGAGGCCCTGCACGATGCAGTGCAGCGCCGGCGTGAAGCTCGAGACCTCGGCGCCGAGATGCGCCAGCGCCATCAGCGCGAGCGCGGCGTCGAACGGGTTCATCTCATGCGCAATCAGCTCGCCTTGGACATAGCCGAGCACGCGGGCGCGGATCAGCGCGAACACATTGCCGGGATCGATGATGCGCTGCGCCGCCAGCGGCAGCGCGATGAAGGCGGCGTAGCAGCGCCCGAAATAAGCCGAATAGAGCTCCGGCAGATAATAGATATGCGAGCGCGGATTCCTGAATGCGCCGCTTTCGACCAGATTCTTCTGGAACGCGATGATGCGATGCACTGTCTCCAGCCGCTGCGGCGTCTCGATGATCTGCCAGCGGGCGAGATTGCGGAACGAGACCTCGAGGATGTCGAGGTTCAGCGTCGGATCGAGGTCGTTGCCATAGGGACGCTCACCCCTGAGATTGTCGATCCAGGTGACGACACCGCCTTCGTAATCGATATTGTCGTTGAGCGGCACGGTGACAACAGGCTCGTTGGCGCCGGCGCGGACCTGGTAGCCGCGGTAGAAATCCAGCAGCGGCTGCTGCAGGATCGGATCGTCGGAGCCGGCCTGCGTAGCGGCCGAGAACGAACACGCGGTGGTGTCGCAGTCGGGCACATAGACGCCGAAGCCGAGGTCCTGCTTGATCTGGGCGAAGAAGCGCGAGAAGCGCGGGTGTCGTCCCGGCGCCAGTGCGGTGATCACCTTCACGATCGAGCCGTCATACGACGGCACCTCCTCGGCGCTGGTCTTGAGGCAGAAGTCCACCATGTCGGCGATCGCGCGCCGCGCAGCGCCCGCCTCATCCGATGAGGCGAGTCCGGTCTCGACAAAACTCAGCAGCGCCTCGGTGAAGAACGCGTCGTAATAGGCCGAGCGGTGGCGGATCTGCACCGGCTCCCACATCGGCTCGGCGATGCCGCGCCATGGCGGGTTGATCAGCGCGCGCGCCGGCGAATGCGCGATGAAGATTCGCGCCAGGCTGAACAGCAAGGTCGAGTTCTTGTAGCCGCGTGCGTTCAGCCCGGTCAGCGCCATCAGCATCTCGCGCCCGCTGATGTCGGGGTCGCCGATCAGGTTGAAGGCGGCATAGGTCGGGATGAAGCCGTTCTTGGCGAACGAGCGCAGCAGATGCGCGCCGGCGGCGCGGATCACGCGGTCGACCTCGGCCATCGCGGGCGGGTGGCTGTGGGCCGCCGCGGCCGGCGGGGCAGGGTGGCGCACGCCGATGCCGTCCATCAGGTCGGCGACCGGGGCGCCGATCGCGGCCCAGTCCGGCGTCGCGGCGTCGCGCGCTTGCGTCAGCGCCGCGCGCAGGCCGGCCAGGCGGTCGGGGTCCTTCAGCGCTGGAAGCCCGGTGCGGCGGAGCAGCGCGCGCAGCGGCGGATTGCCGAGTGCGGTCCGGTAGAATTTTCCGAGATGGGCATCGCCGCCGCGATAGGCCTGCAGCACGGGGTCGCAGACGTCATAAAGCGACGGGCCGTCCTTCCTGGCGGTCAGCGCTCGGCACACCGTCCCGGCGATTTCGTGAAGGCTCATGAATGCCTTTCTCAAGGAACCGGTTAACGCCGCCGCCCCGGCGGTGTTTCCTCCGGTCCTCCCCCAAACGCGCAAACCTTTGGAAAGCTACATGAATCCATACGAAATACAAATGTGACCGAAGTCACGTAACGGGATCTTAACGGCGTCAATGGCCTGTGCCGGGCGGCAGCATGCAGCAAACCGGGTTGCTCCGGCGGTCCGGCCGGGTTAAGGGAGTGTTTGTTGCGGCGCCGCAAATTGAGACCAATTCAACGGCACACTCAGCTCAACCCCATTAAACCTGATCGTCACTGACGCGACTAACTGGCGCGATTTCGCTCGAACGCCATCGGGATAGAGATTGGGACTAGATCGTTATGAACCTTAGGCAGCTTCATATTTCCCGTCGCACCATCGCCGTCTGCGTGGCGGTGGCCGGCACGGTGTCGCTGGCGATCGGCGCCCATGCCGCGCTCAACAAGCGGACACCTGACGTTGCCAAGGAGACTGTCGCAGGCTCCGTCACCGCCGGGCAGACCGGCAGCGTTGCGGCCGGCGCCTCCCGCCTCGCGCTGATCATCGGCAACGGCCACTACCCGGACGCCGCGGCGCCGCTGGCCCAGCCGATCAACGATGCCCGCACTCTGTCGTCGGCGCTGCGCCGCGAAGGCTTTGACGTCGACGTGGTCGAGGACGCGACCAAGGACGACATGTTTCGCGCGGTCGAGCGCATGAAGGCCAAGATCCGGCCCGACACCGTCGTGATGCTGTTCTTCGGCGGCTACGGCGTGCAGGTCGGCCGTGAGAGCTACATGATCCCGGTCGACGCCACGATCTGGAAGGAAGCCGACGTCAAGCGCACCGGTGTCAGCGTCGAGTCCGTGCTCGATGCGATGAAGGAGCGCGGCGCCAAGGCCAAGCTCGTGGTGCTCGATGCTTCGCGCCGCAATCCCTATGAGCGCCGCTTCCGCGCCTTCTCGCACGGCCTTGCCCCGATCTCACCGCCGGACAACACCATCGTGCTGACCTCGGCGACACCAGGCAAGGTCGCCGACGATTCCAAGGGCGCCAACAGCGTCCTGGTTTCCGAGCTGATCAACAACCTCAACGCCCAGGCCGGCGCCGAGACCGCCTTCAACAAGACCCGCATCGCGATCTCCCGCGCCAGCGAAGGCGAGCAGGTGCCGAGCGTGTCGTCGTCGCTGCTGGAAGACATCAAGCTCGGCGGCTGAGCCCTTCTCTGCTCTATCCACACGTCGTCCCGGCCTAGTGCGCAATTGCGCACGGGGGCCGGGACCCATACCGCGTGATCTATCGGTGAAGCGTGCTGTATGTACCGCGGCGCGCATTCGCTACCAATCTTCGCAAAATTCCTGCCGGTGGTTGGGTCCCGGCCTTCGCCGGGACGACGTTGTGGATGCCGCACCGCTTGCTCCGCTTCGCCTCTCCCCTTGTGCGAGAGGCCGGATTGCATCGTCAGATGCAATCCGGGTGAGGGGTCGCGGTCTCTCCATGCAGTTTGCCGTGTGGAGGGATACCCCTCACCCCCAACCCTCTCCCACAAGGGGAGAGGGAGCCTGACGGGTGTGCCCACCTAACGTCGCCCGGCCGCCTACTTCGCGTCCGCGCTCGCGCCCACCGGCCGCACCGGATCGCCCTCGCGCAGCAGCGCGCCGGCGCGGGCGACGACGATGTCGCCTTCCAAAATGCCGTCGCGGATCTCGACCTGGCCGGCCGACATCAATCCGGTCTCGACCCGCCGCGTCTCGACGCGGCCGCCGCGCACCACTTGCACCACGGTGCCGGCGGTGGAATAGAGGATCGCGGTCAGCGGCACCGCGACGCCGCAGCTCTGCCCGGTCTTGATCTGCGCACGGCCCGACGAATTCACCAGCAGCCGCTGGTTCGATCCGATGCCGACGAACACCTGGCCGAGCTGGCTGTTCGGCTCGATGGTCGGCGCGATCATCCGTACCTTACCGTCCATCTCGCCGGCGCCGATGATCTTGAGCCGCGCGGTCTGCTCGGTCTTCAGCTTGGCGATATCGCGGGTCGGCACCATGCCGACCAGATCGTACTCGCTCTTGGCGATGATCGAGAACAGCGCATCCTTGCCGGAGGCCGGCGCGCCGATGATCGCCGAAGACGCTGAGATGGTGCCTGCCACCGGCGCCGTGAGGTTGATCGAATTGGTGCCGTCGGTCAGCCGCGCCAGCACCTGGCCCGCGGTGACGGTGTCGCCGGGATCGGCCTTCACCTCCGCCACCTTCAAGCCGAAGCGGTCGGGCCGGATCTGCTGCTCGTCGCGCGGCAGCACGATGCCGGACACCTCGACGATATTGCCGAAGCAGAATTTCGAGGCCTTCAGCACCGTCACCGCCGCGCCCTTCGGCACGGCGTCGGCCTCGCCCGCGGCGAGCGCGGGAGAAGCCGCGAGCAGCAGCGCGGAGGCGGCGAGGGCGGCAGCGCGCAGGCGGGGCAAGATCATCGGCAAACTATTCCCAAAATGAGGGCTTCCTGAATACCAGATGCGGCCGCACCGAGCCAGCTGGCTGCGCCGCGGCGGCAGCCGCCTCGGTCGGTCCGGCACACGCGGCGAGCTCGAGCTTCGCCAGCTCCTCGGCGCGCCAGATGTGCCGCAGGATCTCCGGATTGACCCGCTCGGCATGCGTCACCGGCAGCATGTGGCCGGCCGCCGGCAGATGCCGCATCTCGGCGCCATCAATCATCGCGGCGAGTTTTGCGACAATGCGCTGCGTCACATAGGGCGACAGCCCGCCCGACACCAAGAGCGTCGGCACCCGCAAGGCGCGCGCCGCCGCCGCCACGCCGTCGAGATCGAGCGCAGCGTTGAAATCGTAAGGCAGCTTGTCGGCCTGCTCGATCATCCGCAGCCGCCCGCTCGGCGAGAACTGCTCGCGCGGGCCGGAGCCGGCCCAGAACGCGGTGAACGCCTCGACTGCCTCCAGCACCGCGCCGTCGAAAATATCCTGCGCCACCACCTGCGCGATCCGCGCGAACCGATCGTACAGCCGCACGTCGGCGGTCCCGTCGCGCAGCAACGTCGGCAGCACAGGCTCGATCAATGTCAGGCTGCGGATGCGCTGCGCATAAGGCGACGCGCTCGCCAGCCGGAACGCGATTGCCCCGCCATAGGAATGCCCGACCAGATGGATCGGCCCCGTGGCCTTGGCGAGCCAGGGCTCGAGCCGTGCGATCTCGCCATCCAGCGTCCGCGGCCAGTCGCGCCCGCAGGCGGCAACGCCATAGCCGGAAATATCCGGCGCCAGGAACGGCGTGCCACCGAGCGCGCCCGCAAGCTTCGTCCATTGGCGTCCCGACCCCAACGAGCAGTGCAACGCCACCACCGACGCCGCCGCGTGCGTCCCGTCCAATCCTGTCATCAAACCCGATCCTTGCGTGTTCTTGTTGTCGACGGGCGCGCGTGCGCACGCGCCCGTCATGACGCTAGCGAGGTGGGGGAGGGGTTATTCCTGGGAGGGGTGGGAGAGGGCGTGATCGTGATTGCGGAGGCAAACAGATTCACTGGATGTTGATTTGAGGCTCGCGGCAATTCGCGGAAATGAAAGCAGCATCTTTCGCGGCTCGCCCCGCTCGCAGCTCGCAGCGACAAAGGCGAAGTCTTTGCGCGGGGATGACGAGATTGATGCTGTCATTGCGAGGAGCGGTCGCAACGAAGCAATCCATCATTCCGTATACGAGGTGAGATTGATTGCCTCGCTTCGTTCGCAATGACGGCGGTTATTGCAGCCACCCACAGCGCAGCGTCAGCGCACGATGCGCTTCACGCGCGCTTTCTTCTTGGCGACGGGTGTCGGCGCCAGCTCGGCTTCATTGGCCGCCTCGGTCTCGCGGGCTTCGCGGAGCGCACGCAGGCGCTCCATGTTCTTGCGGATCGCGGCGGCGTCGCGCTCGACTTCGGCCATGGCGCGTGCGCCTTCCTCGGCAGCCAGCCGCTGGCGGTCGGCTCGCGCAAGGCTTGCGGGCGATGGGTCGGGCTTTCTGGCGCTCATCGGCATCCTCTCAAAGGGCGCGATCCCTGCGTGGAGGTTCGCATTTGCCACGCGCGCTAGCGCGGCGCTCGGCAGGATCACGCGCAAAAAGATACGCAAAAACCCGCCCAATCCGATCGGGACCGAGCGGGTCGCGACGTCATCCCAGTACATCCGTGGAATGACGAGGGGCATGATCCCTCGCGGCAAACGCGGAACGCGCCTGCGCTGAGATCATGCCGAAGCAAGAACTTCAGACGATCTGAAGATTCTCGGCGCTGGTCTTGCCGCGCATCTTGTCGGTCTTCAGCTCGAACGAGACCTTCTGGCCTTCAGCCAGGCCGGTCAGACCGGCGCGCTCGACTGCGCTGATGTGAACGAACACATCCTTGCTGCCGTCGCTCGGCTCGATGAAACCAAAGCCCTTCTGGCCGTTGAACCACTTCACAGTACCTGTCGCCATCTTCTCTTCTCCAAAATGCGCATCTGCGCATGTGTTGCGCAGAATCGCGCGCCATCCATTCAACTGACGATGTCTTTGGAGGAGGGCCGTTCTGACCATTCAACAAGGCGCAACGGCTAATCGAATGGCCCCAATATACACACTTTCCGCGCGAATGCAAGGTTCGGGCGGTAGCGGGTTCCCGCTGGCGACCGGCGATTGGAGGGAGCGCGGATCACTCCGCCGCCGCCTCCGCTGATGGCTCGCCCTTCCAGCTCAGGATCTCCGCGGCCAGGATCGGGTGATTGAAGCCCTTCAGCACGAGGTCGTCGATGGCGCGGCCTTCGACGTGGGGCTCGACGATGCCGTAGACGCGGCGGCTGACCACGATCTGGTTGGGCCTGGCTTCGCCGCACAGGCGGGAGGCGAGGTTGGTGACGCTGCCGATCGCGGCATATTCCAGCCGCTGCTCGAAGCCGACCTGGCCGAGCGTGGCATAGCCGACGGCGATGCCGATGCCGAAGCCGAGGCTATGGCCGCGGTTGCGCCACTTCTCGGTCAGGGGGCCGACCGTGTCGCGCATCTCCACCGCCATCCGCACCGCGCGCGCGGTGTGGTCGGCCAGCTGGATCGGCGCGTTGAACAGGATCATCACGCCGTCGCCGGCATATTTGTCGAGCGTGCCCTCATACTTGAAGATCAGCTTGCCGAGCGCCGCGTGATATTCGCGCAGCACGTTCATCGCCTCTTCCGGCTCGGTCGCCTCGGTGAAGGCGGTGAAGCCGCGCAAATCGCAGAACACGACGGTGACTTCGCGGCGGTGGCTGTCGAGCAGGCCCTCGGGATTGTCTGACGAGGCGATCAGTTGCGCCACCTGCGGCGCCAGGAAACGCTCGAGCCTTCGGATGCGCTCGATCTCGCCGAGCTGGGTCTCGACCCGCTGCTCCAGCGACTTGTTCCAGTCCTTGAGCGCTTCCGTCTGCTCGCGCAGCTTGTCGGCCTGCTCGCGCACGGTGGAATTGGCCTGCTCCAGCGCGTGGCTCTTCTGGTCCACCTCAGTGAACAGCCGCGCATTGCGCATCGCCAGCACGGCCTGGTGCGCAAAAGTCTTCATCAGGCCGATCAGGCTCGCGGGGAAATCGCCGGCGGCCTTGCGCAGCACCACCAGCGAACCGAGCACGCCCTGCTGGTCGACCAGCGGCACCACCAGCACCGAGTGGAAGCCGGCGCCGACCACGACGTCGCGCAGCGGATGATCCGGACTTGCTGCGAGGTCAGGGAAGGCCAGCGGCTCGCCCTTGGCGGCGGCCTCGGCAAGCGGGCTGTCCGCCGCATCGATCGCGCGATGCCGGCCCTCGGCGGCGGCGTCGATGCCGATCGATTGCGTCAGGTTGAACGTGCGCTGCGCGGCGTCATAGCCGTAGATCAATACGGCGTCGGCATGGGTGATCTCGAGCGCGCGGGCGGCGACCGTCGGCAGCACCGCGTTGAGGTCGAGCGAGGAGGCCACCGCGCGGCCGACCTCCTCCAGCACCTTCAGCTCGTTGATCGATTGCGCGAGGTCTCGCGTGCGCTCCTTCACCTTGCCTTCGAGATCGGAATAGGTCTCGGCAAGCTGGCCCGCCATGCTGTTGAATTGACCAGCGAGCTCCTCCAGCTCATCCGCGGTCTTCACCTCGATGCGATGGCCGAAATCGCCGGCCCCGAGCCGCCGCGCGCCGGTGCGCAGCGCCGTGATCGGCACCAGCATGCGCCGCGCCAGAATCGTGCCGGCGATGATCGCGACCACGAGGCCGAGCGCGATCAGCAGCGCGATGCGCACCAGCTGGTCGCGGATCGGCGACAGCGCCTGTGCGGTCGGCTGCTCATAGAACACGTGCCAGCCGAGGTCCGGCGCTGCTGTCGCGGTCGTCAGCACCGCGTTGCCGTCGACATCCTTGCCGGAGGCGATCGGTCTGCCGCTCCGCGACAGAACCGCCGCGACCTGCGGCAGCGCGGCGAGATCCTTGCCGATCTCCGGGCCCTTCGACGAGCTCGCCAGCACGCGGCCCTTGGCGTCGACGAGATAGGCATAGGCGGTCCGGCCGACCTGGGAATCGCCGAAATAGTCGTCCAGGAAGCGCAGGTCGATCTCGGCCACGGTGACGCCGGCGTTGAAGCCGGAATGCTGCTCGCCGATCGACATATACGGCCGCTCGTCGCGGAAGTATGCGGGTGCGTAGGCGGTGCCACGCTCGACCGCCTCGGTGAAGCGGAGGTCGCGGGAGAGATCGGCATTGGAGTTCAGGGTGACGGTCTGGCGCGACAGCCGCAGCATCTCGCGGCCCTGGCCATTGATCAAGGTGAGCTGGTTCACCGCCGGCACCTGGCCGAGCAGCTGGGCATAGTCGGCGCGGCGGAGCTCGATGGTGTTGGAGGAGGCGCGGGTGACCCAGGAGATCTGGCGCTCGAGATCGGCGATCGACTGCTCGATGCGCTTGGCGGTGGCGTCCGCCTTCTCGCTCATCGCGTCCGTCAGCGTGCTCTTGATGCCGCGGTAGCTGATCCAGGTCTCGAGCGCACCGTTGACCGCCAGCACGAACACGACGAGGCCGACCAGCGCGAGGACGTATTTGGCGAACAGGCCGCCGCGCAGGAACCAGTTCTCGCCCTTGTCCGGTGCCCCGTTCATTCAACCTCGTCCGTTCCCCTCCGATCAGTCGGGTGCGCCACTGTATCCGCTGCTGTTTAGCACGGATCGGCCGGGCAAGGCGGGGCCTCCCGTCGCATGGTTAGCCCTGCATTCCGGCGGGGGATATCCGGGAATATTCAGCGGTTGAACAGCTGCCGCAGCACGTCGTTCATCGCGGGATTGTCGTGCTGCTCGGCGGTGTCGGTCGATGGCGGAGCAGGCGGTGGTGGTGCGGCGGCCGCCGGCGCGTCCGGCGTGGGCTGAGCCAGGCTGCGGCTCGGGCGGGAGGCGTTGCCCTGATTGAGGGTCGAGAGGCCCTGCTGCAGCAAGTTCCCGATGGTGTCGCCGAGCTGCCCGCCGAGCGGGCTGTTCTGGCCGGCGGCCGCGCCGGCTGGCGCCTGGGCGGTGCCGGGCTGCGCGGCGGTCCCGCCGCCCTGCACGCCGTTGAGGAGGTTGGTCAGTCCGTTCAGGCCCTGGCTCAGGCCTTGGTTCAGACCCTGGCCATTCGCCCCGAACAGGCCCTTGCCCATCTCCTTGAGCTTGGCGTAGGCGGCCTGGGGGTTGTCGAGGATGCCCTGCATCTCCGGATAGATCCGCGGGCTCACCCACGGCCCCTCGATCATCACGGGGATGCCGAGGCCGACCGGATTGCCGGTGCGGCCCTGGCCCTCGGTGGTCATCACGAGCTGCGGCTCGACGCGGAACCCGATCTGACGGGTGTTGAGATCGACGGTGCCGACCCCGCTCATCTTCACCAGCGGTCCTATCAGATTGAGATCGGTGGTGACGGCCTGGCCCTTGTCGAGCTTGAACGAGGCCGAGAGCTGGCTGAGGTCGGTCGACAGCTCCTGGCCCTGCTGCCAGCCCGACAAGGTGCTGGTGGTGAGGTTGCGGATCATCTGCGCGACGTTGAGGCCGAGGATCTTGCCGTCCTGGAACACGACGAAGGCGGTGCCGCCGAGACCGCCGACGATGGCGCGCGCGCTGGTGCCCTGCGAGGCGAGCGCGACCTTGGCCTGCATCTTGCCGTCGAGCTTGTCGAATTCGGCGAGGCTCTTCAGCACCGGCAGCGCGCGCACGCCGGCGAGATCGAGCCGCAGCGCGTAGGTCGGCGTCGCGGCCCGCGCGTCGATCGTGAGGTCGCCATTGGCGGTGCCCTCATAGGCGCCGAGATCGACGAGCTTTCCCTTCAGCACGCCGCTGTCGACAGATGCATCGATCGCCGCCTGCGCGAAGCGGCCGTCACCGACCACGAGCTCCGCCGCCGAGATGCGTGCCTGCGCGTCGACGTAGTTGAGTCCGGAAAGGTCGATCGACGCGTTGCTCCAAATGTTGGTGCCGAGCGGCTGCGCCGCATCGGAGTGGCTCGGCGTCAGCGCCACCGAGATGCGCTGAAAGTCGAGATCGAGCTTCACCAGCGGCTTGTTGCTGGCGAAGTCGACCGAGGCCCAGCCGGTGAAACCGCCATCGCCGAGCGTGCCCGATACGCCGTTGAACATCAGCACCGTGCCGTTCAGGCGGGCCTCCGCATTCGCCTTGATCGCCGCGGGCAACAGGCCGGGTGCGTCGATGTTGAATTCGGCCGGCACGCTCGAGCGTTCCAGCGGCGCTTGCGGCGCGGTCGCGCGGATCTCGAACTTCAGCGGCTTGTCACTGGCGCTCGCACTCCCCGTGACGACGATCTTGCGGTCGTTGCCGATGGTCGCATCGGCATTGAGCGTCTCGATCCGGTTTTCGACCCGGTCGCGCACATTGGCGAACACGATGGTGCCGCCGCTGATATTGACATGCCGGATCGTGAGGCCGCCGCTCTCGGAGGCGGAAGACTTTGCCGGCGGATTATGGTCGCGGGTGCGTTCGCGCTGCAGCGGCAGGTTGATCACCGGCTTGACGATCGCAAGGTCGGTGATCTCGGGCCGGCCCGACCACAGGCTCGACAGCGTCATCTCGGCGTCGACCCGATCGGCCGCGAACCGGGTGTTGACCTCGCGCTCCCGCGGGTCCTGCAGCACGACGTCGCTCAAGGTCAGGGTGACGGTCGGCCACAGTCCAATCCTGGCGCCGCCATTGATGGTCAGCGTGTAGCCGCTCTCCCGCTCGACCCGCTCGGTGATGGCCGAGGTGAGGAACGAGGACGGGATCCCGACCGTGGCCACCAGCGCGATGATCACGATCACGACAGCGATGGCGGCCCCGGCGAATTTCAGTGCTCTCATCTCGATATTCCAGGCCGGGCAGACAGGGTTCCGCCGCGGAAAGGCACGGCCGATCGCGCGAGATTATCCCGCAAACGGGACCTCGCTCCAACGAGGCGAAAAATAATCCGTTACCAGCATGAACTTATGTGACCTCTCCCACACTCTTATGAGGGTGATTGTTGCTAACCGGGCGTCAGGGGACCGCTCGGATCGATTTGGAAGGCAATACAATGAGCAAACAGGCCGAATTTGCGGTCATTCTGAAAATGAACCCTATGTTCGCCGATCTCGGTGCGGACGAATTGGCGCGGCTTTCGGGCCTCTGCCACACCCAGCAGCTCGCCTCCGGCGAGGTTCTGTTCCAGAAAGGCGATCCCGGCGATGCTCTGTTTGGGGTCCGCCGCGGCCAGGTGCGCATCGAAACCGGCGCCTCCGACGGCAGCCGGCTCACACTGAACTTCATGGGATCGGGCGACCTGTTCGGCGAAGTCGCCGTGCTCGACGGTCAGGATCGCACCGCGGATGCGACCGCGGGCGAGCCGACCGAATTGTTTGTCCTGCGGCGGGAGGATTTCCTGGGCTTTCTCGAGCGCGAGCCGAAGGTTGCGGTCCGCCTGATCGAATTGCTCTGCCAGCGTATCCGTTGGCAGAGCGAGCGGATGGAAGAATCCGTGCTGCAGCCATTGCCGGTCCGCCTTGCGCGCCGGCTGTGCGCGCTGGCCGAGGATTTCGGTTCCGAGGTGCACATCTCGCAGGAACAGCTCGGCATCTTCGTCGGCGCCGCGCGTGAGAGCGTCAACCGGCAACTGCAGACCTGGCGCAAGGATGGCATCGTCGACCTGCAGCGCGGCCGGATCATGCTGCACAACATGACCAAGCTTACGGCGGTCGCACGCAACGATTAAACGGTTGCATGCAACGCGCGCGCGAGGATCGCCGTCCTCTCGCGCGCCTTGCTTGCAAATGTTGACGCACTCCTGCCTAAAAGACTTGCTTGCATGACGAGGCGGGTATCGCTTTCATCCGCGTGCCGGTCCTTGGGGTGACACCCAGCCTTGCTGGCCTCACGCCATCCACCTGCAAACCCCTGCGGTCTTTCCCGTTGACCGCAGGGGTTTTGCGTTCCGCGTGCGTGACGCGAATTCGCCTACCTCATCACCACTTCGGGATTGGCCCAGCGCAGATACTGGCGCGGCGCGGCGCCGAGCTCGCGCTTGAACATCGCGGCGAAGGCGCTCGGGCTGTCATAGCCGACGTCGAGCGCAACGCAGGTGACGGCTTCGCCGGCGCCGAGCCGCGCCAGCGCTTCGAGCAGCCGCACCCGCTGGCGCCAGGCCGCAAAGCTCTGTCCGGTCTCGCGGCGGAACAGCCGCGTCAAGGTGCGCCGGCTGAGCTGGCTGCGATCGGCCCATTCGTCGAGCGTGAGATCGGAGCTCGGATCGACCAGCACCGCTTCGCAGATCGCGGCGAGCCGCGGATCGGGCGGCACCTGCACATGCAACGACACTTCGGGCATCCTGCCGATCTCATCGAGCAGGAAATCGACCAGCCGGCCGTCGCGCCCTTCCGGGTCGTAACGCGTCGGCATATGCACCGCTTCTTCCATCAGCGCTTCGACCAGCGCGGAGACCCTGATCAGGCGGCAGGTCGCCGGCGCATTCCGCACGCGATCCGGCGTGACATAGACGGTCTGGATCTCGACCTCGCCCCATGCGCGCGATTGGTGGGCGACGCCGGCGGGAATCCACAGGCCGTGTCCGGGCGGCACGACGAAATGGCCGCGCTCGGTCATCATCGAGGTCACGCCTGCGGTCTGCAGGATGAACTGATCGCGTCGGTGCGCGTGTCGCGCGCTCGTGCTTTCGTTCGGGTAAGAGGCCGCCATCGCCGCGAGCGGCCGTTCGACCTGTTGCAGTTGTCCGGCATAATGCGCGGCGGCTACGGGACCGGCTTGCTTGCGGCACACGCGCAAACCGGCGGTGTCATTTCGTCGCGCTGCGACTTTCAAGTGTCGTGAGCTCCTGATCGATCGTCGTTTTCGCAGGGTGCTCATGCATCTTCCGGGCCAGTTGGCCCGATCGCGATGGTTGTTGTCCCCATTCAGGTAGCGCGGGATACGGCGTTTGGCAACAATGCCTCACCCCGCGACATTCGCCGAAATCGAATGCCTGATGCGCAGCGACGGAGAGGTCCGATGAACAGACGCGAATTCACCAAGGCGATGCTGGCCTGCGGTGCAGCCATCCCGTTCGGCATCACGCGGGCGGCGGGCCAGACCCGCGGTGGAACGCTCAACACCATCATTCAGCCGGAGCCGCCGGTTCTCGTGACCGCGCTGAACCAGCAGCAGCCGACCTTGACGCTCGGCGGCAAGATCTATGAAGGCCTGCTGAAATACGGCGCCGACCTCAAGCCGATGCCCGGCATGGCGCAGTCCTGGGAGATCTCACCCGACGGCCTGACCTATACATTCAAGCTGTTTCCCGGCATCACCTTCCACGACGGCAAGCCGATGACCTCGGAGGACGTGGTCTTCAGCTGCATGAAGCTGCTGGTGGAAACGCATCCGCGCGCGCGGCAGAATTTCGCCCGCGTGGCGTTGGCCGAGGCGCCCGATCCGCTCACCGTCGTGTTCAAGCTGAAGCAGCCGTTCGCGCCGTTCATCGGCTGCTTCGACTGCACCTCCGCGCCGATCGTGCCCAAGCACATCTACGACGGCACCGACTATCGCAAGAACCCGGAGAACGACAAGGCGATCGGCACCGGCCCGTTCAAGCTGAAGGAATGGGTGCGCGGCTCGCACGTGCACCTCGTCCGCCACGACGGCTACTATCTGAAGGACGAGCCTTATCTCGACGAGATCGTCTATCGCGTGATCCCGGATGCGGCGTCGCGCGCGCTCGCGCTCGAGAACGGCACCGTGCAGCTGGTGCAATGGTCCGACGTCGAATTCTACGACGTGCAGCGCTTCAAGGCGCAGAAGAACCTCGAATTCACCACCAAGGGCTACGAATACTTCGCGCCGCATCAGTGGCTCGAAATGAACAACCGCATCGCGCCGATGAACGACAAACGGTTCCGGCAGGCGGTGATGCACCTGATCGATCGCGAGGCGTTCAGCAAGCGGGTGTATTTCGGCAACGCCAAGGTCGCAACCGGCCCGATCTCGTCGAAGACGCGGTTCTACGATCCGAACGTGAAGCGCTACGAGTTCTCGGTGGACAAGGCCAAGGCGCTGCTCGACGACATGGGCTTGAAGGTGGGCGCCAGCGGCAAGCGGGCCGAGATCAAGTACATCGTGCCGCCCTATGGCGAGTCCTATCAGCGCGCCGGCGAATTCTTCCGCCAGAGCTTTGCGCGCGTCGGCATCGACCTCGTGCTTGTGGGCACCGACATGGCCGGCTGGGCCGAGAAGGTCGGCAACTGGGACTATGAGATGACCCAGAACCTGCTCTACCAGCTCGGCGATCCCGCGCTCGGCGTCGCCCGCACCTATATTTCGTCGAACATCAAGAAGGGCATCCTGTTCTCGAACACGCAAGGCTACTCGAACCCGGAAGTCGACAGACTGTTCGACGAGGCCGCCATCACGCTCGATGAAGCCAAGCGCCAGGAACTCTACAGCAAGGTGCAGCAGATCCTGGTCGAGGATGTGCCGGTGGCCTGGACGCTCGAGATCGAATACCCCATCATTTACGACAAGGCGTTCAAGAACATCGTGACCACGGGCATCGGCTCGCACGAAACCTTCGGGTCGGTCTACAAATCGTGACCCGGCTCGGGAGCGCAGCGGCGATCGGGCTCCAGGCGATCAGCCGCATCGCCCAGCTCGTCGCCGTGATCCTCGTCATCGCGACGTTCAACTTCGTGCTGGTGCGGGCCGCGCCCGGCGACCCGGCCCAGGTGATGGCCGGGCAGTCCGGCGCGTCCGATCCAAAGCTGCTCGACGATCTGCGCAAGGAGTACGGGCTCGACAAGCCGTATTTCGTGCAGCTCGTCAGCCACCTCAGCCGCGTCGTCAGGCTCGATCTCGGCTATTCCTATCGCCAGCGCCGCCCCGTCGTCGATCTGATCCTCGAGCGGCTGCCGGCGACGCTGCTGCTGACGGTGACGGCGTTCTGCCTTGCGCTCCTGATCGGCACCGCGCTCGGCGCGCTGGCAGGGCTCGCGGCCGGCAGCGTGCTCGATACGGTGTTCACCGTGCTCTCGCTCGTGCTGTATGCGACGCCGGTGTTCTGGCTCGGCCTGATGCTGGTGCTGGTGTTCTCGGTGACGCTCGGCTGGCTGCCGCCGTTCGGCTACGAGACCATCAACGTCCAGCTCTCGCCGCTCGCGCATGCGCTCGACATCATGAAGCACATGATCATGCCGGTGACGTCGCTGGCAGCGATCTACCTCGCGATCTATGCGCGGCTGATGCGCTCCTCGATCATCGAGGTCGCCCAGCAGGACTTCATCAAGACGGCGCGCGCCAAGGGCTTGTCCGGAACGCGCATCGTGGTCGGCCACATGCTGCGCAATGCGCTGGTTCCGGTCGTCACCGTCGCCGGCATGCAGGCCGGCGCGCTGGTCGGCGGCGCCGTGGTGATCGAGACGGTGTTTGCCTGGCCCGGCCTCGGCCGCCTGACCTTCGAGGCGCTGCTGCAACGCGACTATCCGGTCCTGCTCGGCATCTTCCTGATCCTCTCGATCGTCGTGATCGCGCTCAATCTCCTGACCGACCTGGTCTACCGGTTGATCGATCCGCGCATGACCACGGGAGCGGCGTGATGGAGACGGTGCGCGCCTTCCTGCGTCATCCCAGCGGCATGATCGGGCTGGTCCTGCTGCTCGTCGTCGTTGTCGTCGCGATCATTGCGCCGATCGTGTTTCCGGTCTCGCCCTGGGAGATGGTCGGGGCGCCGTTCACGCCGCCCGGCGAGGACGGGCTGTGGCTTGGCGGCGATACGCTCGGCCGCGATGTCGCAGCCGGCGTCGCCTACGGCGCGCGGGTCTCGCTGCTGATCGGCATCGCATCGGCGCTCGCGGCGATGGCGATCGGCGTCGTGGTCGGCGCGATCTCGGGCTATTTCGGCGGCAAGGTCGATCTGGTGCTGATGCGGATGACGGAATTGTTCCAGACCATTCCGGCCTTCGTGCTGGCCATCCTGCTGGTCGCGACCTTCAATCCGTCGCTGCTCACGATCATCCTCACCATCGGTGCGGTGAGCTGGCCGCCGCTGGCGCGGCTGACGCGCGCGGAGTTCCTGCGCCTTCGCAATCGCGAATTCGTCGAGGCGGCGCTGTGCCAGGGCGAGCGCACCTGGCGCATCGTGCTCGGCCACATCCTGCCGAATGCGATCTCGCCGATCCTGGTGGTGACGTCGCTGACGGTCGCGACCGCGATCCTGCTGGAAAGCGCACTGTCCTTCATGGGGCTCGGCGATCCCAATCTGATGTCATGGGGCTTCATGATCGGCGCCGGACGCACCGTGATCCGCAATGCGTGGTGGATGAGCGTGTTTCCCGGCCTTGCCATCCTCGTCACGGTGCTGGCGATCAATCTGTTCGGCGAGGGCCTGTCCGATGTCCTCAACCCGCGCGTCTCGAGGCGCCGGTCATGAGCGAGGCCATGCAGTCCAGCGCGCCGGTCCTTGCGGTCGAGCGTCTCTCGATCGCGCTGCCAAAGGGCGGCGACCGGCCGTTCGCGGTCGAGAATGTGTCGTTTGCGATCAAGCCCAACGAGGTGGTCTGCCTGGTCGGCGAATCCGGCTCAGGCAAGTCGATGATCGCCCATGCGGTGCTGCAGCTGTTGCCGCGCGGCGTCGACATCGTGTCCGGCACCGTAACGGTCGCGGGGCAGGATCCGTCGAAGCTCGACGGCCGCGGGCTGCGAAAGCTGCGCGGCGGCAATGCTGCGATGATCTTCCAGGAGCCGTTGTCTTCGCTCAATCCGCTCAAGCGGGTCGGCAAGCAGATCGAGGAGATGATCCTGGCGCACCAGCAGCCCACGCCATCGACGGCTGAGGTCCGCGCGCGGGTGCAGACCTTGCTGACGCAGGTCGGGTTGCCGAACCCGCAACTGCTGGAAAAGAGCTACCCGTTCGAGCTTTCGGGCGGCCAGCGCCAGCGCGTGATGATCGCGATGGCGATGGCCAACCGGCCCGCGCTCCTGATCGCCGACGAGCCGACCACCGCGCTCGATGTCACGACCCAGCGCCAGATCCTGCGGCTGATCGACGATCTCCGGCGCGAGCGCGGCATGGGCGTGTTGCTGATCACCCATGATTTCGGCGTCGTCGCCGATGTCGCCGATCGCGTCGTGGTGCTGCGCCATGGCAAGGTGGTCGAGCAGGGCGCCGCCGGTGAGGTGCTGCGCAATCCGCAGGCCGCCTACACCCGCGAACTGATCGATGCGGTGCCGAAGGCGCGCCTTGCCGACATCCATGAGACGATCGTGCGGCCGGAGCCGCTGCTGGAAGTCGTCGGCCTGCAGAAGACCTTCCGGGTCAAGCGCGGCTGGCTGCAGCCGCCGCGCGAGGTGGTCGCCGCGGATGGCATCACGCTGACCCTGCACGAGGGCGAGACGCTCGCCGTTGTCGGCGAATCCGGCTCCGGCAAATCGACGCTCGGCCGCATGATCATGCGGCTGACCGAGCCGGATGCCGGCGCCATCCGTTTCGGCGGTGCGGACCTTCGGCAACTGCGCGGCGAGGCGCTGCGCCAGGCGCGGCGGCAGCTCCAGATCGTGTTCCAGGATCCCTTTGCCAGCCTCGATCCGCGGCAGAAGGTTGGCGATGCCATCGCGCGCGGCCCGATGGCCTATGGCACGTCGCGATCAGAGGCGATGGCGCAGGCGAGGCAACTGCTGGTCCGGGCCGGCCTCGCGGAGACCGCCGCGGATCGCTACCCGCACGAATTCTCGGGCGGCCAGCGCCAGCGCATCTGCATCGCGCGGGCGCTGGCGCTCAAGCCGCGGGTGTTGATCGCCGACGAAGCGGTGTCGGCGCTCGACGTCTCGGTGCAGGCCCAGGTGCTGGCGCTGCTCGCCGAGCTGCGCCAGGAGATGCGGCTTGCGATGATCTTCATCACCCATGATCTGCGGATCGCCGCCGAGATCGCCGATCGCGTCATCGTCTTGCAGAAGGGGCGCATCGTCGAGGAGGGCACCACCGCCGAGGTCTTCACTGCGCCGCGCCAGGCCTATACGCGCGACCTGCTCGATGCGATCCCCGGCCGCGACTTCTTCGACCAGCCGGGCTTTGCGGCCACGGCTGATGCGCGCCATGCGGCAAGGATCGCTTCCGGCATCGACGCGGTATAGACTAACAACAAAGGGAGGTTCACTATGGGTCACGAGGGCGCAGGCGGCAAGCCGCCGGTCAAGTCGCAGGAGGATCTTCGCGCGCATTTCGGGCAATTGAGCCCGCTCGCCGAGAAGAAGGTGCTCAACCATCTCGACAAGTTCTGCCGCGACTTCATCGCGCTGTCGCCGTTCCTGGTCATCGCCTCCAGCGACGGCAAGGGCCATGCCGACGCCAGTCCGCGCGGCGATGCACCGGGCTTCGTCTCGGTGCTCGACGACAAGACACTGCTGATCCCGGATCGCCGCGGCAACAACCGGGTCGATACGTTCGGCAATATCATCGCTTCGCCCGGGATCGGGCTGATCTTCATGGTGCCTGGCATCAACGAGACCCTGCGGATCAACGGGCGAGCCGAGATCTCGCAGGAGTCGGATCTCTTGACGCCGCTGACGGTGCAGAACGTCACCCCGATCATCGGCATCAAGGTGCATGTCGATGAGACCTACTTCCATTGCGGCAAGGCGCTGATGCGCTCGAAGCTCTGGAATCCGGCCGCCCAGGTCGAGCGCCACAGCTTCCCGACGCTCGGCCGCATCATCGCCGAGCAGACCGCGGCCGTCGAGGTCGAGGTCGCTGAGAAGACGATGGAAGAGGCCTATCGCACGCGGCTGTACTAGGGCGCGATGCGACTTGATTAAACGCGGCCCGTCCGCGCGTTCGCTTCGCCTCTCCCGCTTGCGGGGAAGGCCGGCGCGCGTAGCGCGACGGGTGGGGGCTCCCTCCACAATAGGATTCGTGGTGATACCCCCACCCCAGCCCTCCCCCGCAAGCGGGAGAGGGGGCGCATCATCTTCGCGGCCGCTATTCAGCCCGACTGCATCATACTCTCGTCCGGCCGCGTCCCCAGTTCACTCCGCCGCGGGTGAGATCACGCTCGGCGGGCCGGGCGGCCGCTTGGTCTGGTCGGTTGGCTGCTCGCTCGGGGTCAGCTCGTGGTCGGCATGCGAGACCACGAGCCGCTTGCCGAAGCGCCAGATCAGGCCGCCGATGTCGTCCATCACCATGAACATCGCCGGCACGAACACCAGCGACAGCACGGTCGAGAAGATCAGGCCGCCGATCACCGCGAGCGCCATCGGTGAGCGGAATTCGCCGCCGGCGCCGAACGCCAGGGCGGACGGCATCATGCCGGCGGCCATCGCGATCGTGGTCATCACGATCGGGCGGGCGCGCTTCATGCCGGCGTCGATCATGGCGTCCTCGCGCGCCTTGCCGTCGCGGATCGCCTCCACCGCGAACTCCACCAGCATGATGGCGTTCTTGGTGACGATGCCCATCAGCATCAGGATGCCGATCCACACCGGCGTGGTGAGCTGCTTGCCGGTCAAGAGCAGCGCGCCGATAGCGCCGCCAATCGACAGCGGCAGCGAGAACAGGATGGTGATCGGCTGCAGGAAGGTGCCGAACAGCAGCACCAGCACGGCATAGACCATCATCAGTCCGGCGGTGATCGCGGTGGCGAAGCCGTCGGACAGTTCGGCGAGGCTCTCGGCGTCGCCGGACGGGCTCACCTTCACGCCCTTCGGCAGGCTCTTCATGACAGGCAGGTCGTAGATCAGCTTGGTGGCATCGCCGAGCGCGGCATTGCCGACCAGGTCGGCCGCGACGGTGGCCTGCCGCTCGCGGTCGTAGCGGTTGATGCTGGTCGGGCCCTGGTCGAGCTGGATGTCGGCAACGACCGAGAGCGGCACGCCGCCGCGCTCGCCGCGCTGGCCCAGCGGCACGCGCAGCTGCTCCAGCATCTGCAAATCGCTGCGCGCATTGTCCTCGAGCTGGACGCGGATCGGCACCTGACGCTCGCCGGCGTCGAATTTGGCCAGCGCAGGGCCGACGTCGCCGATGGTGGCGACGCGGATGGTCTGCGACAGGCTTTCGGTCGAGACGCCGAGCCGCGCCGCGAGCTCGGCGCGTGGACGGATGCGCAACTCGGGTCGGTCGAGCGCGGTTTCCGAGATCACGTTGGCGATGATCGGAATCCGCTTCATCTGGGTCGCGAGCTCGCTGGCGACGTTGTTGACGATGTTGCTGTCGGTACCGGTGACGACCAGCGAGATGGCGCGCAGGCCGTTCTCGTCGAGGAACCAGAACCGGATATCGGGGACGTTGTCGAGCTCCTTGCCGATCGACAGCTCGAGCTCGCGCTGGGTGATCCTGCGGTCCGCCTTCGGCGTGTAGTTGATGATCAGCGCGGCGCGGCGCACTTCCTGGATGCCCGGCGGCACGCGGCCGCCGTCGACGAACACGCTCCTCACCTCAGGCCGCTTGCGCAGCCGCGCCACGATCTCCTCGGTGACCTTCTCAGTGTAGGCCAGCTGCGAGCCGGGCGGCAGTTCCATCGCCAGCAGCGAGCGCGCGGTGTCCTGCGCCGGCAGGAAGCCCTGCGGCAGCAGCGTGATGCTCCAGATCGACGCGGCGAACACCGCAAAGCCGATCAGCACGGTGATGTAATAGTGCCGCACCGACCAGGTGACGAGGCCGTGATAGCTGCGCAGGATGCGGCCGGGCGGCGGATCGTCGTGGTCATGGTGCTTGAGGAAATAGGCGGCCAGCATCGGCGTCACGAAGCGCGCGGCGAGCAGCGAGAAGAACACCTGCACCGACACGGTGATGCCGAACTGCTTGAAGAACTGGCCGGCGATCCCGGACATGAAGCTCGCCGGCGCGAAGATCGCGATGATGGTGAGCGAGATCGCGATCACCGCAAGGCCGATCTCGTCGGCGGCCTCCAGCGCGGCCCGGTAGGGCGTCTTGCCCATCCGCATGTGGCGGACGATGTTCTCGATCTCGACGATGGCGTCGTCGACCAGGATGCCGGTCGACAGCGTGATGGCGAGGAACGAGACCAGGTTGAGCGAGAAACCGAGCAGGTCCATCGCCCAGAACGCCGGGAAGATCGACAGCGGCAGCGAGACCGCCGCGATGATGGTGGCACGCATGTCGCGCAGGAACAGCAGCACGATGATGACGGCGAGGATCGCGCCCTCGAACAGGGTCGAGATCGCGGCCTCGTAATTGCCCTTGGTGAATTCGACCGAGGTGTCGATCAGCTTGAGATCGACGTCGGGATAGGCGACCTTCAGGGCGTCGATCCGCTTCTGCACGGCAGCCGCGACGACGACGTCGCTGGCGCCCTTGGAGCGCTTGATGCCGAGTGCCACCACCGGCTCGCCGTTGAAGCGGGCGAAGGTGCGCCGGTCGGCGATCGTGTCGGTGACGGTGCCGAGATCGTCGAGCCGGATCTCGCCGCCGCCGAACAGCGGAATCATGGTGCCGGCGAGCTCGTTCAGCGTCTTGGCGCCGGCCAGCGTGCGGATCGCCTGGTCGTTCTTGCCGATCTCGGCGCGGCCGCCGGCGACGTCGACATTGGTGCCGCGCAGGATCTGGCTGACATTGACCGCGGTGAGCCCCACCGCCTGCAGCTTGTCGGGATCGAGCGAGACCAGGATCTCGCGCTCGACACCGCCGATGCGCTCGACCTGGGCGACGCCGCGCACGCCCTGCAGCGCGCGCTTGACCACGTCGTCGACGAAGTAAGATAGCTGCTCCGGCGTCTTGCCGGGCGAGATCGCGGCATAGGTCACGATCGGCAGGCCGATGACGTCGACGCGCTGGATCAAGGGCTCGGTGACGTTCTGCGGCAGGTTGGCGCGCACGCGGGTCACGGCGTCCTTGACGTCGTTGAGCGCGCGGTCGGTGTTGGTCTCCAGCGCGAACTGGATCGTGGTCACCGACAGGCCGTCGGTGATCGAGGAGGAGATATGGCGCACGCCCTCGACACCGGAGACGCCGTCCTCGATCGTCTTGGTGACCTGCGATTCAAGTTCCGAAGGCGCGGCGCCGAATTGCGAGACCGCGACCGAGATCACCGGAATGTCGGCGCTCGGCAGCCGCGTCACGGCGAGCTTGGTGAAGGAGACCCACCCCAGCACCAGCAGGATGATCGAGAAGACGATCGAGGGAAGCGGGTTCCGGATCGACCATGCCGAGATGTTCAAAGCCATTAGCGTATCCGAATTAGCGTGATCGCGTGCGATCGAGTTCGTCGGCGAACATGGTCTTGATCTGGTCGCCGTCATGCAGCGAGGTGCCAGCATCGGCCACGACGATTTCGCCGACGTCGAGGCCTTCAAGGATTTCGGTCGAGGTGTCGGAGGTCAGCCCGACGCGGACCCTGCGGGTCTCGATCGTGTTGCCCTTCACGACCTGCAAGGTCAGGCGGTCGATCGCGGTGCGCGGCACCGCGACGCCGCAGGAGCGCTTGGCGTCGATATTGGCGCGCGCGAACATGCCGACCTTCAGCGTCGGATTGTTGTTGATGGTGATGCGGACGTGCCCGAGCTGGGTGGCGCGGTCGATCTGCGGCGAGATCTGGCGGACCTTGCCGACGATGTCGGGCGCGTCGTCGCGGCTGATCCGGACATTGGCGCCGGGATTGAGCTTCAGGAGCTGGAAGCTCGGCACCTCGGCGTCGAGCTCGATCTCGTTGTTGACGGAGATCTTGAACATCGGCGGAGCCTGCGGCGAGGCCGGGGCGCCGGGCGCGGTGCGCACCTCGGTGACGAGGCCGGCGGCCGGGGCGCGCAGCACGATCGGCTTGGCGTTGCCCTGCGCCGCCTGCTGCGGCGGCGGGGTCAGCCGCGCCAGTTCCTGGTTCTCGGTCACGGTGTCGCCCTCGCGAACCAGCACGTCGGTGACCTTGGAGCCGTCCTGGTCGACATTCACCTGCGCCTCGCGGCGCGGCACGATGAAGCCGGTGACGCGGACCATGTCGGAGAAGCAGGCATTGGTCGACTTCGTCACCACGACCAGCGCCTGGCCCGGCGTTTCCTTCTCCTCCGGATGGGAGCGGTGCTCGAACGCGTAGTAGGCGACAGCCAGTGCGAGGAAAACCACCGTGCCGAGCGCAGGCTTGAGGTACTGGGAAAAGTTCATCGCCTGATCAATCCAGAACTTGGCGCGTATCGACAGGGATTGTCTTGGGCGCACGTCGAAGTCTCATCTCGCCGTCGTAGTGTGTGGGCATCGGAAAGGCCGGGGTCCATTGTTCCGGATCGTGCCCTGACGTCATGTGAGGCGGGTCACCTGTAAGCCGTTTTGGGCGTTCGCCCCAAAGCAAATGCGCCCCGCCGGGGTGCGGAACGCATTGTAACCTCAAAAAGGGCCCGCGCCATCGCCCATCACCTCTGGATTACTTGGCGGCGGTGTCCTTGTTTTCCACGTTGACCACCTGCACGCGCCGGTTGACGTCCGCCATCGGGTGGCTCGGGTCCTTCAGCTTGCTCTTGCCATAGCCGACGGTGACGAGATCGGTGCCGTTGATGCCGTATTTGTCGACCAGATAGCGCTTGATGGCGTCGGCGCGGCGCTCCGAGAGGCCCTGATTGTAGTCCTCGCCGCCGGCAGCGTCGGTGTGGCCGGCTACCACGAAGGTCGAGCCCTTCAGGTCCTGATTGGTCAAAGCGCGGCCGAGCGCCTGCACCGAGGGCAGCGACTTCGCGCTGATGTCGGCGGAGTTGTAATCGAAGTTGATCTCGAGATCGATCTTCGGCTTGTCCTGGACGATGGTCGCGATTTCCTCGCGCTCGGTCGAGGACAGCGAGCGGGTGGCGCGGCCACGGATGCTCTGCACGAACTTGGCCTGGTCGGCGTTCAGCCCGGGCGAGGTGGTCTGCGGGCCGACCGAGAGGCCGCGGGTCAGTGGCTTCTTCTCGGGCGTCAGCGCCTTGATGATCTGGTCCTCGGTCACGTCACCAGCGCGGGCGGCCGCCATGCCTGATAACAGCACGGCGCCGCCGGTCACGATTGAAAGGAGCGCGGCCCTTGCCGACGGCTTGAACATTTCGGTCCCTCCTGCGCCGGTTGGCGCGGTTCCATGCAACGCTTCGGATCGATCGCGGGCATCGCTGCCCGGCACGCACCCTCTGATTAGTCGCGCCATTGCAGCAGCGGTTCGAGCCGCGGGCAGGCCCGGTTTCATATGTCACTGCACGCCGTAGTCGGCGAATTCCTTGACGATGTTCGGGTCCATCGCCTTGGCGTTGGCGATGTCGAGATCGCCTTCCGCGACCGCGCCGTTGCGCTTCTTGGCGAGGCCTCGCCCGTACAGCGACGAGGTCAGCCGCGGGTTGATCTTCAGCGCGGCGTCGAAATCGGCGATGGCGTTCTTGTTCTGCCCGCCCTTCAGATTCATCAGCCCGCGGCTGTCGAGCGCATCGACGAAATTCGGGCGCAGCCGCAGCGCTTCGTTGCAGTCCTTCAGGGCCGCCTGCAGGTCGCCGATCACGGTGCGGACCCAGCAGCGGTTGTTATAGGCCTCGACATCCTTCGGGTTCAGCCGCAGCGAATTGGTGAAATCCTTCACCGCGAGATCATAGGCGCCCTTGCTGGCAAAGACCTGGCCGCGGCGATACAGCGCAGCCGCGTCATCCGGATTCTTGTCGAGCTTTTCGTTCAGGCTCTTGATCGTCGGGTCATCGGCGAGCACGGGTGAATTGCTCGGGGCCGGGGTGGGCTGGATCACCACCGGCGGCGGAGGCGCGGGTGGCGGCAGCGCGATCTCGGGCGCTTTTGGCGGAGGTGGCGGTGCGGTCGGCGCTGTCGCGACGGCCGGCTTCGGCGGCGCGGGTGGTGGCGTCGGCGCGGTTGCCGCCGGAGGCGTCGGCGCCGGCTTCGGCGTTGCAGCGGGTGGGGCTGGCGGCGCCGGTGGCGGCGAGACCGGCGGTGCCGTTGCCACCTCGGGCGACGGCGATACGGCCGGCGCGGGCGCGGCGCTCGACGGTCCCGGCGTGCCGGCTGCACCGGCTGGAATGAACGAGAAATCCTCGGCCAGTGACGACGAGATCCACGGCACCTGTTCCTGCCGGGAGGCGCGGGTGACGCCGACGCGGGTGCGGTTCAGCGTTTCCTCCGCCATCAGGTCGGGGGTGCGGATCTCCTTCAGCAGTTCCCGCACGAACAGGCTGCGGTCGCTGCCATTGTCCGAGACCACGGACGACAGCGCGGCCGAATACATCACCAACGTTCCGTTGGGTGCGATCACCGGGGCGAGCCCCGCCGAGAAGCTGCGGAAGCGGCGCTCGAACGGGTTGCGCCTGGAGGCGTCGACCAGGGCGATCTTCACCCCGGCGCCGCGGCTGTTGATCTCGCCGAGCACGGTCTCGAGGCTGAAGCCGTCGCGCCGAACGTCGGCCTCGGCCCAGATCTGGGCGTCGATCGGGATCATGTAGCTCTGCCGGTTCGACTGGATGCCGTAACCCGAGAAGAAGATCAGCGCGACCGAACCCGGCTTGATCTTGCCATAGAGCCGGTCGAAGGCGCGGCGCATGCCGTCGCCGGTCAGGTTCTCGCCGACCTCGACGGTGAAGCCGTCACGCTTGAGCTCGTCGGCGACGTCGCGGGCGTCGTTGACCGGCTCCTTCAGCGGCGCGTCGGCGTCGGGATATTTGGCATTGCCGATGACCAGCGCGAAACGATCGCCGGCGGCGAAGGACAGGGTGGGCGACGCGATTGCAAAAATCAGCGTGGCGAGCAAGGCAAGGCGGATTTTCATAATCGCGGCAAATCCAGATCGCGGCATTCCACATGAAATGGCGCCGCTTCGAGCCTGCGCCTCGGGGACCTTACTCTAGCGAAAATCCATTATCAAACCACGGCCAAACCCCCGTCAACGGCTTGCTGCACCATCGCCTATTGCAGCGAGGACCGCGAGGCCGCAGTGCAACACCCGCGCTCATGGCGGCCATCGCCATCGTGGCATGGTGCAGGTTCCTGCGACCGGATAGTGTGATTGCATTCACAGAGGCTTGCGCAGTGGTTTGGGCCGCCCTGTCATGCGCTCGTCGCACTGCGCGCAGTTTGACCTTTGCGCAAGGCGATGGCTTTGTGTCCGGGACGGCAAGCCATTCAACAAGACCGCAAACAAGAGCGAAACCGATGGGAAACGCCTACGAAATCTACGCCCTGCGCTATGCGACGATGTCGCCGCGCACGCCGCACCTCAATTTCCTGGTGCCCGATCCGCACGACACCACGGCGCAGGATCTCGATTATTTCGTCTGGCTGATCCGCGGCCACGGCCGCGACATCCTGGTCGACACCGGCTTCAACGCCGAGGAGGCCAAGGCGCGCGCCCGCAAGCTGACGCTCAACCCGGTCGATGCGCTGGCCGGCTTCGGCGTCTCGGCTGACTCGATCCGCGACGTGATCGTTACCCATCTGCATTACGACCATGCGGGCAATCTGGATCGCTTTCCGGGCGCCAAATTCCATCTGCAGGAACGCGAGATGAGCTACGCGACCGGCCGCTGCATGTGCAACGGCATGCTGCGCCATCCGTTTTCCATCGAGCATGTCACTCAGATGGTGCGGCACGTCTATGGCGAGCGCGTCACCTTCCATTCCGGCGATGGCGAGATCGCGCCCGGCGTGACCGTGCATCGCGTCGGCGGCCATTCCGACGGCCTGCAGGTGGTGCGGGTCGAGACCGCGCGCGGCCCGGTCGTGCTGGCGTCGGACGCCGCGCATTATTACGCGAACCTGCACAAGAAGAGCCCGTTTCCGATCGTCTACAATGTCGGCGACATGGCGCAGGGCTGGGAGACCGTCGAGCGGCTTGCCGGTCATCCCGATCGCTTCATCCCCGGCCACGATCCGATCGTCAGCGAGATCTATCCGCGCGCCAGCGATAAGGTCGATGCGTTCGCGCTGCATCTGGCGCCGTCGCGATCGTTCGCGAAGTAACCGGGCACGTCTGCAAAACGTCAAGAAACGTCAAAAAGAAGAGCGATATGACTGACTATAAAACTCTCGGATTCATCGGCCTCGGCGTGATGGGTGAGCCGATTTGCCGCAACCTGGTCAAGAAGAGCGGTAAGCGCGTCGTGGTGTTCGACCTCGCGACTGAGCCGCTGCAACGGCTGCGCGCCGACGGCGCCGAGATTGCCGGCTCGGTCGCCGACGTCATCAAGCAGAGCGACGTGCTGTTCCTCTGCCTGCCGAGCGCCAAGCATGTGCGCGCGGTGTTCGAAGGCGACGGCATTCTGAAGAACATCAGGAGCGGCCAGGTCGTGGTCGATCTCGGCACGTCTTCGGTCAGCCAGACCCGCGACTTTGCCGCGCAATTGCAGGCCAAGGGCGCGGCCTGGGCCGACGCGCCGATCGCGCGCACCCGGCAGGCGGCGCAGGACGGCACGCTCAGCGTGATGGTCGGTGCGGTGCCCGCGCTCTATGCCGCGATCGAGCCCTTGATCCGCTGCTTTGCCACCGACGTCACCAATTGCGGCGATGTCGGCGCGGGGCAGGTGACCAAGATCCTCAACAACATGGTGCTGTTCGAGACCGTGAACGCGCTGGCCGAGGCCGCCGCGGTGGCAAAGCACAGTGGCGTCGATCCGAAGCTCTTGCTGGAAACCCTGTCGAAGGGCTCGGCCGACAGCTTTGCGCTGCGCAACCACGGCATGAAGGCGATCGTGCCCGGCGTATTTCCCGAGCGCGCGTTCTCGACCGAATATGCGCTGAAGGATCTGTCCTACGCACTGGAGCTCGCCGCCGACGCCGGCATCAAGATCCGCGGCGCGGAGCTGATCGGCACCGTGCTGCAGGAGGCGATCGACAAGGGATCGGGGGATAATTATTTCCCTGTGATCGCGAAGCATATCGAAGGGGCGTAGCTCTCGCGCCGCATGAGCTGCGTAGGGCGGATTAGCGCAGCGCAATCCGCCGTATCTTGCGTCACGAGCGGCGGATTACGCCAGCGGCCAATCCGCCCTACGCAGCTGTGTTCGTGTTGGGACGCCAGCCAACCTCGGCGTCGTCCTGGCGAAAGCCAGGACCCATAACCACAAATGTCCTTTGTTGAGCTTCGCTGGAACGACGAGTCGCGTTCACAACACCGGCCGCGGAGTATGGGTCCTGGCTTTCGCCAGGACGACGGCGAAGTGTGTATCCAAAGCGGAGCGTGTCTCTAATACACGTCCTTCGCATCGGCCTCTTCGCTGGACTGTACCAGCTCGAGGCTGGTCTCGACCTTGCCGAGCAGGCGTGCGAGATCGCGGCGTTCCTGCGCGGACAGGCAGGACAGGATCTCCTGCTCCTTGCGCAGCAGGCGCGGGATCAGCTCTTCATAGAGCCCCTGGCCCTTCTTGGTCAGCCGCAGGCGGAATTCGCGGCGGTCGTCGGCGTTCTCGACGCGCTCCACGATCTCGCGCTCCATCAGCGCTGACACGGCGCGGCTGATGGTGGATTTATGCGTGCGGGTGCAATGCGCGATGTATTGCGCGCTACAGGGATCGCTGCGGAAACCGAGCGTCGCGAGCACGCGCCATTCCGGAATGTCGAGGTCGTAGCGCGCCTGATATTCGCTCGACAGCGCCGAGGACACCTCGGCCGCCACCCGGTTCAGGCGGAACGGCATGAAGTGGAACAGGTCGAGGCGCTTCTTGGTCGGCGCGACATTGTCGCGCGCGTCCGCTTCCACGGCGCTGCGCGGCCGGATCGGAGGCTGGCTTGCAGAGGTCCTGGCCAAAAATTCCTCCAATTTGAGTTGACGGCGAGCCCGACTGGGAGTTTAAGATAGTTGCAAGTGAGACTAATTTAGCAAGGTCGCGCCCAGCCCGCAAGGTGCTGGTTGCCAGCCGGTCACACAAGCCGCAGTCCGAGCCACAGACAAGGGCCGGCGCCAGGGAACATCCAGGGTCAAGCAATGGCAGCCAACACGGCACAGGCCAAAACCCAGTTCGGCTATCGCCGTCATCCCGACCAGGAGCGGTCGGGCGCCAATGTGGCGGAGCACCCGGTCGTAGTGGTCGGCGCCGGGCCGGTAGGGCTGTCGCTCGCGATCGATCTCGCGCAGCGCGGCCAGCGCGTGGTGCTGCTCGACGATGCCGACCGGATCGGCGAGGGTTCGCGCGCGATCTGCTTCTCGAAGCGCTCGCTCGAGTTCTGGGATCGCCTCGGCGTCGGCGACCGCATGGTCGAGAAGGGCGTGGTGTGGAGCGTCGGCAAGATCTTCCACGGTGCCTCGCAGCTCTACCAGTTCAATTTGCTGCCCGAGGAGGGCCACAAGCGGCCCGCCTTCATCAACCTGCAGCAGTTCTATGCCGAGGCCTATCTGGTCGACCGGGTCGAGCAGCTGCCTGAAATCGACCTGCGCTGGCGCAACAAGGTGATCGCGCTGGAAAGCCGCAACGACGGCGTCGCGCTGACGATCGCGACCCCCGAAGGCTCCTATCAGGTACGCGCCTCCTTCGTGGTCGCCTGCGACGGCGCGCGCTCGTCGCTGCGGCAGATGGTCGGCGCGGACTTTGCGGGGCAGGTGTTCGAGGACCAGTTCCTGATCGCCGACGTCAAGATGACCGCGGCATTCCCGACCGAGCGCTGGTTCTGGTTCGACCCGCCGTTCCACGCCGGACGCTCGGCGCTGCTGCACAAGCAGCCGGACGACATCTGGCGGATCGATCTGCAGCTCAATCCGGATGCCGATCCGGTGGCCGAGAAGCAGCCCGAGAACGTGCGGCCGCGGATCGAGCGCATGCTCGGGCACGACAAGTTCGAGTTCGAGTGGATATCGCTGTACAAGTTCCAGTGCCGGCGGATGGCCAAGTTCATCCACGGCCGCGTGATCTTCGCCGGCGATTCCGCGCACCAGGTCTCGCCGTTCGGCGCGCGCGGCGCCAATTCCGGGCTCGAGGACGCCGAGAATCTGGCGTGGAAGCTCGATCGCGTGTTGCGCCGGCTGTCGCCGGAAAGCTTGCTGGAGACCTATCACATCGAGCGTAGCGCCGCGGCGGATGAGAACATCCGCGAGTCTACCCGCTCGACCGATTTCATGGCGCCGGTGACCCGGCAGGAGGCGCGGCTGCGTGAAGCGGTGCTCTCGCTGGCCAAGGACACGGAATTCGGCAAGCGCATGGTCAATGGCGGCCGGCTGTCGGTGCCGTCGGTCTACGACACGCCGCTGTCGAGCGGCGATCGCGACGATTGGCGCGGCGGCCCGCGGCCGGGCACCTCGATGCCGGACGCGCCGGTGACCGAGCAGGGCGGCGGTTCCAGCTATCTGACTGATGTTTTCATCAGACAGGGAACGCGTTTCACGTTGCTGGAGTTTGGCAATGGCACGGCCGCCGATGTCCCTGAGGGCGTCGGCAGCATCCGGGTCGGCGGCGAGGGCGGCCTGGTCGACGCGCAAGGCCTGGCCGGCAAGCGCTACGACGCCGAGCCTGGCACCGCCTATCTGCTGCGGCCGGATGGCTACGTCGCGGCGCGCTTCCGCAACGCCGCGCGGCCGCCACTCGATGCGGCGCTGGCGCGCGCGTCCGGTGTGAGCTGAGGAGCAGTCATGGCGCTGTCGACCAGTTCGAACTTCGCAAAGCCCGACGACGCCTTCCGTGCCATCGTCGAGGCGCATCGCGGCCTCACCGAGGCGCAGAGCGCCGATCTTGATGCCGCGCTGGTTTTGGTACTCGCCAACCACATCGGCGATCTCGACGTGCTTCGCGAGGCGATCGCGCTGGCGAAGCGGCGGACGCTGGACGCGAGCCAGCAGCAACAACAGCAACAACAATAGCACTGATCAAACGGACAGGATTGAACTGATGGCCAAAGGTTTCGCATCGACCACGGATCTCGCGGAGAAGAAGGTCACCTTCTCCGAGATCGGAACCGATCTCTACGCCTTCACCGCCGAGGGCGACCCCAACACCGCCGTCATCGTCGGCGAGGACGGCTGCCTGGTGTTCGACGCACAGGCGACGCCTGCGATGGCCAACAAGGTGATCGAGCGGGTCAAGACCGTCACCGACAAGCCGATCAAATACGTCGTGCTGTCGCATTATCACGCGGTCCGCGTACTCGGCGCCTCCGCCTATCACGCCCAGGGCATCGTGGCCTCGCAGGAGACCTACCGGCTGATCCAGGAGCGTGGCCAGCAGGATTGGGATTCGGAGTACGGCCGCTTCCCGCGGCTGTTCCAGGATGCCGCGAGCATTCCCGGCCTGACCTGGCCGACGCTGACCTTCGAGGGCGAGATGTCGATCTATCTCGGCAAGCGCGAGGTGCGGCTGATGCAGCTCGGAGCCGGCCACACTTCGGGCGACATCGTCGCCTGGGTGCCGGACGCCGAGGTGATGTTCTCCGGCGACCTGATCGAATATCACTCGGCCTGCTATTGCGGCGATGCGCACCTGCGCGAATGGCCGATGACCCTGAACGAAATCCGCGCCTTCAATCCCAAGGCGATCGCGCCGGGCCGCGGCGATGCGTTGAAGGGCCTCGAGACCGGTCGCGATGCGATCGCGATGACCCGCGATTTCGTCACCACGCTCTATGGCGCCGCCGAATCGTCCGTCGCCAAGGGCCGCAGCCTGAAGGAGTCGATGGCGGCGACGCGCGAGGTGATGGATCCGAAGTTCTCGAAGTTTGCGATCTATGAGCACTGCCTGCCGTTCAACGTTTCGCGTGCCTATGACGAAGCGTCCGGGATCGACGATCCCGTGATCTGGACCGACAAGCGCGACCAGGAAATGTGGGCCGCCCTGCAAGGAGGATAGCGATGAATATCAACACCTCGCCTGATCAGATCGTTCGCAGCTCGGGGCAGGTCACGCCGGGCTACATGTCCGGCTTCGGCAACAGCTTTGAGACCGAAGCGTTGCCCGGCGCGCTGCCGATGGGGCGCAACTCGCCGCAGCGCTGCGCCTATGGGCTCTATGCCGAGCAGCTGTCGGGCTCGCCGTTCACGGCGCCGCGCGGCACCAATGAGCGCTCATGGTTGTATCGCATCCGTCCCTCGGTGCGGCACTCTGGCCGCTTCGCCAAGGCAGATAGCGGGCTGTGGCGCACCGCGCCGTGCCACGAATACGACATGCCGATCGCGCAATTACGGTGGGATCCGGCGCCGATCCCGAAGCAGGACATGACCTTACTGCAGGGCGTGCAGACCATGACCACGGCCGGCGATGCCAATACGCAGGCCGGCATGGCAGCGCACATCTATCTCATCACCAAATCGATGGTCGATCAGCATTTCTACAATGCCGATGGCGAGATGATGTTCGTGCTGCAGCAGGGCAATCTGCGCCTCGTCACCGAGTTCGGCCGCATCGATGCCGAGCCCGGCGAGATCGTGGTGATCCCGCGCGGCGTGAAATTCCGCGTCGAGATTCCGGGCGGACCCGCGCGCGGCTATCTCTGCGAGAATTACGGCGGCGCCTTCACGCTGCCGGAGCGCGGCCCGATCGGCGCCAATTGCCTCGCCAATTCGCGCGACTTCCTGACGCCGGTGGCCGCCTACGAAGACAAGGACACCCCGACCGAGCTCTACGTCAAGTGGGGCGGCGCGCTGTTCAAGACCACCTTGCCGCATTCGCCGATCGACGTCGTCGCCTGGCACGGCAATTACGCGCCCTACAAATATGATCTGCGCACCTTCTCGCCGGTCGGCGCGATCGCGTTCGATCATCCCGATCCGTCGATCTTCACGGTGCTGACCTCGCCGTCGGAGACCGCCGGCACCGCGAATATCGACTTCGTGATCTTCCCGGAGCGCTGGATGGTGGCCGACAACACCTTCCGTCCGCCGTGGTATCACATGAACATCATGTCGGAGTTCATGGGCCTGATCTATGGCGTCTACGATGCCAAGCCGCAGGGCTTCGTGCCGGGCGGCATCTCGCTACACAACATGATGCTGCCGCATGGTCCGGATCGCGAAGCCTTCGAGCACGCCAGCAACGGCGAGCTGAAGCCAGTGAAGCTGACCGGCACGATGGCCTTCATGTTCGAGACTCGGTTCCCGCAGCGGGTGACGCAGTACGCCGCGACGTCATCGACGCTGCAGGACGATTACTCGGATTGCTGGAAGGGGCTCGAGAAGAAGTTCGACCCGACCAAGCCGTAATCTTACCCTCCCCTGGAGGGGGAGGGTCGACGCGAATGAAATGAGCGGCGGGGTGGGGTGACAGTTTCTCCTTTGAGGCAGTACCCGGGGGGAGGGATCACCCCACCCCGTCTCGCATTTCGCTTCGCTCCATGCGAGCCGACCCTCCCCCTCCAGGGGAGAGTGGCGAAAGTAGAACCACCATCATTGCGTCGAGAAAACCATGCCCCACCCTAACGACCCATCCCTCCGTTCCTTCATTGACGTTGCCCCCACTTCCGACTTCCCGATCCAGAACCTACCCTACGGCGTGTTCTCGTCGAAGGACGGCCTTGCGCCGCGTGTCGGCGTTGCGATCGGTGATTATGTGCTCGATCTCTGGGAGCTCGAGCAGGATTCGCGGCTCGATGTCGGGCCGCTCGGCGTGTTCTCGCAGCCGTCGCTCAACGCCTTCATGGCGCTTGGGCCGAAAGTGTGGTCGGCGACGCGGGCGCGGATCAGCGAGCTGTTGCGATCAGATCATCCGGAGCTGCGCGACAACAGGGAGTTGCGGGCACGGGCGCTGCTGCCGATGGCTGACGTCCAGCTGCACATGCCGTTTGCCGTCTCGGGCTACACCGATTTCTATTCGTCGAAGGAGCACGCCACCAATGTCGGCGTCATGTTCCGCGGCAAGGACAATGCGTTGCAGCCGAACTGGCTGCACATGCCGATCGGCTATAACGGCCGCGCCTCGACGGTGGTGGTTGGCGGCACCAAGGTGCGGCGGCCGCGCGGCCAGCTGAAGCCGCCGACCGCCGAGGTGCCGAGCTTCGGCGCCTGCAAGCGGCTCGACTTCGAGCTCGAGATGGGCTTCGTGGTTGGTCAGGCCTCGCCGATGGGCGAGATGCTGACCGAGAAGCAGGCCGAGGAGATGATCTTCGGCTTCGTCATCCTCAACGACTGGAGCGCGCGCGACATCCAGCAATGGGAGTATGTGCCGCTCGGGCCGTTCCAGGCCAAGGCGTTCGCGACCTCGATCAGCCCGTGGGTGGTGACGCGCGAGGCGCTGGAGCCGTTCCGGATGCAGGGCCCGGCGCAGCAGCCGGAGCCGCTGGCGTATCTGAAGCAGACCCGGCCGAACAATTACGACTTGCAGCTCGACGTGAGCTTGCGCGCTGGCGCGATGAACGAAGCCAAGACGATCTGCAGCACCAACTTCAAGTACATGTACTGGTCGTCGGTGCAGCAGCTCGTGCACCACGCCTCCAGCGGCTGCGCGATGAATGTCGGCGATCTCTTAGGGAGCGGCACGATCTCCGGCCCCGAAAAGCATCAGCGCGGCAGCCTTCTCGAAATCAGCTGGAACGGTACCGAACCGGTCGAGCTGGCCAGTGGCGTGACGCGCTCGTTCCTGGAGAACGGCGACTCGCTCGTCATGCGCGGCTGGTGCCAGGGCGATGGCTATCGCGTCGGCTTCGGCGAGGTCGAGGGCACGATCGTCGCAGCGGAGTAATTCTCTCGCTGTCATTGCGAGGAGCGAAGCGACGAAGCAATCCATCTATCCCCGCGCGGAGGGGGTGGATTGCTTCGCTTCGCTCGCAATGACGAGGACAAATCACCGCTCCTCGGGCCTGACATCCCTCAGCCGCGCCGTATGCGCCGCGCAGTCCTCAAGGCTATACTTCAGGTGCACCCGCTTGTCGGACGGCGGCTGGTTCATGGTGCAGACGCCCGGCCGCCACGGCTTGGCCGGGCGGATCGGCCGCGGCGCGAAGCCGCCGCCGCAATTCGGGCAGACATTACCGAGCTTGGTCTCGGCGCAGTCCGCACAGAACGTGCATTCGTACGAGCAGATCCGCGCGTCCAGCGCGCTCGGTGGCAGGTCCTTGTCGCAATATTCGCAGTTCGGTCGCAGCTGCAGCGCCATGGTCATCTCTCTTGCCGGATGTTGGCGGAATGATCGCAAATCGGACCGGGAAAGCGAATGACGGAATTCCCTCGATTCGCGCCAGTTAGGTCTGCAGAGCCTTCAATGGCAGCTTGGTGCTCTCCTTCAGGCGGTCGAGCACGATCGATGAGCGCACATGCGCCACGCTCTGGTGCGGCATCAGCACGTTGTTGACGATGTCGGACAGGCTCTTCAGGTCGCGCAGCATCACCTTGAGCACGTAGTCGGCGTCGCCGGTCAGTGCATAGGCCTCCTGGATGTCGTCGACGCGGTTGACCAGCTCGCGAAACCGCTTGGCGTTGTCGGGCGAGTGGGTCGCGAGCGTGATGTGGATGAAGGCGATCAGGCCGAAGCCGAGCGCCTCGCCGGCGAGGTCGGCGTGGTAGCCCGCGATCACCTTCTCCTCCTCCAGCCGCATCCGCCGCCGCGAGCATTGCGAGGCTGAGAGCCCGACCAGGTCGGCCAGCTGCTGGTTGGTCAGCCGGCCGTCGTCCTGCAGCGCGGCGAGCATTTTGAGGTCGAAGGCATCGACGTCAGGCATGCGTCAAATGTCCATATCATGCACGGATCGTGCGCGAATCTAGCAAATCAGGGACTATTTTGCACGCACGTTGCGCAGCAGGTGACGGAAACTGATCCCCAGACAAATCAGGGAGTTACCGCCATGGGTCCGTTTCCGCACGATGCGCCGCCGGCCGAAATCAGCACCGAGAACCCGATGGGCACCGACGGTTTCGAGTTCGTCGAATATGCCCACCCCAACCCCGGCGAGCTGCATGCCCTGTTCAAGCTGATGGGTTTTGTCGCGGTTGCCCGCCACCGGACCAAGAACATCACGGTCTATCGCCAGGGCGACATCAACTATCTCGTCAATGAGGAGCCGGGCAGCCACGGCTTCAATTTCGTCGCCGCGCACGGTCCCTGCGCGCCGTCGATGGCGTTCCGCGTGGTCGATGCGAAGCGCGCCTATGAGCGCGCGATCGCGCTCGGCGCCGAGCCGGCGGATGCCTCGGCCGCCGGGAAGACGCTCGATGTGCCCTCGATCAAGGGCATCGGCGGCAGCCTGCTGTATTTCGTCGATCGCTACGGCGCCAAGGGCTCCGCCTATGACGCCGAGTTCGAGTGGTTGGGAGAGGAAAATCCGCGTCCCGCAGGCTCGGGCCTCTATTACATCGATCACCTCACCCACAACGTCCATCGCGGCCGCATGGATGTCTGGACCGGCTTCTATTCAAAACTGTTCAACTTCCGCCAGATCCGCTTCTTCGACATCGAAGGCCGCGCGTCCGGCCTGTTCTCCCGCGCGCTGACCAGCCCGGACGGCAAGATCCGGATTCCGATCAACGAGGATGCCGGCGATTCCGGGCAGATCGAGGAATATCTCAACATCTATCACGGCGAGGGCATCCAGCACATCGCCTGCGGCGCGCGCGATATCTACCGCACCGTCGAGACCTTGCGCGCGGACGGCTTGCCCTTCATGCCGTCGCCGCCCGACACCTATTTCGAGCGGATCGACGCCCGCCTGCCCAAGCATGGCGAGGATATCGCGCGGCTTCAGAGCAACGGCATCCTGATCGACGGCGAAGGCGTGGTCGAGGGCGGCCAGACCAAGGTGCTGCTGCAGATCTTCTCGGCGAATGCGATCGGGCCGATCTTCTTCGAATTCATCCAGCGCAAGGGCGACGACGGCTTTGGCGAAGGCAACTTCAAGGCGCTGTTCGAATCGATCGAAGAAGACCAGATCCGCCGTGGCGTGCTGAAGGTCGATCACGCGGCGTAGGCCCTTGGAGGGGAGCGCGCTCGCTCAAAACTCACAGTCGTCGTCCCGGCGAAGGCCGGGACCCATAACCACCGAGTCTGGTTGTAGAAGGGATCGCGGCCCCAACGTCGTACAATAGCCGGCATTTGGGGTAGTGGGTCCCGGCCTTCGCCGGGACGACGGCGAGATTTACTTCCCCGCCTTCCACGCGCTGGTCACGTCGCCAATGCTCGCCAGCTCCGGCTCGCGGATCGCCGACGGCGTGCGCGAGAAGCGCGGCGCGGGGGCGGGCTGGGTGACGCCGTGGCGCTCGACGAACACCTGGCGGGCCGCCATGTGCGGATGCTTCGGCGCTTCCTCCATGGTCAGGATCGGCGCAAAGCAGATGTCGGTGCCTTCCATGATCTTGCACCAGTCGGCGCGCGACTTGCTCTTGAACACCTTCTCCAGCTTCGCCTTCAGCGCCGGCCAGGCCTTGCGGTCCATCTGGGCATCGAAGTCGGCATCGGTCAGGTCGGCATGCTTGCGCAGCAGCGCATAGAACTGCGGTTCGATCGAGCCGATCGAGATGAAGTTGCCGCAGGAGCATTCGTAGACGCCGTAGAAATGCGCGCCGCCGTCGAGGAAGTTCTGGTCGCGGCCGCCGCTCCAGCGGCCCTGCGCCGCCATGTCGTAGAACATCGACATCAGCGAGGCCGCGCCGTCGCACATCGCGGTATCGACCACCTGGCCCTTGCCGGACTTCTGCGCTTCCAAGAGCGCTGCGAGCACGCCGACCACGAGATAGAGCGCGCCGCCGCCGAAATCGCCGACCAGGTTGAGCGGCGGCACCGGCTTCTCCTTGGTGCCGATCGCCGCCAGCGCGCCGGTGATCGAGATGTAGTTGATGTCGTGGCCGGCGGCGTTCGCCAGCGGGCCTTCCTGGCCCCAGCCGGTCATGCGGCCAAAGACCAGCTTCGGATTGCGCGCCAGCACGACGTCCGGGCCGAGGCCCAGGCGTTCCATCACGCCCGGACGAAAACCTTCGATCAGTGCGTCGGCGTGGCTGAGTAGGTCGAGCACTTCCGCGATCGCCGCCTTGTTCTTGAGGTCGAGCTCGATGACCTTGCGGCCGCGGGTTGCCACCGCCTTCAAATTCTTGCCCGCGCCGACACGGTCCAGCGTGATGACCTCGGCGCCCATGTCAGCGAGCAGCATGCAGGCGAACGGGCCGGGGCCGATGCCGGCGAATTCGACGATGCGGAAGCCGGCGAGCGGGCCCGAGGTGCGAGCGGCAGTTTGGGAGGCGGGTTTATCGAGCACGTTGTTATCCGTTGGTTGTGGAGCGTTACACGGCTGAGGTGTTTGCGGCAGGCTTGATGCCGAATGTCATGCGTTCTCCCAGCCGCCCGTGGGACGGTATTTTTAATTAGCTGATTAGCTAAATTGTCTCGCCGAACGCGCGATGAGGCAAGCGTCTTTTGCCTCGAAGCGCCGGTAAAACGAGGCACCTGTGAAACGCGAACGGCGCGCATTGCTGCGCGCCGCCGCTCGATTTGTGTTTAGGCGCTATCAGCCGGCCGCGGTCACGGCCCGCTGTCCCATCACCTTCACCAGGTTGGCGCGGTAATCCGCCGAGCCGTGGATGTCGGCGAGCAGGCCGCTCGCCGCGATCGTGACGCTGTCGAGCGCCGAGGCCGCCCAGTTCGCCTTCAGCGCCTGCTCGATCGGCGCCACCCGCATCACGCCGCTTTGCGACGCACCGGTCGCGGCGACGCGGACGTCACCCGACTTGGTCTTGGCGACGAACACGCCGGTCAGCGCGAAGCGCGAGGCCGGATGCCGCATCTTGGCATAGCCGGCCTTGGCCGGGACCGGGAACGACACCGCGGTGATCATCTCGCCATCTTCCAGCGCCGTCGTGAACAGGCCCTTGAAGAAGTCCTCCGCCGCGATCGAGCGCTTGTTGGTCTTGACCGTCGCGCCGAGCGCCAGCACTGCCGCCGGATAATCCGCCGCCGGGTCGTTGTTGGCGAGCGAGCCGCCGATCGTGCCGCGATGACGCACGGCGGGATCGCCGATCATCGACGCCAGATTGGCAAGCGCCGGGATCGCCTTCTGCACGGCGTCGCTTTGCGCCACGTCGTAATGCGTGGTTGCGGCCTTGATGGTGACGGTGTCGCCGGACACCTCGATGCCGATCATGTCCTTGATCTTGGCGACGTCGATCACATCGGATGGCGAAGCAAGGCGCTGCTTCATCACGGGGAGCAGGGTCTGTCCGCCGGACAGGAATCTGGACTCCGTGCCCTTGGCGAACTGCGCCACGGCATCGTCGATCGAGGATGCGCGGTGATAAGTGGTCTCGTACATCGTATCCTCCTCAACCGTGAATGGCGTGCCAGACGCGATCGGGCGTCGCCGGCATTTCCAGCTTGTTGTTGCCGATGGCGTCCGTGATCGCGTTGATCACGGCAGCAGAGGCGCCGATCGCGCCGGCTTCGCCGCAGCCCTTGACGCCGAGCGGGTTGCCCGGACACAGCGTCGTGGTGTGGGAGAGCTGGAACGACGGCAGGTCGTCGGCGCGCGGCATGGTGTAGTCCATGAACGACGCGGTCACGAGCTGACCGGTGTCGTCATAGACCGCGCCTTCGAGCAGCGCCTGGCCGATGCCCTGCGCAAGGCCGCCATGGACCTGGCCTTCGACGATCATCGGGTTGATCAGCCGGCCGAAATCGTCCGCTGCCACGAAGTTGACGAAGGAGGTCTTGCCGGTACCCGGATCGACCTCGAGCTCGCAGATATAGGCGCCGGCCGGGAAGGTGAAGTTGGTCGGGTCGTAGAACGCCGTCTCCTTCAGGCCTGGCTCCATGCCGTCGGGCAGGTTGTGCGCGGTGTAGGCGGCGAGTGCGACCATCGGCAGCGCGATCGCCTTGTCGGTGCCGGTGACCTTGAACTCGCCGTTCTCGATCACGATGTCGCTCTCGGACGCCTCGAGCGCGTGCGCCGCGATCTTCTTGGCCTTGGCTTCCACCTTCTCCATCGCCTTCACGATCGCCGCACCGCCGACCGCGATCGAGCGCGAGCCGTAGGTGCCCATGCCGAACTGCACCTTGTCGGTGTCGCCATGGACGATCGAGACCTGGCTGATCGGCACGCCGAGCCGCTCGGCGATGATCTGGCAGAACGTCGTCTCATGGCCCTGGCCGTGGCTGTGCGAGCCGGTGAGCACCTCGATGGTGCCGACCGGATTGACGCGGATCTCCGCCGATTCCCATAGACCGACGCCGGCCCCCAGGCTGCCGACCGCCTTCGACGGCGCGATGCCGCAGGCCTCGATGTAGCAGGAGACGCCGATGCCGCGCAGCTTGCCATCGGCCTTCGCCTTGGCCTTGCGGGCAGGGAAGCCGGCATAGTCGATCGCCTTCATCGCCGCATCGATCGAGGCGTGGAAGTCGCCGATGTCATACGCCATGATCACAGGCGTCTGATACGGGAACGCGTTGATGAAGTTCTTCTTGCGCAGCTCGGTCGGATCGACCTTCAGCTGCCGCGCCGCCGTCTCCATCATCCGCTCGAGCAGATAGCTCGCCTCGGGACGGCCGGCGCCGCGATAGGCGTCGACCGGCGTGGTGTTGGTGTAGACGCCGATCACCTCGGCGTAGATGGCCGGGATCACATACTGGCCCGACAGCAGCGTCGCGTAGAGATAGGTCGGCACCGCCGAGGAGAACAGCGACATATAGGCGCCGAAATTGGCGTGGGTCTTCACCCGCAGGCCAAGGATCTTGTTGTCCTTGTCGAACGCCATCTCCGCCTTCGAGACATGGTCGCGGCCATGCGCGTCGGTGAGGAAGGCCTCCGAGCGATCACCGGTCCACTTCACGGGGCGGTTGACCTTCTTCGAGGCCCACAGCGCCACCATCTCCTCCGGGTAGATGTAGATCTTGGAGCCGAAGCCGCCGCCGACATCGGGTGCGATGACGCGCAGCTTGTGCTCGGGCGCGATGTTGTAGAACGCCGACAGCACGAGGCGGGCGACGTGCGGATTCTGCGAGGTCGTGTAGAGCGTGTAGTGCTCTTCGGCCTGGTCGTAATGCGCGACCGCCGCGCGCGGCTCCATCGCGTTCGGCACCAGGCGGTTGTTGGTGAGCTCGAGCGTCACCACGTTGGCGGCCTTGCCGAAGGCGTCGCCGACCGCGGCTTCGTCGCCGATGTGCCAGTCATAGACGATGTTGCCGGGAGCTTCGGGATGCAGCTGCGGCGCGCCCGACTTGATCGCGGCCCTGACGTCGGCCACCGCGGGAAGCTCTTCGTAGTCGACGACGACGGCTTCCGCCGCGTCCCTGGCCTGGTTCTTGGTCTCGGCGATCACGACCGCGACCGCCTGTCCGACGAAGCGCACGGTCTCCGGCGCCATCGCCGGCCACGCGCCCATCTTCATCGGCGAGCCGTCCTTCGAGGTGATGGCCCAGCCGCAGATCAGGTTGCCGACCTTGTCGTCGACGATCTGCTGTCCGGTCAGCACCGCGATCACGCCGGGCATCTTCATGGCCTCGGTGGAGTTGATGCCCTTGACCTTGGCATGCGCATGCGGGCTGCGGATGAAGTGAGCGTAGCTCATGCCGACTATTTTAACGTCGTCGACGTATTTTCCTTGTCCGGTAATGAACCGGCGATCTTCCTTGCGCACGACGCGTGCGCCAATTCCTTCAACACCCATGGTCTAGTCCTCCCGACCGGAGATTCGATTTTGCCGCCGTTTCCATCGAGACCGGCGGTGATGAGCTTGATCGTGTGTAGTGCGTGGGCCGGCTATTCGGCGGCCTGCGCGACCTTCATGCGGCCGGCTGCATCGAGCACCGCCTTGACGATGTTGTGGTAGCCGGTGCAGCGGCAGATGTTGCCTTCGAGCTCGTGGCGAACCGTTTCCTCATCGAGCTTGCCGCCATGGCGGTGCACGATATCGACCGCGGACATGATCATGCCGGGGGTGCAATAGCCGCACTGCAGGCCGTGATTGTCGCGGAAGGCCGCCTGCATCGGGTGCAGCTCGTCGCCCTTGGCGAGGCCTTCGATCGTGGTGACGTTGGAGCCGGCGGCCTGGCCGGCCAGCATGGTGCAGGATTTCACCGCCCGCCCATCGACATGGACGACGCAGGCGCCGCACTGGCTGGTATCGCAGCCGACATGGGTGCCGGTGAGGTTGAGGTTTTCGCGCAAGAGATGCACGAGGAGGGTCCGGTCCTCGACGTCGACCGAAACCGCCCTGCCGTTTACCGTCAGTTTGACTGTAGACACGCGTTTCTCCCAATAGCTTCGTTATGGGCCCAGTAGACCACGCTTCATATGGGACGTAACCGCGATCAAAGTCGTAGGTGCGGCCCTGTCGTGAAGGCGCCGGGCTGTACTTCCGATCCTAGCAGGCAGCCGTTCGAGGGGCAATTTGCAAGCTGCCGGGAGCATGCTCCGGAGCGACGAAATCACACCGCACTGCAAGCGGTTTTCGGCAGGCGGATGGTGCGACGGCGCGCCGAAAAACGCCGCCGCGATCGCTACTACCTTCCGCCTATAACGACGCAATAGCGTTGCTGTCATTTTCAATGCCGACGCAGCGACAGAAGATCGCTGGTTCATGAAATTGGGTATCGATCCGCGCGCGCGATGCATCCATCGCGGCAACGAAACCATATTGGAGGAAGCCAATGAAGCTGAGGAGCGGGATTTTCTTTGCCGGTGTGTCGCTGGTCGCCATGGCGCTGGCAAGCATTGGCGCATCGAAAGCCAATGATTCCGTCGTGAAGGCGGCGTCCGATCCGAACGGATGGGCAATCGCCGGCCACGACTACGGCAATACACGCTTCAGCCCCCTGAAGCAGATCAATTCCGAGAACGCCGGCAAGCTGCAGCTGGTCTACTCGATGTCGCTCGCATCACTGCGCTCCAACGAGTCCTCGCCGGTCGTGATCGGCAAGACGATGTATGTGTCGACGTCGTGGGGTCCGAAATACGTCTATGCCATCGACGCCGCGACCGGCGCGCGCAAATGGACCTGGCAGCCCGATATTCCGGATGACGTGCTTCAATACGCCTGCTGCGACGTCAATAATCGCGGCGTGTCCTACGCCGACGGCAAGATCTTCGTCGGCCGCCTCGACGGCAAGCTGACCGCGCTCGACGCCGAGACCGGCAAGGAGCTCTGGACCTCGACCGTGGTCGACTACAAGCAGGGCTCGGTCATCACCTCGCCGCCGCTGATCGTCCGCGACAAGGTGATCACCGGCTTCGGCGGCGGCGAATATGGCGTCCGCGGCTCGTTGCAGGCCTTCAATCTCAAGGACGGCAAGCTGCTCTGGCAGACCTTCACGGTGCCGGCGCCGGGCGAACCCGGCAGCGACACCTGGAAGGGCGACACCGGGCTGCATGGCGGCGGCGCCGCCTGGCTGGTCGGCTCCTACGACGCCAAGTCCGACACCGTCTACTGGGGTACCAGCAATCCGGGACCGTGGAATACCGGCGTTCGCTCCACCGGCGACGGCAATTTTGGCAAGCTGACCAACCTCTACACCGCCTCGACGCTGGCGATCGATCCCAACACCGGCAAGATCAAGTGGCACATCCAGGGCACGCCGGCCGACGCCTGGGATTATGACGGCGTCAACGAGCTGCTGCTCGCCGACCTCAAGATCAAGGGCAGCGAGACGCCGGTCCTGATGAAGGCGGACCGCAACGGCTTCTTCTTCGTGGCCAACCGCGAGACCGGCAAGATGATCTCGGCCGAGAAGTACGTCTTCGCCAACTGGGCCAAGAAGTGGGACATCAACACGATGCGGGCGGAAGAGGATCCGGACAAGCGTCCGGGCCCCGGCCACCCCGCCAAGGACATCTGCCCGAACCTGATCGGCGGCAAGAACTGGCAGCCGATGTCGTTCAACCCGCAGACCGGCCTCGTCTACATCCCGAGCAACAACGTCTGCATGGACTGGTCGGTCTCTGACGTGAACTACAAGCGCGGCGTGTTCTATCTCGGCGCCGAATTCCCGACCAAGGCGGGCCCCGGCGGCTTCCTCGGCGAGCTCGTGGCCTGGGATCCGATCGCCAACAAGAAGGTGTGGAGCATCAAGGAAGACCTGCCCTTCAACGGCGGTACGCTGACGACGGGCGGCAACCTGGTGTTTTCAGGCAATCTGCACGGCGACTTCCGCGCCATCGATGCCAAGAACGGCAAGGTGCTGTGGAGCAAGAACCTCGGCAGCGGCATCGGCGCAGGTCCAGTGACCTATTCGGTCGACGGCAAGCAGTATGTCGCGATCGTGGTCGGGCGCACCGCGGCGCTGCCGGCCTTCCTCGGTGACATCGGCAAGAAGATGGTCGCCGCGGCGCCCGAAGGCGGCTCGCTGTTCGTGTTCGCCCTGCAGTAAACAATCGTCTAGGAGGCAGCATTGTCCGTGTCCTGCATCGCCCGAAACGAACTGCGCACCCCCTCGCGCAACACGCGGTTGGAACATGCGATCCGGACCGTGCTGCTCTCCGCCCTGCTGATGGTGCCGGCCCTGGCGGCCGGCGCCGACGAGACAAAACCACCGCTGCGGCTCTGCGCCGACCCGACCAACCTGCCGTTCTCGAGCGACCAACCGGGCAAGCCCGGCCTCTATCTCGAGATCGGCCAGGCGGTGGCGCAAAAGCTCGGCCGCACGGTGAGCACCAACTGGTACAAGTCCTATTTCGGCAAGCGCACCGTGCGGGAAACGCTGCTCAGCAAGCAGTGCGACGCCATGGTGGGCCTGCCGCTGATCGACGATTTCATGGGCCCGGCGGTGATTTTCTCCAAGCCGATTGCCCACGAAGGCTACGCGCTGGTCGGCGGCAAGGATCGCAAGCTTGCCGGCATCGACGACCTCAAGGGATTGCGGGTTGCGGTGCAGTATCAGTCGACGCCGCAAAATCTGCTGGCGCTGCGTGACGACATCCAGAAGGTCACGGTGCTGAGCCCGGAGGAGGGCATGGCGGCCCTCGAACAGGGCAAGGCGGACATCGCCTTCATCTGGGCGCCGGTGGCGGGGTGGCTCAACAAGACCAGCTACGGCGACAAGTACCAGATCGTTTCGACCGAGGGTGACGGCCTGCTCTGGGCGACCGCGATCGGCTTCGCCAAGGCGTCCGGCGCGTTGCGCGATGAGGTCGACGGCGTGCTGCCGACGCTGCAGCCGGAGATTTCCGCGCTATTTGCCAAATACGGTGTGCCGGACGGCGCTCCGGTGAAGTTCGGCCAGGCAGATCGGGCAACGACGTCGTCCACTGGCGCGGCCGAGCCGGTGACGGTCGGGCAGGCGGCCGCGACCGAGAAACCGGTTCAAACGGCTGCGACCACCGGGGATGCCAAGGGCGACGCCACGGCGGGACGGGAAGTCTTCAACGGCACCTGCGCGCATTGTCACGGTCCGGATGCGGTGCAGGCCGAGCGAAAGATCGATCTCAGGCTGCTCAAGAAGCGCTATGCTGACGACATGGAAGCGACATTCTGGAAGACGGTCCATGACGGGCGACCAGCCAAGGGCATGCCGTCCTGGAAGGACGTCTTCAGCGACGACGAGCTCAGAAACGTGTATGCCTATCTGCAGAGTGTGCAGGATACCGGCGGGTCGAACTAGCCGCCGCCATTGGCGAATAGCAGTGCGAGGGTCCTCATGATGGGGTTCCTGATCATCGACGATCACCCCCTGTTTGGCGAGGCGCTTGGCAACGCCATCCGCATCTCGCATCCCGATGCCCGGATCTATGAGGCCACCTCGATCAAGGGCGCGCTGGGCATCCTCGCCACCGAGCCCAACATCGATCTCGCGCTGCTCGATCTGCTGCTGCCCGACGTGGTCGGCTTCTCCGGATTCCAGAAGATCAGAGACCGCTATCCGCGGCTGCCGATCGCCATCGTCTCGAGCGAGGAGGACAAGCATACGATCCGCGAGGCGCTGGAGATGGGGGCGGTCGGCTATCTGCCGAAATCGACCTCGCTCGGCGAGCTGTCGCAGGCGATCGCGCGGGTGCTGAGCGGTTCGGTCTCCGCGCCGCGGGATTTCGTTGCGGTCGGCGCACTGGAACAGTCTGAGACGGCGCGGACGCTGCGCGAGCGGATCCAGAAGCTGACGCCGCAGCAGATTCGGGTGCTTCACCTGATCATCCGCGGTCTGCAGAATCGCGAGATCGCCGCCGAGCTCAAGCTCGCAGAATCCACCGTGAAGGCGCATGTCACCGAGATCCTGCGCAAGCTGAAGCTGTTCAGCCGCAACAAGGCGATCATCGAGCTCGGCAAGATTCCGCTTCCCGTCCTTGAGGCCAGCTCGGGTGCGAAGGCAGAGAAGGCGCCCTAAGTTTGCTGCGCTGCAAGGCGAGGGCATCCGGGGTGCTACCTATAGGCTGCCGGTCGGCTTTGAGATAATGTCCTGCGCACAATGGCTGTCATGAGCGATCCGAGGGAGGACGGCGCAGCATTGACCACGACCGCGCCCCTGGCGGACGAGCCGCCGCTCGATAAGGCGGGTGCGCCTCGACTGCTGATCGTCGAGGACCACCCGCTGTTCCGTGCTGCCCTGATCGGTGTGATCGGGGCCGAGTTTCCCGACGCCGAGGTGCTGCAGGCGACCTCGATCGATGGCGCGCTCGACGTGATCGCCGCACGCGACGGCCTCGATCTGATCCTGCTCGATCTCTCGATGCCGGGCACCACGGGCCTGCTCGGCGCCTACCGGGTGCGGGCCGCGGCGCCGCGCAGCGCGCTCGTGATCGTGTCGGCGCATGACGATTCCCGGATCATCGGCGGCGCGATCTCGCTCGGCATTTCCGGATTCATTCCGAAGTCGACGCCGAAGCTCGAGCTGGCCCGCCTGTTGCGCGGTATTCTCGAAGGCGAGGTGTGCTTGCCGACGCGCTTCCGCGATTCGGCCGCTGCGCGGAAGGGGCAGGCCGACACCAAGCAATTGGTGCAGCAGCTCGGCCAGTTCACCGCGCAGCAGCTTCGTGTGCTCGACATGATCTGCCACGGCCTGCAGAACAAGCACATCGCCTATCAGCTCGATATCTCGGTCACCACCGTCAAGGTGCATGTCTCCGAGATCCTGCGGAAGCTAGGTGTGCGCAGCCGGACCGAGGCCATCATTGCGCTGTCGAAACTGGATTTCGGCAAGCACGACCATGCGCCGGTGACGGCCCCGCCCCCGCATAGCGCGGAATCATAATCGCGCGCCCGACTGCTCCGCCGCCAGCAGGAACGACAGCAGCGAGCGCATCTCGGCGGGCTTGATCGGCTTCTTCAAGAGTTCGTGGCCGAAGGCCGAGACGTCGGAGGCGGCCTTGGCCGAGTAGTCGGCGGTGACGATGATCGCCGGAACCTTGGCGTTGATCTCGCCGCGGATCACGTCGACGGCCTGGATGCCGGTCTCGCCATTGTCGAGGTGCAGGTCGGCGATGATGGCGTCGGGAATGCCGTCCAGTGCGTGGATGCGCTCCAGCGCCTCGGTCTTGGAGATCGTCACGGCGACGTCGCAGCCCCATTTCTCCAGCAGATGGGCGAGGCCCTCGGCGCTCGAGAGGTCGTTCTCGATCAGCAGGATCTTCGCGCCTTCCATGCCGCCATAGCGATGGTCGACGCTGGCCTGTTCGCGCACGGGGATCGCAACCGGATCGAAGGTGCGGGGCACGGTGACCGAGAACACCGAGCCCTTGCCGGCGTGCGAACTCAGCCTGATGTTATGGCCGAGCAGGTCGGCAAACCGGCGCACGATCGAAAGGCCGAGCCCGATGCCCGCCTTGTCGCCGGCGCTGGTTTCGCCGCGCTGAAACTCGACGAAGATGGCTTCGCGCTGGGCTTCCGGGATGCCCGGCCCGGTGTCATGCACCTCGATGCAGATGTCGTCGCCCTTGAGGCGGCATCCCATCAGCACCGTGCCGCGCTGGGTGTAACGCAGCGCGTTGGCCACGAGGTTTTGCAGGATCCGGCGCAGCATCAGCGGGTCGGAGCGGACCACGGCCGACGACGGCATGATCTTGAAGCCGAGGTTGCGCTTGGCCGCGGTCGCCACAAATTCGTGCTCAAGCGGCTCGAACAGCGAGGCGATCGCGACCGGACCGAATTCGGGCCTGAGCACGCCGGCGTCGAGCTTCGAGATGTCGAGCAGCGTCCGCAACATGTCTTCGAGCGTCGCCAGCGAACGGTCGATCTGGTCGGTCAGTGCGACGCTCTTGGGCTCGCGGGCCATTTCCGTGAGCGCGGACAGAGTCAGCCGCGCCGCATTGAGCGGCTGCAACAGGTCGTGCGTCACCGAAACCAGCACCGATGATTTCAGCGAGCTTGCCGCCTCGGCCTGCTGCTTGGCCTGCAGCAGGCGTCCGTTGGTTTTCTCCAGCGATTGCAGCGCCTGCTTGAGCTGCTGGGTGCGGTCGCGCACCTGCTGATCCAGCGCGATCGCGGTCTCGAACAAGGAAAAGGCGTTGAGTTGCTGGTCGGTCGACCGTTCGACGCGCGACATCAGCGCGGCGTTGATCTTGCGCAGCTTCTCGGCTTCGCGTTCGAGGGCCGCAATGCGCGTGGTCTTGCTGTCGGTCATTGCGGCGCGATAGCTCGCTTGCCGATGGCGATGCCGGTCAGCGTCTGGTTGACATGCATCGAGCGATACTGCTCGCCATAGGTCTGAAAGCCAATCACTTTGTTGCGGCGATAGAGCTCCGACATCTCCCGCGACAGCTGGCGCTGCTCGACGTCGAGCCGGCGCAGCACGCATTCGAAGCCGATGAACATCGAGACCTCGCCGAGATCCTCGGTCAGCTCCTTGAGCAGGCGGCTCGTCACGTCGATCGGGTCGCGCTCGCGCGCCACGGTCAGCACCATGCCCTCGTCGATCGCGCAGAAGAATTGCAGCGACCCGTCCGGATTGGTGCGCTGGATCGACCGCGCGTAATAGGCGCCGCCGACACGCACCAGGACCGGATGCGCGGCGAAGGAGAACAGTTCGAGCTTGCTGTCGCTGAGGCCGACGGCGCGGGAATATTCCAGTGCGGCGGGCTCGGCATTCAATTCCTTGACGATACGATGCTCGATGTCCGCTTCGGTTACCACCATCTTGGTCGAGGTCGGTTCGAAATGGTCGCACTTGAAGGTGCGGAACGGCAGCCGGGTCCGGATCAGGATCAGGACGGCAGCGTCGGTAAAGGCTTCGCCGCCGTAGAAGATCCACGACTTCTCGAAGCGCAGGCCGTCGCCGGCGGAGCCGCCGACCACCGGAATGTCGCCGAGCGATGCGTAGATCGCCGACATGATGGTTTCCTCACGCTGGCACATGCCATCGATGAAGAGCAGCCCGAAGGAATCGTCGGTGTGATCGCAATGCTCGGTGCGCTGCGCGAATTCGTTCTGCAATTCGGTGCACATCGAGCGGCCGTGATCGACCCGGAACGTCGCGAGATCGAACAGCGGTCGGGCTGCGATGACGAAATCGGCGGCATTGAAGCCCATCGCGACGACGCTGTCCTCGTCCCAGCCGCCGGGCGACAATTCGCCGGCCGTGGTGCAGCCGAAGATCGGAACGTCAGTCATCTGGCGCGACAGCTCGGCAATGAATTCCTTCGGGTCATAGAACGGCGACACGAACACCACGAGCATGGCGAGATCAGCCGCTGCCAACTGGCGCGCGATCTCGTCGGCGGCTTCCTGAGGCCCGCCGGTCTTTGCCTGCACCACGACAATACTGTCGGTGGCGCTGCCGTTCTGCTTCGCCAAAGGCGTTCTCCCTGACCAGAATTTTTTGCTTTTCTTGGCGCGGCCGGTTGAAGCCGTGCGGGCCGTAAGGGCATCCGGGCCATGCCGCGATGGTTCGCGGTTCGCCCTGCCTTTATATTCCAGGTCGTGAGGGGGATGTCATGGGCGCGCGGCTTCGCCGGCAGCTTCGCTCGCCGCAAGCGCCAACGGCGCCGACCGACGCGATGACATGGGACACCTCCCGATGTGTTCTCCTGGCCCGGGCAGGGACAGGTTTGATCGGTTCTAAACTATCGGGCCGGACCCGCGCGTCAATCGCCTTGCCCACCCCCCTGGGCAGACCAAGGTAGTACCGGGCCGATACGGGGGCGACGCTGCCCATTTACCGGGCCTTATTGATTCTGCCTTAGTTTTGCCCTCCGGGGGCTGGGGCGGGTTGCTGCCGGACCCCGCGTGGTTTTCAGAATGAAGACGGGGGTTGGAATGCCGGGACTCAAGCGATCGCTGTCGATCAGGTTCCCAACCCTCAGATTTCAAGCCAAGATCATGCTCGGCTTTGCCGTCACGCTGGCGCTGTCGGCAGCCACCATGGGCTTTGCCTATATGGGCTTCGAGCGGGTCTCCGCCGGCGTCGGCTCCTACCGCCAGAGCGTCGCCGAAGCCGATCTTGCCCGCAACATCGATCGTGAGTTGATCTCCTACCGTTCGCTGGCGCGCTACTACGTCGCCACCGGCAAGGAGGACGACGCCAAGGCCGCGCTCGCCGCCGAGGCCAGCCTGAAGGACGCCATCGTGGCGTCGATGAAGGGCACCACCAATCCGGCCCGGCTCGATCAGATCACCAAGCTGGAGCGCGAATTCCGCGCCTTCACCAAGATCTTTGCCGAGATCGTCCGCATCAAGGACGAGAGCGCGCAGACCGCGCAGAACAGACTGGTCCGCAGCGCGACCTCGATGCGCTACAAGCTCGACGACCTGCCGAGCAATGCCGACGATTCCGAGCTGCAGTCGATTCAGTTCGGCGCAAAGAAGGTTGCCGACCAGCTGCAGTCGATCACCGGCGCCGTCAACACGTTCGTCGTCAACGGCGACAAGACGGTTGCCTCCAGCGCGCTCGCCCGGCTGAAATTCGCCGACAATCTCGTGAAGGGCATCACCTCGAAGAACGAGCGGATCGCGCAGGGCGTGAAGGACATCACCGGACTGCTTGAAGAGTACCGCGAGGCGTTGGCCAAGCTGATCGCGAATGCCAAGTCGATCGACGAATTGACCGTCGAGATGACGGAATCCGCGGCCGCCATCAGCCAGGGCGCGGCGGGGATGAAATCCGACCTGCTCGCCGACCAGAAGCGGCTCGAGACCGAATCGCATTCCATGATCGGCGAGACCGAGCAGCTGATCCTGATGCTTGCCGCTGGTAGCTTCGTGCTCGGGCTGGTGTGGGCATTCCTGCTCGGCAAGGGCATTTCACGCCCGATCGCGGCGATGTGCGCGGCGATGCGCGAGCTCGCGGCCGGCAATTTCGACGTGGTGCTGCCGGGCCTCGGTCGCCGCGACGAGCTCGGCGAGATGGCCGGCGCCGTCGAAGAGTTCAAGGTCCAGGCGGTCGCCAAGGCCGAGCGCGACGCTGCGACCCAGGAAGCGCAGAACAAGGCGAGCGCCACCGCACGGCGTGCCGAGCTCATTCGCTTCGCCGACGAATTCGAATCCGCCGTCGGCTCGATCGTCTCCAACGTGTCGGCTTCCGCCGTGCAGCTCGAATCCGCGGCCGGGACGCTGACCCGCACGGCCGAGACCACGCAGAACCTGTCGAGCCAGGTCGCCGGCGCCTCCGAGGAGGCCTCCAGCAACATGCAATCGGTGGCCTCCGCGACCGAGGAGCTGTCGGCGTCGGTCGACGAGATCGGCCGCCGCGCCAAGGAATCCAGCCAGATCGCCGATTCCGCCGTGCGTCAGGCCGAGCAGACCGATGCCCGGATCGGCAAGCTCTCGCGCGCTGCGCAGGAGATCGGCGACGTGGTCAAGCTGATCACGGCGATCGCCGAGCAGACCAACCTGCTGGCGCTGAACGCCACCATCGAGGCCGCGCGCGCCGGCGATGCGGGCCGCGGCTTTGCAGTTGTCGCCGCCGAGGTGAAGTCGCTGGCGAGCCAGACCGCGCGAGCCACCGACGAGATCTCCACCCACATCTCGGGCATGCAGGCCGCGACGCAGGAATCGGTTGCCGCGATCAAGGAGATCGGCGGCACGATCGGACAGATCTCCGGGATCGCGACCAACATCGCGAGTTCGGTCGAGCAGCAGAGCGCGGCAACGCAGGAGATCGCGCGCAGCGTGCAGAACGTCGCGCAGGGCACCCAGGAAGCCGCCTCCAGCGTCACCCAGGTCAACCGCGGCGCCACCGAGACGGGAGCTGCCTCCGAAGAGGTGCTGAACTCGGCGCGTTCGCTGTCGGTCGAGAGCTCGCGGCTGCGCGAGGAGCTCGACCGCTTCATGGCGAACATCCGCGCGGCGTAAGGGCGCGCTGGTCTATCAACCATCGTCGTCCCGGCGCAGGCCGGGACCTATAACCACCGCGCTCCGTTGGCGTACGGATAACTCGCCGCTTGCCCCTTGCGATGGCCGCGGCGTATGGGTCCCGGCCTGCGCCGGGACGACAAGATCAGTCCGGCTCGAATTACTATCACTGATGCGGAGATTTTCCTCGCTGTCCCGCATTGCGGGAACCCTTGTCAGTCTGCGGCGTTGACGTCGCGTGGCGGGCACTCCGTTTGCCGCAATCCTGGGAAAGAGAACCTTGGAACACAACGTTCCGGGGCTTTTCTCATTGGTCCATTCTGATGACACTGCAGCGGACACAATTGAGCTCTGCGACGACGCATGCGGCGGCTGCTGCAGTCACGCCCGATGACAGCCGCATCATCGAGACCTCGATTCCGCTTCGGCTCGACGGTCTCAGCTGGAGCGGCTTCCACACGCGCGTCGTGCTGGCGCTCGGCATCACCTGGATTCTCGACGGGCTCGAAGTGACGCTCGCCGGTGCTTTGTCGGGCGCGCTGAAGGAGAGCCCCACGATGAGCTTCTCCAACGCCGATGTCGGGCTTGCCAGCAGCGCCTATCTGGCCGGCGCCGTGCTGGGCGCGCTCGGCTTCGGCTGGCTCACCGACCGGATCGGACGCAAGAAGCTGTTCTTCATCACGCTCGCGCTCTATCTCTCGGCGACGGCTGCGACCGCACTGTCGTGGAACGTCGCGAGCTACGCGCTGTTTCGCTTTCTCACCGGCGCCGGCATCGGCGGCGAATACACCGCGATCAATTCGACCATCCAGGAGTTGGTGCCGGCGCGCTATCGCGGCTGGACCGATCTCGTCATCAACGGCAGCTTCTGGATCGGCGCCGCGATCGGTGCGCTGAGCGCCATCGTCCTGCTCGATCCTGCGTTGCTTGCGCCGGACCATGGCTGGCGGATCGCCTATTTCACCGGCGCGGCGCTCGGTCTCGTCGTGCTGTTGATGCGGATGTGGATTCCGGAAAGCCCGCGCTGGCTGATGATCCATGGACGCCCCGAAGAGGCCCACAGGATCGTCGCCGGCATCGAGACCTCCGTGCTCGGTCACGAGCAGCCGAGCGAAGGCTTCGAGAAGATCAAGCTCCGGATGCGCGATCACACGCCGCTGCGCGAGGTCGCGGTGACGCTGTTCTCCACCTACCGGCAGCGCTCGCTGGTCGGACTCACGCTGATGGCCGCGCAGGCATTCTTCTATAATGCGATCTTCTTCACCTTCGCGCTGATCCTGACCGATTTCTTCGGCATCGCCGCCAGCAATGTCGGCTGGTACATCCTGCCGTTCGCCGCCGGCAACTTCCTCGGTCCGCTGCTGCTCGGCCGCCTGTTCGACACGCTTGGCCGCCGAACCATGATCACGCTGACCTACAGCATCTCGGGCGTGCTGCTGGCGCTATCAGGCTATCTGTTCTCGATCGGGGTGTTCAGCGCGCAGACCCAGACCATCGCCTGGATGGTGATCTTCTTCTTCGCTTCGCCGGCCGCGAGCGCCGCCTATCTCACCGTCAGCGAGACGTTTCCACTCGAGGTCCGCGCGCTTGCGATCGCCGTCTTCTATGCTGTCGGCACCGGCATCGGCGGCGTGATCGGACCGGCGCTGTTCGGTGTGCTGATCGACACCGGATCACGCAACAGCGTGTTCGCCGGCTACCTCTTGGGGTCGGCACTCATGTTGGTCGCCGCAGCCGTCGCATGGCGCTATGCCGTCGCGGCCGAGCGAAAACCGCTCGAATCTGTCGCGCGGCCGTTGGCATTTGTGGAGTAGACTATGACGAAGCATGAACTGGCCGAAATGCCCCTGGATGACGACATCACCCCTGACATGACGACCGGCAGCAGGCCGGCGCCGGCATCGCTGATTCCGCCGCTGGATCGCACCGCGGTGCTGCTCGACATCGACGGCACCTTGCTCGATTTCGCGCCGACGCCGCGCGAGGTCTGGGTGCCGCCGGAGCTCGCGACCACGCTGAAGCAATTGCATGATCGCACGGGCGGCGCGCTGGCGCTGGTCTCTGGCCGCTCGCTCAACGACATCGACCTGATCTTCGCGCCGGAGCAGTTTCCCGCGGTCGGCGGCCATGGCGCCGAGATGCGGCTGCAGCCGGACAGCGAGGCGGTCGCCGCGCATGCGCCGCCGCTCGACAAGGAATTGAAGCGCCGGCTCGCTGCGATCGCCAAGCTCAGTCCCGGCATTCTGCTCGAGGACAAGGGCTATTCGCTGGCGCTGCATTATCGGCTGGCGCCGCAGGCGGAGAAGGCGATCTATGAAGCCGTGTCGCTGATCCGCGCCGAGCTGCCGAATGCGCCGATCGAGGTGCTGCCGGGCAAGAGCGTCTGCGAGATCAAGCATTCCGGCTTCACCAAGGCGACCGGCGTGCTTGAGTTGATGACGCATGAACCCTTCAAGGGACGCCGCCCGTTCTTCATCGGCGATGACGTCACCGACGAAACCGTGTTCGCGATCATGCCCGATTTCAACGGCCTCGCATTCTCCGTCGGACGTCGCGCCACCGGCGTCGCCGGACATTTCGACGGGCCGAGCGATGTGCGCGAATTTCTCGTACGGCTGCTCGACGTTGATAGGGACGTCAGCCTGTCCTAACCAAATCGTCTGCATCCCACGCGCGAATCGAATGCGGTGCTTTTGCGTCGTGTGAGCGACCTCGCATGAAATTTTCTTTTCGCGAGTTCCCGCGAGTTCCTTCGCGCTTCGCCAGAATTTGGTTTCAATTGGGAGATTCCTTGACGCGTGCCGCCGATTTGAAGTTCCTAAAATCTTGCGGCTGGCACGTGTAGGAACTTCAAATCGATCAGCGGCACGCGATTAGCTGTTTGCGAGCGCCCCTTTTCTTCCGAAGTTGGCGTAAGAAACCGCGGCGAACGCGACGCCAACTTCGGAAATGGGGCGCTCGGAACCATCTTGATGAATGGTTGTTAATACGCGAGTTGACCAACAGGAGGGGACCGGGTGAACCTCGTCGTCGTATCGAACCGCGTCTCGCGCGGAAAACCCAATGAACCCATGACGGGGGGGCTGGCTGCGGCATTGTTGCCGGTGGTGGAAAAGACAGGGGCAATCTGGGTTGGTTCCAGTGGACGCGTCCGCGATGGGAACTTGAAGGAACCTTTTGCAGAAGTCGAAGCTCTCGGCGCCGGCGCGCTGGCGATGCTCGATCTGCCGGCCGCGCACTATGGCGGCTACTATGAAGGTTTTGCCAATTCGGCGCTGTGGCCCGCGATGCATTCGCGCGCCGACCTGATCCGCGCCTCGCACGAGGACTATAATAGCTATCGCGAAGTGAATGCGTTCATGGCGCGCGCGCTGCTGCGCTTCCGCAAGCCTGATTCCGTCTTTTGGATCCAGGACTATCATTTCCTCGCGCTCGGCGCGGAGCTGCGCGATCTCGGCGTCACGCAGCCGATCGGCTTCTTCCTGCACACGCCGTGGCCGGCGCGCGCGGTGATCGCGGGCGTGCCCAATCATCGCGAGCTGATCGAGGCGATGCTGTCCTATGACCTGATCGGCTTCCAGACCGATGAGGACTGCGAGAACTTCCTGAGCTACGTGCAGAACGATCTCGATTTCGCGGTGCGCGACGGCGTGATCAATTCGTCGTTCGGCCGTACCCGCGCGGCGGTGTTTCCGATCGGCATCGATCCCGGAAAATTCGCGCAGCAGGCGACCAAGGCGATGATGCATCCCGACGTGACGCGGCTGCGGCGCAGCCTCAACGGCGAGAAGCTCGCGATCGGCGTCGACCGGCTCGACTATTCCAAGGGCCTCGTCAACCGCATCAAGGCGTTCGACAAGATGTGGTCGCTGCATCCGAACCTGAAGCGTTCGGTGTCGCTGCTGCAGATCGCAACGCCTTCGCGCGGCGCGATCGAGGCCTACGGCAATCTTGCGAGCGAGGTCGCCAAGCTCGTCACCGACGTCAACGGCGTGCATGGCGAAGTCGACTGGACGCCGATCCGCTATCTCAACAAGGGCTTTGGCCAGGGCGTGCTCGCAGGCCTCTACCGCACCGCGCAGGTCGGCGTGGTGACGCCGCTGCAGGACGGCATGAATCTGGTCGCCAAGGAATATGTCGCCGCGCAAAACCCGGCCGACCCCGGCGTGCTGGTGCTGTCGAAATTCGCCGGTGCCGCGAACGAGCTCGACGCCGCGCTGCTGGTCAATCCGCACGACATCGATGGCATGGCGCGCACCCTGGCGACGGCGCTCGCGATGCCGCTGACCGAACGGCGGATGCGCTGGGAAGCCATGATGGAGAAGCTCAACAGCGGCACCATCCAGCAATGGTTCGCCGATTTCATCGAGGCGTTGCAGGATACGCACAATGCGGGTGCCGCGGCGCTGCCGGAGCCACCCAGCCTGTGGTCGCGCCGCACGGCGGATCTTGCTGCGCGATTTCACTGAGCGAGCATGACCATGGTGGGGCGTGTTGGTTCGTGTCTCCCAGGTGTTATGTCGTGCCTGCTTTCGCAGGGACGACAGCGAAGTTGTGGCGATGTCGCGAACCCATCCGCTCCCGTTCTCGCGGCATCACTGCCCGAGCTGCGCAGCCTCGTTTCGCGCTCTCGCTTGAGGCGGTCCGCAGGCCGCATGGCCGGAAGCGCGGAATTCCCAGCGCGGAGTGGCGAGGACCGGCCCGATCGATGGCATGGCCTGATTTGCACCGGTCTTTGACCGGCCAGCGGCCAAAATCGCGCGCCGCGGCAAGCGGAGCCATCGGGCGCGGCTGATGCCACCGCCAATTTACCCAATATTTTCAATCCATTGGGGAAATTTCGCGCGCCGGCCGCGCACCCCTTGCAAAATCTGCCTCAGCCCTTCAAGAGAGGCCGCCCGGAGAGATGGCCGAGTGGCTTAAGGCGCACGCTTGGAAAGCGTGTGTGCGGGAAACCGTACCGTGGGTTCGAATCCCACTCTCTCCGCCACTTGGCCCCAAAATTTCGTACCTCGAAACGGAGACAGGCCCGAAAACTCGGCCGTTTTCGTGCATTTTCTCGCCCTGGAGAAATCCGGCCGTACTAAAAGTGAGCCGTGAATGGGGCTGGAGAATGCGTTTTTCTCCGAATCCTAGAACGCCGGAAATTGGTACGGTACGGCATTTCGCGGAAAACAAAGCCCTAATAGCGGGTCGGTTTTGAATCTCTCTCGCTCAACCGAAACAGGAAAATGGGAGTATCGGTCCTCAGCAAGGCAGCAAGGTTACGCACGCTCGGCTCGATCGATTGGTGCGCCCGTGTTCGGCTCAATCAAGCCTTACTCAGAACGCTGAACGCGAGCTTTGCTAAGTTCATTTTTGGGCGTGGGCGCCGAGCCGACTGACGCAAGCGCGAGTTGGACGCGAGCTGTTGTCGGGCCGCACGTGATGAGGAGCGTGCGCCCTTCTGCGACAGATGGATTTCTCGAGCACTGTAGGACGATCTGAATTTCCTCGCCATAACAGAGGCTTGTTCCTGCAATCGTCAGTTGCGCTTGGAGCGAGCCGAAGGCATTGTGTCTGCCAAATTCGACTGGGGAACTTACCGCAATGGCAAGGGGACGTCCGAAAAAGGACGAGCAAGATTCAGCGTCGGCCGCTCCGGCCAGATCATCAAAGAACAAGGCGAACGGCAACGGGGCAAATCTCGGCTTCGAGGCGCAGCTCTTTCTTGCTGCAGACAAGTTGCGCAAGAACCTTGAGCCGTCCGATTACAAGCACGTCGCGCTGGGCCTGATCTTCCTCAAGTACATTTCCAATGCCTTCGAAGCCAAGCGGGCGGCGCTGCTGGCGGAAGACCCAGCCGCGGCCGAAGATCCTGATGAATACCTCGCTGAGAACGTGTTCTGGGTGCCGAAGGAGGCGCGCTGGTCACACCTCCAGGATAGCGCCAAGCAGCCGACGATCGGCAAGCTGATCGATGACGCAATGGCGGAAATCGAGCAAGCGAACCCCAGCCTCAAGGGCGTCCTACCGAAGGACTACAATCGCCCGGCGCTCGACAAGATCATGCTGGGCGAACTGATTGACCTCGTCTCGGGGATCGGAATGGGCGAGCCGAACGACAAGGCGAAGGACATTCTTGGTCGCGTCTATGAATATTTTCTTGGGGGCTTCGCCGGCTCCGAGGGTAAGCGCGGTGGAGAGTTTTATACGCCGCGGTCGGTGGTGCGGGTGCTGGCCGAGATGCTGGAGCCGTATAAAGGTCGCGTGTACGACCCCTGCTGCGGCTCCGGCGGCATGTTCGTGCAGTCGGAAAAGTTCGTTGAGACCCATGGCGGCCGGATCGGCGACATCGCGATCTACGGGCAGGAAAGCAACTACACGACGTGGCGGCTGGCCAAGATGAACCTCGCGGTGCGAGGCATCGATGCCGACATCCGCTGGAACAATGAGGGCAGCTTCCACAAGGACGAGCTGAAAGACCTGCGCTTCGACTACATACTCGCCAATCCGCCCTTCAATATTTCTGACTGGGGTGGCGAGCGGCTGCGCGAGGATGCGCGCTGGACCTATGGTGCGCCACCAGTCGGCAACGCCAACTACGGCTGGCTCCAACATATTCTATGGCACCTCGCCCCCAATGGCACGGCGGGAGTGGTGTTGGCTAATGGCTCCATGTCTTCAGCGCAATCGGGCGAAGACACGATCCGCAAGGCAATGGTCGAAGCCGATGTGGTGGACTGCATGATCTCCCTACCGGGTCAGCTTTTCTACTCGACGCAAATTCCCGCCTGCCTCTGGTTTCTTGCGCGCAACAAGAACCGCCGCAGCAAGCTGCGTGATCGGAGCGGTGAAGTACTGTTCATCGATGCGCGCAAGCTCGGCACGATGGTGGACCGGACGCGCAAGGAGTTTTCGGAACAGGATATCGCCAAGATTTCCGGCCTCTATCACGCGTGGCGCGAAGGTAACGGCTACGAAGACGTGCCCGGGCTTTGCAAGTCGGCAAACCTGGACGAGATCAGAGGTCACAACCACGTTTTGACACCGGGGCGGTATGTTGGTGCGACGGACGTTGAGGATGATGACGTGCCGTTCTCAGAGCGGTTCGCCGCATTGCGTGCAAAGCTAGATGAGCAGGTTCAAGAAAGCGAGAAACTGACGGCGATCATTCGCGCGAAATTGGCGGAGATTGGCGCGAATGGGTGAGTGGCGCGCTACAACCTGGGGCAAAGAAATAAGCCTCGAATACGGAAAGGGAATTCGGGGCTATGCTGATGCAATTGGACCTTATCGGGTCTTCGGATCAAACGGCCCAGTCGGCTGGACTTCGGAGGCGCTCGCTCCCGGCCCTGGCATAATTCTGGGTCGAAAGGGCGCGTATCGCGGCGTTCGGTTCTCGAAAGAGCCCTTCTTTGTAATCGACACTGCGTATTACGTGGTTCCAAAGTCCGGCTTGGATATGCGCTGGCTTTACTATGCAATAATCCATCACAAGCTCGGTGAGATTGACGACGGTTCACCGATCCCTTCGACCACACGGTCAGCGGTTTACGTCCGCAATTTAAGCATTCCGTCCCTAGCCGAGCAAAAGGCTATCGCTTCCGTCCTCGGAGCACTCGACGATAAGATCGACCTCAACCGCCGCATGAACGAGACGCTCGAAACGATGGCCCGGGCGATCTTCACCGACAAGCAAGATAGAGGTGAATGGCCGGAGTTGCGGCTAAGTGATGTTTGTGAAATTTTTGACGGTCCGCACGCCACACCAAAGTTAGTGGACGAAGGCCAAATATTCTTAGGAATATCTAATCTTTCAAATGGACGCTTGGACCTGTCAACCACGAAACATGTTGCGCCTGAAGATTTTGCGAAGTGGACCAGACGAGTAGCGCCCACCGCAGGTGATGTCGTGTTCTCATATGAGACGCGACTGGGTCAGGCGGCCCTTATTCCCCAGGGACTTGATTGTTGTCTCGGCCGCCGCATGGGCTTGCTGCGTATAATTAGTAATGAGATTAGCCCGACGCTTTTGTTGCGCGCCTATATGGCCCCGTCGTTCCAGAATACCATTCGCCAGCGAACTATCCACGGAAGCACTGTGGATAGGATACCTTTGATTGATCTAGGTGACTTTCCAATAGGGCTGCCAACTGGGGCCGATGGTGCAATGCTGACGAGGATGCTTGAGCCGCTCGACGCCAAAATCGACGCTAATGACAGAGAGAGCAAGACATTATCTGAGCTTCGTGACTTTCTCCTTCCAAAGCTCATGTCGGGTGAAGTTCCTGTGACGGATACTGAGCGAATTTTGGAGGCAGCACTGTGAGTTCGAACTTCGCCGAAAGCCATGTAGAGGAAGCCACTCTCGCGTGGCTGTCTGAGCTTGGCTACAGCACGGCGAATGGCCTCCACATCGGCCCAGACGGCGACAAACCTGAGCGCGCAAGCTATGGCGATGTGCTGCTAGTTGATCGCCTGCGCGCAGCGATTGCGAAGCTCAACCCGACGCTGACCGTCGAGGCGCGCGCCGAAGTTCTCGCCAAGGTCAGCCAGACGGAAACGCCCTTGCTGGTCGAGGAGAACCGGCGGCTGCATCGCTACATCGTGGAAGGCGTTCCAATCGAGGTGCGCCGTGCGGATAGCTCCATTGGCGGCGAGCAGGCGCGCCTTATCGACTTCGATGACCCGGACGCCAACGACTGGCTGGCGGTAAACCAGTACACGGTGATCGAGAATAAGGCGAACCGGCGGCCCGACGTCGTGATCTTCGTCAATGGGCTGCCGTTCGGCGTGATCGAACTCAAAAATCCGGGCGATGAGAACGCCACCCTCGACGGCGCGTTCAACCAGCTACAGACCTACAAGGCCCAGATCACCTCGCTCTTTCGCACCAATGCGGCGCTGGTCGTATCGGATGGGATAGCTGCCCGCATCGGCTCGCTTACCGCAGACCGCGAGCGCTTCATGCCGTGGCGGACGGTGATGGGTGATGACCTGGCGACCAAAGGGACGCCCGAACTTGAGACGGTGCTCAAGGGCGTGTTTGAGCGCCGCCGTTTCCTAGCGCTGATTAAGGATTTCATCGTCTTCGGCGACACGGGGAGTGACGTTGCCAAAATTCTTGCGGGCTATCACCAGTTCCATGCGGTGCGGAAGGCGGTGGAGAGCACGCTATCGGCAAGCGCGCAGGGTGGTGACCGCAAGGCTGGCGTGATTTGGCATACGCAGGGCTCCGGCAAGAGCCTCCTGATGGCGTTCTATGCCGGGCAGATCATCAAGCATCCGGGGATGCAGAACCCGACTGTGGTGGTGCTGACCGATCGCAACGATCTAGACGACCAATTGTTCGCCACCTTCAGCATGTGCAAAGACCTGCTGCGCCAGACGCCGCAACAGGCAGAGGACCGCGATCAGTTGCGCAAGCTGTTGGATCGGCCCTCCGGCGGCGTGATCTTCACCACATTACAAAAGTTTGCGCCGGACGAAGGCCAGACCGACTATCCGGCTCTTACCGACCGGCGCAACGTGATCGTTATCGCGGACGAAGCCCACCGGAGCCAGTACGGCTTTCGCGCCAAGGTCAAGACCAAGACCGGCGCGATTTCCTACGGCTTTGCGAAGTATCTGCGCGATGCGCTGCCGAACGCATCATTCATTGGGTTCACCGGCACGCCCATCGAGAAGGACGACGTCAACACACCGGCCGTGTTCGGCGAATATATCGACATTTACGACATCAGCCGCGCGGTCGAGGACGGCGCAACCGTGCCGATCTACTACGAGAGCCGGTTGGCGCGGATCGAACTCGACGCGAATGAGCGGCCGAAGATCGACACTGAAATCGAAGAACTCACCGAGGACGAAGCGGAGAGTGAACAGGATCGGCTCAAGCGAAGATGGGCAAGTGTCGAAGCGTTGGTCGGGTCGGATAAGCGGCTCGGGATGGTGGCGCAAGATCTTGTGGCGCATTTCGAGGAGCGGATCGCAGCACTTGACGGCAAAGCCATGATCGTCTGCATGAGCCGGCGCATCTGTGTGGCACTCTATGATGCCATCGTGAAGCTGCGCCCGGAGTGGCATAGCGACGATGACGACGCGGGTGCGATCAAAATCGTGATGACGGGGGCGGCTTCTGACCCGGCGGCTTGGCAGCCCCATATCGGCAAGCGGCCAAAGGCACGGCGGGAATTGATTGCCAAGCGCGCCAAGAAGTCGAACGACCCGCTCAAGCTGGTGATCGTGCGTGACATGTGGCTCACGGGCTTCGACGCGCCCAGCATGCACACAATGTACGTGGACAAGCCAATGAAGGGCCACGGACTAATGCAGGCCATCGCGCGCGTGAACCGAGTGTTCCGTGACAAGCCTGCGGGGCTCGTGGTTGATTACATCGGTATCGCGCAGAACCTGAAAAGCGCGCTGGGGCAATATGCCGGACACGGCGCCGAACAGGTCGGCATCGACGAAGCAGATGCGGTGCGCGTACTCATGGAGAAGTACGAAATCGTCCGCGCCATGTTCCGCCCTGACATCAAGGGCGGGTTCGATTACCGCCCGGCGCTGAGCGCAACCGCCAAACCGCAGGCTCGGCTTGCCATCATGGCCGGCGCCATCGATTGGGTATTGACGCTCCAGCAGGCCGACGCCGCCAGGGAGACGACTGAGGACGGCAAAAAGCGCGCCCATCGGCGCTATGCTGATGCCGTGGTGGCGCTGTCGAAAGCGTTCGCCCTGGCTGCGGCCTCAGATGAAGGGCAGGCGATCCGTGATGAGGTCGGGTTTTTTCAAGCAATCCGAGCCGCCTTGATCAAGAGTGTGCCCGGCGACGGCAAGAGGAGTGCTGCGGAGCGCGAACTAGCAATCCAACAGATTGTCAGCCGAGCGGTAGTGTCTACCGAAATCGTGGACATCATGAAGGCCGCAGGACTGGAAAGCCCAGATATATCGATCCTGTCGGACGACTTTCTTGCCGAAGTGCGCGACAGCGCGAAGAAGAATCTTGCGGTGGAGGCACTTAGGAAGCTCATTAACGGCGAGGTGCGCTCACAGGCCAAGCGCAACGTGACGCAGTCGAAAGCGTTCTCCGAACGATTAGAAGCGGCGATCTTACGCTATCACAACAACGCGCTGACGACCGCACAGGTGCTCGAAGAACTGATCCAGCTTGCCAAGGACATACGAGCGGCCCGGACGCGCGGCGAGGAGAGCGGCCTCTCGGACGAAGAAATCGCGTTCTATGATGCGCTGGCCGAGAACGAGAGCGCGCGGCAAGTCATGGGCGAGCCCGCACTGCGGGTGATCGCGCACGAACTGGTGGCGAGCATCAGGAAGAACGTCACGGTTGACTGGATGCACCGAGAGGCGGCTCGTGCTCGCATGCGTGTGTTGGTGAAGCGACTGTTGCGCAAGTACGGCTATCCGCCGGACTTGCAGGACGCGGCGGTGCAGAAGGTATTGCAGCAGGCTGAGGCGCTATCGGCTGATTGGGCGGCCTAACGGTTTTTCCAAATTCTTTTCGAATGATCGCTATCTTCGCCTTCTCGGTGACCGCGCTTTACTAATCTTCTTGAGGGGCCGCTTCGCAACAACACCTTCCAGCGCCGTCACGGGCATGTTGATTTTCGCCAAAGACTTGGTCGTGGAATCCAAGATATTGTCTTCTAAAATCAGGTAGAAAGGGAATTTCAGATCGACGATCGGTTGTTTGACGTTGTTGATCCATTCCTGAAATTCACTTAGCCGCTTTCTGCTTGTGCGCTCAAAGAGTTCTCTGTATCGACGTGGTGAAACGCCATCGAAGTGTTCGAAGCTAACCCCGTCAAAAGCAGCGTACTTGCCCCGGTCCGCCCCTTCTATGATTATAGAATCAGAATGGAGAGTGGATGCGAGGCTCTTCGGGTACGGTTCGAGAAATACCACTTTCTTGATACCAGCCGCTACTATGTGTTTTGCACATAGATGGCAGGGAAAGGTCGTTGTAAACAGAACGGCATCCTGCACTGATCGACCCAATCTCGCCGCGTCACATATTGCCGACATTTCGGCGTGAATGATCCGCCCGTATTCTAGGGCATCCATAAACTGAGAGTCTTGGATCTTCTTGTCGTCGAGGAGCTTTTTTGCGTTGCGAAGACCCGCGAGCTCGAACAGCTCTTGCAGCAATTGCGCCTTGCGTTTGTCGTTCGCATCGTGGCCCCGTTGATAGTCGCGATCATCATTCCCTGCGGGGTCGTCGCACCAATATGTGCCGCCACCTGCTTTTGGGACCTCGTTTGATCCCATTGAGATAATTTCGCCGTCGCTTGAGAATATCGCCACGCCGACTTGACGGGATAGATCAAGCGTTCGCAATGCCGCTGCTTTGGCGGCGAACATTCCGTACTCGCTTCGGGTTGGCGATATCTTATTCGATCCAAATAGCAGGTCGCAGAATCGTCTAATTTGGCGATCGACGTCTTCCTCACCCTTGTCGGAGTTGACGATGACATCTGCGTCGTGGAAAATTCTCGACACGCGCTGGCCGTGTCGCTCATCCGACTCGTTTTCGTCCTTTTGCACGACTTCTTCGGCCGCGCCTCGGTAGCTATTCGGATTTCCTCGGTTGTGCCCTTCAGCAAAACGCCTTGAAAGGTTATCGACTCTGGCGCCGCGTCGGGAATAGACCGATACTTGAAAGAAGGCTCGGCCGTACACTGACCGCAAAAGGTCGATTTCTTCTCTGCGTTTGAATTGGTAGAGTAGATAGACGTTCTTTTCGGGCGCTAAGGCTTTGTTGGAACTGACGCGAGATCGCCGTCGCTGTATGATGCGCGTGATTGTTATCGCTGCAAGAATTTGATCGTCGTCGAATGTTGCACGCAGTTGGTTCCCGTACTTGATGTAGGTTTCAAGCCGGCGCGCTTCTGGGTTTGGCGCGAGTTTCTTCTTGGGCGGGAGGTAAGAGGCGATTTTTTCAAATACCTCCGTTACCTTGATCGGAACAACGTTGTATCCCTCGCTGGTAAAATACTTGGAAAAGCTGTTGATCGAAGCACGTATGTCCGTGCCGATTGGCGCTACAAATCCTATAAATAGCTCGGGTTGAGCGATACGAATTATATCATGTGCCAAGGATTCACGTTCCGTTTAAGATTTGGTAGAAAGATTATTCGGGGGGAGCTGATTCGAAATGGCCAAGGTTAGCAATCGAGCACGGGGAACTGAAACAGACAGCGCCGCCGCTGAACTGAAGGCCGCGCATACCGAAATCATGGATGCTTGGTTTGAGCAGTGGAGAAACCAAGAGCAATCCAGGATCGACATTGCCTTCAAGAAGGCTCGGACCACTGAACAGCAGCGCAAGCAATTTGCCTAATTTTTGAGTTCTTTGGCAGCGCTATTCTTGCCGAATTGCGTCTATAGTTAACGACACGCATTGCGTGTGACACGTTTAGGTCTAGCTCTTTTCCCAGCAAGCCGGGCACCCTAGAAATCTGACCTTTACCTTCGGGGTACCGCTCGGTCGTAAAGGCGCAGTTTGCGCAAGGGCGTCTAGAATCGCAATAAAATTCCATAACATTCGATGGGCGAACGTTCGTATCGATTCAAAATTGTGAATGCGGCTTTCACTCAGACGCCAAATCTGACCCACGACGGTGGGAGCACTCGCCTCTAGGCCGCCAAAGCAAATCGACGACAGTGCTCAAGATAAGCTGCTTCGTGAGACGCAACCAAGGAGACGACGCTGCTCCAGAGCCAGCTTGGCGCGTCCAGCGACTTGCTCTTGGATTCAGCGAGCGTTCGAAGCCATTGCTTTCGCTCTGCACCGTCCATCTGGCGCCCATGTGCCTTGCCCACGACTGTCGCTAGATACTTAGCAACATCCTCCGCTTCGTCTTGAGCCATAGAATCGAAATCGAATTTCAAATCTTGCGGCATCAGCTCCCGAATGAATACCGAGCGGTTGCCGATACTGCCGGCCACCATTCGTTCTCCCAGGTTTGGCGAAAGATTTTTTGCTCCCTCGACGACTCGGTCGCCATTCGACTTGGGCATTCGAACCTTCTTGTACCGCGGAGCCGATGCCGTCACCGCTTCCTTGATATCCATCAACGCGTATTCGGCCGACCGGCCTGATCCGACTTTGACCAAAACGGCGTAGCGCAAAAGCCCAAGCGAGCTGCAGCCCTTTACCCAGTAAGCCGCATCGGCGACTTTGAGTCGGCAATCATCCTTGCGCGATTTGAGCGCTGTGATCAGATGCTGAAGGGGGCTAGCTGCAAACAGCTTCTTGATTCGTTTGCGTTCCAAGTCCGATATCGAAAGAAACTTTTTGCCTAGCGGGATCGTGGGTTTTGTGTTTCGGATCCGCTCTTCAGCGAGATGCTTCCAAGTGCGCCGTGCTGACTGCCGCACCACCAGGCGAATTGTTTTCGGCATGTCGCGCAAATCGTCTTCTGAACGAAGCGCCTCCTCATAGCCTGCGATCATTGCTTCCATCATCTTGGCCGCGGTGACGCCGGGTAGGTTGGAGCCCCGCGAGGCTGTCGTGAGCGACAAAGCTAGGCGGATCAGGTCGTGAGACGGATTGCCAATCACGGTCTGGTCAAGATCACGTATCTGTACTCGTATCTTGCCATCTGCGTCCGCCAGAGGTCCCAAATTGCCCGCGTGGCAATCGCCGCAGATCCAGACCGGCGGCCCCTCTGGCAAAGTGCCTCGTCGTTGAGCGTCTAGCCACTCATAGAACTTGACGGTGCTTCCGCGAACATAAGCGTGCGCTGAGCGTGCCATCTTCAGCGTTTGTTGTGTTTTTAGAATGCCTTGCCGCGTTGAATCCAGATTGCTCACCAGACCCCTCCGCACAGTCCGCAATTGGGTTCCGGCAAGTGGAACTTCATGAACGCCCTAAAGTTCCGCGGTCTAAAGATACCGCAGGCGTTATCTCGGCCTACGGCCCCGCGGGGCGGTGGCAAACGTTAGCCCAAGAACCTTAGCTCGGAGCCGCACCGCGGCTTCACTTCGGTTCATCTCCACGGCAACCTCGGCGGCATAACGGCCTTCAGCGATGAGTTTTTGCAGAGTGCCGTCTTCAGCGGGATCCCAGGGTCGGTTCTTCGGCATCGTGATGCAAGTCAGTCTTTGAGGCCAATTCGTACTGCTGAGCCTTCTCCAGCAGCGCGTCTCTGATCGGACCGGGCGGAAGAAGAGCGGCCTGTCTTCGCGCTTCGCGTGCACATTCAGAGGTGACTTCTTGCTCTTTCGTCATGGCTCGCCTCCAGCTCCTTGCGGACGGCCGCAGCAGAATTCCCGACTTTATCGACCGCCTTGCGAAGCTCTTCCTTCGAGACACCCAACGCATGAGCCCAGCATTTCACTTGATCAGGCGCATGCACATTGATCTTTGAACGCTCGAACTGATCTTTCTTGGTAAGGCTGTCCATTACCAAATAACTCGGGCTCGGAAGCTCCGTTCCTAAGTAGGAACTGGCGAGCCGATTCATGTGTTCATCCGAGCAGGAGGTGCCGACATGGCAAAGGCAGCATGGAAACGACCGGGTTCACCCATCGGCAAAAAGGGCGCGCGAAAGGCCGACCCATAGTACAAGCGCGGTTCGCGTCAGCCTTGGACCGATAAGGAAGTCAGCCAGCTTCGATCGCTCCCAAAGGCGAATACTCGACAGGTGTCATCAGCCTTAAGATGGAAAGACCGAAGGCTTCGATCGCGAGTATAGCTCAGTGCGAGGGCATCTCGCTCCGGCCGATCAACCGCTCGCCCTACAGCCGTCGTAAGAAGACCGCGCGGCGCTAGCTCTGGAGGGCGGGGTCTACGAGAAACCCCGCTCACATCGGGCTCCTCCAGACCCTGATCCATGTCGCTGGAGCTGTTACATGCGCATCTCATGCCTGCGCCACACTGGCAACCACGGGGGTCTTTTGTCCAGGCCAGGTGCGGATGGTTTTCGCAGACCCAGCCCAGACCGCCGCAGATCGGACAATTGGGGTCGATCATGCCGCGAGCAAGCGCTTGTAGCGCCGGTAAGCGTCAATGGCATTGTTCGCCAGCATCAGCGGCCGGTGCTCACCGGCTCGGGCCATGTCGTCAATACTTCTGAGAAGGAAGCGGCTCGCGTCGGCTGCATCTGTGATTTCGCCGGAGCGCTCGAGGAAGTCCCAGGCGATCTGAATCGACTTCTCCACGAGGACTGGCAACGGCTCGCTCATAGAAGCAAAACAGGCCTCGAGCTCGATAGTTCCTTTTGCAATATACGCCGAGCCCGCGGCAGGCTATGCGCCCATACCGTTATAGCTTAGGTTGCAGCCGGGCGGGGGCGAGGCCCGCGAAGTCCATCCTCGATACCAAAGCTTGTCTTCCTCCAGTCTCGGTCCCAAACGTGCAATACCGATCATGACAACGCGAAATCGCAGCCTGCTCGTCTTTCTTGTTGCCGTTGTAGGTACCGGCTGGCTGATCGGTGCAACCAACTTGCCTGGCGCATGGTACGCTGCGCTGCAGAAGCCGCCATTCAATCCGCCGAACTGGGTGTTCGCGCCAACCTGGACCATTCTGTACGTGATGATCGCCATCGCTGGATGGCGCACCTACCTACAGGAGGTCAATGGCAAGGCCTTGCAGGTCTGGCTCGGACAGATGGCACTTAACTTTCTTTGGTCTCCCGTTGTCTTCCGATTGCATAACTTGGCTATGGGCCTTGCAGTCATCGTTCTGCTGCTGGGTTTGATACTGTTTTTTATAGGTCTGCAATGGCGGACCAATCGGCTTGCGGCGCTCTTATTTTTCCCGTACGCGGCCTGGGTGGCGTTTGCGTCGCTCTTAAACTTCTCACTGTACCGCCTAAACTGATCAGCCGAAAAGATAGCGCTCATCCTGCTCAGTTCTGACGGTACGTCGATCAGAGAGCGATCATCGGGAGCGGTGCACGATTGCGTCGCACAACGAGGTTCGGGCTTTCGAAGCAAGCCAATGGATGTAAGTTTAGCTACAGGCTTACAGGCCGGGACCGACGACATGCGGCGGACACTACTGATCAATCCTTTTAATCTGCTCGCCGAAACACCTAGCCAGGGTGCGGATCCGGCTCAAAGATACACGCCGGTGTGCGATCGTTGCGGTTCAGATGACATTGTTTGTCACGCAACCATCCAATGGAGCAATGAGGCCCAAGACTGGCAATTGACAAGCACTTTCGGGCAGCCTGCGCATTGCAATCGCTGCAAATCGCCGTGCGGCATAGAATGGCTCGCGTTCAGCTAGTCGCGTGCGGTCATCTGCTGCAGGAGCGCTTCTTGCCGGTCCCACTCGACTGGAAGCGACTTAAGCAAAGTTGCCAAATCAAGCCCAGTGGGTTGTCTGCCGTTGAGAATCGCTTCCGTGAGCGTTGGCGAGAGTAGCGTCAACCGGAGCACCCGGCAGAGGTAGGATTCGTTGATCTTCTCAGCCTTTGCCAAGTCGCGGACTGAAGTAAATAGGTTCGACTCGAGCATGCCGCGCCATCGATGGGCGCGAACGAGCGCCTTGATCATGGTGTTGTCGACACGTGTCGGAGCCGGCGACCAGGGCGAAGAATCGGCAGGGGTAACAACGCGTTTCCGGCCTCCCTGTCGGCGCAGCGAAATCGGTATGCTCACAACCATAGTGCGGCCATCACGGCTCATCTTGGGGCGACTGGGCACGCCGATCGTAATAGGAGCTGGGCGGGTCATTCGGCGGCTTGTTGGAGGACTGGTTGTGTGCTGAGTTGGCTAGTTAGCGAGGTTAGGCCCTCAACCTTGAGCGTGATGTCCAGTTTGTCCGACCCAAGATCGGCGCGCTCGACGAGCAGCTCAACGATGCGAGCTTGCTCTGCTGGAAACAGCTCATTCCATAGCTCGTCAAACCCAAGTAACGCGTTGCGGACATCGTTCTCAGTGACGTCCCTGCGCTGCTTGCGCGCCGCACGCCAAGTCTGAACGATGACCTCAGGGGTTTGGAGCAGAAGGCGAACCTGTTCGACGACGATTCGTTCGATCTCGGCAGCCGGCACCATTCTGACCGGACAGTCGGACCTGCCCTGCTTCAGCGCTGTCTGGCTGATGTAGTAGCGGTAGAGCCGCCCGGCTTTCCGTGTATTGGTTGGCGTCATGGCTGCTCCATCAGAAGCAAAGAGGAGGCCTCTCAGCAGTGCTGGTGATCGTGCACGGGCATTATTTGCTCGCTTGCGGGGGCTCTCCTTTAAGATGCCATGGACCTGGTCCCAGAGCTTGCGATCGATAATCGCTTCGTGCTCGCCGGGATACGACGTCCCCTTATGCACTGCTTCGCCGATATAAACCCGGTTGTGGAGGATCTTGTACAGGACGCCCTTGTCGAGCACGTGGCCATATCGGTTTTTCGCGCCGGCGGTGACGAGTTCGCGAGCCAGCAGCGTTGCAGACTTAAGTTGGACAAATCGTCGAAAGATCGACCGCACGCGTTCAGCGTCCTGCTCGTGGATGAGCAGCTTGCGATCGCGGACTTCGTAGCCGAGGGGTGTCCAGCCTCCCATCCACTTGCCACGCTTACGGGACGCTGCAACCTTGTCGCGGATGCGCTCGCCGATCACTTCTCGCTCGAACTGCGCAAACGTGATCAGGATGTTCAGCGCCATGCGGCCCATGGCGTCCTTAGTATTGAAGGACTGAGTCACGGAGACAAATATGACGCCGTGCTGTTCGAATAGCTCGACCAGCTGGAGGAAATCGAGCATCGAGCGAGAAAGACGGTCGATCTTGTAGACGACAATAACGTCGATCTTCCCAGTTTTGACGTCGGCCAGCAGCCGCTTCAGAGCGGGTCGCTCCAACGTTCCTCCCGAGAACCCACCATCATCGTAGCGGTCCGAAACCAGTGACCAGCCCTCGGCTCTTTGGCTGGTGATGTAGGCCTCACAGGACTCCCGCTGCGCATCGAGTGAGTTGAAGTCCATGTCGAGCCCTTCTTCGCTCGACTTGCGAGTGTAAACGGCGCAACGCGTTTTGCGAACCGCACCCGGACGTACGCTCGAATCAAATGGGCTGCTTGAGCGCTTAGCGCTGCTTTGCGGGCGATGGCGGAGGCTCATTTCCGATCCAGAGTGTTCTTAAGACCAAAAAAGACCCAGCCATTCCATTTGGTGCCTGTGATCTCGCGAGCGACCGAGGAGAGGGACTTGTAGGGACGGCCAAGGTATTCGAAGTCATTCAACCGGACCGTCACGGAATACTCCGCGCCCTGCCATTCCCGGATCAGTCTGGTTCCAGCTATCGGCCGCAAGGCGGGCCGAGCTTTGCGCTCAGCCGGCTCCTGACTGGCATATTGTTTGGCCATAGCCTTCAGGCGGTCTTGGGTCTCGCGGCTGAGCCCGCCATAAGCCAGCTCCTGAATGCGATAGGCCAATCGGTTCTCTAGAAAGCGCCGATTGTAGGCTGGAGGCTCAGTATCAAAGAGCTCGCGCCAGCGGCTCTTAAGAACGTCGACAGGGGCGCTCTTGAGGGCCGCCAGCTGCGACAGGACGTGGGTCTTCAAAGGGCCAATTCCTTGCTATTTCGCCGGACATGACCCTCAACCACCTCGTCACTGTCGAGCGGATTTTCTTCGTTGCAACGCGATAAATGACTGGACTTTCGTTCCAGAAGACGCTGGAGGCCGGCGGCCAGGATTGTGCCGATTTCCACGACTTTCGCCCTGGTCGAATCCGAATCGGTTGTGAAGGTCGGTATCATCCCGCGAGCGTCGGCGGGCAGAATGTCCTGTCCAAGAGGTCCTACCCGGAAATTTTCGAAGGTTGATTACCGCAAATGTCCAGATCCAAGCGTTGGTCGATGAAGGTACCCGAGGAGAAGATCGATCCTGCCGGGACCCCGAATGCCCTAGCCGAAGCAAAACGAGAGCTCGGTTCGTTTTCGTCCAACCATGTCTTTGACCAAGTCTGTCTTTGCGAAAAATGCGCAGAGGCTCGGATTACTCAATTAGCAAAGCGCTTCAACAAACTACGATTTGCCTCCAGGGGCGCCCCGAGAGCTGGCCATGTGACGCGGAATCTGGAGGAGGTCGCCGCCAAATCGCGTCAGTTGGCGTCCTTGCTCAGCTCGTTGGACGACTATTCTCGGGAGTGGCTTTTGAAACCAAGGCCGCCGGCCGCGGGCGGTCCTGATCCAAGATTGCTGCATAGGAAGGCGCGCGCATCCGAGTTGCCGCCACCCTCTTTGGTCGCAAACGGCGATGGAGAGTTTGTGGCCCAGCTAAAAGCGTTGACTGAATACGCTCGCTTGATGGCCCAAGAGTTCGAAATGTGGAGTCTGTTGAACACGCCGTTTCCGATTAAGGATCGTGGCGGAAATACAAACATCGTCACCCAATGGCACGGTACACCTTCTGAACGACTAGTGATCGGCGCTTACCACATTTACGACGATTTCCGGCCGGCTGAGGCACGAAAGACGGAGGACGGATCCTTCCACAGGTTCGTCAACCAGGTATTCCTCTATTCGACGGGTACGCGCAAAGGGCAGTCAAGTCTCTACATTCAGATCAAGCGGCTGCTCGGTCGCAATGGCGCTTTGAAGATTCCTAAGTGATGTCCCAGTAGTCGATCTGGTGGTCCTTGCAGGACAATACCCTTTGACATTTCTGGGTTCTATACCCTGACAAGTTTCCTCGCGCGGCTTACGGCGTTCGTGCGCGGCTTCTCGCCGCGTGCATTGAAGAGCGTCGTGTTCATGCGCGCTGGTCGGTTAACGGCGGCGGCGCGTACTGATTTGCTTACCGTGGGATACAGCCAAAGCGAGCCCGGCCTGAAGCGTGAGGGTGGCTGTCGGCGAGGTGGACATCGCCGCAAGTAGACGCGACCTGCGTTGCGCCATCGCATGCGCAGGGTCCGAAAGCGACGGCCTGGCTCCGCCTAGCAAGATCGCAGAGGGCATGGGACGAGTCTCGATGCGCGAGCGTCGGGATTTCTCGCCTATGTCCTCCGCTCCAACCTTCACCACCAAGCAGGAGGGTAAAATAACACTATGGCTCACTCTGATCGTGCGAAGCTCGAAGTGATAGGCACGAGGGGAGGGGGTGGTCAAAACTCTACAGTGCCCCGCTGCCGACCGGAGTGGGTGGTTCACGCGCAAAATCTCGGAATTAAATACAGAAAGCCACTCGGATATTTTGCGTTAAGAGCCAACGAGCTTGGAAACTTGGACAATCACGAAGAGGTGCATCAACGATGAAACGAGGTTCGAAACATTCGCCCGAAATGAGGGCTCGCATGGCCGAAGTAATGCGATTGCGCAGTGCTGAGATCAGTAAGCGCACCAAAGAGCGAATGGCTGATCCCGAGGTTAGGCAGCGAATCAGGGAAGGTATGCAGGCCGCTTCGGACGAGGCGGCCGAGGTTAAGATGCTGCGCGCGGCCTGGTTGGCCGCCAGTCCGGCAGCGCGTACTAAGTTTCTGATCGAACTCACCAGAGCGGGCACCGATCAGCAGTGAGAGTGGGGCTGCTGAATTCCTCAGGTGCCTCCCGGCCCGCGGTCCGGTGTCACTCTCACGCAGTGATGTTTTCCAGCAGCGCTGCGATTTCGGAAGTTAGCAGAAATGCTCGCTTTGTCCGATACTTACAGAGGAGCAAAAGGCGATGCGGTGGAGGGCGAGAGAGCCTTATTCTATGCCAAGTAAAACCTCCGCGAGGGCTGGCGCAAATCCGTCCGCGACACCCTGCAGGAGTGTGGGATCCAGTTGGTCACCGCTCCGGTACCGCCGCCGGGCTTATACGGATCTACTTTCGTCGGGAGTGGGCATAATCTTCTGGACACAACGCGCGGCTGTACAACATAAAATGGTCGCGATTGAGCATAACTCGCGGCATTGAAAGCGAGATTTCAGGGGCGGTAGTGAAGTTCGATCCACGATTATTTGCGCTGATTTTGGGTTTGCTGCAGCCTCTCCGATCGACCGGGCGGCTTTTCGTCCGCAGCAGTATCGCTGCACAACCGGGATCTTTTGGTCCTGAGCTCCCCGACAATTGAAGGTTAGCTCCAACATGAAGCCCGGATCTGAAAGTCTCGACGCGCTGGTTCGCACGAGAATCGAGAATCTTCGTCCAAAGCTGCTTGATCTGAGCAGGCGCAATCCTCTTATTTCGACCAAACTCGGTCCACGCTCGAACGCTCATCTGAGAACCGTGGACGAGCTTCCGGACGTGCTGTTCTTTGAGCTTTGTAATGGGCAAGAACTGGAACTGGTACCTCTTCCTCCCATCGAAGAGGATCCTCGTGATGAGCAGGTGGACGCGTTCCGGGAAGCACTCATCAACGCGCGGCTAACGGACGACGACTACGTCGCCGCTATGGAAGCCGTCGATCGAGATGGCGACGACTATCTCGACAAGACCCGTGCTGCGGAACGCGCCCTTAAGGACCGAGTGAGACAGCAACTCGGAATGCCTCCGCGAGTGCAAAAGTCCGAGATTAACCTTACCCAGCATGCCAAGAATAACGGCATCCTTCCCTCCTACGATCTGCCTGCGGCCGAAGCCGAGCATGCCGACGGGCGCCATACGGACGATAAGATCCAGACACTATTGCTGCCTCCCGATCTCGAGCGAAAGCTAAACGCAATTATGTCCAAGAGCCGGACCTGGCTACAGGAAACCGGCATGAACGTCCTCCACGTTGCATTCGGGTTTCTGGAATGGTCGGAGGATGATCGGGGTGAAAGTTCATTCGCGCCTCTCGTCCTTCTGCAAGTCGAAATCAAGCGCGTCCGAACGCCGCAGGGCCCAAAGTACTTCATCTCTGGAACGGGGGACGTGCCAGAGTTGAACGCCGTTCTAACCGAGAAGCTGAGCCTCGAATTCTCGATAGAGATGCCCAAATTCGACGGAACGTCGGTTGAGACTTACTTCAAAGAGGTTGGGAGCGTCCTGCCTAAGAAGCGGAAATGGCGTGTCAGACGTCAGGTCGCGATCGGTGTCTTTCCTTCTGCCCGAATGGCAATGTATCACGACCTCGATCCGAAGCAGCCGGACTTTCCGCAAAACGACGTTGTGCAAACACTTCTTGCTGGCTCGGAAGCCGCTGGAGCCTCGCCCTTTGCCGACGAGTATGAAGTAGATAAGCCCGACATCGAGGCCAAGGTACCGTGCCTCGTCATGGACGCTGACTCATCCCAATTTAGCGTTCTGGTCGATATAGCCGACGACAGGAATCTAGCAGTTGAGGGCCCACCAGGTACGGGCAAGTCTCAAACGATTGTAAATGCGATTGCTGGGGCGCTTGCTGCGAACAAAAAGGTTCTATTCGTTGCCGAAAAGCTTGCCGCCTTGAACGTGGTCAAATCGCGGCTCGAGGCAGTCGGCTTGGGCGAATTCCTGTTGCCGCTTCAGGCTGAGAAGTCGACGCGTGAACAGGTGATTGAGTCCATACGGGCTCGACTGGACATGCAGCAGAGCCAAGCAATCCGGGGCTATGACGCTAAAATCGATGAATTCCGGCGTGTTCGTCAAGAATTAGCGGACTACATCGATCTTCTAACAACCGAATTTGGTCAATCCAGACTGACGGTCTACGCCATCCTTGGGAAGAGCATCGCCACCAGTGATCGGCTATCCGGAATTTCGAACGAGATACTCGAGCTTTGTAAGCTTCGGAGCGAAATGCAAACCGCTTCAGGTTTAGCAGGGCTCGTGCAACTGGGGCTACAGATCGAGAAGGCTCATGCCGAGGTACTCGTTTCGGGTCTTGCATGGAAGGACACCCAGCTTGTTAATCCCGACCGCTTTACCGTTGAAGAAGCGTGCGCACTTGCCGCCAAAGCTTCCAATGAAGCCCGGGCACTTTCGATTGCATTGGAGGCTCTCCAGCCTTGGGGCCTTCAGAATCAGATTCGTTCGAACATAGAGGCGCTTCAGGAATTTCTGCCGGCGTGTACCGAGCATTTGCAGCTGCACTCGTCAGAGCTAGTTTGCGAGGTGCTCGCCGAGGGTAAAGCGAGCCTACTATCTTCGTTTCTCAAGGAATGTGAAGGTCTGAGTGCCGCCGAAGTTCGGCTTGTGTCCGAACTTACGGAAGAACCAGGCCTGATAGCCTTACAGAAGATCCGGCGGTTGGAGGAGATCTGCGAACGCGCCTCACTTTCCTCCATCAGCGAAGGCGAGCTTGCCGAGGAGTCGCAGAGTCATCGAGCATCGGCAAACACAGCGCGTGGAATAGCGACGAAGTTGCAGCCGCTCGTCAGTGCTCATGGGGCCGCAAAAAATTGGTCGCTAGATGACATTGGCAGGGCGCACGCTCTATGTCGAGAAGTCGGGCGCGAAGCACTTGCTCTGAGGACTGGAAAGCATTCGCAAGAGGACGCTCACTTTCACCTGCGCCGATTGTGCGAGGAGGGGCAGCAACTACAACGTCTGCGGACGAGTCTTTCGGAGAAGATCTCCCTATCTGCCGACGTTCCGCCTGGAGCACTCGTCGCTTGCGTTTCAGCGTTTCGCAGCGCCGGCACGTTTGCCTTTCTTTCATCCAAGTACCGCGAGGCAAAGCGGCTTTTCAGGTCGATCTCGCGTTCGTCGACGTTCTCGAGAGCAGAGGCAATCCAAAGCCTCGATGAGTTTCTTTCATTCCAGCGCAGATCGGCCGAGTTTAACAGGCAGGCCGATGCGAGTGGCCTGTTTGGGTTGTACTATCGTGGTTTGGACACCCACTTCGAGCCGTTCAGCCGCTTGGTGCGGTTTCTCGAGGGAATCTCAGGGGAGTTTGATGGACCGGAGCACATATCATTGCGTGGGCTTTTGCGCGATGGCCCATTGAGCCAACTCGACCTGTTTCCGGCAATTCCTGCCACAGGTATTTCGATCAGCTTTGCATCCCTGGACGAGCGGATCGCCGCCGCGGAACAAAATGCGATACGGATAGAAGATGCGATAGATGAACTTAGGCCGGTTGCCGGCGTGCTGAGAAATCAGGAGGTCGGGCTTGCCGAAATTCGGGACCTGAGGCTGCGGTTGGAAGCGCTGCACTCGCAGCGCCGCAGCCTCGACGATCACCAACAAGCGCGCGAACTCTTGGGCGAGCGTTTCGCCGGTCACAAGACCCAAAGCGAGCACCTGGGAGAGTTGGGCAAATGGGCGCGGTCGACCGAAAATCACGCCTCTCTACTCCGGAATGTCCTTCTCAAGGGAGACCCGCTGGCGGCTTCTCAAGCTATCAGCGCGGTGCTGGCCTCAGAGGACAAGCTTACGACCACTTTGGCCAAGCTGGCCGAGATTGCGAAGATTGAAGCTGATGCATTTACGCGCGATCGGAGCCTCTCTGAGGCCGCCGAAGCACTAGAACTAGCGTCCTTGGATAGAAGTGGCCTGTTTGCGTTCGCGACCTTCGCGACAGCGCTTACCGATGCCGGCCCGGAAGGAATCATGCCCCTCGTGCAGGAAAGACTGCGGCATGGCTCCTTAGTAGGGTTGGGCTCTCAAGTTGAGGCGCTTGCCATACGCCAGTTGGCCAAAGCCGTGTACGCGCAGCTGGGTCGCAAGCTAAGCCGATATCGAGGTGTGAGGCTGGACGAACTCAGAGCCGCTCTCGTCGAGAAGGATCGAGAAATAATTCAGTTGTCGCGCAAGCAGCTTCGCGCCACGGTGAAGGCAACTGCGCGTCCCCCGATGGGTAATGGGATTGGCAGAAAGTCCACCTGGACGAACCTGTCGCTGATCGAAAATGAGATTAGCAAAAAGCAAAGGTTCATACCTGTTCGCGATTTGACGCAACGTGCCGGAGAGGCGCTGATTGAACTCAAGCCCTGCTGGATGATGTCGCCATTGGCGGTTGCGCAGTACGTGCCAAAGGGCAGCATCCAATTTGACCTTTGCATTATCGACGAGGCCTCTCAAATGCCACCGGAGTCTGCGATCGGCGCTCTTTTGCGCTGTTCGCAGGCCGTGGTTGTTGGCGACACCAATCAGCTTCCACCGAGCAGCTTCTTCAGGACGGTGATTGATGATGAGGAGGCAGACGAGGATGAAGCTGTCTTGAACGAGTCGGTGCTGGAAATGGCCAATGGCTCTTTCCGTCCAGCCCGGCGCCTCCGTTGGCACTACCGCTCGCGCCATTCAGGTCTCATCAAATTCTCGAATCGACTAGTCTACGACGACTCTCTCATCGTGTTCCCATCCCCGACAGAGGCGATCGCGCATATGGGGGTCGAGTTTAGGAACGTGAAGGGCCGCTACAAAGCCGGCACCAATCCGGTTGAAGCGAAGGCGATGATCGACGCGATCGTCGAGTTCATGCAAACGGATCCTGATAGGTCGCTTGGTGTGGTTACCCTGAACCAGAAGCAGCGTGACCTTATAATCGAGGAGTTCGAATACGCGGTCGCGAACAGCCGCTCGGTTCAGAAGTACATGGACACGTGGAGGGAGCGGAACGATGGTCTCGAGGAGTTTTTCATCAAGAATCTAGAAAACGTACAGGGCGATGAGCGCGACGTCATATTCATAGGGACGGTATACGGTGCGGAAGAACCAGGCGCTCGCGTCATGCAGCGTTTTGGTCCCATAAATGGCCTGGCGGGCAAGCGGAGATTGAACGTTCTGTTCACTCGTGCGAAGCAAAAGATCGTGACGTTCTCGTCAATGACTGCTGCAGATATCGAGGCTGAGGAGCATAGCAACCCCGGTGCGCACATGCTCAAGCGCTGGCTGGAGTATTCGGCGAGCGGTGTTCTCGATTCTGGTGAGACGACCGAGCGAGAGCCAGACTCGGACTTTGAGCTATTCGTTATTGAACAGATAAAAGCCATGGGTTGCACCCCCGTGCCGCAGGTAGGAGTGGCCGGCTATTTTGTCGATATTGGCGTCCGTCATCCGGATTGGCCGCACGGGTTTGTTCTCGGGGTAGAGTGTGACGGCGCGAGCTATCATTCGGCTAAGTCAGCCCGCGACCGTGACCGGCTTAGACAGGAGATCCTTGAAGGTTTGGGTTGGAGGCTGCATCGAATCTGGTCGACGGACTGGTTTAACAACCCCCGTCAAGAAGCAGAGAAGCTTCGGAAGGCGATAATCGATCAGCTCGCCGCCTTGAAGCGCCGTGAAAAGGAGTTTCTTAGGACCCCCCAACCCAGCGCCACGCCTCCCGAAATCAGGGTCAAGCCAGAACAACGTGCGCTCGATGTCTTTGGCGAGGGCAAGCCGATTATTGTCCGGCCGTCTGATTCAAAACAGCCGAGCTCGAAGAATGATCGTAGAGTCGAAGTCGGAGACACTGTGAAGTTTCGCTATCTGACTGATGACAAGCGAACGATCAATGTGACCATCAGCAAGGCGCAATCCGATACCTCGCGCGGAATTGTCCACCATCTCACGCCGGTGGCGACGGCTTTGCTCGGTGCGGAAGAAGGCGACGAGGTCGAGGTCCTTGTAGGAAGTTACATCCGGCCGGCCATCATAGAGAGGATCTCAAAGGGTAATCCTGAATCAAATATCTCAGCGGGGCACGGTCTATGAAGCCGATCATCCTCTCGGCAGAGTGGCGTCTGTCGGCCATTGGGCGACTTCTTTCATAACGTCTCATTTGCGAATCGTATTTGCGTAAATTTTCCAAGCCAGCCGACGGTAAGTGAATTGCCTCATGGTGCGGAGACAGAACCTTTGCCGCCCGCTAGGCGCTTGCAGTGATGCAAGTTGGCCGAGCGAGTTACGTTTGAAACTGCGGGCGGCCGTTATGCACCCTTACTCCGCTGCATTAACAACAGGCTTTGCTGCCCCTTTCGCGAAATTGCATTCCGGACAGGCAACCTGCCCATTTGATACGACGCTCTTTCCGCCTTTTGAATGCGGCAGCTTGTGGTCAGCGTGCCAATGGTCCCAACCTACTTTAATCCCATCACATCGCAATTTGAGCTGACAAATACCACCATCACGACGAAAAATGGCGAGCCGCTGCTCATTGGAAAAACCCCTTTGGGGATCCTTCGGCTCGACGTCCGGGACGGCATCAAAGAATCTCTTCTCGAAGAAATCCAGCCGGGCTGCGATGCTCTCCTGGCTATCGGTTGACTGGCTGATCAGTCGGCGATACTCGACCAATTGAATGTCTTTTTGTTCATCGCTCTTGTCTTCATTCTCCTTTCGCTCGGCTTCAAATTTGATGAACCAATCACGGAGCTTAGTTTCGAGCCCCTCGCACACGTAACCGTCGACCAGCACTGAGGCGAGGCAGTAGAGCGTGATGACGTTGTACCTCTCGAGCTCCGGGGTTTTTTCGGGAAACGTCTGGAGCAGAAAGTCGTAAACTCGTCGGACTTTCTTGGCGACCTTGCCGTCTGAGGCGAATTGACTGTGCTCCTCATAGAGATCATTCAGATCCTTATCGCGAACGCTGGTCGGTCCTCCTTCGATCTCCAGGAGGACGGTCTGAGCGGCAATATGATCAAATGCAAAACGCGAGTTCGAAAACCGACAATTCTCGAAGAACGGATGCCGTGCGACGTCTTTAACGAAGTCGCGCATCGCCCCCGTCATCGCGTTGCGCTTCTCCTGCGCCTTCAGAATTGTGCCATTCTGAAGACGCAAGAACATGTCGCGCACTTCATCTTCCTGATCCGCTTGTGCCGCATCGTCTACAACGACGACGTCGACTGGATACGCGTCGAAAATAGTGCGTACGTCAAGCGGGAGATCCTCGTACTTCATACCGGCGACTTTGTATCCGCAGATATCATCCATGTCCTTGGCAAGCGCGAAGTCGCCCTTTCTGAATTCCCAAATGGTCCGAAGTCGTTGTTGGCCGTCGACTACTTCGTATTCTACACCGTCTGCGCGTTTCACAGCGCGCCAGTACATTTTCGGAATGTCGTATTCTCGAAGGATAGTATCGAGAAGCAGCTGCTTCTGTTTGCGGGACCAGGCAGGGGGGCGCTGGTAGTCCGGGGTGGGGTCGATGCGCTTTTCGTAACTGCAGAGAGTTGCAAGCGGAAATGGTCGCTTGTTCATCTTCATCGGCGTTTCCCCCCTGACCAAAGCCTTAGCTATGGCTCGCAACTAGCAATAGCAGAAATGATGTCAGATGCGCAATAATACCCCGAATTTTCAACACGCCGCGCCGCGCGCGAGTGCAGGCGTGCCCGAAGCAATATCATGCCTGAACGACTCGGCTCTAGCGCGCCCGACCTATCTTGAGATCTTGAACCAAAACACCCGGCAAGAGGGTAGCATGCTCGTGCGACCAGATCACTTGGCTCCGCTTCGAGCAGGATTCCCGTCGATCAGTTTCACCGTGCCTTTGGACGCTTCCGCCCACGGTGGCAAGTTATGTCGGAGCAGCATCAATTCCCACCCAACAAGCCATCGCGCAAAGATCCGACTAGCTCACCTTGCCTAAGTTGCTACTGTCTCCTGAATTCAAAACTCAGACCCTAACATCTTAAAGGTCGGCAACTCGCTTTCGGAATTCTGGTGTTTCGTGGCGGCCTTGCCTCACGAATTCCTTGAAAGAGGCGACCTGTTTCACAAACTGACTGATGCTCTCTACTAGAGTCATGCGATCTAAGACGCCGACCGCAATCCCAAGTCGCTTTGCACGGCTTTTCCCGTCAAACACCGGCAACGATGGACTCCGGCTCCAAGCCAGGAATTCCCTTTTTCCAACACCCCGCGTTCCACCACCAACTTTTCCCGTGTGCATAAGGTAGGTCTTTCCAGCAAGCGGGTCTCGCGCGAAGAACCCAGAGACCCGCTGACCATTTTCGTGGATCGCAACATTGATTTCGAGAACGATTGTTTGACTTGTTCGAGTCGGATCAAACGTTCCGAACGCGTTCCAGTATCTTGGAATTCTGGCGTTCGAAAGAATTCTGGTTCCAAACCAGAGCTCGCCGTGACCTTTCGAGAATAGTTCGAGGTCGTCGTTTCCGCCAGGGAACCCCACGTTGCAGACGCCCTGAGAAGGCAACGCACTGGCGATAATGCTTTGGAGCGACTCTTGAACCCGTGTCTTCTCATCATCCGCAACGATTAGCTCGAGCATGAGTCTCCTCCTCAAATCAGGTTTAGCGTTGCTCATGCAGATCGCACTCGTACTTATGAGCGTTGTAAAAGTTGAGCAACTGTTGCGCGATCTCCAACGTGCTACGAATCTGCTCGTCCGTTAGCTCAACCCAATCCTTTGACGGCTTCTGAACCGACACTCGAAACATCGTGGTCGTTCCGCTGGTCACCAAGGATGCTCCTGGAGGCTTCCTTGAAGAGAGCGTAGGCCTGTGACGGGCGCCATTCCAGAACGACAGGTCCAAGAACCCATTCTTCACCTTCCAATCAATGGTGATCCGAGATGGGAGATTACCTTTGAAAATCACCCACCACGAGTTTCGCCCTTTATCGGTCGGTGGCTTCATCTGTAACAGCGGGAATTCGGTTCGAGCGATTTCATAGATCCGCTGCCACATGGTTGTGACTTCTCGCGCGGGAATCACAATGTAGGAGCTCTTAGATTGCTGTACTGCCCGAAGCAGCAGCGCGGCCCGGTGCTTAGCTCGCTCGGTACTCTGGGAGTTAATCGCCTGTGCAACGTCCTCATAGGACACGCGCGCGTCAAAGTGCGCGGCCGCTGAATTACCTTCGGTGTATTTGGCGGGGGCAATTAGGACACAGTATGCCTCTTGTCCGGTGCCTGCTAATTCGGTTGCCCGAGCCCGGTACCGTTCGGGTTGTGTCGGCTGAAATGCAGCGTCGATTTTGTTTTCGATCAGAAGGACGCCACTTTTGCCATCAACGATAAACCGCGCCAACAAATCCGTCTCGCCAGTCCCGTCCACGACGGACAAGGAACACTCGCTGATTTCTAACGTGGCATCGAAGCCCAGAGCACTCGAAAAAACATCGCAGACGACTTCGTTAAATATGAGCTCCTCTTGCAGCAACACATCGATATCTCTCTCGTATAGACGAGGCAGAACCACCTCCACGGTCATGAATTAGTGCTCCCTTAAATTGGTGTAGCAATTGGAAAACTAGGCCCCGGAGAGTGATTGATGATATTCTGAAGTCGGAAACTACGACAAGAGATCTGACGCCCAAGCTAGGCGAACCTGTACGTTCTCGATCGTAGGAGCGGCTCCGACAAGTTCCACGAATCGGTCGAAGTCATCGCGATTTGTGGATTTGCTCTGCGTGATAGTCGGCGAGAACGATTGCACTATCATCCACGCCTTAGAAAGAGATTGCTCTTTCGCTGTAATGGCTACGGCGAGAGTTCGTTGCAACAATTGATATCGAATATTCAAGAGTTGCACAGATTCCAGCCGCAGTGCGCTGGCGTACCTTTGTATTACGGCTGTGCGATGCGGTGGGGAATCTGAATTGTTCTGTTCTTCCTTGAATATCCAGTTCGATACAAGTTCATCAAAAGGTTCGTCGACCTTGGCTTCGACAGCGACGACGGCGTTTGGAATAAACGCCATGATATCTGTCATGGAGAAGCCGCCTCCCCAGACCCTGGTCGGATACTCAAAATGCGCAGCTTCGAGTTGGTCGCTTCCCACCGCTTCGGCTATTGAGCTCGGAAGGAATCCGTTCGCGGCGCACCAGCACTTGGCTGCCTCGGCTATGCTGCGCCCATCGCGATAGTGATACTTCCGATGATCGGGAAGATGGTCGCGAACATCTGTACAAACGGTGATTGGATGATTCTTGCCAGCCCCGTAGAATAGTTTCATGGCTATCGGCCCTCTCGTATCGGTAGGGTAGTTCAACCTTTGGTTAGAGTCGATGCGGCTTTCTTTCGAACAGGCTTGGTCACGTGCAGAACTTACTTCCAAGCCTCGATCGGAGGATCGAGAGCTTCGAAGGCTGGGCGATAGCGCGCCCTTATTTCAGGCCGAGAGCTCGGCGTTGCCGATTTCTCGATGCGATACGACTGTAGCCCTTGCCGGCCGCCGCTGCCTTAGGCGGGGGCGCCCGGTTGAGTCCCGCTTTGCGTGTCCCACCCCTTTCGCACCCGTCAGAAGATCGGTATCTTTGTTGTGCGGACGCCGTGCCCCCAGGGCGCCCGGCGCAAGTCTCGGGGGCTAGATGCAAAAGAACGGCACGGCGATCGTCTTCAGCGCTGGCGACCTGGTGGGGCACCTGAATTGTCGTTACCTCACCCACCTTGACCTCAAGGTCGCCCAGGGCGAACTGGCCAAGCCAAGGCTCCGCACTGACCCGGCCCTTGACGCCCTGGTGGAGCGCGGAAAGCTCCATGAGCAGGGTTTTGTGGACCATCTCGCCAAGCAGGGCGGGACCGCCACAGTCATTGCCGGCGTTGGCATCGATCACGCCTCGGTTGCCCAAACCCGGGAGGCGATGACGCGCGGCGACGCGGTGATCGTTCAGGCGGCGCTACGGAACGGGCATTGGAGCGGGCGCGCCGACGTGCTGTGTCGGGTCGAGACACCAAGCGGTTTGGGAGCCTGGTCATACGAGGTCACAGACACCAAGCTGGCCCGCGAGACGAGGGGCAATACAGTCCTGCAGCTCAGCCTCTACTCGGACCTGTTGGCGAATATGCAGCAGAAGGTCCCGGAGACGGCCCATGTCGTGACGCCCGGGACGGAGTACCTTCCGGAGGCCTACCGTGTGGCCGACTTTGCGGCGTTCTACCGGCGCGTCAGGCGAAGCCTGGAGTCCTTTGCGGCTGCACCCACACATGATGGCCTCTATCCCGACCCGATCGAGCACTGCGAGGTCTGCCGATGGCGCGAGCCGTGTGCTTCGAGGCGGCGCGCTGACGATCACCTGTCGCTTGTCGCGGGGATAGCCAAGACCCAGATCGAGGAGTTGGTCCGGCGAGGTGTGGGCACGATGGCCGCCCTTGCCTCGCTGCCCATCCCACTTCAATGGCGGCCTGATCGTGGCGCTACGCCAAGCTACGAGAGGGTGCGCGAGCAGGCGAGACTTCAGGTCGAGGGTCGGGGAGCGGGCCAGCTGCTTCACGAGGTGCTGCCGCTGGTGGCGGAATTTGGCTTGTTCCGGCTCCCTGAGCCTTCGCCCGGCGATATCTTTTTCGACTTCGAGGGCGATCCTTTTGTGGACGGCGGGGGACTCGAGTTCCTGTTCGGCTATCTTTACGCTGACGACGACGGCACGGACGCCTATGTCGGCGATTGGGTAACGACACGGCAGCACGAACGGGCGGCGTTCGAACGCTTCATCGATTTCGTCACGGACCGGCTGGCCAAGCACCCCGGCTTGCACATCTATCACTTCGCGCCCTATGAGCCGGCCGCGTTGAAGCGGTTGATGGGGCGGTACGCCACCCGGGAGGACGAGGTCGACAACTTGCTCCGGTCGGGCGTGTTCGTGGACTTGTACGCCATTGTCCGGCAGAGCATCCGCGCCAGCGTCGAAAGTTATTCGATCAAGAAGCTGGAGCCGCTCTATCGGTTTGACCGCTCCGTCCCGCTGATCGATGTCGGCGGTGCCATGGCCCGGGTTCAGGCCAGCCTCGAATTGGCCTACGCCGATGGAATCGATCCGGGCGATCAGGCCGCCGTTATCGGATACAACCGCGACGACTGTGCCTCGACGCGGGCTCTGCGGGACTGGCTTGAGGAGGTGCGGGGCGGCTTTATCGCGCAGGGGAAAACGATCGATCGACCGCAGCCGAAGGCCGCCGAGATTGGCGAGGATCTCAGTGCCTGGAAACGCCGGGTCGCCGGACTTGTGGCGCGGTTGACCAGCGACGTTCCAGACGACGTGGCCGAACGCAGTGCAGAGCAGCAGGCGCGCTGGTTGTTGGCCCACCTGATCGACTTCTTCGGCCGCGAGAACAAGGCGGTCTGGTGGGAGTATTTCCGGCTAAGCGATCTGTCGGCCGAGGATCTTTTACATGAACGCGCGGGGCTGGGAGGGCTAACCTTTCTCAGCAATGTTGGTGGAACCGCGAAGGCGCCAATTCATCGCTACCGGTTCACGGCTCAGGAGACCGATGTTCGTGCCGATGACGATTTGAGAAGCGTTGGCGGAGACAAGTTTGGCAGCGTCGTTGCAATTTCGGATGACGACAGAATTATCGACATTAAGAAGCGCCAGGACACGGCAAGTTTTCACCCCGAAGCCGTATTCGCGCACAAGTTCGTGGGCAATCAGATTCTCGCAGAATCGATCTTTCGAATCGGCGAGCATGTGGCGGATCGAGGAATCCTCGGGCCTGGCACCTATCGTGCTGCTCGCGATTTGCTGTTGAAAGTCGCTCCACGTCTCCGAGAACAGGTGTTAGAGCAAGCTGGCGAGCCGCCGTTGGCAGCAGCAATGCGCGCCGCGCTCTCGCTTGATCAGAGCGTGTTCCCGGTGCAGGGGCCGCCAGGGGCTGGTAAGACTCATGCGGGTGCACGCATGATCTGCGCGCTTGTGCGCGACAATCGGACGGTTGGCGTCACAGCCAACAGCCATAAAGTCATTCGACATTTGCTTGACAAATCGCGGGAGGCGGCCGCCGAGCAACGACTTCCAATCCAGTGTATTCAAAAGGTCAAGGATGATCCGACCTCACTGCCGGGTCTTCAGCAGACGACCGAAAATCCGGATTTCATCGACGGGCTCAGCAACGATTGCCAGGTTGGCGGCGCTACCAGCTGGTTTTGGGCACGTCCCGACGCGTCAGGCATTGTGGATGTTCTGTTCGTCGATGAGGCGGCGCAGATGTCATTGGCAAATGTGCTGGCTGTGTCGCAAGCGGCGGAAAGTATCGTGCTTCTGGGCGACCCAAGGCAGCTTGAGCAGCCGATCCAGGGAAGTCACCCGGATGGCGTTGCGGTATCGGCGCTTGATCACGTCCTGGGCGAACATGCAACGATCGAAGCCGACCACGGGCTCTTCCTTGAGGAAACCTGGCGCCTTCATCCGGATATCTGCTCCTTTACGTCCGAACTCTTCTACGAGAGCCGACTTCGCTCGCGCGTGGGACTGGAGCGACAGGAAATCAGGTCATCGAGCCGCGTGAACGGGGCCGGTCTTCGCTATCTTGCCGTACAGCACGATGGCAACCAGAATTCCTCTCCTGAAGAGGCAGAGGAGATCAAGAGGCTCGTCGATGAAATCCTCAGCAGCAAGGCAAGCTGGGTCGACAGTACCGGGAAGGAAGCCGCCATCAGGCTGGAGGACATCCTGATCATCGCTCCCTACAACGCCCAGGTCTTCGAACTTCAGGAGCGATTGCCGGGTGGGCGCATCGGTACCGTCGACAAGTTTCAGGGACAGGAGGCACCGATCGCGATTTATTCGATGACCACCTCGTCGCATTCCGACGCCCCGCGGGGAATGGAGTTTCTTTACAGCGCAAACCGCTTGAACGTGGCGACTTCGCGCGCGAAGTGCCTGTGCATTTTGGTCGCTTGCCCGCGGTTGTTTGAGGTCGAGTGCCGAACGCCCCGCCAGATGCTCTTGGCCAATGCCTTTTGTCGATACCTGGAATTGGCGCTTCCGCTGTAAACTGCCCAGCGGCCGAGCAGATCGGTCACTGGCCGAGTTCTTCCATAACATCGGATACGCGAAACGCGAGCTCGTGTTCCGGTGTAAGGCCGCTATCATGCCGCGGCTGACGTCCCCGGCGCGCGCGGGAACCTCGCGAACGAAGTGACCAACGGAGCGCACTTAATCACGTCAGCTTTTGGCCCCGTTGCGGACGTCGGGCCGCTTCGATCGATGTCGTTTTTTGACCCAAAACCGACATGCGGTGGTCACCCATCGCCGCCCCGTCAACACCTCACGCTGATGTGTCCAGAAAAGCCCTGTACCTCAATTGAATTACGTCCGTAATGTGATATTACGATCGTAATTGCACTCCAGTCGATGTTTGACGGCGTCGAATGCTGCAAACAGCTCTTTGCGAGGACTTCATGAACGACACCACCGCCACTCTAAGCCATCGCGCGCCGCAAGAAGTCGTGGATCTCCCCTCGCTGGGGCTCGCAGCCGCTGCAGCCGCCATTCGTAAGGGCGAGATCACGTCGGAGGCCTACACTTCGGCACTTCTGCTTCGCGCCCGAACGCTTGCCGAACTAAACACCTTCATCACAATCGATGAGGCCGTCGTGTTGACGGCTGCGAGAGACGCAGACAAAGCACGTGCGGCCGGATCGACAGTTCCGCTACTGGGCGTGCCGCTCGGGGTGAAAGATAGTTATTTGACAAAAGGACTACCGACGAGCCTCGGGCTCGATAGCCTCGCTCACTTCGTACCGCACAGGGATGCCGACGCTGTCCGTGCCATCAAGGATGCGGGCGCGTTCGTTTTCGGCAAAAATAACCTAGTCGAGATGTCCTATGGCTTGACCGGTCACAACGCACGTTACGGCCAGGTCAAGAACCCGCACGCACGAGGTCGCGTGTCGGGCGGCTCCTCGAGCGGCTCCGCCGCATCGGTAGCCGCCGGCCTCGTTCCCGCCTCCCTGGGCGGTGACACCGTTGGCTCGATCCGGGTACCCGCATCGTTCTGTGGCGTCGTGGGGTTCAAGCCAACCACCGGACGGTGGCCGCGCAACGGCGTTGCTCCGATCTCTCACACGCTCGACACCACGGGCGCATTCGCTCGAAGCGTCGAGGACTGCGTATTGCTGGATCACGTTGTGACTGGCGAACAGGCTGCGGAAATTTCCGGCCATGATCTAAAGGGAGTCCGACTCGCCTTCGCGCCTCGGCAGTTCCTGGAACTTGTGGATTCGGAAGTCGAAACCCGCTTCCTCGAAGTGGTTCGACGGCTGCAGGATGCTGGCGCCGAAATCGTCGAGGTCGACCTTGGCAATGATTTCAACGTCCTCGTCCAAACCGCGACATGGGGCATCTTCGCCCATGAAACGATGGGCGCGATTTCGGAGTTCCTTCGCCGCCACGACATTCCTACTACGTTCGAGGCCATTTACGATGGGCTCAAGCCCCAACTTCGGCAGGCGTGGGGACACATCGTGCTACCGGGCGGCGCAGGCGCCACCTCCGTAGAGGCCTATCAGTCGGCGCTCAACGTGAGCCGGCCTGAAATCCAGCGCCGCCTCGACACGGCGTTCGTCGCTCGTGGGGCGCAGGCCATTCTGCAACCGACCACGCCGTGCACGGCGCCTTTGATCGAAGAGCAGGCGACCGTCCACATCGCGGGGCAGGACGTCAGCTACCTCGCTTTGGCGAACCACACCGTGTCTGCGAGCAGCGTGGGGATGCCGGGAATCAGTCTTCCTGTCGGCTCGTCCCGCGCTGACCTGCCGATTGGCCTTGAGCTTGACGCCCCGCTCGGGAGCGACCGGACGCTCTTGGTCCTTGCCCGCAGGGTCGAAGGTATCCTGGGCTACAAGTCGACTGCGATCTAACGCGACCAGGCTGCGGGCAGTTTGTGGAGTTGAGCGAAGATGCGATTCGAGAAGGGTCACAAGGCGGCGACACGACGGCACATCGTTGATGTGGCATCGAAGTGCATGCGCCGGGACGGCATCTCTGCGGCCGGCATTGCGGGGATTATGGGCGAGGCCGGCCTGACCAAAGGGGCCTTTTCTCCGCACTTCGAGTCCAAGGACGAGCTTGTTCGCGAGGCGCTGGCGAGCGCGCTGGGGGGCCAGCAGCATTGCCTTGAAGATCAGCTCAAGGGCCTCGACCTTGAAGGCGCGATCCGTAAATACCTCAACCGCGCCCACCTCAAAGACCGGGCAGACGGGTGTCCCTCAGCGGCCTTACTACCGGAAATCGCCCGCCAGCCCCTGTCTACCAGGCAAGATTACGAGAAAGCGTTGCGAAGGTACGTTGCGACTTTGGCCGCGCTGCTTCCGGGTGCAGATTCCAAGGCGAACCACCGCCGTGCGACGGCGATCTTCGGGCTCATGGTCGGCACCCTGCAGTTCGCGCGGGCCGTGCCCGACGCGAGAGAGGCGCAGCAGATCCTGGATGGCGGCGTTGAAGCCGCGATGCACTTGGCGCGAGCCCTATCAGCCTAGTTCAGCAAGGACGGGAAGTCTCAAGATCGGACATGCCTGCGTGCTGAAATTGCCGATGTCCGCCGCTGGCTCTTAGCTGACGTGTCCGCCGGAGTGCTGGACATCCGCTTTTGACCCCTCAACGGATTCGCTTGAGCGCGTGGGTCAGGCACCACCCTACGCGCTTCAAAGCGGTTTTAGTGGACCGATCCCTCGGAATAAAATCTCAAAGCCTTCCCGTTAACCTACGGATCATCCGGTGCTGCAGCGCAACCGTGTAGATGATCTTCGCTTATCTGGACAGTTGAACCCACCGTCGGTACACTTTTGGCTTTGGGGGAGGACGATGGACGGTGCAGATCAGTCCGCAAATGCCCCGGAATTGAGCACGGACACATCCATCTCAGTCGTTGATCGCGCGCGCCACTATTTCAAGAAGTTCGGAACGATCATTGCATCAATTGCTGCGATCGGCGCCATCGCCGGAGGGCTCTCAGGCTATTGGCGCGCGTGGGAGGTCCTATACAGTCACACACGCGGCGACACCACCAAATCGGCACAGTCACCGTCGTTGATTGTCACCAAAGGGCCCGCAGTAGCGGTACTGCCCTTCACGAACCCCGTTAAAGCGGCGTCCCTAGATCCGTTCGCTGACATCATGACGCAACAGGTTGCGTCTTCGCTTGGGAAGTTCAGTACACTTCGTGTCGTCCCCCGCGCACTGTCCGCAAACATCTCGAAAGACGGAAATTCAGTCGAGGCAGCACTGAAAGCCGGGATCGATTATCTTGTGACCGGAGAGGTTCGCCCGTCAGGCGACGGCGCCCGTGCCAACATTCAGATTGCGGATTTGAAAACCGGCTCGGAGCTATGGTCGAGGTCTTTCGAGGCGAGCGCCCAGGGGGTGCAAACGGAGACCGATGCCTACGAAATCGGAGATGTTGCCGCCGCTCAGATTGGGGGCTATCCCGGGCCGATCATGAGCGCAGATTTCGCGAACCTGCAACACAAGGCTGTCGCTGAGTTCAGCCCCTATGAATGTATCGTCTACGCGCTAACAGCGGGCGCGACCGGCTCGTCGGCGGTGGTTCTCAAGGGCTTGGAATGCTCGAAACAACTGACGGATCAGCAGCCGAACAATGCGCTTGCACTAGCGGCACGTTCGGTCGGTCTTTTTGTGCAGAGGTTTCTCGGGGTTGGCTTGCCGACGGACCAAGTGAACCACGCTGACATGCGGCTTTATTTGAACGAGGAGATTGTGCGTACCGCCGCGCGCGCGGTGGAGCTTGCGCCAGATGACGCATACGTCCGAAGGGCCTACGCCCTTGCAATTAGTACCAAGTGCCAGCTCGATCTCTACAGACAAGAGGCTCGGAAAGCTATCGCGCTCAATCCGAACGATGCTCGTTCGCTTGGAGTCCTTGGTAACCAGCTTGCGTTTATGGGGGATTGGGATGAAGGCGCAGCAATGGCTGAAAAGGGCATTCGACTAGCGGGCCCAAGTGCTTCGTTTGCGTGGTGGTATGCGCCGGCCAAACGCCATTGGTGGAGAGGCGAATACGAACAATCGGTCAAGGATTTTCGGCACGGCTACCTTGAGGGATTTTGGCTTAGTCATCTCGATCAGGCGTATGCCCTGCCGTTTCTCGGTCGGATCGACGAAGCTAAAGCGGAAGTAGCAAAGCTACTAAAGCTTAGGCCGGACTTTTCGATCCGCGAGGCGGACAGTTTCTACCGCATGTATTGTTTCTCGCCCGAATACATCGAGAAGATGAACGGTGCCCTGCGGCAGGCTGGGTTGCCTGAATGAGCATGCTTATCCGGATATCTTTTGTCTGCGCGACTACTTCCGCTGTTGGCCGATTTTGTTGCAAAAGTCGGTTGCTCGCGATGGATCGTTCGGTCATGTC
>NZ_NWTG01000023.1 GCF_002532045.1 Bradyrhizobium sp. C9 | reverse complement strand
CTCGCCAAGCTCGCAGGCGGCGTCGCGGTGATCCGCGTCGGCGGCGCGACCGAAGTCGAGGTGAAGGAGCGCAAGGATCGCGTTGATGACGCGATGCATGCGACCCGCGCGGCTGTCGAGGAAGGCATCGTCCCGGGCGGCGGCGTCGCCCTGCTCCGTGCCTCCGAGCAGCTCAAGGGCCTGCGCACCAAGAACGACGACCAGAAGACCGGCGTCGAGATCGTGCGCAAGGCGCTGTCGGCTCCCGCTCGCCAGATCGCGATCAACGCCGGTGAAGACGGTTCGGTGATCGTCGGCAAGATCCTGGAGAACAAGGCCTACAACTACGGCTTCGACTCCCAGACCGGCGACTATGCCGACCTCGTCAAGAAGGGCATCATCGACCCGACCAAGGTCGTCCGTACCGCGATCCAGAACGCTGCCTCGGTTGCCGCGCTCCTGATCACCACGGAAGCGATGGTTGCCGAGCTGCCGAAGAAGAACGCCGGCGGCCCCGCGATGCCTCCGGGCGGCGGCATGGGCGGCATGGACTTCTAAGTCCGGCCACGCAAGGCGATTTACGGAATGCAAAACCCCGGCAGCGATGCCGGGGTTTTTGTTGCCTCCACCGTCGTCCGTCAGGACGCACGGGAGTGACGCGCCGGCCGATCCAGCTGGCGGAGCAGTTCGTCGGCATCGCGGATCTCGGCGAGATCCTGCCCGGCATCGAAGCATGCGCGCACCGGCGCAAGCACCTCCGGCACCGCATCCGTCCGGCCATTGCCGGCATACAGCCGCGCGATTCCAAGCGCGCTGCGCAGTTCGAAAGTCCTCGTCCGCTGCCTTCGCGCAATCTCGAGAGCGCGGTGGAAAGCATCCTCGGCACCAGAAATGTCGGGGGTGTCGCGGCGCGACCGCAGCTCGCCCAACACGCGGTACAGCTCGGCATCGAGCCAGTGCTGCCCGGACTGCTCCGTTGCGTCGATCAACTCGTTGATGATGTCGAGCCCCGCCTCGACATGCCCCGCCTTCGCATTCGCCACCGCGATCTGCAGTCCCCAGAAGGGATCAGAGAGGTAGCAGTCGTTCTCGTGAAGCAATGTCCAGCCGCGCTGCATCTCTGCGAGACCTGCCGCCAGGTCGCCGGCACGCCACTTCGCCAATCCATTGAGATAAGTGCCGGCGGCGACATACAACGGCATGGTGTGATCCTGCGCCAGTCCGAGGGCAAGGATCGTCTCGGTCTGCCGCAACCGGCTGCCGCACAGCCCGTCGAAGACGGCCTTGTGAACCAGCGCATTGGCGCGCGCGAGCGCACGCTGTTCCCCGGAGACGCTCACCGCTGCGCCCGCGAGCTGCCGGGCTCGATCGATCTCGCCGCGCGGCCAAAGCACGAGCGCCAGGAATCTCATGATGACGAACGGCAGATCGAGCGTCGATGCCTTGAACGTTGCCGGATCCGGCTCGGTCGCATAGGCAGCAAACGCCTTCTCGAGATGGATGCCTGCATTCAGATAGTCGCCCGCAAACCAGCAAGTCACCCCGCTGGTCCAGCCCGCGACGATCGTCGCCACCGGCGATTCCGGATGCCGTTCCGCCGCGCCCATGATCGCCTCCGCCAACTCCCGCATCGGCGCGAGCTCGCCGTGGGTCAAGCAGGCGTTGAAGAGGCCCGACTGGATCGGCGCCAGTTCGATTGGATCGTCAATGTCAGAGGCGAACCGCCGGGCGCGCGTCCAGGCGGCCACCGTCTCGGGCGCGCTGTGCCCAAGACTGCCGCGCAGCGCGCGACCGTAGGCGATTTGCAGATGCAGCCGGCCGATCATCCGCCCCGGCTCGTCGGGCAATTGATCGGCGATGGCGACCGCCTTGCCGAGATGTGCGATCGCCTCGCGATAGGCCGAGCGCTTCAGCGCCTGCTGACCGGCCTTGCGCCACCACGCCAGCGCAGTCTGGCCGAGCCCTGCCTCGGTGAAATGATACGCAACGACTTCCGGCTCGATCTCGGCGATCTCGGCAAACTTGGCGCGCAGCACATCGCCGATCTGCTTGTGGAGCAATTGCCGGCGGCTCTTGAGCAAGCTCTCGTAAGCTGCTTCCTGGACCAATGCGTGCCTGAAGCTGTAGTTCGCATCCGGCGGCGTGCCCCGACGCAACAGCAACTCCGCCTCCTCGAGCTGGGCGAGCGCCGCGGCAAGCGTCAGGTCATCGCGACCGGCGACGCTGCGTAGCAGTGCGTACGAGAACTCACGGCCGATCGCAGCGCCGATCTGCGCCACCTCCTTGACCGGCGCCAGGCGGTCGAGTCGGGCCATCAGCGAGTCCTGCAGCGTCGCCGGGATCGCCAGCGGCGGCAGCGGATTGTCGAGGCGGTAGCGTCCCGCATTCTCGACGAGCAGCCCCGACTCCATGACCATCTTGGTCAGCTCCTCGACGAACAGTGGGACACCATCCGTCCGCTCGATGATCTGTGTCATCATCTCGCCGGGCAGCAACCGGCCGACAGTCACCTGCTCGATCAGGGCGCGGGTGTCCTGCCGGTCGAGCCGGTCCAGCCGCAGCAGGCTGACATTGGCAAGCCCCGCCCACGGCGGTTCGAACTCGGGCCTGAACGTCATCAGCATGAGGATCGGCAGTCCCCTGATCCGGTCGACCGCGAGGTCGAGCAATTCGAGCGACGTGGCATCGGCCCAATGCATGTCTTCGCAGACGACAAGCACCGGCTGCTGCCGGGCAAGGCCCTCGAGCTGGTCGAGCAGCGCTGCGAATGTCTGCCGCCGCTGCTGGGCCGGGCTCAGCCCGAGCGGCGGATAGCGCTCGCCGGTCGGGATCGACAGCAGCGCCGCGATCAGCGGTGTCACGCTGGGCACATGCTGCGTCCCGAGCGCCAGCATGGCCTCGAGCTTGTCCAGCTTCTGCTCCGGCACATCTTCGACGCGGATGCCGGCGGCACGCTCGAGCTGGGCGACGAAGGGATGCAGCGCGCTATTGGTATGATACGGCGAACATTGATACCGCACACGGCGGTGCGTCCCGGACGCGAGGCCGTCGGAGAGCATCGCGACGATGCGTGATTTGCCGATCCCCGCTTCGCCCGATATCAGCACCGCCTGGCCCTGGCCCTGCCACGCCAGTTGCTGACGCGACAGCACGAATTCGATCTCCGCCTTGCGACCGACGAAGCCGATCGAGCGCGCGGTCCGCACGGCCTCGAAGCGGCTTTCCGATGCCGGCTCGCCCTCAACAGCCCACACTGCGATCGGCTCCGAGATACCCTTGACCTCGCGACGACCGAGGTTGCGAAGCGTGAACAGATTGCCGAGCAGCCGGCGTGTCGAGGACGCAACGACGACCACGCCCGGCTCCGCCAGACTCTGCAGCCGCGCGGCAATGTTCGGTGCATCGCCGACCAGCGCCTGCTCCTCCGACGCACCGCCGGAGACGAGGTCGCCGACCACGACGAGCCCGCTCGCAATTGCGATCCGCACCGCGACACCCTCGTCGGCTCGGGTCTCGAGCTTGCCGATCGCGGCGATGACGTCGAGGCCGGCGCGCACTGCGCGCTCCGCATCGTCTTCATGCGCCCGCGGGTAGCCGAAATATGCGAGGACCCCGTCACCGATAAATCTGGCAACGACGCCATCATAAGTCGCGATGACCTGCGCACAGGCCGCGCGATAGGCGCGAATGACCTCCCACATATCCTCGGGATCGAGACGAGCCGACAACGCCGTCGAGCCGACCAGGTCGCAAAACATCACGGTAAGATGGCGTCGCTCGGCATCGTGCGATGAAACCGGCGCGGCGATCAGTTCGGCCTGATTGAAATCGGCAATGGCACGCAGCATCTTGCGGCGATGGCCGAGCAGGACTCCGAGCCTGTCGAAGTCTTCATCCGTCAATTCGGGAAGAACACCAACGTCGATGCCGTTCTCGGCAAAACGCAGCGCGTATTGCCCAAGCCCCAGCTTCTCGAGCCATTCCGCAATCTGCTGCATTGGCACCACCGACGGGTTGACGGCTGGCCGAATGGACCACGGCAAACAGACGTTATCGCAATCTGTCTGTGCTGGCACCTTCTGTTTTGCGGCAAGTCCGCGCAGAGCAGGATACGCGAATTGTGCCAGGGCGGTGCTCCGTTACAGCCGTGTGCACGCGAACATTCGTACGCGTGCCGGCCGGCTCACTCCACCTTCGCCGCAACCGGGCCCTTGTCGGTCCAATCCGGCGGCACGCCGGCGCTGTCGCCGACCATGCCGACGAGACCCGGCGCGCGCCCGAACGCCTCGCAGGCCGGATATTTCGGCGCGCCGCCGAGCAGGAAGCCCAGCCGCTGCATCGAGGGCATCGACGGCACACCGCCGAACGGCGTCACGCCGGTGACCAGCATCTGGCTGAAATCGCCGCCGAACGATGCCGCAAGGCCGTACGCATCCCCCTCCTCCGACATTCGCCCGTTGTCGAAGGCACTGGCCGCGCGGCCCCAGACCATCGCGGCCTTTTGCTGTCCGGCTGGATCACGCGCCTCGGCCTCAAGTGACAGGCTGCCGAGCCCCACCGGAATGCGCGGAACGGGCACCGGCACGCCGGGCAATAGAATCGTCTTCGCCACCGACACACCCTTGGAGACGCCGACCGCCGTCGGATCGGTCGGCACCACATGGGTGATGACAGCGTGAACGGTGAGGTCAGCCGGCTCCGACGCAACCACGTAAAAGCGTTCGCTCAGGCCCGCACACAACGCACGATCGGCGGCGTTGGTGACGAGCCTGCGCTGCACAGCCGTGAAGGGCACCGACGTTCCGTCGGAGAACACGGTGGGCACGATCCTGATCGTCTTCGCCGCCAGCACCTCTTCCTTGCTGACCCGCAGCTTCGAACGGGTCAACATCCCGTCCGATTGCTCCATATTGTCGTAGGAGCGGAGCGAACCGGCCTGATCCAGCGTCGCCGTCGCGCAGCCGGAGACCATCAGGCCGAGCAGCGTCGCCGCGGCCCAACCGCTGAGCTGTGCCCCCCGCCCGCTCACGAATCCACTTGCCGCCGGAATCGGTTCGATCCGGCATACGCGCGAGCAGGTTGTCATTGCGGCCCCACCGACTTACACTAAGTGTAATTATTACACTCGGTGTAAGTATCGTGTTGGGCAGTTTTATGGCGTGACCGCCGGCTGCGACCGGAAGACGCAGGACCAACCACGCCGCCACGCGCGTTGATGCCGATGGCCACGCGAACCTGAGGCCACAAAGCGATTTTGTCGTGACGACAATTCATGAGAAGAGCGGCGGATGCCGGAGATGCTGACGAAAACCCAGACGCCTGCAAAGACTGAAGGCCTGCGCGAGCGAAATCGCCGCGAGACGCTGCAACGCATCGCCGATGTCGGCATGGAGCTGTTTCTGGCCAACGGCTTTGATGCGACGACACTGGATGAGATCGCGGCGGCGGCCGGCATCTCGCGCAGGACCTTCTTCTACTATTTCAGGAGCAAGGACGACATCCTGCTCGCCCACATCGCCGGCTATGACGACGCGCTCAGGGCATCGATCCGCGACCATGCCGCCGCCGGCGAGCCGATCGACGTCGTCCGCGAGGCCTTCCTGGACATGGCTGCCCGCTTCCAGACCTCGCGAACGGTTGCGATTTCGCGCCTGATCCGCGAGAGCGACGTGCTGAGCTCCCGCAAGCACCGCAGCGATCAGCATCGGGAGCAAGTCGTCTACGAGACGCTGTGCGAATTGTGGCCGGGCAAGGACCGCCGCGACCGCCTCCGCCTCGTCGCGATGGCCGCGAGCGGCGCACTGCGCATCGCGGTCGACGCCTGGCTCGAGCAGGGCGGCAAGCGCCAGCTCACCAAATACGTCCAGGACGCCTTCGCCAATCTGAAGGCCGCGATCTGATCCGCGTCCGGGATGCGCGTCGCGCGAGCCCGGAATCCTTCGAGTTAGCCGCTGCGCGCGGCATCCTGGAAGCAGGCGCGCAGCCAGTCGATGGTGACGCGCGTCGCCGCATCGCGCTTGAGGTGGCTTTGCACCAGGAGCCAGACGTCGCGCCGCTTCGGCAGCAGCGTGGCGCGCAGACGGCGGTCGGTCATCAGGTCGACGCAGCTATGCTCCGGCAGCACGCCGACCGCTTGATGCGACTGGATCAGCCTGTGGATGATCCGAACATTATCGGTCACGCAGCGCGCACGCAGCCGCTTCGCGCGCAGGAACTGCATTTCCGGAATCCCGCCGAGCTCATCGGGATAGGCGCACGTCACCGCCTCTCCCGCCGTCGTCGCGACCGGCTCGAAGAAATACAGCCTGACTTCGGCGAGCTTCGAGATCGCAAAGTCGCCCTTGTCCGGCTTGCGCAGGCGGATCGCCAGATCGGCTTCCCAGCGCGAAAACTTGACGTTGTCGCTCGAGGTCAGGAATTGCAGCGTCAGGCCCGGATTGGCGCGCAGCAATTCGCTGGTGCGCGGCGCCAGCACTTCTTCCGCGATCGCATTGGTGGAAGCGATGCGCAGCCGGCCGACCGGGCCGGGCAGGCTTTCGCCGATCCGGCCGATCTCCTCGGCATGCGCGGCCATCGCCTGGACATGCGCGAGCACCACGTCGCACTGCCGGGTCGGCTTGCGGACACCGTCGGCAGCCTCGAACAGCCGCAGCCCGAGCGCGCGCTCGATCCGCGCCAGCCTGCGGCCGACCGTGGTCTCGTCGATCCGCAGCCGCGCGCTGGCGCCGGCATAGGTGCCCTCGTCCTTGACGGCCGCGATGATGCGAAGGTCGTCCCAGTTCATGGCGTCAGGCTACATCGCATCCGGCTTGCCTGCAATAACGCAGCCACCGGCTGCAATATCCCTGCATAACGGCAGGCCGCTCCGCGGCTATATTTTCGCAAGACGCATCCTCCGGAGTTCTCACCATGACCGCAGCCAAAACCTTGATGCAGCTTGCCGGCATCGACCTCACCCCGCCCCGCCTCGGCGACAGCTGCCTGGTGCTGATCGATATCCAGAACGAATATCTCGCCGGTCCCCTGGCCCTGCCCGACGCCAGCCCCGCGATTGCGCGCGCCACCGCATTGCTCGCCCGCGCGCGCGAAAGCGGCGCTGCGATCATCCACATCGCGCACAAGGGCGCGCCGGGAAGCCTGTTCGATCGCAGCGCGGAGCGGGGCGCGATCGTCGCGCCGCTCAAGCCGCGGCCGGGCGAGATCGTGATCGAAAAGCAATTGCCGAACGCATTCGCCGGCACCGACCTCAACGCGCAGCTTGCCGCGACCGGCCGCAAGGAACTCGTGCTCGCCGGCTTCATGACGCATATGTGCGTGAGTTCGACCGCCCGCGCCGCGCTCGATCTCGGCTTCCGCACCACCATCGATGCCGAGAGCTGCGCGACCCGCGACCTGCCCGACGGTGTCGGCGGCACGATTGCCGCAAAACTCATTCACGACGTCGCGCTCGCCGAACTGTCCGACCGCTTCGCGATCATCGCCCGCGGCAACGCCCTCGCCTGAGACATCGCCATGCTCGAACTCTATTTCTGGCCGATGGCCTGCTCGCTCGCCAGCCGGATCGCGCTGATGGAGGCCGGCATCGACGCGCGCTACCGCATGGTCCATCTCTGGACCAAGAAGGTGCTGGAGAACGACGGCGACTTCCGCGCCGTCGCGCCGAAGGGCGCGGTGCCGGTGCTGGTGCTTGAGAACGGCGAGCGGCTGACGGAGAGCGCGGCGGTGCTGCAATACATCGCGGACCTCAAGCCGGAACTCGGCCTCGCGCCGCCGGCCGGCCATCCGGACCGCTACCGGTTGCAGGAATGGCTGAGCTTCATCGGCACCGAGATCCACAAGGGATTTTTGTTTCCGACCTTCTGGTACAAGGACGATGCATCGCTCGCCAAGCCGCGTGCCAGGATCGGACAGACCTTGTCGGTGCCATCAGCGCATCTTGCCGACCGCGAATTTCTGGTCGGCAACCGCTTCACGGTAGCGGACGCGCATCTCGCCTGGGCTCTCTTGTTGCTTCGCTCCGCCGGCGTCGATGTGGCGCAATGGCCGCCGCTGGCCGCCTATCTCGGACGCATCCAGGCGCGGCCGCAGGTCAAGGCCGCGATCGGCACCGAGATGCAATTGTGGAAGAGCGTCGCGGCGTGATCGCCGCGCGTCCGGCGCGGCGTTACTGAAACGCGACCTCGGCGAAGCTGCGCAGCTTGCGCGAATGCAGGCGCTCGGATTCCTGCTGCTTGAGCCGTTCCAGCGCTTTCAGCCCGATCTGGAGGTGCTGGCCGACGCGCTGGCGATAGAACTCGCTCGCCATGCCCGCCAGCTTGATCTCGCCATGCAGCGGCTTGTCGGAGACGCACAGCAGCGTGCCGTAAGGCACGCGGAAGCGATAGCCGTTGGCGGCGATCGTCGCCGATTCCATGTCGAGCGCGATGGAGCGCGATTGCGACATCCGCCGGATCACCTGCGGCCCGCTGATCTCCCAATTGCGGTTGTCGACGCTCGCGACCGTGCCGGTGCGCATCAGGCGCTTGAGCTCGAAGCCGGTGAGCCCGGTCACCTCGCCGACCGCCTCCTCCAGCGCGACCTGCATCTCGGCCAGCGCGGGGATCGGCACCCACAGCGGCAGCTCGTGATCGAGCACGTGATCCTCGCGGACATAGCCATGGGCCAGCACGTAGTCGCCGAGCCGCTGCGTGTTGCGCAAGCCGGCGCAATGCCCGATCATCAGCCAGGCATGCGGCCGCAGCACCGCGACGTGATCGGTGATGTTGCGCGCGTTCGATGGACCGATCCCGATATTGATCAGGGTGATGCCGCGATAGCCGGGCTCGACGAGATGAAACGCCGGCATCTGCGGCACGCGGTCCGATGCGGTCCCGATGGTGCCGCCGCCCGCCAGCGCGCTGCGCGTGATCACATTGCCGGGCGCGACGAACGCCTCGAGGCCCGCCTCGCCCGCAGCGAGACGCTGCAGGCTCGATTGCGCGAAGGCGTCGACATAGAACTGGTAGTTGGTGAAGATCACGAAATTCTGGAAATGCTCGGGATCGGTGCCGGTGTAGTGATAGAGCCGACGCAGCGAGTAATCGACTCGCGCGGCGCGGAACAAGGCGAGCGGCTCGGGCGTGCCCGGCGAGAGTTCAAACGTGCCGTCGGCGATCGCATCGTCCATCGCCGCTAGATCAGGCGTATCGAACACGTCGCGCAGCGACCTCGTGAACGCCGAGCTGTCGGCGATGGTCAGCGCCGCCTCGATATTGATGTCGCGCCGGTAGGCGAAATGGATCGGAATCGGCTCGTTGGACTCGCCGATCTCGACCGCCACGCCATGGTTCTTGACCAGGAGCCCGATTTGCTCGGTCAGATAGGTCCGGAAAATGTCCGGCCGGGTGATGCTGGTCTCGTGGACGCCGGGTCCCGCGACAAAGCCGTAGGCGAGACGGGAATCGAGCCGGGCGTGCGACGAGGTCGTGATGCGGACGAACGGGTAACATGCGCGCACTCGCGTCGTGATCACGGCGCCGTTGACATAGGCCTCGAAGCGACTGCGCAGGAACCCGGTGTTGCGCTCGTAGATCTCCTCGAGACGGGCAACGGCCGCGCTAGCCTCGACGAACGCTTCGGTCGTGATCGGCGGTGGGGTTTCGATGGGAGGTGTAGGAGACATTGTTCGCTTTGCACCGGATCCGTTGCCGAGCTTGGACTCGCCCTGGATCAGCGCAGTATAGCGACAATGGCCTCCAGTTCCAGATCGACCCCGGACCGCCCTAGTCCGGGTCGCGCGGCGGCAGCGCGCAGATCTCGGACCGGGTCAGGAACCGGCGTTCGCGGCCATTGTCGAGCGAGAACATGCCGCCGCGGCCGGGGACGACATCGATGATCAGATCGGTGTGCTTCCAGACGTCATATTGCGAGCCGCTGATATAGAACGGCGCCCCGCCGATCTCGCCGAGCTTGACGTCATGATCGCCGATCAGGAAGTCACCTTGCGGATAGCACATCGGCGACGAACCGTCGCAGCAGCCGCCCGACTGGTGAAACAGCACCGGCCCATGGTCGGCGACGATCTCGGCAATCAGCTCCAGCGCGGCCGGCGTCGCGGTCACCTTGTCAGCCATCTCGGCCTCCGTGATGGAGGCTCCGGCGGGACACCCCGCCGAAGCCTGTCGCGTTCGTCCGCAGCCCGCGGCCTGAGACCTCAGAAGAAGCCGAGCTTCTTGGGGCTGTAGCTGACCAGGACGTTCTTGGTCTGCTGGTAGTGATCGAGCATCATCTTGTGCGTCTCACGGCCGATGCCCGATTGCTTGTAGCCGCCGAACGCCGCGTGCGCCGGGTAAGCGTGATAGCAATTGGTCCAGACCCGGCCGGCCTGGATGGCGCGGCCGAACCGGTAGCAGCGATTGGCATCGCGGCTCCAGATGCCGGCACCGAGACCGTAGAGCGTGTCGTTGGCGATCGAGAGCGCTTCGTCGTCGGTCTTGAAGGTGGTCACGGACACGACCGGTCCAAAGATCTCCTCCTGGAAGATGCGCATCTTGTTGTGGCCCTTGAAGACGGTCGGCTTGACGTAGTAGCCGCCCGACAGCCCGCCGCCGAGATTGTTGCGCTCGCCGCCGATCAGGACCTGCGCGCCCTCCTTCTTGCCGATGTCGATGTAGGAGAGAATCTTCTCCAACTGCTCGGAAGATGCCTGCGCGCCGATCATCGTGGTCGGATCGAGCGGGCTGCCTTGCGTGATCGCCTCGACGCGCTTCAGCGCGCGTTCCATGAAGCGGTCGTAGATCGACTCCTGGATCAGCGCGCGGCTCGGGCAGGTGCAGACCTCGCCCTGATTGAGCGCGAACATCACGAAGCCTTCGACCGCCTTGTCGAAGAAATCATCGTCCTCGGCGCAAACATCGCTGAAGAAGATGTTGGGCGACTTGCCGCCGAGTTCGAGCGTCACCGGGATCAGGTTCTGCGACGCATATTGCATGATCAGCCGGCCCGTCGTGGTCTCGCCGGTGAAGGCGATCTTGGCGATCCGGTTCGACGATGCCAGCGGCTTGCCGGCCTCGAGGCCGAATCCGTTGACGACGTTCAGCACGCCCTTCGGCAGGAGGTCGCCGACCAGTTCGAGCCAAACCAGGATCGAGGCCGGCGTCTGCTCGGCGGGCTTCAGCACGACGCAGTTTCCGGCAGCAAGCGCGGGCGCCAGCTTCCAGGTCGCCATCAGGATCGGGAAATTCCAGGGAATGATCTGGCCGACCACGCCGAGCGGCTCGTGGAAATGATAGGCGACCGTGTCGTGGTCGATCTCGGAGAGCGAGCCTTCCTGCCCGCGGACCACGCCGGCAAAGTAGCGGAAGTGGTCGATCGCCAGCGGGATGTCCGCGGCCATCGTCTCGCGGATCGGCTTGCCGTTGTCCCAGGTCTCGGCGGTCGCGAGCTTGTCGAGATTGGCCTCCATCCGGTCGGCGATCCTGTTGAGGATCAGCGCGCGCTCGGCCGGGCTGGTCTTGCCCCAGGCATCCTTGGCTGCATGCGCGGCATCAAGCGCCGCCTCGATATCCGCAGCGTCCGAGCGCGGGATCTCGCAGATCGGCAACCCGGTCACCGGCGAGATGTTGTCGAAATACTTTCCGGAGCGAGGCTCGCGCCATTCGCCGCCGATGAAATTGCCGTAGCGCTTGGCGAACGGCGCCTTGAGCACGGACTGCATGTCCATCTTGTTCATGTGTTCCTCCGTTGGCACGCCGATGCACACGGCGTTGGCTCCGACGGTCGATCAAATCATGCGCGCAGAACAGGGGCCCGCGTCAGGCGCCGACGGGAACTGTCGCAAATCTGAGACAGAGTGCGCCGCCAATTGGCGGCGGCGCGACATCGCCTGGGGGCTGAACCCGGCCCCCGGCGGAAACGCCCTAACGATGCAAGCCAAGCAGCTTCAGCTTGCGGTGCAGTGTCGCGCGGGACATGTCGAGGTCCTTGGCAGCCCTGGACACGTTGCCGCCGGCCCGCGCCAGCGCGCGCTGCAGCACTGCGCGTTCCGCGGCAACGAGGCCGCCATCATCGCGGGTCTCACCGATCAGATCGGCGGCCGGCAGCGGCCGCGCCAGCGACGCCGCCGTGAGGCCGAGCGCACGGCGCGCGGCACGCGTCGCACCGACCACGAGGTCGTCGCGATCGACCGCCAGCAGCGAATTCACGGCGCGCTCGCTTCTCGGCGTCAGGAGAATACGTGCGTCGGGAAACGCCCGGCGGAAGTTCTCTGCTTCGATCGCGCGCGCGGCATCGGTAACCGTGGTCGCGATCAGACGGGAGAATCCGCCTGTCAGGTCGGCCCGACAGGAGGAGACGTCGAGCGCGGCGGCCAGTTCACCGTGCTCGTCGAAGACCGGCGCAGTGGTGCAGAACAGGGCGGAATTGCGCGTGAAGAAATGCTGCTCGCGATCGATCGACAGCGGCCGCTTCTCGACGATGCAGGTGCCGATGCCGTTGGTCCCCTCATGCTTCTCGCTCCAGACCGCACCGGTCCAGAGCCCCCATGCGTCGAACGTCGCGTCATCCGCGTTTGCGCCGCGCCGGTCGACGACAACGCCGTCGCGGTCGGCGAGCAGCACCGAACAACCGACCCCGCCCACGGCAAGGAACAGCCGGTCGAGCGTCCGCTGGGCGACCGCCAGGAATTCGCCGAGACGCTGCTGCGCGGCGGCGACGTCAGCCTGCTGGAGACGATACGAAGGCAGGCGGCTCGCCGGATCGAGCGCGTGCAGATGACCGGAACGACGCCACGACGCCGACAGGTCGGAGGGCGCTCCGCCTCCGGCCAGCACGTCGAGAACCTTGTCCGTATGCATGACACCTGGCGACCGGCTCATGCTTCCCTCCCTGCTCCGCGGGCTCTGTGACCCTCGGGAGCGCGGCGTTGTTGGCCCTGGCACCCCTATATTTTGCAGAATATAGCGTGCCCCGAGGGCTTTCAAGGGAAGGGCTCATTGCGGCGCTTCCGGAACCCGTGTAAGGTCCCAAGCCACCTGCCCTGAGGCAAGCCGCGCACGGGTGTCAGTCGCCGCGGCATCAATCAACCGCCGTCCCCATTCTCGATCCGCGCCCCTCCCATCGGGCGATCGCGGCCGGCACATGAAGACGTTCGTGTTGTCGAAAAGCCGTGATCCGGAAGGACCGCGCTACTGGATCCGCGCGAGCACCGCGAGGCGGCGGATGCCCTTGTTACGGTAGGCATCGAGGAACGCGTAATAGTCCTTGAACGAGACGCAGCCGTTGGAGTCGCCGTTCGGGCCGAGCATGAAGGTGTGCGCGAGCAGGCCGTCGCGGTTGAAGATCTTGCCCTCGCCGCCGATCGGATTGAGCCGCAGCGCCGGCACGCCGTGGAACAGCGCCTCGCGCGGCTTGAGCTCGTAGATGTGCGGTGGCGTCACGCCGACCATCTTCATATGCGAGGACCTCGGATCGTCGAGCCGGGAGCCGAGGCCGGAATGCGCCTCGAGCCGCGTGCCGTCCGGCAAATACACGGTCTTGGCCGAGATGTCGTAGACCGCGGTCTGGCGGTCATAGGGCGGCGAGCCGCCGAGCATCGGGTTCTGGTCCAGCGTCGACGGAATGCTGCCGGTGACATTGGCGTCGGCGGAAGCGAAGGAGAGCAGCCCGCCGCTCGACTCGCGCTTGCCCCACAGCTTCTCGACCATGGTCTGCCGCTCGCTCGACGCGATCGACAGCACCGCGGCCTTGGCGCGCGCGGCCATGTCGCGGACGCTACCGGATTTCGTCGCCTGCTTGGCCTCGGGCGCCTTCTCGGCCGCCTTCTCAGTTCCCTTGGGCTCAACCGTCGCAGCGGGATCGTTGAGCGCCACCTTCAGATTGGCGGCGGCTTGCTTCTTGGCGGTCTCGACCGATTTCGGCGCCGGCAACGGCTTCGATGTCTCGGCGAGTTCTGCCGTCGCCACCGCCCTCGCCGCGACGGCGACCTTGGGTTCAGCGGCCTGCTTGATCGGGTCGATCTGCGGTGCGGCGTCGGCCACGACGCTGGACGCGACGCCCGCGGGTGCGGCGGCCGCAAACCGATCATTAAACATAAGTGACGGTGTCGGGGCTTCCGACTTCGCGACCTCGGTCTTGGCAGTGGTCTTGGCGGGCGCCGCCGGCGCGGGCGTCAGGGACGCGAACACCTCGTTGAACGAAGGTGCGGGCCGCGCGGCAACGGCGACCGGCCGCTTCACCGCCGGCGCTTCAAACGACGCATTGCCTACCGACGGATAGACGCTCGCCGCAAAGATGTTGGCATAGACCGTCCATGCGCAGCCAAGCACCAGCCCCGCCACCGCGGCGCTGCCGAGGAAATGCTGTGGGAGGATTTTTCGGGAGGATTTCTTGCGGCTTGGTGCCCCAAGAACATACGCACTCGCACTCGTACCCATACGCCCGGCGCTCAAAACAGGTCCACCTTTGTCCCTCACTCGACGCATCGTCGAACGGTGTTCGGCTCAACGTCGCGCGGGGGCACAGACGGCCATTAAGGCGACTTTTAGTTAAATGCGACTTAACCGGATGCGATCCCCTGCAACGCGGGAAGTGCCTGTGGCGTAGGGCTTTTTTAAGATGACATTGGACCGCCAAAACGGCTTTTTTGTCCCATGATGGGACATTCCGGCACGCGGCTCGGTTGCGGCATACCGGAATAAATTCGGCGGAGAATTTCCTTGCCGATCGCCCCGTAATCGCGCGGGGATCGAGCAAAAACCGTCTCTCAATAGCCGAGCTTCGGATACCAGTCCGCGCCACGCCCCTCGCGCGTGGTGTCGAGCAAGGTCCAGAGCGGATCCAGATCGGGCGCGCCGCGCGGGTCCTGGCCGGGGTCGACCGTGCCGGCGCCCATTTCGCCGGCCCAGAAATGCCGGATCACGCCGTTCTCGCGGGTGAAGACATTGTAGCCGGGCACGTCGCTGTCATCCTTGCTGACATAGTCGCGCGTGTAATCGCCCGACGCATCCGAATAGACCTTGTGACGCGTCCAGCCGCGCGCCTTCTTCGCCTCGATCAGCCGCGCGATCGGCGAACGCGCCACGAACACGAACGCCACGCGCTGCTCGATGTCAGGCAGCTTCTCCTCCCACGTGCCCATGAACGACGTGCACATCGGACACGGCTTCTCGCGCTGCGGGCCGAACATGTAGCTGTAGATGATCAGCGTCTGCTTGTTGCCGAAGAGATCGGCGAGCGAGGCCGCGCCGGACTCGCCCGTGAACTCATAGGCTCTGGTCACCTCGCCGCCCGGCGGCAGCGCGCGGCGCAGCTCGGCGACGCGTGCGATGTGCCGCCGCAGCTCGATCTCCTCGACGAGCAGCGCCTGGCGCGCCCGACGATACTCGGCGCTCTCATTGGGAAAGCGCCTCGTGTTGGTGCTGGCGAGCTCGGCGGCGGGCTTGAGGACGGAACTGGTCATGGTTGGAACCTCGCGTGGTTGACGGGCTCCCTGGAAGACGAGCCGGAACCGGACGACCCGACATCAACGGCGACGGTTTTACTGCAGTTCCGGCGGCGGCGAGCGGTCGAAGACCTCGCCCTTGGCGCCGTCGAGCAGATCGAGCGCGTAGGTCTCGATCACCAGCGGCCCGCGCATGCGCTTGGCCTCGGCCACCGTTTCGACATGAGCAAAATTGTCGCGCACCGAGGCCGGCATCGTCTGCTCGACCTCATGCACATACAGCAGCTTGCCGGACAGCTGCGCCGGGCTCGGCTCGGGCATGTTGACCCAGCGAATGCGCTGGCCCTGCTGGGCGACGCAGGTGCCCTTGGGGAGGTAGAAGGCCAGCCAGCCGGTGGTGCCGTAGTCCGGCGCCAGCACGCAGCTCGCGCCGGACCGCGCGCGCGCCGCCTCGATCTCGCCCGCGAGCTCCTGCCAGCCGACGCCGACGCTGCGCACGGTGGCGTCGCGGCGGTAGCCCGAGAGCATGCCGGTGTTGGCCTGCACGATCAGCAGCGCGAACAGCACGACGCCTGTGGGCGCGGCCCAGCGGCGGCAGAAATCGATCGTGCGCTGCTGTCGCGGCGCCCACTGCACCTGGATTGCCGCGACCGCGGCCGCCACCGCAAAGGCCGGGTAGACCGGCGCGAACCAGTTGGCTTCGACACGCGCATGCAGCGCGTGCCAGGTGAAGTAGACCACGATGGTCCAGAACATGGTGTTGACCAGCACGCGCGCGGGCATCGCGCCGGCGCGGCGCCGGTAGAGCGCATAGAGGCCCATCACACCGAGGATGAAGACCAGCGGCGTTGCGAACGCAAACTGCGTCGGAATCAGCTCGGCGATGTAGTTCGGCCGGAAGTCCTCGATCCGGGCGCGGCCCATCTGCTTGATGAACGACACCCAGTGGTGATCGGCATTCCAGAGCACGACCGGCGCAAACAGGCCGGCCGCAACCAGGCCGCCGAGATAGAGCCATGGCGAGAGATACCAGCGCCGCAGCTTGGGCACGACAGCAAGCCAGATCAGGATCGCGGGTCCGAAGAACAGCGCCGTGTATTTCGAGAGCAGCGCCAGGCCTGCGCTGACGCCGACCGCAAGCCACCAGGCGCCGCGGCCGCTCTCCAGCACCTTTGCCAGCGAATACAGCAGGAAGCTCGCCGCAACCAGCAGCGGCGCATCCGGCGTCACGATCAGCGTGCCGACGGCGGCCATCAGCGTGACATTGAGCAGGATCGTTGCGCTCGTTGCGATGCGCTGGCCGCCGAACAGGATCTCCGCGGCCCGGTAGATCGCCCAGCTCATCGGCAGCGCGAGCAGGATCGACACCAGCCGCACGCCGAACGGCGTGTCGCCCGCGATCATGGTGCCGAGCCGGATCACGATCGCCACCATCGGCGGATGGTCGTAATAGCCGCCGGCGAGCGCCTTCGACCACATCCAGTAATAGGCTTCGTCGAAGGTCAGCGGCGTCCATGCGGCGGCGGCCAGCCGCAACACGACCAGCGCGCACACCGCAAGAGCGGTGTTCCGGGCCAGCCGCGCCTCGTTCGCGTTCATGCCACCGTCATCGCTTGCGCCAGACGAACAGCCCGGACATCGCGTAGTTCCACACCACGCCCATCAGCGCGCCGGCCGCGCCCGCAAGCCACCAGATCGGCTCCTGGTCGTAGACCGAGAACGCGACGCCGACATTGGCGAGCAGGCCGACGCTGCAGACCAGATAGAACAGCAGCAGGCCGCGCAGGATGCCAAAGCCCTTCAGCCGCTGGTCGCGATAGGTCAGGAAATTGTTGAGGATGAAGTTGCTGGTCATGGCGACGATCGCACCAGTGGCCTGGGCCTCCGGGAACGGCGCCTTGAAGATTTCCAGCGCGATGAACAGCACGCTGAGATGCACCAGCAGGCCGAGCCCGCCGACCGCCGCGAACAGGATGAAGCGCAGCGAGATCAGGTCGTTGGTCAGCTTCGCCAGCACCAGGCCGAGGAAGTCGAGCGCGACCATCGAGTCTAGCTTGCTCTCGCCATGCTGGCGGGCGCCGAACGTATAGGGAATTTCGACCGTGCGCAGCTTGCCCTCCGCCGTCGCCACGACATCGAGCAGGATCTTGAAGCCCTGGGTCGAGAGCTGCGGCGCCAGCTGCTCGAAACGGTCGCGGCGGATCATGAAGAAGCCGCTCATGGGGTCGGCGATCTCGACCTTCAACGAGCGGCGCGCGATTTCGGTAGCGAAGGCGCTGGCACCGGCGCGCTGCTTGTTGAAGCCTTCGGTCTTGTAGCCCTCGATATAGCGGCTGCCGACGACGAGCTCGGCCTCGCCGCACTGCAGCAGCGCGAGCATCTTCGGGAGCTGGGTCTCGTCATGCTGGAGATCGGCGTCCATGACAGCGGCATAGGGCGCGCTCGACGCCAGGATGCCCTCGATGCAGGCGCCGGACAGGCCGCGCCGGCCGATCCGGCGGATACAGCGCACGCGGGAGTCCTTCCGCGCCAGAGCGCGCACCACGTCCCAGGTACCGTCGGGCGAATTGTCATCGACGAAGATGACCTCCCAGGACACGTCCTTCAGGGTCGCGTCGAGCCGGCGGTACAGCACCGTGACATTGTCGCGCTCGTTGAAGGTCGGGACGACCACCGAAAGCTGCGGCAAACTTGCTGCCTGCGAGGCGGTTTCGGGGGCTAGCTTGATGGCGTCATTCATGAGCGCCAGCGTATAGCCGCAGCCTCCCCCGCTGCCAAGGCGGGCCGGCCCAAACGCGGTCTCGGAAAGCGGGAAAACGGGGCAAAATACCCCTTAAAATGCCAACGACCACGAACAAGGGGCGCGCGTACATCCGGCGCAGCCGACATTGTCGTGGTCGTCCCAGCGCCGAAGCCCTTAAAGCTCAACGTCGCCGTTATGAGCCAGATAGGAAGCCCTCATGCGATCCGCAAGGGGCGGTCTGCAACGGGCGGTCTGCAACGGGCCTTGGCACTAGTTGTTCGGGACTTCCCGGATCACCGGGCCGCGCGGGGCCGCTGGCGCGGCCTCGGCGGCGGGCGCCGCCTGCGGCTGCACGGCCGCGGGCTGGGTCGGGTTGCGGAGCTGGCTCGGCGACGGCCCGTAGATGAACGCGGCCGCGAGCGCCACGGCTGCGACCACTGCGCCCAAGAAGCCTGCCGTCGATTGTGAGCTCATGCCGATCATCCCCTCGCCTGCGCGGATTGATATCAAAAATCGGCCGGCCGCAACAGGATTCGGGAACCTATTTCGCCGCGGCCCTGCGCCGGGTGAAGGCGGTCACGATGTCCTTCTGCGCCAGCTCGATCGCGCGGTTGGCGGTGGTCAGATTCGCGTCGGCATCCTGCTTGGGAAACTGCAGCGACAGGAAGTCGATCAGCGACACCCGAAAATTCTGCCGCTCCGAGGGACAGACATTGGCGATCAGCAAGCTGAATTCCTGGTCGGACATCGCCTTGTTGCTGTCGCGGGGATATTCGCGGGCGAGACAATTCCAGTAGGCGTCGCGGCCGGTGATCGCGAGCTTGTGCGCATCGTCGACCTCGTCGGCCATTGCAGCGGACGATATGGCAGCGGAGGACGTGATCAGGAAGGCGGCCGCAACCAGCATGCGCATGTGTTGTTCTCCATTTTGGCGCATCGTAGCGAAGAGCGACAACCACGATAAGCTCTCGCGCGGCAATCTGGCAAACTGGCCAATCACGATTATTTTGATTACTCTCGATCCCTGTTTCCCCTCCTCGCGATGAGTGCAGTCGTGGCCAAAGCTCCCACCAAGGCGACCAAGACAGAGACCAAGACAGACGCAGGCAACATCTATATCGGCATCGGCGGCTGGACGTTCGAGCCGTGGCGCGGAGTGTTCTATCCCGAGAAGCTCACGCAGGCGAAGGAGCTGTCCTACGCCGCCTCCAAGCTGACCTCGATCGAGATCAACGGCACCTATTACGGCTCGCAGAAGCCGGAGAGCTTTCGCAAATGGGCCAGCGAAGTGCCCGATGGATTCATCTTCTCGCTGAAGGGACCGCGCTTTGCCACCAACCGCCGCGTGCTCGCCGAGGCCGGCGATTCGGTGAAGCGATTCTATGATTCGGGCGTGCTGGAGCTGAAGGACCGGCTCGGCCCGGTGCTCTGGCAGTTCGCGCCGACCAAGAAGTTCGACGGCGCCGATTTCGGCAAATTCCTCGAGCTGTTGCCGCGCAAGCTCGACGGCCGCGCGCTGCGCCATGTCGTCGAAGTGCGCCACGACAGCTTTTGCGTGCCCGAGTTCATCGCTCTCATTCGCGAGCACCAGGTGCCTGTGGTGTTTGCCGAGCACGGCAAGTATCCGGCGATTGCCGACGTCGCCAGCGACTTCGTCTATGCCCGCTTGCAGAAGGGCAATGACGAACTGAAGACCTGCTATCCGCCGAAGCAGCTCGACGCCTGGGCCAAGCGGTTTCAGGACTGGGCCGGCGGGAGCGAGCCGGACGATCTGCCGAAGGTCGACAAATCAGCGCCGAAGAAGGCGCCGCGCGACGTGTTCGCCTACGTGATCCACGAGGGCAAGATCCGCGCGCCCGCGGGCGCGATGGAACTGATCGAACGGGTGAAGTGAGGGAGAGCCGATGGCGAAGGCGAAAAAGCTGTTCACCATCGGCTACGAGCAGACGCCGTCGAAGGCCGTGCTCGACGAACTGCAGCACGCCGGCGTCAAGCTCTTGGTCGACGTCCGCGCGGTGGCCTCCTCGCGCCGCCCCGGCTTCTCCAAGAGCCAGCTCGCCGCGGGCCTCGACGAACGCGGCATCGGCTACGTCCACCTCCGCGGCCTCGGCACGCCAAAGAGCGGACGGGAGGCGGCGCGCAGCGGGCAATATGGCCTGCTGCACAAGATCTATTCGGCACACCTGAAGACGGTGCAGGCCAAGGAGGAGCTCGACGAGCTGTCGGCGCTCGTCAAGAAGTCGGGCCCGGTCTGCATCCTCTGCTACGAGCGCGACCACGAACACTGCCACCGCCGCTGGATCGCCGAGATCATCGAGGAGCGCGACGGCGTCAAGATCGATAATCTCGTGGCGCCGCAGGTCTAGCCCTTACCCTCCAGGCGCAACGTCCCCTCCATCATCTGCACGCACGCCCCGCCGACATGTGCGGATAGGACTGCGCCATCCTGCTTGCGCACGCGGGTCAGCAGCAGGCTCGGCCGGCCCATGTCAAAACCCTGGCCGACCGTCAGCTTCAGGGTGCCGTCGCGCAACGCATCGAGCGTGGCAAGCAGCGCGGCCGCGGCAACCGTGGCGCTGCCGGTGGCCGGGTCCTCGATCAGACCGCTCGATCCAGGAAAGAACATCCGTGCCTGCAGGTCGCAAGACGCCTCTGCGACGGGCACGTCGCGCGTGTAGAAGTAGGCGGAGAATGCGCCGTCGCGCGGGAAGAAGCGTGCGAACGCTGCCGCATCCGGCTTCGCCCGCCGCACCGCATCGCGCGATGCGACCTCGAAGACCAGGAACGGCGTTCCGACGCCGACCACCTGCGGTGCCTGGCGATCCGTCCTGACGTCGTCTGCCGTAAGCGAGATCAGGCTCGCGACCTCGGCGGCGGAGAACTGCGCCAGGCGCGACAGCGGCTGCGGTGCGGTCAGCTCGGTGGCAACGACCCTGCCGCCCTCCCGCGCGATATCGACCGGGACCAACCCCGCCTTCTCCTCGAAGATCAGACGCGGCTTCGCTTCCTTCGCAAGCTGTGCCAGCACGAAAGCGGTGCCGACATTGGGATGGCCGGCAAACGGCAGCTCTCGGACCGGCGTGAAGATGCGAACCTGGGCGTCGTTGGCCTTGTCCTGCGGCGGCAGCACGAAGGTCGTCTCGGAATAGTTGAACTCGGTCGCGATCGCCTGCATCTGTTCAGTCGACAGCCCTTCGGCGTCGAGCACCACGGCGAGCGGGTTGCCGCCGAAGGCGCGGTCGGTGAAAACGTCGACGGTGATATAGCGGCGCTGCATCTTGCGTGTCCTTGTGCCGGTCATTCCGATGGCGACATCGTAGCACAGCAGCAACGACGCTCTTCAGAGCACTCGGTACAATCACGCAAGCTAGAAGCGAAACAACTCGCGCGGCGATGCAAGCACGCGGGCGCGCTCATCGGCGTCGGTGACGAGCTCGTCGAGGAATTTGCGGTTCTTGGTGTAGTTCTGCGTCGCCTCGAATTGCGTGTGCGGCCAGTCGCTGCCCCACAGCAGCCGGTCGACGCCGAAAGCGTTGCGCAGCAGCGGATAAGCCTGCTTCGCGAACGCCTCACCGGTGGCGCCGTTGCGATAAGGCGCGGAGATCTTGACCCATACGTTTCGCGTCGCGCCAAGCTTGAGGACCGACTGGAATCCGCCATCGTCGACGCCGAGCTTCGGATCGGGCAAGGCAAAATGATCGAGCACGACTTTCACGCCCTGGTCGAGCAGCGTTGGCGCGAGCGTCGCGAGATCGCCGGCGTTGCGCTGGATCTCGACCTGCCAGTCGAGCGTCCTGATCTGTGCCAGCAATGCCGTCCACTCCGGTGACGAAAGGTCAGGCAGCTTCTGGCCGACCAGATTGAGACGGATGCCCGCGACGCCGGCGCGGTCGAGCGCGCGCAGTTCGTCGGCGGTAGCGGCAACGTCGACCACGGCGATGCCGCGCAGACGGCCACCCGTCGCCGTCAGGCATTCGACCAGATAGGAATTGTCGGTGCCGAGAAAGCTCGGCTGCACCAATACGCCGTTGGTGATGCCGTTCTGGTCGAGCTGCTGCAGATAGAGCGCGAGCGGCGCGTCGTAGTCCGGCGCGTAGCGCCGGCCGGGTGCGAGCTTCAGCCCGCGATGGAAAACATGGGCGTGGCTATCGATCGCGAGTTGCTTCGGCACCTCAGCCCTCACCTTGCTCGCCAAACCGCCCGCCGACAGCGCGGCAATCATTCCCGCGGCAAACCGGCGCCGCGTCAACCCAGGTTCGTACGATGTCATGATCATTCCTCATCATCACGCGCGCGTGGCGGCAGCCTGCTCGAAAACCTTGCCGCGGGTTTCCGGCAGCATCAGCACCGCGACCAGCACCAGCGAATAGGCGAACGCCGCGTCGATCCCGATCGCCGCACCAAGGCCGATGTGATCGCTGAGGTAGCCGACCAGGAAGGGAAACGCCGCGGAGACGATGCGACCGAAATTGTAGCAGAAGCCGACGCCGGTGCCGCGCACGCCAGCCGGATAAAGCTCGCTGAACAGCGCCGCCATGCTGGCGGGAATGCCTGCCGAGAAGAAGCCCAGCGGGAAGCCGAGCACCAGCATCTGCGAATTGGAGAGCGGCGCGAAGATATAGACCAAGACCGTCACGACGCAGGCGGCGGCGAACAGCGTCACGTTGGCGCGCCGCCCGATCCGGTCGCTGATGATCCCCGAGACCACGCAGCCGCAGAAGAAGGCGACAATGATCACGGCGAGATAGGCGCTGGAGCCGAGCACCGAGAGGTGCCGCACCTCGCGCAGAAAGGTCGGCAGGAATGTCGTCAACGCCGCATAACCGCCATGGGCGCCGATGCCGAACAGGCCACCGATCAAGGTCGAGCGCAGCACGTCGCGGTGAAAGATTCCGGCGAGCGTCGCAAAGAACGGCGGCTCGGCCTCGCGCGCTGCGGCGCGCGGCGGCTCCTTCAGCCCACGGCGGATATACAGGATCAGCAGCGCCGGGATCAGGCCGACCGCGAACAGGATGCGCCAGGCGATATCGGCCGGCGCAGTGGTGAAGACCAGGGCCGAGAGCAGCACCGCGGCACCCCAGCCGACCGCCCAGGCGCTCTGCACGGCGCCGAGCGCCTTGCCGCGATGCTCGGCGCGAATGATCTCGGCCATCAGCACCGCGCCGCAGGCCCATTCCGCGCCGAAGCCGATGCCCTGAATCGCCTTCAGGACGACGAGCTGGCTGTAGTTCATCGCGAAGGCCGAGGCGAAGGTCGCGAGCGCAAAGGTCGCGACCGTGATCTGCAACGCCTGCACCCGCCCGAAACGATCGCCGAGCGCGCCGCCGAGCCAGCCGCCGAACGCGCCGAAGAACAGCGTGACCGAGCCGAGCAGACCCGCGTCCGCCTTGCTGATGGCGAAGGCCGTGATCAGCGCGGGAATGGCGAGGCTGAACATCTGGACGTCGAGCGCATCGAGCGCCCAGCCGCCGAAGCTTGCCCAGAAGGTGCGCCGCTCGAGCGGCGAGCATTCGCTGTACCAGTTTGCCATCATTCCTCCCTGAAATCTGTTTTGTTGTTTACGTTGCCGCCGCGCTCATCTGATCTCGGCGTGGTAGCGGAAGCGATCCGCCGGTCCGCGCGAGCGGCGCCATTCGATCGGCCGCCGCTCCAGATCGAAGGCCAGGCGCTCGATCACGATCAGCGGCGCGTTGGCCTCCAATCGCAACAGGCGCGATTGCATCTCGGTCGCGATCTCGACGGTGAGGATTTCATCGGCGGAGACCACGACCTGGCCGCAGCGGTCCTCGTAGAGCGGATACAGCAAGTCGCCGAACTCGGTGGTCGCGAGCGCGAGCAGCGCCTCGAAGCGCGACCTCTCGAGCCAGATCTCTTCGGCCAATAGCGGCACGTCGTCGATCAGCCGCAGGCGCGACAGGCTGATGACGGGCTCGCCGACGCCAATGCGCAGCGCCGAGGCCACCGCCGCCGTCGCCGGCATCGCCTTCCGCCGCAGGATGCGGCTTTGCGGCACGCGGCGCTCGCCGCTCTCTGACTGGAAGCGGAAGAAGCGGAACAGCGAGGAGTTGAACCGCGCCCGGCGCACGAAAGTGCCGCGGCCCTGCTGGCGCTCCAGCACGCCGTCGCTGACGAGCTGATCGATCGCCTTGCGCACAGTGCCGATCGCGACGCCGTAATGCGCGCCGAGTTCGGCCTCGGAGGGGATCGGGTCCCCGGGACGCCATTCATTGCGGTTGATGCGCGCCGCGAGGTCGTCGCGGAGACGCTGGTAGCGCGGCATGCGGTCGTCGAGGGCTGAATTCATATAGTCATCTATATGAGTACGAGGCGCAACGTCAATCGCTACCTTAATACCTCAAGCCTGAGGCGCCCTACCCCAATTGCCAGACCGGCACCGGGTGCTCGTAACCCCGCACCGGGATCTCGCCGCGCGCGACGGCGTCCGGGCAGTCGTCGCCGAGCGCATCGCGCACGGCCGATGAGATCAGGAATTGCGAGCCGAGATCCTTGTTGAGCGCCTCGAGCCGGGCGGCGAAGTTCACGGTGTCGCCGATCACGGTGTATTCCTTGCGCCGGGGCGAGCCGATATTGCCGGCCACGACCTCGCCGATATGGATGCCGATGCCGATGCGCAGCGGCCAGCTCGACGACGCATTGCTGCGCTCGTTGGCATCGAGCATCTCGCGCGCGGCGGCGACCGCCTGATGCGCGGCGTCGCCGGTCTCGAACGGCGCGCCGAACAGCGCGAGAAAGCCGTCGCCGAGAAACTTGTTCACGATGCCGCCGTGGCGATCGAGGATATCGACCAGCACGGCAAAGGCGCCGTCGAGCCGGTCCACCACCTCCTGCGGCGAGCGCGAGCGCGCACCCGCGGTGAAGCTGCGGAAATCGACGAACATCACGGCGACGCGGCGGATATCGCTCGCGGTTGAGGCGCCCTCCGCCATCAGACGTTCGACCACCTGCGGCGAGACGTGCTGGCCGAACAGATTGGTGATGCGGTCGCGCGCGGTGGCAGCGGCAATGCTGGCGGCGAACTGGCGGCGCAGCTGCAAGCCGACCCCTCCGGCCAGCACACCACAGATCAGGATGATCGTGCTGCGGGCGGCGTGATAGTAGATGCCCTGATCCGTCGCGACGCCGTCTGGCGCGTGGAAGAACACCGCCATGTAGAACAGCTCGGTCGCCGCGACGACGCCCGTGAAGGTCGAGAGCCAGAAATCGAGCCGCAGCGTCGAGAGGATAATGAAGACGAAATAGATCAGCGGAGCGACGAAGCCGAGCGCCTCCTGGCGGCCCATGCTGTCGATATGCAGCGCCAGCACGACGGTCGGCAGCGAGGTCTCGACCAGCACGCCGATGTAGCGGCGGATCACCGGCAGGTCGCGGTCCTTGCGCTTGTACCAGCTGATCGCACTGTGCACCCAGATCTCGAACAGGATCAACGGAACGGTGACATAGAAAATGTAGACCGGGTTGAGATTGCCGTGCCAAACCCGGCTGACCGCCTCGGGCGCGAACAGATACACCAGCAGGCTGATCGCCCCGAGCACGATGGCGGTGCCGATCAGCACCTTGATGCGGAGCAGCTCGGTGGTCATCACCTCGCGCATCAAGGCGTGGTGGAAGTCGGCGGATACCGTCGTGCCTGCCGCTGCGCTTTCACTGTCGGATAATGTGGTCATTCCCCCATCCGCGTCATTCCGGGGCGCGAAGCGAACCCCAATTCGCACTTGCGAATTGTGGAATCTCGAGATTCCGGACTCGGTGCTTCGCACCGCCCCGGAATGACGATCAACAATCACGCCCATTCTGCCTCAATCGAGCGTGCGGCGGAAGCGCGTCACGGCGATGGTCATGGCGAACAGCATCAGGGCGGCCAGCGCGATGGTGTCGTATTGCAGGTTCAGCATCGTCGCGCCCTTCAGCATGATGGCGCGGACGATGCGGATGAAGTGGGTCAGCGGCAGCCCCTCGCCGATATATTGCGCCCAGACCGGCATGCCGGCGAACGGAAACATGAAGCCGGACAGCAGGATGCTCGGCAGGAAGAACATCATCGAGAGCTGCATCGCCTGCAGCTGGTTCTGCACGATGGTCGAGAACGTGTAACCGATCGACAGGTTGGTCGTGATGAACAGCGTGGTCAGCAACCCCAGCAAGGTGAGGCTGCCGAGCACCGGCACGCCGAACAGCAACACGCCGATGCCGATGATCAGCCCGGCCTGGATGAAGCCGACCATCACGTACGGGATGATCTTGCCGAACATCACCTCGACCGGCTTGATCGGCATGGACAGCAGGCTTTCCATGGTGCCGCGCTCGATCTCCCGCGTGACCGACAGTGCGGTGAAGATCAGCATGGTCATGGTGAGAATGGTCCCGACCAGGCCGGGCACGATGTTGAGCCGCGATTCCGCCGCCGGGTTGTAGCGGGCATGGGCACGGATCTCGAACGGCATCTCCGGGGGATCACCGATATGCAGGTCGTGCGCCAGTGCCGACTGCACCAGTGCCCCGAGTGTACCGAGCGCGGTACCCGACGCCACCGGGTCGGTGGCATCGGCCGCGACCAGCAGCGCCGGCTTGTCGCCGCGCCGTACCGCACGCTCGAAACCGCGCGGGATCTCGACGCCGAACAGCACCTTGCCGGATTGCAACAACTCATCGAGCTGCTCGACCGTGTGCACCTCGCGCGTGAAGCGGAAATAAGAGGTGTTCTCCATCGCCTTCAGGATCGAGCGTCCGAGGTCGGAATCCTCCTGCAACAGCACCGCGGTCGGAAGATGACGCGGCGTGGTGTTGATGGCGAAGCCGAACAACAGGAGCTGCATCACCGGGATGATGATAATCATGGCGAAGGAGACGCGGTCGCGGCGAAGCTGGATGAATTCCTTGACCAGCATCGCATAGCTGCGCCGCCAGAAGCCGAATGCCGGCTCCTTTTCTTCGCCATTCCGGATCGTATCCGTCGGGCTCATCGGACTCTATCCTTGAAAGTTATCTTTGGAGCGCCCCATCAGATCGATAAAGACGTCTTCGAGGGACGGCTCGCTCGCCTGCCAATGCCACTTCGCATTGCCGCGATACGGCGCAATGGCGCTCTCCAGTGACGCCTTGTCGCGGCCCGAGACGTGCAGGCTGGTGCCGAACGGCGCCACCATGTCGACGCCCGGCTTGCCCGTGAGTTCGGCCATCAGACCGTTGAAATCCTCGCCGGTGACCGTGTAGGTCGACAGCTCGGACTTCGCGATCACCTCATCCACCGTGCCATGCGCCAGCAGATGACCGTAGGCGATGTAGGCGATCTCGTGACAGCGCTCGGCCTCGTCCATGTAGTGGGTCGAGACCAGCACGGTGAGGCCTTCGGCGGCGAGTGCATGGATCTCGTTCCAGAAATCGCGCCGCGCCTTGGGATCGACGCCGGCGGTGGGTTCGTCGAGCAGCAGCAATAGCGGATTGGGCAGCGTGCAGGCGCCGAGCGCCAGTCGCTGCTTCCAGCCGCCCGACAGTTCGCCGGCGAGCTGCTCCTCGCGGCCCTTCAGCCCGATCCGCGCGATCATGTCGGCCGCGGCGCCGCGCGCATCCGGCATGCCATAGAGCCGCGCGACGAACTCCAGGTTCTCGCGCACCGACAGGTCCTGGTAGAGGCTGAAGCGCTGCGTCATGTAGCCGACCTTGCGCTTGATCTTGTCGGCGTCGCGCCGGATGTCGTAGCCGAGGCAGGTGCCCTCGCCGCTGTCGGGTGTCAGCAGGCCGCACAGGATGCGGATGGTGGTGGTCTTGCCGCTGCCGTTGGGCCCGAGGAAGCCGTAGATCGAGCCGCGCTTGACCTGCATCGACAGGTCGTGGACCACCTCGCGCCCGTTGAACGATTTGGTCAGGCCCTTCACATCGATCGCGATGGACGATGCGTCGGACTGTGCGCTGGTCGGACCGCCGTTCATCTGCGCGCCGCCATCGGCGTTTTGGGGTTAAGGTAGATGCTGATCGGCTGGCCGACCCGCAGTACATCGGGCCGGCTCGGCCGCGCCTGGATCAGATAGACCAGCTTGTTGCGCTCATCGAGGCTGTAGATGACGGGCGGCGTGTACTCCGCCGTGGTGGCGATGAAATAGATCTTCGCGGTGAGATCATTCGCGCAATTGTCGCAGGTCACCCTCACCTCGTCACCGAGCGCGAGCTTCGGCAGCTCGGTCTCCGGCACGAAGAAGCGCAGCTTCATGTTGCCGGGCGGCATGATCGACAGCACCGGCCGCTGCGCCTGCACCATCTCGCCCTCGCGGAAATAGATCTGCTGGATCGCTCCCGCGATCGGCGCAAAGCCCTTGCGGCGGTCGAGCCGGGTCTGCGAGGTGACGACGCGCGCTTCCGCGACGCGCAGCGCCGAGACGGCGGAATCGAGGTTAGCCTGGGTGCCGGCGCCGGTGCCCCGCAGCGAAGCGGCGCGGTCATAGCTCTGCTGCGCGTTGGCCAGGGTCGCGTTGTTCTGGTTGAGGTCGGCACGTTGCAGATCGTCGTCGACCGAATATAGCTGATCGCCGGGCTTGACCTCGTCGCCCTCGCGCACGTTGAGCTTGATGACGCGGCCGGATTCATCGGGGCTGACGAAGATCATGTCGGCCTCGACCCAGCCCTGGAAGCCGGGGTCCCGCTTCTCCTGGCAGCCGGCCAGCGCCGCGGCCAGCGCGACGGCCGCGATCAGTTTCACCATGCGCGACGCGGTCATGTCTTGCTCCGTTCGCCGAAGATCAGATCGAGATGCACCTTGAACATCGCGAGCCCGTCGAGCGGCGCGTGGCGGGCAAACAGGCTCTGCCAGATCACCGCGACGATCGCAGGCGCGACCACCAGTTGCGGGAAATCGCCGAGCTCGCGATGCTTGATCTCACCGCGCGTGATCGCGAGCTGCACCAGCGCCTTCATGCCGGCTAGGCCCTTCGACACCACCTCGCGGAAATAGAAATCGGCGATCGCCGGAAAGCGCGGCCCTTCCGACACGATCAGCCGAATGATGTCGCCGCGCCGGGTCGCCACGACCTCGCGCATGAAAGTCTCGGCAAACCCCTCCACCGCATCGCGCACGGGACCGGTGATGGTGGGCAGCGTGGTCAGGCGGCCGATCAGCGGCACCAGCGCAGTGCGGATCAGCTCCTCGAACATCGATTCCTTGTCCTTGAAGTAGAGATAGAGCGTGCCCTTGGCGACGCCCGCGCGCTTGGCGACGTCGTCGAGCCGCGTCGCGGCAAAGCCGCGTGCGATGAACTCGTCCATCGCCGCCTCGATGATCGCCGCGCGCCGCTCGGCGGATTTCCCGGCGCGGCTCGCGGCCGGCTTCGCCTCAGCCAGCGGTGCCGAGGCCACCTTCGGGAGCCTCGTCGCCGCGGCGCGGATCGTGGTCCGGCGTTTGGCGGGCTGGGGGCGGGTCGTCTTGTTGCTGCGCTTTGTCATGCCGAAAATATGACTGACTGGTCAGTCATTGTCAATGTGATGCAGGAAAACTCGGTTCGATACAAAATGTTCCTGTTCGCGTGCTTGAGCGGGATCAAAAGCCGCGCCCATTTCCGGGCTGACGGCCAGAGGCCGTGCGACCGCGGTCTCGCGGCGCAACACTCGGGGAAAGTCTGGTCCCGATCGCCCCCCTACGGGTCCCGTGCACGCTCAAGCGTGCACGGCATTCCACACCGCCCTCTCCGTCATTCCGGGGCGTGCGAAGCACGAGCCCGGAATCCATCGCGCCGCGTAACTCCCGGATAAATGGATTCCGGGCTCTCGCTTCGCGAGCCCCCAGGTGCGCAATTGCGCATCGGGGAATGACGACAGGGAAAGTTGGACGGCTACGTGTGAAACTTCAGCCCATCGAGGATCTTGTCGACCACCTTGCGCTCGGCGCGAAAGGCGAGGCCGACCAGGTTGAGGTCGGTGCGCGCCACCGCGCTCACCACCTCGCGGTTGGCGGCATCATGCGTGGTCTTGAACATATCCTCGGTGTAGAGCGCCGGCCGCACCTCGCGCGCCAGCGCGCGTTCCAGCGCGCGCGACAACTGCGCGCGATCGGCGCCATAGATCAGAATCGGCTGGCCGATCAAGGACAGATACTTCGTCCCCGACCCGTCCTCGTAATTCTCGCCGATACATTCGGGAAACGAAGCGGCGATGCCACCGGCGAGAAACGACGCCACGTTGAGCTTCTGCCAGACTTCCAGGTCGGTGCGGATCACGACCGCGATCTTGGTGTCGAATTGCATGCGGTAAAGTTTAGCGGCAGGCAGGTGGCAAAGACCAGTCCTGACCGAGCATCCCTCACCTGCCCGTCAAACGCTGATGTTCGTTTCCTGCAAGACCTGTTGGAGCCCGCACGACCGCAGGGAACGCTGGCACGCCGCCCGCACCTAGCCCTTGGCGTCGCAGGCCCAGGCGCGGATCACGCATTCCTTGCCGCCGTAGTCGTAGCATTTCTTGGTCGCGGCATTGAGAGAGCTCGATATTTTCGGCGCCACCGCATAGCCATGGGCGCCGCAGGGATTCTTCATGTCGATCGAGAGCGCGGCACAGGCGCGCTTCATGGTGACGGTGGTGCAATCGCCCTTGCACTGCTTCAGCGCGGCGGCGCGCGCCGCGCCCTCCGCCGGATAATCGTAGGCCTGGCCATAGGCTCCGCATTTGCCGACCGCGAACGCGCCGGCCGCGTGCGCCTTGGGGAGGAAGTTTTCCACGGAGAAACGCGTGGCGCCGAGCAGCAATGTCAGGACGAGAATCGTCAGCGCGCGACGCTGCGCGGCGGCGGTCGAAATGATCAAGCGGAAATCCCCCAAAGTCCGGCGCGGACTGTACGCAGGGGTCGTTTCCAGATGGTGAATGACGGGTTGAGAGCGAGTGCTATCCGCGTGTCGTCCCCGCGAAAGCAGGGACGACGGTGCGTAGCGCTACCCCCGCCGCGCGGCTTCCAGTGCCTGCGGGGTATCGATATCGAGGAAGGCGCTGTTGCCTTCGACCGGGACCTCGGCGACCACCTCGGCATGCTTGGCGATCAGATGACGGGCGCCGATGTCGCCGTCGAGCGTCATCAATTCCTTGAAGAAACGCCGCGACCACAACACGGGATTGCCGCGCCGACCCTCGCTGACCGGGACCGCGATCAGATGGCCACGATCGGGCGCGAAGGTTTCGATCAGGCGATCGATCAGCTTGGCATCGATCAGCGGCATGTCGCCGAGGCAGACCACCGCGCCGTCGGCGCTGTCGGAGACCGCCGAGATGCCCGCCTTCACCGAGCTGGCGAGGCCGCCGGCGAAATCCGGGTTGCGGACGAACTTGACCTTGAGTCCATCAAGCGCCTGCTCGACCAGCGTGGCCTGGTGCCCGGTGACGACGATCACCTCCGAGGCTTTCGAGGCCAGCGCCTGCTCGGCGACGATGCGCGCGAGCTTCTTGCCGTCGAGCTCGGCGAGCAGCTTGTTCGGGCCGCCCATCCGGGTCGAGCGGCCGGCGGCGAGCACGATCGCCGCGACGTTGCGGTTGCCTTCGGTGTCCGGGACGGTGCGCGGCTGCGGCCGCGTCACGATCTCCATCAGAAGGCCGCCGACGCCCATGCCGGTGAGATCCGATCGCGTCACCTTGATGCCGGCAAGCAGCCGCATCAGCACCCAGTCAAAACCGTTCTCGACCGGCGAGCGCGCGCAACCCGGCGCGCCCAGCACCGGCACGCCGCCGGCGCTGCCGATCAGCAGCAGATTGCCGGGATCGACCGGCATGCCGAAATGCTCGATGGCGCCGCCGATCCCGGTGATGGCGGCCGGGATCACGTCGCGGCGGTCGGCGATCGCCGATGCGCCGAACACGATGACGAGTTCGGCGCCGAGGCCGAGCAATTCCTTGATCGAGGCTGCGAGCACCGTCTCGTCATGCGGCACGCGGCGCTCGGCGATGATGGTGGCGCCGGCCGGCGCCAGACGCTCGGCGGTGACGCGCAGCGTCTTGTCGATCACCTTCGGCGCAAGGCCCGGCAGCAAGGTCGAGACCACGCCGACCTTCTTGATCGTGTAGGGCGCGATCCGCAGCGTGTCCTTGCCGGCGACGGCGACGGCCGCATCGCGTAAGCGCCCCTCGACGCCGAACGGGATCAACTTGACGGTCGCGATCATCTCGCCTTCGACCACCGGCTTGAACGCCGCAAGCGTCGCAAAGGTGATGGCCTCGTCGACGCCGTTGATGCGATCAACCGCGCCGCGGTCGACCACCAGCACGCCGGGACGCGCCGCGAACAGATTGGCGCGGCCGGTGAAGGCGCGCTCGACGTTGACGCCCTCGCCCGCCACCGCCTGCGCGATGCTGGCGGCAGCTGTGTCTTCGGAGACATCGCCCTCCTCCAGCCGCACCACGACGACGTCCTTGACGCCGGCTTTGGTCAGCGCCTCGACCTCGTCAGGGCCGATCGTGGTGCCCTTCTTGAGCACCAGCGTACCCTGGCGGAGCGTATGCACGGTGACGCCGCCAATCGCGTCGGCCGGACTGGCGGGACCGAACTTCATGCCGCTTCTTCTTTTTCTTTGGGAGGCAAACGCAGCTGCGCGGTGATCTCGGCCATGATCGCAACCGCGATCTCCGACGGTGACACCGCGCCGATGTCCAGGCCGATCGGCGCGTGGATGCGCGCGATGTCGCTGTCCTTGGCGCCCTGGGCACGCAGCCGTTCGGCGCGCTTGGCGTGGGTCTTCCGCGAGCCGAGCGCGCCGATATAGAAGCAGTCGCGGTCGAATGCGTGCAGCAGCGCCGGATCGTCGATCTTGGGATCATGCGTCACCGCGACGAACGCGGTGTAGTGATCGACGTTGAGCGGCGGCAGCGCGACGTCGGGCCATTCGGCGACCAGCGGCACGTCGGGGAAACGCTCCGGGCTTGCAAACGCGGTGCGCGGATCGACCACCGTCACGTCATAGTCGAGCGAGCGCGCCAGCGGCGCCAGCGCCTGGCTGATATGGACCGCGCCGATGATCACGAGCTTTGCGGTCGGCGCGTAGACATTGAGGAACAACTTGTTGCCCGCGACCTCGACATTGCCGCTCTTGCCCATCCGCAGCTGCTTGGAAAGCTCGGCACGCAGCGGATCAGCGGCGATGTCTTTCGCCTTGACCAGACGCTGCTCGCCATTGGCGGTGTCGGTGACGATGATGACCGGACGGCGTGCGGCGCGCTCGGCGTTCAGCTCTTTCAAAATTTCGAGTTTCACGGCTAACCGACCTTCTCGACGAACACGCGGATGGTGCCGCCGCAGGACAGGCCGACATTCCAGGCCGTCTCGTCGGCGACGCCGAATTCGAGCATTTTGGGCTGGCCGCTCGCGATCACGTCGAGCGCCTCGGTGACGACAGCGCCCTCGACGCAGCCGCCGGAGACCGAGCCGAGAAACGTGCCGTCGTCATTGATGACGAGGCTCGAGCCGGCCGGGCGCGGCGCCGAGCCCCAGGTCTCGACCACGGTGGCGAGCGCCACGCCATGGCCCTGCTTCTGCCAGGTCTCGGCGGCCTGCAGAATGTCTTCGTCGCGGTTCAGCATGGTGGCCTCCTGCTATCGGGTCAGGCTTCTTAGGCTACAGAGCGGATCAGGCTGCGGTGGTGCGCCGGCGGCGGGGATGACAGCGCCCCGATCAAGCCCTTGATGGACGTCAAGTTATGCACCGGGCGAAATTCGTCAACGTGGGGCAGCATCATTTTGATGCCCTGCGCCTTGGCCTCGAAGCCCGAATAGCGCAGCAGCGGGTTGAGCCAGATCAGGCGGCGGCAGGAGCGGTGCAAACGGTCCATCTCGAAGGCCAGTTTGGCATCGGCCTCGCGTTCTAGTCCATCGGATATAAGGAGGACGATGGCGCCCTGCCCGAGCACCCGGCGGGCCCAGAGCTGGTTGAAGGTGTGCAGCGAGGTCGCGATCCGCGTCCCGCCGGCCCAGTCCTCGACCGAGGACGTGCAGCTCGCCAGCGCCTCGTCGGGGTCACGCGCCCGTAACGCGCGCGTCACATTGGTCAGACGGGTGCCGAACAGGAATACCGAGACCCGCTTGCGGTAGTCGGTGATGGCGTGCAGGAAGTGCAGGAACAGGCGGGTGTACTCGCTCATCGAACCGGAGATATCGAGCAGCGCCACGATCGGCGCCGGCTTCTCGATCCGACCAAGCTTCCTGATATCGATGATCTCGCCGCCGGTGCGCAGCGAGTTGCGCACGGTGCGGCGCATGTCGAGCCGCAGGCCGCGCGCGTCCGGCTGGTAGCGGCGGGTCACCAGCTCGGCCTGCGGCAGCCGCATCTTGGCGATCTCGCGCGTCACCTCGGCGATCTCCGCCGCGGTCATCTGCGCGAAATCCTTCTTCTGCAGCACCTCCTTGTCGGAGACCGAAAGCTTCAGCTCCTGCTCCTGGGCCTGCGGCCGCTCCTCGCTCTTCGCCGGTTGCGCCATCGCCTCCTGGACCCGGCGCGAGGCCGGCGGCGGCTTCTTCTTGGCGTGGTCGGGCAGCGGGACGGAGTCCAGCATGCTCTTCCACTCCTCGGCCGCGCGGAAGAACAGCATGAAGGCCTGGTGGAAGATCAGCGCATGCTCATGGCGCTTGACGAAGATCGCCTCCAGCGTGGCGTAGAAATCCGAGCGGTTGCCGACCTCGATCAGCTGCAACGCGTCGAGCGCATCGATCACCGAGCCCGGCCCCACGGGAAGCCCCGCCGCCCGCAGCGCGCGGGCAAAGCCGATCACGTTGTCGGCCATGTGGCCGGTCGGAGGCGCGAGGTGGTTGATCGGCATCGTTTGTACCCTGTCATTCCGGGGCACGCGAAGCGTGAACCCGGAATCTCGCGCAACAACTTCGAGATTCCGGGTTCGACGCTGGCGCGTCGCCCCGGAATGACGAAGGGCTACGTCTCGCTCGTCGCTTCCTTCAATGTCTTCTGCAACGCATCGCCCTGCATCCGCGCGATGTCGTCCTGATACTTGAGCAGCGCGCCCAGCGTGTCGCCGACCACCTGCGGCGTCAGCGAGCGCGCGTCGAGCTCGGACAGTGCGGTCGCCCAGTCGATCGTCTCGGCGACACCCGGCGACTTGTAGAAATCCTGGTTGCGTAGCGCCTGCACGAAGCGGACCACCTGCTGCGACAGCTTTGCGGAAATGTTCGGCACCCGCGACTTGACGATCGCCAGCTCGCGGTCTGCCGTGGGATAATCCACCCAGTGATAGAGGCAGCGCCGCTTCAGCGCGTCGTGGATCTCGCGCGTCCGGTTCGAGGTGATGATGACGATCGGCGGCGCCGGCGCCTTCACGGTGCCGAGCTCGGGGATCGTAACCTGGAAGTCGCTGAGGATTTCCAAGAGATACGCCTCGAACGCCTCGTCGGCGCGGTCGAGCTCGTCGATCAGCAGCACTGGCGGGCCGGCAACGTCAGGCTCCAGCGCCTGCAGCAGCGGCCGCTTGATCAGGAAGCGCTCGGCGAAGATGTCGCTCGCGAGCTGGTCGCGATCGGTATCGCCGGAGGCTTCCGCGAGCCGGATCGCGATCATCTGCGCGGCGCTGCTCCACTCATAGACGGCGGAGGCGACGTCGAGGCCTTCATAGCATTGCAGGCGGATCAGCTTGCGCCCGAGCGCCGCCGACAGGACCTTTGCGATCTCGGTCTTGCCGACGCCGGCCTCGCCTTCGAGGAACAGCGGCCGGCCCATCCGCAGCGCGAGATAGGTCACGGTCGCCAGCGACCGTTCGGCGAGATAGCCGCGCGAGATCAGGAGGTCTTCGAGCGCATCGACGGAAGTGGGTAACGCCGATGCACTCATGGAACAGCCAGTCTTCGAACAGGGGTTAGCAATGTCACGCGTTAGATGTAGTCCTTGGGATCCAGTTCGGATCTAGTCCCTTGGATCTAGTCCTTAGCTAGTCCTTGGCGTTGGCGGCTTCCACCGCCCTGCGCGTCAGAACGCCGATCAGATGCGCGCGGTATTCCGCACTGCCGTGCAGATCGCTGTTCAGCCCGTCGGCGGGAACCGCGATGCCGTCGAGCACCTTGTGCGAGAAGCGCTTCTTCAAGGCCTCCTCGAACGCGGTGACGCGGAACACGCCGTCGGAGCCCGCACCGGTGACGGCGACACGCACGTCCGACGGACGCTTGGCCACGAACACACCGACCAGCGCATAGCGCGAGGCCTGGTTGCGGAACTTCACATAGGCGGCCTTCTTCGGCAGCGGGAACATCACCTTGGTGATGATCTCGTCGGCCTCGAGCGCGGTCGTGAACAGGCCCTGGAAATATTCCTCGGCCTTGAGGCGGCGCTTGTTGGTGACGATGGTCGCGCCCAGCGCCAGCACCGCGGCCGGATAGTCCGCGGTCGGGTCGTTGTTGGCGAGCGAGCCGCCGATGGTGCCGCGGTGGCGCACGGCGGGATCGCCGATCAGGCCGGCCAACTCGGCCAGCGCCGGGATCGCCTCGCCGACGATCGCGGAGCTCGCGACCTCGGCGTGCTTGGCAGTGGCGCCGATCACCAGCGAGCGGCCCTTCATCTCGATCGTGTCGAGACCTTCGATGTGTGAGAGGTCGACCAGATGCGGCGGGCTCGCCAGCCGCTGCTTCATGACCGGCACCAGCGTATGGCCGCCGGCGATCAGCTTGGCGTCCTCGTTCTTCACCAGCAGGTTGGCGGCCTGCCGCACGGTGCCGGGACGATGATATTTGAATTCGTACATTGGAATGTCCTGATCGCTTGTCGCGACGAATTGCGGATTAGGCGAGGTCCGATTTGGCCATCGCCTTGGCGCCGGCGGCGATCGAAGCAACGATGTTCTGGTAGCCGGTGCAGCGGCACAGATTGCCTTCCAGCTCCTCGCGGATCACCTCGTCGGAGAGGTCGTGGCCCTTGCGATGCACCAGGTCGACGGCGGTCATGATCATGCCCGGTGTGCAGAAGCCGCATTGCAGGCCGTGATGCTCGCGGAAGGCCTCCTGCATCGGATGCAGCGGCGCGCCGTCGGCCGCCAGCCCCTCAATGGTCTTGACCTCATGACCGTCGGCCATCACCGCAAGCGTCGTGCAGGACTTCACCGCCTTGCCGTCCAGATGCACGACGCAGGCGCCGCACTGCGAAGTGTCGCAGCCGACATGGGTACCGGTCAGCCGCAGGTTTTCGCGCAGAAACTGGACCAGAAGGGTACGGGGGTCGACGTTCGCGTTAACGGGGTTGCCGTTCACGATCATTGAAATCTTGGCCATCAGCACTCTCTTATCTGCCCCACCGCATATCGGCGAAGCAGGCGGTTTAAAATCATTCCAGACGGCATAATATGGGCGCGCCCCGCGATGGGCAACCTTTCGAGCCACCCATCCAGGACATAACGGCAAGGCATGGCGGGGCCTGAATAAGCCGGCCCGCCTGCGGGGTTAACCCTGCACCGCTTTGGCGAAATTTGCAAAAAATTCGTCCGCCAGCTTCTTGGCGGCGCCGTTGATCAGGCGCTGGCCGAGCTGGGCGAGCTTGCCGCCGATCTGCGCCTCCACGTTGTAGCTCAGCAGCGTGCCGCCATCCTTGTCGGCGAGGCCGACGGTGGCGCCGCCCTTGGCGAAGCCGGCGACCCCGCCCTCGCCTTCGCCCGAGATCTTGTAGCCGTTCGGCGGATCGAGATCGCTCAAGGTGACCTTGCCCTTGAAGCGGGCGGAGACCGGACCGACCTTCATCTTGGCGGTGGCGCGGAAGCCGCCCTCATCGGTCTTCTCCAGCTCTTCGCAGCCGGGAATGCAGGCCTTCAGCACCTCGGGATCGTTGAGCTTGTCCCACACAGCCTGGCGCGGCGCTGCAAGCTGGACTTCGCCGGTCATCGTCATGGCCATGGGGACCTCCTTGATCGCAAGAAACCTTTGCCCCCAAGTAAAGCAGCCGGGGCGCAAAGGAAAGGCCACCTTCGGAGGATGAGCGATGCATATTCGCAACCGCAGCAAGCCAAGCGCATCGTTCACGAAATCGCGCGGTCCGCTTGCTGAATTTGACGGCAGCGCAGGGGCATTGGCAGCGACGCGCAGGAATGGTTAGGTCGCGCGCCATGAGCACAGCCCTGTCCCCCCTACTTGCGCCGATGCTGTCGGGCGCCGCGATGCGCGCGGTGTGCGACGACGCTGCCACCCTGCAAAACATGCTGGATTTCGAGGCCGCGCTAGCCCGCGCCGAAGTGGCCTGCGGCGTGATTCCCGCGGCGAGCGCCGGACCGATCGCCGCGGCCTGCAAGGCCGAATCATTCGACCTTGGCGCGCTGGCCGATGCCGCGACGCGATCGGGCAATCTGGCGATCCCGCTGGTGAAAGCCCTGACCGCCAACGTCGCCAAAAAGGATGCCGAGGCGGCGCGTTACGTGCATTGGGGCGCGACCAGCCAGGACGTCATCGACACCGCGACCATGCTGTCGCTGCGCGCCGGCATCGATGCCCTGCTCGCCGACCTCGACCGCGCCGTTGCGGGCTTCGCCGGCCTTGCCCGCGCCCATCGCGGCACCGCGGCGGTGGCGCGGACCTGGCTGCAGCATGCGCTGCCGATGCCGTTCGGCCTCAAGCTCGCCGAATATGCCGCGGCCCTGCATCGCTCCCGCAAGCGGCTGCTGCGCCTGCGCGGCGAGACGCTGGCGCTGCAGTTCGGCGGCGCGGCCGGCACGCTCGCCGCACTCGGCGACAAGGGCCTTGCGGTCGCCGAAGCGCTTGCGAAAGAGCTGGACCTGCCGCTGCCGGATGCGCCCTGGCACACCCACCGCGACCGCATCGCGGAGGCCGCCTCGGTTTTTGCCATCCTCGCCGGCAGCTGCGGCAAGATCGCGCGCGACGTTTCATTGATGATGCAGACCGATGTCGGCGAAGCCTTCGAGCCCGCGGGCGCCGGCCGCGGCGGCTCCTCGACCATGCCGCACAAGCGCAACCCCGTCGCCGCCGCGAGCGCGCTGGGGGCTGCGACCATGGCGCCGAACCTCGCTGCGACGATCTTCGCCGCGCAGGTGCAGGACCATGAGCGCAGCGCCGGCCCTTGGCATGCGGAATGGCCGACCCTGCCGGCCCTGATGCTGGTGACCTCGGGCGCGCTTGCCGCGACAGTCGATCTCGCCGAAGGGCTCGAGGTCGATGCGGTCCGGATGCGCGCCAATCTCGATGCAACCCACGGGCTGATCATGGCGGAAGCCATCACCTTTGCGCTGGCCGAAAAGATCGGCAAGAGCGACGCTCATCATCTGATCGAAGCCGCCAGCAAGAAGGCGGTCGCCGAGAAGAAGCATTTGCGCGACGTGCTGTCGGGGGATGCCAAGGTCACCGCGCATCTCGACGCCAAGACAATCGCGGAGCTATTCGAGCCGATGGCCTATCAGGGTGCCTCGCAGGCGCTGATCGACCGTTTGCTGGCCTCACTGGATGACAAGTAGCGGGATGACGAGAGGGACAAGACGATGCCGATGATCAACGCCGACGGATGCCTGCTCAACGTCCAGGTGGATGGCCGCGATGGCGGACCAACCTTGATGCTGTCGAACTCGCTCGGCTGCACCCTGCAGATGTGGGAGCCGCAGATGCGGGCGCTGACGCAGATGTTCCGCGTCATCCGCTACGACCGGCGCGGCCACGGCAAGTCCGGCGTGCCGGCTGGCCCCTACTCGATGGAACGGTTCGGCCGCGACGTGCTCGCGATCCTGGACGACCTCAACATCGAGAAGGTGCACTGGTGCGGCCTGTCGATGGGCGGCATGGTCGGGCAGTGGCTTGGCGCCAACGCGCCTGACAGATTCGGCAAGATCATCCTCGCCAACACCGCCTGCTATTATCCCGATCCGACCAACTGGCTGAACCGCATCAAGGCGGTGAAGCAAGGCGGCATCGCAGCCGTCGCCGATGCCGTGATCGCGGGCTGGCTGACCGCCGATTTCCGCGAGCGCGAGCCGGAGACCGCGGCGCGCATGAAAGCGATGCTGCTGGCCTCACCTGTCGAAGGCTATCTCGCCTGCTGCGAAGCGCTGTCGACGCTCGACCAGCGCGCGCTGCTGCCCAGGATCAAGAGCCCGACGTTGGTGATCGCGGGAAAGCAGGACATGGCAACGCCGGTGTCGGCGGGTGAGATGATCCGCAGCGGCATTCCCGGCGCCAGCATGACACTGCTCGATGCCGCGCACATTTCCAATGTCGAGCAGCCGCACGCCTTCACCGAAGCCGTGGTCGGCTTCCTGACGCAACGTTAATCCACAACCCACGCGCGTCATTGCGAGGAGCACAGCGACGAAGCAATCCATGCCTCCGCAAGCGGTGAAATGGATTGCTTCGCTTCGCTCGCAATGACGGGAGGAGACATCAATGGATGATAATCAGCGCCGTGACGACGGCATGACGCAGCGCCGCAAGGTGCTGGGCAATGAATGGGTCGACAAGTCGATCAAGAACCGCAACGCGTTCAACACCGACTTCCAGGACCTGATCACGCGCTATGCATGGGGCGACATCTGGACCCGGCCGCATTTCGACCACCGCACGCGCCGCGTGCTGGTGATCGGCACCATGGTCGCGCTCGGCCAGTGGGACGAATTCCGCCTGCATGTGCGCGCCGCGCTCAGCGAAGGCGACTTCACGCCCGAAGACATCAAGGAGATCCTGCTGCAGCAGGCGATCTATTGCGGCGTGCCCGCGGCCAATCACGCCGTCAAGGAAGCCGGCGCGATCATTGCCGAACTAGGGCTGCTGAAGGGATAGCTCGCCGGCCGGCGCGATTGCGTCGGTTGGGTTCAGAACCCAGTCACCGGCTGCGGCATTCCGACACCACATGGCATCCCGATCTATTTTTGGCGCGTGCACGTATCTGCGAAGCTTATTCCGGTGAACTCGGCCGTCTTGCAGGCAAGCCTCATCTCCTCATCGCAAACAACCTTTGCTTCGAAGTACTTCATCCGGAAGATATGATGCGGGCCAACTGCACTCTCTTTGAAAAGCAGATTGGCAGACATTGGAATATGATAAACCTTGCTTCCGTTGTCGGAGACACCAATCGTTGCTGCTGACTCTTCCTCGTCTAGCGCATCGACGACGCGCACGACGTCACAAAGCCAGCGGCCCGGAGCGTCCGCACCGCTCCGCAGTTGCACTCTGCATTCAAGGAACGCAAAGGCTTCAGCATCGATCAGTTCAAGCGCCGCCTTCATCCGACCTGAAATGAACCAGTAGCCGGAGTATTCGGCAAAGTCCTTGTCGATGGCACCGAGCCGCGCATCAGCAAGGAACAGCGGCGCTTCGGGGTACTCTCGAAAGCCGCGCTGCCCCAGCGGTGGAAGCAGCGCCTTTGGATGCCCCTGAAATAACGCTGCCTTGTTCAACAGCTCATATCCGCCCCCTCTCGTCCCAGGTTTTTCGGTCACGAGGTAGAACTTGCGCCTTTTCGCTAAGCGCTCACCGGGGCGTCCTGCGCGAGATGAGGGCAGCTTGGCCACAGAAGCGGCCGCGGCCATAACCGCACGATTTCTGGTTCTTTCGCTGGAGTGGAGCTTGGGCATGACTCGCTTTCCGATTAAGGCTCCCAGCTCGAACTCGGGCCCACGAATTTCCACAATGGCACACGCCAATGACGCCACCAAGGCGACTTCACGCCCGAGGACATCAAGGAAATCCTGCTGCAGCAGGCGATCTATTGCGGCCTGCCCGCGGCCAATCACGCCGCCAAGGAAGCCGGCGCGATCATCGCGGAACTAGGGCTGCTGAAGGGATAGCTCGCCGGCCGGTGCGCCCGTCTCGGCAGCGGGGGCCTTGGCAGCGGACGGCTCGGCGGATCGCTTCGGCGAGGTCTCGAACAGCATCACGATCGCGGTGCCGAGCAGCATCAGAAGCTCGGCGGCATGCATACGTAATGCTTCAATCTCGCCGACCTTGGACGCCATCATCATGCTGGCGAAGCTCAGCACGCTGCCGAGGCACAGCGCCACCGCCAGCGCCTCGTCGCCGCCGCGGCTGGTCTTGCGCAGCGGCGCGAACGCGGTCATCGCGAGGAAGACCGCGAAGAACGCCACCACCGTGATCCGCGCCAGCGCCAGGAGCCATGCCAGCCGCACGGTCGCCATCTTGCCGAGGTGCAGATAGTCGTTGGCGTAGAACGCGATCGATACGCTCGGCCGCTCATAGAGGCCGTGGATCGGCGACACCATGATGCTGAAGGCGATGATGGTCCAGACCGGAATGAAATAGGCCGCCAGCAGCGCGCCGTTGAAGGAGCTGATCCGCCAGTTACTCGACATTGCCGCTTCCCGTGTTTCCCCGCGCCCTTTTTGGATTGGCGACGGTTCAGCCTGCGAGGTAACGCCGATCGATTGCCGACGGCAATTTAAACCCTTTGTTAAGGTTAAGCGCGGTGCGATGGTTCCGGATCGATGCGATCGGGCCAGGCCGGCACCTGCGCCGGCCGAGATAACGGGGGTAAAATGACCGAAAGAACCCGCATTTTCGTCGCGACGCCCTGTTTCGGCGGCGACCTCAAGATGGCCTATGTGCTGTCTGCGCTGAAGCTTCAGGCCGCGGCCACTGCCCGGGGCATCGACATCCAGTTCCACCTGATCGGAAACGAATCGTTGATCGTGCGCGCCCGGAACGAGCTGGCCCACCAGTTCCTCGTATCCGGCGCCAGCCATCTCCTGTTCATCGATGCCGATATCGGGTTCGAACCCGAGTCTGTCTTCCGGCTGCTGGATTGCGACGCCGAGGTTTCGGCCGCGGCCTACCCGCTCAAGCACATCGATTGGGCAAAGGTGCAGCGGGCTGCGGAAGCCAAGCGCAAGAATCTCGCGTCTTCCTCGCTGGACTATGTCGTCACATGGGAGGGCGACCAGCTCACGGCGCGCGGCGACGGCTTCGCCAAGGTCCGATATGCCGGCACCGGCTTCCTGATGATGAAACGATCCGCCCTCGTCAGGCTGTGCGACGCCCATCCCGAACTCAAATATCGTGCGAACCACAAGAGCAACGACTTGAACACCGGCGACCTGGTTCGCGCCGACCTCGACCGCATCTCGCTGTTCGAATGCATGATCGACAAGACGACCGGCGAGTATCTGTCCGAGGATTACGCCTTCTGCCGGCGCTGGCTCGATCTCGGCGGCGAAATCTGGCTCGACCTTCGCAGCGAGCTCACGCATTTCGGTTCATACGCCTTCCGCGGCCGCTTCGCCGATCAGTTGGCCTGAACTGCATGCAGAAACAAATGAGCTGACAAAAGGGCTTCGCCGTTCGGCCAGACCATCTTGTTGCATCTGCTCAATTGCTCGGCGCCAGCGCTGCGGATCGGGTTTTCGGCCCTGCCGGCCGGGATCCTGCTGCTCCCCGCGCTTCCGGCCGCCACCGTGGCTCGGCCGACACGGGTTCCGGCGCGATCATTGCAAGGCGACGAGGTGTCGACCCTGTGACATCGGAACCGCACCCGCCGAAGTAGTTATGTACAAGCCCTTATCTGCTGCTGCCACGCTGTTGCCGCCGCCGGGGTTCCGCTGTTAGAAAATACCACGACGCGACGGATCAGGCTGCCGGGGGCCCTCGGCGCGTCACCCCTCGAGTTACGGCAGCGCATGGATTATTTTGCCCAGCAACTGATCAACGGCCTCGTGCTCGGTTCGATCTATGGCCTGATCGCCATCGGCTACACGATGGTCTACGGCATCGTCGGCATGATCAACTTCGCCCATGGCGACATCTTCATGATCGGCGGCTTCATCGCGCTGATCTCGTTTTTGGTGCTGGTGTCGCTCGGCCTCACCGCGATCCCCCTGATCCTTCTGATCGTGCTGCTGGTCTCGATGGCGATCACCGCGCTCTATGGCTGGACCATCGAACGCATCGCCTACCGGCCCTTGCGGCATTCGTTCCGCCTGGCGCCGATGCTGTCCGCGATCGGCATGTCGTTCGTGCTGACCAACTTCTCGCAGGTGTCGCAGGGCGCGCGGGTCAAGCCGGTGCCGCCGATCATCACCGGCGGCTACACGCTGCATGAGGGCTCGCAAGGCTTCGCCGTGCAGCTCTCCAACATCCAGATCATGGTCGTGCTCGCCACCATCGTGGTGCTGGCGCTGTTCACCTGGCTAGTGTCGCGCACCCGGCTCGGGCGCGACATGCGCGCTTGCGAGCAGGACCAGACCATGGCCGCACTGCTCGGCGTCGACGTCGACCGCACCATCTCGATGACCTTCGTGATCGGTGCCGCGCTCGCCGCCGTCGCCGGCATGATGTATCTGCTGTATTACGGCCTGGTCGATTTCTTCATGGGTTTCGTCGCCGGCATCAAGGCGTTCACCGCCGCCGTGCTCGGCGGCATCGGCTCGCTGCCGGGCGCGATGCTCGGCGGGCTAGCGATCGGCCTGATCGAGACGTTCTGGTCGGCCTATTTCTCCGTGGAATACAAGGACGTCGCCGCGTTCTCGATCCTGATCGTGGTGCTGATCTTCATGCCGACCGGCCTGCTTGGCCGTCCCGAAGTCGAAAAAGTCTGACAGGCACTTCGTGAGCGCGACCTCAGCCCGCCCATCGCCCGCCGCGCAGCCCTCGGGCAGCGCCTTCATTCTCAAGAAAGCCCTGATCAGCGCGTTGGTCGCGCTGGTGCTGTTCTCGCTGATGATCGGCATTCGCACCGAGGCCGGACCGCAAGGCGGCCTGATCTACTGGACCCGGTTCGGCGACCTCGCCGCCCTCGTCGGCACGGTGTTCGGCGGCAGCATCATCGTCGAGCTACTGCGGCAATGGTGGGGACCGGTCGACAAGGACAGCATTGTGCCGAAGCCGGTGCAATCAGCGATCTCGTTCGCCGGACGCTGGCTGGCGCCCGCCCTCCTGATGTTCGCGCTCCTCGTGCCGGTCATCTTCTACAACCAGCGCTACATTCTCGACCTGTCGATCCTGGTCCTGACCTATGTGATGCTGGGGTGGGGCTTGAACGTCGTGGTCGGCCTCGCCGGCCTGCTCGACCTCGGTTATGTCGCGTTCTATGCCGTCGGCGCCTATTCCTACGCGCTGCTCGCGACCAATTTCGGATTGTCGTTCTGGGTCTGCCTGCCGCTCGCCGGCATCCTGGCGGCGTTCTGGGGCGTGCTGCTCGGCTTCCCGGTGCTGCGTTTGCGCGGCGACTATCTGGCGATCGTGACGCTCGCCTTCGGCGAGATCATCCGCCTCGTCATCATCAACTGGCAGAGCCTGACCGGCGGCCCCAACGGCGTCTCGGGGATTCCCCGCCCGACCATGTTCGGCATTCCGCTGACGCCGGGCGACGACGGGCTCGCCGCCAGGCTCGGCATCGAGTTCTCGCCGACCCACCGCCTCGTCTTCCTGTTCTATCTGATCCTGGCGATGGCGCTGCTCACCAACTGGGTGACGATCCGGCTCCGGCGACTGCCGATCGGCCGCGCTTGGGAGGCGCTGCGCGAGGACGAGGTCGCCTGCCGCGCGCTCGGCATCAACACCACGACCACCAAGCTGACGGCGTTCGCGACCGGGGCGATGTTCGGCGGCTTCGCCGGCGCATTCTTCGCCACGCGGCAGGGCTTCATCAGCCCGGAGTCCTTCACTTTCCAGGAATCGGCGCTGGTGCTGGCGATCGTCGTGCTCGGCGGCATGGGCTCACAGCTCGGCGTCGCGCTTGCCGCGCTCGCCATGATCGGCGGCTTCGAGCTGTTCCGTGGTTTCGATCAGTACCGCATGCTGGTGTTCGGCATCGCGATGGTGCTGTTGATGATCTGGCGGCCGCGCGGGCTGATCGGCCATCGCGCGCCGACCGTGTTCCTGGAGCGCAACCAGGCGATCTCCTCCGACCTCGTCAAGGAGGGCCACGGATGAGCGGCGACCACATCCTCACCGTCGACCGCCTGATGATGCGCTTCGGCGGCATCGTCGCGGTCAACGAGCTGTCGTTTGCGGCCGAGCGGCGCAAGATCACCGCGCTGATCGGACCGAACGGCGCCGGCAAGACCACCGTCTTCAACTGCATCACCGGCTTCTACCGGCCGAGCGGCGGCGCGATCCGCCTCGCCCATGATGACGGCCGCACCATCCAGCTCGAGCGGCTGAACGATTTCCGTATCTCCAAGCAGGCCAAGGTGGCGCGCACCTTCCAGAACATCCGGCTGTTTCCCGGCATGACCGCGCTGGAAAACCTGATGGTCGCCCAGCACAACGCGCTGATGCGCGCCTCGGGCCTCACCGTGCTCGGCCTGCTCGGGCTGCCGTCCTGGCGCGAGGCCGAGCAGCGCGCCATCGAGCTGGCGCGGACCTGGCTCAAACGTGTCGGCCTGCTCGACCGCGCCGACGATGCCGCCGGCAATCTGCCTTATGGCGACCAGCGGCGGCTCGAGATCGCGCGCGCGATGTGCACCGAGCCTGCACTGCTCTGTCTCGACGAGCCGGCGGCCGGACTGAACGCGCGCGAGAGCGGCGGACTCAACGAGCTCTTGCTCTCGATCCGCAACGAACAGGGCACCTCGATCCTCTTGATCGAGCATGACATGTCCGTGGTCATGGAGATTTCCGATCACGTCGTGGTCATGGACTACGGCGTCAAGATCGCCGAAGGCGCGCCGCAGGCCGTCCGCGACGACCCCAAGGTGATCGCCGCCTATCTCGGCGCCGACGAGGAAGAGGCGATCGCCGTGATGGAGAGCGGCACGTGAGCGCGGCAGCGGCAACCACACCCTTGCTCGCGGTGCGCGGCGTGCGTGCGGCGTATGGCAAGATCGAGGCGCTGAAGGGCGTCGACATCGAGATCAATCGAGGCGAGATCGTCGCCCTGATCGGCGCCAACGGCGCCGGCAAGTCGACGCTGATGATGACGATCTTCGGCCGGCCGCGCGCCCGCGCCGGCACCATCGAATTCGACGGCGACGACATCACCGGCGTGCCGACCCACGAGATCGCGCGGCTGCGGATCGCACAATCGCCCGAGGGCCGGCGGATCTTCCCACGCATGAGCGTCGCCGAAAACCTGCAGATGGGCGCCGATGCCACCGAATGCAGCGAGGCCGAACGCGAAGCCGGGCTGGAGCGCGTGTTTGCGCTGTTTCCGCGGCTGAAGGAGCGCATCGCACAACGCGGCGGCACGCTGTCGGGCGGCGAGCAGCAGATGCTGGCGATCGGCCGTGCCCTGATGAGCCGGCCGCGCCTGCTGATGCTGGACGAGCCCTCGCTCGGCCTCGCGCCGCTGATCGCAAGGCAGATCTTCGATGCCATCCGCACGCTGAACCGGCAGGACGGCCTCACCGTGCTGATCGTCGAGCAGAACGCCAACCATGCGCTGAAGCTCGCCCATCGCGGCTATGTCATGGTCAACGGCCTGATCACGCTGGCCGGAACAGGGGCCGAATTGCTGCAGCGCCCGGAAATCCGCGCCGCCTATCTGGAAGGCGGCCGCCGCGGCTAGCGCACCGTTTTGCGCCGCCCTTGCAGCACGATGCGGCTGCTGCAGCGTCGATTTGCCTGAAAATTGCCGGTGACTTCGCCGCGAAATCAGCCGAGAATGCCCGCGGTTTTGGGGCCCGGCGTGCCGGGCCCTTCCGCAAGAGGCAACGACCACGAGGGACGTCTCATGAAATCACTGAAGCTGATCGGCCTGGCACTGGGCGCGTCGTTCGCATTATCGGCGAGCGCGTTCGCGCAAGACATCACCATCGCAGTCGCGGGCCCGATGACGGGCTCCGAATCCGCTTTTGGCCGGCAGATGAAGAACGGTGCCGAGCAGGCAGTCGCCGATATCAACGCCGCGGGCGGCGTGCTCGGCAAGAAGCTCGCGCTGGAAGCCGACGACGATGCCTGCGATCCGAAGCAGGCGCGCTCGATCGCGGAAAAGATCGGCTCCTCGAAGATCCCGTTCGTGGCCGGCCATTTCTGCTCGTCGTCCTCGATCCCGGCCTCCGAGGCCTATGCCGACGCCAACGTGCTGCAGATCACCCCGGCCTCGACCAACCCGCTGTTCACCGAGCGCAAGCTCTGGAACGTGGCGCGCGTCTGCGGCCGCGATGACCAGCAGGGCCTGGTCGCCGCCGACTACATCATGAAGAACTTCAAGGGCAAGAACGTTGCGATCCTGAACGACAAGACCACCTACGGCAAAGGCCTCGCCGACGAGACCAAGAAGGCGCTGAACAAGGCCGGCTTCCAGGAGAAGATGTTCGAGTCCTACAACAAGGGCGACAAGGACTTCAACTCGATCGTCTCGCGCCTGAAGCGCGACAATATCGATCTGGTCTATGTCGGCGGCTACCATCAGGAAGCCGGCCTGATCCTGCGCCAGATGCGCGACCAGGGCCTGCAGACCGTGCTGATGGCGGGCGACGCCATGAACGACAAGGAGTTCGCCTCGATCACCGGCCCCGCCGCCGAAGGCACGCTGTTCACCTTCGGCCCCGACCCGCGCAACAAACCGACCGCGAAGGCGATCGTCGAGAAGTTCAAGGCCAAGAACATCGATCCCGAAGGCTACACGCTCTACACCTACGCCGCGATGCAGGTGTGGACGCAGGCCGTCGCCAAGGCCGGCACCACCGACGCCAAGAAGGTGATGGACACCATCAAGGCCGGCGACTGGGATACCGTGCTCGGCAAGATGGGCTTCGACGCCAAGGGCGACATCAAGGCGATCGACTACGTCGTCTACAAGTGGGACGCCAAGGGCAACTACACCGAGATCAATCCGAAGGGCTCCTGAGCCTCTTGCATCTGACCTGATCAGAGATACGAAACGCCCCGCTCCGCCGGGGCGTTTTGCTTATCCGCCGCGGCTGCTATACCGGATCGATCGGACAGCAGGCGGACGGACTCAAATCGTGAAAAACCTTCTCACCGATATTGCCGGCGTCAGCGTCGGCCACGCCGACGACGCCGTGATCGCCTCCGGCGTCACCGCCATCCTGTTCGAGCGGCCGGCGGTGGCCTCGATCGACGTCCGCGGCGGCGGTCCCGGCACCCGCGAGGACGCGCTGCTGTCCCCGCACAATGTCGTCGAGGCGATCGACGCCATCACGCTGTCGGGCGGCTCCGCGCTCGGGCTCGATGCGGCCGGCGGCGTGCAGGCCTGGCTCGCCGAGCGCGGCCGCGGCTTTCGCATCCGCGATGCGGTGATCCCGATCGTGCCAGGCGCGATCTGCTTCGACCTGCTCAACGGCGGCAACAAGGCGTGGGGACGTTTTCCGCCCTATCGCGATCTCGGCTATGCGGCCGCGAATGCCGCCTCCGACACTTTCGAGCTCGGCAGCGTCGGCGCCGGCCTGGGCGCGACCACGGTCAATCTGAAGGGCGGCCTCGGCTCGGCGTCGGCCGTGACCGACGACGGCATCAAGGTCGCAGCGCTCGCGGTGGTCAACGCGGTCGGCAGTGTCACGGTCGGCGGCGGCCCCTGGTTCTGGGCGGCGCCGTTCGAGGTCGACGGCGAGTTCGGCGGACGCGGCCTGCCGCCCGCGTTCACGCCAGGCATGCTGAAGCTGCGGCTGAAGGGCGGCGCGGACGCCACCGCCGCCGAGAACACCACGCTCGTCGTTGTCGTGACCGACGCGCAGCTGACCAAGCCGCAGGCACGGCGCCTTGCGATGATCGCGCAGACCGGCATGGCGCGCGCGATCTACCCGGTGCACGCCCCGCTCGATGGCGATGTGTTGTTTGCCGCAGCGACCGGCGCCAAGCCGGTCGATCCGCTGTTCGGCCTGACCAAGCTCGGCGGGGTCGCCGCCAACACGGTGGCGCGCGCGATCGCGCGCGGCGTCCATTCGGCCACTGCGCTGCCTTATCCCGGCGCGCTGCCGAGCTGGCGGGACAAATTCGGTTAAGCGCTGACCGACAGCGACGACGATGCCTGGGCCGAGATCGCCTGCGACTGGCGCTGGATCAGCTGCTCGATGAAATTGTAGGACGAAGTCGCGTTGCTGCCGGCGGAGGAAGAATTCGCGTTGCTGGTGGTCGACGACGTGGCCGGCGACGTCATCGACACCTTGGAGCCGTCGGCATAGGTCGTGGTTGTCGTGGTCGAGCCGTCGCTGTTGGTCACCGACGTCGAGGTCGCGCCGTCAAGCGCCTGCATCAGGGGATCGGAGCTCGATCCGCCCGAGCCGCTGCTGGCACCGGATCCTTCGGTCGAGCCGCCGGCCGCGTGGTGATGATGATGGCCGCCACCCTTGTGGCCCTGCAGGGCCTTCGACATCTCGTCGAGGCTGACGCTGCCGTCGCCATTGGTATCGAGCTTGGAGAACACGTCGTCGGCCTGCGCGAGGTTGGTGCCGCCGGCGCCGAGCGCCTTCTCGAACTCCGCTTTGGTGATCTGGCCGTTGCCGTCGGCATCGATCTGCGAGAACAGGTCCTTCAGCGCATCCGAGCGGCTGGTCGGGGCCGCACTGGTCGAAGCCGTGGTCTGCGACTGGCCCTGCGCGTCGAGCAGCGCGCTCATGGTCAGCGGCGAAATCTGCGTGGAGCTGCTGCTGCCCGAGCTGGGAGCCGAGCTGCTGCTGGTCGACGCCGAGCTACTGGTCGCGGCCGAGAACAGCCCGGTCGACTGATTTCCCTGGGTGGAGCTGCCGGTCTGCGTCGTCGACTTCGACGACATCAGCGAGCTCAAGAGATCGATGGCGGATGACGCAGCGCCAATGGCAAATAACATGGCAATACTCCAACAAGGCCGCGCCTGGCGGCTCAAACGCTTGGCAAAGGCGCAGCAAGCGGCGTGCCATGGCAAAAACCCAATAAAACCAGGCCTTGGCGCACCAATGCCGGTTCCGCTCACTCGGCAAGAGCTGCCGCCGGCGGCAGAATTTTCCGGCTCCAAGGTGCCGTCCGCTCGCATTGCCCGCCACGCGTCAGCGTGTTAGGCGGGATCACCCGTCGCCCCCTGAAGTCTTTCGGAACTGCGCTATGACTCAGTCATTCACTCCGCGTCCCCTCGTTATCGCGCCGTCGATCCTGGCGTCGGATTTCTCAAAGCTCGGCGAGGAGGTCCGCGCCGTCGACCAGGCCGGCGCCGACTGGATCCATCTCGACGTGATGGACGGCCATTTTGTGCCGAACATCTCCTACGGCCCCGACGTCATCAAAGCGATGCGGCCGCATACCAAGAAGATCTTCGACGCCCATCTGATGATCTCGCCCTGCGACCCCTATCTCGAGGCGTTCGCCAAGGCGGGCTGCGACCACATCACGGTGCATGCCGAGGCCGGCCCGCATTTGCATCGCTCGCTGCAGGCGATCCGCGCGCTCGGCAAGAAGGCCGGCGTCTCGCTCAATCCGGCAACGCCGGCGAGCGCGATCGAATATGTGCTCGACCTGATCGACCTCGTGCTCGTCATGTCGGTCAATCCCGGCTTCGGCGGCCAGGCCTTCATCCGCTCGGCGATCGGCAAGATCTCCGACGTCAGGGCGATGGTCGCAGGCCGCCCGATCGACATCGAGGTCGATGGCGGCGTCGCGCCTGACGTCGCGGGCCAACTCGCCGCCGCCGGCGCCAACGCCTTTGTCGCGGGCTCCGCCGTGTTCAAGGGCGGCACCGTCGAGGCCTACAAGACCAACATCGCCGCGATCCGCCATGCGGCGGCCGACGCGCGCGGCGAGGCGATCTGATCAGAACAGCGTGGGCGGCGTGACCGCGGCACTGGCCGCCGGGTCCGCCGCGCCGTCGCCGTCGTCAGCGTCCGTCGCCGGCGTCAGCCGCGACGGCCGCACCACGGTCACCGTGCAGGGCGCTTCGCCGGCGACCTTGGCGGACACGCTGCCGAGCAGCGCGCGCCGCACCGAATTCTGCCGCGCGCCGATGATGATGTGATCGACCAGATTGACCGCGGCGAATTCCAGGATGGCGGCGGCGGGATCGATCGCCTCCAGCACATGCACGGTCAGCCGCCCCTCCTCGAGCCTGAACGGCCGTGCCCAATGCTGGAGCGCCACCAGGCGGTCGACATGCTTGTTCTGGCCCTGCTCGTCATGGGTGCGGTCGATCGCCAGGCGATTGAGCCTCAGCACGTTGACGCAGGCGAGCCGCGCCGACGGCGACGTCGACAGCACCTGCTCGGCAGTGACGCGGATGGTCTGGTTCAGCGCCTCGGTCCCCTCGCCGAGATCGAGCGCAACGGCGACGATTGGGCTCGATGCGAGTTGCGCCGCGACGTTGGACTTCGGCTGTGGCGGCACCGCGCCGAGATTGAAGCGGCGGCGCCAGACCATGCCGAGCGGATCGCGGTTCAGCCGCTGCGCCCGCGCCGTCAGCTTCACCTGTTCGGGATGAGCGAGATCGAAGGCAAGTTGCGCCGCGGTCGGATAGCGCGCGGCTGGATCGATCTCGAGACAGCGCAGCACGATCTCCTGCAACCACGGCGGATAGTCGGATCGCAGCCTGCGCGGTGGATACGGATCACGCCACAGCCGCCGGCGCATGCCGCGCAGGGTCTCGGTCTCGCCGAACGGGCGGACGCCAGTGGTGAAGAAATACAGCAGCACACCGAGCGAAAACAGATCGCTGCGCGGATCGTCGCGCACGCCGAGCAGGCGCTCCGGCGCCATGTAGGGCGCGGTGCCGTAAGGCAGCCGGAACTCCTCCTGCAACAGATCAGGCAGATGCTGGTGATGCGAAAGGCCGAAATCGATCAGCGCCGCCTCGCCGCGTTCGCGGAACATGATGCTGCTCGGCTTGATGTCGTGATGGATGACGTTCTGCCGGTGCAGGCTGGCGAGCGCGGTGGCGATCTTGCCGCCGATCACCCTCACCTCGTCATACGGCAATGGCAGCTCGCCGAGCCGCTTGTAGAGCGTCTGGCCGGGGATGCGCTCCATCACCACATAGGCCTGGCGCTCGAAATCGCCGCTGCCGAAGCAGGCCGGCACGTGCGGCCCCGACAGCCGCGGCAGGATCATCTGCTCCATCTCGAAGCTGACGATGGCGGCCGGATCCTCGCCCTCCGAGGTGAGCGGCACCTTCATCAGCAGCGGCACGGTGATGCCGGGATGGGTGACGCTCCACAGCGTCGCCATACCGCCACGGTGCACGCGCTCGCCGATGGTGAAGCCATCGATCTCGGCGCCCGGCTGCATCGTCAGCGCCGCCATCGGCATTACCTGCCGACGGCGAGGCGATCGGCGAGCCAGAGCGGCAGGCCGCTCGCCTTGATCCGCGCCGCGGCGGTCGCGACGTCGTAGGGCACGCGGTGATAGGTGATCTCGCGGCTGATCGTGTCGAACATCGCAAACGATGCGGCGGGATCGCCGTCGCGCGGCTGGCCGACCGAGCCGAGCACGGCGAGCCAGCGCCGGCCGGTCAGCAATTGAACCCCAACACCCGCGGTCGGAACGAAGCTCGTCATCTTCGCGGTCGAGGACATCGAGTAGAGGCCGGGACGATGGATGTGGCCGCAGAAGGTGATCTGCAACTCGGTTGCCATCATGCTGCGCGCGGCATCGGAGGTGTCGCGGACGTAGCGCCACTTCACGGGGTCGGACGCCTCGGAATGCACGTAGAGCCGGTTGTCCTCTTCCCGCGACATCGGAAGCTCGGCGAGGAAGGCCTTCTGCTCGCCGCTAAGCCGGCCGCGGGTCCAGTCGATCGCGGCCTGCGCGTCGGCATTCATGCCGTCGCTCGGCACACCGATCGCATTGTCATGGTTGCCGCGCACCGCGATCGCGCCCTTCGCGACCAGGTCCATCACCGTGTCGACGGCCCATTCGGGATCGGCGCCGTAGCCGACGATGTCGCCGAGGCAGATCAGCCGCTCGGCCCCGCGCGCACGCGCAGCATCGAGGCAGGCCGCGAAGGCCTGCCGGTTGGCATGAATATCGGCAAACAGTGCAAGCCGCATGGTGGTCCGCGTGGCTGATCCTGTCCGATATCAAGCACACGCGGCCCCAGGCTCGCAATCGGGCCGAAGGCATCAGCTGGTCAGAGGATGTCGGAAGAAAGGTCGGCTAGTGCTTGCATACCCGCACGCCCCGCAGCAGCAGGGCGATCAGGGCGTCGATCCGCGACGGGCATTCCGGCTTGGCCCATTCCTCGGCGTGCGCCGGGTGATGGTAGCGGACGGTGGCGTCGAACACCGCGCGGGCGGTGGCCTTGACGTTATCGATCTCGAACACGCCCTGCGCGACACCATCGGACAGGATTTTCGCGATCAGATCGACCTGCTTGTCCTTGTAGGCTTCCACCACCTCTCGCGCACCCTGCGCCAGCGCAAGGTAGGTCGCGAACATCTCGGGATCGTCGCAGACTTTCTTCTGCTTGATCGTGAAGGCGGTGCGCAGCCATTGCTCCAGCCGTTCCGGCGCCGGGCCATCTCCGGCTGCGAGCTTGCACAGCGGCTCGTTGGCGCGGTCGAGCCAGCGTTTGGCAACGGCGTCGCGCAGCGACGCTTTGCTGGGGAAATGCCGGTAAACGCTGCCGTGGCTGACATCCAGCGCACGGGCAACGTCGACAACGGTGGCCTTGGTCAACCCGAAGCGCCTCAAGACATCCTCAGTTGCCTCGAGGATCCGCTCGGGAGTCAAAACCACCGCCTCGTTCATGCGTTTACCGTCTGGTTATCGCTGTCCTGGCCACGCGTGAACTTGGCGGCCTGGGCGGCCAAGTGGCGGGCGACGCGATGGTTGAGCCACTGTTGAATCTGGGCGGTTAATTGAAAGATTTCTATCGTCATGGAGGTAGTCCTTCGAGGTAGTCAAATTAAGTACGGCTCCCCCGGCCAAACGCCGGAACAGCCACTGGGCGCCCTCCTCCCTTGGGGCTGGTAAGTATATACACCATCTCGCTGACAGATTTCAATATCTGTCAGACAAACTTTGCAAGATGACAGCTATGCGGCCTGGATGGGCCCAAACGCGGCCCGCCGGCCCGGCCGCCCGGTGGCGCGCAACAACGTTCCGTGAGCAGCCGGGCGATCCACCAGTCCGTGCCTATGTCTCCGACGGTTACCCGAGGAGAGGCTGCCAATGGACCGGCCGATGACCTTCAAGGAGGCCGCCAAGATTACCGCCGGCGCGGTGGTCTCGCTCGTCATCGTCGGCTGGCTGATGGTGCTCGCGATCGCATTCCTGACGGTGCTCTGAGCCCGCCACACGGCACCGGAACCACAAGTGTTGGAATTGGCTCCGGAATCGAAAGGGGCCGCTTCACGCAGCGGCCCCTTTGCCGGGAAAATGGCTTCGGGATGAAATCTAGCCCCGGTTATCTGCAGACTACACGGTTCAGGGAATTGAGGAATTCCGGTTGACTACTGTCCACCCGGCTGACCGATTATTGGCGATCCCTATTTTTATGCCATTCGCCGGGTGCGCGTCCGCTACCGCTGCTCGTCCTTGGGCGGCATCCGGGGCGGCGGCAGCGGCGTGAAGACCGATCCTTGCGCGCCGGCCGGCGGGGCCACGAAGGTGCCCGTGGTGGAATCGCCGCCGGTCGTCTCCACGATCGTCTTCGGGGTGATGTACTCCCGGACGAAATCCATGATGGTCCCGTCGCCGCCGCCGAAATCCGCTGCCCGCCCGCCCTGCGGATGCCCGGCCTTGATCTCGTTGTCGGCGGTGTGGGTCTGCTCGGCCAGCGCGTCGCTGTAGGGAATCCGGAAGGCGCGCGGCACGGCGCTCGGCCGGTTGTCTTCATCGAGTTCCTCAACCCATAGATAGATCGAGCCCGGATCGCCCTCCAGCGAATGCGGCTCCACGATGCGCGTCGACAGCAGCTTGAAGTTCGCCGGCAGCTTCTCCGCGGAGGCCCAGCCGAGCAGGCCGCGCATCCCGCCGAAGCTGACAAAATAGAACGTGCTGGTGACGACGATCACGATCGCCTTCAGCGACCAGTGCAGCCGCGCATAGACCAGCACGATCAGCAACAGCGCACCGACCGCCGCGTAAGCCACCGCAAGCGTGAGGATCACCGACTGCAAGCTAATCATTGCGGAGCACCCTCACGCCGGATTTCGGGACGCCGGTGTTCGGATCGAGGTCGGCGCCGTTGCGCCAGCTGCTGCGGAAGGTCTCGAGCAGCGATTTCGGCCGCCGGTCGACGTTGATCACCTTGCCCTCGGCATCGAGACGAAACCTGACCGCAGTCTTCTCGTCGCCGGTATGATCGACGGTCAGCTTGTCGTCGAAGATCACCTGCGCGGTCGGGTTAAGTTTCTGCACCTTCACATTGGCCTGCACCGGCTCGCCGGTTGTGGCCTGGAAATGCGAGACGTTGACGGTGTATTCGCCGACGACGATGCCGCGCAAGGTGACGATCTCCTCGCGGATCGGGGACGCGATCTTCTTGCCGTTGACCACGATGAAGTCGTTGGCGCCGCCACGATCGTCGCGATCGAGCGTCAGGAAGCCGGCCTCGCGATGCCGGTACCAGGCGATATTGCCGGCCGGGTCCTGCACGAACAGGTCGAGATCATCAGGGTGGTTGTCCGGCCAGTCCATCGTGATGATGAACTCGGCCTTGGATTCGATCTTGCCTTCCTTGGAGTCGGGCGACACCGAAAGTAGCGCGAGGAAGAACAGGAAGGCGATCACCTGCAGTGCCTTGAACAGCATCACACCGAGCGGATCAAACGGCTCCTCGCGCGGATAGAGCCCGAACTCGTCCATCATGACGGCGTACCGAGGCGGCGCTCCAACGCCGGGGTGACATGCGTCTCGGTCAGCACCACGGCATCGGAGAACACCCGCTGGGTCGCCGAATCCAGCATGTAGTACTGGATCCGGACCAGGATCGATCCGATCAGCCCGGCCAGCGTCGTGTACATCGCGACCGCCATACCGTCGCTCATCAGGCCCATCGACGACTTCATCGCGACCTTGTCGGCGGCATCGAGCGAGGCGATCGGCGCCAGCATGATGATGAAGCCGATGATGGTGCCGAGCAGGCCGAGCTTCATCAACGTGTCGGAGACGAAGGCGCCGAACCCGTTCGAGCCGCGCAGGCGGTCGGCCAGCGTCCGCAGCAGCAGGGTCTGGTCGATGCGGCCTTTGGCTTGCGCATCGGCCTTCTGCACCAGGCTCTTGATGTGATCGGTGACGAGGCCGCCGGGCAGGCCGCGCCCATCCGATGCGAGCATCTTGGCGCCGTCGGGCGCAGCGAGGATGGCGCGGCAGCCGCGCGCGACCTCCCCTTCCCGCGCAATCGCCCGCGTCCGCCAGAAGCAATGGATGCAGGTGACGATGTAGAGTACGGCGATGACGCTGGAAATGTAGGTGCGGTCGGAATTGACCATCAGGCGGATCAGCCCGTAGCGCCACAGCAGGAAGGCGGCGAACACCGAAAGGCCGGTGAAGATCATCCAGAGCAGCAGGACGCTGCGCTCCGCCGCATCCGTGCCGGCCGAAGCGGCGGCGCCGACCTTGGCATTCATGCTGCGTGAGCTCCCTGTGACGATTGTTCCATGAGGCTCCGCGACGGCCTCGCCTGCAGTTAGAGCAGAGCCTGCGGGCGCCGTCCAAAGACATCTGCCCAAGTTTCGTCGGGCAAATTTCCCGACCTGCATCGCCGGGCATGAGCGCACTTGCCGGGAACGGGGTTGCTGTTACGCTTCGCCCCTCATTCCGGATCATGCCCCGGCCGTGGAGTGATCGCATGCGCCTCGTGCTTCAACTGGTCGCCCGCCTCCTCGTCATCGTCGCGCTGTGCCTCGGCGCGGCAACCTTCTGGGCCACGATCGATGCCTATCGCAGCGTCGATCGCGCCACGTCGGCGTCCGCCGAGCGGGTCTCGCAGGCGCTTGAAGCATTGTACTGGCGCGAATTGCTGCTGCGCAGCAACCGGATGCGCGAGCAATTGCTGCCGGCGCCGGACTGGCGCACCATCGAAACCATGGGACTGATCGCGCCGGGGATCTGCGTGCAGTTCGAACCGGCCGGCGCCTTCGAGAAGCCGCTCTGCGGCCAGAGCAAGGGGATCGGCAAGGCGCCGCCGCGCTGGTTCGCGGCGACCGTGCAGACGGTGCTCGGCGATCATGCGACAGTCGAGCGGCCGATCAGCGCCCGCACTGCTTCCGCCGGAACCGTCCGCGCCATCTCCGATCCGGACGCCGCGATCGCGCTGGCCTGGCAGCACATCCTGGACAACATCCATGTCGCGCTGCTGATGGCGCTCGCCATCGCGCTGCTCGCCTCGCTCGCGATCGCGCACACGCTGGCGCCGGCCCACTCGATCGTATCGGCGCTGCGGCGGATGGCCGACGGCGAGTACCGCACGCCGCTGCCCCGCGTCCGCTCGATGGATCTCGCGATGATCGGACGCGCCGTCGGCGATCTCGGCGACCGCCTCGCGCAGGCCGAGGAGGAGCGCACGCTGCTGACGCGGCGGCTGCTCGAAATCCGCAGCGACGAACGCCGCGCACTGGCCCGCGAGCTGCACGACGAGTTCGGCCAGAATCTCACCGCGATCCTGGCGTTCGCCACCACGATCGAGGCAAGCGCCGGGGACAAATACGCCGCCGGCACCGAAATTGCGCAGGACGCGCGGATGATCTCGCAGGCGACGCGCCGCATCGTGGCCTGCCTGCGCGATACGTTGAATCGCCTGCGCCATCCGCCGGCTGAAGAGCTCGGGCTGGAGGCAAGCCTGGTCGATCTCGTCGACAGCTGCCGATCGCGCACCACGCAGCCGATGATCCAGCTCGATCTGCAGGGCGACCTTGCCGACATCAGCGGCACGGTCGCCGCGACCGCCTATCGCATCGCGCAGGAGTGCCTGACCAATGCGCTGCGTCACAGCTCGGCGCGCGAGATCGTGCTGCGGATCGAGCGGCGCACCGGAGCCGAGAACGCGCTCCTGGTGCGGGTCGAGGACGATGGTGGCGGCGATGCCGCCAAGGTGGCGCAGTCGGCGGGCTTCGGCCTTACCGGCGTCAGCGAGCGCGTCGCCGCACTCGGCGGTTCGCTGTCGATCGCGCGGGCCAGCCGCGGCCTCTCGGTCGCCGCCACGATTCCGCTCGCCGCCTGAGATGACGACCACCAAGACAATAGCCGCAAAGAGTCGCGGCATCTCGATCCTCCTGGTGGACGATCATCCGGTCGTCCGCCAGGGCTACCGCCGCGTGCTCGAGCATCAGGACGATTTCAGCGTGGTCGCCGAGGCCGACAACGCCGCCAATGCCTACCGCGCATTCAAGTCGCACCAGCCCGACGTGGTGGTGATGGACATCTCGATGCCCGGCGCGAGTGGACTGGAAGCGATCCGCAATATCCGCGCGCGCGATGCCGATGCGCGCATCCTGGTCTTCAGCATGCACAGCGAGGCCGCGCAGGTGAAGGCGGCGTTCGGCGCCGGCGCCTCAGGCTTCGTCACCAAGGGCAGCGAGCCGGCCGAGCTGATCGCGGCGATCCGCCAGGTGGCGCGCGGCGAGCATGCCATGAGCGACGACGTCGCCCGGGTGCTCGCGCTGGAAAGCCTGGTGCCGTCGAAATCGGCCCTCGACCAGCTCGGCGAGCGGGAGATCGAGATCCTCCGGCAGTTCGCGGCCGGCAGCACCAAGGAACAGATCGCAGCCAATCTCAACCTCAGCACCAAGACCGTGCAGAACTACCACTATCTGATCAAGGCCAAGACCGGCATGCGGACCGATGCCCAGCTGGTCCGCCTGGCCGTCGAATGCGGGCTGGCGAATTTATAGGAGACTGCGCTCCCTCGCCCCGTTCTTACGGGGAGAGGGCTGGGGTGAGGGGCTGCCTCCGCATAACGACTACGGCTGGACTCGCGGTGGCTCCCCCTCACCCGGAACGCATCTGACGATGCGTTCCGACCTCTCCCCGCACGCGGGGCGAGGTGAGGAGAAGCTAATTTGCAGGCCTGTCCTGTAGCCGCGGGTGAGCACCGGGATCGGCCGCGAGGGCCCCGGATATCGCTAGCGCTGATCCGGGCTACGGCCACCGCGCCGGCTATTTTGGCCGGTTTTCCGCACTATATTCCCCCTTGTGAGCGGCCCCGCCCCGCTCGATTCGGAGTCCGCGATGATCCCCCGTTATTCCCGCCCGGAAATGGCTTCCATCTGGGAGCCGCAGACACGTTTCAAGATCTGGTTCGAGATCGAGGCGCATGCCGCCGACGCGCTGGCCGAGCTCGGCATCATCCCCAAGGAAGCCGCCAGGACGATCTGGGCCAAGGGCAAGGATGCCACCTTCGACGTCGCGCGGATCGACGAGATCGAGCGTGAGACCAAGCACGACGTCATCGCCTTCCTGACCCATCTCGCCGAGATCGTCGGTCCCGAGGCACGCTTCGTACACCAGGGCATGACCTCCTCCGACGTCCTCGACACCTGCCTCAACGTCCAGCTCAAGCGCGCCGCCGACCTCTTGATCGCCGATCTCGACCGGGTGCTGGCGGCGCTGAAGACGCGCGCCTTCGAGCACAAGATGACGCCGACCATCGGCCGCTCCCACGGCATCCATGCCGAGCCGGTCACCTTCGGCCTCAAGCTCGCCCATGCCCATGCCGAGTTCGCGCGGGCCCGCGCCCGCCTGGTCGCCGCCCGCAACGAGATCTCGACCTGCGCGATCTCCGGCTCGGTCGGCACCTTCGCCCAGATCGACCCGCGGGTCGAAGAGCACGTCGCGAAGGCGATGGGCCTGCGGCCGGAGCCGGTCTCGACGCAGGTGATCCCGCGCGACCGCCACGCGATGTATTTCGCCACCCTCGGCGTGATCGCCGCCTCGGTCGAACGGCTTGCGGTGGAAGTGCGGCATCTGCAGCGCACCGAGGTGCTGGAAGCGGAGGAGTTCTTCTCCGAGGGCCAGAAGGGCTCGTCGTCGATGCCGCACAAGCGCAACCCGGTGCTGTCGGAGAACCTTTCCGGCCTGTCGCGCATGGTGCGCGCCTACGTGACGCCGGCGCTGGAGAACGTCGTGCTGTGGCACGAGCGCGACATCTCGCACTCCTCGGCCGAGCGCATGATGGCGCCCGACGCTACCGTGACGCTCGACTTCGCGCTGGTCCGGCTCGCAGGCCTGATCGAGAAGCTGCTGGTCTATCCGCAGAACATGCAGAAGAACCTCGACCGGCTCGGCGGCCTGGTGCATTCGCAGCGCGTCTTGATTGCGTTGACCCAGAAGGGCGCCAGCCGCGAGGACGCCTACAAATTCGTGCAGCGCAACGCAATGCCGGTCTGGCGCGGCGAAGGAGACTTCCAGACGCTGCTGAAGCAGGACGCGGACGTGAAGAAATACCTGACCGACGCCGAGATCGAGGAAAAGTTCGACCTCGGCTATCACCTCAAGCATGTCGACACGATTTTCCAGCGGGTGTTCGGGGAGAGCTGAGGAACGGTAGGGCGGGTTAGCCGAAGGCGTAACCCGCCATTCCCGCGTGACAAGTCGGCGGGTTACGCTACGCTAACCCGCCCTACAAGGTTCCCTACAAAGCTCACAAGAAACGGACGCTCCCCATGCCCATCGTCAATCGCGTTGCCGCCCTCTCGGATGAAATGGCCGCCTGGCGCCATGACTTCCACGAGAACCCCGAACTGCTCTACGAGGTGCACCGCACCGCCGGCATCGTCGCCGACAAGCTGCGCGAGTTCGGCTGCGACGAGGTGGTGACGGGGATCGGGCGCACCGGCGTGGTCGGCGTGATCCGCGGCCGCAAGTCCGGATCTGGCAAGACCATTGGGCTGCGCGCCGACATGGACGCGCTGCCGATCGCCGAGGCCTCGGGCGTCGCCTACGCGTCCAAGATCCCCGGCAAGATGCACGCCTGCGGCCATGACGGCCACACCGCGATGCTGTTGGGCGCTGCGAAATACCTCACCGAGACCCGCAATTTCGACGGCACCGCGGTCGTGATCTTCCAGCCCGCCGAGGAAGGCGGCGCTGGCGGCAAGGCGATGGTCGACGACGGCCTGATGACCCGCTGGGGCATCCAGGAGGTCTATGGCCTGCACAACATGCCCGGCCTGCCCGAGGGCTATTTCGCGACCACGCCGGGCCCGATGCTGGCCTCGTCGGACACCTTGAAGATCGTCGTGCGCGGCAAGGGCGGCCACGCCGGCGCCGCGCCGCACGAGGCGATCGATAGCGTCCTGATCGGCGCCCAGATCATCAATGCGCTGCAATCGATCGTGTCGCGCAATCTCGACCCGCTGAAGTCCGCGGTGATCTCGATCACGATGTTCGAGGCCGCAAATGCATTCAACGTGATCCCCGAGATCGTCACGCTGGGTGGCACCGTGCGCACGCTCGATCCCGGCGTGCGTGACCTGGTCGAGCGTCGCATCGGCGAGGTCGCCTCCAACATCGCCAAGGCCTATGGCGGCTCTGCCGAGACCGATTATGGGCGCATGTATCCGGTGACGCTGAACCATGCGCGCGAGGCCGGCATCGCCGCCGAGGTCGCCCGCGACGTGGCCGGCGCCGAACGCGTCAACGACAATCTGGTGCCGGTCATGGGCGCCGAGGATTTCGCGTTCATGCTGGAGGCGCGCCCCGGCGCGTTCGTCTTCCTCGGCATGGGCGACGGCCCGATGTGCCACCACCCGGCCTACAAGTTCAACGACAACATCCTCGGCCACGGCGCGTCCTACTGGGTACGCCTGGTCGAGAAGCAGATGCCGGCGGGTTAGCAGGGCTTACGCAATCGATGAACGGCCCGGCCGCGATCCGTCGCGGCCGGGCCATTCACATCAACGCGGCTGCTGTTGCGTCGTGCAGTGAATACCGCCGCCGCCGGCAGCGATGCCGTCGATGTTGAGCTGGATGATCTGCCGGTCGGCAAACAGGTCGCGCAGGATATCGCGTGCGTTGCGGTCCGCGCTCGCGTCGCCGAACTCGGGCGCGATGACGGCGCCGTTGCAGACGTAGAAATTGATGTAGCCGGCGGCGAAGTCCTTGCTGCCGTGCTTCGGACGCACCGTCGACGGGCCCTCCAACACCACGACATCCAGACGCCGGCCCTTCGCATCGACAGCGCCGCGCAGGATATCGAGGTGTCGCTTGGTCACCGCGTGATCGAACGACGACGGGTCCATCTCCAGGCCGGCCACGACCACGCCGGGACCGGCAAAGCGTGCGTAGAAGTCGGTATGGCCGTCGGTGATGTCCTTGCCGGCGATGCCGGGCAGCCAGATGATCTTTTCGAGTCCGAGCAGGCGAGACAATTCGGCCTCGCATTTGTCCTTCGACGCGCCGGGATTGCGATTTGGATTGAGGACGCAGCTCTCGGTGATGATGGCGGTCCCCTCACCGTCGACTTCGATCCCGCCGCCTTCCAGCACCAGGCCCGCCTTGACGAAGGTCGCCTTCGCGGTCTGGGCGACATGCGCGGCGACCTCGGCATCGAGCGCATGGCGTTGCTTGTTGCCCCAGCCGTTGAAGTTGAGACCGACGGCGCCGAGTTGCCCCGACGGGTCCTTCACAAACACCGGTCCGGTGTCGCGCATCCACACGTCGTCGACTGGTTGCACGACGAGGCTGACCGCGGGGCCGCAGAGCCGCGCGGCAATCTCGCGGTCCTCCTCGCGCACCAGCATGTTGACGCGTTCATAGGCCGCGATCGCCTTGGCAATGTTGGCGAGATTTTCCCGCGCCACCGGAAGCAGCCTGCCGCCCCAGATCGCGGCGCTGGCGCCGAACGCCATCCAGGTCGCGGCATGCGGCTCGCCCTCGTCCGGCATCCGCCAGTTCACATTGTCCCGCGCAAGATCGTCCACGAGCGTCCTGGCCGCGATGGCCCTCCCGGATTGACCGCCAGACTAGCGCCAGCGCCGGTGCGATGCCATCACCTGGCCGTCAAGGCGGTCATCCGCTCGCCCAGTGCGGCGCGGCGCCGCCCCGCGTCGCCTAGCGAGCGCCGTCGGCCTCTCCCGCCCCCATCATCCGCGCCGCGACCCGGTCGCGCTTGACGAAATGATGGAAGGCGACCGCGGCAAGGTGCAGCACGATCAGCGCGAGCAGCACATAGGCGAAGAAGATGTGGCGACCTTCATAGGCGTCCGCCGCCGCCTTGTCGGGCGAGGTGATCTGGGGAACGTGGAACAGGCCGAAGAAGCTCGAATAGTCCTGGGCACGGGACCCGGAATGCGCCCAGCCCAGCATCGCGACCAGGATGGTGACCGCATAGAGCGCGCCATGGCTGACATGGGCGGCGATCCGCTGCCAGCCGGGCATCTCGGGCGGCAGCGCCGGCGTCGGGTTGACGCCGCGCCAGAGCAGCCGCAACACGGTCAGCAGCAGCACCATGTAGCCGATATCGGCATGGATCGACCGGTAGAAGAACTTGTCCGCCCGCGCCGGAAAGTGGTTCATCCACCAGCCATAGGCCAGCATGCCGATGATGGCGATGCCCAGCCCCCAGTGGAACGCACGGGCCAGCGAGCCCCAGCTCGCGGTGGTATTGCGGATCATGGTCGAATGGCCCCGTTTGGATTTCGCACGTCGCAGCAATAGTTTGCGTTGATACTTGCAGGGATGGGTCAAGGCCATATGAAATTCCCGCCTTCACCGCCTTTTGTCGGCCGCAATGCGTTTTAGAGCGAAGTGGATCCCGGTTAGCGTGAAGAAAACGCGTCGAAACAAGAATCTAGGGCCCCGCTCCGATTCCATCGGAGCGGAAAAGGCGCTAGAGGCCGGATAGCCAAAAACAACTGAATGGTAACCCTGCCTCGGATAGACTTTTCACCGTGCCCACTCCCCCGACCATCCTCATCTTCGATTCCGGCCTCGGCGGCCTCACCGTGCTGCGCGAGATCGCCCGCGCCCGGCCCGACGCCCACTATGTCTATGTCGCCGACGACGCCTTCTTCCCCTATGGCCACCATACCGAGGACGAGATCATCGCCCGGGTGGTGCCGCTGGTCGGCGAGTTGATCGAGGCCCATGCGCCCGACCTCGTCGTGATCGCCTGCAACACGGCATCCACGCTGGTCATGTCGCATCTGCGCGACGCCTATCGCCTGCCCTTCGTCGGCACGGTGCCCGCGATCAAGCCGGCCTGCGCACAGTCGAAAACCAGGCGCGTTTCGGTGCTCGGCACCAGGGGCACCGTGAAGCGCGAATATACCCGCAAGCTGATTTCGGATTTCGCGCAGGGTTGCGAGGTGACCTTGGTCGGCTCCGGCGAGCTGGCTTCGCTGGCGGAAGCCGCGCTCAGCGGCCAAATCGTGCGCGACGAGGACATTGCCGCCGAGCTGGCCCCCTGCTTCGTCGGCGGTGGCGCCCATGACCCCGCCCGCACCGACACCGTCGTGCTGGCCTGCACGCACTACCCGCTGCTACTGGAGCGCCTGACCAGGCTCGCGCCCTGGCCGGTCGACTGGATCGACCCGGCGCCCGCGATCGCCCGCCGCGTCGCCGATCTGCTCGGCCCAGCCGGCTCGGAGAGCCACGAGGCCGGCGCCGAGATGATCTTCACCTCGAAGCGCCCGCACAGGCTGACCGAAGCGCTGACGCCGTTCTTCGGCGGCCGAGTCCCGGCCTGATCCTTTTCGCCGTCACGACTCGCTGCTAGCCTCTGCCCTCCTTCGAGGGAGGACCGCATTTGACCGCAGCCCCGCTGACGCCGCTGAACCGCCTGCGCCAGGCGTGGCGCGACAGGCGCCCGACCTTCGGCGCGATCGCGACCATTCCAAGCATCCAGACCGTGCAGATCATGGCGCAGTCGCTGGACTGGATCATCGTCGATCTTGAGCACGGGCCGATCGATCTCGGCACCGCGCATGCAATGATCGTGGCCACTTCGGGCACGCCGTGCGTTCCGATGGTGCGGATCGCGGCCAACGAGCCGCACCTCGCCAAGGCGCCGATGGACATCGGCGCGCTCGGCATCAACTTTCCGATGATCTGCAACCGCGGCGACGCCGAGAAGGCCGCGCGCAGCGTGCGCTATCCGCCGAACGGCGACCGGCTGTGGGGGCCGTTCCATGCGCCGTTCCGCTGGGGCGTCTCGATGAACGACTACATGGCGACCGCCGACGACGACATGATCTGCATGATCACGATCGAGCATGTCGATGCCGTCAATCGCATCGACGAGATCATGGCAACACCGGGCATCGATCTCGCGGTGATCGGGCCCGGCGATCTCGCCACCTCGATCAACAAGCGCGGCTTTCCTGACGATCCCGAAGTGGTCGCGCTGATGCAGCGCGCCGAACAGGGCATCCTGAAGAGCGGCGTGCCGATCGGCGGCGTCGCGCGCACCGCAGACCAAGCCAATGCGATGATCGATCGCGGCTACCTCGCGCTCGCGCTCGGCTTCGACTGGTCGCTGTTCCAGCGCGGCATCGCTGCCGCATTCGCCGGGATCAGGCGGTAGGGACTTTTTTCTTGAGCATGATCTTTTCGGAAAACCGCTACACGGTTTTCCGGATCATGCTCTAGATCGTCGCCAGATAAAGGCTCGGATCGAAATATTGCGTGGCCGGCGTTGCAGTTGCGAGCGGCGCTTCCGTAACGAAGAAATCGCTGACCTGCTGCAGCCACCTGGCGACGGTGCCATCGGCATAGAGCCGCTTCCACTCCCGCGACGAAAACATCTTCTGCGCCGCGAGTGCCTCCTCGATATCGGCGATCGTGGCCTGCGGATAATTGCTCTTCTGCAACGCACCGGCCGCGGCCTTGCTGTTGCGCAGCATCTGATCGTTGGCGTCGGCCCAGCCGCGGATGATCCGGGCGAAAACGTCGCGGTTGGCGGCAAAATAGTCCTGCCGGGCGACCCAGCCCCCGACGACGGCGGATTGCGGATAGTAGGCGGATGCGTCGACCAGCTTGACGGCACCAGGGAGCTTTTCGCGCACCGTGATATTGAATGGCACCCACAGCGCGACGGCAGGCACCTCGCCTGCGATGAACGCGTCCACCGCCGCGGACATGTTGCTGTTGGCGATCTCGACATCGGCTGGCCCAAGTCCGTTGGCGCGGAGCGCGCGATCGAGGAAGATGTGGGCTGTCGTCATCCTGGCGGTCGCGATACGCTTGCCGCGAAGGTCCGCGAATGTCGTCACGCCCTTGTCCGGCCGCACCCAGAGCTGCGCGGTCGCGATCTCGATATCGTTGACGAGGAACGCGGTGTAACCGCCGCGCGGCAGCAGGCTCGAGATGACGCCACCGGCCGACAGCACGTCGAGCTTGCCGGCGGCCATCGCCTGCACGACCTCGAAGCCGGTGTTGAACTCGACCAGATCAAAATCGATTCCTTCCTTGTCGAACGAGCCGCGATCAAGGCCGGTCAGAATCTGGCCGTCGACGGCGACGACATGGAGATAGCCGAGCCGCAGCCGGGCGCGATCTCGCGCGATTGCGGGTGCGGCGATCGCCGCGGCGCTGAGCGCCGCGCCGATGCTTCCGCCGAGGATACGTCGCCGGTTGATCTTGCGGGGCAGCACGCAGGCCTCAGTCGGCATCTCAGTGCACCGGATGATCGAGCAGCGGTTGCTGAACGACATCGCGCAGCCGTTCGGCATGGTATTGCGCGACGCCGTCTCCGGGATATTCGGCCAGGAAGTCGGCAATGTGCAGCAGCGCCGTGGCGGGTTCCCCGCCACGGATCGCAGCGTAGACGGCCTCCCAAAATGCGCAGAACGCCAGCTCGGAATCGCCGCGCGCGCCGCAAAGCTCATAGACCGTGATCGCCTCGGCAAAGCCCTTTGGTCGGATCTGATCGACGCTGCGGAACGCGAATTTGTGCTCGGCGCGCGCCCGCACGGCCGCGCTGACCAGGACTTGCGTGCCGTAGTTCTTGTTGAGGCCTTCGAGCCGCGAGGCCAGATTGATGGTGGCACCGAGCGCGGTGTAGTTCATGCGGTCGGCGGAGCCGACATTGCCGACCACGACATCACCGAGATGCAGGCCGAACCGCGTGGTGTAGGCCGGCCAGCCCTCGCTGCGGAACGTCCGGTTGAGCTCGGCATTGCGCTGCAGGCAGTCGAGCACCGCCTCGCAGGCGTGAATGGCGTGGTCGTCGTCGTCGTCCGGCGCATTCCACAGTGCCATCACGGCATCGCCAATGAACTTGTCGATGGTGCCATGGTGCTTCATGATCGCCTCCGACATCGCGGCGAAATAGCGCGAGGTGAAGATCATGACCTGCGACGGATCCGCTTTCTCCGTCTTCGCGGTGAAGTCGGCGACGTCGGTGAACAGCACCGTGACCTCGCGCCTGACGCCGCCGAGCTGCAACGAGGCCCCGGACGCCATCAGCTGACGGACGATCGGCTGCGGAATGAAGCTGGAGAAGTTGCGCACGACGGTGCGCATCGTGAACACCGAACGGCCGAGTTCGTCGATCTCGTCGATGGCCGATTGCATGCGCGGCCGGTCGGCGAGCTGAAAGCGCTGGATCTCGTCGGTCTGCCGCGCCAGCTCGCGCAGCGACCGGGCGAGCAGTGAGCCGAGCCAGAACGCGAACGGCAGCATCGCGATCACAAAGCCGAGCGCGATCGCGAACAACGCGCGCCGCTCCGAGATGATCTTGGCGAAGAATTCTTCGAGCGGGGCGATCACCGCGAGGCGGATGTTGGCCGCCCCGGCGGTCTCGATGCGGTGAAAGGCTGCGACCAGCGTCCGCCCATCGGCGTCGGTGAAGAACTGCTGGGCGCCGCCGTCGCTCCGCCAGGACGCAATCGCCGCGGACAGGCCGGGAAGCTTGAGGGCGTCGATCCGGGGCAACGCGTCGCGGCGCTCCGCCATCAGATCGCGCATCTCGGGATGGCCGACGATGCGGTCGGCATCGTTGAACAGGAAGACCAGCCCGGATTTGCCGAGCTTTTGCCGGCTCAGCATCTCCTCGAGGCGATTGAGCAGGAGATCGGCGGCCACCACCCCGCGGCGGCCCTCCTTGAGCGGGATGCGCAGCGTGTAGCCGGGCTCACCGGTCGCGTAGAACACATAGGGCCCGGTGAGCAGCGTCTTGCGATCCTTGAAGGCCTCGACATACCAGGGACGCTGCCGCGGGTCGTAGCTGTCAGGTCCTGCGACCTGCGCGACCTGGATCAAATTTTCCGACAGGTACAGCGTCACCGGCGCCGCCGCGGCCGCCCCTGTGCGGGCAATCACGACCACGCGGTAGACCGCGTCGGCATCGACATTCAGCGCGGTGCGGAATTGCGGCTTGGCGCGATCGATGACGTCCATCTCGAGGAACGAGCCGTCCTCGTATCCGACGTAGAGATTGAAGATCTGCGGATTGTTGCGCAGCATCGAGGCCAGCAGGCCATAGAGCCGGGTGTTGTCGGCGATGTCGGCCTCCTGGATCGCCGGCAGCCCCGCCAGGATCTCGAGATTGTCGCGCACATTCTTGAACTGCGCGTCGATGCGGTCGGCGCCGAGTTGCGCGACCTTGTCGATGAAAGTGCTCGCGGCCATCTGCGTGATCGAGGAGACCCGCCTGAAGCTGAGGTAGACCAGCGTCAGGCCGACCACCAGCACGGCGGCGATGAACACCGTGATGATCGAGGTGCGGAAGCCGATCCGAACCGGCCGCCGGCTGGTCGCAGGCGCGTCACTCATCGGGACTGTCGTTCACCTCCGCTAATATTTGCGCACGATCGGCTTGGTCGGCGCCGTCAGCGGCGCTGATGTCGAGAGCTGGAACGTCACCCAGGCGGTCCATCCCTCCGCGCGGTTCTCGGCGGCGAAATCCTTGTAGCCACGGACGTTCAGATAGCCCTGATAGCCCTCGCCGACCGGAAAGATGAATCCGACCTGCGGGCCGATGCCGGCGACACGTCCCTTGAAATCGCCGAGCTTGGCGCCGGTGCCGCTGTCGCCGGTGATCTGCTGAAAATAGTAGCCGGCGACGCCGACATGGACGTTCTTGGCGACGAACTGCGAGAGCCCCCAGTCGACGTGAAAGTCGATGCCGTTCTGGTACTGCAGGTCATTGTTCTTGCCGTTGTAGGTGACCCCGGCCAGCACCGAGAACTCGCGGCCGGATTTCGGATCGAGATAGGTGTAGGCACCGCCGACATCGACCGCGACGAATCCGAAGCTGAGTTCGGGGGACACGCAGCGCGCAACGCACGCCGAATGAGATTGGCGAGGCGGGTGCTGTCATAGGTCCCGCTCGGGATGTTGCCCATGATGTAGAACATCTCGTTGTTGACACCCTGATTCCATTTCAGCGTGCCCTGGTAGAAGACGTCGGAGACCGTCGTGCGGTTGTCGGTTGCAACGCCCGAGAGCGTGTTGCCGCGCGGGCCGGTCAGCGTCGCGTCGACGCCGACACCGATATTTCCGGGCGCGGCAAGGAAGGTGATGGCCGCCTGCCCGCCCAGCACGGACTGCGCTCAGGTATAGGTGAACCCTTCGATCAGCACGTCCGCATGTGCGTTGAGACCGGCGACGACCGATCCCGGCACGCGGTTGCCGATGACGAAATTCTTGCTCGCGTTGGCGCTTTGATCGAGGTGAATGTAGATCGTCTCATACGCCCAGCCCGGCATCGCCAGCGCCGCTGTCAGGCTCGCGAACGAGCCGGGAAGCCAGAAGCTCAATCCACCGATGCGATGGCGCCTCCTCGGGATAATGGTGGTCCGAGCCCATGCGGAAGTGCCGCCGGGAATCCAGACCATGTCGTCGGTCTGCATCCGGTCATCCGGCTCTGTTTCAGCGGAGGCGATCTCTGCCCGGGACATGGCGATGCACCTGTTTGCGCTACCGCGGGCAATGGTCCCAGAAGCCCGGTGTTCTCGATGGGGCGCTGATTCCGATAGGCGTTCCGCCGAAAATCTTGCTGAAGATGGCAGCCGTTTGGATCATAGGCTTGTAGATCACGGGCTTGGGTTCTCGGGGATCGAACGTCGTGCTCGATTGCATTGTCGCGCCCTTCCATTTTTCTGTGCTGCACTTTTTCGGCAGCGTTGATTGCGTCAGGCCGTCTTCCCCTTCTCCCCTCCTCGTCTATGCGCGCGTCCACGCGCTGCCGCTGCTGCGGCGCGTGATCCGTCCCGCCGGACGTTGTCACGAGCTGTTTCGCTTTGAGATCAAACGATAGCGCAACGCGCCATGCGTGTGATGTGCATTTTGTGCCAAACGCAACCCCAAGGCGTGCAGCCTTAACGAACGATGTCGCAATTCCATCAATCCGATGACGTCGTCAGATTTGGTTTTTCGAGAAAACAAGGGAAAATCCGCTTGTTTGCGGATCCGCGCCAAACGAGCTCGCGATGGAGATCCAACCAATCGAGGCACGATGTCGCAGGACACGCGGCGCCTGACTTCATCGGCTCAGTCGATCGATCGCACTGCCATTGGAAGCGCGGATTCGTCGCGGCATTCACCGGGATCGAGCGTCGATGCGAAGCCACCAGCTTCGCCCAAACAGCTGCCGGTGAGCAAGCTCCTATCGGTCAGGAAACCGGCGTTCAAGGCCGGGTATCGGACCCGCGGTCGAGCACCGCAATTGCCTGAACAACGTGTAAGCCTCGCGTAAGGATGACCGCGTCCAATTCCATGAACAGCCGGCGGTCTTATCCGAATGTCGCAAGTGCAGATCACACTTCGCCCGCTTTCCGCCGCGATTGCGCGTGCTAGAGTTTCGCGCCTTGGGAGGAAAATGCATGTTCAGGAAATTGCTGCTTGGTCTCACTGTGATTGCGTTTGCCGGTGCCGGCGCTGCATTTGGGCAGCAGAGCGGCATCAAGCGGACGCCGCTGCAGAAGGTCGATTTCCCGGCGGGCTACACCACGGTCACGGCAATCGCCGAGGTTCCAGCCGAGGGTGCGTCGGGTCGTCACAGCCATCCCGGCGCTGAAACCGGCTATGTGCTCGAGGGCGAGCTGGAACTTGTAATCGACGGCAAGCCGCCGCTGAAGCTGAAGGCAGGCGATTCCTACCAGATCCCGGAAGGTGCGGTGCACGACGCCAAAACTTCCGGCGACAAGCCGCTCAAGGTGCTAGGGGTCTACGTGGTCAAGGCTGGCGAGCCCTTGGCCAAACCGGCGCCGTGAGCCGAACCTGTTGGCCTCCGGCCCGTTGGTTCATGTTGGCTTCAGGTGCGGCGAGCAACCATCCGAGCTCGCCGGGCCTTTGTTTTTTGCCTGATTGCAGGGATTTGAACCGAACAGATGCGCGGTAAATTTCGTCGGATTTCATTGCCGCGCCGTCTCGTCGCCGATTTGATGTACGCGTCGGCCGGCGTGCCGTTTGTCTCCCTGACGCGCTCGCTGAACGTTCGTGCGGTGGTCGAGGCCCGCGCACGCGCCGCGCAGGCGCCGGGCTGGGCCGCCATCTTCGTCAAGGCTTTCGCGCTGGTCGCCAAGACCGAGCCGACCCTGCGCACCCTGCACGTCAAATGGCCCTGGCCCTGCCTCTACGAGCTGCCGTGCAGCGTCGGCATGGTGGCCATTGCGCGCGTTGAGAAGGGCGAGGAATGCGTGCTGTTCGAACGCGTCCGGGGCGCCGACGAGATGCCGCTTGGCGATGTCGACGCGCTGATCCGGCGCGCCAAGACCGCGCCGCTGCACGAGATCCCCTCGTTCCGCAAGATGCTCTGTGTGACGCGCCTGCCGTTTCCGCTGCGGCGCCTGGCTTGGGCCATCGGGATGAATTTCGGCCGGCAGCGCGCCAATTTCTGCGGCAACTTCGGTGTGACGTCGGTCGCGGCCTATGGCCCGGGCGAATTGCACGCGCTGAGCCCCGGGCCATTCCTGCTGAGCTATGGCGTGATCAAGCCGGACCATACCGTCGATGTGGTGCTGCGCTGGGACCATCTGGTCTGCGACGCCGCCCTGATCGCCAAAACCCTGACCCGGCTCGAGCAGGTGCTCAGCGGCGAAATCGCCACGGAAATGGGCGCGATCCGGCCGCAAACCGACGCTCGGCCGGTCCGGGCGGCCGGAGCCCGGCTTTAAGCGGCGAAAGGGGCCGATTTTGACGCCGATTCGGCCCAAATCGCCCTGCGTTTTGTTTGACAGAGCCGGACTTTCTCCTTAAGACCACCCTTGCTCGCGGGCCGGTTTCGGCCCGCGATGCGTTTCGCGACCCGTGGTTCTCCCCGAGCTTTCGAGGCGGACCTGTCGGTACGGGCCTTTTGGCCGGTACACAGGAGGGCGCGTCTCCTCAAACCCTAGACTGACAAAACGCCGGTCGCTGGACAGCGACGGCTATCAAAGAGGACGCGATGACAAAGCGCAGTGAGGCGAAGTACAAGATCGATCGCCGCATGGGCCAGAATATCTGGGGCCGCCCGAAGAGCCCTGTGAACCGCCGCGAATACGGCCCCGGCCAGCACGGCCAGCGCCGCAAGGGCAAGCTCTCCGACTTCGGCGTGCAGCTCCGCGCCAAGCAGAAGCTCAAGGGCTACTACGCCAACATTTCCGAGCGCCAGTTCCACGGCATCTATGTCGAAGCCAGCCGCCTGAAGGGCGACACCGGTGAGAACCTGATCGGCCTGCTCGAGCGCCGTCTCGACACCGTGGTCTATCGCGCCAAGTTCGTCGCCACGATGTTCGCTGCGCGCCAGTTCATCAACCACGGCCACGTCAAGGTGAACGGCCGCAAGGTCAACATCGGCAGCTACAAGCTGAAGGTCGGCGACACCATCGAGGTCAAGGAAGCCTCCAAGCAGCTCACCCCGGTGCTGGAAGCCGCCCAGCTGCCCGAGCGCGACCTGCCCGACTTCCTCGAAGTCGATCACGGCAAGATGACCGCGAAGTTCGTCCGCATCCCGGCGCTCGGCGACGTGCCGTTCCCGGTGCAGATGGAGCCGCATCTGATCGTCGAATTCTATTCGCGCTGATCACGGCACGCATGCGAGATCCGAAAGGCCCCGGTTTTGCCGGGGCCTTTTTGTTTGGCTAAAGTCGCGGCACACCGACCGAGAGAACCATCATGCACTACACCCCTGCCCGGCCCGATCCCAAGGCGCCCGCCGTCCGCATCAACCTGTTGTCGGACACCCAGACGAAGCCGACGCCGGCGATGCGCGAGGCGATGGCGAGGGCGGAGGTCGGCGACGAGCAGGTCGGTGACGATCCGACCACCAACGAGCTCTGTGCGCGCGTCGCCGACCTGCTCGGCAAGGAGGCCGCCGTCTTCATGCCGTCGGGCACGATGTGCAACGTCGCGGCGACGCTGGCCTATTGCCGCCCCGGCGACGAGATCCTGGCGCACGCCACCGCGCACATCATCGCCCGCGAGGGCGGCGCGCATGCCGCGCTCGGCGGCTTCCAGATCACGCAGCTGCCGGGCGACGACGGCCAGTTCACGCCGGAGACATTTCGCGCCGCGCTGCATCCGCGCACCCGCTACCAGCCGCCGCAAGTGCTCGTCAGCGTCGAGCAGACCGCCAATATCGGCGGCGGCACGATCTGGAAGAAGACCGCACTCGACGAGGTCGTGCGCATCGCCAAGGACCATGGGCTTGTGACCCATATGGACGGTGCGCGGCTCCTGAACGCCACCGTCGCCTCCGGCATCTCGCCGCGCGACATGACGGCGGGTTGGGATTCGGCCTGGATCGATTTCTCCAAGGGCCTGGGCGCACCGATCGGCGGCGCGATCGCGGGCACCCGCGCCTTCATCGACGACGTCTGGCGCTGGAAACAGCGGCTCGGCGGCTCGATGCGGCAGTCCGGCGTCTGTGCCGCCGCCTGCATCTACGCCCTGGACCACCATGTCGACCGTCTCGCCGACGACCATGCCAATGCGCGGGCGCTGGCGCGCGGGCTGTCGCAGATCAACGGCATCGCGGTGCAGGCGCCCGAGACCAACCTCGTGTTCTTCAAGCCCGACGGCGCCGGCTTCTCCGGCGACAAGATGGTCGCCGAGCTGCGCAAGCGCGGTGTGACGCTCGCGATGATGGACGGCCGGATCAGGGCCTGCACGCATCTCGACGTCACGGCCGCGATGATCGAGGAAGCCGTCGGTCACGTCCGGGACATCGTGCGCGGGGCGTAGCTACCGATTGCAACGTGAGCGTCTACCGCCCCATCGCCCGATAGATCAGCGTCTTCAGCTCCTGCTGGATCCGGCCGCGCTGTGACGGCGTCTGCACCATGAATATCCCGAACAGATCGTCAGCGGGGTCGATGAAGAAGAACGTGCCGCCGACGCCGTCCCAACGATATTCGCCGAGCGGCCAGGACGTGTTCTCCGGCACCGAGGTGCGCACCGCGAAACCGAGGCCGAAGCCGGAGTTCGGACCCGGATAATAGTTCTTGTCGCGCATGACACCGGTTTCGGGACCGATGTGATCTGACGCCATCAGCGCGATGGTTTCCGGTTTCAGATAGCGCTTCCCGCCGTAGCTGCCGCCGTTCAGCAGCATCTGCGAGAAGCGCGCATAGTCGCCGACGGTGCCGACCATGCCGCCGCCGCCGGATTCCCTTCGCAGCGGCTGGCGCGGGTCGCTGACGTTGGCGACCGGGCTGAGCGCGCGATCCTTCGGCATCGGCTCGGCGATCAGCGGCCATTTCGCCCGGTCGGCAACATAGAATGCGGTTTCGTTCATCCCGAGCGGACCGAGCAACCGTTCCTTCTCGACCTGAAACAGCGATTTCCCCGTGATCACCTCGATGATGCGGCCGAGCACGTCGGTGGAATGACCATAGTCCCATTGTGTGCCGGGCTGTTCGGCGAGCGGCAGTGCCGTGAGCCGCGCCGTGAATTCGGCGTTGTCGGGATCGTTGTCGAGCAGCCCGGCATCGGCGTAGCTCCTGTTCACGACACCGCCGCCATAATAGCCGTAGGGCAGGCCTGCGGTGTGGCGCATCAGGTCTTCGATCGTCACCGGACGCTTGAGCGGCTCCAGCGTCATCGTCGGCTTGCCTTCGTCGCCGCGCTTTTCGACGCCGACCTTCATGTCGGCAAAGGCCGGGATGTATTTCGACACTGGATCGCTGAGCGCGAGCCTGCCCTCCTCCACCAGCATCATCGCCACGACGGTCGTGATCGGCTTCGACATCGAATAGAGGCGGAAGATCGTGTCGGCGCTCATCGAGAGCTCGGTTGCGACGTCGCGAACCCCGAAATTCTCGTAGTAGACCGGCTTGCCATGCTGCTGCAGCAGCAGGATCCCGCCGGGAATCTTCCCGGTCGCGATCTCGCTCCTGACATAGTCGGAGACCTTGGCGAGCTCCTCCGCCGAGAAGCTGTGCACTGCCGGCCCCGGGGAGCCGGCCTGCGCAACCGTTGCAGCGGACGCGAGCACGAGTGCCGCGACGAGTGCGCGGCACCCACGCATGTTAGTTTTCCATGGCTTCATAGACGAGTTGCTTCAGGGTCCGCTGGATACGCTGACGCTCGGTCGGCGTCTGCTCCAGCAGAACGAAGAAGAAGTCCTGCTTACGGTCGATGATGTAGTAGCAGCCGCTGGCACCATCCCATTTCAGTTCGCCGAGATCGCCGGGCGGAGGCGGCTTGGCGTTGCCCGGATCGGTCCGCACAGCGATCCCGAGCCCGAAGCCGAAGCCATCGCCGGGGAAATAGAATACGTCGCGCGCAACGCCTGAGCCCGGGCCAACACGATCGGTGGTCAATTCCTTGAACGTTTCGGGCTTCAGGATGGTCTTGCCGTCGAGGGTGCCGCCGTTGAGCAGCATCTGGGCGAAGCGCGAATAATCCGCCATGGTCGAGACCATGCCGCCGCTGGCGGACTCCCATTTCTTGACCTTGGTCGGATCGTTGATCCGGCCGACCCGAAAGTCGCTGTCGTTCGGCATAGGCTCTGCCATCAGCTTCTGCTTCTCGGGATCGGTGACGAAGAAACCGGTGTCCTTCATACCGAGCGGGCCGAGCAGCCTTTCCTGCTCGATCGTCGAGAGCTTCTCGCCGGTGGTCACCTCCATCACGCGCGCCAGGATGTCGGTGGAATGGCCGTATTGCCAGAGCTCGCCGGGCTGGTTGTGCAGCGGCAGCTTGGCGATCCGCTCGGCGAATTCGGCGAGATCGAAATCGCCGCCATAGATATTGGCTTCCTTGTAGGCCTTGCGGACCAGGCTGTCGCCATAGAAGCCGTAGGTGACGCCCGACGTATGCGTCATCAGATCGAGGATCGTGATCGGCCGCTTCAGCGGCACCAGCTCGAGCGTCTTGGTGCCGTCCTCGGCCTTCTTCTCGACGCCGACCTTCATGTTGGCGAAGGAGGGAATGTATTTCGAGACCGGATCGTCGAGCTTGTACTTGCCCTCTTCCAGCAGCTGCATCGAGACCACGGCGGTGATCGACTTGGACATCGAAGCCAGGCGGAAGATGGTCTTGTCGGTGATCGGCGTCTTGCTGACCACGTCCTGCACGCCGAAGGCCTCGTGATACACCGGCTTGCCGTGCTGCTGGATCAGGACGTTGGCGCCGGGAATCTTTCCGGTCGCGACCTCGTTCTTGAAGAACTCGCCGATCTTGGCGAGCTTGTCGGGGTTGAAATGCGCGCCCGCCGGAATCTCATAGGTGCCCTCGGTGTGCGCGTACGCAAACGATGCCGCCAGCAACACCGCGGCGGCTGCGGCGGCGCGCGTCAAACGAAATGAATGCATTTGAGCTATCCCTCCCCGGAAATCACGAGGAAGTGTAGCGGCGGTATCATCAGGCACAAGGGCTCCCAAAGGAGGCCAAAGCGGCCTCGTGCAATTCGGCGCTGGGAGCGGAGAAGCAGCAGAAGACCACGTGCTCGACGCTGGGGGCAGTGGCCAGCGTGTCGACGACAGTCCTTACGGCGATCCGGGCAGCGCGATCCGCAGGGAAACGATAGATGCCAGTCGAGATTGCGGGAAAAGCGATCGAGGCGAGGCCATGCTCGCGGCAGAGCTCCACCGAGCGCCGATAGCAGGATGCGAGCAGACCGTCCTCGTCGAGCTTGCCGCCATTCCACAACGGGCCCACCGTATGAATGACGTGCTTGGCAGGCAGCCGATACCCTTTGGTAATCTTGGCCTGGCCAGTCTTGCAGCCGTGGAGCATACGGCATTCGGCGACCAGATCAGGTCCCGCGGCGCGATGAATCGCGCCATCGACGCCGCCGCCCCCGAGCAGCGACGAATTGGCCGCGTTGACGATGGCGTCAACGCGCAGGGTCGTGATGTCGGTAACGATGACTTCGAGCCGCGCCTTGCCGATCTGGCGCGCCGTCAAGGTCAGGCAGCCACGTCGACCGGGATGCCCTTGTCGGCAAACAGCTGCTGCAATTCACCGGCCTGGAACATCTCGCGGATGATGTCGCAGCCGCCGACGAACTCGCCCTTCACATAGAGCTGCGGAATCGTCGGCCAGTTCGAATAGACCTTGATGCCGTTGCGCAGCTCGGCCGATTCCAGAACGTTGAGGCCCTTGTAGCCGACACCGATGTGGTCGAGGATCTGCACGACCTGACCGGAAAACCCGCACTGCGGGAATTGCGGCGTGCCCTTCATGAACAGCACGACGTCGTTCGACTTCACTTCGTTGTCGATGAATTGCTCGATGCTCATTTTCGCTTCCTTCGGGGGCGGCGCTCTCAAGCCTTGTGGGCCGGCCCACCCTTCTAACCCGTGACTGGCTATATATGTAGCTCAAACCATTGTGCATCCAAAGCAAAATGGCGGAAATCTGGCATGCGGCAGGGGCCGGACGGCACCGCAAAACGGGCCGGGATTATCTGACGGGCCCAATATCATCAGGGGGGAGGCTTTTTTCCCGTAACGGAGCCCCTATCTAGGACGAACTGTCCGTCTGGAACCAGTTTGCCGAAGCAACGTTCTCCCCTTGAATCGGAGACCATCGTTGACGAAACCAGCCTCTGCCGCGGCCGCCATTCCCGGCACCTCCCCGTCATTGTCCTCCGAATCCGGTTCGCTCGCGCGGCGGCTGGTGGACGCCTATCGCGCGGTCCGCGACGAGACCGAGCGCCGTGTCGCGCCGCTGTCGGCGGAAGACCAGCTGATCCAGTCGATGCCGGATGCGAGCCCCGCCAAATGGCACCGCGCCCATACCACCTGGTTCTTCGAGCAGTTTCTGCTCGGCGAGCACGCCAAGGGCTACACGCCGTTCCATCCCGACTACGCCTATCTGTTCAATTCCTATTACGTCAGCGCCGGACCCCGCCATGCCCGCCACCAGCGCGGCCATCTGACCCGCCCGACATCAGACGAAGTCACCGCCTACCGCCGCCATGTCGACGCCGAGGTGGTGAAATTCTTCCAGACCGCCCCGACGGACAAGCTCGAGGCGCTGGTGCCGCTGGTCGAGGTCGGCCTCAATCACGAGCAGCAGCATCAGGAGCTGATGTACACCGACATCCTGCATGCCTTCGCCCAGAACCCGATCCCGCCGGCCTACGATCCGGCGTGGCGCTTCCCGGCGTCGCAGCGCGGACCTGCGGAATGGGTGACGCTCAACGAGGGCATCCACACCGTCGGCCATGCCGACGACAGCTTCCATTTCGACAATGAGAAGCCAGCGCATCGCGCGCTGGTCGGCCCGGTCAAGCTCGCGAAAAACCTCGTCACCAATGCCGATTGGCTCGCCTTCATCAAGGACGGCGGCTATTCCACCGCCACGCTGTGGCTGATGGACGGCTTCGGCACCGTGAGCAACGAGGGCTGGCAGTCGCCGGGCCACTGGCGCGAGATCGACGGCGAATGGAAGATCATGACGCTCGGCGGCTTGCAGCCGATCGATCTGCAGGCTCCGGTTTGCCATGTCAGCTACTACGAGGCCGACGCCTTCGCCCGCTGGGCCGGCAAGCATCTGCCGACCGAGATGGAATGGGAGGTCGCGGCGCGCGCCGGCCTGCTCAACGACGCCTATGGCATCGTCTGGCAATGGACCCGCAGCGCCTATTCGCCCTACCCCGGCTACCGCGCAATCGAGGGCGCGCTCGGCGAATACAACGGCAAGTTCATGGTCAACCAGCTCGTGCTGCGCGGCTCGTCGCTGGCGACGCCGGCCGGTCACGGCCGTGTCACCTACCGCAACTTCTTCTATCCGCACCATCGCTGGCAATTCACGGGGTTACGCCTCGCCGACTATGCCTGACCAGAGTCCAGTCGACATCGATGACGCGTCGGTAAGCGCGTTCGGGAGAGTATCATGAATGTGCATGCCGCCGCTTTGGCCAAAGCGTATCCGTTCGACGAAGCGACCTCGGCGTTTGCCGGCGATGTGATCGGCGATCTCGCCCGTCACCCGAAACGGCTGTCGCCGAAATATTTCTACGACGCCACCGGCTCGGAGCTGTTCGAGCAGATCACGGTGCTGCCGGAATATTATCCGACGCGCACCGAGCTCGGCATCCTGCGCGACCGCGGCAGCGAGATCGCCGCGATCATTCCGGATGGCGCGGCGCTGGTCGAGTTCGGCGCCGGCGCGACCACCAAGGTGCGCCTCTTGCTCGAGACGAGCGAGTTCGCCGCCTATGTGCCGGTCGATATCTCCGGCGATTTCCTCAAGGCCCAGGCCGATGGCCTGCGCCGGGATTTCCCGGGTCTTGGCATCTATCCGGTCGCGGCCGATTTCACCACGCCGTTCGCGCTGCCCGAGGCGGTTGCCGACATGCCGAAGGTCGGCTTCTTCCCAGGCTCGACGCTCGGCAATTTCGAGCCGAGCGAGGCCCTGGCTTTCCTGCGCAGCGCGCGCAAGATCCTCGGCCACGGCGCGCAGATGATCATCGGCGTCGACCTCGAGAAGGACGAGCGCGTGCTGTACGACGCCTATAACGACGCGGCCGGCGTCACCGCCCGCTTCAACCTCAATGTGCTGGTTCGCATCAACCGCGAGCTCGGCGGCAATTTCGACCTGTCGGGATTTACGCACCGCTCGATCTACAACCGCGACCGCCACCGCATCGAGATGCACCTGATCAGCCGCAAGGCGCAGACCGTGCGCATCCTCGGCAACATCTTTGCGTTCCGCCCCGGCGAGAGCATTCACACCGAGAACAGCTACAAATACTCGCTCGAACGGTTCACCGCGCTCGCGCGCAGCGCAGGCTGGACGGTGCGCGACAGCTGGACCGACGCCGACACCATGTTCTCGGTGCACGCGCTGGTCGCGGACTAGCACCGATAGAGGACGGGGCACAATCATGGGCCGGCGTGCGCTGCAGGTTGCGACGGCCCTGCTCGCCCTCGTCTCTGTCCTGACCGGCATCATCACCATGCTCGGCGTGAGCGATCCGCTCTACGCCTCGTCGGGCGTGCCGGTTCTGCCGGTGCTCGACGGCAATCTGCGCTTCTTCGGTGGGGTCTGGCTCGGTCTCGGCCTCGCTCTGCTCTGGCTGGTGCCGCGCATCGAGAGCGAGAGCGTGCTGTTCCGCGTGATCTGGGGCGGCATATTCCTTGGCGGCATTGGTCGGCTGCTGTCGATGGTGATGGTGGGTGCCCCACCGCTGCCCTTCGTGGGCTTCACCGCGCTCGAGGTGATCGGCGCGCCGTTGTTCGTCTATTGGCAGCACCGTGTGGCCACGGCCGGTCGGGGATAGCAGCCCGCGCTATTCTTCCTCCCCGCTCGACCGCAGCGAGATCGACTCCCACACCGCGACCACGATCATGATCGCGGTGGTGACGATCGAGAGCACCAGCGGTGACATTTCGCGGGCAAAATAGGCCGTGATCGCCAGCGCGACGAGACCGACGCCGTGCGAGAGCTGCAGGAAATTGCGGATCACGTATTTGAACAGGATGGTGCCGACCAGGAACAGCGCGGGGCCGCCGACCGAGCTTACGATCGTCTTCAGGTCGGAATGGCCGGTCGGATGCTTGAGCACCAGTTCGTCGGCGACCGCGGTGAGGATGATGCCGCCGACGATCGGCATGTGCAAATAGGTGTAGGCGATCCGGGCCACGCGGCCGGATTCCTCCGACTTCGAGATCATGTCCGCGCCGGCCTCGGCACCCTTGTGGAAATAAATCCACCACATCGCGATGCTGCCGACCAACGCCGAGATGAACGCGGCAACATTCTCCGGCGTCCAGGTCAGCTCGGCAAAGGTCGCGCCGTCGACCACGATCGCCTCGCCGAGCGCGATGATGATGAACCCTGCACAGCGCTCGGCCATATGGCCGCCCTCGACCGACCAAGCCTCCATCGAGGAGAAGCCGAGTTTGGGGGTCCAGAACCGCAGGGCCGGCGCGACGTACTCGATGGCCAGCGCCGCGATCCAGAACCACAACCGCGTCTCGTGCTCGGCGAAGCCGCCGACAATCCAGAGCACGGCCGAGCAGGACAGCCAGGTCAGGATACGGATCGCGTTGTGGCGCACCGCTGTCCGCCGCCGCGGCGTTGCCAGCAGCCAGAACGCGGTGCGGCCGACCTGCATCGCGGCATAGGTGCCCGCAAACCACAGGCCGCGCCCCTCGAAGGCGGTCGGGATCGAGGTCGACAGCAGCAGCCCGCCCAGCATCAGGACGAACAGCAGCAGGCGGACCGGCGTCAGGTCGGGATTGAGCCAGTTGGTGACCCAGGTGGTATAGACCCAGACCCACCACACCGCGAGGAACAGCACCGTGACCTGCACCGCGCCCAGCGGGGTGAAGTGGTGCAGCAGCGTGTGCGACAGCTGCGTGACGGCAAAGACGAAGACGAGGTCGAAGAACAGCTCGGCATTGGTGACGCGGCTGTGCTGGTTCGGCACGATGACGCGAAACATCGCGCCGCGCGGATTATCTGCCATCGCTTGGGGCCCCCGCCCGGTTGCCGGGGACTAGCCTTCCGGCACGCCGGTCTGCAGGGCCAGCGCGTGCAACACGCCGCCCATCTGGCCCTTCAGCGACTGGTAGACGATCTGGTGCTGCTGAACGCGGGACTTGCCGCGGAATGACTCGGAAACGACAGTGGCCGCGTAGTGGTCGCCGTCGCCGGCCAGATCACGGATCGTCACCTCGGCATCAGGGATCGCTGCCTTGATCATCGATTCGATATCACGGGCGTCCATCGGCATCCCAGTCCACCTCCGTCAGGTCATTCGAATCAGGGCCGATTCGGCCAGGAAAACTAAGAAGAAACCTAAGCTAAAACCTAGCCCTTGAGGTCTTCTAGGTCATCCCGGGGCACACTATATTCCCATTCCCAGCGATTTAAACCTGCATCAATCGGTCACAAGCCATCACGCCGAAATGACCAGAAGAGGCGCAGAATCATGAAGCTCCCCGGCCCCGACCATCCGATCACGATCACGCCCAATGCCAAGCGTGTCCGCGTCACCGCCGACGGCGTCGTCATTGCCGAGACCACCCATGCGCTGACCTTGAAGGAAGCGAGCTATCCGGCCGTGCAATACGTCCCCCGGCAGGACGCCAACATGGAGCTGTTGACCCGCACCGAGCGGACCACGCATTGCCCCTACAAGGGGGATGCGAACTACTTCAGCATCAAGGCCAACGGCAAGACGCTGGACAATGCGATCTGGACCTATGAGGCGCCCTTTCCGGCCATGACCGAGATCGCCGGCCACCTCGCCTTCTATCCGGACAAGGTCAAGATCGAGGAAGTCGCTTAAACCACCGCGCCTGCCGCGCGCGCCGGGCCTCGCCGGCCGTTTCGGCGCGTACCCACCCAGCCTGAAAAAACGGAAATGCCCGGGCAAGACCCGGGCATGACGACGGGAGTGTTCGGCCGGATCGCCGCTAGACCCTGAAGATCGTGAGCCCAAGGATCAGCAGCACCAGGAAGATCACGACGAACACGTAGAACAGGAAGCGCGCAATGTCGGCGGAGGCAGCGGAAATGCCGGTGAAGCCGAGCAGGCCCGCGATGATCGAGACGACGAGGAAGATCAACGCCCATTTCAGCAGTGTCATTGCTCGCTCCACAAACCCGCGCGCTTGGCGCGTCCGCCCGACAACGCCCGCCATCGACCCCGGTTCCAGAACGAAACAGATCCGCTGAAATGACCGACCTCGACACCACGGAATCGGGACGATTGGGCCTTGCTGAATCAGGTTCCCGATTGCAACATCCGGATGCAGACCCGGCTGGGGGCACCATGAAATCGATTGCTCACGCGGCTCCGGCCGTTGACGTTCAGGCCGCACCGAAGCTCCACAAGCGCAATGTCGCCCTCGACCGTGCACGCACCTTCCTGACGCTGGTCGTGCTGCTGCATCATGCGGTGATCCCCTACACCCATTTCGGGCACACCGATCCGACGTCCTGGATCGGCTTCGACTGCGTGGTGCTCGCCACCGACAGCTTCTTCATGGCGATGTTCTTCTTCCTGTCGGGGCTGTTCGTCTGGCCCGGGCTCGGCCACAAGCCGTGGCTGATCTTCCTGCGCGACCGGCTGCTGCGGCTCGGCCTGCCCTTCGTGATCTGCGCGTTCACGGTGATTCCGATCGCCTATTACGCGATCGCGCTGCGTGCGACGCCGGATCTGACCTTCTCGGAATTCTGGTGGAAGACCATGATTTTCGGGCCGTGGCCGAGCGGCCCGATCTGGTTCGTCTGGGTCCTGATGACCTTCGACGTGACGGCAAGCGTGCTCTACCGGGTGTCGTCGCGCCTGCTCGAGCCGATCAACCGACTGTCGATCAAGGGATTTCAACGTCCCTCGAAGTTCTGGCTGTTCCTCGTGGTCGTCAGTGCCGCCGCCTATTTGCCGATGCTGGTGCATTACGGCCAGAACTACTGGTTCGAGCTCGGACCGTTCTCGGTGCAGGCGAGCCGGGTGCTGCTGTATGCGTCCTATTTCTTCATCGGTGCAGGGGTTGGCGCGGCAAACCTCGAGGGCGGGCTGCTCAGCGCAAACGGACGGCTGACCGAGCGGCGCTGGTTCTGGACCGGCATCACGGTGATCCCGTACTGCTTGATGTGGGTGATGATCTACATCAAGCGCGGGATCATCGATAACCCCGACCCGCTGCCGGGCTGGTATCTCGCGATCTACGGCAGCTTCTACGTGCTGTTCAGCGCCTCGATCCTGTTCGCGATCCTGGCCTACTTCCTGCAATCGAAGGCGCCGGGACCGACGCTGCTCGACCGCATGCAGGGCGATGCCTACGGCATGTTCCTGATGCACTATCCGATCGTGCTGTGGCTGCAATACTGGCTGTTCGACATGGAATTGCCGGCGATCGCCAAGGCCGCGATCGCGTTCTTCGCCACCGTGGCGCTGAGCTGGGCCGCCACCGCCGTGCTGCGCAAGATTCCCGGCTCGAAATACGTGCTTTGATCACGCCGCGATCTCGTCCCTCGCCGCCACGCTTTCCAGCCGCGGGGCGGCCGCCGCGGCGCGATGATCGCGCGCGATCAGGATGTAGAAGGTCGGCAGCACGAACAGCGTGAACAGCGTGCCGATCAGCATCCCCATCACCACGACGATGCCGATGGCAAAGCGGCTGGCCGCGCCGGCGCCGTCGGCATAGAGCAACGGCGCAAGGCCCGTGACCATCGCGGCCGTCGTCATCAGCACCGGCCGCATGCGCACCGCGGCGGCCTTCTGGATCGCGGCGACCCGGTCGAGCCCTTCATGATGCTGGATCTCGTTGGCGAAACTCACCATCAGGATGCCGTGCTTGGAGATCAGCCCGATCAGGGTGACGAGCCCGATCTGGGTATAGATGTTCAGCGTGGTGAAGCCGAAATACAGCGGCAGCAGCGCGCCGCAGACCGCGAGCGGCACCGTCACCATGATGACCAGGGGATCGCGGAAGCTTTCGAACTGCGCCGCCAGCACCAGGAAGATCACGATCAGCGCCATGCCGAAGGTGACGATCAGGCGGTTGCCCTCCTGGACATATTGCCGGCTGTCCGACAGCCAGTCGACGGTCATGCCCGGCGACAGCTTTTGCGCCTGCATGAACGCCACAGCCTGCCCCATGGTGACGCCGGGCTTGAGCACTGCCGAGATCGTCGCCGCGTTCATCTGGTTGAATTGCGGCAGCCGATTCGGCTCGGGCTTGACGTTGACCTTGATCACCGTCGACAGCGGGAACATCTGCCCCGAGCTCGAGCGGACATTGAAGTTTCCGAGATTGTCCGGCGTGACCCGGTCGGCCTGCCGCACCTGCGGGATCACCTCGTAGGAACGTTCAAAGAAATTGAAGCGGTTGACGTAGTTCTCGCCGACCAGCACGGCGAGCGTGTCGGCGATGGTCTGCATGCTGACGCCGGCCTCGGCCGCCTTGGCATGATCGATCGTGATCCGCGCGGTCGGGCTGTCGAACGCAAGATCGCTGTCGACGAACACGAACAGCCCGCTCTTCCAGGCCGCCCCCTTCAGCGTCTCGACCTCCTGATAGATGGTTGAGAAATCGCCGGCCGAGCGCACCACCATCTGGAACGGCAGGCCGCCGGTTGCGGCCGGCAACGCGGCGGGCTGGAACGGCGTCACGCTGGCACCGAGCACGCCATAGGACATGCCGTAGAGCTGGTCCTGGATGTCGTTGGCGGAGCGCTTGCGCTTGTCCCAGTCGGTCAGCGTGATGCCGCCGAAGGCGTGGTTTTGCCCGTCGGTGCCGTTGATGACCCAGCTCGCGTGATACTCCGGGAACGAGCGAAACAGCTGCTCGACCTGGTCGGTGTAGCGCGTGGTGTAATCGACGCTGGCATATTGCGGCGCCCTGAGCACGGTGAACACATAGCCCTGGTCCTCGGACGGCGCGAGCTCGCGCTGGCTGCCGAGAAACAGCACCACGATCGCCGCCAGCACGCTGACCGCAACCACGAGCACCGCGGCGCGCATCTTGAGCGTCGCAGCCAACAGCCGGCTGTAGCCGCGCGACAATTTCGAGAACTGGTGCTCGACGAAGCGGGCGAACCGGCCGTGCGAGGTGGCTTCCCCCAGCAGTTGCGCGCTCATCATCGGCGACAAGGTCAGCGCGATGACGCCGGAGACCACCACCGAGCCTGCCAGCGTGAAGGCGAATTCGCGGAACAGGCTGCCGGTCAGGCCGCCCATTAGGCCGATCGGCGCATAGACGGCGGCCAGCGTGATCGTCATCGCGATAACCGGGCCGATGATCTCGCGCGCGCCGATCAGGGCCGCGTCGGCGGGGCTCAGACCCTCCTCGATGTGACGATGGATATTTTCCACCACGACGATGGCGTCGTCGACCACGAGCCCGATCGCCAGCACCATCGCAAGCAGGGTCAACAAATTGATGGAGAAGCCGAGCGCCAGCATCATCGCGGCGGTGCCGACCAGCGACAGCGGCACGGTGACGACCGGGATCAGCACCGAGCGGAACGATCCGAGGAACAACAGGATCACCACCACGACGATGGCGACCGCCTCAGCCAGCGCGTGCTGCACCTCCGATATCGAGGCCTTGACGAAGTGCACGATGTTGAAGACGTCGGCGACCTGCAATCCGGGCGGCGCGACGCGGTTGAGGTCTTCGATCACCTTGGCGGTGGCGGCGACGATCTCCAGCGGGTTGCCGTCGGGCGTCGGCTGCACCGCGATATAGACGGTGGGCCTGCCGCTGTCGCGCGCGTTGGAATCGTAATTCTCGCCACCGATCTCGAGCGTCGCGACGTCGCCGAGTCGCACCAGACCGCCGCCGCCGGCGCCGGTCTTGATCACCATCTTGCGGAAATCGTCGAGATTGCGCAGGTCGGTCGCCGCAGTGATGTTGGTTACCGTCATCTCGCCGCGCAGCCGCCCGGGCGCCGCCTGCACGTTGTTGGAGCGCAGCGCGGCGGAGATATCGGCCGCGGTCAGGCCGCGCGCTGCGAGCTTGAACGGATCGATCCACACCCGCATCGCCAGCGACGATCCGCCCGACGTGTCGGCCGATGCCACGCCGGGCACCGAGGTCAGCAGCGGCTGCGCCACGCGGGTGGCGAAGTCGGTGATCTGTGCCGGCGTCAGCGTGTCGCTGGTGAAGGCGATGTACTGCACCGCCGACGCGCCGTCGGTGATCTTGGTGATGACAGGGTCGAACACGCCGGCCGGCATGCGGTACTTGACCTGCTGCACCTTGGCGAGCACCTCGGTCATGGCGCGGTCGGCATTGGCGTTGAGCACCAGCTTGGCCTTGATCTGGCTCGTGCCGAGCGTCGAGTTCGAGGTCATGTACTCGATACCGTTGGCGGTCGCGATCGATTGCGCGATCACCGAGGTGACGAAGCCCTGCATGACGTCCTGGGTCGCGCCGGGAAACGACACGTCGACCTGGATGGTAGCGCTTTCCATGCTGGGATACTGCCGCACCGGCAGCGAGACCATCGCCGCGGTGCCGATCAAGAGGATCAGCAGGCTGACGACCGTCGCAAGGATCGGCCGGCGGATGAAGATGTCGGTGAAATGCATGATGCCTGCCTCGGACGCTGCCCGCGGGCTAGCGTCCCTTCTCCGGCGTCTCCGCCATGGTCATCTGGACGGCAGCGCCGGGCATGACGCGGAGCTGGCCCGCGGTCACGATGTGGTCGCCGGGCGAGAGCCCGTGCTCCACGACGACGCGCTCGCCGATGCGCTGCCCGGTCCTGACCGCGACACCGACCGCCTTGTTGTCGCGCACCACGAGCACGCTCTCGCCGGACGCGCTGGTCTGGATCGCGGTGACGGGCACCACGATGGCGTCGAGCTGCGGCGGCAGCACGACGTTCACCATCACGAAGAGCCCAGGCCGCAGCAGCCGATCGGGATTGCTGAATAAAGCCTGCACGAGGACATTGCGGGTATCCTCGGCGACCTGCGGTTCGATGGCGTTGATCGTGGCCTCGAACACCCGATCGGGGAAAGCATCGGTACGGATCGTCACCGCGCCTCCCACCTTCAGATTTGACAGGCGCTGCTGCGGAACAGTGAAATTGGCATAGAGCCGGTCGAGCGCGGTCAGCGTGGCGAGCGCATCGCCGGCATTGACGTATTGACCGAGGTTGACCTTGCGCAGGCCGATCTGGCCGGCGAACGGCGCGCGGATCGTCGTCTGCGCGATTTGCGCATCGAGCTGCTCGACCGAGGCGTCGGCCTGCTTCAGGTCTTCCTGCCGCTGCTGCAGCGTCTCCTGGGTCACGAAGCCGGACGGCGCCAGCCCCTGAGAACGCTTCTCCTGCAATTGCGCAAAACGTCCCTTGGAAACCGCAACCGCGCGCGAGGCGCGCAACGGCGCGTCATAGAGCTGCACCAGCGCTGCACCCTCGGCGACATCGGTACCGGCATCGAAATTGATCGCGGTGACGCGGCCGGCCACTTCGGACGCCAGAATCACCTGCCGCACTGCCTGCAGCGAACCGATCGCCTCGATCGCGCGCGGCAAGGTTTCGGTCCGCACCACCATGGCCGCCACAGGTGTCGGCGGGGCTTCGGCGGTGGCCTTGGCTGACGCACTGGAGCTGCCGGCACGCCAGGCAAACAAGGCGGCCGCGGCACAGATCAGCAATACGAGGGTAATGCCGAACGGCTTGGGGCGAAGCCCGAGCCAGCGGCGCGACGAGGATGATGCGGACGGCATTTCGCTTCCAAGAACGAACCCCGGCATCTCGGCCGGAAGCTTGCCCCTGCAAGCCCGCGACTGTTATAGAACCTCAAGTATGGTTGAGGTCAAGGCTCGCAGCCTGCAGGACTTCTAATCCGGGATATCGAGGCAAATGGCGCTTGCACAAGAGCTTTCAGTCGGCGAAGTGGCGCGGCGCAGCGGCCTCGCCGTCTCCACCCTTCACTTCTACGAGAGCAAGGGGCTGATCGCGAGCCGGCGCACCAGCGGCAACCAACGCCGCTACATGCGCGGCGTGCTGCGCCGCATCGCGGTGATCCGGATCGCGCAGCGCGCCGGAATTCCGCTGGAAGAGATCAGGCAGACCTTCGCGGCGATACCGCTCGATCGCGCCCCGACCATGCGCGAATGGGAGCGTGCGATGCGCGCCTGGACCGCGGCACTGCAGCAGCGCATCAGCGATCTCACCGACCTCCGCGACAAGCTGTTCAGCTGCATCGGCTGCGGCTGCCTGTCGGTGACCGATTGCCCGTTGCGCAACGGCGACGACAGACTCGGCGCCGAGGGCTCGGGCCCCCGCATCCTGATCACGGCGGCCGAACGCAGGCAGCGCCGGGGGCGGCAGGCTTGAGCCCGTCGCCAACAAGTTGCGCACAACCTGCCATTGGTCACATGTGGCCATGTGATTCTCGGCTATGCTGGCCGGACTGCTGACCCTAGGGAGTCCTGAGATGAACGACCCTCAAGTTGGATGGATCGCCGCAATCATCGTCGGCGGATTGGCCGGCTGGCTCGCCGAGATGTTCATGAAGACCGGAACCGGGATCTTCATGAATATCATCCTCGGCATCGTCGGCGCCGCGCTGGCGAACTGGCTGTTGGGTCTGCTCGGCGTATCGCTCGGCGGCGGATGGATTGGCTATCTCGTCGCCGGCTTCATCGGCGCAGTGATTATCATCTTTGCCTGGCGCGCGGTCCGCGGCGCCACCTAGCACCTGATCCGAAGGGATCCCGCCTGGATACAAGAAAATAACGCGATGATGGGTTCATCGCGCTATTGAGACTTTGTTCGCTCGACGCTTGTAGCGCCCGATCCATCCGGATCAGGCGGCTGTGCCGTGCATGTAGTTCGGCAGCCAGTGCTCGAAGGCGCGGGACAGGCTTTCGATCGTCACGGGCGGCTCGCCGGCCACCGCAATCGCCTCGCCGCCGGTGGTGCCGATGCGCGCGCAGGGCACGCCGGCGCCCTTCATCTTGGCCAGCACGAGGCCCGCGTCGGCGGCAGGCACGGTGACGATGTAGCGCGCCTGATCCTCGCCGAACCAGTAGGCATGCGGCACGATCGAGGACGGCGCCGCCAGCAGCTGCGCGCCGATGCCGCTTGCGATCGCCATCTCGGCGAGCGCGATCAGGAGCCCGCCGTCGGACACGTCATGCACCGCGCTCGCGGTGCCGGCGCGGATCATGCCGCGCACCACGTCGCCGTTGCGCTTCTCGGTGGCGAGATCGACCGGCGGCGGAGCGCCCTCCTCGCGGCCGCAGACATCGCTCAGGTACACCGACTGGCCGAGCCAGCCTTGCGTGTCGCCGACCAGCAGGATCGCCTCGCCCGCCGCCTTGAATGCCAGGGTCGCGGACTTGGTGAAGTCGTCGAGCACGCCGACGCCGCCGATCGAGGGCGTCGGCAGGATGCCGCGGCCGTTGGTCTCGTTGTAGAGCGAGACGTTGCCGGACACGACCGGGAAGTCGAGCGCGCGGCAGGCTTCCGAGATGCCCTTCAAGCAGCCGACGAACTGGCCCATGATCTCGGGCCGCTCCGGATTGCCGAAGTTGAGGTTGTCGGTGATCGCGAGCGGCCGGCCGCCGACCGCGGTGATGTTGCGCCAGGCTTCCGCGACGGCCTGCTTGCCGCCCTCGAACGGATCGGCCTCGCAATAGCGCGGCGTGACGTCCACGGTGAGCGCAAGCCCCTTCGGGCCGTCCTCGACGCGGACGACCGCGGCATCGCCGCCGGGGCGCTGTACGGTATTGCCCAGGATGACGTGGTCGTACTGCTCCCAGACCCAGCGCTTCGAGCATAGTTCGGGCGTGCCGATCAGCTTCGTCAGCGCCTCCGCGATGCCGAGCGGCGGCTTGACGTCCTGGCCGCGGATCACCGGCAGCGCAGTCGAGGCGACATGCGGACGGTCATAGACCGGCGCCTCGTCGCCGAGTTCCTTGATCGGCAGATCGGCCATCACGTCGCCGCCATGCTTGACGACGAAGCGCTTGCTCGGCGTGGTGTAGCCGACGATGGCGAAGTCGAGCCCCCATTTGCGGAAGATCGCCTCGGCCTCTTTCTCCTTCTCGGGCTTGAGCACCATGAGCATGCGCTCCTGGCTCTCCGAGAGCATCATCTCATAGGCGCTCATGCCGGTCTCGCGGGTCGGCACCGCATCGAGATCGAGATCGACGCCGAGATCGCCCTTGGCGCCCATCTCGACCGCCGAGCAGGTCAGGCCGGCCGCGCCCATGTCCTGGATCGCGATCACGCAATCGGCTTCCATGATCTCGAGGCAGGCTTCGAGCAGCAGCTTTTCGGCGAAGGGATCGCCGACCTGCACGGTCGGACGCTTCTCCTCGGAGGCGTCGTCGAATTCGGCCGATGCCATCGAGGCGCCGTGGATGCCGTCGCGGCCGGTCTTGGAGCCGAGATAGACGATCGGCATGTTCACGCCGGAGGCCGCCGCATAGAAGATCTTGTCGGCGTCGGCGAGGCCGACCGCCATCGCGTTGACCAGGATGTTGCCGTCATAGCGGGTGTGGAAGCGCACCTGGCCGCCGACCGTCGGCACGCCGAATGAATTGCCGTAGCCGCCGACGCCCGCGACCACGCCGGACACCAGATGCCGGGTCTTGGGGTGCTCAGGGGCGCCGAAGCTCAGCGCGTTCAGGCAGGCGATCGGGCGCGCGCCCATGGTGAAGACGTCGCGCAGGATGCCGCCGACGCCGGTGGTGGCGCCCTGGTAGGGCTCGATGTAGCTCGGGTGGTTGTGGCTCTCCATCTTGAAGACCACGGCCTGGCCGTCGCCGATATCGATCACGCCGGCGTTCTCGCCGGGGCCTTGGATCACCCAGGGGGCCTTGGTGGGCAGCCCGCGCAGATGGATCCGCGACGACTTGTACGAGCAATGCTCGTTCCACATCGCCGAGAAGATGCCGAGCTCGGTGAAGGTCGGAACCCGCCCGATCAGCTTCAGGATGCGCTCATACTCGTCCGGCTTCAGCCCGTGGGCGGCGACCAGTTCGGGGGTGATTTGAGGCTCGTTCTTGGGGTCGTTCTTGGGCGCGGTCATGGGACCCTTAATAGGTAGATCGAACGGGGGCGAAAAGGCCTTTTACGGCCCATTTCCGGCCTGTCCAGAGCTTTGCGGCGGTTGGACGCGGCCCGGGATTTGCAGCCTGGATCTGTGCCTGGGATTTGCACAATGGGGATGGATCGGATTTAAGGTCCCGGACCCGATAATTGAAGGCCAGATTTCGTGAACGAGCTCGCCAAGACCGCACTCAATACGGCATTCAACCGCCGCCCCGACCTGCACGTCGAAACCGAAGGCGAATTCGCCGGCTGGCGGACCTGGACCCGGGACAGTTTCGAGACCCATACCGGCCCATTCTACCACCGCATGGACGAGAACGGCCGCATCGCCTGCGCGTTCCGGGTCGGCCCGAAGCACCTCAATGGCTCGGGCAACGTCCATGGCGGCTGCCTCATGACCTTCGCGGATTACTGCCTGTTCGCGCTCGCCTCCCCGGTGCTCCAGGGCCCCGGGGTCACGGTCTCGTTCGCCTCGGAATTCCTTGATGCGGCCCGCGAGGGTGACGTGATCGAATGCACTGGCGAGGTCACCCGCGCCGGCGGGTCGCTGATCTTCGTGCGCGGCATGCTGACCTCGGCCGAGCGGCCGCTGTTCAGCTTCTCCGGCACCATCAAGCGGACGAAGCGCAAGGCGCCGGCCGAGAAGACGGCGTAACGCTCGCGACCAGTTCGCGCAAAGCGCGCAATGATCCGTGGATACGCGCCGTCATTCAACCGTTACATCGGCGCGGATTGAATCGAAAGCACGGCGCTAGCGCGTTGTGTTTGCGCGCGTTCTTCGTGTGACTCATTCAAACGCGCGTTGTGACACGACGACATGCTGTCGTTGCGTCGTCGCGCGCGCGTCACATGCTCGTCAGCCAAGCCCCCGAAGATTGCTGAACGGTTTCCGTTTGTGCATTCGCGTCAGCGAAGTTGGGGCATTCTCATGAAATTGAAGACGTTGGTTTCCGTCACGACAGCGATGTCGCTTGTCGCATCGCTGGCTTGCGTTGCAACGCCGGCACGCGCCGGCCAGGATGGCGACAATGGCGATCGCGGCGTCGGCGAGTCCCGCGGTCACGACCAAGACCAGGATCAAGACCATGACGGCGGTCATCATGGCCGCAAGCCGCGCGTGGTGATGATCTCGCTCGATGGCGCCAAGCCCGATTTCATCCAGAAATTCATCGAGGAAGGCGTGCTGCCGCGCGACGGCGGCCTCGCCCGGCTCAGCCGGCGCGGCGCAGTGGCGCTGCAGAACGTGACGGCGTCGCCGTCGCTCACCGCGGTGTCGCATATCGCGATCGCGACCGGTTCGACGGCGGTCCATAACGACATCCCCTCCAACACCTTCCAGCCGATCGTCGGCCCGATCTCCAGCAGCATCAGCGGCTTTGCGGCGCCGATCGGCGGCTATAGCGAAAGCCCGCTCGGGCCGTCGGCGCACCCGACGGCGCAACCGCTCTGGGTGCAGCTGCGCCAGCAGGGCAAGAAGGTGATCACCGCGACCTGGCCTGGTGGCGACGGCGCCGACATCTCGATCAACAAGACCGTGGTGCAGCCGGCCCAGCCCACCCGCGTGACCGACTTCACCGTGCCGTTCGGCGCGTTCGGCGGCATCGGGGCGCAGGGCTTCTCGCTGTCGCGCAGCGACTTCGCGGCCGATCCCGGCATCGTGGCGGCGCTGCAGGCCGCCGGCCATTTCTCGTTCAGCCCGGTGCTGGTGACCACGGTGCCGATCGAGACGTTCTCATGCTCCGCAGCGGCGACCGCGACCTGCACCAACGCCGCGACGCTCGACGTCAAATATTCGATCCGCGTCGCCGCGATCGACACCACCAATGACCGCAAGGTGAACTACGACACGCTGGTGTTCTTCGATGCCAACCGCGGCATCACCGCAGGACCGTTCCACGCGCCGTCGACCGGGCCGGCCTACGTCAAGTTCGGCGGCGAGAACGCGCCGTTCTTCTTCGAGGGCAGCGGCGCCAAGGTCGGTGCCGCCTACTTCGTCTCGGCGCTGTCGCCCGACCTCTCGACGGTGCGCTTCGCCCGCTACGGCGCCAACTACATCCCGCGCAACACGCCGGTTCTCGCCGACGTCGACGACATCAACAACAACATCGGCTTCTGGCGCCCGCAGGCCGACTTCCGCATTCCGGAGCGGCTGAGCCCGGGTTTCACGGGCTTCCCCGATGTCGAGATCGAAACGATGTTCGAAGACATGGTGAAGACCTTCGTGCGCTACCAGGCCAATATCGGCGAGCGCGCGATCAAGACCCATCCGGACGCCGATCTCGTCATGGTCTATATCGAGCAGCCCGATGGCTCCGAGCACCAGTTCCTGCTGACCGATCCGCGCCAGGGCACCAGCCCGACCGACCCGAATTCGATCGGCGCCAACCAGGATCCCGCCAAGGTCAAGCGCTACGCCTCCTACATCCGCTTCGCCTACCAGACCGCCGACAAGGCGGTGAAGCAGATTGCCGATGCGGCGGGCCATGACAGCAACGTCGTCGTGGTGTCGGATCACGGCTTCGCGCCGTTCCACACCTCGGTCAACCTCACCAACATCCTGCGCAACGCCGGCATCGACACCAGCAAGGTCGGGATCCGTACCTCGGGTCCTGCCGCCGACATCTACGTCAACTTGCAAAACCGCGAGCTCGGCGGCACCGTCGATCTCGCGACCTACCGGAACCTGGTGGCGCAAATCACCGATGCGGTGAAGAACGCGGTCGATCCCAATGCGCGCTTCAACTACTCGCTGAAGGACCAGCGCATCTTCACCGTTGTCGAGACCCGGCCGCTGCAATGCGACGCCGGCACCGGACAGTGCATCAGCAAGACCGTCGGCCAGGACTATGGCGACGTGTTCGCGCTGATGGCGCCCGGCTACAATTTCGACGGCATCCAGAATCCCGGCGTGGCGCGCCAGGGCGACGCGCCGTTCAACTCGGCAACCACCGCACTGTCGATGCCGAACTTCTACGGCGCCCACGGTCACGATCCCGAGCTGCCGGTGATGAGCGCGACGTTCATCGCCGCGGGGCCGCAGATCCGCAAGGACACCGTGGTGCGGCACATGCGCAATATCGACGTGGCGCCGACCGTCATGCGGATCCTCAACACCACACCGCACCAGGTCGATGGCGAGGTGCTGAGCGAGGTCTTGCGCTAGGATCTTGGGCAAATCCCGGGCGGTGGACGCCAAGCGGCGTCCACCGCCTCCCTCAATCCTCACCCGCGCTGCGTGCCGAACCGCTCGATCACCTCGGCGAGCGCAACATGACCAGCGCAGGCGCCTGACCCCGCCGGGCTGTTCTCGCCGCTCTCCAGCGCCGTCGCGTAGATCACGGCCGGATCGGCCTCGAGGCGCGCGCGAAGTGCGGATAGTTTCGGCCAGCGATCGCGGTCGGCGACGGCGTGGAAATCGAGCCAGCGTGCGACACCGATCAGCAGCCCATCCGCCAATGTCGGGTGGTCGCCGAGCAGGAAAGGCGCATCGCCGACCAGTTCCTCGAGCCGGTCGTGGCGCTGCACGACATTGCCCTTCCCCCACTGCCGCAGCGCGGACTGCATCGGCGGATTCGGCGTTTGCATCTCCAGCGCCGCCCATAGCGGACTGAACGCGGCGGTGAAGCCGGTGTTCACGAAGGCCATCAGCTGACGCATCCGGTCGGCCTGCGGCGACGACGGGTCGAAGCTGATGCGGCGCTCGGTATCGCGTGCCGCGAGCCAGCCTGCGATCGCCATGTTCTCGGTGAGCACCCTGCCCTGGTCCGTGACGAAGGCCGGCGTCTCATGCCGCGGATTGATCCGCGCATAGGAGGGATCGCGCATTTCGCCGAGCATGTCGACGCGGCACAGGCGATAGGGCTGGCGCAGCCATTCGAGCGCTGCAACGAGCCCCATGGAGCTTCCGAGCGGGAAGCCATAGATAAGGATAGGTTCCATGATGTGGTCTCCGATGATGTCTGACGATCGCGCTGCGCAGCGGAGCCGGACCCTATTCGCCACATCCGTGAAGTAAATTACGCACCTTTTTGTAACCACGAGCCGCCATGAAATCTCTCGTCTCCCGCTGCCCGATCGAGGAAGTGATGCAGGTCCTGAGCGGCCGCTGGCCGACGCTGCTGATCTATTATCTGAAGCAGGGCACCAAGCGCTTCAGCGACCTGCGCCGCGACAACCCGACCATCTCGCACAAGATGCTGACGCTCGAGTTGCGCAAGCTCGAGGACGCCGGCATCGTCGAGCGCACCGAATTCGGCGGCTATCCCCTGCGCGTCGAATACCAGCTCACGCCGGCCGGCCATCGGCTGGTGCCGCGGATCGACGCGCTGGGCGAATGGTGGGAGGCGACGTCGGATACCGGAGCAAAGTCCAGCTCCGTGGATGCCGAGCCGGCCGTTGTGAATACCGTCTCGCGGGATTGAACGGCACGAAGCGCCGGCAAACTTGCGCTGGCATCGGGTGAGCTGTCGAAGTATCAGTTTTGCTGCGCGCCAATGCGCGGGGAGCCGATCAAAGTGCCGAAGAGCACAGCCAGGGCATGAACCGGAAAAGTGTGAAGCGGTTTTCCGAAAAGACCATGCTGAAACAAGGCGCGAAGACGGGCGGCGTGACGGCTCCCGCGATCACGCCGACTTCGACCACCGCGCCCGGTGCGCGCGGGTGGCGCGACTATGCGCTGCTCTTGGCACTCGCCTGCTGCTGGAGTTCGACCTATCCGCTGACCAAGATCGGGCTCGGCTCGATCCCGCCGATCACCTTCATCTCGGCGCGCTCGCTGGTCGCCGCAGCCTTCCTGCTCGTGGTGCTGCGGATCCGCGCCATCCGAATCCCGACCGACATCAAGGCCTGGAAGCTGTTCGCGTTCCAGCAGACCATCAACTCGACGATCCCGTTCCTGGTGATCACCTGGGCGCAGCTCTACGTGCCGGCGTCCAATACCGTGGTGCTCGCCTCGACGACGCCGATCTTCGCCTTCCTGATCACCTGGGCGATCACCCGGCACGAGCCCGCCTCGCCGCTCAAATTCGTCGGCGCGATCCTCGGCCTTGCCGGCACGGTGGCGATCATCGGCCTCGACGCGCTGTCGGGCTTCGGCAAGGAGATTGTCGCCGAGATCGGGATCCTGCTCGCCACCGTTTCGTTCGCCTGCGCCACGATCTTCGGGCTCCGTCTCTCCGACTACGACCCGATGGTGGTGGCCGCCGGCTCGCTGCTGTTCGGAGGCACCGTGCTGCTGCCGGTCGCCCTGATCGTCGACCATCCCTGGACGCTGCACCCGACGCCGCAGGCGCTGGTCGCCACCGTCGTGATGGGCATCTTCTCCAGCGCCTTCGGCCTGATGCTGTTCTACATGTGCCTGACGCGGCTCGGCACGCTCACGACCAATGCGCAGGGTTACTTGCGGATTCCGATTGGCGTCGCGCTGTCGGTGATCCTGCTCGGGGAATCCGTGCCGTCGAACCTCGTGCTCGGTCTCGTGCTTGTCATGGCCGGCGTCGCCGCGATGACGGTACCGGCCGAGGCCGTCAAGCGCTGGCTGCGCCGGTTGCGGGGATAGTCGTTCCGGCTACTTCTTGTCGTCCGCCAGCAGCGCACGGTACTTCGCGACGTCGCGGGTCACGAGTTGCTGCAGCACCTCGGGTGCGAGCTCATCGGCGTCGGGCGCAACGGTCGACAACTCGACAAAGCGCTTCCTTACCGCCTCGCTCGCGACCGCGGTGCGCGCGGCGGCATTGAGCTTGGCGATGATCTCGCCCGGGGTGCCCTTCGGCGCGAACAGGCCGTTCCAGCCCTGCGCCTCGAACTCGGGCAAGCCAGCCTCAGTCGAGGTCGGCAGGTCCGGCAGCGAGGCGAGCCGCACCGTCGAGCCGACCACGACTGCCTTCACCAGTTTGTCGTCGATCGCTTGCGACACCGATGCCGCGGCATCGCAGACGCCGTCGATCTGGCTGCCGATCGCGTCCGTCAGCGCGAGCGCCGCGCCGCGATAGCCGACCAGCTGCACGTCGATCCCGGCGGCATGCACGAAGCTCTTGCAGATCAAATAATTCGACGAGCCGACGCCGGCATGGCCGAGATTGACCTTGCCCGGATTCTTCCTGGCGTAGTCGATGAATTCCTTGAGGTCCTTGGCCGGAAAATCCTTGCGCAGCGCGACGATGCCGAAGGTCTTGGCGACCACGGCGATCGGCGCGAAGGAATCCGGTGTGAACGACAGCTTCGGATAGATCGTGTAGGTCGCGGCATTGGTGCCGGCGTTACCGATCGCAATCGTGTAGCCGTCCGGCTCGGCGCGTGCGGCGCGGGTCAACGCGGTCGAGCCGCCGGCGCCGCCGACATTCTCGATGATGATGGTCTGGCCGAGCGCCGTACCCATCTGGTCGGCCACTGCGCGGGCGATCACGTCGGAGGTGCCGCCGGCCGCGAACGGCACGATCATCGTGATCGGGCGCTTCGGGAAGTCCAGCTTCGAGGAATCTTGGGCGTTGGCTGCTGTCGCGTAAACGAGTGCCGCGGCCGCGGCAAGGTACCACCGCCCCAGCATTTCCGTTACGCCGCCTTCTCGAACTGCTGAACCAGCCCTGCGAACAGGCCGCGGCCGTCGGTGCAGCCCATGATCTCTTCGACGTGGTTTTCCGGATGCGGCATCATGCCGAGCACGTTGCCGCGCTCGTTGACGATGCCGGCGATCGAATGCGCGGCGCCGTTGAAGTTCGAGGTCTCGTCGACCACGCCATCGGCCGAGCAGTAGCGGTAGAGCACCCGCCCGTCGCCCTCGAGCCGCTTCAGCGTCTCCTCGTCCGCCTCGTAATTGCCCTCGCCATGCGCCACCGGCACGCGGATCACCTGGCCGGCATTGTAGCCGCGGGTGAACGGCGTGTCGGAGCGCTCGACCTTCATGTGCACGTCGCGGCAGACGAACTTCAGCCCGGCATTGCGCATCAAGACGCCCGGCAACAGCCCGGACTCGCAGAGGATCTGAAAACCGTTGCAGACGCCGAGCACCAGGCCGCCCTTGGCTGCGAAATCGCGCACGGCGTCCATCACGGGTGCGCGGGCGGCGATCGCGCCGCAGCGCAGATAGTCGCCATAGGAGAAGCCGCCGGGCACCACCACGAGGTCGGTGCCCTTGGGCAGCGCGGTCTCGGCGTGCCAGACCATCGCGGTATCATTGCCGGATGCGAGCTTGAGCGCGCGTGCCATGTCGCGCTCGCGATTGATGCCGGGGAAGACGAGGACCGCTGATTTCATTGCATCACCTGGTTTTGGGCGCCAGCACGAGCTTAGCTGCGGCGGCAAACTTAGCGTAATTGTCGTTGCTGGCCTTTTCGTCACGCGCCGAACTGATCAGGCTGGCGGAGCCTTGTCCGCCAATCAGCAAGCCGCTGACTTGATACTCGCTTGCGCCGTCGGCGGTCACGGTCAGGCGCCGCGCCTTGAACATGCGCGGCATTGCGGTGCCCTTGTCGCCGTCGACGCCGAGCAGCGTGATGCGCTGTCCAGGCGTCCGCTGCTCCAGTGCCTTGATGATCTGCTCCTGCCCCGCACGGAACTGGTCGAGCGTCATCTGCTTTCCGCCGGTATAATACCGGTAGCTCACCTTGGAGCCTGCGCCGCAGGACGCTTGCGCGCAGCGGAACATATGCATGTCGGAGCCGCGACGCTCGTAGCTCCATCCGCTGATTGTGAACGGCGCCGCCTGCGTCGTCGCGGCAGGCGGTGCCGGCGCCGGTTGAGCCGAAGCCCCGCCGATTCCGGCTGCCGTCAGCAAGCCGGCCAACAGCGCTCGGACGACGATTCGGTCACTGCGAAAACAGGCGGGAGCGGCTGTTATCATTTGGCGCGCCCGGTCAGCCCAGAACCTCGACCCGGTAGTTCTCGATCACGGTGTTCGCCAGCAGCTTGTCGGCGGCGGCCTTGAGCGCCGCCTCCGCCTTGGTCTTGTCGGTCGCAGCGAGCTCGATGTCGAACACCTTGCCCTGGCGAACGCTGGCGACGCCGTCGACGCCGAGCGATTTAAGTGCGCCCTCGATCGCCTTGCCCTGCGGATCGAGGATGCCCGACTTCAATGTCACAGTCACACGTGCCTTCACGGTCGCCCCTTAAGCTTAGCTCTTCACCAGCACCGGGCCGCTGCCGGCCGGCCGCTCGTTTTCGATCAGAATGCCGAGCCGCTTCGCGACTTCGGTATAGGCCTCGAGCAGGCCACCCAGATCCCGGCGGAAACGGTCCTTGTCGAGCTTCTCGTTCGACTTGATGTCCCAGAGACGGCAGGAGTCCGGCGATATCTCGTCGGCGACGATGATCCGCATCATCTCGTTCTCGAACAGCCGCCCGCACTCCATCTTGAAGTCGACGAGGCGGATGCCGATGCCGAGGAAGAGGCCGGTCAGGAAGTCGTTGACGCGGATCGCCAGCGCCATGATGTCGTCGATCTCCTGCGGCGTGGCCCAGCCGAACGCGGTGATGTGCTCTTCCGACACCATGGGGTCGTTGAGCTGGTCGTTCTTGTAATAGAACTCGATGATCGAGCGCGGCAGCTGGGTGCCCTCCTCGATCCCGAGCCGCTGCGACAGCGAGCCGGCGGCGACGTTCCGCACCACCACCTCGAGCGGCACGATCTCGACCTCGCGAATCAGCTGCTCGCGCATGTTGAGGCGGCGGATGAAGTGGGTCGGCACCCCGATGTCGTTGAGGTGCTGAAACAGGTACTCCGAAATCCGGTTGTTGAGGACACCCTTGCCCTCGATCACCTGGTGTTTCTTGGCATTGAACGCGGTCGCGTCGTCCTTGAAGTGCTGGATCAGGGTTCCCGGCTCGGGGCCTTCGTAAAGCACCTTGGCCTTGCCTTCATAAATACGGCGTCGACGGCTCATTGGGATGTACCGTGTTTTGTTGAAATCCATGGATTTGGGTGCTCCGGATGACTTGGGGTTACGACCCACGACGGAGCTGCCGCGGAGGCCTGGAACCTGGGCAATCCAACTGGAAACAGAACAAGAACCATGCCTGTTGGCAACCTATCCGATTGGCCCATCCAGCACAATCGATAGTGCCCTCTTCAGGGCACTTATACCGCCCTATCAAAAAGGCCCGATTCCGCCTGTTTTGCCTGCGGCTTAACGGCTCGTTGTCTTGCCGATTCCTCCCACTTATCTAGGCAGGCATCGGGGCTGCCGCAACGCGCAGGAGCCCGCCATTCAGCAGGGAACTGGAACTTCAGCCATGAACGAATTCAACAAGCGCGAGGAAGGTTTCGAGAAGAAGTTCGCCCTCGACGAGGAGCAGAAGTTCAAGGCCGAAGCGCGCCGGAACAAGCTGCTCGGCCTGTGGGCCGCCGAGAAGCTTGGCATCACCGGCGACGCCGCCGGCGCCTATGCCAAGGAGGTGGTGGCCGCCGATTTCGAGGAGGCCGGCGACAATGACGTCCTACACAAGGTCCTGAAGGATCTCACCGCCAAGGGCCAGGCGGTCACCGAGCGCGACGTTCGCGCCAAGATGGACGAACTGCTGGCGGTGGCGGCAGCACAGGTGAAGGCGGGGACATGAAGCCGGGAACCTGAGCTCTCGCGCCCCCTGAGCTCCAATTCGACATTCTTACGCGCGCCGGACACCGTTCCGGCGCGACGTGTTTGGGGCCCTCGTTTTGGTGAAGTCTGCCCGAATGATGTCGAGCAGGCGGCGCGACGCGGCGCTGAGGAAGCCGCCATGCCGCGTCACCGCGACGACCTCGTGACTTGCGGTGAGATTGCCGACGCGGATCGTCGCGATCGAGGCGGCGCGCAGTTCCTCCGCCGCATTGCTTTGTGATAGCAGCGCGATGCCGAGCCCGGCCTCGACCAGCCGCTTCTGTGCCGTGAGGCTGTCGACCGGCGTCCAGTCGACCTCGCCGAGCCCGTGGGTCAGAAACAGGGCGAACACGTGCGAAGCGGTGATCTCGCGCCGTCCGGGCACTTCGGGAAAGGCGATCCAGCGCTCGTCCCTGAGCTCGGCGAGCTTGCCGACCCGGCGTCCGGCCAGCGGATGGTCCGTCGCGCAGACCACCCCGAGCGGCTCGGCGAACAGCACCTCGCAATCGAGGTCGCCCGAGCGGTCGCGGTCGTAGCGCAGCCCGATGGTCGCCTCGCCGCGCCGGATCAGATCGCTGACCTCCGCACTGGTCGCCGTGCGCAGCGTCAGCGCGACGTCCGGATGCCGGCGCGCAAAGCGCTTCAGCACTTTCGAGAGCCGCTCGCCGGCGAGCGTGCCGGTCACCGCGAGCGCCACCGGACCGGAATTGTCGCGCAGCAGCGCGCGCACCGCATTCTCGGCATCCTGCGCCGCCGCCACCGCGCGTTCGGCATAGGGCACCATCACCCGCCCCGCATCGCTCAATCTGGTCTTGCCCGCGATCCGCTCGAACAACGGCACGCCGAGTTCCTGCTCGAGCAGCGCGATGCGCCGGGAGATCGCCGGCTGCGAGCGGTGCAGCGCCTTCGCGGCATTCGAGATTCCGCCGCGGCGATGCACCACCAGGAACGTGTTGAGCGCGTCGCTGTCCATCCCTCGCCTCATGCAAAAAGCTGATGATATCGAGAGAAATAACAAATTTGTCTGATGGCCGAAACCGCCCTATCGCTGGGCCAGTCGCATTTTTCAATCATCAGGAGTTCACATGCGTACCCAGGCAGACAAGGCAGCACGGTTTCGCGAGTTGCATCAGCGCCCCGGCGCCTTCATCATCCCGAATCCCTGGGATGCCGGCACGGCGAAGCTGCTCGCGGCGATGGGTTTCGAGGCGCTCGCGACCACCAGCCTCGGGCTCGCCAACACGCTCGGCAGCGCGACTGTCAGCCTCGATGCCATCATCGAGAACTGCCGGGTGATATCAGATGCCACCGACCTGCCCGTCAACGCCGATCTGGAGAATTGCGGTGCGGATGATCCGAAGACCGCGGCAAAGGCGATCACCCGCGCCGCCGAGGCCGGCGTCGTCGGCGGCTCGATCGAGGACTCGACCGGCAATCGTGAGCACCCGATCTACGACTTCTCGCTCGCGGTCGAGCGGGTGCAGGCCGCCGTCGAAGCGGCGCGGGCGCTGCCGTTCCCATTCACGCTGACCGCGCGCGCGGAGAACTTCCTGCACGGCCGCAAGGATCTCGACGACACCATCAAGCGGCTGCAGGCGTTCGAGGCCGCCGGCGCCGATGTGCTGTATTCGCCGGGTCTGTACGACATCGGCACCGTCAAGACCGTGGTCTCGGCCGTGAAGCGGCCGTTCAATCTCGTGATGGGGTTTGCCGATCCGACCTTGACGGTCGAGCAATTGTCCGCCGCCGGCGTCAAGCGCATCAGCGTCGGCGGCGCGATGCAGCGCCACGCGCTCAATGCCTTCCTGCGCTGTGCCCGCGAGATGAAGGACCAGGGCGCATTCAGCTTCGTCCGCGACATGGCGCCGGTGAAGGACGTGCGCGAGGCGTTTGCTGTCGCGAAAGGCAAGTAGCGCGCGGGACGTCCTGTCCCGCGACGGGGAATGCCGGCGCCGCCCCGGGATTGCCTGAGGCGGCGCATCCACTGATCTGGTATGGTAGCGCCAACACCGCAAGTCCGGCCAAGGCGCTACCAGACCTGACGATTCATGACAGGTCGCGACTTGCAGGCAGCCTCAGGCAATGCCAAGAGAGCGGGATCATGTCCCAGGATCACATTTCCAACGTTCTCGCTGAACGTTATGCCTCACCCGCCATGCGCGCCATCTGGAGTGGCGAGGGCAAGGTTCGCCTCGAACGCGACTACTGGATCGCCGTGCTGAAAGGCCAGCGCGATCTCGGGATTCCGGTTCCCGACGGCGTGATCGAAAGCTACGAGCGCGTCAAGGACCAGATCAACCTGGCCTCCATCATGCAGCGCGAGCGCGTCACCCGCCACGACGTCAAGGCGCGGATCGAGGAGTTCTGCGATCTGGCCGGTCATGAGCACCTGCACAAGGGCATGACCAGCCGCGACCTCACGGAGAACGTGGAGCAATTGCAGGTCTACCGCGCGTTGCAGCTGGTCGAGACCAAGAGCATCGCCGCGCTGATTCGGTTTGCGAAGCGCGCCCAGCAATTGCGCGACATCCCTTTCACCGCCCGCACCCACAACGTGGCCGCGCAGGTCACGACGCTCGGCAAGCGCATCGCCATGTTCGGCGAAGAGATGCTGCTGGCGCATCAGAGCCTGGTCAATGTGCTGCAGACCTACCCGGCTCGCGGCCTGAAGGGCGCAGTGGGCACGCGCCTCGACCAGATCACCCTGTTCAATGGCGATGCCGGCAAGGCGCGCGCGCTCGAGGAACGCATCCTCGTTCACCTCGGCTTGCCGAAAGCGCTCGACGCCGTCGGCCAGGTGTATCCGCGTAGCCTCGACTTCCGTGCGGTCAGCGTGCTCACCGAGCTCGCCAGCGGTCCCGGCAACTTCGCCAAGACCATCCGCTTGATGGCAGGCCATGAACTCGCCAGCGAAGGCTTTGCCAAGGGCCAGGTGGGTTCCTCGGCGATGCCGCACAAGATGAACAGCCGCTCGTGCGAGCGCATCAACGGCCTGCATGTGATCCTGAAGGGCTATCTCGCGATGGCTGCAGGCCTCGCCGGCGATCAGTGGAACGAAGGCGACGTCTCCTGCTCCGTCGTCCGCCGCGTCATGCTGCCCGATGCCTTCCTCGCCATGGATGGCCTGCTCGAGACCTTGCTCACCGTGCTCGACCAGATGGAGGTGTTCGAAGCCGTCGTCGCCACCGAGCTCAACCGCTATCTGCCCTTCCTGCTGACCACCACTGTCATGATGGAAGCGGTCAAGAAGGGCGCCGGCCGCGAAGGCGCCCACGAGGCGATCAAGGAGCACGCCGTCGCCGCCATTGGCGACCTGCGCACCGGCAAGATCGTGCAGAACGATCTGCTGCAGCGTCTCGCCGCCGATCAACGGCTTGGCCTCAGCGAAGCCGAATTGCAGCTCGTGCTCGCGCAAGGTCGCGCCAACTCCGGCGACGCCGCCGCCCAGGTCGACTATTTCGCCGAGCAGGTCGAGGCGCTGGCCCGGGCCAAGCCGGAAGCGGCGAGCTACGCGCCGGGCACGATCCTGTGACCTCCTTCGCGATGGGCGAGTAGCGATTCCATTCGCTACTTGCCATTCGTGCTCTCGTCTCACTCCTCCTTGAAACCGTATTCCGGCACATTGCCGCTGGCGCCGTAATATTTGTACGGCAGGAACTTGCCGCTCATGGTGATCTTGACGCGGTCGCCCTTCGGGTTAGCGACACGCTCCATCGCCATGTCGAAGTCGATCGCGGACATGATGCCGTCGCCGAATTCCTCCTCGATCAGCGCCTTCCACGCCGGGCCGTTGACCATCACCATCTCGTAGAAGCGGTAGATCAGGGGATCGGTCGGCGGCATCGGCGTGCCGGCGCCGCGCATCGGCACCTCGTTGAGCATCGCGGTCTCGGCCTTCGACAGCCCGAACAGCTCCCCGGCATTGGCCGCCTGCGGTTTTGTCAGCTTCATCTGGCCGAGGATCGCGCCGACGATCAGGACCTCGGAATAGCCGCCGATTGTCTCGCAGATGTGCTTCCAGCTCCAGCCCTTCTCGCGCTTGATGTCGAGCAGCTTTTCGGTGAGGTCTTCACGTTTCATCAGGCTTTCCTCCTTGGGGATCGGCGCACGGTGCCGACGCCGGCATTGATCGGCGTCCGGCCGCATTTTACGCCGCCGGACGCCGCAAACATGCAGATTCTATGCCGCCTTGCCCGTGACGACGGCAGCGGTCGGCAGACCCTCGTCGATCGGCAGCGCCGGATCGCGCGACCACTCGTTCCAGGAGCCGAAGTACATCCGCACGTCCTTCACGCCGGCGTTCTTCAGCGCCAGGAAGGTGTTCGAGGCGCGCGCCCCCTTGAAGCAGTAGAGATAGACCGGCGTGGTCTGCGAGATGCCGACGGTGGCGCATTCCGCCAGGATCTCGTCCTTCGACTTGAAGCGCGGACCCTCGCCGGTGGGCTTCATCATGCGGTACCATTCCAGCCAGACCGCGCCGGGGATGCGGCCCTTGCGCGGGCAGAAATCCTTCCCATAAGGAGACGAGCTTTCGCCGATCCACTCGTCGACATCGCGCACATCGAGGATCGCAACGCCGGGCTTGCCGACCGCGGCCAGCATCGCCTTGGCGTCGATCATGATGTCGCCGGCCTCCGGCACGATCGCAAACGAGGCCTTCGGCGGCACCGCGACGTCCGTGGTAACCGGAAGGTCGGCGGCCTTCCAGGCATCGAAGCCGCCATGCAGCACCTTGATCTTGGGATAACCCAGCATGGTCAGCAAGTAGTAGCCGCGGCAGGACTGGCCGAAGCCGGAATTCATCGACTGCTCGTAGATCACGGCGGTCTCCTTGCCGGAGAGACCGGCGGCGCCGAACGCGTCGGCGAACTTGGTCTTCAGCTCGTGGATTCCCTCCGGCGTCGAGGTCGCGAGGAACGTGAAGACGTCATGCACATTGACGGCACCGGGCAGATGGCCCGCCGCATAGGCATCCGGATTCCGGGTGTCGATGATGACACACGGCTCTTTCTTGACGAGCTCGGCAAGTTCGCCGGCGATGATCAGAACGTCCGTCATGGCTGTCTCCTGTTTGTGGTTGCAGTTGTGGTGGTCCCGAAACTCGTTTGAGCATGATCTCCGCGCAAACGCGTTCCGCGTTTGTCGCGAGGGAAAACCGGTTCCCACTTTTCCGGATCATGCTTCAACCGTCCGCCAGCATCTTGCGCAGCTGCTTGGTGGCGGGCGTGACGATGGCGACGAAATAGGCTTCGCGCAGCCTGCGCTGGGCGCGATGGCTCATCAGGTAGCCGCGCGCGCCGCAATGGAGCATCGCCGCATGCGCCACCGCGACACTGGCATCGCCGATCCGCAGGCGCAGCGCGACGACACGGCGCCAGTAGCTGTCGTCGGCGTTGTAGGGATCGCTTGCCAGCGTCATCGCCTCCTTCTCGAACTCGGCATGGAGCTCGCGGAATTGCACCGGCTGCTGCGGCAGATAGCGGTTGACGTGACCGAGCGGCGCATGGACCTCGTCCATGATGTTGATGCAATCCCTCATCAGGCCGAGGCCCATGCCGGTCTGCAGCAGGATGAATCCGGCGCGGATCCTCTTGACGAACGGCGCAGCCGGCTCGGCCAGGATCAGCTCGTCAGGCACGAACACGTCGCGGAACTGGACGCTGTAGGTGCCGGTGCCGTCCATCGCCAGGAACGGCTTGCACGGCGTCAGCGTGATCGCCGGGTCGGAGCAATCGGCAAGGAACATGACCGTGCTGCCCGGCTCGCCGCCGGTGCCATCGTCGTCGCGCTCGAAGATCGTGCCGAAGTAGTGGTCGGGGCCGAGATTGGACACCCAGGGCAGCGCGCCGCGCACGACGTAGCCGCCGTCGACCTTGCGGCCCTTCAGCTTCAGCCGCTCGATGCCGAAGAAGCTCTTCATCGGGTTGGAGAGCCCGGTGCCGCCGAGCGCGCGCCCGCTGGAGAAGCAGTTGCCGAAGCGCGCGGCGAGCTTCACGTTGGTGGAATTGGCGACGTACCAGACCAGCGTGTTCTGGCACCACGCCATGAAGGCGGTGGCGCCGCAGACCTCGCCGAGCGCGGCCATCGACTGGATCGCCCAGCGCAGGTCGGCCGGCCCCTCCTGCGGCACGTGGCTGCTCCACGCGCCGGTCTTGCCGAGCCGGCGCAGGAATTCGCCGGGATAGACCGAGCCGGCATCGATCGCGGACGCGAGCGGTGCCAGCTCCTGACGGGCGAGGCGCGCGACCTCGTCCGTGATCGTCGGTGCGGGATCTTGAGCTGCGACCCGCGATAAAGCCAGTGAACCCATGGTTGGTCTCCGCACCTTGAATTGCCGATCGGGCGCCTACGCGCTGACCTCGAGATTGACGGGACGGGTGAAGGTGTTGGCGACCGGCGACCACTTCTTCACATGCGCCACCAGCGCGTCGATCTCGGTCTGCGCGACGCCCTCGCATTCCATGTCGACCTTGACGCGGACGTCGGTGAAGCCGACCGGCTTCTCGCTGACGTCGCCGGTGCCCCACACCGCGGTGATGTTGAGATCGCCCTCGAGCTCGAGCTCGAGCTTGTTGACGATCCAGCCACGGTGCACCGCATTGGCGTGCAGGCCGACCGCAAGGCAGGAGCCGAGCGCGGCGAGCGAGGCCTCCGACGGATTGGGCGCGGTATCGTCACCGAGCAGGCCCGGCGGTTCGTCGACGATGTAGGGCGCGAGGTTGCGGATGTAGTTGGCGTGACGGAACTTGCCCTCGGCCACCGTCCTGCACTTCAAGGTCTTGATCACCTTCGGGTTGGCCTTGCCGTTGGCAATCAGCTGCTCGAGCCCGCCTCTGTCGATCGGCGCGAGGCAGCCGGTCAGTGCGGTTTTTTGAGCGACAGCGGTCATCAGTTTTCTCCCTGGGAGCGATGGATTTGGTCAGGATACCGAACGGTCTGTTTCCTGCACGAAGCGTGCCAGTCCTCCGCCAAATCAAAAGCTGAAATCGCGCAGCCGGTTAGCCCTACCTGCCTGCGGATTGATCAGGGCGCGGCTGCTCAAACGCGGTGCATCTGCCGCGCTGCCGCGATTACTTTGAGCGCAGGACGGCGCACATGCCCGCCCCCGTGAAGATGCGGCTTGATGATTTTGCCGCGCTCCGATTTACTGCCGCGCATGGCCAAATCGCTTGCGAAGAAAAAACCTGCCGCCGCGTTCGCCGCCGGCGACGACGAGTCCGCGCGCGGACGCCTGCTCAATGCGGCGACGCATCTGTTCTGCAAGAACGGCATCAACGCCACCGGCATCGATGCGATCATCGACGAGGCGGGAACCGCCAAGACCACGCTCTACAAATTGTTCGGCTCAAAGACCAACCTCGTGCATGCCGTGCTGGAGAGCGAAGGCCGGCAGTGGCGCGAATGGTTCATCGGCGCGATCGAGGCCGGCGGCGGCGATCCGCAGACCAAGCTGTCGCGAATCTTCCCTGCCCTGAAGACCTGGTTCGCCGAGGAACGCTTCTACGGCTGCCCGTTCATCAACGCGGTCGCCGAGCACGACAAGGACGCCAAGCAGTTCCGCAACATCGCGCTGAAGCACAAGAAGGTGGTGCTGGCGCATATCGAGAAGCTCGCCGGCGAGATGGGCGCGACCGAGCCGGCGGTGCTCGCGCATCAGCTCGCGCTGCTGATCGACGGCGCCATCGTCGCCGCCATGGTGTCATGTGATCCCGCGGTCGCCGACACCGCGGGCCTCGCCGCCAGCAATCTGTTCGCGCCGGCCAAGCTGAAGAAGACGAAGCGCGCGGGCCGCGCGGACGAACTGGTGGCAGTCTAGGCGCCGCGCGCCCGTTTCATCCGAATGGAAATGGCTGCGCGGCCATGATCTCGGCGGCCGCGTCGACGATGCGCGGCAACGACATCAGATGGCAGGTGGCGGCGCCGACGCTGCCGCTCCGGACCAGCCCCTGCCGGCGCAATTGCTCGCCGATCTCCGGAAAGCCGTCCGGGTATGCCGCCGCGACGTCGAACCGAACCCAGCGGCGGTCGCCGTCGACGACCATGGGTGAGCCTTCCGCGATGCGCGGCAAGCCCGGCCACGCCCTCTGCTCGGCCAGGTGGAAGGCGGTGCAGGAATCGAAGCCTGCACCAAGCAGCAGGATACGCGCGGACGATCGGTAGAGATATCCCAGCGGTCCCTCGTCACCGAACGGCGCACTGAGCGGCTGCTGCGCGGTAATCTTCTCCGCCTCGGGTCCGAGCGCGGCGAACGAGCAGGTCGGGTGCAGGCTCCGCCTTGCGCCCGGCCAGGTCCGGAACAGCTCGGCGACGGCGCCCATGTCGCGGGTCGGCGTCGTGCGCGGGTCGAAGGCAGGCAAATTCGCGCGGATCGTCTCGATCCATTCCTGCGGAACAGCCGGCGCGCGCCAGTTGGCGGGGTCGCTGAGCTGCGATGATTGCGCGGGCATCACCAGCGTGCCGGCGTCGGTGACCGCGCCGAGCAACGCACGCACCACGGTTTCCGAGCCGGCGGCCACCCAACCAAGCCTGCTCATGGCGCAATGGACCAGAAGTGTCTCGCCCGGCTGCACGCCGAGGCGAAGCAGATCACGGATGAGGCTATCCCGGGTCCGCGGCTCGCTGCTTGCAGCGACGAGGTTGTGTTCTGTCATCTGAGTATCGGCGGCAGGCGAGATGTCGCGCCTGCCCGACCAACTCATAGGATCACCGCGGTATCAGCGCAACACGCGGCCGCGTCATGGCGCCGCGCTATTTCAGCGCGTCCGCCACCTTGGCAAGGCCGGCATTGGCGCAGACTTCGTCCTTCTCGCCGCCCGGCGCGCCGGAGACACCGACGCCCCCGATCACCTCGTTGCCCGCCTTGATCGGCACGCCGCCGCCGACGCCGACCACATTGGGGATCTGCTTCAGGAAGGCGTTGGCCGGATCTTCCATCTGCTTCATGGTGGCAAGCGAGGTCTGGCTGCGGGTGCGCGCCGTGTAGGCCTTCATCCGCGCGAATTCCATGGTGTGCGGACCGGTGCCGTCGCCGCGCACCGAGGCCGCGACATTGCCGCCCTTGTCGACGATCACCACCGACACCTTGTAACCATCCTTGCTGCACTGATCGAGCGCCGCCTGCATGATCGCGAGCGACATCGCCATCGAGACGTTCTTCTCGACCAGCGGCGCCTGCGCCAGCGCCGGCGTCGCGGCGAGGATGGTTGCGGATGCAAAGAAAGCCAGACTGACACGACGCATGAGGAAGCCTCCCTGAAGGGTGTTGTTCTGTGACCTTCTTGAACCCTTCCCGGTGCAGATTAATCCCGCCGCTGCCCGAAAATTAACCGCCGACCGAATGGACGTCGCGACCAACGGCCGCATCGCAGCCCCCAGCATCGGTATTCAGCGGCGCGATCGGCCGCCGGATTTACCTGTCGTCAATCACGCCGCGCGATCCGCCGCAGCCTTAAACGCCTGTTAGGTCCGGCAGGGTCAGTTGCCACGTGAAAGTACGAGGCAAGAACAATGCAGTCCGAAAAAGGACGATACAGCCAGCCGCGCTGGGGCGTGACGCGCTGGCTCGCCGATGCGGGTCCGGGCGTGCCCGATGACATCCGCGCAGCGCTGATCGGCGATCTCTATGGCTCGCTGCCGGTGTTCGCGGCCGGCGCGGTCAATACGGTCGCCGTCGCGGCCGTGATTGCGATCCGCGAGCCGACCGCGCCGTTCATCGCCTGGGTTATCCTCGAACTCGTTATCTGCCTCTCGCGACTGTCGGTGCTCGTGGCTGCGCATCGCGCGGCACGCGAAGGGCGGCCGACGCCGACTGATCTGCACCTCGTCCTCGCGGTCGCCTGGAGCTCCAGCGTCGGCTTCGGCATCCTGATCAGCCTCGCAAGCGGCGACTGGGTGGTTGCGATGCTGGCCTCGCTGTCGGCGGCGGCGATGGTCGGCGGCATCTGCTTCCGCAACTTCAGCGCCCCGCGCCTTGCCGGCACCATGATCCTGCTCAGCCTCGGCCCGATCGTGCCCGGCGCGGCGCTGGCCGACGAGCCGCTGCTGTTCATCGTGTTCCTGCAGGTGCCGATGTATCTCGCGGCGATGACGGTCGCGGCCTTCCGCCTCAACAAGATGCTGATCGCGACCATGCGCGCCGAGCGCGAGAACGGCCATCTTGCCCATCACGACACCCTGACCGGTCTGCGCAATCGCGCCGGTTTCGTCGCCGCGCTGAACACGAAGCTGGCGGCTCCGGCCGGACATGGCAAGCCGTTCGCGCTGCTGTTCCTCGACCTCGATAATTTCAAGCCGGTCAACGACACCTACGGCCATGCGGCCGCGACCAGGTGCTGATGCTGGCGGCCGAGCGGCTGCGGCGCGCTCTGCCCGAGACCGCGGTGATCGCGCGGCTCGGCGGCGATGAATTCGTGGTGCTGGCAAACGGCGTCACCGCGGAGCAGGCGCTCGGGATCGGCCATCGCGTCATCCAGGCCGTCACGATGCCGTACCGGCTCGCCGACGGCATCTTCGCAAGGGTCGGCGTCAGCGTCGGTGTTGCTGTCTCGCCCGAGCACGGCACCGAGGCCGAGGAGCTCCTGGCCGTTGCCGATGCCGCGCTCTATGAAGCCAAATCCGACGGCAAGGCACAGTGCCGCCTGGCGTCCGTCGCCACCAACGTTGCGGCCCTGCGCCGGCTGACGAAAAGGGACCCCAAGCCGGCTCTCGACCGCGGCGCCGCCTGAGGCGAAGTCCGGCAGGAACGCCGCGCTACAGATCGAAGTTCGTCGGCAGCATCACGACGTCGCGGATGGTCATGCCGCGCGGCCGGGTCAGCATGAACATCACGACCTCGGCAACCTCGCTCGCCTCCAGCAGGCTGCCCGCCGCCTTGGCCTCCTCAAGCTTCTCCGCCGGCCAGTCCGCGAGCAGCGCGCTGATCACGGGCCCCGGCGAGATCGAGCCGACGCGGATGCCGTGCTTGAACACCTGGCGCCGCACCGTCTGGACAAAGCAGTTGATTGCCCATTTCGAAGAGGCATAGACCGGCTCCCACGGCGTCGGGAAATGCGCGGCAAGCGAACTCGTCACGATAATATCGCCGGTCCCGCGCGCGATCATGTGCGGCAGCACGTCGTGGACGTTCTTCATCACGACGTTGACGTTGAGATTCAGCATCCGGTCGATCGCGCTGCTATCCGCATCGACAAGATCGCCGCCGACATAGATCCCGGCATTGGCATGCAGGATGTCGAGCTGGCCGGCCTTCTCGAGCACCAGCGGCAGCAGGCTCGCGCAGGCCTTCGGATCGAGCAGGTCGATGACCAGCGGGACCACCGCATCGCCGTGCCTGCCGGCAATCGCTTGCAGCGCGGCCGCGTCACGGTCGACCATCACCACGCGCGCACCGGCGGCGAGCATCGCCTCGCTGCTCGCAAGTCCGATGCCCGATGCCGCGCCGGTCACGGCTGCGACCTTGCCTTCCAATTGCTTCGCCATCGTCTTGATCCTGTCCGGTCAGTGCAGCGCACATCGCAACACATCACGGTCGCGCTGTCAGCTCCGATGCGACGAGCGATTTTATCCGGCGCGCACGCCCCGTCACATGCGGAGCATCGGCGGTCGCGTGGCGAAGCGGCGGCGCAGCCATTTTGCCGCCGGCCCGGCCGGCCGCTGCTTGTGCCAGACCACTTCGAGCGCGACGGGATGCGCGCCCTCGTCGAATTCCAGTTCGGGAACCGCAAGCTCTTCGGCAATCTGCGAGCTTGCCATGATGTGGGCCGGGATCAGCGCCCAGCCGACGCCCTGCTTGAGGATCTGCAGGATCACCCAGTGGCTCTCGACCCACCACACCTCGGCCGCGACACGCAGCCGATGCCGCTCGGTGCCTTCGTTACGCACCGTGACCATGATCTGGCGATGCCGCTTCAGCTCCTCCCAATCCACCCGGCCATGCGCCAGCGGATGGTTCTTGCCGCAAACGAGCTGCAGCGGCACCCAGCCGATGGTCTTGAAGCCGAGCTCGGGCGGCAGATGCTCCTGCCGCCACATCACGCCGACATCGGCCTTGCCGTCGAGCACGAGACGGCTGACGTCCTCCATGATCGGAAACAGCAGCTCCACTTCGACATGGGGAAAGCGCTTGGCGAATTCCGCAAACAGCTCCCCGACCGCGCTCTCCGGATAGAGCTCGTCGATCGCCACCACCAGGCGCTTCTCGACATGCGCCTCGAAACTGCTGGCCACCCCGATCAGATGCTCGCGGCGATCGAGGATCAACCTTGCTTCCGGCAACAGCCGCGCGCCCGCTTCGGTCAGCACCGGATTGCGACCGGCCCGGTCGAACAGCGCAATCCCGAGGTCCGTCTCCAGATTGGCGACGTGGGTGCTGACCGCCGATTGCGCCTTCTTCAAAAGCCGCGCCGCACCGGAGAACGAGCCCTGCTCGGCCGCCGCCACGAAGGATTCGAGCTGGTCCATGGAAACGGTCATCTATCTCTTTTCCAGATATTACCTAACTTTCTTATCCCACAATATCAGATAGAAATCTCGTCACAACGACAGAGCGTTTTCAAGCGAAGTGGATACCGGTTCGCGTGAAGAAACCGCGTCAAAACAAGAATTTAGAAAGGGTTTCAAAATGTCTATGCGTTCCTTCTCCGACCGGATCAGGCACGCAGTCCTGTTCGAACTGATCGGTATCGCCATCTTCACGCCGGCTGCCGCCTGGCTGTTCAATCAGCCGGTCGCCCATATGGGCGTCATCGGCGTCGTCTCGGCGACGGTGGCGACGATCTGGAACTTGCTGTTCAATCTCGGCTTCGACCACGCGCTGGTTCGCGTCACCGGGCGTGTTGCCAAGACGATGCCGATCCGCGTCGCGCACGCGATGCTGTTCGAGGCCGGCCTGATCGTGCTGCTGATCCCGTTCGTCGCCTGGTATCTCGGCATCTCGTTGTGGGCCGCGCTGATGATGGATATCTCGATCGTCGCGTTCTATCTGGTCTACGCGTTCGTCTTCAACATCGCGTACGATCGCGTGTTTCCGGTGCCTCCGCGCAGCACACCAGTTCGCGCGGCGAACCGGGCCATGCCGGCCTGATCGGTACTAGTGTCCGGCGCGGTGGATCATTCGATCTGCCGCGCTGCGCCGGACCCTGGCACCGCGCGAATATTTCCGGCAATAGCGACTGCACACAAGTTCGCCCGCGCACCACTCATAGACTGGTTTGGGCTCGGAGGCTGTGAAATGCTTCGAGCCGACATGCCCGTCAGAGGCTGCCAACCGGCCAATAATGCCAAACGGCCAACAACAAGAAACGGAGGATGACAATGCCAAGGAACCGTTCACCCCAGCTCACTCGTCGTGATCTCATCCAGGGTGCCGCCGCCACGTCAGCCACGCTGCTGCTCGGCAGGCCCGCGATTGCCAAGGGCAAGACCGAGATCGTGATCGGCAACATCGACGCCTATTCGGGACCCGCTGCGGTCTATTCGTCGATCGGCCGCACGCCCGGCAGCTATTTCAAGATGATCAACGAGCAAGGCGGCATCAACGGCCGCATGATCAAGTACATCACCTATGACGACGCCTACAGCCCGGCCAAGACGGTGGAACAGGCGCGCAAGCTGGTCGAAGGCGACGAGATCGACGTGCTGTTTGCGCCGCTCGGTGCGCCGACCAATGCGGCGATCATGAAGTACATGAACCAGAAGAAGGTCCCGCACCTCTTCATCGCCTCGGGCGCCACCAAATTCGGCGACTACAAGAATTTCCCCTACACGATGGGTTTCCAGCCCTGCTACCAGATCGAGGGCCGGGCCTTCGCGCAACATGTCCTGTCGACACAGAATGATCCCAAGATCGGCATCGTCTTCCAGAACGACGATTTCGGACGCGACGTGCTGAAGGGCTTCAAGGACGGACTCGGCGCCAAGACGTCCGCAATCGTGGCGGAGCTGTCCTATGAGACCGCCGATCCAACCATCGACAGCCAGGTGGTTCGCTGCAAATCCGCCGGCGCCAACGTGTTCATGAGCATGACCACGCCGAAATTCGCCGCGCAAGGCATCAAGAAGATCGCCGAGCTCGGCTGGCAGCCGGCGCACTACATCGGCAACAATGCTTCCTCCGCCGGATCCACCCTGAAGGCCGCGGGCTTCGACGTGTCCAAGGGGATCATCTCGAGCGCCTATCTGAAGGATCCCGTCGACGCCGCCTGGGACAACGATCCTGCGATTCAGAGATGGCGCGCCTTCCTCGACAAATACGATCCGGCGGCAGCCAAGAATGACATCTATGCGGTCACGGGCTATCTCACCAGCCAGATCCTGGTTCAGGTGCTCAAGCAGTGCGGCGACGACGTCTCGTCCGAAAGCATCATCAAGCAGGCGGCGAATTTGAAGGGTGTCGAATCCGACATGCTGCTGCCGGGCATCAAGATCAACACCTCGCCGACCGACTACTATCCGCTCGAGCAATTGCAGCTGACGCGCTTCAGTGGCGAACGTTACGAGCCGATGGGACCGGTGATCGACGGCGGTATTTCGAAGGCGTGATCGTCCACGGCGCTCCGCGAAAGCCGGTGCCGCGCGGAAGCGAACCGTTCGCAGTTGCCATCGGCCTGTCATCGGCCGATGATGCGAAAAACGGATCCGAACCAACCGGGAGGCAGTGAATGCGTGGGCGCCGTGTGCTGATGGAATCGTTCGTGTCGCACGGCGTGCGTCATATCTTCGGCAATCCCGGCACGACCGAAACGCCGCTGCTCGACAGCCTGCCGGCATTCCCGCAACTCGAATACATCATGGCGCTGCATGAAGGCGTCGCCGTGAGCGCGGCGAGCTTCTATGCGCAGGCATCGGGACGCGTCACCGTTGCCAACCTTCACGTCGCGCCCGGCCTTGGCAACGGCATCGGCTCGCTCTATGGCGCACTGAAAGCTGGTTCGCCCGTGGTTGTGACGGCGGGTCAGCAGGACACGCGCATGCGGCTCAAAAATCCGCTGCTCGGCCACGACCTCGTTGCGATGGCAGCACCGGTGACAAAGTGGAGCGTTCAGATCGAGCGCGCCGACGAGATCGCGCCGATCATGCGCCGCGCGTTCAAGGTGGCGACCGATGCTCCGCAAGGGCCGGTGTTCGTATCGCTCCCGATCGACGTCCTGGAACAGGAGACGGCGGTCGATGCATCAAGGCCGGACAATCTGTGGCGGTCGACACGCCCCGATCCGGCAGGCATCGAGGCGATGCTTGCGCTGCTGCTGAAGGCGAAGAATCCGGCCATCATCGCCGGCGACGACGTGGCACGGTCGGGCGGCGAGCAGGCACTGGTGGCACTGACGGAGACGATCGGCGCCACCGTATGGTTCGAAGGGCTCCGGCATCACGCGCCATTCCCGACCAGCCATCCGAGCTATCGCCAGTCGCTCCCCGGCGACGCCCGGCAGGTGCGCAAGGCACTCGGTGACACCGATCTCGTTCTGCTCATCGGCGGTCCGTTCTTCGAGGACATCTGGTTCGCGCCTGATGGCCACATTCCCGACGGCGCGTCCGTGCTCCAGATCGAAGCCTCGGCCGAGCGTCTCGCGCTCAACAACCGGCTCGATGCCGGGATCGTCGGCGACATCGCGGTCAGCATCAGCGCATTGACGGACGCGCTGCGCGCCAGGGCGAGCGCGGACTTCAGGCAGGCTGCGCAGAACCGCAACGCTGCGCTCGCCGAACTGCAGGCGAAAGAGAAGGAAGCCTATCGCGCACGGGTCGAGAAAAGCTGGAACCGCGAGCCGAGCTCGATGCCGCGCGTCACCGCGGAACTGCGTCGCGGCCTGCCCGATGATGTGGTCATCGTCGATGAGAGCATCACGGCGAGCCTCGATCTCGCTCGCGCCTTCGACTATCGCGGCTTCGGCGATTATTTCGGCGGACGCGGCGGCGGCATCGGCCAGGGTCTTGCCGGCGCGATCGGCGTCAAGGTCGCCATGCCGGACCGTCCGGTTGTCGCGATCTCCGGCGACGGCTCGGCGATGTACGCAATCCAGGCGCTGTGGACCGCCGCGCACCACAAGCTTGCGATCGTGTTCGTGGTGCTCGCAAACCGCGAATACCGCATCCTCAAGCACAATGTGGACGTCTGGCGGCAGAATTTCGAAGCCGGCACCCAGCATCCCTATCAGAACATGGATATCACCGGTCCCGCGCTCGACTTCGTGCATCTCGCGGCAGGCATGGGCGTCGAGGCCGTCAGGATCGAGAAGGCGGGCGACATCGCGGGTGCAGTCGCAAAGGCCGTCGCGGCGCAGCGGCCGTACCTCGTCGAGATCGCAATCGAAGGCAAGCGCTAGAGGAGTTTCTGATGGCAGGCATTCTGGACGGCAAGGCTGCATTGGTGACGGGCGGCGGCTCCGGCATCGGCCGGGCAACGGCGATTGCCATGGCGCGCGAAGGTGCGCGCGTCGCGGTGTCCGACCTGTCGAAGGACGGCATCGAACAAACGGTCGCGCTCATCAACGCCGCGGGCGGCCAGTCGATCGCGATCCAGGGCGACGTCACCGACGAGGCCGACGTCGCCAACATGGTGGCACGCACGGTATCGGCGTTCGGGCGCATCGATTGCGCGTTCAACAATGCGGGCGTGGCCGGGCGCTCCGTCGGTCCGGCCGGCCAGCGCATCCATGAACTCACTCAGCCCTCGGTGGCGAAGATGTTCTCGGTCAATCTGATGGGCGTGTTCCTGTGCCTGAAATACGAGGTCGCACAGATGCTGAAGCAGGGCGGCGGCGGCGCGATCGTCAACACCGCCTCGATCGCCGGGCTCGTTGGCCTTGCCACGTCAGGGCACTACGTCGCGGCCAAACACGGCGTCGTCGGGCTGACCAAGTCCGCGGCGATCGAATACGCCCAGGACGGCATCCGCGTGAATTGCGTCAATCCCGGATACATCAAGACGCCGATGACCAAGGAGACGATGGACGAACGTTACGACGAAATCATCGCCAAGGTGCCCGTACGTCGCCTGGGCGTGCCCGAGGAGATCGCGGAGGCCGTGGTCTGGATGTGCTCGGACAAGGCGTCCTTCATGACAGGCGCTTCGCAAGTGGTCGACGGCGGCTACAGCGCCGCTTGAGCTGCGTCTCTGCAGGGCGCGGCTTCGGCTTTCGGGCTATTCCTTTGGCGGTACCGTGCGCAGATAGGCGACGATGGCATCGAGGTCAGCAGCCGACACAGTCGCGTAATAATGGAAGCCCATCGGCGGATTGAGCTTGCTGCCGTCCTTGCTGACGCCCTGCGTGATGGCGCGCTTGATCTCGTCGTCCGTCCAGCCGCCAATGCCTTTGGTCTTGCTGGAGCTGATGTTCCGCGAAACCGAGACACCCCAGGGTCCCGGAAACTTGCCGCCGCCGGCGCCCATGCTGGTTGCAAATTCTCGCCCTTGCGGGCCCATCGGGGTGTGGCACTCCATGCAGTGTGCAATCGTCGCGAGGTAGAATCCTTGCTTCACCTTGTCACCCAGCATCGCTTCGGTGTACGGGCTTTCACCGCCCGGGGGAACAGGATGTCCCTGTGCGATCTTGTAGATGGGCTCCGGCACCGCATTCCTGACCGGCTTGATCGTGCGCAGATAGGCGATCACCGCATCGAGATCGCGATCGGTCATGATCTCGTAGAAGCCACTCGGCATGATCATGGCGACCCGCGCGCCGTTGCGCTTGACGCCCTTGCGCAGCAGCCGTCTGAGTTCGGCGTCGGTGTAATTGCCAATGCCGGTTTCCGTGTCTTGGGTGATGTTCGGGGCCGTCACCTTGAACGGTGGCTCATCCCATGACAGGCCGCCGGAAAACGCCTTGTCGCTGATCTCTCCTGAGGGTCCCTTCGGCGTATGGCAGTTACCGCAGGTCAGGATGCCGTTGACGAGATAATCACCGCGCGCGAGCAATTCCGATTCTGCGCTGACCGGGCCGGTCAATAACACGCCGATAACGAGCGCTAACGATCCGATGCGGATCATGACGACGCCTCCAATCAATTAAATATGGCGACAGGACTCAGATCGATTTCTGGCTTCAAAAACGTACGTCAGCGAAATGTGCGCACCGGCGTTCAACGGTGCGAAGGCGATGTGCAAAAATTACGTAGTCGGCGCCCAAGAAAAGCCGCGCAGGCAAAATCTAGCAGATTTCACGCGCTTGAGAAGGCAGCATGTCACCGAACGAAGCGAGCCTCGAAGCATGGGGATGATCAACTCACAAGCAGTGCAACATACTCGGTGTCGTCCCTGCGAAAGTGTTTGGTCCTGGCTGATTGGTTGGATGGAATCGGTGTAGAACGAGGCGTGG
>NZ_NWTG01000022.1 GCF_002532045.1 Bradyrhizobium sp. C9 | reverse complement strand
ACACGACACTTCACGAGCTACAAACAGGCGACAGATCACGAGCTACTGACACGGTCGACCGAGCAACTTGACACGTCGGGCAACTCAGGGATATTCTTCTAATATTCCGAAATTGCGCAGGCGGCAGCTCCAAGGCTTGTCGCACATATGCGGCTAGCCTTGAGCGCATGATGCGCCGTCGCTGGTCCGTTGGCGACGGGCTTGGCTCTGCGAGTTAGGTCATCCAGCCCAATCCAGGAGCGCTCAACCATGCTCACCGTCTATGGCGAAGGTCGCGGCTTCCGCGTCGTTTGGCTGCTCGAGGAACTGGGATTGGCCTATCGGCTGCGCCCGGTCGATCTGCTCGCAGCCGAGAAGGATCTCGATTTCCTTGCCATCAACCCCGCCGGCTTCATTCCCGCGCTGCAGGACGGCGAGATGATCATGGTCGAATCGATCGCGATCCTTGAGTACCTGCTCGCGCGCCACGGCTCAGGCTCGCTCGCCGTCGCCCCCGACGATCCCGCCTTCGCGTCCTATCTGCAATTTCTCCATTTGGGCGAGGCCGGGCTCGCCGGGCCGATGAACGCCGTCATTGTCGGTCGCCAACTGGCGCCCGCAGCCGAGCGGGATGCCCGGGTTACCTGCTGGGCTCGTGAGACCTTCGAAAGCCGGCTGGGGTTGGTTATCCGCCGCCTCGCGGATTGCCCCTATCTCGCGGGCGACCGATTCACCGCTGCCGATATCTCGGTGAGCTACGCGCTCCTGCTCGGCCTGCGAACCGGCAACTACGTCCCCGGTCCGACCGAGCGGGACTATCTCGCCCGCACGACGGCACGTCCGGCCTACGCCCGAGCGATGGAAAGCTGCCAGGCCACCAAGGCCTGGGCGGCGGGATCACCGGGATTGTAGTGCTCGCTTCATCGGAGCGGCCAGGCGAAAGTTCCTCATGGGCGTCTACCAATAGACCGAGCTTTTGGTCTTCCCACCGATACGAGCGCATCGAGCGATCCTCCGGCAGAATGGCAGGCTTTCAGACGGAGGGCGGCCAGTTAACGCGGTCAAGCGAAGCGCGTCAAAAGTCCTATTGACCGAATCTCTGCTTGTTCATAGTTTGTTCTTAGATGTGGTGTGCGGCATGGTGGATGACGCTGTGAATACGAAGACAGCGCGACTTTCTTCGGCCGGTGGCGTCGGCTTATGGTCGGTCGATGTCCAAGGAGCTTTTGAATCCCCAGAAGGCGTTCATTTTTCGGATTTGCCATAAGGGCAACATCGGAAGGGTGTTGAATGACGGTGGGTGTGTATGCGGGAACGACGCCAAGAACTCGAAGTACGTTGAGATCGGCAATCAAGAACTGATTGGGAAGCGCAGGGCGCACCCGGTGCCGTGCGGGCCGGGCGGAACCCTTGGCGACTACGTGCCGTTCTATTTCACGCCGTTTAGCCCGATGCTCTACAACATCAAAACCGGGTACGGCGGCATTCCGAAGAAACCCATCGAGGACATCGTTATTTTGATTTCCTCGCTGCACTTGCTGAAGGAAAAGGGCATTCCGTTCGTTTTCACAGACAGGCACGCGAAACTGAAGTTGGCGCAGTTTTCAGAGGATCTAGCCGATCTCGACTGGATCATTTGGCCGGAGTTGCAGGTCAAGAACTTCAAAAAAGACGATATGGAAAAGTTCGAAAAGTGTCAGGCAGAAGCCTTGGTTCATAAGAAGCTGCCGCTGAGCGCGCTACTGGGCATCGCTTGCTACAACGATGCGGTAAAGACTGAGATCGGAGCGCTATGCGATTCGAAAGGCCACAAGGTGCAAGTCGTCACCCGCAGACATTGGTTTCTCTGAAATGATCCGCTTCACACAAGGAAATCTCCTGGACGCAGACGCTCAAGCCCTCGTCAACACCGTCAACACGGTGGGCGTTATGGGCAAGGGTGTCGCTTTGATGTTCAAGGAAGCGTACCCCGAAAACTTCAACGCGTACGAAGCAGCTTGCCGGTCAGATGAGGTTCAGGTCGGCAAAATGTTCGTGACGGAACGTCGACAGATGTTCGGTCCGAAGTGGATTGTGAATTTCCCGACGAAAGCCCATTGGCGATTTCCGTCGAGGATGGAGTGGATCGTACAAGGCTTGGAAGATCTAAAGCTTGTCATCAAGACGAACGGCATCAAGTCGATTGCTCTGCCCCCCTTGGGTGCAGGCAACGGCGGTTTGGCTTGGAAGGATGTCCGCCCGAAGATTGAAGCCGCCTTGGGTGAGCTAGAGGGCGTAGACGTGCTCGTATACGAGCCGACAGCGAAGTACCAAAACGTGGCTAAGAGAAAGGGTGTCGAGAAGCTAACCGCGACTCGCGCACTCATCGCTGAGTTAGTTCGGCGTTATTCGATCCTAGGATTTGACTGCACGCTTCTTGAAATCCAGAAGCTCGGCTATTTCCTGGAACGCTTTGTCGTGAAGCTAGACCTCGACAATCAGATGAAGTTTCAGTTCTCCGCGAACAAGTTCGGACCGTACTCCGAGAAACTCAAGCACCTTCTTGACGGGCTTGATGGAAGCTACCTGCATTGCGACAAGCGCTTAGGCGACGCGGGTCCGTTCGACGTTATTCACTTCGATGACGCGAAGAAGGACAAGGTTTCCGCCTACCTAACGTCGCTTGATGTCAAGTCATTCCGACCGGCACTAGAGAAGACATCCGAACTGATCGACGGATTCGAATCTCCTCTGGGCATGGAGCTACTTGCGACAGTTGATTGGCTTGTCAATGAAGGAGCTGTCGAGCCGAACGTCGGTGCCGTCCGGGAGCGGCTCGCGAGTTGGCCCGGAGGGAAGACAGCGGGTGAACGAAAGCTGAGGCTATTCGAAGATCGTACTATTGAGATTGCGCTGTCGTCGCTTATGGACGCCGGGCTGGTACCGACCCAAACCAAGTAAGCGCGTCTTACTCTCGATTGAAGTGCCTTCGATGACTGAGGTCTACGACCCGCGCTGCATCGCGAATCTGATGCTGGATGAAAGCGAGCGAATTGGTCAGCCCCTGACGAATTTGGCGCTTCAGAAGCTATTGTACTTTGCGCATGCGATTTATCTGATCGAGCACGGGCAGCCATTGGTGTCCGGCTATTTCGAAGCCTGGGAATACGGCCCCGTCCATCCCACTGTGTATCAAGCTTTCAAAAGTGCCGGAGCTGCGCCAATCGGCTTCAAGGCTGCGCGGCTGAACATCGTAAAGGGCACCCGGCAGCCAATTGCAGCTCCAACCGACCCCTATGTCATTCGGCACGTGGGGCGCATCATTCAGTCCTACGGGCGAATGACACCCGGGCGACTAGTGGATATATCCCACGCGAGGGGGGCGCCTTGGCATTTTGTAGTAGACAAAGGCAGAACATCTTTGGCATTTGGGATGCGTATTCCCGACGAGGTGATTCGGGAGCGCTTCAAGCACCACAAGGTATCAGTCGGTAGCCAGCCTTCTGCCGGAGAGCCCAGTGAAGATACGCCCTTTACCTGAAACCGATCTCGCACGCATTGCGCCGCTATCGAGGGATGAGAAGCGACGCGCGCTGCAACAAATGCAATTTGGGCGCCCGCCGTACTCTTACGCTCCCGTCCGGGCCACGATCTCAGACGTGCTCAACATTCAATCGGACCTCATTGGGCCGATGCCAGCCACTCCGTGGGAGAAGATCGAAGGTACGATCCGCAGGAAGTCGAAAAGCGACGCGGAAGAGCAAGCAAATCTTCAGGTAGCAGCGGGGCTTTTCGACTTCGTGCAAGCCCGCGAGATCGTTGGACGACGACTCGACATCTTTCCTCTTCAGTTGGGAATTGGCACGAAGGTCGTCTTTTGGCAGCCCGTTGTGCTGACCTTCAATGAGCGTGCGCTCATTCCGTTCTTGGACCCTCGACGCGCCAAGGGGCTAACCGCCAATGGACGGAGGTTTGTCTTCTCCGTCATGCACGAGCGCATTAGGGCCGCCGATCCGGACTTCGCGGACGTAACGCTCGCAATTGTGCAGTTCGCTCGTTCAAAGAACGGGCCGCGCACGCCAGTGATATTCACTGACGAAAAGATCGAGCTGTTCAAGTTCGATGAACTTGACCAGATGGTCAGGGAAACATACGAGCTGTGGACGGAGATTCTCGAAGGGCGGACGGCGGAGACTCGTCGCCGCAGCGCTGGGGGCGGGGGGCTCTTCTCCTAGTTCTTCTAATTGGGTAATCACCTACGCCAGCGGCAACCATCCTCCGGCATCGATACTGTGATCGTCGGGGCGAATTCCTTGCCGGTGAAGGTCTAGCAGATGCGGACGAACGTCGAACCAAATGGCTTCGACGATTTGACAAAAGTTGCTTCTTCGCGTGCGCATATCTGCGCGGTGCTCTTCGGGCGCTAACTGGTCCGCATTCGCAATGTAGTCGATGCGCTCTGCCAAGCTCAAGGGGCAGAGCAGCGTCAGTCCGGGACGCCGGCCGCCCTCAGCGTCTCGCGATAAGTCGCCGACATCGCTTCCACCGGGAAGGGGATCCGCGCCAGGAATCCGGAGATCGAAAACTCCGGATCGACCTTGAGCAGTTCGCGCGCGATTTGGGTCGCGCGCTCGGTCTCGCCGGTCTTGACCAGCGCCACGATCAGGACGCGTAGCGCGACCGCGAAGCGGCGGTTCTGCGCCAGCGCCTTGTCGGCCCACGTCACCGCCTCAGTGAAATTCTCGTCGAGCACCGCGCAGATCGCCAGCGCCGCGGAGGCGAACCAGCCGCGGGGGTCGCGCGGGTTCAGCCGTTGCGCGCGCTCGATCATGGCGCGCCCGGCCTGCTGGTTGCCGCGCATCGCCTCGATCCAGCCGCAGAGCACGAGCGCCATCGCCGAGTTCGGGTTGATCGCCAGCGACCGCTCGAACAATTCGCGCGCCGGCTCGATCTCGTCGGCCATGTTCCAGATCGCGAACGCCGCCATCCACAGCACCTGCGGGTCACCCGGCGCGAGCTCGACCGCGCGCCAGGCCTGCGTGACCGCGCGGTCCCGGTAGGCGTCGTTCGGCTTCAGCCAACCCTGGACATGACGCATCGCGTGGCAATAGGCCGACGCCGCCAGCGCCGGCGCGTAAGCCGGATCGAGCGCCAGCGCCCGGTCGAGGCAGTCGAGCGCGGCTTCCATGCTCGCGGGCGTGAACTCGTACCTCAGGCTGTACGCGCGCAGCAGCAGGTCGTAGGCGTCGAGCCTGTCCGGCGGCGCTGTCCGCACCCGTTCGGCTTCCGCGACCAGCAAGGTCGGCTCGATGGCGCCGACCACGTTCTCGGTGATGCGGTCCTGCAGGGCGAACACGTCGGTCGCCGCGCCGTCGAACCGGTCGGCCCACAGATGCGCGCCGGAGACGGCGTCGATCAACTGTCCGGTGATGCGCAGGCGGTCGCCGCCGCGGCGGACGCTGCCTTCGAGCACATAGCCGACGCCGAGGTCACGGCCGACCTGGCGGATGTCGACCGCCTTGCCCTTGTAGGTGAAGGCGGAGTTGCGCGCGATCACGGTGAGGCGGCTGCAACGCGCCAGCGCCGTAGTGATGTCCTCGGCGATCCCGTCGGCGAAATAATCCTGCTCGGGATCGCCGCTCATATTGGTGAAGGGCAACACCGCGATCGACGGACCCTCGCTTGGCCGCGACGCGGTGGCCTTGTCCGCAACCGGATGATCGACCGCGCTATCCTCCCTGACATCGCCGACAAAGCGGAGCCCCTTGCGGGGCAGGGTGCGGATCAGCCGCTGCTCCTCGCCATTGTCGCCGATCGCCGTCCGTGCCGCATTGACCCGGCTGGAGAGCGTCGCTTCCGAGACGATCCGCCCATGCCAGACCGCCGCCAGCACCTCGTCGCGGCTGACCACGCGGTCGCGGGCGCGGATCAGGAACTCGAGCAGGTCGAAGACTTGCGGCTCGACGGCCACCAGGGCATCGCCGCGGCGCAGCTCCCGGCGCCCGGAATCGAGGGTCAAGTCGTTGAAACGGTAGGTCAAATCGAAGGGTCCGGCGGCCGGCGGCTGAATGCGGGGCGGAACCTAGCACAGGCGGCGTGGGGCCAAAATCACGACGCTCTGAAGGATAAATCCACGTCCTCTGAAAGCGGACGGGGTCGGCCTCTGCGATAGTCGATCCCGACACCAGACTTAAGGAGATCGCCATGTCCCAATCCATCAATCAGCAACGCCGCCGCTTCCTCGGCATCGCAGGCGGGATCCTCGCCGCATCCAGGCTCGGCTTGATCGGATCGGCCCAGGCGCAGACCAAGGCGGCGTTGCCCGCGGTCAAGGCCGGTGGCCACACCGCGATCGGTCCGGTCAAGCAGATCAATGCCGGCGTGCTCGATACCGGTTATGTCGAGATGGGCCCGGCGTCGGGTCTCGCGGTGATCCTGCTGCACGGCTGGCCCTACGATATCCACAGCTATGCCGACGTCGCGCCGGCGCTGGCGGATGCCGGCTATCGCGTGATCGTGCCGCATCTGCGCGGCTACGGCACCACGCGCTTCCTCGCGAGCGATACGATGCGCAGCGGCCAGCCGGTCGCGGTCGCCGCCGACATCATCGCGCTGATGGACGCGTTGAAGATCGAGAAGGCCGTGCTCGGCGGCTACGATTGGGGCGCGCGCACCGCGAACATCATGGCGGCGCTCTGGCCCGAGCGCTGCAAGGCCATGGTGTCGGTGAGCGGCTATCTGATCGGCAGCCAGGCCGCCGGCAAGATGCCGCTGCCGCCGAAGGCCGAGCTGCAATGGTGGTACCAGTTCTATTTCGCGACCGAGCGTGGCCGCGAGGGCTATGCCAAGAACCGGCACGATTTTAACAAGCTGATCTGGCAGCTCGCCTCGCCGCAGTGGAAGTTCGACGACGCTACCTACGACCGCAGCGCTGTTGCCTTCGAGAACCCCGACCATGTCGATATCGTGATCCACAACTACCGCTGGCGGCTTGGTCTCGCCGAAGGCGAGGCGAAGTACGATGCGTTCGAGAAGACGCTGGCCCAGGCGCCCGTGATCGCGATCCCGACCATCACGATGGAGGGCGATGCCAACGGCGCGCCGCATCCGGAGCCGGCAGCCTATGCCAAGAAGTTCTCCGGGCATTACGAGCATCGCCAGCTGCCCGGCGGCATCGGTCACAACCTGCCGCAGGAAGCGCCGCAGGCCTTCACCCAGGCCATCATCGACGTCAGCAAGGTCTAAGCCGCGGGCGGACAACGGAATCATGAAACAGGTTGTGAAATGGGCAGCTGCCGCGATCGCGGCAGCCTGCATCAGCGCGTCATTGCCGTTCACCGTCGGACATGCCGATGATGCGGCGCCGGCATCGCCGATCTTCGGCGTGAAAATTCCGGACGGCTATCGCGACTGGAAGCTGATCGCGGTCGGCGAGGAGACCGGGCTCGACGAACTGCGCGGTGTGCTCGGCAACGCGACCGCCGTGAAGGCCTATCAGGACGGCGCCGCGCGCTTCCCCGACGGCACCGTGCTGGTGAAGCTCGCCTGGAAGCGCAAGCCGGTTGAAGGTCTCAACGGCGCGTTCGTCACGGGGCCTTCGACCACCGTGCAGGTGATGGTCAAGGACTCCACCAAATATGCTTCGACCGGCGGCTGGGGCTTTGGCCGCTTCATCGACGGCAAGCCGGTCGATGCCGCCCAGCACGAGACCTGCTTCGCCTGCCACGAGGCCCATGCCAGCGATCAGGATTTCGTCTTCACGCACTACGCGCACTGAGCGCCGGCAATATCGGTGTGGAGACCGTCGCGGTCCGATCTGGCGCTATGATGGCTGCGGGGCTAGTTTCCCCGCAGCAATCGCATGCGGGGAACGGCTTTGACCATCACCATCTACGGCATCAAGAACTGCGACACCATGAAGAAGGCGCGCGCCTGGCTCGATGATCACGGCGTCGGCTACGACTTCCACGATTACAAGACCGCCGGGATCGGCAAGGACAAGCTCAAGCAGTGGAGCGACGAGGTCGGCTGGGAAGCGCTGCTCAATCGCGCCGGCACCACCTTCAAGAAGCTGCCCGACGCCGACAAGGATGGTTTGAACGAGCGCAAGGCGCTGGCGCTGATGGCCGAGCAGCCCTCGATGATCAAGCGTCCGGTGCTCGATCTCGGGGGCAAGCGCGTCGTCGGCTTCAAGCCCGATATCTATGCCAAGGAAGTGCCGGCGAAGGCGCGCAAGAAGGGCTGACGCTTCTGGGCGAACCCTGGGGAGTTTGAATCACAAGGTGAGGCAATCGCAACGCTTCCAACCCGGCTCCCCGGCGCGCACGGGCAGAAGCGAACATCAACCTGGCAATAGTCCTCGCCGAGACCCTCGAAAATGACCCGCAACGGACTTGACACAAGCTGGTGTCGCGAGCCTTGTTCCCGATGGTAAAACCTGCTTGTTGAACGCCATGGGCACCGTTCGCAACGTCGAAGGCGATTTTCCCCAAGGTGGGGGCGAAGCTGCCGCACTCATTAGGTCTCTCGACTGGTCTGCCACCAGCTTGGGGCCAATCGCGGACTGGCCAGCACACCTCAAGAGTGCAGTCAGCCTTATGCTGCCGGCAAAAGCACAGATCGTGCTGTTCTGGGGGCCGGAGTTTGTGGCGCTATACAATGACGCCTATGCACCGTCGATAGGTCAGAAGCACCCAACGGCTCTTGGACGGCCTGCACGCGAGAATTGGGCCGAGTTGTGGGATGATCTGGAACCGCTACTTAGAGGCGTCCTCAATACCGGCGAAACTGTCTTCGCCAAGGATCGTCCCTTCTACATCGAGCGCCACGGCTACCCAGAAACAGTTTACTTCGACATCTCCTATTCTCCTGTTCAAGACCTGGCGGGCGAAATTGGCGGCGTACTCTGCATCGTCAGTGAGACGACCGAACGTGTAGCTGCGCAAGAGCGCCAACGGCTGCTCGCTCGGGAGGCAAACCATCGCGTAAAGAACATGTTTGCCGTTTTCCAAGGCATCATAAGTTTGAGCGCTCGGTCGGCTCGAACGCCGCAGGAAATGGCTCAATCCTTGCGAGGCCGCCTGAACGCTCTCATGCAAGCCAAGGATCTCATCCGTCCCGGGATTATGGGTACGGAGACCCACAGCGAGCGAACGACCGTGGGAGACGTCGTCCGAACGGTCTTGCGACCGTACGAAGATGACACGTCTCGCGAACGCATCATCCTAGGGGGACCCACTGTGCCCGTGGGTGTGATGGCCGTGACCGGTCTCGCTCTCGCGCTGCATGAAACCACGACCAATGCGGCCAAGTATGGCGCGCTATCGGAGCCGACCGGTTCGATCAGTGTCACATGGGTGACTGAGGGCGGCAACTTACAACTTGATTGGAAGGAAACAGGCGGCCCCGCAATTGTCGCTCCGCCATCAGCCAAGGGTTTTGGGAGCGTGCTTGCGGAGCGCAGCATTTCTGATCAGCTCGGCGGCAAGGTTGAGCACAATTGGCTACCGAGCGGGCTCAGGTTGAGGGTTACGGTTCCTTTGGATCGTCTTGCAGTCTGAGGCTCTGCACGCGCCTAGATCAGCTCGACTGAATCCTCGCTCGCCGGACGCTCCGCCGGCACGAACCTGCGGTCGATCACGGCGCGGACCGTGACGACGGGCACGGCCTTCGCCTTCACGCCCATCAGATTGTGCAGCCGAAACCCGCCCTCGATGCTGATCGCCTTGTACGAGCCGATGATGTGTTCGACGGTGTCGCCGTGTCCGAACGGCAGCAGCAGCCGTTCATAGGAGACGTCCTTGCCGTCGGCGTCGGTGAGCTCCGCAACCGTGTAGGTCGGACGCTTGCGCGCCAGGCAGGCGCGATAGGACAGGATCACGCCGGCATAGCGCTCCGGGCCGATCGCGTCATCGAGGTAGCGGTTGGTGCGCAGCCGCGGCTCGACGTGATCATTGCCATAGGCCGTCGTCAGCCGCGCGCCTTCCTGCGTGATCAGGAAGCGGGCGGTCTCACCGCTGCCGACGACGTCAAAGCCCATCATGTCGGCCCGCTCGTCGGCGGTGCCGTCGGTGTGGAAATCGCACAGCAAGGGGAGGGCGTCCGGCATGCGCAGCGCGCGCAGCCAGGCGTTCAGCAGCACCCGCTGCGTGATCGATTTGACCACCGATGGATCGGCGCTCCTGAATGGCATGGGCTAGCCGAACTCAAGCACATCCCCGGGCGGGATGCGGCCGGGGGCACGGTGGAACAGGTCGCGGTCGATGATCGCGCACAGTCTGAAGTTCGGCAGCGTGTCGTTGCCGCGCATCAGATTGCGGATCTCGAAACCGCCGCTCTCGCTGATCGTCTTCAGCGAGGCGACAAGATGCGTGACGGCGCCGCCGTCCGAGAACGGCAGCAGCAGCCGTTCATAGGCCACGACATGACCGTAGATGTCGTCGATATCGGTGATGGTGTAGGCGGGCAGCCGCCGGGCGATGCATCCATGGTAGACCGGCATCACGACCGCCGCGAGCCGCGGTCCGAGATAGTCGTCGAGCAGGCGGCCCTTGCCGCTGTGTCCGTAAGCGGTGGCCATCCGCGTGCCGTCGCTCTCGATCGTCAGTTGCGGCGGCTCGACTGCCGCGTCGACGGTGAAGAACACGGTGTCCGGCAGATCTTCCTCGATCCGCTCCGGCTGGAATTCGTCAATCCGCGGGATGGTTTGGCCACGGGCATAAAGTCGCAGCCACGTGTTGAGAAAATCACGTTGCCGGATCGACTTGATGACCGAGGAATTGGTGCTCTCGAAATGCAAGGCTCTGGCCGTTCATATTCCAATGGCAGCAGCTTCGGCGAGAGGCGGAAATATTCTATGAAAAGGAAAGTCGGGAGCAAAACACCCTTAATAGTGGCTTTCCGAGGCGCAAAGTGCGTTCGAAGGCCATTCGACTAAGGATCAACCGGAACTGGTCGCGCCAATACTGCACTGCACAGCTTTCCACCTTGCGTAACCGCCGCAGATGACGGCATATTCCGGCCCGGAGGCGACAGGCCCCCGGACGGTTTCCAAGACGTACGGACAACCTGTCGGACACGAAAAAAGCTGGCCACGCGGGCGACGGGCTTCGCGGCGATGGCGTATGGGGGAATCTATTTGGCCGATGAGTTCATTCTCGAAACCAGCGGATTGACCAAGGAATTCGCGGGTTTCTTTGCCGTTCGCGACGTTGCGCTGAAGGTGCGTCGCGGCAGTATCCATGCGTTGATCGGGCCGAACGGCGCCGGCAAGACCACCTGTTTCAATCTGCTGACCAAATTCCTGAAGCCGACGGGCGGGCAGATTCGCTACAAGGGCCAGGACATCACCGCGATGCCGCCGGCCGACGTGGCGCGGCTCGGGCTGGTCCGCTCGTTCCAGATTTCGGCGGTATTTCCGCATCTGACCGCGCTCGAAAACGTGCGCGTGGCGCTGCAGCGCCAGCACGGTGCGTCATTCGATTTCTGGCGCTCGAAGACCGTGCTCGACCGCTTCAACCCGCGCGCCCATGAGCTCTTGAACGACGTCGGCTTGAGCGAATTCGCCAACACGCCGGCGGTCGAGATGCCGTACGGCCGCAAGCGCGCACTTGAAATTGCAACGACGCTCGCACTCGACCCCGAGATGATGCTGCTCGACGAACCGATGGCCGGCATGGGCCACGAGGACATCGACAAGATCGCGGCGCTGATCAAGCGGATCTCCGCCAAATACACCATCCTGATGGTCGAACATAACCTCTCGGTGGTGGCCAATCTCTCCGACATCATCACCGTGCTGACGCGCGGGCAGGTGCTGGCGGAGGGCAACTACGCCGACCTCTCCAAGGACGAGCGCGTGAAGGAAGCCTATCTGGGAGCGGGTCATGGCTGAGGCAAAACTGGCGGAGAGGCCCGTGGCTGCGGCCGGCGCCGAGGTGCTGACGGTCGGCGATCTGCAGGCCTGGTACGGCGAATCGCACATTCTTCACGGCGTCAATTTCAACGTGCGGGCCGGCGAGGTGGTGACGCTGCTCGGCCGTAACGGCGCCGGCAAGACCACGACCTTGAAGTCGATCATGGGCGTCATCGGCAAGCGCTCCGGCTCGATCCGTTTCGACAACAAGGAGATCATCCGCGCCACCTCGGACAAGATCGCGCGGCTCGGCATCGCATTCTGCCCCGAGGAGCGCGGCATCTTCTCGAGCCTCGACGTGCGCGAGAATCTGTTGCTGCCGCCGGTGGTGCGTCCGGGCGGCCTGCCGCTCGACCAGATCTTCACGCTGTTTCCGAACCTGAAGGAGCGTCTCACCAGCCAGGGCACCAAGCTCTCGGGCGGCGAGCAGCAGATGCTGGCGATTGCGCGCATCCTGCGCACCGGCGCGCGCTTCCTGATGCTGGACGAGCCGACCGAAGGGTTGGCGCCGGTCATCATTCAACAGATCGGGCACACCATTGCGCGCCTGAAGTCGCAGGGCTTCACCATCCTGCTGGTCGAGCAGAATTTCCGCTTCGCCTCGACCGTCGCCGACCGCTACTACATCGTCGAGCACGGCAAGGTGATCGACGGCTTCGCCAATTCGGAGCTGTCGGCCAACATGGACAAGCTGCATACCTATCTCGGCGTCTGAAGTCGCCCGAGCCAGAAAATTTAGGACGAGGGAATACCCGATGAAGAACACGATTTCTGCGTTTCTGCTCGGCACCGCGATGGCGCTCAGCGTCGCGGGCATGGCCTCCGCCGACGACAAGGTCGTCAAGATCGGCGTGTTGTCGGATCAGTCCGGCCTCTATGCCGACCTTGCCGGCCCCGGCTCGACGCTGGCGGCGCAGATGGCGATCGAGGATTCCGGCCTCAAGGCCAAGGGCTGGACCATCGACCTGATCTCCGGCGATCACCAGAACAAGCCCGACATCGGCACCACCATCGCCCGCCAGTGGTTCGACGTCGACAAGGTCGACACCATCGTCGACGTGCCGAACTCCGGCGTCGCGCTCGCGGTCAACAACGTCGTGAAGGAGAAGAACGGCGTCTACATCAATTCGGGCGCCGCGACTTCCGATCTCACCAATGCGCAGTGCACGCCGAACACGGTGCACTGGACCTACGACACCTACATGCTGGCGCACGCCACCGGCCAGGCGCTGGTGAAGGCGGGCGGTGACACCTGGTTCTTCCTGACTGCGGACTACGCGTTCGGTGCGGCGCTGGAGCGCGACACCACCGCGGTCATCACCGCCAATGGCGGCAAGGTGGTCGGCGGCGTCAAGCACCCGCTCAACACCGCTGACTTCTCCTCGTTCCTGCTGCAGGCGCAGGCCTCCAAGGCCAAGATCATCGGTCTTGCCAATGCCGGCGGCGACACCACCAACTCGATCAAGCAGGCTGCCGAATTCGGCATCGTCAAGGGCGGCCAGAAGCTCGCGGCGCTGCTGCTGTTCCTCACCGACGTCAAGGCGATCGGGCTCGAGACCGCGCAGGGCCTCAACTTCACCGAGACGTTCTACTGGGACCTCAACGACAAGACCCGCGCCTTCTCCAAGCGCTTCTCGGAGAAGATGAAGAGCGGCGCTCCCCCGACCATGGTGCAGGCCGGCGTCTATGCGGGCCTGCTGCACTACTTCAAGGCGCTGGAAGCGCTCGGCGGCAATCCGCATGACGGCGCCAAGGTGGTCGCGAAGATGAAGACCATCCCGACCGACGATCCGCTGTTCGGCAAGGGCGAGGTCGAGGCCAACGGCCGCGTCACCCACGACGCCTATCTGTTCGAAGTGAAGAAGCCCTCGGAGTCCAAGGGACCGTGGGACTTCTACAAGCTGGTCGGCACCGTGCCGGGCAACCAGGCCTTCACGCCGCTCGACAAGAGCACCTGTGCGCTCCTGAAGAAGTAACGATCATGCCCGCCGGCCATGGGCGTGGCCGGCGGGCTTCATCTATCCAGCGAAAGCTCATTCGATGCAGGCTCTCTACGCACAGCTTCTGGTGGGACTGATCAACGGCTCGTTCTACGCGCTGCTCAGTCTGGGGCTCGCCGTCATCTTCGGCATGCTCAACATCATCAATTTCGCGCACGGCGCGCTCTACATGATGGGCGCCTTCGTGGCGTATTTCCTGCTCAATCTGGGCGGCATCAACTACTGGTGGGCGCTGCTGATCGCACCGGTCATCGTCGGCATCTTCGGCATGATCCTCGAGCGGACCATGCTGCAATGGCTCGCCGGCCTCGACCATCTCTATGGACTGCTGTTGACGTTCGGCATCGCGCTGATCGTGCAGGGCGTGTTCCAGAACTATTTCGGTTCCTCGGGCCTGCCTTACTCGATCCCGGATCAGCTCAAGGGCGGCGTCAATCTCGGCTTCATGTTCCTGCCGATCTATCGCGGCTGGGTCGTGGTCTTCTCGCTGGTGGTGTGCCTTGCGACCTGGTTCCTGATCGAGAAGACGCAGCTCGGCGCCTATTTGCGCGCGGCCACCGAGAACCCGACGCTGGTGCGGGCCTTCGGCATCAACGTGCCGCGCATGATCACGCTGACCTACGGGCTCGGTGTCGGCCTTGCCGCGCTCGCCGGCGTGCTGTCGGCGCCGATCAACCAGGTCCGCCCGCTGATGGGCGCCGATCTCATCATCGTGGTGTTCGCGGTGGTCGTGATCGGCGGCATGGGCTCGATCATGGGCTCGATCATCACCGGCTTCGCGCTCGGCGTGATCGAGGGACTGACCAAGTATTTTTATCCCGAGGCCTCCAACACCGTGGTGTTTGTCCTGATGGTGGTGGTGTTGCTGGTGAAGCCGACGGGACTGACGGGACGGGCGGCCTGATATGTCAGCATTGACCGACGATACAATTCCGATGACGCCGCGCGCGATGCGCGACGAGATGATGGTGTTCGCCGTGATGGCGGTGCTGCTTGCCGCGGTGCCGTTCACGGGGATCTATCCCTTCTTCGTGATGCAGGCGCTGTGCTTTGCGCTGCTGGCCTGCGCATTCAACTTGCTGATCGGCTATGGCGGCCTGCTGTCGTTCGGCCACGCCATGTTCCTCGGCACCGCCGGCTACGTCTCGGCGCATGCGCTGAAGGTATGGGGGCTGCCGCCGGAGCTCGGCATCGTGGCCGGCACCGCCGCGGCGGCCTTGCTCGGCCTCGTCACCGGCTTCATCTCGATCAAGCGGCAGGGCATCTATTTCTCGATGATCACGCTGGCGCTGTCGCAGCTGCTTTACTTCCTCTATCTGCAGGCGCCGTTCACCCATGGTGAAGACGGCATCCAGGGCATTCCGCAGGGCCATTTGTTCGGGATCTTTGATCTGTCGAAGCCGACGGTGCTCTACTACGTCGTGCTGGTCGGCTTCCTCGCCGGCTTCCTGCTGATCTACCGCACCATCAACTCGCCGTTCGGCGAGGTGCTGAAGTCGATCCGCGAGAACGAGCCGCGCGCGATCTCGCTCGGCTACAAGACCGACCAGTACAAGATGCTGGCCTACATCCTGTCGGGCACGCTGGCGGGCTTTGCCGGCTCGCTGAAGGTGTTCGTGGCGCAGAATGCCTCGCTCACCGACGTGCACTGGTCGATGTCCGGCGAAATCGTGCTGATGACGCTGGTCGGCGGTCTCGGCACCATCTTCGGCCCGGTGGTCGGCGCCTTCGTGATCATCGCCATGCAGCAATATCTTGCCGGTTTCGGCCAATGGGTGACGGTGATTCAGGGCGTGATCTTCGTGGCCTGCGTGCTGCTGTTCCGGCGCGGCCTGGTTGGCGAGCTGGCCCACCTGCTGCGGCGGTCGCTGTAGGGCAGGGCACGCGATGTTCGGCCGACTTTAGCGGTGGACGACCGCCCATTGGGGCGGTCGATCCGGGTATTTTCCCAGGCAGATGCTCTATGACAGTTCCGTGACAGTCGCTAAAAGGGCTGTCCCGGAACGATGGAATTGAGACATGCTGCGCTGGTTTCGCGCCTTTCTGCCCAAGGAAGAGCGATTTTTTGAGCTGTTCGCCCGCCACGCCCAGACCTCCGTGCAGTGCTCGCTGGCGCTGCAGGACATGCTGAAGGGCGGCGAGGAGACCCCGGTCTTCTGCCAGCGCGTCAATCAGTTCGAGAACGACGCCGACAGCGTCACCCGCGAGGTGCTGACCGCGGTTCGCCGCACCTTCATCACCCCGTTCGACCGCGGCGACATCAAGAACCTGATCACCGCGATGGACGATGCGGTCGACCAGATGCAGGCGACCGCCAAGGCCGTCATGCTGTTCGAGGTGCGCGAGTTCGAGCCGCCGATGCGCGAGATCGGCACCCTGATCGTCGAATGCGCCAATCTCGTCGTGCGCGCGCTGCCGCTGTTGCAGGCGATCGGCCAGAACGTCTCGATGCTGACCCAGATCACCGAGGAGCTGACCAAGCTCGAGGGCCGGGTCGACGATCTCCACGATATCGGGCTCAAGGAATTGTTCCTGAAGCACCGCAACGCCAACGCGATGGACTTCATCGTCGGCGCGGAGATCTACGATCACCTCGAGAAGGTGGCCGACCGCTTCGACGACGTCGCCAACGAGATCAACTCGATCGTGATCGAACAGGTTTAGGGCAGGGACATCACGTGGACGCCACGCTGGGTCTTCCAGTCCTGACCATCCTGATTGCGGTCGCGCTGCTGTTCGACTTCCTGAACGGCCTGCACGATGCCGCGAACTCGATCGCGACCATCGTTTCGACCCGCGTGCTGCGGCCGCAATATGCGGTGTTCTGGGCGGCGTTCTTCAACTTCGTCGCCTTCGCGGTGTTCGGCCTGCACGTCGCCAACACGATCGGCACCGGGATCATCGACCCGTCGGTGGTGGACGCGACCGTGATCTTCGCCGCGCTGGTCGGCGCGATCGTCTGGAACGTGATCACCTGGGGGCTCGGGATTCCTTCGTCGAGCTCGCACGCGCTGATCGGCGGCCTGGTCGGCGCCGGCATGGCGAAGGCGGGGATCTCAGCGGCGGTGTGGAGCGGGCTCACCAAGACCCTGCTCGCGATCGTGCTGTCGCCGCTGGTCGGCTTCCTGCTGGCGCTGGTGCTGGTTGCGATCGTGTCCTGGCTCTCGGTGCGCTCGACGCCGTTCGCGGTCGATCGCGCCTTCCGCATCCTGCAATTCGCCTCGGCGTCGCTGTATTCGCTCGGCCATGGCGGCAACGACGCGCAGAAGACCATGGGCATCATCGCCGTGCTGCTCTACTCGCAGGGCCATCTCGGCGACAAGTTCGAGATTCCGTTCTGGGTGGTGCTGGCCTGTCAGAGCGCGATGGCGCTCGGCACCCTGATGGGCGGTTGGCGGATCGTACGCACCATGGGGCTGCGGATCACCAAGCTGACGCCGATGCAGGGCTTTTGCGCCGAGACCGGCGGCGCTGCCACGCTGTTCATCGCGACCTATCTCGGGGTGCCGGTATCGACCACCCACACCATCACCGGCGCCATCGTCGGCGTCGGCGCCGCGCGCCGGCTGTCCGCCGTGCGCTGGAACGTGGCGAGCTCGATCGTCTATGCCTGGGTGATCACGATCCCGGCCTCGGCCGCGGTCGCAGCTGCGACCTATTGGGCGGTGCAGGTCCTGAAGTAGCGTTTTCGAGCGACGTGGAAGCTGGTAAACGCGTCCAAAACAAGTGATCAGCCGACCAGCTTCAGCCCGACGATCCCGGACACGATCAGCCCGATGCTGGCCAGCCGCATCGCCGTCGCGGGCTCGCCGAGCAGGATGATGCCGAGCGCCGCGGTGCCGACGGCGCCGATCCCGGTCCAGACCGCATAGGCGGTTCCAATCGGCAGCGTCTTCAGCGCAATGCCGAGCAGGATCACGCTGCCGGCCATCGCCGCGAGCGTCAGCACCGACGGCACCAGCCGGGAGAACCCCTCGGTATATTTCAGCCCGATCGCCCAGCCGATCTCGAGCAGGCCTGCGGTGAACAGAATGGCCCAAGCCATAACGAACCCTCCGGATAAGGCAGGGTCGTCCCCGCGGATGGTATGGTGAGGAGAAGGTCGTCCTTCCCGTGCCTATATGTGGGTGGTGCGGCCATTCCGCATTGCGACAAAACGCCCTTGATTGCGCCCGTTTTCCCTGCCAAACGCTGCCCCGCCATGTCTGATACCGCTGTTTCAACCGAATCGCCGTCCCGCTCGCCGCTTTCAGAGGAAGTGGCGCGACGGCGCACCTTTGCGATCATCTCGCACCCGGACGCCGGCAAGACCACGCTGACGGAAAAGCTGCTGCTGTTCGGCGGCGCCATCAACCTCGCGGGCCAGGTCAAGGCCAAGGGCGAGCGCCGCAACACGCGCTCGGACTGGATGAAGATCGAGCGCGAGCGCGGCATCTCGGTCGTGACCTCGGTGATGACCTTCGAGTTCAACGACCTCGTATTCAACCTCTTGGACACGCCGGGCCACGAGGACTTTTCGGAAGATACCTATCGCACGCTGACCGCGGTCGATTCCGCGGTCATGGTGATCGACGCCGCCAAGGGCATCGAGGCGCGCACGCGCAAGCTGTTCGAGGTGTGCCGCCTGCGCGACATCCCGATCATCACCTTCATCAACAAGATGGACCGCGAGAGCCGCGACACCTTTGAGCTGCTCGACGAGATCGAGAAGACGCTGGCGCTCGATACCACGCCGATGACTTGGCCGGTCGGCCGCGGCCGCGATTTCCTTGGCACCTATGATGTCGTCAATGGCGGCGTGCGGCTGCTCGAGGGCGGCGGCGCCAAGACCGGCGCCACGGAGCAGATCGACATCGCCGATCTCGGCAAGCGCAATCCCAATCTCGACGTCGCCGAGGTCAGGGACGAGCTCGCGCTGGCGTCGGAGGCCTGCAAGCCGTTCGAGCTCGCGGCGTTCCGCGAGGGCCATCTGACGCCGGTCTATTTCGGCAGCGCGCTGCGCAATTTCGGCGTCGGCGACTTGCTCGAGGGTCTCGGCAAGTTCGCGCCGGCGCCGCGCGCGCAGGATTCCGATCTGCGCAAGGTCGAGGCGGCCGAACCGCGCATGAGCGCCTTCGTGTTCAAGATCCAGGCCAACATGGATCCGAACCACCGCGACCGTATCGCGTTCGCGCGGCTGTGCTCCGGAAAACTCAGCCGCGGCATGAAGGCCAAGCTGGTGCGCACCGGCAAGAACATGAGCCTGTCGAGCCCGCAATTCTTCTTCGCCCAGGACCGCTCGGTGGCGGACGAGGCGTTTGCCGGCGACGTGGTCGGCATTCCTAACCACGGCACCTTGCGGATCGGCGACACCCTGACCGAGGGCGAGGATCTGACCTTCGTCGGCGTGCCGAGCTTCGCGCCGGAAATCGTCCGCCGCGTTCGGCTGACCGATGCGATGAAGGCGAAGAAGCTGAAGGAGGCCTTGCAGCAGATGTCGGAGGAGGGCGTCGTGCAGGTGTTTCGTCCGCGCGACGGCGCGCCGGCGCTGGTCGGCGTGGTCGGTCCGCTGCAGCTCGACGTGCTGAAGGCGCGGCTCGATGCCGAATATTCGCTGCCTGTCGAGTTCGAGATCTCCGAGTTCTCGCTGGCGCGCTGGATCTCGTCCGACGACCGCAAGAAGCTGGATGCCTTCGTCGCCGCCAACAATTCCGGCATTGCCGACGACGTCGATGGCGATCCCGTGTTCATGGCCAAGAACGAGTTCTATCTCGGCTACACCCGCGAGCGCGCCGAGGGCATCACCTTCTCCAACGTCAAGGACGTCAAGAAGAAGGCGTAGCGCCGCGCCGCATCCGTAGTGTCGTCCCCCGGCTTGACCGGGGGACCCAGTACGCTGCGGCTCCTCCGCGATCCACAACCGCCTCCGGAATACTGGATCGCCCGGTCGAGCCGGCGAAGACAGCGAGGTTGTGGCAAGCGCAAGGAAGTGAACGCGGCCCCGCTTGCTCCGGTCCCGCTGCGGTACCATTTTCCCCGGAGCGCATTCCGGGTCCAACCGCATGCTCCGACGCGTCGTCATCTGTCTCGCTTTTGCCGTGCTGGCCTTTGCCTTCGCGGGCACGGCCGGCGCGCGACAACGGCAACAGACCAACCCGGTGCCGTTCGCACACACACCCTGCAGCGTGCTCGACAACGGGCCTTGCATCCCGTCCTATTGCAGCGTGTTCAACCATGGGCCGTGCCTGCCCGAAATCGATTATCCGTACGGCGAAAATCTCCAGCTCACGATCCTGACCGTGCCGCCCGAGGGGCAGGCCGAGAAGTACCGCAAGCCGGATCATGATCTCGATACCATCGGCGATCTGTTCGCCGCGCTGCGTTCCTGCTGGGCGCCGCCGCCGGCGGACGATGCGCGCGAGGGCATGCAGATGTCGGTGCGCTTCAGCTTCAAGCGGACCGGCGAGATGATCGGCACGCCGCGCCTGACATTTTCGACGCGGGGCATCCCGGCGGATACCCGCACGACCTACCTCAACGCGATCAACGCCTCGCTCAGTGCCTGTCTGCCGCTGAAATTTACCGGCGGGCTCGGCGGCGCGCTGGCCGGCCGTCCGATCATGATCCGCTATGTCGACAATCGCGAGCTGGCCAAGCCGGCCGGCAATCCGTGACCCGCCACCCGGCGTGGCGCATTGCCACCCGCCCGGCGAAGATGTTACGCGAGGGCATTAATCAATCAGGGGAGGAACATCGTGGGACTGCTCGTCATGATCCTGGGTCTCGTGCTGTTCCTCGGCATCCATGTGCTGAGCAGCCTGCGCGAACTGCGCGCCGGCATCGTCAATGCGTTGGGCGAGGGAGCCTACAAGGGCGTCTATTCGCTGGTGTCGTTCGCCGGGCTCGCGCTGATCATCTGGGGCTTCGGCCATTACCGCGCGACCGGCTGGATCGACGTCTGGACGCCGCCGACCGCGTTCAAGCACATCACGGTGGCGCTGATGCTGCCGGCCGTCATTTTGGTGGTGGCTGCCTATATCCGTGGCCGCATCTACAGCACGCTGAAGCATCCGATGCTGGCGGGCGTCAAGCTGTGGGCGTTCGCGCATCTGCTCGCCAATGGCGATCTCGGCTCGATCATCCTGTTCGGCTCGTTTCTCGGCTGGGCGGTCTATGACCGCATCTCGTTGAAGCGTCGTGCCGATGCCGGCGGGCCGCCGATCCCGGTGGGCGGGCCCACCAACGACCTGATCGCGATCGCGGTCGGTGTCATCGTCTATCTGGCGCTGGCGTTTGCGTTCCACCCGGTCGTGATCGGCGTGCCTGTCATGGGAGCCTGACTATGTCTGTTCAATCCGCCATCAAGCGCAAGACCGCACCCGATCTGCGCGCCCGCAAGAATGGCGAACCGATCGTGATGCTGACGTCGTACCACGCGCACACCGCGGCGCTGGTCGACCGGCACTGCGACGCCATCCTGGTCGGCGATTCCCTCGGCAATGTGATGCACGGCTTCGAGACCACGGTGCCTGTTACCCTCGACATGATGATCCTGCAGGGCCGCGCGGTGATGCGCGGTTCGCAGGCTGCACTCGTCGTGGTCGACATGCCGTTCGGTTCCTACGAGGAATCGAAAGAGCAGGCGTTCCGGTCGGCGGTGCGGATCATGAAGGAAACGCTGTGTGGCGCGGTCAAGCTCGAGGGTGGCGCGCGGATGGCGGAGACGGTGGCGTTCCTGTCGGAGCGCGGCATTCCCGTGATGGGTCATATCGGCCTGACGCCGCAATCGATCAACACGCTCGGCTCGTTCCGCGCGCAGGGCCGCGAGGAGGAGAATTGGGCGCCGATTGAGAACGACGCCAAGGCGATCGCGGAAGCGGGCGCCTTCTCGATCGTGGTCGAGGCGGTCGCCGAGCCGCTGGCGCGCAAGATCACGCAATCGATCACCGTTCCCACCATCGGCATCGGCGCCAGCGCGGCCTGCGACGGCCAGGTGCTGGTGTTGGAGGACATGCTCGGCCTGTCGCCACGCGCGCCGAAATTCGTCCGCCGCTACGGCAATCTCGGGCCGATGATCGAGGAAGCGATCGCGGGCTATGCGCGCGACGTCAAGAGCCGCGCCTTCCCGGGGCCGGAGCATGTCTACGGCATAAAGAAGAGCTGACGAGGCACGCATGGACTGGTCCCAACACGCATTGCCGCCGATGCGGCTCGAGCCGCGCTTCGGCGACCGCGTCGTGCCTGTCTTTGCCGAGCGGCCGGCCAGCCTGTGGGCGATGATCGCGGACGCCGTCGCGCAGAACGGCGACGGCGAGGCGCTGGTTTGCGGCGAGAGGCGCCTGAGCTGGCGCGAGGTCGCCGAGCAATCGGCGATGGTCGCGGCGGGCTTTGCAAAGCTCGGTCTCGCGCCGGGCGATCGCGTCGCCGTCCTGCTCGGCAACCGTATCGAGTTCGTGCTGACGATGTTCGCCGCCGCCCATGCCGGCCTCGTCACGGTGCTGCTCTCGACGCGCCAGCAGAAGCCCGAGATCGCCTATGTGCTGAACGATTGCGGCGCGAAGTGTCTGGTCCATGAGGCCACGCTTGCCGATCGGATCCCCGACGCTGCCGATATTCCCGGCCTCGCGCATCGCATCGCGGTCAGCGACGACGGCACATCGCAATTCGCTGCCTTGCGCGACAATGCGCCAGCGCAAGCGCCCGCGGAGGTGAGGGAAGAGGACACCGCGATGATCCTCTACACCTCGGGCACCACGGGCCGGCCGAAGGGCGCGATGCTCGCCCATTGCAACATCATCCACTCGTCGATGGTGTTCGCGTCCTGCCTGAAGCTGACCAAGGCCGATCGCTCGATCGCCGCGGTGCCGCTCGCGCATGTCACCGGCGCGGTCGCCAACGTCACCACCATGGCGCGCTCTGCCGGCGCGCTGATCATCATGCCGGAGTTCAAGGCGTCGGAATATCTGAAGGTCGCGGCGCGCGAGCGGGTCACTTACACCGTGATGGTGCCGGCGATGTACAATCTCTGCCTGATGCAGCCGGATTTCGACAGCACCGATCTGTCGAGCTGGCGCATCGGCGGCTTCGGCGGCGCGCCGATGCCGGTTGCGACCATCGAGAAGCTCGACGCCAAGATTCCCGGGCTCAAGCTCGCGAATTGCTATGGCGCGACCGAGACCACGTCGCCCTCGACCTTGATGCCGGGCGAATTGACCGCGGCGCATATCGACAGCGTCGGCCTGCCGTGTCCCGGCGCCGAGATCATCGTGATGGGCGCCGATGGCCACGAGGTGCCGCGCGGGGAGATCGGCGAGCTCTGGATCCGCAGCGCCTCCGTCATCAAGGGCTACTGGAACAATCCGAAGGCGACCGCCGAGAGTTTTACCGCCGGGTTCTGGCATTCCGGCGATCTCGGCTCGATCGATGCCGACAACTTCGTCCGCGTGTTCGACCGTCAGAAGGACATGATCAACCGAGGCGGCCTGAAGATCTATTCCGCCGAGGTCGAGTCCGTCCTGGCCGGCCATCCGGCCGTGGTCGAGAGCGCGATCATCGCAAAACCGTGCCCGGTGCTCGGCGAGCGCGTCCACGCCGTGATCGTGACCCGCAGCGAGGTCAATGCGGAGAGCCTGCGCGCCTGGTGTGCCGAGCGGCTCTCCGACTACAAGGTGCCGGAGACCATGGCGCTGACATCAGCGCCGCTGCCGCGCAACGCCAACGGCAAGGTGATCAAGCGCCAGCTCAGGGAGACGCTGGCTGGAAACGGGTAAGGCACCCGAGAAGCCGCAAACTCGGTTCACCTCTCCCGCTTGCGGGGGAGGTCGACGCGCGACGAGCGACGCAAAGCGTCGTCCGGAGCGCGGCGGGTGGGGGTTCTCGCAACAATGGGGCCTTCTCCACATCTGCCTCGTGGAGGCACCCCCACCCCAACCCTCCCCCGCAAGCGGGAGAGGGAGCCCACGCAGTCCCGTTGCGGCCGATGGCAAACTTCCCCGGTTAACGCTTTGATCCGCCTCGCTTTGCCTTGCCTCTGCCACACCGTTAGGGTAACGCCGCCGCGATGTGGGGATCGGGTAGGGGCTGCGTCCTACCGAGATTCGCGGTCCCGAGGGGATGGGATAGCCTTAAGTGTCTGAATTATTTGACGAAGTCGACGAGGAAGTCCGTCGCGATCAGCTCAAGAAGCTGTGGGACAAGTACTCGCTTTTCATCATCGCGCTGGCGATCTTGGTGGTCGCGGGCGTCGGTGGCTGGCGTGGCTACCAATATCTCGAGGGCAAGAAGGCCGCCGTCGCCGGTGCGGCGTTCGACCGCGCCGTCGAACTTTCAGACCAGAACAAGCACGCCGAGGCCGAGGCCGCTTTTGCCGACCTGATCACCAAGGCGCCGTCCGGCTACCGCAACCTGGCGCGGCTGCGCATGGCTGCCGAGGTCGCGACCCGCGATCAGCCGGCCGCTGCGAAGCTCTATGACGAGATCGCTGCCGACCGCAGCGTCGGCGGTCCCGATCAGGATCTGGCGCGGATCCGCGCCGCGCAGATGGTGATGGACACCACGACGTATCCGAACATGGTGCAACGGCTCGAGGCGATGGCGACGTCGAAGGACTCGACGTTCCGCCACTCCGCGCGCGAGCTGCTGGCGCTGTCGGCCTGGCGCGCCAACGATGCCACCGCCGCGCGGCAGTGGCTCGACCAGATTGCCAATGACGGTGAGACGCCGCCGAGCCTGCGTTCGCGCGCCGAAGCGCTGCAGGCCTTGTTGCCGCCGGTCGCCAAAAGCTGAACCGAGGCATGATCCGGAAAAGTGGGAACCGGTTTTCCGATCGGATCATGCCCAGACAGAACCCGAGTTTGAGTGAGAGATCGACCATGCGCCGCTCGCAACGCCTGATCGCAGCCGCAGTTCTGACAGCGCTTTGCAGCGCGCTGGCCGGCTGCGGCGGTGGCGGCATGGCCAATTTCGATCCGAGCGACTTGCTCGACTTCCTCGACACCAAGAAGAAGCTGGCCGGCGACCGCAAGCCGGTGTTCCCGGAAGGCGTGCCCGGCCTCGAGCAGGGCGTGCCGAAGGAATTGTACAAGGGCTCGCAGCAGGAGCAGCTCGACCAGCAGAACGCCGCGGCAGCGGCCGCCGCCCAGCCGGCTCCGCCACCCGAGCCGCCGAAGGGCGCCAAGAAGCACTCCAAGCGCGCCGCACCGGCCGCGGATCAGGCGGCTGCTCCCGACGCGGCGGCGCCGGACGAGGGCGCGCCTGCCGCGCTGCCGCCCGAGCCGAAGCCGAAGAAGATCGTCCGCCGCCGCACCACCGCGCCGCCGGCCGACGACCAGCAGGCACAGCCTGCGGCGCCGGCGCAGCAGACCCAGACCTCGCAACAATCCGGCGGCGCGTTCCCCGCACCGCTACCGAGCGGCGGATTTAGCCGCTAGCATGATCCGGAAAAGTGCGAAGCGGTTTTCCCTCGCGACAAACGCGGAACGCGTTTGCGCGGAGATCATGCTAAAACCAGAACCCAAAGCGCGATGACTATTCAACCCAATCGCATCGCGCTTTAGGCTCCTGCTTCAATTCATTAGACGCGCGCCGCGCCGCGGCGCCTGGATGTTCCATGTCTTTTACCATCGCCATTATCGGCCGGCCCAATGTCGGAAAGTCGACGCTGTTCAACCGGCTGGTCGGCCAGAAGCTCGCGCTGGTGGACGACGAGCCCGGCGTGACCCGCGACCGCCGCGAGGGCCAGGCGCGGCTCTACGATCTCGACTTCACCATCATCGACACCGCGGGGCTCGATGAGGGCGCCAAGGGCTCGCTGACGGCGCGGATGCAGGAGCAGACCGAAACCGCGATCGAGCTCGCTGACGCCCTGATGTTCGTGATCGACGCCCGTGTCGGCCTGACGCCGACCGATCGCGCCTTTGCCGACTTCGCCCGCAAGGCCAACAAGCCGGTGCTGCTGGTCGCCAACAAGGCCGAGGGCAAGCACGGCGAGTTAGGGGCGATGGAATCCTACGCGCTCGGGCTCGGCGATCCCGTGCAGATCTCGGCCGAGCACGGCGAGGGCATGGGCGACCTCCACGAGGCGCTGAGCGCGCTGATGCCTGAACCCGTCGACGAGGAAGAAGAGGAGGAGATCGAGGGCGTCGAGGATTGGTCGGATGAGGAGATCGCGCAGCGCCCGATCCGCGTCGCCATCGTCGGCCGGCCCAATGCCGGCAAGTCGACGCTGATCAACCATCTGCTCGGCGAGGAGCGGCTGCTGACCAGCCCCGAGGCCGGCACCACGCGGGATTCCATCGCGGTCGAGATCACCTGGCAGGGCCGCCAGTTCCGCGTGTTCGACACCGCCGGCCTGCGCCGCCGCTCGCGGATCGAGGAGAAGCTGGAAAAGCTCTCGGTCGCCGACGCGTTGCGTGCGGTGCGCTTCGCCGAAGTCGTCGTGATGATGATGGACGCGCAGAACAAGTTCGAGGAGCAGGATCTGCGTATCGCCGACCTGATCGAGCGCGAAGGCCGTGCCATCGTGCTCGCGGTCAACAAATGGGACCTCGTCGAGCGCAAGCCCAACCAGATCTCGCAGCTGCGCACCGATGCCGACCACTGGCTGCCCCAGGTCAAGGGCGCGCCGATCGTCGCCGTCTCCGGCCTGATGGGCGAGGGCATCGACCGTCTGATGATTGCGATCCAGGAGGCCTATGCGGTCTGGAACCGGCGCTTGCCGACTGCAGCGCTCAATCGCTGGTTCGAGCAGGCGATCCAGGCGAGCCCACCGCCGGCCGTCTCGGGCCGCCGGCTGAAGCTGAACTACATCACGCAAGTCAAGGCGCGGCCGCCGAGCTTCGTGCTGTTCTGCTCGCGCGCCGATGCGATCCCGAGATCCTATCTGCGCTACCTCACCAACTCGCTGCGCGAGACCTTCGATCTGCCTGGCACGCCGATCCGGATCACGCTGCGCGAGAAGGCCAATCCGTTCGCTCACAAGCGCAAGCGGCCGTCGTGAGCAGGCATAGCGTTTTCGAGCGAAGTGGGTACCGGTTCGCGTGAAGAAAACGCGTCAAAACGAGAATGATCCTGCGGCGATGCCGCAGGCTCGCAGCGGCGCGGTGATCTTCATCTTCATCACCCTGCTGCTCGACATGCTCGCGCTCGGGATCATCATCCCGATCCTGCCCAAGCTGATTGAGGGCTTCGTCAGCAATGACACCGCCAACGCGGCGCGTATCTTCGGCGTGTTCGGCTCGATCTGGGCCCTGATGCAGTTCGTCTGCTCGCCGATCCTGGGCGCGCTGTCCGATCGCTTCGGCCGCCGGCCGGTGGTCCTGCTCTCGAACTTCGGCCTTGCCGCGGACTACGTGCTGATGGCGCTGGCGCCGAACCTGATCTGGCTGTTCGTCGGGCGGGCGATCTCGGGCATCACTTCGTCCAGCATCTCGACGGTGTTCGCTTACATCGCCGACGTCACTGCACCGGAGCAGCGCGCTGCGATGTTCGGCAAGATCGGCGTCGCGTTCGGCGCGGGCTTTATCCTGGGACCGGCGCTGGGTGGCTTGCTCGGCGAGATCGATCCGCGGCTGCCGTTCTGGGCGGCGGCGGGTTTGAGCTTCGTCAACGGCCTCTATGGCCTGTTCATCCTGCCGGAATCGCTGCCGGTCGAGCGGCGTGCGCCGTTCAAATGGAAGAGCGCCAATCCGATCGGCGCGCTGCATTTCCTGCGCGCGAACCGGACGCTGGCGGGCCTGTCGCTGGCGACCTTCTTCGGCCAGCTCGCGCATGTCGTGCTGCCCTCGGTGTTCGTGCTCTACGCCACCTATCGTTACGGCTGGGACACGGGCACCGTCGGAGCGACGCTGGCGCTGGTCGGCCTCTGCGGCATGATCGTACAGGGCGCGGCGATCGGCCCGATCGTCAAGCTGCTCGGCGAGCGCAACGCGCTGTTCCTCGGCCTCGTCTGCGGCGCCCTGGGCTTCGTGATCTTCGGCGCGGCGCCGACAGGCCACCTGTTCTGGATCGGCATTCCCGTGATGGCGCTCTGGGGCATCTCGGGCGCGGCGACGCAGGCCCTGACGACGCAGCTCGTCGCCGCCGATCAACAAGGCCAGTTGCAGGGCGCGACATCGAGCGTGCAGAGCATGTCGGAATTGATCGGCCCGTTCCTGTTCACGCTGACGTTTGCGTATTTCATCGGCGACAACGTGCCCGTGAAGCTGCCAGGTGCGCCGTTTTATCTGGCCGGCGCGCTGCTGCTGCTCGCACTTGCGATCGCGTGGCGTGCAACAGCGGCGAAGAGGGCGTAGGGTGAATTAGCCACCCCAAGAATTCTAGTCCGTCGCCGGCACCGAATGGTGCTCGTGCGTGATCCGCCAGCTGCCGTCGATCTTGCGCAGTCCGATCGTCAGGCGGAACTGGAACGTGTCGTCGAGCGGGCCGCACCGCATCACCACAACGGCAAAGGCCACGTCATCGCCGGCCGTGATCGCGATGTCCGCGATATCGAAGGCGTAGGAGGAACGCTGGCAGCCGAAGAACAAATCCCAGGTCTTCCTGTATTCATCAAGTCCGCGTGACTGGAACGGCGGCGGCACGTCGAACATCACGATGTCCTGATCGTGATGGGCGAGGACGCCCGCATAGTCGTGCCGGCGGACGGCGTCCGCCCAGGCTTCGATGATTGTTCTGACTTCGGTTTCTGCCGTGTGGCGCTGCTGTGTCATCGCTCGAATGCTCCGAGGGCTGGCTGATCGATGCTTCGAGGACGAATGCGAGGGCGCCGATCCGACACGCCGATACGTCCGGGCCGGATGTTGCGGACTGCGTCATTTTGCCTGTTTACAAACCATCCGGTTGGTTTGTATAAGAGCCGATACTGGATGATGATGCGCGCCTCGTTCCCTAAAGGCCGCCTCGGCAGGAGGAGCATGGTGGGTGGACGACGGGGCCGTTGATATCTGCGATGAGTTGACCCGCTTCAGTGACGCGCAGGCGGCGCTGCTGACGTCGCGCGGCCTGGTCTATCTCACCGACCTGAAGCTCGATGGCGACAGGCACGGCACGATCGTCGCCGCCAGTTATGCCGACGCGGAATCGGTTGCCCGCCGGCGTGGCCGGGGAGAGAAGGTCATCGGCCGAATGGCTCACGGCTTCCTTCACGGCCTCCGCCGCCGCCTGATGCAAAAGGTGCGCGGCAACGGGAGCTGGTGTGCGCGAGCGACCGGGTAGCGCGATGATTGATTCGTCGAAGTGATGTGTGACCCCAAGCCCGGTATTGGGTTTCGGGTAGGCCGTTCGCGCTGCCGGGCGAGCTCCGATCCAGCGCTTGAGATTGACTGAGGCCGCTGGGATACTGTGATCTCACGCGACTCCTTCCTGAGTAATTCCATGGATAATCCTTCCCGCTCGGAACGTTCCCGCAACGCTGCACTCGACGCCGCGATCACCATCGTGACGCGCGATGGTCCGGGGCGCCTGACGCTGGACGCGATTGCGCGCGAGAGCGGCCTGAGCAAGGGCGGCGTGATGCATCAGTTCCGCACCAAGGAAGCGGTGCTGCGCGCCTTGCTCGAGCAGCAGATGGCGCATTTCGAGGAGTTCTCGACCCGCTATCTCGAAAAGGTGCGCAAGACCACGGATCAGCCGGAACTGGCGGCGCAGATCGCAACGCTGCGGGAGGCGATTTCGACGCCGCGGGCCGGGGCGTTTGCGCTGCTGGCGGCGATGAACGAGAATCCGGACTTGATGGCGATGCCGCGCGATGTCGACATCAAGAAGGTCGCGCTGATGAAGGCCGAGGCGCGCGATCCGGATCTGGCGCTGCTGCGCTGGGCGGCGGCGAGGGGGCTGCTGCTGAGCTCGTTGTTCGGCCTGTCGTCGCTGACCGATGCCGAGCGCGATCGCCTGTTCGAGCGATTGCTCGACGACAGCAAGTGGACTGCGATCGAGCAGGGCGCGACGGCGGCCGCAAAGTCATCGAACGCGACGGCGACACGCGCGGCATCGCCGCGGCCTGCCGGCGCACGGGCCGCAAAGCCGGCATCAGCGCGCAAACGCAACTGAATCTCGGACGTTGGGCAAAAGCACAACGCCGCCCAAGCGGAATATGAATCGCTTGGCGGCGTTGGGTCGGCACCGGACCCCTGAAATCCCCCGGCAATCGGTGCGGTAGCACAAGAGATACCGCGGGTTTGTGACAACGCGCGACCGCCATTCGCGAAGCCGCCGCACCAACTCCCACGGCAATTCGATCGCCGAATTATTCTGTCGCGTTTCCCGCGATTGCAACGTTACAAACCAACTGGTCGGTTTTATAACTATCGCACTGAGGCAAGATCTGGCGGCGCCGTGAGGGCGAGCCAGATCGGCATTGACGGCCGCAGCCGCACTTCAGCCCCGGACGCGGCTGCGGCCAGAGCTGCTCTTCCGCCTTGGCTCGGATGAGGAGATTGGAATGGAGAGCTCGATCGCCGCGCGCGGTCTGGGAGCGATGGCGCTTTGCGTCCTCGCCGGAGGATGTGCCGCCGTCACGCCGGTGGCTTATTCGGACGTGGCATCAACGGCCTACATGACGCCGGATACGTCCGACGCGTCGGGCCGCGTGCCGTATCGCTATGCGCCGCCGGTCGACTGGCGGAGCTACAACAAGGTGATGCTCGATCCGGTCGTGATCTATCGCGGCGCGGATCATCAGTTCGGCGACACGTCCGAGAAGGACAAGCAGACGCTCGCCGCCTACATGCAGACCCGCTTCGCCGACAAATTGCGGGGCCGCTTCACGCTGGTGAATACGCGCGGGCCGAACACGTTTCGCGTGCGGCTGACGCTGACCGGCGCGGTCGCCAACACGCCGGTGCTCGGCACGCTGTCGCGCTTCGACATGGCCGGCGCGATCTACAACGGCGTGCAGGCGGCGCGTGACGGCGAGGGCACGATGACCGGCTCGGTGATCTATGCCGTCGAGATGTTCGACGGCCCGACCGCGCGCCTGCTCGGCGCTTACGTCAGCAAGCAATATCCCGGCGCCTACGACATCAAGGCCAGCGTCGGCGATCTCGCCGCCGCCACCGCCGGCATCGACAAGGGTGCCGATGCCTTCATGGCGCAACTGAAGTGACGCGCGCGTCGCGCCTGCCGCAACGATCCCGACAATGAAAGGTGCTGTCGAATGAATTACATGGTTCGCCTGTTTCTGCGCAGCCTGGTCGCCGCCATTCTGATGAGCTCAACCGGCCATGCCGAAGTGATTGCATCGAGCGATCCGAGCGGCACATGGCTGACCGAGGACGGACGTGCGCGCATCCGCCTCGAGCGCTGTGGCACCGCGCGCGATCGCATCTGCGGCTTCATTGTGTGGATGAAGGATCCGCTCGATCCGCGCGGCCAGCCGTTCCGCGACAGCTTCAACCCCGATCCCGACAAGCGCACGCGCGCGCTGCTCGGCCATCAGCTGATCCTGGGATTGAAGCTGTCGCCGGAGGGCCGGTTCGACGGCGACATCTACAATGCCGAGGACGGCAAGTCCTATTCGGTCTCGCTGTGGCGCGATTCGTCCGACCGGCTGAAGCTCAAGGGGTGCCTGCTCAAGCTGCTGTGCCAGACCCAGACCTGGACGCCGACGTTCGACGCCCAGCCCGGACAGCTCGTCGGCCTGACCGGCGATCCCGGCGGCCCGCGTGCCGACAGGGAATGGGCATCGCTGCCGACGGCTGCGAAGGGGAAGTCGGCGGCGAAGTGAAGACGAGTAGGGCGGGTTAGCCGACGACGTCCGCCGTAGCTCGGCGAGCGAAGGCGGAAGGCGTAACCCACCGACTTCGGCCGTGAAGGAAAATGGTGGGTTACGCTTCGCTAACCCACCTAAGCAGCTACGCAGTCACTTCTTCACCAGCGGACAATCGCTGGCCTCGAGCGGCTTGGCGGCGTCTTCCGGCGAGATGGTGGCGATCAGCTTGTAATAGTCCCACGGATATTTGGACTCCTCCGGCTTCTTCACCTCGAACAGATAGGCCGGGATGATGCGGCGGCCATCGATCCGCAACGGACCCTTGCCGAACAGCGGATCGTCGGTCGGGATCTCCTTCATCTTGGCGACGACCTTGGCGCCGTCATGCGGATTGCCGCCCATCGCGTCGAGCGCCTTCAGGTAATGCAGCACGCCGGCATAGACGCCGGCCACCGTCATCGACGGCATCGAGCCCTTGGGCGAGACCTTCTGGAAGCGCTTCGACCAGGCGCGGGTCTGGTCGTTCATGTCCCAATAGAACGACTCGGTGAAGGTGAGGCCCTGCGCGATCTTCAAGCCCAGCGCGTGCACGTCGTTGACGAACAGCAGCAGTGCCGCGAGCTTCTGTCCGCCCGCGGTGATGCCGAATTCGGACGCCTGCTTGATCGCGTTGGTGGTGTCGCCGCCGGCATTGGCGAGGCCGATGATCTTGGCCTTGGAGGCCTGCGCCTGCAGCAGGAACGAGGAGAAGTCCGCGGTGTTGAGCGGGTGCTTGACGCCGCCGAGCACCTTGCCGCCGTTCGCGGTGACGACCGCCGAGGTGTCGCGCTCCAGCGCGTGGCCGAAGGCGTAGTCGGCGGTGAGGAAGAACCAGGTGTCGCCGCCGGCCTTGGTCAGCGCCTTGCCGGTGCCGTTGGCGAGCATGTAGGTGTCGAACGTGTAGGAGATCGTGTTGGCGTTGCAGGCCTTGCCGGTCAGATCGGCGGTCGCCGCGCCCGAATTGAGCACGATCGAGTTCTTCTCCTTGGCAAGGTTGCTCACCGCCAGCGCGACGCCGGAGTTCGGCGTATCGGTGATGATGTCGACCTTCTCGTTGTCGATCCAGTTGCGCGCGATGTTGACGCCGACGTCGGGCTTGTTCTGGTGGTCGCCGCTGACCACCTCGATCTTCCAGCCCTTGGCGCGCAGGCCGGAATCCTCCACCGCCATGTTGGCCGCGGCCACCGAATTGGGGCCGCCGATGTCGGCATAGAGGCCGGACATGTCGTTCAGGACGCCGATCTTGACGTTCTTGTCCTGAGCAAAGGCAGGGGTAGCAAGGCCAAGTGCAGCGCAAGCGAGAAGCACGGCGTGGCGCCGTGCGAGCGTCGTCATCATGAGACATTCCCTCCACTGTCAATTTTTCCCGCAACGGCCCTCTTGTGGAGCCTTGTGCCGGTCGTTCGGGTTCCCGCTTACCCTGTCCTTTGGCGAGCGGCAATCCGCATAAAGCCGGATGACCTGCGTCGAAGCGTCATCCAGAGCGTTTTCGAGCGAGGCCTGTCCCGGACCTGATCCGGGATGGACGCCGGTTCGCGTGAAGAAACCGCGTCAAATTCGGGAAGCTCCAGTTGCCGCTTATTTGAGCGCATCCGAGGTCAGCTTGAATTTCTGGATCCGCTTGCCCTCGACCTCGCCGGTATAGACGTTGCCCTTCTGGTCCACCGCCATGACGTGGAGCAGGGCGAACTGTCCGGCATTGCGGCCGCTATGGCCGAAGGTGCCGACCACGCTGCCGTCGTCGCGCTTCAGCACGCGGATCTCGTTGTTGGCGCCGTCGGCATTGAGCAGATAGGTCTGCTTCGGATCCGGCCACAGTGCGAGATCGAACACCGCGCCGTCGCCGCGGGTGTTCTTCTCGTAGAACCATTCCTTCACGAAGGTGCCGTTCTTCTGGAACACCTGGATGCGGTCCTGGCTGCGGTCGCAGACATAGACCAGCCCGTCATTGGCGATCTTGATGCAATGCACGGGATTGCCGAACTGCTCCTGCACCGCGGCGCTTGGATCATAAGGCGGCTGCTTGTCGTCGGTGGGCAGCTTGCCGTAGCCGCCCCAGTGCCGCTTGTAGGCCAGCGTGGTGGCGTCGTACACGATGACGCGGCGGTTGCCATAGCCATCGGCGATGTAGAGCTCGTTGGCATCCTTGTCGATCGCCATCTCGGCAGGACGGCCGAGCTGGGTGGTGTCGTTGCTGTTGGTGCGGGCTGCGATCTTGCCGATCTGGCCGAGATATTTGCCGTCGAGCGAGAACTTCAGGATCTCGCTGTCGTCATCGGCATTGCCGCCGATCCAGACGAAGCCACGTTCGTCGACCTCGATGCCGTGCTCGCGGCCGACCCATTGATAGCCGTCGCCGGGGCCGCCCCAGGCGCGCAGCAGATTGCCGTCGACATCGAATTCGAGCACCGGCGGTGCCGCCACGCAGCATTTCGCGCGCGGCGGGGTGAGGCTCAAAGCCTTCTCGCCATCGGTCAGCGAGCGCGGCCGGTGCACCACCCAGATATGTCCCTGCCAGTCTACGGTGATGCCGCCGACCTGGCCGATGATCCAGTTGTTGGGCAGCTGCTTGGGCCACGACGGATCGACCGCGAAGGTCGGGACGTCACCGGCCTTCGCAGGCGTTGGTTGAGCGAAAAGGGCTGCTGATGCGATGCCGGCGGAGAGAAGCAATCCGGACAGAATGGAGCGCGCGCGATTGACCGTCGGCGTCATGATGCCTCCCGAGATTTTTCTTGGCGGGGTGTCCCGCTGGGAGGGCAGTCAATCGTGCGCAGCGAAACGAGTCAATTGTCCTCTCGATATCGCTGGGATCGGAGGGGCGCGCGCGTTGCAGGATCAGGGTAGTTGCAGTAATGAGCTGCCATCTCCGGTAGCAAGGGCGGCCGCATGCGTCGATGGTTGAGCGGGATAGCGGTCTGTCTGCTGTATCTGGGGGCGCCCGCCTCAGCCGCCCAGATCAATTGCGGGCCGTCGCCCGGCATCAAGTGCCTGGCGGTCACTGTGTTCTCGTTGGGAAAGAAACTTCCCGCGAACGACACCTTGTACCGCCCACACGTCGCGTTCGCCGAACGCGAATTGGCGCCTAGCGATCTCAAGACCGCGCTTGAGTACATAATTTCGGACAATCCCGATCCGTCGCCTTGGGAAAGTATCGAGTGGATTGCGCAAGCAGGTCGCTTCGGCGACGCGCTTGCGCTCGCGAGGCAGCGAAAATCGACGGTTGAGCGCCTCGGCGGCCTGCTTTCGGTGGCCTCTCACCTGCTCGAGGCGCACGATGTGGCGCAAGCGCGGGAGATCGTCGCGGGCGTCGAGCGCGAATTGCCGTCACTTGCCGGTGACAGCGATGAGTACGCTGGAATCATCCCTGTCATGGTTGGAGAGCTATGGGCCGGTCTGGGACAGACCGATCGGACGCTGCGCGTTGTCGGTGGCCGTGGCGCGGGAACGGTCGATCAACTACTGATGATCGCCAACAAGTATCCGGCCGCGGCCGGGTTGCGCGAGCAAGCGTGGCGTGAGGCCGAACGCATCGGCGAGCCGTTTCCGCTTCGGCAGTTGCTGCAAGACGCGATCGATCGTGGCGATCCGGCCGACATTGCTCGCGCGGCTCAGCGCGCCGGCAAGGTCGTTGATCGCATGACGGACCATGAAAATGCGTCGGCGGTGATTGCGCTCGCGCGCGCATTGCTGACTGCCGGCGCGCCGGATCCGGCTGCCAGGCTGGTCAAGCCATGGCGCCAATGGGTCGACGGCAAGGACGCCGCGGCCCAGTTCAACGCCGTCAACATGCTGATGCCGGTCTTGTTGCGGCTTGGGCGCGACGATGAGGTTCGCCAGGCGGCTGAGGCCGTCAACGATATTCGTGAGCGCGCCCGGGTGCTGACCACGGCCTCTGCGGAGTATTTCAAGATCGGGCGTCCCGAGGTCGGGCGGAAGCTTGATGCGGATGCGCTAACCTTGGCGCTGGCGGTTCCGGGCGAACAGCAGAAGTTGCGCTCGAGCCGTGACAGCGTGCTGCACAATCTCGCGCTTGCGCGCGCCGATCATGGCGACATCCAGGGTGCGCTCGCCATTGTCGATCAATTGAGCAACGGCGCCAAGGTTCGTGACGTGACACATTGGCTGGTCCAGCGCGCAATCAGCGGTCATGGTGCGGTCATGGCACCTGCGATCGAGCGGCTTCAGCAGCTTGCCGTGACGGCCCATGATCCGGATTTGCTGCTGGAAGCCGCCGAGGCCTGGTACGCCGTCGGCAATGAGAGCAAGGCGCGGGAAGACCTGGCGCAGGTCATGAAAATGGGCGAGGGGGGCCAGGGTCAACGAAGCGGCGGTCGATCCGGCCGTGTCGCCGAACTCGTGTGGCACCTCGACGGAATGAGCAAAGCAGAGACCATGGTCGACATCGTCGACAAACTCGGCGTGACCGACCCGGGCGCCATCGGCCGCTTGGTCGATGTCATCCGGCCACTGTCATCAACGGTTGCCGTGCAACTCGCTGCCCGGCAGACCGACGTGGCGCGTCAGATTGAAGAGTTGGCCAACATCGCGATCACAATGGCGCAGAAATCGAAATAGTCGCCGCGACTGTGCGCGTGACCGCTCACGCTGGCGGCTGGAAGCTCCGCAGCGTGCGCGCCTTGTAGTCGTAGAGCCTGCCGGTCTCGGTCCATTCCGGTGAACACATCGGCACGATGAATTCGGCGGCCATGTCGGGCGTATCGAGTGTCATCGGGTCTTCGCCCGGAAACACCTGCGCGCGCATCCGGGTGCGGATCGGGCCGGGGCTGAACAGGTTGACGCGCAGCGCCGTATTGGCGGTCTCGTGGGCCCAGGAGCGCACCAGCGCGTCGAGCGCGGCTTTCGAGGCCGCATAGGGGCCGAGATAGGCGTTGGCCTTGTGCGCCACGCCTGATGTGACGAACACCGCTCGGCCGGCGTCGGACTGGCGCAGCAGTGGATCCATGCAGCGGATCAGCTGGAAGTTGGCGGTGACGTTGATCGCGAACACGTCGTTCCACGGCTTCAGCTCGATATGGCCGAGCGGCGAGGACGGGCCGGCGGTGCCGGCGTTGCCGACCAGGATGTCGAGCTTGCCGTGGCGCTCATGCAGCGCGAGCCCGAGCCGCGCGATCCCCTCGTAATCCGTCAGCGAGAGCGGCACCAAGGTGGCGCTGCCGCCGTCCTTGCGGATCTCGTCGTCGAGCTCTTCCAGGCCGCCTTGCGTGCGCGCCACCGCGACGACGTGCGCGCCGGCCTTGGCCAGCGCGATGGATGTCGCATAGCCGATCCCGCGCGAGGCGCCGGTCACGAGGGCAATACGGGAGGCGAGGGGTTTTGTCATGTCTGTCCGTCCGTGGTCTTGCGGCGGGTATTACAGACGGAAAAGGCCGGGACAAGCCCGGCCATGACGAATTCCTGCGCTTTCGGCTAGGGGCCGGGCCCCTGGTCCATGTTGCTGCTGTTGATGCCGTTACCCGAATTGTCGGGCGTCACCTTCATACCCTGTCGTAACGCAAACACGATGAAGCCGACCAGCAGCACCCCACAGAGGATGCCCATGATCGGCTGCATGGCGTGCTCCGTCAGCTCGCCTCGGCCAGCAGCGAGAGCTGGCGCGGCGGGGCCTCGGGCTCGCTCTGGTCGGTGAGATGGGTCGGATAGGCGCCGGTGAAGCAATGGTCGGCGAATCTCGGATTGGCCGGGTCGCGCCCCTCATAGCCCATCGCGCGGTACATGCCGTCGATCGACAGGAAGGCCAGGGAGTCGGCGCCGATGATATCGCGCATCTCCTCGAGCGAATGGGTCGCGGCGAGCAGGCCGCCGCGATCGGGCAGGTCGATGCCGTAATAGTCGGGATAGAGGATCGGCGGCGAGGCGAGGCGGAAATGCACCTCGCGGGCGCCGGCATCGCGCATCATGCGGACGATCTTCTTCGAGGTGGTGCCGCGCACCAGCGAATCGTCGATCAGGATGATGCGCTTGCCTTCGATCGCGGCGCGGTTGGCCGAGTGCTTCATGCGCACGCCGAGCTCGCGCACGGTCTGGGTCGGCTGGATGAAGGTGCGGCCGACATAGTGGTTGCGGATGATGCCGAGCTCGAACGGCACGCCGGAATACTGGCTGTAGCCGACCGCGGCGGGCACGCCGGAATCGGGCACCGGCACCACGACGTCGACCTCGGGATGGCTCTCGCGCGCGAGCTGGGCGCCGAACGCCTTGCGCACGTCGTACACCGAGCGGCCGCCGACGATCGAGTCCGGCCGCGCAAAATAGATGTACTCGAAGATGCAGGGCCGCGCCGGCTTCGGCGGGAACGGCTTGTGGCTGTGCGCGCCGCGCTCGTCGAACACGATGATCTCGCCGGGCTCGATGTCGCGGACATATTTCGCGCCGATCATGTCGAGCGCGCAGGTCTCCGAGGTCAGGATCGGATGGCCGTCGAGATCGCCGAGCACCAAGGGCCGGATGCCGAGCGGATCGCGGGCGCCGACCAGCTTCTTGTTGGTCAGCGCGACCAGCGCATAGGCGCCCTCGATGGTGCGCAGCGCCTCGATGAAACGGTCGATGAAGCGGGTGCGCTTCGACTGCGCGACGAGATGCAGGATCACCTCGGTGTCGGTGGTCGACTGCATCATGGCGCCGCCCTTGACCAGCTCGCGGCGCAGGGTGAGGCCGTTGGTCAGGTTGCCGTTGTGGCCGACCGCAAAGCCGCCGGCGCTGAGCTCGGCGAACAGCGGCTGCACGTTGCGCAGGATGGTGCCGCCGGTGGTGGAGTAGCGGACATGGCCGACCGCGGCGTTGCCGGGCAGGCGATCGATCACCTCGCGGCGGGAGAAGGCATCGCCAACCAGGCCGAGGCGGCGTTCACTGTGGAAGCGGCCGCCGTCGAAGGAGACGATGCCGGCGGCCTCCTGGCCGCGGTGTTGCAGGGCGTGCAGGCCGAGCGCGGTGATCGCGGCGGCCTCGGGGTGGCCGAAGACACCGAACACGCCGCATTCCTCGCGGAGCGTGTCGCCATCGAGATCGGGGTGGTATCTGAGATCGTCGTCCCGGTGGTCTTGTCGGAGATCTTCTTGTCGGAGATGTTCCTGCATTTCGATCGGGCCGAGGTCGAGATCCAGTTGGGCGGCGTGATCGGAAGGGGTTTGCATCTCGTTCATCGCCTCTCGTAAGGGGCCCAAATAAGTTATCGGCCCGCGGGTTTCTCGATCAGCTTTTTCAAGCTGTCACGCGCAGGTTTGCTATAGCCATCGCCCGACGCCGGCGTTGTCTGATCGTTGGTATCAGCCGCAGAATCGTCGTCCGGCTTATTCTTCTTGAACTTCTTTAAGATGGTGTTCTCGGGGTCATCAGGCAAGAGCGCCATCAGCCAATCCCCGGTTCCCTGCAGCACCACCCGGGACTTTGCACCGGTGACCCAATCGGGCCGCTGCTTGTCCGGAACCAGCCAGGTGAAGAACATGAACGCCACGACCACGATCAGGAGGCCGCGGGCGAGGCCAAACAGGAAGCCGAGGGTGCGGTCGAGCGCGCCGATCCGGGAATCCAGAATCATGTCCGAGATCCGCACCGTGATGATCGAGACCACGATCAGGGTGCCGATGAAGACGCCGGCCACCACCACCACGGCCGCGACCGTGTCGTTATTGAAGTAAGTCTTGGCGGTCGGCAGCAGCTTCGAGAAAGCGTAGAGCGTGACCAGCGCAGCGGCGCCCCAGGCCGCGATCGACAGGATCTCGCGCATGAAGCCGCGCACCATGGCAAGCAGGCCCGAGATCAGCATCACGCCGAGCAGGACGAGATCAAGTATCGTTATGGGCATCGGCTGGTCAGGTCCGCTGGTACGTTTGGGTCCGCTGTTAAGGGCTCGCGAATCGGCAAAGTCGGTGCCGTCCTAACTGAGGCGCATCGGGGGCATTCGGCAAGGCCGCAACACCACCTGTCCCGCGCGCCGGATGTATAGCGGCGGGGGGCTGATACGTCACGCCCGCTTTAGCTGGTCTCGCGACGGAATCGGGCCGGTGTGGCATTTTTCTCAGCCGCATCAGCGCCCCGGGAGCCACCCTGGTCGTCCCTTGGTACGGCTCTGCCGCCTCTGGGTGTTCCGCGCGCGGCAATTTCGGCGACCAGCGTGGTCAGATTGCCGACGCTGTTCAGCGCGAGCCCGCTATCGCCGCCACCATCGCCGCGGGCCGATTCGGGCAGGATGGCGCGGCCGAAGCCGAGCTTGAGGGCCTCTTTCAGCCGGGCCGGGGTCTGCGCCACCGGCCGGATCGCCCCGGACAGCGAAATCTCGCCGAAATAGACTGCATCCGTCGGCAAGGGCGCATTCACAAGCGAGGAGACCAGCGCGGCGGCAGCTGCGAGGTCCGCAGCCGGCTCCTGGATGCGTAGGCCGCCCGCGACGTTGAGATAGACGTCATGTCCGGACAATTTGACGCCGCAATGCGCCTCCAGCACCGCCAGCACCATCGACAGCCGGCTCGGATCCCAGCCGACCACGGCGCGGCGCGGCGTGCCGAGCGAGGTCGGCGCCACCAGCGCCTGCAACTCGACCAGGACCGGGCGGGTGCCCTCGATGCCGGCGAACACCGCGGTACCGGGACTGCCGAGTTCGCGTTCGGAGAGGAACAATTCCGAGGGGTTGGTGACCTCGCGCAGTCCGAGCCCGGTCATCTCGAATACGCCGATCTCGTCGGTCGCGCCAAAGCGGTTCTTCGCCGAGCGCAGGATGCGGAACTGCTGCGAGCCTTCGCCCTCGAACGACAGCACGGCATCGACCATGTGCTCGACCACGCGGGGGCCGGCGATCTGGCCGTCCTTGGTCACATGCCCGACCAGGATGATCGTAGCCCCGGTCTTCTTGGCGAAGCGAATGAGGGCCTGCGCCGAGGCGCGGACCTGGGTCACTGTGCCGGGCGCGGATTCGACCGTGTCGGTCCACATGGTCTGGATCGAGTCGATCACGATCAGCCGCGGCACCGCGCCTTCCGACAGCGTCGAGACGATATCCTCGACCGAGGTCTCGGACGCCAGCTGCACCGGCGCGTCCGCGAGCCCGAGCCGCTCGGCGCGCAGTCGCACCTGCGCGACCGCCTCTTCGCCCGAGATGTAGACCGCGCGGTGGCCCGCGCGCGCCATCATGGAGGTTGCCTGGGTCAGCAGCGTGGATTTTCCGATGCCGGGATCGCCGCCGACCAGCAGCACCGAGCCGCGGACGAACCCGCCGCCGGTGACGCGGTCGAGCTCCGCCATGCCCGACGACAGCCGCGGCGCGTCCTGGGTCTTGCCGGATAGCGATTCCAGCGCGAACGTCCGCCCCTTGCGCTTGCTGCGTATCGAGACCGGCACCGAGCCCGTGGTGTCTTCCTCGGCCAGCGTGTTCCACTCGCCGCAGGAGTCGCACTTGCCCTGCCAGCGATTATACGCCGCGCCGCAGTTCTGGCAGACGAAGGAGAGGGTGGATTTGGCCATGGAGCAGGTGAGTCGCGCTATCGCGCATGATGCATAGCACGGTTCGGGTGCCACGCACGATCCGTCGAACCCTCAGCTCCTGATGCAAGGACAGGCTCAGCGAGAGAAGACCCGCGTTCCGGCCGGCCATCGCGGCTTGTCTCCGACCGGGCTTGCGCCGATCTCCCAGCCGACGCCGCCCCAGAGCACGTCGACGGCGCCGAGCTCGCCTGCGATATCGCGAACATAAAACACATTCGGCTTGGCGTTGATCTCGAGCGTGCCGCCGTTGCCATTGGGCTGCTGTTGCAACCTGCACCAGACGTCGGCCAACCGGCTCTCGTGGCTCGGACCGAGTCTTGCGAGGATGTCCTTGTCGCTCGAGGCTGCGCTGAGGACGAAGGTCTGCAACGATGCGCCGCCGGTCTCGTTCTCGACCTTGTTCGTGAAGCGTTGCGCGAAGGTCGCACCCAGCCAGGAGATCTTCACCGGCGCGCTGGAGGCGATGTTCTCCTTGAAATGGTCCCGCGCGACGAATTTTTCAGTGCGAGGGATCGCCGAGGTCGACGACGGATCGGACGGTTCCTCAGCTTTTGGTTGCAGGGAACAGGCGACGCGGTCAACGGCGGCAGCGGAACCTGGTTGGTTCGGTTTCGCATCGTCGGCGGCGGCGCTCAAAACTTGTGCTGCGAGAAACAAGGCCAATGACAGCGTGAGGCTTAACTGGCGCATCTTGTTGTCGTCCCTGAATCCGCTGTGTTCGCGGAGACAAGGTAAACCGCATCTTGCAGATGTAAATCAAAGATCAGGTTTCTGGTTAAGGATAAAAAGTAAGTTCAACTACAGCGCGAATTTGAATCAAATGCGCTTCGGCGCACGGGAACTGCTGCTTCGAAGGTTCGGTCGATCTGCGCGCTGTCGCAAGACGCCATTCGATTTTGCGCGCGTGCCGCGTCTAGACGCGGATGTCTCGCCCCGACAGCAGCAGCCGCGGAGTCTCGCGCGGCATCAAACCGGTCGGCAACGCCCGGCAGCATCTTGCCTGCGCATGCAGCGGATCGCTCCAGCTCCAGCGCACGCGCCAGGACGGATTGTTGGCGTAGGCCGGAATTCGCCAGACCCAGATCGTCTCGTAGACGCTGTCCCCGAATTGCCCGACATCGGGTTTCGCTGTCGGCCAGAGAGCCGCGCCGGCGACAGCGAACGTCACGACCGCCACAGTCGTCATCATCATCTTGCGCATCGCGCGTCTGCCTTTCCCGCCTGTCGCGGGTTCTGACAACCCGCTCGTCCGAATGCTTCAACTTGCGATCCCGAGATCCGAATCCCTCAGGCCGACATCAGACGCTGAGGTGCGCGCTCGATTGCGCCCCTTGTGCTGCCTGACTCCTCGGGATTCGCATCCGGGTCGTCGATCAATCCCGTGATGCCTGCTAGAGCAAAGTGCTTGTCAGCAAACGATCAAGTAATGAGATCGTCATAAACGCAGTCGCCGGATGGAGGCAATCCGGATAACACCGGGAACCGGGCGCTCAATGAGGCTCTTTGGAGGTACACAACACACCACCAAGTATGCACAGAGCCCCGTAGAATTACGACATGCCCGTGAGCCTACGACGTCATTGCGGACCACAACAACGCCGTGCCCGCCGCCAGCATGATGCCGTCCATGATCAGGCGGAACGATTCCGGCTTCATCTGCAGCACGAAGCGCTTTGCGATGAAGGCGCCGGCCATCAGCGAGGCACCGGCGATCAGGCCCTTCAGCGCGATGTCGGGGGGCAGCGCGCCGAACCGCTCGAACGTCACCGACTTGCTGACATAGAGCCCGAGCGAGCTTGCCGCTTCGGTGGCGAGGAACGCGCCCTTGTCCAGGCCGTAGAACAAGAACAGCGGCACGCTGAGCGGACCGGTCGAGACCACGACGCCGGTGAGATAGCCGATCAGCGCGCCGCCGATTGCGAGATGCCAGAGATTGGCTTTCAGTCTGTGCTGCGCCAGCCAATGCCGCACCGGCACCATCGCGATCAGGAATACGCCGATCGCGATATCGACCGCGTGCGAGGGCAGAGCGAGCAGGGTGCGCGCGCCAAGCGCTGCGGCCGGAATGCCGGTGATCGAGTAGGCGGCGCAGGCGCGCCAGTCGACCTCGCGCCACCAGGCCAGGATGCGCGACAGATTGGCCATCACGGCCGCGACCGCCATGATCGGCACCGCCTGCTTCGGCCCATATTGATAGACCAGCACCGGCATCAGCATGATCGACGAGCCGGTGCCGACGATGCCCGAGATGGTGCCGGCGACGAGGCCGACGATGAGGACGAACAGGAAGCCCACGCGCACTCCGGGATATGATCCCGAGCCACGCCGAATGCGTGCCTCGACAACGAAGGCTCAGTGTGACCTCACGGTTCGAGAGCGCGCAAGGCGCCTTGGACCGGAGACGGGTCGTCGCGCGCCGCGTCAGTATTTCGCGACGACCGGGCCGCCGAAGCGGTAGTTGACGCGCACCGTCACCATGTCGACGTCCTGGTGGATGCGTTCGTCATGGTTGAGCTGGGCGATGAAGACCGGATCGTAGGTCATGTGAACGTTGTTGGTTCCCATGAACAGATGGTCGTATTCGATCGCCAGCGACCAATTGTGTGCGATCGCATATTCCGCGCCGGCGCCGATCGCGCCGCCCCAGCGCGTCTCGCTGCCGCGGTCGGCGATGAAGCCGACCGGCACGCCGGGTCCGAAGGCCGGCGTGATGAAGCTCTCGTAGCGATCGCGCACGACGGCCGCGCCGCCCTTCGCGTAGAGCAGGAAGGCGCCCCAGGAATAGCCGACCTGCCCGGTGAACAGGCCGATGGCATCGATCTTCGAGCGGTTGGCGAAGCCTGCGAACAACGCCGCCGTGGACGGGTTCGAGCCGGAGAGGTCGGCCCAATTGCCCTGCGCTTCGACCCCGAACACCCAGGCCGCCTGCTGCCAGCGATAACCGATCTGGCCGCCGGCGGTCGCTCCGCTCGCGGTGTGGCAACCTTCCGGGCCGGTGAAATTCACGACGCCAAGCGCCGGATTGCTGATGGCGAAGGGCGCGATGTCCCAGCACTTCCGGCTCCAGCCGCCGCCGCCATTGGCACCGACATAGAAGCCGCTCCAGTCGGTGGTGGCGGCGACGATCGGGGGCGCCTTGGTGTACTGGCGGGCGGCGAGATCGGCGGCGGACGCGCCTGCAATGCCGAGCATGAGCATGGATGCGGCGACGAAATATGTCTTCACGGGCAGCCCCAATGCATGAATCAAATCGGTGGCAGGCTAGTCGATTTGCGCCACCTCCGGCTGTACCCGGTCCGCCACATCCGGCCGCATTCGCTGGCACCGGGCGGCTGTCGAAGTATGATTCAAAGGCCGTGCAACACGTTCGGTGTCGTCCTGGCCAAAGCCAGGACCCATTACCCCAAGTCTTAGTTATTGTGCGACGCCGGGGCCGCGATCCCGTTCACAATCAAGTTCGGTGGTTATGGGTCCTGGCTTTCGCCAGGACGACGGTGGTGTGTGCGGCATCATCCGATCCGCGTCGCGACCATCACGAGGCGCAAAGTTCGCCATCGATCACTTCAGCACCACCCAAGCCGGCGCATGATCGCTGGCGCCTTCCTCGCCACGAACGTCGCGGTCGACGCCGGCTTTCGCGAGCCGCGCCGCGACGTCGGGGCTGAGCAGAAGGTGATCGAGCCGAAGGCCTGCATCGCGCGGCCAGCGCTGGCGCTTGTAGTCCCAGAAGGTGAACATCTGACGATCCGGATGCAGCGTGCGGAGCGCATCGCACCAGCCCTGATCGACCAGTGCCTTGAACGCGGCGCGGCTCTTCGGCTGAATCAGCGCATCCTTATCCCAGGAGCGGGTCGGATAGATGTCGAAGGGCGTCGGCGCGACGTTGTAGTCGCCGGCGAGCACCACGGGGACCTGCTGCTTGAGCAGCTTGGCGGCGTGGGCGCGCAGCCGCTTGAACCAGGCCAGCTTGTAATCGAATTTCGGGCCGGGCTGCGGATTGCCGTTCGGAAGGTAAAGGCTGGTGACGACGATGCCGCGTACCGCGGCCTCGATGTAGCGCGCCTCATGGTCGTCGCGGTCGCCGGGCAGGGCGGTGCGGATCAGGACCGGCTCGGCCTTGCGGGCGAGGATGGCGACGCCGTTCCAGGTCTTCTGTCCCTGCCACACCGCACCGTAACCGGCCTTCTCGAGCGCGGCAGCGGGAAACTCGGCGTCGCTCGCCTTCAGCTCCTGCAGGCTGACGACATCGGGCTTGGCCGATTTCAGCCAGCGCAGCAGGTTCGGCAGCCGGCGATTGACGTTGTTGATGTTGAAGGTCGCGATCTTCATGCGGTCAGGCAATCGCGACTGGTCACGTCGTCAGGCGGAGGGCAATGGCGGCGGCGCGGGCGGCGCTGCTGTCGGCAAGGTTGGTGGCGCCGCTTGCGCAGCGGCGGGCTCGGTCTTCTCGGTGACTGCGTCGCCCTTCTCGGCGACAGTGTCACTGCGCGCGGCGACGGCATCGCCGCCCTTGTAGATGCGCACGAAGCGGCGGCCGAGACTGGTCAGCACCTCATAGCCGATGGTGCCGAAATGATGCGCGACCTCGTCGACCGTGATGCCTTCGCCGATCAGCGTCACCATGTGGCCGCGCCGCACGGCATTCTTGTCGAGATCGGTGACGTCGACCGCGATCAGGTCCATCGAGACGCGGCCGGCGATCGGGCAGCGTTTGCCGGCGACCACGACCTCAGCGCCGCGGGTGCCGTCATTGGCGCTGGCGGCGCGGAAATAGCCGTCGGCATAGCCCGCCGAGATGATCGCGAGCCGGGTCGGCCGCCGCGCGGTCCAGGTGCCGCCATAGCCGACGGTCTCGCCGCGATCGATGTTGCGGATCTGCACGATGCGCGCCTTGAGGTCGACCACCTGCTGCATCGGGTTGTCGGCCTCCGGCGTCGGGTTGACGCCGTAGAGCGCGCAGCCCGGCCGCACCATCTCGAACTGGAATTGCGCGCCGAGGAATACGCCGGAGGAGTTCGCAAGCGAGGCCGGCACGCCGGTGAACAGGCTCGCGATCTCGCGGAAGCTCGCAAGCTGCCTGGCATTGGCGGGATTGTTGAGCAGTTCGGCGGAGACGAGGTGGCTCATGACCAGCGTGATGCCGTGATCGCCGGCATTGATCCGCGGGATGATGCCTTGCGCTTCGCTGACCGTCAGCCCGAGCCGGTTCATGCCGGTGTCGATATGGATGGCGGCGCCGCCGGACCAGCCGGAGCGTCGGCAGAACACGTCCCATTCGGCGAGCTCGTTGAGATCGCCGATGACGGGCTTGCAGTCGATCTTGGCGTAGGCGTCGCCGGTCTGCTGGAAGAAGCCGCCGAGCGCATAGACGGTCGCCTGCGGAACGGCCGCGCGCACCACGGCGGCCTCCTCGACGGTGGCGACGAAGAAGGTCTTGCAGCCGGCCTTGGCCAGCGCCCGCGACACCTGCTCGGCGCCGCAGCCATAGGCATTGGCCTTGACCACGGCGGCGCATTCCGCAGGTACCGCAGTCTTCTCGAGCTTGCGCCAGTTGGCGATGATGGCGTCGAGGTCGACGGTGAGGATGCCGGTGGCGGTCGGATGGGCTGCCAGCAGACTGGCTTCGGGCGTCAGCTGCGATTTCGCGTCGGTCACGATGTTCATGGCTCAGTTGTACAAGCGGGGCGGGCCGCCTTCAACTGTACCTCTCCGCTAGTAGGCAGGGGGACGATCCGGGACCTGTCCGTCCGTTGCGAGATCGCCGAACCGGGTGACGCTGGCTTCGAAGTGCAGTTCGACGGTGCCGGTCGGACCGTGGCGCTGCTTGCCGATGATGACTTCGGCCTTGCCGAGCGCGCGCTCCATTTCGGCCTGCCAGGTGGCGTGCTCCGGGGTGCCGGGCCGTGGTTCCTTGTTCGCGAGATAGTATTCCTCGCGGTACACGAACATCACGACGTCGGCGTCCTGCTCGATCGAGCCGGATTCACGCAGGTCGGAAAGCTGCGGCCGCTTGTCGTCGCGGTTTTCGACCTGACGCGAGAGCTGCGACAGCGCGATCACGGGGACGTTGAGCTCCTTCGCCAGCGCCTTCAGATTGGTGGTGATCTCGGTGATTTCCTGCACGCGGTTGTCGTTGCCCTTCTTGCCCGAGCCCTGCAGCAGCTGGATGTAGTCGATCACGATCAGGTCGAGGCCCTTCTGCCGCTTGAGGCGGCGGGCGCGCGCGGTGAGCTGCGAGATCGAGAGACCACCGGTTTCGTCGACGTAGAACGGCAGCGACTGCAATTCGATCGAGCAGTCGCGGATCTTCTCGAAATCGAGCTCGGAAATACCGCCGCGCCGGATATGGCTGGAGGGAATGCCGGTGCGTTCGGCCAGAATACGGGTGGCGAGCTGTTCGCCGCTCATTTCGCAGGAGAAGAAACCGACTGCGCCGCCGTTAATCGCCTTGGTGGTGCCGTCGGCCTGCACCTCGGGAACATAGGCCTTGGCGATGTTGTAGGCGATGTTGGTGGCGAGCGAGGTCTTGCCCATGCCGGGACGGCCGGCGAGCACGATCAGGTCGCTTGGTTGCAATCCGCCCATCTTGGTGTCGAGGTCGCGCAGCCCCGTCGAAATGCCCGACAGTTTGCCGTCGCGCTGGAATGCCTTGGCCGCCATGTCGACGGCGACCGTGAGGGCATCGGCAAAGCGCTGGAAGCCGCCGTCGTAGCGGCCGGTCTCGGCAAGGCTGTAGAGCTGCCGTTCGGCGTCTTCGATCTGCGCACGCGGGGCAAAATCCACGGGGGCGTCGTAGGCGACGTTGACGATCTCCTCGCCGATCTGGATCAGGTTGCGGCGCAGGCTGAGATCATAGACGGTACGCCCGTAATCCTGCGCGTTGATGATGGTGGTCGCTTCGGCGGCGAGGCGGGCGAGGTACTGGCTGACCGTCATGCCGCCGAGGTCGAGCTCGGCTGGCAGAAACGTCTTCAAGGTAACGGGATTGGCGACCTTGCCCATCCGGATCAGGCTGCCGGCCGTTTCATAGATCTGCTGGTGAATGGCTTCGAAGAAGTGCTTCGGCTCCAGGAAATCGGAGACCCGGTAGAAGGCGTCGTTGTTGACCAGGATCGCGCCCAGCAGCCCCTGTTCCGCTTCGATGTTGTGCGGCGCGCTCCGATAGGTCGGGGACGCAGCGTCGGGCGCGAGCTTGTGGACGTTCGAATCAATCAAGGCCATGGACGAGCTTATTCTTCTGATTTCGTCGTTACTGAGATTTTCGGCTGTGGGGCCGCGATCAAGCGCCAGCCCGGCACGAAGCGAAAGGACGGATGTTTCTTATGCACGATTCACACAACGCGATGTGTGAATCCGCGGCCGCCGGATGCATTCCGCTTGACGAGGATTCGGTCGAAAACCGGCGTCGTCCGGCCGGTCAGCGAATGTCGTTGGCAAATTGGGAGAGGCTGAACCTTTTTCCGGTTGCCGCGCACCAACCGGCAGTGAGGTCGTGCTGGCCTCGGTTCCTCAGACCAGGATGAGGAAAGCCAGCGCGATCAAGGCGGCCGCCACGCCGGTAGCGATCAGGGCGTAGTCGGTCACGAGGTCGCGTTGCGGGTCCAACATCGTCTGGTGCGGTTCTCGGGTCATTCCGGACCACTACGACAGCCCGGAACAGACCTCTGTGAAGCAGATCACACCTGTCGCATTTTCTTTGCGGCAGGTTCGCGGGAACGACCCGGCGGATTCCGGGTTGTCTCCGCTCAGGAGAGATACGGCGACGATGGCTCGAGAGTTTCAGGCAGGGCGACTGAGGTTTGGCCGGGCAGGCGGCATGGACCCCCGCTGGCTGGCGTCGCTTGTCGACGCCATGGAGCAGGCGGCGCGTCCGGAGCTCCGGAACGTGCCCTGCGACATCGACCTGATTTCGGCCGTCGCGGTTCACTTGGCGCGCCCGTCGCCGACCTTCGCCCATTGCGGCTCGGCCTACAGCCTGCGCAACTAGCGGTACCCGCGCTTTCAGACCTATTCGCCGGCGAGTTGCAGCCGGGGCTTTGCGGCGCCGGCTTCCTTGAGCCGGAGGCGAGCTTCCTCGCGGCCGATATAGTCGCGGGTCATCGGCACGATGCCTTGGCGCTTGGTCAGCTGCAGCTGGAAGTTCATCATGTTCTGTACCCGGAACGACATCTCCGAGGCCGCCAGATAGAACTCCCACATCCGGGCGAAGGCCTCGTCGTAGAGCCGCACGGCCTCCTCGCGCCGCGCCATGAAGCGGTCGCGCCAGGCCTTCAGGGTCTCCGCATAGTGCAGGCGCAGGATCTCCATGTCGCAGATCAGCAATCCTGCCTTCTCGATCGCCGGCATCACCTCGGAGAGCGCCGGAATGTAGCCGCCGGGGAAGATGTATTTCCGGATCCAGGGGCTGGTGACATCGGGACCGGTCGAGCGGCCGATCGAGTGCAGCATCATGACGCCGTCATCGCTCAGGAGCTCGGCGCAGCGCTTGAAGAAGGTCTCGTAAAAGGCGACCCCGACATGCTCGAACATGCCGACCGAGACGATGCGGTCGAACGGGCCGGGGATGTCACGGTAGTCCTGCAGCAGGAAGCGCGCTGAATGCGCCAGGTTCTTCTCCGCCGCCCGGGCGTTGGAGATCTGCAGCTGCTCGGTCGACAGCGTGACGCCGGTGACGTCGGCGCCGCTCATCTCGGCGAGATAGAGCCCGAGCCCGCCCCAGCCGGAACCGATGTCGAGGACGCGGTGGCCGGGCGTGATCAGGAGTTTTGCGGCGAGGTGGCGCTTCTTGGCGAGCTGGGCGTCGTCCAGCGTTGCGTCCGGCGTCTCGAAATAGGCGCAGCTGTATTGCTTGTCCGCGTCGAGGAAGAGGGAATAAAGCCGGCCGTCGAGGTCGTAATGGCGGGCGACATTGCTCCTGGAACGGCCGCGCACATTGAGCTGCTGGGCGCGTCGTCCGAGGAAGCGCAGCCAGGCCTGCAGCCTGGCAAAGTTCGGCAACATCGCCGCCTGGCCCATCAGGACGGCCAGCACGTCGGCGATGGTGCCTTGCTCCACCACGAACGTGCCGTCCATGAAGGCTTCGCCGAGGTACAGCTCGGGATCGACCAGAACCCGCAGTTCCGCGGCCCTGGTCATGAACCGTGCGGCGACCGGCATGCCGGTGCCGTCACCGCAGGTGAATTGAGCGCCGCTCGCGGTCGTGAACGTGATCGAACCGCGGCGGATGAAGCGCCCCAAGCAAAATCGCAACAATCGGTCCATCGAAGCACCAACGGAACGGCAAGCTGCACACTGACACCACCGGAGCTGATCACTCCAATGTGTCCCCGAACTAAAGATAGGCAGGGAATTGGATCGCGCTATTGCGTTGTGCTCAAAGCCGATATTCCAAAATGTGACAATTGCGTGGATGCGTCACGCGCGCGCTTCCATTCGCGCGATAATCGGATAAAAGGTGACCGCCGCGGCCGATCCATGAGGCGCAGGCGGCGATTTTTCCGGAATCTGGAGACTTAAGGAATGTTGAGCCGAGCCCTCAGTCTGGCGACGGTGACGCTTCTGATTGGCCTGTCGGCCGTATCAGCGCAGGCGCAAAACCTCGAGGCCGGCAAAAGCCCCTCCCAGATTTTCGCCAATACCTGCACGGCCTGCCACAAGAGCCCGCGCGGTCTCTTGAAGACCGTGCCGGCCGGCTCGCTGCCGGGCTTCCTGCGCCAGCACTACACGACGTCGAGCGACATGGCCGGTGTGCTGGCGTCCTATCTGATCTCGAACGGCGCCAACGACCCGCGTTACCAGGCCAAGGATAACCCCCGGGGGGCCAAGGGCCGGGACGCCAGGCAGGAGGCGAACCAGTCTCCGGAGCAGCCGGCCGAGCGCCCGTCGCGCCGGCAGCGTCAGGGTGCGGCGCCACAGGAAGGCGCGAAGCCTGATGCCGACGGTTTGAATCCAGAAGGGCGCCCCGCCCACCACGGCCGGCGCATGGCGCGCCCGAGCGAGGCGCCTGATGGTGCCAAGCCGGACGATGGCCAGACCCCGCAGGCCGCCGGCGAAGGCAAGCCATCTCGCCAGAAGCACGGCCGTCGCGGCAAGCCGGTCGAGGAGCCGAAGTCGGACGAGGCGCCCAAGGGCGAGGCGGCGGGCGACCAGCCCAAATCCCAGACCGCTGTCAAACGCGAAGACAAGGGTGAGGCCGAGAAGCCGGCGAAGCCTGCCGGCCAGCCCGACACGGCCAAGGTCGATGCGCCGAAGAGCAATGCTGGTAGCGAGCCGGCTGCCGTGCGATCGGATCCGGTTCCGCAGGTCACACCCGCGGCTCCCGCCGCTTCCCCTGCGCCCGAGCCGGCCGCTGCCGCTTCTCCCGCGCCGGCGCCCGCCGCGCCGCCGGTAACCGCAGCCGCGCCGCCTCCGCCGCCGCCCCCAACGACGCCGGGCTCCGGTCCGCCGGAAGCGCCGAGCTCGAAGTAATCGCCAACGCCGGGCCGCGAGGTCCGGCGTTATCATTTGACTGCCACTAGAGCATAACTCTAGAGTGTTGATCTAGCAACGAAGGGAGCCGGTGGTGGGTACGGCGCGCGAAGATCTGTTGGCGGCGGGATTGGCGGTGTTCGACCGCGATGGATTCGAGGGGGCGACGGTGGCCGAGATCCGCTCCCGCGCCCGCGCGTCCAACGGCAGCTTCTTCCATTTTTTCACCTCGAAGAAGGAGCTCGCCGGAACCCTGTTCCTGGAGATCCTGCAGGCCTATCACGCCGCGATCATCACCGCGGTCAACGACACGCACGGCGCCGGCGAGGGCGTTGCGCGGCTGATCCGCGCCCACCTCGATTGGGTCGTGACCAACAGGCGCGAGGCGCGCTTCCTGTTCGAGATTTCGCGCAGCGAATGGACCGAGGAGGTGCGCGGCGCGCAACGCACCGAGAACTCGCGGCTCACTGACGGCATCGAGCGCTGGCGCGCGCCGCTGCTCGCGCGCGGCGAGTTGCTGCCGATGAGCGCTGTGCTGTTCTTCAGCCAGATCATCGGGCCGGCGCAGATCTTTTGCCGCGCCTATCTGTCGGGCCGCCAACAGAGCGACCCGCGCGAACAGGTCGAGACGCTGATCGCCTGCGCGATCCGCGCGGTGGTGGCGCCGGGTGCGCCGGAGTGAGCGGGAGGGACGTCATGAACGAGACCGATCCGGACTTTGCGCCGATCGCGACGCGGATTCGCGACAATGTCGGCCGTCAGGGCTTCATGGGTCTTGTCGGCGCTGAAGTAGCCGAGCTGTCGCGCGGTGCGTGCACGCTCGCGGTCGACCGCCGGCCTGAGCTGTTGCAGCAGCACGGCCTGTTTCACGGTGGGGTGACGGCGTTCCTGGTCGACAACGCCACCACGATTGCCGCGGCGACGTCGCGGGGCCAGCCGGCGCTGACGGCCGAGTACAAGCTGAACCTGCTGTCGCCGGCGTCAGGTGATCGCCTGATCTGCCGGGCGCGCGTGATCAAGCCCGGGCGTCAGGTCGCCGTCGTCGCGGCCGACGTGTTCTGCATCATCGACGGCAAGGAGAAGCATACCGCGACGGCGCTCGCGTCGATCGCCATGCTCGACGATCAGGCGGCGGCACGAATCCAAAGCCCGGCCTGATGGGGCCGGGCTTCAGTCGATGGAGCGATGAAGAGACGCTTACTTCTCTTCGGCAGCCGGAGCCGGCGCAGCCTCGTCGTCGTGCTGCGCTTCCGGATCGAAGAATTCGCCGGCGGCGGCGAGCGCCTCGGCGGCAGCGTCCTGGTCTTCCTGGCGGGTCGAGATGTCCTCGCCGCGCTTGATCCGCTCGGCCTCTTCGGCGGAGCGGGCGACCGTCACGGTGACGCTGGTCTCGACCTCGGGGTGAACGGCAATGGTCACCTTCTGCTGGCCGATCACCTTGATCGGCGAGTCGAGCCAGACCTGCGGACGGGCAACCGTGATGCCGTCGGCGGCCAGCGCAGCGACGATGTCGCGCACCGTGACCGAGCCGAACAGCTGGCCGGACTCGGAGGCCTGACGGATGATGATGATGTCGCGGCCATCGATCTTCTCGGCGACAACGGCGGCTTCGCCCTTGGCCTTGATGTTGTTGGCCTCGAGCTCGGCCTTCATGCCGTCATACTTGGCGCGGTTCGCCTCGGTGGCGCGCAGCGCCTTGCCGCGCTTCAGCAAGAAGTTGCGGGCGAACCCGTCCTTGACGCGCACGACTTCGCCCATCTGACCAAGCTTGGCAACGCGTTCCAGCAGAATGACTTCCATTTTCGTTCTCCTTTAGAGGCTAAGTATCGGGTTTAAGTGGTTGGATCGAATGTCAGGCCGCAGGCAAAGGCGGCGGTCTGGTTTGCAGATAGCGCTGGCGCAGTCCGAACACGGCATCGGCAATGCCGAGCGCGAAGATTGCGATGATCGGCCAGCCGAACATGACGACGACGGCGTAGATGCCGCCGAGCCAGAAGCCGCGACTGGTGAGCGACAGCGTCAGGGTGTGCAGCACGGCGAAGCCGACCAGCGCATAGGCGATGACGAGCGCCGCGGTGACGATCTGCGCCAGCAGTGCAAGCATGCCGCCGACGAAGCTGACGGCGACCGCCACCAGCAACGCGACCAGCGTCATGGCGGGGAGCGCCGTGGTGTGGAAGTCCGGCCACGGCCGGTTCAGCCGCCCGGAGGTTTGTGCGATCTTGCCGGCGAGCCACAAGCTCAGCGTCAGCGTGACCATCGCGAGGATCGTTGCGGCGAGGGGCGCGAGGATCACCAGCATGTCGACCAATCGTTCGATCTCACCGCTGGGCAGGCCGTCGCCGGTGCTGAGCACCCTAAGCAGGCCGCGCCGCAAAGCACCGGTGACTGTGTCGGCATCCGAACCGAGTGTGAGCAGCGCGGCGGTCGTGGTGATGACGGCGAAGGCTGCGATCCAGAGCAGGATGCGGCCGACGGGATACCATTCGAGCGCGGGCGGCTGCAGAGGGGCGCCGTCACCGGCTGCGCCTGCGATCGGCCGTCCGAGCAGCGCGAGGTGGCCGAGCCACCAGCCGGGCAGGGCGACCATCATGGCAAACGCGATGCAGTAAGGAAGTCCGAAGATCGCTCCGAGAACGGAAGCGGCAGCGATGCCGCCGATGGCCGCGGCGAGCGGTCCCCAAGCGAGCGCCGACACCATCAGCGGCAGCGGCGCAAGAAAGTACAGCAGCAACGAGATCAGCGCGCCCGAACTGATCGAGGCGAACATCAGCGCCGACGCGGCGCCGGCGGCAAGTGCAACAATGAGGATCGCGATCATCAGCTGTCCCGCCCCCTTTGAGCGGTTAGGGGTTCTGCTTCGAGAACCCCAACCATCGGCGACCGGACGACCCGGAAGCCTTATGAGAATGAGCGGCCGGCGGCACGTGCCGCCGGCCGGAAACGATTAGCGAATGACGTAGGGCAGCAGGCCGAGGAAGCGCGCGCGCTTGATGGCGCGGGCGAGCTCACGCTGCTTCTTGGCGGACACGGCCGTGATGCGGCTCGGCACGATCTTGCCGCGCTCGGAGACGTAACGCATCAGCAGCTTGGAATCCTTGTAGTCGATCTTCGGCGCATTCGCGCCCGTGAACGGGCAGGACTTGCGACGACGGAAAAACGGACGGCGGGCACCAGCATCAGCCATGATTCATTACTCCTCGGTCGCAGCTTCTTCGTCGCGCGGACGGCGCGGACCACGGTCGCCACGGAAACCACCCTCGCGGTCGCCACGGAAGCCGCCTTCGCGGTCGCCGCGGAAGCCACCGCCACGGTCATCGCGCTCGCGGTCACGGTCGGCCTTGCGCATCATCGCGGACGGGCCTTCCTCGTGCTCTTCGACGCGCACGGTGAGATAACGGATGACGTCTTCGCTGATCCGCTCCTGGCGCTCGATCTCGGTGACGACAGCCGACGGTGCGTCGATGTTCATCAGCACGAAATGCGCCTTGCGGTTCTTGTTCATGCGGTAGGTGAGGGAGCGCACGCCCCAGCTCTCGGTCTTGGTGACCTTGCCGCCGCCCTGTTCGACGATACCCGTCATCTGGGCCGTCAGTTCATCCACCTGCTGGGTGCTCGCATCCTGACGCGCGAGAAAAACATGCTCATAAAGAGGCATGGTTGTCCTTTCCTGTGTTGGCGTGGATTCCGGCGACAAGCCCTTCGAGACCTTCGGAAAGGACTCGAGCTGCTCAGAAGGCGGGAGCACGGGACGACGGGCCGACTGGCCCTGCCACATCAAAATCGCCACATCAAAATGAAAGGGTGAATTTGCTGAGACCGTCCGTTCAGCTCCCGGCCGGAGCCCACGAATGGCGCGCTTTATACGGATTTTGGCTGCAAAGGCAAGGGTCCGCAGAGGGGTCTTGGCCCCCGGATTTGCGAGGGGGGCGTAGCCGTCCCGGCCGTTCGGCGCAACTTCGCGCAGTTCCGTGTTGATTTCTTTGTTTGTATATCATACAAATATCTCACGGGAGGGTGATCGATGGGTTCGGAGACCGCCAGCGGCATGCCTGCGCCCGATCCGAAGCACGCCGTCCGCGCGACTCGGTCGGCGGGGCGCAAGATGCGCTCGTTGCTGCTCGATGCCGCCAGCCGCCTGTTCAAGGAGCGTGGGCTCTCGGGCACGTTGATCTCCGACATTGCCGCGGCGGCGGACGCCTTTCCGAGCCAGATCACCTATTACTTCCGCACCAAGGAAGCGCTGTTCGTCGAAGCCGCCAGCCGTGACATGCTTTACCTCGCGCGCGCGACCGAGCAGGCCGCCCTGAAGGCCCACACGCCACGCGATTACACCCGTGCCTTGGCCGAGACCGTGACCGCGACCGATACGGTCGCCTTCTTCGCCGAGGCCCTGACCTTGACGCGGCGCCGGCAGGATCTCGCGCCCTTGGTCGAGCGCACCATCGAGCGCCTGCACAGCGAAGGCGCGCGCGCCTATGCCGGCCAGGTCGAGCGGCACGGCTGGCGCTCGCTGCGCGCGCCCGAGGAGAGCTCGCGGCGCTTCTGGGCGATTGCGATCGGCGTAATCGTCGAGGGCTTTGCGATGGGGCGTGGCGCCGAGGAGATGTGCCGCGAATTGCTGCGCGCGCTCGGCGAGCAGGCGACATCGCCATCGACGAATGATGGATCGCGGCTGCGCCTGGTCGGCGATCGCGACACTTCATCCTCAACGGACGGGGAGATCAGCTCATGACCGCACTACGCATGCGTGCCCGCGATTTCCTCACCGAGGACGAACTGGTGGCTGTGCGGGAGCGCACGACGTGGAAGGGCGCAGCCCTGATCGTGCACGCCTGGGCGCTGATCCTGGGCGCGATCGCGCTGGTCGCATGGTGGCCCAATCCGCTGACCTATCTGCTTGCGGTCGCGATCATCGGCTCGCGCCAGCTCGGGCTCGCCATCCTGATGCATGACGGTGCGCATGGCTGTCTGTCGGCGAACGAGAACACCAATCTCACGCTGAGCCAGTGGTTCTGCGCCTATCCGATCTTCGCGGAAACCCGCGGCTATCGCCGCTATCATCTGCAGCATCATGCAAGGACGCAGCAGGAGGACGATCCGGACCTCGTGCTGTCGGCGCCGTTTCCGATCACGAAGATGAGCTACCGCCGGAAGTTCCTCCGCGATATCACCGGGCAGACCGGCTACCAGCAGCGCAAGGCGCAGCTGCTCAATGCGATCGGACCGAAAGACTGGCCACTATCGCGGCGCGCCGCCAATTTCTGGCAGAAGCTCGGGCCGCAATGCGTCACCAACGCGTTGCTGTTCGCAGGGCTCGCCGCTGCCGACGTGTGGTGGGCCTATCCGCTGTTGTGGCTGGTGCCGCTCTTGACCTGGATGATGGTGATCACGCGGATCCGCAACATCGCCGAACATGCCGTCGTGCCCGACAGCGCCGACCCCTTGCGCAACACCCGCACCACGCGGGCCAACGTCCTCGAGCGGCTGTTCATCGCGCCGTACTACGTGAACTACCACCTCGAGCATCATCTGCTGTTCTACGTGCCTTGTTACAACCTGCCGCGGGTCCACCGCATCCTGAGCGAGAGCCGCTACGCCGACCGGATGGAAGTCCAGCCGGGCTACGCCGCGGTGCTGCGGCTGGCGACCGCCAAGCCCAATCGGGAAGACCGCCCGGGCCAATTGGTCAACAGCGCGCGCCGGGCGCGGGCCGGCGCCGAGGTTAACGCCGACCAGAATGCCGGCGGATTCTAGGCCGGGACGGCCCTGGCGTCCCCAGGGTTCCGCGCGCGCGGCTTGACATCGCGCCCCCCATCAGTGTCTTACGGCCCGGTCCGAGGCCGGCTGCAAGATTTGGTTGCAGGGAATTGGTCTGGACCCGCTGTGGCGCGTTTCGCGCGACGGGATACCGTTTTCCCCTGCGGCAGGCGCGGCGCTTGCGCGGGGATCACGCTCAACAAGGTAGGGAGCGCCGATGACGGCAGCATTCACATTTCCGGGGCAGGGCTCGCAGGCGGTTGGCATGGGCAAGGCCCTGGCCGACGCCTTTCCGGTTGCGAAAGCCGTGTTCGACGAGGTCGATTCCGCGCTGGGCGAGAAACTGACCGCGATCATCTGGGATGGTCCGGGCGAGACATTGCAGCTGACGGAAAATGCCCAGCCGGCCCTGATGGCGGTGTCGATCGCCACCTTGCGTGTGCTCGAGAGCGAGGCCGGCTTCTCGGTCGGCCGCAACGCGGCCTTCGTTGCCGGGCACTCGCTCGGCGAGTATTCGGCGCTGGCCGCGGCCGGCAGCCTGACCGTCAGCGACACCGCGCGGCTGCTGCGGACCCGCGGGCTTGCCATGCAGAAGGCGGTGCCGGTCGGCGCCGGTGCGATGGCGGCGCTGCTCGGGCTCGATTACGAGGCCGCGGTCGCGGTCGCCAATGAGGCGGCACAGGGCCAGGTCTGCCAGGCCGCCAACGACAATGGCGGCGGCCAGGTGGTGGTCTCCGGCGACAAGGCCGCCGTCGATCGTGCGGTCGAAATCGCGAAGACCAAGGGGGCAAAACGCGCCATGCTGCTGCCGGTGTCGGCGCCGTTCCACTGCAAGCTGATGCAGCCGGCGGCCGACGCGATGGCCGAGGCGCTGGCCGGCGTTACCATCAAGGCGCCCGCGGCGCCGCTGGTCTGCAACGTGCTGGCGTCCGCCATTACCGATCCCGACGAGATCCGCCGCCGCCTGGTCGAACAGGTCACGGGGACGGTTCGCTGGCGCGAGTCGGTTGCCTATATGGCAGGCCTGGGCGTGACGCGGTTCTTCGAGATCGGCGCCGGCAAGGTGCTGAGCGGCCTCGTCAAGCGCATCGCCGATGGCGCGGTCGGCGTATCCGTGGGCGGCCCGAACGATATCGCTGCAGCCAAGGATGCGCTGGCAGCTTCGGCCTAAAGCAGCCGGAAGGAGAATTCGATGTTTGATCTGACTGGCAAGACGGCGCTCGTGACGGGTGCAACCGGCGGCATCGGCGGCGCGATCGCGCAGGCGCTGCATGCGCAGGGCGCGACGGTCGCGATTTCGGGCACGCGGCGCGAGGTGCTGGACAGCTTCGCTGCCAAGCTCGGCGAGCGCGTTCACGTGCTGCCGTGCAATCTCTCCAGCAAGGATGACGTCGAGGCGCTGGTGCCGGCGGCGGAAGCCGCGATGGGGCAGGTCGACATCCTGATCGCGAATGCCGGCATCACCCGCGACAACCTGTTCGTGCAGCTGCGCGACGAAGATTGGGACGAGGTGATTGCGGTCAACCTGACCGCGACATTCCGCCTGGCGCGCGCGGCGACCAAATTGATGATGCGCAAGCGCTTCGGCCGCATCATCGCCATCACCTCGATCGTCGGCGTCACCGGCAATCCGGGGCAGGGCAACTACACCGCGTCGAAGGCCGGCATCATCGGCCTGATCAAGACGCTGGGCGCCGAATACGCCAAGCGCGGCGTGACCGCGAACTGCATCGCGCCGGGCTTCATCAAGACGCCGATGACCGATGCGCTCAACGACAAGCAGCGCGAAACCATCCTGGCGAAGGTTCCTGCGGCGCGGCTCGGAACGCCCGAGGATATCGCTGCGGCAGCCGTCTATCTGGCCTCCAACGAGGCCGCTTACGTCACCGGGCAGACGATTCACGTCAACGGCGGGATGGCGATGATTTGAGCTGGTTGCTGGCTCTCGCAATGCGGCGAAAAGCCGTTTTCGGGAGCCGGTTCAGGCGTGTAGTCAAGGCTTTGGAAGTATGATAGCTGAACCCCCCATGGATGGGCAAAGAACGCCATTGCAGGATTTTGAAACCCTGTATATTGGCGTGGCGACGCCTGCCGTTCGCCGGGGCTTTAATCGGCTACGACCGGGCCGAATCAAGACTATGCGCGACTGAGTAATCGAGACGACCACGATGGCTCGTATCGTCTTGGGGTCGGGTCCAATGGAACAACGAGGTTGAACGATGAGTGAGATTGGCGAGCGGGTTAAGAAGATTGTGGTCGAGCACCTTGGTGTCGAACCCGAGAAGGTGATCGATAGCGCGAGCTTCATCGATGACCTCGGCGCCGACAGCCTCGACACGGTCGAGCTCGTGATGGCTTTCGAAGAAGAATTCGGTTGTGAGATTCCCGACGACGCCGCGGAGACGATTCTGACCGTGGGCGACGCGACCAAGTTTCTCGAGAAGAACGCGAAGAGCTGACGCCGATCGCGAAGTTGACGGGGCCGGACGGACCGTTATCAAGCGGTCCCCCGGCTTCTTATTATCAGCCGCGCATTACTGGCCGGAGACGTTGAAATGAGACGGGTTGTCGTCACGGGGCTGGGCATGGTTACACCGCTCGGCTGCGGCGTTGACGCAACTTGGGCGCGTATCCTCGCCGGCGATAGCGGTGGCAAGAAGATCGACACGTTCGAGGTGTCCGACCTGCCGAGCCAGGTCGCCTGCTACATTCCGCGCGGCGATGGCTCGGGCGGCACCTTCAATCCCGATCAGTGGATGGAGCCGAAGGACCAGCGCAAGGTCGATGACTTCATCCTCTATGCGATGTGCGCGGCCAGGCAGGCGCTCGACGATGCCGACTGGCATCCGAAGTCCGATGAGGACCAGTTCGCGACCGGCACGATGATCGGCTCCGGTATCGGCGGCCTCACCGGCATTGCCGAGACCGCGGTGCTGCTGAAGGAACGCGGACCGCGCCGGATTTCTCCCTTCTTCATTCCTGGCCGCCTGATCAATCTGGCGTCCGGCTACGTTTCGATCGAGCACGGCCTGAAAGGGCCCAATCATGCGGTCGTCACGGCGTGCTCGACCGGCGCGCACGCGGTCGGTGACGCAGCGCGGCTGATCGCGCTCGGCGACGCCGAGGTGATGCTCGCGGGCGGTGCCGAATCGCCGATCTCCCGCATCGGCATCGCTGGCTTCTGCGCGGCGCGCGCACTGTCCACCGGCTTCAACGACACGCCGGAAAAGGCGTCGCGGCCCTACGACAAGGACCGCGACGGCTTCGTGATGGGTGAGGGCGCCGGCGTCCTGGTGCTCGAGGAGTACGAGCACGCCAAACAGCGTGGCGCGAAGATCTACGCCGAGGTCACCGGCTACGGCCTGTCGGGCGATGCCTTCCACATCACCTCGCCGCCGCCGGACGGCAATGGCGGCTTTCGCAGCATGAGCATGGCGCTGAAGCGCGCCGGCCTCGTTGCATCCGATCTCGACTACATCAATGCGCACGGCACCTCGACGCTGGTCGGCGACGAGATCGAGCTCGGCGCGGTCGAGCGTCTGCTCGGCAATGCGGCTTCGAAGGTTTCGATGTCGTCGACCAAGTCGGCGACCGGACATCTGCTTGGTGCGGCCGGTGCGATCGAGGCGATTTTCGCGGTGCTGGCGATTCGCGATAACGTGGTGCCGCCAACCATCAATCTCGACAATCCGTCGGTGCAGACGGCAATCGATCTTGTGCCGCATACGTCGCGCAAGCGTGACGTGAATGTGGCGCTGTCCAATTCCTTCGGTTTCGGCGGCACAAACGCCTCCGTGATCGTGCAGCGCGTGACCAATTAGTAGTCTTTAGAACTAGTCCACCGTTTTGCCGTATTCCGCGGTGACTCCTAATAGCGGGCGTATGCTATTGGCAGGGCAGGGGTTTGTCCGGCCACGATTCAACCGGCAGGATATTGGTTTGCATCGATGAGTGAGAGGCCGCCCATTTCACCGAGGAGTCCACGTGCGGCGCTGGAGCCCGAACAGGTTCCGCCGCCGCCCAAGCGTTCGGATCGCGCCCGCAATCCCTTCGTGATCGTCGGCAATGCCATCTTCACCATCCTGATCATCCTGATGATCGGGGCCGGCGCGACCTACTACTACGGCAAGCAGACGCTGGAATCCCCGGGGCCGCTGCAGGAAGACAAGATCGTCAACATCCCTGCGCGCGCCGGCAAGCGCGACATCGCCGACGTGCTGTCGCGCGAGGGCGTGATCAACGTCAATCCGTGGGTCTTCATCGGCAGCGTGTTTGCGCTGAAGGCGAGCTCCGACCTCAAGCCCGGCGAATATTCGTTCCAGAAGAATGCCAGCCTGCGCGACGTCATCGCCACCATCGTCGACGGCAAGGTGGTGCAGCACGCCATCACGATCCCGGAAGGTCTGACCTCGGAGCAGATCGTGACGCGGCTCTCCGACAACGACATCTTCACCGGCTCGGTGCGCGAGATCCCGCGCGAGGGCACGCTGTTGCCGGAGACCTACAAATTCCCCCGCGGCACCACGCGCGACCAGGTGATCCAGCGCTTGCAGCAGGCGCAGAAGCGCGTGCTCGCGGAGATCTGGGAACGCCGCAACACCGATTCGCCGTTGAAATCGCCGGACCAGCTGGTGACGCTGGCCTCGATCGTCGAGAAGGAAACCGGCCGCGCCGACGAGCGCAGCCGCGTCGCCGCCGTGTTCGTCAACCGCCTGCGGCAGAGGATGAAGCTGCAGTCCGACCCGACCATCATCTACGGACTGGTGGGCGGCAAGGGAACGCTGGGGCGTCCGATCAAGCGCAGCGAGATCACCCAGCCGTCGCCCTACAACACCTATGTGATCGACGGCCTGCCGCCGGGACCGATCGCCAATCCCGGCCGCGCCTCGCTGGAGGCGACCGCCAATCCGGCGCGCACCCGCGACCTGTTCTTCGTTGCAGACGGAACCGGCGGCCACGCCTTTACCGAAACCTACGATCAGCACGCCAAGAACGTTGCCAAGCTGCGCGCGTCGGAAAAGCAGATCCAGAACGACACCGTCGAGCCGGCCGATGATCCTGCGCCTGCCGCCGCGGCGCCCGGCGCGGCCGACACCAATCCCACGGCGGCTACGCCGCCGAAGCCCACCAATCAGAAGAAGCCGCCGCGCAGCGGTCGCCAGGGCGCGGCCCAGCAGACCGTTTCGCCGCCCGTCGTGCAGCGCTAAAGCGCGATGCGATCATCGCGCTTTAGCTTCTTGTTCGAGCATGGTCTTTCGGAAGTCCGCTTCACGCTTTTCCGGACCATGCCGTAGCTCTGCATTTCCCGAGGGTGGACGTAATTCCACTTTCACGGAATCCGTTCTAAAGTTGCATCGGCTGCCCAGGAGTCTCGTCGTCTCCGGGTGAGTCCCATATCCTTCTGTTGGAGAGTTTCACGCGATGGCGCTATCGAGCATGACCGGCTTTGCCCGAAGCCATGGCGCGAGCGGTCCCTATACGTTCGAGTGGGAGCTGAAGTCGGTCAACGCCAAGGGCTTTGACCTGCGGTTGCGGCTGCCGCCGGGTTGGGACGAACTGGAAGCCCTCGCCAAGAAGCGGGCCGGCGAGTTGCTGTCGCGCGGCACGGTCTACGCCAATCTCAGCGTCAAGCGCACCGATGCGGCGCAGACCATCCGGATCAATGAGGACGTGCTGGCCGCGGTCGTGAAGGTCGCAGGTGAGCTCGCGCAACGGATCGACGCGGTGGCGCCGAGCATCGACGGATTGCTCGGCATCAAGGGCGTCATCGAGGTGGTTGAGCCTGCGAGCGATGAGGACGAGGACAAGGCGGCGCGCGAGGCGGCAGCGAAGGCCTTCGAGCAGGCGCTCGGCAGCCTCGTCGAGATGCGCCGCCGTGAGGGCGATGCGCTGGGCCAGATCCTGATGCAACGGATGGACGAGATCGAGCGGCTTGCGAAGCGCGCCGAGACGGCGCCCGGCCGCAAGCCCGAGGCGATCAAGGCGCGGCTTGCCGAGCAGATCGCAGCATTGCTGGAGACTTCCGATCGCTTCGATGCCGACCGGCTGAGCCAGGAGGCGATCCTGATCGCCACCAAGGCCGATATCCGCGAGGAGCTCGACCGCATCGCCTCGCACATCGGCCAGGCGCGCGAAATGATCGGCAAGGGCGGACCGGTCGGGCGGCGGCTCGACTTCCTCGCCCAGGAGTTCAATCGCGAGGTCAACACATGCTGCTCGAAGTCGAACGACGTCGAGCTGACCAACACCGGGCTTGAAATGAAGAACGTGGTCGAGCAGTTCCGCGAGCAGGTCCAAAATCTGGAGTGAACGATGACGGCGCAGGGTTTTGACGGCGTTGAGCGGCGCGGACTGATGTTCGTCCTGTCCTCGCCTTCGGGCGCCGGCAAGACGACGCTGTCGCGCATGCTGATCGACCGCATGCCGGGGCTGAGGATGTCGGTGTCGGCGACCACGCGGCCGAAGCGGCCGGGCGAGGTCGAGGGCCGTGATTATTTCTTCGTCGACAAGACCAAGTTCGAGGCGATGGCCAAGCAGGGCGAGCTGCTGGAATGGGCCACCGTGTTCGACAACCGCTACGGCACGCCGCGCGCGCCGGTCGAGGCCGCGCTCGCGGCCGGGCAGGACGTGCTGTTCGACATCGACTGGCAGGGCACCCAGCAGCTGCGCGAGAAGGCGCGCGCCGACGTGGTCAGCGTCTTCATCCTGCCGCCGTCGGCCGCCGACCTCGAGAAGCGGCTGCACACCCGTGCACAGGATTCCGAGGAAATCATCCGCGGGCGGATGAATCGCGCCACCCATGAGCTGAGCCACTGGGCGGAATACGACTACATCGTCGTCAACCAGAACGTCGACGACGCCTTTGCCGAGGTGCAGTCGATCCTGAAGGCCGAGCGTCTCAAGCGAGAGCGCCGTACTGGCCTCACCGAATTCGTGCGCGGCCTGCAGCGCCAGCTCGAGAAGTAACCTTGCCGGGATCGTGGCCCGATCCGGGATCGTGATGCGATCGGAGGGATCGCATCACCGGTCATTTCGCGCGCCCTTTAGTTCGCCGCGCTGCGCGCCAGCCGCTGCAGCATCGCGGCGATCTGCTTGTTGTCCTGCTCGGTTTGATCCGGCTCTCGCGGCGTCTCGCGGCGAGCGGCCGGCGTCTCGGCGCGGCGCGGAACCGGTGTCTCCGACCGGCGCGGCGCGGCCTCCGACAGGCGCAGCGGACGGTCGCGGCTGACGACTGCCATCGGTGGCGCCGGTTCGGTGTGGAGTGAATCCCAGGGCGCACGCCATTCGTCGCTGATCTCGTAGGGCGGCGTACGGGTGCGGGTCAGCCGGAACACCAGCGCGCTGACGAGGCCAGCCAGCGCCAGCGCGCCGATCATCACGATCAGCAGCATCTGCGTCGAGGAGGACGACTTCTCGGCGGAGGCCTCGGCCGTCACGGGGGCGGCGGGTGCCGGCGCGGCTGCCGGTTGCGGAGACGCGTCCGCCTGCGCGACCACGGTCGGCTGGTCTGCGGCGTGCCGGGTTCCGTTGGTCCCGGCCATGCTCGATGCGTCCAGCCATCGGGCGTTCACGTCCGACGTCTGGGCGTTCGTGCCTGACGCCGCCGGATCGGTGGCCGCTGCCGCACCGCCGGCTTGACCGGCGGCGGGCGGCGCGACCGGTGCTGCTGCGGCCTGCGGTGAGGGCCATTCGGCATGGGCATCGGCGACGGACTTGCGCATGGCCGGCTGTGGCGGCGCCGGCTGGCTCTGCGGCGGCTGCGCGTCGGCCGTCGCCGTGTCGGGGGCGGCCGCGGGCTGCTGCTGCGCGGTCGCGGTCTTGGCAACAACCTTGTTCTTGGCGTCACCGAGGTACCAGCACTTCTTTTGGGTGCTGCGGTCGAGGTGATAGAACCAGTGGCTTCCCGCAGGCGCGGTTCCCTTCGGCGCGGACTGACAGGTGTCGGCCGTCTTGGCATTCGTAGTATCGGTGCTCGCCGTGCCGGCGGCAGTCTGGGCCATGGCCGTGAAGTTGGCAGCGGCCAACATGCTGACGGCAAGCGCCGCAGCGAATTTCGCTGAACGATTTGACATACGCGTCCCCGGTATTCTTTTTTACGCAAACGCTGGTGACGCCAATCTCGGTAAAGAGTTGGGTCGCAATGCGCCGCAAATCCGGAACGGGTGGGGCTTAATTGAGGCTCGCGTCGCACCGCAATTGCGGTGCGCGGAAGGCTGGAGCACGGGCTGAATGATTTGCTCGGTCGGCCGTCAGGTTCCGCAGGACCAAAGCTCGCGTTTTTGCTGCAAGACCGCTGCGTCCCGCCGGCGATGGCAACGCCGGCGGGACGTCTTGTCTGAACAATATCTCCGCGCCAACGCGTTCCGCGTTTGTCGCAGGGAAAACCGCTACGCGCTTTTCCTGCCTTAGTTCTTAAGGACGATGCGTCCGACGACCTTGCCGGCGCGCAGCTCTTCGATCCATTTCTGGACGTCGGCCATCGGCTCTTCCTTCATCGGCGTCGGCTTGATCTTGCCAGCCCGGGCGAGCGCCATCAGCTCCTGGCCCTCGGCCAGCGTGCCCACCATGAAGCCTTCGATGGTCATGCGCTTGTAGACCCATTGCACCATCGGCAGCGTGAACTGGCCGCCCATCAGGCCGGACACCACGATCTTGCCGCCGCGTGCGACGGTCGACACCGCAAACGCCATCGACTTCTCATTGCCGGCAAAGTCGACGACGCCGTCGAAGCCGCCGTCGCTCTCCTTCAGCATGCGCTTGACGACATCGGGCTCGGCGGGATCGTAGGCCGCCGCCGCACCGTTCTTCAGCGCGGTCTCGCGCGCCGCGGGGCTCAGATCGGCAACCGCGATCGGCTGCTTGAACATCGCCTGCGCGAACGACAGGCCCATCATGCCGACGCCGCCGAGGCCGATGAGCAGCAGATTGCGCTGGCGCGGACGATCGACCAGGCGCTTCAGCGCGCCATAGGCGGTCACGCCGGAGCACATCAACGTGGCGGCCTGATTGACCGGAAGCGGATCGTAATCGAGCAGGTATTTCGCGTCGGGCACCAGCACGTGGGTGGCGAAGCCGCCGTCGATCGAGACGCCGAGGAAGCGCTGCTTGGCGCAGAGATTCTCGTCGCCGGCGAGACAGTCGCGGCACTGGCCGCAGCCGATCCAGGGGAACACCGCCTTCTTCGATCCGACCAGATCCTTCGGTGCGTCGGGACCGACTTCGTCGACGACGCCTGCGATCTCATGGCCGAGCGTGAAGGGCAGCGTCATGCCGCGGGTGGTGTCGAGCTTCTTGCCGCCGCCGAGATCGGCGTAGCCGTCCTGGATGTGGAGATCGGAATGACACAGGCCGCAGCGCTCGATGCGCACCAGCACTTCGCGTCCCTGCGGCTTGGGCGTGTCGACGATGGTTTCGCACAGCGGTGCATCGAATTTGACGAGGGATTGGCGAACCATACGCGCCATTACGTTTTCTCCTGATGTTCTATTTTGTGGACCGTATATCGGCCAATTCCCTGGCCATGGCAACAAAGCCCGCGACCGGGATGGTTTCGGCGCGCCGCGTCGCGTCGATCCCGGCCGCGGCGGCAAGCCGCGCCGGATCGACCGACAGCGATTTCAGGCTCTGGCGCAGCATCTTGCGGCGCTGGCCGAAGGCGGCGGCGGCGACCTGTTCGAGCATGCGGCGGTCGCACGGCTCCGGAGTGGCGCGCGGTATCAATCGTACCACCGAGGATGTCACCTTCGGCTGCGGCACGAAGGCTGCGGGCGAGATATCGAACAGGATCTTGGTTTCGGCGCGCCAGTTGGCGAGCACCGCGAGCCTGCCGTAGGCTTCCTCGTCCTCATGGGCGACGATGCGCTCGGCGACCTCGCGCTGGAACATCAGCACCATGGTGTCGTACCAGGGCGGCCACGGCTCGATCGACAGCCAGTCGACCAGCAGCTGGGTTGCGATGTTGTAGGGCAGGTTGGCGACGATCTTGGCCTTGCCGCCATCGAGCAGGGGGCGCGGATCAAAGTGCTGCGCGTCGCCATGCACGATCTCGATGCGGCCGGGATAGCGCTTGACGATGTAGTCCAGTGCATCGATCGCGCGCTCGTCGCGCTCGATGGCGATGACGCGCCTGGCGCCCATCGCAAGCAGCGCGCGCGTCAGTCCGCCGGGGCCGGGTCCGACCTCGATCACGGTGGAATCTTCCAGCGGGCCCGCGGCACGGGCAATGCGAGCGGTGAGATTGAGATCGAGCAGAAAATTCTGGCCGAGCGATTTGCGCGCCGACAACGAATGCTCGCGAATGATGTCGCGCAGCGGTGGCAGATCGTCGATCGCGCTCACTTAGCTTGATGCCGCGGCCATGCGCGCGGCGAGCCGGAGGGCGGCGATCAGGCTCGAGGGATTGGCCTTGCCGGTGCCGGCGATATCGAATGCGGTGCCGTGATCGGGCGACGTCCGGATGAAGGGCAGGCCCAGCGTGACGTTGACGGCGTCCTCGAACGCGACGGTCTTGATCGGGATCAGCGCCTGGTCGTGATACATGCAGAGCGCGCAGTCATAGGTCTTGCGCGCGGCTGCGTGGAACATGGTGTCGGCCGGCAGCGGGCCGCGGGCGGCAATGCCGTCGCGGCGCAGAATCTCGACCGCGGGCGCGACGATCTCGACGTCTTCCATGCCGAGCGTGCCGTCTTCGCCGGCATGCGGGTTGAGGCCTGCGACGGCTAGCCGCGGCGAGGCGAGGCCGAACCGCGCCTTCATGTCGGCGACCACGATCCGCGCCGTCGACACGATCAGGTCGGTCGACAATTGCGCCAGCGCCTCGCGGACCGAGACATGGATCGTCACCGGGACGACGGCGAGCGCCGGCGACCACAGCATCATCACCGGCTGCGGCGCAGGTCCGCCGCGGGCGGCAAGCTCGGCGAGGAATTCGGTGTGGCCGGGATGGCGGAAGCCGGCGCGGTACAGCACGTTCTTGGCGATCGGATTGGTGACGACGGCGCTGGCCTTGCCCGACGCGACATCGGCGACGCCCTGACGGATCGACGCCAGCGCGGCATCTGCGCTCGTTCCGTCCGGCTTGCCCGGCTGCGCCGTCGCCGCCTTGCCGGTCGCAACGACGGGCAGGGCCCGTGCAAATGCCGCGGATGCCTCCTCGGCGCTGACCTCGGCAAACTCGACGGCAAGTCCGAGCGTCCTCGCGCGCTTGGCGAGCGACGCGCGGTCACCGAGCAGGTAGAACGGCGGGAGATCGAGTTCGCGGCGGCGCAGCCACGCGGCGAGCGTGATGTCGGGGCCGATGCCTGCGGGCTCGCCGCATGTCAGTGCGAGAGGTTGAGCCATGCGTCAACGATAGTCGATCATCGTCCGCCTGGATATTCGATCATCGCGGCTTTTCGAACTTCCTGCAGGTAGGCCTTCGACTTCGCCTCGTACTTCTGCACGTACATCTTGTCCCGCATCTCACGCTTCTTCGGCGTGTCCACGGTCGTCGCCTTCCTGCCGCAGAGGGCGACCATTTCGATGCCCTGCTTGGTGACTTCGGGAGGGGTGAGGTGGCCGACCGGGGTCTTGTCCAGGATGTCGCGCAGCGACTGCGGCAGGTCGGCCGACGTCTTGACGACGATCTCGCGGATCGCGGCGTTGCGCATCGACTTGAAGAAGGTGTTGGCTTCCTCGCAGCTGGTGACGCGCTCGCGCAGGGTGTCGGCTTCCTTGCGGCGGTTCTCGAATTCGGATTGCGGAGAGCCGCGGGGCACGATCAGAACGACCGGCTGCATCCGGTATTCGAACGCTTCGGCGTCGGGTGCATCACCGGTCTCCTTGACCGCCGTGGCGACGTCCTTTTCGCCGACCTGCAGGCTTTCCTTGAAGCGGCCGCGGACCAGGCTGGTCCAGACCATGTCGGCCCTGATGCGTTGCTTGAGCGTATCGGGGCGGATGCCCTTGCTCTCGAGGACCTTGGTCAGCTGGTCGTTGTTGAGCCGCATCCGCTGGGCCATGCCGCCGTAGGACTGTTCGATATCGTTGGCGGTGGGATCGACGCCGAATTTCTTGGCTTCCTTGATCTTCAGCTTCTCGTCGATCAGCTCGTCGAGGATGGCCTTTCGATCGGGATTCTTGCCGCCGGTCAGGGCGTTCAGCTTGGCGCGCTGCTCGATGTCGAAATTGGTGATGGGTTCGCCATTGACCATCACGGCGATGGTCTGGGCGTGCAGTCGCGCACTGCCCCCGAACAGGAGGAAAAGAGCCAGCAGGGAACTCAACACTAGCTGATAGCAGCGCGTTGGCAGGCTAGCGGTCGTCATTGTGGTCATGTCAGCCGTTTAAACCAGTTCAAGCCGGGGCCACCGGCCCGCGGGCAATAAAGCCCTCAATTCAAGCCCCCAATTCAAAACCCCTTGGCGGGCCCCTCGTTCGCTATTGCACGCCAGCGGAGCTGCTGGTCGTGGAGGTCTGGGCGATCGTCCGCAGCCCGATCTGGAACATGAACGCGTGGCTGAGGACGGGCGGCTGCGAGCCTGCCTGATAGGTATAGGACGTGATGTAGTTCGCAGCCAGCACGAAGCAGTCGTCCACGTAGCCCGCGCCGACGGCGTACTGGTTGATCTTGTTCGCTTCAAGGTCCCAGCGCGCCGCACCCTGAACCACCCAGTTCGACGCCACCTTGATCGAACCGCTGGTGAGGATGCCCTCGCGGCGGGTGAGGTAGCCGAGTTCCGGCTGCGCTGCATAGTCGCCGTAGGTTACGGCGATCGACCAGCGGTCGAAATTCGCGCTCGCCGTGGCCTCGAACCGGTTGATGTTCCAGGTCGCTTCATCCATCCGCGAGCGGACGCTGAAGGTGTAGGTGCGGTTGGGCGAATAAGCGAGGCTCGCGACATAGTCCGAGCGCGGGTTCTGCAGGCCGGAATCGACGCCGGTGTTGGTGACGTCGGCGACCGCGAACGAGTTCATCCCGAACATCTGGTAGGACTGTCCGAACATCCCCTTGATGCTGCCGCCATGGTCGAACTGCGTGGTGGCCTGCACGCCGACATTGGCGCGGCTGCCGCCTTCGACGCGGTCGTAGCCGGAGAACTTGTCGACCGCGAACAGGTTGCTGGTGTCGAACACCAGGCTCTGTGCGTCCTCGTTCGGAAGCTTGCCGGCATTGGGTTCGTTGGGTCGGATGATGACCTGCGCGATCGGCTCGACGGTGGTCGTGCCCCACGGCTGCACGTTGATGAAGGGATAGCGGTATTCGAGGCCGACGGTCGGCATCAGGCGGACCGTCTGGGTGTCGCCGACCGGCAGGAAGTTGGAAACGCCCGGCTGATTCGAGACGTCGGCGTTGATCGCATCGGCGCGGACGCTGGCGAACGGCGTCCAGATCTGGCCGAGCGGGTCGGTGTAGGACTTGCGCCACTGCGCTTCGGCCGTCAGGCGGGTGTAGGTGCCCGGCATGCCGCGCAGCAGGCACTGCGACGGCGTGCGCGCCATCGGATCGGCCGATGTGGTCAGGCACAGGCTGTTGGTGTTGGCGGTCGTCGTGATCGGATCGAACACCGCGGTTTCGCGTGTCAGGTTGACGAAGTTCATCTTGTAGCTGAACTCGCCGCCCAAGATGTTGTTGTTGATCACGTTGTTGTAGTCGATCACGGGCGCGACCACCGGGACCTGGTTCTGGTTACCCGAGTAGCTGAGATAGTAGATCGCGCGCGCGTCGAAGAAGCTGCGGTTGCCGACACCGGTCAGATAGAGCTGCGAGATCGCTTCGGTCGGCAGCGACAGGAACGAACCGAACGGATCCTTGTACTGGGCGAGCCGGTAGTCGGACATGAAGAAGTAGTCGGACAGCAAGACGCCGTCCCAGCCCCAGACCCATTTGTCGTTCAGCGCGAACTGGCCCTTGGTGTCGACGCCCCAGCGGAAGTCGCGGTCGCCCGGCTGGCCGGTAAACTGACCCCGATCGAGCTGGTCGATGCCGTAAAGCCTGATCTGATAGGAGCCATCCACGAAGCGCTGGCGGAATTCGGTCTGCAGCAGCACGCCCTGCTTGGAGGTGATGCGCGGACTGAAGGTCGCGTCCATGTCAGGCGCGATCGCCCAATAATAGGGGATTTCGACGCCATAGCCGAACGCCGTGTAGGTGGTGAAGCCCGGCATCAGGAAGCCGCTCTTGCGCTTCACGGTCGGATCGGGCGTCGAGAAATAGGGCATGTAGGCCATCGGAACGCCGAAGAACTCGAGCTGGGCGTTCTCGAAATAGAGCATCTTCTCGGTCTGATCATGGATGATGCGCGCGCCCTTGACCTGCCAGAGCGGCGGCTTCTTCGGATCATCCTTACAGGGTGCGCAGGCGGTATAAACGCCGTTGTCGAACACCGTGTAATTGCCGCTGGACCGATCGGCGCGGGTCGCCGCCATGCGGGTCTGGTCTTCGGTGTCGACGCGCAGCGAATCGACGAAGCCGTCGCGGTAGTCGTCGCTGAGATCCACGATGTTGGCGTAGGTGATCTTGCCTTCCGCATCGGTCATGCGGATGTTGCCTTCGGCATGAAGACGCTTGGTCTTCTGGTCGTAGATGACCTTGTCGGCCTCGACGCTGGTGCCGTTGTAGAACATCTGGACGTTGCCGACGGCCGAGATGCGGCTGTTGTTGTAGTCGTAGTCGACCTCGGTCGCCTGAACGAGCATCTGCCCGTCATTCTTGGCCGGCGGGCGGACCGGCTTCGGCGGACGCGGATTGTAGGTGAACGACTGCGCGGCAGCCGGCGTCGACGCGACGACGTCGAGCGCGCTGACTGCGACGAACGCAGCAAGGAGAGCAGATATCGAAACGCCAAACGCGGCCATACGGCTCCGTTGACGGCGCAGGGCACTGCGCCGCCCGGATACAGGCGACCTCAACTGGCGGGCGGCGACGGTAGCCACTACCCGTCCTCCTGGTACAGCAAAGCTAAGAAACCGGTGAGGCTACCCACAACGACAGGCAGCCACGCCGCAGCGATGGGATGCATCAACTCAGCCTTGCTCAAATCTTCAGTTACTTTCGACAGGACGTAGAGCAGAAAGCCTGCGCCCACGCCACTCAAAACCATCTTCTGCACGCCGCCCATCCGGAAGAAGCGGAGGCTCACAGAAGCCGCCAACATCACCATCGCAGCCAGCAAAAACGGCTGCGCGATAAGCTTGTGATACTGCAAGCGATAGCCAGCCGTCGCGAACCCTGAGCTCTCCGACGAACGGATGTAGTTCGGCAGTTGCCAAAAGGACACAGTTTCGGGGGTGGAGAAACTGTTGCGCACCTGTGCAGGGGTCAGGGTGGTAGTCAGGTAGAAGGTGTCCTGGTCCACCGGAGCCTTATCGAGGGTGTATCGGCGTACTCCCGTGAACGCCCAGCGGCCTTCTTCGAGCGTCGCTTCGCGGGCCTCGATTCGTTCCTTGAACTGCAGCGCCGTATCGAATCGGAACACCGTGAGGCCGGTCAACCGAATGCCCTGCTGCTCGCTGCGGGCTGCATTGATGATCGCCTGACCTTCGTCGTTGATCTGGTTGAGCCAGAAACCGGACGCGTCCTGGATGCCGCCGCCCGGCGCCGAGCCGAACAGCTCGGCCTCCATCCGTTTGGAGAGCTCACGCAGATTGGCCGATACCGGATTGTAGGCGGTGGTCGCGAAGATGCCGAGCACGATGGCACTGACCAGCGCGGGCGAGATGAATTGCCAGGCCGAGACGCCGGCGGCGCGCGCGACCACGAGCTCCAGCCGCCGCGACAGCGCGAGATAGCAGGTCATCGCGCCGATCAGCACGCAGAACGGCATCAGCTTCTCGAGCAGCTGCGGCACGCGGAACAGCGAGGTTTCCGCGACCGTGATCGCGGAGGCCCCGACAAGGCTCGACGTCTTGCGCACCATCTCGATGTAGTCGACCAGCACGAGCAGCACGAAGATGCCCGCGAACACGCCTACCGCCGCGACCACGAAGCGGCCGGCGAAATAACGCCCGAGCGTATTTGTGACCATGCTCATGCGGTGGCCGGCCTCCGGAAGAGGCGCGCAATGCGTTCGTTATTGCGGTTGATCGCTTCCATCAGCGCCGGCGGCGGTTCGACGACCACGCCGCCGATGATCATCCAGATCCCGACGCCGATACCGGCGAACAGCATCAGATATTGCACCAGCGCCGCCAGCGGCGTCTTCACGGCCATGACCGAGCAGGCGAATCCGACCATGCGCAGGCCGAACACCGCGAAGACCGAGCCGCCGATCGAGAAATTGCGGCTTTGCCTCGTGGTGCGCGGCGCCCCGAGGAAGGCAAAGGTGAGAGCTGCGAACGCAAACGGATAGATCGGCGCCATGAAGCGATCATGCAGCTCCGCGAAGAACTGGCCCGACAGCTGCTGATAGGTCTGATCGTTCTCGTCCGGCCACATCAACTCCCAGAGATAGCGCTCACGGATTCCAAGCGTGACGTCGCGGCCCTGCGAGAATTTCGACATGTCGAACGCGTAGCGCTGAAACACCACCAGGGTCGGATCGCGCTTGCCGACTTCGAATCGCTCGAGATTGCCGTCCTCCAGCACGAGATATGAGCCGCTCTCGTTCTTCAGCACGGTGCCGTGGTCGGCGACGATGGTGACGCGCTGCTGCGGATCGCGGCGATCGTCGACGAAAACGCCGCCGAGCACGCCGCCGGGCAGGCGCTCGCGGATCCGAATCGTCAGGTTCTGATCGAGCTGGGCGAAGCGGCCGGGCTGCAGGATGTTGGTCAGAACGTCGGCGGTGATCTCGGCATCCCATTGCTTGATTCGGCGCATGCCATCGGGGGCGAGATAGGCGCCGATGAAGGCGACCAGCGCCGCCACCACGCAGGTCGCGAAGAAGAACGGCCGGAACAGCCGGAACGGCGAGAAGCCCGCCGCGTTCATGACGATGATTTCGGAATCGGTGGCGAGCTTGTTCAGCGTGTGCGAGATCGCGATCATCAGCGCGATCGGGGCGATGATCAGGACCAGGGCGGGGATCACGAGGCCGGTGATGCCGAGGAAGGTTACGATGGTCTGACCCTGGCTGGTCATCAGGTCGATGCCGCGCAACGCCTGCGTAATCCAGATCACGCCGGTAAGGCTGACCAGGACAAGCGCAAACGACGCCAGCGTCGTTTTGAAGATGTACTTGTCGATCGACCCCATCGCTACCGCACGACCCCCAAAGACCCCTGCACGCAACCAAACGCGCGGCTTTCGACCAATCCCGTCAACCCGGGTTCCCCTATGGTCGAGCCGCGGACTCGTCCGGCTCATTCTCTGTTCACAATCTCACTACCATCCCTTTGATCCGTCAACAAAATGGCCGGGCCAAGGCACGCTTAATTTATGGTTAATTAATCGCTTTTGTGGCCTTCCGGCCACTCCGGCGCTTGGCAGCGGCGCAGCCGGCAGGTCATAGTGGACCGCAAGCCCGGTCCGGGTCGCTCCGGACCACCATCGCAATGCTCACCCCCGCGTGCCGGAAGGGCCGCCTCAGGCCCGAGCAACACCCTGAGTTCTGGAGGATTTTCCTATGTCCGACGCCGTCAAGGTCGGCTTTGTCCCGTTCTCCGCGTCCGCCCGCGGCATTCTGGTGGTCTTTTGCGACGAGCAATTGAAGCTGGGAGCCGCCACCCGGAAGGCACTGGGAGCTGCCGCCGAGACGGTCAAGCGGGCTGCGGCCGCCAACCAGTTCAAGGGCAAGAGCGGGGCCGCCCTCGACATCCTGGCGCCGGAGGGAATCAAGGTCGACCGGCTGATCGTGATCGGCACCGGCAAGACGGCCGACCTGAAGGAGAAGGACCTTCTCAAATTCGGCGGTGTGGTGGCCGGCAAGCTCAACGCCGGCAGCGGTGCGATGACCGTCCTCGCGGAATTGCCCGATGCCGCGATGACAGCCGGGCAGGCTGCGACGATTGCAACCGGCATCCGGCTGCGCGCCTACAAGTTCGACCGCTACAAGACCAAGAAGAAGGACGGCGAGGACGGCGCGGTACGCGCCGACGTCTCGATCGCGGTCGACGACGTCGCCTCTGCCAGGAAGGCGTTTGCCCCCGATTCGTCCATCGTCGACGGCGTCAACCTGGCGCGCGAACTCGTCAACGAGCCGCCGAACGTGCTGTACCCCGAAGAGTTCGCGCGCCGCGCCAGCCAGCTGCGCAAGCTCGGCGTCACCGTCGAGGTCCTCGACGTCAAGGCGATGACCAAGCTCGGCATGGGCGCGCTGCTCGGCGTCGGGCAGGGCTCGGTACGGCCCAGCCGCACCGTGATCATGCGCTGGAATGGCGGCAAGAAGAGCGAGGCGCCGGTCGCATTCGTCGGTAAGGGCGTCTGCTTCGACACCGGCGGCATCTCCATCAAGTCGGCCGGCGGCATGGAGGATATGAAGGGTGACATGGGCGGTGCGGCCTGCGTGGTCGGGCTGATGCACGCGCTCGCGGCGCGCAAGGCCCGCGTCAACGCGGTCGGCGCCATCGGCCTCGTCGAGAACATGCCCGACGGCAACGCGCAGCGTCCGGGCGACATCGTCACCTCGATGTCCGGCCAGACCATCGAAATCATCAACACCGACGCCGAAGGGCGCCTCGTGCTCGCCGACGTGCTCTGGTACGTCGCCAAGAAGTGCAAGCCGAAATTCATGGTTGATCTCGCAACGCTGACCGGCGCGATCATGGTCGCGCTCGGCACCGATTACGCCGGCCTGTTCTCCAACAATGACGAACTCGCCGAGCGCCTCGCCAAGGTTGGCCTGGAGACCGGCGAGAAAGTGTGGCGGATGCCGCTCGGTCCCGAATACGACAAGCAGATCGACTCGCAATTCGCCGACATGAAGAACACCGGCGGACGCAATGGCGGCTCGATCACGGCTGCGCAATTCCTGCAGCGCTTCGTCGACGGGACGCCCTGGGCGCATCTCGACATCGCCGGCACCGCGATGGGCGCGCCGAAGACCGAGATCAATCAGAGCTGGGGCTCGGGCTACGGCGTCCGGCTGCTCGAGCGTCTCGTCTCCGAGTACTATGAAGCCAAGAAGTAATAGAGTGTCAGCCGGCGCATGACCGAGGTTCTGTTCTACCATCTGCAGAACATGACGCTGGAGAGCGTGCTGCCGCCGCTGCTCGAGAAGTCGCTCGAGCGCGGCTGGCGGGTGGTCGTGCAATCGACGTCGCAGGAGCGCGCCGAGACGCTCGACGCGCATTTGTGGACCTACAGCGACGATTCGTTCCTGCCGCATGCGAGTTCGCATGTGGCCGACGCCCAGGACCAGCCGATCATCCTGTCGGTCGAGGAGGGTAATCCGAACCGGGCCAATGTCCGGTTCCTGGTCGACAATGCGGCGCTGCCGGCCGACTGCGACAGCTACGAGCGCCTCGTCCTGGTGTTCAACGGCGACGACCCCGACGCGGTGGCTTCGGCGCGGGAGAGCTGGACCGCTTGCAAGGCCCGCGGCTTCGAGGTGACCTATTGGCAGGCCGACGAGCGGGGACGCTGGCAGCGGCGCCAATAGCGATATCGATGAATTAATGATAATTCGACGTTTCCGGGGGCGGGTCACGGTCATGCCGCAAAGTGATGTTCGGACAAGCCCTTAGGTAGAGGGGTTAGGAGCCTTGTCGATCGTGCGTGATGGAACATTCAGTCGGAAGTCGCTGCTGGCGTTGCTGGTACTTGCACCGGGCCTCGCCGGCTGCTCGAGCGCGTCCGACATCTTTTCGCGTGACGCGGATTGGTTCTCGCGCCCGGGACGGGTGTTCATCCGCAACATCTCGATCGAATCGCCGCCGCTGACGCCGGACAAGCCGGTGACCAACGACGATCTCGTCAGTGCCGACGGAAGCTGTCCCGGCATGGCGCCGCCCGCGGGTGCCACCGACGCGAACGCGCAGGCTCCCGGCGCGCCGCCGCCGCAGCCGACCGGCGGCAGTGTCGCTCTCGGCCACACCGAATGCGACGTCGTGCGTGGTATCGGCGCCCCTGACAGCGTCAACCTGTCGAGCGGGCCGGGCGGCGAGCGCGTCGCGGTCGTGACCTGGTCGCGGGGCGCGCGCGCCGGTATCTATACGTTCAGCTCGGGACGCCTGACGTCGGTCGAGCGCGGTCCGGATGCTGCGCCGGAGCCGAAGCCCGCGAAGCCGAAGAAGAAAAAGACCGCGCACGGCTAAGCCGCGGGCGCTCCCTCGCAAATCTAGTTCGCGGCTTCGTCGAGTTCGGCGCTGGCTTCCAGCCATTCTTCCTCGGCGCGTTGCAGCGCGCTCTCGGCGCCGGCGCGCGCCTTGGTCAGCTGTGCGGCCTGCTTGGGATCGCGGGTGAAAATATCGGGCAGCGCGAGCGCGGTATCGATCTTTGTGATGATGCCGTTGATGCGCTCGATCTCGCTCTCGGCCTGCGCGATCCGCTGCCTCGGCGAAGCGCGTTTCTCATTGCGGACGCGTTCCGGCTTTGCCGGCTCCTTGACGCGCTCGCGCGACGCCGGCCGGCTGTCATTCGAAGACAGGATCATGCGGCGATATTCGTCGAGATCGCCGTCATAGGCCGTCACGGTCTGGTTGGCGACTACCCACAGACGATCGGCACAGGCCTCGATCAGATAGCGATCGTGCGAGACCATCATGATGGCGCCGGGGAATTCGTTGATCGCCTCGGCCAGCGCCGCGCGGCTGTCGATGTCGAGATGGTTGGTGGGCTCGTCCAGGATGATCATGTTGGGGGCGTAGAACGTCGCAAGCCCGAGCAATAACCGCGCCTTTTCGCCGCCTGACAGGCTCTTCACCAGCGTGTCGCCGGCCTTGCCCGAGAAGCCGATCGCGCCGACACGGCCGCGCACCTTGCTCTCCGGTGCCTCGGGCATCAGCTTGCGGATGTGATCATAGGGCGAGCCGTCGAGATTGAGCTCGTCGACCTGGTGCTGGGCGAAATAGCCGACCGACAGCTTATCGGCCCGCGTGATTCTGCCTGCGAACGGCGCGAGCTTGCCTGCCAGCAGCTTGACCAGCGTCGACTTGCCGTTGCCGTTGGAGCCGAGCAGCGCGATGCGGTCGTCGGGATCGACGCGCAAGGTCACGCGATTGAGCACGGGCTTGCCCGGCTCGTAGCCGACCGAGACGTCATCGACTGCGATGATCGGCGGCGATAGTAGCTTCTCCGGTGCCGGAAAGGAGATCTCGCGAACGTCCTGGGTCACCAGCGCGGTGGTCGGCTTCATCCGCTCCAGCATCTTGACGCGCGACTGCGCCTGCCGCGCCTTGGAGGCCTTGGCCTTGAAGCGGTCGACGAAGGCCTGCAGGCGCTTGCGCTCATCGGCCTGCCGCTTGGCGTGCTTGGCGTCGAGCAATTCGCGCGCGGCGCGCTGCTCCTCGAATGAGGAATAGGTGCCCTTGTAGAGCGTGAGCTTGCCGCGATCGAGGTGGAGGATCTGATCGACCGAGGTGTCGAGGAGATCGCGGTCGTGGCTGATCACGATCACCGTGCGCGGGTAGTTGGCGAGGTGATTCTCGAGCCACAACGTGCCCTCGAGATCGAGATAGTTGGTCGGTTCGTCCAGCAGCAGGAGATCGGGTGCAGAGAACAGCGTCGCCGCCAGCGCGACGCGCATGCGCCAGCCACCGGAGAATTCTGCGCACGGCCGCGCCTGGTCTGATGTCGAGAAGCCGAGGCCGGAGAGGATCGCCGCGGCGCGGGCAGGGGCCGAGTGGGCGTCGATGTCGACCAGCCGGGTCTGGATCTCGGCGATCCGATGCGGGTCGTGCGCGGTCTCGGCCTCGCGCAGCAGCGCGTCGCGCTCGAGGTCGGCCTTCAGCACGACGTTGATCAGGCTTTCGGGCCCGTCAGGCGCTTCCTGCGCGAGGCTGCCGATCCGCCAGCGCGGCGGAAGCGCGATGTTGCCGCTCTCGGTCGGAAGCTCGCCGCGGATGGCATGAAACAGCGTCGACTTGCCGACGCCGTTACGGCCGACAAATCCGACGCGTGCGCCGGGCACGATTTGCACAGAACTGTGATCAATCAACAGCCGCCCGGCGATCCGGACTGAAATGTCAGTGATGGAGAGCATGCAGCGTTGTCACCGGACCCGCCGCCAAACGCAACCCGTCTGTCGGTAAAATCTATCCGGACGGCTGTTGCAAAAAAACGCAATGGGGCTGCCGATCAGCCCGCAATATCTACTGGCGCTCGTTTTCCCGGCGTTGCATTTCCTCGAGGAGTTGCTGCAGGCGGGACGAAAGTGCGGGTTCTGGCCGCATGCTTTGCTGGAGCCGTTCACCCACGGCATCGCAGATGTAACGGCAGGTCTTGCGATCAATCTGATCGGGATCGTTGTGGGTCTGGGTCATTGTCATCGTCATGGCTCTTGGCATGTGCCTTGGAATGTTTCTTGGAGTACTTCTTGGCGAGTTCCATCTCGCGTGTTCCGTAAGTCCTTGCCATGACAAGTCGCGACCCCCGAATTTGGTTTCCGTTCCGCCTTACTCTCGCCTTGAGGTAGTGAGGCGCACGATGCGACCGGGTTCCCAGGCGGGCACAAAAAAGCCCCGGCGCAAGGCCGGGGCGAGGGTAAGTCAGGGGAGCAGTCGACAGAACAGATGGATCAGTAGCAGCGGTTGATCAGGCGCCAGCGCGGACCCCACGGGGTCGGCACGACGCGGCGCACGTAGCAGCCGCCGCCGTAGCCGTATCCATAGCCGCCGTAATAGGCCGGACCTCCGACGATGACGCGCGGGCCGCCCCACCAGCCGTGGTGCCAACCACCGTGCCAGCCGCCATGCCAGCCACCCCAGGCCGAGGCGGAGGTCGGGGCGAGTGCGGCGGCACCGAGCGAAATTGCGGCAACGGCAGCGAGCGATAATTTGCGTAACATGATCGTCTCCTCGAGGTATGGGCGCGCGCGACGCGCCCGCGGTGACATCGTTTCCCGAGACGTCCTGTGAGGCTTGCGGATTGGGGGGCCAGCAAGGCGTCCGATCGGTGCAGAGCCTAGGCGGCTGCAGCTGAACGGCAGCGGCACGGCGCTGTCAGAATGGGTTCACCTAAGTGAAATCGCGGTAAGTTGGCCGAGCCTGTCTGTGTCCGGGGACCGCCCGGACGACGGTTTTTGTCGTGAAAATCCATCAAAACTAAAGGCTAACGCGTCACAGGGTCGCTTGCCGTTACCCCATCGCGCCGATATAAGCCCCGGCAACTCCCAGCCACTGTTTACAAGGACGAAATCATGGCGATTGAACGCACCTTTTCGATCATCAAGCCCGATGCCACCGAGCGCAACCTGACCGGCGCGGTCAATGCGGTGATCGAGAAGGCGGGCCTGCGGGTCGTGGCGCAGAAGCGCATCCAGATGACCCGCGGCCAGGCCGAAACCTTCTATGCCGTCCACAAGGCGCGCCCGTTCTTCGGCGAGCTGGTCGACTTCATGACCTCCGGCCCCGTCGTGGTCCAGGTGCTGGAAGGCGAGGGCGCCATCCTGAAGTATCGCGACGTGATGGGCGCGACGGATCCGTCGAAGGCCGCCGAAGGCACCATCCGCAAGCTCTATGCGAAGTCGATCGGCGAGAATTCGGTGCACGGTTCGGATGCGCCGGAGACCGCGGTGATCGAGATTGCGCAGTTCTTCGCCGGCAACGAGATCGTCGGCTGACGCCGCACAACTGAAAATGACGCGGTCTCCTGGGGAGACCGTGCCGAAATGAACTGGGAGCGGCGGACCACCGCCGCCAGGGGCGGCCGCAGGGCCGAATAGGACTCGCTGTGGACTGGCTGTGGCAGATCTTTGATCCGGCGTACATCGGCGCGTTCTTCACCGAGTTCAAGAACGAGATGGCGACCCCGACCTTCTGGGTCGCCGTCGGCAAGATCATCTGGATCAACGTCCTGCTGTCGGGCGACAACGCGCTCGTGATCGCGCTGGCCTGCCGCGGGCTCGCGCCGCGCCAGCGCCTGTGGGGCATGATTCTCGGTGCCGCCGCGGCGGTGCTGCTGCGTGTCATCTTCACCGGCATCGTCGCCAGCCTGATGGAGCTTCCCTACCTGAAGCTGGTCGGTGGCCTGGCGCTGATCGTGATCGCCGCCAAGCTCCTGGTGCCGGAGCAGGAGGACGAGGACAGCGTGCACGCGGCCTCGCATCTGTGGGCTGCGGTTCAGATCGTCGTGGTCGCCGACATCGTGATGAGCCTCGACAATGTGATCGCGGTCGCCGCTGCCGCCAACGGCAGTGTGCCACTGCTGGTGCTCGGACTTGCGATCAGCGTTCCCCTGATCGTGGCCGGTGCGGCGCTGATCATGGCGCTGCTCACCAAGCTGCCGGTCCTGGTCTGGGCCGGCGCCGCGCTGCTCGGCTGGATCGCGGGCGACGTCATCGCGACCGATCCGGCCGTGCATCCGAAGCTGAATGCGCTGTTCGCCGGACCGCTAGGTGCGAGGCTCGATTCCTGGCTGACCTCGATCGGGATGTCGCCGCAATTCGCCCATAGCGGCAACGGCGGCGAGATCACGCTCGCCGTGCTCGGCATCGTCGTGGTGCTGCTCATCGGATCGATCTGGCGCCGTCACGCGCTCCGGAAAGCCAAGCACGCCGCCAAAGCGGCGTGAGGGGTCATAGCGTTTTCGAGCGAGGTGGACGCCGGTTCGCGTGAAGAAAACGCGTCAAAACGAGAGAGCTGGACATCGTCGGTTCTGATTGAATCAGAACCGACGACGTCTAGCGCCGCACGATCGAGCCGACGCGACCGACCAGCCGCGCCAGTTGCTTGAAGCGGCTGCCGACGCGGTCGGCGACTAGATCAACCATCCGGTGCTCGAACACCAGCATCAGCTTGCGGCCCTGGGTGCGGAAATGCGTCGCCGGCAGCACGCCGGTGCGCGCCGCCGTGATCAGATGTGCGACACGGAACGCGGCGCCGAGCACGCGCGCGCGCTCGTCCATCGCCGGCGTCACCAGCGCGCGGATCTGCGGCGGCGGTTCGTTCTCCTCGCTGAGGCCGGCGTAGCGATAGAACACCGACAGCGCGACGAAGGCGCGGCCCTGATGCGTGATCGAGCCGAAATTGCCGTTCATGATCAGGCTGAGGGTTTCCTCGCCGCGATGATCCGGATGCACGCGCCAGCCGATATCTGACAGTAGGCAGGCGACGTGACGCAGCCTGCGGTCTTCCTCGGTCTCGCGCAGCCGGACGACGCGCACCAGCCGGTCGGTCCACGCCGTCAGCTCCTGGGCATGGCGGGCCGAGCGCGACAGCAATTCGTTGAGGTTTTGGGCGGCGCAGACCAAGCCATCCTTGGCGCGCTCGGCCTGCGGCAGCATCTCGTAGAGCAGACCCTCGCGCACGCCGAAAGTCGAGAACACGATGGTCTTCGGCTGGGCGGCGCGGATGATGTATTCGAGCACGAGCGCGGCGTAGGCCAACAGCGGTCGCCGCGCATCGGCGACGGATTCGATATTGGCCAGCATGTTGGTCGCCGCCAGCCGCCGCAGCCGCTGCGCGAAGTCGAGCGCGTCCGCCGCCGGAATGGAATAGCCGTGCATCACCTTGAGCGGGTAGCCGCTCTGGATGATGTGGATGCGCGCCAGCGCGCGCCAGGTGCCGCCGACCGCGTAGAAGGTGCGGCCGCGGCCGGTCTTGAGCTGGGCGACGCCGAGCAGCTCGTTCTTGACGATGCGTTCGGCGCGCTTGAGCGATTTGTTCGAGAGGTCCTGCAGCGCCAGGCTGCCGAGCGGCAGCGTTACGCCGCTGCGCACCCGGTTGCCCTTGACGTCGATCAGCTCGAGCGAGCCGCCGCCGAGATCGCCGACGATGCCGTTCGGATTGTGCACGCCCGAGACGACACCGAGCGCAGACAGCTTCGCCTCACGCGGACCGGTGAGGATTTCGATCTTGGCGCCGCAGATGCGCTCGGCCTGGGCGATGAAGTCGGGACCGTTCTTGGCGTCGCGGCAGGCCGCGGTCGCGATCGCGTAGACGCGGCCGACCTGCTGGATTTTGCACAGCGCGCGAAAGCGGCGCAGCGCGGTGAGCGCCTTGTTGACCGCATCGGTTGCGAGCAGGCCGGTGCTCTGCACCTCGCGTCCGAGCCCGCACAGCGCCTTCTCGTTGAAGATGGTGATGAGGCTGCGCGCCATCGCCTCGTAAACCACGAGACGAACCGAGTTCGAGCCGATATCGATCACAGCGACGCTGGAAGCGCGCTTCCGCGGCCGCTTCACCGTAAGGCCCCCTCAAGACGATGGCTGCTGACGCTCGTTACGACGCGTGAGACGGCGCGGTGAAGATTCCTTGAGAGACTTACCACGGCCGGACAGACTCGGATTTGTCATGAAATAGTCATGCAGATTGAAGGGCTCTTCGCCCTTCGCGGCCTTCATACGCGTTGACGATCCGTCCGGCAACAATTGCCAGCTTTGCTCGGTGTCCTTCAGGTTCGCGACCATGATCTGTTCGAGAACCTGCTGATGCACCGTGGGATTTTGCAACGGACAGAGCACCTCGACGCGGCGGTCGAGGTTCCGCGGCATCATGTCGGCGGACGAGATATACACAGCAGCTTTTGCGCTCGGCAGGCCCTGGCCCATGCCGAAGCAATAGATTCGGCCGTGTTCCAGGAACCGGCCGATCACCGATTTGACGCGGATGTTCTCCGACAATCCGGGCAGTCCGGGCCGCAGGCAGCAGATGCCGCGCACCACGAGCTCGATCGAGACGCCGGCCTGCGAGGCCTCATACAGTGCGTCGATGATGTCAGGATCGACCAGCGCGTTCATCTTCATCCAGATCGCGCCGGACCGGCCATGCTTGACGTGAGCAATCTCGCCGTGGATGTGCTCGATGATCCGCTTGCGCAATGTCAGCGGCGACACCGCCATCTTCTCGATGTCGCTCGGCTCGGCATAACCGGTGATGTAGTTGAACACCCGCGCGACGTCGCGGCCGATGATCGGGTCCGACGTAAAGTACGAGACGTCGGTGTAGATGCGGGCCGTGACCGGATGATAGTTGCCGGTGCCGGTGTGCACATAGGTCGTGAGGTTGCCGCTCTCGCGGCGCACCACCATCGACAGCTTGGCGTGCGTCTTCAGTTCGATGAAGCCGTAGACGACCTGCACGCCGGCGCGTTCGAGGTCGCGCGCCCAGCGGATGTTGGCCTCCTCGTCGAAGCGCGCTTTCAATTCGATCAGCGCGGTCACCGACTTGCCGGCTTCGGCGGCGTCCGCCAGCGCGCGCACGATCGGCGAATTGTTCGAGGTGCGATAGAGCGTCTGCTTGATCGCGACCACGTCGGGATCGCGCGCCGCCTGTTGCAGGAACTGGACGACGACGTCGAAGGATTCGTAGGGGTGGTGGACCACGAGATCCTTCTGGCGGATGGCTGCGAAGATATCGCCGCCATGGTCGCGGACGCGTTCAGGATGGCGCGGCACGTAGGGCGGGAATTCGAGGTCGGGGCGATTGAGCCGGGTGAGCTGCGACAGCTCGTTCATCGCGAGCACGCCGTCGACCAGGATCACTTCATCGTCCGCGGCCGACAAGGCGTGCTGCACGAAGACGCGGAGCTCTTCGGGCATCGTGGCCTCGATCTCGAGCCGGATCACCGATCCGCGCCGGCGGCGCTTGAGCGCTGTCTCGAACAGGCGAACGAGGTCCTCGGCCTCTTCCTCGATTTCGAGTTCGGAGTCCCTGATGATGCGGAACGCGCCCTGGCCCTTGACGGTGTAGCCGGGGAACAGGCGACCGATGAACAGGCCGGTGGCCTGCTCGAGCGTGATCAGCCGGGCCGGCGCGCCTTCCTTGGTCGAGGGAATGCGGATGAAGCGGTCGATCTTGCCGGGCATGCGGATCAGCGCGTTCATCGCCTTGCCGTCGGCGACCCGCGACAATTGCAGCGCGACCGTGAAGCCGAGGTTCGGGATGAACGGGAACGGATGAGCCGGGTCGATCGCCAGCGGTGTCAGCAGCGGGAAGATGTTGTGGAGGAAGTGATCCTCGATCCAGGTACGTTCGGACTTGGTGACGTCGCGCCCGTCGACCAGCTGGATGCCGACCTTGGACAGGATCTCGCGCAGGTCGCTCCAGATCGCCTGCTGGTCGGAGGCGAGCTGCGACACGGTCTTGTTGATCATCACGAGCTGCTCGGCCGGCAGCAGGCCGTCCGGGCTGCGCTCGGTGATGCCCTCGCGGACCTGCGCCTTGATGCCGGCGACGCGGACCATGAAGAACTCGTCGAGGTTATTCGCCGAAATCGACAGGAAGCGAACCCGCTCCAGCACCGGATGGCCGAGATTGACCGATTCCTCGAGCACCCGGCGGTTGAAGTGCAGCCAGGACAGCTCCCGGTTGATGAAGCGCTCGGGGCTGCTTGCGATCGCGGGGACGGGCGGGAGTTCCGCCTCTTTCTCTTTGATTTCAGGTGCTTGTGCCGAGTCCATCAAGTGCTGGTCCAATTCCGGGCAGGGGGCTGGGGCGGTCTAGCCGAGGGCCGCGCAGACCATGTGATATTGCGATGACGTTTCGATGACATTGATGTTCCGCTGGCCTGCGCCGTCAAGCCGCGGCACGCCTCAGGCATCGCGCAACAGCTCGGCCGCCAGCGCCCGGGTCACCGGCCGGCCGAGCCGCAGCGCCTCGGTGTCGAGCAGCTCGACCGCCTGGCGGACAGCGGTATAGGACCGCTCGATCCGGTTGGTCAGGTAGCTGACGAGCGGCTCGTCCACGCTCATCTGGCGGTCGGCGCAGAACTTGACGATCAGACCGCGGAACAGCTGGTCATCGGGCGGCTGCAGGGTCACCGTCGGCACCGCGCGGAGCCGGGAGCGCAGATCGCGCAGCTCGATCTCGAACGAAGACGGCGGGACGCGTGCCGTGATCAGCACGAAGGCATCGTCCTGGCGGGCGAGATTCATCAGATGGAACATCGCGCGCTCGTCGAAGTCCGACGGCCTGAGGTCCTCGACCACCAGCGCGCCGGTCGCAAGCGCGGTCGGCACCGTGTCGGCGGTCAGCGCATGCGCCGCGGTCGAGCGCGCGCCGGCGCTCTCGGCCCAGATCGCAGCGAGGTGGCTTTTGCCGGAGCCTTCGGGCCCCACCAGCAGCATGATTCGGTTCGGCCAGTCAGGCCAGCCATCGATCAGCGCCAGCGCCGCCTCATTGGCGGGCCCCTCAAGGAAATCGTCGCGGGTCAGCTTCTCCTCGTGCGGCAGGGCCAAGGCCAATTGACGAGGTTGAACGCTACCGGCCACGCAAATCTCCAAACTACTTTATTTTAGCATGATCCCTGCGCAAACGCTTCGCGTTTGTCGCGGGAGAATCGGTTTCCACTTTTGCCGGATCGTGCGCTACCGAGCCTCGATCGTGCTCATGTGCCGCACCCACTCCACGAGATAGAGGGACACCGATCCCAAAGTAAAGATCGTGACCAGGCCCATCAGGATCAGGTCGTACGGATGCGGCTGAAAGCCGAAGCCGAGCGAGGCCAGCACGAGTGCCGCGAACGCGACCTGCGCAACCGTGTTCAGCTTCGACACCATCAGCGGCTTCATCTCGACCGGCTTGTCGAACAACCATGACACAATCACGGCGGAGACGATCATGATGTCGCGCGACACCACCAGAATCACGATCCAGCGTGGCACCGCGCCCCAGATTCCGAGCGCGACATAGATCGACACCAAGAGCGCCTTGTCGGCGAGCGGGTCGAGCAGGGCGCCGAGCTCGCTCGCCATGTTGAAGCGCTTGGCAAGGAAACCGTCGACCGCGTCCGAGACGCCGGCGATCACGAAGATCGCGAACGCGATCTCCATCTGGCTCGAGACGATGGCCCAGACGATCACCGGCACCAGGATGATGCGGGCGAGGGTGATGATGTTCGGAATGCTCAACTTGAATCGCTTCCCGGCTAGAAGCCTGATTTTACTCGATATCCGGCTCTTTTGCGCGGCGGCCGGGTGTTATCTACATAGTATCGCTGCAGCATTGCCGCGAGCCATTGCGCGGGGGCGGAATTCCTCGTAACCAGCCCCTTATCATCTGGAATTGGGCATGACCGAGCGCAAAAACGGGCTCACTTACGCGGATTCGGGTGTCGATATCGACGCCGGCAATCGTCTGGTCGATCTGATCAAGCCGATGGTGCGGGCCACCGCACGGCCGGGCGCGGACGCCGAGATCGGCGGATTCGGTGGGCTGTTCGACCTCAAGGCCGCGGGCTTCAAGGATCCGGTCCTGGTGGCCGCGACCGACGGCGTCGGCACCAAGCTGAAGATCGCGATCGAGACCGGCATCCACAGCGGTATCGGCATCGACTTGGTCGCGATGTCGGTCAACGACCTCGTCGTGCAGGGCGCGGAACCGCTGTTCTTCCTCGACTATTTCGCCTGCGGCAAGCTGCATCCGGAGGCCACCGCGCAGATCGTCGCCGGCATCGCGGAAGGTTGCCGCGAATCCGGCTGCGCGCTGATCGGCGGCGAGACCGCCGAGATGCCCGGCCTCTACAAGGACGGCGACTACGACCTTGGCGGCTTTGCGGTCGGCGCGGCCGAGCGCGGCACCCTGCTGCCGACCGGGGATATCGCGGCGGGCGATGCCGTGGTCGGCCTGGCGTCCTCGGGCGTGCACTCCAATGGCTATTCGCTGGTGCGCAAGATCGTCGAGCAGTCCGGCGTGGCCTATGATGCGCCGGCGCCGTTCGCACCGGTCATGACGCTCGGTGCGGCGCTGCTGACGCCGACCAGGCTCTATGTGAAATCCTGCCTGCGCGCGATCCGCGAGACCGGCGCGGTGAAGGGGCTCGCCCATATCACCGGCGGCGGCTTCACCGATAACATCCCGCGTGTGCTGCCGAAGCATCTCGGCGTCGGCATCGACCTGGCGCGGCTGCCGGTGCTGCCGGTGTTCAAGTGGCTGGCCGAGCAGGGCGGCATCGCCGAGCTCGAACTGCTGCGCACCTTCAATTGCGGCATCGGCATGATCGCGATCGTCAAGGCCGATGCGGTCGATGCGGTGACCGAGGCCTTCACCGCCGGCGGCGAGACCGTGACGCTGCTCGGCGAGGTCATCGAGGCCAAGGACGAGCATCGCGTGGTCTATCACGGTCATCTCGATCTCTCGCGATGAAGCGCCGCACAGCCATCCTGATCTCCGGCCGCGGCTCCAACATGGCCGCGCTGATCGAGGCTGCGAAGGCCGCGGATTTTCCTGCCGAGATCGTCGCCGTGATCTCCAACCGCGCCAACGCTCCGGGGCTCGAGAAGGCGGCCGCGAGCGGCATTCCGACCATCGTCATTGAGAGCAAGCCGTTCGGCAAGGACCGCGCCGGCTTCGAGGCGGCGCTGCAGCGGGCGCTCGACGATAGCCAGGTCGAGCTGATCTGCCTCGGCGGCTTCATGCGGCTGTTTACCGCCGAATTCGTCCGGCACTGGTACGGACGGATGCTCAACATCCATCCGTCGCTGCTGCCGAGCTTTCCTGGCCTCGATCCGCATGGCCAGGCCTTGCGTGCAGGGGTCAAGCTGTCCGGCGCGACGGTGCATTTCGTGATCCCGGAGACCGACGCCGGACCGATCGTGATGCAGGGTGCGGTCACCGTGGCTGACGACGACACAGCGGAGACGCTCGCCGCACGCGTGATCACCATCGAGCATCGCATCTATCCGGAGGCGCTGCGGCTGCTGGCGAGCGGCCGGCTCAAGCTCGAAGGCGATCTCTGCAGGACGCAAGGCAGCGCAGCAACCGACAGCACGCTGATCGCGCCGGCGCCTTAGGGCGCGGTTGCACGAGAGATCCCCGAGAGCAATCCCCCGGGTGATGCGGCCGGGGGAGGCGCCAGGATGAATTCCGCCGACAGCGGCGCTCAGTGAACCTTGAGGTTCTCTGCCGACGCCTTGCCGCGGTTCTCGACCAGCTCGTACTCGACGGTCTGGTTCTCGTTCAATGTGCTGAGACCTGCGCGTTCGACCGCCGAGATGTGAACGAACACATCCTTGTCGCCGACGGCCGGCTTGATGAACCCGTAGCCTTTGGTCGGGTTGAACCATTTGACGGTACCCTTCGGCATCGTCGCTCTCCCAGTCTAGACATAAAAAAGACGCGGCCACGTTTTCCACGTGCCACGCCACAAGCGGGCTTTGCGCTGTCTGTTCAATTCCCGGGTCTCGATATCCAAGGTCTTCAAGTCCGAAGTTTCGCCTCTCGAAGCCTGTACATTGAAGCCTTGGCTATCAACATCGTGAAACGCACAGTCGAACGGCCGCAATCCGATTGTGAAGGGATTGCAACACGAAATCTGCGCCTTAGCAAGCGCGCTGGTTTTCGCGTGACGCAACCTCAGCCTGTGCCGGCTGAACTCCGGCGCGGCGCGTTCGGCCACTGGCCGACGGCCGGACGTGCCGGAACCTGGTTTGCTAACCCCGATCCACCCGCACCACGCGGCCCTTGTCGATCGCAAGCGCGAGCTGCCCGCGCTTGAGCTTGAGCGCCGCCTCGCCGAACAGTTCGCGCCGCCAGCCGTGCAGGGCGCCGACCTCGGCCTCATCGCTGGCCGCGATCTGCTCGAGGTCGTCGACGGTGGCGATCACCTTGCTGGCGACGCCGTGGCGCTCCGAGGTCATGCGGAGCAGCACCTTCAACAGCTCGACGGTCGCCGCGCCGTTGGAATTGTTTCTCGGCTTTTCCAGCTTGGGGAGCGTCGCCGGGTCGCGGGCGAGCCCGCGTTGCACCGCAGCGATGATGTCGGCCCCCCATTTCGAGCGCTCGAAACCCTTCGGCAGCGAACGCAGATTGCCGAGCTTGTCGAGCGAGGTCGGCGCATGAGTGGCGATGTCGCCGACCGCATCGTCCTTGAGCACGCGCGAGCGCGGTACGTCGCGGCTCTGCGCCTCCTGCTCGCGCCAGGCGGCAACCTCGATCAGCACAGCGAGCTCGCGCGGCTTGCGGACGCGGGTCTTGAGCCGCTCCCAGGCGCGCTCGGGATGGAAGTCGTAGGTCTTCGGCGAGGTCAGGATTTCCATTTCCTCGCTGACCCAGTCGCTGCGATCGCGCTTCTTCAGATCGGCATCGAGCGCCGCGAACACTTCGCGCAGATGGGTGACGTCGGAGACGGCGTAGTGCAGTTGCTCCTCGGTCAGCGGGCGCCGCGACCAGTCGGTGAAACGATGGGTCTTGTCGGGGCGGTGGCCGGTGACGCGATCGACCAGCTGGTCATAGGCGATGCTGTCGCCATAGCCGAGCACCATGGCCGCGACCTGGGTGTCGAAGATCGGATGCGGGATCGTGCCGGAGAGGTGCCAGACGATTTCGATGTCCTGCCGCGCGGCATGAAACACCTTCAGTACGGCCTCGTTCGACATCAGATCGAAGAACGGCTTGAGGTCGATGCCGGGCGCCAGCGCATCGACCACGACAGCTTCTTCCGCACTGGCCATCTGCACGACGCAGAGCAGGGGATAGTAGGTCGTCTCCCGCAGAAACTCGGTGTCGACGGTGATGACCTTGTGTTTGGCGAGCCGGTCGCAGGCGGCGGCGAGGTCGGAGGTCGTGCTAATCAGATCCATGAACAGTCCATGACGGCTTGACCCCACGCGTTCTGCCGAAAGGGCAGCTATGTCAAGGGTCTTGCAGGGATTTTGGCCCTGCATGAGGTGAGGGACAGGGCATTTTTGAATTGATCGGGCGCGATTCGAGGGCCTTTTCGGCCCGGTTGTGCCGCGAATCCCCCCGGGGTCCTGGCAAAGGCCAGGACCCCTAAGCAGCGAAATCTGCTGGTCGGGGGACCTCGGCCGAAGCCTCGCGCGGCGATGGGCATTGGGGCAATGGGTCCTGGCCTTCGCCAGGACCACGATGAGGATGGTGCTCGCGCGATGTAACGGGTCGTCAATAGCGAACCCCCATCTTCGGTGTCGTCGCCCTTCGGTGTCATCATCCAGGCTTTGGATGCCGCCGAACATGCCCCCCGCGATCTGCGATGCCTTCTCGGTCTCCACTCCGCGCGACGAACGTGGCTCACGCGACAAACGTCAAGCACGCGGGAGCGGCACTTGGATGGTGATGTCACGCGGGAGTATAAGGATGTCTATGGTCTTCCCCTGTCGAACCGGATTCGCTGTCGGCTAACGCATTCCAGCCCGACGCGAAACAGGGCTCCGACGGGTGCAGTTGTCGCGATCTCAGAAGCAGCCGAGTGAGGATCGTCCCGATGGAGCCCCACCACGCGAACCAGATCGAGGAAACGATCGAACGCGATGTTCGGCTCGACCTGTTCAGAGGGCTCGGGTTGTGGATGATATTTCTGGATCACATCCCCAATGATGGAGCCATCGGCTGGATCACGCTGCGCAACTACGGCTTCAGCGACGCTGCGGAGTTCTTCGTTTTCATTTCGGGGTACCTTGCCGGTTTCATCTACGGCCCGATCATCGCTGTCGGTTTCCTGCCGTCTGCGGCGAAGCGGCTGTGGACGCGGGCCGCGCATATCTACGCCGCGCATATCATGCTGTTTCTGATCTTCACGGCCCAGGTTGCGAGAACCTCCCGACGGCTCGACAATCCGATGTATGAAAACGAATTCAACGTTTTCAATTTTCTCCAGCATCCGGATATCCTGATCGGGCAGGCGCTCACCCTGCGATACAAGCCCGTCGATCTCGACGTGCTGCCGCTGTTCATTGTCTTGCTGCTGGCGTCCCCACTGGTCATCTGGGGCCTGGTGCGCCGTCCCAATCTCACGTTGCTGGCTTCGATTGTTCTCTACGTGCTCGCGCGATGGTTCGATTGGAACATCGCCTCCTATCCGCCGGGCACGACGTGGTACTTCAATCCATTCTGCTGGCAGCTGCTCTTTGTCTTCGGCCAGTGGTGCGGGGTGGGCGCATCGTCCCAGATCTCCCGACTCATCCAGTCGCAGATCGTTGCGGCGATAGCGATTGCCTGGCTGATCTTTGCGTTCCTGATCGTCATGACCTGGCATTTCCATGCGCTGGAGGCGTTCATACCGGGATGGATGATGAAGTTCATCTATCCGATCGACAAGACCGATCTGGATATGCTGCGTTTGACCCACTTCCTCGCGCTCGCGGTCATCGTCCACCGCCTGATTCCGCAGGACTGGCCGCCGCTGAAATTCCGATCGGTGCGTCCGCTCACCCTGTGCGGCGAGCATTCGCTTCCGATCTTCTGCCTCGGGGTCTTGCTTTCGTTCTCCGCCCATTGGGTCCTGATCCAATATAGTGGAGCGGTCATCGCACAGCTCGCGGTGAGCGCGGCCGGAATCGGGATCATGATCGTCGTGGCGTGGCTGCTGCACCGCGCCGACGACATTCCGAATTTGTTCGTGGATGTGACGAATGCAGATCTTCGGCAGAAGATCGGGCGACCGAACTAGATCGTGGACTCTTTCCCTTACTGGATTTTCAGGAAGTGGGTGTGATAATCGACACAACCTGAAGTCGATCGACCAGCAAGGAGCCGCCGTGACTGCGATGCCGCCCGAGGCTGTTACCAGCGAACTGTTCCATATCGCCTCTGACATCCCGGAGCATCGCCGCGACGCCGTGCTCGACGACATCAGCAGCATCATCGACACGAACTGGCTGACGGAAGAAAGATTCTGGTCTCGCCAGCACTCGCCGTTCAAGCCGGACCACGGCATCGTCCTGCTCCACCATGACGGTGAATGCGTGGCCTACATGATCGTTCAGCGCCTGGCCGTCGCCGACACGCCGGTGGTCTATCTTTCAGGTACAGCGGTCAGGGACTGCTATCGTGGTCGCGGCTTCTTCAAGCGGATGTTCGATACGGCAATGGCGGCGGAGTTCGGTGACCGGACGGCGCCGGCAGAATTCTGCCTGTGCTGGCGGACCCGAAATCCCATCATCTACGTATTGGGTCGCGCGCAATGCCGAAGCGTCGTGCCGGCGATCGCGGCCGAAACACACGCGGGCGATCTCGACGCGCTTTGTCTCAGCCTGGCTGCGACCCTGTACCCTCGTCAGGCGGTCGAGAAGGCGACGATGGCGATGCGGGGCGCCTACGGCCGGCTTCGCTATCGCGATGAGCCGACGAGCCAGACTTCACCCGATGTCGACCGCTGGTTCGCGCAGACCATTCCCGACGGCGCCGATGCGGTGTTCTGCGCCGGATGGGCGCGCAACCGCTGGTCGCGGCGCTGAGCGGCGGCGGCCGTGCGGTGAAGGTCGGCGTTGGACCGGATGATTGTGCGGCCGGAGCAGATCTTGGATTAATCGGTCGCGCCCGACGAAATGGTTAGGATGCGCTCACGCGTCATCATGCAGGAACGCATATGTGATCCGGCGCTAGACCCGCGCGGTATCTGTCGTACATCAGTTGGTACGCGGCCTCGATGTGCTTTCCGAACAAGGCAGTGTCAAAAAGAGGCGCTGTCGCTCGGTTCTGTGCAAGTTCGGACTTGATGCCAGCGAGCCTGTCGGGACAAGTCGCCAGGTGGATTGCGAGCCTTTCGTACTCTTCGGTCGTTTGGGCGATAAGCTTGGGTAATCCAACTGCGCTTAACAAGCTCGCCGCAACTCTGCCGGCAAATGTCTTTCCGGATTGGGTCAGCACCGGCAGACCTGCCCAAAGCGCGTCACTCGCTGTCGTATGGCCGTTATACGGCAAGGTATCAAGAAACAGGTCCGCGAGGCGATGTCGCGCTAGGTGTTTCGCGGGCTTTATTCGTTCGGCAAATATCAGCCGGGACGGATCGACCTGACGCGCCTCTGCCTCCTTCCGAAGGTTTTGCATGGTCGTCTGATTATCTGCCAGCAACCAGAGCGCGCTTCCTTCAACGGCCGTTAGAATGCGCATCCAGCACGTGAACGTTGCAGGCAGGATCTTGTAACTGTTGTTAAAACAACAGAAGACGATTTGATCTTCCGGCAGTCCCCAATCGCGTCTTGTGATCCCGTCGTCCGCTATAAGCCGCTTCCGGTCGTTGGGCTGATAGCAATGCGGGAGAGTTACAAACTTCTCCGAATATGCGGCCTGATCGGCATTGGTCAGGGTAATTGCATCACCGATGATGTAGTCGATGTATGGAGCGGCCATGGTTCCCGCGTAGCCGAGGTAATTCACCTGTATCGGAGCCGGACGATGCGCAAAGACGTTTGTGCGTGCGCCTTTGGTGAAACCATTCAAATCAACGAGAATGTCGATTTCAGCGTCCGCAATCATGCGTGCGATTTCGACATCTGCGCGATCTTCGCATGACAGAAAGTGGTCGAAAGAGGCGGACAACCTCGCGTGCATGTTTGATTTGTCATCCCGGCCCAAAGAATACGCGAAAATCTCGAACCGTGCTCTATCATGTACCTCGAACAGCTCCGCAATCAGGTGAGCTGTCGCATGCTCGCGAAAGTCCGTCGAGACATACCCGAGGCGGATCTTGTCATGAGGGCCAGTCACGCTGCTCGACATCGGTGCGGATGCCGCCGGGTACCTTTTGGTTATCCACGCTTGAGCGCATGTGAGGTGGTCGTCAGATGAATCAGTGAGCGAAAGCAAAGCGAAAGGACCGCAACTCGCATGGCCGGACCGGATGGATTCTGTCAGGTGGGCGAGTTCTGCCACTAACCCTTTCCAGTCGCAGAGCTTCATCTTCGTATGAAGTCGTGCCCCCGCAAGATCCCCCAAGCACGGGTCAATGGAAAAGGCTTTATCATAGGCGCCGAACGCTTCGTCATACCGATTGAGGTCGTAGAGCGCATTGCCGCGGCCAAAATGGGCCTCTGCGAGCTGCGGTTTGAGCGACAGCGCTTTGTCGTAGGCAGCAATCGCATCCGGGCAACGCCTCACCACCAAAAGTGCATTGCCTAGATTTGCATAGGTTTCGGCGCATGTTGGGTTCCGCAATATTGCTTCATTGAAGTCCGCGATTGCATGATCGTGTTCTCCAAGGTCGTTGTATGTCGCCCCTCTGCTGTTCCATATCGCTGCATCTTTCGGATTGAGAGCCAGAGCCTTGTTGAACTTTTCGAGTGCTTGTCTGGGCTTGTTCAGGTGCTTTGACACAATTCCGTAATTGTAGAACGACGCGTATGAGGCCTGATTGATCGCTGTTGCTTTCTCGATGTGCCGCTCAGCTTCTGCAAAGCGTTCTGTGGCCATCAAGACGACCGTCAGCAAATTGAGCGCCGCAACGTTGGCTGGATCGGCTTTGACGACGCGGTCGAAGAGGCGCTCGGCCCGGGCCAAGTTTCGACTGTTGAGCGCGGCGAGCGCATCTCTAAAGATTTTTGCGACGGCAGTCATCCGATACAGCCTCCGGTAGTGGAGAGTGTGGACGAGCCCTATACGTGTTTATCGATGTCGTCTATCCCGAAAGTTGCATGCGTCCTACGCTCGGCGACGGCGAGCGCACGCTGACTTTTGTGCCGTCTGGCTATCAGTGATTGGCGATCCGCCCGGCGTCGACCGGCGCGGAGACGTGGCCCGGATTGACCCGCGTTTCGCTCGCGTGAATGCGCGACGGCCATCCGTGCCGTGAGGCCAGCATGGTGAGCTTGTCCCTGACGAGATAATGCGCGGGGCTTTCGAGGAAGCGCCAGACGAACCATGCCAGCGCCACCATGCTTGCCACCACGAGCGTGGTCGAAAACGCGTCCGGCGCCGGCGTCGTCAGGAGCAGGATCACGTAACCGAGCTGCAGGTGCAGCAGATAGAGCGGGTACGTGATGCCGCCCACGGCCCTGACCAGGCTGTCAGGCAGCGGCACCGACTTGATCCGGGTGGCGGCGAACACGATGCCGAGTGAGACGATGCAGATCACGGCCACGACGCGCGGATCGAAGCTGCCATGGGTGTGGACGCCGAGCCGCTCCAGCTTGTGCACCGCCTGGAAGGTTGCCGTGCCTATCGCCAGCGTCAGCAGGCTGTAGAGCCTGGTGTCGCGCCGCCCGCGGTAGTGCTCGTAGATCAGCAGCCCGACGGCGAAGAAGCCGCTGTCGTCGGCCATGAACAGCTTCTCGAACAGCGGAACGTCCAACGTCAGCTCGTTGGCGAAAGTGATGGCGATCCACGCCAGGATGATGGTGTCGATCTTCCGCGGGAAGACGCCCCAGGCCAAAAACAGCGCGACCCAGACGTAGAACACGACCTCGATCACCAGTGACCAGTAGGCGTCGTCCATGTAGGGCTGACCGAGCATCGGCGCCGCGATGAACAGGTTCGCCAGCCATTGGCTCCAGGTCACGTGGAAATACGCCTGGCCCAGCAGCAGCGTAGTGAGGAAGGTCAGCGTCATGCAGATGACGAAGGTCGGATAGATCCGGCTGAAGCGGGCGATCGCAAAACCGACCGGCGTGCGGCCTTCGGCCGAATAGGCGATGACGAAGCCGGAGATCGCGAAGAATACGGGGACGCCGAGGAAGCCGTATTGGGCGACCGGGGCGAGGTACGGCAACGCCACCTTCTGGACGCCGTGCGATGCGGTGCCCCAGAAGCCGTAATGGTACAGGATCACGGCCCCGACCGCGGCGAGCCGCAGCAGGTCCAGTACGGGAACCCGGGTCGGATCCGATTGTTTGGGTACGCTCGGCATAGGCCTTCAATGATGGCGGCGAGGCATGAAGGCGTTCTTAACCCGGCCGGCCGAACGCCCGGACGGCTGTTCACGATTGCAGGAGCCCTCTGGCGATGCCGGCGGCCGCGCTGAGGACGACCACCACGAGCGGCGGCGCGCGCCATGCCGTGAGCAGGACGAAGCCGGCCAGCGCGATGCCAAAATCGAGCGGACGCTGCACGCTGCTGGTCCACACCGGGTCGTACAGCGCGGCACCGAGGATGCCGACCACGGCGGCGTTGACGCCGCGCATCATCGCCTGCGCCGCCGGCCGCTTGCGAAAACCGTCCCAGAACGGCAGCGCCGCGAGCAGGACGAGCAGTCCCGGCACGAAGATGCCGACGAGGCCAACCAGCGCTCCCGGTACACCGCCGATCACGGCGCCGAGATAGGCGGCAAAGGTGAACAGCGGTCCCGGCACGGCCTGGGCGGCGCCATAGCCGGTCAGGAATGCATCGTCGCCGATCCAACCCGGCGTCACCACCGCTTCGCGCAGCAGCGGCAGCACGACATGGCCGCCGCCGAACACCAGCGCGCCGGAGCGGTAGAAGGCTTCGAAGAGCCCGAGGCCCGGCCAGGCGTGGGCGAGCAGCGGCAACCCGACCAGCAGAGCGAGGAACAGGATCAGCGCACAGAGGCCGACGCGACGCGACACCGGCATCGCGATGTGGATGACGCCATTGGCCGCTTGCGCTGCGCGGCAGAACCGAAGCCCGGCGATGGCGCCGAGCACGATGGCGCCGATCTGCGCGATCGACGAGGCGCTCGTAAGGATGATGAGTGCCGCGACCGTTGCGATCGATGCGCGCTCGCGGTCCGGACAAAGCGAGCGGGCCATGCCCCAGACCGCTTGGGCAACGATCGCCACCGCGACCAGCTTGAGGCCGTGCACCAGGCCTGCGCCGGCCGGGCCGCTTAATCCGCCGGCGCCATAGGCAAACAGCACCAGCGCAATCGCAGAGGGCAGCGTGAAGCCGGTCCAGGCGGCCAGCGCGCCCAGATAGCCAGCGCGCATCAGGCCAAGCGAAAAGCCGACCTGGCTGCTCGCAGGCCCCGGAAGGAATTGGCAGAGCGCCACCAGATCCGCATAGGCCTGTTCGTCAAGCCAGCGCCGGCGGGTGACGAATTCGTCGCGGAAATAGCCGATATGCGCGATCGGACCGCCGAAGCAGGTCACGCCGAGCTTGAGGAAAATGAGCAGCACCTCGAGCGGCGAGTGTGCCGAGCTCGCGGTGGATGCGTTGGTGTGCTGGACGTCGATGTCGGGCAAGCGTCGTCAATTCCCTGGCTTGCGTTTCATGTCAGGACTCATCAGGGGCAAGCATAGCGTCATTTGATGACGCCTCGGCGCGATATTTCTCGTAGCGGCTCAGCCGATCCAGCCGAGCAGGCGAAACCAGAGCAGATAAAGCGGCGCCAGCACGACGAAGGAGATCGCGCCGACGACGAGGCACATCTTGACCGCCGCGCCGGTCGGCACGCGCGCCATGCCGGCGGCGACCACGATCGGTGCGGCCTGATACGGCAGCACTGGCGTCGCATAGGCGAACACCTGCGACATCAGCACGGTGGGAAGGCTGAGGCCCGTGTGCGCGGCAAGCGAGGCCGCAAGCGGCGTGAACACCGCGGGGACGCCGTTGGCGGTGACGACGAAATTGAGCAGGCTGGCGAGCCCGATCATCGAAGCGAAATCCGCCGCCGGCCGCGCGGGATCGAGCGGCAGATGCGGAATGATGAGATCGCCGATCGCAGTACCGAGCCCGGACCAGGCGACGACGGCAGCGAGGCCGAGAATGCCGCCGAGATAGATGCAGGTGCGGACATTGACGCCGGCAGCAAATTCCTCGCCGTTGAGGAAGCCGACGCGCGGCAGCAGGCAAAGGCATGCGGAGACGAGCCCGACCCAGGCCGGGCGGATACCGTGCAGGGAGTCCGTCATCCAGAATGCGAGTGTCGCGAGCAGGATGATCGAGAGCCGCCATTCGGCGGCGCTCATCGGTGCCGCCGCGGCGCCGCCTTCGATCGGCTTGGGCGACGCCGGAAACAGCCACACCAGGCAGCCGATCAGGACGACGCCCTTGAGGATGCCGATCACAGGCGCATGCAGAACGAGATACGGCATGTAGTCGAAATGCACGCCGTAAGCGCGCTCGGCGGCGCCGGTCATGATCAGGTTCGGCACGTTCGCCGGGAGGATCGATGCCGACAGCTGATAGGTGCCGAACCCGACGGCGAGCGCGAGCGCGGCCCGGCCCGGCGATCCCTCCGGCAAGCCGGCGCGATCGGCCAGCGCCAGGATGATCGGCATCAAGAGCGCGATGCGGCCCATGTTCGAGGGCATCACGAAGGCGAGCGCATAGGTCAGCACGATCACGCCGGCCACCATCCGAAACCAGGAGCCGTTGAGATGGTCTGCGAGCAGCTGGGCGATCCGGTCGGCCAACCCCACCTTGCGGATCGCAGTGCCGATCACGAAGCCGCCGAGCACCAGCCAGAACGCTTCCGACTGGAAGCCGGAGAACAGCACATCGGGCGGTGCCGCGCGGAACACGGCCACTGCGGCGAAGAACAACAGCGCGGTGAGAAATTCCGGCAGCAGGCTGGTGGCCCAGAGCAGGATGGCGATCGCGGCAAACCAGCCGGGATGGATCAGCGACGAGGCGGTCTCGGTCATGTCGGGGAATCAGGGGAACGAGGGCAGGGCGGCGCGACCATAGCACCGCGCAACCTTGCTGCATGGCCGCGATCGTCAGGGCTGAGATGTGCGGGAAGGGGGACGATGCGCGTGAGCGCGGTCGTGTCGATCACGCCGTCGACCGGTATCCGCGCGGATCGCGGGCCGACGGCAATTCGTTCAGGTCATTGAGGCGCGTGACGCGCCAGCCATTCACTCGTAGCGCATGTTCTTCGACGGCCGCCGCGCGGCCGGCATCGCCAGCACGACGAGACACAGCGCGATCATCGCCAGTCCCATGAATTCGAATGCAAATGCGTCCACAGCCATTCTCCCCCATTGGAAACAATTAGACTTGTTGGGGGAGCGTTGACGCGCTGTTAAGCCTTATGGTTACCGCCGCGAGGCTCCCGGCATGGTGGAGGGTGAGTTAACGCTCACGACAGGCAGAATCCAGCGGCGCGGCGCTATGCCACGAGTTTCGGCAGCGCGGCTGCGAGCGCGTCGACCGCAAGCCGGACCTTCAGCGGCAGTCGCGGCGTCGGCAGCCACAGCGCATGGCAATCGTAGGCAAGCGCACCCTCGTCGCCGAGAACGCGGACCAGCGTGCCGTTGTCGAGGCGCTCGCGCACCAGCCAGGAGGGCAGCCACGCCAGCCCCATGCCGCGTGCCGCGGCGTCGGCGATGGCTTCGAGATCGTCGAGCCTGAGCCGCCCGGCGGGCCAGACCTCGCGCGGTGGCTGGCCGTCGCGTGGGAACAGCCATGGGCGCGCGCGCCCCAGCCGGCGATAGACGATCGCCTTGTGCTGGCCGAGTTCGTCGAGCGTGCGCGGCCTGCCGTGGGCCTTCAGATACGCGCGCGAGCCGCACACCACCATGCGCTGGCTTGCGATGCGCCGCGCGATCAGGCCGGATTGCGCGTCGAGATCGCCGGTCCTGATCGCAAGGTCGTAGCCACCCTCCATCAGATCGGCGACCGGGTCGCCGAACGAGAGATCGAGCTCCAGCGCAGGATATTTCTGCGCCAGCTTGAGCAGCAGCGGCGCGACGCAGCGCCGGCCGAGCAGCGCCGGCATCGTCACCTTGAGCCGTCCGCGCGGTTCGGACAGTTGATCGGCGGCGAGCGCGTCGGCGGCATCAGCTTCGGCGAGCACCGCGCGGCAGCGCTCGTAATAGGCCTGTCCGAACTCGGTCAGGCTCTGACGCCGCGTGGTGCGGTGGATCAGGCGGACGCCGAGCCGCTCCTCGAGGAAGCGGACATGCTTGCCGACCATCGGGCCGGACATCTCGAGCGCCTCGGCGGCGGCCGCGAAGGAGCCGAGATCGACCGCCCTGAGAAACACGGCCATGCTGGTCAGGCGGTCCATCATTCGAAACCCTCGGTTTTGACTGTTCAGTCTGCGGGATGATTTATCCGCTGAACTGGCCTTGGCATAGCTCATTCAACTGAACTGTTTTGCAATTCAACTGCTTTGGAGTGTTGCCGATGGCTCGCGTGGTTCGTTTTCATCAACATGGTGGTCCCGAGGTGCTGCGCATCGAGGATGTGGCGATCGCGCCGCCGGCGCGCGGCGAGGTCCGGATCCGGATCAAGGCGCTCGGCCTGAACCGCGCCGAGGCCCTGATGCGCACGGGGACCTATATCGAGACGCCGGCATTGCCGTCCGGCCTCGGCCTCGAGGCCGCCGGCATCGTCGAAGCGATCGGCGAGGGTGTCCGCGGTTTCGCGCTGGGGGATGCCGTCAGCATCGTGCCGCCGATCTCGATGGCGCGCTGGCCGGCCTATGGCGAGCTCGCGACGTTCCCGGCCGAGTTGGTCGTCAAGCATCCACCGAAGCTGGGCTTTCCGGAGGCCGCAGCGGTGTGGATGCAGTATCTCACGGCCTATGGCGCCTTGATCGACATCGCGAAGCTTGCGCGGAACGAGTTCGTCGTCATCACGGCAGCATCGAGCAGCGTCGGGCTCGCCGCGATCCAGATCGCCAATCGCGTTGGCGCGATTCCGATCGCGGTGACGCGGACCTCGGCCAAGGCGCAAGCCCTGCGCGATGCCGGCGCTGCGCATGTGATCGCGTCTGCGGAGGAAGACCTGCAATCAAGGCTGGAGCAGATCGCAGGGCCGAACGGCGTTCGCGCGGTGCTCGATCCGGTCGGCGGCCCCGTCTTCATGCCGCTGACATCAGCGATGGCGCATGGCGGCATCCTGATCGAGTATGGCGGGCTCAGCCCGGAGCCGACACCGTTTCCGCTGTTCACCGTGCTGAGCAAGAGCCTGATCCTGCGCGGCTACCGCGTGCACGAGATTGTTCAGGATCCGGCGCGGCTAGCGGTGGCGAAAGCATTCGTCATCGATGGGCTTGCGGATGGCACGCTGAAGCCGATCATCGCCAGAACGTTTCCGTTCGAGGAGATCGTCGCGGCGCACCGGTATCTGGAGTCGAACGTGCAGTTCGGGAAGATCGTGGTGACGGTGTGAATGCGTAGGATGGGTAGAGCGAAGCGAAACCCATCGTCGGCTCCGCTGGCGAGATTGATGGGTTTCGCTGCGCTCTACCCATCCTACAATCTGGGGTCACGTCCCGCAGAACGTCTGCGTCACCATCTGTTCGGGCAGCGGTGGATCGGCATAGGCCGCGAATTGAGGCTGGTCGCCGTAGGGCTTGGCCAGCACGGTCAGCAGTTCCTCGAACGGCGCGTAGTCGTCGCGGTTGACGGCCGCCTGGATCACCGCCTCGATGCGGTGGTTGCGCGGGATGAAGGCCGGGTTGACGGCGCCCATCGCGGTCTTGCGCTCGGCCGGCGTCTGCGGCTCCAGCGCGAGGCGGGTGCGCCAGCGATCGGCCCATTCGTCGAACGCTGCCGGATCGGTAAACTGCGCGCGGACATCGGCGGCGTCGCCGCGGGCTGCTTCGCCGAGATGGCGGAAGGTCAACGTGAAGTCGGCCGCGCTCTTCGCCATCGCGTCGAGCAGGTCCTGGATCAGCGCTTCGTCGCCGTCGTGCGCGGTGAACAGGCCGACCTTGGCGCGCAGCCCGGCCTGATAGGCCCCGGTGAACTTTTCCGGAAATTCGCCGAGGATCACTTGCGCCTGCTCGATCGCCTTCTCCTGCTCACTGTCGAACAGCGGCAGCAGGCATTCGGCGAGCCGGGTCAGATTCCACAGCGCGATGCGCGGCTGGTTGGCATAGGCGTAGCGGCCCATCTCGTCGATCGAGGAGAACACCTGCGCCGGATTGTAGGCATCGAGGAAGGCGCAGGGGCCGTAGTCGATGGTCTCGCCTGAGATCGAGGTGTTGTCGGTGTTCATCACGCCGTGGATGAAGCCGACCAGCAGCCAGCGCGCGACCAGCGAAGCCTGCCGCGCCACGACGCCGGCGAGCAGCGCGTGATAGGGCTGGGCGGCATCCTTCAGCTCCGGATAGTGCCTGGCGATGACATGGTCGGCGAGGGCGCGCACGCCGTCGGTGTCGCCGCGAGCGGCGAAGAACTGGAAGGTGCCGACGCGGATGTGGCTCGCGGCGACGCGGGTCAGCACTGCACCCGGCAGCGCCGTCTCGCGCATCACGGGCTCGCCAGTGACGACCGCGGCGAGCGAGCGCGTGGTCGGAATGCCGAGCGCGAACATCGCCTCGCTGACGATGTATTCGCGCAGCACCGGGCCGAGCGCGGCGCGGCCGTCGCCGCGGCGGGAGAACGGGGTGGGGCCCGATCCCTTGAGCTGGATGTCACGGCGGACGCCGTCTCTGTCGATGACCTCGCCGAGCAGGATGGCGCGGCCGTCGCCGAGCTGGGGAACGAAATGCCCGAACTGGTGGCCGGCATAGGCCATGGCGATCGGGTCGGCGCCGTCGGGCAGCCGCTTGCCAGCGAGGATTTCGGCGCCCTCAGCCGTCGAGAGCAGGTCCGGATCCAGCCCGAGCTGGACCGCGAGCGGCCGGTTCAGCTTGATCAGGCGGGGGGCGGCCACCGGGGTCGGCGCGACGCGGGCGAAAAAGTTCGCCGGCAGCGCCGAATAGGTGTTCTGGAACGGGAAATGGATGGTCATATCGGGAAGATAGGCCTGCGGGCGGATTAGGCAAACGATTGACCGCCCCGGTGCGGAAAATCTGCCGTTTGACCCGAAAACCGGGCGTTCCCTTGGTTGCCGCACCCGGCCTCGTCGGGTAAACCCTCCGCAACTTCGGACAGGGCATTTTGGCCCCGTCGCGATTCGACCCTCCGACATCAGTTTTGGAACGAATATGCATCGCTACCGGTCACACACATGCGGCGCGCTCCGAGAGAGCGATATCGACCAGACGGCCAGGCTGTCAGGCTGGGTCCATCGTGTCCGGGACCATGGCGGCGTGCTGTTCGTCGATCTGCGCGACCATTACGGCATTACCCAGTGCGTGGCCGATCCGGACTCGCCGGCGTTCGCCGAGGTCGAGAAGTTCCGCTCGGAGTGGGTGGTGCGGATCGATGGCAAGGTGCGCCGTCGTCCCGCCGGCACCGACAATCCCGAATTGCCGACCGGCATGATCGAGGTCTACATCAAGGAGATCGAGGTGCTTGGCCCGGCGGCCGAGCTGCCGCTGCCGGTGTTCGGCGAGCAGGAATATCCCGAGGATATCAGGCTCAAGTATCGCTTCCTCGACCTGCGTCGCGAGAAGCTGCACCAGAACATCATGACACGCGGCGCGATCGTCGATTCCATCCGCAGGCGGATGAAGGGGCAGGGCTTCTTCGAATTCCAGACCCCGATCCTGTCGGCGTCCTCGCCGGAAGGTGCGCGCGACTTCCTGGTGCCCTCGCGCATCCATCCCGGCAAGTTCTACGCGCTGCCGCAGGCCCCGCAGCAATACAAGCAGCTCTTGATGATGTCGGGCTTCGACCGCTACTTCCAGATCGCGCCGTGTTTCCGCGACGAGGATCCGCGCGCCGACCGCCTGCCGGAGTTCTACCAGCTCGACGTCGAGATGAGCTTCGTGACCCAGGACGACGTGTTCGCGGCGCTGGAGCCGGTCATCACTGGCGTGTTCGAGGAATTCGCCAATGGTAAGCCGGTCACGAAAAACTGGCCGCGGATTCCGTTCGCCGAGGCCGTGCGCAAATACGGCTCCGACAAGCCGGATCTGCGCAACCCGATCGTGATGCAGGAGGTCTCCGAGCATTTCCGCGGCTCCGGCTTCAAGGTGTTCGCGCGCATGCTGGAAGACCCGAAGAACCAGGTTTGGGGGATTCCGGGCAAGGGCGGCGGGTCCCGGGCATTCTGCGACCGCATGAACTCCTGGGCACAGGGCGAGGGCCAGCCCGGCCTTGGCTACATCATGTGGCGCGAAGGCGGCGAGGGCGCAGGCCCGCTCGCCAACAACATCGGTCCGGAGCGCACCGCTGCGATCCGCGATCAGCTCGGCCTGAAGGAAGGCGATGCCGCGTTCTTCGTTGCCGGCGATCCCGAGAAGTTCTGGAAGTTCGCGGGCCTCGCACGCACCAAGCTCGGCGAAGAGCTGAACTTGATCGACAAGGACCGGTTCGAGTTCGCCTGGATCGTTGACTTCCCGATGTACGAGTATGACGAGGAGAACAAGAAGGTCGACTTCTCGCACAACCCGTTCTCGATGCCGCAGGGCGGCCTCGAGGCGCTACAGTCGCAGGATCCGCTCACGATCAAGGCGTTCCAGTACGACATCGCTTGCAACGGCTACGAGATGGCGTCCGGCGGCATCCGCAACCACAAGCCGGAAGCGATGGTGAAGGCGTTCGAGATCGCGGGCTATGGCGAGCAGGAGGTCATCGACCGGTTCGGGGGCATGTACCGTGCGTTCCAGTACGGCGCGCCGCCGCATGGTGGCATGGCGGCCGGTATCGAGCGCATCACGATGCTGTTGTGCGGCACCAACAATCTGCGCGAGATATCGCTGTTCCCGATGAATCAGCAGTACGTGGACCTGCTGATGGGTGCGCCGTCGGAACCGACGCCCAAGCAGCTCAAGGAGCTGCACATCAAGACCAATCCGCCGGCGAAGAGCTAGGCGAGTCTTTACCTCGCCCCGCTTGCGGGGAGAGGTCGGATCGCATCAAAGACGCGATCCGGGTAAGGGGAGCCTACGCGAGTCCCTTTCGCAAGCATTTTTGCGGAAGCAGCCCCTCACCCTGACCCTCTCCCCGTAAGAACGGGGAGAGGGAAAAGAACAGGCGAGCAGACCTCACAACCCGGTCGAGGCCTCGATCCGGAATTGCGCCAGCGCCGATGGCGGATCGGTCTTGAGCAATTGCATCAGCTGAAGCGCCGGCGCTTTCGCGCGTGGGGTCAGCTTGATGACCAGCGTCTGTCCCGGCGTCTCGATGAACTGGCTGATGGCGGTGACCAGAGCCGTGACATCGGCACTGCCTCCGCTCATCGCTTCGCCCTGCGCCTTGATGCTGCTGAGGACGGCGTTGCGCGCCTCGTCGCGGCTGACATTCTGGGTGCGCGCGTACTGAGCGATGGCGAGATCGATGACGCCGAGGTCGTGGACGGTCAGCTCGATCGCGCCGGCCTCGATCTGCGCGGCCGCGCCCAGGGATTCCGCGGCGCTGGTCGAGAAGGCCTCGCGCGGCACATTGCCGAGCGTGATCTTCGCCGACGCATTGAGGAGGCCCGCCATGTCGAGCTTGACCGGCTCCAGCGCGAACGCGCGTGACGTCTCGGTCCAGGCAGCGCCGACATCGGCATCGACGGCCATCCGGTCGATCCCGGCGGCGACGAGTGCCTGTTGCCGCGGATCGGTCGCATCCAGCGGCGCCGCCATCTTCGCGACCAGCCTCAGCTTGCTCGGGATCGATCCGACGAACTGGCCCCAGTCGAGGCTGAGGACGTCGATGTTGACCGGCTTGCCGGTGGCCTTGTAGGGCGAGGTGACACCCTTGACCTCGACGCCCTCGATCATCGGCAACAGCGCCAGCGCCTGTTCAGGTGACGGCTTCTGCGCGGCGAACTGCGCCGACAGCCGCATGAGGCTCGCGACATCGAGGGACTTCAGCGCGAAACGTCCGACCTTGAAGGGGCCGTTCTGGGCATTGCCATCAAGTCCCTCGACCGCTAGCTCGCCGATCTTGCCGTGTTCGAAATTGAACCGCATCGAGGCAAGCTTGAGCGGGCCTTTCGGCGTCTCGACCGAGAGCCCGTGCAACTCGGCATTTCCGATGCCGGCGCCCGAATAGATGCCGGCGACTTTCTCCAGCAGTTCGCGCGCCTGGGCTGGAGACGGCGGCGGACTGCCCGGTGGCGGGACCATCGCCAGCAGCGCCGGCAGTTGCATCTTTGCCGGGTTGATCCTGACGTCGTCGATGGTCATGCCATCGATCCGCATGTTCAGCCCAGGCGCGGTGGTGAAAGTGTAAGGACCAACTGAAACGTGGCCCTGAACCCGGTAGTCCCGGTCGTCGTTGGCCTTGGCCGGATCGAATATCGCCGCCATCGCGCCGACGTCGATATCGGTCGCGACCATGTTCGCAACATCGCCGGTCGTCTTGAGCGCCTTGCCCGCCGCCTGCGAGTTGATCGTGAACGCAACCTTGTCGATCTTGTTGGTGCCGATCTTTCCGTTCTTCATGTTTTCGATGGCAACGCCCGAATAGGCGAACTCGCCGCCGGCGCCGTCACCGGCATGTGCGGCGGCGCCGAAGATCATCGTTCCGGTCAAGGTGGGCGCGGTCACCGACGAGGCGTTGATGCTCGCGAGCTGGGTGAACGCGAACCGGTACAGCTCGAAGATCGACGACGAGGCCGGAAGCTGGGGCAGGCCGGCCGGACCGGAATAGTCCTTCACCGTGATCCGCGGCGCCTTGTAGGTCAAGGAGGCGGTCGTTGCGGTCGGCCCCCCCGTCACGCCGATCTCGACATCATTGAATGCGATATTGTCTGCGGAGATCCGGCCCGCGTCGGGTTGACCGAGGCCCGTCATGGTGAGGCTGGCGATCTTGACGCTGACCGGGGATTGCGTCCCCGACTCGGCGGCAATATCCGAAATCGTCAGGGTGCGGCTCCTGGTGTCGAACGCGATCTTGCCGTGGCTCGCCTTGGCTCCGGCGGCACGGACCTGCTCGAAGGCGGCCTCGACGTCGCGCGTGACCCGGCGCTGGGCATAGAAGTCCAAACCGAAGTAGCCGCCGGCCGCGAGCACTGCGACGGCGACCAGGCCGAGCAGGATTTTCTTCATTCGGTCAACTCCGGATCATCCAGGGAAAGAAATTGCCAATCGGCGGTCGGAAGGTGCAGCATCGATGAACGGGCCCGCCCGGGCCTGTTGACGGGGATAGTATCCGATGTTGCATCCAAGCGGCGGGACATGCTTCACATCCGGCTCGATTTGCCGGACAACTGACTTTTGCCTGGATTAGCACAGAAACAAGAAATTTGGGCCGGAAACGCGGGAAGCACGCATGTCGTCATCGTCTGAAGAACTCCATAACGCCGCGCTCGCCTATCACCGGCTGCCGCGGCCCGGCAAGCTCGAGATCCAGGCGATCAAGCCGCTCGCCAACCAGCGCGACCTGGCGCTGGCCTATTCGCCGGGCGTCGCCGCCGCCTGCACCGAGATCGCTAATAATCCCGCCGAGGCGGCCACGCTGACCGCCCGCGCCAATCTGGTGGCGGTGGTCTCGAACGGCACGGCCGTGCTCGGGCTCGGCAATATCGGCCCGCTGGCCTCCAAGCCCGTCATGGAAGGCAAGGCGGTGCTGTTCAAGAAATTCGCCGGCATCGACGTGTTCGACATCGAGATCAACGCCAACACCATCGAGCGCGTGGTGGAGACCGTCGCTGCGCTGGAGCCGACCTTTGGCGGCATCAATCTGGAGGACATCCGCGGGCCGGAGTGCTTCGAGATCGAGACCCAGCTCAAGGAGCGCATGAAGATCCCGGTGTTCCACGACGACCAGCATGGCACCGCCATCATCGTTGCGGCCGCGATCGTCAACGGGTTGCTGCTGAACGGCAAGCAACTGTCCGACGTGAAGATCGTCTGCTCGGGAGCGGGCGCCGCCGCGATCGCGACCCTCAACCTCCTGGTCTCGATGGGCGCGCAGCGCAAGAACATCTTCGTCTGCGACATCGACGGTGTGGTCTATGAAGGGCGCAACACCACAATGGACCGCTGGAAGGCGGTCTACACCCAGAAGACCGATGCGCGCGTGCTCGCCGACGTCATTCCCGGCGCGGACATCTTCATCGGGCTGTCGGCGCCGGGCGTGCTGAAGCCCGAGATGGTCAAGCAGATGGGCGACAAGCCGCTGGTGATGGCGCTTGCCAATCCGGTGCCGGAGATCATGCCGGAAGAGGCGCGCGCGGCGCGTCCCGACGCGATGATCTGCACCGGCCGGTCGGACTATCCGAACCAGGTCAACAACGTGCTGTGCTTCCCCTTCATCTTCCGCGGCGCGCTCGACGTCGGCGCCACCGCGATCAACGAGGCGATGAAGCATGCCGCGGTCGATGCCATCGCGCAGCTTGCGCGCGATCCGCCGTCGGATGCGGTGGCCCATGGATTCGAGACCGGCGAAACGCAGGGCTTCGGCCCGGGCTCGCTGATCCCGAGCCCGTTCGATCCGCGGCTGATCCTGCGCATCGCACCGGCCGTCGCCAAGGCCGCAATCGAGTCCGGCGTCGCGACCCGACCGATCGCCAACTTCGACGAATATGCCGCGAGCCTCGAACGCTTCGCGTTCCGCTCCGGCCTCACCATGAAGCCGGTGTTCGCCAAGGCGAAGACCCAGCCGGTGCGCGTGATCTACGCCGAGGGCGAGGACGAGCGCGTGCTGCGCGCGACCCAGGTGGTGCTCGAGGAAAAGCTGGCGCGGCCGATCCTGGTCGGCCGTCCGTCCGTGGTCGAGACCAGGATCAAGCGCTTCGGCCTGTCGATCAAGGCCGGCCGCGACTTCGACCTGGTCAATCCTGAGGACGATCCGCGCTACCGCTCCTATGTGCAGTCCTACATCGACGTCGCCGGCCGGCGCGGTGTGACGCCCGAAGGCGCGCGGACGGTGGTCCGCACCAACAACACGGTGATCGCAGCGCTCGCGGTATCGCGCGGCGAGGCCGACGCCATGCTGTGCGGCGTCGAGGGTCGCTACATGAGCCATCTGCGTCATGTTCGCGAGATCATCGGCTTCCTGCCGGGGGTCAGCGACTACGCCGCGCTGGCGCTGATGATCACCTCCACCGGCGCCCATTTCCTCGCCGACACCCAGGTGCGGCCGAACCCGAGTGCGGAGGAACTGGCGGAAGTCGCTTCGCTCGCGGCGATCCACGTCCAGCGCTTTGCCTTCAAGCCGAAGGTCGCCTTCGTGTCACATTCCGACTTCGGCAGCTATGATACGGACTCCTCGCGCAAGATGCGGCGGGCCACCCAGCTTCTGAAGGACAAGCATCCGGAGATCGAGGCCGACGGCGAAATGCAGGGCGACACCGCGTTGTCGGCCGTTGCCCGGCGCATGGTGCTGCCGCAATCGCGGCTGGAAGGCGAGGCCAACATCCTGATCATGCCGAACCTCGACGCCGCCAACATCGCCTACCAGATGATCAAGTCGCTGGCCAACGCGCTGCCGGTGGGGCCGATCCTGATCGGTCCGGCGCGTCCGGCGCATATCCTCACCCCCGGTGTGACGGCGCGCGGCATCCTCAACATGACCGCGGTTGCCGCTGTCGAGGCCCAGGAGCGCGCCGGCCGCGCGCAGCCGACGCTGTTCGGGTGAGCGAGCGACGTCGGACGGATTCGATTTGATCGAAGCAGGCGGGGCGGCCATACTCGCTCTGCCTGCTTCGTCCGATTTCTGCCATCCAGTGAGGCCGACCCATGCCAGCGTTCATCACCTTCGGACGGATTCTGTTCGCCGTGCTATTCCTCTATTCGGGGGCGAGCAAGCTGTTCGGCATCCAGGCAACGGCGGATCTGCTCACGGCGAAGGTGACGATCCCGGCCATCGCAGCGCCCTATACGCAGCAGATCGAGACCTTCGTCGGCATGCCGTTCATGCAGCTGTTGGCGATCGTGGTCGGTGGTTTCGAGATCATCGCTGGACTGATGATCGCGGTGAACGTGCTGGCACGGTTCTTCGCGATCCTGCTGATCATCTTCGTGTGCTTCACGACTTTCTATTTCCATGATTTCTGGAATCAGCCGGCACCCGACAACGCCAAGACCCTGATCGATGCGCTGAAGAACCTGTCGCTGATCGGCGCGCTGTTCATCATCGCCGGCTACGGCCGCGGCCCGCGCCGCGACGACCCGGCGTATGGGGATGTGTAGCTGCGTAGGGCGGACTAGCGAAGCGCAATCCGCCGATTTTCGCATCGGGCAAGTGGAGCAGGCGGGTTACGCCTTCGGCTAACCCGCCCTACGAACGACGATCAATCTTCAACTCACCCGCCGCCACGGCGTGACGCTGACATCCTGCGCGGCATCGATCAGTTGCGGCGCGTCGGCATGAAGGCCGTGCGCCGACAGCACCTGCTGCGGGGTGCGGGCAGGGACGCCGGGAAAGCACGGCTCGCCGTCGGGGATGCGCACCTTTGGTGCGACCGAGAGCCAGAACGTGTCGTAGCGGTCCATGAACATGCCGAACACGCCGGGGCCGCCGATGATCGCGACCATGCCCGAGGTCACGCCGGCCTCGCGGCTCGCGGTCTCGAACGGGCAGCCGGCGGGATTCCATAACAGCGCCTTCGGATTGTCCGGGTCGGGTGCGATCGCCGCGACCTTGCCGGTCAGGATCAGGCGGCGCCGTTTCGGTGCGTTCGGCTGTTCTTCCTGGGAGTGCCGGCCATGCACCACGAGATCGGCGCGGTCGAGGGCTGCGGTGAAGAACCGCTTGTCGCCCTCGATCTTGAGATCGTCAGGCATCACGTTGCGCGCGTTCGCCAACCGGCCATCGGCGGAGACGATGACGAAACCCTCGATACGCAACCCAGACACTAGAAATATCGCCGGTGCGTTTACTGATCGACGGTCGTGACGACGCTGTTCACCGGCCGCGAGCTCACGGTCGGCAGCTTGACGTCCTTGGCGAGTTCCTGCTCGTATTGCGGCAGCACGGTCGCCGGGAATTTCGCGCGCATCGCCACCACCTTGTAGCCGCCGGCCTTGAGCTGCGTCAGCAGCGTCGGCAAGGCTTCCGCGGTGTGCTTCTGGAAGTCGTGCATCAGGATGATGCCCTTGCCGAGCTTGGCGAGCTTCTTCATCACAGTGTCGATCACCTGTTGCGAGTTCTTCGACTTGAAGTCGAAGGAGTCGAGGTCGCAGGAGAAGATCGCGATGTTGCGGTTGCCGAGATAGGTGACCATCTCCGGCGGATGCTGCAGCGCCGGGAAGCGGAAGAACGGCGAGGGTGACGTCTCGAGCGCCCATTTGACCGCAGCCAGACCGCGCTCGATCTCGTCCTTCTTCTGATCCTCGGTCAGCTTCTTGTTGTTCAGGTTCTCGTGCGACCAGGTGTGCGAGCCGACGGTGTGGCCGGCGGCATAGACCTGGCGCAGGATTTCGGGGTGATAGGTGGCGTGCTTGCCGATCGGAAAGAAGATGCCCGTGGTGCATTCGTCCGCGAGCGCCTTGAGCACCGCCGGCGTGTTGGCCGGCCACGGACCGTCGTCGAAGGTCAGCACCACTTCATGATCGCGCAGGAAGTCGAGCTGCTTGAAATGCTCGAAGCCGAAGCCGGGGCCACCGGTGGTGTCGATCTCGACGGTGCGGGCGACGCCGAGCGCGTTCGGGTTGTTGCAGGCGGCGCGTGCCGGCTGCGGCGCTTGCTTCGGCGGCACTTGGGCGGCCGCTGCGGCGGGCGCCGGTGCAGCTGCGGCAGGCGCCGGGGCTGCGGCCGCTGGTGCTGCCGCCGGCGCCGCGGCGGCGCCCTTGGCGGGCGGCGTCTGCGACCAGGCTGCGCTCGACGCGAGCAACGATACGGTCCCTGCGAAAATCAGACCTGCCGCAATGCGCATGGCGTGTTCCCTGCTGATCGCGCTCCCGGTGCCGGCACTGCCGCAACCAAGGCCGCTTCACCCCCGACCGATCGTACCCTAGTCACAGTGGCGACGCCAAGGCAATGAACGTGGCGGGGCTGAGTCCGAAATCCCAGTTAATTCCGTGGATTACCTCAGCCTCTTAGGCCGCCGCCAAGGCCCGTGCGATTCCGGTCCTGATGCGGGTGTCGTCCGGCGCCACCGACTCAGGGAAGACGTCGGCGATATAGCCGTCGCGGCCGATCAGGTATTTGTGGAAATTCCAGCGCGGCACGTCCTTGGGCCGTGCCTCCGCCGCCCAACGGTAGAACGGATGCGCGTTTGCGCCCTTGACCACGGCTTTCGCCGCGATCGGGAAGGTGACGCCGTATTGATGCTGCGCGGTCTCGGCGATCTCGGTCGGTCCGCCGGGCTCCTGGGCGCCGAAATCATTCGACGGCACGCCGATGATGACAAAGCCGCGGTCGCGGAATTCGGTCCACAATTGCTGCAGGCCGGCATATTGCGGCGTGAAGCCGCAGAGCGAGGCCGTGTTCACGATCATCAGGGGATGGCCGGCATAGTCGGCAAGCCGAATGTCGCCGCCGGACAGTGCCGGAAATGAGAAGGCATAGGCCGTGATCCGGCTCATCGCGGGCTGCTGCGCGTGCAGCGCACCCGATCCTGCGGCCGCAGCCAACGCCGCCACGATCAGTGTCCTGCGGTCCATCTTGGTCTCGTCCCCGGAACAGATGTTCGTCGGGATCATAGTCCAGCGCGCAGGCGGAGGCTTTCAAGAAGGCGTTATTGATCGCCTAGCGCAGCGGCAGGATGAAGTCGGTGCCTTCGCCGGTCTCGCCCTGGTTCACGCCGAGGTCGGAGACGATGATCGAGCCGCCGGTGCCGAGCGCTTCGTTGATCCGCGCCATCGCGTCGGCCGGGATCGAGATGCGGTCGAGCGCCTCGGCCGGGGTGTTGGTCGCCGGCTGCGGCTTCGCTTCGACCGGCGCTGCGGCCGCGACCTTGCGACGATGCGCGGCGCGCTCCTCGACGTCGATGCGGGCGGCGCTCCGGGTCGGCAGCGTCACCACCGACCAGCGCAGCAGGTTCGCGTCGGTCTTGTCGGCTTCCGCGGTGAACACATGGGTGCCGAGCGGCTGGTCGTTGGCTGCGATCGTCACCGGCACCTCGAACAGCGGCGCAAAGTTCTGCCGCACATAGAGCTTGGAGTCCTTGCGGCTGATGAACACCGCGATCTGGCCGCCGCGCTTCGGTATGTCGATCTTGGCAACGCCCGGCAGCCGTGCGGGATCCTTGGCGGCATCCTGGTTGGCGTCGGCTGCAGTCGCCGCCTCGGCGGGCTTGACCGCATCCACAGCCTTGGCGGCGTCCTTGCTGGCCGCGTCAGACTTGGCCGTATCGGTCTTGGCCGCGTCCGTCTTCGATGTGTCCGTCTTGGGCGCCTCGGCAACGCCGGGCTTGGCGGCGTCTGCCTTCAGCTCATCGGCATTGGCTTCAGCCTTCACCGGGTCGCTTGCGGAAACCTCGGGCTTCGGCGCATCGGTGCTGCCGGTGACCTCGCCGACCGTCTTGTCGTCAGCTGCGGGGTCGGTCTCGGCCGGCTTGTCGGCCGCGATCTTCTCCGCAATGGCGTCGCGTGCGGTGGAGGACGCATCGGACATCGTCGCCGACGCGCTCGCCGCCGGCATCGCGCCGCTGGCGTCGGCGGTGTGGGTGTTGTCGCGCAGCGACGCGGCGGCGGCATGGCCGACGCTGGTGCGCAAGTCGAGACTGGATTGCTTGTCCGCGCCCTTGTCGCTCTTCACGCCGAGCGGCGCATCCATCTTCAGGATGTCGTCGGCAACGGGCTGCTGTGGGATGACCTTCTGCGTCACCAGCAGCGGATGCGAGAAACTCTCCGGCGAGATCGTGCCCGGCGTGACGAACACGCGGGCGCCCATCCGCGTCCAGTTGTACATCTTGACTGCAAACGACATCGGCATGCGGATGCAGCCATGCGAGGCCGGATAGCCGGGCAGCACACCGGCGTGCATGGCGATGCCCGACCAGGTGATGCGCTGCATGTACGGCATCGGCGCGCCGCTGTAGATGTTGGACTGGTGGTACTTCTGCTTCTGGATGACGCTGAAGACACCCATCGGGGTCGAATGCCCCTTCATGCCCGTGGACACCGGGCTCTCGGCGTAGAGGCCGTTGGCGTCGTAGATGCTGACCCGCTGCTGGTCGATCGAGACCGAGATGATCAGGGGCCCCTGCGGCTTGCGGCCGGCCTCCTTTTCGATCGCCGGATTCTTCTTGGCTGTACTGCGCTTCGGCTTCGGCCGGGGCTGCTGCTGCGGCGGCATCGGCTCGACATCGCCGTAATAGCCGGAGTCACGGTTCCAATAGAACAGGGCTGCATCGGCCTGCGAGGAGGCGGCCACGGTGCCGGCCGCCGTCAGAATTGCAAACTGCCAGAACCGCCCATTCGCAGAATCAAAAATCGAAATCCGACGTCCGCTTGCGCGCATATTCCGAATCCCAGTCCAAACTATCTGTTGGTTGTCGCAGACGCCGAACGCGTTCACCAGCGCAAGCGATCTAACCCTTCCGTGAGGGGCGATTTTTCGACGAAAGAGTAGCAAAAAAGCCTCACAGGAGGTTAAAGCGCCCGGTCTGATCACCGAACTGTCAGCGCCTTCCTGTGCGGCGTTTGCGCACTACATAGGCGGGACCCACCCCGCGGAGGCCTCAATGACATCGAGAAATGTGAGCTTGTGTGACGTGCGGCTGTTGTCTCGATGGGGCTCCGCGGCGCTGCTGATGTTGCTGGCTTTGGGGCTGGCGGTTCCCGCAACCGCGGCCGACGAGCCGGACCTGATCTTTCGCCGCTCGACGGTGTTCAAATGGGTGAGCCCGAACGACAAGCTCGCAACCTATGGCGTCGACGACCCCGAGGTTGAGGGCGTCGCCTGTCACTTCACGGTGCCGGAGAAGGGCGGCTTCAAGGGCTGGCTCGGCCTTGCCGAGGAAGTCTCTGATATCTCGCTGGCTTGCCGGCAGATCGGGCCGATCCGCTTCAAGGGCAAGCTCGGCCAGGGCGACGACATGTTCAGCAAGCGGCGGTCGCTGTTCTTCAAGAAGATGCAGATCGTGCGCGGCTGCGATGCCAAGCGCAATGTGCTGGTCTACATGGTCTATTCCGACAAGCTGATCGAGGGCTCGCCGAAGAACTCGACGTCGTCGGTGCCGATCATGCCCTGGGGCGCGGCCGATGCCACTGCCGTGCAAAAGTGCGGCGAGTTTATTCAGTAGTGGGAGCAGGGACTTGGCCCAGGCGGCTGAAGCGGCGGGCGAGCTAGCGCTTGATTTGCCCGAACTGCTTCGTGCCGATACTGAGGCCGGGCTTGACCTTCGAATCGCGGCAGCCGACGAGGCGGACCAGCTTCTGCTGCGCGCACTCATTGTCGCCCATCACATAAGCGCCCTGCTGCGGCATCGCAGCCGTCATCTGTTGCTGCTGGCCGGATTTGCTGGCCGCGGATTGGTTGCCAACACCGATGTTGCCATTGCCCACGACTGACATCCTTCGTTGGATTGGATCACAACAATCGTTGGATCAGGGATCACAACAACCGCTTGGATCGGGAATCACGACAACGTGCCACCGTGGAGATGGTTGCACGGCGCCCAGATGAGTCGGCCGAACCGACGGTCGGTTCACGCAGCTCTTGCTGTGCTGCTTCCTGTCTCAGCAGAGGAAAGTTAAGAAAGCGCGGTAGCCCGCTCAATTTGCACGCATAATTCGTAGGCGGTTCCCAGCCGCCGGGCGGCGCTCGGTGCGCGAAATGTTGAACACGCTCACCGGCGGCGTGCTCGCACTGAAAACATTGGCGTTTTCCGGCGAATGTTTCGTGGGCTGCCCGCCGACGAAACAATTCTCCGGTCGACGAAACCATTTTCAGCTTGTTCCGCAGAACTCCCGAAACCGCAGATCGTTATCAATCCGTCAACACAGCGGCGCCGGACGCCGAACAGGAATGACGGAGACTGCCAGATGCGGACCATGAGCCTGATCCTCGCCTTCGCTTTCGTGATGGCCGGTTCGTCGATGGCTGGTACCCCGGACAACGGTTTGCCCGGTATCGGCGCGTTCTCCTACAACGGCTCGCCGGTGGTCACCTCGGCCCCGATGGTAGTGGCGCAGGTCAACTGAGCGCGACGCGACAAAAGAACCGCCGGTAAAGGCTCCCCATGTTGCTCCGTATCTGTTCTGCCGCGATCCTGGCATCGCTCGCCCTCGTAGGTTCCGCGCAGGCCCAATCCCAACTTCCGCTCGAGTCGATGCAAATCAGGTCGCTGTACCGAGTGCCTGAACCGCGCGACGAGTTCGTGCGCCAGTGCGCGCCGCATATGCTCGGGCGGTGGGCGCATCCCGAGGCGGTGTGCGGTTGCCTGCACGACCATGCTGCCGCGACGGTGGACGACCCCGATCTGCGCCAGGCGCTGCTGCGCGGCATCAGCGAGACCGGCGTGCCGACCATCGAGACCGATTGGGTGCCGCCGTCCAAGCAGAACGAAATTGGCCCGACCTTCACCAAGATCGCCAAGCCGACTCTGCAATGCATGTTCGAGCCGATCTCGAACTGAGCGGGCGTGTTTCCGATGCAATGACGGACAAGACGCTTCGCGACAGCGGGGCGTTATTTTTTGGCGAGGCGCGGCACGCAGCTTTGGGTCCGCACCACGCCGTTCTGGCTCAGCCTGGCGCCGATCACCTGCTTGATCTGTCCGGCCGGGCAAGAGCCGTCATCGACCAGGACGCGCTGACCGACCCGGAGGTCGACGATGTCAGCCTCGCGCATGACGGTCTGTGCGGAAGCGGAATGAATGATCGCGACAAGTGCTGCGGCGCCGACTAGCGCGACCAATCCAATGCGCGGCATCGTAGCCTCCTTTACTTGTTCTGGATCTTGACCCCGTCGGGGCCGACATTGATCTGCAGGCCTTCGGGCTGCTTCTTCGCCTGATACAGATTGTAGCCGAGCATCCCCGCGATCACGACCAGCGCGCCGATCACGAGATACAGGACGTTGCGATTGGGCATCCGGTATCTCCGTAGGCGGACACTGACTGAACGCGGGCGACCTTAGTCAGGTGGTTGCGATTCTCCTAGAGCGCTGCGGCTTGGCGGATGCCTTGACCGATATCTTGCGCGTCGCGCGAAGCGCAGCCAGCGTTGTCTTCGCCAATTGTTCCGCTGACGCGACAAGTTGCGGAACCGAATGACCGGAAAATCCCAGCACGAAGCCGGGCAGTGGGCGCGCGCGATGATAGGTCTCGGCAAGCAGCCAGCCGCCGACGCCGGCGTTGGCCTTGGCCTGCGCGGCAATGAGCGGATCGGTTAAAGGATCGAGTCGCGCCACGAGATGCAGGCCTTGCGACGGTACGGGAACGGTGAGCTTGCCCTCGGATGCATTCGTGAGTGTCGACGCCAGCGTGTCGCGTGCGTCGCGATAGAGTTTTCGCGATTTGCGCAGGTTCGCGGCGAAGGCGCCGGAGTTCAGCATGTCGGCGACCGCGCCTTCCATCAGGGTTCCGGGAAAGCGATCGAGCGCGGCGCGCGCCGCCGACACCGGGCCGATCAAGGCTTCGGGCAGGGCGCAGTAACCGATCCGCAATCCCGGAAACAGCGTCTTCGCAAACGTGCCCATGTAGATCACGCGGCGCAGATGATCGATGCCGGCGAGCGACAGCAGCGGCGCGCCGTCATATCGGAACTCGCTGTCGTAATCGTCCTCGAACACGAAGGCGCCGGCGTCCCTGGCCCAGTCGAGCAGCTCGAGCCGGCGCGGCATCGACATCTGCACGCCGAGCGGAAACTGGTGCGACGGCGTGACATAGGCGGCGCGCGCCGCCGGAGCGGATACGCGTCCCTTGTCGATGCGCATGCCGGAGCCATCGACCGGCACCGACACCGGGCGATAACCGCAATGCTCGATCGCGCGCCGCGCCGCCGGATAGCCGGGGTCCTCGCACCAGACCTGGTCGCCGGGCTTGAGGATTGCGCCGAGTACAATGCGCAGCGCATGCAGCGTGCCCGACGCCAGCATGATCTGGTCGGGATCGCAGCGCAGCCCGCGCGCCGACAGCAGATGGTCTGAGATCGCGGCGCGCAACTCGCTGCTGCCGCGGGGATCGCCGTAATGCAGATGCACGGAGCCGAAGGCGCGCAGCCGGCGGCCGGCAAAGGCGCGGAAGCGCTGTAGCGCGCGGTCATCGATATGGGTGCAGCCGAGCGACAGCGCGTTGTGTTGTGGCGGCTCGATCTCGATCTTTGAGCGTTGCGGCGCGGTGGCCTGCGCCGGAATCCGTGCAGCGACGAAGGTGCCGGAGCCCGTGGTCGCCACCGCGAAGCCGTCGGCGATCAGCCGCTCATAGGCCGTGGTGACCGCGTTGCGGCGAAAGCCGGTCTGTTTGGCGAGCGTGCGCGACGGCGGCAGCGGCTCACCCGGCTTGACGAGGCCGCCGACGATGGTGTGGCACAGCGCCTGATAGAGCCGATGCTGCGAGGCCGCGCCCTGTGTGACGTGAGGGCCGGTGAGGTCGAGCGGCAGCTCAGGCTTGCGCGCCGCGGGCTCTCTGGAATTGGTCGGAATTTTTCGCATGGAATTGGTACTATCGCAGACCAAATGGGCCGCTACAACTCTGGACAGATTCCAGATTTCGAAAGGCACTGCCGTGACCGAAGGCGCGTCCACTCCGTCCTACCCCATGTCGTCCCGCAACCGGGTCAAGCGCCGCCATGACCGCGGCTTCTACGACCACGCCACCGTGCACAAGATCCTGGACGCCTCGATGCTGTGCCACGTCTCCTACGTGATCGACGGCCAGCCCTATTGCACGCCGACCTTCTTCTGGCGCGAGGGCACCAAACTCTATTGGCACGGCTCGAGCGCGAGCCGGATGCTGGAGAACCAGTCCGAAGGCCAACGCGTCTGCCTGACGGTCGCCCATCTCGACAGCCTGGTGCTGGCGCGATGCGGCTTCAATCATTCGGCCGACTACCGCGCGGTGATGGCGTTCGGCTCGGCCTATCTCGTCACCGACCCCGAGGAGAAGGAGCGCGCGATCGTTGCGATGGTCGACCGCTTCTTTCCGGAGCGCACCGCGAGCCTGCGCGCCAGCAACAAGCAGGAGATCAAGGCGACCTCGTTCATCGCGATGGAGATCGAGGAGGCCTCGGCAAAGGTGCGCGCCAAGGGCGTCGCCGACGACGATGAGGATTATGAGTTGCCGATCTATGCCGAGCGCATTCCGGTGCGCACCGTGCTCGGCGCGCCCGAGCCGTGTCCGCGGCTGCTCGACGGCGTGACGCGGCCCGCGACGCTGGATGGCTATTCGGAAGGCCGTCTGCTCGAAGATGCATTGCGGGATGCCTATTTTGCGCAATACCCGGCGGAGTGAAATCAGGTTACGTTGCCGCTCCCGCCTTTTCTGATGTCCCATGGAGCTGCCGAAATGACTGCCGAGACGCAACAACGGATCCTTGCTGCCGTTGACGAGGGATTCGATGCGCAGCTTGCGACGACGCAGGCCTTTGTCGCGATCCCCTCGACCCGCGGCGCCGAGGGGCCGTGCCAGGACATGATCGGCGATCTCCTGCGCGGGCGCGGCTATGAGGTCGACGACTGGCACATCAATCTCGACGAGCTGAAGGACCTGCGCGGCTTCGGCCCGATCGAGCATGATTTCTCCAAGGCGCGCACGGTGGTCGGCACCTACCGCCCGGCCACCAGTGCCGGCAAATCGCTGATCCTGCAGGGCCACTGCGACGTGGTGCCGACCGGTCCGATCGAGATGTGGGAGACGCCGCCGTTCTCGCCCGTGATCAAGGACGGCAGGATGTACGGCCGCGGCGCCTGCGACATGAAGTCCGGCACCATCGCCGCGCTCTATGCGCTGGATGCGATCAAGAAAGCCGGGCTGAAGCCGACCGCGCGGATTCACTTCCAGTCGGTCATCGAGGAGGAGAGCACCGGCGTCGGCGCGCTCTCGACCTTGCAGCGCGGCTATCGCGCCGATGCCTGCTTTATCCCGGAGCCGACCAACGGCAAGATGATCCGCTCACAGGTCGGCGTGATCTGGTTCCGCCTGAAGGTGCGCGGCTTCCCGGTGCATGTGTTCGAGGCCGGCGCCGGCTCGAACGCGATCATGGCTGCGTATCATCTGGTGCATGCGCTGGAGAAGCTCGAGATCGCCTGGAACGAGCGCGCCAAGGCCGACCGCCATTTCAAGGACGTCAATCATCCGATCAACTTCAACCCGGGCATCATCAAGGGTGGCGACTGGGCGTCCAGCGTGCCGGCCTGGTGCGATGTCGACTGCCGCATCGCGGTGCTGCCGGGCTGGTCGATCGCCGAATGCCAGAAGGAGATCCTGGCCTGCGTGTCGGCCGCGGCGCGCGACCACCGTTTCCTCTCCAACAATCCGCCGCAGGTGGAATGGTCGGGCTTCCTGTCGGAAGGCTATGAGCTGGTGAACTCCGAGGCGCCGGAAGCCGCCTTCGCCAAGGCGCACCAGGTCGTCTATGGCGAGGCGGTGGAAGACCGCGCCTTCACCGCGCTGACCGACACGCGCTTCTACGGCCTGAACTACGACATCCCGAGTCTCTGCTTCGGCGCCAGTGGTGCGGCGATGCACGGCTTCAACGAGTATGTCGAGCTGGACTCGCTGCGGAAGTCGACCAAGGCGACCGCGCTGTTCATCGCGGAATGGTGCGGGGTGGAGAAGGCGTAGGGCGCTCTTTCAGCTCGTCGTTGCAATGGCAGTGCTGCGCGCGACTGCGCAACACACTCCGCCGTCGTCCCGGCGAAGGCCGGGACCCATACTCCGCGGCGGAAGTTGTGATCGGGACTCGCCCCGGTAGAGCCGCACAACAAGCGAGATCTGTGGTTGATGGGGTGGACGGCCCCCTACGGCATCAGTGTGCCAGAATGAGG
>NZ_NWTG01000021.1 GCF_002532045.1 Bradyrhizobium sp. C9 | reverse complement strand
AACCTCAGCTTCCTCGGTTCAGACCAGATGGACAACCTCCTGAGAGAGCAAAGTTAGCCGAAAGCGTAACCCACCCTCTTCTGTGCGGAACGAAGTCGGTGGGTTACGCTTCGCTAACCCACCCTACACAGCCGTCGTCAATCCAGCAGCTTGGTATCGTCAGGCGCCTGCGGCGGCGTCTTGATCGCGATCGCCTTGATGGCGCGGCCGTTCGGCTTGGTGCCGCCATGCGGCGTGCCCTTCGGGATCACGATCAAATCGCCCGGCTTGACCGTCACTTCCTTGTCGCCGAGCCAGACCGTACCGGTGCCCTCGAGCACGAATTGCATTTCGTTGGTGTTGGGGTGCATGTGCTTCGGCACATTGCCGTCCTGGATCGATACGGTTGCGCCGTCGGCCGAGACGAACGTCTTGGAGCGGAAGCCGACCTTGTTGGCGTCGCCGAGCTTGTCGCCCTCCATCTCGCCGGTGTGGATGATTTGCGCGGTGATGCTCTCGGCCGCGAGCGCCGGCCGCAGCAGATGGGTAACGCCACAGCCGGCCGCAAAGGCGGTGGCAATCGACAGCGCGGTTGCAAGACGATTCATGAAGGCCTCCCTTGATGTTTCCCTTGAAATATTCTTGGTGCCTGTTCGGCGTTTTCCTGTATCCGCGATGCTATGCCGTGGCTGCAGGCTTGACCAGTTACCGGAAAGTCGCCTTCTCAAGCTGGGCTTGCTCCTCTATCGTGCCGGCCAGTCGAACGGAGGACGTCATGAACAAACTGCTGGGCAAGCTTGCCGGAACGCTGCTGGCGCTGACCCTGTCCACGGGCCTTGCCGCGGCGCAAAGCAAGATCACCATCGCGGTCGGGGGTGGCGCCTGCCTGTGCTATCTGCCCACCGTGCTGGCCAAGCAGCTTGGCGAATACGACAAGGCCGGGCTTGCGGTCGAGCTGGTCGATCTCAAGGGTGGCTCGGATGCGCTCAAAGCCGTGCTCGGCGGCAGCGCGGACGTCGTCTCCGGCTATTTCGACCACTGCGTCAATCTCGCGGCCAAGAAGCAGGAGCTGCAGGCTTTCGTGGTCTATGACCGCTATCCCGGCCTCGTGCTGGTGGTCTCGCCCAAGCACACCGGCGAGATCAACTCGGTCAAGGATCTCGCCGGCAAGAAGGTCGGGGTCAGCGCGCCGGGCTCCTCGACCGACTTCTTCCTGAAATACATGCTGAAGAAGAACGGCCTCGATCCCCAAGGCACCGCCGTGATCGGCGTCGGCCTCGGCGCCACCGCAGTCGCGGCGATGGAGCAGGGCCAGATCGATGCCGCCGTGATGCTCGATCCGGCCGTCACCGTGCTGCAGGGCAGCCATTCCGATCTCAAGATCCTGAGCGACACCCGCACCCAGCACGACACGCTTGCGGTGTTCGGCGGCGAATATCCCGGTGGCGCGCTCTATTCGACCACAGCCTGGGTCAACGGCCACGAGAAGGAGGTGCAGGCGCTGACCAATGCCATCATGGCGACGCTGGCCTGGATCCATTCGCACACCGCCGAAGACATCATGGCCAAGATGCCGGACGAGATCGTCGGCAAGGACAGGGCGCAGTATCTCGCCGCGCTGAAGAACACGATCCCGATGTATTCGGAGACCGGCAAGATGGATCCCAAGGGCGCCGAAGCCGTGCTCGCGGTGTTCAGCGAGGGTTCGCCCGAGGTTGCGAAGGCCGGCATCGACGTCACCAAGACCTACACCAACAAGTTCGTGGATCAGGTCAAGAAGACGACCGGAAGCGCGAAGTAAGCGTACGTGCCCGACATGCAGTCTCCGCTGATTTGTCGCGTCACCACGCTCGACCTGGCCTTGCAGCGACGTCCCTGGCCGTTCGCGGACCAGCGGCGCGGCGAGATCGATTCGCATTTCGCCGAGCAGCAGCGGCAGAACCCGAACCTGTGGAACGGCCGCGTCCTGCTCGGGCGCGATCCGGTGTTTGCCGGCGAGCGGCTCAGCGCGAGCTATTTCGAGACCGATTTCGCAAGCTTCCTCGCCTGGCGTGACTGGGGCTTTCCCGACAAGGAGATCTTCAACGGCTTCGGCATGGGCGCGCTGCTCTCGAGCGACGGCGCCTTCGTATGTGGTGTAATGGGCGAGCAGACCGCGAATGCCGGACGGATCTATTTCCCCTCCGGCACGCCTGATCTCGACGACATCAGGGGCGAGAGCGTCGATATCGCCGGCAGCGTGATGCGCGAGCTCGAGGAAGAGACTGGGCTGCAACCGTCGGATTGCCGCGCGGACGCCGAATGGCATTGCATCTATACCGGCGTCGCGCTGGCAATGATGCAGATCCTGCGCGTCGACATGCCTGCCGACGCGCTGCGCGCCCGCATCGAGTCCAATCTTGCGCGCCAGCAAAATCCCGAACTCACCGGCATCCACCTGGTGCGCAGCCGTGCCGACCTCAATGCCCAGATGCCGCGCTTCGTCACCGCGTTCATCGAAACGCAGCTGCCGGTGTAGGACGGGAGCGCTTCCGGTGGGGGGGCGACAATTATCGGCGGCCCCTCACTCGATGCACCGGCCGATCACTCAGCCACTTCAACGATCATCTCGACTTCCACAGCGTTGTTGAACGGAAGGCCAGCCATCCCGACCGCAGATCGCGCGTGTTTGCCGGCCGCCTCGCCGAACACCTCCACCATCAAATCGGAGAATCCGTTCACGACCTTCGGCTGGTCACCAAGGCCGTCGGCCGAGTTGACCATCCCGAACACCTTGACCACGCGCTTGACGCGATCGAGGCTCCCGAGTGCGACGCGCACCTTCGCCAGCATAATCAGGCCGACCTGACGGGCCGTGTCGTAGCCCTCCTGCACCGTGAGGTCCTTGCCGACCTTGCCCTTGTACTTCCAGTCCGCAGCCGGCGTGTTTCCCGCGAGGAAGAGCAGATTGCCGACCCGGACCGCGTCAACGTAGTTGGCGACCGGTGTCGGCACGGGCGGCAGCGTAATGTTCAACTCCTTCAGCCTGGCCTCGGCGGACGGTGAATTCTGCGCCACGGCTACCGACGAAGCGGCAGTCCATACTCCCAATCCAAGCACGCACGCACCGAACCACGAGATGAGTCTCGTTCTGCAAAGCATATGAGTCATATGTCGCCTCCAATGACAGCTACTTCGCAGCCATCAGGATAAGGCAGAAATGGCGAAGGTTCCTTCCGTAGTTCTCCGGTCTGAAAGGTCGTCGTCGCGGCACCGCCGAAACTTTGCGCAAGCCTGCGCCGTGGCGACGCAGGCATCGTGCTTGACATCATCGGCCGCTCCCCCTGTGATAGGGCGGCACGAAAACAAAAATGCAGTGCACAATCTCCGGGGAGGGATTCATGCCGGTCAGGAGGACCGCCCGCTGGCTCGCGGGTCTGTCTGTCGCGCTTGCGGCGCTCGGCGTGGCCGCTGCCGCGCAGGCGCAGGACAAGAAGATCAAGATCGGCGTGATCTTCGATCTGACCGGTCCCTTGGCCGGCGGCGGCTCCGAGCTGCAATATACCGGCGTCAAGATTATGCTCGACCATTACGCCAAGACCGGCGTCGAGGGTTACAAGGTCGAGGCCGTCTACGCCGACGCGCAGAGCAAGCCCGATATCGCCATCAACGAGGCCGTCCGCCTGCTCGAGCAGGAAAAGGTCGACATGGTGATGGGCTTCTTCTCCTCGGCGCAATGCGTGCCGGTGGCGGCCCGGGTTGACCAGATGCAGAAGTTCATGTGGATCACAACCTGCATCTCTTCGGGCGTGTTCGACGGCAAGAACTACAAATACGTGTTCCGCCCGCAGGCCGCCGGCAATCAGTACGGTATGATGACGACCGACTTCATCGCGCAATATTCGATGTCGAAGTTCGGCAAGGAACCGAAGGACCTCCGTGTTGCCATCATCCATGAGGACGGCGCCTATGGCGTCGACGTCGCCAAGGGCAACGAGGCCGGTGCGAAGAAGGCCGGCTTCAACATCGTGCTCAAGGAGGGCTATTCGGCGACCGCGCCCGATCTGTCGGCGCTGGTCACCAAGCTGAAGCGCGCCAAGCCCGACGTGATCTTCCACACCGGCTACAATCCGGACATTACCCTCTTGTTCCGCCAGGCACGCGAGCAGGGGCTGAAGTTCGGCGCCATCGTCGGCCACGGCGCAGGCTATGGCGTCTATGAGAAGCTGAAGGAAGGCCTCGGCGCCGACGCCAATTATCTGTTCAATACCGACCCGATCTCGATCTGGCTTGCCAATCAGAAGGACATGGATCCGAAGCTGCCGCCGGTCATCAAAATGGTCGGCGAGGCGTTCGACCGGTTGAAGCCCGGCGTGCCGATCCGCTCCGCCCATGTCGGCATCGGCGCGGCCAACGCCTATGTGTTCCTCGACGACGTGCTGCCGCGCGCGATCAAGAAGTATGGCGGTATCGATCCGGACGCGCTGCGCAAGGCCGCGCTCGACACCGACATTCCCGAGGGCGGCACCATGCTCGGCTACGGCGTGAAGTTCTACGGCGAGGGCGAGCAGTACGCCGGGCAGAATGCGCGCTCGTTCCCGGTGGTGCTGCAATATATCGACGACAAATCCTATGTGGTGTGGCCGAAGAGCCAGATGCAGCGCGAGACCGTGCTGCCGCTGCCCGCCGGCACCACCTACAGCTACAAATAGCTCGTACAAGATGACATTGGATCCAATAGCTGCCGCGAAGAAACTGCACTCCCTCTCCCGCTTGCGGGGGAGGGCCGGGGTGGGGGTTCTCTCCACGAGTCGTATCGTCGAGAGAGCCCCCACCCGGATCGCATCTTCGATGCGCTCCGACCTAAGAGCGAGCTTCGCTCGTCTCGACCCCCGCAAGCGGGAGAGGTGCAGCGAGTCTGCGGCCAAGCTGCCTCCACCTGACTTCTTGCTGTTCTAACGCTCGCGAAGGGGACGCCGTGCTCGCCGTCGAAGGCCTGGTCAAGCGGTTTGGCGGCTTTCGTGCCGTCAACAATGTTTCGTTCCGCGTCGAGCAGGGCGAAATCCTCGGCCTGATCGGCCCGAACGGCTCAGGCAAGAGTACGATCTTCAACATGCTGTCGGGCACGCTGCCGCCGACCGAGGGCTCGATCCTGTTCGACGGCCGCGAGATCGCGGGGCTCGCCCCGCACCGGATCATCGTCGGCGGCATCGGCCGCACCTTCCAGATCCCGCGGCCGTTCCATCGCCTGAGCATTTTCGAGAATGTCGTGCTCGCCGGCTTCTACGGCCAGGGTCGCCGCAGCCGCAGCAAGGCCGAGGAGGCGGCCGAACGCGCGCTGGCGATGGTTGGCCTACCGACCGATCGCCGCGCCAGCGTCGAGGGCCTCGGGGCCGCGGGGTTGAAGAAGCTCGAACTCGCCAAGGCGCTCGCCACCGGGCCGAAACTCCTGCTCGCGGATGAAAGCCTCGGTGGGCTCGACGAGACCGAGATGGATCAGGCCGCCGACATGCTGCGCCGGATCCGCGACGAGCTCGGCATCACCATCATCTGGGTCGAGCACATCATGGGCGTCCTGATGCGGGTGGTCGATCGCGTGATGGTGCTGGATCACGGCGAGAAGATCGCCGAGGGCCTGCCGGCCGATGTCGCCGGCGATGCCAGGGTGATCGAGGTCTATCTCGGCACCGATGCGGATGCGAGCCTGGCGGCCGCCGTCGCCGAGCAGGCGCGCCGCCGGATCGGGGTGTGACCGGCATGCTGGAGCTCCGATCGATCGACGCGGGTTATGGCAGCTTCCAGGCGTTGTTCGACGTCAGCCTCGATGTCAAGGCGGGCGAGGCGGTCGGCGTGATCGGTCCGAACGGCGCCGGCAAGACCACCCTGATGCGCGTGATCTCCGGCCTGATCCGCCCGCGTAACGGCAAGATATCGATGGAGGGGGCCGACGTCGTCAGGACGCCGGCGCATCGCATCGTCAGCCTCGGGATTGCGCATGTGCCGGAGAACCGCCGGCTGTTTCCGCGGCTCACCGTCGACGACAATCTGAAGATGGGCGCCTACATGCCCGGCGCCCGCGCGCATTACGCCGAGCGGCTCGATTTCGTATTCGAGCTGTTCCCGCGCATGAAGGAGCGTCGCCACCAGATGGCCGGCACCATGTCGGGCGGCGAGCAGCAGATGTGCGCGATCGGCCGCGCGCTGATGTCGAACCCGAAACTGCTGCTGCTCGACGAGCCCTCGGCCGGGCTCGCGCCGGTCGTGGTGCAGCAGGTGTTCGAGCTGGTCAAGCGCATCCGTGCCAGCGGGCTGACGGTGCTGATCGTCGAGCAGAATGTGCAGCAGGTGCTGCGGGTCGTCGACCGCGCCTATCTGCTGGAAGCGGGCAGCATCCGCGCCGCCGGCACGGCGGCGGAGCTCGCGGCCAGCGACACCATCAAGCAGGCGTATTTGGGGGTGTAGAATGATTGATTTGGTCGGGACGATTGCCGCGAGCACGCTCTACCCCCTCTCCTGCTTGCGGGGGAGGGCTGGGGTGGGGGTGTCTCCACGAGTCGAATTGCGGAGAGAGCCCCCACCCGGCGCGCTTCCGCGCGCCGACCTCCCCCGCAAGCGGGAGAGGTAAGAAAGGCGGTGGCCATGCAATCCTTCCTCAATATCTTCGACATCTACCTGCTGGAGGCCGTGATCAACGGCATCCTGCTCGGCGGCGTGCTGGCGCTGCTGGCGCTTGGGCTCAACCTGATCTTCGGCGTCATCGACGTCACCTGGATCTGCTACGCCGAGCTCGTGATGATCGGCATGTACGGCATGTACTATCTCGTGCAGGTCTTTCACCTGCCGTACTGGGCGGCCGCACCGCTCGTCATTCTGCTGGTGGCGCTGCTCGGGGCCGCGCTGCATTTCCTGGTCATCGCGCCGCTGCTGACGGCGCCGCCGATCAACCAGCTGCTCGCCACCGGCGGCGTGCTGTTCATCCTGCAGAGTTTTGCCACCGTCGCCTTCGGCATCGACTTCCGCAATCTCGGCATCCGCCTGCCGGTGCTGGCGCTCGGCGAGATGAATTTCAGTTACGCGCGACTATTATCGTTCGGCGCAGCGCTGGTCGGCATGGTCGGCGTCTATCTGTTCCTGACCCGCACCTTCACCGGCACCGCGATCCGCGCCATCGCGCAGGACCGCCAGATCATGCCGCTGATGGGCGTCGACCCCAAGCGCATCTATCTCGTCACCTCCGCGATCGGCGGCGGGCTCGCCGGGCTCGCGGCGTGCCTGCTGGTGCTGCAATATGACGTGCATCCGTTTGTCGGGCTGTCGTTCGGGCCGATCACCTTCCTGATCTGCGTGCTCGGCGGCCTCGGCAATTTCATCGGCGGCTTCATCGCGGCGTTCGTGTTCGCCGAGATCATCTCGCTCGGCGGCCTGTTCTCCGATCTGGAATGGGGTTACGTGCTGGCGTTCGCGTTCTTCATCGTCATGATGTTCATCCGGCCCGCGGGCCTGCTCGCGAGGCGCTCGTGAACAGGCAGGCCGCCGGCTGGATCGTCGCGCTGCTCGCGCTCGTCGCGCTGCCGTTCGTGCACCGCGATCCCTATCATCTGCACGTGCTGGTGCTGATCCTGATCTGGTCGTTCGCCTACACCTCGTGGTCGATCATGGGCCGCTTCGGCCTGGTCTCGCTCGGCCATGGCGGCTTCATGGGCATCGGCGCCTATGTCACCGCGCTGCTCTGGAATCACCTCGGCGTCTCGCCCTGGATCGGAATCCCCCTGAGCATGGCGACCGCGGGCGTGCTCGCGCTCGTCGTCGCCTATCCCTGCTTCCGCTTCCGTATCACCGGGCACTATTTCGTGCTGGTGACCCTGGCGCTGTCCGGCATCGTGCTGCAGGTCATCACCGCGACCCGCGACTATACCGGCGGCTCGCTCGGCTACACGCCGCAGCGCGCCCCGAGCGGCAAGGGGCTGTTCGCGCTGCAATTCGACGACAAGATCACCTGGTATCTGATCGCGCTCGCGGTCTGGATCGCAGGCCTCGTGATCTGGCGCGCGATCGACCGCAGCATGATCCGCCATGCCATGGAGGCGATCTCGGAGGATGAAGATGCCGCGGCCGCGGCCGGCGTCAACGTCACTGCCGAGAAGCTCAAGATCACCTTGATCAGCGCGTTGATGACGGCGCTCGCCGGCGCGCTCTACTGCCAGTACCAGATGTTCATCTCGCCGGACACCGTGAGCGGCATCGCGGTCTCCCTGCAGATGGTGTTCGCGGCGATCGTCGGCGGCGTCTATGTCGCACTGGGACCGACGGTCGGCGCCATCATCACCATCGTGCTGGCCGAGGTGCTGCGCATCTCGTTCGGCACCAAGGCGGTCGGCTGGGACAATCTGGTCTATGGCGTCCTGCTGGTGCTGTTCATCATCTTCCTGCCCAAGGGCATTCTTGGTAGCGTGATCGACCGGATCAAATCGCCACGCAAGCCGTCGAGAGGCCATGAGCAGCAAATCGTCCCCATCGCTCGCCGATGAACTGAAACCCTTCGTCGCACCGTTCCGCTTTGACGGTTCGGGCGAATTCCACCTGAAGTCGTACTCGACCGCCGAGAAGGGGGGCATCGACAAGGACGCCGGCGGCAGGATCATCGAGGTCAACCGCAAGCGGCTGAACGATTTCCAGGAGAAGCTCTACGCCCAGGACCGCTGGTCGCTGCTGCTGATCTTTCAGGGCATGGACGCCGCCGGCAAGGACAGTGCGATCAAGAGCGTGTTCGAGGGCGTCAACCCGCAGGGCTGCGAGGTCTCCTCGTTCAAGCAGCCATCGACCAAGGAACTCGACCACGACTTCATGTGGCGCGCCATGATCGCACTGCCGGAGCGCGGCCACATCGGCATCTTCAACCGCTCCTATTACGAGGAATGCCTGGTGGTGCGGGTGCATCCCGAAGTGCTCGGTAAGCAGAAGCTCCCGAAGAAGCTGGTGACCAAGAACATCTGGCGCGAACGCTTCGAGGACATCTCTTCGATCGAGCGCTATCTGTCGCGCAACGGCACCATGATCCTGAAATTCTTCCTGCATGTCTCCAAGGAGGAGCAGCGCCGGCGCTTCCTCGATCGGCTGGAGGAGCCGGCCAAGAACTGGAAGTTCTCGATGGCCGACGTCACCGAGCGCGCGCTGTGGGCCAAGTACCAGGCGGCCTATCAGGACATGATCCACCACACCGCGACCGCGGACGCGCCCTGGCACATCGTGCCCGCCGATCACAAATGGTTCGCCCGCGTCGTGATCGGCTCGACCATCGTCAACGCGCTCGACAAGCTCGAGCTGAAATTCCCCGAGGTCGACAAGGCGGACCTCGGCGAATTCAAGCGCGTCCGCGCGGCGCTGGAAGCCGAAGCCAAGGGCGCGGCGGTCGAGAAGGCGCCCGCCAAGAAGTAGACGGCACAAGGTGGCGGCGTGGTCCTGTCACTCGCGGCCAACTGCGATCGGGAACCATCTCACCGTCGTCCCTGCCAAAGCAGGGATCCGTAACCACAACTGTCAGAGGCGACACAGCAGGGCTTGACCATATGCCATGACCGCGGATCGCCTGCACGATTTCGGAATAATGGAAAAATACGACTGATTTGCCCGACGTGTCAAGCTGCCGTGTCGAACGCCGGGTAGCTGCCGGCTACTGTGCATGGGGTTGTTTTCGATATTTTGGCAGTGCCTCCCCCGCAAGGGGGAGGGAATCGTTCTGTCGTGCGTCTCCTGCACGTTAGGCTTTGCGCGAGGGCATCCACATGGACAGCAGATAGAACCCGATCGCGACGATCAGGAGATAGCGGAAGCCGAGCAGGGTCGAGCACGACTCGGCGAGGCCACCGATGACCGATCCCGCGATGTTGGATCCGAACGCCTGATCGGGATTGGCTTCGTCGCGGAACGAGCGGGCGAAGATCACGCCGGCGAAGAACATCGGGCCGAGCGCCAGCGCGCACGGGATCACGTAGCGCCAGACGATGCCGCCGCTGAGGAACGTGTCGAGCGGCACCAGCACCGAGACCGCCAGCAGCGCAATCAGCCCGGCATAGTGCCGTACCAGCCGGGTGGACGGCACCTTGATCACGTACAGGTTGGCCGCGAGGATCAGCAGCAGCGCGGTGAAGAACACCGCGGAGTTGACCAGCCAGGTGCTGCCGAACAGCAGCGCCATCTGCACCACCGCCTTGGTCTCGAGCAGCATGAAGGCCGCGCCGAGGAAGAACATCCGGTTGTTGGGTCGCCACGCGCCTTTCGGCTTGAACAGGTAGACCAGGCCAAGCCCGAGCACGCCGAGCAGGATCATCGAGCGAACGGTCAGATCGGGGATCAGCCTGCCGCTGACATAGAGGAACGGCCAGTCGTCGCTGGTCGATTGCTTGGCGCCTTCATTGTCGACCACCAGCTTCGCCGGCGCCAGCGGCACCCAGTCGCCGTGCTGGGCGGCTGCCTTGTCTTGTCTCTTGTCTTGCGGCTTGTCGAAGCCGTCGACCGCGAGGTTCTCCGGCGGAATGCTGTTCAGCCAGAACTGGCCGCGGTCACGGAATGCCGTGGAGATGCGCGGATTGCAGCCCGCGATGATGGTGGTGAAGCCGACCGCTTCGGACGAGGTCAGCGTTTCCTTGTACGGCAGCGGCAGCACCAGCGGATCGCAGCCGAACACCTGCTTCGCCATCTCGGCGACGCGCTGCACGATCCAGCCCTGGCGATAGTAGTTGTACATCACGAAGACGCCATCCTGCTTCAGCACGCGGCGGACGTCCTGGAACGCCTGTTCGGTGAACAGATAGCTTTCGAGCCGGATGTTGGCGTAGCCGCTGTGCAGGATCAGCGAGTCGACGAGCGCATACACCACCAGATCGTATTTGCGTTCGGTGGTGCGCAGGAAATGCCGGCCGTCGTCGAGATGCGGCACCACCCTCGGATCCTGATAGGGCTTGTCGGGATGGTTGTGGATGCCGATGTTCTGGATCGCGGGATCGATCTCGACCGCGTCGATGCGCTCGACGCCGAAGCGCAAGGCGTGCGCGAGATCGTTGCCGGAGCCGGCGCCGATGATCATGACGTCCTTGAACGGCGCGCCGCCGCTGTGCTTCTGCAGCAGATGGATCAGCGAATAGGACGAGCCGCGTTCGCTGAACGGCATCATTTCCTGATGGCCGATGCTGTTGACGGTGATCACGCCGTTCGATTTGTTGAGGTCGACGGCGTAATAGGGCGACCAGCGGATGTCGTGGCTGCCGGAACGATCGGTGTAGAAGGCGGTAAATCCCGCCACGAAGACGATCGTCACGAGGCGCAGGAGCGACAGCGCCTTGTCCTGGTAGAGCAGGTAGACGATGCCGGCGCAGCTGATCCCGAACCAGACCACCGGCGGCGCCTGCGCGAACGACAGCAGCGAGAATCCGACGATGCCCGCGAGGCTGCCGCCGATATTCAGCGAATAGCCGGCGACGCGGTTGGGGTAGGCATCGAAGGCGCGGCCGAGGGTCTGGCCGAGGCCGACGAACATCAGCGCGATCAATACGAAGAACAGCCCGGCGATCGCCTCGATCGGCACGACGAATTTGGCGAGATCCGGGTTGCGATACTCGGTGCCGAAGAACACCTCCTGCGGCGAGGCCTGATGGCCGACGTCGACCGCGAACTGGCCCCAGTTGGAATACAGCACCATGATCGTGACCACGGCGGCAAAGGTCACGAGGGCGAGCCCCGGGAACAGCGCAAGCCAGTTGGTGCTCCGCCGCGCGGCAAGGCAGCCGCAGGACATGCCGAGGAAGGCCGCCAGCAGCACGATATTGGTGAAGAATTGCAGGAACACGACCTTGGCCGAGAACCAGCGGATGCAGGCCAGTTCGAGAAACAGGATCAGGAAGCCGACAAGGAAGAGATTGAAGCCGGCTTGGCGCTGATTGGGCCCTTCGGCCAGGTTCGTCGTGGGCATGATCCTGATATCTCCTTAACCAACAAAGGATGCGCCCCAATACCCGGTCGCCGCCGGCACACTAGATGCAACCGGTTGAGCAAAGATTGACTTACCCGGCCGCATACATGCCGCGGTTGTCGCCGCTGCTACGCAAGGAGTCATGGTGTAGGAAAGGTTTCGCTGCGAGCGGGTCGTGCCCCGCCTCTTGCCCCGGCGTCGATTGTCCATGTCGGGGACGAAAGGGGAGGGAGCCCTTTCGGCTGCGTGTCCCTCACCAGTCGGCAATGGCCGTCCTCACGCCGCAGCCTCTCCGAACACCATCTGCCAGCCCTTGCGCGTATCCATGTATTCCCGCACCTGCTTGATACGGCCTGCCTCGATCACGAACACGAAGCAGTAGTCATTGTCGTAGGGCCGGCCGCCCGGCAGCGTCGCGCGCATGCGCTCCTCGATGATCACGCTGTCACCGTCGGCGTGAACGGCGCGGAACGCGATGTCGATCTCGGTGAACAGGCGGTGCATTTCGGTTGCGATGAAGCGGGCGATCGCCTCCGCGCCGATCATGTGATTGGTGTGGTCGAGCGCGACCGCGGTGGCGTTGCGGGCCGGCGCGATCCATTCGGCGTCCGGTGCGAACACGGCAGCAATCAGGTCGGCGTCGCGGGTCCTGAACGTCTGCCAGGCGTTGAGGACGATTTCCTTGTTGGTTGGGCTCGTCATTGCGATGTCTCCAGGGGATCGATCGGCTCGATCTAGGCCAGCGCGGCGAGGCATGCTGGCCGGAATCGGACCCCATCACCGCGGGCCACTTTCCCCGGTCGCGCGATGCGCTAGTGTCCGGCCATGCTCAGCTTCGAGGTCTGCAACGCTGCGCGGCTGCGGCGCGACGCACACTATGACGGCCGCTTCTTCACCGCAGTGAAGACCACGCGGATCTATTGCCGCCCGGTCTGTCCGGTGAAGCATCCGCTGCCGCGCAACGTCGCCTACTACCCGACGGCCGCCGCGGCCGAGGCGGCGGGCTATCGGCCGTGCCTGCGCTGCCGTCCCGAAACCGCGCCGTTCTGTCCGGCGTGGAACGGCACGCGCTCCACGGTTGCGCGCGCACTGAAGCTGATCGATGGCGGCGCGCTCGAGCGCGGCTCGGTTGCTGCGTTGGCCGACCGGCTCGGCATCACCTCGCGCCACCTCGCTCGGCTGTTCGAGCGCCATGTCGGCGCCAGCCCGCAGCAGGTCGCGACCACCCGCCGCGTGCAGCGCGCCAAGCGCCTGATCGACACGACAGATGACGCGATGACCGAGATCGCCTTCCGCGCCGGCTTCGGCAGCGTCCGCCGTTTCAACGCCGCCTTCGCCGACCTTTATGGCCGCTCGCCATCGAGCCTGCGCGCGTCCTCGCCCGGGCGGCGGAGGTGAGAGTCGCGCGCCGCCGGCCTCGGCCAAGCGCCGCAATCATCGCGTGCAGAAGACCCGCTAGAGTTGTTCTGGATCAAGGTTCCCGCGCCGATTCCGGTCCAATGTGGCGTTTGAGCACGGGGCCTCGGCGGGTTGCCCGCTTGGTGTCCGGCGGGCTCTCATTGACGACATCAGGTGATTTCATGGGGATTTACTATTTCGATCTGCGGGACGGCGTGCGCAAACGCGACCGCTCCGGGATTCAATTCAGGAACGATGGCGAGGCGATCAGCCATAGCGAGATCGTGGCCGAGAAGATCCGGAGTGACGAGCCCACGCGACGTGGCGACCTGTGCATTATCGTGATCGATGAGTCCGGAAGGGAGGTCCATCGCGAGGAGGTCTTCCCGTCGACATCCCCGGCCGCCTAGCAGCCCTTGGCCGCCGCCTATGCGAAGGGCTTACCCGCATTAGGTCAATCCCGCTGACCATCTTTACCCATTGCGGCGGCTTGCCATAATCGTCTAGAACGACGGCGTCCAAGCGCTCCCGGCAACCAACCGTCAACGGTTTTGCCCGAGGATTTCGGCGCTCAACAGGGTCCGGCAATGCTGATTCGCGGCCAAATCGATGGGATTTCGGGGGAGGTGGCTCAGGCTACCGCCGCGATCCTGGCCGCTCGGCCCACCCTGCTTATTGGCGGCCTGCTTCTTACCTGCCCCTGAGGGCCGGCTGGGCGTTTGCGCCTGGGCACTCAGGGGTTTGTACGAGATCACCGGACCCTGATGATCGCCCAAGCAATTGCTCAAGGAGCAACATGACGGGCGCAAAAGCTTAAAGGAATTTCTCACATGGCCACCGTGAACAAGTCCGACAAGGACCGCGTCATCATTTTCGACACCACCTTGCGCGACGGCGAGCAGTGCCCCGGCGCCACCATGACCTTCGAGGAGAAGCTCGAGGTCGCCGAGTTGCTGGACGATATGGGCGTCGACGTCATCGAGGCCGGCTTCCCGATTACCTCGGAGGGCGATTTCCAGGCGGTCAGCGAGATCGCGCGCCGCTCCAAGAACTCGGTCATCGCGGGCCTGTCCCGCGCCCACCCGGCCGACATCGACCGCTGCGCCGAAGCCGTCAAGTTCGCCCGCCGCGGCCGCGTCCACACCGTGATCGCGACCTCGCCGCTGCATATGCGCGTGAAGTTGAACAAGACCCCCGAGGAGGTCATCGAGACCTCGGTCGCGATGGTCGCCCGCGCCCGCAACCAGATCGACGACGTCGAATGGTCGGCCGAGGACGGCACCCGCAGCGAGATGGACTATCTGTGCCGGATCGTCGAGGCCGTGATCAAGGCCGGCGCCACCACGGTGAACATCCCCGACACCGTGGGCTACACGGTGCCGGAGGAATACACCCACTTCATGCGGACGCTGATCGAACGCGTGCCGAACTCCGACAAGGCGATCTTCTCGGTCCACTGCCACAACGACCTCGGCATGGCGGTCGCGAATTCGCTGGCCGGCATCGTCGGCGGCGCGCGGCAGGTCGAGTGCACCGTCAACGGCATCGGCGAGCGCGCCGGCAATGCCGCGCTGGAAGAGATCGTGATGGCGATCAATGTGCGGAACGACAAGTTTCCGTACTGGAACAATATCGACACCACGCAACTGACCCGCGCCTCGAAGGTGGTGTCGGCGGCCACCTCGTTCCCGGTGCAGTACAACAAGGCGATCGTCGGCCGCAACGCGTTCGCCCACGAGAGCGGCATTCACCAAGACGGCGTGCTGAAGGACGCCTCGACCTACGAGATCATGCGGCCCGAAATGGTCGGTCTGAAGCAGTCCTCGCTGGTGCTCGGCAAGCATTCCGGCCGCCATGCCTTCGTCCACAAGCTGGAGGAGATGGGCTACAAGCTCGGCGCCAACCAGCTGGAGGATGCCTTTACGCGGATGAAGGCGCTGGCCGACCGCAAGAAGGACATCTACGACGAGGACATCGAGGCGCTGGTCGACCAGGAGATGGCGGCCGCCCACGATCGCATCAAGCTGACCTCGCTGACCGTGATCGCCGGCACCCATGGCCCGCAGCGCGCGACCATGAAGCTCGACGTCGACGGCCAGATCAAGATCGAGGAGGCCGAGGGCAACGGCCCGGTCGATGCCGTGTTCAACTGCATCAAGCGCCTGGTGCCGCACGAGGCCAAGCTGGAGCTCTATCAGGTCCACGCGGTGACCGAAGGCACCGATGCCCAGGCCGAAGTCTCGGTGCGTCTCGCCCACGAGGGCCGCTCGATGACCGCGCGCGCCGCCGATCCGGACACGCTGGTCGCGTCCGCAAAAGCCTATCTCGGCGCGCTGAACAAGATCGTCATGAAGCGGCAGCGCGACGTGCCGGCGTCCAAGGTCGCGGGCTGACGGTTCGCTCGATCAATGCATTCGGAAACGCGGCGTCTAGGCGCCGCGTTTTTCGTTTGGATACACCTCGTCGTCCGTAGGGCGGGCTAGCCCGCCCTACGCTTCGACGGTTGGAATCAAGCGTGTTCTTTCGCCGGATTGTTGGAATCTTTTTCCAACATTCCGCTTTATCCCGCACTGCTTTGGAATCTTCCGCGTCTGTCCCGGCGCTACCCTGCGGTCTTTCCCGGGGACGCTGCCCATGCCGATCTCCTCCATCGCCGTCGACCTTCCGCGTGCCGCGACGCCCGCGGAGACCGCGCTGACCCGCCGCGTCGACCTCACCACGCTTCGCCTGTTCGTCGCGGTCTGCGACGAGCAGAACCTTACCCGCGCGGCACAGCGCGAGGGGATCGCGGCTTCTGCGGTATCGAAGCGGATGAACGATTTCGAGCTGGCGTTCGGCGTCACGCTGTTCAAGCGGCTCGCCAAGGGCATGGCGCTGACGCCGGCCGGCGAGACGCTGCTGCATCATGCCCGCGTCACGCTGCTCAATGTCGAGAAGATCGCGGTCGAGCTGTCGGAATATTCGCAAGGCGTGCGCGGACATGTCCGCATGCTCGCGAACCTCTCGGCGATCGTGCAGTATCTGCCGGAGGATCTCTCCGCCTTCTTCGGCGCGCATGAGCTGCTTCGCGTCGATCTGCAGGAGCGGCCGAGCGGACAGGTGGTGCGCGGCATCGAGGAGGGCGCGGCCGAGATCGGCATCTGCTCGGTAGAGGCCGACAGCCGCGCGCTCGAAGCCTTCCATTATCGCTACGACAATCTGGTGGTCGTGATGCGGCCGGACCATCCGCTGGCCGGTCGCGAAAGGTTGTTGTTCACCGAGACGCTCGATTTCGACCATATCGGCCTGCACACTGCGAGCTCGATCTATCTGCGCTCGCAGTATGCGGCGACGCAAGCTGGCAAGACGATGCGGCTGCGCATCAATGTGCCCGGCTTCGATGCTGTCTGCCGCATGGTGCAGGCCAATATGGGGCTGGGCCTGATTCCCGATCGCGCCTTCGCGGTGGTCGGTGCCGGCATGGGCCTTCGTGCGATCCCCCTGCGCGACGATTGGGGGCGGCGCGAGCTGAAGATCGTGGTCCGCGATGCCGCGCATCTGTCAGCAACCGGCCGCCTGATGCTGGACTATCTGCGCGCCGTCGAAACGGATCGGGTCGGACGGGTCGGCAGCCAGCGCGGCTAGCTGCGTGCGTGCTCGCAGCCGAGGACGTTAGTTCCGGACGGAAGCGCGGGCGCGCGTCTCATCCGCCGTCGAGCGCGGCGAGGCGATCGGCTTCCATTATGTCTTCGACGGTGTTGGCGTTGAAGAACGGATCCAGCGGCTCGGTCGGCCACTCGACCGTGGTCAGCGGATAGCGCGCGGTCCAGCGATCGATCCTGCGCACGTCCTCCTTGACGAGCGCATGGCGCAATTCGCTCCGCAACCGCACGCTCCACAGACCGATGACGGGATGCACCTGGCCGCCCGATGACGCAACGGCGAGCTCGGCATTCTCCGCCGCGCGCGCCTGCTCCAGGCGTGCGACAAGATCTCGCGGGAGAAACGGACAATCGCCCGCCGCGCTCAGCACCCATTTCGCATCCGGCCGGTTGGCCGCGGTCCAGTCCAGCGCGGCCAGGATGCCGGCGAGGGGGCCGGGATACTCGGCGACATCGTCGGCGACGACGGGAAGGCCGAAGGCGGCGAAGCGCGCGGGGTCGCCGTTGGCGTTGATGATCAGCCCGCCGCATTGCGGGGCGAGACGGTCGATCACCCGTTGCAGAATGGTGCGCCCGGCAATCTTGCGCATCGGCTTGTCACCGCCGCCCATCCGCCGCGCGAGGCCGCCGGCGAGCAGCACGCCCGGGATGCCAGTCCCCGGGATATCAGTCATTGTCGGCCTCGCCCTTGCGCTTGTGCCGCATCGATTCCTCTTCGACATAGTCGAGGTTCTGGTCGTAGACGATCCGCTCCTGGCCCGACAGCGCGATGAAGCGCTTGCCGCGCGCGCGCCCGACCAGCGTCAATCCGACCTGCCGCGCCAGATCGACGCCCCATGCGGTGAATCCGGATCGGGAGACCAGGATCGGGATGCCCATCCGCACCGTCTTGATCACCATCTCTGAAGTCAGTCGTCCGGTGGTGTAGAGGATCTTGTCGGCTGGATCGACATTGTGGCGGTAGATCCAACCCGCGATCTTGTCGACGGCGTTGTGCCGGCCGACATCCTCGGTGTAGCAGACCGGCGTGCTTTCCTTGCACAGTACGCAGCCATGGATGGCGCCCGCTTCCAGATAGAGCGACGGCATCGTGTTGATGGTGTGGGTCATCCGGTAGAGCCACGAGGTCCGCAGTTCGGCCTTCGGCAGTGCGACCTTCTCGACGGCTTCGAGCAGGTCGCCGAACGCCGTCCCCTGGGCGCAGCCCGAGGTCTGCGTGCGCTTCTTCAGCTTCGCCTCGAAATTGGTGTGGTGCGCGGTGCGGACCACCACCACCTGAAGGTCGTCGTCATATTCGACCTCGGTGACGACGTCGTCGTATTTGAGCATGTTCTGGTTCAGGAGGTAGCCGAGCGCAAGGTATTCGGGATAGTCGTTGATCGTCATCATCGTGACGATCTCCTGCGCGTTGAGGTACAGCGTCAGCGGCCGCTCGACCGGTACCCTGATCTCGGTCGGCGCGCCGGTCTGATCGACGCCTGTGACGCGTTCCGTCAGTCGCGGATCGTCCGGGTCTGGAACAATAATGGGAGCGGCGGTCTTCTCGGTCACAGGGCGGCGTCCCGATGGGTTCACATGGCAGCGAAGCAGGGGATATAAGCACGATCGGAGACGGACTGACCACTCTCCGTCGCTTCGCCGGAACTGCCAAGGATTGGTCGATGGTCCGGCTTTGAGGATAACGCCGCGGTTCACGATTTGGGTCGAACAAATCTTGTCGATGGCCGAGGACTGAGGAACATCATGGCGCAGCTTTCCGACGACTGCTTCGCTTTCGGCGGACCGATGATGTCGGTCGACGAGGCCGTCGCGATCATCGCCTCGCGCGTCAAGCCGGTCGGCGAGACGGAAGCCGTTGCCCTGGTCGACGCCGACGGACGCATCCTCAGCCACGACGTCGCCGCGCCGCTGCCGCTGCCGCCTTTCATGAATTCCGCCGTCGACGGTTATGCGGTCTCCGGCACCGGCCTGCCGGCGAGCGGCGAGCGCGCGTTTCCCGTCGCCGGCCGCGTGCAGGCGGGAGCGCCGGCAGCGCCCGCGCAGCCCGGCCAGGCGGTGCGGATCTTCACCGGTGCGCCGATGCCCGAGGGCACCGACACTGTGTTCATGCAGGAAGACGTGCGGATCGACGCTGCAGGCAACGTGGTCCTGCCGTCAGGCCTGAAGGCCGGCGCCAATGTACGTCCGGCCGGTGAGGACATTGCGCGCGGACAAGTCGCGCTGGCGGCGGGCCGGCGGCTACGTCCGCAGGACATTGCGGTTGCCGCGGCGTTCGGGCTCACCACGCTCGATGTGGTGCGGCGGCTGCGCATCGGGGTGTTCTCGACCGGCGACGAGCTGGCCGCGCCGGGCAGCCCGCGCGCTGAAGCTCAATTGTTCGATTCCAACCGCTTCATGCTGATCGCGATGTTGCGGCGGCTCGGCTGCGAGGTCGGAGATCTCGGCATCCTGCGCGACGAACGCGCCGGGCTCGCCGCCGCGCTCAAACAGGCCGCGCAACGCTACGACCTGATCCTCACCACCGGCGGCGTCTCGACCGGCGAAGAGGACCACGTCAAGGCCGGCATCGAACAGGCGGGCTCGCTGGTGCTGTGGCGGATGGCGATCAAGCCGGGCCGTCCGGTGGCGATGGGAGTAGTCGACGGCACGCCGCTGATCGGCCTGCCCGGCAATCCGGTGGCGAGCTTCGTCACCTTCGTCCATGTGGTGCGGCCGACCGTGCTGGCGCTGTCGGGCGCGGTGCCGTCTGCCTTGCTGCCGATGCCGGTTCGGGCCGCCTTCAGCTACAAGAAGAAGAGCGGCCGCCGCGAATATGTCCGAGCCTCGCTGCGCCGGGCGGCGGACGGCGCGCTGGAGGCGATCAAGTTTCCGCGCGAGGGGGCCGGCCTGCTGTCGTCGCTGATCGAGACGGACGGGCTGATCGAGCTCGGCGAGTCCGTTCTGCGGGTCGAGCCGGGCGATACGGTCGGCTTTCTCGGTTACGCCGACCTGCTCTGAGGCCGCGAGATGCGGTCGAGATCGCGTGAGCCCGATGCTCGCGCGATTGGGAAATCAGATCGACCGATAGGTAAACATTAACAACGGCCTGCGCGGCAACCCGACGCTGCTAGAGGCATTCTAAATCTGCTTGCCTGTGGCATGCCAGAGAATAGAGTTGGGTCGAACCGGCGCAACTTGAGCAAAGCCGGGTTCCAAGGCGAGGTTTCATGAGTGGAGACGACGTTCACAAGGTCCGCGCGTTCGAGCATCCCGGAGCCGGCAGGAAGCGGGCGAAAGCCACGCCCAAGGGACGCCAGGTCGACCCTGCGGCCGCTCATGAGATCGAGGCGCTGCTCGCGGACCGGCCGAGGCGTCGCGACCTGCTGATCGAATACCTCCATCTGATCCAGGACAAATACCATCAGATCTCGGCGCAGCATCTTGCGGCGCTCGCCGATGAGATGAAGCTGTCATTCGCCGAAGTGTTCGAGACCGCGACCTTCTATGCGCATTTCGATATCGTGAAGGAAGGCGAACCTGACATCGCGCCGCTCACCGTGCGGGTGTGCGATTCGCTGACCTGCGCGATGCTCGGCGGCGAGAAGTTGCTGAAGGATCTGCAGAGCCGCGCCGGCCCCGGCATCCGCGTCGTGCGGGCGCCGTGCGTTGGCCGATGCGACACCGCACCCGCTGCGGAGGTCGGCCACAACTTCATCGATCATGCGACCGTCAGCAACGTGCTCGCTGCGGCGAAGAGCGGCGACACCCATGTGCATCTGCCGCCTTACGTCGAATACGACGCCTATGTCGCCGACGGCGGATACCAGCTGCTGACGCGGCTGCGCTCGGGCGAACTGCCGCGCGAAGACCTGCTGAAGGCGCTCGACGATGCGTCGTTGCGCGGTCTCGGCGGCGCCGGTTTCCCCACCGGGCGCAAGTGGCGCGCCGTGCTCGGCGAACCCGGTCCGCGGCTGATGGCGGTGAACGGCGACGAGGGCGAGCCTGGCACCATCAAGGACCGCTACTATCTTGAGCGCGATCCGCATCGCTTCCTCGAGGGCATGCTGATCGGCGCCCACGTGGTCGAGGCGCCGGAAGTCTACATCTACATCCGCGACGAGTACCCGGCCTGCCGCGAGATCCTCGCACGCGAGATCGCAAAGCTCCCGCCGGATGGCCCTGTGCTGCATCTGCGGCGCGGCGCCGGCGCCTATATCTGCGGCGAGGAATCCTCGCTGCTGGAATCGATCGAGGGCAAGCGCGGCCTGCCGCGGCACAAGCCCCCATATCCGTTCCAGGTCGGGCTGTTCGGCCTGCCGACGCTGATCAACAACATCGAGACGCTGTGGTGGGTGCGCGACATCGTCGAGAAGGGCGCCGACTGGTGGAAGAGCCACGGCCGCAACGAGCGTCATGGCCTGCGCAGCTTCTCGGTGTCGGGACGCGTCAAGGATCCCGGCGTCAAGCTCGCGCCGGCCGGGATCACCCTGCGCGAGCTGATCGATGAGTTCTGCGGCGGTATGGCCGACGGCCATACCTTGCAGGCCTATCTGCCGGGCGGCGCGTCCGGCGGCATCCTGCCGGCCTCGATGGACGATATTCCGCTCGATTTCGGCACCCTGGAGAAATACGGCTGCTTCATCGGCTCCGCCGCGGTCGTCGTGCTCTCGCAGGCCGATGACGTCAGGGATGCCGCGCTGAACCTGATGAAGTTCTTCGAAGACGAGAGCTGCGGGCAATGCACGCCCTGCCGCGCCGGAACCGAGAAGGCTGTGCTCTTGATGCAGCAGCCGGTCTGGAACAAGGAGCTGCTCGACCAATTGAGCCAGGCGATGCGCGACGCGTCGATCTGCGGGCTCGGTCAGGCCGCCTCCAATCCGCTGACTTCGGTGATTAAATATTTTCCGGACGGGTTTCGTCCGCAGCAAGCCGCCGAGTAGGCGGACCAAGCAGGCGAACTTCGACGAGGATCTTGAATGAGCAACGATCAGAACTCCGGCCAGACCATCCAGTTCGAGCTCGACGGCCACCATGTCGAGGCACGGGCCGGCGAAACGATCTGGCAGGTCGCCAAGCGCCAAGGCACCGAGATCCCGCATCTCTGTTATTCGCCCGCGCCGGACTATCGGCCGGACGGCAATTGTCGCGCCTGCATGGTCGAAATCGAAGGCGAGCGCGTGCTGGCGGCGTCCTGCAAGCGGACGCCTTCGGTCGGCATGAAGGTGAAGTCGGCCAGCCAGCGCGCCGTCGCGGCGCAGAAGATGGTGATGGAGCTGCTTGTGGCCGATCAGCCGGCGCGCGAGACCTCGCACGATCCGGATTCGAAATTCTGGCACTGGGCCGAGAAGACCGGCGTCACCGAAAGTCGCTTCCCCGCCACCGAACGCTGGCGCGCCGACACCAGCCACCCGGCGATGCGCGTCAATCTCGACGCCTGCATCCAGTGCGGCCTGTGCGTGCGGGCCTGTCGCGAGGTGCAGGTCAACGACGTCATCGGCATGGCTTATCGCAGTCACGGCTCGAAAATCGTGTTCGACTTCGACGATCCGATGGGTGAATCGACCTGCGTCGCCTGCGGCGAATGCGTCCAGGCGTGTCCCACCGGGGCGCTGATGCCGGCTGTCATGCTCGACGACAAGCAGACGCGCGTGACGTATCCCGACCGCAAGGTGGACTCGCTGTGCCCGTATTGCGGCGTCGGCTGCCAGGTCACCTACGAGGTCAAGGACGAGAAGGTGATCTACGCGGAAGGCCGCGATGGCCCCGCCAATCACAACCGACTCTGCGTCAAGGGCCGCTTCGGCTTCGACTACATCCACCATCCGAACCGACTGACCAAGCCGCTGGTGCGGCTGCCGGGCGTCAAGAAGGACGCCAACGACCAGGTCGATCCGGCCAATCCCTACACCCATTTCCGTGAGGCATCCTGGGACGAGGCGCTCGATCTTGCCGCGGCGGGCCTGCGGAAGATCCGCGACGAGAAGGGCGCCAAGGCGCTCGCCGGGTTCGGTTCGGCCAAGGGCTCGAACGAGGAAGCCTATCTATTCCAGAAGCTGGTCCGCACCGGCTTCGGCTCCAACAATGTCGATCACTGCACGCGGCTTTGTCACGCCTCGTCGGTGGCGGCCTTGTTCGAGGGACTGAGCTCCGGCGCGGTGTCGGCGCCGTTCTCGGCCGCGGCCGACGCCGAGGTGATCTGGGTCATCGGCGCCAATCCGACCGTGAACCATCCGGTCGCGGCGACGTTCATCAAGAATGCCGCCAAGCGCGGCGCCAAGCTGTACGTGATGGACCCGCGGCGGCAGACGCTGTCGCGCCACGCCACTCAGCATCTCGCCTTCAAGCCGGGCAGCGACGTCGCGATGCTGAACGCGATGATCCACACGATCATCACCGAAGGCCTGACCGACGAGCAGTACATCGCCGGCTATACCGAGGGCTATGACGAGCTGAAGGCGAAGATCCAGGAGTTTACGCCGGAGCGCATGTCGCAGATCTGCGGCATTCCGGCCGAGACGCTGCGCGAGGTGGCGCGTGCCTATGCACGCGCCAAGTCGTCGATCATCTTCTGGGGCATGGGCATCAGCCAGCATGTCCACGGCACCGACAATGCGCGCTGCCTGATTGCGCTCGCGCTGATCACCGGCCAGGTCGGCCGGCCCGGCACCGGGCTGCATCCGCTGCGCGGCCAGAACAACGTGCAGGGCGCCTCCGACGCCGGCCTGATCCCGATGTTCCTGCCGGACTATCAGCCGGTCGGCCGCGACGACATGCGCGGCGCCTTCGAGAAGCTGTGGGGGCAGGAGCTCGATCCGGTGCGCGGCCTGACCGTGGTCGAGATCATGAACGCGATCCACGCCGGCGAAATCCACGGCATGTATGTCGAGGGGGAAAATCCCGCGATGTCGGATCCGGATCTGCAGCACGCGCGCCAGGCGCTCGCCAAGCTCGATCATCTCGTGGTGCAGGACCTGTTCGTCACCGAGACCGCGTTCCATGCCGACGTGATCCTGCCGGCCTCGGCGTTCGCCGAAAAGTCCGGCTCCTTCACCAACACCGACCGCCGCGTGCAATTGGCGCGCGAGGTGATCAAGCCGCCGGGCGATGCGCGGCAGGATCTCTGGATCATCCAGGAGATCGGCAAGCGGATGGGACTGCCTTGGAATTATGCCGGGCCGGGCGAGGTGTTCACCGAGATGGCGCAGCTGATGCCGTCGCTGAAGAACATCACCTGGGAGCGGCTGGTTCGCGAGGGCGCGGTGACCTATCCGGTCGACGATCCCGACAAGCCGGGCAATGAGATCATCTTCACCACCGGCTTCCCGACCGAGAGCGGCCGCGGCAAGATCGTGCCGGCCAAGGTGATCCCGCCGGACGAATTGCCCGACGACGAGTACCCGATGGTGCTGTCGACCGGCCGCGTGCTCGAGCATTGGCACACCGGCTCGATGACGCGCCGCGCCCAGGTGCTCGACCAGATCGAGCCCGAAGCGGTCGCGTTCATGACGCCGAAGGACATGCGCAGGAAGGGGCTCGCGCCCGGCGACTTCATCCGCCTCGAGACGCGCCGCGGCGCGGTCGAGGTCAAGGTGCGCGCCGACCGCGACGTGCCCGAGAACATGGTCTTCATGCCGTTCTGCTACGCGGAGGCGGCGGCGAATCTGCTGACCAACCCGGCGCTCGATCCGTTCGGCAAGATTCCGGAATTCAAGTTCTGCGCGGTCCGCGCCGAGAAGATCGATATCCGGACGGCGGCGGAATAGCCGTCCGGGCCAAGACAAACACAACGCGGCGACGCCAACCCGCAGGGAGATCAGCATGCGAGCGATCATCGTCGGAGCACTTTGCGCCATCGCAATGGTCGCGAGCGCGCACGCCGCGGTCAAGGAAGAGCCGGTCACCTACACCGACGGCGAGACCACGATGAAGGGCTTCGTGGTCTATGACGACGCGACGACGGCCAAGCGACCGGGCATCGTCATGGTGCACGAATGGTGGGGCATCACCCCGCATATCCATAACGAGGCGCGGAAGTTCGCCGAGCAAGGTTACACAGCCTTCATTGCGGACATGTACGGCGACGCCAAGACCGCCGACAACCCGAAGGATGCCGGCGCGCTCGCGGGATCGGTGATGAAGGATGCGAAGGTGATGGAGCGGCGCTTCAACGCCGCGCGCGAGCAACTCGCCAAGCAGGCTTCGGTCAATCCGCAGCGGATCGGCGCCGTCGGTTACTGCTTCGGCGGCGCGGTGGTGCTGAACATGGCGCGTGCCGGCGCCGATCTCGCCGCCGTTGCGGGCTTTCACGCGTCGCTCGGTCTCAATACGCCTGCACCGGCGCCCGGCACCGTCAAGGCGAAGATCCTGATTCTGAACGGCGCGGACGATCCGTTCGTGAAGCGCGAGCAGTACGATGCGCTGAAGAAGGATTTCGACGCGGCGAAGGCCGATTACCGGATCATCGAATATCCCGGCGCCGTGCACGCGTTCACGAACCCTGAAGCGACCGAACTCGGCAAGAAGTTCAACCTGCCGCTCCGATACGACGCCAAGGCCGATCAGGAATCGAAAGCCGAGGCGGCCAAGCTGTTTGCCGCAAGCCTTCAGAAATGAGCCGACGGGCCGCCGACATGGTGCCGCTGCCTTGACGGCGCCGATCGCCGATAGCCCGGACACGATCAGGGTCATCATTTCCGGTGGCTTCGCTGCGGTCTATCGGGAAGTCCTGCCCGAATTCGAGCGCAGCACCGGCATCAAGGTGGAGACCGGATCCGGCGCATCGGAGGGCACCGGTCCGAAAACGATCAGACATCAGCTCGCGCACGGCACGAAGGCCGACGTGGTGATCCTGTCGCGAGAGGGACTGCGCACGCTGAACGAGGACGGGCGGATTCGTGCGGGATCCGACACCGGCCTCGCGACGGCGCCTTTGGCGGCCGCGGTTCGCTCGGGCGCTCCGAAGCCGGACATCGGCAATGCTGCCGCGCTGAGACAGGCTTTGATCGATGCGGGCCAGGTGGTGGCGCCAAGCAGCACCAGCGGACAATTCTTCCGCGACAAGGTCTTCCCCAGGCTGAACCTGCCGGACACGGTGCGGCTCACCCTCGAGGCGCGCGGAACCGAGGCGGCCGAAGCGCTGCGCGCGGGCAAGGCGAATTTCTCGATCGGGCCGACCAGCGAATTGGTGCAGGAGACCGGTATCGAGGTCGTCGGTCTGCTGCCTCCGGATCTCCAGCTTGTGCAGACCTTCACGGCCGCGGTTGTCAGCGACTCAAAATCGCCTGACGCAGCCAGGCGCCTGATCGAATTTCTTTCCTCAGATACCGCTATCCTGCGCGCGGCCATCAAGCGGGCGGGCATGGAGCGGCCGCGCGGATAGGCTGCCGTCACCGACTGGTTGCGCTGAACTTGGGCTGACGGCGGCGCGGCTCAGCGAGCCCCGGCGCCCGGTGCCACGTTGAGCGGCGCACCACCGGTCGAAATCGGACCTGCCGGTTTCGGCGTTCGAGCCGGCGGCGGCTTTCGGGGCTTCGGGGCCGCCTGCGCGACCGGTGCTGCACGCGGCTGGTCGGCCGCTGCCGCTGGCGGCGGCGGCACGGGAGCCGGAGCAGGGCGCTGCAGCGCGTCGACCTTCGACGTCAGGGCCGCCAGCTGGTCGACGACGGTCTTCAACTGCTCCTGCTGGTCCGCCACCGACTTGCCGAGCGCGCCGATGTCATCCTCGAGCTTCTGCTGGGTCGCGAGCAGATCCGGCAACGTCTCCTTGTCGCCTGCGGCCACCTTGTCGCCGGCCGCAGCGTTGCCGAGGGACGGGACCAGCGGCGCGATCTGCGGCCAGGCGTAGACACCCCCGGCGCCCGCACTGGCGATGATGACGATCAGCAGGAACCACGGCCAGCGGCGGCGCGTGGCGGGAATTGGGCTTGACGGCGCATGGCGCTGCCATGCCTGATCGGAATCGTGGGTCACCCATGCTTCCTAGTCTGCTTCGGCAGCTGTTGCAATCGATGCCGAGTCTGACCACTTTGGCAGCTATGTCCCCCTCGTCCGGAGCCCCATTGGCGCCCACGCACACGTCCCAACTTCTTGAGGAACTCGTCGCTCAAGCACCGGACGGCCCCGTCGATCTCGAATGGCTCCTCAGCAACCTGGACAAGCGGTCGTTCGGCCTGCTCCTGCTGCTGTTGGGGCTGCTGGTCATCATCCCCGGCGTCGCAACGGTTGCGACGCTGGCGCTGCTGTTTCCGGCGGTCGAGATGATGCGTGGCCGCAGCGCGCCGTCGTTTCCGCGTTTCCTGTCGAAGCGGCAGTTCGACTTCAAGCGCTTCAAGCGCTTTACCGTTCTGGTCCGTCCGATGCTGCAGGCGATCGAGCGCATCAGCCGGCCGCGCTGGGACGCGCGTCGCGACGTGATCGATCGCCTGGTCGGACTGGTCGTGTTCCTGCTGGCCTTCTCGGCAGGCTGGCCGCTGCCTCTGGTGAACGTCATTCCGGGAATGGTGGTCGTCCTGATCGCGGTCGCCTACCTGCAGGAGGACGGCCTGCTGCTGACGATAGCGATGGCGGCGGCGCTGATCTGCTTGCTCGGGCTCGGATGGACGCTCTGGGCAACGTTTGGCGCCGTGATGAACTGGATTGGGCTGTGACGCCCGGCGGCTAGTGCGGTTCGATGTCCCGACTTCAGGGGTCGACATCTCGTGCGGGCTTGATCATGATCTCGCCGGACGTCGCGGCAAACAGCGACGCGAATGGGGAGAACACATGCGTTGCATCACGCTCGCGGCCGTCGCCGCGCTCAGCCTTGCCTCCACGTCGGCGGTTCTTGCTGCCGACAAGAAATACGATCCCGGCGCCAGCGATACCGAAATCAAGATCGGGCAGACCATGCCCTACAGCGGTCCGGCTTCGGCGTATGGCACGCAGGGCAGGGCCGAAGCTGCATACTGGAAGATGATCAACAGCCAGGGCGGGATCAACGGCCGGAAGATCACGCTGCTGAGCATGGACGACGGCTACAGCCCGCCGAAGACGGTGGAGCAGACGCGCAAGCTCGTCGAGCAGGATGAGATCCTTGCCAATATCGGCTCACTGGGCACGCCGACAAATTCGTCGATCCAAAAATATCTGAACGGCAAGAAGATCCCGCATCTCTTGATCTCCACCGGGGCCTCGAAGTGGAATGATCCGAAGGAATTCCCCTGGACCACGCCGTTCTATCCGCCCTATGCGCAGGAAGCGAAGATCTACGCCAAGTACATTGCCAAGGAGCTGCCCAACGCGAAGATCGGCGTGATCTACCAGAATGACGACTTCGGAAAGGACTATCTAAGGGGCTTCAAGGAGGGGCTGGGAGAGAAGGCCGGCCTGATCGTCAAGGAGCTCAGCTACGAGGTGACCGATCCCACGATCGATTCCCAGATCGTCAATCTGAAGGCCAGCGGCGCCGACGTGCTGATGACGATCACGACGCCGAAATTCGGCGCGCAGGCGATCCGCAAGGTTGCCGATCTCGGCTGGAAGCCGACGCACTTCATCGTGTCGGTCGCAAGCTCGATCGGTGGCGTGCTCGAGCCCGCCGGCCTCGAAGCATCCACCGGCCTGATGACGGCGCTGGCGACCAAGGTGGTCGGCGACCCCGCATGGGACACCGACAAGGGCGTGCAGGACTATCTCGCCTTCATGAAGCAGTGGTATCCGGAGGGCAATCCGATCGATGGCAGCAACCAGATCGGTTATCTGTCGGCGCAGTTCACGGCCATCATCCTGAAGAACTGCGGCGACGTGCTGACGCGCGAGAATCTGCTGAAGCAGGCCACGAACCTGAGCAAGGTCTCGCTGCCGCTCCTGCTGCCGGGCATCACGGTCTCGGTGTCGCCGACGGACTATTCCACCTTCGACACGTTCAAGCTCGCCAAGTTCGACGGCAAGACGTGGAAGTTCTTTGGCGAGAACATCAGCACCGCGTCGCGCTGAGGACAAGCGAGAGGCGGCCATTGCTGGCCGGCAACCATGGACGCAGCAAAGTTCGCTGCGTCCATGCGAAGGCGTTGCCTAGCGCGGATGTCTGGATCGCTTGAGCTCGGCGACCTGAAACTTCCCGGCGGCGGACAGGCTGCTGCAAACCCAGTGGGCCCGATTTCGGTATTCGCCCAGGAACACCTTGGTCTCGAGGCAATCCTCGTAGGATTTGTAGGTGAGGTTGTCTCGGCACGTTGCCGAGAACGGTCCGTAGGTCTGTCCGCCGCCCGACTCGCTACACCCAACCCAGGGGTCTTTGCCGTGGGGAAGGCTCGACTCGCAACCCCCGTTGCAGTTGCTGGCTACCTTCTCCAGACTGGCAATCCTCCCCAAGACTGTATCCGGCGCAGGCGACGGCGTTCGCGCGCCTGAGGATGACGTGTGACCGGCGAGCGATGTGCGGCGAGCAGCTAGGCGGCTGCTTGCGACCTCCTTGGGCCTGTTCGGCCTTGCCGCCTGCTTCGGCGCGTCGACCGTGATGGAGGGAAGCGGGGCGCTGGAGCCTGTTGCGGTTTGCGACGCAACAGGGCCGCACAACAAGGCGGTTGACAGGAAAGCTATAGCGGTGGTCGCGACAAACCTTGACGACAATTTCATGACCTTGTCCTCTCAAGGACGGACATGCCGTCCTAATTGCATTGCCACGCAGATTCAACTAGCCGAATTCCCAGGACTTGGCCACTGAGGGTCAAGAGAGTTTCTGCCGATGACCGACCTTGACATGGTTGTGAGGGACGATGTGGACCACGCGCCCGAAGCCGTTGCCGTGTCTGTTATTTGGCTCAAGTCGGGCATCGCGGCGGCGCTGCTCGAGGTCGCCTTTTTGATCCAGCTGAGACATTCCACCTGATCGACCTGTTTAAAGAGAGATCGATCACACCACGAGAATTCCGATCATCAAGATTGCCGACAGAACACTGAACGCGGTGACATTCGCATCCCATAACCACGGCCCAATTGGCGATCGAAAGGGTAGGTAGCCGTTTTGATCATGGAGTGCGCCGCCAAACAGCTTTCGTGCGAGGAGCGTGACGAAGAAGGCCCCGTAGACCGCAGCGCCAAGCGCTCCAGCAAGCCACAGCCTTTCTTTCGCAAGCGGTCCGCTCAGCCAAATCAGGCAGAGGGCGATGACCGCGATGCCGGTATAGCTAAGGACCTGCCACACGACGTGGAAGCGTGCGTGCGGCGTCCATAATGGATTGGTTGCATGGGTACGGTTGAAATCGGCTTTGATCGTCACGAAGCCGTACCCGATGGCAGCGAGCGTCAAGAGAACTCTTGATAGCAAGTGCCCGTCGCTGATGCTTTCCATTGGCAGCCCCCCAAATCGAGAATTGTGATCTTCATTCCCGTCAATCATTCCGGCTGCATCCAATCACATCCAGGGCCGCGATGGCTACTTGCGCTGTTGGCACGGAGCGGACGCCATCACGGCGCTGCTCCACGTCGCCTCTTGACCGACTTTTGCAACAAAATCGGCCCGGAGCGGACATTGTTGCCGTGCTGACCGATGTCTTCTTCGGCGAGGAGAACGGGCTGCACACCGCCATCGCCACTTCCATTGAGGGGTACGCCTTCCGGTGCGAGCGTTTTTGGATGACGTGAACGTCACGCGCCCCTAGTCTGGTTGCAGTGGCTGTGGGGGGCGTTGCCGTAACGATGATCAAGGCCTGGCTGGACTTTCCGACATACGAGTTGTTTGCCGTTCTCGTCGTGCTCTATGCGGCGACCGGCGCTGCGATCGTCATCGCGAGTTTCAGCCCGGCAACCGCTCGGGCGAGGCGCCGTGTCGAGGGCGTCGTGGCGCCGTTCTTCGGTGCGGTCGGCGTGCTGTTTGCGCTGCTGACCGGATTTCTCGCCAGTGATATTGCCGATCGCAACCGTCAAGCGGCCCGTGCGGTGCAAGCGGAGGCGGGGGAATTGCGCAACGTCGATGCGCTCAGCATCGCCTCTGCGCTGGACATGCGCAGCGTCAGGTCCGTCCTTGCCAAATACGTCGCGGCCCTGGTCAACGATGAGTGGCCGGCGATGACGGAGGACCATGAGGCGCGCACAGCCGAGTCCGCCTATAACGCGCTGCTGCAGGAAGTCAGCGATCCCAGGATCGCGCAAAAAGCGGGCGCGCCAGTGCAGACGGCCTTGCTCAATGCTGCGGTCCGCGTGGGCAGTGCGCGTTCTGAACGGCTTGCGCTGGCGTCCGATCGCACGATCGATGCCAAATGGATCCTGGTGATCGTCCTCGGCGTGGTCACGCAGGTGGCGATCGGGCTGGTGCATCTGAACAAGGCCGGTGCGCAGATCACGGCGCTCGGCGTGTTCTCGATCGCGGTGGTGATGGCGCTGGGACTCATCGGTCTGCAGGAGCGTCCATTCGCCGGGGATGTCCGGGTCGAGCCGGGACCTCTTGCAGAGCTCGCGAAGACCATCGCGCAATGAGGATGCGGCTGTTGCCGCGGACGCAACGAGACACGCGGCACGTCCCTCAGGAGGATGGGTAGAGAGCTTGTCAGGGACGACAGCCGGCAGAAGCGCGCAGCATTCGCGCCCGGCGAACTCGTCATTGCCAAACCTCGCATTGACCGTGCGGCCATGGCCGGGCACAGCGTGCGGGCGGTGTCATTGAACGGTCGCAAGAGCCGAAAGGGATACCGCCGCATTGGATTTTGCAGTGCAGCAATGGTGCAATTCAGCCCCTGCTAAAGGGGCAATGGCAATCGCCGTTGCTTGTCTGTAATGGTGCGACCGGATGTCTCGGGGCCGGTATTCGTGCTCCGCAATACGCGGGAGGAAACATGCGTAAATTCATTTTGGCTGCGGCGTCGATCGCGGCCTTGACCTTTGTCGGGCAGGCCTCGGCGCAGTCGCCGATCGTCATCAAGTTCAGCCACGTGGTGGCCTCGGATACGCCGAAGGGCAAGGCGGCCGACAAGTTCAAGGAACTCGCCGAGAAGTACACCGGCGGCAAGGTGAAGGTCGAGGTCTATCCGAACTCGACGCTCTACAAGGACAAGGAAGAGCTCGAGGCACTGCAGCTCGGTGCGGTGCAGATGCTGGCGCCGTCGAACTCGAAGTTCGGCCCGATCGGCATCAAGGAATTCGAAGTCTTCGATCTGCCCTACATCCTCCCCGACCTGAAATCGCTGCGCAAGGTGACCGACGGTCCGCTCGGCGGCCAGCTGCTCAAGAAGCTGGATTCCAAGGGCATGACCGGTCTCGCCTATTGGGACAACGGCTTCAAGCAGATGAGCGCGAACAAGAAGCTGGTCGCGCCGGCCGACTACAAGGGGCTGAAATTCCGCATCCAGTCGTCGAAGGTGCTGGAGGCCCAGTTCCGCGCGCTCGGTTCGATTCCGCAGGTGATGGCGTTCTCCGACGTCTACCAGGCGCTGCAGACCGGCGTGGTCGACGGCCAGGAGAACACCTGGTCGAACATCTACACCCAGAAAATGCATGAGGTGCAGAAGTATGCGACCGTCACCAATCACGGTTACATCGGCTACGTCGTGGTCGTGAACAAGAAGTTCTGGGACGGCCTGCCGGCCGACATCCGCGACCAGCTCAACAAGGCGATGAAGGAAGCCACCGAGTTCGGCAACAACCAGTCGGCCAAGGAGAACGAGGACGCGCTCGCCGAGATCAAGAAGGCCGGCAAGACCGAGATCGTCACCTTGACGTCGGAGCAGGACGAGGCGATGCGCAAGGCGATGATGCCGGTCTACAAGGACGTGGCCTCGCGCGTCGGCCAGCCCCTGATCGACGAATTCCTCAAGGAAACGGGCCGCAGCCCGATGAACTAAGGCGGATCGCCTAACAGCTGCCGAGAAGGCGGTGCGCTCCCTCTCCCGCTTGCGGGGGAGGGTTGGGGTGGGGGCTCTCTCCACGAGTCATGTTGTGGAGAGAGCTCCCACCCGCATTGCATCTTCGATGCAATGCGACCTCCCCCGCAAGCGGGAGAGGTGCAAGGAGTTCGCGGATGGACTTCTCAACCGAGAGCCATCACGCAAATCTAACGAATGCCGCGGCCACGTGAGGCCGCGGACTGGGTGCCGTGGCCGGTTGCCGCATCAGGCCATGACAGGGGAGATCAATGCTGCTGAAAATTCTGGACCGGCTCGAGGAAATCATCATCGCGAGCCTGATGGGCGCTGCGACGCTCTTGACCTTCATCACGGTCGTGCACCGCTTCCTGGTCGACGTGCCGGTGCTCTATCCGTATCTGTTCGGCATCAATCTCGCATGGTCGCAGGAACTGTGCATTTACATGTTCATCTGGATGGCGAAGTTCGGCGCCGCCTATGGCGTGCGCACCGGCATCCATGTCGGCGTCGACGTGCTGATCAACCGCCTCAATGACGCCTGGCGCAAGCGCACCATCACCTTCGGCCTGCTCGGCGGCGCGCTGTTCACCGCGATCGTCGGCACCATGGGCGCCAAGTTCGTGTTCGAGCTGATGCACACCGATCAGGTCTCGCCGGACATGGAGATCCCGAGCTGGATCGTCTATGCCTGCATCCCGCTCGGTTCCTATCTGATGTGCTTCCGCTTCCTGCAGGTGTGCTGGACCTACTGGAAGACCGGTGAGCTGCCGCACCATGACGCCTCGCATGTCGATGGCGTCGAGACCAGCAAGACCGCGCCCGTCGCGCTCGGAGAAGCGTGATGAGCGCCGCACTTATCTTCGGACTGCTGTTTGCCCTGATGCTGACGGGCATGCCGATCTCGATTTCGCTCGGCCTGACCGTGCTCACCTTCCTGTTCACGATGACCGAGGTGCCGATCGAAAGCGTCGGCCTGAAGCTGTTTTCGGGCCTCGACAATTTCGGCATCATGGCGATCCCGTTCTTTATCCTGGCCGGCACCTTCCTGACCCGCGGCGGCGTTGCGCGGCGCATGATCGCGTTCACCACCTCGCTGGTCGGGCATCTGCCCGGCGGCCTCGGCCTTGCCGGCGTCGCGGCGTGTGCGATGTTCGCGGCGATCTCGGGCTCGAGCGTCGCCACTGTGGTCGCGATCGGCTCGATCATGATGCCGGCGATGGTCGATCACGGCTATCCGAAGCGGTTCGGCGTCGGCGTGATCTCGACCTCGGGCGCGCTCGGCATCCTGGTGCCGCCCTCGATCATCCTGGTGCTCTACGGCGTCTCCACCAACACCTCGATCGGCGCGCTGTTCATGGCCGGCATCGTGCCGGGCGTGCTGCTCGCGCTGATGCTGGCCGCGGTGACCTTCTTCGTGGCGCAGCGAAACGGCTATCCGAAGATGCCGCGCGCGACCATCGGCCAGCAGTTCACCGCATTCCGCGAAAGCATCTGGGGCCTGTCGCTGATCGCGATCGTGCTCGGCGGCATCTATGGCGGCATCTTCACGCCGACGGAAGCGGCCGCGGTCGCCGCCACCTACGCCTTCTTCATCACCGTGTTCGTCTACAAGGAGCTAAAACTCTCCGAGGTGCCGAAGGTGCTGCTGCAGGCGGCGAGCATGAGCTCGATGCTGCTCTACATCATCACCAACGCGGTGCTGTTCTCGTTCCTGATGACGCATGAGCAGATTCCGCAGGAGATGGCGGCCTGGATCATCGACAAGAACTTCTCGGTCTGGATGTTCCTGCTCGTCGTCAACGTCATCCTGCTGCTTGCCGGCAACGTGATGGACCCGTCGTCGATCCTCCTGATCATGGCGCCGATCCTGTTCCCGCTGGCGACCAAGCTCGGCGTGCATCCGGTGCATCTCGGCATCCTGATGATCGTCAACACCGAGGTCGGGCTGTGCCATCCGCCGGTCGGGCTCAATCTCTACATCGCGAGCAGTATCGCCAAGATGGGCATCAGCGAGATCACGATCTCGGTGCTGCCGTGGCTGTGCGCGATGCTGGTGTTCCTCGGCCTGATCACCTACGTGCCGGAGATCTCGCTGTGGCTGCCGAGGCTGTTGGGAATGATCTAGCGCATGATCCGGAAAAGTGCGCAGCGGGTTTCCCTCGCGACAAACGCGGAGCGTTTGCGCGGAGATCATGCCAAAGCAAACAGACGAGAAACCAAAGCGCGACCTCGCGCTTTGGTTGTTTCTGACGGGCAATGAAGCGGATTACATCTTGGCAAGAAAGGTCTCTCTGTCCAATCCGTAAGTTGAAGGCGAGGGGCGGCGGCATCATCTTCAAGCAACCTTCAAAGGAGGTTTGGATGAAGAAAGTTCTGCTCGCCGGCATCGCGGCGCTCACGATTGCCGGTTCGACCGCGGTCTATGCCCAGCATCGCCCGTGGTTCCATGGCCAGATGCGGATGAGTCCCGAGGATCGGGCCGCCTTCCTCGACGCGCGCATTGCTGCGGTGCACGCCGGGCTGAAGCTGACCGCCGATCAGGAGAAGCTCTGGCCGCCGGTCGAAACCGCGGTGCGCGACTTCGCCAAGATGCGGCTCGATCGCGCCAACGCGCGGATGGCCGCGGAGAAGACCGATGCGGATAAGGCCGACAAGCCGGATGATCCGGTCATGCGGCTGCGCGAGCGTGCCGACAACATGGCCGCAACCGCGACGTCGCTGAAGAAGATCGCCGATGCCGCCGACCCGCTCTACAAGACGCTCGACGACAACCAGAAGCGGCGGCTGACCATGCTCACCCACATGGAAGGACGCGGCTTCGGCGCCGAGGGCTGGCGCCGCCATCGCCTCGAGCGCGGCATGGATCGCTGGGAGCATGGCGGCCGCGACCATCATTTCGACCGCGATGACGGTCCGGATCAGGAGCGCTCCGGCCGGCTCTGAGCGCCAGCCGCCGGCATCCTCGCCAAGCCTATGAAAGGCCGCCGGAATCCGGCGGCCTTTCGGCTGTCAGAAAGTCGGGAAAAGTTGCGCCAGCTTGCTGGACATCGCGGAATCGCTTTGCTAAACGACGGCCTCTCTTGCGAGGGTCATTTCCGGACAAGTTCCGGGCGCATAGCTCAGTTGGTAGAGCAGCTGACTCTTAATCAGCGGGTCCCAGGTTCGAGCCCTGGTGCGCCCACCAAGCTTTTCAAGGACTTAGCTGTCTTGATCAGTTTGCGATCTCTCGCCGTTTACACCGCCGTTTACAGTTCTGTTCTGGCTTCGAGCTTCAGCACGGCAGCTTCAGCCAGCTGAATGTCGCGGCCGAGGTAACGCGCGTCGAGAATCGCCTCGACATCCTTCAGGCTGTGCCCGGTAAAGGTCGCGATCTGGGGCGCGGTCGCGCCGGCGACGGCCAACCTGACCACTGCGGTTCCCCTGAGATGGCGATCCGGCGGCCTGTCTTCGACTGGCGCAGCCGTATGTGGGGGCCGTCATACGCCGACCACGGCAGCCGCAAGAGATCGCCCTGCCGCTGGCCGGTCCACGGGGCCAACATGAGGGCCAATTTGATCTCAACACTGGCGGTCTCGAGCATGGCCGCAATCTGTTGCTCGCCCCAGATATTGTCCTTTCGCTCGGCCGCATAGAGGCCGCCGCCGTTCGCGTGGGTTGGTTGCGATGATGCCGCGATTCTTTGTGAACGACATGATCCGCGCCAAGGTGGTCCAGGCATAATCGGCCTTGCGGGGCGTCTCGGCGAACGAGCCACGCCAGTTCTTGAAGTCGCCGCGTACGCGACGATCGGCGAGCGCCGCCAAAGGCAGGTCGCCGAACTCGTTCTCGATCAACTTGAGATAAGTGAGGTACGAGCGGCGGCTTGGATGCAGCAAGGCTGGTGAATTCCGGTGCCGCCTTGTATTGGGCGATGATCGTCATGAAGGTGCCCACGCGAGGCTGGCGCAGACTTGCGTGCGCCTCATTATCAGGCGCCGGCCATTTTTCCGATTGGAATCCATCGAATAGATCCAGTGTTGCAACTCGCGCCAACGCAAGTACGAGCTTCGCACTTTCATCAGCTGACGCAACTGCAAGCCGCGGCATCGATGTCAAGCTGCCGCCTCGTGGGGATGAGAACGCGCAAGGCAATCAACCCCGATCAGACCACTCACTTTGTGACTGGTCCGAGTCAGTTCGGGCTAATCGAATCAACTTGACTTCGGAGCCGCGTCAGTATTTATAGACCGAACGATCGGACTAAGAAAGTGAGCGCAATGACGTCCCTCGCCAACAGCCACGACTGCCGTGCCTTGATCGAGCCGGCCAGAGTTCACAGCCGCCTATATTATGACAAGGGCATTTTCGAGCAGGAGCTTGAGCGCATCTGGCACAAAAGCTGGGTCTATGTCGGCCATGTCAGCGAGGTGCCAAACCGTAACGACTACGTCACCAAGTCGATCGGGCCGACGCCAGTTTTGCTCGTCCACGATCGAACAGGACAAATCACGCTGCTGCTGAACAAGTGCCCCCACCGTGGCAATCAGCTCTGCGCCTATCGAGAGGGCAATCGCAGCACATTCACCTGTCCCTACCATTCCTGGACGTTCAGCAATACCGGCGAGCTAACCGGCTTCGCCTATGCCGATGGCTACAATGGAGCAGATAAGACTAGGTTTTCGCTTGGTCGGGTGCCGCGTGTTGCGGTCTATCGCGGCTTCGTGTTCGGCTCATTTGCCAGCGACGGGCCCTCTCTGGAGGACTATCTCGGTGGCGCCAAGGCATCGCTCGACCAGTTGCTCGACAATTCGCCCGAAGGTGAGCTCGAACTCACCGCTGGCTTCCTGCAACATCGCACGAAGGCAAACTGGAAGTTCCTGCTGGAGAACGAGACCGACGGCTACCATCCGGCCTTCGTTCACGGCTCCGTTTTCCAGGTTACCGATAGCAGCATCGGCAAGCTCTATGGTCCGCAGTCCAATGCGCTGACCCGCGACTTCGGTAATGGCCACACCGAGTTTGATCTAAGGCCGGAATGGCGACGTCTCGACAAGCCACTTGCCTGGTTCGGCACGACGGAGGACCGACTGCCCGACTATACCGAGGCGATGAAGGCAAGCTACGGCGCGGAGAGGGCGCGCCAGATCATGATCGACGGCTCGCCACACACCATGATCTTTCCGAACCTGTTCATCGCCGAAATCCAGTTGTTCGTTCTGCAGCCGATTGCCGTCGACGAGACCATCCAGCACGTGACGGCGCTGCAGTTCAAGGGTGCCCCCGCTTTCAACCGCCGCCTGCGCCAGCAGACCATGGGGTCCGTCGGCCCCGCCGGCTTTCTGCTCGCGGACGACACCGAGATGTATGAGCGTAACCACCGCGGCGCGCTGATCAGTGACCCCGAGTGGTTGACCCTGAGCCGCGGCCTCCATCGCGAGCGCCGGGATGAGAACGGATATCTCATCGGACATTCGACCGACGAGGTGCCGCAGCGGGGTATCTGGCGGCACTATGCCAGCTTGATGGCGGCTTGAGGTCGGCGATGGATCAGAAGGAGATTTCGACGGTCCCGGAACCATCCGGGAGCAGGCGAGGCAGCCTGCTCGAGCGGGTCGAGCAATTCCTGTTCATGGAAGCGCGGCTGCAGGATACGCACGCCTATGACGAATGGGAGGCGTTGTGGACCGAAGACGCGATCTACTGGGTTCCCGCGAACGGTGCGACGAACCCCGAGATGCAAATGTCGATCATCTACGACAATCGCTCGCGGATAGGGGTGCGGGTAAGTCAGCTCAAAACCGGCCGACATCACACGCAAACGCCACGATCGGAGCTCGCCCGTATCGTCTCCAACGTCGAACTCGTCGAGCAGACCAGAGGCGAAGTTGAGGCGCGTGCCAACGTGTTTATCTTTGAGGATAATCTGCGCGGCGAGACCTTGTGGGCGGCGCGCAATGAATACCGGCTACGCGTATCGGACACGGGATTCATGATGGTCCGCAAGAAGGTGTCGCTCGTCAACAATCACAAGCCGATCTCCACGCTGTCCTTCCTCATCTAACCAATCGCGAGCTATGACTTGCGCGGGTTGGACCTCGGTGAGTTTCCTGCAAGGGCTGAGTCCGAGCTGCGGCCTGCCAGACGCTCTAGGCTCTCGTCGCAACCTATTTCGGAAGGACGGTTGATGAAGTCCCGGGTCCGCGTCCATTCGATCGAAGAGTATCGCGAGTTGGCACGGCGCGCTTTGCCGACGATGATCTTCGACTTTTTCGATGGCGGGGCCGATGGTGAAAATACGCTTGCACACAACCGGGCTGCGCTGGACGCAAGGCGGCTTCTCGCTTCGGCACCGGTCAACGTAGGCAGTCGCAGTCAACAGGTGAAGCTCTTCGGCAAGACCTACGCAATGCCGCTGATCATCGGACCAACAGGTCTGGCCGCAGCGGCTTGGCCGAACGGGGACGTAGCTCTGGCCCGAGCGGCCGGTCGGACCGGTATTCCATTTGTCATGAGCTGCGCCGGCACCTGCACGCAGGACGAAGTCGCTTCGGCCGGTGACGGCTCCAAATGGATGCAGCTTTATATCTTCAAGGATCGCGCCTTCAGTGACCGAATCGTCGACAAAGCAGACGCACTCGGCTTCGACGCGATCGAGGTGACGGTCGACAACGCCGTGGCCGGCAAGAGACTACGCGACGCGCGCAACGGATTTTCCCTGCCGTTCCGGTGGACCCCGGCAAAGCTCGCGAGCCTCGTCGCGCATCCCCGCTGGAGTTTGAGGATGGCGCGAGCGGGCACTCCACAGCTCAAGGTAATGGCCGAAGGGCTCGGGCTTAGCAAAACCGATACGATCGCCGAGCTCATGCAGAGCCAGTTCGATGCATCTATTTGTTGGGACGACATCGCAAGGCTACGAGATCGCTGGAAGAAGCCCCTGATTGTCAAGGGCGTGCTCGATCCCGCACATGTCGCCAAGGCCCTGGCCGTGGGAGTCGATGGTTTGGTAATCTCCAACCACGGCGGTCGACAGCTCGATGGGGCGGTGGCGCCGATCGATGTCCTGCCGGAGTTCGTCGCTGAGGCATCCGGGAAGCTGACGTTGCTGGTAGACAGCGGCTTCCGGACCGGCGTCGACATCGCCCGCGCGATCGCGCTTGGAGCGAGTGCTGTCCAGATCGGGCGTGCCACGCTCTATGCGCTCGCGGCCGGAGGTGAGGACGCCGTGTTCCATGCGCTCGGCCTCCTGCAGGCCGAACTTGACGTCGCTCAGGCGCTCCTCGGCGCAGCGCGGATCGAGGATCTTCGTCCAGGGATGATCCGGCGACCGGTAACAGGCGCATTCGCACCCGGTCCCGCAACAGGTGGTGACATCCCAGCTTCGAGTAGTCGTCCTTAGCTTAGGAAGGGTCGTGGCAGCAAAGTTCTGTTTGATGATACCGAGCCTGTCTGCTGTCTGCGCCTTCATGCACTAGCCCGCACCGTCGCTCGAGATCGGGCTCGACTATTTCGTTTGAAGAGCGATGTTCGACGAGAGGCGGAGCCTGGAAATGGGGGACGGCTCAGAGGGCCTTGGACTTGATGTAACCGTCGAGAAACAGACTGACCGCACGATCGGCAAGCTCGGTCGGCAGTACGTCTCCGTCGGGCTTGAACCAGGTATAGGTCCAGTTGATCATGCCAAAGAAGAGCATCGCATCGATGTGTGCGTTGGATGCGTCCCTTGCGCGATCGGGGCGTATTTTTGCGAGGATGTCAGTGACGATCTTGATGAGCTGCCGCTGCTTTTTGATCACATCCTTGCGCACGTTGGTTGGCAAGAATTCCAGGCAGGTCAGCATCACCGCATGCTTGTCGCTTGATACGGCGTAAATCTCCATGAAGAAGCGGATCAATCTGCGAAAGCGCGCCACATCATCTTCGCGTCCGGCAAGGATGTCATTACAGCCTGCCAGCAGTTTGTCGACATGCTCGGTCAGCATGAAGACGAGAATGGCGTCCTTGGATTCGAAGTAGTGATATAGACGGGATTTCGAGCAGCGACACGCTGCGGCGATATCGTTGATGGAGGTGGCGGCATATCCGCGGTGGGCGAACAGCGAGGCAGCCTGCTTGACGATTGATTCCTGTATGTTGTCGTAGTCCGGCGAGCGCGGTCTCGTCACAAGCTTTCCTGTCCAATCGTTCGAACGATCGGACTATATACCCTCACACCTGTTTCGGGGCAATCGAGCAGGTCGTGCAGCCATCCGTCCAATGCTGGAGACGCGTTGCTTTGGCCCCGTAGCGCAGCAAAGCTACTTGGGCCACGCGTCCGTGACGATCACGGCGGCTGGAAAAGCTGCGTTTGAAGAGATGGCGGGGATAGCGCGTGTCATTGAGGATGACTCTCTTGGTCCGCTCGCCGCAACCGAGCGTCGATTGCTCAGTCAAGCGATAGCGGGCCTTGAGGTGGTCAGCGCTCGCATCGAAGCGGCTGGTTGGCATGCGTTGCGGGAGCGAAATAGCCTCATGACACAAGTTGTGCTCATCCGGGCCAGCTCGTTTTAGGGCTGCCTAGCCTGTCGCCATTGCGAATGAGGGTGGCCGGCCAGCTGTTTCTTTCGCTCGGAAGCACACTGCACTCTTCAGCCGGTATTGCCTGTGGGGACACCGCATTCGTCGCCATTTAGGCCGGCTCTGTCGCTTCGCCGATCCTGAGCCCATAGCCATCACTCTGGCAAGCTCCGCACCAGGATCGAGTCAACAAACGTCGCGAGTTCTGATTTTTTGTCTTTCTTAGTCCGACCGTTTGGTCTAAGAAAGAGCTCGGCGGTCTCTTTGAAGTGGGACCGCACGCGCGCAAGGCGGCGATCCGTCGGCGAGCAGAAAAAACGGCCGTGAGGAGGATCCATGAAGAAATTGATCATTGCCGTGGTGGCGATACTGACCCAGGCGGTTCCATCTCATGCCGAGGTCAGGATTGGGGTGATAATTTCGGCGACCGGGCCGGCCGCGTCCGTCGGCATCACTCAGCAACGCGCCGTGACCATTCTCCCGCGAAAACTTGGCGGGCAGGATGTCCGCTACATCCTGCTCGACGATGCCTCCGACGCGTCGGCGACCGTCACGGACGCTCGCAAGCTGATCACGGAAGAGAAAGTCGATGCGATCGTCGGCCCGAGTCTCACCCCGAATTCGCTGGCGTTGCTCGACATCGTGGCGGAGAGCAAGACGCCGATGATCAGCCTTGCCGGATCGGCGCTGATCGTCGACCCGCCGACCGACAAGCGCCGCTGGGTGTTCAAGACGCCGCAGAGTGACGCGCAGATGGCTTCCATCGTGCTCGATCACATGAAGCGCAAGAACGTCAAAAGCGTCGGTCTCATTGGCTTCACCGACGCCTATGGCGAAGGCTGGATCAAGGTGCTGACGGGTCTCCTCGAGGGCGCCGGCATCAAGGTTGTAGCGTCCGAGCGGTATCAGCGCACTGACACGAGCGTACTTGGCCAGGTTCTCAAGATCATCTCGCAAAATCCCGACGCGGTCTTTGTCGCCGCATCAGGCACGCCCGCGGCGCTGCCGCAGACCACGCTGGTCGAGCGCGGCTACAAGGGTCTGATCTATCAGACGCACGGCGTCGCCAATAACGACTTTCTTCGCATCGGCGGTAAGGCGCTCGAAGGAACCTTCGTGCCCGCCGGTCCGGTGCTGGTGGCAGAACAGTTGCCCGACGGCCATCCGGCGAAAGCGGCTGGCCTCGATTTCATCGAGCGTTACGAGGCGATCCCGGATGCAGGCGCGCGCTCGACCTTCGCTGCCTATCTCTGGGACGCGCAGCTTATCCTCAACAGGGCAATTTCCGTCGCCTCCGACATCGCCAAGCCTGGAACGGAAGAGTTTCGGGTGGCCCTGCGCGACGCCATCGAGAACGTCAAGAACGTTGCCGGGCCGAACGGGGTCTACAACATGTCGCCGGCGGATCATCTTGGCCTCGACGAACGTTCGCGCGTGATGACGCAGATCGTCGACGGAAAATGGCGTCTGGTGCAGTGATGCGCCTCTGTCGATTGGCTTGTCGCCGAGAATCACGCGAGGCTGCATGAACACAGACGTTGCATTGATCCTTCTGCAGGACGGACTGGTCAGCGGCGCAGTCTATGTTCTGCTGGCGACTGCGCTCGTGCTGGTGTTCTCGGTCACCCGTGTCGTCTTCGTGCCGCAGGGCGATCTGGTTGCATTCACCGCGCTGACCTTGTCTGCTTTCGAAGCCGGTCAGCCGCCGGGCACCGTTTGGATCTTGATCGTCGCCGCCGCGATCGCCCTCGCGCTCGATGTCATCGAAGCGGTGAGGTTGCGGGATCGGCTGCACGCGACGCGGTCGCTGCTGCGCTTTGGCCTGGTGCCAACGGTGATCGTCATGGCCGCGTTGTTCCTGGTGCCGAAGACGGCCCCGCTGGCCTGGAAGATGGCCGTAAGTGCCGCCTTGATCGCCTGTCTAGGTCCGTTGATCTATCGGATTGTCTTTCAGCCGCTTGCCGCGGCCTCCCCGCTGGTCCTGCTGATCGCAGCGGTCGCGGCGCATCTCGGGCTCAGCAGCATTGGGCTGCATGTTTTCGGTGCGGAGGGCGTGCGCACCGAAGGCTTCTCCGGCGCTCCGTTTGCGCTGTTCGGCATGATCGTGACACCGCAGGCAGTCGGCGTGCTCGCCAGTAGCGTCACGGTTGTTACAGCGCTCTATGTTTTCTTCCGTTTCTCGCTGCGCGGGCGCGCTTTGTTGGCGGCAGCGCACAATCGGCGCGGTGCGGAAATCGTGGGCATCAGCACGGTGGCGGCTGGCCGGACGGTGTTTCTCTTGACGGGGATCGCCGCTGCCATTTCCGGACTGCTGATCGGGCCGACCACGACACTCTATTATGATTCCGGCTTTCTCCTCGGCCTGAAGGGCTTTGTCGGTGCCATCGTCGGCGGCATGGCGGTCTATCCGCTCGCCGCTGCGGGCGCACTGCTGGTTGGCACGGTGGAGGCTTTTGCTTCGTTCTGGGCCAGCGCCTATCGCGACGTCATCGTCTTTCTTGTCATCATTCCAGTGCTGTTCTGGCGCTCCGTCTCAACGGTCGCGCCGGAGGATGGTCTCGAATGACGCGCCTGATCCGGTTTGCCCCCTTGCTTGCGCTCGTTGTGGCGGCAGCGTCGCCGGTGCTGTTGCCGGTCTATCAGGTCGAGGTCATCACGTATGTGATGATCGCCACCATCGCCTGCCTCGGCCTGGTGCTCATGACAGGCATCGCCGGCATGGTATCGTTCGGCCAAGCGGCATTCGTCGGGCTTGGCGCCTACGTGTCCGGGTATCTGTCGACGCGCCTTGGATGCTCGGCCTGGATCGGGCTCGTCGGCGCCGTGATGACTGCTGGCGTCGTTGCCGGACTGATCGGCGCCGTTACCGTACGCATGAGCGGACACTATCTTGCGCTGACTACGCTCTGCTTCGGCATCAGCTTCTACTTCCTGGTCGGCAATTCCGAGATGCTCGGCCGCTTCAACGGCCTGACAGGAATTGCGCCGGTGAGCGTCGGCGGATTCGATCTGCGCAGCGAGCGGCAGGGCTACTACCTGGCGCTGGTCACAATCGTCCTGGTAATGGCCTGGTGCCGTCAGCTCTTGGCATCGCGGACCGGGCGCGTCCTGCGCTCGTTGCGATCCGGGCCGGCGATCGCCGAGACGTTCGGCGCCAACGCCTATCTCTATCGCTTGATGGCCTTCGTGCTCGCCGCCGTCATAAGTTCCATCGCAGGCTGGCTCTACGCCCACGTGCAGCGCTTCCTTAGCCCGACGCCCTTCGGGCTCACCGCCAGCATCGACTATCTCTTCATGACGGTCATCGGCGGAAGCAGCCAGCTATGGGGCGCTCTGCTAGGCGCGAGCCTCGTGACCATCATCAAACACGAGTTGCAGGATCTCCTGAAATTCGTGTTCGGTCCGACCACGCGGCTCGAGCTCCTGGTGTTCGCAGCGATCATGATCGTGGTGCTGCAGAAGGCGCGGAAGGGCCTATGGCCGTTGTTGGAACAGCGGATCGCGCCGAAGGCGGCTCCGACCCTGGATATCGAACCGATGATTCTGCCGCATCGGCGGCCAAAGCCCGAACATGGCCTGACCGTGGTTACGGCAAGTCACCTTGAGCGACGGTTCGGGGGACTGGTCGCGGTCGACGACATCAGCTTCCACGTCAAGAGCGGTGAGATTCTCGGCATTCTGGGCCCGAACGGTGCGGGTAAGACCACACTGTTCAATCTCATCAGCGGCGCGCTCTCGCCCAGCCAGGGCGAGCTGAGCTTCCTCGGCGCGCCGCTGTTGCGAGCGAGCGCGCGCGACATGTGCCGGCGCGGCCTTTCTCGGACGTTCCAGCATGCTGCGCTCGTGCAAGACATGACGTTGCTGGAGAATGTTGCAATCGGGGCGACCCATCTCGGTCGCTGCGGCCTATTCGCCAATTCGCTTCGCCTGGATCGCACTGAAGAGAGGCAATTGCTCGGATGGTCGAGGCATCTGCTCGATCGCGTAGGGCTTGCGGACAAAGCGTTCGAGCTCGCGGGCAATCTGTCGCTCGGCCATCAGCGGCTGCTTGAGATTGCTCGCGCGCTTGCGGCCGATCCCGTGCTGTTGCTGCTCGACGAGCCTGCGGCTGGATTGAGGATGAATGAGAAAGTCGCGTTGGCCGAGCTTCTCGCCGAGTTGCGGTGCGAGGGCCTCGCGATCGTGCTGGTGGAGCACGACATGGATTTCGTGTTCCGCCTGGCCGATCGGTTGATGGTGATGAATTTCGGCCGCCGCATCGCCTACGGCCGTCCCGACGACGTTCGCGCCGACAGCGGCGTGCAGGAAGCCTATCTCGGAGCGGCGGCATGACGGCCCTTCTGAGGATCGAGCGCTTTTCGGTCAGATATGGCCGGCTGCTTGCGGTGAATGACGTCTCGCTCGAGGCCCATGCAGGCGAGGTGACGGCGGTGATCGGGCCGAATGGTGCGGGCAAGACCTCGCTGGTGAATGCGATCATGGGCCTCATTCCTTTCGAGGGCAGCCTTGCGTTTCCAGCCTGGCCCGCGGCAGCGCGTTCGATCGAGGCACGGATAAGGGCACGCATTTCCCTGGTGCCTGAAACGCGCGACCTGTTTGGACCGATGAGCGTCCTCGACAACCTAAGGCTCGGCGCGTTCGCGCTGCGCAGTGAGGTTGGCTTCGACATGGCGTCGCGGCTTACCGGGGTTTTCAAGCTGTTTCCACGCCTTGCCGAGCGGCGCGAGCAGCGCGCCGACACATTGAGCGGCGGAGAACGGCAGATGCTGGCGCTCGGCCGCGCGCTGATGCTGCGTCCGTCGTTCCTGATGCTTGATGAGCCAAGCCTTGGCCTTGCGCCGCTGATCGTCGCCGAGATGTTCCGCATCATACAGCGCCTGAAGAATGATGGCGTCTCTATTCTCCTGATCGAGCAGAACGCGCGTGCCGCACTGCGCATTTCCGATCGCGCCTATGTGCTTGAGAACGGAGCTGTCCATCTTGCCGGTGGGGCAAGTGAAATTGCGGCCGACCCGCGGATCATTGACGCCTATCTCGGTGGGTCGATGACCGCGGCTGACGATGGCCGGCAGCGGCTCTCGGGGAGACGATAGTGAGGCAGAACACGACGCAGGCGACCACCCGTCTCAGCGGCCGCTTCGGCGATCAGTTCACGACCGTTGACGCGATCCGCCGCCATCACGCCACCGGCGTCACCGCGCATCGGACCAAGACGCCCGACGCCGTACTGTTCGCACGCAGCACCGCGGATGTCGTCGATGCGGTCAGGATCTGTCATCAACATAGCTGTCCCATGGTGCCCTTCGGCACGGGTACCTCGACCGAGGGGCAGATCAGCGCCGAGCAGGGCGGTGTCACCATCGACCTTTCGGGCATGAACCGCATCCTGCGCGTGTCGGCCGACGATCTCGATTGCAGGGTGGAAGCAGGCGTGACGCGCAAGACGCTGAATGCGTCACTGCGGGACACCGGAGTGTTCTTTCCGGTTGACCCCGGGGCCGATGCATCGATCGGCGGCATGGCATCGACCCGGGCTTCCGGTACCAATGCCGTGCGGTACGGAACGATGCGGGAGGTCGTCATGTCGCTGTCCGTGGTGCTCGCCGATGGCCAGTTGATCGAAACCGGAACGCGGGCGAGGAAGTCATCGGCCGGCTACGACCTGACACGCCTTTTCGTCGGCGCAGAGGGAACGCTCGGCATCATCACCGAGGCGACGCTGCGGCTTGCGCCGATCCCCCAGCGTATCGCCGCTGCGGTCTGCACATTCCCGACCGTACGAGCTGCCGTATCGACCGTAGTCGAAGCACTGCAGAGCGCTATTCCACTTGCACGTGCCGAGCTTCTGGATGCGTTGCAGGTCGAAGCCTGCAATCGTTACTCGAAACTCGACCTTGCCGTTTGCCCGACGCTGTTCCTGGAATTCCACGGTACTGATCGTGCGGTCGACGAGCAGGTCGAGATGATGGCCGGGATCGCCAAAGAGTACGGCGGCAGTGACTTCCGATGGGCTACGGCGACCGAGGAGCGAAACCGGCTTTGGCAGGCGCGTCACGATATCTGGTGGGCTGCGTTGGCCCTGCGTCCGGGCTCGCGCGGAATACCGACCGATATCTGCGTGCCGATTTCGGCGCTGCCCGAGGTCGTTGCGCAGACGCACGCGGATGTCGCCGAACTTGGGCTGATCGCGCCGATGTGCGGCCATGTGGGCGACGGCAACTTTCATCTCTGCGTCCTGGTAGGGCCCGATGATCGCGACGAGCAGGCGCGTGTCGCCGAACTGAACGCCCGCATGGTCGCGCGCGCACACGCGGTCGGCGGGACCTGTACGGGCGAGCACGGGATCGGCACCGGCAAGATCGGCTATCTCGCCGCCGAGCGGGGCGAAGCAATGGCGGCGCTTTGCGCGGTGAAGCGTGCCCTCGATCCCCGCAACATCATGAATCCCGGGAAGATCCTGGATGTCGGCGCGTATCGTCCCTACCAGTAGCGGCGCGATGCACGTGACAACGAACGAACAGGGAAGCTTGTCATGTCTCTACTCGAACTCGACCAAGGCGGCGTCGATCTCCATTATCGCCTTGAGGATGCCGTAACCAGGCCGGAAGGGCGCGTCTTTGCGTCGGGCACGCAGGCGCTGGTACGGATGATGGTCATGCAGCGGCTCGCTGATCGCCGCGACGGGATCCGCTCGGCAGGTTTCATCAGCGGCTACCGCGGCTCGCCGTTGGCGGGCGTCGATACGGAACTGTGGCGCGCGAAATCGGCGCTCAGCCAGCACGAGATCAGATTTCTACCCGCGGTCAACGAGGATCTCGCCGCGACCGCGGTTTCCGGCACGCAGCGCGTCGGCGGCGACCCCAATCGCACGGTCGATGGCGTGTTTGCGCTCTGGTACGGCAAGGGACCCGGCCTCGACCGGGCCGGCGATGCGATCCGGCATGGCCATGCCGCCGGGGCGTCGGACAAGGGCGGTGTGCTGCTCGTCGTTGGCGACGACCATGCCGCGACGTCGTCGACCATTCCAAACGCGAGTGACTGCTCTCTGTTGGGATGGAGCATGCCGATCATCCACCCCGGGAGCGTGGATGAATTCGTCTTGTTCGGCCTCTGGGGGTGGGCGGCGTCGCGCTTTTCCGGAGCCTGGGTCGCCTTCAAGGCGATCTCTGAGACCGTCGAGAGCAGCCGGAGCTTCTTCTCCGAAGCGTTGCCGCGGTTTGCGAGTCCCGACCTGAAGGACCTAACGCGCGAAGATCTTGGCTATGGTACGCGCGACTTTCTGACCCCGGCGATCGAAGTCCGCATGATGCGCCGGCTCGAAGCGATTTCGGCCTTTGCGCGAGCCAATCCGCTAGACCGGCTCTTGATCGGCTCGCCGCGCGCCGAAGTCGGCATTGTCGCGGCCGGCAAGACCGCGCTCGACGTAGTGGAAGCTTTGTCGCGCGCCGGTCTTCCGCCCGAACGTCTCGCCCAAGCGGGCGTGCGCATCTGGAAGCCAGGGCTCGTGTTTCCGTTGGACCGCGATGGTTTTGAGACATTTTCCGCAGGATTGAAACACATCCTCGTCGTCGAAGAAAAGACCAGTCTCGTCGAAGATCAGGTCAAGGACATCCTGTTCAACCGGTCGGCCGATCGCAGGCCGAGCATCGCCGGTCGCCGCGATCTGGACGGCGCGCCGCTCATCTCGGCGCTTGGACAGCACAGGCCGTCATCGCTGCTTGGCCCGCTGTCGATGTGGCTAGCGGTGGTCCGGCCCGACCTCGCGTTGACCGACGCCGCAACGGCGTTCGAGAAGCCGCCGGCGCTCGGAAACGCGGCGGACGGCATGCGCCGTCTGCCGTATTTCTGTTCGGGCTGCCCGCACAATTCCTCGACCAAGGTGCCGGAGGGCAGCGTGGCGCTGGCTGGCGTCGGCTGCCACTATATGGCGACCTGGATGGACCGGCAGACCTCGGGCCTCACCCAGATGGGCGCCGAAGGCGTCGACTGGGTCGGGCAGGCCAGCTTCACCACGACGCCGCATGTGTTTCAGAATATGGGCGAGGGCACCTATTTCCATTCGGGCTATCTTGCAATCCGGCAGTCGATCGCGGCGGGCAACAACGTCACCTACAAGATCCTGTTCAATGACGCGGTGGCGATGACCGGCGGGCAGCCGGTTGACGGCCAGCTGACCGTGCCGCAGGTCGCACGCCAGATGCTGAGTGAAGGCGCGAAGAAAGTGGTGGTGGCAACCGATGACGTCGTGCGCTACGCCGGCGTCGTGCTCGAGCCCGGTGTCTCCGTGCACGATCGCCACGAGCTGGATGCGATCCAGCGCGAACTGCGCGCCATCAAGGGCGTCACCGTCCTGATCTACGACCAGACCTGCGCGGCGGAGAAGCGCCGCCGCCGCAAGAGGGGCACTTACCCCGATCCCGACAAGCGCCTGTTCATCAACAGCGCGGTGTGCGAGGGCTGCGGTGATTGCGGCAAGGCCTCCAATTGCCTCTCGATCGTGCCGCTGGAGACCGACCTTGGCCTGAAACGTGCCATCGATCAGACCTCTTGCAACAAGGATTTCTCCTGTGTCGACGGCTTCTGCCCGAGCTTCGTCTCCGTGATCGGCGGCAAGCTCCGTAAGCCGCAAGCCTCTGCCACGGATTGGATCGCGCGCGCCGAACGCTTGGCGAAGCCGTCGCTCGCACTGCCCGAAGGGCGGCCGCACAATCTGCTGATCGCCGGTGTCGGTGGTAGCGGTATCATCACCGTTGGTGCCATCGTCGCGATGGCCGCGCATCTCGATCACCTCGAGGTCGCCGAGCTTGATTTCACGGCGGTGGCCCAGAAGGGCGGCTCGGTGATGTGTCATTTGCGGCTCGGCCGCCCCGGAACGCGGATCAACCAGCCGCGCATCGACTGGGGCGAGGCCGACGGCGTGATCATGGGGGATCTTATCGTCGGCAACCTGCCCGATAGCCTCGGCACTATCCGTCACGGTTCGACGCGGGTGCTCGCCAACACGCATATCGGTTCCACAGCGGAATTCACCCGCGACCCGGATTTCGACTCCCGCACCGATGAGTTGCTGAAGAAGGTGCGCCATGCCTCGAGCGGGGAATTGCTGACGAGCTTCGACGCGCACAAGCGTGTACAGGATGAGTTCGGGGATTCGACCGCCGTCAACATGGTCCTGATCGGTCATGCTTGGCAGCAGGGGTTGATCCCGGTCAGCGAGGCGGCAATGTTTCAGGCGATCGCACTCAACGGCGTGGCGGTCGAGTCCAACCGGCGCGCATTCGCCTTCGGGCGCGTAGTGGCCGCCGGGGCAGCGCAAGTGGCCATCGTCGCCGCCCAGCCGGAGGATTGGCGCGTGCTTCTCGAGCGGCACATGACACAATTGACCAACTATCAGAACGCGGCCTACGCGGCGCGGTACTGCGATTTGGTCGAGCGATGTGCCGCGGCCGAGCGCCGGCTCGGCGTTCGCACCGGTCTGCGATTCGCCCGCACGGTAGCGAACAATCTGTTCAAGCTCATGGCCTACAAGGATGAATACGAGGTCGCGCGGCTCTACCGGAGCCCGGAATTCGCGGCGGCGCTGAGCCGGCAGTTCGATGGCGACTTTACGCTCCGCTTCCATCTTGCGCCCCCGTTCGTTGCAAAGCCGGGATCAGGCGGTGCCGAGCCGCGCAAGCTCACTTTCGGCCCCTGGATGATGCATCTCTTTGCGCTGCTGGCCCGCTTGAAATTCCTGCGGGGGACGCCGCTCGATCTCTTCGGCTACAGCCACGAGCGCAAGACGGAACGTCGCCTGATCGGCGATTATCGGACGCTCGTCGAACATCTGCTGGCCGGTCTGTCACCGGCGACGCTCGATACTGCCGTGCGGCTGGCGGCGCTGCCTGAGAGGATCAGGGGCTTTGGTCACGTCAAAGCGAGAAGTCTCGTCGCGGTGGAGCGCGAGCAGCAGCACCTGATCGGGCAGTTCGATGCAATTCGCACGCCGCTCCCCCGAGAGAACAAGGGAGCCGCGTAGGATAATCCGATGCTGACGGTTGTGCGATGTCTCTACAGGCCTGGCGGCGCCGATGCGCGGCTGAGTATCCGCGACGTTCACCTCGAGTATATGATCGCGAACCGGAACTCTCTGGAGCAAGGCGGCGCGCTGATGGACGAGGACGGCACGGTCAAAGGCATGTTCCTGATCTTGCGGGGTAACCGGGCCGAAGTCGACAGCTTGATGGCCAATGAACCCTACACCCGCGCAGGACTGTTTGAGGCCACCACGATCGAATGTTTCGACCGGTTCGTGCCGCATGCCGATCCACGCTTTCTTGAGAAGCTGCTCATAGCTGCCCGCGAGTGGATCGCCATGAACCTGCGAAACACTTGCTCGCGGGTGTGACACCGACCGAGGTTGGCCGCAAACTGAAGGCTTAGCCTTGTATCGTCTCATCGTTCATCACAAGGGACGGTCCGCTTCGAAAATGTTATGATTGAGCCGCTGATCCTCGACGCATGCCGGACGCCGAGGGGGCGGCAGTGGAGGACCTGAAGGGTGAGAGCGAGCGTGTTTGAGCAACTCCTCGTTCGACAGTCTCGCGCCGATCTCGATGATCTGGTCACGGCGCTGGATGTCGAATTCCTGGGCTTGGCCGAATGCCTCGTGAGTCCGGGCTGGCGGCTCGAACTCGGTGGCGGTCCCCCCATGCCGGCGATCCACTACTGCCTGACGGGTTCGGGGCTCCTCCGGACCGCAGGTCAGGAGCCGATGGCGGTGAAGCCGCACACTCTCATGGTCATGCCGAAAGGGCTCCTGTTCCAGATTGAGGCGACCGGAGGTGACGCAGCCGCCGGCCCCGACACGACGTTGCGCGGTCGGGATCAGGTTTTTCCGCCAGGAGCGATCCGCCGCTACGAGGTAGGGCGCGGCCCATACCAGATGATCCTCATCTGCGGCTACTTCTGCGCGCGGTACGGAGCGAACGTCGAGCTGTTTTCCGATCTCATGACGCCAATCGTCGAGCAGTTCGACGAAAGTCATCACCTCGATGTCCGGCTGAAGACCGCCCTGGCCGAGCTCATTACCGAAGAGGTCGGGGCGGGCGCTATGTCGAACGCTCTCCTGAAACAGGTTCTTGTGACGCTGCTACGCCGTTCGCTGAGCTCAATGAACCTTTGGGTCGAGCGCTTCGCGGTGTTGAGCGATCCCCAGATCGCTCGCGCCTTCGCCGACATGGTGGCTCGGCCGAGCGCACCGCATTCGCTAAAGACCCTGGCCCAGACCGCCGGTCTCAGCCGAACTCTCTTCGCTGAGAGGTTTGCGCGGCTGTTCGGCAAGGCGCCTATGGCGACGTTACGAGACCTGAGAATGCGCCAGGCGGTGGCGCTGCTCAATTCCGGCGAGATGTCGATGGACCAGCTCGCCGAAGACTGCGGCTATAGCGCGCGCACGAGCTTCCTTCGTGCGTTTCAAGCGGTCCATGGGACCACGCCGTCCGCTTACCTCAGGAGACTTCGCAGTCCGAGCGCCGCCTAGCCGCCGAATCGAGCGCGATGCCTCCAGGGCCGCGCCGAGGTGCTCCCTCAGTGCGGACCACGCCATCGGAATCGCCTCGACCGTTGGCGGCAGGAGCCGACCGCCGGATCCATCCGTTAGCGGCGTCACCTCAAGCTGATTGTCGGCAGCCAAGACAAGCGATTTCCGGATGACCTGCGACAAACGCTGGACGCTCTGAGATTGGGGTTTGGAGCAGCTGGATCCATGTTCCTTGCACAAATTGTAGGGAGCCACCCATGACCGAAAATACCGATGCGCAGATCCGTTACATCTACGATCGATGGCAAACGACGATTGTCCAGAAGGACGTGGACGGGCTGATCGCGCTGTATGCAGAAGATGCCGTGTTTGAGACGGCTGCGATCCTGGTCACGCTGAAGGATCGGAAGGCGGGGGTTCTGCGAGGGAAGAGCGAGATCAGGCCATTTTTCGAGGCCGGATTTCGCAAGCTCGGAAACGAGCTCGCCAACTGGTATCGCACCGGGCTGTTCTATTCCAACGGACGGCAACTGATCTGGGAATATCCGCGCGAGACTCCGAAGGGCGACCAGGTGGATTTGGTCGAGGTCATGGATATTGCCGACGGCCTGATCGCCCATCACCGGGTTTATTGGGGATGGGTTGGCTTCCAAACCCTTGTTGGCGCCCTGAACAAAGCCTGACCGACCCGGGTCACGGTTGGGCAATGACGAAGGAAGGGCGGCGCGCCGCGGACATCTGGCCGGCACCGCAAAGAGAATCCGCCTGCATCGCAAAGGAGAACTTCAATGTCACGTATAGCGATTCCGAGTCTGGCCGAGGCGCCAGTAGAGACTCATGCGACCCTTGAAGGGGTTGCCAAGCGGCTCGGCTGGACGCCGGCGCTGTTCCGGTTTATGGCCCTCAGCCCCAACACACTCGCCGCCTTCGTGGCCCTGTCGGGGACGCTTTCCCGGACCCTGGACGTCGCGACGATCGAATCGATGGGCCTGGCCGTTTCGGAAGACAGCGGCTGCAAGTATTGCGCGCAGTCGCACGTTTTCCTGGGCTCCTGGCTCGCGAAGCTTGACACCGGGGAGCTCGATCTCAATCGCGAAGGCAAATCGCGCGATCCGAAGCGCGCTGCCGCTGTTCGTTTCGCCAAGGCCATCGCAGACAGACGAGGCAAGGTGAGCGATGAGCAGCTCGCCGATGTGCGCGCGGCTGGGTTCACCGACGGCGACATTGTTGCCATCGCCGGTCTCACGGCGCAGTTCCTGTACACTAATTTCATGAGCAACATCTCCCAGGTCGAGCTCGACTTCCCTGACGTCGCACCAGCGCACGCGTGAGCCGGCCGTTCGACGATCCGCCTGTCCACGGCGCCTTCGCGCGTTAGGCGCCGACGTCGATGGCGTCGCGCGAAGGTGTAACAAGACCGATCGCAAAATCGAACTATCGTTCGGGTGCGCTTGCTCTCCTGACACCTGTCAGCTCGTCTCTGCGTGCTCCTTGGCTATTTCCGCACGCCACTCGCCCAACAGGCCGCCGCAATCAGTAGGGCACGCCGATCTGTGTGGTCAGATTGACCATCAATTGGGCCCTGGCCGAAGCGTCCAGCCGCCTGGCTCAAATGTGAGAGCAGGCGATGGCAAGAATTCCTCAGAACGTCTCATAGGGGCGAGCGGCGAGCGAGGCTTTCCTGAAGCCACATCCCCAGTCAGGTGATCATTGCCAACGGGGCAGAGCCGGGGAGTTCAGTATCTGCCTTGTATGCTGTCTATATAGTCAGTATAGCACCTTATATGCATTCCTCATGTTGGCGATTCGCCAAGGTAATGATTGGATAGTCATCGGAATTTAGCTGCATATATAAGCCATTTTAGCTTGTTTTGCTCGGAGGGTCGGGTTTGCCTTGCATTGCTCAAAAAGAGATGTACACTGATTAAAATTCAGGGCGGTTTCCGAGGTGTGGAATGGTGTGGCGAAAAGCAATTGCCGTGGATGAGCTGAAGCCCGACGGCGTGACGAGCATCGAGATCGACGGCAGGCCCGTGGCGCTCTATCGCCTTGATGGTGAGGTCTTTGCCACGCATGGCATATGCACGCACGCGCTGGCCTTTCTTGCCGATGGATTCGTCGACGGCGGCACGATCGAGTGTCCGCTGCACCAGGGCATCTTCGATATCAGATCGGGGAAGGCGCTCTGCTCGCCGGTCACTCAGGACCTCGAGACCTACGCGGTCAAGGTCAGGGATGGCGAGGTGCTTATCGATCTCGACGGAGACAACGAGGCTGCGCCGAAGGATCAGGAGCAGATCTGCACCAAGGGGGAGGCGCCTTCCCGCGGGGCGGTCGTCGTTGTGGGGGCCGGTCAGGCGGCTGCAGTGGCGATTCGCAGCATGCGGGCCAGCGGCTTCACCGGCACGATAGATCTCGTCGGTAGAGAGAAGCACCTCCCGTACGAACGTCCACCGCTGTCAAAGGATATCCTCCTTGGAAAAGCGGCGATCGAATCCTGCCGGCGTCTGGCTGAGGCCGATGCGGCTTCCCTCGACGTCAAGACCCACCTCGGGTGCTCGGTTACCCGGATCGATCCGGCGGCCAGGACCGCATTCCTGAGCAACGGGACTGAGCTTCGATATGATGCGCTTCTGCTGGCGACCGGCGGAGTTCCGCGGCGACTTTCAATCGCCGGTGCCGATTTGCCAGGTGTGCACTATCTGCGCACGATCGAGGATGCCAACTCGATCAGGCAATCGCTCGCAAGCGCGAAGCGTCTCGTCATCGTCGGCGGCGGTTTCATTGGTCTTGAACTTGCTTCGGCCGCTGCGACGCTCGAGGTCGCGACAGTCCTCCTCGAGCGCGAAACCGAACTGATGGCCCGCGTGCTGCCTCCACCGTTGGGGCGGAGTTTTCGCTCTCTTGCCGAGCGTCACGGCGTTACCGTTTTGCCGGGCGTGCAGGTCCAGGATATCCGCCGCGACGTTGAGGGTCTGGTGGTCAATACCTCAGCCGGCGCTTTCGCTGCAGATGTCGTCTGCGTCGGTGTCGGCTTGGCCCCCGAGACGGAACTGGCAGCCGCGGCCGGCTGCGAGGTGGATGGCGGGATCGTTGTCGACGCAGAGCAAAGGACCAGCATCGCGGGAATCTGGGCGGCGGGCGACTGCGCCCTGCATTGCCGTCCGGTCAGGGGGCGCTCCCACCGCTTTGAGAGTTGGCATAATGCGGAGCAGCAAGGTGCAGCCGCAGGGCAGTCGATCGCCGGGGCGGCGCCGAGCCCGGATGCGCAGGCTCCCTGGTTCTGGACCGACCAGTTCGGCCTGAATATTCAGATAGTCGGGGTCTCGTCACCCGGCGACAAGGTCGCGCTTACAGGCCGCGATGGCGAACCTGGCGCCGTCTATCGCACGATTGATCCGGACACCGGGCGGCTTACCAGCGTGGTCGCGTTTTCCGATCCCACCGCGATACGGCAGGCGCGCAAGCAGCTCGAAAACCCTGACATGTTCGATATCGCCACGGTTTCCGCTGCTCTGCTCACGAGTGACGGCAAAAAGGAGAATACCCAGGTGGTGAACGAGAGGTCGGTGACGACGACGTCGAAGCAATACGTCTGGCCATCCGAGGGGCTCACCAGGGTGCCTGATTGGGTGTACACGGACAACGACATCTACCGACGCGAAGTCGAAAAGATCTTTCACGGGCGAACATGGAATTACGTCGCGCTGGAGAGCGAGATTCCTGAAATTGGCGATTTCATCCGGTCGAATGTAGGACCGACGCCCGTCGTCGTATCGCGCGCCGAGGACGGTTCGATCAACGTCTTCGAGAACCGCTGTGCTCATCGCGCGGCCGAGTTCTGCCGCGAGCTGAGCGGCAACGCCAAGGAATTCGTCTGTCCCTATCATCAGTGGTCCTACGACCTGAAGGGCAATCTGGCGGGGGTGCCGTTCCGCCGCGGGGTCGACGGCAAGGGCGGAATGCCGCGCGATTTCAAGAATGCGGACCACGGGCTCAGGCAGCTGAAAGTCACGACCCATCGTGGCGTGGTGTTTGCGTCGTACTGCGACGACATGGAGCCGTTGGCCGAATATCTCGGACCGGAGATTCTCCGTGAGTTCGAGGCGACTTTCGACGGGCGCAAGCCCAAGGTGCTCGGTCACTATCGCCACAGTCTTCCGGGAAACTGGAAGCTCTATCACGAGAACCTCAAGGACCCGTATCACGCAACGCTGCTGCACACGTTTCTGGTGACGTTCGGCCTGCTGGTGGCCGGCAACAAGTCGTCGATGATCGCCGACCCCTCGGGGCGGCATGGCGTGATGGCATCGGCAAAGTCTGATGTCAGCAAGCTCGACAACAAAACCAAGAAGGAGATGCGCGCCTACAAGGAAGGCATGCAGCTCGAGGAGCCGCGCTTCATGGATTTCGTCAATGAATTCGACAGTCCCTGGTCGGTGACCATGACGACGATCTGGCCCAATCTCATCGTGCAACGGGAGATGAACACCCTGGGCGTTCGGCAGATCGTGCCGACGGGACCGAACGAGTTCATCATGAAGTGGACCATGTTCGGCTTCGAGGGTGACGATGAGGAAATGACCCGTCATCGGTTGCGGCAGGGCAATCTGATGGGGCCGGCAGGCTTCCTTGGCCTCGAAGACAACGAAGCCATCAAGTTCGTGCAGGACGGCATGCTTGCGGTCCCCGACGGCCAACATGTGGTCGAGCTGGACCCCGGCGTGATCGGTACCGCCGACACCTTGATCTCCGAGGCGTCGATACGCGCGATGTATCAGCATTGGCGCAGCGCGATGGAGCTCTAACGAGAGATGCAGGCTATTCAGATGCTGGCCACCGATCCCACCTACACCGCACAAATTCACCAGTTGCTGCTTCGGAATGCGATCGAGCAGTTCAACTGCCAGTACGCGGCGGCCCTCGACGAGCAGCGGCTCTCGGACTGGAGCGAGATGTTCACGCCGGACGCGAGCTATGTCGTTTTGTCGCGCGAGAATGAGGATCGCGGCCATCCGGTCGGTCTCATCTATTGCGAGAATAGGGGCATGATTCGCGATCGGGCGTTCGCGCTGGAGAAAACCGCCATGTTTGCGCCGCGGTACCTTCGTCACTTGATCAGCAATTTGCAGCTGCTCGGTGAAGATGAGCACGGAAACATCAAGGCCCGGGCGAACTATGTCGTCCTGCAGGTCCTGTTCGATCGTCCTGACGCGACCATTCACCAGGTCGGAACCTATCACGATGTGTTTCGGCGCTCCGACGAGGGCCTCAAGCTCAAGCAACGCCGCTGCGTTTACGACAACCTGCTCGTTCCCAACGCGCTTTGCATTCCGGTGTAGGGCCGCTTGAGATCAAGGGACAATCACTGTGACCTTCGTGACGTCGGGAACGTTTAGGTAGAGCGCATGAGAGGATCATCATGAGCGGGGACGGAGCGGTCGCTGAGGGTATCGGGGCGCGAGCACGGCGCAAAGAGGATGCCCGGCACTTGCGCGGCCGCGGCCGGTTCGTCGGTGACATCCACATGCCTGGGCTACGCGAAGTGGCGTTCCTGCGCAGTCCAATGGCGCATGCCAAGATCCTGTCGAAGACAAGATCGCCGGATCACGCCCTCGATATCTTTTTCTCCGAAGACCTCGTCGGAGTCGCGCCGATCGTGACGCGATCCTCCATTCCCGGCTACAAGGTCTCGCAATATCCGGTCCTGGCCACCGACAAGGTGCGCTTCGTCGGCGAACCCGTTGCCATGTGCGTGGCAAGAAATCGCGCGATCGCGGAAGACCTGATCGAGCAAGTCGAGGTCGGCTACGACGAACTGCCGGCGATCGCCTCTTGCGCGGGCGGTCGTCGCGAGAACTCGGAACTCCTGCATCCGGAGTGGGGCGATAACCTGTTCCTGGAGACCTTCTTCGACAGCGGCGTCGACCAGATCATCGCCAGCGCACCGATCTCGGTTGAGCTCGAGATGTCATGCGCGCGGCAGACGATGCATCCCATGGAGGGCAAGGGCGTGCTGGCCTGGTGGGATGATCGCGCCGATCAGCTCGTGGTGCACACCTCCACCCAGGTGCCGCACTTGATACGCGCCGGGCTCGCCGAGTGTCTCGGGATTGCGCAGGCGCAAATCAGGGTCGCGCCGCCGGACGTCGGAGGCGGCTTCGGCTACAAGTGCCTGTTGCAGCCCGAAGAGGTTGCCGTCGCCTGGCTGGCTGCGACCTTCAAGAAGCCATTCCGCTGGACCGAGGACCGCAGAGAGCATCTCGTCGCCGGCGCCAACGCACGGCAGCACGAATACCACATCAAGGCCTATGCTGACGCGCAGGGGCGGCTTCTCGCGCTGGACGCGGAAGTGTCGGTCGATACGGGCGCGTACTCGGTATGGCCATTCACCGCCTGCCTGGAAGCTGCGCAGGCCGGAGGAAACCTGCCCGGACCGTACCATCTGGCTGCGTACCGGTGCCGTACCTATTCGGTTGCGACCAACAAACCGCCTTTCGCGCCGTATCGCGGCGTCGCGCGGCCGGGCGTCTGCTTTGCGATGGAGCAGGTCATTGACGCGATCGCGCAGAAGGTCGGTCGCGAAGCATGGGAGGTCCGCCGGGACAATCTGGTCCCGGCTTCGGCGATGCCTTACACCAACATCACAAACAAGCATTACGACTCCGGCGACTACCCGGAGGCGCTCGTTGCCGCCAAGAACATGATCGGTCTCGAGGCATTCCGCGCAGGACCCAGGCGCGACGACAAGGGACGTTACCTCGGCATCGGGTTCGCCAGCTTCACGGAGCAGTCAGCGCACGGCACCAAGGTGTTTGCGTCCTGGGGATTGCCGCTGGTGCCGGGGTTCGATCAGGCGCACGTGAAGCTGACGCCGGACGGTGCGCTGGAAGTCGCGGCGGGCATCCATACCATCGGGCAGGGCCTGGAAACGACGCTGGCGCAGATTGCTCACGAGCAGACGCGTGTTCCGCTCAAGCACATCAGGGTCACGCTCGGCGATACGGCGATGACGCCGTTCTCGACCGGTGCCTACGCTTCGCGCGGGATCGTCATGTCGGGCGGTGCGGTCTCGCGGGCCGCCGAGGTCGTTGCAGGCCGGATCAAGTCGATTGCCGCCCATTTGCTGCAAGTCGAGCCGGCCGCCGTCGGATTTGCCGAGGGGCGGATCTTTGCGGCGAATGCCAGTGTCTCTTACGAGGACGTCGGACGCGCCTGGTATCTCCGCCCGGACCAGCTTCCCGAGACCGTGAACACGGCAGGCCTCGAGGCGACCGAAGGATACAAGCCGGACGTCGATACGGGCGTGTTTTCGTACGCCACGCACGCGGTGCGGCTCGCGGTGGACGCCGAGACCGGTCTTGTCGAGATCCTCGACTATGCGATCGTCGAGGATTGTGGACGCATGGTCAATCCGATGATCGTCGAGGGGCAGACCTATGGAGGGGCGGCGCAGGGGATCGGCACCGCGCTGTTCGAAGAGAGCCCGTACGACGACAACGCTCAACCGCTCGCTTCGACGCTTCTCGATTATATCCTGCCTGGTCCGACCGAGCTGCCGAGCTTCCGCATCGACCATCGCGAGACGCTGTCGCCTTACTCGGCTCACGGAATCAAGGGCGTCGGCGAGGGCGGAGCGATCGCGCCGCCTGCTGCGATCGTCAACGCGATCAACGATGCCTTGTCGCCGCTCAACGCTGCGGTACGCCAGGTACCTGCGAGCCCACGGCGGATCCGCGACGCAATTCGGCGCGCGCGTCCGTCGCAGGCGGTAGCTCCTGAAGCGGGCGTCGCGCGATGAAGTCGTCGGCGTTCGAGCTCAAGCATGCACGGACCCTCCGCGAGGCGACCGAACTCCTCGCTGCGGCCGATGGCGACGCCAAGGTGCTGGCTGGCGGCCAGTCGTTGGTGCCGATGCTGAATCTGCGATTGGCCCGGCCCAAACTCTTGGTCGACATCAAGCGCGCGTCCGGCTTTCGCGAACTTGCGGCCGACGACAAGGTGTTCTCGATCGGCGCCGGATGGACCCATGCCGAGATCGAGGATGGTGTGCTCGAGGATCCGACGCGCGGGCTGCTGCGATCGGTCGCACACGGAATTGCCTATCGAGCGGTGCGCAATCGCGGCACCATGGGCGGGAGCCTGGCGCATGCCGATCCGGCAGCAGACTGGGTCTCGACGCTGGCGGCGCTGGGGGCCACAATCGTCGTCGAGGGTGGCGGCGAACGGCCGAAGCGCCATGCTGCCGAGAGCTTCGTCGACGGAGCGTTTGCGACCAAGCTTGGTGAGGCCGAGGTGATTTCCGCGATCGAGGTCCCGCGGCTGTCGGCGGATGCATCCTGGGCCTATCACAAGATCTGCCGCAAGACCGGTGAATTCGCCAATGCGATCGGCGTTGTCGTGCTCGATCTGAAGGCGGGTCTGCAGCGGGTGCTTGCCGGTGCGACCAGCGGTTCACCAGCGCTGCTCCCTAATACCGCCGCGCGTCTCGCTGAGGCGGGGCCGCGTGCGGCATGCGAGATCGTCGCCGAGGAAATCCGCGTCGTTCTGCCGAATCTTGATCTCGACACGCAGGAATTGCATGCGGTCGCGATTCGCCGGGCTCTGGCGACTTTGGGTGAAGGACAGCGCCGATGACGCAGGTGTCGATGACCGTCAACGGAGGCGCCGTCGTGGCGGACGTTGAGCCGCGCACGCTGTTGGCGGACTTCTTGCGCGGCGAGATGCAACTCACCGGAACGCATCTTGGATGCGAGCAGGGTGTCTGCGGCGCCTGTACCGTTGTGCTCGACGGCAGGATCCAGCGCTCGTGCATCACATTTGCCGCCGATTGCGATGGCGCCGACGTCACCACGATCGAAGGCTTTGACGATGATCCAACCATGGAGGAACTGCGGGAGGCGTTTTCCGAGCACCACGCCCTGCAATGCGGCTTCTGCACGCCGGGAATGTTGACGACGGCACGCGATATCGTGCTTCGGCTCGGCGATATCGATGAGCGCGCCCTGCGCGAGGAGCTTTCCGGCAATCTCTGCCGATGCACCGGCTATGTCGGGATCGTCGCCGCGATCAAGAAGGTCGCTACGGGAAGAAGCCCGACGTCGCGGCCGCGGTGGCACCGGTCGTCGTCAGGCTCGAGGGCTCAAGGTTGCCGCCTGCGCCGTCTCCGCAGACAAGTGCCCCCGTCACGCGGGCGTCGGCTCCAGCCATGGCAGCTTCAGTCGGTGGATCCGCGGGCAGCACGTCAATCGAGGAACGGGTGCCGGTAGCCGCGCCAGCCGAGCAGGTCTGGAGTACGCTCTCGGACCTTCAACGGGTGGTCCCATGCGTGCCCGGCGCGGAGATCACGTCGCTCGATGGAGAAGATCTTGTCGGAAAGGTCAGGGTCTCCCTGGGCCCGATCAAGGTCGCCTTCAACGGCCAGGCGAAGGTCGGGATGGATCCCGCCAAGCGGGAAGGGTGGCTGACGGGCCGCGGGCGTGATGCCGGGCAAGGGTCTTCCGCAGAGGGCAGCGCGCGCTGGACCGTCATCGATGATGGGGCAAGTGCGTCCGTGATTGCGGTCGTCTTGAGCTGGAAGCTGAGTGGCCCGCTCGCTCAATTCAACCGCGCCGGGTTGGTGCAAGACGTCGTGCGCCGGTTGGCGGCGACATTCGCCGAGAATCTCGAAGCCGCCATTACCGGGGCGGCTCCGCCTCGCCGAAAGGCGCTCGGGGGCCTCGGATTGATCTGGTCCATCATCAGGGCGCGCCTGTTCTCAGGGCTCTAGGGCCGCCGAGGCGGCCCCACCGATCGTACAACTGCCAGCCTTACTCCTGTAATAAGGATGTATACTGATTAAAATTCAGTCGCTTCCGGCTATTCATCCCGGTCGGCTGTCGACTTCCGCCGTCCGGATGCCGAGTTGCTGTCGGGCAGGCTGTATTTGCTGTTGCCCTCGATCAATTCGGTCACCATCGCGAGAAACGCGGCCCTGAACTCGGGCCGCAGCGGCGCGAGGAAGCGATCCTGCGCACGGCGCATGCTGTCGTACATCTTGTCGGCGACCGCCTCGCCCTCCTTGGTCAGGAAGGCCACCATCGAACGTCGGTCGGTTTGGCTGCGTTCGCGCCGCACCAGGCCGCGTTCCGACAGGCGGTTCAGAACATCTGCTACATTCGTGCGATCGATGCCCACTTCACCACCCAGCGTGACCTGATCAATCCCGGGGTTGTTGAGTAGGGTCGTGATCAGGCCGTACTGCACTGGAGTGATGCCGAATTCCTGGCACTCCTCGAGAAAGATCGCCGAGTGGATCTGGTGCAGGCGGCGGACCAGATAGCCGGGGCGCGATGCCAGTGGCATCCGCGCCATCTCCACCTTGACCTCCGACCTCGTGGAATTGGTGGATGATTGCTTCTTCAACGTGCATTCCTTCCATTCTTTAAGCGGTCCGCGGTCAGCAAATGAGCCGAAGCCCTCTTGACTGGCTTCCTAATTACTCAGTATACATCTCTTTATCGCGAACGGTACTGCCGATTCCAGGATTGACCTGAGAATAACAACAATAAGATGGCGGCGCGCGAGGCAAACGGAGGATGGCTCATGAACAGGCTCACATCATCAATTCTCGCGCTGACCCTCATGTCGGGTCTGGGCCCAGCCAAGGCTGGCCCGGACGCCGTGACGATCGGTGTCCTCAACGACCTCAGTGGCGTGTACTCGGATCTCGGTGGACCCGGCTCCGTTGCGGCCGCGGAAATCGCAGTGGAGGAGTTCGGGCCGACCGTGATCGGCAAGCCGATCAAGGTGATGTCGGGAGATCACCAGAACAAGGCCGATGTCGGTTCGCAGCTGGCGCGTCGATGGTTCGACGTTGACAAGGTCGACATGGTGATCGACTTCCCCAACTCGGGTGTGGCGCTCGCGGTCCAGGAGGTCGCAAGAGCGAAGAAGAAGATCGCGATCTATTCCACGGCGGCAACCATGGACCTCACCGGTAAGGCTTGTTCGCCGACCGGCTTTCAATGGACCTACGACAATTATTCGAATGCTGCGGGCGTCGCCTCGGCCCTCGTGAAGAAGGGGTTCGACACCTGGTACTTCCTGACGGTCGACTATGCGTTCGGCCTTTCGCTCGAGACGGAGGCCTCGAAGGCCGTCAAGGCCGCCGGCGGCAAGGTGGTGGGCGCCGCACGCCATCCGCTGAACACACCGGATTTCTCCTCCTTCCTGCTGCAGGCTCAGTCCTCCAAGGCAAAGGTCATCGCGTTCGCCAACGCCGGTGGCGACACGGTCAATGCCGTGAAGCAGGCCAATGAATTCCAGATCGTGCAGGGCGGGCAGACGATCGTCACGCCAGTCACGTTCATCACCGACGTGCATAGTCTCGGTCTTCAGGTCGCTCAGGGCCTCACTTTCGTGACGGGCTACTACTGGGATCTGAACGACCAGACCCGCGCGTTCGCGGAGAAGTTCTACAAGAAGCGCAAGGCGATGCCGACGATGGCGCAGGCCGGCGTCTATTCCGGCGTGCTTCACTACCTGAAGGCGGTGAAGGAGGCTGGCACCGATGACGGAATCGTCGTCGCCGAAAAGACGCGCGAGCTGCCCGTGCGGGATGCCTTTACGCAGACCGGTTCGGTGCGCGCGGACGGACGGATGATCCACGACATGTACCTCGTCGAGGTGAAGAAGCCGTCGGAGTCGAAGGCGCCTTGGGACTACTACAAGGTTCTGGCGAACATCCCCGCGGCCGAGGCGTTCAAGCCCTTGGCCGAAAGCGAATGTCCCCTGGTGAAGTGATCGTCAGGGCGACCCTGGTCGCGTCCGTCGCGATCGTGACCGGATTCCGCGCACGTCGAGATCCGCAAGGAGCAGTTCATGTCGTCCAGAATTCGTAAAATCGCGCTTGAAGAGCATTTCACGGCGCCGGGCTTCGAGGAGTATTCGAAGGTCTTCACGAAGCACATGGACTCCGCTGCGCAATCCAGGCTGTCGTCCCAACTCAGGGATTTCGACGATCTGCGGCTGGGGGAGATGGACCGGGCCGGAATCGACAAGGTCGTGCTGTCGCAGACCGGACCAAGCGTCCAGGGCGAAGTGAACATCGACGTTGCCGTCCGGCGCGCCGCCGAAGGCAATGATTATCTCGCACAGCAGATCCAACGACGTCCGGACCGCTATGCCGGCTTCGCATCGCTGCCGATGCATTCTCCGAAAGCGGCTGCGAGCGAGTTGAGCCGTGCGGTCGAAGTGCTCGGCTTTAAGGGATCCCTGGTCAACGGCCATACCGGCGGGATCTACTATGACGATCCGGCCTATGATGCGTTCTGGGAGCGGATGCAACATCTGGACGTGCCGCTCTACCTGCATCCGACGGACCCAAGCCCGATTCCGAAAGCCTATGACGGCCATCCTGAACTCACCGGCGCGGTGTGGGGGTGGGGCGTCGAGACCGCGACCCATGCGCTCAGGCTGCTGTTCGGAGGAGTCTTCGATCGCTTTCCTCGGTTGAAGATCATCCTCGGCCATATGGGCGAGGGGCTGCCGATGCTGCTCTGGCGGTTCGACAGCCGGTTCGCGGTGTACCCGCACGGCGTTCGGCTCGCGCTCAAGCCTTCCGAATACTTCGGACGCAACATCTTCATCACGACGTCGGGCGTCTGCTCGTCCGCGGCACTCAGCTGCGCGCTTGCCGAGATGGGCAACGACGCCGTGATGTTTTCGGTCGACTACCCCTACGAGTCGACGGCGATCGCCGCGGATTTCATCGAGCGCGCTCCGCTATCCGAGGACGTCCGCGCGCAAGTCTGCTCGCGCAACGCCGAACGCATTCTGAAGCTGGCCTGATCGGCCGAGGAGACACCACATGCAGAAGGTCTATCGCATCGGCCAGATCGTTCCGAGCTCGAACACGACCATGGAAACGGAAATTCCTGCGATGCTCCATGCGCATTCGCTCGCGCACGGCACGCGTTTTACCTTCCATTCGAGCCGGATGCGGATGAAGACGGTCAAGAAGGAAGAGCTCGCGGCGATGGACAGCGAGTCCGATCGCTGCGCACTCGAGCTGTCGGATGCGGGTGTCGACGTCCTCGGTTACGCCTGCCTGGTCGCGATCATGAGCATGGGCAAGTCGTATCACCGCGTCTCGCAGCACCGGCTCCATGGTCGCACGGTCGAGAACGGCGCGCCGGCGCCGGTCGTGACCAGCGCCGGGGCTCTTGTCGACGCGCTGCATGTCATCGGCGCCACGCGCATTGCCGTCGTCGCGCCCTACATGAAGCCGCTGACGCAGCTCGTCATCGACTACATCGAGCATGAGGGGATCAAGGTCTCCGATTCCCGTGCGCTAGAGATTCCGGACAACATCATGGTCGGTCGGCACGATCCGGCGAATCTGCCCAAGATCGTGGCGGGAATGGACCTGAAGGATGCCGACGCGGTCGTCCTGTCCGCGTGCGTGCAGATGCCGTCGTTGCCTTCGATCGCCGAGGTCGAGGCAAGAACCGGCAAGCCTGTGATCACCGCGGCGGTCGCGACCACTTACGCCATGCTGACGGCGCTCGATCTGAACACGCGAGTGCCGGGTGCCGGCGCATTGCTCTCGGGCGCCTTTGGCAACAATGCAGCGGCCACTCCTAACGCAAAGCTGCAGGTCGCCGGATGAGTACATTCCGATACGGCGCAAACGTCCAGGCCAACGGCGTGCGGCTGCACTATCTGCTCTACGGCCAGGCGCGAGCGGGGCGTGATCCGATCATCATCCTGCCGGGCATTACCAGTCCTGCCGTCACCTGGGGGTTCGTCGGCGAACGGTTTGGACGCGAGTTCGAGACCTATGTTCTCGATATCCGGGGCCGCGGACTGTCGCAGTCAGGCCCCACGCTCGACTACAGCCTGGATGCGCAGGCCGCCGATCTGGCCGAGCTGGCCGCGGCGTTGAAGCTGGCACGATATGCCGTGGTCGGCCACTCGATGGGGGCCCGCATTGCCGTTCGTGCGGCGCGCGGCGGACTGCCCGGGCTCACCAGACTTGTCCTGGTCGATCCGCCGGTCTCGGGACCAAGTCGGCGCGCCTATCCGGCGAAACTCGATTGGTACGTCGATTCCATTCGGCTCGCGGTTGCCGGTTGCAGCGCTGAAGCCATGCGGGCGTTCTGCCCGACCTGGTCCGAAGATCAACTGAAGCTGCGCGCGCAGTGGCTGCACACCTGCGACGAGCGCGCCGTGCGCGAGAGCTTTGACGGATTCCACACTGACGACATCCACGACGATCTCGGACGGATCTCCGTCCCCGCCCGACTGATCGCTGCGGGACGCGGCGACGTCATTCGCGACGAGGACATCGCCGAGATCCGACGGCTGTTGCCGAGCGTTTCGACCACGCGAGTCGCGGACGCCGGGCACATGATTCCATGGGATGACGAGGCGGGCTTCTACGCTGCCTTTGAGGATTTTCTTGGCGCTCGACTCGACGCCGCAACCAGCAAGGAGAAGCAACATGTCGGTCAGTGATCACGATCTGATACAGGCCTGGAAGCAGGTTCTCTCGCTTTCCAGGCTGGAGCGAGGCCAACTCGTGACCGTGCTCACCAGTTCGTCGACGCATCCGCAGACCCTGTCGACCGCGATTCTCGCGGCTGCGTCGATGGGCGCCATCGTCAATCGGCTCGATCTGCTGCCGGTCAACGGCGAGAAGGCCCTGAGCCGCGACTCGCTGGCCTATCTCGGGACGACGTCCCTGACCGGCAATCGCGCAGCGATCGCTGCACTGAAGGAGAGCGACCTCGTCCTGGACCTGATGACCCTGCTGTTCTCTCCCGAACAGCACGACATCCTGAAGGCGGGCACGAAAATCCTGCTGGCTGTCGAACCACCGGAAGTCCTGGTTCGCATGGTGCCGACAATGGCCGACCGTGCGCGCGTCGCCGCCGCGAGTGCCAAGCTCGGCAAGGCGAAGGAGATGCATGTGACGTCGCCGGCGGGCACGGACGTCCGCTTCAAGCTGGGGCAGTTTCCCGCCATCAGCGAGTATGGCTTCGTCGACGAGCCTGGACGGTGGGATCATTGGCCGAGCGGCTTCGCGCTGACCTGGGCCAATGAGGGCGAGGCCGATGGAACGATCGTGATGGAGCGAGGCGATATCCTGCTCCCGATGAAGTCCTACATCCAGGACCGCATCCACTTCAGGATCGAGAACGGCTTTGTGACCTCGATCGAGGGCGGCGTCGATGCCGAGATCCTGAGCGAGTACATGGCCTCGTACAACGATCGGGACGCCTATGCGATGTCGCATATCGGCTGGGGACTGCAGCCGAGAGCCAAGTGGTCGACGCTCGGTCTCTATGACCGGGAGGCCACGATCGGCATGGACGCGCGGGCGTTCGAGGGCAATTTCCTGTTCTCGTTCGGCCCGAACAACGAGGCCGGCGGGAGCCGGACGACGGCCTGCCACATCGATATTCCGATGCGAAATTGCACGATAGCGCTCGATGGAGAGGAGGTCGTCCGAAACGGAAAGGTGCTCGATGGCGGACCGGTCCGTGAGGCCGCCGAATGACCGACGACACGTCGACATATCGCCGGCAGGGCTTCGGTCAGGACCTGGACCTCGATGCTCCATTCGGGTTGCTGATCGTCGATTTCGTCAACGGATTCCTCGATCCGGTCGTTTTCGGCGGCGGCAACATCGCTGCCGCCATGGAGAAGACGGTCGGACTGCTGGATGAAGCGCGCCGGCGAAGGTGGCCGGTTGCGCATTCGAGGATCGTATTCGCCGACGACGATGCCGACCGCAATGTGTTCGCGATGAAGGTGCCGGGGCTGCTCACGCTGAAGGAGTCTTCTTCCGACAGCGCGATCGTTCCGCAGCTTGCGCCGAAACCGGGCGAACTGGTCGTCCGAAAGACCGTGCCGTCGGCATTCTTCGCGACAGGGCTTGGACCATGGCTGACGCAGCGCGGCGTTCGCACGCTTGTGATCGCCGGTTGCGTGACCAGCGGCTGTGTTCGGTCGAGCGTCGTTGACGCGATGTCGCTCGGCTTCCTTCCGCTCGTGGTCAGGGATTGCGTCGGGGACCGTGCGATCGGTCCGCACGAGGCGAACTTGTTCGACATGTCGGAGAAGTACGCGGTCGTCATGGACCTCTCCGATACGCTGAAGCTCGTGGAGGCTCGGACTGCCGGTTCTGCTGTTGTGACTGGCGGTGCTGATATCCGCTAGCGGCAAGACATAACAAGAGAGGTGAGGGGACGATGACGGACACGCTGCAATCTGCGAGCGCCATTCGCGCGACTTCCGCAATGACCGCTGAGGAGAAGAAGGTCGTACTGGCATCGTCCTTCGGTGCACTGCTCGAGTGGTACGATTTCTACATCTACGCGGCGCTTGCGGTTCAGCTCGGACACCTGTTCTTTCCAAAGGGCAACGAGACGGCGGCATTCCTCGCAAGCCTCGCAACGTTTGGTGCCGGTTTCCTCATTCGCCCGATCGGCGCACTGTTCTTCGGCCGCCTGGGAGACATGGTTGGGCGCAAGAAGACGTTTCTGGTGACCATCATCCTTATGGGCGTCGCCACGGTCGGCGTGGGATTGCTCCCGACCTACGATCAGATCGGGATAGCCGCGACGTACGGGCTCGTGCTTTGCCGCTTGCTGCAGGGGCTGGCGCTTGGCGGCGAGGTTGGCGGAGCCGTGACCTATGTCGCGGAGCACTCGCCGGTGCACCGGCGCGGCGCGTACACCAGTTCACTTCAGACCACGGCGACACTTGGGCTTCTGAGTTCCATCATCGTCGTCTTCGGGCTGAGGCTCATCCTATCCGATGCGCAGTTCCACGATTGGGGCTGGCGTCTGCCATTCGTGCTGTCGCTGCTGCTGCTGATCGTATCGGTCTACTTCCGGGCGAAGTTGCATGAATCGCCCACGTTCCAGCGCATGAAGGCTGCCGGCGCAACGTCCAAGGCGCCGGTCACCGAGAGCTTTACGCGCGCCGCGAACCTCAAATACGTCGTCCTGTTGTTCGTCGTTGCGGCGGGTCTCGGCGCGATCTTCGGCACGGGACACTTCTATTCGATGTTCTTTCTCAACAAGACCCTGAAAGTGCCGATGGATGACGTGCAATTGCTGATTGGGCCGGCCCTGGTGGTGGTCACGCCGCTCTACGTCTTCTTCGGCTGGTTGTCCGATCGCATCGGCCGCAAGCCTATCATGGCGATGGCCTGCCTGCTTGCGGCTGTCACCATCCAGCCGATCTTCAAAGGCCTGACCCATTATGCAAATCCGGCCCTGGAGCAGTTCCTCGAGCGTACCGACATCGTCGTCACGGCGCGCGACTGCAATTTCCGCCTGTTTGCCGAGGCCACCACGGAATGCGACAAGGTCACCGGCTTTCTGACCGATCTTGGTGTCCAATATCGATCGGAGCAGGCAGCCCCGGGCGCACCGACCACGGTCAAGATCGCGGGACAGTTGGTCGAAGGCTTCAAGCCCGAAAGCCTCAGGCAGGCGTTGGTCTCGGCGGGATGGCCGTCGTCCGCCGATCTCTCGAAGATCAACCGCCCCGCGGTGTTCGGGCTTCTGTTCGTGCTCGTGCTCTATCTGGCGATGGTGTACGGTCCGATGGCAGCCTTCATGGTCGAATTGTTTCCGGCGCGCATTCGATATACCTCCCTTTCATTTCCGTTCCATGTGGGCGCCGGCTGGGTCGGAGGCATGCTATCCTTCGTCGTTACGGCAATGAATGTCTATTCGGGCAATCCGTACTTCGGATTGTGGTATCCGGTGATCGTGTCCGGCTTCGCCTTTGTTGTCGCGATCTGCTTCGTGCCGGAGACGCGTGGTCGTCCGTTGGATTGAACCCACGGGTGCCCTGGTAGCTGAAGCCGCCATTCCGATAGGAATTGCGGCTTCAAGCATTGGGCGGACGCAGGATTGCGGCTGCGGTCGACGGCCAAACGCGTCGCGTGCGCCGATTCACTCCGATTTGCTTTCACACGGCGAACATCATGCGATCACGCGATCGCTTGAATCGAGCCGGAGAACACGCTTGGCGGCCGGTGCAGACCATAATGGTCGCGCAGTGTGGTGCCGGCGTAGTCATCGCGGAACAGGCCGCGCTTGCGCAGAATCGGGACGACCTGCTCGGCAAACACGTCGAATCCACCGGGCAGCCACGGCGGCATGACGTTGAAGCCGTCGGCGGCGCCGTTCTCGAACCAGGTCTGGATGTTGTCGGCGATCTTCTCCGGCGGCCCTGCAATCACCCAGTGACCGCGTGCGCCGGCCAGGCGCTGGACGAGCTGGCGGATCGTCGGCTGCTCGCGATCGACGATGTCGACCACCAGCTTGAAGCGGCTGGCCACGCCGCGCGCACCTGTCGTGTCGATCAGGTGGCGCGGGAACGGGCCGTCAAGGTCGAAGCCGGACAGATCGAGCCCGATCATCTGGCGTAGCTGGGTCAGCGAATATTCCGGCTGGATCAGTTCGTTGAACTCGTCCTGCAGTCGATCCGCCTCAGTTTGTGTGCTGGCGATGAAGGGACTGATGCCCGGCAGGACCTTGATCTGATCGGGACTGCGATCGAAGGCACGGGCTTGCCGCTTGATATCGGCATAGAACTCCCGGGCGCTCGCCAGGGTCTGATGCGCGGTGAAGATGGCTTCGGCAAAGCGTGCGGCAAAGGCGCGGCCGTCGTCGGACGAGCCGGCCTGCACATAGACCGGCCGTCCTTGCGGCGTCCGCGAGATATTGAGAGGGCCGCGGACGCGAAAGTGCTTTCCGGCGTGATTGATGGCGTGGATCTTGTCGGTGTCGGCGAAGACGCCCGAGACGGGATCGTTGATCAATGCGTCGTCTTCCCAGCTGTCCCACAGCCGGGTGATGACATCGAGATATTCGCGCGCCCGCTCGTAGCGTTCATGATGCGGAGGATGCTCGGGCAGGCCGAAGTTCTGCGCCGCCTGCGCGGTGCTCGTCGTCACGATGTTCCAGCCGGCCCGGCCGCCGCTGAGATGATCGAGCGAGGCGAACAGACGTGCGAGATTGTAAGGCTCGGTGTAGGTCGTCGACGCGGTCGCGATCAGGCCGATGCGACGGGTGGCGACCGCGATGGCGGCAAGCCAGGTGATCGGCTCGAAACGGAAGCGCTGCGCATAGCGGACATTGTCGGCGAGAGCCGGCCCATCGGCAAAGAAGATCGCGTCGAACTTGTGCGCCTCGGCCTTCTGCGCCAGCTCCTGGTAGTAGGTGACGTCGAGGATCCGCTCCGCCGCGGAGCCCTTGTAGCGCCAGGCCGCCTCGTGATGGCCGCCCGGATAGATAAAGAGATTGAGAGACAGCTGTCGATCGCTCATGCGCGCGGCTCGCGGAATGGTGGGGTGGTCAGTTGCGGGTAGACGGCTTGTGTGCGAACGCGAAACGCAGGTAGCGCTCCACAGGCAAGCCTTCCGGGGTTCGTTTCGTTTCGACGAGGCGGGCAAACGCGCGGCGGATCTGTTCGCGTTCGGACGGTGAGAACGCCTCGAGGAAGTTGCCGAAGGCGCTGGCTTCGGACCATCGGAGCAGCGAATTGACGTCCTCGTGCACGTCGGTCAGCGTGCGCAGTTCGCTGCGGTAGCCGGCGAAGCCGACGGCCGCGAACAGTGACCGGAGTTCTTCATCGGTCAGGCCGAGCACCGGGTTGGAATCCTGGCGATGATCGGCGAGTCCGGTCTCAGTGATGGCCCGGCGCAGCAGCACGCGGGACTGATGCGGACGGGATGGATCCTGCACGTTGAGCCCGAGGCGGCCGCCCGGCTTGAGCACACGATGGATTTCCCGCAAGGCGCCACGCTTGTCGGCAATCCAATGGAAGACGCTGTTGAGATAGACCGCATCGAATTGGCCGTCGTCGAAGCCTGAGAGGTCCTCGGCCCGGCCGGTGTGGAATCGAAGATGATCCGACTGCCGAAGTCGCGCGATCTCAATGCGGCCGGGGAGCGGGTCGATGCCGATCACCCGGCCATTCGGTCCGACCAGGCCGGCGACGAATTCGGCGAGGCGGCCGGTGCCCGTTCCGATATCGAGCACATGCTCGCCGGTCCTGATCGCCAATGGCCCGATCAGGAACTTGCCATGGCGGAACTGAACCAGCCCCGCTTCATCATAGGAGCGAGCCAGCTCGGGCGTATCGTGTTCGAGGCTAATGACACCACTCATCTGCGGCGTGTCCTATCGTCGATGATTGCAGCGCAATGTGCACGTCGGCGTGCGAGCCGTGCATTGACTCTACGTCGGTGATCGCGAGCCTGTCGATGAAATGAACTTGCATTGTTGCGTCGGAAGCCAGCATGAAGCTTGTGAGTTGATCGGCGATGATAGACGAGTGCATCCGTTGCGAAGAAATCAGCGGGTCGCTCGTGCCGTTCTTGCGCGGTAGACGCTTCAGTCATTCTGGTCTCAGCACGCTGAAACGGTGAGGAAAGCGACGATCGTCGCAAATATTTCAACGGCTGCGTCGGCCGCGAAGCGATCATTGCTCGCCGCGGAAAACAAAGCTGGTTTCGTTTCATTGACTGGCGATCGATCGCTTTTACGATTTGCAACGTCAAAGCGAGGCCGATCACCATGCCGCAATCCGACCCCGACAGTGTTGCCCGTGAGGCGTTGCTCCTGATCGGACCCGATCCGCAAAACTGGGTGCCCGATCTGGACGGGATCGATCACAATGTTGTCGTCGTCGGCGGTGGACAATCCGGCTCGGCGTTTGCGTTCGCGCTTCGGCGGGCAGGGATCGGGAAGGTCTCGGTGATCGACGCTGCGGCCGGCGGGTCTGAGTCCGGCGTGTGGCTGACGAGTGCGCGCATGCACAAGCTTCGGACGCCGAAGACCCTGCCGGGCCCGGAGCTTGGTCTGGCCGGTCTCGGGTTCCAGGCTTGGTACGAGGCGCGCTACGGTGCAGCCGCCTATGATGCGCTCGACCGCATTCTGCGGCTCGATTGGGCGGCCTATCTCGATTGGTACCGGAAGGTCACCGGTGTCGCAGTTCGTTATGCGACGCGGCTGGTTCGGATCGAGCCGGCGGGCGAGCATCTGCGGCTGCATCTCGAGCAGGACGGCCGTGTCACGGTCGAGGCCGCACGAAAATTGGTGCTTGCAACCGGCTTTGCCGGAAGTGGTGGTGCCATCCGGACGCACTGCGCGATCTGCCGAAGCAACTTCATGCGCATACCTCCGAGAGGATCGACTTCAGGTCGCTGCGGGGCCGGTCAGTGGCGGTGATTGGAAGCGCCGCGTCGGCGTTCGATGCCGCAGCGGTCGCGCTGGAAGGAGGAGCGCGCGACGTCCACCTTTATGCGCGGCGCGAGACGCTGGCCTCGCTTCCTGTGATCCGGATCCGCGGCTATCCGGGCGCCTACGACAATTACGGGGCTTTGCCGGATGCCGTGCGCTGGCAGCAGGCGATCCGCTTCCGCGGCGCAGGCTCGACCCCGCCGCCGGATGCGATCTCGCGCGCCGTCGCGTTTCCCAATTTCCATCTCCATCTCGGCGCGCCGTGGCAGGCGGTGAGGCTCGAGGGCGGGCGCCCCGTCGCGGTGACGCCGCAGGGCGAATTCGGGTTCGACTTTGCCATCGCCGGTACCGGATATGCCGTGGACCTCGGCGCGCAGACCGAGCTTCGCGACTTTGCCGATGAGATCCTGCTGTGGCGCGACCGCTTCACGCCGCGTGACCAGGACCGGGATGAGACGCTCGCGGCGTATCCCTATCTGGGGTCGGGGCATGAGTATCTGGAGCGGGAGCCCGGTCGCGCGCCGTTCCTGAAGAATATCCATGTCTTCAACCCGGCCGCCTTTGTCAGCTTCGGCCTGCCGGTCGGCGATGTCCCGAGCTTCAAGCGCGACATTCCCGCTGTCGTGGCGCGGATCAGCCGCGATCTGTTCCTGAGCGATCTGGCAGCGCATGAGGCGCGCATCAATGGACCGATCGCCGACGATTTTGCTGCCGAGCTCTATGCGCCGGCGGTCTGGCGCCCACCGGAGCACGTCGCGGCCGAGTAGAGCCCACATTATCAAGCCGGTTTGCAAGCCGGATTGTTTGTCTCCGCCGTCGTTCCCGCGACCGGCGCATGGCGGAGCCTTGTCTGGGAGATCGCGGTGAGAGCACGATCATGAGCAATACGAGTGTCATCGATAACGTCATTGCGCGCCCTGATATCGTCAAGCGTGCGGCGAGGCTTGGCGCGGAGATCAGGAACGTCCGGCTGTCGGGTGATCTGTCCGACGAGGTGATCCGCGCCATCAACCAGGTGCTGCTTGAGCACAAGGTGATCTTCTTCCGCGACCAGCAGCATCTCGACGATTTCGAGCAGGAACGCTTTGCGGTGCGGCTCGGCAGACTGGTGCCGCATCCGACGGTCGGCGCGATCAAGGGGACATCCTCGATCCTGGAGCTGGATTCGGGCCGCGGCGGCGGCCGCGCCGACCAATGGCATACCGACGTGACGTTCGTCGATGCCTATCCGAAGATCTCCGTGCTGCGCGGCGTGGTGATTCCGCCTTATGGCGGCGACACCATCTGGTCGAATACGGCCGCGGCCTATCTCGATCTGCCGGCGCCGCTGCAGCGGCTCGCCGACGAGCTTTGGGCGGTTCACAGCAACGCCTATGACTATGCCGTCAAGGCGCGCGCAAGCGAGGCCGACCGCAAGCATTTCGATGAAGTGTTCACCGGCACGATCTACGAGACCGAGCATCCGGTGGTGCGCGTTCACCCCGAGACCGGCGAGCGCACGCTGGTGCTCGGCAATTTCGTGCAGCGCTTCGTCGGTCTGCCGAAATATGACGGCCAGAAGCTGTTCGAATTGTTCCAGTCGCACATCACGGCGCCGGAGAACACCGTGCGCTGGAGCTGGAAGGCCGGCGACGTCGCGATCTGGGATAACCGGGCAACCCAGCACTATGCGGTCAACGACTATGGCGATCAGCACCGCGTGGTGCGCCGTGCCACGATCGACGGCGAAGTTCCGGTATCGATCGACGGTCGCCACAGCGTGACGCGCATCAAGGCGCCGAAGCAGCAGACCGCGAAGGCGGCATGATCGGGTCGGATCGAGGGGAGTTGCGAATATGAATGCATTGATCCGAATCCTGCGCGCCCGGCGTTTCGCCGCGCGCGCAGCCGCGCGCCTCACGCTGGCCAGTGCCGTGGCACTCGGGCTGGCGGCCCCGGCCTTTGCCGAGCCGCCGCTCGAAAAGACCGAGATTCGCTACCAGGGTTGGGCCGGCCAGGTGACGTTCACCGAGCTCGCCGAAGACCTCGGCTATCTCGCGCCGCTGAAGCTGAAATGGGTCGGCAACACCATCAGCGGTCCGCAGGACATCCAGACCGTGGTGACCGGCGACACCGATATCGGCGGTGCATTCTATGGCGCAATTCTCAAGCTGATCGCGGCGAAAGCACCGATCAAGGCCGTGGTCGGCTATTACGGCTCCGACGCCAACACTTATCAGGGCTACTTCGTCAAGGATGACAGCCCGATCAAGACGGCGCGCGACCTGATCGGCAAGAAGGTCGCGGTCAATACGCTGGGCGCCCATCTCGAATTCGTGCTCCGCGAATATCTGGCACGCAATGGCCTCAATGCGAGCGAGGCGAGGCAGGTGACGCTGGTGGCGATACCGCCGGTGACCGGTGAGCAGGCGTTGCGCCAGGGCCAGGTCGAGGTAAGTACGCTCAGCGGCGTATTGCGCGACAAGGCGCTGGAGCGGGGCGGTATCCATTCGCTGTTCAACGATACCGATCTGTTCGGCCAGTTCACCGGCGGCGCCTATGTGCTGCGGGACAAGTTCATCAGGGACAATCCCAATGCGTCGCGCAAGCTGGTCGAGGGCATCTCGCGCGCGATCCAATGGGCGCAGACCACGCCGCCGGAGGAAGTGCGGGCCCGCTTCGAACGGATCATCGCCGAACGCAAGCGCAACGAGGATGGCTCCTCGATCAAGTACTGGAAGAGCACTGGTGTCGCGAGCAAAGGCGGCGTGATTTCAGACGCCGAGATCCAGGTGTGGATCGATTGGCTCGTGAAGGATGGGCTGTTCAAGCCCGGCCAGATCAAGGCCTCCGACACATACACCAATGAGTTCAACTATTTCCGTCCGGGCAAGACGGCGGAGGCGCGATGACGAGCCCGGTCAAGATCCGTTTCGAGCAGGTCCGCAAGGAATTCGTCACGCGCGGCGAGGGCGGTCGTCCGGCGGGCCGCTTCACTGCACTGGAAGACATCACGCTTGATGTTCGCTCGGGCGAATTCCTCGCTCTGGTCGGGCCGAGCGGCTGCGGCAAATCCACCTTGCTTGACCTCCTGGGCGGACTGACCACGCCGAGCAGCGGCCGCATCCTGCTCGATGGCCGGCCGATCATCGGGCCGGGACGCGACCGCGGCATCGTATTCCAGCAATATGCGTTGTTTCCCTGGCGTACCGCCGCCCAGAATGTCGAGTTCGGGCTCGACATCGCCGGATTGAAACCCAGGGAGCGTCAGGAGATTGCCCGGCATTTCCTCGATCTGGTCGGCCTGTCCGGCTTTGCCGACCGTTATCCGCATGAGCTTTCCGGAGGCATGAAGCAACGCGTCGCGATCGCGCGAAGCCTCGCCTATGACCCGGAGGTTCTGCTGATGGATGAGCCGTTCGCCGCGCTCGATGCACAGACGCGTGAGACGCTGCAGGGCGAGCTGCTGCGGATCTGGCGCGCCACCGGCAAGACCATCGTCTTCATCACCCACGGTATCGACGAGGCCGTCGTGCTCGGTCAGCGCGTCGCCGTGATGACATCGCGCCCGGGCCGGATCAAGCAGGTCATCGAGATCCCCGCCGTGCTGCGCAGCGAGGCCGAGGACGTGCGCTCGCTGCCGGCGTTCGGCCACGTCAGGCATGAGATCTGGAGCCTGCTGCGCGAGGAAGTGCAGAAGGCCCAGCAGGGACAGTTGGCGGGCGGCGCGGGCCGCGAGGTGGAGGAGACTGCGCATGTCTAGTCTGGAGATGTTGACCCTGCTGGAGCTGGGCTATGGCCGGCGCGAAACCGCAGACGGCCGGGCATCGGCGGCGGCCCGGATTCGCGCTGCGCTTCGCCGACTGGCCACCGCGGGTCGCCGTTCCCTGCTCCTGATCGCCCTGTTGACCGCCTGGGAGGCGGTGCCGCGGCTCGGGCTGATCGATGCGGTGTTCCTGCCGCCATTCTCGGAGGTGATCGCGGCCGGCTGGCAGCTTGCGCAAACCGGCGAACTCTACGACGACGTCTCGGCCAGCCTGCTCCGCGCCCTGAGCGGATTTCTGATCTCGGTCATCCTGATTGTCCCGCTCGGGCTCGTCGTCGGCTGGTACACCCGGCTCGGCGATCTCCTGAACCAGTTCATCGAGATCTGCCGTAACACGGCGCCGCTGGCGCTGCTGCCCGTGTTCATTCTGCTGCTCGGGATCGGCGAATTGTCCAAGGTCACGATGGTGATCTATAGCTGCGCCTGGCCACTGCTGCTGAACACCATTGCCGCCGTGAAGCAGGTCGATCCGCTGTTGATCAAGTCGGCGCGGACCATGGGCGCGACGCCGCAGCAGCTGTTCCGCAAGGTAATCCTGCCGGCCGCGCTGCCGACCATCTTCGTCGGCATTCGCCTCGCCAGCGCATCGGCCATGCTGGTGCTGGTGGCGTCCGAAATGGTCGGCGCCAAGGCCGGCCTTGGCTATCTGATCATCAACAGCCAGTACAGCTTCCTGATCCCGCAGATGTATTTCGGCATTCTCGGAATCACGGTGATCGGCCTGGCCTTCAATGCCGTTCTCGAGGCGATCGAACGGCACTTCATGCGCTGGAAGGCGCCGGTGGCTGGTTAGGAGGAGGCGCTACCGCCGCCCGGCGTGTTGCGCGCGGTGGCCTGGGTCACCACGCTGTTCGGCGGGACGTCCCGGGTCAGCCAGACATTGCCGCCGACGGTCGAGCCGCGGCCGATCGTGATGCGGCCCAGGATGGTCGCGCCGGCATAGATGACCACGTCGTCCGCGACGATCGGATGACGGGCGTCGCCTTTGATCAGGCTGCCCTCGTCGTCGGTCGGGAAATGCCGCGCGCCGAGCGTGACGGCCTGGTAGATGCGGACATTGTCGCCGATGATCGCGGTTTCCCCGATCACGACGCCGGTGCCGTGATCGATGAAGAAGCCCGAGCCGATGCTGGCGCCGGGATGAATATCGATTCCGGTCCTGGCATGCGCGATCTCCGCCATCAGGCGTGCCACCAGCCGCGCCCCGAGCCGGTACAGGAGATGGGCAAGGCGATGGTGGATGATCGCGGTCATGCCGGGATAGCCGATCAGGATCTCCGGAAAGTTTCGCGCCGCCGGATCGCCGACGAATGCCGCGCGCAGATCGTTGACGAGTAGCCCGCGCACTTGCGGCAATTGCACGGCGAACGCGCGCGTCAGTTCGACGGCGTCATGGCGCTGGAAACCCGGTTCAAGCTCGTCACCGACGAACAATGCCGCGCGGTGGATTTGCGCGTGGAGCGAATCCAGCGCGATGCTCAAGGTATTGCCGACAAAATAATCGATGTTCTCGCTGTCGAGATCAGATTGGCCGTAGTGCCGCGGGAACAGCGCCTCGGTGAGGCCGTCGAGAATCGCTTCGAGCGCATCGCGCGATGGGGCGCGCCGGGAATCGCCGTCCCGCCGAATGCTGTGGGTGTCTTCCCTGGAGACGCGCAGCTCGGCGACGATCCGGTCGAGCTGCCAGCGGCCCGGCGGGCTGCCGGCAACGCCGGCCGATGATGCTGGCGACTGTGGCGGCATTTCGCGCTTCATGGCGTGCCTCTCCTTGTCCTAGCGGACGTGGGCCAGCGGGATGCTTACTTCGGCGAGCAGGTCGAGGTCAGCCTCGTGATCGATCTGCACATACCGTCCGTTCCAGTAGGTGAGGCCGGACAGGTGGTGCGACACGTCCATGCTGGACAGCCGACCCACGATGATGCCGTGAGAGTGCCGTTCGATGATCTCCTCGACCTGGCATTCGACCGTGGCAAGCGAATGGTCCAGCAGCGGAACGCCGGAAGCACCGGGGGTCCAAGCCGTTCCGTCGAAGCGTTGGCTGCCTTTCAGGCGGCTGTTGCTGAACCGTTCTGCCAGCGCCTGCTGGTCTGAGCCGAGGATGTTGACGCCGAACAGCCGGTGACGGGCGATCGGCTCAAAAGAGGAGGCCTGCCGGTTGATGCTGACCAGGAGCCGGGGCGGCGAGGCGCTGAGCGACGTCAGCGAGGTGACGGTCATCCCGGTGATGTCATCGCCGCTTCCTGCCGTGATGACGCAGACGCCGCCGGCGAGGCGGCGCATCACGAGGCGAAACTGCAGCTCGATCTCGTGATCCGCATCGACCAAATGGATGTCCGGCTTGCTCATCGGGTCTCTCCCTCTTGTCGCCGCCGGACCTGCTTTCGATCAGAAGAAGCCCTTGGCGGGGAGCGGCGTGCCGCTGATCTCATATTGCCCGATCGAGCGGGCCTTGAAGGTGTTCGGGTTGTGTGAGGCCAGGGTCCGCGCGTTGCGCCAGTGGCGGTCGAAATTGGTCGCCTTCTTGGTGGCGGACGCTCCGCCGACGTCGAACAGCAGGCTGCCGCTGCGGATCGCGAGCTCATCGGCGACAATCTTGGCCTTTGCCGAGAGCAGCGCGGCCTTGTGCGCGGCGTCGACGGCACCGGCATCACCGGCGTCGAATGCATCGGTCGCGGCGTCGAGGGCTTCTGCCGCCGCGAGCACCACGGTCTCGGCCGCAAACGCGCCGCTGGCGATCTGGCCGACGGTCTGCTGCAGCAACGGGTCATCCGCTGGTATCTCGCTCGGCGCATAGTAGAACGTCCGCTTGCGCGACCGCACCAGTTCGGCTGCGTCCTGCAGCACCGCGCGCGCGATGCCGGCGTTGATGGCGGTCAGGAACAGTTGCGCGAATGTGTTGGAGTAGGGAATGCCGTAGCCGGCGTCAGGGGCGTCGAACACCACCTCCTGGCGCTTGACGCGTACGTTGCGGAAGTGCGTGGTGCCGGTAGCGGTCAGCCGTTGGCCGAGCCCGTCCCAGTCGTCGATCAGCTCGATGCCCTCGCGTTTGACCGGGATCAGCACCGCCGCATTGGCGCCTGTCGTATCGGCCGTGCGCACCAGCACGTAGTCGGAATAGAGCGTGCCGGTGCTGTAGTATTTGGTGCCGTTGAGCAGATAGTCGTCGCCGTCGGCGGTCAGTGTGGTGTTCGGCGTGACATTGCCGACCTTCGGGGTGTCGAGTTCGGTGGCTGCGAGCCCGATGATCGCGCCGTCGGCGACGGCCTTCTGCCATAGCCGGTGCTGCTCGTCCTTGGGACGACGCACCAGCCGTTCGACCACGCTGAAATGGTTGCGCAGGATATGCGCGACGTTGGCGTCGGCGGCGCCGAGCCGGATCACGAGTTCGAACAGCGTGCGGATCGACGCGCCCGCGCCGCCGACATCCACAGGAAGCCGCAATGCGCCGAGACGCGCCTCGCGAATGAGATCGATCTCGGCGAATGGCAGGATTCGTTCGCGCTCGCGTCGACTTGCGCCCTCATCGATGCGGCTCAGCAGCGCATCGATGTCAGGAGATTGGCTATCCAGGCGATCGGACGGCAGCAATGAGGTGGCGGATACGGGCTTGTTCATGGATGTCGGCCTGGAATGATGATTTTACTCAGCTGCGCATTCGACTGCGCTCGAACTGGGATCGTTCAGATGACGCAAACTGTCCCACGATTTTTCGCCAACAGAAATAGAGCGGTATTTCAATTGTCGTGAGATTTGGAGTTTTCTGATTTGTCTGGGCGCGCGGCGCGGCAAGGAAAATCTTTTGATGTGACGTTGCTTGATCTCCAGTCGCGTCTTCGTGAAAAGCGAGGCGACAACGCGCAATTCGGAGATCGCCAATGACGATACGACCGCTTCGCTTCGGGATCTGGGCGCTGGTGCACGGCTCGCGCGCTGCCTATCAGGATCCCGAGGAACCCTATGATGCATCGTGGGAACGCAATCGCGACCTCGTGGTCGCGGCCGAGGCGTTGGGCTACGACTCCACGCTCATCGCGCAGCACACCATCAATCCGCATCAGGAGGATCTTGATCAGCTCGAGGCCTGGAGCGCTGCCGCCGCACTTGCCGCGCTGACCAGCCGGATCGAGATCATCGCCGCGATCAAGCCCTATCTCTATCATCCGGTCGTGCTGGCGAAGTTTGCGCTCGGGATCGAGAACATCAGTCGCGGCCGCTTTGCGATCAATCTGGTCAATGCCTGGAACCGGCCCGAGCTCGACAAGGCCGGCATCGGCTTTGCGGAGCACGACGCCCGTTATGCGTACGGCCGCGAGTGGATCACCGTGGTGTCGCGCCTGATGCAGGGCGAGCGGCTGACTTACAAGGGCGAGCATTTCGATGTCAGGGACTATGTGCTGCGGCCCGGCAGCCTCTACCGGTCGCGGCCATTGATCTATGTCGGCGGAGAATCCGAACCGGCGCGCGCCCTGGTCGCCGGTCACGGCGACGTCTGGTTCATCAACGGACAGCCGCTCGACGACGTCGTCGGCCTGATCGCCGACGTGGCCGAGCGGCCCAGGGCCACGGCTCCACTTCGCTTCGGGCTGTCCGCCTTTGTGATTGCGCGCCAGACCCGGGCTGAGGCCGAGGCGGCCTACGAGCGGCTGCTCTATCTCTCCAGAAAGGATGCACCGATCAAGGCGATCCAGAAGCAAAACACCGATCCCAAGGTGGTGATGATGCGGACCATGCAAAAATCGGCGCGGGTTGGCAGCAATGGCGGCACGGCTGCGGGATTGGTCGGGAGCTATGACGAGGTGGCGGCCCGCATCCAGGGCTTCCATGCTGCCGGCATCGAACTCTTCACGTTGCAGTTCCAGCCATTCGAGGCCGAGATGGAGCGCTTTGCGAAGGAGATCATCCCGCGCGTTCGTGCGCGGTTACCCGCCGGTGACGATCCGGTACATCCGGCGGGCGCGCGCTGATGCGTCAGGCGCGCGTGGCGGTCGCCGCTTGTCGCGCAAAACGGCTGACCGGCCGAGGCAATCCAAAATGCTCGCGCAGGGTAGTGCCGGCGTAGTCGCGCCGGAACAGCCCCCGTCGTTGCAGGATCGGCACCACGGTGTCGACGAACACGTCCAACCCGGTCGGCAGTACGTCCGGCATCAGGTTGAAGCCGTCGGCCGCGCCCGCCCTGAACCAGGCCTCGATGTCGTCGGCGATCTGCTCGGGGGTGCCGACGATGATCCGGTGGCCGACGCCGCCACCGAGGGCGCGCAGCAATTGACGGACGGTGAGATTGCCGCGGCGCGCGATGTTCACCGTTCCCTGAAACATGGTGTGGTTGGCGTTGGCCGGCAGCGGCAGAGGATCGGGCAGGGGCTTGTCGAGCTCGAGAATTGCTGGGTCGACCTGCAATGTGCCGGCCAGTCGCGCAAGGCTGTATTCGATCGGAACCAGCTCCCAGAGCTCGTCTTGCCGCCGCCTGGCTTCCGCTTCGGTGCTGCCGATGACGGTCGCGAGCCCCGGCAGAATCACGATGGAGTTTCCGGCGCGGCCGTACGCGGTAGCCCGGGCCCGCAGATCGCGTGCATAGGCGACGCCTTCGTCGATCGTCTGCGCCAGCGTGAACACCGCTTCGGCCTGTGCTGCGGCGAGGTCGCGGCCGTCGCTCGACCCGCCGGCCTGAACGGTGACGGGACGTCCCTGCGGCGAACGCGGGACGTTGAGCGGGCCGGCCACGCTGTAATGGGTGCCGCGATGTCCGATCGGGTGGACCTTCGTGGTGTCGACGAAACGCGCCGCCTCCTTGTCGCCGACAAAGGCATCGTCTTCCCAGCTGTCCCACAACGCATGGACGACTTCGGCGAACTCCTTGGCACGGTCGTAGCGCGCCTTGTGCTCGAGCACGGTGGGAAGGCCGAAGTTGCGGCTGGCCGAGGCGTCGGCCGTGGTCACGGCGTTCCAGCCGGCGCGACCGCCGCTCGCCAGATCCAGCGTCGCGAAGCGGCGCGCGATGTTGTACGGCTCGTTGTACGTGGTCGACGCTGTCGCGATCAGCCCGATATGGCTGGTCGTGGCGGCGACAGTTGCCAGCACGATGGTCGGCTCCAGCGACATGAAGGAGCGGTAGTCGATACGGTCGGTGATGGCGGGCGTGTCGGCCAGGAAGATCGCATCGAGCTTGCCGCGCTCCGCGATTTGGGCGACGCGCACGTAGTGGCCGACGTCGAAACAGGCGCGCGGGTCGCTGTCGGGCAGTCGCCAGGCGGACGCGTAGACGCCGGAATGCAGAAGATTGACGTTGAGGTGAAGCTGACGATGAGACATGGCGACCGTATCTGCGATGATGCTTGTCGCTAGATATCGGCATGATGCGCGCGGGAAAATGCATCGCGGCGCGGAGCCGGCAAAAAGAAATATCCGTCCCCGCGGGCGCGCCTTGTGTGCAAGCTCGTGTCGCGTTGTTCGCCGATGGCGCAACATCCGGCATGCGGCGACACGAATCTTCTTTGCGCGGCAAGGCAGGTGAAAGCTTCGTCCAACTCTCCGCAAATATCTGAAATTGCCAGTCAGGCTGGCGCGCGCAACGATATGTCCTGGCGTGCCCTGCGCCGTGACCGATCCGCCTGGAGTTTCCAATCATGCCGAACCCAACTCATCGCGCCGAACGCGTGTCCGCGCCTGAAGGCTCGGTCGTGTTCGAGGCCGACGTCCTGGTGATCGGCGGCGGCCCCGCGGGGACCTGGGCTGCGGTCAGCGCCGCCGAGCGCGGCGCACGGGTGGTGCTCGCCGACAAGGGATTTTGCGGCACCTCGGGCGCCACCGCCGCGGCGGGAACGGGCGTCTGGTACATCGATCCGAATCCGGCGCTGCGCGAGGCCGCGATGGCCGATCGCGAGAAGATGGGCGGCTATCTCCAGGATCGCCGCTGGATGGCGCGCGTGCTCGACAGCACCTATCAGCACAGCAATAGCCTGGCCGATTGGGGATATCCCTATCCGGTGGACGACCGCGGCAAGTCGCAGCGCAACTCGCTGCAGGGCCCCGAATACATGCGGCTGATGCGCAAGCGCACCAAGCTGGCCGGCGTCACCATTCTCGACCACAGCCCGGCGCTCGAACTGCTCGTCGACGACGATGGGGCCGTCGCCGGCGCCAGTGGTGTGCGCCGGCAGAAGCAGGATCGCTGGACGGTGCGGGCCAAGGCCGTCGTGATCGCCACCGGAGGCTGCGCATTCCTCAGCAAGACGCTCGGATCGAACGTCTTGACCGGCGACGGCTATCTGATGTCTGCGGAGGTCGGTGCCGAATTCACCAGCATGGAGTTCTCCAACCCCTACGCGATCTCGCCGGCGTTCGGCTCGGTGACCAAGACGTTGTTCTACGGCTGGGCCAGCTTCACCTATGACGACGGCAGCGTGGTGCCCGGCGCGGCGTCGAAGGGCGGGCGATCGGCGATTGCGCGGGCCCTGCTCGAGGGCCCGGTCTATGCCCGGTTGGACAAGGCGGATGACGATGTGCGGCATCAGATGCGCGTATCGCAGCCGAATTTCTTCCTGCCGTTCGATCGCACCGGGATCGATCCCTTCAAGGACCGCTTTCCGGTCACGTTGCGGCTGGAGGGGACCGTCAGGGGCACCGGCGGCCTTCGTATCGTTGACGACAGTTGCGCCACCACCGTGCCGGGGCTCTATGCCGCCGGCGACGCGGCGACGCGCGAATTGATCTGCGGTGGCTTCACCGGTGGTGGCAGCCACAATGCTGCTTGGGCGATGTCGTCGGGAGCCTGGGCCGGGCAGGGCGCCGCTGACTATGCCACGCAGGTAGGACCCGCTGTCGGGCGCAGCTTGAGGTCCGCGGGTGCCGTGGCATTGCGAAGCCGGCAGCGGCGTGCATTCGCGCCGGCCGCGCTGGCGAGGGCCGTTCAGGCCGAGGTCTTCCCGTACGAGCTGAACTACTTCCGCGAGGCATCGCGATTGCAGGGCGCGCTCGGGCGTCTCGACGCGGCGTGGCGCGATGTGTCGGAGGCGGACGCCGCCGACGCATCCGAGATCGTGCGGGCGCGCGAGGCCGCGGCGATGCTGGCGACCGCGCGGTGGATGTACCGCAGCGCGCTCGCCCGTCAGGAAAGCCGCGGCATGCATCGCCGCGACGACTTCCCCGACCAGGACAGCCGGCAGCGGCATTACGTGACGACCGGCGGCCTCGACGAGATCTGGACCTCGGCCCGGCCCCATGCCGAGGCCAGCTATGCGGAGGCTGCGGAGTGATCGAGGTCATCGACGGCGAGCGCTGTACGTCCTGCGATATCTGTGTCAACGTTTGCCCAACCAACGTGTTTGACAAGACGGACGGAATTCCGGTAATCGCCCGGCAAGGCGATTGCCAGACCTGCTTCCTCTGCGAGCTCTATTGTCCCGAGGATGCGCTGTATGTTTCGCCCTTTGCGGATCAGGCGCAGCCGATCGACCTCGTTGCGCTCAAGCAAACGGACAGCATGGGCAGCTATCGCCGGGCTGTGGGCTGGACCGATGAGACCTGCGATCGCCGCGGCGTCGACCGCAGCTATTTGCTCTTTGGTCATTGAGACGCGGCCGTGCGCGTGGCGACCAAGACGACCTTATGGACTGACTGAATGAACGTGCATCAATCCCTGACGGCAGCGGAACCTGTCGAGACGCTGTCGCCATTGGCGCATCCGCCGATCACGGCCGACGCCATGGTCCGGTTCGAGCGGGTCGCGAAGGCCTACCCGGGTTACCGCGACAAGCCGAGCGTGCAGGCGCTCAAAGACATCGACTTCGCAATTCCGCGTGGCTCGATCACCGGTGTGATCGGGCGTTCCGGTGCCGGCAAGTCCAGCCTGGTGCGGTTGATCAACGGGTTGGAGAAGCCCTCGAGCGGCCGTGTCGTCGTCGACGGCCGCGATATCTCCGGGCTTTCGGGCCGCGATCTGCGCCTGGCGCAACGCTCGATCGGCATGATCTTCCAGCATTTCAATCTGCTCTCGTCGCGCACAGCGGCCGACAATATCGCGCTGCCGCTCGAGATTGCGGGCTGGTCGAGGCGGGACATTGCGGTCCGTGTCGCGGAGCTGCTCGAGCTCGTCGGCATCGCGGACAAATATGATCGCTACCCGTCCGAGCTGTCGGGCGGCCAGAAGCAGCGCATCGGCATCGCCCGCGCGCTGGCGACGCGGCCGAACGTCCTGCTGTCCGACGAGGCTACGTCGGCGCTCGATCCGCAAACAACCCGTTCGATCCTCGATCTCCTGGCCAACATCAATCGCGAGCTTGGCGTCACCATCGTCCTGATCACCCACGAAATGTCGGTGGTGCGTCAGCTCGCCAAGGAAGTCGCGGTAATCGACGGCGGTCATATCGTCGAGCGTGGTCACGTCGCCGACATCTTCACCCATCCCGCGCATCCGGTCACGCAGGCATTCCTCTCCGAGGTGATCGGCGACAGCGTTCCGGTGTCGCTTGCAAGCCGCTTGCAACCGCGACCGGTTGCTGGTGGTCGCGCCGTCATTCGCGTCCAGGTTCGCGGTGCCGCTGCCGGCGACACCATCGTCGCCCGCCTTGCGCGCGAGCTCTCGATTGACGTCGCGCTGCTGTCGGCCAGGATCGATGAGATCGGCGGGCAACATGTCGGGTCGCTGTCGCTGGGCATTCCCGGCGGCGAGGCTGCGGCCGACAAGGCGGCATTGTACCTCTCCCAGAATAACTTCCCGGCGGAACGGCTCGGCTATGTCGCGTGAACTCCTCAACCTGATCGTTCAGGCCACCGGCGAGAGCCTGTTCATGGTTTCGATCGCCGCCTTGATCGCCACCGCGTTCGGGCTTCCGATCGGCGTTTTCCTGGCCACCAGCCGCAAGGGGGAATTGTTCGCGGCGCCGGCGGTCAACAGCGTGCTGGGCATCATCGTCAATGCGACACGCTCGACGCCGTTCATCATCCTCGTGGTCGCGATCATCCCGTTCACGCGCCTTATCGCGGGCACCTCCATTGGTTCGGGCGCGGCGATCGTACCGTTGACCATCGCCGCGATGCCGTTCATCGCGCGATTGGTTGAGGCGGCGATCCGTGAGGTCGATGCCGGCTTGATCGAAACCGCGTCGTCGTTTGGCGCCAGCCCTCTGCAGATTGTGCTCAAGGTTCTCATTCCGGAAGCGCTGCCGGGCCTCGTGCTTGCGCTGACGCTCGCGGTCGTCAGCCTGCTCGGCTATTCGGCGATGGTCGGCGCAGTCGGCGGCGGCGGGCTCGGCGACCTCGGCATCCGGTACGGCTACCAGCGCTTCATGCCCGAGATGATGCTCGCAGTCGTCGTCGTCCTGATCGCGCTGGTGCAGACGGTGCAGACGGCCGGCGACTATCTCGCCCGCCGCGTCAACCGCCGCCTGCGTCATCGCTGAGACCGGCCGCGATCTCTTCGGCGCCCTTTTGCAATACTGACAATTCCTGTGGAGACCCAAATGTCCTTTCGTTCCCTTGTTGCATTTGCCGGCGTCCTTACGCTCTGGTCGGCGTCTGTCGCGGCGGAAACCATCAAGATCGGCGTGACGCCGGGGCCGCATGCGCAAATTCTCGAGGCCGTGAAGCCGATCGCGGCAAAGAACGGGCTCGAAATCCAGCTCGTCGAGTTCTCCGACTATGTGGTGCCGAACGCAGCGCTCGACGCCGGCGATATCCAGGCCAATTCGTTCCAGAACCAGCCTTATCTCGACAACCAGAAGGCCGATCGCGGTTACAAGATCGAGGCGGTGGGGCTGACGGTCAACTTCCCGATCGGCGTCTATTCCAAGAAGCACAAGAGCTGGGCGGAGATTCCGGACGGCGGCAAGATCTCGATCCCGAATGATCCCACCAATGGCGGCCGCGCCCTGCTGCTGCTGCGCGACAAGGGTGCGATCAAGTTGAAGGACGGCGCCGGGTTCAAGCCGACAGTCCTGGATGTCGCCGACAATCCGAAGAAGCTCAAATTCGTCGAAGTCGATGCGGCCCAGGCGCCTCGTGCGCTCGACGATGTCGATGCCGCCGTGATCAACACGAACTATGCGACCCAGGCCGGCCTCGATCCGGTCAAGGACCCGATCCTGCGCGAGGACCCGAAGGGGCCTTACGTCAACCTGATCGCGGTTCGCGCTGCGGACAAGGACAAGCCGTGGGTCAAGATCCTCGTGGACAGCTATCACACGGCTGAGGTCAAGGAGTTTGTCCTGACCAAATTCAAGGGCGCCGTGCTGCCGAGCTGGTAGCCGCGGCCGGCGACAACGCGCCGGCCGGAGTCAGGCCGTGACCTCATTCGGCGGCGTCGGAGCGAACTGCGTTCGAGGGCAAATGCCGGTAGCCTGCGCCGGGATGCGTGGCATGAAGGCGCGGTCCGCGCTCCGGGAACAGCTTTTCCCGCAGCGTGCCTTCGCGATAACCCGTCTTGTACACGCCACGTGACTGCAGTTCCGGCACCACGAGGTCGACAAAGGCGTCGAGCGATTCGGGCGCGACGAGGCGGAACAGGTTGAAGCCGTCGACGTCGGTCTCTTGCGCCCAGGCGATCAGCTCGTCAGCAACATCCTGGGGCGAGCCGACCACGAAGGGGGATCGCGCGCCGACGCGGCTCAGCGTCGCAAGATCGCCGACCTTGACCGGGCGGTCGCTCCGCAGGGTGAAGTTCTCCACCATCGACTGGATCGCGTTGCTCTCGACATATTGCACCGCCTGATCGGGGCGATAGGTCGAGAAATCGATGCCGGTCCAGCCCGAGAGCAAAGCGAGCTGCCCGGTCTGGTCGACATGTGCGGCATAGTCGGCGAGCAGATCTTCGGCCTCTGCCCGGGTCGGCGCGACGATCACGGTCGCGCCGGCGAAGAGACGGATATCATAAGGATCGCGCCCGAACTCCTTCGCGGCGCTCCTGATGTCGCGGACCGCGCTGGCGAGAATTGGCCTGGTCTGCCCGTTGAGGAAGATAGCCTCGGCATGCCGTGCCGCGAAGGCGCGGCCGCGCTTCGAGGTGCCCGCCTGATACAGCAGCGGCGTGCGTTGCGGGGAGGGCTCCGCAAGGTGAATGCCGTCGACCTTGTAGTGCGGCCCTTCATGGCAAACGCGATGGATCTTGGTGGGATCGGTGAAGATGCGAGCCGCACGATCCCGTCGCACCGCGTCATCCTCCCAGCTGCCCTCCCATAATTTGTAGCTCGCAGCGAGGAATTCTTCGGCCGCCTCGTAGCGTTCGTCATGGGCGCGGTTGGCGTCGAGGCCCATGCCGCGGGCACCGCTGTCGAGATAGCCGGTCACGATGTTCCAGCCGATCCGCCCGTTGGTGAGATGGTCGAGCGTCGAGAAGCGTCGCGCGAGCTGGTAAGGGTGTTCATAGGTGAGGTTGGACGTGATGCCGAAGCCGAGATGCCTGGTGAGCAGCGCCATGGCGGAGACCAGCAGGGTCGGCTCTGCATTCGGCAATTGGACGGCGTGACGGAGCGCGGTGTCCGGATTGCTGCCGTAGACGTCATAGATGCCGAACACGTCGGCCAGGAAGATGCCGTCGAGCAGTCCCCGTTCGGCGGTCTTGGCATAATTGACCCAGTAATCGAGCGAGTTGTAGTCGAGCGAGGTGTCGCGCGGATGCGACCACAGGCCGGCCCAGTTGTGGCTCGGCGCCATCATGTTGAATGCGTTGAAGCGAAGCTCTCTCGATTTTGGCATCGACCTGTTCCGACAGTGATCGTGTCGGGACAACGTAACAGTTTGCCTGTGCGACTTTGTTTTCTATTCGAACGGCCTGCGAAACAATCCTGCTGCAGCGGAATTGCCCGACAGCACGTTACGCCCCTTGACGCGCGTGGGCGGGCCGGACGCGTTCATGCAACACGGCCCGCGGATCATTGCCGCACTGTGTGAGCCGAGATCTCACGCGTCGGCACTGACCACCGGCCTACGAAACAAATGCGTCGTGCCGGATATTCCGCCTGAAAAATTCAAGATGCCGTTCCGCGAGACGTCAGCACGTCCATCGCTATTTTTCTGGACATCTCGACAGCGGCAAAGTCGCTGCGCATCATTTCGCGACTTGCAGCGCGTGGTCCACCGATCCCAGGAGAGTTCGAAATGCCGGTCGAAACGAAGAATCTCGAGACGCTCGCCCTTCATGGCGGGTCCTACCGGTCCGATCCCGCGACCGGTGCGGTGGCGGTTCCGATCTATCAGACCACCTCGTTCCAGTTCGAGAACACCGACCATGCCTCGCGGTTGTTCGCGCTGGAAGCGATCGGGCAGATCTACACGAGGATCAAGAACCCGACGACGGACGCCTTCGAGGAACGGCTGGCGGCGCTGGAGGGCGGCGTCGGCGCGCTCGCCGTGGCGTCGGGCCAGACCGCCTCGGCCTTTGCCATCTTCAACATCGCCCAGGCCGGCGACAACATCGTCTCGTCGACCGATCTCTATGGTGGCACCTGGACGCTGCTGTCGCAGACCCTGAAGCAGTTCGGCATCGAGGTGCGGTTCGTCGATCCGGCCGATCCGGAGAATTTCCGTCGTGCCACCGATGCGAAGACCCGGGCCTATTTTGCCGAAACTCTGCCCAATCCCAAGCTCAATGTGTTTCCGATCAGGGAAGTGGCCGATATCGGTCGCTCGCTCGGCGTGCCGCTGATCCTCGACAACACGGCGGTGCCGTTGATGGCACGTCCGTTCGAGCATGGTGCCGCGATCGTGGTCTATTCGGCGACGAAGTATATCGGCGGCCATGGCACGTCGATCGGCGGCGCGATCATCGATGGCGGCAATTTCGACTGGGCGGCGCATGCCGAGCGTTTTCCGCTGCTGACGCAGCCGGACGCCGCCTATCACGGTGCGATCTGGACGGAGGCCGCCAAACCGCTCGGCCCGATCGCCTACATCCTGCGGGCGCGCGTCAAGCTGTTGCGCGATCTCGGCGCCGCGATCGCGCCGCAGAACGCCTTCCAGTTCATCCAGGGGCTCGAAACATTGCCGCTGCGGCTTCGCCAGCATAACGAGAATGCCATCAAGGTGGCGGAGTTCCTGGCCAGGCACCCCAGCGTTTCCCATGTGATCTTCCCGGGATTGCAGGACGGCGAGAATCGCCGCCGCGCCGACACCTACCTGAAAGGCGGCTATGGCGCGCTGGTCGGCTTCGAGCTGAAAGGTGGTGTCGAGGCCGGTCGCCGCTTCATCGATGCGCTGAAGCTGTTCTATCACGTCGCCAACATCGACGATGCGCGGTCGCTCGCGATCCATCCGGCCTCGACCACCCACCAGCAGCTGACCGGTGCGGAGCAAATCGCGGCCGGCGTCACACCCGGCTATGTGCGGCTTGCGGTCGGGATCGAGCACCCTGACGACATCATCGCCGACCTCGTTCAGGCATTGGCCCAGGCCGAGGCAGGCAGCAGCGCCCGCAAAGCGGCGTGATCGCATTTGGTAAAATCAAAGCAGGATTGAGATGATGAAGACATTGTTGCGCCTGGCGCACGCGGCAGGCGTTCTACTTGCCCTGACGGCGAGTGCCGTTGCCGACGAACCCCTCAAGATCGCGACCAGCGCCGGTCCGGTCGGCCAGCTCGCAGCGTTCGCCGCCAAGCTGGCCAAGGACAAGGGACAGGACGTCAAGGTCGTCGAGCTGTCCGATTGGGTCGCCTTGAACGAGGTGGTCAACAGCGGCGACGTCGACGCCAACCTGTTCCAGCACGGCACTTATCTTGCGATCCAGAACAAGCAGCGCGGCTTCAATCTGGTCCAGGTCGACAAGGTCGGCGTGATCGCACCGGTCGGGCTGTTCTCGAAGAAGATCAAGTCCCTTGACGAGATCAAGTCAGGCGACAGCGTCGCGATCCCGAACGAGCCGCTCAACGGCGCGCGTGGATTGATCTTGCTCGAGCGGGCTGGCCTGATCAAGCTGACGCCGGGCAAGGGCTTCGCGGTGAGCCGGTTCGACATCATTGAGAACCCCAGGAATCTGAAGATCGTCGAGCTCGATCCGGCGCAGACCTATCGCTCGCTCGACGACGTCACGCTCGCACTCGTCAACATCACCTATTTGATCCCCGCGGGCGGCGATCCGAAATCGGCGCTGCTGATCGATCGCACGGTGGATGACGGACTGGTCCTGCGCTTCACGGCACGGCCGGACAAGAAGGATGATCCGCGCCTCAAGGCCTTCATCCAGGTCTTCGACTCGCCCGAGGTGAAGAAATTCATCGAGGACAAGCTGCCGGCGTTCATTCCGGCCGGCTTCAGCAGCTAAACGCGCGTCAGTTCACGGCGGAGCGGGTGCTGCCCTGTTTCTTCAGTGCGGGAGAGCAGGGCAGCGAGTTCGGCGCACTGATTGCGGATGTCGGGGAAACGTGGACAGGCCGCCACGGCGAGAACGTTGGCCGCGCGTGTCTTCAGCAACTGCCTTGGGCAACTGTTTCGGGCCAGCCAAAACCGCAGCACGCGCTGCGTGCGACCGGTTCAGCTAGCCATGTGGCCCGAACAGGAAGAGCTCGTGTAGATCGCGCTGTCCATCAGGATTTGCGGCGCGGGCGAGCTTCCCGCGCCAGCGCTGCAGTTGTCGGGTCATGCGACCGAGGGTGTGAAACCAAGAGGATGCGAGACGCATAAAACCTCCGTCGAATAGTCGTCCCTCTTAAATAGCACGTCTTTGCCCTGCTCGAACGCGAACCATGATCGACGCGTCCAATTGGTAATGAATGAATCGAACGATGTTGGTTCTGTGGAACGGTCACTTCGCCCGCCGAACTGACAAAGGAAATTCATTCTCGGAGCGATCGCCGATCAGCGATCGCATTTCGAGATCTGAGTGGTGCTTGCAGGGCGAGAGCAGCGTGAGCGCGTGTCGTACCGACGACGAAAGCTGATGCGCGACTAGGAAACCGCTTGCCCCATCGCTGCATCTCGGCGATTGCGGGTGGGCTCTCGTGTCGCGCACCTCGTTCAATCACTGCCCAACACCGGTCCGACATTCGTCACGACGGATCGGCAGCTACTGTCCGATAAACCGGCCCAGAGCGGCTTGAGTGATGCGTGAGGTGCGACCCGGGCGCGGGGCGCCCTGCGGCGAGGACGGTTGACAGGGGGGAGCGCCCACTTTAATCACCTGACTAATTAATCAATTAATTAAGGTCTGAAACCCTAGGGAAAGAATCCGCCTGATGCCGGCCGGCCGTCGTTATCCGAAGCTGCATACCCCGCGCGGTCGCGGCTTCGCCGGGGCTGGACGACCAGGCGGCCGTCGGCGCCGTGCAGACCGATCTCGAACAGGCTGGGAATGGCTTTTCCGGCACCGAATTCGTTTGCCGAGCAGCGTCGGCCCGGTCCTCAAGGGCGGCGACACGGCGTGCGCCTATCGCCGCCGTCAGATCCCGCATGCAGATCCGTTCACGCGCTCGACTGCGATGTCGCGGATCGGCGCGGCCTGCCCGAACCAGGGTGGGCTTCATTCACCCGTACGACAAATGAGGAGTGAGGCGTAAACGATGGGACGTCGATCTGAGGTACTGATGGCGCAAGACACCGCCGGCACGGACAACCGGCGCGTGATACAGGTGGTATCGCGCGCATTCGACATCGTGCGTTGCTTCGAAGGTCGAAGCATACGCCTGGGCAATCGCGACATCGCCGATCGCTGCGGCCTTCCCCGATCGACGGTCTCCCGTCTCACCTTGACCCTCACCCAGATCGGTCAACTGATTTACCTGCCACAAGAGCAGAAATATGCTCTCGGTCCGCACGCCGCCGCGCCTAGCGTCCCGTTGTTCGCGGAGGGTTGCGACAAGCCCGTCTGTGCCGACGAGCGGGAGCGCGACACGGCGCAACCGTCGATGCTGATCAACTCGCGCTTCGAGTATTTCGAAGATCAGCGCAAGCCGGTTGCCGCGCCGCTTTCGGTCACGCCACACCGCTGACACCTCGGCTTGTTCCGGGGCAGAAGACCCAGCGGAAACGGTCGGGACCATCGGCACCAGCTCACAGTCAAGAAACATCCAAAGTAAAGGGAAACGCATGTCTGAAGCATACATCATTGACGCGGTCCGCACGCCGCGCGGCATCGGCAAGCCGGGCAAGGGTGCGCTGTCGCATCTGCATCCGCAGCAACTGGCGGCGACGGTGCTCGGCGCGCTCAAGGAGCGCAACAAGCTCGATACGTCGACCGTCGATGACATCATCTGGTCGACCTCGACCCAGGAAGGCAAGCAGGGCGGCGATCTCGGACGCATGTCGGCACTCGCCGCCGGCTACGACATCAATGCCAGCGGCACGACGCTGGATCGTTTCTGCGGCGGCGGCATCACGTCGGTGAACCTCGCGGCAGCATCGGTGATGTCGGGGATGGAGGATTGCGTCATCGCCGGCGGCACCGAGATGATGAGCTATCAGCAGACCCTCGCAGCCGAGCGCTCCAAGGCGGGGCAGCCGGCGCGGATGATGGGTTCGGGCAACCCGGCGCTTGACGAGATTCACCCGCAGTCGCACCAGGGCGTGTGCGGCGACGCGATCGCCACGCGCGAGGGGATCAGCCGGGAAGCCTGCGATGCGCTGGCGCTGGTCAGCCAGCAGCGCGCCAAGCGGGCGATCGATGAAGGCCGCTTCGCCAAGTCGGTAATCCCGGTCCTCAACGACGACGGCAGTGTCGCCCTCGGTCGTGAGGAATTCCCGCGCCCCGAGACCACGGCCGAAGGCCTTGCTTCGCTGAAGCCGAGCTTCGAGCAGCTTGCCGATTTCGACCTCGGCAACGGCACGACGTTCAAGAAGCAGATCCAGCGCCGTTACCCAGGCCTCGAGTGGAAGGGCGTGCACCATGCCGGCAACAGCTCGGGCGTGGTGGACGGCGCCGCCGCGGTGCTGATCACGTCGAAGCAATATGCCGAGAAGCACGGCCTCAAGCCGCGCGGCCGGATCGTGGCCTATGCCAATCAGGGTGATGATCCGACGTTGATGCTCAACGCGCCGGTTCCGGCGGCCAAGAAGGTTCTCGCCAAGGCCGGCCTGACCAAGGACGACATCGACGTCTGGGAGATCAACGAGGCCTTCGCGGTCGTCGCCGAGAAGTTCATCCGCGACCTCGACCTCAATCGCGAGAAGGTCAACATCAATGGCGGCTCGATCGCGCTCGGCCACCCGATCGGCGCGACCGGATCGATCCTGATCGGCACGGCGCTCGACGAGCTCGAGCGCAGCGGCGGGCGTTATGGTCTCGTCACCATGTGTGCCGCCGGCGGCATGGCACCGGCCATCATCATCGAACGCATCTGATCGGGAAAGGATTTTGCCATGAAACTCGATTCATCGGTCGCCGCCGTCGTCACCGGCGGCGCGTCGGGCCTCGGCGCGGCCACCTCGCGGGCGCTCGCGGCGCAAGGCGTGAAGGTCGCGATCTTCGATTTCAACGAGGAGAAGGGCGAAGCCATCGCCAAGGAAGTCGGCGGCGTGTTCTGCAAGGTCGACGTTACTTCCGACGAGCAGGTCGATGCGGGCTTCGCCAAGGCCCGCGCGGCGCATGGCCAGGAGCGCATCCTGGTGAACTGCGCAGGCACCGGCAACGCGGTGAAGACCGCCGGCCGGGACAAGAAGACCGGCGAGCCCACCCACTTCCCGATCGATGCCTTCAACCGCATCATCCAGATCAACCTCGTCGGCACCTTCCGCTGCATCGCCAAGTCGGCGCAGGGCATGCTGTCACTGTCCCCGCTGGAGCACGGTGAGCGCGGCGCGGTCGTCAACACGGCATCGGTCGCGGCCGAGGACGGCCAGATGGGGCAGGCGGCGTATTCGGCCTCGAAGGCCGGTGTCGTCGGCATGACGCTGCCGATCGCACGTGACCTGATGGCCGAGGGCATCCGCGTCAACACCATCCTGCCGGGCATCTTCAACACGCCGCTGCTGCAGGGCGCCCCGGAGAACGTCAAGGCCGCGCTCAGCGCGTCGGTGCCGTTCCCGAAGCGTCTCGGCATGCCGGAGGAGTATGCGCATCTGGCGCTGACCATGATCACCAACGGCTATTTCAACGGTGAAGACGTTCGCCTCGATGGCGCCATCCGCATGGCCCCGCGCTGAGCTACGGCAACAGGAGACGAAAGCGATGTCCGAAGAAACTCCGGTCCTCACTGAAGTCCGCGGACCGATACTGATCATCACGCTGAACCGGCCCGAAGCCAAGAACGCGGCCAACCTCGCCCTTTCCAAGGGCGTGGCCGCGGCGATCGACCGGCTCGACGCCGACGATGCCCTCAGCGTCGGCATCATCACCGGCGCCGGGGGCACGTTCTGCTCGGGCATGGACCTCAAGGGGTTCCTGAAGGGCGAGCGGCCGTCGATCCCCGGCCGCGGCTTCGCCGGCCTCACCGAGGCGCCGCCGAAGAAGCCGCTGATCGCGGCGGTCGACGGCTACGCACTCGCCGGCGGGATGGAGATCGCGCTGTCGTGCGACATGATCGTCGCCAACCGCAACGCCAAGTTCGGTATCCCCGAGGTGAAGCGCGGGCTGGCGGCCGCGGCCGGCGGGCTGATCCGCATGCCGCGCCAGATGCCGGTCCGCGTGGCGATGGAGTTCGCGTTGACGGGCGAGTTCTTCGGCGCCGAGCGCGCCTATCAACTCGGCATCATCAACCGCGTCACCGATGGTCCGGCGCTCGACGCCGCGCTCGAGCTTGCAGCCGCGATCGGCGCCAATGGTCCGCTCGCGGTCAAGGCATCCAAGCAGGTGATCGTCGAATCCAGGCTCTGGCCGGAAGACCAGATGTGGAAGAAGCAGCAGGAGATCGTCGGTCCTGTCTTCGTGTCCGAGGATGCCCGCGAGGGCGCCGCTGCCTTCGCGGAAAAGCGCGCACCGAATTGGAAGGGCAAGTAAGGCAGCGACTGTTTCGACAACGGAGCGCCGGTTTTGGTTGAAACAGAACCGGCGCTCCGATTTTTTTGTGAGTGCCGCGCGGCACGCCGGCTGGTTTCCACGCCGCTTGAGAGCGCCATTGGGTGAATGATGCGTAGCTTTACCGAAGATCAGGCCATCTTCCGCGACTCCTATCGCAAGTTCCTCGCCAGCGAGATCGCGCCCCATATGGAGGCGTGGCGGGAGGCCGGCATCGTCGACCGCAGCGCGTTCAAGAAGGCCGGCGACCTCGGCTTCCTGATGATCTGGCCCGAGGAAAAATATGGCGGGATGGGCGATGAAGACTTCCGGTATGAGCAGATCATCATCGAGGAGACCGCGCGCTCCGGCTGCAAGGGCTGGTTCAATACGCTGCACAGCCGCCTGGTCGGTTCCTATTTCAAGCGCTTTGGCACCGAGGAGCAGCGCGACCGCTTCCTGCCCAAATGCGTCAGCGGCGAGACGATCCTGGCGATCGCGATGACCGAGCCCGGCGCGGGGTCGGACCTCGCGGGCATGCGGACGACGGCGGAAGACAAGGGCGATCATTTCCTGCTCAACGGCTCGAAGACCTACATCTCCAACGGCATCAATTCCGACGTGGTGATCGTGGCGGCCAGGCTCGCAGGCGCCGAGAAGAAGCACGCCATGGTGCTCTTGATCGTCGAGCGCGGCATGGAGGGGTTCGAGCGCGGCCGCAATCTCAAGAAGATGGGCATGCCGGCGCAGGACACCGCCGAACTGTTCTTCCAGAACGTGAAGGTGCCCAAGGCCAACGTGCTGGGCGAGCCGGGCAGGGGCTTCTACTATCTGATGGAAGGTCTCGCCGAGGAGCGGCTGATCTCCGCGGTCGGATCGATCGCCAACGGCCGCAAGGCGTTCGACATCACGCGCGCATACGTGATGGATCGCAAGCTGTTCGGAAAGCCGCTTGCCGAACAGCAGAACACCCAGTTCCGGATGGCCGAGATGGATGCCGAGATCGATCTCGTGCAGGTCTACGTCGATCACTGCGTGGCCGAGCACAATGCGGGACGCCTGACCAGCAATATGGGCGCCAAGGCCAAGATGATGTCGTCGGAAGTCGAGTGGAAGATGCTCGACCTCGGCGTGCAACTGCACGGCGGCGCGGGCTACATGGATGAGTATCCGATCAGCCGAATGTTTACCGACGCGCGCGTCAATCGGATCCTGGCGGGAAGCTCCGAAGTGATGCGGCTGATCATCGGCCGCGATGTGTTCTCGGAGCACTACAAGAGTATTCTGGACTAGCTCTTCAGCGCAGCAGGCAATCTAGCTCCGGCCGCGCGTTATCCGCGCGCCTGCCGCAGCGGCTCGCGCGCGTATTCCTTCGAGCGCATCAAGGCGTCAACGAAGATCGGCTCCCAGGAGCGGATGTGGCTGCGCAGCAAGGTCGGCAGCGCCTCGGTCTCGCCAGCGAGCGCGAGCTCGATCAGCCGGTAGTGCTCGGGCACCGAGGCCTGCTGCCGTTCGAGGCCGGCGCGTGAGCTGATGCCATAGAGCCGCATCTTGTCGCGCAGGCCCATCACCATGTCGGTCAAGAGCTCGTTGCCGGCGGCGGCGATGAACTCGCGATGATAATTGCGGTCGGCTTCCAGATAGAGCTGGACGTCGTCGGTCTCGACGGCCTTGGCGATCTCATCGGCCCAGCCACGCACGACCGGTAGATCCCTTGGAGGATTGGCGGCGACCAGCATCGCGGCGTGCAGCTCCAGCACCTCGCGCATGTCGAACAAATTGCGCAGCTCGGTCAGCGACGGCTCCACCACCTTGAAGCCGCGGTTGCGCATCGGTTCGACCAGGCCGCCGCGGCTGAGCTCGAGCAGTGCTTCGCGCACCGGCGTCGAGGAGACGCCGAGGCTCGCCGCGAGCGACGGCACCGAATACATCGTGCCGGGAAGGCTCTGCCCGGAAATGATCTCGGCGCGCACCCGCTGCAGCACCTGTTCGCGCAAATTCTGGTCCATGGGGTGGTCGCGTCGCCTCTCGCTGCAAACTCCGATTCGTCCCTGATTATTACTTAGCCTTGACGAGGGCGGTAGCGTATGACGTAAATGTGTAACGCGCTACAAAAATGCGTCATAAGGGTTGACTTAGAGATGAGACGGCGGTGAAACAGCGGCTACCCGGCTATTGCACGCTTTGTCGCTCGCGCTGCGGTGCTGTCACCGTGGTCGAGGACGGGCGCCTTGTCGGCGTGGAGGTACTAAATAACCACCCGACCGGCGGCGCGCTGTGCGCCAAGGGCCGGGCCGCACCCGAAATCGTCGCCAGCCCGCGCCGCCTGACCGTGCCCTTGAGGCGGACCCGGCCGCGGGATGCCGCCGATCCCGGCTGGGTCGAGGTGCCGTGGGATGAGGCTCTGACCGAGATCGCCGATCGGCTCCGCAGGATCCGCACCGAGAGCGGCGCCGAGGCGGTTGCGTTCGGCGTTACCACGCCGAGCGGCACGCCGATGGTCGACAGCTTTGAGTGGGTCGAGCGCTTCATCCGCGGCTTCGGCAGTCCCAATTTGATCTACGCGGTCGAGATCTGCGGCTGGCACAAGGACTATGCGCACGCGCTGACCTTCGGCCGCGGCATTGGCTTTCCCGACTACGACAATGCCGACGCGATCATCCTCTGGGGCCACAATCCTGCGCGCACCTGGCTCGCCCAGGCGACGCGGATCGCCGATGCGCGGCGCCGCGGCGCCAAGGTCGTCGTCGTCGATCCCAAGCCGAACGGCTCGGGTCAGCAGGCCGATCTCTGGCTGCGCATTCGCCCGGGCGCCGATGGCGCGCTCGCGATGGGTGCGATCCGTCATCTCATCGCGACCGGCAGCTTCGATGCTGACTTCGTCGACCAATGGACCAATGGATCGCTGCTGGTCGATCGCGCGACCGGGCGCTTCCTGCGCGCCGACGCGTTGTGGCCGGATGGCGCGCCTGAGGCTTTCGTGCGTCTCGATGCGTCTGGCGCGCCGGTGGCTTGCGACACAAGTTACGCGCCGAAGCGCGGTGGCCGGTTGCGCGGCGCACTGTCGGTCCGCGCGCGCGACGGCCAGACGATCCCGGCAGCAACCGCGTTCGAATTGCTGGCCGAGCGCGCCGCGCCCTATACGCCGGAGCGCGTGGCGGAGCTGACCTGGCTGCGCGTCGAAGACATCGACGCGTTCAATGCGCTGCTCTCCGCCCGGCCGCGGCTCGCCTATCATTCCTGGACCGGCGTCGGCCAGCACACCAACGCCACCGCGATCGAGCGCGCGATCGCCTCGCTCTACGCGTTGACCGGCGCCTGCGATCGGCCAGGCGGCAATCGCTGGCCGGTGCCGCCGCCGACACGTCCGCTCAACGATTACAACATCCTGCCGCTGGAGCAGCAGGCCAAGGCGCTCGGCATCGCCGAACTGCCGCTCGGCCCCCCGGCGAAGGGCTGGATCACGGCGCGCGATTTCAGCCGCGCCGTGCTCGAGGGCGAGCCTTACCGGGTACGCGCACTGGTCGCCTTCGGCACCAACTTCGTGGTTTCGCAGGGCCATTCGGAGCGCAACCGTGCGGCGCTGAACGCGCTGGAATTCCAGGTTCATATCGACATGTTCATGAACCCGACCGCGGAGAGCGCCGATTTCGTGCTGCCGGCCAGCACGCCATGGGAGCGCGACGCGCTCAAGATCGGATTCGAGATCACGCAGGAAGCCGTCGAGACCGTGCAGTTTCGCCCGCGCATGGTCGAGCCGATCGGGGAAGTGAAGGCCGATTACGAGATCGCCGCGGCGCTCGCGCTCAAGCTCGGCATGGGCAATCTGTTCTTCGGCGGCGACATCAAGGCCGGCTGGAATTACCAGCTGGCGCCGCTCAACATTGGTATCGAGGATCTGCGCGACCATCCCGAAGGACGCCGCTTCCCGCAGGTCTTCCGCGATGAAAAATACGCCGTCGCGCGTGAGGACGGCACAGTGGCGGGCTTTGCGACACCGACACGCCGTGTCGAGCTCTATTCAGAGCTGATGCTCGGACACGGGCACGACCCGTTGCCCGATCATGTCGAACCGGTCGGCAGCCCGCTCACGACAGCACCGGACGAACGCTTTCCGCTGGTGCTCTCCACCGCCAAGAGCGGCTGGTTCGTTCACTCCTCCTGGCGGCATGTCGCCTCGCTGCGGCGAAAGTCACCCGATCCGGCCGTCGAGATCAGCCCGCAGCTCGCCGAGCGGCGCGGACTTGTGGAGGGCGACTGGGCCGTGGTGGAGACACAAGGCGGAGCCGTGCGCCTGAAAGTGCACCTCAATGCGGCTCTCGATGATCGTGTCGTCGTTGCCGAATTCGGCTGGTGGGAGGATTGTCCGCCGCTCGGTCGCGATCGTTCCGAGACGTCAGGCAGCCTCACGCGCAACATCAACGCGGTGCTGCACGACGATGCGCGCGATCCCGTCAGCGGCTCCGTCCCGCTGCGCGCGATCGTCTGCGACATCAGGCGGGACGAGGCGGCCAGCCGCGGCGTCTGGAGCGGCCGGCGACGGTTCGTGGTCGGCGAGCGCCGGGCCGAGGCCGATAACGTCATCGCCCTCAGCCTGCGGCCGCTGGACGGTGGTCCGCTTCCCGACTTCCTGCCGGGGCAACACGTGATGACAGCACTGCCCGGCGCCGCTGAGGCGCGTGCCTATTCGCTGACCGGATCGGGCGATCAGCCGCACGCGCTGTCGATCGCGGTGAAGGGGCGTTTCTTCAATGAGGTTCGGAGCAGCGGTGCACCGTTCTTCATGCCGGATCGGCTGCATGGTCTCGCGGTTGGAGACGAGATTCTGCTGGAGCCACCGGGTGGCATCTTCACACCACCGTTGAAGGGGCCGCGGCCGCTGGTCTTCCTCGCTGCCGGCATCGGCATCACGCCGTTCATCAGCCATCTCGAGACTTTGCAACAGGTGGCGCAACAGGATCGCGTTGCCGATGTGCTGCTGCTGCACGGCTGCCGCAGCAGCCGCGAGCATCCGTTCGCGCAACGGCTCGCCGAGCTGGAAGTCTCTATGCCGGAGCTGACGCGAGTGACGTTCTATTCGGCCCCGCTCGCGCAGGACCCGGTCGGTTCGCAGTCGCTACGCAGGGGGCGGGTCGTTCTCGAACAGGTCAAGCCGCTGCTGGCACGCCGTCCGCTGGTCTACATCTGCGGCTCGCCGGATTTCGTCACGGCCCAGATCGAGGCCGCCGTGGCGCTCGGCGTCCCGCGGTTCGACGTCTTTGCCGAAAGCTTCGTGTCGCCGCCGTCGGTGCCGAGCGACCTTGCGCCGCGAACCATCCGGCTTGCGGGTAGCAAGCAGAGCTTCACATGGGGACCGGAGCAGGGGACGCTGCTCGACGCCGCAAGCGCGGCGGGCATCGCGCTGCCGAACGGCTGCCGTGTCGGGCAATGCGAAAGCTGCGCGGTCGAGGTGGTCGATGGGGAATTCACCCATCTCGGCCCAGTCGATGCGAGCGGGGGTCAGTGCCTTGCCTGCCAGGCCGTGCCGCTTACCGACCTCACGCTCGCGCTTTGATGACCAACCACGATTGAAGGCCAACCGCATCACCGGAAGGGGATCAGATTGATGACGAATGCAACGCACGACCAGACCATGAGCCTGCGAAAACCTGTCGCTGACAACATCATGGCGCGCTTTTCGCAGGCCCTGGTGGCGTTCGCCGAGCGCTGGTTTCCGGATGCGTATGTCTTCGTCCTGATCGCCGTGATCGCGGTTGCCGCAGGCGCGATCCTGCATGGCGGCTCGCCGCTCGCCGTCAGCCGCGCATTCGGCGACGGGTTCTGGAATCTGATTCCGTTCACGATGCAGATGGCGCTGGTTGCGATCGGCGGCTACGTCGTGGCGATGTCGCCGCCGGTCGCGGCCGTGCTGGCGCGGCTCGCGAGCGTGCCGAAGACCGGGCGCGGCGCGGTGGTGTTCGTCGGGATGCTCAGCATCTTCCTCTCGCTGCTGAACTGGGGCCTCAGCCTGATCTTCTCCGGCCTCTTGGTGCGGGAGATCGCGCGGCGCACGGATATCCGGCTCGATTATCGCGCCGCCGGCGCGGCCGGCTATCTCGGGCTCGGTTGCGGCTTCACGCTCGGCATCACGTCGTCGGCCGCGCAGCTCCAGGCCAATGCCGGCAGCATTCCGGCATCGCTTCTGCCGATCACCGGCGTGATCGGCTTCTCGGAAACCATCCTGACCTGGCAGAACATGGTCACTGTCGCGATGGTGAGCGTGGTGTCGGCGACGATCTGCTATTTCACCACCCCCGCGCCCGAACAGGCCAAGACGGCGGAAGATCTCGGTGTTGCGCTCGGCGATGATCGCATCGAGGCCAGGAAGCCGGCCCGTCCGGGCGATTGGCTGGAGTTCAGTCCGCTGCTGACGATCCTGATCGCGCTGCTTGCCGCCGGCTGGCTGTGGCAGACCTTCCAGTCGGGCAATCCGCTGATCACGCTGTCGGGGCTCAACACCTACAATTTCGTCTTTCTCATTCTCGGCATCGTGCTGCACTGGCGGCCGCGCAGCCTGATCGAATCCTTTTCCAAGGCGATGCCGAGCGTCTCCGGCGTGCTGCTGCAGTTTCCGTTTTACGCCGGCATCGCGCAGATCCTGACCAAGGTGCCGAACAGCAGCGGCACCACGCTGTCGGATACGATCGCGCACTGGTTCGTCGGCGCCTCCAGCAATTCCACCGTGTTCTCATTCCTGGTCGGAATCTATTCGGCGCTGCTCGGCTTCTTCGTGCCGTCGGCCGGCGGAAAGTGGATCATCGAGGCGCCCTACATCATGAAGGCAGCCAATGATATCGGCGCGCATCTCGGCTGGACGGTGATGGTCTACAACATCGCCGAAACGCTGCCGAACTTCATCAACCCGTTCTGGATGCTGCCGCTGCTCGGCATCCTCGGCCTGAAGTCGAAGGACCTGATCGGCTATACGTCGGTGCAGTTCTTCATCCACTTCCCGATCGTGATGCTGCTGGCGGCGATCCTGATGGCGACCTTCACCTATCATCCGCCGATCCTGCCGTGAGCACGCGCGGTCGGGCACCAGGACACGCGGTGCCCGGCCAAGGTCAGTCAATTCAGCGGACCGCAACCGTCATCACCAAAACCATGCTGTTTTCCAGGCTGGCGCGAATGAGGCATCGCGCCGGGCGGTCATCTTTGGTCGGTCATTTCATTGACCGCCGCGCGATTCGGCCGGATATTGATCCGCGCTAACCCGCGTCGTTCAAGGTCACTGCCATGAGACATTACCACCGCAGCTTGATGTGCGACATGCAAAGCCGCATGCAGCATCGCTGCGTCTCGGCGGCGACCGGCGTCTGTTGTTGATCGCTTAAGAAAGAACCCAAGCACCCGACAATCAGACAGGAGCGCCGTCATCCGGCGATCGCGCACGCATGTCCCAGGCCCAAACCTCCCAAGCCAAAACGTCTCAAGCTTACGTCATCGAAGTATCGGATCGAACCGCGGGTATCGTCGTCAGCGACGCCGGAGGCTTCTGCTTCTTCTCCTCGGATCGCGCCTTTGATGGCCTCGACGGCGGCCATTTCGGCTCCGCTCGCGCCGCAGAGCGTGCGGTGAGGGCGTTGTTGCAGCAGCGCCGCCCCGCGTCATAGATCACGCCCACGGCATCGGCGGTGGGCCAAGGTTGATGCGGCTGCCAGCAGGCAGCCGCGTGAGTGCAATACCGTCGTGCGGAAAGTGTTGGCTGCGATCGGGGATCAGGCCGGGCAGACCATCGTCAGCAGCAGGAGCGTTGGCGGCTGATTGTCGCCATTGGCATGCTCCCAGGTCAGCAGAATGTCGTGCCGATCGGCGTTCGGCGCATTCTTGTCCTTCTCCTTCACATCGATCTTCATCGGGATCGGCGGTTGGGAGTTGAAGCACTTGCGGACGGCGGTATCCAGCAGCGCGCATTTCGTCAGCGGTACGACGCCGGCCTCGTCCTTGGAGAGGGCCGCGGTGCTTGCTTGAGTGGCGAGGTCCAGGCGCGCCTTGCCCATCTCCTTCTGCCACAGCTTGCCGCTCCCGCCCGGCCACTGGTGCCTGGGCGACAGGATCGGCTGGTATTGGCCATATTCCAGCGTCTCGATGTCGATGAGATCCGACGCCTTAAGTATAGTGACGCTCTTGATCATGTTGTCCAAAGGATAGTAGTGCGCGTTGATATGATCTTTGAACTGCTGGTTATTGAATACTCTTCCGCCCATAGGATTTCCCTTTCATTACAACTTTGGCTTGCTCTGGCTATACATAAGTTATGCAACGCGGGGACGTCGAACGAAATCGGTCGCACGGCTCCAGTTGCGCCGTTTGATTTCTCGCGCCTCGACCTACCACTCAAGACTGTATTTCGTCCAGTTGAGCAACCTCTCGGGTTGGCGCCGTTGCGGGCGGATTGCACGTCCGGATTGATAAGCATGTCCCGATGGGTAATCTCTACTCTAAGCTGCTCACCGGGATGCTGAGCTGGCGAGACCGCAGCAGCCTTTGAGAGCAGGAATGCTTTGCTTTGCATGCCAATCGACGATCGGAGCGAACGACAATTGGTGCGCCCAATGTGGTGCCGCCGTAGCCAAGCGCGTCGATCCCGACAGCGAACAGCGATTTGTGACGATCCTTCGCGCCGACGTGGTTGATTCCACGGGGCTCGTGGCGGATCTCGATCCGGAAGAGGCGGTCTCCCGTCTGGAGCCGGCCCTGGCCGCCATGCGCGGCGCTGTGCGCCAGTTTGGCGGAATCGTCAGCAAGGAATTGGGTGATGGGCTCGCCGCGGTATTTGGCGCCCCGATAGCTGATGACAACCACGCGCCGCTTGCTTGCCATGCTGCGATCGAACTCGTTCGACGCGTCGCCGCTTTGGGCGACTCGGGGCTCCAGGTTCGGGTCGGGCTCCATTCGGGGCGTGTCGTGGCCTACATGGTCGCCAGCGAGTATTCCAAGGTTTATGAGATCGGCGGCGCCGCGCAGCATCTGGCGGCGCGGCTCGAAGCGGCTGCCGAACCGAACCAGGTCTACGCATCCGAAGCCTGTCAGAAACTCGCTGAAGGTAACGTTCAGTTCGAGTTTCTCGGACGCAGGCAGCTCAAGGGGTTCAGTGAGGCTCTGCCGATCTACCGCGTAACGGGTGCGACCGATGTCTCCAGTTGGCGGGTGCGCAGGGCACGCAGCGTTGCGCGGTTCGTCAACCGGTCGAATGAGACTGCGCTGCTCAGGAGGTTGGCGCAGGACGCCGGCCCGAACCGACAAACGGCGCTCTTGATTGGTGATCCAGGTATCGGGAAATCGCGGCTGGTGCATGAGTTCGTCGACGAACTCACCCGCGACGGCTGGCTCCCGTTTCACGCCGAGTGCAGCCCGAATCTTCAAGGCGCGCCGTTCAGTACGCTGAAGGCCCTGATGCTCTCGATCCTGGAGGGAGCCGCGGCCGACACCGATGGCCCAACGCGCCTGATAGGACTTCAGCGTTCGGCCATCGACGCGGTGCTGGACCGTCCGATCTCGGATCCGGAATGGAGCGAGTTGGAGCCGCATGCGCGCGGCCGAGCGATCAGCGAGGCGTGCTGCGCGATTCTCGAAGGCGTGGTTGTTCGCCGGCGTGCGGTGATCCTGATCGAGGATCTGCACTGGATCGATCGCGCGAGCGAGACCGTCATGGCGTCACTTGCTTCGCTGCAGGTGCCCGGGCTTCTGGTGCTGCTGACCAGCAGGCCGAATGGAGTTCCGGATTGGGTCGCGCGCTGCAACGCTGAAGTCGCGGCGTTGCGCTCGCTCGGCGAGAATGCGGGACGGGAGATGCTGGACGATATCCTGGGCTCATCCGCGAACATGGCCGATCTGAAGAGCCGCGTGGTTCTTCATACCGCCAGCGTGCCGCTCTTCATCGAAGAGGTCTGCCGCAGCCTCAAGGACAGCGGCGTTCTCCGCGGGCATTGGGGCGATCTGGCGCTGGCGCGTCCGGTTGGCGATCTCGGAATTCCAAGCAGCATCCAGGGCGTGATCGCCACGCGTCTGGACCGCATCTCGAAGGAGGAGCGTTCGCTGTTGCAGATCGCAGCGGCGTTGGGACCACAGTCGATGGAATCCATGCTGCGCGCGGTGGCCGGTCTGTCGCCGGAGGCGCTTCAGCGCTGCCTGATCGCGCTCGATCGCGCGGAGTTTCTGGTGAGGATCGATGCCGAGCAGGATGGCTTGCTCGAGTTCCCGCACGAGATGGTTCGCCAAGTGACCTATGACTCGATGGTCGAGAAGCTAAGGGAAAGCGTCCATGCGCGCATTCTTGCGGCGCTGGAGGCCAATGGGAGTTCGCATGATGAGCCCAACAGGCTCTGTTACCATGCAACCCGGGCCAAGGATTGGCAAAAAGCCTTCGCTTACGGCAGAACTGCCGCGCGGAAGAGTCTGGCACGATCGGCATTTGCCGACGCAACCAACTACTTCGAGATCGCGATGACCGCACTCGACAAGACGCCGTTCGCTCGCTCGCGCGAAGCGGATGCGGTCGACCTCCGCATCGAGGCGCGCACAGCCTTCATGAGCGCAGGCAAGGTCGCCGAATGGTTCGACCTTGGAAGGGACGCGGAGGGACGCGCCAATGCGATTGATGATATCGGGCGGAAGGTCGCGGCGATGGCTGTCAGGTCGGGGGCCCAGAACTTCTACGGCACGCCGATCGAGGCCATCGAAACCGGCGAGGAAGTTGCTCGCTTGGCGGGAGAGTGGGGCAATCCCGGTTGGCTCAACCTTGCACAATACAGCCTTGGCCAGGCCTATTTCATTGCCGGGCGTTATCGCGACGCAGAGCAGATGCTGGGACAGGCGTGCCTCCACCTGTCCGGGCCGGACGCCAGCGCGCCGCCCGGGACGACGCCGAAAACCCTGGAGCTGCTGTCCTGCATGATGAAGAGCGTGACCCACACGACCTTGGGAGAGATTGATACGGCGGCCGAGTTTCATCAACGCGCGTCAGCAATCGCCAATGAGAGCAACAGGCCATTTGATCGCGTTGGCGCGGGCTATAGTGCTGGATGTCTGGCGCTCGGGCGGGGCAATCCTGGAGAAGCAGCGGCGATCCTGGAAGACGCTTTTGCCATTACACAAAAGTATGGAATTCGTCTCTTTGTGCCGGTCATCACCTGCCATCTCGGTATTGCCTATCTGGAACAGGGACGTCTCGCTGACGCGCGGATTACGCTCGTCGAAGCCCGAGAGGTCGCCAGGTCGGTGAGCTACACCTCGATCGTGATACGTACCTCGATCTATTTGGCACTCGCTCTTAGCCGGCTCGGGGATGTGCAGGCTGCGCTGAACATGCTGCGAGAGGCTCGGAATACCGCGCGGCAGCAGGGCTTTTCCGGCCTGGAAGCCGAGGCGCTGTTCGGAGAGGCGACGGTGTCGCCGGCGTCAAATGAGAACGACAGGACTTCCATTCTGCATAAGTTGCGCGCAGCGATTGCGATCGCGTCGAGCAGTGGAACGAAGCCACTGCTGCATCGGGCCGAAGCGCTCCTGAATGGAATGCTCGCCGATCCCCAGGGAAGCGTCTGGCGCCACTAGGACGCAGCTGCGAGCGGCGGCGAGATCACCTGCGGTGCCTCGGGGGCCTGCGTGGCGATCGTCGCCAGCTCGAAGCGGATGCCGTGCACGGAGACGGTCAGCGGGATGGCGCGGAAGTCGTCGTGGAAGGCGCGGATCCGGCGGGCCAGCTCGCCGGCGCTGATGCCGGCGGGAAGCTCGCACATGTCGCGGTACATCTGCCGGGTGCTCTTGATGCCGCACCAGGCGATCTCCAGTTCCTGCAGCGGCGAGGGATCGCATGCGAGATCGCGCGACATCCGCCAGAACAGATGGGCAAGCCGCACATAGGCGATCTGCTCGAGCCCGCGCACGCCGATCTTGTCGGGAATGATGAAGGACTCGACCCCGACGATCGGACCGGAATCGACGCGCGCGGCCATCACATGAGCCGTCGCGCCGAACGTACGCGCCCCGTCATAGAGCGCGAAATGCGCCGGCGCCCAGCCGGGATATTGCGGCGGGCCGGGGTGGAAATTGTAGGCGCCATGGCCGAGCGCCGCCAGGATGGTTTCGGGCACGATGACGCTGGTGGTGAACGCCAGCAGCCGGGCCTCACGCAACACTTCGGGCTCGATCGCCGCGAGGTCCTCGGCCGTCACCGCGCAGCGGAACGACAGCGCCGGATTGTGCGCCTTCAACAGCTCGGTGAGCGCGAATTGCTGGTTGGCGACGCCGGTGAGAAGGATGATGGTCTTCATGATGTCGATGTCCTTCTCTTGCTTGGTGATTATGCCGTTGATCAGCCGCGCTGCCCGGCCATGACGAGGACGCTGCCGGCATCGCGGGATCGACCCACGGTGCGGAACAGATCGGCCGGCAATGCTTGCCAGGGCGCAATCTCGATGATCCGGTTGTTCGTGCTCGCGGCTGCCGATTTCGCCGCGCGGATATCATCCTGCCAGGGGCAGAGCGCGAGCTCGAGCCGGCCGAACCCGCCGCAATCGGCGGCGAACGCGCCGGTGACCGCCTCGATGCTGGCCGCCATCTCGCGCGCGTCGCTGGTCGCGATGTCGCGCATGATCACGGTGATCGCGTCGTTCGAGGCTGCCGGCGACTTGATCACGATCATGGCGTCGCGGCCGCCGCTGCGGCTGGCGCGCCGCGCCGCCCGCATCGTGATGCCGAATTCGGCATCGGGGCCGAGGTCGCTGTTGTCGGTCGGCAGATTGTGGACGACCGTGGTGTGGCGGGGCGTACCGGCATCTTCGGCAGGCGCATGGTATGAGCGCGGCAGCCAGGCGGTGTCGAGCGCCATCTGCGAAGACGTCAGGCTCCAGGCCTGGTCGAGCAGGTAGCCCTCCCAGACCGCGGGATAGGCGGTCGCGATGTGATGCCAGTTGCGCAGCAGCGCTTCGGCGGCCGGGGTGCGGCCGAGGTATAACGTGCGGGCCGACATCTCCCACCGGTTCCACTTGTGGAGCGCGATGTCGCATGCGAGGGACGACGGCAGCAGTGGCGGCTCGCTGAGCGTTGCATCGGCCTCGATGAAGAGCAGCGGCTCGCGATGCTCCTGCCACATCCGCAGCATGAAGGCGGATTTCTCGGATGCGCGCATGCGCTCGTCGTCAGCGGTATCGATCGGTACGACGTCGCAGGCGATCTCGAATTCGGCGAGCTTCTCCCGGAGCACGTGGGCATGATCCTCGCCGCAGGCGCGGGGATAGCAGGAGACCACGCGCAGCGCTGCGTCGGATCGGGAGCCTTCGGCGGGCGCGATCGGCCGCCAGTTGAGGCCGCCCCACCACATCTCGTGCGGGCCATCGAAGCTCGGCCCGATGGTTCCGAAGTCGGTCAGCTTGGACTTCAGGAAATCGAACGCGGGATTTTCGCCGAACGGGATCACGACCGCACAATCGGCGCGAAGCGACCGATAGAGCATTTCAGCGGCGGGGCCGCTCGGCGGCTCGACGAGGATGACGACGCCATGGTCCCGCGCCGGCACCGAACCGGCCTGGTGGACGGTCGCAGGTCCGAGCCGTTCGCACAGCCACGCGAGCCTCCGGCGCTGCGCAGCGCTCATCCGGATGTTGTTGGTCGCCAGTAATTGGTCGAAATTCGCCTGCAAGCCGTCCGCTTGCACCGTGTCAGCCGAAATCATGCCCGCACTACCCCTCGTTAACCTTCTACGAGCGGGGCGGCCAGATCAGGCGGACAAATCAGTGGCCGTTGGATGCCTGCGCACCGCTAGCGTTGCGCCAGGTCAGCGTGGCCGAGGGGGCCCGGTTACCGTCGCGGTCCTCGACCGCCAGGATGCGGTCATGGTCGAAGGCGGTCAGCGCGACGGTGTAGATCGCAACATCGTCCTCGAAACCGTCGACCGGGATCAGCAGCATGCCGTCCCCGGTGGCGGCACGGAACTGGCGGCCGTTCCGCTCCAGGCCGGCATCGATCAGCCGTCCCTCGGCGATCGCCTTCACGTTCGAACTCTCCGCCGCCTTCGCGGCGCTCTCGCCGTACTGGACCGTGATGCCGTGGAGCATCCCGGCGCGGCTGAGCTTCGCCAGCGGCAGCGCGATGGTCGCAACCGCCATGCGGCGCGACAATGGAATCCGCAGGCGGAGGTCGCCGAGCCCGGTGTGATAGACGCTGACGGCTTCCAGCGACGCCTGGCCGTCCGGCCCGAACAGGCCGACTTGCAGCGTCCCGCATTGCGCCTCGCCGAACACATTCGCGGGCAGGCGATTGGCGCCGAACAATGTGTAGAGGTAGGCGTGCGACGGAGACAACGCGGCAAAGCTGCCGGCCAGCCACATCGGCGGCGCCGGCGCCGTGCAGGCGGCCGAGAGGCCGCGGGCGACGATGCAATCATCGATGAAGCCGGCGTCGAGCAGCGGCGCCAGTGCCTGGGTGCCGAGGTTGACGTCATGCTTGATGCCGCCGAGCAGCACGAGTTCATCATCGTCGGGCAGCAGCAGGAGGCGTCCGAGCACGGCGGCGGCCCAGCGTGCCGCAACGACGGGATCGGCGTCGGGCTGCAGTGCATAGTGGGGCGCCAGCTCGCGGGCGCGCGACGCATAGGCCAGCGTTCCGGATTGCACCTCGTTCGCCAGCGCCAGCTGAGCGGCCGGGCGCTGATCGCCCTCGCGCAGCACCTCGCCGCCCCGATAGTCGCGCGCCGATCCTTCATCGGAACAGCACAGTTGCTCCAGCAAGGCGACATTGCGGATCAACATGCGCTTGACGTGCGGCGTGACGATGCGATCCGAGATCAGGCCCTCCGCGGTGTCGTCATCGGCGATGTCATCGAAGGCATCGTCAAGCGTCAGCAGATAGGCGCCATGCAGGCGGATGCGAATGCCCTCGCGATCGAAGATGCGCCGCAGCGACTTCTGCACGCTGGCGGAATAGCCGAGATCGACGAGGATGAGGTCGGTGCAGCCGTCGAAATCCGCGATCTTCGCCCGAAGATAAGCCAGCAGGCGCGCGCGGACGCCGGCAGCGATGTCGGTGATCTCGCGCGGATCCATCAGATCGGGCAGGGCGTCGGCGAGTTCGCGGCCGCTCGCAATGCCGTCAGGGTACTGCGCGAAGAACTTCATCACCGCCGGCGGCTGCACCTTGACGATATCGACAAAAGGTCGCCGCGTCGATCTTGACGACCCGGCTCAGTAGCTCGCTGAGAGGTTCGAGCGTATCAGCGGACCCTACCAGGCTGACGCGACGATTGATCTCGACATAGGCGCCGGTCTCGCCATGGCTGGCCTGCCAGATGCGATACGGCAGCAGACCATCGCGGCCGAGGAATCCGATCGCGACGCGCGCGCCATCGCGCGCCAGCACCGCGCGCCGGGCTTCGATGAAGGCGTCGAACGCCGCCATCACCGGGCCGAGCACGGTCACGCCGAGGTTGAAAGCGGGAGAGTGCTCAGCACTGCGCGCCGTCACCGCGCGCCGCAGCGTGCGTGCGCCGCAATCGAGCCGCGACGGTTGGTCGGGACACAGCAGTTCGAAGATCGATGTCTCGCGCTGAAACTTCGACGCCAGCGGCGCGCTGGCCTGCGGATAGTAGCGCGGTCGGATGCCGTGACGGCGGGCGCCCTTGACATCGGCGTTGTGATTGTCGCCGACATGGAACGAGCTCGCCGCATCGATGCCTTGCTCGGCGAGATAGGTTTCGAACAGCGCTTCGCTCTTGCCGGAGCCGTGATCGCAGGATGCGTAGAGGAAATCCCAGCTCAGTCCCGGGCTGCAGGCGCGCAGCAGCTGCGCGAGCTGGTCGCTGTTCCAGTAGGTGTCGGAAATGAAGCCGACGCGAAAGCCGCCGCGCTTCATGTCCAGATATTGCTCGAGCATTTCCGGATTGGCGCGGCACAGCTCGAGCTCGGCTTCGAATTCGATCTGCGCGAGATTGCCCAATGCATCGCGGGTCAAGCCGAACAGCCTGAACGGAAAGAACTTGTAGATGTCGGCGATGCGCACTTCAGTGGAGCCGTTGCGCTCTTGCGCCAGCTTGCGCGCGCGCGCCTCCGCCTGGATTCGATGCTGAACGAAACTGACGGACATATTCGGAAATTTTTCAGCAATGCGAGAAAGCTGAAAAACCCTTTCAAATACGCCATCCGGCGTCGCGCAGGCACGCAACAGAAATGTATCGAAAACATCGAACGAACATGCAGAAACATTCTGCGCTCGACGCGTTGCGTCGACCGTCATGATCGTCATGCGCAAAATTCCCGCCAGTCCTCATGCGTTGAACGCCTGCGTGAGACAAATCAGGCGCGATGATTCAAAAAAGTTGATGCGGGATTCGAAAACGCGTGCTTCGCGACTGACAGATTCAAAAAATCCGATAACGTCGAAATGGTGATTCGGAAAAAATTGCCTAGTCGCAATCGTCGAATGCAAGATGGCGACCAACGGCGATGGATCATTCGCATGCTCCGCGCATGCATGTGTTCGCGTGGCGTTAGTTGATGTGACAACAGCGTTTTCCGGCGCGACGAAATTTTCCGCGGGCATGCGAGGCGATGCTGAACGACTGCTCCAGACTCCGTAGAATTGCGGCCCGCGCCTTCGCGCGGCGGCAGCTTTTGCCGGGCGGTCGGCAAAAAAATCCGGCTAAGCATTTGAAAAATAACGAAAAAAGTTCGCCTGGTTTGTCTGACCTCTCCGTTCAACGCTCAGAAGCCGCATGCGATGTGTGCTTGCGGCGTTGGTTGGAGAGCGGCGGATGAGTTACGCGCTTGATGTGATGGCAGCGGTCGAAGTGGAAGCCACGGCGGCCACGGCTGCGCCGGCCGAAGCGACTGCTGCCTGGAGCGACGTCCCCACGGTTGCCGATGCAGGCCCGCTCGACACCGTCGAGATCCAGGACGAGGACAAGGAGATGCTCGACCGCCTCGCCGCCGGCGACGAGGTGGCGTTTCGCGCCCTCGTCGAACGCCATGTCGATCGCGCCTATGCGATCGCGTTGCGTATCGTCGGCAACGCCGCAGATGCCGAGGACGTGGTGCAGGACACCATGCTGAAGGTCTGGACGCATCGCGGCCGCTGGCAGCATGGCCGCGCCAAGTTCTCGACCTGGCTCTATCGCGTCGTCAGCAACCGTTGCATCGATCTGCGCCGCAAGCCGCGCACCGAGAATGTCGATGTCGTGCCCGAGGTAGCCGACACGCAGCTCGATGCCTCAACCGTCATCGAGCGCAACGAGATCGGCAATCTTCTGGAGCTTGCGATGCAGCGTCTGCCCGAGCAGCAGCGCGTCGCGGTGATCCTTTCGTACCACGAGAATATGAGCAACGGCGAGATCGCCGAGGTGATGGATACGACCGTGGCCGCGGTCGAGTCGCTGTTGAAGCGCGGGCGGCAACAGCTGCGCGAGATGCTCAAGCGGCACGAGCGCGACCTGCGCGGTGCGTTCACCGACTGTTAACCATAAATTTCGGCTTCTGAAGATTTCGCGCCTGACCACCAGCGGCCGACCCGTTTGATCGGTCGGACGGGGGCTGGATCCGCGTCACCTCACTTTCTCACGATGCGGCATGCCATGCCCCATCAGCACAGGAGCTAATCATGCCCGCAATTTCCACCAACACAGCCGCCAACTCCGCGGTCCGTTACCTCAACATCAACTCGATGCAGGAAACCAGCGCGCTCTCGAAGCTGTCGAGCGGCTCGCGCATCACTTCCGCTTCCGACGACGCGGCCGGCCTCGCGATCTCGACCCGCATCTCCTCCGACATCACGACGCTGCAGCAGGCTGCCACCAACGCGGCGCAGGCGACCTCGATCCTGCAGACCGCCGACGGCGGCGCGTCCAACATCTCGGACATCCTGGCCCGCATGAAGTCGCTGGCCTCCGAGTCCGCCTCCGGCACCGTGGCTGACTCCAGCCGCGCCTACATCAACTCGGAATTCACGCAGCTCAAGGGCGAAATCGATTCGATCGCCTCCGGCACCCGCTACAGCAGCCAGAGCCTGCTCGACGGTTCGAGCGTGTTCTCCTCGGGCGTCTCGGTGCTGGTCGGCTCGACCTCGGCCGACACCATCACGATCACCCTGACCAGCCTGACGGCATCCTCGCTCGGCGTGACCTCGCTCGACGTCTCCAGCCTGTCGAGCGCCACCAGCGCAATGTCGGCCCTCGACAGCGCGATCGACACCGTGTCGTCCGCCCGCGCCGAGATCGGTGCCCAGGAATCGCGCTTCAACTTCAGCGCCGACTCGATCTCGACCCAGACCCAGAACCTGCAGTCCGCCAACTCGGCGATCAAGGACGTCGATATCGCGTCCGAGCAGGCGACGCTGTCGTCAGCCGAAGTGAAGACCCAGGCCGCGGTGTCGGCGGAAACCGCCGCCAACCAGATGCCGCAGTACCTGCTCAAGCTGCTCGGCTAATTCGAACGATAGGTCGGGCCGGCATCTTGCCGGCCCGATTCTCACGACGGCGGAGGTGTCGACATGACGGTTAGCAGCGCCACCTCGAGCACATCAGGAACGACATCGTCGAGTTCCGCCAGCTCGGCCAGCACGGTGACCACGACCGGCACGACCAATTCGGCAAGTATCGACTGGACTGCCCTGATCGATGCCGAGGTCAACGCCAAGCTCGCGGCGGCGACCACGATCACCACCAAAATTACCGCGAACCAGGCCAAGGTCACGGCCTACCAATCCTTGCAGACCGAGCTGTCGACACTGGCAACCGGCTTGTCGTCGCTCAGCACGTCGATCATCAACTCGATCGCCACCAACGCGTTCGCCACACGTGCGGCGACGATTTCTTCGACCGGCGACGTCAGTGCCTCCTCGGCGCTGTCGATGAGCGTCAACAGCGGCTCGGCGACCGGCGATCACACGCTCGAGATCACCCAGCTCGCAACCGCGCAGAAGGTGATCGGCACTTCGCAGTCGAGCAGCTCGACCGCGCTCGGTTACTCCGGAACGTTTTCGCTGGGCCTCGCCGGCGGCAGCAGCACGGCGATCTCGATCACCAGCGGCATGTCGATGCAGGACATCGTCGACACCATCAACGCCCAGACCTCGAGCACCAATGTCCAGGCCTCCATCGTCCAGGTGTCGAGCGGGTCCTATGAGATGGTGCTGACGGGGACCCAGGACGCCGCAAACATCGCCTATTCGTCGACATCCGGCGACGACATTCTGAACAAGCTCGGCGTCACCGACACATCGGGGGCTTTCACCGACGTGTTGCAGAAGGCGCAATCCGCGGAATTCACCCTCGACGGCATCGCGCTCACCCGCAACACCAACGATATTTCCGACGTGCTGTCAGGCGTCACGTTCGACCTGCTGCAGCCGACGCCCAGCGGCACCAGCCTGAATATCAGCATCTCGACCGACACCAGCCAGATCACGTCGGCGCTGCAGACCTTCGTCACCAATTACAACGCGTTTCGCGACCAGGTGATCGCGCAGTCGGCGCAGAATTCCGACGGCACGGCGTCATCGAGCGCGGTGCTGTTCGGCGACAGCACGATGCGCGATATCATGACCCAGCTTCAGCAGGTGCTCAGCGGATCGGTCGGCGGCATGACGATGGCCGACCTCGGCCTGTCGTTCAACGAGAACAACGAGCTGCAGCTCGATACCGGTACGCTATCGACCGTGCTGACGCAAAACCTGACCGGCGTGACCAAGCTGCTGTCCGCGCAGACGACGGCCTCGTCCAGCCAGCTCAACGTCGTCAACACCGGCACGTCGCCGCAATCGTTCACGCTCGATGTGACAGTGGATTCGACCGGCACGCTGACCGGCGCCTCGGTCGGCGGCGACAGTTCCGGCTTTTCGGTGGTCGGCGACTCCATCATCGGCAATTCGGGCACGATCTACGCCGGCATGGCATTCACCTACACCGGATCGACCTCGCAATCGATCACCGTGACGTCGTCGTCCGGGCTTGCGGCACAGCTTTATCAGCTCGCACAAACCAACTCCGGGACCAGCGGTCAGCTACAGACCATGATCACCAACCTGCAATCGCGCGATACCGATCTGCAGTCCCAGGTCAGTGACATCCAGAGCAATGCGGCGACGTTCAAGGCGCAGCTGCAGCTTCAATACGCCAATTATCAGGCCGCCATCGAAAGCGCGAACAACACGCTGGGCTACCTGAGTGCCCTCCTGAACGCATCATCGAGTAAATAATGACCCAGAATGCTACGGCCTACCTCGCCAACAATGCCTATCGATCCGCCGCGGTGGCGGTTCCGCCGCTGAAGGCGGTGGTGATGCTGTGCGACGGCGCCATCACGTTGCTGCAGAAGGCGCTGGACGCGCACGAGGCGAAGCGCTTCGAGGAAGGGCACACCTATCTGACGCGGGCGACCGCGATCCTGCGGGGACTGAGCCACCATCTCGACGTCACCCGTGGCGGCGCGATGGCCGACCGCCTGTTCCGGACCTACAACGCGCTGATCATGGCGTGCCTGCGGTCCTACGGCCGGCCGCACGCCAGGGAGAATTTCCGGCGCATCATTGCCAGCCTGACCGAACTCCGCGACGCCTGGAAGTTCGTCGAGGCGACGGCCGGCAAGGCCGCCAAGGCCAAGACGCTCGACAAGACGCTCGAATCAGCCACCGGCCGCTGAGCGGGCGAATCGGCCGGCGAACCCCGTTTCGCCGGGAGGGGCAGGGCGCCCGGCGGGCGTCCTGTTGGGGAAAAAGGCCGCTCGGTGAGCACCATGCTGGACCTGACGCTACGGCGGCGGAAATTGATTTCCGCCGTCCCGCGAATGCTTTATGACAGCCTTGGGGACGAGGCGGGACCTGCGCGCGGGATGGACGTTGCGACATTCGAAGACCTGATCGACCGGCTGGGGGAGGATCTGTCCCGCTGGCCCGATGATCAACGTCTTGCGGCCGTCCAGCTGCTCGCATCCTCGGCTGAGGCGCGGACGCTCTATGAAGAGGCGAGCGCGGTCCGCCGGGCGCTCGCGGCGCCGCCGGTTCGCGCACCCAAGGGCCTTCTCGACCGCATCGTGACCGCGGCGGCGAAACTGCCCCAGCAGGAACTGCCCCAACAGCCGGCCTCGGAGCCGGCCGCATCCGAGGAGCAGCCGAACGATGCGCAGGCTCAGGGCGATTCCGCTCAGCAAGGCAAGGTGCTGCCTGCGCTGCTGCTGGCCCTCTGCCTGCTGCCCGCGCTGGCGCCACCGGCATTGATGCTCGGCGAGCCGGATCTGCCAATCAGCCTCTCGCTGTAAGTTCTCCGTATTGCATTTGCAGCGCACCGCGCCTTGGCCGCGGCGGGCATATTTGCGTGCCGCCGGGCCGCGGCCGATCGGCAAATTCTGCCGATTAATCAAATGATTCCGCGCGGATGAATCCGCGCCTGAAATCGCCGCGTCATCCGTTTTATCTGCGAACGACTTCACGATCCCGATGTTCCACCGCGTTCCGTCGCCTAGCCCGCGACGAAGAGAGCCTTGTCATGACCGTTTCCTCGGCAACCTCTGCTGCAGCCTCCGCCGCCTCGAGCTCGTCGTCGAGTTCGTCAACCAGCGCGTCGATGGGGATGAGCTCGACCGATTTCCTCAACCTGCTCGTCAGCGAACTGCAGAACCAGGATCCGCTGAACGCCACCAGCACCACCGACTTCATCAATCAGCTCACCTCCTACGCCAACTTCACCGAGCAGCAATCGACCAACGCCAGCATGACATCGCTCGCGAGCTCGTTCTCGAGCCTCGTGACGCTCAACTCGGTCAACTATATCGGCCACACCGTCGAGGCGAAGACCAACACGGCGGAGCTGACCAACGGCTCGGCGACCTTCGGCTACTCGCTCACTTCGGCTGCGTCCAACGTCGCAATCGCGATCCAGGACTCCTCGGGCAACACGGTGTGGAGCGGCAAGGGGACCGGAACCGCCGGCTCGAACACGTTCACCTGGAACGGCCAGACCACGAACGGCACCCAGCTCAGCAATGGCGGCCAGTACACGATCCAGGTGACCGCGACCGACTCCGCCGGAAACTCGCTGCTCAGCTACACGACGATGACGGGAACGGTGACCGGGATCGATGCGTCCGGCTCGACACCTTCGCTGCTCGTGAACGGTGTCCCCGTCAGCGCGGCCAACATCATCGGCGTCACGTCCTGATTGCTTCCGGAGTATTATCATGAGTCTTACTGGTGCACTTTCCTCGGCGATCTCGGCGCTCAATTCGCAGAGCCAGTCGCTGGCAATGATTTCCGACAACATCTCGAACGCCGATACCACGGGCTACAAGACCACGTCGGCGATGTTCGAAGATCTGGTGACGGCGTCGAACAGTGCCACCTCGTACACGTCCGGCGGCGTCAATGTGTCCGGCCGCGCCAACATCAGCCAGCAGGGATTGCTGGCCGCGACCACCAACGCCACCGACGTTGCGATCCAGGGCAGCGGCTTCTTCGTCACCACCAATGCGACGACCGGCGGCACCACCTCCTATACGCGCAACGGTGCATTCACCACCGACAACGCAGGCTATCTCGTCAACAACGGCAATTACCTCGAGGGCTGGCGCACCGACGCGCAAGGAAACATCCTCGGCAATGCGTCGGCCGCAAGTCTTGGTCCGATCAACACGCAGGTCGCCTCCACCAGCGGCAGTGCCACCACCAAGACCACCGTCGCGGCGAACCTGCCGGCCGATGCAGCCATCGGCGCGACGTTCAACAGCTCGATGACGGTCTACGACTCGCTTGGTACGGCGAGCACGATCCAGATCGATTGGAAAAAGACCGCCGACAATGCGTGGCAGGCCAGCTTCGAGCAGCCGAAGCTTGCGTCGGACTCCAGCACGGCCAGCGCCAACGCGATCACCGATACGGTGGCGATCACCTTCAATCCCGACGGCTCGCTCGCCTCGACGGTGCCGAGTCCGCCGACCATCTCGGTGACGGGCTGGAAGGACGGTGCGGCCGACAGCTCTACCGCCAACGGTACGGCCATCACGCTCAATCTCGGTACGGCCGGCAAGACCGACGGCCTGACGCAATATTCGTCGGGGCAGACCACGCCCTCCGTCGACCTCACCAGCATCACGTCGGACGGCCTGCCTTACGGCAAGCTGAGCAGCATCGCGATCGGCAAGGGTGGTGTGGTCGATGCGACCTACTCCAACGGGCAGACGATCGCGATCTACAAGATCGCGGTCGCGACTTTCAGCGACCCCAACGGATTGAGCGCGGCCAGCGACGGCCTGTACTCCGCGACGGCAGCCTCCGGCAACGCCACGCTGCAGACCTCGGGGGCCAACGGCGCCGGCACGATCTACGGCAGCGAGCTGGAATCGAGCACCACCGACACCAGCGGCCAGTTCTCCAACATGATCTCGGCGCAGCAGGCTTACTCAGCGGCGTCACAGGTGATCACCACCGTCAACAAGATGTTCGATACGCTGATTTCGGCGGTGTCGCGATGATGACCGAAAAGAAGAATGACCGCCTGCTGGTCAGGCTTCAGCGGCTGAAGGCGAGGGCTACCTCGGTTCAGCCGAACGATCGGGCGCAACTCACCGCGTTGCTCGACGACGTCGGAGCATTGCGTGACCTGCTGATGCGCGAATGCGCGCGGATCGACCAGGAACTCAACCGGGCCTCGGTCCGGGTAACGGCAATCACCGCGTATGGGCGCAGCGCACAATCGGTTCGCGCCCTGCGTCGCGGACACTAGCTTGAACGGGAGCGATGACATGACACCGGAACGCAACATCAAGATCAATCCCGCGGGCAATGACGAGCGCGCCAGGTCGTTGATCGCGCTGATCGACAATCTGATCGAGATCGTGAACGAAGAGAACGTCGAGCTCGCCAAGGGCCTGCCAGCCTCGCGGCTGAAGCAGGTCGACGAGAAGAACCGCCTCGCCATGCTGTTCGAGCAGTGCGTGGCGGAGGCCGTCGGCAAGGCCGCCAACCTCAACGTCCAGGATCGCGTGCTGCGCGAGCAGCTGATGGACCGGATCCTGAAGCTCCGGGTCGCGATGGACGAGAACGTGATGCGGCTGCGTGCGGCGATCGATGCCAGCAACCGCCGGATCGAGGCGATCATGCAGGCGATCCGCGAGCAGATCGCCAACGTATCGCCTTATGGGGCCGGCGGCCGTCGCGTCACATCCGCGATGTCCTATGGAACCAACGTGCGAGCCTGATCGGGCCGTCGCCGGAGGGAGCTGGCCGTGTCGTCGCTCGATATCGCACGAAGCATCGCATTCAGCGGCCTGTCTGCCACGCAGGTGCAGATCAGCGTAGCCTCGGCCAATATCTCCAATGCCGACACCAAGGGCTATACCGAGAAGACCGCCAACCAGAGCAGCAGCGTCACCAGCGGTGTCGGCACCGGCGTCACGATCTCGGGGATTACCAGCGCGGTCGACAAGCTGCTCCTGAAGTCGCTGGTCGGAGCCGATTCCGATCTCGGCGCCGCCGACACCAACAACAACTATCTGACCGAGCTCCAGCAGCTCTACGGCAGCACCTCGAGCGGCGACAGCTCCACGACGGGTACATCGCTTGCCAATACGATCGCGGCATTCGAGTCGGCGCTGTCCTCGCTCGCCAGCACGCCAAGCAGCGCTTCGCTGCAATCGAACGCCGTCAGTGCGCTCGCTGCGGTCACCAATCAGCTGCAGCAGACCTCGAGCGGCATCCAGAAGCTGCGCTCCAACGCCGACCAGGATATCGCTTCGGCGGTCACCGACGTCAACTCCGACCTGCAGCAGATCTCCGACCTCAACAAGCAGATCAAGCAGGAAGCCGCTGCCGGCCAGTCGACCGCCGATCTCGAGGATCAGCGCAACAGCGCGCTACAGGACCTCGCGTCGCAGATGAATGTGAGCTATTTCACCACGTCGAGCGGCGATCTGCAGGTCTATACCGGTTCCGGGCAGGCGCTGGTCGACAGTACGGCGCACCCGCTGAGCTATACGGCGGCGCAGAGCGTCACGGCGTCGACGACGTATACCGCGGGATCGGCGACGAGCGGCTTCAGCGGCATCACCGTCAACGGGGTCGACATCACCTCGCAGATCTCCTCCGGCAAGGTCAGCGCCCTGATTACCCTGCGCGACCAGACCTTGCCGGCCGCGCAGTCGCAGCTTGACGAGCTTGCCCAGCAGCTGGCCTCGAGCGTGAATGCGGTATCGAACCAGGGCTCATCGGTGCCGCCGCCGACAAGCCTGACCGGTACGGCGACTGTCAGCAATTCGACATCGTTCGCGGGCACCGGCACGGTACGTATCGCAGTTGCCGACAAGAGCGGCAATCTCGTATCATATCAGGATATCGACCTATCGGCGTATTCCACGGTGGGGGCTCTTGCCGCCAAGATCAACACCATCCCGGGCGTATCGGCATCGGTCGATGCCAACGGACATTTGTCGATCTCGGCGACCGGATCGGGCAATGGCATCGCCATCAACCAGATGACGAGTTCGGTCGGCGGCGAGGGATTTTCCCAGTATTTCGGGCTCAACGACCTCATCACGGGGACCAGCGCTTCCAACATCGGGGTGCGCAGCGACATTCTCAGCGGTACCGCGGCGCTGCCGACAGCGACGCTCGATGCGTCATCTACGCTCACGGTCGGAAACTCGGTGCTGTCGTCGGGCTCGGCCACGGTGGTGAATGCGCTCTCGAGCGCGCTGACGGGGTCGACCAACTTTGCCATGGCGGGAGGGCTCGGCGCCACCACCGGCTCGTTCACCGACTATGCGGCAGCGATCGTTGCCAATGTGGCCGGCAAGGCGAGCCAGGCATCGGCGACCTACACGTCCAGGCAAACCGCGCAGTCGACCTATGCGAGTTCGCTGTCGTCGCAGTCGGGCGTCAACATCGACCAGGAAAGCGCGAATCTGAGTGCGTTGCAGAACAAATACGCTGCCGCATCCCAGATCATTACGACCATCAATTCCATGTTCTCGGCGCTGATGACCGCGATGGGCACAGCCTGAGTGTGAGGGCGTTGTCATGATGATGCGTGTTGCCACCTTCGCGCAATCGGAGCAGATGATATCAGGCGCGCTGCGCGTGCAGTCGGTGATGGCCAATGAGCAGGTGCAGGAGTCCTCCGGGTTGCAATCCGAGGATTTCGGCGGCTACGGTTCCGGCGCCGGGCGCGTGATCAATCTGCAGGTCTCGGTAACGCGGGCCCAATCCTACATCGATGCCAGCAATCTTGCCGACAACAAGGTGCAGGCGATGTATTCGGCGGTCGGCTCGGTGACCGATATCATCACGCAGCTTCGGACCCAGCTCAGCGCCGCCACGACCGGCAGCAGCACGGCGACGGCGTCGGTGATCAACTATGCCCAGCAGGCGATCTCGCAGATGCAGGGGCTGCTCAACACCCAGTATGACGGCGAGTATGTCTTCAGCGGCGCCCGCACCGACACCGCGCCCGTTGATCTGTCGAGCTATGACGCCGGCACGGGCTCGTTGACGACATCGGACACCAGCTACTACAAGGGCGACAGCGAGATCGCGTCGGTGCGCGTTTCGGACAGCCAGTCGGTTTCCTACGGTGTCACCGCCGACAATCCGGCCTTCGAGCAGGTCATGCGGCTGTTGAAATACGTCGGCAACAGCACGACGCTGTCGTCGAGCGATATCTCGCAGGCGCTCAACCTCGCCAGCACTGCGCTGGATGCAACGTCGACGGTGCAGGCAAAGCTCTCGACCGCTGCATCGCAGATCGAGACCGCCAGCACGGACCAGAGCGACTACCAGAATTTCGCCAAGACCCTGTCGACCAACCTCACCAGCGTCGACGTCGCGGCGGTGACGGCGCAGCTCTCGACCTATCAGGCGCAGCTGACGGCGTCCTATTCGGCGATCTCCAAGATCCAGAGCATGAACCTGGCGAGCTACCTGCGATAGCGGGCTGTCGCCGGCGTCATCGGTTCAGGATCTTCAGCCAGACATCGCCGAGGATGATCGGCTCGCGCGGAGCGAGCCAGGTGAGGCCTGCGGCCTTGCCAAGCTCGGCGATGGCGCCTTTGGCTTGCAGGTCGGACAGCACCTTGTTGACGGCCTCCAGCAGAGCCTTGTCGGTCTCGAGGGCGACGTAACCGCGATTGGCGCCGATCGGATAGTAATAGCCGGAGGCGGTGATCCTGGTGTCGGGATGATCGGCGCGGTAGGCGTCGAACCGGCGCAGGTCGAGCAGGGTGGCGTCGAATTCACCGCGCTCCAGCTCTCCCAACAGGTCGCTGCGTCCGGGAACGAGGTGGGTGATGTCGTCGATCAGCTTTCCCTTGTCGAAGGTCATCAGGATGGCATCGCCCAGCGTGCCGCTTTCGATCGTCAGGCGAAGGCCGGTGAGGTCGCCGATATCGATGATCTTGCGGTCCTTGAGCCGCTCCTTGGCCTTGGGGCCGAGCACGACGGTCATCGGCGAATAGATGTAGGGCTGGGTTGGCGCCAGCACCCCGATCGGGATCCGCCGGCGGCGATCGTCGCGGGTGGCGCCGTCGAAGTCCGGCAGCTTGGCCGTCGCAACGCCCGGCGCCTTCAGCGAGTCGAAGGTGAGGGCGTAGCCGCCGACCAGCGAGCATCGGCCGTCCGACAGCAGCGCATTGGCCTCCAGCGCGGGGCTCGAATCCTCGTCGAGCTTGCTCTCGAACCACTGGATCTTGAGCGGTCGGCCGAGCCGCTCGGCGATCACTTGCGCGAGCGCGACATCGAAGCCGGCATCCGGCTTGCCGCGATGATGCGCCGACAACGGCGGCAGATCCTCGTCGAGGCATACTTTGAGCGGCGCGTCGGCGGCATGCGCCGCCGTGACGGCGAGAAGCAGGGCTGCCGCGGCGCCCGCCAGCAGGGCTCTCATTGGCTCCTCCGGCTCGACAGGAAGGCCCAGACGTCGGCGATCTCCTGCTCGCTCAGGATGTCGGCCCACGGCGGCATCTTGCCGTTCTTGCCTTGCTTCACGGTGGTCACAAAGCGGGTCTTGTCGTCGGGAAACGCGCGCAGGTCCGGCGTGATGGTGCCGGAGTTGACCATGTTGGGCCCATGGCAATGCGAGCAGTTCTTGGCGTAGGTGGCCTTGCCCTGGTCGGCCTGACCCTGAAGGTCGATTGCACTGGCTTGCTGTGCGGCTGCCGGGATCAACGTGATCAAGGTTGCCGCGACGGCGGCGAAGATCGCCGCCGTCAACAGGGTTACTCGTTCAGTCACGTGTGCTCCGCGCTCAGTTCTTGACCGCGAACACCCACAGCGAGCCGCCGGGTGGGACCTTGGCGAGCCGCTCGTCGCCCGAGAACAGCGAATAGACGCCGCCATAGCCCGACGTGACGGCGACATATTGCACGCCGTCCTGCTGCCAGGTCACGGGTTGTCCTTCGATGCCCGAGCCGGTCTGGAACTGCCAGAGCTTCTTGCCGGTATCGGCGTCGAACGCCTCGAATTCGCCGGTCAGCTGACCGGAGAACACCACGCCGCCGGCGGTGGAGAGCACGCCGGAGAAGCGGGGAATGTCGCTCGGCGCTTCCCACTTCGCCTTGCCGGTCATCGGATCGATCGCCTTGAGATGGCCGCGCGGTCCGGTGCCCCATTCCCAGGGATCGGTGAGGTCCATGCCGACATACCATTCGCCCTGCTTGAACGTCACCGGTTCGGACTTGTACTTGCCGCCGAAGGCGAGCGTGTTGGCGTAGGCGAGGCCGGTCTGCGGATTGAACGACATCGGCTCCCAGTTCTTGCCGCCGAGGATCGACGGGTAGACCGTGACCTTCTTGCCGTCACGCGCATCCTTGGCGACGTCGGTCTCGATCGGCCGTCCGGTCTTCAGGTCTACTCCGGTGGCCCAGTTGACGTTCACATAGGGATTGGCCGCGAGCAGCTTCCCGTTGGTGCGGTCGAGCACGTAGAAGAAGCCGTTGCGGTTGGCATCCATCAGCACCTTGGTCGGCTTGCCCTCGACATTCATGTCGGCGAGCACCATCTCGGCCACCGAGTCGTAGTCGAACGGATTGTTCGGCGAGAACTGGTAGTGCCACTTGATCTTGCCGGTCTTCGGATCGAGCGCCAGCACCGAGCAGGTGTAGAGGTTGTCGCCGGGCCGCACCGCCGAGTTGAACGGTCCGGGATTGCCGATGCCCCAATACACGGTGTTCAGTTCGGCATCGTAGGAGCCGGTGATCCAGGTCGATCCGCCGCCCAGCTTCCAGGTGTCGCCCTTCCAGGTATCGCCGCCGGGCTCGTCCGGAGTCGGGATTGTGTAGGTACGCCAGAGCTTCTTGCCGGTCGCCGGATCCCAGCCGTCGATGAAGCCGCGGGTGCCGAATTCGGCGCCGGAGATGCCGGTGATCACGACGCCGTCGGCGACCAGCGGCGCCACCGTCATCGAGTAGCCTTCCTTGATGTCCGCAGCCTTCTCGCGCCACAGCTCCTTGCCGGTCTTGGCATCGAGCGCGATCACATTGGCGTCGAGGGTGGTGCGGAACAATTTGCCGTCATACAGGGCCGCGCCGCGATTGATGATACCGCAGCAGACGATGCGCGGCGTCTCGGCAGGATACTCGACCTTGGTCTTCCAGATCTGCTTGCCGGTCTTGGCGTCGATCGCGATCGTGGCGTTGTGCGTAGTGACGTAGAGGACGCCCTGGTAGACGAGCGGCTGCGATTCCTCGCTGCGGTCGTCGTTCAAGCTGTAATTCCAGACCGGGACCAGATTCTTGACCGTGTCCTTGTTGATCTGGTTCAGCGTCGAGAAGCGCTGAAGATTGTAGCCCATTCCATAATTGAGAACGTTCGACGTGTCAGTCGCACCCTTGACCAATTGCTCGTTGGTCTGAGCGCTTGCACCATAAGATGCAAGAATCACGAGGCTTGCGGCCAGCGCAATGCGTCTCATCATATCCTCCCAATGAACCTTTTCGCGCACGCCTATTCCTGACGTTGCGATGGAACCATCCCCCTGAAACCAAAACGGGTCAATACGAAAACGTGAACGAACCCCAGCCAGCCTCAAGACGCCGGCCGAAAGCGTCCGGTTTTCGCTGATGCGCCCGTAGCTTACCGTCACGTGGAATACACAACGCCATGTGTGACCCGCCGCTATGCCGCAGCGCGAATGGTTCGATCAGCTCGACGGCGCATGCGGGCAGGCACTCGGACGCGGCTTGGTGCCCCGCTTGTCCGGCGGCACATTGCAATTGTCGATGCGCTGCTCGTCGGTCCATTTGCGTCCAAGCCGCTCCTTGCCGGTGAGCGTGCGCTGCCGGACACCCTCTGTCGATGGGGCAGGGGCCTTGTTCTGCGCGGACGCGGGCGCGGCCAGAGCGAGCGCAACGAGGTAGCCCATCGTGGTCCTGCAAATGTCGCTCATGGGTCACCTCGCTTGTTCCGGTGCAATGCCATCCGAACGCCACAGATGATCCGTGAGGAAGTTTCTTTCCACCCGAAACCCGACAGGTCTCGCGGGTTGCACTGGCTGTGGGAAGCTTCGTCGAAGCTGCTATGGTGAGCCGTTATCTTTGCCGGAGCGGCACTCAAAGGAGATGAACGATGATTTCGCGCCGATCGCTTGCTTTGACTTTGACCATGGCCGTGCTGTCTGGTCCTGCTCTGGCCGCATCGGGCGGTCGCAGTGCGCTCAAGATGCTCGATCCCGACAATGACGGCACGGTCGACCTTGCCGAAGCCAAGAAGGCTGCCGCCGACCTGTTCGCGAAGCTCGATCCCGATCACGACGGCACGCTCGATGTGCGTGAATTGCGCGGACGGCTGACTGCGAAAGAGCTCAAGATGGCGGATCCGGATCACGACGGCACCCTGACGCTCGACGAGTATCTCGCGGTCGTCGAGCAGCGGTTCAAGGCCGCCGATCCCGACAATGACGGAACGCTGGATGCGAAGGAGTTGCAGTCGCGCGCCGGCCGGGCGCTGCTGCGCCTGCTCAAATAGGCCCGTGCTTGCGCATCTCGCTGGGCGGATTCCGGTCAGTGACGCTGGATTCGGCGCACAACAAAAAAAGTTGCGATTTCGCTCTTGGGCAAGACGCCGCAGGCGCGATCGGGTCTGCTTATCGGTGCGTCGCCGTCCGGCAGCCGGAAAATGCCTGACAGAACAGTGTCGGGGTTTCCCAGCCGTATCGAAGCCGGACGGACGTCAGCGAGCCGTCGTCCGTTTCGGCATGTCCAGCAGCGAAGTCGGGTCCTTACCCGGCCGGCTTGCGCCCTGGAACAGCCAGCCCTAGCTTGCCGCGCGGCGCGACGCTTGCGCCAACTTATACTTGGGAGAAGGAAATGGCCTGGAAAACACCGAAGATCGTTGAAGTGCCGGTCGGCATGGAAATCAACATGTACGCCTGCGCAGCGCGCAAGTAATCCACCTGACGACCTGCTGCGGCTTCCATGGCAAACGCCGTCGGAGCCGTGGCAGTGTCGGCCGGTCTTTCGATCTCTGGGCGCCTATCGACTTTATGGCTTCGGCCTCGTCGCGCAAAGCCGCAGCTCAATCGGCTTCGACATTCCGCCCAAAATCCCAACCGTCCATTGCCGGATTGTGCTGCGCCAATGATTGATCGGGGCTGCTGCCGCTTGTGAAGCGAACCCGGTTCCGATCGTCGCGCGCTCTGCGAGTTCCTAGGGGCGGTTCTTGAAACGCGCATATCGAAGCGCGAGGGTCGGCAGCACCAGCAGGCTAAGCGCCATCGAAGTCATCAGGCCCCCAAGAATGACGATCGCCATCGGGCCCTCGATTTCACGTCCAGGTTCTCCCGCACCGATCGCGAGCGGCAGCAATCCCAGCCCGGTCACGAGAGACGTCATCAGGATCGGGACGAGACGGTCGGCCGCGCCCTCGATCACGGTGTCCAGTCCCCACACGCGACCGTCGACGAGGACGAGGTGCTCGTAGTGCGAGATCATGAGGATGGAGTTGCGCAGCGTGATGCCGAACAGCGTCACGAAGCCGACCATCGATCCGAGCGAAAGCAGGCCACCGGTCAATGCCAAGGCGAACACGCCACCGACAAAGGCAAACGGCAGGTTGATCATGACCAGCAGCAGATTCCGCCAATGGCCGGTAACCATCGCAAGCAGGACGACGATTCCTGTCCCGGCCAGCAAGGTGTTGACGATGAGATCGTGCCGCGAGCGGGCCTGGGCCTCGGCCGCTCCGGCAAACTCGACACGAGCGCCGGGCGGCAGCGTCACCTCGCGGGCCAGCTTGCGTTTGGCGGCGGCCACGAAGGAATCGAGATCGCGCCCGCTGACGTTCGCCGTTACGGTCTGCACGCGCTGCGCATTCAGGTGCTGGATCTGATAACGGCCCGAGGTCTCGTAGACGTCGGCGATTTGCTTCAACAGGATGTAAGCGCCGCTCGGCGTGCGCACCGGCAGGTCACCGATCTGGGTCAGTCGGGCGCGGGCATGCGCGTCGAGGATCACGATGACATTGAAGACGGCATTGCCTTCATACCCCTGGCCGACGACATCGCCCTGATAGGCGGTACGAATCAGTTCGAGCACTTCGACCGCATCGAGCCCCCAGCGCTGCAGGTCCGTCGGGCGAAGCGTCACATTGACCTGCGGCATTCCGGGCGGGGATCGTTGCTGCACGTCGACGGCGCCCGCGACTTCATCCAGTTCTCGCGCGACGTCGCGCGCAGCGCGTTCGAGTGAATCGAGATCGGGCCCGTAGATATTGATGACCACTGCCGCGCTGAAGCCGGAGACGGTCTCCTCGACGCGTTCCGTCAGGTAGGTCTTGCTCGAGAAGGAAACCCCCGGGAAGTCGGCAAGTGCGGCCCTGATGCGGGCCTCTGCTGCGGATTGCGCCCGGCCCGAGAGCCCCGGCTCCAAGTCGACCTCGAACTCGCTGGAATGCGGGCCAACCGTGTCGATGCCGGCCTCGGCCCGGCCTGCATGCTGCGCCACTCTCCGCACACCCGGGATCTGTCGGAGCGTATCGGTCATCAGTTTGCCGATACGAAGCGACTCGTCGAGCGAGGTGCCGGGGATCGCGGAGACGTGCAGAATCAGATGACCTTCCCGCAGGTCCGGCAGGAAGGTCCCGCCGAAGAAAGGCAGCATCGCCGCGCCGGCGATCGTCAAAGCCGCGGCCGCCGTCATCACCAGCTTCGGGTAACGGCCGATACGACGCAGCAAGGCCTGGTAGTGGTGACGCGACCACCGCACCGCAGGAGGTTCATGCTGGCGCTGTCCGCCCGTCCTTCCGACGAGGAGCAGCATGGAGAGCGCCGGCGTCACGGTAAGGGCGACCGCGAGCGAGGCGAGCACGGCGAAGATGTAGGCGATGCCCAGGGGGCCGAAGAGACGACCGGCAATGCCGGAGAGCGCCAGGATCGGAAAGAAGACCAGCAGCACCGCAAACGTCGCATAGGCAACGGCGGTACGCACCTCGAGGAACGCATCGAGCACGACGCGAGCCTCGGATCTCGGCACCGTTGCCCGGCGGTTCTCGCGCAATCGACGTACGACATTCTCGACGCCGATCACGGCGTCATCGACGACTTCGCCGATCGCGATTGCGAGGCCGCCGAGCGTCATCGTGTTGAGCGTTTCACCCATCCATTGCAGTGCGAGCACGGCCGCTATCAACGATAGGGGGATGGCAGTGCAACTGATGATCGAGGTACGCCAGTCGAACAGAAATAGAAACAGAACAACGACCACGAGCACTCCACCGATCAACAAGGCGTTGAGCACGTTCTCGGTCGCCGCGTCGATGAAATTGGCGGGGCGGAATATGTCCGCATGGAGCCGAACTCCGTCGGCTTCAAGGCCAGGTCGCAGTTCCTGCAGGGCGGCTTCCGCCCGCGTGGTGACCTCTCGCGTATTCGCGCCGTATTGCTGGCTCACCATCAGCATGACGCCAGGCACGCCGTCGATGAGGGCGGCCCCGATCGGCGGCTCGGGAGCGGTCACGACGGTCGCGACGTCGCCGAGAACCACGCTTGCGCCGCCCTCGTGCAGAAGAACGGTGCGGGCAAGCTGGTCGGGCGTCAAGGACTGGCCCTGGGTTTGCAGCGTGACGCGCTGATTGGCGGTATCGATGAAGCCGGCGCCTCGTACGCCGGTGGCCTTGCGCGCGGCGGCCAGCACATCATTCAGGCCGACCCGGAAGCGGATCAGGTCATCCGGGCGGACCTGCACTTGCAGAGACCTGACATCCTTCCCGTAAGTGGACACTTGCGCCACACCCGGCACGGCCAGAAGCCGTCTTGCCACGGTCCAGTCCGCAACGGTGCGCAAATCCATCAGCGAGCGCTGGTCGGACGTCAGGCCAATGACCAGCACCGTGCCGGCCAGCGGGGTCAATGGTGTCATCGACGGCGGCTGCACACCTTGTGGCAGTCGGGTGGCCACGACCGCGAGACGCTCCGTCACCAATTGGCGCGCCCGGTAGATGTCGCTACCCGGCTGGAAGACCACCGTCACCACGGAGAGGCCCTGGATCGACGACGAGCGCAGACTTTCGACGCCAGCCAAGCCGTTGATCGACGTTTCGATCGGTTGTGTGACCAGAAGTTCGACATGCTCCGGGCTGAGCCCAGGCGCTTCGGTCTGGATCGCGACCTGCGGCGGTGCAAATTCGGGGAAGACGCCGTATTTGGCTTCGCCGAGCGTGAACAGGCCATAGCCGAGCAGCGCGAACGAAAGCGCGAGCACGATGCCGCGGAAGCGGATGGCGAACGCGACGAGAGCGGCTTGCGGCCCGAGCCTGTTGGAGCCGATGCCGTCAGTCATTGTCGTCGCCGCCCCGAAGCTGGCTCTTGGCCTCCTCGGACAGCAAGACCTGTGCGCCCCGGATCACGATCTCGGATCCCGATGGGATGTCTCGGACGACGTAGTCGTCATCCGAAACCGGCTGATCCGTGCTGATCGGATGCCGTCGGAAGCTGTCGGGGCTCACGCGCAGGTAGATCCACGATCGGCCCTGCCATCGCACGATCGCCGTATCTTCAATGAACACGCCCTCGTAAGTGTTGCCGGACGGCACATAGACGGTGGTGTTCATGCCGGGCAGCAGGCCGCTGTCGCCGGGAGCCGAGAAGAAGTAGCTCAATCCCTGAATACGGGGGTCGGTGCGTGTTGCCGGAGAGACGTACTGGAGATCGATGTTCGCATTTCGCGTCGGCGCTTGCGCCAGAGCCGTTCCCGGAGTCCCGGTGACAGAAACGCCGGGCGGCAGCGTGACCTGAACCAGAAACTGATCGCGCTCGATCAGCCTGACAACGGCGGGCGAACGCTCCACGATTCCGCGGCCGATCACCGGCCCCCATTCCTGCTGCGCCGTCGCCGCGAGGGTCCTGAGCTGCGATTCCGCCGCGGCAAGCGTAGCCTTGTCGGACCGCAACGTTCCCTCGGCGGTTTCGGCTTCCTTTCTCGGGAGCGCGGCGGAGTCGACGAGATTCTTGGTCCGGTCGAATGCGCTCTTTGCGACTTCGAGCTTGGCTTGCGCTGTCTGGAGCTGAGCCTGCGCATTGGCGTAGCTGTTGGCGAGCTCGGTAATGCGGGATATGTCCAGCACCGCACCGTATGCGCGGAATTGCTCAGGATGCGGAGCGGCTTCCACAACCGCGGTTTCGAGTCCGATCTGTCCCTGCTGGCTGGGCGTCAACTTGACCGCTGCCTGGTCGTTGTTTGCGGTGCGGGAAGGCTCCGTGCGGCCCGAATCCGATTTGTCCGGCTGCGGCTCCGCAGCTGCGCGCCGGACCTGGCCCGTGAGAGGCCAAGCGCCCGCGGCGAGCGCCAGCAAGCACACAGCGACCGCGACGCCGCGCCGGGAGGTTTCCGTAAGAGCCATCAGCCTGTTAGCAGTTGTGGGGAACCAGCTTATTGACGAAATGAACTGACGGCAAGGCGCCGGTTTCACAGCTGCCGGCTCGGGTCAGGTCGGCGTCCTCGCCGGGCCGTGACCGCTAAGTTCCGCTTGATCTCGCATCGAATTGAAACTTCCGCCTGCTGCGGGCGTAGCGCTTATGTTATCTTTTGACGACGCCCGCGAGGTTTCATGCATGAACCCGATTGATCTGATCGTCACCGTATGTGCCGTGCTGTCGCCCGCCACCTGCGAGGAGCAGCATCTGGTGTTCAACTGGAATGGTTCGCTGCAGCAATGCGCCATGGCCGCGCCGCCTTACATCGCGCAATGGGTCGGCGAGCATCCGAAATGGACCGCGGTGCGATGGCGTTGCGAATATCCGCACACCAACGATCGCGCCGGCAGCGGTGGCGCGCCGCCGGCCGGCTAGCCCGTCATTTATTGCAGTCCTTCAGATCCTTGTCGGACACCGAAAACACCGCATCGGCCTTGATCTCGATGTCGCGAACGAAGCACTGCCTGGCGCCGCTGTAGCCGACCTTGGCATCGTAGCGGCCGGGCTCGACGCCGGTGATCCGCAGGCGCTCGTCGTGTTCGACTTCCTTGTCCTTGTCGTTGAGCGTCTGGTTCGGACCCCACTCGTTCTTGCTCGCCGGCGACAACTCGAAGCTCGAAATCGTGGCGCTGGTCAGATTCCACAGCCGGATGCCTTTGCCCTTGCTTTGGGCGAGCACTGTGGCCGGCAGCACAAGCAACGCAACACCAACAGCGATCAACGCACGCGACATCCAATCTCTCCCTCACGTTTTCGTCCAAGGATGACGGCGTCTCACATATTTGCAAGGTCCAACTGTGAGAGCTGCCGTTTGATTTCGCCGATCTCCGGCTCGCTTCGCGTCGCGCGCGGCGCGGCGATGGTTTCCACGTGAAGGATTCGGGCCGGTCGCGGCGACAGGAAAAAGAGGCGGTCGCCGAGGCGGACTGCGTCGTCGAGATCGTGGGTGACCAGCAGCGTCATCATCTTCCGGCTGGCGACCAGTGTCGCGACCTGGTCGCGCAACCGTCCCGCAAGTGCATTGTCGAGCGAAGCCAGCGGCTCGTCGAGAATGAGGAAATCCGGTTCGATGGCGAAGGCGCGGGCGAGCGCGACGCGGCGGGCGAGGCCGAGCGATAGCTCACCGGGAAAGTGGTTGCGGTGCACGCTCAATTCGAGCACCTCGAACAGCGCCGACAGCGTGCCGTCGTCGACGTCAGGTGCGGCGATCCGCACATTCTCCTCCACGGTGCGCCAGGGCAACAGCCGCGGCTCCTGGAACACCATGCCGAGCCGCATGCCGGGGGAGCGCGCGACGTGGCCCTGGTAATTGGCGTCGAGCCCGGCGAGAATCCGGAGCAGGGTGCTCTTGCCGCAGCCCGATGGGCCGAACAGCACGCCAACCTCGCCGGCGTTCAACGTGAAGGTGACGTTGTCGAGCACGTCGTGCCGCTTTCCGGCCGCGCTCGCAAAGCTCTTGCCTGTGATATTGACCTCAAGCTGCACGGAGCCGCCACCGCGTTAGCCTGGTTTCAAACGGCTGCACCAGCACGGTTTCGATGACGAGCACGACTCCGGCAAAGCTCAGCGAGTAGGCGAGCAGCAACGGGATGTCGAACAGTTGGAAGGCGACCCCGATCTCGAAGCCGACCCCGTTGGGGCGGCCGAGATACTCGGCGACCAGCACGATCTTCCAGACCAGCGACAGCCCGGAGCGTGCAGCAGCCGCAATGTAGGGTGCAAGCTGCGGCAGGACCACATGCCGGAAGGCGCGGCCGCGTGGCAAGGCAAACGCCGTTGCCATCTCGTCGAGCGCAGGGTCGAGCGCGCGGGCGCCCTCGCGCAGGGTGACCACGGCGGTCGGCAGCTTGTTGATGGCGATGGCCGTGATCGCGGCGACCTCGGTCAGCCCGGCCCAGATATAGGCCAGCACGATGACGACCAACGCCGGCAGGTTGAGCAGCAGGATCAGCCAGGGATCGCCGAGGCGATCGGCAAGCGACACGCGGCCCATCAGGTAGCCGATCGCCGAGCCGAGCGCCATGGCGAGGGTGAAGGCCAGCGCGACGCGCGCAAGCGTTGCGCCGAGATTGACGAACAGCGCACCCGATCGCGCCTCGGCGGCGAGGACCGATAGCACCGCCGGCGGCGCCGGCAGCTTCGCATCGCCGATCAACAGCGAGGCAATCCACCAGGTTGCGATGAACAGCGCGAATGACAGGAGGCGCAGCACCGCTAGTCTCCCGGGATCGCTTGATAGAACGTGCCGGGATCGAGCTCGGTCGCGGTGCCGACGAGATCGCGGCCGCCGAGCTGCGCCAGCACCCGGTAGAGCACGCGTGCATCCGCCTCTTCGTCAGCGATCGGACGGCGCGGGATGCCTTCGCGGTAGCGGTCGCGATAGGCCTGCAGCGTCGCCGTATCCTGCGCGCCGGTGAGCGGCGCGATCGTGTCCCACTCGGCATCCGAGGTCGCCAGAATCTCTTTCGCGGCGCGCGTCACGGCGATGAAGCGGGCCACCAGATCCTTGTTGGCGTTGGCCCAGGCCTCGTCGAACACGTAGCCGATCATCGCGATGCGACCTTTGCTGCCGAGCTTTTGCAGGATCTCTTCCATGCCGGAAAGCCGGCGAAAGCCTTTGGCCTCAAGCGCCGCGCAGAAATTCCAGTAATTGAGCGTCGCGTCCATCTCGCCGCCGAGGGCCTTGGCGGCGAGCAGCGGCGGCGCGCCGTAGACGATGCTCGCCTGCGATTTCAGGTCGACGCCGTCCTGCTTCAATGCGGCCTGCAGCAGCAGCCAGTTCTTGTCGATCGCGCCGCCGGCGACGGCAAGCTTGCGCCCCTTGAGGTCGGCAAGGGTCTTGAGCGGTGAGGCGGCCGGGACCATCACGGCGCCCAGCGCACTCGAATAGGGATAGAACTGCAGCTTGGCGCCGAGCGAACGTTCGCGCGACACCCAGGGCCAGTCCGACACCATCACGTCGGCCGAGCCGGAGCGCAGCGCGATCTTGCCGGCCTCGGGGCTGGCGAGCTCGACGATATCGATCGACAGATTGGCCTTCTTGTCGAGACCGTGGGAGCGAATGACGGCCAGTTCCCAGGCCAGCGTTCCGGTCTTCTGCGCTGCAACGCGGATAGTCTCCGCGGTGCACGAGGTGCCGAACTGCATGACCGCCACGACTGCCGCAGCCAACACCGTGCGTACAGAGATGATCATCGTTTGTTGAGCCACTTCCCCGAATGTTTTCTTTTCTGATCAACATCCATAGCATAGCTTGCCGAAAGAGAAGAGGAAGCAGGACCATGGCAGGAGCTGGCATGCTACGACCGATTGTCGCCGTCTTGGTGCTCGCCGGGACGACCATCAGCGTGCGGGCCCAGGAGATCAACGACTATCCGACCTCGGCGCGGGCCGAATATGTGTTCGGCTGCATGAAGTCCAATGGCGAATCGCGACAGTCGATCGAACAATGTTCCTGCTCGATCGACGTGGTCGCCTCGATCATCCCCTATGACCGCTACGTCACCGCCGAGACCGTGCTGAGCATGGCGCAGGTGCGCGGCAATCTGGGCGGCCAGTTCCGCTCGTCCGAGCAGGCCGCCAACGCGCTCAGCGACCTCAGGCGGGCGCAGGCCGAGGCCGAGGTGAGGTGTTTCTAGGGTCGAGCGCGAGATCGCTGGCGTGTCAGGTCCCGGGATTCTCGACCTTCCATTCGTGGTCGAAGACGTGACCGTCGGTGTCCTTGGCCTCGGCGCGGAAGTGCCTGGCGCCATTCGAGACGTAGGTGAAGCGGATGTTGGGGTCCTCGGAAATCGAGATCCCGCCTTCCATCGTGAGCACCGGACTGTCGTCCTGCCAGATGTGCAGCTCATTGACGAAGAAGGCCGGGATGTAGAGCTGCGTGACCTGGTCCATCTGCAGGCCTGAGTTGTTCGGATGCCCGATCATGATCTGGGCCTCCCGCGTGCTCGTCGCCGGCCCCTGTTCGGACTTCGTGAATTGCCGGTAGCGCATCTGGCCGAGCCGGTTCTTCGCTTCCTCGACGTTCTTGCCGGCCGGCGCCGAGCAGCCGCCGGATGCTTTCACATACACCTTGCTGACATAGAGCTTGCCGTCGCTGAGCTCTGCGACGGCGTGCACGTTGGTGTAGTTGTTGACGCGGACGCGGGTCGAGATCTCGGTGACGTTGGCGTCCGGCCCGAGCGTGAATTTCGCGGCCATCGGCGCCGGGTTCTCGTCGATCACAAGCGTGATGGCGACGACGCGGCGGCTGTCGCCCGGTTGCAGCTTGGTGCGCAGCGTCACCGGAACGATTGCGGCGTCTTCCGCGCGCGCCGGCATCTCGATGCCGATGACATCGTTGCCGTCATTCATCGGACGATTGCTGAAGATGTCCTGGACGAGACCCGGCCAGGGATCGTAGGTCTCGGCAGCGGGCGCAGCCGGTGTCCCCAGCGCGACCGTGAGAAGGCTGGCGATGCAAAGCAGGCGGGCGCGATGTCCGGTCATGTTCGCGAGATCCTAATGCAGCCGCATCATTATAGGACCAACAGCTACTCCCATTCAATTTCCGAGAATGCTGCAGTTGCGTTGCGGGCGTTGTAATCGTCAAACAATTGCCAACGCGGCCGCTCGGCTGCCGCGGCGTGCTCCGCCGCAGCCGTGATCGGCTTGCCGCTTGCGACCAGCGCGCGGACGTCCGCAGCCAGCGTCTGAAGATAACGCCGCTCGTCGCCGAGCGCCGCGGGCCACGCACTCACGGGTCCGTGACCGGGAACCACGCGCTCGGCGGGAATAGCCTGGAGATTGTCGAGCGCACGCAACCAGCCCTTGAGGCTGCCGTCGACCACGGGAATATGGTCGAGGAACACCAGATCGCCGGCGAACAGGGTGCCGGTGCGTTCATCGAACACCGTGAGGTCGTTGTCGCTGTGGGCGGGTGGCCATGCCTTCAAGGTGAGGGTTCGTCCGCCGAGGTCGAGCTTCAGCGTGTCCGCGACCAGCACGGTCGGCGGAATGATCCGGACCTCGTCGATCAACGCATCGCCCATGGTCCGGCGAAAGCCGTCGAGATAGAATTGCCCGCGTGCCGCGAGCGCTTGGGGCAGGGCCTTGTGGCCGACGAAGCTGGTCCCGTCGGCGACGAATGCCGCGTTGCCGAAGCTATGATCCGGATGCGCGTGGGTGTTGATCACATAGCGGATCGGCTTGTCGCTGTGGCTGCGCACCGCGGCGAGCAATTGCCGCCCTTCGCGGACGCTGCCGCCGGTGTCGATGACGGCAATGGCGCTGTCGCCGACCACGAAGCCGACATTGGCGATGGCGCCCTCGTTGTCGCGCGTCATCAATGCAGTGACCCCGCTGTGAACGAATATTCCGGGGGCGACTTCGCTCACAGGCAATTCCGCCTGTTGGGCCCGCGCTATGGTCGGTGCCCAAAGCACCAGGAGCAGCGCAAGCACCGAACCGCCATGAGCCATGTTTCCGCCTCAGTTTTCCGGGACGCGCGATCGATGTCGCCGCGCTCCAGTTTGCGCTGCAACAAGCAACGCGGCACCGTCGCGATCATTATCCCTGTTGCACGTCATGGTGTGCCGGGCAATTGGTGGATGGCGGCAATCTGCCCGATCAAGAGGAGACCGCGTAATGAAGGTTATCGGATGCCGTCCTGTTCTGCTCGCGCTTTTCGGCTTCATCGTCTGTCTCGCCGGCCGCGACGTCGCGCGCGCGCAGGTCAATGAGCAGGGCGAACTCTCCATCGAGCTGGTCGATCCCAAGGTGCTGCGCATTTGCGCCGATCCGCGCAACCTGCCGTTCTCGAATGACAAGGGCGAAGGTTTTGAGAACAAGATCGGCGAGCTGTTCGCCGAGAAGCTGCAAAAGAAGCTCGATTACATGTATTTCCCGCAGGCGACCGGCTTCGTGCGGGTCACGCTCGGCTCGCATCGCTGCGACGTGATCATGGGCTTTCCGCAAGGTGACGACCTCGCGCAGGGGACCAATCCGTATTACCGCACGGCCTATGCGATCGTTGCCAGGCCGGGCAGTGGACTGGATGAGGTCACGACGCTCGAGGATGAGCGGCTGAAGGGCAAGCATATCGGCATCGTCGCCGGAACGCCGCCCGCGACCAACATGGCCATCAACGGCCTGATGAGCAATGCGAAGCCTTATCCGCTGATGATCGACACGCGCTACGATTCCTCGGCCGAGGCGATGATGAACGACCTTGAAAAGGGCGAGATCGACGCCGGCATCCTGTGGGGGCCGATGGCCGGCTTCTATGCCAAGAAAGCGAACCCGCCGCTGCATGTCACGCCGCTGCTCAAGGAGACCACAGGACCCAAGCTGGTCTATCGCATCGGCATGGGCGTGCGGGCGTCCGACCAGAACTGGAAGCGGCAGCTCAATCGCCTGATCCAGGAGAACCAGCCGGCGATCAACAAGATCCTGCTCGACTTCGGCGTTCCGTTGCTCGACGAGAACGACCGTCCGATCGGGCCGGAGACCGCAACTAAATCGCCATGATCAGACTCGCGGCCATGCTTGCGGTGATATTGCTCGCCGCATCGCCTGTCCGCGCACAGGACCACCCTGCAGAGCCCGACGGTTACCGAATCGAGGATTATCGCGCGCCGGTGCCGATCACGCTCGCCGGCGCACGCGTGCTCACGACCGCGGAAGCGGAAGCGATCTGGCGCGACAAGTCAGGCGCCTTCGTCGACGTGCTGCCGCGCGCGCCGAAGCCTAATCTGCCGGCCGGCACGGTGTGGCGCGAGCGGCCGCATCGCGACGTTCCCGGAAGCATCTGGCTGCCCGACACCGGCTACGGCAAGCTCGCGGCGTCGACCGAGGACTATCTGCGACGCGGCCTGGCCCACGCCTCCGGCGACGACAAGGCCAGATTGCTGGTGATCTACTGCCAGGAGAATTGCTGGATGTCGTGGAACGCCGCCAAGCGCGTGCTGTCCTACGGTTACCGCAACGTGGCGTGGTATCCGGAAGGAACCGACGGGTGGGAGCGCGCGAATCTGCCGCTGGCGGACGCGGAGCCCGAGCCACGCGAGGGCGAGCAGTGAGCGCGTCCTCACACGGCTGCGAAACGCTCCAGCGAACTACTTCTGCTTGTCGAGCTTGTTGATGGCCTTGCCGCCGTCGCCGTCCGACGTGGTGAACGTCACCTTGTCACCGGCGTGAAGCTCCTCCAGCGACTGTCCCTTGGGCACCTTGTATTCCTGTATAGCGCCGCCGGCCGCGCCCACCGTGCCGCTTTGCGTCTGCTGGATCGAGATGGTTCCACTCAGTCGGTCAATCTTGGTGACCATTCCCGACATGGATTGCTGGGCCAAAGCCGCTGTGGTGATCAGGCTCGCAGCGGCGAGGCTGGTCATGACGATCTTGGCTGCTCTCATCGTGGTCTCCCAACTTCAGATATAGTTGGAGACAACGAGCGGGCAGCGCAGTTTGTTCCGGCGGCAAGTCAATGATCGCGGGGGCGATCGGCCGCAGGCCTCAATCCAGTTCCTGCTGGATAGTACGGCCCAGCGCGAACAGCCGCTGGTCGATGATGGTCGGCACCTCACAGACGAACTTTACGACGCGTCCGCGGTCCTCGAATATCCGGGTCTCCCAGACCAGCTGATTGCCGAGCTCGTCCACCTTGGCCTGGTCCGGCGGCGTGGCGTCCTGCAGCGCCTGCAGCTTGACCGTGTCGTCGCGGATCTTTTCTGCGGCCTCGCGCTGCTTGCGCATCACGCGCTCCAGCCCGTTCATGACCGAGGCCCGCTGGCCGTTGAGCGTATCGAACAGGCCCGCGAACAGCAGTTTTCCCGCATTGGCCTTGTCGGCCGCGGCGGCCGACAGGAACTCGGTGATCTCCTTCTGTGCATCCTCGAGCGGAACGCGGCGCGCGGCGAGCTTGGTCGCAAGTTGGCTGATCTTCGGATTGTCCCGCCACTTGGTCTCGGCATCGCCGAGCGGCGGCCCGGCCCAGACCGCGGCGAGCGAGATCTCGGGCACCTTGGCCTGTTGGCAGGGCCAGTCCGGGTAACGCGGGTCGGCAGCGAACGCGACCTGATTCGACAGAACCATCGCGAGCAGCGCGCCGAGTACTGGCCGCCAATCTGTCATGCCTCGCCTCCGCCGGGTCCGCGGCGCACCAGGCCGCGCGATGGATCGTAGGCCAGGATCGCGCCGATCATGAACACCACCGTGCAGCCACCGACCACTGCGAGCGAAACCCAGTTCATCTTGCCGTACAGAGCAAACCGGATCAGCTCCACCGCATGCGTGAACGGGTTGCACTGGCAGACATAATACAGCATCGGGCTGCCTTCCTGCACGCGCCAGAGGGGGTAGAGGGCCGACGAGGCAAAGAACATCGGAAAGATCACAAAGTTCATGACGCCGGCGAAATTCTCCAGCTGCTTGATGCTGGCTGAGATCAGCATGCCCAATGCGCCGAGCATCAGGCCCGACAGCACCAGCGCCGGCAGCACCGTGAGGTAGCCGATGGTCGGCGGCGTGATGTCCCAGAACCACGCGATCAGCAGGAAGGCGTAGACCTGCAGCAGCGACACCGCGGTGCCGGCGAGCAGCTTGCAAAACAGCAGGTAGCCGCGCGGCAGCGGGCTGACCAGCAGCGTGCGCATGTTGCCCATCTCGCGGTCATAGACCATCGACAGCGACGATTGCATGCCGTTGAAGAGCTGGATCATCGCCATCAGGCCGGGCGCGATATAGACCTCGTAGAGGATGTAGGTCTCGTAGGGCGGGATGATCGAGATGCCGAGCACCTGACGGAAGCCGGCCGCGAAGATGAACAGCCAGACCAGCGGCCTAACCAGTGCCGAGACGAAGCGCTCGCGCTGATGCAGGAAGCGCAGCGCCTCGCGCCATACGATGCCGTTCAGGCAGACGATGTATTCCGACACCGAGAAGCCGCTTCGCTCAGGCGTGACCGCCGTGCTGCTCATGTTGGCGGTTTTCCGGTGAGGGTTGCCGTTCCGGTCAGGCGCATGAACGCGGTGTTGACGTCCTGGGCGCCGGCGTCCGCGATCACGCGCGACATCGGCCCGTGCGCCAGCATCCGGCCCTGATGCAGCACCACGAGGTCGTCGCCCGGCATGATCTCGTCGAACAGATGCGTTGCCCAGAGCACGCCGATGCCCTGTTCGGTGACGAGCTGGCGGACATGATCGAGAATGTCGGCGCGCGCCTTGACGTCGAGCCCGACGGTGGCCTCGTCGAGCAGCAGCAGCCTGGGACGGTGCAGCAGTGCCCGGGCGATCTCGAGCCGCCGCATCTGGCCGCCCGAGAGATCGCGCACCTTGCTCGCGGCGCGGTCGGCAAGGCCGATGCGGCCGAGCACCTCGGCGCTGCGCAGCCGCGCCTCGCGCCGCGAGATGCCGTGCAGCGCGGCGTGATAGAGCAGGTTCTGTGTCAGCGACAGATCGAGATCGAGCGTGCGCGGCTGGAATACGACGCCCATCAGCCGCAGCGCCTCACCCGGCGTCCGGCTGATGTCGTGACCGAAGATCTTGATCTGGCCGTTCTGGATCCCGAACAGCCGCGTCACCAGCGAGAACAACGTGCTCTTGCCGGCGCCGTTGAGGCCCAGCAATGCGGTGAAGCTCGCAGGCTGAACCGTGAAATTGACATCGATCAGGGCGCGCCGCGGACCGTAGCTGTGGCTGACATTGCCGATCGACAGCGCCGGCTGCACGGCCGCTACAGGGCCTGCATCCGGCGAGGGCTGGCTTGCGATATGGGCGTCGGTTGCGGTCATGGCTGCGCGATCGTGATCCCCCAGGGCAATTCGCCGACCTGAATGGTCTTGATCACCTTCTGGGCCGCGACGTCGATCACCGAGACGTCGTTCGAGACGCCGTTGGTAACCATCAGATATTTTTCGTCCGGCGTGAAATCCATATGCCAGACCCGTTGGCCGACCAGGAGATATTTGAGGACCTTGTGGGTCGCGCCGTCGACGACAGCGACGCGGTTGGCGGGGCCGAGCGCAATGAACGCGGTCTTGCCGTCCTTGGTCATGCCGATGCCGACCGGTTGGATCGCCTCGTTGCGCAGGCCGGGAATTTCGAAGGTGATCTTGCCGGTTACCTCGCGCTTGACCGGATCGATGATCGACACCGTGCCGCCGATCTCGGAAGAGACCCACAATTCGGAGCTGTCACGCTTGAATTGGGCGAAGCGCGGCCGCGAATCGACCAGCACATTGGCGACGATCTGGCGCGTCGTGGTGTCGATGAAATGCGCCATGTTCGTGGTTTCGGAGGTGTTGATCAGGATCTTGCCGTCCGGGCTGATCGTCATGCCCTCGGGCTCGACGCCGACCTGGATGTCGCCGAGCCGGGCACGCTTCTCCAGATCAATCACGGTGACTGTGTTGTCGTTCTCGTTGGCGACATACATGGTCTTGCCGGCCGCATCCTGGGTGAATAATTCCGGGTCGGGGCCGGAGGGCAAGGTGTCGACGATTTCCTGGGTCTTGGTATCGATCACCTGGATCGTGTCGTCGTCGCCGACCGCGACCATCACGAACTTGCCGTCGCGCGAGAACTCGATGCCGCGCGGCCGCTGGCCGACCTTGATGGTTTTGGTCACCGTCCAGCTGTTGGTGTCGATGACCGTGACGGTGTTGCCCTTCTCGTTGGAGACGTAGGCAACGAAGGCGGACGCCGGTGTCGCGGCAAGCCAAACGAGCATCCCGGTCAACAGACAGCGGCGCCACATGCGTTTCATCTCCCTCACTGCAGCTTGCACTTCGTTTCAGGCCGGTCAACACCGAGCGTGTCGAGTTCGGAGACCTGATGCAGGAAACCTTCCTGCGGCGAGACCGAAACGACCATACGACCATCGGCCAGCAGGATCGGCTGGCGGAGCTGCAGATTCCAGTCTCGCAGGGTCAATCGCGTGCCCTTGAAGGCGGCGATCGAGAAATCCTTGCCCTTGAGGAAGGCGATGACCTTCCTGGGATCGCCCGAATTGGTGCGGGAGGTGGCTTCCCCGATCATGCGTGCGGCTGTCCAGGCCTGCATGTCGAGCGCCGTCATGCGGCGCATGTTCAGCTTGACGAAGCGGTTCTGGATCTGGACCGCCCCCCATTGGTCATGCGCGGCATCCCAGCTGGTCGGCACCAGGCCCGCCGAGCCCGCCACGGGGCGCGGGTCCCAGGTTCGGTAGGGCAGATAGTTCGCGAACACTTCGCTCTCGTCGGCGGCGACCAGCACGTCATAGGCCGGCGCCTGCTGCGTGAACACCGGCATCTGACGCTGGATCAGCGTCACGCCGGAGTCGGTGCGGCGCGCGCCGCCGGTGTCCTCGAATGTCCGTTCCTGCACGATCTTGGCGCCGAAGCGCGTGGCGGCGCGGCGCAGCGCGTCGGCGTACAGCTTGTCCTGATCGTGCGAGCCGGTCACCAGCAGCCAGCGCTTCCACTGCTTCCACACCAGGTATTGGCCGAGCGCGTCCGCCAGCATCGAGCGGGTCGGTGCGACATGGATGACATTGGCGCGGCAGTCTTGCTCGCGCAGCCGATCGTCGATCGCGCCTGCATTCAGCAGCACGGTGCCGCGGTCGCGCAGCGCGTCGGCGACCGTGAGCAGGGCTTCGGCGGGCAGGTCGGTGATGATATAATCGTTGCGGCCGGCGAGATCGGTCGCGACCTTGGCGACATCGTCGCCGTCCTTGACCTTCACGTCGTCGAGCACGAAGCGCTGGTTGAGGAATTTTCCGGTCGTGTTGTTGTCTTCGATCGCCAGGCGTGCGCCGGCGATGCCGTCATTGTCGGCCGGTTGCTGGATCAGCGAGAGCGTCGATCTGACCCCGGCATGGCCGAGATAGCCGATATGGATTTCGACGGGATCAGCCGCCAGCGCTCCGGTCGCTACCATGCTGAGCGCGATCGTGCCGATCAGCCATCGGAACATAACTCCTCCCGTAGTCTTTCTTCATTCGGCATTGGCTTGTTCGAGAAGCTACCGCTTTTCTGGCCATGCGTTGACGTGCAAGATGCCGGAATTGGCCCGGCTTGCAACCCCGCTTTTTGTCGTTGCGAGATTACAAATTCGACTGGTTCACAATCATGAGATCAGTGTTCGCCTTCGTCATGTCCTTGCTGCTGATGTCTGCTGCGGCGCGCGCCGAGCCGCCCAAGCTCGCGGTGTTCGACCTCGAGATGATCGACACCAGCTTGCAGGGAGAGGTGAACGGGCCGCAGGCCGATGAGCAGGCGCGCCTGCTGCGGACCGGCGACCAGGTGCGCAAGGAGCTCGCGGACTCGGGCAAGTTCCGCGTGCTCGATATCGCGCCGGTCAATGCTGCGGCGCACGGCAGCAATCTTCAGGCCTGCGGCGGATGCGACGTGAAGCTGGCCGGCGAGCTGGGCGCTGACCTTGCGATGACCGGTGTGGTGCAGAAGGTCTCCAACCTGATCCTCAACATCAATCTCTATCTGCGCGACGTCCATTCCGGGCAATTGGTGGCGGCAGTGAGCGCCGACATGCGCGGCAATACCGACGAATCTTGGTCGCGCGCCACCGATTACCTCGTGCGCAACCGCCTGCTCGCGCCGAACTACGGCGCGCCGCAAGCGCGATGAGCGCTTGGATGATTTCGGAATATTAGAAGAATAACCCTGAGTTGCCTGACGTGTCAACTCGTCTGGTTGAACGTGTCAGTAGCTCGTGATCTGTCGCCTGTTTGTAGCTCGTGAAGTGTCGTGT
>NZ_NWTG01000001.1 GCF_002532045.1 Bradyrhizobium sp. C9 | reverse complement strand
CCATCTCGCAGCCGCAATGATCTGGATGCAATGAATGTCGATCGGTCCTAGTGGCTGATCATCCAGGGACGCGCGGTCGGAAAACCCTTGGCGCCGCTCTTCGTCTTGGTCATCAGCCGCGCCGGCTTCTTCTTTCCCGTCGTGGAACAACAGCCGCAGCCCGGGCCGTGCGCGGCCTTGTACTGATCGAGCGTCTTCGGCGCGTGCCGGCTCCGCTCGTTGGTGGCGTACGCCTTGCGCTTGTCCGATGGCATGCAGAAGAACGCCGGTGCGGTGAGGATCACCCGTGGCGACGTCGTCTCGCATTGCGGGCAGTCCTGCGGCAGGTCGCATTCCGCCATCGGCCGCATATCGGTGAAGGGACCACAATCGTTGCAGAGATATTCGTAGATCGGCATTTCCTTAATCCTTGCGCAGTCGTGTATGACATCCGGCGATGGATGCGGGGCGACCAATACGCAGCCGTCCCGCACCCTTCGCGCAGGGATCACGGATCACTTGTCGGGCGAGATCGGCATCTGCACGTCGCCCTTGATATGCTTGATCGGTCCGGCCGACGACGGCATCACGTCGAAGTCGAATATCTCCGTCGGCAGCCACAGCGTGGCGCAGGCATTGGGCACGTCGACCACGCCAGAGATGTGCCCCTGGCACGGCGCCGTGCCGAGGATCGAATAGGCCTGGGCGCCGGAGTAGCCGAACTTCTTCAGATATTCGATCGCGTTCAGGCAAGCCTGCCGATAGGCGATGTGTACGTCGAGATAGTGCTGCTTGCCGGCCTCGTCGACCGAGATGCCTTCGAAGATCAGATAGTCCTTGTAGTTCGGCGTGATCGGCGACGGCTTGAACACGGGGTTCTTGATGCCGTACTTCGAGACGCCGTCCTTGATGACGTCGACCTTGATGTGCAGCCAGCCGGCCATCTCGATGGCGCCGCAGAAGGTGATCTCGCCGTCGCCTTGGCTGAAATGCAGATCGCCCATCGAGAGCCCGCCGCCGGGCACGTAGACCGGGAAGTAGATCTTCGAACCGCGCGACAGGTCCTTGATGTCGCAATTGCCGCCATGTTCGCGCGGCGGCACGGTGCGGGCGCCTTCGAGGCCGATCTTGGCCTTGACGTCGCCCTTGGCCTGGCCGGCATGGGCGGTCGGCGCGAACGGCGGATTGGCGAGGCCCGGCACCCGGCTCGGGTTGGTCGCGATCAGCTCGGCCTCGCGCTTGTTCCAGGCCGCCAGCATCTTGGCATCGGGCAGACAGCCGATCAGGCCGGGATGGATCAGGCCGGCGAAGTTGACGCCCGGCACGTGACGCGACGAGGTGTAGAGGCCCTTGATGTCCCAGATCGACTTCTGCGCCAGCGGGAAATGGTCGGTGAGGAAGCCGCCGCCGTTCTGCTTGGAGAAGAAGCCATTGAAGCCCCAGAGGCTCTCCTTCAACGGACCGACGTCGAGCAGGTCGACGACGAGGAGATCGCCGGGCTCGGCGCCCTTGACACCGATCGGCCCCGAGAGGAAGTGCACGATCGACAGATCGATGTCGCGCACGTCATCGGCGGAATCATTGTTCTTGATGAAACCGCCGGTCCAATCGACGGTCTCGATGATGAAGTCGTCGCCCGGGCTGACCCACTCGACGATCGGAACCTCCGGATGCCAGCGGTTGTGAATCTTGTCGTTTTCATAGGCCGACTTGCTGAGATCGACCTTGATCAGTGTATCAGGCATCGAGATGCTCCCCTTGGTTTACTGATAGTGGTTGGCTACACGGACAGATACTTTGAGATCTGCGCTGCATCGACGCTAGCGCGCGGATCGTCGCGGACGATCTCACCGTTCTCGATGACGAGCACGCGGTCGGCGATGTCGAGCGCGAAGCTCAGGACCTGCTCGGAGACGACGATCGACAGCCCCCGCTCGTCGCGGATCCGCTTCAACGTGCGTGCCATGTCCTTGATGATCGACGGCTGGATGCCTTCGGTCGGCTCGTCCAGCAGCAGCACCTTCGGCTTGGTCGCCAGCGCGCGGGCGATCGCGAGCTGCTGCTGCTGTCCGCCCGAAAGATTGCCGCCGCGACGCCCCTTCATTTCGAGCAGCACCGGAAACAGCTCATAGATGTCGCCGGGCACTTCCGAGCCACCGGAGACAACAAGGCCGGTCTCGATGTTCTCCTTCACCGTCATGGTGGAGAAGATCATGCGGCCCTGCGGCACATAGGCGAGCCCCTTCGCCACCCGCTCGTAGCTCTTCATCGCGCCTAGCTCGGTGCCGTCCATCGTCACCTTGCCGCTCTTGGCCGGCAGGATTCCCATCAGCGACTTCATCAGCGTGGTCTTGCCCATGCCGTTGCGGCCCATGATCGCGACGATCTCGTTGGGCGCGACGGAGACGTTGAGGCCGTGCAGCACCTCGCTCTGGCCATAGGCGACGTGAAGATCATTGATTGCCAGCATCGTTCCAGTTCCTCAGTGCCCCAGATAGACTTCGATCACCTTCGGATCGTTCTTGACGTGCTCCATCGTCCCCTCGGACAGAATCTGTCCCTGGTGCAGCACCGTGACCTTGTGCGCGATGTCCTCGACAAATTTCATGTCGTGCTCGATCACCAGCACCGAACGGTCCTTGATGATGCGGTTGAGCAGCTCGGCGGTCTTGGCGCGCTCGGACACGCTCATGCCGGCGACCGGCTCGTCGAGCATCAAGAGGTCGGGGTCCTGGATCAGCAGCATGCCGATCTCGAGCCACTGCTTCTGGCCATGGCTGAGCTGGTCGGCATAGGTGTTGAGCCGGTCCTTCAGGAAGATCATCTCGGCGACCTCCTCGACCCGCTGCTTGACCGCGTCGTCGCGCTGAAAGGTCAGCGAGCCGAACACGGTGCGGCCGCGCGGGTAGGAAATCTCGAGGTTCTCGAACACGGTGAGGTCCTCGAACACCGACGGCGTCTGGAACTTGCGCCCGACGCCGGCCTGCACGATCTCGTTCTCGCGCAGTCTCGTCAGCTCCTGGCCGCGGAACTGGATCGAGCCAGATGTGGCCCGGGTCTTGCCGCAGATCAGGTCGAGCACGGTGGTCTTGCCGGCGCCATTCGGGCCGATGATGACGCGGATCTCGTTCTCCTCGACGTAGAAGGAGAGATCGTTCACCGCCTTGAAGCCGTCAAAGGACACGGTGAGGCCGGAGACCGCGAGCAGGAAATCCTTGGGCTGATGGCCGACGAGCATGGTGGTCCCTCCTCACTCGGCCGGTGCGCCGTCGGCGACAAGGCCGGCCGCCGATTTCGATTTGCGTGATGCGAACAGGCGATCGATGCGGGGCTGGATATGATCGGCCCAGATCCCGGAGAGCCCGTTCGGGAAGGCCAGCACGACCGCGATGAACAGCGCGCCGAGGCCGAACAGCCAGAGCTGCGGGAAGGATTCCGAGAGGCTGGTCTTGGCGAAATTGACCAGCAGCGCGCCCCACACCGCGCCGAAGATCGACATCCGGCCGCCGACCGCGGTGTAGATCACCATCTCGATCGACGGCACGATGCCGACGAAGGACGGCGACATGAAGCCGACCTCGAGCGTGAACATGGCACCGCCGATCGCGGCGAACACCGCCGCGGCGCAGAACGCGAAGATCTTGAAGTTGGCGACGCTGTACCCGGAGAAGCGCACGCGATCCTCCTGCTCCCTCATCGCCACCAGGATGCGCCCGAGTTTTGTCAGCCGGATGAATTGCGCGGCAACGATGCATCCGAACAGCAGCACAACCTCGACGAAATACAGAATGAACTTGGCGTGATCGGTGCGGATGTCCCAGCCGTGCAGCGTGCGCAAATCGGTAATGCCGTTGATGCCGCCGGTGTAACCCTGCTGCCCCACGATCAGAATGGTGAGGATCGCGGCGATCGCTTGCGTGATGATCGCAAAGTACACGCCGCCGACCCGGCGCTTGAACATCGCAGCGCCGATGATCAGTGCGAAGAACGCGGGAACCAGCAGGATCGCCAGCACGGTGACCGGAAAACTGTGGAACGGCTTCCAGAACAGCGGCAGCTGCGTGATCTGGTTCCAGTCCATGAAGTCGGGAATGCCCGGCGTCGACTGGATCTTGGTGTTCGCGACCGAGGACGCCTCGAGCTTGAGGTACATCGCCATGCAGTAACCGCCGAGGCCGAAGAACACGCCCTGTCCCAGGCTCAGGATGCCGCCATAGCCCCAGCACAGCACGAGGCCGATGCCGACGAAGGCGTAGGTCAGATATTTGGCGACCAGGTTGAGGCGGAAGATATCCAGCGACAGCGGCAGGATGACAAGCAGCAGCACCGCGAGCGCAAGGAAGCCGAGCAGTTCGGAGCGATTGAAAAAGCGCGAGTTGATGACCATGACCTGCCTGCTTGTTCTTATTTGCGGACCTTGAGCGCGAAGAGCCCCTGCGGACGCACCATCAGGATCGCGACGATCGTGAGCAGCGTGATCACCTTGGCCATCGATCCCGACAGGAAGAACTCCAGCGTCGACTGGGTCTGCGAGATCGAGAAGGCGGAGGCGATGGTGCCGAACAGCGAGGCCGCGCCGCCGAACACGACGACCAGGAAGGTGTCGACGATATAGAGCTGGCCGGCGGTCGGCCCGGTCGAGCCGATCATGGTGAAGGCCGAGCCCGCGACGCCGGCGATGCCGCAGCCGAGGCCAAAAGTGTAACGATCGACCTTCTCGGTGTTGATGCCGACGGCGCCGGCCATCACGCGGTTCTGCACCACCGCGCGCACCTGCTTGCCCCAGCTCGACCAGAACAGCACGTAGGCGACCGCAATCGTGATCAGCATGGTCAGCGCCATCACGAACATGCCGTTGATCGGGATCTGGATGGAGTCGGTCGCCTGCCAGGACCCCATCATCCATTCCGGCAGCTCGACGCCGACCTCGCGCGCGCCGAAGATCGAGCGATAGGCCTGCTGCAGGATCAGGCTGAGCCCCCAGGTCGCCAGCAGCGTGTCGAGCGGACGCTTGTAGAGATGGCGTATCAGCGCCCATTCGACCAGCATGCCGAGCGCGCCGGAGGCGATGAACGCCAGGATCATCGCGATGAAGAAGTAGCCGGGGAACAGCCAGGGCGCGACGTGCTGCACGGCGTTCGACGTCATCCAGGTAACGTAGGCGCCGAGGATCATGAACTCGCCATGGGCCATGTTGATGACGCCCATCTGGCCGAAGATGATGGCAAGCCCCAGCGCCATCAGCACATAGACGGAGAACAGGATGAGCCCGGCAAATCCCTGCATCGCAAGGATGGCACCGAGATCGCTGATCGAATAGTCGCCGAACATCTGGTCCTCCAGTCCAAGGCCATACGTCGCGACACGGCCGCGACGGCGGATCGTGGGCGTGGACGACTTCGTCCACGCCGCGATGCGTTTGAAGTGAAGTTGCGCCTCAGGCGCGCAGCCTCACTGGTAGCCCTTGGGGAACGGATCCGGCTCGACGAGATCGGCGGTCTCGTAGATCAGCTCATACTGGCCGTCGGCCTTGGCGCGTCCGACGCGGGTCTTCGACCACAGATGATGGTTCTCGTGGATCCGGACGTAGCCTTCCGGCGCGCCCTTGAACTCGACGCCGGGGGAAGCCGCCGCGATCTTGTCGATGTCGAAGGAACCCGCCTTCTCCACCGTCAACTTCCACAGCCACGGGCCGAGGTACGCAGCCTGCGTGACGTCGCCGATCACGGTCTTCTCGCCCCACATCTTCTTGAACGCGGGCACGAAGGCCTTGTTGTTCTGATTGTCGAGCGACTGGAAGTACTTCATGCACGCATAGGCGCCCGCGATGTTCTCGCCGCCGATGCCGTCGATCTCGTCCTCGGTAACCGAGATCGTCAGCAGCGTCTGCTTCGACAGGTCGATGCCGGCGGCCTTGAGCTGCTTGTAGAACGCGACGTTGGAGCCGCCGACGATGATCGCGTAGATCACGTCGGGCTTGGTCAGCTTGATCTTGTTGATGACCGAGTTGAACTGGGTCGAGCCGAGCGGGAAGTATTCCTCGCCGACCACCTTGCAACCCTGCAGATGGTTCTCGATGTGCTTGCGCGCGATCTTGTTCGAGGTGCGCGGCCAGATGTAGTCGGAGCCGAGCAGGTAGAAGCTCTTGGCGCCCTTGGTCTTGTTGACCCAGTCGAGGCCGGCGATGATCTGCTGCGTCGCCTCCTGGCCGGTGTAGATCACGTTCTTGGACTGCTCGAGGCCTTCATAGAAGGTCGGGTAGTACAGCATGCCGTTATACTGCTCGAACACCGGCAGCACCGCCTTGCGCGAGGCCGAGGTCCAGCAGCCCATCACGGCCGCGCATTTGTCGTTGACCAAGAGCTTCTTGGCCTTTTCCGCGAAGGTCGGCCAGTCACTCGCGCCGTCTTCCTGGATGAACTTGATCTTGCGGCCGAGCACGCCGCCGGCGGCGTTGATCTGCTCGATCGCGAGCTTCTCGGCCTCGACCGATCCGGTCTCCGAGATCGCCATGGTGCCGGTCACCGAGTGCAGGATGCCGACCGTGACTTCGCTATCGGTGACTGCAAGACCCGTGGTGTTGACCGCGGAGGTTGCAGGGACGTCGGCAAATGCCGGACGGCCCAGCATCGAAACGGCCGGCAAAGCCGCCATTCCCATCAAGAGCTTGCGCCGGAGCGGAGACTTCAGGCCTGGTTTGGTTTCGTCTGACATGAGCACCCCATTGGTTCGAGAACGCTTATTGATCGGGCGAGGATTGCTCACTTTTGTGCAGCGCACTGATACGTGAGATCGCGTATACTGCACCGCAAAATAGCGACGTAGGTTTTTGGTACGGGATTTGCCCGCGATCAGAGCATCGTGGACCAGGAGTAAGAGCGAGTGGCAGGGCGGCAGCGGATAGACCGCGTCAGGCGCCAATACAATCAATGGGTCGCCAACCAGACGCTGGAAGACTACGCGCTGCGCTTCACCGCCAAGAGCGCGCGGCGCTGGTCCGCCGCCCGGGTCGCCAACACCGCGCTCGGCGCGATCTCGTTCCTGGCGCTGGAGGCGATCGGCGGCACCATCACGCTGAACTACGGCGCGATGAACGCATCCGCCGCGATCCTGGTCGTCAGCGTCATCATCTTCCTCTGCGGGTTGCCGATCGCCTACCATGCCGCGAAAAGCGGCATCGACATCGACCTGCTGACCCGCGGCGCCGGCTTCGGCTATATCGGCTCGACGATCACCTCGCTGATCTACGCTTCCTTCACCTTCATCTTCTTCGCGATCGAGGCCGTGATCCTGGCCAGCGCGCTCGACATGTGCTTCGGCATCCCGCGGCCGATCGGCTACCTGATCAGCGCGGTCGTGATCATTCCGCTCGTCGTCTACGGCATCACGCTGATCAGCCGCTTCCAGCTCTGGACCCAGCCGCTGTGGGTGATCCTCCACATCATGCCGTTCGCGGCGATCGCCTGGGCCAATCCGCATTCGTTCACCGAGTGGCGCAAGTTCGCCGGCGAGCACGGCGACCCCGCGGGCAACCTCGATCTCCTGCTGTTCGGCACGGCAGCCTCGGTCGTGTTCGCGCTGGTGGCGCAGATCGGCGAGCAGGTCGACTTCCTGCGCTTCCTGCCGCGCGACCGCCGCACCTCGCGCAAGGCGTGGTGGATCGCGCTGCTCAGCGCCGGTCCCGGCTGGATCGTGCTCGGCGCGCTCAAGCTGCTGGCCGGCTCGTTCCTGGCTTTCTTCGCGCTCAGCCACGGCGTCTCCGCCGAGCACGCGGCCGAGCCCGCGAACATGTATCTGGAAGCCTTCCGCTACGTGCTGTCGCAGCCGGATCTGGCGATGGCGCTGACCGGGACGTTCGTGATCCTGTCGCAGGTCAAGATCAACGTCACCAACGCCTATGCCGGCTCGATCGCCTGGTCGAACTTCTTCTCCCGCCTCACCCATTCGCATCCCGGCCGCGTGGTGTGGCTGGTGTTCAACGTCGTCGTCGCGCTGCTGTTGATGGAGATCGGCGTCTACAAGGCGCTGGAGCAGACGCTGGCGCTCTACTCCAATGTCGCGATCGCCTGGGTCGGCGCGCTGGTGGCCGATCTCGTCATCAACAAGCCGCTCGGTTTGCGGCCGCAGCATATCGAGTTCAAGCGCGCCCATCTCTGCGACATCAATCCGGTCGGCGTCGGTGCGATGACGATTGCGACCGTGGTCTCGATCAGCGCGTTCTACGGCCTGTTCGGCCCGACCGCGAAGGCGCTGTCGGCCTTCGTCGCGCTCGCGGTGGCCTTCATCGCCGCTCCGCTGATTGCGTGGGCGACCGACGGCAAGTATTACATCGCACGCAAGCCGAAGCGGAGCTGGCAGAACCTTGAATCGATCCAGTGCTGTATCTGCGAGCATGCGTTCGAGCCCGAGGACATGGCCTCCTGTCCGGCCTATGCCGGCCCGATCTGCTCATTGTGCTGCTCGCTCGACGCCCGCTGCCACGACCTCTGCAAGCCGCACGGGCGGATCGGTGCGCAAGTCTCGGACGCCCTGGGCAAGGTAATGCCGCAGCCGATCTACGCCCGCATCAACTCGCAGCTCGGCCATTACCTCGGCGTGTTCGCGGTCTCGGCCGGCCTCGTGGCGCTGGTGCTCGGCCTGATCTACCTGCAGACCACCGCGGCCGTGCATGCCAACGAACTATTGGCCGACGTGCTGTGGAAGGTGTTCTTTGCGCTGACCCTGATCATCGGCGTCGTCGCCTGGCTGTTCGTGCTGGCGCAACAGAGCCGGCGTGCCGCGGAAGACGAAACGCGCCGGCAGACCACGCTGCTGATCCAGGAGATCGACGCCCACAAGCGCACCGACGCCGAACTGCAGCGCGCCAAGGAAGTCGCGGAGGCCGCCAATCTCGCCAAGAGCCGATACGTCGTCGGCCTCAGCCACGAGCTCCGCTCGCCGCTGAATGCGATCTCCGGCTACGCGCAGCTGCTGGAGCAGGACGACAGCCTCCCGGTGCGGCCACGTGGGCAAGTGCGCGTGGTCCGCCGCAGCGCCGATCATCTGTCGGGTCTGATCGACGGCATTCTCGATATCTCCAAGATCGAAGCCGGCCGCCTCTATCTGTCTCGCGACGAGGTGCGGCTGAACGATTTCCTCGAGCAGCTGGTCGGCATGTTCCGCCTGCAAGCTGCGGCAAAAGGCATCGACTTCGTGTTCAGGCGGCCGGCCGTGCTGCCCGTCGTGGTCTATGCCGACGAGAAGCGGCTGCGGCAGATCCTGATCAACCTGCTCTCGAATGCGATCAAGTTCACGCAATCCGGCAAGGTGCAGTTCGTGGTGCATTACCGCAGCCCGGTCGCCGAGTTCGAGGTGATCGATACCGGGCCGGGCATCCAGCCCGACGACCTCGAGCGGATCTTCGCCCCGTTCGAGCGCGGCGCACTGGGCGTCAGCCAGCCGCAGACCGGCACCGGGCTCGGCCTCACCATCAGCCGCCTGCTCGCGGGCGTGATGGGCGGCGACATCAAGGTCCTGAGCACCGTTGGCACGGGCAGCACCTTCCGCGTCAAGTTGCTGCTGTCCGAGGTCACCAATCCGCGTCGCGATGCGCCGGTCGATGCTCCCGTGTACGGCTACCACGGACCGCGCAAGACCATCCTGATCACCGACGATGACCCGACCCACCGCGATCTGCTGCGCGAGATCCTGGCGCCGCTCGGTTTCATCCTGCTCAGCGCAGCGGACGGGCCGGGCTGCCTCGCGCTCGCCCAGCATTGTCGGCCGGACATGTTCCTGCTCGATATCTCGATGGCAGGCATGGATGGCTGGACAGTCGCCGAGACCTTGCGCTCCGAAGGCCATCACCAGGCACGAATCCTGATGATCTCGGCCAGCGCGCTGGAGGCCCATGGCGCGCCGCTGGCGCAGCCGTTCCACGACGGCTATTTGATGAAGCCGATCGACATCCCACGGCTGCTGGAGAGTATCCGCCAGCTGCTCAAGATCGAGTGGCAATATGAGGCCGAGCAGATTCCCCCCCCGCAATGGAAGCCCGACGCGGGTTCGCGCCCACCGCTGAAATATGTCGAAGAGCTGATCAGCCTCGGCCAGCTCGGCTATATCAGGGCGATCCAGCTCAAGCTCGACGAGATCGGCAACGAAAGTCCCGAACATGCCGATTTCGTCGGCCAGATGCGCACGCTGATCGACCGGTTCGATCTTGATCAATATATGGCGACGTTGAAAACATTGCACAGCTATGACCATTGAACAGCGAAAGCGCGACGTCGCGCTCGTCGTCGACGACTCGCCCGAGACCTTGCGCCTGCTGACCGACGCGCTCGATGGCGCCGGCATGACCGTGATGGTCGCGCTCGACGGCGCCTCCGCGATGCGCATCGTCGACCAGATCACCCCCGACATCGTGCTGCTCGATGCCGTGATGCCCGGCATGGACGGCTTCGAGACCTGCCGTCGGCTGAAGCGCGACGCTGGCCTCGACGGCGTCCCGATCATCTTCATGACGGGATTGGCCGAAACCGAGCACATCGTGCGCGGGCTGGAAGCCGGCGGCGTCGATTATGTCACGAAGCCGATCGTGATCGAGGAAATGCTGGCGCGCATCCGGGTCCACCTCGCCAATGCACGAATGACCCAGAGCGCCCGCGCCGCGCTCGACGTCTCCGGCCGCTATCTGCTCGCGGTCAACAGCTCGGGCGCACTGCTATGGGCGACGCCGCAGGCACAGCGACTGCTGTCGGATACGCTCGCCGACGCCGCCGACAATTTCGTGCTGCCGGAGCCGATGCCGCAATGGCTGGACCAGGCGCAGAAGGGCAAGACCGGAGCGAAGACCGCGACCGTGGCGTCATTCCCCGGCAACGAGCAGCTTCGGCTGCAATTCATGGGCAAGCTCGGGCCCAACGAATTCCTGCTGCGGCTGGCCAAGGACACCAGCGGCGACATGCCGGCCGAGTTCTCCAGCGAGCTCGGCCTGACCACCCGCGAGGGCGAGGTGCTGTCCTGGCTCTCCAAGGGCAAGACCAACCGCGACATCGCGCAGATCCTTGGCTTGAGCCCACGCACCGTCGACAAGCACCTGGAGCAGATCTACGCCAAGCTCGGCGTCGAGAACCGCACCGCCGCCGCCGCGATCGCGGTCAACGCCAGGCATCGCAAGTCGTAGCTCCCAGCTTCGCTGCCGGCGCACGTCCGGAAATGGCCAATCGCCTCGGACCGTGACAGGATGGGCCGTATCGCTCATTCCTGTGGAGAATGGCCATGGATCGTCTGGCGGCGATGGAGACGTTCGTGCGGGTGGTCGAGACCGGCTCGTTCTCCGGAGCGGCGCGGCAGCTCCGGGTCGGCCAGCCGGCGGTCTCGAAATCGGTCGCGCAGCTCGAGGAGTTTCTCGGGGTCAAGTTGCTCACGCGTTCGACCCATGGCCTCACCCCGACCGAAGCGGGGCTCGGCTACCTCGAGCGCGCCAGGCGCGCGCTTGAAGAGGCGGCCGAGGCCGAGATCGCGGCGCGCGGCGCCGGAGCCGGGCTCAAGGGACGATTGCGGATCTGCGCCGCGGTCACCTTTGCCCGCATCCATCTCATTCCGATGCTGCCGAAGTTTCTTGCGCAGCACCCGGAGCTGGAGCTCGAAGTCGTGCTCGACGACCGCCAGATCGATCTCGTGCAGGAAGGCATCGACGTCGCGCTCCGGATGGGCAAGATGACGGATTCGACGCTGACCGCACGCCGCGTCGGGAGATGCAAGCGCCTCGTGCTGGGCACGCCGGCCTATTTCGACCGCGCCGGCACGCCGGCCACGCCGAGCGAACTGAGCCGGCACCAGGCCGTCGTCTATCTCCGCGAGGGCAGCGTGTGGTCGTTTCAGCGCGAGAGCACTGAACTCGCCGTCACGGTGCGGAGTCGATTGCGGGTGAGCGCCGCCGAAGGTGTGCGCGCTGCGGTGCTCGCCGATGCCGGGCTCGCGATCGCCTCGGAATGGATGTTCACCCCCGAACTCCAGGCGGGAGTCGTGCGCGCGGTCCTGCCGGAGTGGAGCCTGCCCGCGCTCGATCTCTGGGCCGTGCTTCCGACCGGGCGCGCCGCGACTGCCAAGGCCCGCGCATTCGTCAACTTCTTCGAGCGCAGCTTCAATGCATGACGCGCCATCCGGTTGAAGCGGTTCGCGCTTATTCCGATGGGGAATAAGCGCTAGTCCGACGGCAGCGCTACCCTGCGCGGCTATCTGCTTTAGCTTCCTGCGTGTGATTTCAACAAACGGACGGCGCTGCCGTCCACCACGCGGAAGCCAAGGAGAACCGCCATGTCGCTGCAAGCCAAGCTCGACGCTTTCAAGGCCGATTTCGAAGCCGGAAAGCCGCCCTACAACGTTCCGCCAGCCGTCATCGAGATCATGCACCGCGCCACCGCGGAGCTGATCGCATCCGGTGCCGCCCAGCGCGCCAAGAAGGCGGGCGATGTCGCCCCTGCCTTCTCGCTCCGGGATCCCGACGGCACTATCGTCAACTCGGCCGACCTGTTGACACGCGGTCCGCTGGTGCTCAGCTTCTACCGCGGCGTCTGGTGCCCGTATTGCAACATGGAGCTGCAGGCGCTGGAAGCCGCCAAGCCGGAATTCGACAAATACGGCGCGTCGCTGGTCGCGATCTCGCCGCAGACCGCGCCGAACAGCCGGAAGTCGGTGCGACAGAACAAGCTCTCGTTCCCGATCCTGTCCGACGCAAAGGGGCAGATCGGCGACGCGTTCGGACTGCGCTTCCATCTGCCCGACTATCTGGTCGAGCTCTACAAGCAGCTGAAGAACGATCTGCCGACCTTCAACGACGATCCGAGCTGGACGTTGCCGATGCCGGCCCGCTACGTCATCGGACAGGACGGCGTGATCCTCTACTCGGAAGTGAACCCCGACTATACCCGCCGCCCGGAGCCCGAGGACATGATCGCAGTTCTCCGGCAGGCAGCCGCCGTGAAGGCATGACAGCGCGCAGTGCGGCCGGTGGCGATCGCCCATCGGCCGCTTTTCTCTTGCAGGTCATTCGTGCGCCGCCGGCGAACTCCCATTCGGATCTGCCGGTGTGCTCGGTGCGGCCAACACATCCTCTCCGGAGTGCTGCACCTTTCGCCACTGCGCCGGTGTCACGCCCATATGGCTCTTGAACGCGCGCTGAAATGCGGCCTCGGACTGGTAGCCGACCATCTCCGCGACGGCGCCGGTCGAAAGCGACGATCTCTTCAACTCGTTCGCCGCAAGCGTCATCCTGATATCGGTGAGCAGATCGCTGGGCGATCGCCCGAGCTTGTCCTGGAACTGCCGTGCCAGCGTGGCGCGCGACATGTTGCAGAGACGCGCAAGCTCCGGCAGCGACCAGGCGCGCGCGGGCTGGTTGAACATGGCCGCCACCGCCGGCGCAAGGCGGGGATCGCCGACCAGTGCAAGCAGACCGTGTGACCTGTCGTCGGTCTCGCTCGCAAGCCGCAGCACCAGCGCAAACATCGCCGTGGACAGCGCGTCCAGCATGGCACGGCCGCCGAGATGATCGTCGGCCGTTTCGCTGCGCATCAGGGACACGAGGCCGGCGAGCCGTGCGGCCGTGCCCTTTCCCATCCGCGGGCCGGCATGCACGACAAGACGCGGCGGAAGATAGGTGCGCAACAGACGGTCGTGCGGCGGTGCAATCGCGAAGTGTCCGCACAGCAAATCAAGCCGCTCGTCCGAACCCAGGTTCTCGCTGATGGTGAAATTCTGTGCCGCCCGGTTGCGCGCCGGCAGCGGTGTCGCGCCGCTGCCGTCATGCATCACGTGTCGCGGGTTGCCGGGCAGCAGAAGAATGTCGCCGGTCTTCAGCAGCAACGGCCGGCCGCCTGCGGGATCGTCCAGGATGGCCGAGCCGGCAAGCACCGCATGATAGGGGATCTCGTTGGTTGCGCCCGGCCCCTGGTCGATGCGCCAGGGCACGCTGTAGCTGCAACGCAGGTCGAGCCGCCCACGCACCGGCATCATCTCGAATAGCCGGCTGAGCCAATCCATGGCCAATCCCCCGAGGCAGCTCATTGAGACGATTGAGCATATAATCGAGCAATATGAACATTCAATGTCTCAGACCGCGATCCTATCGTCACTCCGCAATCGTTCACCACCCCAAACAAGGAGTGCCACCATGTCCCGTCTCTCAGTTCCCAATCTCGAAACCGATACCGGCCCGTCGGGCCAGATCTACGCCCAGATCAAGAAGACGGCCGGCAGCGTCCCGAACGCCTACGCGGCAATCGCCGCCCATGGTCCGGCCGCGCTCAAGTCGATGCTCGCGGCCGATGCGGTGCTTGCCAGCGGCAGCCTTTCCAAGCGCGATCGGGAGATCATCAAGCTGGTGGTCAGCGCCGCCGGCGGCTGCGACTACTGTGTCGCCGCGCATTCCCATCTCGCCAAGCTCGCCGGTGTAAAGGCAGACGCGCTGAAGCAGATCCGCGACGGCGCGCCGACCGGTGATGCCAAGTCCGATGTGCTGATCGGCTTCGTCCGCAAGCTCGCACGGTCGAGCGGCACCGTCAGCGCCGAGGACTTCGCCGCGATCAAGGCCGCCGGCTACAGCGACGCGCAGCTGGTCGAGATCAGCCTGGCGTTTGCGACCATCGTGTTCACCAACGTCTTCAACCGCATCAACGACACCGACATCGACTTCCCCGCGGTCGCCTAGAGCGACCGAACGATGTCACACGAAGGGATCACGACCATGACCACGCTTACCAACACCACACGGAATCCGTTTGTCCACGCGCTCTACCGGTCCGGCCTGCTCGCGGATGATCTCGACTATCACGTCGTCCGCGCCGCGATGGTGATCATGTTCCTGTTCTTCGGCTACCAGAAATGGTTTCCGTACGAATTCGAACGGCTGGTCCCGTTCATCAGCAACGGGCCGCTGATCTGGTGGCTCTATCCGGCGTTCGGCCATGCCGGCGCCAGCTACTTCCTCGGCGCATCGGAGTGGACATTCGGCTCGCTGCTGCTGGCAGGGTTCTGGGACAAGCGCCTCGGCGTGCTCGGCGCCCTCGGCTCCACCGGCACCTTCATCGCCACCGTCACCATCATCCCGTTCATGCCTGATGGTTGGGACGTTGCCGCCGGTGGCTTCCCTGCAATGACCGGCAACGTGCCCTTCCTGATGAAGGACGTCGTCCTGCTCGCCGTCTCGCTCTACCTGCTGAGGCAGGACGTGGTTCGCCTGACGCGGCAATAGGTGGCCCGCTGATGGCGATGGATCGCCGGCGAACCTCGCGCTCGCCGGCGACCGTGCGTTGATCGGGGAAACCGCGGGCGTTGCGACATCGCCGCCATTGTTGCGGTGCAGGCAAGGTCAGATCGTGCTTCGGCGTTACGCCATAAACTATTGCCGAGTTTGCGGAATGCGTTGCAGTTGCCGGTCCGTTCCTGCGGGATCGGGTTAGCGGTGCGGAATGTTCAAGCTGGATCGCGTCGGCATTGCCATGCAGGAATGATCGGTCGCTCTCCCGGCCATGACCATAGTTCTGCCGTGCGGTCTAGGTTACAAAATACCGCCGGTGTTGTTCTGGGGTGGGTTGATGAAGAAGGACGACGTCACGTGTCCGCGCTGCGGGGCTGGATTCCGGCGCCTTGAGCTGTCGTCCGGATCGGGAAGCAAGGGCGAGTATCGCTGCCCGGTCTGCGAGACGACCCTCGAGCAGTTCGGTGGCGACAAGCTCGTGGCCTACCGCCTGACGATCCAACCCTCGATTCGCGGGCTGAAGACCGGATAGCCGCCCTGCGGCGTGGACTCCCGACGCAATGCCGCGCTCACGATCGCCGCTTGAGGACATAGCTGTCCATAATCCAGCCGTGCCGCTCACGCGCATCCCGGCGCGCGACGACAATGCGAGGGCTGACCTCGGCCAGTTCGCCCGCCATGAGGATCTGATCGGGCATACCGAGATAGGCGCCCCACCAGATCTCTAAGCCCTCCGGATCCAGCGTCTGGAATGCCGCACCGCCATCGAGCATCACGACGATGGTGTCGACGCCGGGCGGCCAGCCGCTCTCGCGGAGCCGCCGGCCCGTCGTGACCAGGAACGGCTCGCCGATCTCGTTGAGCGGCAACGCATGCGCCGCGCACAGCGCCTGGATCGACGTGATGCCCGGGATCACCTCGATCGACGGCAACGGATCGAGCCGTTGCGCGATCCGCAGGCTTGAATCATAGAGCGAGGGATCGCCCCAGATCAGCAGGGCGACGCGCCCCCCGCCGCCGAGATGGCGCGCGATCTCCCGTGACCAGGTTGCGGCGACCGCATCGTGCCAATCGTCGACGCCCTTGCGATAGTCCTCCTCACCGGCGTCACGCCCCGGCAGGTCGAACTCGGCAATGCGCGTGCTGTCGTTGTCCAACGCTTCTGCGCAGATCGTTCGGCGCAAGTCCGCGAGATCCGACTTCGCGGTCCCCTTGCGCGGGATCAGGATCAGGTCGGCGGCATTGATGGCGGCCATCGCTGCAAGCGTGAGCTGCCGCGGATCGCCGCAACCGATACCGATCAGGGACAGCGTCAGCATGGCCGCATCAACCTTGCTCCGGTGCCAGCGCACCGAACAGAATGACGGCAGCCGCGGTAGCAGCGCCTGCCTGCGTCAGCCGTTCGGCGAGCTCTGCGATTGTGGTGCGGATAAGCCGCTCGTCGGTGTGGCCGAGCGACTCCGCGAGCAGCGCAGGCGTGTCGGGGGAAAGGCCATGCGCGATCAGCTTCGCGGCCAACGCCGGAAAGGTGCGCCGGCCCATATAGACGACGGTGGTGGCCTCGGGATCGGCCAGCGCCGCCCAATTCAAATCCGCCGGCAACTCGCCGGTGACATCGGCGCCGGTCACGAACTGAACCCGGCGCGAGGTCAGCCGTCGCGTCAACGGAATGCCGGCTTGCGCTGCCGCGACCGAGGCCGAGGTCACGCCGGGAATGATCTCGTAGCCGATACCGGCCGCGCGCAACGCCTCGATCTCCTCCTCGAGCCGTCCAAAGATGCCGGCGTCACCGGATTTCAGCCGCACCACGCGCACGCCCGCCGCCGCGTAGTCGACCAGCAGCCGGCTGACATGATGCTGCTTCGCCGAGAGGCGGCCGGCGCGCTTGCCGACCGCGACGAGATTGGCGCCGGAGCGCGCGAGATCGAGGATCGCGCCCGAGGCGAGGTCATCATAGAGAACCACGTCGGCCGCGCGCAGCCGCGCGGCCCCTTTCATGGTCAGGAGCTCGGGATCGCCGGGGCCGGCCGAAACGAAGGAGACGAATCCGCTCACCGGTCCTCCGCAATCAGATGAAAGAATGTACCCGTTGCGTTGCCGCGCCGCGATCCGGTCTCCGCCACGATCGCCCCGGTCGCATCGCGCACCACCGCGAGCGGCGTGTCCGGCTGCGCGATGATCGTCGAGTAGTGAAACTCGTGGCCGCGCAAGCGTGCCCCTGGCCCGTGTCCGGGCATCGCAGCGGCAAGCTCGGCGAGCCGGTAGCCCAGATGCATGCGCCGCTTGGCATAGCTGGTCTCAAGGCCGAGCAATCCCGCCATCGCGTGGCGCACGCCTTCGGCATCGGTCAACGCGGTGCCCAGCACCATGTAGCCGCCGCACTCGCCATGCACCGGCTTCGCCTCGGCAAAGGCGCGCAACTGGCCCAGAAACCGCATGTTGGAAGCAAGCCGTGCGGCATGCAGCTCGGGATAGCCGCCGGGCAACCAGCACACATCGGCGTTCGCGTCGGGGCCTTCGTCGGCGAGCGGTGAGAACGTCACGATCTCGGCGCCGGCCGCGCGCCAGGCTTCCAGCATATGCGGGTAGACGAAGGAGAATGCAGCGTCGCGCGCGAGCGCGATGCGCTGGCCGGGCGGCGTGATGTCGAGGCTGCGCACGGCCGATTGCGGCGACCAGTCGCGCGCCGATTTCAGCACGGCATCAAGGTCGACATGCTCGGCAACGAAGCGTGCGGCCTCGTCGATCAGACCATCGATCTGAACCTGCTCTTCAGCCTGCACCAGGCCGAGATGACGCTTCGGCAAGGCGATCTCGGCGTGGCGGGGCAGCGCCCCCAACACCGGAATGCCCGCCCCCGCCATGGCACTGCGAACCAGCGCTCCGTGCCGCGCACTGGCGACACGGTTGAGAACGACACCGGCAAGTCGCACGCCGGGGCGAAAATCGCGCAATCCGGCCGCAACTGCCGCCGCCGTCTGCGCCTGGCCGGAGGGGTCGATCACCAGCAGCACCGGCCATCCCATCATCTCGGCAATATCGGCGGTGGCGCCGGTACCCGAGACGCCGCGGGTTGCAACGCCGTCAAACAGACCCATCGAGCCTTCGGCCAGCACGAGATCGGCGTCTGCACCGCGGCCAGCCAGATGCGCGATCGCCTCGCGCGCCATCGCCCAGCTATCGATGTTGACGGATGGGCGTCCTGTTGCGACGGCGTGAAAGGCGGGATCGATATAGTCAGGCCCACTCTTGAGGCACTGCACCTTCAGCCCGCGATTGCGATAGGCGCGCGCTAGCGCCAGGGTCAGCGTCGTCTTGCCGACGCCCGATGCCGGCGCCGAGATCACGAGCCCCGCGGTCATTGCGATGATCCTGGCGACGATCCCGGAAAGCGCGGTTCTGCGCCGACCGGCCGGTAACGGCGGTCGTAGTCGGCCGCATAAAGGCGACTCTCGGCGAATTCGCCGGCGCCGAGCGTCTTGCCGACCAGGATGAGCGCAGTGCGTTCGAGCTCGGGGCCGACCGCGGCGTCGAGCGTCGCAAGCGTGGCGCGCATGATGCGCTGCTCCGGCCAGCTCGCGCGCCAGACGATCGCCACCGGACAGTCAGCGCCATAATGCGGCATGAGCTCGGCGACGACCTTGTCGAGCAGATGGATCGACAGATGGATCGCAAGCACCGCGCCGGTCGCGGCAAACGCCGCCAGCGTCTCGCCATCAGGCATCGCGCTCGCCCTGCCCGGGGTGCGCGTCAGCACCACCGATTGCGCAAGACCGGGCAGCGTCAGCTCGGCCTCCAGGGCCGCCGCAGCTGCCGCGAAGGCCGGCACGCCGGGCGTGACCGAATAGGGAATCTGCAACGCGCGCAACCGGCGCAGTTGCTCGCCCATTGCCGACCAGATCGAGAGATCGCCCGAATGCAGCCGCGCGACGTCCTTGCCTTCGGCATGCGCCGCGGCGAGCTCGGCGATGATCTCGTCGAGCGACATCGATGCCGTGTTGACGATGCGCGCATCCTTCGGGCAATGCGCCAACACGCCCTCGGGGACCAACGATCCGGCGTAAAGACAGACCGGGCAAGAGGCGATGAGATCGCGGCCGCGCAAGGTCAGGAGATCGGCGGCGCCCGGCCCTGCGCCGATGAAATGCACCGTCATTCGCCGTCTCCTTCTGCAATCGCCGCAGTGGCCATCCGATCCTGCGACACGGCCCTCGCTGAAATCAGGCGTGCGCCGCGCCCAGCGGCCGCCACCGCGGCGGCTTCGGCAACCGATCCCGTTCCGAACCTGGCGTTGATGAGTTCGGACTGTGTCGCGGTTTCTATCTCGGCCAACATCGCGGCGGGAATGCCCCGGATCGGCAATCCGAGTTCCTGCGCCAGCGCCTGCAACGCCACAGCATCGGCCTTGTCGCTCACCGTCGCAACCGCCGCAAGGCCGTTGGGCCCGCCGGCGGCGTCGAGCGCTTCGCGCAAGGACGCGACACTGGCATTGTTCCTGAATCCCAGACCCGCGACCTTCATCGGACCGCGCTCCATTGCACGATCGGCCGCGCCGCCTTCCAGGAGCGGTACCGGCCCAACGGCTCGGCCTGCGCGATCTCCACGCGCATCAATTCGCCACCGTGGCGCCGATGCAGATCGGCAAGCAGCGCCTCGGTCTCCAGGGTCACCGCATGCGCGACCAGCCGCGTTCCCGGCGCGATGCGCAACCAGATCGCATCGAACATATCGGCATCGAGGCCGCCACCGATGAACACGGCATCGGGCGCTTCGAGGTCCGACAGAATGCCGGGCGCCTTTCCTTCGATGACCGTCATCCGATGCGTCAAACCGAAGCTCGCCCCATTGCTGCGGATGTTGGCGGCCCGTTCGCCGCGGGCCTCGACCGCAATCGCCGTCCCGCCGCAGAGCGCCCATTCAATCGAGATCGAGCCCGAGCCGGCGCCGACGTCCCACAGCCGCTCGCCGGGCCGCGGCGCAAGCGCCGACAGCGCTAGCGCGCGGACCGGCCGCTTCGTCAGTTGTCCGTCATGCACGAAGAGCGTGTCGGGAAGACCTGAGCTGCGCGCGATCCCCTGCACTCCCGCTGCCTCCAGCGCAACCGCGACCAGGCTGTCGCTGGAATCGCCGGCATAGCTGTCGGCGCGATGCTGCGTGATGGATTCACGCGGTCCGCCCAGCGCCGAAAGCGTCCACACCGCCGACGGACCCCAGCCGTGATCCGTGAGCCATTGCGTGAGATCGGACGCCGCGCTGCCATCGCGTACCAGACAGACGATCCGTGCACCGCGCGACAGATGCGGTAGCAGCCGTTCGAACGGAGCGGCATGGAGGCCGAGACAGGCGACATTCTCGAGCCGCCAGCCCAGACGCGCGGCGGCCAGCGAGAATGTCGACGGCGCGGAATGCGCGATCCACTCGCCGACCTGCAGCTTCCCGACAAGGCTTCCGCCGACGCCATGCCAGAACGGATCGCCCGAGGCGAGAACAACAGTCGGTCGCCCCCGGCATTCGAGCACAATGTCCGCATCGAACGGCACCGGCCAGGCGCAGCCGCGGTCGGTGATCCCGGCCAGCGCGAGATGCCGTTCGCCGCCGAACACCGTTTCAGCTTCACCAAGCGCCTTTCGGCTTGCGTCGGAGAGGCCGGCAAGGCCATCTTCGCCGATACCGATGATGGTCAACCACGGATTACCCATGATGCGCGCCCTGATCCTGGGCGGAACGGCCGACGCCAGTTCGCTTGCCGCGACCATCGCGCGCGCGAGCATCGACGCGGTCTATTCCTACGGCGGGCGCACCGCAGCGCCTGCCGAACAACCGCTGCCGACGCGGATCGGCGGCTTCGGCGGCGTCAGCGGTCTTGCCGACTACCTGCGTCGCGAAGGCATCACGCATGTGATCGATGCGACACATCCCTTCGCGGCCGAGATGAGCCGCAACGCGATCGCCGCCTGCGCGCAAACCGCAACGCCGCTGCTCGCGCTCGAACGTGCGCCCTGGGACAAAACATCCGGCGATCGCTGGATCGAGGTCGCGGACGTTAGCTCCGCGGTCGCGGCGTTGCCGGACAGCCCCGCCCGCGTGTTCCTCGCGATCGGCCGCCAGCATATCGCACCCTTCGGCAGCCGGCCGCAGCATGCCTATACGTTGCGGTTCGTCGACCCGCCCGGGCAAGCGCTGCCCCTGCCCGATGCCGAAATCATCGTCTCGCGCGGCCCATTCACGCTCGATGGCGAGCTCGAGATGATGCGTGCGCGCTCCATCGAATGGATCGTCGCCCGCAATTCCGGCGGAAGTGGCGCGCGCGCCAAGATCGACGCCGCCCGCGCGCTCGGCCTTCCTGTCATCATGATCACGCGGCCGCTGCTGCCCGAGCGGCCGCGGGCCGAAAGCGTGCGCGAGGTGATGGCATGGCTGGGTCATCGGACCTGCCTCGGCGCATAGACCCAGCGGCCGACCCGCCGCGTCGTCGAATTGCAGACGATCACAAGCGTGCGCATATCGGCCATCTCGGGCTTGGCGTCGCGCAGTTCGACGGTCTCGATGCGCTGCTCAGGGGTACAGACGGCGCGGGCGAAAATCACGATGCGCTCGCCGCAACCTGCCTCCTTCAAGATCTCGAGCGTCCGCGCAAAGCCTTCCGGCCGGCTGGCCGAGCGCGGATTGTACATCGCAATCGCGAAATCGGCCTCGGCTGCGAGCCGCAGGCGCTGCTCGATCAGAGGCCATGGCTTGAGATTGTCAGACAGGTTGATCGCGCAGAAATCATGACCGAGCGGCGCGCCGGCGCTCGCCGCCGCTGCCAGCATCGCGGTCACGCCGGGCAGAACGCGGATCGGCAGGTCGTGCCATTGCGGCGCGTTCTCCAACGCCTCGAACACGGCAGACGCCATCGCAAACACACCCGGATCGCCTGAGGACACCACAACGACATGCCGTCCCTCCGACGCCAGCCGCAACGCTTCACCGGCGCGCTGCAGCTCCACGCGATTGTCCGAGGGATGCAGCGTGAGGCCGTCGCGCGGCTGCACGCGGGTCACATAGGGCGCATAGCCGACGATGTCGGTCGCCATCGCAAGCGCAGCTGAGACCTCCGGGGTGATCAGCGCCTCGTCGCCCGGCCCCAGTCCCGCAATGGTCAGCGTGCCGGTCATTGCGCGACCTCCCTGCGCTGCCCCCGCCCGTGCACCAGCACGATCGCAAAATACGGAGCGTCGGCCTCGCCGAGATCGGCGAGCCGCGCGACCCGCTGATCGGGCATGGTGCCGCGTTCGACGAGCCACGCATCGTCGAGGCGGCCCGCAGACGCGAGCGCGCGGCGGATCTTCGGCAGATTGCGGCCGGTCTTCATGACGACCAGCGCGTCGGAGCTGTGCATCCGCTGCGCCAGTTCGGCCTCCGGCAGCGTGCCCATCAGAACGGTCGTGACATCGTCAGCAAGCGCGATCGGCCGGCCGACCGCATTCCAGCAACCGACCATGCCGGGAATGCCGGCGACCACCTCGATCTCGACGCGTCCCTGCAGGCGCGCATGCAGGTGCATGAACGAGCCGTAGAAATAGGGGTCGCCTTCGCACAGCACGACGATGTCGACGGCGCGCGCAAGCCGCGCCAGGCGCTCGGTCCATTCGTCGTAGAACCCGGCGAGCAGCCGCGCATAGTCCGGACTGTCGAACGCGATCTCCGTCGTGACCGGATATTCCATCGGATATTCGCTGACGCCGGCGGCGAGCATGCCTTCAACGATGCGGCGTGCCTGCCCCAGCTGCCCCTTCTTGCGAAAATAGGCGACATGCTGCGCCGCGCGCACCGTCCGGTCGGCGCGTACGCTCATCAGGTCGGGATCGCCTGGGCCGAGACCGCAGCAGATGATGCGTCCCATCGCTATTCGCTCCGGCTCGCCAGCGCGTTGACGGCGGCGACCGTGATCGCCGAACCACCGAGACGCCCCTCGACCGTCAATGCCGGCACCGGCGGCGCGGCCATCAGCGCCGCCTTGGACTCGGCGGCTCCGACAAAGCCGACCGGGCAGCCGATGATCGCCGCCGGTCGCGGACAGTCGGGGTCCTCCAGCATGTTGAGCAGATGGAACAGCGCGGTCGGCGCGTTGCCGATCGCGACGATGGCCCCGGCCAGATGCGGCCGCCACAGCTCGAGCGCCGCCGCGGAGCGCGTGTTGTGCATCGATTGCGCGAGTTCGGGAACCTTGACATCACCGAGCGTGCAGATGACGGCGTTGCCGGCCGGCAGCCGTGCGCGCGTGATGCCCTCCGACACCATGCGCGCATCGCAGAGGATCGGCGCGCCGTTCTGCAAGGCTACCCGTGCGCTTGCGGCCATACCCGGCGTGAAGCGGACATGTTCTTCCAGGCCCACCATGCCCGCGGCATGAATCATGCGCACGACCACCGGTTCCTCGTCGGGCGTAAACCGGGCGAGATCGGCCTCCGACCGGATCGTCGCAAAGGACTGACGATAGATCGCCGCACCATCGGTCTCATAGACGTGCGGCATCAATGGCCTCCCATTAGCGCGGCGGGATTTGCGAGGAGGTCCGAACGGGTCAGCCCGCGCAGGACCGGCACATCCCGCGTGGTGCCGCGACGGATCAGGTCAAAGCCCTCGCCTGACGCAACCAGAGTGACGTCAGCCGAACCGGACTGGGCACAGCCCTTGGCGCAGCCCGACACGTGAAGCCGGGCATCGGCCGGGACAAACGATGCAAGCGCCGATGCCAATGCACGCGTGTCGGCATGCGCCTCACCACAGCGCGGCGCGCCGCTGCAAGCGATCACGCGGAGCGCCGGATCGTTGGGATCAGTGACGAGATCCGCCCCACGGGGCATCTCATGCAACCCCTCAACCAGCACCATCCGCCACGGCGTCATGCGGAGAGCCTGCGCGCAGCCGGCGAGATGGCCGAGCGTCTGCTGCGTCAATTGTCCGAAGGCTACGCCAACCAGCGCTCCAGTCCGATGGAGGCCGGGCACAGGATCTGTCGATCGAGCGACGGGCTCGGCGTCGCCGCGAAGCGACTGCGGCAAGCTCGCACCGCCGGCCAGATGAGCTGCCATCCGCCGTTTCTCACCCCTGGCTCCGCCGGAGGCGACGAACCATTCGACCAGCGCCAGCGCGACCGGCACGGCCTCGCTCCGCGCGACGGCAAGCCCGAATTGTGCGCCGTCGGCACGCACCAGCAGTCCGCCGTTGCGATCGCGCTCGATCCTGATATCCGCCGATGCGCCAGCGAGCACACGCTTGCTGCCGTCATCGATCGCGAAGCCGAACTTGGTCGGAAGATCGGGCGACGCGCCGGCGAGCGCCCGTTCGAGCTCGGCCGCGAGCGACCGCGTGTCGTCATCGGGCGTCCAGAACGGCGTCACCAGAATGTTGCGCTGCGCCTCGGTATCCGAATCGGCGTCCAGCAAGCCGAGTTCGGCGAGCCCATCGATCAGGAGCGGATAACCCTCATCGCTGACGCCGCGGATCTGGAGATTGGCGCGGCTGGTCAGATCCATCAGGCCGTTGCCGTATCTTGCCGCCAGCTCGGCGATTCCCGTGGCCTGCCTCGCCTCTAGCCGTCCACCGCGCGGGCGGATGCGCACCACGAGGCCGTCGCCCGACTGCATCGGCCGCAGCGCGCCGGGACACCAGCCCTTGATCGCGATGGCGCTCATGAAGCCTCCTGCAGCGCGGCCGCAATCGAGTTGCGCCGGGTCTGCCAGAGCGACGCTTCATGCAATCGGGTGAAGCAGGTTTCGATCGCAGCCAGCGCTGCCGCGTTCTCGCGCGCCATGAAAGCGCGAACGTCGTCATTGCCGAGCGTCGCGTCGTAATAGAGGTCGAACAGATGCGGCGGCACCGCGCCGGCAAGATGCGCGAACGCCGCCATATGCTCCAGCGTCGCCGCGATCTCGGCGGCGCCGCGGAAGCCATGGCGCATCATGCCGGCGATCCAGGCAGGATTGGCCGCGCGCACCCGCACCACCCGCGAGATTTCCTCGGTCAACGAGCGGGCATGCGGCTGATCCGGCCGTGTCGCATCGAGGTGATAGAGCGACGGGACTTTTGCACCTAGCCGCCGCGCCGCCGCAGCGATACCGGCCTCATGCGCGGCATAGTCCGCCGCCAGCAGCAGATCGGTCTCCGGCAAATCCTGGGTATGGACGAAGCTGTCGGCAGCAGCGAGCCTCGCCTCGATGCCGGCGCGGTCGGGTCTGATCTCGCCATCGGATGCAATGGCCCAGGACGATGCCGACAGCCAGGCTTCGCCGGCCGCCTCGCGCGCCTCCGCCGTGAAGACATCAGGCACCGCCGCAATGCCGGCGCCGTAGTGTCCTGGGCGAGGCCCGAACACGCGCGATATGCGCTGCCGGTAGGGATTTTCATCGCCCTCCTCGCTGCGCTCGGACAACGCCTCGGTCGCCGCTTCGAACAACTGGGCAAGGCCCGAGAAGACATCGCGGAACAACCCCGACACCCGCAGCGTCACGTCGATGCGCGGCCGGCCGAGCTCTGCCGGCGCGATGATGTCGTAGCCCGACACCCGGCCCGATCCATGATCCCAGCGCGGCGCGATGCCGGCGAGATGCAGCGCCATCGCAAAATCTTCGCCGGCGGTGCGCATCGTCGACGAGCCCCAGAGATCGACGACGAGCCCTTTCGGCCAGTCGCCGTGATCCTGCAAGTGACGGCGTAGCAGCTCCTCGGCGAGCTTCACGCCTTGCGCATGCGCGGACGGCGTCGGCACCGCGCGCGGATCGACCGCGAACAGATTGCGTCCGGTCGGCAGCACGTCGCTGCGGCCGCGATAGGGCGAGCCCGACGGCCCCGGCGCAACGCGCCGGCCGGCGAGCGCATCGCGCAACGCCGCCTTCTCCGCTTCGCCGCAAGCGCCCTGCCCGAACACATGCAGCCCGTCGCCGAACTGGCTTTCCTTGAGATCGCAGACGAAGCGATCGATCTGCGGAATCGCCTCGGCCGCGGAGACTGACGCGGCGAGACCGAGATCGTCCTCCAGCCCGGCGATGCGCGCTTCCTCGCGGATCGCGGCAATCAGGCGCTGCCGCCGCGCCGGATCGAGACCGTCCGCGGTCGAATACTCATCGAGCAAACGTTCGAGATTGCGCAAGCCCTCCGGCATCGCGGCCGGCGCCAGCGGCGGCGGCAGATGGCCGATCGTCACGGCACCGATCCGGCGCTTGGCCTGCGCGGCCTCGCCGGGATCGTTGACGATGAAGGGATAGACCACAGGCAGATCGCCGGTCAGCGCTTCCGGCCAGCACGCGGATGACAGCGCAACCGACTTGCCGGGCAGCCACTCCAGGGTGCCATGCGCGCCCATGTGGACGACGGCATCGATGCCCTGCTGCCTGAGCCACAGATGGAACGCAACATAGGCATGGCGCGGCGTGCGCGAGAGATCGTGATAGTCGGCATCGCGCTGACCGAGCTCGCCGCGTTCGGGCTGAACCGCGATGATCGACTTGCCGCTCCGGATCGCCGCGAAATGAAATGCGCCGTCGCGGCAATCGGGATCATCCTCCGGCGCGCCCCATGCGCGCGCAAGATCGTCCTGGAGCTGCTGCGGAAGGCCGGAAAGTGCTGCGCGATATTCGCCGATGCTCCAGGTCAATTTCTGTCGCAAGAGGACATCGCCCGGTGAAGTCACCGGCTCAACGTCGAAATCGGCGGCGGCAAGATCGGCCAGCAACACCTCCACCGAGGCGAGCGCATCGAGCCCAACGGCATGCGCGATCTGGTGCGGACGTCCCGGATAATTCGAGAGCACGAGCGCGAGCTGCTTGTCCTGCGCCGGCCTGCCGGCAAGCCGATGCCAGGCCGCGACGCGTGCGACGATCGCCGCGACGCGCTCGGCATCCGGCCGGTGCGCAAGATGCGCGAATTGCAGATCGGGATCAAGCTCGCCCGGTTGCTTGAAACTCACGACACCCGCGAACAGGCGACCGTCAACCTCCGGCAGCACCACATGCATCGCGAGATCGCCGGGCGACAGGCCGCGGAGCGACGAGGTCCAGTCCTCGCGCCGCGCCGTCGACAGAGCGACCTGGAACACCGGACACGATGCAGCATCGAATGGCGTCGTGCCGTCGCCACCGGCCGCGGAGAACGCGGTCAGATTGACGATAGCCGCCGGCGGGCACTGCGCGAACTGAGCGCGCAGCCAGTCGGCCACGCCCGCCGCCTTCAGCGAGGTGACGAACACGCCCTGGGCATCGAATCCCTTGTCGCGCAACGCATCGATCAGTGCATCGACCGGCGCGGTGTCGCCGGCCGCGAGATACGAGCGATAGAAGGTCACCAGCACTCGCGGCCGGCCATTCGATGCCGGCAGCGCCGCGACGGGGCCGCGACGCGAATCGTAGACGCCGATCTCGGGAAGATCGATCTCACCGACGACCGGCCCGGCATAAAGTCCGGACGCCAGCGCCAGTTGCGCGATCACCGCCTGTGCGGCCACCGGACCGCCCTTGTCGCACAGCACCTTCAGGCGGCGCAGCGTCGAGACCGGCAAGGTCGAGAATTCATCCAGCCGCAAATCGTCGCGGCCGTCTGCCGGCAACACGACCAGAGCGATGCCGCGCTCCTTCGCCAGCCGATGCACCGCGGCCAGCCCGTACGACCAATAGGGTTCGCCGCCGATCAGACGCACCAGGATGCCGCGCGCGTGCGACAATGTCCGCTCGATATAGGTATCGACCGACAGCGGATGGCGCAGCTCGGCGAGATTGGCGAGCCGTAGTGACGGCAGCGCGGCGCGGCCCCGCCGCCAGCCGGCCGCGAACGCGGCGAGATCGCTGTCGGAAAACGACAACACCACGAGATCGGCCGGATCCTGGCCGAGGTCCCTTGGTGTCGCGGTCTCCTCAAGGCCGCGGCTCTCGCGGAAGACGACGTGCATCAGACACCTAGTCGCGCCCTGATCGCGGCTTCATCGATATCGCCGTGCTCGCCGATCACGACGAGCTTCGACTGTCTCGTCCGCACGCCCCAGGGCATGTCGAACTGATGCCTCACCCGCTCGCCGACCGATTGCACCAATAGCCGCATCGGCTTGCCTTCAACCGCGATGTAGCCCTTCGCGCGCAGCACGTTCTGCTCGCGCGCCAGCGCCTTGATCGAGGCGACCAGCGCATCGACATCAACGATCTCCGGAAGATCGATCACCACGGAATTGAAATCGTCGTGCTCGTGTTCCTCTTCGCCGTCGTGATGCGATGGCCGCGACGCGAGGTCATCCTCTGCCGCCGCTTCAAGACCGAGGATCACGCGGGCATCGATCGCGCCGTCGACGATGGGCAACATCGGCACCTCGCGCGGCATTTCCGCCGCAATCACCTCTTTGGCCGCTTTGATCCCCTCCGCTCCGGCGAGATCGGCCTTGGTCAGCAGCACAATGTCAGCACAGGCGATCTGGTCCTCGAACACTTCCGACAGCGGCGTCTCGTGATCAAGGTTCTCATCGGCCGCGCGCTGCGCATCCACCGCGGCCACATCAGGCGCAAAGCGGCCGGCGGCAACGGCCTCCGCATCGGCCAGCGCGACCACGCCATCGACCGTGATCCGCGAGCGGATCTCGGGCCAGTCGAACGCCTTCAGCAGCGGCTTCGGCAGCGCGAGGCCCGATGTCTCGATCACGATGTGATCGGGCTTCACCGGGCGCGCGAGCAGCTGCTCCATCGCCGGGATGAAATCGTCGGCAACGGTGCAGCAGATGCAGCCATTGGCGAGCTCGACGATGTTCTCGGTCGGACAATTGGCGTCGGCGCACGACTTCAGGATGTCGCCGTCGACGCCTTCGCTGCCGAATTCGTTCACCAGCACCGCGAGCTTCTTGCCGTTGGCATTGCGGATCAGATGCTGGATCAGCGTCGTCTTGCCGGACCCGAGAAAGCCGGTCACGACGGTGACCGGAATCTTGGCGAGCGTGGTCATTCTGCAGCCTCCGGCACGACGGGAAGAGGTGGAATACGGGCAAGCGACTGCTTGCGAAAGATTTCGGGGCGGCTGCGCCACGGCACGATGCCGTCGGCCGCGGCGGCATAGGCGGTAGCGCCGGCGATCACATCCTTGGCATTCGCTTCGGACAGGCGGCCGTAGACATAAGACCACCGCCCCGGCGCGCTGAGTGCGACCGAGCAGCCCTGGCTGCAAGCCGACAGGCATTCGACGGGAACCAGGTTGACGTGAGCGGGCACGCCGGCCTCGACAAGCGCGGCATGCAGGCGCGCACCGGGCGCGATCTCACCTTCCGCGAGCGTCTGGCCCGCGCGACAGGTGATACAGACATGAAGTGTAACGCTCATCGCCCTTCCTGGATTGACTGCGGGAAGCGATGAGGCACACGAACCTGACGTGAACAGGCTCGTTCCCCGTCGCGGAACACCCCGTCCGCCGGTCTCAAACACACTGCGTCGGCAGGTCTCCCGGCTTGCGGAGCAGGATTTCTCCCTTGATGCCCACCTTCCCGACTCCATCAGGGAATCAGTGGCTTGGGCATCTCTCCGGTCACGGTCGCGGGGGCGGCTGCGCTTTGGGCAAACCTTGCGGTCCGAGCCCTATCGCATTCCCTCTTCGCCTGTCGTAGGACAGGAACCAACGCGGGGTCACCATTCGGCCTAGCCTCGCACTTGTCAAGCCGAAGGAACGTGATGATTTCTGATGGAAACGACGCTGAGGACGGCGCCGTCGGCACCGACCCTTCATTGGATGCGCGCCATGCGGCCAAGATGGCGAAAAAGAAGGTCGCCCGCGACAAGATCATGGCGACCAAGAGCGGTGAAAAGGGCCTGATCATCGTTCATACCGGCGCCGGCAAAGGAAAATCCTCCTCCGCCTTCGGCATGATCGTGCGCTGCGTGGCGCACGGCTTTCCCTGCGCCGTGGTGCAATTCATCAAGGGCGCCTGGGATACCGGCGAGCGCCGCCTGCTCACCGGGCATTTCGGCGACCTCTGTCAGTTCCACGCCATGGGCGAAGGTTTTACCTGGGAGACGCAGGATCGCGCCCGCGACATCGCGGCAGCGCAGGCCGGCTGGGAAAAGGCCAAGCAGCTGATCGCGGATCCGAGCCTGCGCATGGTCGTGCTCGACGAGATCAACATCGCACTTCGCTACGACTATCTGGCGATCGCCGATGTCGTCGACTTCCTGACCAATTCGAAGCCGCCGATGACACATGTCGTGCTCACCGGGCGCAACGCCAAGGACGAATTGATCGAGATTGCCGACCTCGTCACCGAGATGACATTGGTGAAGCACCCCTTCCGCTCCGGCATCAAGGCCCAGCCGGGCGTTGAGTTTTGATGCGATAGTCGATCATGGCGCGCGCATTGATGATCCAGGGAGCCGGCTCGGACGTGGGCAAATCGCTCATCGTCGCCGGCCTCGCGCGTGCCGCGCGACGACGTGGGGTGCGCGTGCTGCCCTTCAAGCCGCAGAACATGTCCAATAATGCCGCCGTAACCATCGATGGCGGTGAGATCGGACGCGCGCAGGCCTTGCAGGCGCTCGCCGCCGGCGTCGAGCCGCACACCGACATGAACCCGGTGCTGCTGAAACCGGAAACCGATGTCGGCGCGCAGGTCATCGTGCACGGCAAGCGGATCGCGACCGCCCGCGCGCGCGAATATGCCACCATGAAACCATCGCTGATGGGCGCGGTGCTGGAGAGTTTTGGACGCCTGAAGCAGCGCGCCGACCTGGTGCTGGTCGAAGGCGCCGGCAGCCCGGCCGAGGTCAATCTGCGCAAGTCCGATATCGCCAATATGGGCTTTGCACGCAGGGCCGACGTGCCCGTGGTGTTGGTCGGCGACATCGACCGTGGCGGCGTGATCGCGCAGCTCGTCGGCATCAAGACAGTGATCGACCCCGAGGATGCCGCGATGATCCAGGGTTTTGTCATCAACAAGTTCCGCGGCGATCCGACGCTGTTCGACGACGGCTACCGCCTCATCGAAGCCCGGACCGCGTGGCGCGGTTTTGGCGTGCTGCCCTGGTTTGCTCGCGCCGGCGAGCTGCCGGCCGAAGACGCGCTCGGGCTCGGCGAGGCGCGCAAGCCCGGCCAGTGCAAGATCGCGTTTCTGGCGCTGTCGCGGATCGCCAATTTCGACGATCTCGATCCGCTGAAGCTCGAGCCTAGTGTCGATCTCGTGATGGTGCGGCCGGGCGAAGCCATTCCGGGCGACGCGCGCCTCGTCATCCTGCCCGGCTCGAAATCGACCCGCGGCGATCTCGCTTTCCTGCGCGCGCAAGGCTGGGACATCGACCTGCTGGCGCATCATCGCCGCGGCGGCCACATCCTCGGCCTGTGCGGCGGATACCAGATGCTTGGGCGAAGCGTCGCCGATCCCGACGGGATCGAAGGTCTCGCCGGCGAAACGCGCGGGCTCGGGCTGCTCGATGTCACGACCGTCATGACCGAACAGAAGACGCTGACCCGCGTCAGTGCGGTGCATGCTGCGACCCATCAGCCGATCAGCGCCTACGAAATCCACATCGGGCGCACCGACGGCCCGGATCGCGCGCGGCCTTTCTCAATGCTCGACGGCTCGCCGGAAGGCGCCATGTCGCGTGACGGGCGCGTTCACGGCAGCTATCTGCACGGCCTGTTCACCTCGGACGAATTTCGCAAGGCGTTCCTTGCGCAGCTCGATATCCCCGCGGCGGATCAGCCGTACGGCGCCAGGGTCGAGAGCGCGCTCGATGCGCTTGCCGAGCACATCGAGACCCATCTCGATGTCGGGGGCCTGCTCGCGCTGGCGCGCTAGCGCTGAATGAAATCAGCTCGAATAGCGACGGCGCTGTGCTCCCTCTCCCGTCTTCAGAGGGATCGAGACGAGCGAAGCTCGCTTTCGGGCAGGCGTACGTGCGCCTGATTTCGGAATCTTGGAAGAATATCCGTGAGTTGCCTCAAGTCGCCCGGTCGAATGCCGGCCTTTGCCGGCTACTGTGCATGGGGTTGTTTTCGATATTTTGGCGAGCGACTGCCCCGCAAGTGACCGTACGCGGGGTGAGGTGACGCCGCGTTCGCCGCTAGACCGAAGACAGCACGGCGGAAAGGCGCGACCATTCGGTCCCGTCGCCGGGCAAGCCGAGACGCAGCCATCCCGGCTTCTGGCGGAAGACCCGCGACCAGATCAGCCCACGCGCAAGTCTCTCCTGCGCAGCCAGCGCGTTGCCGGTCTCATAGAGACGGAACAACGGCGTGCCGCCGAGCAGCGTCCAGCCCAGCGAGTGCGCCGCCGTATCGAGCCTGGCACAGTCGTCCGCCAGCCGCCCGATCGTCGCAATTGCCCAGCCGCGATCGAGCAAGGCGCGCCGCCCGATCGCAATCGCCGGACCCGAGACCGCCCATGGTCCTGCCATTGCCGCAAGCACTGCGATATCCGGCTCGCTGCCGATGGCGAAGCCGAGCCGCAAGCCGGCAAGTCCGTAGAACTTTCCGAACGAGCGCAGGATCAGGAGGCCTGGCTGCCCTGCTTCTGGCGCAAGCGAGATGCCGGGTACGGCGTCCGCAAAACTCTCGTCAATCACGAGCCGGCCAACGCGTGGCAACAGCGCAAGCAATTCGTCCCGATCATGTTGTCGACCATCCGGATTGTTCGGATTGACCACGACGGCAAGATCAGCTCCCGCAAGCGCGCCGAGCTCGGACACCTCATCGACGTCCCAACCGGCGGCCGACAACATCCCGGCGTACTCATTGTAGGTCGGCGCGAGAATCCGCGCTCGCCCGCGCGGCACCAGATGCGGCAGCAACTGAATGGCGGCCTGCGCACCGCCCATCGCCACGATCGGCGCTTCGGTTCGGTAGGCCTGCCGTGCGGCGTTGTGCAGCGACTCGATCTCGGATCGCGACGGCAACGCGCGCCACTGCCGCGGCTCGACATCCGCGTCAGGATACGGCACCCGATTGATCCCGGTCGACAGATCGATCCAGTCGTCCGCGGCGCCGCCGAAGCGCTGCTGGGCGACATCGAGATTCCCGCCGTGCTCACGCATGCGCCGCTCCTTCACGCCAGCGCCAGGGCCACGAACGCCGCGGCCAGCAGCATCATGGCGTAACGATAGAGTTTCAGCCCGGTGAGGATATCAGCGGCAGCCGGATCGCGCGCGCCGTCGTTGAGCCAGGGCTCATCGGCAATGTGACCATGATAGATGCGGGGCCCGCTGAGCCGCACGCCGAGCGCGCCCGCCATCGCCGCTTCCGGCCATCCGGCGTTCGGCGAGCGATGGCGCCGCGCATCGCGCAGCATGCACGACCAGGCCTGCGAACGATGCGGGGCAAGCAGCACGAACAAGAGGCCGCTCAGCCGCGCCGGAATCAGATTGGCGAGATCGTCGATCCGGGCGGCGGCCCAGCCGAAGGCCTCGTGCCGCTCGGTGCGATGGCCGATCATCGAGTCCAGCGTATTGATCGCCTTGTAGCCGAGGATTCCCGGCAGGCCGAACAGCGCGCCCCAGAACACCGGCGCCACGATGCCGTCGGAGGCATTCTCGGCAAGGCTCTCGATGGTCGCACGCGCGATGCCGGCGTCGTCGAGCGTTGCCGGATCACGGCCGACGATCTGTGCGACCGCCGCACGCGCAGCCGCGATATCACAGGACGCAAGCGGATGAGCCACCGCCGCGACATGATCATGCAGTGAGCGCAAGGCAACCAGCGGCCAGGCCAGCACACCGACCAGGACGACGCGAACCCATCCGGATGGGAGCAGAGACTGCACGGCCCAACCGAGCGCCGTCGCCAGCGCGATCACCAGGATGGCGGCCGCGACACCTGCGATGCGCCGAAACGCCGGCGGATCGGCGGCCCGGTTCCAGGCAGTATCGACGAGATGGATCAGCCGGCCGAGCCAGGTCACGGGATGGCCGATGCGGGCAAACAGCCAAGTCGGCCAGCCGATCAAGGCGTCCACAGCCATCGCCACCGCCATCGCTCCCGCAAAACCCACGCACCTCTCCTCACCGCGATCCCCCTGATGCGCAAGACGCCGGCCGAGTGCAAGCCCTCCGCGGCGGATTTCGGCTTTGTGTTTTGCCGCGATTGGTGGTTAGAGCGTTTTCGAGGCGAAGCGGATACCGGTTCGCAACGGGAGACCATATGGCCGTCATTCTGATCACCGGCGGAGCCCGGTCCGGAAAAAGCCGCCGCGCCGAATTGCGCGCGCGCAGCTTTCCAGGTCAGCCGGTCTATGTCGCGACCGCCGAGGCGCTCGACGCGGAGATGGATGAGCGTATCGCCAAGCATCGCGCACGCCGCGGCAGCGACTGGATCGAACGCGAGGTGCCGCTCGACCTCGTCGACGCGCTGGCCGAGACCGACGGGGGCGGCGCAAGGCTGGTCGATTGCCTGACGTTGTGGCTGTCCAACCTGCTGCATGCGGAGCGCGACTGGTCGCGAGAAGTCGCGCGGCTGGCGGACGCGTTGTCGCGCCAGCGCAGCCCGGTCATCATGGTCACCAACGAGGTTGGCCTCGGCATCGTGCCCGATAACGCGCTGGCGCGGAGCTTCCGCGACGCCGCAGGTCTCATGAACCAGAGCATTGCCGGCGCGGCGGACGAGGTCGAGTTCGTCGTTGCGGGCCTGCCGATGAAGCTGAAATGAGCAACACGATCGATCCCGGCAAAGGCCCCGCGACGGTCGCATTCGACGATGCGTTTCGCCGCCAACTGCACGAACTGTTCGTGTGGCGGCGCGACGTGCGCCGTTTCCGGACCGATCCACTGCCTGACGGTACGATCGAGCGGCTGATCGAGATCGCCTGCCTGTCGCCTTCGGTCGGGTTGAGCCAGCCTTGGCGGTTCGTCATTGTCGACGATGCGGCGCGGCGCCGCGCTGTCATCGAGGACTTCAAGACCTGTAACGCCGACGCGCTGCGATCCTATTCCGGCGAGCGTGCAGCAAAATATGCCGCATTGAAACTATCCGGCCTCGAAGAGGCGCCCGGCCATCTCGCCGTGTTCGCCGAGAAGAGCGACCAGATCGGCTCGGGTCTCGGGCGCGCGACGATGCCGGAGACGACAGAATATTCGGTGGTCGCCGCGATCTGCGCGATGTGGCTCGCCGCGCGTGCGGAAGGCATCGGGCTCGGTTGGGTCTCGATCCTCAATCCAGGCCGCGTTCAAGAGATCCTCGAGATACCCGATACGTGGAAATTCATCGGCTACCTCTGCATCGGCTACCCCCAGGTGGAATGCGACCGCCCGGAGCTCGAGCAAGCCAAGTGGGAATCGCGGCGAGGTCCGGATGAATTCACCATCCGGCGCTGAGCAATCCCCGACCGGCAGCGACGCCGAGAACGGCGCTGCCCACTGGCGTGCCGACATCGCCTCGCTCGTTTTTCCGCTCCGGGAGCACAACGCCATCTGCGCAGTGCATCGGGGCGCGTTTCGGACGTTACTCGGCGCCGACCCGACGCCGGAAGGCTGCATCGGTTATTTCGTACGGTTCGAAGACGCGTTCAGGGCCGCAGCAAGTGCCAAGATCCTGCGCAAGCGCATCCCTGTTGGAACAAATCTGCATCTTACCAGTCGCGACATCGCTCGAAAGCTGCTAGAAGCCGACCAAATCGAATGTGGAGAACAACCATGAGCCAGTCCCAGTCCGCGCAAGCCCAGGTCGCGCAAGCTGAAGTGACGCATCTGCCGGTCGCCGCCCGGCAGGTCGGACGGCTTGCCCAGTCCCTGATGGCGATGACGCTCGGCCTGTTCATCGTTGGCGTGGTCGGCTTCTCGCACATCGACGTGATCCACAATGCCGCGCACGACGTGCGCCATTCCAACGCGTTCCCCTGCCACTGATCCCCTCGGCATGAGCACGTTTCGCTCGATCGTCTTCTCCTCGGTCATTGCCGGATTCATCGTTGGCCTGATCGTCACCGCAGTCCAGCAGTTCGGCACCGTCCCGCTGATCCTCAAGGCTGAGGTCTACGAGAAGGCGGCCGAGCACAAGCACGAAGCCGGCGCGCAACCGCAGGTCGTCCTCGTCCATGATCATGCGGATCATGACCATGGCGCCGGGGCGTGGGAGCCGCGTGACGGGCTGGAGCGCAACCTCTATACCGCGGGCGCGAACATCCTGACTGCGATCGGCTTTGCCCTCCTGCTGTGCGGCTTCTTCTCGATTCGCAGCGGCGCGACCGGCGAGCCGATCTCGTGGCACGAAGGCCTGATGTGGGGCCTCGCAGGGTTTGCCGTTTTCACCATTGCGCCGGGCCTTGGGCTACCGCCTGAACTGCCGGGCGTCCCCGCCGCACCACTGCTCTCGCGTCAGATCTGGTGGACCACAGCGGTGCTGGCAACATCGGCCGGACTCGGGCTGATCGTGTTCCGGCGCTCGATGCCGGCCGCGATCGCCGGCGTTGTCTTGATCATGCTGCCGCATCTGATCGGCGCGCCCGAGCTGGAGCATGTCGCGACCAATGTGCCCTCGTCATTGTCGCATCAGTTCGTCGTCGCGGTCACGCTGACGAGCCTGGTGTTCTGGTCGCTGCTGGGCGGCCTGACCAGCGCCGCGTTCGCCTATTTCGACCGGCCGGCATCCGCGTAACGCCGCTGCCTGACAGCGTGGCCGCTCAGCTCGCCTGCCTGAGCGGCTTGCCGGCCCGCAACTCCCTGTCCTGCACCAAGACCTTCTCCGCGTAGAGCTGGTCGATCTCCTGCCCGGACAGCCCGAGTTCGCCCAGGATCTCCTCATTGTGTTCGCCGAGCAGGTCGGCCCTCAGCCAGGTACGCTGCGGCCATTCCGAGAAGCGCATCGGCGCGCCTGGAATCGCAAACTCTCCGATCCGAGGATCGCTGACTTGGCGGACCGTGCCGCGCTCGATCAGATGCGGCTGGGCCATGGCGTCATTTAGGGTCAGCACCGGCGCGCAGGGAATCCGCTCCTGCTCCAACGCCGCGATCGCCGCATCGCGTGATGGAAAAGTCTTGAGCCAGGCTTCGACGATCTCCCCGACCAGCACCCTGTTGTCGGCCCGGGCGCGCGCGGACTCGAACCGCGGATCCTTCTCGAGCTCCGGCCGCCCCAGCGCACGGACCATTTGCGGCCATTGATGCGCCAGTGCGCAGATCACGAGAAACTCACCCCGGCCACAATCGAACACGCCGACCGGGCCGCCATTCGGGTGCAGCGAGCCTTCCCGCTGCGGCACGAAGCTGTCCCCGCGTAGCGAGACCTTCGGCACATTTGCCTCATGCATGTGAAAGTAGGTGTCCAGCAGCGTCGATTCGATGAACTGGCCCTCTCCGGTCCGCTCGCGGTGCAGCAGCGCAAAGCCGACGGCCATCGCTGCGGCAACGCCGGTCGAGGCGTCTCCGATCGCGACCGGCACCTGCGCCGGCTTCCCATCGGGTTCACCGATCACGCCCGTGATGCCGGCGAAGGCCTGGGCGATGTAGTCGAAGCCCGGCTTGTCGCTCAGGGGACCGGTCTGTCCCGCGAACGAGATCGAGCACATGATCAGCCGCGGATTGATTTTCCTGAGCGTCTCGTAACCAAGTCCGGCGCGCTCCATCACACCGGGCGTAAAGTTCTCCACCAGAACGTCAGCCTTGGCGGCGAGCCGGGTCAGGATCTGGCGGCTCTTCTCATGCTTGAAGTCGAGCGCCAGGCTGCGTTTCGAATGGTTCTGCTGGAAGAAATACGTGCTCTGCGACGTGTTCTTGTGCGTGGGATCGCGCGGTTTCAGGCCCTGGAAGCGCGATCGGTCCCCAAATGGCGCGAGCTCGATCTTGATGACGTCAGCGCCGGCTTCGGCCAGCAGACGCGTGCAGGTCGGGCCTGCGACGAACTGGGTGATATCGAGCACGCGATACCCGGTCAGCATTTTCGGAGGCAAGGTCATCTCAATTGTCCAGTTGTTGTGATTGAAGAGCACTGGCGGAGGCGTCTCCGCTCGCCCGCCTCGTTCCGAACAGATTGCTGCGGGCCTGCGCGTCGAGCGTCTTGCGCACCGCACGCCGGCCGACCGCGAGCCCCTTCTGGAGCTGCGGTCGCGCGCGCAGCTCAGTGAACCAGCGCTTGACATGCGGAAAGTCATCGAGCGTGAGGCCTTGCGCCTTGTGGGTCATCACCCAGGGAAAGCAGGCGATGTCCGCGATCGAATAGTTGTCGTCAGCGACACAGGTGCTTTCGCCGAACCGATCGTTGAGCACGCCGTAGAGACGGTGCGCCTCGTTGCCGTAGCGCTCAACCGCATAGGGAATCTTGTCCGGCGCATAGAGCGAGAAGTGCCCGTTCTGACCCAGCATCGGCCCGAGCGCGCTCATCTGCCACATCAGCCATTGCTGCACGCGGCTGCGGCCATGCAGATCGCGTGGAAAGAACCGGCCGGTCTTTTCCGCGAGGTACAGCAGGATCGCTCCGGACTCGAAGATCGTCAGCGGCCCGCCTCCGCCGGGCGGATCCCTGTCGACCATGACAGGGATGCGCCCATTGGGATTGAGCTTGCGGAATTCGGGCCTGAACTGGTCGCCGCGCGTGATGTTGACGGGCACGACGGTATACGGCAGCCCGCATTCCTCGAGCATGATCGAGATCTTCCAGCCATTCGGCGTCGGTGCGAAGTGAAGATCGATCATCGGAGCCTCCGGCACGGCTCAGGCCAGTTGCTTTTCGCGCGACAGCGACAGTCCGGCCTCCTGCAGCCGCCGCTCGAGCATCGGCACCCGGTCGTTGCCCCAGAACTGCTCGCCACGAAAGACGCAGATCGGCACGCCGAAGATGTGATCCCCCTGGCTCTCCTGCTGCGCCTCCTCATATTCGCGCCGGCCGTCGCCCTCGAAATAGCTGCGGAATTCAGCGCCGGACATGCCGAGCGACTCGATGAAGCGCTCCACCGCGTCGACCTCGTCGACCGCGAGCTCGCGGCGGAAGAACAGCTCGTAGACCAGCCGGCTGTACTCGATCAGACGTCCCTGCTTTTCCGCGAACAGCCCGCCGATCAGCGCCGGCGCGGTATCGAAGATTTTCAGCGGGCCGCGGATGATCTTCTTGTCGCCGCGCTCGTTCGCGCTCCGCCGCGCATCCATGTAGGAATACTTGACCTTGTATTCCGAATAGACGCTGCGCTGGCCGGAACCCTTGATCCGGAGCTGGAACGGCCGCCACTGCACCTTGATGTCGAACTTCTTCTCCAGCTCGAACACCGGATCGAATGCCAGCCAGGCATAGGGGCTCTTGTAGTCCGAATACATCTTGAGAACTTCGCGGGACATTGTCTCTCCTTTGTCGATTGTCATTGCGATTGAGCGACGAGCGGGCACTGGCTCTCCGACAGCGGCTGCGCCGCCTCGGAGGCCGGAATGACCTTCTCGATGGTGTAGTAATCCCAGGGCTTCCTGACCTCGCCGGAGGCCTTGATGCTCGCCATGTAGAACGGATGCATCAGCCAGCCATCGGCGCGCACAAAACCGTTCTCGACATACATGTCGTTGACCGGCAGTTTTCGGATCTCGTCGGCGACCTTCAGACCATCGAGCGTCCTGGCGGCAGCGACGGCCTGGAGATAATGCAGCGTTCCCGAGTAAACCGCGGCCTGGTCCATGGTCGGCATCGCGTGATGCTGCACGAAGAAGCGCTCCGACCAGGCGCGCGTCTTGTCGGTGCGGTCCCAGTAGAACGGGGTTGCGAAGGTCAGGCCCTGCACATTGGCAATGCCGAGTGCGTGCACATTGGTGATGTAGGTCAGCGGCACCACGATGTGCTGGCCGCCTTCGGCGACGCCGAACTCCTTGGCCTGCTTCAGGGCGTTGGTGGTGTCCTCGGCCGCGGAGATCAGCCAGATCACCTTGGCCTTTGACGCCACCGCCTGCAGCAGGAACGAGCTGAAGTCAGGATTGTTCTGCGGGAAGCGCACCGAGCCGAGCACCTTGCCCCCGGCCGCCTTGATCGCACCCGCCGCCGCATCCTCCATCGCCTTGCCGAAGGAATAGTCGGCCGAAAGAAAGAAGAACGTATCGAGCCCGCGCTCGATCAGCGGCTTCGGCAGCGGCGCCGAAATCGCGTAGGCGTTGAGCGACCATGAGAAAGCCGTCGCCGCGCAGGCCTGCTGCGTGATTGCCGGGCTTCCGGTCACGCCGTGGATGACGATCTTGTTGCGCGTCCGTGCCAGCTCCTGCACGGCGAGCGCCACGGCGGATTGCGCGACATCGACGACGACGTCGGCTCCGCCATTGTCGAACCAGTTGCGGGCGATCGCCGCGCCGACATCGGCTTTCGCCTGATGATCGCCGGAGATCACCTCGATCGGACGGTCCAGCACCCTGCCGCCGAAATCCTCGACCGCCATCCTGGCGGCGAGCACCGAGCCCGGCCCCATGATGTCGCGGTACATCCCCGACATGTCGGTCAGCACGCCGATCCTGACCGGCTGCACATCCGCCGCCCGGATCGGCGTCGGCATCGCGCCGGCGGCGAGCAACGCGATCGCCGCAGCTGTGATTGTTCGTTTCCTCGCCATGACTATCCTCGACGCTCCCGCTTGGGACGGCATGCATGTGCCGGCCTTCTTTGCTTTCAGATGATCCGCCTCGACGTCAGATCGTCGATCCGTTGCCCCGTGAGGCCGAGCAGACCGCCATAGATCTCCTGATTGTTCTGACCGAGCGTCGGCGCCGGCGCGGTATATCCCTTGTGCGTCCGTCCCATCTTGATCGGGAACCCGGCGCCGATGACGCGCTGCTCGAGCGGCTCGGTCGGATGCACGACCGGCTGCAGCATGTCGCGCGCGCGGAGATGCTCCCAGGCGAGGATGTCGTCGATGTCGCGGATCTGGCTCGCGGCGACATCGCCGCGATTGAGCGCCTCGATCGCCTCGAGCGTGGTGCGGCCCAGCGTCCATTCGCTGACGATCGCATCGACGATGGTGTTGTTGGCGACGCGCCAGCCGGTGTTCATGAACTTCGCGTCCGCGGCGAGGTCGAGCCGGTCCATCACTCCCAGCAGCGCCAGCCAGTCCTCATTCGTGGCGGCACCGAGCGCGATCGCGCCGTCGCGCGTGGCATAGGTGTTGAAGGGCGAGAACCGCATGATGCGATTGCCCTGCCGTGGCGCCATCCCCATCTGCTCGTAGCAATCCAAGGGCTCGTCGAGCACCAGCGACAGCAGGCAGTCGGCCATCGCGACGTCGACGAACTGGCCTCGTCCCGACATGCGCTGCTCGGTCAGCGCAGCGAGGATGCCGGAGACCGCGAAGGCGCCGGTGATGCCGTCGGCGAGCGCGGTGCCGGCCTTGCTTGGGTTGCCGTCAGGCGCACCGGTGATCGACATCAGACCGGACGCCGCCTGGATCATCAGATCGTAGGCCTTGAGACGCCGGTCCGCGCCGGTCGAGCCGTAGCCGGTCAACGCGCAATGCACGATCGCGGGGTTGACCTGGCGGTTTGCCTCGTAGTCGATCCCGAGCCGCTCGGCCGCGCCGGGACGCAGGTTCTCGACCAGGATGTCCGACTTGCGCAGCAGCGCATGGAACAGCTCCATGCCCTCAGGCGAACGCATGTTCAGTGTGATCGACTTCTTGTCGCGGCAGCGCTTCAGATAGGCGAGGCCAAGATCGCTGTCATGCTTGCGGTCGAGCGAGACGCCGTCTCTGCCGAGGAACGGCGGCCCGGTCATGCTGGGATCGCCCTGCTCCGGGGTATCGATGCGAATGACCTCGGCGCCGAAGCCCGCCAGCATCAAGGTCGCAAACGGACCTGAATAAAATCTCGTCAGATCGAGAACGCGGACACCGTGCAGCGCGCCTTGCCTCGTCATCGTCGGGCTCGCCGTCATCCGCAATTTCCCTTCCCGCTTGCTGCCCTGTCGTTGTCTTCATCGTTGACGCGGCGGGCATATAGGTCAAATATTTTCCGATCCGGATTATTGATGCGAAAATGGAATGAATGATGCGCGAGCGACGCCCACGCCGGTTCGAGGTCAGCCTCAAACATCTTCGCGCGGCCAACTCGGTCGCGGTGTATGGCAGCTTCACCGCGGCCGCCGCCGACCTCGGCATTACGCAGTCGGCGGTGAGCCGCCTGGTGCTTCAGCTCGAACGGCAGCTCGGCGTCTCGCTGTTCCTCAGATCGACGCGCAACGTCATCCTGACCGCACCGGGCCGCGAATTCACGGCATCGACGCAGCGCCTGCTCGCCGATCTCGGTGCCCAGGTCGACAATGCCCGCGCGCTCGGCGAGCAAATCAAGGGACGCCTGATCATCTCCTGCCTGTTGTCACTCACACATCACGTGGTGCCGGAGGCGGTGCTGAAATACAGGAAGGCGCATCCCGGTGTCGAAATCCACCTGCGCGAGGGCCTCGGCAGCGAGGTCTATGAGGATGTCCGCAGCGGCCTCGCCGACTTCGGCGTCGGCAACGTCACCGCGCTCGGCCGGGAGGTCGTCAGCGACGACGCGGTGCAGGAGTCCTGCTTCGCGATCCTGCCCTCGCGCCATCCGCTGCGAAACAAGGCGACGCTGAGCCTCCGCGAGCTGCGCAACGAAACCTTTGTCTCGCTTCCGACCGGCTCCGGCCTGCGCAAGCAGATCGACAGCGTCGCGACCGCGAGCGGCATCGTGCTCAATCACAGCACCATCGTCGAGCAGTTCGGCACGCTCTACGACTTCGTCGCAGCCAATGTCGGCATCTCGATCGTTCCCGCCTCGGCGGTGCCGCCGCGCGCCCCGCGCGGCGTGATCGTCAAGCGGCTGGTCTCGCCGCCGCTGGTTCGCAAGATCGGGATCCTGCGGTTGAAGAACCGCCCGCTGACGCCGGCCGCGACCGGATTTCTGGATATCTTCCGGCCGCTGTTCCTGAGTGCGTCACGGAGATAACCCAAGACTCCCAAGAATCGTTTGAGATTCACGGCGGAGCCTGATTAGGTTCGGCGATGCCGTCTGCTGCACGCCACATCTGGCGCGCTTGACGGCGGCAATGCCGAACCGACAGGGCCGACCACCGATGACCAAAGCGCGACGGACACGACCGACGATTCGTGACGTCGCGGCCGAGGCCGGTGTCTCCGTCTCTAGCGTCAGCCGAACGCTCAATGGCGGCATCTATACCAGCGCCGAGCTGCATGCCCGCATCATGCGCGCGGTGAAGCGCCTCGGGTTCGAGCCCGACCAGGCGGCACAGGCGCTGCGCTCGCGGGCGTCGAATACAATCGGCTGCATGGTGGCCGATTTCTCCAATCCGCACTACACCGGCATGGTGAGCGCGGCGGAGGAGGAGTTCCAGCGCGCCGGATTCCTGCTGATGCTGGCAGCGACCAAGCACGAGGAGGCGCGTGAGGCGGCGTTCCTGTCGGCGGTGCGGCGGCGCCAGATGGACGGATTGCTGCTGTTCGCCGGCGACAATTCGCACAAGGATTTCATGAAGGGACTGGCGACGCTCGACCTGCCGTGCGTCACCGTCGACCGCGAGGTGCCCGATAGCGTCATGGTTCGCGTCGATCACCGCGGCGGCGCGCTGGAGGCGACGCGCTACCTGATCGGCCTCGGCCATCGCCGGATCGCGTTGCTCACCGGCAGCGCCGCGGTGTTGCCGAGCACGGAGCGGCTTGCGGGCTACCGGCAGGCGCATCAGGAAGCCAAGATCGAGGTCGATCCCAGCCTGATCCGCCCGCACATGCAGGGCGCCAACACTGCCTTCAGCTCGGTGTGCCAGTTGCTGCAATCGACAAAACCGCCGACCGCGATCATCTCGCTCGGCACCAGCATGCTGGCCGAGGTGCTGGAGGCGATCACCAGCAACGGCCTGCGCTATCCGCAGGACGTATCGATCGTGTGCAGCGGCGACACCGACCTCGCCCGCCATGCGACGCCGGCGATCTCGGCCTTGAGCTGGGACATGAACGAGGTCGGCCGCACCGCTGCGCGGCTGTTGCTGGAACAGATCCGCGAGCCCGACAAGGCCGGCAGCGGCGCCCCCGTGTTCCTGCCGACGCGGCTCATCCTGCGCCATTCCTGCGCCGCACCGGCGACACCCGCGCGCGGACGGAAGTAGCGCCGCGCCGATCAGTCAGCCTGCGGCGCGGCCGCGTATTGCGCGTCGGAGACGTGCTCCATCCAGGTCGCGTAGTCGCCGTCGAGCGCTTCGTGAATCGCGATATGGCTCATCCCCGTGGTTGGCGCCGCGCCGTGCCAATGCTTCTCGCCCGGCGGAATCCACACCACATCGCCCGATCGGATCAGGCGGATCGGGCCGTCCCAGCTCTGCACATATCCGACCCCGGCGGTGACGTAGAGCGTCTGGCCGAGCGGATGGGTGTGCCACGCCGTACGCGCCCCCGGCTCGAACGTGACGCGTGCGGCCTGCACCCGGGCCGGCGCGGGCGCATTGACGATCGCGTCCGCCCATACCGTGCCGCTGAACCAGTCGGCGCTGCCGCGCCGGCTTGCGATCGATCCTGCGCGCTTGATGTCCATCTGCGATCCTCTCAATCCATCCGAACTGGAAACGGTTCCAGCAATTCGTCGTTGCGGGCTATCGCCCCTCTCGATGACGGAGCGAAACCGCAGTCGCACCACTCTCAGCGGAGTACAAACCCTTCATACCCGCGCTGCGCGATCTGCGCGATGCGGTGGCGGTAACCCTGGCCGACATAGGGCATGAACACCCGCGGCTTGCCCGCGATGTTGGCGCCCTGGTACCAGGAATTGGCCTTCGGATAGAGCGTGCGGCTGGCGGCGTCGGCGACATGCGCCATCCAGGCGCGCTCGGCGTCACGTTCCGGCTCGATCCGCGTCAATCCGTTGGCGCGCATGCTGCCGAGACAGGCAGCGATCCACTCGACATGATTCTCACAAGCATGGATCACATTGCCGATGACAGAGGGACTACCCGGCCCGGTCACGACGAACAGGTTCGGAAAGCCCGACACCATCAGGCCGAGATAGGCGCTGGGGCCGTCGGCCCAGGCCTCCTTCAACGTCGCGCCGTCCCGCCCCCGGATCTGCATCGCGGCAAGCGCCCCGGTCATCGCGTCATAGCCCGTTGCCAGCACCAGCGCGTCGAGCGCGAACGACCGCGTCGCGGTCTCGACGCCTGTCTCGGTGACGGACTCTAGCGGCTCCATGCGCAAATCGACCAGCTCGACATGCGGCAGATTGTAGGTCGCGAAGTAACCGGTATCGATGCAGATGCGCTTGACGCCGAGCGGATAATCCTTTGGCGACAGCGCCTCCGCCGTCGCCCGGTCATTCACGATGCTGCGGATCTTGTCGCGCACGAAATCGCAGGCGACGTCGTTGACGGCCTCGTCGGTCAGGATGTTCGGGAACGCGGTCAGGATGCCGCCGCCGCCCTGCTCCCAAAGCTGTTCATAGCGCGCCCACTGCACGTCCCGCTCGGGCACCGGTGCCTCGAAGGCATTGGCAGGGACCCGCCCGAACTCCGGCGTCTCGAGGCTTTCGCGATACTTCGCGATCACGGGCTCGGCGGCGGCGATGTCGGCATCGGACAGCGGCGCATTGCGCGCCGGCACCGAGTAGTTCGGCGTGCGCTGGAATACGGTCAGGCGGCTCGCAGCCTTTGCGACCATCGGGATCGTCTGCACACCCGAGGAGCCGGTGCCGATCACGGCAACGCGCAAGCCGGAAAAGTCGACCTCCTGATGCGGCCACTGCCCGGTGTGATAGATCGGTCCGCGAAAACGCTCGAGGCCCGCGAGCTTCGGCTTGTTGGGGACCGAGAGATTGCCGGTCGCCATCACGCAAGTCGATGCGACGATGCAATCGCCGCGATCGGTGCGCAGCGTCCAGCTCTCGCCGGCCTCGTCCCAGTCGGCGCTCGTCACGCGGGTGTCGAAGCGGATCAGCGAGCGCAGACCGAACCGGTCGGCGACGCGCTGCGCGTAGCGCAGGATCTCCGGCTGGGCGGCGTATTTCTCGCTCCAGCGCCATTCCTGCCGCAGCTCCTCCGACCAGCTATAGGAATAGAACAGGCTCGGTATGTCGCAGCGCGCGCCCGGATAGCGATTCCAGTACCAGGTGCCGCCGACGTCGGACGCCGCCTCGATGCCGATCACCTTGAGCCCGAGCTCGCGCAACCGGTAGATCGCATACAGCCCGCCGAAGCCGGCACCGACCACGACCGCATCGCATTCGGCGACCAGCGGCGGCCTCGCGCCATGGTCGGGGCTCGTCTGCTCCAGTCTGCTCATTTGTCACATCTCTCCGGCCGCAGGAATATTGCCATCGGTGGGAACGCGCGCTAGTCTGGAAACGTTTCCAGACAGGAAGCGCATACGATAATTGTCGCCGGGCGTCAACGCGCCGGCCCCGACAAGGGCAGCCGCGGGTACGTCACAAGGCGAGCAGCGGATCATCAGGGAGTAACTGAGGGATGTTGGACGGATTTTGTCTTCGCGCGTGCCTGGCGGCCGCGGTAACGATCGGCGCGCTGTCACCGGCGCTCGCGCAGAAAAATTACGGCCCCGGGGTCTCGGATACCGAGATCAAGATCGGCAACATCATGCCCTATAGCGGTCCTGCCTCCGCCTACGGCGCGATCGGCCGGACCGAAGCGGCCTATTTCAAGATGATCAACGACCAGGGTGGCATCAACGGACGCAAGATCAACTTCATCAGCTATGACGACGGCTTCTCGCCTCCGAAATCGGTCGAGCAGGCGCGCAAGCTGGTCGAAGGCGACGAGGTGCTGCTGGTGTTCCAGCCGCTCGGCACCGCGCCCAATGTCGCGATCCAGAAATATCTCAACGGCAAGAAGGTCCCTCACCTCTTCATCGCATCGGGCGCGACGCGCTTCGGCGATCCGCAAGGCTTTCCCTGGACGATGGGCTGGCAGCCGAACTACCAGAGCGAAGGACGGATCTACGCCAGGTACATTCTCGACAAATTCCCGAACGGCAAGATCGCGGTGCTCTGGCAGAACGACGATGCCGGCAAGGATGCGCTCAAGGGGCTGCGCGACGGCCTCGGCGACAAGGCGAGCAGCATGATCGTCGCCGACAAGTCCTACGAGCTGACTGATCCGACGCTGGATTCGCAGATCGTGGCGCTGCGCGCCTCGGGCGCCGACATCCTGTTCACCTGGGCGGCGCCGAAGGGCGCGGCGCAGACCATCAAGAAGGTCGCCGAGCTCGGCTGGAAGCCGACCTTCTTCCTGACCTCGACGGCGACGTCAGTCGCCTCTGTCATGCGCGCCGCCGGCATCGAGCATTCCCAGGGCATCATCTCGGTCGCCTACCTCAAGGATCCGACCGACACGATCTGGAACGACGATGCCGAAACCAGGGAATGGCGGGCGTTCATGGACAAGTACATGCCCGACGGCGACAAGACCAACGGCAATCACGTCTATGGCTACGCCGCCGCGCAAACGCTCGCGCAGGTGCTCAAGCAGTGCGGCGACGATCTCACACGCGAGAACGTGATGAAGCAGGCCGCCGGCCTGAAGGACTTCGCGCCGAAGATGATCCTGCCCGGGATCAAGATCAACACCGGCGCGAACGACTTCCGTCCGATCGAGCAGTCCCAGCTGATGCGGTTCGAGGGCGAGAGCTGGAAGCTGTTCGGCAACATCATCACCGGCGAGGTCGGCAGCGAATAGTGCCCTGCGCGCTCTGCTCAATGAGATGGTGGGACGAGGCGCAAAGCTGAGGCAATTCGCGTCGCGAGAGCGCGCAAGTATGACTCACAGGCCCTACAACAAATTCGGTGTCGTCCCGGCCTTGAGCCGGGACCCATAACCACGAATGCGGATTGGCTTGCAGGGCTGGAGCCACGGCTCATTTCAACAACATGGTCCTGTGGTTATGGGTCCCTGCTTTCGCAGGGACGACTCCGAAACAGTCGAATCAGAACTCGCACATCTCCGCCCTACCCGGCCGGCGTCAGGATCGCCTGCTGTGCCGCGTGCCAGCTCTCCTCGTCGGGCGCGCAGAGCAGGCCGCCGGTCAGATTGACCGGCTTGTAGGGCGATCCGTCGAAATGTGCGCTGTAGCCGCCGGCCTCGTGATGCAACAGCCAGCCCGCGGCATGGTCCCACGGCATCAGCTTGTTGTAGAACAAGAGGTGGCAATGGCCGGATGCCGCCATGCGGTATTCATGCGCGGCACATCTGAGCCAGGCGCTGGCGCCCAGCCTGGAGAGATTGCCGGCGACAGTTGTCCGCAACGGCTCGGGCAGGAAGTTGACGCCGACCACCGCGTCCATCTGCTTGACCGGCACGGCCGGGGCCACCTTCAGATCATGCCGCCTGCCATCGGGCATCTCGAGCCAGGCGCCCTCGCCGCGCAGCGCGAACGCGGTGTCGATGCTGACCGGATCATGGATCGCGCCGAATACGATCTCGCCGCGCATGGTAGCGGCCACCATGGAGCCGAACAGCGGCAGGCTCGAGGTGAAATTCCTCGTACCGTCGATCGGATCGATGATGAAGGCGAGCTCCGCTGTGCCGAGCAAATCGAGCGCGGCCGGATCGCGCGCTGTGCCCTCCTCGCCGATCACGACCGCGTTCGGAAACGCCCGGAGCAGCGCCGCCGAGATCGCCTGCTCGGCAAGTTCATCGGCCTCGGTCACCACGTCGAATGCCGACGTCTTGGTCCGGACCTCGATCTCCCGGACGCGGCGAAACCGCGGCATGATCTCGGTACGGCCGACTTCGGCGAGGATGTTTCCGATAATCTGCGCATCGGCATGGGACAGTTTCACGTGGCATTCTCCTGCGTTGCACCGCCATCCTATCGCAGGATCATGCCTGCGCGGCAATCACCGGCGCTGGTTGTAGACATCGATGCAGACGGCGCCGAGCAGGACGAGGCCCTTGATCACTTGCTGATAGTCGATGCCGATGCCGAGGATCGACATGCCGTTGTTCATCACGCCCATGATCATGGCGCCGACCACCGCGCCGCCGACCCGGCCGACGCCGCCATAGGCCGAGGCGCCGCCGATGAAGCAGGCGGCGATCACGTCGAGCTCGAAGCCGAGGCCGGCCTTCGGCGTCGCGGTGTTGAGCCGGGCAGCGAACACCAGCCCGGCAAGCGCCGCCAGCACACCCATGTTGACGAAGGTGAAGAAGGTCAGCCGCTCGGTCTTGACGCCCGACAGCTTCGCGGCCTTGGCGTTGCCGCCGACGGCATAGATCTGCCGGCCGATCACGGTCCGCCGCGTGACAAACCCGTACAGTGCGATCAGCACCGTCATGATGACGAGTACGTTGGGCAGGCCGCGATGCGAGGCGATCAGATAGGTGAAGTAAAGCACCGCGCCCGCCAGCGCGATGCTCTTGGCGATGAAGAACGCGTAGGGCTCGACCTCGATGCCGTGCGACTGCTCGCGCGCCCGGCTCCTGGCGCTCGCCAGCACCAGCGCGAACGCCAGCACGACGCCGATCAGGAGCGACGTCGGATACAGCGTGCCGGCGCTCGGAAACAGCTCGGGGATGAAGCCCGACGACAGCTTCTGGAAGGTCGGCGGAAACGGCCCGACCGAGCGGCCCTGCAGCACCGCGAGCGCAAGGCCCTTGAACACCAGCATGCCCGCCAGCGTTACGATGAAGGACGGGATCTTGAAATAGGCGACCCAGTAGCCCTGCGCCGCGCCGATCGCGGCACCGACCAGCAGACAGACGATGAAGGCGGTCGGGTAGTCGACATGGTAGGTCACCATCAGCACCGCCGCGACCGCGCCGACGAAGCCCGCGACCGAGCCGACCGAAAGGTCGATATGCCCGGTGACGATCACCAGCAGCATGCCGAGCGCCATGATCACGATGTAGCTGTTCTGCAGCACGAGGTTGGTGAGATTGACCGGCTGCAGCAGCGTGCCGTCGGTCACGATCTCGAAGAACAGCATGATCGCGAGCAGCGACAGCAGCATGCCGTAATTGCGCAGATTGTTCTTGATGAAGCCGGAATGCTTGGGGGTCTCGGGAAGTGACACTGTCTTGTCGGTCATTGTGCTCTGCCTCCCGCCCGCGCCTCACTGGCAGGGGCACCGCTTCCGGACATCCTGACATTGCGCATGATGGCGCGCATGATCTTCTCCTGCGTCGCCTCGCCCTTGGCGAACTCGCCGACGAAGGCGCCGTCATTCATCACACAGATCCGGTCACAGATGCCGAGCAGTTCCGGCATTTCCGACGAGATCACCACGACGCCCTTGCCGGCCTCCGCGAGCTCGTTGATGATACAATAAATCTCGTATTTTGCCCCGACGTCGATGCCGCGGGTCGGCTCGTCCAGCAGCAGCACCTGCGGATCAGTCATCAGCCATTTCGACAGCACCACCTTCTGCTGGTTGCCGCCGGAGAGTTGTCCGGCCTCCTGATAGACGTCGGAACAGCGGATCCGCATCCGGTTGCGATAATCGCTCGCGGCCTTCAGCTCGACGACATCGTCGATCACGCCGCGATCAGCTACCTGGCGCAGGCTCGCCAGCGTGACGTTCTTGCGGACGTCGTCGGCGAGGATCAATCCGAGCTGCTTGCGGTCCTCGGTGACATAAGCGAGGCCGGCATGGATCGCGGCCGGCACGCTGGCAAGGTTGGCCTCACGTCCGTCAAGGCTGATCGTGCCGGAGATATTGTAGCCCCAGGCCCGGCCGAACAGGCTCATTGCGAACTCGGTGCGGCCAGCGCCCATCAGGCCGGCGATGCCGACCACCTCGCCGCGGCGCACCCTGAAATCGACATTCTTGATCACCTGCCGGGCGGTGTGCAGCGGGTGATAGACCGACCAGTTCTCCACCGTCATCACGGGCTCGCCGATCGCAACGTTTCGCTCCGGGAAGCGATGCGCGAGATCGCGGTTGACCATGCTGCGGATGATGCGGTCCTCGTCGACCTGCTCGGTCCGGCAATCGATGCTGTCGACGGTGCGGCCGTCGCGCAGCACCGTGATCCGGTCGGCGACGCGCGCGACCTCGTTCAGCTTGTGCGAGATCAGGATCGAGGCGATGCCCTGCTCGCGGAATACCAGCAGCCGGTCCAGCAGCGCGGCACTGTCGGCCTCGTTGAGGCTCGCGGTCGGCTCGTCCAGGATCAGGAGGCGCACCTTCTTCGACAGCGCCTTGGCGATCTCGACCAGTTGCTGCTTGCCGACGCCGAGATCGGTGACCAGGGTGTCCGGCGATTCCCGCAGGCCGACCTGCGCCAGCAGCTCTGCCGTCCGCCGGTACACCGCATTGCGGTCGACCACGCCGAACCGCGACGGCGCGCGCGACAGAAAGATATTCTCGGCGATCGACATCAGCGGGATCAGCGCCAGCTCCTGGTGGATGATGATGATCCCGAGCGCCTCGGAGTCGTTGATGTCGCGGAACCGGCGCTCCTCGCCGTCGAACAGGATCGACCCTTCATAGCTGCCGGCGGGATAGACCCCGCTCAGCACCTTCATCAGGGTCGACTTGCCCGCGCCATTCTCGCCGACCAGCGCATGGATCTGCCCGGCCTCCACGGTGAAACTGACGTCGCGCAACGCCTGCACGCCGGCAAAGCTCTTGCTGACGTTACGCATCTCAAGCATCGCCGTCATCGGATCACATCCCGCAACGTCACTCGGCCTCGGCGCGATCAGCCCTACTCGCCTGCCCTAGTCGAATTGCGAGCGCTTGTAGTAGCCGCTGTCAATCAGGACTTTCTCCCAATTGGTCTTATCCACCACGACCGGCTTGAGCAGATAGGACGGAACCACCTTGACCCCGTTGTTGTAGGTCTTCGTGTCGTTGACGGTGACCTCCTTCTTGCTCAGCACTGCATCGACCATGTCCGCTGTGACCTTGGCGAGATCGCGGGTGTCCTTGAAGATGGTCGAGTATTGCTCGCCGCGCAGCATTGCCTTGATCGAGGGCACCTCGGCGTCCTGGCCGCTGATGAACGGCATCGGCTGGTCCTTGCTGCCGTAGCCGACACCCTTCAGCGAGGAGATGATGCCGATCGACAGGCCGTCATAGGGCGACAACACCGCATCGACGCGCTTCTTGCCGTAGAAGGCGCTGAGCAGATTGTCCATCCGCGCCTGCGCGGTGGCGCCGTCCCAGCGCAAGGTCGCAACCTTGCCCATGCCCGTCTGGCCGCTGGCGACGACGAGCTTGCCGCTGTCGATATAGGGCTTCAGCACCGACATCGCGCCGTCGTAGAAGAAATAAGCGTTGTTGTCGTCCGGCGAGCCGCCGAACAGCTCGATGTTGAAGGGCCCCTTGCCGTCCTTCAGCCCGAGCGCATTCACGAGCGACCCTGCCTGCAGCACGCCGACCTGGAAATTGTCGAAGGTCGCGTAATAGTCGACGTTCGGCGTGTCCCGGATCAGGCGGTCATAGGCGATCACCGTGATGCCCTGGGCCTTGGCCTGCTTCAACGCATCGGACAGCGTGGTGCCGTCGATCGCCGCGATGACCAGGACCTTGGCGCCCTTGGTCACCATGTTCTCGACCTGGGAGAGCTGGTTCGGGATGTCGTCGTCGGCATATTGCAGGTCGGTGCCGTAACCGCGTTCCTTCAGTACCTTGACGATGTTGTTGCCGTCGTCGATCCAGCGCGCCGAGGATTTGGTCGGCATCGCGATTCCAACGGTCGGCTTGGCCTGGGCCATCGCGTCGCGGTCGGACACCGTCGCAGCAACGCCGGCCAGCGCGAGCGCGAACAAGGCGGTCTTCAATTTGAACATGCTTCACTCCCTTGGTTTTTTGAGTTGGGGTACCGTTGCCGCGGACAGCGTCAATCGATGGCTATCATCCGTGGGCCGGCCGCAGATCCACGGCAATGTCGGATCGGCGCCGGGGCCGTCACGAACCGAAATTGCGGAATGTCGATTGAACCCGTCAACAGCGCCAATGCTCACTCCGCACGATCAGTCGATCCTGCAATGCCGGGTTCATCCGCGAGTGATGTGGGGCGACGAACGAGGCGCAGGAATGATGTGGAGGATCATGAAGCGCCTGTCTCTCGGAATCGTTGGCGAGCGCTGGCCTCCGCCAGGACTTCTGGCGGTGCGGCACTTTGCTTCCGGCAACCTTTGGTGGACCTTGTCCCCACCGTATGGATGCAAGCGCCAACTGGTCATTTATTTAAGTATCCGAATAAATTGACCGGAGAGCGGCGGATCATAGGACGTTATCTCCCGAAATTGTTGGCAAGCCCCATAGGCCGCTGGGATGCGGTAGGGCTTCCTGCAACCTTTGGTGAGATTGTGCCTCTACTGTGCGATGGACGCAAGTACCATTTATTTCACTGCATGAATAAATTAATCAAGCCGCCGCGCGACTACGGCAGCGGCCTTCAGGCGCCGATCTCGGAGAGATCGTCAACAACCAGCAGGGCTCCGGCGAAATCGTCGTCGCTGAAATAGGTGCTGCGGGTGATGACCACGGGGATGCCGGCCTGCCCGGCCGCGGCAAGGCCGTTGCCGGAATCCTCGACCGCGATGCAATCCGCCGGTCCGAGCCCGAGCCGCGCCAGGACCTCGAGATAGACGTCTGGGGCCGGCTTCTTCCGCGGCACGTCGTCGCCGGCAACGATCGCCTCGAACAGATCGGCCCACTCGAGCCCGAGCGCGACCGACAACAACGCCTCGATATTGCCATGCGACGTCGTCGTGGCGATCGCCAGGCGCTGGCCGCGGCTGCGGGCGCCGGCGAGCCAGGCCCTCACGCCCGGCCGCAACGGGCAGCCGCCTGCCGCGATCAGCGCGGCGTAGCGCGCGGTTTTGATCGCGTGCAGGTCGGCAATGTCAGCGAATGTCAGCGACGGAACCGCGTTGCGTTGGTCGAAGGCGCGGATGCGCTCCTTGCCGCCGGCGACCCGAAGTAGCCGCGTGTAGGTGACCTGGTCCCAGAACCAATCGAAGCCGGCCTCGGCGAACGCCTCATTGAAGGCGCGGCGATGTACCTCCTCGGTCTCGGCAAGCGTGCCGTCGATATCGAAGATCAAGGCGCGCGCGCCCGCAATGATGTCACGCATTCCTGCGGTCCGGATCGCTGCGAGCGCCTGGTTCATCATCCCTCGCCCGCCGCGCCAGTTCCCTTCGCGAACACGCGGCTGGCAAGCACGTCGCCGGCCTCGATCGCCATCACATCGTCGGCGGTGAGCGTGCGGTCGAGCTTGGCCACGATCCGGTTGGCCTGGCGCAGCCGGATGCGGTCGAGCGCGTTGCGGATCGAGCGCGCATTGGAAAACAGCGGCTGTTCCTTGCGGATGCCGATGTACCGGGTGAAGGCCTCGCGCGCTTCCGGCGAGAAACGATAATTCTGCTGCTGCAGCATCAGCTCGGCGATCCAGAGCAGCTCGCCGTCGGAATAGTCGGGGAAGTCGATGTGATGGGCGATGCGGGAGCGGAACCCCGGATTGCTCTGGAAGAACTTCTCCATGCGGTCGCCATAGCCGGCCAGGATCACCACCAGATCCTCGCGCTGCGCTTCCATGATCTGCAACAGGATCTCGATCGCCTCCTGGCCGTAGTCGCGCTCGTTCTCGGGGCGGTAGAGGTAGTAGGCCTCGTCGATGAACAGCACGCCGCCCATCGCCTTCTTCAGTATTTCCTTCGTCTTCGGCGCGGTGTGGCCGATGTATTGCCCAACCAGATCATCGCGCGTGACGCTGATGACATGGCCGCGGCGCACGAAGCCGAGCTTGTGCAGGATCCCGGCCATCCGCAGCGCGACCGTGGTCTTGCCGGTGCCGGGATTGCCGGTGAACGACATGTGCAGGGTCGGAAACGTCGTCGCCAGCGCCATCTTCTGCCTGATGCGTTCGACCAGCAGCAGCGAAGCGATCTCCCGGATACGGGTCTTCACGGGCTTGAGGCCGATCAGTTCGGAATCGAGTTGATCGAGCACGTCGCCGATGCCGAGATCGGCAAACTCGTGCCTGAGGTCGATGGTCTCGGGCGGCGTCTCGCGGATTTGTTCTTGCGCTTGGGTCATCATCCTCTCGCTTCGAGAAAAGCTCCGTCGCCGCGGCGGCGACGACGGAGAAGTGCATCCGGACCAGACGGTCGAGGGAGCAACCCGCCTGGCTTTTCAGCCGGACGCGGTCAACGATCGGTGTAGCGTTCGCCCTCGGGGCGGCTCGCCGCATAGGAATGCGTCGCGTAATGCAGGTTACGTCCGGCAGCCTCCTGGCGGTCGAGCCGGAAGCCGGGTTCCTCGCGCGGCCGGTTGACGATGAAGGACAGCCGCACCGACTCCCAGCCGTGGCCGGAATCGAAGCCGGAGATCCGGATGTAGCGGTCGCCATAGACCCGCCGGCAATCGGCGAGCTCCTTCATGATCCCTGCCGCATCGCGCAGGTCGAACATCGGCAGGCCCCACATGTCCCAATAGGTGTTGCGCGGATGCGGATCGTCGGTGAACTCGATGTTCACCGCCCAGCCCTTGTCGAGGCAGTATTGCACCTGCGCGGCGATCTGCTCATCGGTGAGATCGGGCAGGAATGAGAAACAACCTTGGGTCACGCGCATAAGAGACTCCTGTCAAACCGCCATGCTCGGCGTGGGAACGAAATCGGGGGCGTCAGTCGACTCGTAGTTGAAGGTGACGTCCTTCCAGACGTCGAGCGCCTCGCGCAGAGGCGTGCAGGTCTGCGCCGCCTTCGCCAGGATCTCCGGCCCTTCATGGACGTAGTCGCGCCCCTCGTTGCGGGCGAGGATCATCGCTTCCAGCGCGACGCGGTTGGCGGTGGCGCCGGCCTGGATGCCGCGGGGATGGCCGATCGTGCCGCCGCCGAACTGCAGCACGACGTCCTCGCCGAGCAGGTCGAGCAGCTGGTGCATCTGGCCGGCATGAATGCCGCCGGAGGCCACCGGCATCAGCTTGTTGAGGCTTGCCCAGTTCTGGTCGAAGAACACGCCGTGCTCGAGCTGCATCGGGTTGAAGTCCTCGCGGCAGATGTCGTAGTAGCCGCGCGTGGTGTTGGGATCGCCCTCGAGCTTGCCGACCACCGTGCCGGCATGGATGTGGTCGACACCGGCGAGCCGCATCCATTTCGCGATCACGCGGAACGAGACGCCATGGCTGCGCTGCCGGGTGTAGGTCGAATGGCCCGCCCGATGCAGATGCAGGATCATGTTGTTCCTGCGTGCCCACTTCGCCATCGACTGGATCGCGGTGTAGCCGATCACGAGGTCGATCATGACGATGTTGGAGCCGAGCTCGTGGGCGAACTCGGCGCGCTCGTACATGTCCTCCATGGTCGCCGCGGTGACGTTGAGATAGGTGCCCTTGATCTCGCCGGTCGCGGCCTGCGCGCGGTTGACCGCCTCCATGCAGTACAAGAAGCGCTCGCGCCAGTGCATGAAGGGCTGCGAGTTGATGTTCTCGTCGTCCTTGGTGAAGTCGAGCCCGCCTTTCAGCGCCTCATAGACAACGCGGCCATAGTTGCGGCCGGACAGGCCGAGCTTCGGCTTCACGGTGGCGCCGAGCAAGGGACGGCCGAACTTGTCGAGCCGCTCGCGCTCCACCACGATGCCGGTCGCCGGGCCCTGGAACGTCTTCACGTAGGCGGTTGGCAGCCGCATGTCCTCGAGGCGCAGCGCCTTCAGCGGCTTGAAGCCGAACACGTTGCCGATGATCGAGGCGGTCAGGTTCGAGATCGAGCCCGGCTCGAACAGGTCGAGATCATAGGCGATATAGGCGAAGTAGCTGCCCGGCGAATTTGGCACCGGATCGACGCGATAGCACTTTGCCCGGTATTTCTCCGCGGCGGTCAGCCGGTCGGTCCACACCACGGTCCAGGTCGCGGTCGAGGATTCGCCTGCCACCGCCGCGCAGGCTTCGGTCGGATCGACGCCGTCCTGCGGCGTGACGCGGAATAGGGCAATGACGTCGGTGTCCTTGGGCTCGTAGTTCGGCTCCCAATAGCCCATCCGCTTGTATTCCATCACGCCGGACTTGTAGCGATCCTTGCCGCGCACCGTGATCGACTGCTGTATGTTCATCTCAATCTCCTGTCGTCGTTCGTCGTCGCCGTCTGCTCAGGCGGCCTGGGTGATCTTTCCAATCTGCGGATCGAGCGCGCCGGCGCGGTAGCGTCGGGCCATCTCCGGCAGTGCAACCACCTTGATCCGGGCGGCATTGCCGGCCGTGCCGAACTGCTCGAAGCGGTCACGGCAGAGTTCGCGCAGCGCATCCATCGCCGGCTTGAGGAACTTGCGCGGATCGAACTCGCTCTTCGACTGTACCGCGACCTTGCGGAAGGCGGCCGCCATCGCCAGGCGACAGTCGGTGTCGATGTTGACCTTGCGCACGCCGTGCTTGATGCCGCGGACGATCTCTTCGACCGGCACGCCCCAGGTCTGCGGCATCTCGCCGCCGAACTGGTTGAACATGTCCTGCAGCGGCTGCGGCACCGAGGACGAGCCGTGCATCACCAGATGCGTGTTGGGCAGGCGCGCGTGGATCTCCTCAACCACGCGCATCGCCAGGATCTCGCCGTCGGGCCGCCGTGTGAACTTGTAGGCGCCGTGCGAGGTGCCCATCGCGATCGCGAGCGCATCGACCCTGGTGGCGCGGACGAAATCGACCGCCTGGTCCGGGTCGGTGAGCAGCTGGTCATGGCTGAGCTTGCCCTCGACGCCGTGACCGTCCTCCTGCTCGCCGCCGCCATGCTCGAGCGAGCCGAGCACGCCGAGCTCGCCTTCGACCGACGCGCCGACCCAGTGCGCCATGTCGACCACCCGCCGGGTGATATCGACATTGTAGTCGTAGTCGGCCGCGGTCTTGGCGTCGGCCTCGAGCGAACCGTCCATCATGACCGAGGTGAAGCCGTAGCGGATCGCGGTGGCGCAGGTCGCCTCCTCGTTGCCGTGATCGAGATGCAGGCAGAGCGGGATCTGCGGATACATCTCCTCCAACGCATCGATCATCTTCGCCAGCATGATGTCGTTAGCGTAGGACCGCGCGCCGCGCGAAGCCTGGATGATCACAGGCGCATCGCAGGAAGCCGCTGCCTCCATGATGGCGAGGCCCTGCTCCATATTGTTGATGTTGAAAGCCGGCACGCCGTAGCCGCGTTCGGCGGCGTGGTCCAGCAACTGCCTCAAGGTTATCCGCGCCATGGTGGCGTCCTCCTTTCAATCCGCTCGTTGCGTGAGCTGTTTTGCTGCGGCGGCGATGGCCGCCGGCGTAATGCCGAATTCGCGGTAGAGCACGTCGGCCGGCGCGGACGCGCCGAAGCCGGTCATGCCGACGAATACGCCGTCGCTGCCGAGCCAGCGGGCCCAATCGCCCTCGACGGCGGCTTCGACGCCGACGCGCGGCGCGCTGCCCAGCACCTGGGCGCGATAATCGCGCGGCTGCTGGCGGAACAGGTCGAAGCACGGGGCCGAGACCACCGCGGCCTTCACCCCTGCTTCCGCCAGCAGCTTTGCGGCTTCGAGCGCGATCGACACCTCCGAACCCGTTGCAATCAGGGTGACGTCACGCCCGAAGGCCGGCTCGACGAGAACGTAGGCGCCGAGCGCGACCTGGTTGTCCTTGCTGCCGTCGCGCACCGTCGGCAGCGCCTGCCGCGACAGGCAGAGGATTGACGGCGAGGTCTCGGCCTTCAGCGCACAGTCCCAGGCTTCCGCCGTCTCGACCGCATCGGCCGGACGGAACACCAGCAGGTTCGGGATCGCCCGCAGCGCCGCCAGATGCTCGACCGGCTGGTGCGTCGGCCCGTCCTCGCCGAGCCCGATCGAATCGTGGGTCATCACATGGATGACGCGGATCCCCATCAGCGCCGCCAGGCGGATCGCCGGCCGGCTGTAATCGGCGAAGCTGAGGAAGGTGCCGCCATAGGGAATGAACCCGCCATGCAGCGCGATTCCGTTCATCGCCGCCGCCATGCCGTGCTCGCGGATGCCGTAATGGATATAGCCGCCGTCGAGCGTTTCCGGCCGCACCGAAACCTGCGACTTCGCCAGCGTCAGATTGGAGTGCGTGAGGTCGGCCGAGCCACCCAGGAGATTCGGCAAAGCCTCGGCGATCACGTCGATGACCTGCTGCGATGCCTGCCGCGTGGCGAGCTTCGGCCGCTCGGTCGCGAACCGTTCCACGAGCTTCGCCATCGCCTCGGCATAGGCGCAGGGCAACTTCCGGTTCAGCGCGTCGTGGAATGCAGACCGCTCGCCCTTATCCGCCTTGCAGGCGCTGCGCGAGCGCTCTATCCAGGCCCGTCGTGCGTCGCGGCCGCGACCGCCGAGCTCGCGCCACTCGGCCAGCACGGCATCGGGGACATCGAAGGCCGGATACGGCCAGCCCAGTGCGGCGCGGGTCTTCGCCGTCTCGTCAGCACCGAGCGGCGCGCCATGCACCTTCTCGCTGCCCTGCCGGTTCGGCGCGCCGAACCCGATCACCGTCCGGCAGGCGATCAACGACGGACGGTCGCTCGCGCGTGCCTGCCTGATCGCGGCAGAGATTGCCTGCGGATCGTGGCCGTCGATGCGGCAGACGTTCCAGCCGCTGGCCGCAAACCGCGCCGTCTGGTCATCCGAACAGGACAGCGAGGTGGCGCCGTCGATCGAGATCCGGTTGTCGTCGAACAGCACGATCAGCCGGTTCAGCCGCAGATGGCCGGCGAGCGAGATCGCCTCGTGGCTGAGGCCTTCCATCAGGCAGCCATCGCCGGCGATCACATAGGTGTAGTGATCGACCAGGTCGTCACCGAAGCGGGCGTTCATCAAGCGCTCGGCGAGCGCCATGCCGACCGCGGTCGCGATCCCCTGCCCGAGCGGCCCGGTCGTGGTCTCGACACCCGGCGTATGCCCGTACTCCGGATGACCAGGGGTTTGCGATCCCCATTGCCTGAAGGCCTTGAGCTGATCGAGCGTCATGCGCTCGTAGCCCGTCAGATAGAGCAGCGCATAGAGCAGCATCGAGCCGTGGCCCGCCGACAGCACGAAGCGGTCGCGGTCGGGCCAGGCCGGATCGGCCGGATCGAACTTCAGGAAGTCGGTGAACAGCACGGTCGCGACATCGGCCATGCCCATCGGCATGCCGGGATGGCCGGACTTCGCCTGCTCCACCGCGTCGATGGCGAGGAAGCGGATGGCGTTGGCCATCTCGTCATGGCTGATTTCGGGCCGGCTGGCAACGGACGCAAGTGCGGTCATATCGTTCGCCTCTTTCGTTCGATCAGTTGCAGGATCAGCGGGGTCAGGATGAGCTGCATCGCGAGATCGAGCTTGGCGCCATGAATCACGATCGAATTGGCGCGCGACATGAAGCTGTTGGGGATCATCGAGAGCAGATAGGGAAAGTCGATGCCGCGCGGGTTCTTCAGCCGGATCACGACCATCGATTCATCCGGGGTCGGGATCCAGCGCGCGATGAACGGGTTCGACGTGTCGACCGTCGGCACGCGCTGGAAGTTGATGTCGGTCTCGCTGAATTGCGGGCAGATATAGTTCACATAGTCTGGCATGCGGCGCAGGATGGTGTCGGTCACCGCCTCGGTGGAGTAGCCGCGATGGCTGCGGTCGCGATGCAGCTTCTGGATCCATTCTAGGTTGATGACAGGCACGACGCCGATCTTGAGGTCGGCGTGTTGCGCGACGTTCACCTTGTCGGTCACCACGGCGCCGTGCAGGCCCTCGTAGAACAGCAGGTCGGAATTCTCCGGGAGCGCTTCCCAGGCGGTGAAGGTGCCGGGCTTGGCGCCGTAGAGCCGCGACTCCTCCTCGTCATGCACATAGTGCCGCGTCGCTCCGGTGCCGGTCTCGGCATAGTCGCTGAACAGCTTCTCCAGCTCCTCGAACAGATTGGTCTCGGGGCTGAAATGGCTGAAATGCTTGTCGCCGCGCTCGGCCTTTTCCAACATCTGGCTGCGCATCTCGGCGCGGTCGTAGCGATGGAACGCGTCGCCCTCGATGTAGGCCGCGACAACATTCTCGCGGCGGAAGATGTTCTCGAACGTCTTCTTTACCGAGGTGGTGCCGGCGCCGGACGAGCCGGTGATCGAGATGATGGGATGTCGACGGGACATGCGCTCCCCCTCAGCGGAACAGGCCGCGCCGCGCGAACAGCGGGGCATCGCTGCTCTCGAACAACGGCTCGACGGTCAGGTGGATCGCATCGACGTCGCGCACGGCGCGCGCCGATCCCATGATCAGCGGCACGCGCTGATGCGGCGTACGTGCCGAAAGCTCGAGAATGCGCGAACGGCCGCTGGACGCGGCGCCGCCCGCCCATTCCATGATCAGCGCGATCGGATGCGCCTCGTAGAGCAGGCGCAGCCGGCCTTCGCGGTAGCCCTGCCGCGCATCCGCCGGATACAGGAACACGCCGCCGCGCATCAGGATGCGGTAGGCCTCGGCCACCAGCGAGCCGATCCAGCGCATGTTGAAATCCTGGCCGCGCTCGCCGTTCACGCCGGCAAGGCACTCGTCGATGTAGTTGCGCACCGGGCCGCTCCAGTGCCGCCGGTTCGAGGCGTTGATCGCAAATTCCGTCGCGTTCTGCGGCACCCGCAGGTCGCGCGCGGTCAGGACGAACTCACCGGTTCGCGGGTCGAGCGTGAAACAGTCGACGCACCGGTCGAGCGCCAGCACCAGCACGGTCTGCGGACCGTAGATGAAGCAGCCTGCAGCACATTGCGCCGTTCCGGGCTCGAAGAAGGTCGAGAGGATGTCGTTTCCCTTCGGCCGGATCGAGAAGATCGTGCCGATCGAGATGTTGTTTTCGAGATTGGCCGATCCATCCAGCGGATCGATCGCGACACAGAGCGGGGCATCGGGATCGAGCGTCTCCGGCAGCTCGACTTCCTCCGAGAGCACCGCGGCAACCGGCGCGGCGCGCAACGCCTCGCGCATCAGGCTGTCGGCGACGATGTCGATGGTCTTCTGACGATCGCCGTCGGGATTGGTGCCGCCGCTCTCGCCGCCGATGCCGGCGAGCGGGCCGGCGGCGATGATGCGCGACAGCTCGATCGCGGCGCCGGCAAGGGCTTCGATCACCGCAACGGTCGCGGCGCGCAACGGGTTGTGCTGCGTCGGCCACTCCAGATGGGCATGCAATGCAGGACGAATCTCCACCGGCCTCTCCCGTTGATCGCGCCCTCTGTCCCGAGGGGTCGAGAGGCGACCGCAGGGAGTCGCCTTGGCTGTATCAACGCGCGATTTGCCGAATTAGGGAAATTTCATTATCTTTGGTCTGGGCAAAGTATTTCTTATGGAGCTTGTGATGGCCGGGAACTTCTCGCGGGACCTCACCATCCGCCAACTGCGCGCGCTGTCGGCGGTGCACGCGGCGCGCTCGATCACGTCGGCGGCGAACCAGCTGAACCTGACGCAGCCGGCGGTGACGCTGCAGGTCCGCAACCTGCAGGCGCTCGCGGGATTGCCGCTGATCCAGCGCACCGGCGACGGCATGGCGCTGACCGATGCCGGCGCGCATGTGCTGGCGCTCATCGAGCGGATCGAGGCGGCGCTGAAGGACTGCGAGCAGTCGCTCGACATGATCGCAGGCCGCAGCGGCGGCCGCGTCGCGATGGGCGCGGTCTCGACAGCGAAATACTTCGTGCCGTTCGCGATCGCGGCGTTCTCGCGCCGCTTTCCCAAGATCGAGGTCACGCTCAGGATCGGCAACCGTGAAGAGATCCGCGACGCGCTGCGCGGCTACGATCTCGACATCGCGGTGATGGGCCGGCCGCCGGCCGATGTCGAAGTCGAGATGAAGCCGCTCGGTCGGCATCCGCACTTCATCATCGCCGCCCCCGATCATCGGCTGGCACGGCGACGGCATGTCGCGACATCGGAGCTCGCCAATGAAACCTTCATCACCCGTGAGCAGGGATCAGGCACGCGGATGCTGATGCAGCAATATTTCGAGCGGGTCGGATTGGAGCCGAAGCTCGGCATGGCGATGGACAGCAATGAGACCATCAAGCAGGCGGTCATGGCCGGGCTCGGCATCGCCTTCATTTCCCAGCACACGGTATTTCACGAACTGGAGGATGGCCGGCTGGTGGTGCTCAAGGTGAAGGGCCTGCCGATCGTCCGGCAGTGGCACGCAATCAGGCGCACCGACAAGATCCTGCTGCCGCCCGCGCAGGCCATGCTGGACTTCCTCGGCAAGGAGGGCTGGCGCTACCTGCCGAATTCGCGCTAGCCGCGCTGTCTCGATCGAGAAAATCGAGTTAACGCCGTATGTTAACCATTGAAGTTCCTGCGAACGCGTGCCACATCTTGATCGCGGTCACAGGGGGACGTATCCCTGCGAGGGAGGATGAACTGCAAAACCAGTCCCCGCCGATGCCTGACTTCAAGGCGTTATTCGAGGCGGCGCCCGGCCTCTATCTGGTGCTGACGCAGCCTGACTTCCGCATCGTGGCCGTAAGCGACGCCTATCTGCGCGCCACCAAGACCGAGCGCGCCGCGATCCTTGGGCGTGGGCTGTTCGAGGTATTTCCCGATAATCCGGACGATCCGGCCGCCGACGGGGTGCGCAACCTGCGCGCCTCGCTGGAACGCGTGGTCCAGTTCCGCCGCCCCGACACCATGTCGGTGCAGAAATACGATATCCGAAAGCCCGAGTCGGAGGGCGGCGGATTCGAGGAGCGCTACTGGAGCCCGCGCAATACGCCGGTGTTCGGGCCGAGCGGACAATTCAGCTACATCATCCATCGGGTGGAAGACGTCACCGGCTTTATTCAGCTGAAGCAGCGCGGCGCCGAGCAGGACAAGCTGACCGACCTGCTGCGCGAGCGCACCGAGCAGATGGAAGCTGAAATCTTCATGCGCGCGCGCGAGGTCGAGGCTGCCCGCGAGCAGCTCGAAGCCGAGCAGAAGCTGCGCCAGGTGCAGAAGATGGAGGCCGTCGGGCACCTCACCGGCGGCATCGCCCATGACTTCAACAACATCCTGACCGTCATCACCGGCCTGATCGACATCCTCGCCGAGGCCGTGGAACACGACGCCGCGCTGTCGTCGGTGACAAAGATGATCAGCGACGCCGCCTTTCGCGGCGCCGAGGTCACCAAGCATCTGCTGGCCTTCTCGCGCCAGCAGCCGCTGCAACCGCGTGAAGCCGACCTCAACACGCTGGTGCAGGACACCGCGCGGCTGCTGCGCCCGTCGCTCGGCGAGCAGATCGAGATCGATACCGCGCTCGAAGCAGACGCCTGGCCGGCCTTCATCGACCCCAACCACATGTCGACGGCACTGCTCAATCTCGCCCTCAATGCCCGCGATGCGATGCCCGACGGCGGCAAGCTGATGCTGGAGACCAGCAACGTCATCCTCGACGAAGTTTATGCCGCCGCCAATCTCGACGTGCGGGCGGGTGAATATGTGATGGTCGCGGTCAGCGACACCGGCGGCGGAATCCCGGAGGGAATCCGCGAAAAGGTGTTCGAGCCGTTCTTCACCACCAAGGACACCGGCAAGGGCACCGGCCTCGGGCTCAGCATGGTGTACGGCTTCATCAAGCAGTCCGACGGGCATCTCAAGATCTATTCCGAAGAGGGCCACGGCACGTCGATCAAGCTCTATCTGCCGCGCAGCATGGGCGACATGGTCGACGTCGAGCCGCCTGCTCCGGTCGACACGCGCGGTGGCCACGAATCCATCCTGGTCGTCGAGGACGATCCGCTGGTCCGCAACTATGTCAGCGCCCAGCTCGAGCAGCTTGGCTACCACACCATGGTCACCGCCAACGGCCCGGAAGCATTGGCTGCGGTCGAGAACGGTTTCGTCTGCGACGTGCTGTTCACCGACGTCATAATGTCCGGCGGCATGAACGGCCGGCAGGTGGCTGATGCCGTGATCGCCAAGCTGCCCTCGGTGCGCGTGCTCTTCACCTCCGGCTATACCGAGGACGCCATCATTCATCACGGCCGTCTCGACCCGGACGTCACGCTCTTGCCAAAACCCTACCGCAAGGCCGATCTCGCCCGCATGATCCGCCAAGTGCTGACCCAGCCTCCCGCTTCAGTGGTGGCGGCCAAGTGACGCGACCTGTAACGCGGCTTGCTCAGGGACCAAAGCTCGAGCGGCTCTGGATTTTCCAGGCGCCGCCGAGCAGGCTCAGCACATAGAGGGAATCGTAGACGCCGATCACCGAACCGTCCTCGCGGTAGCGCGTATAGCGGACGGCGTAGTGCGCCTTGGCCGGTGAGGACTGCACGAGCATGGTCTCGTTCCAGGCGCTGTGATGCCAGCGGTCCTGTTTGCGCAGCCGCTCGAACAGTTCCATCGGATTGTTGCCGGGCTGCTGATAGACCGTGACCACGCCGCCGGCGATCCGCACATGCGGGAAGTGCATCAGTGCGTCCATGGCCGCGGCGTCATAGCGGTTGAGCGCGGTCATCCAGCGCGTCAGCACATCCTCGCATGTCGCCTGGTCGTCGCGCGCAATCTGCGCCTCGACGGTGTAGGTCGCGGCCGGCTCCGGCATCACGCGCCTCCACTTTGTTTGTTGATCTGGTCGGCCGGCACGGCGCATCCGGACAGGAACAGCTTAGCACAGGCCTTGGCGCGCGCTTCGATCTCGCTGCGCGTCAGCACCGGCTTGTGCCCAAACATCACGTCGCGCTGCGGCTTGAACACGAGCATGCCGAGCAGCATGCCGGCTGCGGCTTCGGTGTCATCGAGCACGATCCGCTCTCGCCGCTGCTGGACGCCCAGCCAATTCGCCAGCGCGGCGATCGAGCGCTGCATGGCCTTTTCGTAGAACGTCTCGGCGATATCAGGGAATTTGTCGCTCTCGGCCAGGATGATCCGTTGCAGCGCGATCACCTCGGCATCGAGAATGAGCTCGGCGCAAGTCAGCAGCGCCGCCTCCAGCGCCGCCGCAACATTGCGGCCATCGCAGGCGCCGAGGTTCACGATGGACACGAACCGCTCCACCCGGTCGGTCACCATACCCTCGAACAGCGCCAGCTTGGTCGGGATCAAACGATAGAGCGTCTTGGTGGAGACGCCGGCGCGGCAGGCCACATCGGCGATGCTGGCCGCGGCGAAGCCGCGCTCCGAGAACTCACGCCGCGCGGCGTCGTAGATCAGTGCGCGTGTTTCGTCGTCGGAGCGAAGCTGCGGCCGCCCGCGGCCGCGCCGTTCCGGCGCCGGTGCGCTTTGCCCTGTCTCGTCCTTGTCGCTTCGGTTCATCCGCGAGCCATGCTTTTAGATGATGACTGTCATTCTATTGACAGTCCAAATATGGGCCTTATTTTGGAAAACATCAAGTTTCCTAATTATCCAGGGACGCTGAAATCGAAATTCCTACGGTTTCCCAGCGAGATAGAAGGATCAGGAGCACCTGCCATGAGCCAGCACGAAACGTCCTTCAAGGCCGAGAGCCAGGTTCCGGCCGAGACCGCCAAGCAGTTGATCGCGAATCCGGAGGCGGCCAAACCGCCCGCAGCCAAGGGCAAGCTTCGGCGCCTGCTGATGACCGGCGCGGCCCTCGCCCTGCTCGCGGGCGGCGCCTGGTACGGCTGGGATTACTGGACGGTCGGCCGCTTTCAGGTCTCGACCGACGACGCCTATGTGAAGGCCGACAACACCACGATCGCACCGAAGGTGTCGGGCTATCTCAGCGCGGTGCTGGTGGGCGACAACGAACATGTGCGCGCCGGCCAGATCCTGGCGCGGATCGACGAGCGCGATTTCAAGGTCGCGCTGGATCAGTCGAAGGCTGACGTCGCCGCCGCTGAAGCTGCGATCACCAGCAAACGCGCCCAGCTCGACGTGCAGCACTCGGTGATCGAGGCGGCGCGCGCGACGCTCGCGGTGGACACCGCGACGCAGACCTTCGCCGAGCAGGAGAACAAGCGCTACACCGACCTCGCCGGAACCGGCTACGGCAGCGTACAGAACGCGCAGCAGGCGCAGTCGCGCTACGCCAGCGCGCAGGCCGCCATCGCCCGCGACACCGCAAACCTTGCCTCCGCAGAGCGCCAGGTGGAGCTGCTCAAGGCCGAGATCGCCCAGGCGGTTGCGGCGTTGGGACGAGCCACAGCCCTGCAAAATCAAGCCGAGCTCAATCTCGGCTACACCACGATCACCGCGCCGATCGATGGCGTCGTCGGCAACCGCACCCTGCGCACCGGCCAGTTCGTCCAGGCCGGCACGCAACTGATGTCGCTGGTGCCGGCCACCGGCGCCTATGTGATCGCGAACTACAAGGAAACGCAGCTCACCAATGTCCGCAAGGGCCAGCCGGTCCAGATCGAAGTCGACATGTTCCCGGGACAGGTGGTGCGCGGCCACGTCGACAGCCTCGCGCCCGCCAGCGGCCAGGAATTCGCGCTGCTGCCGCCGGACAACGCCACCGGCAACTTCACCAAGGTGGTGCAGCGCATCCCGGTGAAGATCGTGCTCGACGCAACCAATGTCGACCTGCGGCCGGGCATGTCGGTGATTCCGTCCATCGCGACGCTGTCGCATCCCGCCGGGGACAATCCGCGTTCCAGCGCCTCGCCCAAGCTCGCTGTCGCCTCTTTCAAATAGGTGATGTCATGTCCGACCTCGCGCTCTCCTCCCCGGCTGCTGCGCCCCGCGCGGCAGCCGCAGCGGTCGATCCCAACCGCGCCAGCATGGCCGTCTGGATTTCCATCGTCGCCGCGATGATCGGCGCCTTCATGGCGATCCTCAATATCCAGATCACCAACGCCTCGCTTCTCAACATCGAGGGCGGCATCGGCACCGGCGTCGACAACGGCTCCTGGATCTCGACGTCCTATCTGATCGGCGAGATCGTGGTGATCCCGCTGACCGACTTTCTCAGCCGGGTGTTCTCGTTCCGCAAGATCATCATTGGCTTCGCCACCCTGTTTGCGATCTTCTCGGTCGCCTGTGCCTTCACCAACGACCTCCCCTCGATGATCGCGATGCGCGGCCTGCAGGGCTTCTTCGGCGGCGTGCTGATCCCGATGGCCTTCACGCTTGTCTTCACCAAGCTGCCGAAGGTGCAGCAACCGATCGGCCTTGCGATGTTCGCGCTCGCCGTGACGTTTGCCCCGGCGATCGGCCCGACCATCGGCGGCTACCTGACCGAGAATTACGGCTGGCAGACCATCTTCTTCGTCAACGTGATTCCGACCGCGGTGATGGTCATTACCCTTTCTCTCACCCTGGAACGCCAGCCGATGCAGCTCAATCTGCTGCGCGAGGGCGACTGGCTCGGCATCGCCACGATGGCGATTGGCCTCGCATCGCTGCAGGCCGTGCTCGAGGAAGGCAACAAGGACGACTGGTTCGGCTCGCCCTTCATCGTCAAGCTTGCGGTGATCGCCGCCGTCAGCCTGACCTTGTTCGTCTGGATCGAGCTCGTGGTCGAGAAGCCGTTGCTCCGGCTGCGGCTGTTGACTCAGCGCAGCTTCGGCTTTGGCACCATCTCGGCCGTGTTCGTCGGCTTTGCGCTGTTCGGCTCGGTCTATCTGCTGCCGGCCTATCTCGGCCAGGTGCAGCGCTACAATGCCGAGCAGATCGGCCAGGTGCTGGCCTGGACCGGCCTGCCGCAGCTGATCCTGATCCCGCTGGTACCGAAGCTGATGCAGCGTTTCGACGCGCGCTTCATCGCCTTCACCGGCATGATCCTGTTCGCGGTCTCATCCTTCATGAACATACAGATGTCACTCGATTACTCCGGCGACCAGTTCTTCGTCCCGAATATCGTCCGTGCCGTCGGCCAGGCGATCATGCTGGCGCCGCTGTCGGCCGTCAGCCTCGGCAGCGTTGCGCCGCAGGATGCGCCGGCTGCCTCCGGCATCTCCAACATGATGCGGAACCTCGGCGGCGCAATCGGCACGGCGTTGCTCGGGACCATCGTCACCAAGCGCGAGCAGTTCCACTCCAACATCATCGGCCAGTCCGTGCATCTGGGCCGCGAGGAGGTGCGCACCCGGATCGCCGAGGTCACCAACTACTTCCTCAGCCACGGCATCTCGGACCCCGCCACCGCACACAACCAGGCGATCGTGGCGATCGGCAATATCGTGAAGCGCCAGGCGCTGGTGCTCGGCTTCAGCGACGCCTTCGCGGTGATCGGCGTCGTGCTGGTGCTCGCCGCGATCGCGATCGTGCTGACCGGCAAGCCGAAGAATGTCGCCGGCGGCGGCGCGGCGCATTGATATCTCGGGCGGCGGCCGCAGGCCGTCGCCCTCCCCTAACTTGCCTCGCGCAGCTTGAAGCGTTGGATCTTCCCGGTCTGGGTCTTCGGCAGCGCGTCGACAAAAGAGATCGCGCGGGGATATTTGTACGGCGCGATCGTTGCCTTGACGTGATCCTGCAACGCCTTGACCTCGGCATCGTCGCTGCGCGCGCCCTGCTTCAGCACGATGAAGGCCGAGACGATCTGTCCGCGCTCCTCGTCGGGTGCGCCGATGACAGCGCATTCCGCGACATCGGGATGTCCGAGCAGCGCCGCCTCGACCTCGGGACCGGCGATGTTGTAACCGGCCGAGATGATCATGTCGTCGGCGCGCGCCACGAACGACAGCCGGCCGTTCTCGTCGCTGACAAAGGCATCGCCGGTGATGTTCCAGCCATCGCGGACATATTTGGTTTGCCGGGAGTCGGCGAGATAACGGCAGCCGGTCGGGCCGCGCACCGCCAGCTTGCCGACCTGGCCCGGCGGCAATTCGTTCATGTCTTCGTCGACGATCTTCGCCTGGTAGCCGGCCACAGGCGTGCCCGTGGTGCCGGCGACGGCGCTGCCGGTGCGGTTGGTGATGAAGATGTGCAGCAGCTCCGTGCTGCCGATGCCGTCGAGGATCGGCTTGCCGGTCTTCCTGGTCCAGCTCTCGAACACCGGCGCCGGCAGCGTCTCGCCGGCCGAGACGGCGAGCCGGAGCGACGACAGATCGGCGCCCTTGTCCATCGCGGCCATCATCGCCCGATAGGCGGTCGGCGCGGTGAAGCAGATCGTGGCCTTGTAGGTCTCGATGATCCGGATCATCTCGCTCGGCGCCGCGTTCTCCAGCAATGTCGCGGTGGCGCCGAAGCGCAGCGGGAAGATCGCGAGCCCGCCAAGGCCAAATGTAAATGCAAGCGGCGGCGAGCCGACGAACACGTCGTCCGGCGTCACCTTGAGCACTTCCCTGGCATAGCCGTCCGCGACAATCAGGAGATCGCGATGGAAATGCATCGTCGCCTTGGGTTCGCCCGTGGTGCCCGACGTGAAGCCGAGCAGCGCGACATCGTCGCGGCCGGTCTTCACCGCATCGAACTTGACCGGCTTGTTCAGCGCGATCCGGTCGAGCTCGGCATCGTGGTTTTGCGTGCCGTCGAAATTGACGACCTGCTTGAGGAATTTGCTGGTCTTGGCGCAAGCCACCAGTTCGTCCGCGATGCGGCTGTCGGTCAGCGCCAGCGCAATCTCGGCCTTGTCGACGATCTTGGCGAGCTCACCGGCGCGCAGCATCGGCATCGTGTTGACGACGACGGCGCCAGCCTTGGTGGCGGCGAGCCACGCCGCGACCAGCGCCGGATTGTTGCCCGAGCGGATCAGGACGCGATTGCCGGGCTTGACGCCGTAGTTCTCCACCAACGCATGAGCCAGGCGGTTCGACCAGTCGGTCAATTCCTTGTAGGTGCGCTGGCGGCCGTTGCCGATCAGCGCGATGCGATCGCCCATCCCCTGCTCGACGATGCGGTCGGTCAGTTCGACCGCGGCGTTGAGATAATCGGGATATTGGAATTCGGGCCGGTCGAGCAGCAGCTGCGGCCACTGCGCTGATGGCGGCAGGTTGCGCCGCGCGAAATCGTCGACATGCCCGGATGGGCCGAGCCCGGGAAATTCACCTGACATTCGATTGCCCCTCGCTTTCCGTCCAGAAAGGCCAAGACCAACATCGAGATCAACATCGAGAAGACCAGTATCGAGGACGCCCGGCAGCGTCCCGATCGCCAATCATTTTATACTTAAAATAATTTGGCGCAAGGGTAGATATCGCGTGGAAACTGCGTCGCCCCGCAAACCTCAGATTTGTGTGAGCTGCTTCAGCCGCGCGACCATCTCCGACTCCGGGTCGGCGAGCGGTGCGATCGCGGTGAAATGATTGGCATTGGGCACGGTGCCGAACCGTGTCGCCACACCCGCGCTGCCCCAGACATCGGCGATGGTCCGGCTCTGCCGGTGATATTCGGCGCTCTCGGCGCCGCCAACCACCGCATCGAGCGTCGCACCGCTGGGCGCTTTCCAGAGCAGCGGGCTCACCGCCCTTGCTGCGTCGCGGTCGAGGCCAAGTGCCTTGTTGATGGAGGTGCCGACCAGCGGCTCGAGCTCGAACAGGCCGGAGATCGCGTAAGCAGCCCTGACCAGATCCGTCGGCAGCGACGCATCGTAGGCCTGCCAATCGGTGGCAAGCATGCATGCGGCAAGATGCCCGCCCGCGGAGTGCCCTGACATGACCAGCGGCCGGCCGAACTTGGCCAGCTCGCACGACGCCGCGCGCATCTCGCAGATGATGTCGGCAATCGTGACATTGGGACAAAGGTCGTAACTCGGCACCGCGACGCTGATGCCGTGGCCATTGAGGCCCCGCGCGCAGTGGCTCGACGACGAGCCGTCAAGCGCCTGCCAATAGCCGCCGTGGATGAACACGACGAGCGGCCCGTCGCTGCTCCCCTCAAAGAGATCGATGACGTTGCGGCCGCCCGGCCCATAGGTCAGGCGCCGCGGCGGATGTTGCTCGCGATAGGCCGCGGAGTCCCTCGCCCAACCGGCCATCAACGCGGGATTCTCCGGCACCCTTGCCCGGTTGTTGTATTCCACCTCGTAGTCGATCTCGCTCACGGCTTAAGCGGTCCTCGCCTTGGCGGAGCGCTGGGCCGACCCCTTGGCCTTGGCAAGCAGCCGCATCAGTTCGCGAATATCCTTCGGCGACAGGTCGCCGAAGATATCGGCGATCCATTTCTCGTGCTCGGCCGCCATCTTGCGGAACTCGGCGCGGCCGAGCTTGGTCAGCCGGATGAACTGCACGCGGCGATCGGTCTCCGAGGTGCGGCGATCGAGATGGCCGGACTCGACCAGTCGCTCGACCAGCCCGGTGACGTTGCCGTTCGACACCATCATCCGCTTCGACAGGTCCGACAGCGTCATGCCGTCAGACACCTTGTCGAGCTGGGCCATCAGGTCGAAGCGCGGCAGCGTGACATCGAACTTCTCACGCAATTGGCTGCGTACCTCGCCTTCGATCAGCGTGGTGCAGGTCAAGAGCCGCAGCCACAGCCTGAGCTCGGTGCCGTGATCGTCGGGGAGTTCGACGGCTTTGGTTTCGGAATCGAGGTTCATGCAGCGATCGTGCCTCCGCGCCGGGTTTCGGTCGGACCGATTGCTTTGAGCTTCAAGCAATTCGCGCCGCCCCGCAAGGACAAATGCGAATCCCGCCCGATACGCGCGCGGCCGATCCTGCAATTTCTTTAAACTTCAAGCAATTGGCGCGGTGCTTGCATGTGCAGCGCCTGCATGATGCGCGGCGATCGCCCTGACGCAATGCCACATCGCTTGCAGCGGTCGCGCGCGTCAGACTAAGCTGAGGTCAATGAGGCCGAGACAGGGCAACAAGCCGGTGGTTGGGGGAGAGACATGAAACGATTGACGAAGCTCGCGGGATTGGCGGCGCTGCTGGGTATCGCGGTGACCCCGGCGACCGCGCAGGAGAAGATCAAGATCGGCGTGCTGGTGACGACCTCGGGACCAGCCGCGGCGCTTGGCCAGCAGGTTCGCGACGGTTTTGCGCTCGCGGTCAAGGACCTCGGCGGCAAGATGGCCGGCCGCGAGGTCGAGATCGTCAACGCCGACGATGAGCTGAAGCCCGACGCTGCCGTGGTCAAGGTGCGCGGCCTGCTCGAGCGCGACAAGGTCGATTTCGTGGTCGGTCCGATCTTCTCCAACATCCTGCAGGCGATCCACCGCCCGGTCACCGACAGCAAGACCTTCCTGATCAGCCCGAATGCCGGCCCCTCCAGCTACGCCGGCAAGGAGTGCAACCCGTTCTTCTACGTGACGTCGTACCAGAACGACCAGGTGCACGAGGTCCTCGGCAAGGTGGCGCAGGACCGCAGCTACAAGCGCGTCTATCTGCTGGTGCCGAACTATCAGGCCGGCCGCGATTCCGTCGCCGGCTTCAAGCTCGACTACAAGGGCGAGATCGTCGAGGAATCCTACACGCCGATGAACACGCTGGATTTCCAGCCCGAACTCTCCAAGATCGCCTCGCTGAAGCCCGACGCGCTGTTCACCTTCATGCCAGGCGGCATGGGCGTGAACCTCGTGAAGCAGTACAAGCAGGCCGGCGCGACCGTGCCGGTGCTCTCCGCCTTCACCGTCGACGAATCCACCCTGCCCGCGCAGCAGGACGCCGCCGTCGGCATGTTCGGCGGCGCGAACTGGGCACCCGATCTCGACAATCCCCAGAGCAAGAAGTTCGTCACGGCCTATGAGGCGGCCTACAAGGGCGTGCCCGGCACTTACGCCATGCAGGCCTATGACGCAGCGCTGTTGATCGATAGCGCGGTCAAGGCCGTGAAGGGCGACCTCTCCAACAAGGACGCGGTTGCAGCGGCGCTGAAGAAGGCCGATTTCACCTCGCTGCGCGGTAACTTCAAGTTCAACAACAACGGCTATCCGATCCAGGATTTCTACCTCACCAAGGTCGCTAAGCGACCGGACGGCAAGTTCCAGACCGAGATCGTCGAGAAGGTGTTCTCGAACTATGGCGACCGCTACGCCAAGGACTGCGCGGCCAAGTAACTCAGAAGAGGACGTACAAACATGAAAGACGAGATCGCCGGCATCACCCGCGCCAACGAAGGCATGCAAGGGATTTCCTGGAGCATCCTCGGCCAGACCTATGTGCCGAAGAGCCGTACCGAGCATTCGTTCTCCTGGCACGCCACCTTCCCGCCCGGCACCTTCGTCCCGCCGCACATCCATCCCGACCAGGACGAGTATCTCTACATCCTCGAGGGCAAGCTCGACTTCATGCTCGACGGCGCCGATGAATCAGCCACGCCCGGCGACCTGGTGCGCCTGCCGGCGGGCAAGCCGCACGGCATCTTCAACAAGTCACAGCAGCCGGCGAAGACATTGTTCTGGGTATCGCCGACGCGCAGGCTCTACGACCTGTTCTGGGCGATCCACAACATGAAGGAGCAGAACCCGGACGACGTGGTGCGGCTCGCCGCCGAGCACAACATCCACTTCCTGCCGCCGCCTCCGGCGTAAGCTCGGCGGCGACCTCGCTCCCGTCATCCTGAGGAGCGGCCACTTGGCCTCGTCTCGAAGGATGAATCGGCCCGGCTGGTGGCCGTCGACCCATCGAGACGGCCGCGCTGCGACCTCCTCCAGCGACAACGGCGAAGCCGTTGCGCGGGGGTGACGGAGACGCAGCGCAATCTCTCCCCTCGTCGTCCCGGCTTTCGCCGGGACGACATCGAGTATGTTGCGTCATCGAGAGAGATACATTCACGGTCTCTCGGGGTGACGGATGGGACGTTATCCCCTAACCGTGAGGGGCCAAAGTCTCCCGGTGTGTCTTTTACTGCCGCGCCACCACACGCGCGGCGAAGCCGGCCTTCGCGGCATAGCCGCGCACGATCGCCTCGCGTGCCTCGTAGTTGAGAATGGTGTCGACGTCGGTAAAGCCCTGCGGCGCGAGCTGCTCGACGGCGTCGATCACGCCCTCCGGCCCGCCGCGGCGGTTGGAGGCGACGATGTCGGCGGTCATCGGCAACCGCTGCCGCTCATAGGCCGCCAGCGCCTGGCGCGGATGCTCGGCCCGCGCCAGCATGTCGGCGAGGCACCGCGCATCGAGAATGGCCTGCGACGCGCCGTTCGAGCCGACCGGATACATCGGATGCGCGGCATCGCCGAGCAGCGTGACGCGGCCGCTCGACCAATAGGGCAGCGGATCGCGGTCGCAGCACGGATACTCCCAGAATTCCGGCGTCGCGTTGATCAGGCCGGCGAAGTCGACCTGCGGGATGGTGAAACCAGTGACATAGGGCATCATCTCGTCGCGCCGGCCGAGATTGGACCAGCCCTCGCGCCGCGGCGGCGGCGAGGAGCCATCGCCGATCCGCACCAGCACCGCCCAATTGGTGAGGCGGCTTGCCGGGCTCGAGCCGGGCGCGATCGGATAGATCACGGCCTTGGCGTTCAGCCCACCGGCGATGATCATCGAGCGCCCCGTCAGGAAGGCCGGCCAATCGGTCGCGCCGCGCCACAGCATCAGCCCGTTCCAGCACGGGCCGCCTTCATCCGGAAACAGCGTCTGCCGCACCTTGGAATGGATGCCGTCGGCGCCGATCAGGATGTCGCCACGCGCGGTGTGCACATGGCTGCCGCTGCGATCGAAGAAGTAGGCGGACACGCCGCCCTCGTCCTGCGTGAAGGAACCGAGCCGGCAGCCGGTGCGGATCGCATCCGCGCCGAGCCGGTCGATCACCGCCTGATGGATCACGCCCTGCAGGCGGCCGCGATGAACAGAGAATTGCGGCACGTCGTGGCCGGCATCGAGCCCGCGCTTCTCGTGCCAGACCTGTTGGCCATGCCGCGTCAAATAGAACAGCTCAAAGGTGCGGATCGCGACCTCGTCGAGTCTGTCGAGCAGACCGAGCCCCGCCAGCTCGCGGATCGCATGCGGCAGTGTGTTGATGCCGACGCCGAGCTCACGGATCGTCTCCGATTGCTCGTACAGCTCGCAACTGATACCGCGCGAGCGCAGCATCAGCGCAGTGGTGAGGCCTCCGATTCCGCCTCCGACGATAATCGCCTTCATCGTCCCTTACTCCACTCACAACAGGACGCTTTTACGCTTTCGGCTAGGGTCGCACGCCCCGTTGTCCGGCCGCAAGCGGGTTTGTTGCCCGGGACTTGGGCCGGCCCGCGATGATTGGGCTTAGGCTTAACATTGCTTCAGCATATTCCCATCCATGCCCGTCACCCTGAGGAACGCGCGTCTCGAAGGGTCGACGGCCACCAGCCGGGCCGCGCATCCTTCGAGACGCCGCTTCGCGGCTCCTCCAGCGACAAAGGCGGAGCCTTTGCGCGGGGATGACGGGTTTGACACTCCGGCATCGTCGTTAATCCGGCACCACCGCGATGGCCTGGATTTCCACCTTGGCGCGGTCCTCGATCAGGCCGGCAACCTGGATCGCGGTCATTGCCGGAAAGCGGCGGCCGATCACGTCGCGATAGACCCCACCGATCTCCTTCAGCCGCGCGGAATATTCCTTGCGGTCGAGCAAGAACCAGGTCATCGACACGATGTGCTCTGGCCCGGCCCCGCCGGCTGCGGCAACCGCGACGATATTGCGCAGCGTCTGGCCAATTTGCGCCACGAGATCGTCGCTCTCGAACACGCATTGACCGTTCCAGCCGATCTGGCCGGCGATGAAGATCTGTTTGCCGCGCGCGGCCATGCCGTTGGCGTAGCCGATCGGCTTGGCCCATCCGTCCGGTTGCAGGATCTCGATCATCTCAATTGCCCTCGAAGGCGGGTTTCTGCTTGGCGGCGAAGGCATCGAAGGCGCGGCGGAAGTCGCCCGTCACCATGCAGATCGCCTGCGCCTGCGCTTCGGACTCGATCATCTCGTCGACGCCCATCGCCCATTCCTGATTGAACATCGTCTTCGTCACGCCATGCGCGAACCATGGTCCGTCCGCGAGCAAGCGCGCCAACTCTTGCGCGGCGGCGGCGAGCTCCGCCGGCGGCACCAGGCGGTTGTGGAAGCCCCACGCAAAGCCTTCGTCGGCGCTCATCGCGCGGCCGGTGTAGAGCAGATCGGCGGCACGGCCCTGCCCGATCACACGCGGCAACAAGCCGCACGCGCCCATGTCGGCGCCGGCAAGGCCGACGCGGGTAAACAGGAACGCGGTCTTGGCCTGCGGCGTCGCCAGCCGCAGGTCGGATGCCAGCGCCAGCATCGCGCCTGCACCGGCACAGATGCCGTCGATCGCAGCGACGATGATCTGCGGGCATTTGCGCATCGCGCGCACCACCTCGCCGGTCATCCGCGTGAAGGCGAGCAGGTCCGGCATCGCCATCCGCGTCAACGGCTCGATGATCTCGAACACGTCGCCGCCGGAGCAGAAATTGCCGTCGGCGCCGGTCAGCACGATGGCGCGGACATCGGAGGCGTATTTGAGGTTGGTGAAGAGATCACGCAGCTCCTCATAGGACTCGAAGGTCAGCGGGTTCTTCTTGTCCGGCCGGTTCAGCGTGATGGTCGCGACACGGCCGCTGGCATCGGTCTGCCACCGGAAGTGCTTTGCGGGATAATCCTTGAACGGACGGAGCTTTGCTTTCATGTCGGACATGAGTTGTTCCTTTACCCGGTAAAGACTTCGCCGCCGGCGACCGCGACGGCTTGTCCGTTGATTGACGATGCACCCTCGGACGCGAGCCAGAGGATGGTATCGGCGACCTCCTCCGGCGTGACCAGCCGCTGCATCGGATTGACCTTGGCGAGCGTGGCTCGCGCCTCCTGCTCGCTGCGCCCGGTTTTGGCGACGATGTTCGCAGCCGCATCCGCCACCAGCGGCGTGTCGGTGTAGCCGGGACACACCGCATTCACGGTGACGCCGCGCCGCGCGTATTCCAGCGCCAGCGAGCGCGTCAGGCCGACGACGCCGTGCTTTGCCGCGACATAGGCCGAGACATAGGCGTAGCCGGTAAGACCCGCGGTCGAGGCCACGTTGATCACGCGCCCCCGGGCACGCTGCGCCATCCCAGGCAGCACCGCCTTCGTCACCAGGAACACGCTGGAGAGATTGCTCGCCAGCATGTCCGCCCACAGCGCCACGCTCGTCTTGTCGAACGGCGCGCTGCCGGCTTTGCCCGCATTGTTGACGAGGATATCGATCGGGCCCGCCTCGGCCTCGATCTGCGCGATACCCTTGGCCACCGCAGCTTCATCGGTCACATCGATCGCGACAACAGCGCCAGCGCGCTCGCCGAGCAACGCCGTCGTCGTCTTCAGCGCGTCGATCCGGCGCCCGGCGACGCTGACGCGCACGCCGGCAGCCGCGAGTGCGATCGCCGTCGCAGCGCCGATGCCGGAGCCTGCACCAGTGACGAGCGCATGGGCGTTGGGCCAGAACCCTGTCATGCCTTCACTCCCGCGGCTACGCGTTCGAGATTGGCCTCGTATTGCGACTTGCTCGACAGATACTGCTTCGGCCAGGCGATCTGCTTGACGCCGATCTTCGCGGCCTCATGCAGCGTCCACGCGGGATCGGCAAGATGCGGCCGCGCGATGGCACAGAGATCGGCGCGTCCGGCGGCGATGATCGAATTGGCGTGGTCGGCCTCCGAGATCGCGCCGACCGCGATAGTGGCGATGCCGACCTCGTTGCGGATCTTGTCGGCGAACGGGGTCTGGTAAAGCCGGCCATAGATCGGATGATCGTCGGCCCAGACCTGGCCCGAGGAGCAATCGATCAGGTCGGCACCGGCCGCCTTGAACAGTTTTGCGAAGGCCAGCGCCTCCTCGGGTGTGTTGCCGCCCTCGGCCCAATCGTGACAGGACAGGCGGACCGACATCGGCTTGTCCTCCGGCCACACCGCGCGAACGGCGCGGAACACTTCCAGCGGATAACGCGCCCGGTTCTCGATCGATCCGCCATACTCGTCGGTGCGGCGGTTGGTCAGCGGCGAGAGGAAGCTCGACAGCAGATAGCCATGGGCGCAATGCAGCTCCAGAATATCGAAGCCGGCGCTAGCGGCGCGCCGGGCGGCGGCAACGAACTGGTCGCGCACATCGTCCATCTCGGCGCGGCTCATCGGCTCCGGGACCTGGCCGTCGGGCAGATAAGGCACCGCCGAGGCCGACACCAACGGCCAGTTATGGTCCGGCAGCGGTTCGTCCATGCCTTCCCAGGCGACGCGGGTCGAACCCTTGCGGCCGGCATGGCCGAGCTGGATGCCGATCCTGGCCTGCGAATTGCGATGCACGAACTCGACGATGCGCTTGTAGGCCGCGGCCTGTTCGTCGTTCCACAGGCCGCAGCAGCCGGGCGTGATCCGCGCCTCCGGCGAGACGCAGGTCATCTCGGTGAACAACAGGCCGGCGCCGCCGAGCGCGCGGGAGCCGAAATGCACCAGGTGGAAGTCGTTCGGCACTCCCTCCTCCGCCGAGTACGTCGCCATCGGCGAGACGATGATCCGGTTGTGCAGCGACAGGCCGCGGATGTGGAACGGCGTCAGCATCGGCGGGGTGACGCGGTCGTTGGTCGCCGGCACCCCGCTGCGCTCGGCGAACCAGCGCTCATAGCCTTCGAGCCAGGTCTTGTCGCGCAGCCGCAAATTCTCGTGGCTGATTCGCTGCGAGCGGGTCAGCAGCGAGTACATGAACTGCTCGGGCTCCAGCGTATCGGCATAGCGCGAGCCGACCACCTCGAACCACTCCATCGCATTGCGCGCGGCATTCTGGATCCGCGCCACATCGACCCGGCGCAGTTCCTCGTAAGCCTTGAGCACGGCGGGGATGCTGTCCTTGGTCGCGCCGTGGATCTTGAACTGGTTGGTCAGCTCGATCGCATCTTCCAGCGCGAGCTTGGTGCCCGAGCCGATCGCGAAATGCGCGGTGTGGGCGGCATCGCCCATCAACACGACATGGCTGTTGCCGTTGAACGCGGTCCACTTGCCGCAGATCAGCCGCGGAAACGACAGCCAGGCCGAGCCGCGCAGATGCCGCGCGTTGGAGACCAGATGATGCCCCTCGAGGATTTCCGCGAACACCTTCTCGCAGAACGCGATGGATTCTCCCTGCTCCATCTTGTCGAGGCCGTGGGCGAGATATGCTTCCTCGGTGGTCTCGACGATGAAGGTCGCCGCGCCCTCCTCGAACTTGTAGATGTGCGACTGGAACCAGCCGTGCTCGGTCTTGCGGAAGTCGAAGGTGAAGGCATCGAACGGCCGGTTGGTGCCGAGCCAGATATAGCGGTTCGGCCGCATCAGCATGTCGGGCTGGAAGGTCTCGGCATATTTGGCGCGGACCTTCGAGTTGACGCCGTCGCACGCCACGATCAGGTCGGCATCGGGGAACTCGATATCGGAATTGACCTCGCGCTCGAAGATCAATTCGACGCCGAGCTCCTCGGCGCGCGCCTGCAGGATGTTGAGCAGCCGCTTGCGGCCGATGCCGACGAAGCCGTGGCCGGTGGTGCGCATGCGGCGGCCCTTGATCAGGACCTCGATGTCATCCCAGTGGTTGAAGGCCTGCTCGATCGTGTCGGCGGTGACCGGGTCCCATTTGCGCATGTTGTCCATGGTCGCATCGGAGAACACCACGCCGAAGCCGAACGTATCATAGGGCCGATTGCGTTCGACCACGGAGATCCGGTGCGCGGGATCGAGCATCTTCATCAGGATGCCGAAGTAGAGCCCGGCCGGCCCGCCTCCAATGCAAACGATGCGCATGGCGTTCTCGCCTTTCCGTTTGAGCATGATCGCGTCGGAAAACCGGGTGCCACTTTTCCGAACCATGCTCTGGCTTCGGCCGGGGTCGGTTTTCCCGCCAGCCGATACCGCATATTATTTTATACTTAAAATAATTGTCAAGAGTAGTTGGCGCCCACCCACAACCGTCGTCCCGGCGCAGGCCGGGACCCATACGCCGCAGCAGATGTTGCCGGCGGGACTCGTCGTTCCGGCGACGCGCAACAATGACAAATTGTGGTTATGGGTCCCGGCCTGCGCCGGGACGACATCGAATATGAGGCGCTGCCGCAAGCCTGCATCGACATTCTTGCGACGCGCTTCGTCGCAAGCGTTCCCCGCAATGACGACAGCGGAGAGACGTCGCACCCGCGCCCTCAATGCACCGCGGCGTACAGGATCTTGTCCTGGGTCGCGTCCGCCGCGTCGAACTCGGCGACGATGCGGCCGGTGCGGGCGACCAGGATGCGGTCGGAGACGGCGAGGATCTCCGGCAGATAGGACGAAATCACCACCACCGCCTTGCCCTCGTCGGCGAGGCGGCGGATTTCGCCGTGGATGTGCGGGATGGTGCCGACGTCAACGCCGCGCGTCGGCTCGTCGAAGAAGATGATCGACGGCTCCTGCACCAACGTCTTGGCCAGCACCACCTTCTGCTGGTTGCCGCCGGACAGCTCAATGATCCTGGCCTTGCGCTGCAACGCGCTGATCTTGAGCCGGTCGACCCAGTAACTGGCGAGCTTGCTGCGCTTGGCGCGCGACAGTAGCAAGCTCCAGCCCTTCCGCGTCGCGAGGCTGCCGATGTAAACGTTGTCGTCGACCACCATGGTCTCGAAAAAGCCGTTGGCCTTGCGGTCCTCGGTGATGTAGGCGATGCCGTCATTGATCGCCTGCCGCGGCACGCGATAGCGGATCGGCTTTCCCCGCAACCGGATGGTGCCGCCATTGACCAGATTGCGCTTCAGCGCGCCGTAGACGATCTTGGCGATCTCGGTGCGGCCGGAGCCGATCAGGCCGGCGATGCCGACCACCTCGCCGGCATAGACCGAGAACGACATGTTCTTGACCGCCATGCCCATCGTGACGTTCTCGACCGTCAGCACCTTCTCACGACGCTGATGGGTCTTCGCCTTGCCGCCGTAGACCGCCTGCGCGACCTCGCGCCCGACCATGTGCTGCACCAGCGCGTCGCGGGTGAGCTGCTTGGCGGGCGCCGTGATCACCAGCTTGCCGTCGCGCAGCACGGTGATGCGGTCGGCGATCTGCAGCGATTCCTCCAGCGCATGGGAGATGTAGATGATCGAGACGCCGCGGGCGCGCAGGTCGCGTACCAGATGGAAGAAGTGGACGATCTCCTCCGGCGTCAGCGATGCGGTCGGCTCGTCGAAGATGATGATGCGCGCCTTGTTGTAGATCGCGCGCGCGATCTCCACCATCTGCTTCTTGGCGGTGCCGAGCAGCGCCACCGGCGTCGCCGGGTCGACATGGAAGTTCAGCGACTGCAACAGCTGCTGGGCCTGGATGTTCAGCGTGCGGAAGCGCGTCAGCAGCTTTTCGTTGCCGAGCTCGATGTTCTGCGCCGCGGTCATGGTCGGCACCAGGCTGGTCTCCTGATAGACCATGCAGATGCCGGCATCGAGCGCGTCGCGCGGCTGCTCGAAATTGGCAGGCTTGCCGTCCAGCAGATAGTCGCCGGAGGTGAGATTGATCGCGCCCGCGATCGCCTTGCACAGCGTCGACTTGCCGGCGCCGTTCTCGCCGACCAGTGCATGCACCTCGCCGGGATAGAGATCGAAATTGACCCCCTCGATGGCGTGGACACCGCCATAGATCTTGGAGCCGTTGCTGATCCGCAGCACCGGCTCGCGGGGTGCCGACTGAGTGGCGGGTGCCGCCTGCGTCACGCCGTCATTCATCGCAGCTCTCCCGTATAGCGCAGCAGCCGTCCGGCGCCGCGCGCCGCGATCACGATGCCCGAGGGCGTCGCACACGCGGCGGTAATGCCGTGGAAGCGGCCGCCGGCGCGGCTGTGCAGGCTGTCGCTGGCCTCGCCCTCGGCGTCGAGATGCACGAGCAGGCCATAGGAGCGCGGCGGCGCCCATGGCTTCTGGATACCGAGCGCCTTGACGCTGCCGATCTGCATCGGCTCCAGACAATCGCTGCCGCCGACCAGCGCCGGCGCGACCCAGTACTCGGGCGGCATCGTCGCCATCATCTCCTCGCGGAAATCGTCTTCCTTGAGCACGAACTCGATCAGATGGGTGCGGCGCGCGAACATGCCGAGCAGCAGCCCGCCATGGCCGTCCGGATGCAGCCGCGCCGGATAGCCCGGCATGTTGGCGGCGATGGTCTCGCGCGGACCAAGCGCGTTGCCGGCGAGCGCGAAGCGGCTGAGGCGATGCGCCCAGCTCTCGGTGAGCCACAGGCTGTTGCCGTCGGCGGAGACCATCACGCCATAGGGATATGGCAGATCGCGCAGCAACACCTGCGGATCGTCGAGGCCGGCGCCGCAGCTAATCAGGCGGCCGCCGGCGCGCTTTTCCATCAGATCGTGCCGCCACTCGCTCGGGCGGCGACCGGCGCTGCCCTCGACGGCATAAATGCGGCCATCGGGCGCCGCCGTAACCGATAACAACCCGGCGAGCGCGCCGCCGCCGGCGGCCTCCAGCCAGCGCGGCGCGGGCTTTGCAGGATCGATTGCGGCAAGTCCCCTGCCCGCGACACAGACCAAAAGGCGGCCGTCCGGATGCAGCGCGAGCCCGCCGGCATCATCCTCGAACTCGGTGACGACCGTACGGGTCGAGAAATCACCGCCGCTGAGTTTCAGCACCTGGCGACCGGCAGAGACATAGATCGCGCCGTCGCCCGCGGCGATCACATCGTCGACGCCCGGGAGCGGCTCGCCAATCGGCACGGCGGTGTCGAGCCGATCATTGGGGCTCATCGCACCATCGAGCGGCGGGATCGCGTTCTGGCCGCCATCGCGGTCGATGACGCTGCGGATATCCCGCAGCAGATGATCGAAAAATCCCATTACTTCGCCACCCTGCTTTTGGCGCCCCAATAGGCATCGTAGCCGGTCCAGCTGTCGTCGACGCCGTCGAGCTTGATGCGACCGATCCGGTTGTTCTCGAGCCCGCCGAGATAGAGATAGCCCTGGTGTTCGCGCATCGAGGTCAGCGTGGAGTGCGAGATGCCGGTCGGATCCCACCACGACTCCAGCGCCTCGCCCCGCTCGTTGAACTTCAGCACGCAGCCATGGTTCAGCGCGGGCGCCAGCCACTCGTCGGTCGGCACCTGCTTGACCATGCGCAGGCGGAAGCCGGGCTTTCGCGCGGCAAGGTCGAAGGTCGGCGTGCGGATGCCGACCAGCGCCAGCCAGTAGGTGCCGTCGGAAGCGCGGTTGATGTTGTCGGGGTTGCCCGGCAGCTCGTCCATCAGCACTTCGGTCTTGCCCTTGTTCGGGCCGTCGATCCAGTGGCGGAACACTTTGCACAGCGAGGTCGACGCGATCAGGATCGACTTGCCGTCGTGCGAGACGCAGATCCCATTCGGGAAATAGAAGTGGTTGATCACCGTGCGCGTGGTCTTGGTCGCCGGATCGTAGCAGACCACGCGGCCGTTCGGCCGGCCCTCGAGGATGTCGAGGGTGTTGGTGGTCATCTCGTAGCGCGTGGTGCAGTCGCTGAAATAGATCTTACCGTCGGGCGCGATGTCGAGGTCGTCGGCCATGCGCAGGCGGCTGTCGTCATTCAGCTTGTACCAGGTGCGGTTGGTCTCGTCGGTGACCTTGAAGATGCGGCCGTCGGGCGCGATGCCGTAGACGCCCATGCCGGCAACCGCGACGATCAGATTCTCGTCGCGATCGAACTGCATGCCGAGCGGCCGGCCGCCGATATGGGCGAACACCTCGCGGGTCTTGAAGTCCGGCCCGGAGAAGCGGATCACGTTGCCGTCACGGGTCGAGCCGTAGAGCCGCCCCTGACGATCGAGAATGACGTCTTCGGGGCCCTCGACCTGGTCGACGCCGATCGCCTGCGCGTTGATCAGGCGGTCGTTCTGCGCGTAGGGCGACGCCGCGCCCGGCTGCACTGCCGGCGCCGAGGCGAGCGGCACGAAGGCCGGATTGACATAGATCTTCTGGATCGCCTTGCCGCGGTTCTTCGACCATTTGACGTCGATGCCGACCGCGGCGAGCAGGATCATGCCTGTTACCGCCGAGGTGACGTAGCCCGGAATGCCCATGCGCACGAGGCCGTTGATCAACAGGAAGATGATCAGCGCGCCGATCATCGCCCGCCACACGGTGCCCTTGCCGCCGGCCAGCGACACGCCGCCGAGCACCACGGCGGTCAGCGCCTGGAATTCCCAGCCCACACCCGTGGTGGAATCCGTCGAGGCCTGGCGTGCCGCATAGAAGATGCCGCTCGCCGCACACAGCGTGCCCGACAGCACATAGGTCATGAACAGCATCAGGCGGACGCGGATGCCGGCGTGGCGCGCCGCCTTGCGGCTGGCGCCGATCGCGGTGAGATGCCAGCCATAGCGCGAGCGCGACAGGAAGATGTGGCAGATCAATAGCACCACGAACAGCGTCGCGGCATTGACGGGAATGCCGAGCACGCTGCCGCCGCCGATGAAGTCCCAGGCGTCGCTCTCGACCGAATTGGTCGCGAACACCTGGGCATAGCTGGTGTTGAGCAGATTGACCGAGGCGCGCAGGATGATCAGCGTCACCAGCGTGGTCAGGAACGGCCGCGTCTTCAGGAAGCCGATCAAAAAGCCGTTGATGCTGCCGAGCAGCGCGCCGACCAGAAGCGTCGCCGGCACCGCGAGGCCGACCGGCCATTCGCGCACCAAGAGGAAATAGAGCGCGGCGAAATTGCACAGCGCGAAGATCGCACCAACCGAAAGGTCGATGCCGCCGGTGACGAGGCAGAAGCCCATCGCGAGCGCGACGAAGCCGAATTCGGCGAACAGCCGCAGCAGCGACACCGAGTTCTGCACCGAGGCATAGTCGGGAATGGTGAGCGCGAAATACGCCCACAGCCCGATCATCACGGTGAAGGGAACGACCGGCTCGAACCACTGTTTCAGCAACAGCTCCGAGAGCAGGAGCCGGGGTGAGAACCGCCGCACCGATGCGGAAAAGGAATCAACTGCCATCGACATCGCCAAAGCACTCCTGATCCGGTTTCAGCGTTTTCCGGATTCTGACCCGTGATACAGCCGGCGCGGGGAATGCCCCCCGCGCCGGCTGTCTCGCGCCTTGTTAGTTTTTCTTGGGTAGCGCGAAGCAGGTGCCGCCGAGCGAGGCGTTCGACTTATCAATCCAGATCGGCCGCGTGTAATAGGACAGGTTCTTCGTGCCGGGCTTGTCGCCGGACATCAGCAGCGTCTCGGCTGCGAACATCAGGTCGTGCCCCTGCTCGGTCGCCTTGTAGCTGAGGAACTTGCTGAAATTGCCTGACGTGACCTGGTCGCAATCGAGCTGCGAGCCCTCGCCCGAGGCGAACACCTTCACATCGTCGATCTTGCCGGCATTGCGGATCGCCTGCGCGGCGCCCGATTCCATGATGCCCCAGAAGCCGATCGACGCGCAGAGATCGGGATGTTGCTGGATCACGGTGGCGGTGATGTTGAGCGCGGTGTTGGCATCCCAGTTCGCGGCCTGGTTCGACACCACCTTGATGTTGGGATCCTTGTTCAGGACATCCATGATGGCGCCGACCTGATCGACGCTGGCGGCTGCGGTCAATTCGCCCTGCACGATCTGCACCTTGCCCGATTTGCCGGAGCCGGTGCCGCAGGCTTTGACGGCTTCGTTCGCGAGCATCCTGCCGATCTCGCGCCAGTCGACGCCGACAAAGGCGCCGGACTTGTAGTTCGAGGCCATATTGACCTGGATCACATGGGTGCCCTGGGCCTCGGCGCGCTTCAGATCCTTCATCAGCAGCGTCACGCTCGGATTCTGCACGATCAGGACGTCGGGCTTCTGGTCGACCAGCGCAGTCAGCGCCTGCTGCATGGCCGACGGGTTGTTGTTGGGGTCGCGCACGATGTACTTCATGCCGCGCCACTCGGCCTCTTCCTGCACCACACGGCCCCATTCGTCGGACAGCGGCACGCCGAGCGCGATCGGCAGGTAGGCGACGGTCTTGCCCTGCAGCGACTTGTCGTAGGCGGCGCGCAGCTCGCGCCCGGCCTTGGTACCTTCCTCCTGCGCCGATGCCGCGAACGGCATCGCGGCGAGCGTCACCCCGGCGAGCAGGATCGTCCAGAACTTGGTCGTCTTCATCGTCTCCTCCACACAAAATTCTTTTGATTGATTGGATTTGTTTTTTGATTGGCGCGGCGCGTCGCCTTGTTTCAGTCTCCTTGCCGCGCGGTCTCCTCGTCGCGGGGATGCAGCCAGTTGTCGAGCACGATCGCGGCCAGCAGCACCACGCCCTTGATGATGTTCTGCACCTCGCTGTTGACGTCCATGATGGTGAAGGCGTTGAGCAGCGTGCCGATCAGGACGCAGCCGACCACCACGCTGAACACGCTGCCGCGGCCGCCGATCAGGCTGATGCCGCCGATCACGACGACCAGCACGACGTCGAAGATCATGGTGCCCTGGGTGATCGCCATCTGCATGCTGCCGGTGGTACCGACCCAGACCAGGCCAGCAATCCAGGCGAGCAGCGCAACCAACACGTGCTCCAGCACAATCAGCGGACGCAGCGGAATGCCGGTCAGCCGCGCGGCCTCCGGATTGTCGCCCTGCGAATAGATGAAGCGGCCGATCGAGGTCCGTGACAGGAACAGGTGCATGGCGATTGCGCAGACCGCGAACACCAGGATCGGAACCGGGATGCCGAACAGCCGTCCGGCGCCGAGATACATCAGGCCTGGCGCATCCTTCGGCGCGTAGACCACCCAGGCCGGCGCGATCCAGAACGCGAGGCCATAGATCACGAAGCCGGCAGCCAGCGTCACGAACAGCGCCGGCGCCTCGACGAAGGCGACCATGACGCCGTTGACGACGCCGATCAGCACCGCAATGGCCAGCGCCAGCAGCACTGCCGTGAAAACGGGCATGCCGTTCTGCATGTAGATCAGCGCGATCGCCCAGGAACCCGCCATGATCGCGACCTCGGAGAGGTCGATGCCGCGGCTGATCACGATCAGCCCCATGCCGAGGCCGAGCACGCCGAGGATGGAAATACTGCGCAGCAGATTCAGCAGATTGGAGACGGTGGCGAAGCCGTTCAGGGTCAGGCCAAACACGACAAGAAGCGCGATCGTGATCAGGAGCACGATCTGCTCCTGGCTCGGCTTTGCGAACATTGAGCCCGAGCGAGATGATGCCGCAGGGACAGCAACGCCGCGCGATGGCGACTGCACGCTCATCGTTTCCTCCAGGTATTATTTTGCTTGAGACTTTAAGAGTGCCAACTCATATTCGTCAAATGCATTCGACGGATACGGATTGATTATTTCCATGCATGTACGCGATATCGATCTGAACCTGTTCGTCGTGTTCGACGCGATTTACACCGAGGGCGGCGTCAGCCGCGCCTGCTTCCGCCTCAATCTGACCCAGCCCGCAGTGAGCCATGCGCTGAGCCGGCTGCGCGCAATGTTCAACGATCCGCTGTTCGTGCGCCGCCATCACGTGATGACGCCGACCCCGCTGGCGCGTCAGATCATCACCACGGTACGCCAGGCGCTCAATGGCCTGGAGACGACGCTGACCCACACCAATCGGTTCGATCCAGCCAAGACGCCGAAGCGGTTCGTGATCGGCCTGCGCAACAATCTGGAAGCGCCGATGCTGAGCGCGCTGATCAACCGGATCAGCACCGTCGCGCCGCTGGTCGAGATCGCGACCGTCCGCAGCGAGCGCAACAATCTGGAGCGCGAGCTTGCCGCCGGCACGCTGGACGTCGCGATCGATACGCTGCTGCCGCTCTCGACCGAGGTGCGGCGCGAGCAGATCCTGACCGAGCATATCGCGGTTTTCGCCCGGCGCGGCCATCCCGAGCTCGGCGCGCGGCTCGACAAGAAGGCGTACCTGCGCCTGGAACACGTCTGCGTGACGTCGCGGCGCAGCGGCCTGTCGTTCGAAGACTTCCAGTTCCAGCGGCTCGGCCTGACGCGCACCGTGCGCCTGACTTGCCAGAACTTCGCGACCGCCTGCCATGTCGTGAGCCGCAGCAACATGCTGCTCACGGCATCTGAGAGCGCCGCCTCCGTGCTGGAGGATCCCGGTCTGTTGCAGTGCTTCCCCTGCCCGTTCCCGATCAGCCCGCACGTCAATTATCTCTATTGGCACGCCACCGCCGAGGGCGACACCACCAACCAATGGCTGCGTGAGCAGCTGCGCGCCGCTGCGGCGCTGCTCGCCGGCAGTCGCTTCAGCAAGAAGAACCGCCGTACGGCCAGGACGCGCCCCAAGGTGGGCATCCCAGTCCCGACCAGCCTCGCCGCCGAATAGCAGCGGTATTCCTATTGATTCACCAGCCGGCACTTGGACGTGGACAATGGCTGAAAGGCTTCAGCCGCTGGGATGGTCTCCTTCACCGTATAATAGTCCCATTTCTGCTTGACGTCGGCCGGCGTCTTCACCTGGACGAGATACATGTCGTGGATCATGCGGCCGTCCGCGCGGATCCTGCCATTGCGCGCGAACATATCGTCGATCGGCATCGACTTGAGTCGCTGCATCACAGCCGCCGCGTCGTCGGTCTTAGCCGCCTGCACGGCCTTCAGGTAATTGGTCACGGCGGAATAGGCACCGGCCTGCACGAAGTTTGGCATCTTCCCGACCTTGGCAAAGAAGCGCCGGCTCCATTGCCTCGAGCGGTCGTCGAGGTCCCAGTAGAACGGTTCGACCAGAAGCATACCCTGCGTTGCCGCCGCGCCGAGCGCGTTGACCTCGGTGATCGTACCGACCAACGGCACGATGGTCTGACCCGGCGTGATGTTGAAATCCCTCGCAGCCGTGATGGAGTTCAGGAGATCGGCGCCGGCGTTGGCGAACCCGATCACCTTGGCCTTCGAGGCTTGTGCCTGCAGCAGGAAGGACGACAGGTCGGTGGTGCTGATCGGGTGATAGACCGTGCCGAGCACCGTGCCGCCGGAGCGCGCAATGGCTTCCGAAGCTTCCGCCACCAAGGATTTACCCAGTGCGTAGTCGACGGCGACGAAATACCAGGTCCCCAGGCCCAGCGACTTCACCAACCGGGCCTGACCGTTGGTGAACGAATAAGTGTCCCAGGTATAGCTGATCGTGTTGGGCGAGCACTGCTCATTGGTGAGCCGCATTGAGCCGGAGCCGGTGACGATCAGCATCCGTTTTTTGGTTTCCGCGACGCTCGACACCGCCAGCGCGACACCGGAATTGATGACATCGGTGATCAGGTCGACGCCGCCAGTATCGTACCATTGCCGCGCAATGCCGGTGGCGACATCCGGCTTGTTCTGGTGATCCGCGGAGATCAGCTCCACCTTGAACGGCGGCTTCTCCTGCTCGACGAAATCGTCGATCGCCATCTGCGCGGCCGCAACTGCACCCGCACCGGCAAGGTCGGAAAACACGCCGCCCATGTCGGTGAGAACGCCGATCTTGACGGTGTCGTCGGAAATCCCCGTCGTCTCCGCCAACGCACCCGTGGATCCCGCGGCCAGCATTGCGGCAACCAACCTTCCAATTAGATTCCGAATCCTCATGACAACCTCCCCGTTTTGACGCGGCTTCGGCGCGCCTTTCTTGTGTGTGGCGACGCGAACTATTCGGCGGCCGTCGGCTTCATGTCATTGCGACGCAGATTGCGCCGGGCCCAGACGGCGACCTCCTGCATCGTCGTCTGCGTTTCCGGGAGGAACGGGAAGATCGGATAGACGTGGACCGAATCCTCGACGATCCGCAACGTCACATCGACGCCGGCCTTCTCGGCGCGCTCGGCCAGCCGCGTGGCATCGCTGAGCAGCACCTCGCCATGGCTTGCGGTGACGAACAGCGGCGGCAGCCCAGTCAGATCGCCGAACAGCGGCGACACCAGCGGGTCGGTTGGCTCGTGTCCCTGGAAATACGACGCACCCATAAAGGTGAGCAGGTCGCGGTTGGCGGCGGGATCGTCGCCGTTGAAAGCACGAATCGTCGGGCCTGACAGGGTCAGGTCGGCGAATGGCGCCACCGAGAGGATCGCCGCCGGCAACGGATCGCCCGCGTTCCGGAGCGCCAGGACGAGCGCAACGGCCATGCCGCCGCCCGCGGATTCGCCGGAGACCAAAATCGAGCTTGCAATGACGCCACGCGCCAGCAATCCGCGATAGGCCGCCACCGCATCGTCGATCGCGGCGGGATACGGATGCTCTGGCGCGAGTCGGTAGTCCACCGTGTAACAGACACCATCTACCGCCGCGGCAAGGCGGCTTGCGTATTCCAGCGAGCCCTTGGCAGAACCGATCAAATAACCCCCGCCGTGGAAATGCAGCACGACATTGCCGCGTGGCGCATTCGGCGCCGCGACGCGCCAGGCCTTGACGTCGCCCAGTTCGTCCTCCACCGCGGTGGTGTCCGTGGGCAGCGGGAAGTTCGTGGTGAGGAAGCGGTCGTAGGCCTCGCGCAATCCGTCATGTCCGCGCGCCACATCTTCGGGCCGAAAGGCGAATTTCCAGAGATCGAAGGCGCGCTGTCCCTCGGGACGGCGCAAGCGCTTGCCTTCCCGCAAGCCCGTGACATTGAGCACCTCGCCGGGCGCTTCCTCCGTGGCTTTCACGACATCATAATCCCACGCGAGACCCCAACTGGTCTCGGCGAGCGGATCGATGCGCGCCATGCCCTTCCATCGGCCGTTGCGATCCCGTATGCGGTTGGCCTCGGTCTCATGCATCAGCTTGACCACGGCGCGCGCGCCGGCCTGGATGCGCGTGGTGCGCGGCAGCCGCCGCTGCTCGTATTCCTTCAGCGCGCCCGGCACATCGTCCTGCCGACGCGACAGCACGCGCGCAAGCGTCCAGGCGTCCTCGATGCTCTGGCCGGCGCCCGCTGCTAGAAACGGCACCATCGGATGGGCTGCATCGCCAAGCAGAGTGATACGGCCGGAGCTCCAGCTGTCGATCGGATCGCGATAATACATGCCGGTGATGAAGGCGCTCCGGCACTGCTCGAGCATCTTGCGTGCGCGCGGCTCGGCGTCCTCGAAGGAGCGCAGCATCTCGGAAGTGTCGCCGCTCTCGTCCCAGGATTCGCGCGTCACCTCTTGCGCGGGTACCGAGGCGAGGATGCTGTAGAGATTTTTCGGCCGCACCCAATAGGTGATCAAAGTCCGGCCGGGGCCGAACCAGTAATTGCCGCGCTCCTCCAGATCGAGCCCTTCGAGACGCTCTGCTGGAATCAGCGAACGCCACATCAGGATGTTGGCAAAGTGTTTCTGCTCCTGTCCCCGCAAATGCTGGCGTACCACCGAATGGATGCCGTCGCAGCCGACCAGCACGTCGCCGCGCACGGTCTCGCCATTAGCAAGCTTCGCCTCGACGCCGCCCGCGTCCTGTGACACCGCCACGCAGCGGGCGCCGAGCCGCTTGGACTCCGCCGGCACCGCATCGGACAGAATCTGCACCAAATCCGCGCGATGGATGTTGTACATCGGCGCCCCGTAGCGCCTGGCGGCCTCGTCGCCCAGCGGAGCCTGGTACATCATCTTGCCGGAGCGCAGGTCGCGATAGTCATAAGACTGCGGCTTCACGCCGACGCTGCGGATCGCGGTCTCGAGCCCAAGCTCGCGTAGCACGATCGCTGCGTTGGCAGCGATCTGGATGCCGGCCCCGATCTCGCTCAGCCCTTTGGCCTGCTCCAGCACAAGCGCGTCAACGCCTTGATGACGCAGCGCAATCGCAGTAGTCAATCCGCCGATACCGCCACCCGCAATGAGCACCCGCATGGTTTGTCTCCGCCCTATGGTCAAATTAAGTGATTTAGCTTAAATTAGGTCAGGATCAGTTCGCATGTCAAGCAGGCGAAGAACCACGCGCGCAAGTTCGGAAGAAACGCGGAACCAGATCAAGGTCGCGGCACAATTGCTGTTTGCCCGGTACGGCGTCGACGCGGTCACCGTGCAGCAGATCGTGGATGCCGGAGGGCAGCGCAACAACGCAGCCCTGCACTACCATTTCGGCTCCAAGGAGGAATTGATCCGCCAGATGGTGGTCGACGGCGCCACCGTGCTCGACGGGCGTCGACGCGAGATGCTGGACGAGATCGAGGCGCGCGGGGGCCCCAAGAGCATCCGGGAGGTGCTGCTGGTGCTGGTCATGCCCGTCATCGAACTCGGCGACGACGAACGTTGGCGCGGATATATCCGCTTCACCACGAACCTGCAGGCCTCGGATCCGAAGGCGCTGCGTGACGCGCTCAACGGCCGTTGGAATGCGAGCTATGTCGCGTGCTTCAACTACCTGAAGACGATGCTTCGTCTGCCCGCGCCGATCGTGGAACAGCGCCTTTCAATTTTCGCAATCTACGCCAACGCGATCCTGTCGGCGCACGAAGCCGCCGTCGAGTCGCGCAACACCAAGAGCAGCCGTCTTTGGGGGCAACCGTTCACGATCGAGAATATCCTCGATACGCTCGAGGCTACGCTCACCTGCCCGCTCTCGCAGATCACCTCGTCGAAGCTGCCGGCAGGTTAAGGCGCTTCACTCACATTCCGCTCAAGCCGCTATCCACCGCGAGCGTCTGCGCGGTGACGTAGACGCTTTCATCCGACATGAAGAACAGCACCGCATAGGCGATCTCCCACGCCGTCGCCTGGCGGCCGAACGGCACGTGGCCCTTGCCGCGCGACGGCCGGCCCGCACCGGCCTCGCGGCCGTTCGGGGTGTCGACCAGCCCGGGATAGACCAGGTTGGCGCGGATGCCGCGCCGCGCGCCGGTATGCGCGATGTTGCGCATCAGGCCACCGAGTGCGGCCTTGGAGGAATCATAAACCGCCATCTGCGATCCCGCCTTCAGCGCCGCGATCGAAGAGATGAAGACGATCGAACCGCCATCAGCGAACTTCGGCAAGGCGGCGCGGCAGCACAGCATCGGACCGCGGACGTTGACATCGTAGATCCTGTTCCATTGCTCGGCGCTGACATTGTCGAGCCCGGTCTTGCCGAAGGTACCGATGTTCAGCACCATGCCGTCGAGCCCGCCCATCGTGAGGTGCGCCTCGGCGATCATCCTGATGACGTCGGCCTCCTTGGTGACGTCGGCAGCGATCGCGAAGGCTCGGCCGCCGTCGGCCGCGATGCGCGCGACCGTGTCCTCGGCAGAGGCGCGGTTGAGGTCGGCGACCGCGACATGGGCGCCCTCGCGCGCGAACAGCAGGCTCATCGCGCGGCCGTTGCCGACCGGGTCGGTCGCGGCATCGAACACGCGCTGGCCGCCACCGACCACCAGGATGCGGCGGCCAGTGAGCCGCCCCCTGCCCGGCGCGGTACCCGACGATTCCGCACTCAGCGGGCGGACATAGCGCTCCGGCTTGGAGTCTTGCGAGCTCCCTTGCGAAGTCTCCGACATCCCATCAACCCCGCTTCTTGCCGCCCTCATACACGGCCATGCCGGCGGCCGGATCAAGATCGGTCTCGGTCGCCTCCGTCAGCCGTGCCATCATCATGTAGAAGCCGAGCGTGACGATCGCCTCGACGACCTCCTGATCGCTGAAATGCTTGCGCATGCCGGCGAAAGCCGCCTCGCCGACGCGGACCTTCTCGACCACCTCGCGGCCGAAGCCGAGCAGCGCCCGCTCGGCCGCATTGAGCGCGGCATCGGTGTAATTGGCGCGCTCAACGGCATCGATCTGCGCCTGGGTGACGCCGACGCCGAGCGCGATCGGCACATGCTGGCGCCACTCATAGGCGCCGCCCTCGAGTTGCGCGGCCTGCAGGATCAGCAGCTCGCGGTGGACCGCCGACAGCTTCTGCTTGTGCAGGATCGAATTGCCCAGCCGCATCAGTGGCATCGCATTGGCCTCGGCATGGGCCATCATGCGGAAGATGTTGAGCTTGACCGGCATGCGGTCGAACGCGGCGCGGATGTCGCCGCTCGCGGTGTCCGGATCAATCAAAGGCAGCCTTGCCACGCGTCTCTCCCTTTTTTCGTTGCTTCTTGTCCGATGTGCCTGCGTCCTTTGCCGCAATCAGCGACAGGAAAAACGCGAGATAGCGGTCGATCGCCTCGATCACCTTCGGTCGTGGCGAGGCCTGCGCGCCCATCACATAATGTTCGAGCCTGACATAGATCAGGCCCGCCGCGAACAGCCGCGCCGCCTCGCGCGGGTCCGTGGTCGAGATCAGTCCGGCGAGCGCGAAGCCGCGGAAATAGTCCGTCATCAGATTTTGTTCGCGCGCATAGAAATGGTCGGCGAACTTGGCGCGGATACCGGGCACACGGTTGCGCTCGGCGGTGATGACCTTCTGGAACTGATGCTCGCGCGGATCCGACCATTGTTCAACGAGGTCGAGCGCGAACTGGCGGCAGAACGCCGCCGGCTGCCGCGCGAGCTGCCGGTAGCGCGGCGCCTCGAGCCGGTCGGCCGAACTCGCCGGACCGTGCTCGCTGACGATCGCCTCGAGGATCGCGGCCTTGCCCGGAAAATGATTGTAGAGGCTGCTCTCGCGGATGCCGACGCGACGCGCAAGCTCGCGCATCGACGCGCCGCCATAGCCGCTTTGCGCGAACAGGCTGAGCGCCTCGCTGAGGATGCGCTCGCGGGTGGAGGTCACGACCGCCTCGGCCGCGCTGGATGTGGAAGCCGCCATGGCGCCTTGACTAGCGAACGATCGTTCGTTAGTCAACGTACGAACGATCGTTCGCCTGTACGGCGGCAGTCACGGCCCGTACGCCGCGCAGGCGGCGGGCGAAGTATTCGCGTTTCAACTCCGCTCCGAAGAGGCGGAGAGCAATCTGGGGAGATTCCGTCATGGCGCGCCTCGACCGCTCTCATTTGCGCGCGGCGTTTTTGCTGCTGCCGCTGATCGCCGCCGGCGCCGCACAGGCCGAGAGCCCGAAATACGATCCAGGCGCCGACGACAAGACGATCAAGATCGGTACCACCGCGCCGCTGTCCGGCCCCGTCTCGGCCTTTGCGCAGATCGCGAAATCGGCGGAGGCCTATTTCCGCAAGGTGAATGACGAGGGCGGCATCAACGGCCGGCGGATCCAGATGATGATCGCCGACGACGCCTATAGCCCGCCGAAAACGGTGGAGCAGACGCGTCGCCTGGTCGAAAGCGACGAGGTGCTGTTGATCTTCGGCGGCGTCGGTACGCCGACCAACAGCGCCGTGCACAAATATCTCAACGACAGGAAGGTGCCGCAGCTCTTCCTCGGCTCGGGCGCGGCGAAGTGGGACGATCCGAAGAACTTTCCGTGGACCGTCGGCTGGCAGCCGACCTATCGCGACGAGGCAATCGCCTACGCCAAATACATCAAGGCGAGCCACCCGAACGCCAAGGTCGGTGTGCTCTATCAGAATGACGACCTCGGCAAGGACTATCTGAAGGCGCTGGAGGAAGGCCTCGGCAGCACCGAGGCGATCGTGGCGCGCGCGGCTTACGAGACCACCGCCCCCACCGTCGATACGCAGATCCTGCTGCTCAAGAGCAGCGGCGCCGACGTCGTGCTGGTCGCGGCGACGCCGAAATTTGCAGCGCAGGCGATCCGCAAGATCGGCGAGATCGGGTGGAAGCCCACCACCATCATCTCCAACGTCTCGGCCTCGATCAGCGGCGTGCTCGAACCCGCCGGAAAGGACAATTCCGCCGGCGTGATCTCGAGCCAGTACCTGAAGGACTCCACCGACCCGGCGCTGAAGGACGACGCCGGCTACAAGGAATGGCTCGCCTTCATGGACAAATATCTGCCCGACGCCAACAAGAGCGACTGGCTCAATGTCTACGGCTACACCATCGCGCAGACGCTGGCGGCGGTGCTGAAAGCCGCCGGCAACGACCTTACCCGCGCCAATGTGATGAAGCAGGCGACCGGCATCAGGGATCTGCATCTGCCGATGCTGATCAACGGCACGGCAGTCAGCAATTCGCCGGAGCGGTATACGCCGATGACCAGCCTGCAACTGATCCGCTACGACGGCACGCGCTGGGTGCCGTTCGGCGACCTCATTAAGAACTGAGCACCGTATGCACCAGATCACGATCGGCAGCATGCGGATCGATCGGCTGGTCGAGATCCCATCGCTCGCCTTCGACAAGACATGGCTGTTCGCCAATGTCACCGACGAGGTAATCGCCGCGAACCGAAGCTGGCTCGATCACCGCTATATCGAGCCGGAGACCGGTCGCTTCATCCTGAGCCACCACTCCTATCTGGTGCGGACGCCGCGCTGGACCGCGGTCGTCGACACCTGCTGCGGCAATCACAAGCCGCGACCGCGCGTGCCGGCCTGGAATAATCTCAACCAGCCCTATCTGGAAAACCTGGCCGCGCTCGGCGTACGGCCTGAGCAGGTCGACTTCGTGATGTGTACGCATCTGCACGTCGACCACGTCGGCTGGAACACGCGGCTGATCAACGGGCGCTGGGTACCGACCTTTCCGAAGGCGCGCTATCTGATGGGGCGCGCCGAGTTCCGGCATTGGCAGGCCGCGCACCGGGCGACCCCGCCGACGCCGGTCAATCACGGCTCGTTCGAGGATTCGGTGCTGCCCGTTGTCGCGGCCGGTCAGGCCGAATTCGTCGAGACCGATCACCTGCTGTTCGACGACCGCGACGCGGGCCTGCGCTTTGCGCCGGCGCCGGGCCACACCGCCGGCAACATGCAGATCCATCTCGACGGCGGCGGCGATCATGCCGTGATGTCGGGCGATGTGATCCATCATCCGATCCAGTGCGCGGAGCCGTGGCTGTCGAATGCCGCCGATGTCGATCCCGCGGCAGCGCTCGCCACCCGCGTGACGCTGCTGGAGCAATTGGCGGATACGCCGAGCTACCTCTTGACTGGGCACTTCCCTGCCCCGACCGCGGGCCGCGTGGTCCGGCATGGCGAGGCCTTCAGGTTCAGGTTCAGGTTCGAGGATTGAGCGGATCAAGAAGGCGCCGCGAAACGAGCCGCGACCGGTCTACCGCGTGCCGTCGGCACGGGGCCGGGATCGAAGTCGGATAGCGGGGTTCAGCCATGCGGTTCCGCGCTTGAATCCGCCTCCACGGGCGGGCATAAGGGCTGCCATCTCCCTAAAAAATGGCCATAGCCCAAGGATTTGAGAAGGATTTACGATGCCCGCCTATCGCTCCCGCACAACCACCCACGGCCGCAACATGGCGGGTGCCCGCGGCCTCTGGCGCGCCACCGGCATGAAGAACGAGGATTTCGGCAAGCCGATCATCGCGGTGGTCAACTCCTTCACCCAGTTCGTGCCCGGACATGTGCATTTGCAGAATCTCGGCCAACTCGTGGCGCGGGAAATCGAGAAGGCCGGCGGCGTCGCCAAGGAATTCAACACCATTGCGGTCGATGACGGCATCGCGATGGGCCATGACGGCATGCTCTACAGCCTGCCCTCGCGCGAACTGATCGCCGACAGCGTCGAATACATGGTCAATGCGCATTGCGCCGACGCGATGGTCTGCATCTCCAACTGCGACAAGATCACCCCCGGCATGCTGATGGCGACGCTGCGCCTCAACATCCCGACCGTGTTCGTCTCGGGTGGCCCGATGGAATCCGGCAAGATCCTGCTCAAGGGCAAGAAGCGCGCGGTCGACCTGATCGACGCGATGGTTGCCGCGGCCGACTCCAACGTTTCGGACGAAGAGGTCGAGGTGATCGAGCGCTCGGCCTGCCCGACCTGCGGCTCCTGCTCCGGCATGTTCACCGCGAATTCGATGAACTGCCTGACCGAGGCGCTTGGCCTTGCGCTGCCCGGCAACGGCTCGGTGCTGGCGACGCATGCCGACCGCAAGAGCCTGTTCGTCGAGGCCGGCCATCTGATCGTCGATCTCGCCCGCCGCTATTACGAGCAGGACGACGCCAAGGTGCTGCCGCGCAACATCGCGAACTTCAAGTCGTTCGAGAATGCGATGACGCTCGACATCGCGATGGGCGGCTCGACCAACACCGTGCTGCATCTGCTCGCCGCAGCGCGCGAGGGCGAAGTGCCGTTCACGATGGCCGATATCGACCGGCTGTCGCGCAAGGTGCCGGTGCTGTGCAAGGTCGCGCCCTCGGTGCAGGACGTCCACATGGAGGACGTGCATCACGCCGGCGGCATCATGGCGATCCTCGGCGAGCTCGACCGCGCCAAACTGCTCGCGACCGACGGACCGACCGTGCACGCCGCGACGCTGGACGACGCGCTCAACCGCTGGGACGTGGTGCGGACCACGAGCGACAAGGTGCGCAACTTCTACCGCGCCGCGCCGGGCGGCGTGCCGACCCAGGAAGCCTTCAGCCAGGACTGCCGCTTCGACGACGTCGACGTCGATCGCGCCGGGGGCGTCATCCGCAACGCCGAGCACGCCTACTCCAAAGACGGCGGCCTCGCCGTGCTGTTCGGCAACCTCGCCGAGGACGGCTGCATCGTGAAGACCGCCGGCGTCGATCAGAGCATTTTGAAGTTCTCGGGCCCGGCCCGCATCTTCGAGAGCCAGGACGCCTCGGTCGACGCCATCCTCACCAACAAGGTGAAGGCCGGCGATGTCGTGCTGATCCGCTATGAAGGTCCGCGCGGCGGCCCGGGCATGCAGGAGATGCTCTATCCGACCAGTTATCTGAAGTCGAAGGGGCTCGGAAAGGCCTGCGCGCTGATCACCGACGGCCGCTTCTCCGGCGGATCATCCGGCCTGTCGATCGGCCACGTCTCGCCGGAAGCCGCCGAAGGCGGCCTGATCGGTCTCGTCGAAGAAGGCGACATCATCGAGTTCGACATCCCGAACCGCAAGGTCAACCTCAAGGTCGACGATGCCGAGCTCAAGCGCCGCCGCGCTGCGATGGAGGCCAAGGGCAATGCGGCGTGGAAGCCGGCGGCGCCGCGCAAGCGCGCCGTCTCGACCGCGCTGAAGGCCTATGCGGCGTTCGCAAGCAGCGCGGCAAAGGGTGCCGTGCGCATCCTGCCCGAGTAAAAAGCGACGAGCTTGGCCGCGTTTGGCTCCGGTCTTGCGGCAGACCAGCTGCACCTCTCCCGCTTGCGGGGGAGGTCGTCGCGGGGGTACGCTGCCAAAATATCGAAAACAACCCCATGCAAAGTAGCCGGCGGCCGCCGGTGGACACGGCAACTTGACACGTCGGGCAACTCAGGGGTATTCTTCGATTATCCAGAAATCGTGCAGACGCCCGTCGCCCCGCCCGCAAGCGGAGAAAGAGCGCATGCCGCTGCTCTCGACCTGGTGTCAGGTCACCTGCAAGTCGGCCGCCTCGATCCGAATGCGGTCGGCATGCAATGACCAGTCGCAGAGCGACTGTTCCTGACAGAATATGAGCTTGGCCATTTCGGTGGCCTGGCCTTCGCTCGAGGCGTCGACCTCGAGTTCGCCCTGGCAAACTTCGCGCTGGCGGCCGTTGCCGCCGAGCACGTCCTTCATGAATTGAACGACGAAACGCGACATGGAACCCTCCCTGCTGCGCCGGCAGAGCCCGGGGGTACCACGTTAGCACTAACACGAAATGGGGGTGAGTTAATTCGGCGCGCGCCGCTGCGGCGCTTCGCTGCGGTGGAAAACTACGCGCCTGCCTGGGGCAGACTGGCAGCGGCGATCGCGACGATCTGCGCAAGACGGCGGCCGATTTTCGCGGGCGCGTTGCGGAGCAATGACTGGACCTGTCGCATGATACTTCTTCCTTCCGTGCCCGGATTGGTCGGGCACAAAGGGAAAATGGCGATTTTGGGCTAAGCCGTCGATATCTCAGGGAAAATAGCAACGGACGCGTTGCCGGACGCCGTTTTGACAGTGGGTTTATTGCCTCGATCGAGGCTCCAGCGAAACAGATATTCTCCGGCGATCTGGGACGCACCACGGTTGACGAAGATAACCCCGTTTTCTTGGCGATGCCGCTCCGATGCCAGAGTCGGCCAGACACGCTGACATTCACCAAGTGTACCGCACCACACCCTTGCCGGCGTAAGACGAGGTGACGCCGGAGAATTCGCCCTCGAAAGTGGCCGCGGCCGACCAGCCGTTGCGCCATTTCATGTCGATCGACGCTGTGGTCAGCGCCGAGTCGGAGGCTTGCGCGGCGCCGTTGACCACGAAGCTCGCGCCGGGCAGCGCCTGGAAGGTCGCGGCGATCGACCGGTCCGGATCATAATCATGCGCCCAGGCGAACCGGGTGCGCAGCGTCAGCAAGCCATCGGCCATCGCAAAGGACTTGTCGGTGCGAAGGCCCAGTTCGCTACGGACATCGGTCACGCTCTTCGGGGCATAGGCGAGCGCGAAGGTGGAAGAACCGACGACGGCCTGCTCGGCATAGTCAGGCAGATCGAAGGTCGTGAACTGGCCCGCGGCATAGGGCGTGATGCCGATGCCGCCGGTCCATGGCGCAATGATGCGATAGCCGCCTTCAACCCTGCCGGAATATGTGTTGGCATTGAACTCGGCGCGGAGCTGGTCGAAGCCGGCCGCCGTGACGATGCGGTTGGTAGTGACCTCCTGCCAGCCATAGGCCAGCGCGGCGGTAATGTAGGCCGGTCCTTCGCTGTGGCGAACATAGGCGCCGGCCTGGAACAGATCCGACCGGCCGCTACCGCTGCCCGCGACGGAGAAGTTGGTGCCGCCGCCAGCCAATGCGAAGCCCGCGATGGTGTTCGGCGAGAACAGATAGTCGGCGCCGACAGCGGTGCCGTAAACGCTGCTGATGGTATCGTTCGATCCGACAATGGCGTTGCCGCTGGTCGATCGCGAGCCGCCATAGCCCGCCGCCCAGACGTTCCAGCGCTGCACGAACGGCACCGGCGCTGCCTTGGTGAACATCGCAAATGCGCTGGTCTTCGACACTGCGGCATGGGCGCTTGGATCGCCCTCCTCTGCATAGCTTGATGAGTCCGGCACCGAAGCCGCGCCGCCGTTCCGGTTCATGAAGGGATCGGTCAGCAGCCCCAGGAACAGGTTCATGGCATCGAACGTCGTCTGCTGCGAGCCGGTTGCCAGTTTACCCGAGGCCTGCGTCAGGCCCGCCGGCGTCAGCGTGCCGTAGACCATCGGAATGCCGCCTGTCGTGTTGAAATAGCTGACCAGCGTGTTCGCGATAGCCTGCTGATTGAGGTTCAGGCCACTGCCGAAGTTCGGCGCGGTCGGGCCTGGCTGTGGCGGCATGAAGTTCAGCGCCAGGTTGAGATAGGCGTGAGTCGCGTCGTAGCTCAGCGTGTCGGTGAAATTTGCCGGCAGATTGGTGTTGGTGAGCGCGCCGAAAGTGCCGCTGACGCTGCCCGCGCTCAGGATGGTATATTGCTTAGAGATATAACTGCCGTTGGCGAACGCCGCATTGACGGCGGCGCCGCCGAGCGTCGCGCTGCCCGTGACATTGGCCGAGGATGCGGTCGAAGGATTGACCGCCACGACATAGAGCGCGCCGGATTGGAACGCGAGATTGCCGTTCACCGTCATCGACGTGCCCGGCGTGCCGGAGCCTGGCGCGAAGGTGCCGCCGCTCTGGATCGTCGTGTCGCCGACCGAGCCGGTGCCGTTGAGCAGGCCGCCGGCCCCGATGATGGGATCGCTGAGCGAGCCGTTCACCGTCAGCGTCGCATTGCTCACCGTCGTGCCGCCGGTATAGGTGTTGGCACCGAGCACGAGGGTCGTGCCGGCGGTCGCGTTGAGGCTCGCGGCGCCGCCGAGGCCGTCGATCGTGCCGCCTGTCGAGGTGATGGCGCCGTTGAGCGAGCCGTTCTGCAAGGTGCCGCCGGCAAGCTTCAGCGCCGCCTGCGTCTGCGTGGTGCCGCCGAGATCGAGCGTATCGCCGCTATTGACGGTCGTCGTTCCGCTCGCCGCGCCCAGCGTGCCGGCGCCGAACAGCTGCAGCACGCCCGCATTGATGATGCTGCCGCCGCTGTAGGTGTTGTTCCCTGACAGCACCAGTGTGCCGTTGCCGGTCTTGGTGACGGCACCCGTTGCGCCGCCCAAGTCCGCGATCACGCCGGATAGTGTGAGCAAGCCGCCGTCGGCCTGCACCGTCCCGCCATTGCTCCCGATCTGGACCGCACGGGACGAGGTGAAACCGGCGCCGCTGACCTCCAGCGTGCCGCCATCGAAAATCAATCGTCCGAATCGATCCCCGAGATTGGCATCCGCCGAAACAGAGAGCGTGCCTGATGAAAAGGTCGTTCCGCCCGTATACGTGTTGATTCCGCTCAGCGTCAGCGTGCCGGTGCCGACCTTGATCAGCCCGCCGTTTCCGCTGAAGACGCCGGCAATCGGGGTGATAACGCCGGAAAATGTCGTCGAGAGGTCATTGCCGCCGACCGTCAGGGTATTCGCGCCGAGCTGGACGGTGCCGTCCCCTTCGATCGACCCGGCGGTGGTGCCGCCCGTCCTGAGGCCCGTAAGGTCGAGCGCACCGGTCCCGTTCAGGATGAAGCGCGCGGTGCCGCCGCTGGCGGTGTCCTGAATAACAGTCGTGCCACCGCTGTTGGTTGTGATGGTGGCGTTGCCGGCCGTGCTCGAATTCACGAAAGCCAAATCGAAATTGTTGATGATCGTCGCATTGCCGGCCGTGCTGCTATCCTGGAACCTCATTCCGCTGCCGCCAATATTGGTAATGGTGGCGTTGCCGGCCGTGCTGGTGTCGTGGAAGATCAGAAAACCGTTCTCGATAATTCTGGCGTTGCCCGCCGTGCTCGCGTTGAAAAAATCCATGAAGAAGTTGTTGCGGATGCCGGCATTGCCGGCCGTGCTGTTGTCTCCGAACTGGAGAATCCCATTATTGGTGATGGCGGCGTTGCCAGCCGTGCTCGTGTTGGCGAACCCTATTGTGCTGCCGGTAAAGCCGGCGTTGACGATGGTGGCGCTGCCGGCCGAGCTGCTGTCGGCGAACGACAGCATGCCGCTGTTGTTGATCGTGGCGCTGCCGGCCGTGCTCGCGTTGAGGAAATGAATTTCGGACGCCGCGTGGTCGGTAATGCTGTTGATGGTTGCACTGCCACCGTTGATGACGATGCCGGCGCCATTGAACGTAAGTACCTGACCGAAGAATACTGAGCCAAGGGTAAACGTATAGGCGGAAGCCCCGGCATTGAAAGTCCAGCCACCGACGCTGGTGGTGGCGCCCAGCAACGAGAATGACAGGCTCGAGTTGTTCGTCACTCCGAATGTGGCAGTGCCGGTCGGGACGATTGCCGGCGTCCAGTTGGCGACGTTACTGTAATCGGCCGTCCCAAGGATGGGTCCACTTTCCGTGGGGTTGAGATTCCAGGTCGCGTCCTGAGCCGCAGCCGGCAACGCGACCAGCAATAGCGCCACCATCGCGAGCAGCCCGGCACGCAAGCACGACAGCGTGCGTCGCGCGTACAATCCCGACACGCCGTGCTGGTCGGGCACCACAAAAGTTCCCACTGCATTCCCCTGGAGTCACCGCGAAGCGCCCCCGGCGCTCAAGGTGCAGGAGTCTGGGTCGTCGAGCAATGAAACTGCGCCGCCCCGTGCTGTTTGCTTTCGTGCGTTGCGAATAGATCACAGCTTGAGGTTTAGTCGGTTGCACGGCGCGCCGAACACACTTCAACTGTTCCAATTGTGGTTATGACCGGCACGTGACTTGATGGAACCGTCACAATGCCGATACGCCGACGTCCCAGGCACACGATGTTCCACACTGCCGTCTGCTATTGCGGCACAAACCCGAACGCCTTCTCGAACCGCTTCGCGTAGACCGGCCAGACCTCGGGGTTGATGATGCGCGGCGGGCGCTTGCCGTCGAGCGTATCGAGGATTTGTTCAGCGGCGATCCGGCCCATGTTGATGCGGGCCTCCCGCGTCACGCCGGCGGTGTGCGGGCTCGCCAGCACGTTGTCGAATTGCAGCAGCGGATGATCCGGCGGCGGCGGTTCCTTGGCCCAGACGTCGAGGCCCGCGCCGGCGATGCGCTTTTCGCGCAATGCGTCTTCCAATGCTTTCTCGTCATGGATGAAGCCGCGCGCGGTGGTGACGAAATAGGCATGCGGCTGCATCAGCGCGAACTGGCGCGCGCCGATCATGCCGCGGCTGTTGTTGTCCAGCGGGCACGAAATCGAGACGAAGTCGGCGCGGCGCAGGAGATCGTCGAGCTCGACCTTCTCCCCGCCCCGCTTGGCCATCTCGTCCGCAGTGAGATACGGATCGTAGGCGATCACCTTCATGTACAAGAGGCCCTTGCACAGCTCGGCGATGCGGCGGCCGACATTGCCGAGGCCGACGATGCCGACGGTCTTCTCGTTCAGCTCGTTGCCGATCAGGTCGTTGCGGTTGACGTTGGCCTCGCGCCGCAGCCTGCGGTCGGACTGGATGATCCGCTTCGACAGCGTCAGCATCATGCCGAGCGCGTGCTCGGCAACCGAATTGGCGTTGCCGCCGGACTGGTTGACGACCAGCACGCCGGCCGCGGTGCAGGCATCGACATCGACCGGATCGAACCCGGCGCCGTTCGAGGAAACGATCAACAGGTTCGGCGCGCGTTTCAGCAGCTCGGCATGGGCATGGAAATGCGGCGCCAGCTCGTCGCGGGCGGCGCCGATCTGATAGGCGTGCGCGTCGGCGAGGACAGGCGCGAAGGTCGCCTCCGGCGTCTCGTTCTCCAGACGGTCGAGCCGGACATCCGGCCGCTTCTTCAGGATGTCGACATAGATCTCATGGGCGAGGTATTTGACGTAGAACACGCGCTTGTTGTTGACGGTCATGTCGTGCAGCAGCTTTCAGTTTGGGAAGCCATAGAGTCGTGCGGGATTGTCGATGAGGATGCGGTGGCGTGTCGCGGCATCCGGCGTCCACGCCTGGAACAGCGTCAGCAGATGACCGGCGTCGGGCATCTCGCCCTCGACGCGCGGATGCGGCCAGTCGCCGCCCCACACCAGCCTTTCAGGGTTGGCTGATACCAGCGCCTCGTGGAACGGCCGCGCATCCGGATAATCCGGCGCGCGCTGGCTCAGGCGATGCGCGCCGGACAGCTTCGCCCAGCACCAGCCCTCCCCGATCGCGCGCAGCAGGCTCTGGAAACCCGTGGTGTTGATGCCGGCGGCCGCATCGGTGCGGCCCATATGGTCGACCACGACAGGCAGGCCCAGTGCTTTCAGCCTCGGAACCGTGTCGGGCAGATCCTTGACGTCGATCCAGAGCTGCAGATGCCAGCCGAGCTCGGCCATCACGGGTGCGTGCGTCTCGGCGACATCGAGGGGGATGCCGCCGCGATAGTGCAACTGGCCGCCGCGGAAGAAATGGTTGAAGCGCAAGCCGCGCACGCCGAGCACATGCCATTGCCGCAACGTGCCGGCCGCCACATCGGCATCGGCCACCGCGACGCCGCGCAGCCGCGCCGGCTCGCGCTGCAACGCGTCCAGCATCGCCGAATTGTCGCGGCCATGCGCGCTGCCCTGCACCAGCACGCCGCGGGTGAAACCGAGTGCATCGAGCATGCCGAGATAGGTCGCGAGCGGCGCGTCGGGCGGCGTGTAGCTGCGATCGGCAGCATAGGGAAAGCGGTCCACTGGGCCGAACACATGCGCATGGGTATCGCAGGCCTTTGGCGGCAACTTCTCTCTCGGCGGCGTCACCGGACGCGGCGGCAGGCAGGCGGGAATCTCTGATACAGCCATCTTCCTACTCCGCCTTCATGCCGGCGGCCTTGATGATCGGCCCCCATTTGTCGTAGTCGGCCTTGATCTTGGCGGCGAATTTGTCAGGCGTGGAGCCGATCGCAATCGCGCCGAGCTTGCCGAGACGCTCCTTCACGGCATCCGTATTCACCGCCGCGACGAAATCGTGCGAGATATTTGCCACCAGATCGGCGGGCATGTTGCCGGGTCCGAGCAGGCCCCACCACACTTCGGTGTCGTAACCTGGCACGGTCTCCGACATGCTGGGCACATCGGGCAGGAACGGCGCGCGCGAGCCCGTCGTCACCGCCAGCGCGCGGACCGTGCCGGCCTGCAACTGCCCGACCGATTCCGGCCCATTGTTGAACGACATCGGAATCTGTCCGCCAAGCAGATCGTTGATCGCGGGTGCGCCCCCTTTGTAGGGGATGGCGTTGAGATCGATCTTCGCAAGGCTGTTGAGCAGCTCGCCGGCCAGATGGGTCGAGGTGCCGTTGCCCGCATGGGCGAACGACAGGCTGCCCGGCTTGGCCTTCGCAGCAGCGATGACGTCGCCGACCGACTTGAACGGGGAGTCCACGCGGACCAGCAGGACGTTGGGCGACGATGCCAACAGCGAGATCGGCGAGAAATCCTTGAAGGTGTCGTAAGGCAGTTTTGGATAGAGGAACGGATTGGTGGCGTGGCCGCTCGCCACCATGATCAGATTGTAGCCATCGGGCGCGGAGCTCGCGATCGCCTGCGAGGCGATCACCCCACCGGCGCCCGGCCGGTTCTCGACCACGATCGACTGGGTCCAGGTCTTCGACACGGCTTCGGCGAGCGTCCGCGTCAGCACGTCGACGCCGCCGCCGGGCGGATATGGCACGAGGATGTGAACGGCCTTTGCCGGGTACGGCTGCGCGGACGCAAGGCCGGCCATCACCATGGCCGCTGCTGCGATGGCGGTCCGCCAGACCCATCCGGTCATCGACGCCTCCCGTCCCGTGATCGTTCCGTCCCTTGATCGTTACGGTCTGTATCGCACGCCGGTTCGGCGCTGCGATGACCGAATTCCGCAGATCGCGATGCGGTCGGGACATGTTGACAATCGCAGGCACCGCGTCAAGTTTTGGATCGCAAGCGAACATCAGCGTCGCGTGACAAGGGAGAACCGGATGGCGGCCGCGGAACAAGCCTCGTCCCAGAAGACGGCGATCACCTGGCACGGCATCGTGCTGCAGACGCTGAAGCGGAACGAGATCAAGCTGGTGCCTTATGTGCCCGACCGGGTGCTGACCACGCTGATCAAGGACCTGCACGCCGATCCCTATTTCACGACATTTCCGACCGCGCGCGAGGAAGAGGCCGTCGGCATTGTCTCCGGCGCCTGGATGGCCGGCACGCGCGGCGCCGTGCTGATGCAGACCTCGGGCTTCGCCACGCTCGCCAACGTACTGGCCTCGCTCGCGGTGCCCTACCAGATCCCGCTGATCATGTTCGTCTCCGAGCGCGGCACGCTCGGCGAGTTCAACTACGGCCAGGCTCTGGTCTGCCGCACCATGCGCCCGGTGCTGGATTCGCTGGCGATGGAACATCACACCGTCACCCGGCTCGACGAGCTCGAATTCATCGCCGACCGCTCGATCAAGCAGGCCGTCACCACCCAGGCGCCGGTGGCGCTGATCCTCTCGCCGCTGCTGACCGGCGGCAAGACCTTCGACAAGTGAGATCAGCCATGACCAGCACACCAGCGCGCAACACCAAGGTGATGAACCGCTTCGAGCTCACCCGGCGCCTCGTCGCCGGGTTGAAGGACGAGGCCGTGATCGGCGGCATCGGCAACACCAACTTCGACCTTTGGGCCGCCGGCCATCGGCCCGAGAATTTCTACATGCTGGGCAGCATGGGACTGGCGTTTCCGATCGCGCTTGGCGTTGCGCTGGCGCAGCCGAAGCGGCGCGTGTTCGCGCTCGAGGGCGACGGCTCGCTGTTGATGCAGCTCGGCTGCCTCTCGACCATTGCGACCCTCGCGCCGAAGAATCTCACCATGGTGGTGATGGACAACGGCATCTACCAGATCACGGGCGCGCAGCCGACGCCGGCGGCCGGCCATACCGACATCGTCGCGGTCGCGCTCGCCAGCGGGATTGCGAACAGCGCCTGGGCCGCCGACGAGGACGATTTCGAGCGGCTGATCGAACAGTCGAAGCAGGCCTCCGGCCCGTCCCTGATCGGCGTCCGCATCGACGACAAGCCCGGTACCGGCACCACCCGCCGCGACCCCGTGCAGATCCGCGAGCGCTTCATGCACGGGATGGGGGTCAGGCAGTTGCTGTGAGGCTAGGGTCCCGGCAATTCTTGTCCGTCATTGCGAGCGAAGCGAAGCAATCCATCTGTCCGCAGACGCGGAGCGATGGATTGCTTCGTCGCTTCAGCGCAAAATTGCCCTGCAATTTTGTCGCGAGCTCCTCGCAATGACGGCAATCAACCCTAAAGCGTTCGCCCTCAATTCAACCGCAACTCCGTGATGTGTCGCGGATCAGGCTTGAGCTCGCCGCGTTCGACGCGCTTGACGATATCGGTCAGCGCGGCATTTGCATTGCAGGCGGGGCCGAGCTTCTCCCCCTCGCGCACCACAAAGCCGTTGAGGAACTCGATCTCGGTGCGGCGGCCCTTCTGCATGTCCTGGCCCATCGAGGGGCGCTGCGCCGATGAGGTGCGCTTACCATCCTTGAAGCGCTGCTCGTCGCAGGCGCGCGTTGCGGCCTCGTCGCCCTCGCCCGCCCGTGCGATGGTCTCGGGCGGCAGATGCAGGATCTCTTCAAGCTGATAGCCCTGCGCCTGGCCGACCCGGATCGCCTCGCTGCCGAGCCGCATCGAGAAACGGCGCAGCGGATCGCTTTGCGGCACCTCGCCGCCCGCTAGACCTGTGCAGGCTGACAGCCCGTTGCCCATCACGTTGGCGACGAGCTTGGACCAGCGTTCGCCCCAGAGATTGGAGGTTACCTTGGCGCTGTCGGAGTACCCGACCAGCCGGCAAACTTCCTCCGCCCGCGCGGTGATGCGGCCATGCACCTCGCCGGCGCGAAACACTGTGTGCGCAGCGCCGCCCTTGCCGGCGCCGCGATGGATATGGCCGGGCTCGGGCAGGTTGACGGTGATGCTGCTCGCGATGCAGCCGAGCGTCTTGCCCCAGCCGACGACGCCGGCGATGGTTTCCTCGTTCATGCAGTTCTGCAGCGACACGACGTAACCGTCAGCGGCCAGATACTGCCGGATCAGCATGGTTGCCCAGGCGGTGTCGTAGGACTTCATGCAGACGAAGGCGACATCGATCGGCTTCTCCTTCGCCAGCTGCTGCGCGTCGGTAACGTGGAGCGCGCGCACTGGCACCGAGAACTCCGCAACGTCCATCGCATGCGTCACGCGCAGTCCGTGCTTGCGCATGTGTTCGACATGCTCGGGCCAGGGATCGATGAAAGAGACGTCCTCACCTGCCTGCACCATATGCGCACCGGCATAGCCGCCGACCGCACCCGCGCCGACGATCGCGATCTTCCGACCCATGTTTCCATCCCCTGTTCTTGATATGGGCGGCCGCTGGCTGCGTCCGCTGATTGCCGACCAGTCTAGGGGATCGGGCCGTCAGGCCAACCAGGCGCCTCATGAAAAACGCGGGCCTGTGCCATGCGAAAATCCCCGCGGGCGACAAGCCCACGAGGATCTTCGCAATCGGAAATATCGGCGCGATCAGTCGATGATCTTGACGATCCGACGGGTGCGCGACTCCACGATCACGCGGCGATTATTGACAACAGCGTAGCGATATTCGGTGTAGCGCGGCACCGGGTGCAGCACGACGGTGTCGGGCAGCGGCTCGCCGACCACAACGCGTTCGCGCACCACGACCGACGGCTCGTCGCGCGGGATCGACGTGATCACCGCATTCGGAATCTCGAGGCCGGCGCCGACCGCAGCACCAACCGTGCCGCCGACGATCTCGCCAACCGGGCCTGCGATCTCGCCGCCGGTCCGCGCACCGTTTGCAGCGCCCGCCGCAGTCGTGGACTGTGCAAACGCCGAGCCGGACGCGAGCAGCGACGCAGCAGCAACAAGGGACACAGCAAATCGCTTGTTCATCATTCTCCTCCTCCGAGCTATGAGACGCCCCTTCAACATCGCAGGGAATGAGACGTTCCAGTTCCAACGCGGCAAGTTGCGCGCAAATCCCAGTTCCGCAGCAACTCGCTTCGGTTCCAGCACATACGAAAATGCTGCGCCGGATATTGTCCGAAGCAGCATTCATCGTTGGTTCAGATTCAGAGAGGGTTCAGAGCAGAAGCGCGCTGCGCGCCGTTCATTCCGGCGGCTTTTGATCGGCTCGCCGTCTTGGCGTTCGCCGTCTTGGGGATGCTTTCGCAGGGGTGTCAGCTGAAGGCTTGATGCGGATTCGCGTCGTCCCGCCCTTGGGCTGCTCGATCTCGAAGGCATTAGTCCTGCGCACCAGTTCGCTCAGGGTGCGGAAGCCGTAAGTCCTTTGATCGAAATCCGACGCCAGATTGGCCAGCTGCCGTCCAACCTCGCCGAGCGTCACCCAGCCGTCCTCGCTGGCCATCTGGCCGATCACCTTCTTGAGGATGGGCGTGGCAGCGTCCGGCGGCTGCAATGGCTGGGCGCGCACCGCCGTATCCTGGTTGCTCGTGGCGCCGCCGCGCAAATTCTCGGTATAGACGAATCTGCGGCAGGCCTGCCGAAAACTCTCCGGCGTCTTCTGCTCGCCGAACCCGAACACGTCGATGCCGTGCTCGCGGATGCGGGCGGCAAGCCGGGTGAAATCGCTGTCCGACGACACCAGGCAGAAGCCATCGAACCGGCCGCTGTGCAGCAGATCCATCGCATCGATCACCAGGGTGATGTCGGATGCATTCTTGCCGGTCGTATAGGCGAATTGCTGCTGCGGGATGATGGCGTGCTTGGACAGGATGTCGGCCCAGCCCTTCGACCTCGGATTGGAGAAGTCGCCATAGATGCGGCGCACGCTGGCCTCGCCGATCTTGGCAATCTCCTCGAACAGTCCATCTGCGATCTTGGCAGATGCATTGTCGGCATCGATCAGGACGGCAAGACGGGGCGAGCGGAGTTCGGAAGGCATGGCGTCTCTCTGCTGGGATACGATGGATCAAGATGCGCGGACAGTTCCGGAACCGGCGCAGCCGCCGCATCGGAGCACATCGTGCGTCCCAAGCATAGGGTCGGTCGCATCGCCGGGACATTCACGGCGAATGCACCCTCGGGCGGTGTGGTCAGAGCACCTCGCCCATATCGATCGCCCGCCTGGCGAACTCGATGGCCTTCTCGGCGGTGATCGCATCCGCCGTCGTCGTCGCCTCGTCGCGCACCGACGGCGGAGACGCGATCCGGATCTTCTTGCCGTTCGAACGGCGGATCGTCGCGCGCCAGCGATCGACATCGCGCCGGTAGGCATCGATGACAAAATCCCGATAGGTGACGCCGCTCATGAGCGGCTGAAGGGACGCCGTTTCAAAACCGGCCGGCCGGCTTGCGACATCGCGCACCATCTCGACAATCATCTCGACCGCATGCTCGCGCGCGGCGCCGGTCGCGTCCCTGAGCAGGTAGCTCACCGCCGCGCCGATCTGCGCCCGTGCGCGATCGTCGCTCGCAAAATCCAGATCGACCTGAACTGACATGATGGGAAAACGCCTCCTCCGGACCCAACACCGGATACCCCCAAGGCGTCCGGCGCATTGCAACCACGAGACCTTTAGTCGGCTCCCCATTAAGGCCGGATTATCGGACAGCCCCCGATTTCTCGAATGCCGTTAACCGGGCTTTGATGCCGCTTCGGAAGATGTCCGAAGCGGCATTGAACGCCGGTCAGGTCACTGGAGGCTCGCCCCATGCGCCGATCTGTCCTCGCCTTCGTCTGGGGCCACGGGCCGGTTCGCGCCGCCAATTCGCGCGTGATCGCCAATTGACATATCACTGCTATCCGTGTGACATTTTATGCAGCGGGCCGACAAGAGCCCGGCAACGTCCACCCGGGGAGGACAGCATGACCGTTTCCGACGTCACCGCATCGGCCGGAAGCCGGGCTCCGGCCGCGGTCGCGCGCACCGCGCGGGCGCAGCAGGTCGCCGACATCGCGGCACGCCTCGAACGGCTGCCGCTGACCTCCTATCAGCGCTGGATCTTCGGCATCATCGCAACCGCATGGTTCTTCGACAGCATGGACCTGGCCGCGCTGACCTTCGTGCTCGGCTCGATCCGCCAGACCTTCGGCCTGTCGACGGCGGAAACCGGGCTGCTGTCCAGCATGAGCTTTCTCGGCATGTTCGCCGGCGCCGCGTCCGCCGGCCTGCTGGCCGACCGCTTCGGCCGCGCCCGCGTCTTCCAGGTCAGCATGATCTTCTGGGGCTTGGGCAGCCTGTGCTGCGGCCTCTCGACGACGGCGACCGCACTCGGCGCATCCCGCCTGCTGCTCGGCTTCGGCATGGGCATGGAGTTTCCGGTCGCGCAGTCAATGGTCTCGGAGATCATGCCGGCCCGCAACCGCGGCCGCTACATCGCATTCCTCGAAGGGTTTTGGCCGCTCGGCTTCATCGCATCCGGCCTGTTGACCTACTTCGTGCTGCAGGTCGCCGACTGGCGCTGGGTCTTCATCCTGCAGGCGATCCCGGCCGTCTTCGTGCTCGTGGTACGGCGCTACGTTCCGGAATCGCCGCGCTGGCTCGCGTCCCACGGCTATTCCGAGCGCGCCGAAGCGACGGTGCGCGACATCGAGAGCAGGGTTCGCGACCGTCTCGGCAGCAAGGAGCTGCCGCCGGTGGTGCGCCAGGCGACTGCACCCACCTCCGAAGTAACCGGCCTGAGGACGCTGTTTTCGGGCATCTACGCCAGGCGAACCACGATGTTGTGGACCTTGTGGTTCTTCGCGCTGCTCGGCTTCTACGGGCTGACCACGTGGCTCGGCGCGCTGCTGCAGGCCAAGGGATTCCCGATCACCAAATCGGTGTTCTACACCATCCTGATCTCGCTCGCGGGCATCCCCGGCTTCCTGGTCTCCGCCTGGCTCGTCGAGTCCTGGGGCCGCAAGGCGACGCTGGTGATGAACCTGCTCTGCGGTGCGATCGCCTGCCACTTCTACGGCTCGGCGGCGGACCAGACCCAGCTCATCATTGCCGGCCTCTGCATGCAGTTCTTCCTGTTCGGCATGTGGTCGGCGCTCTACGCCTATACGCCTGAACTGTACCCGACCCATGTCCGTGCCACCGGAACCGGTTTTGCCTCCGCGGTCGGCCGGATAGGTTCGCTGATCGGCCCCTATGTGATCGGCGTGATCCTGCCCGCGGCGGGACAGAGCGGCGTGTTCGCACTGGGCGCCGGCGCATTCGTGGTCGCGGCGCTGGCGGTGCTGTTGCTCGGCGAGGAAACCCGCGGCCGGACGCTGGAGAGCATTTCGCACTGATGACGCGCCGCTGCTGCTGCATGCGACTGGATTCGGTGTAGCGCCGGCCGAGCGGCCTTGTCAGTGCCGGCGGGGCGTGTGAGATATCTGCTGTTCAGCAGCGCCCAAGATTCCGATGGCAGATTCGAGCAAACGATCCAGCACGGTGCGCGCCCGCGCAGCAGGAAGCCGCCGGCCGGTGCGGCAATCGTCCGCTGCTGCCGGCAAGGCGCGCGCTGCCGCGCAGGCGCTTGTCCCGCAAGGCGATGTCACCCTCACCGATCGCGCCTATGCCGAGCTGGAAGAGCTGATCGTGACGCTGCAACTGCCGCCCGGTACCGCGCTCTCCGAGCTCGTGCTCGCCAAGCGGCTCGACATCGGCCGCACCCCGATCCGCGAGGCGTTGCAGCGGCTGTCGCGTGACGGCCTCGTCAACATCCTGGCCCGCCGCGGCGTGCTGGTGTCCGAGATCGACCTGCGCGCCCAGCTCCGCCTGCTCGAGGTGCGGCGCGAGCTGGAACGGCTGATGGCGCGCGGCGCCGCCGAGCGCGCCACCGCCGAGCAGCGCAAGCAATTCTCCGAGATCGCCGCCGGCATGCGCCGCGCGTCGGAAAAATCCGACGATCTGCTGTTCATGCGGCTGGATCACCAGTTCAACACGCTGATCTCGGCGGCGTCACGCAACGAGTTCGCCTCCCGCGCCATGGGCCTGATGCACGGCCTGTCGCGCCGCTTCTGGTATCAGCACTACAAGGAAGCGGCCGACCTGCCGCTTGCGGCGCGGCTGCATGCCGACGTCGCCGAAGCCGTCGCGGAGCGCCGCGTCGATGCCGCCGGCGCGGCCTCCGACAGCCTGATCGACTACATCGAGAGTTTTGCACGCTCGACGCTGTGAGAGCTTTCAGAGTTCCACGACCGTGCGGATCGAGCGGCCGCGCCGCAGCGCCTCAAAACCATCATTGATGCCGTCGAGGTTGCAGCGGCCGGTGATCAGTTCGTCGAGCTTGAGCCGGCCGTCGAGATAGGCCTGCGCCAGCCAGGGGAAGTCGCGCCGCGGCCGCGCGCCGCCGTAGCTCGAGCGGCGAAACCGCTTCTCGCCCATCAACGCCCCCCAGCGGAAACTCACGTCTTGCGTGACGTCGATCTTGCCGAGCCAGATCACCTGACCGCCCGGCCGCACCGCCTCCGCGGTCTGCCGGAACGCCTGTGGATGTCCCGCCGCCTCGAGAATGACGTCGGCCCCTCGCCCGTGCGTCGCCTCCTTGGCGAACTGCACCGGATCCTCGCGCGCTGCGTTGACGGCGTGCGTGGCGCCGAGCTGCCGCGCCAGCGCAAGCTTTGCATCATCGAGGTCGACCGCGATAACGGCACCGGCGCCGGCGAGCCGGGCGCCCTGCACCGCTGCCAGCCCGACCGCGCCGCAGCCGGCGACCATCACGGTATCGCCGTAGCCGATATCGGCGACGTTGAGCGCGGCGCCAACGCCGGTCATGACGCCGCAGCCGATCAGGCAGGCACGATCGAACGGGATGTCCTTGGGCACGACGATCGCCTGCTGCGCCGGCAGCACGACATATTCCGAGAAGGCGCCGAGGAACATCAGATGCGCCAGGCTGCCGCCGCCCGCAAGCTGCGCCTTCGACGCGCCGTCGAAATGCACGCCTTCCGCGCCCCTGGCGAGATAGGTCTCGCACAGGATCGGCTGCGCGCGGTCGCAGTGAAAGCAGTGCCCGCAATGCGGATTCCAGGACAGGATGACGTGATCGCCAACACGCACGCCGTGGACCGCGCTGCCGACCTCCTCGACCATGCCGGCGGCCTCGTGCCCGAGGATCATCGGCAAGGGATAGCGCAGCGATCCGTCGATCACCTCCAGATCGGTGTGACAGAGCCCCGCGGCACGCACCTTCACCACGACATCGGTCGGCGTGGGCGGTACAAGCGAAACGCGCTCGATGGAGAGCGGCGTTCCGCTTTGATGCAGCACCGCCGCGCGACAGGTCAGGGTCATCTCATATTCTTTCGCCCGGAAATCAGCGTAGGGTTACACCGTGCGTCCGGACCGCAGCGCCGCGACCGCCTCGTCGAGATCGGCCGAGGAGAGCTCCCATTCATTACCGAAATTGGCGACGACGCGCTGCATGAAGCTCTCATGCAGCGCCTTCGCCGCAGCCGCGTCGTGCAGATGGTCATAGAGCAGCGCGAAGGCCAGCTGTGCCGGCTCGGGCCCCTCGTAGCTCCATTCGAAGCCGTGTTCGGTGAGCCGAAGCTGGTCGTAGTGCGGTGACAGCGGCTCGCCGTCGACCAGCACGGCAATGCCGTCGATGGTACGGTCCCCGGCATAGCGCGCCATCGGCGTCTCCCTGTGCTGCAGCATCATGTCAGGATCCCGGCGGACGCATCTTGAGGTCCTTCTTGACGACCTCGGGGAAGATCCACATCGCGACCGTGGCGAATACGCCAAGGAAGGCGACCGCGTAGCTCGGTCCCTGCTGTCCCAGATGGACCATGAAGACGTATCCGCAGGCCGCCGTGGCAAGGCACGCCAGCGACAGCATGAGCTTGATGTGGCTTGGCATCGAGACCTCTCCTCAGGTCCACATGTGGAACGACGGTGCCGCCACGCCGGCGAGCAACGCAAGTGCCGCGATCATGGCGCAGCAGGACAGCCGCAGTCCCGCGCGTCCGTCACGCCACCATAGCGGCAGCGCCTGAAACAGGGCGGGCAGGAACAGGAACAGCACGCCGCCTACGACGACGATTGTGGTCCAGCGCAGTTCGACCAAAGCAAATGCCAGCGTGCCGGCGAGCAATATCGCCCACAACGCGGTCGCCATGGTCACCGGAAGGACGGTGCGTCCGCGCAGCGGATACATCCCGGCCAGCTGCAGGAAGCCGATGCAGCACACGCTCCAGAGCGGGCCGAACCAGGCAAGGCCGGCGAGATTGGGTTCAAGCTGCGGCATGGGGCACCGATTGCTCCTTCACCACGACCCGCGGCGTCCGCGCGGTGCGCCGCATGTCGGTCTTCACGTAGCGGGTGCTGTAGCCGTTGAAGACGTGGCCAAGCAGGCCGCGATTGAGATCGGAAGTGCCGAACACATAATCCATCACCGGGAAGGTCAGGTTCATGTTCCGCTCCATCATGATCGACTGGTTGTGATGGGCGGTATGATGCCGGCGGATGGTGTTGACGAATGGCATGTTGCGCACGAAGGCATTTTCCTCGACGTGGCAGCAGAAATGCATGAATTCGTAGATCAGGTACATCGACGTGGTGGTGGTGATCAGCAGCCAGCCGGTATTGGCCGAGATCACGAGACCTGCGACGATCGCCGGCGGGATCGACATCAGGGTGAATACCACGAGCGCATAGGGCGGGAAGAAGGTGACGCGCCAGTCGTGATGATCGGCGAACCGCATTTCCTCCTCGGTGAAGAACTGATGGTGCATCAGGGTGTGGCGGCTGTAGATCGCGCGCAGCAGCGGCACGTTCGAGGGCCTGTGCATGACGAAGCGATGCACCGCCCATTCGAAGAAGTTAGCAATCAGGAACACCGCCGGAATGGTGAGGTATTCCCACCATTTCACGTCGTGCACATTGGCCAGATAGACGTACAGCGCCGTGAACCCGATCGTGTAGATCAGCACGACATGCAGCCAGCCATTGTACCAGCCCACCACGCGCTCGCGGTAGGTCGCGCGATATTTGCGCTGGCGGTCGGTCATCCCTGTTGCAGCCAACTCCATCGCGGCGTCCTCCATCATTCTTATCTGACATATCAGTAGCACATCAGTCGTCAAAGGCAAGCCACCTTGCGCCCCTTCCCGCCCCTCGGCGGCAAGGCTCAGACGACGGCCCAATAAAAAAGCCGCCCCGGACGATGTCCGAGGCGGCCTCTGCTGTTCGACAGTTCAGATGATCAGAGCAGTCCCGCGCCGCGGGCCCACTTGTACTTGGCGCCCAGCACCTCGACCGGCAGCTCGGTCGAATAGGCGTAGGCCGGAATGCCGTTCTGGTAGAGATATTCGGCGGCTTCCTCGACCTCGACGTCGCCGGCGAGCGAGGCGACGATCGGCTTCACGAAGCCCTTGGCCTCCATCTCCTTCTTCACCTCGACCATGTTGCGCGCGAACACCATCGGCGGCGTCACGATGGTGTGCCAGTAGCCGAGGATCAGCGCGTGGATGCGCTCATCCGACAGACCGAGCTTCACGGTGTTGACATAGGTGATCGGCGGCTCGCCGCCGGTGATATCCACAGGATTTCCAGCCGCGCCGAACGGCGGGATGAACTTGCGGAATGCCGCATCGAGGTCCGGCGGCATCTGCATCAGCGACAGGCCGTTGTCGACGACGGAGTCGGAGAGCAGCACGCCGGAACCGCCCGCGCCGGTGATGATCAGGACGTTCTCGCCCTTCGGCGTCGGCAGCACCGGCACGCCGCGGGCGAATTCGAGCAGCTGCCGGAGCGAGCGTGCGCGGATCACGCCGGACTGCTTGAACACGTCCTCGTAGATCTTGTCGTTGCCGGCGAGCGCGCCGGTGTGCGACGACGCCGCCTTCGCACCTGCCGAGGTGCGGCCGGCTTTCAGCACGACCACCGGCTTCTTCTTGGAGACGCGCTTGGCGGCCTCCGCGAAGGCGCGACCGTCCTTCAGGTCTTCGCAGTGTTGCGCGATGAGATTGGTGTTGGGGTCCTGCTCGAAGAAGGCGAGCAGATCGTCCTCGTCGATGTCGGACTTGTTGCCGAGGCCGACGATCGCCGACACGCCCATCTTGGCCGAGCGCGAGAAGCCGATGATCGCCATGCCGATGCCGCCCGACTGCGACGACAGCGCGGCGTGCCCCTTGACGTCATAGGCGGTGCAGAACGTGGCGCAGAGATTGGCCGGCGTATAGTAGAAGCCGTAGATGTTCGGCCCCATCAGGCGGATGTTGTACTTCTTGCCGACCTCGACGATCTCGGCCTGCAATTCGGGCGCGCCAGCTTCGGCAAAGCCCGAGGGAATCAGCACCGCGCCGGGGATTTTCTTCTCGCCGCACTCGACGAGCGCGCCGGCGACGAATTTCGCGGGGATCGCGAACACCGCCGTGTCGATCACGCCGGGCACGTCCTTGACGCTCTTGTAGGCCTTGTAGCCGAGAATCTCCGCGGCCTTCGGGTGGATCGGATAGATCTCGCCCTTGTAGCCGCCGTTGATGAGATTCTTCATCACGGAGTTGCCGATCTTGCCGTCTTCGGCGGAGGCGCCGATCACGGCGACGCCCTTCGGCTGCATGATGCGGCTCATCGCCGCGACGATCTCCTCGGTCGGGCGCGGCGCCGGACGCGGCTTGTAGTCGAAGTCGACGACGATGCGCACGTCGGCGGCGATCGCGTTCTTGCTGGTGGCGAACACCGGATTGAGGTCGAGCTCGACGATCTCGGGGAAATCGCTGACCAGCTGCGACACCTTGACGATGACGTCGGCGAGCGCCTCGCGGTTGACCGGCTCGCCGCCGCGCACGCCCTTCAGCATCTCATGCGCCTGGATGCCGTCGAGCATCGACAGCGCATCGTCCTTGGTCGCGGGCGCGAGGCGGAAGGTGATGTCCTTGAGGATTTCGACCAGCACGCCGCCGAGGCCGAAGGCGACCAGCTTGCCGAACGAACCGTCGGTGATCGAGCCGACGATCACCTCGGTGCCGCCGCCCAGCATCTGCTGGACCTGAATGCCCTCGATCTTGGCATCGGCCTTGTATTTCTTGGCGTTGGCCAGAATCGTCTCGTAGCTCTTCTCGGCGTCCGCGGCGCTCTTGACGCCGACCACCACGCCGCCGGCCTCGGTCTTATGCAGGATGTCGGGCGAGACGATCTTCATCACGACAGGGAAGCCCATGTCGGAGGCGATCCGCGCAGCCTCGGCGGCAGACTTGGCGACGCCTTCCTTCGGCACCGGAATGCCGTAAGCGTCGCAGACCACCTTGCCTTCGGGCGCGGTGAGGCTCGTGCGCTTATCGGCCCTGACCGCATCGAGAATTTTGCGGACCGCATCCTTCGAATTTGACATTGGCTTCCTCCTGGGACAGATTTCGTGGCATTTGGTATGCCAAAAACGTAATTGTCAAGGTCGGTCGATGTCCAAAAATACCGAAAAATATGGGCAGCTTGACATTCTGGTATTTGGCATGCCAAAAATCTAAGGTAATTTCTTCTGCTAAGAAGACGTCTCCAAGAGGAGGAGACGAGTCGTGCCAGAACCGAAACAGACCAAGGCGTCGCCCACCATGGCTGACACAGATATCGCCATCGTCCGGATCGCCCCGGAGACGAGCTTCAAGAACAAGGCCTATGAGGCCTTGAAGGAAGCGATCCTGAAGATGGACATCTACGCGACGCCGGAGCCCGTGATGCTCGACGAGCGCGCACTGTCCGAGCGCCTCGGCGTCAGCCGCACGCCGATCCGCGAAGCGATCGCGATGCTCGAGCAGGACGGATTCGTGAAGACCGTGCCGCGCCGCGGCATCGTCGTGGTCCGCCGCACCAAGGCGGAGATCGTCGACATGATCCGCGCCTGGGCTGCGCTGGAAAGCATGGCGGCGCGCCTGATCACGACCACCGCGCGCAAGAAGGACATCACGGCGCTGCGCGACTTCTTCAAGGACTTCAGCGACGACCGCCTGCCGCAGGATCACGTCGAGGAATACTCCAAGGCCAACATCGCGTTCCACCAGGCACTGATCTCGCTGTCGGAATCGCCGGTTCTGGTCGACCTCACCAATGACCTGCTGCTGCATGTGCGCGGCTATCGCCAGCTCACGATCGGCCGCAAGGACCGCACCGCGACCTCGCTGCCGGAGCATCTCGGGATCATCGAGGCACTGGAAGCGCGCGACACCGAGCTCGCCGAAAAGCGCGCCCGCGATCACACGCTTGGCCTTGCCGCCTATGTCGAGGCGCATGGCCAAGAATTATTCACGTAGAGAACCGTTCACGTAAGTTTGAGAGTCCACACCCGCTTCAGACGACAATCAGATCGTCCGAACCAAGAACGATCAGGGAGACGATGCCGATGCTGAATACCGCTACGAAGTCCGAGGCACCGGGCACCGAGCAAGAATTGACCGATGGCTTTCATCTCGTCATCGATGCGCTCAAGCTCAACGGCATCGACACCGTCTATGGTGTGCCGGGTATCCCGATCACGGACCTGGGCCGCATGGCCCAGGCGGCGGGCATTCGCGTGCTCTCGTTCCGCCACGAGCAGAATGCCGGCTATGCGGCCTCGATCGCCGGCTTCCTGACCAAGCGTCCCGGCGTCTGCCTCACGGTGTCGGCGCCCGGCTTCCTCAACGGCCTCACGGCCCTTGCCCACGCCACCACCAACTGCTTCCCGATGATCCTGATCTCGGGCTCGTCCGAGCGCGAGATCGTCGACCTGCAGCAGGGCGACTATGAGGAGATGGACCAGCTCGCGATCGCCAAGCCGCTGTGCAAGGCGGCGTTCCGCGTGCTGCATGCCCAAGACATCGGCATCGGCCTTGCGCGCGCGATCCGCGCCGCGGTGTCGGGCCGTCCCGGCGGCGTCTATCTCGATCTGCCGGCAAAGCTGTTCGGCCAAGTCATGGACGCGGCGGCCGGCGAGAAGTCGCTGGTCAAGGTGATCGACGCAGCGCCAGCGCAGCTCCCTGCCCCGTCATCCGTCAAGCGCGCGCTCGACGTGCTGAAGAGCGCAAAGCGTCCGCTGATCATCCTCGGCAAGGGCGCGGCCTATGCGCAGGCCGACGAGGCGATCAAGAATTTCGTCGAGAAGAGCGGCGTGCCGTTCCTGCCGATGAGCATGGCCAAGGGCCTGCTGCCCGATCTGCATCCGCAATGCGCGGGTGCCGCGCGCTCGACCGTGCTGAAGGAAGCCGACGTCGTGATGCTGATCGGCGCCCGCCTCAACTGGCTGCTGTCGCACGGCAAGGGCAAGACCTGGGGCGAGGCCCCGAAGAAGTTCATCCAGGTCGACATCGAGCCGAAGGAAATGGATTCCAACGTCGAGATCGTCGCCCCCGTGGTCGGCGATATCGGCTCCTGCGTGTCCGCGTTCCTCGACGCCATGGGCGCCAACTGGTCGGCCGCACCGAGCGACTGGCTCGCCACGGTGGCGAAGAAGCGTGACGACAACGTCGCCAAGATGGCGCCGAAGCTGATGAGCAACGCCTCGCCGATGGACTATCACGGTGCGCTCGGCGCGCTGCGCACGATCATCGCGGAACGTCCCGACACCATCTTCGTCAACGAAGGCGCCAACACGCTCGACCTCGCCCGCGGCGTCGTCGACATGCACAAGCCGCGCAAGCGGCTCGACGTCGGCACCTGGGGCGTGATGGGCATCGGCATGGGCTATTCGATCGCGGCTGCGATCGAGACCGGCCTGCCCGTGCTCGCGGTCGAAGGCGACAGCGCGTTCGGCTTCTCCGGCATGGAGGTCGAGACCATCTGCCGCTACAAGCTGCCGATCTGCGTCGTGATCTTCAACAATGACGGCATCTATCGCGGCACCGACGTCAACAGCGCCGGCGACGATCCGGCGACCACCGTGTTCGTCAAGGGCTCGCGCTACGACAAGATGATGGAAGCCTTCGGCGGCGTCGGCGTCAACGCCACCTCGCCCGACGAGCTGAAGCGTGCGGTCAATGCGGCGCTGGACAGCGGCAAGCCGACCCTGATCAACGCGGTGATCGATCCGGCGGCGGGCTCGGAGAGCGGCCGCATCGGCAACCTCAATCCGCAGAGCGTTCTGAAGAAAAAGTAAGCAATCCCCTTCAACCCATTTTCCCTGCGGGTGCAGGGGCAGACCAGAGTACGGAGCATACGATATGACCAAGGCGCTCAAGGGCGTTCGCATTCTCGATTTCACCCACGTCCAGTCGGGTCCGACCTGCACGCAATTGCTGGCCTGGTTCGGCGCCGACGTGATCAAGGTCGAGCGTCCCGGCGTCGGCGACATCACCCGTGGCCAGTTGCAGGACATCCCGAACGTGGACAGCCTGTATTTCACCATGCTGAACCACAACAAGCGCTCGATCACGCTGGACACCAAGAACCCGAAGGGCAAGGAAGTGTTGACCGCGCTGATCAAGCAGTGCGACGTGCTGGTCGAGAATTTCGGCCCCGGCGTGCTCGATCGCATGGGTTTCCCCTGGGAGAAGATCCACAGCATCAACCCGAAGATGATCGTTGCCTCGATCAAGGGTTTCGGCCCCGGCCCGTATGAGGATTGCAAGGTCTACGAGAACGTCGCGCAGTGCACCGGCGGCGCTGCCTCAACCACCGGCTTCCGCGACGGCCTGCCGCTGGTCACCGGCGCGCAGATCGGCGACAGCGGCACCGGCTTGCACCTCGCGCTCGGCATCGTCACCGCGCTCTACCAGCGCACCCACTCGGGCAAGGGCCAGCGCGTCACCGCGGCGATGCAGGACGGCGTGCTCAACCTCGCCCGCGTCAAGCTGCGCGACCAGCAGCGCCTCGCCCACGGCCCGCTGAAGGAATACAGCCAGTTCGGCGAAGGCATCCCGTTCGGCGATGCCGTGCCGCGCGCCGGCAACGATTCCGGCGGCGGCCAGCCCGGCCGCATCCTGAAGTGCAAGGGCTGGGAGACCGACCCGAACGCCTACATCTACTTCATCACCCAGGCCCCGGTCTGGGAGAAGATCTGCGACGTGATCGGCGAGCCGACCTGGAAGACCGATCCGAACTACGCCAAGCCGCCGGCCCGCCTGCCGCGCCTCAACGAGATCTTCGCCCGCATCGAGCAGTGGACGATGACGAAGACCAAGTTCGAAGCGATGGAAATCCTCAACAAGGACGACATCCCCTGCGGCCCGATCCTGTCGATGAAGGAGATCGCCGAAGACCAGTCGCTGCGCGCGACCGGTACCGTGGTCGAGGTCGATCACCCGACCCGCGGCAAGTACGTCTCGGTCGGCAACCCGATCAAGCTGTCGGATTCGCCGAGCGAAGTCGCCCGCTCGCCGCTGCTCGGCGAGCACACCGACGAGATCCTGCGCGAGGTGCTCGGCTTCAGCGATCACCAGGTCGCCGAGATCCACGACTCCGGCGCGCTCGACCCGCCGCGCAAGCAGGCGGCCGAGTAACGGCTGCGCTCGATCAAGACACGAATGGCCGCGGGCAACCGCGGCCATTTTTGTTTGAGCCGGCCGTCTGCGCTCCGCAATCAATTGCGGAGATCAGGGCCCTCATCGATGGTGCGAGCGGTCAACTTCTGCGCGCCACGTCGCCAGTGCCTGACGCCAACGGCAGGCCGGATGCGCGGGTCGATCTCGGCGGCGCAAGGTCCTGGATAAAGTCTCTGAGCGCCTCGGTATCGAACGGCTTGCGGAGTATTTTCAGGCTTGGCGGGGCTGCCTTTGCGGCATCGCTGTATCCGGTTGTGAGGGCTATCGGCAAACCGGGATACCGCGACCGAACTTCTCTCGCGAGCCCGACGCCATCGATGGTCCCAGGCATGACGATATCGCTGAAGACGAGATCGATCCTCGTACCGCTATCGAGCAGCTTCAACGCCGCTTCGGCCGAGTCCCGGTAGATGGTTTCATAACCAAGATGCTCGAACAGCGATGATGTCACATCCGCTACTTCCGGGCTGTCGTCGACAACGAGAACCGTCTGCCGCGGCGGCTGCCTTGGCCTTGCCCGGGCAGCGGCGAGCTCCTTGCTGGCGATCTGCTCGTCCGCACAGGACGGCAGATAGATCGTGATCGTTGTTCCCTGTCCAACCTTGCTGTCTGCCGTCACCGTTCCGCCCGCCTGGTGCGCAAAACCATAAACCTGGGACAAACCGAGCCCGGTCCCCTTGCCGACCTCCTTGGTCGTGAAGAACGGATCGAACATCTTGGACAGAAGATGTGGCGGAATGCCGGTGCCGGTATCGCCAAGTGTGATCGCAAAGAAGGCCTTGCCACGGCGATCGCCGCCGGTGTCCTGATTAGCGGTGACCGCGTGGACGGACAACGTGAATGTGCCGCCGCTTGGCATCGCATCTCGCGCGTTGACGGCGATGTTGACGATCGCAAGTTCAAGTTCGGCGAGGTCGACCTTGACCGGCGAAACACTGTCGCCAACGTTCTCGTTGTACACGATGTTCCCACGCAGCGAGCTCTCGATCATGGTCCGCATGTTCTTGATGGACGCATTCAGATCAACGACCGTCGGGCTGAGGTGCTGGTGACGAGAGAATGTCAACAATTGGCGCGTGAGGCTCTCGCCGCGTTTGGCCGCGGTTTGTATGGCTTCGATGGCTTTCGGCAGTTTTGGATCGAGCAGGCGTTGGAATATCTGGGCACTGCCTCCGATGATCATCAACAGATTGTTGAAGTCGTGCGCGATGCCGCCGGTCAGCTTGCCGATTGCCTCCATCTTCTGGGACATCGCGAGCTGTTCGCGCGCCTGGACCAACTTCTCCTCGGCGTCGCGGCGCTCCGTCGCGTCGCGCAGGATACTGATGAAGCCGATCAGATTTCCTGCGTCATCATGGCTCGATGAGACCGAGCCCGTGATGAAAAACGGCGTACCATTCTTCCTGATACGCCACCCCTCTACGTCGTACTTGCCGCTTTCGATTGCCGACTCCAGCGCGTGTGTCGGCGAACCGGCGCGGCGTTCATCCGGCCGATAGAATATCCCGAAATGCTTGCCTATGATTTCTTCCGAGCTGTAGCCGATGATCTTTTGAGCGGTGCTATTCCAGCTCGTCACGTGTCCTTCTCGATCAAGCGCAAAAATCGCGTAGTCGACAACGCCCTCGATAAGGGTCTGGAAGTGCCGTCTGATGCTGTCGAGCGCCAAAGCTTTCCGTTCAAGCTGACCGTTCAGCTGGTCCTGGACCGAAAGCAAATGGGCTTCCCTGGCCTGGCGCGTCGCGCTTGCCGCGGCCAGGGCAAGAGGCGGCGCCGACGCGATGATCGAAAGCACGAACAGGGATAACAGCGCTCCGTTCGGATCGATTTTCGGAAAGGGATCATTCGCCACCGAGAACCCCCACACGGCAGTTCCGATGAAGATCAACGCGGCCGTCGCCACGGTGCAGCGATCGCCGCGCAGACCGGTCCAGATCAAGGGCAGCAGAACCAGAAAGCCCAGAAGGCTGCGATGCGGCAGCAACACGTCGAGGCCGCTGCTGACGAGGTCGCTGCCGATCAGCGGGCTGTAGGCAGCGAGCCCGATGATACCGGCGAGCGCAGCGGCTGCGATCGATTGCAGCAGCGTCCATCTGGAAGCAACGCGGAAGGGCATGGTCGCCCAGAGCACGATGACCGGAGCGATCGCCAGCGCCCCAGCAGCGTCCGCAAGCCACCAGGTCAACCCGGCGACGACGGAATCGGAAAAGTTCGATTCGTTGGCGAGCGTGAAGCCGGCCAAGGCGATGGCTGAACTGATCATCGTAGTCGGCGCAAAGCAAATGATTGCAAACTTTCCGACACCGGACGGTGTGGCAAACGTCTGGCGGCCGTTCGACCAGCGGCCGATCAGCCATGTCCCGGCACATGCGGCAAGGAGGCTGCCGATCCCGGCGGCGCCGATCTCGAGGAGCGGTCGGTCGGCCAAGAGGTACGGCGAGATGGCTCCCACCAGGATCGCGGGCCAGATCCGGTAGCCGCGCAGCAGGACCAGCGCAAGCGCGAGCCCGGTTGGTGGCCATAGCGGTGTCGCGGCTGGATTGAGTGCGGGAAGCAATCGCGCGGATTCGGCCAGGCCACCGTAGATCGCGGCAGCTACCAGGATTTCCGCCGCGTAGGTCGCAACACTCCGAGCGTCGCCAAAAGCGAAAATCCTGGCCTTGTCGAATCTTGCCCCTTCCATCGCAAGCCTTTGCAGTGGGCATCTCAAGGATGCGAATGCAGTTTTGACCAAAGCATGGCCGCACGATCGTGAGAAGAGAGGCGCCGGACAACTTCGGAACGGGCCATCGGGCAGCACCATTGACCTAACGGCGGCGATACGCAAGCCGCAGCGGCATCCGGACTACGAATCGGTCCGATCCCGCCACCTTTCGATGAGATCATGAGCAATCATTTTCCTTGCTGGCGCAAGAACTCTCGCTGTCCTTGGCGAAGGAGCTTCAGGCCGGTACGACCGCCCATGCGGCGCTGTCAAAGCAGATCACCGCGGTTCTCGATCTTTGAAGCGGATATTGATCCTTCATTTCCGGGGCAACGGTGGCCTATCAGCCCAGCCCTCGTCACGGATATGGTCAATCAAGTCGAAAAAGTCGCGCACGCAATCCATCAAGTCTCGAAACAGGATGAACACGCGCAAGTCGATTTAGCCGCCGGCGCGGTAGCGGCACGTCTCGCGCCCAAGCTCTTCCACTCCCATCGCACTGTGAAGCCTTGCGAGCTATCTGATGTTGCGCGAACCATCGCTGAGGCGCAGCCGATCACGAACCTGATCAACCGCCCGCACCGCTCTTCGCGTCGTCCCCCTCATCGCCCGGCACATATTCCAGAATGTCCCCGGGCCGGCAGTCCAGTTCGCGGCAGATCGCCGACAGCGTGGAGAAGCGCATCGCCTTGGCCTTGCCGGTCTTCAGGATCGACAGGTTCTGAATCGAGATGCCTATCGCGTCCGCGAGGTCTCCGAGGCGGCGCTTGCGCTTTGCGAGCATGACATCGAGGTTGACCACGATGGGCACGAACATCACCCTCAGATCGTCAGATCGTTTTCGGACTGCAGCAGGATGGCGTGCTCGAGCACGAACTTCAGCGCCATCAGGAACACACCGCCTGCGATGGTGCCGACATCGAGGTTGTAGTTCAGCAGCAGGAACTTGATGTCGCCGATCCGATACAAGACATAGATCACCGCGTTGGTCGTGATCGTATCGACGAACGGCCAGACCACCAGAAAGATCCCCATCCACCAGATACCCTGCAGTGTCTCGGACACAAAAATCCGGCCGTTCGCGAATCGATTCACCATCCGATGAAGCATGCCGATCAGCACGGCGTAAAACGATACCCCAAGCGCAAACAGCGACCAGAACAGCAGCCGGCCCATGGTCGACATGGTGAGCGGGTTGGCGACGATGCTGGCGCACTTCGCCTGCTCGCCGCTCAGGCTTTCCGCGATCGTGACCGGCGCGGTCGTGGTGCGGTAATAGGCCAGCCACAGCACCACCGGGAGGGCGGCCCAGATCGCCCAGAACGCCCAATCGAGCCGGCGAAACCAAAGCTGGCGCTGCTCGCGAACCGATTTCCTCATCACATCCATCCGAATAATTTTTTGCCCGTGCCGGCCATACGGCCTGAAAGCATCATGCTGCGGTAATGTTGTTGACTCAACCTTAAACGTGATTTATTTCATGTTTATCATGAAATTTTTCATGAAGAAGGTGGATGATGACGTTACCCCCAGATAATGACGGCCTCCGAAGGGCCCTGAAACAGCTGATTCACGCGCACCTGGCGCGCCGCCTGATCGTGGCAGCGTTCTACATTCCACTGCTCGGCAGCGCCGCCGATGCCGCCAAAGCCACCGACAAGGCCAACGATCCGGCCGGCGTCTGGCTGACCCAATCCGGTGACGCCAGGATCAAGGTCCAGCGCTGCGGCAGCGCGCTGTGCGGCCGCGTCGTCTGGCTGAAGGAGCCGACCGACAAGGCCACCGGCAAGCCGCAGCGCGACGACAAGAATGCCGATCCCGCGCAGCGGACCCGGCCGGTGATGGGCATCTCGCTCTTCATCAACATGCAGCCCGCAGGCCCGAACAAATGGGCCGGCAGGATCTACAACGCCGATGACGGCAAGACCTATGAGAGCTCGGTGACGCTGGTGTCGTCGGGCACGCTGAACGTTCGCGGCTGCATGGGAACGCTGTGCGCGGGCGAAGACTGGACGCGGTGAAGGGATCTGGCCCCGACCCTTCATCGGCCAAGAAGAAAAGCAAACCCAGTCACTCAAGGCCGCCGCATTCGGCGGCCTTTCTTTTTTGCAGCGATGTCGCCAGCGTCTCAGCCCTCGAGGCCGAGCTTCCACAGCGGCGGCAGCCGGCGGGCCGCGATCGTGATCGCGCACACCACGCCGCCGTTCGCCGACCTGTCTCGCCGACCGCGGCGCTCGCGTTCCAGAGCACCGGCGCAAGCTTCACGGTGAAAGGCGTGCCGCTCGCCCGCAATGCGGCACTGGTGGAAGGCGGGCTCGATCTGCGTATCACCGCGCAGGCAAGCTTCGGCATCCCCTATGTCGGACAGCTTGCCGATCGGGTGCAGGATCATTCGGTGAAGGGCAACTTCAGCCGGAAGTTCTGACGACGGTTTTGAGTTCGTCGTCGAGGCCGAGCAGCTGCAATCATCATGCTATTCCCGCTAGCGGGAAGAACGACAGCTTTGATTCGATTTTGCGCGCAATTCGCGGCGATTGCGGAACCGGTCTGTTGCAGCAAAGCCTCGCCCGCCGGCTGATCGTACGCGCGCACGTTGATGTACCCTTTTGGGTGGTGGCAAGATTGTGGTCCATTGCGGAATCTGTCGACGGTGTCGACTCCCGACACGTCGCGCGACATCATCAGGGCTCGGCAAGCGCTGGCCCGATGAAAGCCGCCACATCTACAGGCTGCCAGGGCTGAAATGCGGTGACTACACGGGAATACGCGGCGAAGGAATTCGCTGTAGGACAGTTCGGTGGCGCGCAGGCCGCCCGTCTCGATGCGAAGTCGCGCGCGAGATATTTTCGTACCCTTGCCACGGTCTCGCCGCTTGCGCTGATTCTCGGCACGACCGGCCTGACGTTGCCGGCTCACGCCCAGGCGGCCTGCACGGCTGACACCACGGCGTGCAGCGCTGCCGGTGGTCCCAACCCCGGTGGCGGGCTTGGGCGTGGCGGCAACGGCGGCAACGGCAATGGCGTCGGCGGCAACAGCACCATCCTGGTGGGCCCCGACACCGTGCAAGTGCCCGGCAGCCCCAGAAGCGGCGGCGCCGGAGGAATCGGCGGCGCGGGCGAGAACGCTGGAGGAAACGGCGGCGCGCCGGGCTCCGCACCATCCGGAACGGCTGTCGTGACAACACCAACCACCGGCGTGACCGGCGACACCGGACCGGACGGATTTCATTTTGGGTCCGGCGGCGGTGGTGGCGGCACCGGGGTGTATTTTTCGGGCACATCACTGACCGTCAATAGTGGAGTGACAGTCAACGCCGGTAACGGCGGTGCTGGCGGAAGTTCTAGCGGCGCCGGCGGCGGTGGCGGTGGCGGCGGCGGTGGCGCGGGCGTGATCTCCACCGCAGCTGGTGCCTTCATTTCGAATGCGGGGACGACTGCGGGAGGACAAGGCGGCGCCGGCGGCGGCGGCAACGGATTGGGCGGCGGCGGCGGTGGTGGCGGCGACGGTTTGCTGGTGCTCGGCGATGGAACGTCGATCAGCAACGCAGGCAGCATTACTGGAGGCGCCGGCGGCAGCGGCGGGATCGGCTCCCTTGGCGGAGCAGCCGGCGCCGGCGGCAGCGGCGCCGGCGTCAATCTGGTCAGCAGCAACAATACGCTGGGCAACACCGGCACCATCACGGGCGGTGCCGCGACCGGCACAGGTGCCGCCGGCGTCGGCATCATGACCAATGGAAATAGCACCATCAACAATACCGGCACGATCAGCGGCGGCCTCAACAGTGATGGCGTGACTCACACGGCCGCGATCCGCTTCGGTGGAATCGGCAACAGCCTGAACCTGTTCGGGGGCTCGACGATCGTTGGCGACATCCAGTTGATCGGCGGTGCCGGAGCAACGATTGCCGCACAAGACAACGGCCTGTCGCTCGGCAACAACGTTGCGCTCGGCTCCACCTCCAGTGTCACGTTCAATTCGGCCGCATCAGGTCTCTCCGTCACCGGCGTGGTATCCGGCGCGGGCAGCGTGGCGATCACGGGTACAGGCACAATCGTCCTCTCCGGCGCCAACACCTACACCGGCGGCACGATGCTCGCAGCCGGCACGCTGTCGGTGTCAGCCGAGACCAATCTCGGCGCCACCTCCGGCGCGCTCACCTTCAACGGCGGCACCCTGCAGGTGACCGGCACGAGTTTCACCGGAACGTCGCGGACCATCAACTGGAACGGCGGCGGCTTCGACATTGCTGCTGCAGGCAACAATTTCGTCGTCGGCAACGGATTTATGGGCAACGGTGCACTGACCAAGTCCGGCGCCGGCACCCTGACCTTTGCGGGCACCAACAGCTACACCGGCGGCACCACCATCGCCGCCGGCACGCTGCAGCTCGGTAACGGCGGCACCACCGGCTCCATCACCGGCGACGTGACCAACAACGGCATCCTCGCGGTGAACCGCGCCGGCAGCTATACGCTCAGCGGCAACATCTCGGGCAGCGGTGCGTTCGTTCAGCGCGGCCCCGGCGCGACGATCCTGACCGGCACCAACACCTACACCGGCGGCACCACGATCACCCAGGGGTTGCTGCAGCTCGGTGACGGCGGCACCACCGGTGCGATCACCGGCGACGTCGTCAACAATGGCACGCTCGCCTTCAATCGCGCGGACGCTGTCGGTTTCACCGGTGCGATCAGCGGTACGGGCACTGTCGTCAAGCTCGGCCTCGGCACGCTGACGCTGAACGGCCAGTCGACTTATACGGGCGCGACCAGCGTCGATGCCGGCAAGCTCGTGGTCGGCGATGACAGCCACGCCGGCGCGAGCCTCGCCAGCGCCGTGACCGTCTACAATGGCGGCACGCTCGGCGGCATCGGCACTGTTGGCGGTATCACGGCCTATACCGGCGGCATCGTCGCGCCGGGCAATTCGATCGGCACGCTGAATGTCGCCGGCAACGTTTCCTTCGCAACCGGCTCGATCTACCAGGTCGAAGCCAATGCGGCCGGCCAATCCGACAAGATCGCGGCCACCGGCACCGCGACGCTTGCCGGCGGCAATGTGCTGGCGCTGGCGCAGACCGGCACCTATGCGCCGCAGACCGTCTACACCATCCTCACCGCGAATGGCGGCGTGAACGGCACGTTCAGCGACGTCACGAGCAGCCTGATTTTCCTCACCCCGACGCTGAGCTATGACGCCAACGACGTTTTCCTGACGCTCGCCCGCAACACCACGTCGCTGACGAGCGTCGCGAACACGCCGAACCAGATCGCTGTCGCCGGCGCACTCGACGCGAGCGGACAGCAGCGCGATCCGCTGATGATCGCCGTGCTGAACCAGGGCGCCGCCGGTGCGCGGCAGGCGTTCGATGCGCTCTCCGGCGAAGTCCACGCCAGCGCGCAGACCGCGATGCTGGATGACTCGCGCTACCTGCGCGACGCTGTGCTCGGCCGGCTGCGGCAATCCTCGTTCGCCGACAGTGCGGGGCCGATGGCCGCGCTCGGCACCGGTGGTCCGCAACTCGCTGCGATGGACTCGATGGCGGCCTCCTCCGCGCTCGCCTATGCCAGCACCAGCCGTCCTGGCTTTCCGATCAAGGCGCCGCCGCTCGCCCGTCCTGCGCCGCTACCGGACACGACATTCTGGGCGCAGGGCGTAGGCGCCTGGGGCCGGCTGAACGGCGACGGCAATGCGGCGGGCATGACGCGCGACCTCGCCGGCTTCTTCAGCGGCGTCGATCGGCGCTTCGCGCCGAACTGGATCGCCGGCATCGCCGGCGGCTACACCAGCTCGTCCCTGCGCATCGGTGACCGCTCGAGTTCGGCCGATATCGAAACCGCGCACCTCGCCGGCTATGTCGGCGCGAGCTACGGTGCGCTCAATCTGCGCGGCGGTGCCGGCGCAAGCTTCAGCACGCTCGACACCAGCCGCTCGATCATCTTCCCGGGCTTCTTCGACGCGGCGCGTGCGCGCTACAACGCGACCACCGCACAGGCGTTCGGCGAGATCGGCTACGGCTTCAACCTCGGCAAGGTCGCGGTCGAGCCGTTCGCGGGCCTCGCCTGGGCTCATCTCGACACCGATGGTTTTGCCGAGACCGGCGGCAGCGGCGCTGCTGCGCTGCGCGGGGCCGGCAGCAACCAGGATGTCGGTTATTCCTCGCTCGGCGCCCGCATCGCCACGAGCTTCGCCCTGACGGGCGGCATGCAGCTGACGCCGCGGGCCTCGGTGGCCTGGCAATACGCCTTCGGTGACGTGACGCCGACCGCGGCGCTTGCGTTCCAGAATCTCGGAACCAGTTCCACGGTGGCCGGCGTGCCGCTGGCGCGCAACGCGGCGCTGGTCGAGGGCGGGCTCGACCTGCGGGTCACGCCCCAGGCCAGCGTCGGCATCGCCTATGTCGGCCAGCTCGCCGACCGGGTGCAGGATCACTCGGTAAAGGCCAGTTTTAGCTGGAAATTCTGACCCACAGGCCCTGTCGGTTCCGCCTGCCTCTTTGCACCGGTCTGGGATGCCAACCGGCCCATCTTGCTGCATTGCACCATCGTCCATGCTGCTATGCAAACAAACTCGTTGTCTCTGGCATCTGGTATACATAATTTGACTGCAGATGATGAGCCGGCCCGTTGCTGGCCCTGCAGCCAAAGGGGACACCAATGTCCAAGACCACCGCACTCACGCTCGCGCCCTCCTCCACCCTGTTCGGCCGCCTGATGGCCACGATCGACCGCCTGCTGATGAAGAGCGCGGAGATCTCCAACCGCAATGGCGACCTGCCGCGCTTCGGCCTCTGAGGCCTGCGATTCCTCGCGCGCTGCACCGAGACGTTCGGCGCCAGATGCGACCTGACATTGAACCTTCAACCAATGGCCCCGATTTTCGGGGCCATTTTTTTGCGCGCTGAATTACTCTCGCTGCGGTGACCGCCTTCAGTGCTCTGCGGCATATGCGCACGCGACCTCTGCGACAGCTTGAACCTTGGCATATCAAATACCAAGATGACTGAGCCGCGCCACAAGCAGAATGACAAAGCGCGCACTGGGAGGATCAATGTCGGACATGGTTCAGGCAACAGCGGCCCCCGCGGCCGCGCGTGTCAGCGATACCTATCGCTGGACGCAACTTGCGATCGGCGTCGCCGCGATGGTGATGATCGCAAACTATCAATACGGGTGGACGTTCTTCGTCCCCGACATCCAGAAGAAGTTTGGATGGGATCGCGCATCGATCCAGTGGGCCTTCACGCTGTTTGTGCTGTTCGAGACCTGGCTGGTGCCGGTCGAAGGCTGGTTCGTCGATAAATACGGTCCGCGCCTCGTCGTGCTGATCGGCGGCATCCTCTGCGCGATCGGGTGGGCGATCAACGCGCAGGCGACCTCGCTGAACGGCTACTATCTCGGCATGATCATCGCCGGCATCGGCGCCGGCGGCGTCTATGGCACCTGCGTCGGCAACGCGCTGAAATGGTTTCCCGACAAGCGCGGGCTTGCGGCGGGCATCACCGCAGCCGGCTTCGGCGCAGGCTCCGCACTCACGGTCGCGCCGATCCAGGCGATGATCAAGGACTCCGGCTTCCAGACCACCTTCCTGTATTTCGGTCTCGGCCAGGGCATCATCATCGTGCTGCTCGCCTTCTTCCTGCTCGCGCCGAAGGCTGGACAGGTGCCGGCCGTCGTGGCGAATGCCAACATCATCCAGACCCGGCGTAATTATCAGCCGACCGAAGTGCTGCGGCAGCCGATCTTCTGGCTGATGTACTTCATGTTCGTGATCGTCGGTGCCGGCGGCCTGATGGTGACGGCGAACCTGAAGCCGATCGCGGTCGACTGGAAGGTCGACAGCGTGCCGGTCACGCTGATGGCGGTGACGATGACGGCGGTGACCTTCGCGGCGACCATCGACCGCGTCCTCAACGGTCTGACGCGTCCGTTCTTCGGCTGGATCTCCGACATGATCGGCCGCGAGAACACGATGTTCATCGCCTTTGGCATGGAAGGCTTCGGCATCTGGATGCTCTACCTCTGGGGCCACGACCCGGTGTGGTTCGTGCTGCTCTCGGGCTTCGTGTTCTTTGCCTGGGGCGAGATCTATTCGCTGTTCCCCTCGACCTGCACCGACACCTTCGGCGCCAAATTCGCGACCACGAATGCCGGCCTGCTCTACACCGCGAAAGGCACCGCAGCGCTGCTGGTGCCGATCGCCAACTACATGCAGCAGTCGTCGGGCCATTGGGACAACGTGTTCATCATCGCAGCCGGCGCCAACATCCTTGCCTCGCTGCTCGCGATCGCCGTGCTGAAACCGTGGCGGAAAATCGTGGTCGAGAAATCGGCGGCGATGGCTTAAGCAACGCGCGGCTCATCTGCTGACGAACGCCCGGCCAACGCCGGGCGTTTTCATTTTCCGGCATCCCGTCGTGAGCCCCGATCAGCCCAAAGTATGCCAGTTTTGCTGCGTCGCAGCAGAAAGATAGGCTTGCTTTCTGGAATATAGTATACCAACCTCCGACCAAGCGCTTGCGACGATACGCCACAAGAATTGCGACACTGGGTCACAACAAAGACCAGGCGCGCTCGGGAGGATTTGATGGTTTCCAGCAATGCTGCCGTAACACAAGCACAACCTTCGTCCAGTGGCTTTCGCTGGCTTCAGCTCGTGATGGGCATCGTCTGCATGGCGATGATCGCGAACCTGCAATACGGCTGGACGCTGTTCGTCGATCCGATCGACGGCGCGCATCACTGGGGCCGCGCGGCGATCCAGTTCGCTTTCACGATCTTCGTGGTGACGGAGACCTGGCTGGTGCCGGTCGAAGCGTGGTTCGTCGACAAATACGGCCCGCGGATCGTCATCATGTTCGGCGGCGTCATGATCACGCTATCCTGGGTGCTGAACTCCTACGCTGATTCACTCACTTTGCTCTACGCCGCGGCTGTGATCGGCGGCATCGGCGCCGGCTCGGTGTACGGCACCTGCGTCGGCAATGCGCTGAAATGGTTTCCCGATCGCCGTGGCCTCGCCGCCGGCGCAACCGCCGCGGGCTTCGGCGCCGGCGCGGCGCTGACCGTGGTGCCGATCGCCAACATGATCGCCTCGAGCGGCTATCAGACTGCGTTCTTCGATTTCGGCATCGGACAAGGCCTGATCGTGTTCCTGCTCGCCTTCTTCATCCAGAAGCCCGCGGTGACGATCCCGCCGAAGAAGAAGCAGCTCAACCTGCCGCAGACCAAGATCGACTTCACGCCGCCGCAGGTGCTGCGCAGCCCGATCTTCTGGGTGATGTATCTGGTGTTCGTGATGGTCGCCTCCGGCGGCCTGATGGCGGCGGCGCAGATCGCGCCGATCGCGCACGACTACAAGATCGCCACCACGCCGGTCTCGCTCGCCGGCTTCCAGATGGCGGCGCTGACCTTTGCGATCTCGCTCGACCGCATCTTCGACGGCTTCGGTCGGCCGTTCTTCGGCTGGGTCTCCGACAATATCGGCCGCGAGCACACCATGTTCATCGCGTTCGGCACCGGCGCGCTGATGCTGCTGACGCTGTCGACCTGGGGCCACAACCCGCTGGTGTTCGTGCTGGCAACCGCGGTCTATTTCGGCGTGTTCGGCGAGATCTACTCGTTGTTCCCGGCGACCTCCGGCGACACGTTCGGCTCGAAGTTCGCGACCACCAACAACGGCATGCTCTACACCGCGAAGGGCACCGCTGCGCTGTTGGTGCCGGCCGCCAGCATCGTTGCCGCCAGCTACGGCTGGCAGGCGGTGTTCGTGATCGCGGTCGCGCTCAATGCCACCGCGGCGCTGATGGCGCTGTTCGTGATCAAGCCGATGCGCCGTGCCTTCATCAACGGCAACGAGGCTGCAGCCGCCGCAGCCGAGACCGCAACGAATGCCAAGACGGCTTGATATGTCGGCTTGATATGTCGGCTTGATATGTCGGCCTGAAATGACGGCCTGATTTCGGGACTTCCTGCCGAGCTGATGGAGGCGCACTTCGGTGCGCCTCTTTCGTTTGGCCCAACAGGGATGCCAGATGCCAGAGGCGCGCGGAGGGTGTGGTGGCCTACCCGCTCACACCAGGTCACAATCGTCTGAAACGTCAGCGACTCTGCCTATTTCGGCAGTTTCAGGGTGGTAGATTTCTCCAACGGCCACGTTGACAATTGGCATTTTGTATACCAGAATCCTGCCAACGATAACCAAGGAGGTTGCCATGCAAGTCGGAGATATCCTGCGCAAGAAGACCCCTCGCGTTGCCACGGTTCGCATGAACGAGACGGTGGCGATCGCCGCGCAATTGATGCGCGCCAGCAATATCAGCGCGCTGGTGGTCAAGGATGTCGTTCGCACCGAGGGCAACACCGCCGTCGGCATGTTCACCGAGCGCGACGTGGTGCGCGCGATTGCCGAGCACGGCGCGGCCGGCGCCAGCATGAAGGTGTCGCAGCTGGTCTCGGTGCAGCAGTTGGTGTCGTGCACCTCGAGCGACACGCTCGAGCACATCCGTCATCTCATGACCAAGCACCACATTCGCCACGTGCCCGTGATCGACAATTACAGCTTGATCGGCGTCGTCAGCATGCGCGACATCGCGGCCGCGTTCGACGAGGAAACCTCCGCGTTGAACAAGCAGGCCGTGCCGGCGTAACAAGTATCTCGATTGCCCTAGCTCTCCGCCAGGCGCCGTGTGTTTGGTTCAACGGCGCCTGAGCAATTGACGGAAGCTTTCGGCCCCACCCTCGCCTGACCTGCGCGCCCCGTCATTTCCGCATGGGCACGCCGCAGGTCGCCGGTAGACATTTGCCGGACAGGACTGCATCCTTCCCTCGACATCCAAAAACAACACCGTGCGCGGCCGTCCGCGTCGCGGAAAATTCTGACGGAAACGAGGGCAGAATGATCAAGACACGCTTCACCGAGATGTTCGGCGTCGACCACCCGATCGTGCAGGGCGGCATGCAATGGGTCGGGCGCGCCGAGCTGGTCGCCGCCGTCGCCAATGCCGGCGCGCTCGGCATGATCACCGCGCTGACGCAGCCGACGCCGGACGATCTGCGCAAGGAAATCGCGCGCTGCCGCGAGCTGACCGACAAGCCGTTCGGCGTCAACCTGACCATCCTGCCCGCGATCAAGCCGCCGCCTTACGCCGAGTATCGCCAGGCCATCATCGAGAGCGGCATCAAGATCGTCGAGACCGCCGGCAACAAGCCGCAGGAACATGTCGACGAGTTCAAGAAGCACGGCGTCAAGGTGCTGCACAAATGCACCAGCGTGCGCCACGCGCTGTCCGCCGAGCGGATGGGCGCCGACGCAATCTCGATCGACGGCTTTGAATGCGCCGGACACCCCGGCGAGGACGACACCCCCGGTCTGATCCTGATTCCGGCCGCCGCAGACAAGGTGAAGATCCCGATGATCGCCTCGGGCGGCTTCGGCGATGCCCGCGGCCTCGTCGCAGCACTGGCGCTCGGCGCCGAAGGCATCAACATGGGCACGCGCTTCATGTGCACCAAGGAGAGCCCGATCCATCAGCTGGTCAAGGAACGCATCGTCGCCAATGACGAGCGCGAGACCGAGCTGATCTTCCGCACCATGCGCAACACCTCGCGCGTCGCCAGGAATGCGATCTCGACCAAGGTCGTGCAGATGGAGAAGGAAGGTGCCAAGTTCGAGGACGTCCGCGAGCTCGTCGCCGGCGCCCGCGGCAAGATGGTCTACGCGACCGGCGATGCCGACGAAGGAATCTGGTCGGCCGGCCAGGTGCAGGGACTGATCCACGACATTCCGTCCTGCGCCGAACTGGTGTCGCGCATCGTCCACGAGGCGGAAGCGATCATCCGCGAGCGGCTGGACCGCATGACATCGGTGGGCAAGCGCCAGGCCGCGGAGTAAGGCCTGGGGCGGTGTGATCCGTCACCCTGAGGTGGCCGCTCCTTCAGCGGCCCTCGAAGGGTCGACGGCCACCGGCCGGGCCGCGCATCTTCGAGGCTCGCAAGAGCTCGCACCTCAGGATGATGGAAGATCTATTCGAGTTCATCTCGCATCAAAAAACACAAACGAGAAGAAGCCCATGAAAGCCTATGTCTACGGCGCCAATGGCCCTGAGATCACCGACGTCGCCAAGCCCGTGCCGAAGGGCACCCAGGTGCTGGTCAAGGTTCATGCCTGCGGGCTGAACCGCGCCGATCTCGGCATGACCAAGGGCCACGCCCACGGTGCCGCCGGCGGCGTCGGCACCGTGCTCGGCATGGAATGGGCCGGCGAGGTCGCCGAGCTCGGCCCCGACGCCAGGGGCGTCAAGGTCGGCGACAAGATCATGGGCTCCGGCGGCGCGGCGTTCGCCGAATACACGCTAGCCGATCACGGCAGGCTGTTCCGCAGCCCCTCGAACATGAACTTCGACGAGGCCGCCACCCTGCCCGTCGCGCTCGCCACCATGCACAATGCGGTCGTCACCAATGGCGCGCTGCGGGCGGGCCAAACCGTGCTGATCCAGGGCGCGAGCTCCGGTGTCGGGCTGATGGCGATGCAGATCGCGAAGCTCAAGGGCGCCAAGCTCGTGGCGGGATCCTCGACCGATGCGATGCGCCGCGGGCGCCTAAAGGAATTCGGCGCCGATCTCGCGGTGGATTCCAAGGATCCCGGCTGGGTCGATCAGGTGTTGCAGGCAACGGGTGGCGAAGGCGTCGATCTGATCGTCGATCAGGTCTCGGGACCGGTCGCGAACCAGAACCTCAAGGCGACCAAGGTCAAGGGCCGTATCGTCAATGTCGGCCGACTCGGCGGCACCCATGGCGACTTCAATTTCGACCTGCATGCGGCGCGCCGCATCCAGTATATCGGCGTCACCTTCCGCACCCGCTCGATCGAGGAGGTCAGAGAAATCTTCGACGAGGTACGCAAGGATATCTGGCCCGCGGTCGAGGCGCGCAAGCTGCAGCTGCCGATCGACCAGGTCTACAAATTCGCCGACATCGGCAAGGCGTTCGAACACATGGAAGCCAACAAGCACCTCGGCAAGATCGTGGTGACGCTGTAACTGTTGGGCACGAAACGTGGGGAGCGCGTAGGGCGAATGGCAGCTCACCTCTCCGTCGTCATTCCCGGCCTCGCGAAGCGAGCGCCCGGAATCCATTCGACCACTTGTACTGCAGCTCGATGGATTCCGGGCCCAGCCCTTCAGGCTGCCCTCAGGTGCGCAAGTGCGTGCGATATTCATCCGACCGGTCCTGGACTCCAATAATCCCCTGCAAGCGGGCTAACCTTTACATCGCGAATAACCCCGAGCTCCAGGCTTGGATCGAAATAGCGCATCGCCCGCTCGTTGAGGTCAATGATGCGGCCGGGCCGTAGTGGCCCCACGTCATTTATCTTGACGATGACCTTCTTGCCTACAGCCTCGACCAGGGCATATTTCGGCCTCGCGCCGAATTGGACCCCACCAAACTTCTGACGCAAGCTCGTTTTGATGGCGGCCGCCCAGGCCGAACGATCATAGCGCTCGCCGGAAGCTGTGCTCGGGCCGCCCTCCTCCCTACCGGGCTTGAACGGATCGTACATGGATGCAGCGCCCACGATCGCATCCTCACAAGCGGCATTGACGACGGCGCTTGAATGAACCGAATTGTTTTCACTTCGAGCAGCGGTGCCAGACATGGCGAGCGCAACCAGGGCGCCGCAAGTTGCGGCGCTCAAGCCGAACAGCATCATAACTCCTTGATTGAATTTTCTCGATTGTTCGGTTCCAGTTCCCGCAAGAGATGTCGAGCCAACGCGACGGCGTTCACTCGTGCCATTTCCCTGCGGATTCGCGCCAATTCCGGCGACGGAACCATTGTGGAAACTAGGCAGTCCCACACAGTGTTTTTAGTTCTCGCCGACTAAGACAGAGAATGCGTCAGCAGCATGACTGAATGGAACTTCTTCGACAGCGCGGGATGGCATCCTGGCGCTACTTGATGATGAGTTTCGCTGCGCTCTACCTATCCTACGCGCCCAACCGCCTTACGCGCTCGGTCTGACTTGCGTGATGGCAACGCCGGAGATTGCAAGCAATCCTCCGACAATCAGCTTCGGCGTCACGCTGTCGCCAAGGAACATCACGCTGAAGATCAAGGCGAACACCGGAAGCAGCAGCCCGAAGGGGGCAACACGCCCCATCGAGCAACGCGCGATCAGCCAGAACCAGAGGCCGAACCCGACAATGCCGCCGATAAAGACGGTGTAGGCCAGCGCCAGCCAGCCACGCTGATCCGCCGTGACAAGGCTCGCCGCTTGTCCATATTCCAGCAGCAGCGACATCAGCATCACCTGCGGCACCGTGAACAGCGACGACCACCCCATCAACATCAGGGGATCGAACGGGCCGTAGCGCTTGGTCAGGACGGTGGAGACCGCGAATGCGAACGCTGCCCCGACCACAAGCAGCAGCGGCAGCACATTTGCCGACAGTCCCGGCCCCGCCGCCAGCACGACCACGCCGACGAATGCCAGCACCACGCCGACGGATGTGACGAGGGACGGCCGCTCCGCGAGCAGCGGCCAGGCGAGCAGCACGGTGAAGGGCGGGGCGAGTTGATAGGCGACGGCCGACAGGCTTCCCGAGCCGAGCCCAAGGCCGACATAGAACAGCCCGAAGTTCAGTCCGCCGAGGAAAACCGAAATTGCCGCGACAGGGCCGAACTGTTGGCGCTTCGGCCTTCTGACGAACGGCACAAGCAGCAGCGCGATGGCCAGGAAGCGCAGTCCGAGGAAGAAGAGCGGCGGAAACTCGGTGACGCCGACCTTGATGACCACGAACTGATAACCCCAGAGCAAGGGAACGGCCACCGCGCAGACGATCTGGATGGCAGACATGGCATCTTCCTTTCAAGACCGATTGGTCCATATATCGGCACGCCAAGAGCGGAGGCGTGCACGGGTTCCTTACTTGAGGAAGCGATCGAGCAGCGCGTCAGCGGTGGCTTGCGACGTGGTGCGCGCCGGAGCCGTTTTGGCGACCACGCGCAGCCCCCACAGGAAACAGATCAGAATTCGGGCGGCACTCGAAGGCTCGACGCCGGCGGCCAGCTTGCCCGCGGTCTCCGCACGGGAAAATGCGTCCGCCACCCTGGCCTCCATGGTTCTGAAGAAGCTCGCGAAGCGACGGGCAACCTCGGGATCCTGGCCAGCCAGCTCCATCGCCGTCGCCACCAACAGGCAACCGCGCCGGCCATGGGCACCGCACGCGCGCTCGACGTACCCGGCAAGGTAGGCCCGCAGGCCATCGACCGGATCTCTGCGCGGATCGAGTTCGTCATCCATCCGGGTCAGGGCGTCGGCAATGTAGCGATCGAGTGCGCGCAGGAACAGCGTGTGCTTGTCGCCGAAAGCGGCGTAAAGGCTGCCGCGCGAGAGTTTTGTCGCACGCAGCAGGTCCGGCAGTGCCGTGGCGTGATAGCCGCGCGACCAGAACACATTCATCGCGCGTTCGACGGCGGCGTCGATGTCGAAGCTTCGCGGGCGGCCACGGGGCGCCTGCATGGTGGTCTGGCGGCTCATGGTCGATATATAAACCGATCGGTCCATATATCGCAAGTGATCGTTTCAGGTGATTTTCGACTGCCGCTTAGGATGGGACGCGCAGAGTGCGGCGGACCAGTTTCCTTTCGTCATTCCGGGGCTCGCTAGGCGGAGAGCCCGGAATCCATTCCACCACTTCTGCAAAATTCGGAGGAAACGCGCCGCGAGAACGAGGATGTATGGCTGACACGTCGCATAACAATTGCGCGCGAGACAGGACTACCCCGAATGCGGGTCATGACGCGATGCAGTTGCGCCAACTCGCTTCAACAACGCAACCTGTGGTTATGGGTCCTGGCATCCGCCAGGACGCGGCGTGATGTTGGGGGCGCAAAGATGCAATTGCAAGTGAGTGGCGATTGCGCGTGACGACTGACACTTGATGTTCACGGTTGGCCTGCTACACCGCCGCCCATGAGCTCTTCCAGCACCAGCGCACCCAACACCAAGACAACCGTCGCCGCGATCTCGATTCTTGCCAGCGGCAGCATGGCCGCGGCGAAGTTCGTCGTCGGCATCGCCATCGGATCGCTGGCGCTGATCTCCGAGGCGCTGCACTCTTCGATCGACCTCGTCGCCACCATCATCACCTGGGCGGTGGTGCGGGTATCGGACCAGCCCGCCGACGCCGAGCATCATTACGGCCACGGCAAGTTCGAGAGCGTCTCGGCGCTCTTCGTCATCGCCCTGCTCTATGTGCTGGCCGGCGGCATCCTGGTGCAGGCCTACAGCCATCTGCGCGAGGGCGCGCCGCCGCCGTCGATCTCGGCCATTCCGTTCATCGTTCTCGTCATCGATATCGGCGTCAATCTATGGCGTGCCCGCGCGCTGCACCGCGCGGCGCGCGACACCAAGAGCCAGGCGCTCGCCGCCGACGCGCTGCATTTCGCCTCCGACGTGATGGGATCCGCGGCGGTCATCGTCGGCCTGGTGCTGGCAGGCTTCGGCTTCTGGTGGGGCGATGCCGCAGCCGCCATCGCGGTTGCCGTGATGATCGCCCTGCTCGGCCTGCGCATGGCGCGGGAGACGGTCGAGACCCTGCTCGACCGCGCGCCCGAAGGCGCGCTGGAAAAGGCCACCGCGGCCATCAAGGCCGTGCCCGGCGTCGTCGATGTCGAGCGGCTGCGAGTCCGCATGGTCGGCGCCACGCATTTTATCGACGCCATCGCCGCCGTGCCGCGCACCTACCCGATCGACCGCGTCGAGGACATCAAGCGGCGGGCGCAAGAGGCGATGACCAAGGCGTTCGGCGACGCAGATCTCACTTTCACCGCGGTGCCGGTGGCGCGCGACAATGAGAGCGTGCGCGAGCGCATCATGGTGATCGCGCGCAATTCCGGCCTCGCCATCCACCACGTCACCGTGCACGACATCGGCGGCAAGCTGATCGTCGGCATCGACCTCGAGGTCGACAGCGGCATGGCGCTGGACGCCGCTCACGACATCGCCCACGAGCTCGAGCGCGCGATCCGCGAGGACTTCGGCGAGGACGTCGAGGTCGACACCCATATCGAGCCGCTCGAGCCGGAACTGCCGTGGGGAACCGACGCCGCGCCCGACCGCGTCGAAGCCATCAAGACCGCACTGACCGGATTTGCCGATGGCGGCGCGATCCATGACATCCATAATGTGCGGGTCCGCAACACCGACGCCGGCGAGATCGTCAACTTCCATTGCCGCGCCGAGCCCTCGATGAGTGTGATCAAGGTGCACGAAAACGTCGACGAGATCGAACGCAAGCTGCGTCGCACGTTCCCCACCGTGAAGCGTGTAATCAGTCACGCAGAACCGACGCGCGCGTAATTCTACGGAGCCGTTCCTGTTTCGGACTCACTTTGCGCCCGATGATTCTCTCTTGGACAAGAATTTTTTCGCATTAACGAATCGTTGACTCTCGACAGCCCGGGAAATCTGGATTCAAATCATCATGATTCGGATGCGACGTGGGGAGCATCCGATCCGGGTAAATCATCAGCTTAGATGGGGGTCTAAGGCATGGCGCGCGCGCATGCAGCGAACGCTTGTGTCCAATCCGATTCGATCAAGGGATTGGCGCAGTCGATCGCGAAACCGGCCTATCACAGGCTCTTGACGGCCGAGCCTGCACTGCGCCGCGCTGTCCCGACGCTGATCATCGCCTTCCTCATCACGATCTGCCTCGGCGCCTTCGTCCAGGTGATCGACCAGAACCGGCAGAAGCGCGGCGCAATGAAGCGCGACCTCGCCGCGCTCTCCGACATCCTCGCCGAGCGGCTCGACCGCCTGACCTCGGTGCGGCGCGACCGGCTCGCCAATATCGATCGGATGCAGGAGCTGCTGCCGGATCTCATTCCGTCCTGGGGCATCGCCAATGGCCGCCACGTCATCATCACCAGCGCCGACCATCGGGTGCTGGCGCGCGTGCCGATCGACGGCGCCGGCGAGAACGACCGCGTCCTCGACATCGTCTCCACTGCGCAGCTCCTGATCGCACCGGGCCAGCAGGGCGCGGTCAGCGACATGACGCTGCCGGGCGGCACCGGCGCGCTGGCGATCTCGCAGCTCGTCAAGTCGCTGCCCGGCCAGGTCGTCGTCATCCAGGAGATGAACGAACCGATCTGGGGATCGGACGCCGCGCTCTCGGTGACGCTGTCGGCGACCACGAGCTTCGTGGTGCTGATCCTCGGCTTCGCCTTCCACTGGCAATCGACCCGCGCCCGCGAGGGCGACCTGATCAACGACGCCGTGCGCGGCCGGATCGACACCGCGCTTAATCGCGGCCGCTGCGGATTGTGGGACTGGGACCTGTCGCGCGGCCGGATCTTCTGGTCGCAGTCGATGTTCACCCTGCTCGGCCTCGATAGCCGCAACGACCTCCTCACCTTCGGCGAGGTCAACGCGCTGGTGAACTCCGACGACATCAATCTGTTCGACATCGCCGAGCAGCTGATCTCGGGCAAGATCGATCACATCGACCAGAGCTTCCGCATGCGCCATGTCGGCGGCCACTGGATCTGGCTGCGCGTGCGCTGCGAGCTCAGCCACGCCGCGGCCGACAGCGGCCTGCACCTGATCGGCATCGCCGTCGACATCACCGAACAGAAGAGCCTCGCCGAGAAGTCGGTGGAAGCCGACCTCCGGCTGCGCGACGCCATCGAAACGATTCCGGAGGCCTTCGTGCTCTGGGATGCCGAGGACCGCCTGGTGCTCTGCAACTCGCACTTCCAGCGGCTGCACAAGCTGCCGGATAGCGCCGTCAGCCCCGGCACATCCTATGAGACGGTGATCGAGGTCGGCAGCATGCCCGAGGTGCGCACCCGCCTGCACGAGAGCGGCGTGCCGGCGCCCGGCGCCCGCACCTTCGAGGCGCAGCTCGACGACGGCAGCTGGCTGCACATCAGCGAGCGCCGCACCAAGGACGGCGGCTACGTCTCGGTCGGCACCGACATCACCCGCATCAAGGCGCACGAGCAGAAGCTGGTCGACAACGATCTGCGCCTGCGCGCCAGCGTGATCGACCTGCAACGCTCGCAATCCGAGCTGGAGCGGCAGGCCGTCGAGCTCGCCGACCTCGCCGAGAAGTACTCGCAGGAAAAGACCCGCGCCGAGGACGCCAACGCCGCGAAGTCGAAATTCCTCGCCAATATGAGCCACGAGCTGCGCACGCCGCTCAACGCCATCATCGGCTTCTCCGAGATCATGGGCTCTGGCCTGTTCGGAACGCTCGGCTCGGACAAATACGCGGAGTATTGCCACGACATCCTGACCTCGGGGAAATACCTGCTCGAGGTCATCAACGACATCCTCGACATGTCGAAGATCGAAGCCGGCCGGATGAAGTTCGACATGGAGCCGCTCGACCTCTCCGGCATCCTCGCGGAGTCGCTGCGGGTGGTCTCCGGCCGCGCCGAGCACAAGGGCCTGTCGCTGGAATCGGATATCGAAAGCACGATCTCGGTCGTCGCCGACCGCCGCGCGGTCAAGCAGATCATCGTCAACCTGCTCTCCAACGCCGTGAAGTTCACGCCCGACCACGGCCGCGTGCTGGTGCGCGGCGAGATGCTGGATGACTCGATCGTGCTGCTGATCGCCGACAGCGGCATCGGCATCGCGCCGGAATCGCTGCGGCGACTCGGCAAGCCGTTCGAGCAGGTCGAGAGCCAGCTCACCAAGAGCTACCAGGGCTCGGGCCTGGGCCTGGCGATCGCGCGCTCGCTCACCAACCTGCACGGCGGCTCGATGAAGCTGCGCTCCAAGCTCGGCGTCGGCACCGTCGTCCGCGTCACCCTACCGCGCGATCCGCGCTCCCTGCAGACCAGACTGCCCGAAGCGGCCTGAGCCCCCACGCTACTTCGCGAGTACCGCTTCCAGCAACGCCGGATCACCGAGAACGGCCAGCGTCTCTCGCGGCGTGAGATGGCGGGCCGCCTCGTCGAAGCTGTCGCTTGCCTCGATCCGCGCGCGGGCCACAGCGAGGTCAAGGTCGATGTCGCCCGGACCGCCACGTCGCGCCGCCGGAAGCGATGCGAGATGACGATGCAGCAGCCCGGAATCCTGCCGCAACGTCGCCAGCGCGGGCGCCGATGCGTGAGCCGGCGACGCCGCCAGTTCGTTGGCACGGACCAGCACGCTCGGCGGCCTCACCTCCTCCGGTGTCATGAACAGCGCACGCATCGCCGGCTTCGCCGTCCAGGCCCCGATCGGGATCGCGAACAGCAGGCCAATGATCACCGGCGACATCCACAACAGCAGCGGCATTGCCACCGCCCAGGCGCTGATCGCCATCGCGACACCGCAGGCGGTCGGGACGCCGTACTTCCGATAGAGCTCCCGCCGCTCGACCTCGCCATCGTCGCGCCGCTGCGTCTGCCAGCCGGCATCGCGGCCGAGCAGGATCTCGACCACGGCGATCGACTGGAACACCATCATGACCGGAGCGACCATCGCCGAGATCAGCACCTCGGCGAACACGCCCGCAAGCGCCCGGAAGCCGCCGCCGAATTGCCGGCGCGTGTCCGACCGCGTCAGCAACAGGATGAAGCCGAGCAGCTTCGGAACGATCAGAAGCGCCATCGTGAGGCCGAACACCCACGCGGCGAGCACGGGATCCTGCGCCGGCCAGTTCGGGAACAGCGAGAAGCCCTTCGGGAAATATTCGGGGCGAATGAAGCGCGCCTGCAACGAGATCAGGATTCCGAGCAGCAGGAACGCAAGCCAAAGCGGCGCGGTGATGTAAGAGCCGATCCCGGTCATGAAATGCAGCCGCGAGATCCAGTGCAGGCGGCGCGTGGTCAGCACCGCGAGATGCTGCAGATTGCCCTGGCACCAGCGCCGGTCGCGCGCGGCAAAATCCAGCAGCGACGGCGGCACCTCCTCGAAGCTGCCGCCGAGCATCGGGGCCATGTAGATGCCCCAGCCGGCGCGCCGCATCAGTGCCGCTTCGACGAAATCGTGGCTCAGGATATGCCCGCCGAACGGCTTGCGCCCGGAGAGTTCCGGCAGCCCCGCCTGCTCCGCAAATGCCTGGATCCTGATGATGGCGTTGTGCCCCCAGTAATTGCCCTCGGAGCCGTGCCACCATGCGACGCCGGCCGCGACCATCGGCCCGTAGAGCCGGCCGGCAAACTGCTGCAGGCGGCTGAACAGGCTGCGCGCGTTGACGATGACAGGCAGCGTCTGCAGCAGCGCCGCCTGCGGATTGGTCTCCATGGCATGGACCATCCGCACGATGGTGTCGCCCGACATCAGGCTGTCGGCGTCGAGCACGATCATGAACTGGTAGGCGCCGCCAAATCGCGTGATCCACTCGCCGACATTGCCGGACTTCCGCGCGGTGTTGTCGGCGCGATGCCGGTAATAGAGCCGCCCACCGCCGCAAGCATCGCTGAGCGCAATGAACGCCTGTTCTTCGGCGATCCAGATATCTGGATCGCGGGTATCGCTCAGCACGAACCAGTCGAAGCTGTCCGCTTGTCCAGTCGCTTCGATGGACTCGTAGATGGCCTGCAGGCGCGCCATCAATTGATACGGATTCTCGTTGTAGGTCGGGAGCAGCACTGCGGTCCGGCTCGCAAGCTGTGGCAACGGACCGTCGTCGCGGATCGGCAGGGCATTCCCGTTGCGCCGAAGCAGCGCGAAGAAGCCGGCCAGCGCCGAGGCGAACGAGAACGCGATCCAGGCGAGCAGCGCGACGAACAGCACCAGTACCATGCCTTCCATGATCGTCACGCCGCCGACCTGGACCACCATGTACATCTCGTAGGCGCCTGCGCCAGTCAGTGCGACGGTCAGCATCATCACGAACGCGCGGCGCATGAACATGCCCGCACCGACCGACACCGGCTTGCTCACCGCGCGCGGCGGCTGGCCGAGGTCGGCCGCCGCCATCGCAAGCGGGCTCTCTCGTGGCAGGAAGCCTCGGGCCGCTGCCGCGACCTCGGGACGAGGCGACGTGACTATGGCGCCCATCGATAGACCCAGATCTCCGAAAGCGGCTTGTCATCCTGCGCCAAATGGGCGCGCAGCTCGATCGGCTCCTTCTTGACGGCGCACTGGAAGCTGAGCCGCCATCCGCCCGTATTCGGGTTCGGCTGCGTGACGACGTTCGTGATCTCGGCCTTCTCGGCCGACACGACGCCCTTGATACTCTTGGGATCGACACCCTTCAGATTGTCGCCGAACAGATCGAGCACGAACAGCTTGCTGTTCTCGCCATGGGCGCCGATGCCGCTGCGCGTAAAGCGCGCGAGCGAGTGCGGTTTCGGCGCGTCAGGTCCCCAGTGCAGGCGATAGGTGAGATTGGTCTCGCTCTTGGCCTTGAGCGGCGCCTTCGGCCGCCAGAACGCGGCAATGTTGTCGTGGATCTCCTCCTTGGTCGGAATCTCGAACAGGATGACCGCGCCCTCGCCCCAATCGCCGATCGGCTCGACCCACAGGCTCGGGCGCTTCTCGAAGCTCGATTCGATGTCCTGATAGGCGAAGAAATTCTTCTCCCGCTGCATCAGCCCGAAGCCGTGCGGATTGATATCCTGGAACGTGCTGATCTGGAGGTCGCGCGGATTGCTCAGCGGGCGCCATAGGCTCTCGCCTCTGCCGTTGTAGATCGCAAGCCCGTCGGAATCGTGCACCGACGGCCTGAAGTCATCGACCTCGTTGCGGTCGTTCGGCCCGAAGAAGAACATGCTGGTCATCGGCGCAACGCCGGCATGCTCGAGATCGGCACGCGGGTACAGCGATGCCTCGACATCGAACACCGTGGTCTTCCCCGGCCTGATCGTGAAGCGATAGCTCGCGGCACAGCTCTTGCTGTCGAGCAACGCGTGAATCACAAGGGATGTCGCGTTGGGCACGGGCCGCTCGAGCCAGAAAGCCTTGAAGAACGGAAACTCCTCGCCCTTCGCCTCGCCGGTATCGATCGACAGGCCGCGCGCCGAAAGGCCATAGGTCTCGTCCTTCGCGACGGCGCGGAAATAGCTCGCGCCGAGGAAGACGCAGACCTCGTCGTAATAGTCCGGCTTGTTGATCGGCGCGTGGATACGAAATCCGGCGAAGCCGAGATCGGTCTCGGTGAACGCGGGCACGGTCTCGCCGAACGAGAACATGTCCTTGCCGTAGCTGACTTCGCTGACCTTGCCGTCCGCGACCTCGAAGATCTTGACCTTGTTCTTGTAGAAGAAGCCGCGGTGGAAGAACTGCGCCTCGAATGGCAGCCTCGCGCCGCGCCACAACGCGCGCTCCGGCACGAAACGGATCGAGCGGTACTGATCGTAGTTCAGGTCGGTCAGGCCATTCGGCAACTTCTCGTCCGGCGCCTCGAACGACTTGCTGGCGAGATTGCGGGCAAGCTCCCTCACCATCGACGGGTTGAAGGGTGCATCAGCCGTGTTCCCTGCCGCAGCGGCCTCCCGCTGCGGTAAGAGCATCAGTGCCGGCAACATGGCCGATCGGTGGAGTAACTGGCGACGATTCAAATCGGCTCCTGCTTGCTGACCGGGACGCCGCAATGAAACCGCTCAGCTGTCGCTGAGTTCCATTATTGCCGGGCGCGCAGGACGATTGCTTCGCCGCGCGCCGAGGCGCGGCGATCGTCTGAAGGGAACCGTCGTGGAAGCGCCTCGATTGCCGCGCTTACGCACTCTCCAGCTTCGGCGCGACCTCGCGCGCGACCTGGACCAGGGCCGCGATCAAGGGCGTCATCGGATCGCGCTGCGGGATCACGAGGCCGACGCTGTAGTCCACCACCGGATCGACGATCGGAATGCTGCGCACGGCATCGGCGAGGCCGAGCGTCTCGGCGAGCTTGGCGGGCATCACGCTGGCCCAGCGTCCGGTCTTCACGTGGGTGTAGAGCACGAGTAGCGAGTTCGACGTCAGCGACGGTGTCGCCTCCGCGCCGACCGAGGTCAGCGCGCGATCGATGATGCGACGGTTCTGCATGTCGGGCGTGAGCAGGCACAGCGGCACGGTGCCGACTTCCTTCCACGTCACCTGCTTGCGGTCGCCGAACATCGCATCCGGCGCCGTCAGCAGGCGATAGCTCTCGTTGTAGAGCGGGATGGTGCGGACCTTGCCGATCGGCTCGTTCTCGATGTAGGTCAGCCCGGCATCGACCTCGAGATTTTCAAGCAGGCCGAGCACGTCGGCGGACGTGCAGGACTGGATGCGAAACCGCACGTCCGGATGGCGCGCCCGGAACGGCGTCGTGAGCGAGGCCACCATGCCGAGCGCGGTCGGGATCGCGGCGATCCGGATCTCGCCCGACAGCTTGTCCTTGAGGCTGTTGATCTCCTGCTTCATCGCGCGCGTGTCGCCGACGATGCGCCGCGCCCAGTCCAGCGTCCGTTCGCCCTCCGGCGTGAAACCCTGGAAGCGGGATCCGCGCTGCACCAGCATGACGCCGAGGATTTCCTCGAGCTGCTTGAGGCTGGTCGACATCGTCGGCTGGGTGACCCCGCAGGCCTCCGCAGCCCGGCCGAAATGCCGTTCCTTGGCCAGCGCCAGCAGAAGTTCCAGCTTGTCGATCAAGGTTCAAACCCCTTCGGAAAATGGCGCCCCAGATGGCTGCCCGACGCGTCCATAGGTAGCACGATCGGGGTGCGATCCCGAAATCCAAAGCGCCCCGGAAGTGCGTGATTCCAGACCTTTATTGCAATCCCGGATCGGTCCATTCGGCAACGCTATTAATCGCGTTTCGCAATCGCCGCATGAGACAGCTTTATTGATGTTTCGAAGGATTCCAATTCTGATGTGCAGAGCAAAAATCGATCGTGAGAAGCGCTGATGACGGTGGGATACGAACCTTGGGACAAGGCGCGCGGCGCGGAAATCATCGCCGAGCATGCCGGGCTTGAAGGCGCCACGCTGGTGATCCTGCACGCGCTGCAGGAAGCCTTCGGCTACGTGCCGGAGCCCGCGATCCCGATCGTCGCCGAAGCGCTCAATCTGTCGCGCGCCGAAGTGCACGGCGTGTTCACCTTCTACCACGACTTCCGCAAGCAACCGGCCGGACGCCACGTCCTCAAGCTCTGCCGCGCCGAGGCCTGCCAGGCTGCCGGCGGCGATCGGCTTGCGGCACGGGCGGAGGCCAGGCTCGGCGTGTCGCTCGGGAATACCACGGCGGACGAGCGCGTGACGCTGGAGCCGATCTACTGCCTCGGGCTCTGCGCCACCGCACCCTCGGCGATGCTGGACGGCCGGCTGATTGGCCGGCTCGATGAAGCGCGCATCGACGCGCTGGTCGCGGAGGCACAGCGATGACGATGCGAGTCTACGTCCCCCGCGATGCCGCGGCGGTCGCCGTCGGCGCCGACGATGTCGCCCTCGCCTTCGCACAGGCCGCAGCCGCGCGTGGCGCGGCGATCGAGATCATCAGGAACGGCTCGCGCGGGCTGTGCTGGCTGGAGCCGATGGTCGAGCTTTCGACCGCGCAGGGCCGCATCGCGTTCGGCCCCGTGACGCCGGCGGACGTGCCGTCGCTGCTCGATGCGATGGCCGGCAACGGCCAGCACGCCCTGCGGCTTGGTGGCACGGACGAGATCCCCTGGCTGAAGCGCCAGACCAGACTGACCTTCGTACGCTGCGGCGTGGTCGATCCGCGTTCGGTCGACGACTACCGCGCCCATGGCGGCTACAAGGGCCTGGAGCGGGCGCTGACGCTGAGCTCCGACCAGATCCTTGCCGACGTCACCACGTCGGGCCTGCGCGGCCGCGGCGGCGCCGGCTTCCCGACCGGCATCAAGTGGAAGACGGTGGCGCAGGCCTGCGCCGACCGCAAATACATCGTCTGCAACGCCGACGAAGGCGACAGCGGCACCTTCGCCGACCGCATGATCATGGAAGGCGACCCCTTCGTCGTGATCGAGGGCATGACGATCGCGGGTATCACGGTAGGCGCCACCAAGGGCTACATCTACATTCGCTCGGAATATCCGCACGCGGTCGAGGCGATGAACGCGGCGATCATTGCCGCCCGCCGCGCCGGCTTCCTCGGCAAGCGCATCGGCGGCACCAAGCACGAGTTCGATCTCGAGGTCCGGGTCGGCGCCGGCGCCTATGTCTGCGGCGAAGAGACCTCACTGCTGGAAAGCCTCGAGGGCCGCCGCGGCATCGTGCGGGCCAAGCCGCCGCTGCCGGCGCACAAGGGCCTGTTCGGTCGCCCCAGCGTGATCAACAACGTGCTGTCGTTCGCGGCGATCCCCTTCATCCTCGACAACGGCGCCAAGGCCTATGCCGATTTCGGCATGGGCCGCTCGCGCGGCACGATGCCGATCCAGCTCGCCGGCAACATCAGATATGGCGGGCTCTTCGAGACTGCGTTCGGCGTCACGCTCGGCGAGCTCGTCGACGAGATCGGCGGCGGCACCTTCACCGGGCGAGAGGTGCGCGCGGTGCAGGTCGGCGGTCCGCTCGGAGCCTACTTCCCGCGCGCGCTGTTCGACACGCCGTTCGACTACGAGGCATTCGCCGCGCGCGACGGCCTGATCGGCCATGGCGGCATCGTGGTGTTCGACGACACCGTCGACATGGTCAAGCAAGCGCGCTTTGCGATGGAATTCTGCGCTGTCGAATCCTGCGGCAAGTGCACGCCGTGCCGGATCGGCTCGACCCGCGGGGTCGAGACCATCAACAAGATCATCAATGGCGAGCGCGTGGCGGAAAACCTCGCCGTGATCGAAGACCTCTGCAACACGATGAAGTTCGGCTCGCTCTGCGCGCTCGGCGGCTTCACGCCCTACCCGGTGATGAGCGCACTGAAACACTTCCGGGAAGATTTCGGCGGAGATCTAGGTCCCGCACTGGCCCGGCTGCAGGCCGCAGAATAGCAAGGAGATCACGATGTCGCTGATCCAGGAAATCGATTTCGGCACGCCCAAATCCAAATCCGAGGCGATGGTCACGCTGACCATCGACGGCAATCAGATCACCGTGCCCGAGGGCACCTCGATCATGCGCGCGGCAATGGAAGCCGGCACCCAGATTCCAAAGCTCTGCGCGACCGACATGGTCGACGCCTTCGGCTCCTGCCGGCTCTGCCTCGTCGAGATCGAAGGCCGCGCCGGCACGCCCGCCTCCTGTACCACGCCGGTGATGCCGGGCCTCGTCGTGCACACCCAGAGCGATCGGCTGAAGAAGCTGCGCAAGGGCGTGATGGAGCTCTACATCTCCGACCACCCGCTGGACTGCCTGACCTGCGCGGCGAACGGCGACTGCGAGTTGCAGGACATGGCGGGCGCCGTCGGCCTGCGCGACGTGCGCTACGGCTATGAGGGCGAGAACCACGTCTTCGCCAAATCGCACGGCTGCGAAAACGACAGCTGGATGCCGAAGGACGAATCCAATCCGTACTTCACCTACGATCCCTCGAAGTGCATCGTCTGCTCGCGCTGCGTCCGGGCCTGCGAGGAGGTGCAAGGCACCTTCGCGCTGACGATCTCCGGCCGCGGCTTCGAGAGCCGCGTCTCGCCCGGCATGAGCGAGAGCTTCCTCGGCTCCGAATGCGTGTCCTGCGGCGCCTGCGTGCAGGCCTGCCCGACCGCGACGCTGACCGAAAAATCCGTGATCGAGATCGGCCAGCCCGAACACTCGGTCGTCACCACCTGCGCCTATTGCGGCGTCGGCTGCGCCTTCAAGGCCGAGATGCGCGGCGAGGAAGTGGTGCGCATGGTGCCGTGGAAGGACGGCAAGGCCAATCGCGGCCATTCCTGCGTCAAGGGCCGCTTCGCCTGGGGCTACACCACCCACAAGGAGCGCATCCTGAAGCCGATGATCCGCGAGCGGATCGAGGACCCCTGGCAGGAAGTGTCGTGGGACGAGGCGCTGAATTTCGCCGCCGCGAAGTTCAAGGGCATCCAGCAGAAATACGGCCGCGACGCGGTCGGCGGCATCACCTCGTCACGCTGCACCAATGAAGAGACCTACCTGGTGCAGAAGCTGATCCGCGCCGGCTTCGGCAACAACAATGTCGACACCTGCGCCCGCGTCTGCCATTCGCCGACCGGCTACGGCCTGTCGCAGACCTTCGGCACCTCGGCCGGCACGCAGGATTTCGATTCGGTGGAGGACACCGACGTCGTGCTGATCATCGGCGCCAACCCTGCCTCGGCGCACCCGGTGTTCGCCTCGCGGCTGAAGAAGCGGCTGCGCCAGGGCGCCAAGCTGATCGTGATCGATCCGCGCCGCACCGAGATGGTGGAATCGCCACATGTGAAGGCGCTGCATCTGCCGCTGATGCCTGGCACCAACGTCGCCGTGCTCACCGCCCTCGCCCATGTCATCGTGACCGAAGGGCTGGTCGACGAGGCCTTCGTGCGCGAGCGCTGCGACTGGAGCGAGTTCGCGGATTGGGCCGCCTTCGTCGCGGAGCTGAAGCACAGCCCTGAAGCGACCGCGATCATGACCGGCGTCGATCCGCAGGCTCTGCGCGAGGCGGCGCGGATCTATGCCACCGGCGGCAACGGCGCGATCTATTACGGGCTCGGCGTCACCGAGCACAGCCAGGGCTCGACCACGGTGATCGCGATCGCCAACCTTGCGATGGTGACCGGCAATATCGGCCGGCCCGGCGTCGGCGTGAACCCGCTGCGCGGCCAGAACAACGTGCAGGGCTCCTGCGACATGGGCTCGTTCCCGCACGAGCTGCCCGGCTACCGCCATATCTCCGGCGATGCCGTGCGCGAGCAGTTCGAGGCGATGTGGAACGTCAAGCTCAACAACGAGCCGGGCCTGCGCATCCCCAACATGTTCGATGCCGCGATCGAGGGCACCTTCATGGGGCTCTACGTGCAGGGCGAGGATATCCTGCAGTCCGACCCGAACACCAAGCACGTGGTGGCGGCGCTGTCGGCGATGGAATGCGTCATCGTGCACGATCTCTTCCTGAACGAGACCGCGAACTACGCTCACGTCTTCCTTCCCGGCTCGACCTTCCTCGAGAAAGACGGTACCTTCACCAACGCCGAACGCCGCATCCAGCGTGTCCGCAAGGTGATGACGCCGCTCAACGGCTATGCCGACTGGGAAGTGACGATCCTGCTCGCCAAGGCGATGGGTTTCGAGATGAAATACAATCATCCGTCTGAGATCATGGACGAGATCGCGGCGCTGACGCCGACCTTCACCGGCGTCTCCTACGCCAGGCTCGACGAACTCGGCTCGGTGCAGTGGCCCTGCAACGAGAAGGCGCCGGAAGGAACGCCGGTGATGCATATCGACGGCTTCGTGCGCGGCAAGGGCAAGTTCATCATCACCGAATATATCGCGACCGACGAGCGCACCGGCCCGCGCTACCCGCTGCTGCTCACGACGGGGCGTATCCTCAGCCAGTACAATGTCGGCGCGCAGACCCGCCGCACCGAGAACGTGGTGTGGCACGCCGAGGACCGGCTGGAGATCCATCCGCACGACGCCGAGCAGCGCGGCGTGCGCGACGGCGACTGGGTACGATTGGCGAGCCGTGCCGGCGAGACGACGCTGCGCGCCGAGATCACCGACCGCGTGGCGCCGGGCGTGGTCTACACCACGTTCCACCACCCGGACACCCAGGCCAACGTCATCACGACCGATTTCTCGGACTGGGCGACCAACTGTCCGGAGTACAAGGTCACCGCCGTGCAGATCTCGCCGTCGAACGGTCCGTCCGACTGGCAGAAAGCCTATGACGAGCAGGCCCGCCACTCCCGCCGCATCGCGCCGGTGGTGGAAGCCGCGGAGTAGCGATGCGCGAACCGGTCCACAAGGCGATCCGGAAGGTCTGGCGCGACGGCGTCTTCAGCGACGGCGCGCGCCTGATCCCGGAAGAGACGCCGCTGGCGCTGACCTATAATGGCGGCACCTACGCCGTGATGATGGGTTCGCCCGAGGACCTCGGCGACTTCGCGGTCGGATTCAGCCTGAGCGAAGGCATCGTGCAATCGGCCGACGAGATCGAGACCCTCGACATCGTCGAGCTTGATGACGGCATCGAGCTTCGGATGTGGCTCAAGCCCGACAAGGCCGCGCGGATCGCCGAGCGGCGGCGCAACATCGCCGGCCCGACCGGCTGCGGCCTGTGCGGGTTAGATTCCATCAGCGAGGCGGTCCGGCCGGCCGCGGTAGTGCCCGCGGGCCGCGTCTTCGCACCACGCGAGATCATGGCCGCGGTGGCGGCGGTGCCGCCGCTGCAGGAGATCAACCACCAGACCCGCGCGGTGCACGCCGCCGCGTTCTGGACCGCGGCGCGCGGCATCGTCGCGCTGCGCGAGGATGTCGGCCGCCACAATGCGCTCGACAAGCTGGCCGGCGCGCTGGCCCGCGACAAGGTCGTCGCAAGCGACGGCATGGTGCTGGTGACCAGCCGCGTCTCGGTCGAAATGGTGCAGAAGACCGCCGCGATCGGCGCGCCGCTGATTGCTGCGGTGTCGGCGCCGACCGCGCTTGCGGTGCGGATGGCGGACGCAGCCGGCATCACGCTTGCAGCGATCGCGCGCGCCGATGGATTTGAGATCTTTACGCATCCGGAACGCGTCACAGGCGCGGTGGCCGGCAAGGAGTCCGCCTATGTCGTCGTCGCCTGACAAACTGGTCTATATGGCGAACCAGATCGGAAAGTTCTTCCACAGCCAAGGGCATGACCGCGCCGTGCAGGGCATATCCGAGCACATCTGGAAGTTCTGGGATCCGCGGATGCGCAAGCAGATCTTCGCCCATCTCGACACCGGCGGCGCCGGCCTCGATCCCGACGTGCTCGACGCGCTGCAGAAGCTGAAGCAGCAGGCGTAGCAAGGGGCTGCACCCAACTCTATCACCATCACCTCCGCGCAAAGGCTTCGCCTTGGTCGCTGGAGGAGCCGCGCAGCGGCGTCTCGAAGGGTCGACGGCCCGGCTGTGGCCGTGCATCCTTCGAGACGCGCTACGCGCTCCTCAGGATGACGGATCAAGTACGGTAGTGGGCGCTATCCCCCGCCCACAATCGCGTTGAAGACGCGGCGTACCTCGCTTTGGGTCTCGCGCAGGCGGGCTTCCAGCGCGGAGAAATCCGGCGCGTCGCCGGCCCGCGCCATCACGCGCCGCAGGTCTTCGCCCGCGGTCTCCGGATTGAACTTGCCGGTGACGCAGAGCCGCAGGATCTGCGTCAGGTCATGATAGAGCCGCGCCGCCGAGCGCAGGATTTCTGCCTCGGACTGGCCGAGCAGGCCGAGCTTGGCGGCATGGTCGAGCACCTGCAGCGTCGAGACGCTGAGGATCTCGGGCTTCACTGATGCGTGCGCGAGCTGGAGATATTGCGCGATGAAATCGATGTCGACGAGCCCGCCGGCGGCAAGCTTCAGATCCCAGACATCGTCCTCGCCCTTCTCCAGCGCGATCGCGCGCCGCATGTCGGCAACGTCGGCCGCGGTCGAGGCCGCATCGCGCGGCCGGGTCAGCACGCTGCGGATGATCGCCTCGATCTTCTCGCGGAATTCCGCTGACGACGAGATCACGCGGGCACGCGTCAGCGCCATGTGCTCCCAGGTCCAGGCCTCGCGCTCCTGGTAGTCGGAAAATGAGTCGATCCGCGAGGCGACCGGGCCGGCGCGGCCGGACGGCCGCAGCCGCATGTCGACCTCATAGAGCACGCCGTAATTGGTCCGGGTCGTGAACGCGCTGATCAGGCGCTGGGTGAACCGGGCAAAATACTGCGCGCCGTGCAGCGAGCGCTCGCCGTCGGAGTCCGGCGCCTCGCTGTCGAAATCGTAGAGCAAGATCAAATCGAGGTCGGAGGACGCCGTCATCTCGCGGCTGCCGAGCCGGCCCATCGCGACGATCGCGGTCTCCTGCCCCTTGATCCGGCCATACTGCGCAGCGAACTGATCGGTGACGAGGCCGTGCACGGTGTGCACGATGCCTTCGGCCACATCGGCAAACGCCGTGCTGGCGTGCTGCGCCGACACCGTGCCCGACAGGATCCGCGTGCCGATCAGGAACAGGCTCTCCTGGCCGAACAGCCTCAGACGATCGAGGAAATCCTCATAGGACGACGCATCCTGCAGCGTGGCGGCGAGCCGCTCCGACAGTTCCTTCTTGTCCGGCATCGCGCCGAAGAAGCGTGGATCGACCAGGCCGTCCATGATCTGCGGCTGCCGCGCCAGCATGTCGCCGAGCCGCGGCGCAGCACCAAGGATCAGCGCCACCAGCGCAACGAAATCGCGGTTCTGGCTGAGCAGCGAGATCAGCCGCCCGCCCCGCTGCAGCGCGCCCAGGAAACGGTCGAACGCCGCGACCGCATCGTCCGGCTCCTCGGCATCCGCGAGACCATCGATCAGGCCGGGAATGAACTCCAGGAACGCTGCCCGCGTCGCTTCCACGCGCAGCGCGCGATAATCGCCCTCGATCCATTGCTGCACGGTGCCGGCGACCATCACCGGCTTCTTGAAGCCGAGACTGGCCAGATGCTCGATCAGGCGGCCGTCTTCGGGGCCTGCCCCGTAGTCGACATCCGGCAGCTTCGCGCTCCCGGTTGGATCGTCGCCCTCGAACAGCTTGCCGTAATGGTTCTGCACGATCTTGAGCTGGCCGAGCAGATCGCTGGCGAAGGCCTCGCGGTTCTCGTAGCCGAAGAAGTGCGCGAAGCGCTCGACGTCCTCAGGTGCTTCGGGCAGCGAGTGGGTCTGCTCGTCGGCGATCATCTGCAGCCGGTGCTCGACCCGGCGCAGGAATTCGTAGGCCGTGGTCAGTTCGTCGCGCGCCTCAAAGGTGATCCAGTTGCTGTCGGCGAGCACGTTGAGCGCCTCGAGCGTCGGCCGCACCCGCAACTCCGGATGGCGGCCGCCGGCGATCAGCTGCTGGGTCTGGGCGAAGAACTCGATCTCGCGGATGCCGCCGCGGCCGACCTTGACGTTGTGGCCTTCGACCGAGATCTCGCTCTGGCCGCGGTAGGTCTGCATCTGCCGCTTCATGTCGTGGACGTCGGCAAGCGCGGCAAAATCCAGATGCTTGCGCCAGACGAACGGCGCGAGCTCGCCGATCAGCGCCTCGCCGGCCCTGGGATCGCCGGCGCAGGGCCGCGCCTTGATCATCGCGGCGCGCTCCCAGGTCCGTCCCTCGCGCTCGTAATAATGCAAGGCCGCGTCGGTCGAGATCGCGACCTGTGTCGAGGCCGGGTCCGGGCGCAGCCTGAGATCGACCCGGAACACATAGCCCTCGCCCGAGCGCTGCTGCAGCATCCGCGCCATCGCCTGGGTGACGCGGACGAAAAACGGCTGCGGCTCGATGTCCTCGGCGAGCGAGGTCGCCGTGCGATCGAAGAACACGATCAGGTCGATGTCGCTGGAATAGTTCAGCTCGCCCGCACCCATCTTGCCCATGGCAAGCACGATCAGGCCAGAGCCCACTTCCGGATGCTCGGGATCGACGGCAATCATGCGGTCGCGAGCGATTTCCTGCCGGAGCAGATATCGTAGCGCAGACTGCACCGAATTCACCGCGATGTCAGTCAGCGCCGCCGTCACCCGCATCACCGGCCAGACGCCGCCGATGTCGCACAGCGCAATCATCAGCGCGGCCTCCGCCTTCATGCGGCGAAGCAGCACCATCACGTCGGCCTCGCTGCCGGCGGCGAGCACGTCGCGCGAGGTGGTCTCGATCAGGTTGGCCAGATGCGACTCCGGGTCGCATGACAGTATCCGGATCAGCCGCGCGGCATCGGCCCGCGCGAGCTCGAACAGATAGGGCGAGAACTCGGCAATGCCGCGCAGGATGTCCCGTGCGAACGGGGGCTCCAGCAGGGCCGCGAGCGCAGCCGATTGCGCCGGTTCGAGCTCGGCGAACCAGTCGGTCAGGCGCTGATCGGCAGATACGGAAGCGGCGACACGCGGTCCGTCCGCGAACCGCGCGGCCAGATGGTGTCGACCCGCGTTTCCCGGCGCGGCGGCATTCATGCCGCCTTCTGTGGCACATCCTGCGTTTGAGCCGCAAGCCTGTCACTGCCGCCCGCCCGCGCCGGCAGCACCAGGGTGGCCACCAGTCCCGGATGGGCATCGCCGAGCCGCAGCTCGCCGCCATGGAGCGTGGCAACCGCCGAGGCGAGGCTGAGGCCGAGACCGGACCCGGGTAAGGTGCGGCTCGCCTCCAGCCGGACGAAGCGCTCCACCGCATGCTTGCGGTCGCCCTCGGGGATGCCTGGACCGTGGTCGGTGACGCTGAGCAGGACCTGATCACCCTCGCGCCGGGCCTCGATCAGGATCTCCCGCGCATCGGCCTTCATCGGCTCCACGCCCGGTTCGGGCTTGCCATATTTGATGGCGTTCTCGACCAGGTTGGCGACCGCCTGGCTGATCAATTCGCGGTTGCCGTGAATCGGCGCCGGCGCGGTCTTGACCTGCAGCGTCATGCCGTCGTCCTCGGCCAACGGCTCGTACAGTTCGTGGATGCCGTTGGCGACGTCGGCGCCGTCGAAATCGTCCATGTTGCCGCGCGCCTGGCCGGACTCGGCGCGCGCGATCATCAGCAGCGCGTTGAAGGTGCGGATCAAGCCGTCGGATTCCTCGATCGTCCGCTCCAGCGCCGCGCGATAATCGGCCTCGCCGCCCGATCGCGCCAGCGCCTCCTCGGCGCGGTTGCGCAGCCGCGTCAGCGGAGTCTTGAGGTCGTGGGCGATGTTGTCGGAGACCTCCTTCAACCCCGTCATCAGCGCCTCGATGCGCTCCAGCATGACATTGAGATTTTCCGCGAGGCGGTCGAGCTCGTCGCCGCTGCGGCCGACCGGCAGCCGGCCGGACAAATCACCCGCCATGATCCGCTTGGTGGTGCCGGTCATGGCGTCGATCCGGCGCAGCACGCGGCGCGCAACGAAGATGCCGCCACCGATGCCGAGCACGACGACGACGAGGATCGACCATTGCGCCGCCTTGGCGACGATGCCGAACAGCCGCCGCCGCTCCTCGAGGTCGCGCCCGACCAGCAGGCGGAAACCGTTGTCCATCTCGGTGACCCGCACCAGCGCGCGGTGATCGGTCTTGTCCTGGTCGTCGAACCGGCGATAGGCGGTCTCGCTCCAGCCCTGCACGCTCATCACGCCCGGCGCCAGCGAGCCGACATTGCCGGCCAGCGCCTGCCCGTTCGGTGCCGTCAAGAGATAGAGGTTGGCGCCCGGCCGCAGCGCACGATTGCCCATGGTGGTCAGCAGGCCGTGCAGGCCGCGCCGGTTATAGATGGAGGTGATCTCGCCGATCTCGACGTTGACGGTCGTCGTGATCTGCTCGGTGATCAGCCGCCGCGTGTTCCACGCGAAGTAAGCCAGCAGCGAGGCGGCAAACAGCGCGAACAGGAACAGGTAGACCAGCGTCAGCCGAAACGCCGTGGTCCGGATCAGTTTACCGAATGCCGTCACGGATCATATACCCCGCGCCGCGGATCGTATGCAGCAGCGGCCGCTCGAAGCCCTTGTCGATCTTGGAGCGCAGCCGCGAGATGTGGACGTCGATGACGTTGGTCTGCGGATCGAAATGATAATCCCAGACGTTCTCGAGCAGCATGGTGCGCGTCACCACCTGCCCTGCATGCTTCATCAGATATTCGAGCAGGCGGAATTCGCGCGGCTGCAAGGTCAGCTCATCCTTGCCGCGGGCGACGCGATGCGACAGCCGGTCGAGTTCGAGATCGCCGACCCGGTAGGTCGTCTCCTCGGCCGGCCCGACATTGCGCCGCGACAGCACCTCGACGCGTGCGAGCAGCTCGGCGAAGGAATAGGGCTTCGGCAGATAGTCGTCGCCGCCGGCGCGCAGGCCCTTGATGCGGTCATCGACCTGGCCGAGCGCCGAGAGGATCAGCACCGGCGTCCGGTTGCCCTTGTCGCGCAGAATGCCGATCAGCGACAGGCCGTCCCGCTTCGGCAGCATGCGATCCACCACCATCACGTCGTAATCGCCGGTCTCCGCCATCGACAGGCCTTCCTCGCCGTCGGAGGCGAGATCGGCGATATAGCCGACTTCACGGAATGCCTTGACCAGATAGTCGGCTGACTCGCGGTCGTCTTCGATGATCAGGATGCGCATTTGCGGAGCGGTTGCGGTCACGGGAATGGGCCCTCTGTCAGCATGACGCGGCCGGCCTGCACATGCAAGACGACCGCGAATATTCCAGATTGTTTGAAAAAAGTGGGCGGTGAAGCTGGGGGACCTCACCGCCCTGAGACCTTCCGACAGAGGGGGGCATATTCCATCGAAAGGCAACATAGGGAGCGAGCAAGGGGCCCGCCCCCCGGAACGCGCCGTCGGCGGGGGCGACGAATGCCGGCGACGCGTTCCAACTCATAGATAGTTATCCCTTGGCCAGCGGCACAGCCACAAAGCGCGACGAACCGCCGCTCTTCACGCGCATGAGAACGCTGTTCTTGTTGTCACTGCGCGCCGCGGTGATCGCATCACGCACCTCACCGGCGGTGCCGACGGACTTGCCGGCGACCTCGAGGATCACGTCGCCTTCCTTGAAGCCCCGCTCAGCGGCAGCACTCTTGGGATCGACTTCGGTCACGACCACGCCTTCCTTGCCGGCGCCGGCCACGCTGTTGGCAGGCGCCACAGTGAGGCCCAGTTTCGGCACGTCGGTGCCGCGGGAGGAGTTGCCCTTGTCGCTGTTGTCGGTGTCAGCCTTGGCCTCCAGGGTGTTCGGCAACTGGCCGAGCGTGAGGTTGACGGTCTTGTCCTGACCCTTGTGCAGCACGTTCAGCTTCACGGCATTGCCGGGCGCGAGGCCGCCGATGGTGCGGGCGAGTTCGCGCGCATCCTTCACCGGCTCGCCATTGACGGCGGTGATGACGTCACCGGACTCGATGCCGGCCTTGGCCGCGGGGCCGTTGGCCTGCGGTTCGGCAACCAGCGCGCCTTCGGCCTTCTTCATGCCGAGGCTGTCGGCGATGTCTGATGTCACCGGCTGGATCTGGACGCCGATCCAGCCGCGGCTGACCGAGCCCTTGTCCTTCAGCTGGGCAACGACGCTCTTGACGGTCTGGGCCGGGATCGAGAACGCGATGCCGACGCTGCCGCCGGACGGCGAGTAGATCGCGGTGTTGACGCCCATCACCTCACCGGACACGTCGAACGCCGGGCCACCCGAATTGCCCTTGTTCACGGGCGCATCGATCTGGATGAAATCGTCATACGGGCCGTTGCCGATGTCGCGGCCGGAGGCCGAGACGATGCCGGCGGTCACGGTGCCGCCGAGGCCGAACGGATTGCCGACCGCCAGCACCCAGTCGCCGATGCGCGGCTTGGTGTCGGAGAGCTTGGCGAACTGGAAGTTGGAGCCGCCCTCAACCTTGATCAGCGCAAGATCGGTGCGCGGATCGGTGCCGATCACCTTGGCGGAAAAGGTCTTGCCGTCGTCGGTCGTGACCTCGACCTTGTCGGCGCCGTCGACGACGTGATTGTTGGTCACGGCGTAGCCGTCAGCCGAGATGAAGAAGCCGGAGCCCTGGCCCGTCACCACGCCACCGCCACGCGGTCCGCCGCGCAGGCCCGGGGGCAAGCCATCCGGACCGCCGAAGCGGCGGAAGAAGCGCTCCATCGGCGAACCCGGCTGGAACGGCGAATCGTCATTATTGCCGCTGTCGTCCTTCGCGACCTTCTCGCGAATGTTGACCTTGACCGAGATCACCGACGGCTTCACCCGCTCGACGATGTCGGCAAACCCGACCGGCTGCTGAACCTTCTTGACCTCGTTATTGACCTGCGCGTGCGCAGGCGTCGTGAACAGGTCGGCCGGGTTGTGGGTGGGGCTGAAGCCGTAGGTGGCGGCACCGAGGCCGGCCACGACCGACGCCATCAGCGCGAGTTTGCGGGCAGAGAACAGCGAGCGCTTCGGCGCCTTGTAGGACGGAAGGGTCGAGAGGTCGGGACGGTCGGTCATGTCTTGAGATCTCCAGGGCCAGAATCATTCGGTGCGGGGCAAGCACCTGATGCGTCTGAACATGGGGTCATCAGCCTTACGGCGCGCTGGCTGCGGAATTAAACTTTGGTAATTGAGCAAATCTGCGCTGCGGCAGAATAGCGCATGCAAATTAAGGGCTTAGAAAGGAACTAAAGCGGCTTGTCCGGCGCGGATTCGGCGGCCAGCAGCCGCTCAAGGCGCGCTTGCTCGTCGGACGTCAATCCGGGAGCGGAATCGCCCCCACCGGCAGCCGGATTTGGCTTGCGCCGGCCAAGCCGCCAGAGCGCGAAACCGCCCAGCAGAAGCGCCAGCGGCGGGGTCAGCCACAGCACCAGCGTATGCTCGTTGAGGCGCGGCTTCAGCAGCACGAATTCGCCGTAGCGGGCCACCAGGAAATCGATCACCTGGCGGTCGCTGTCGCCGGCCGAGATCCTTTCACGCACCAGCAGGCGGAGGTCGCGCGCCAGCGGCGCCTCGGAATCGTCGATCGACTGGTTCTGACAAACCATGCAGCGCAGCTCTTTCGAAAGCTCGCGCGCCCTCGCCTCCTTCGCCGGGTCCGCCATGATCTCGTCGGGCAGCACCGCCCGCGCCGGCATCGCACCAAACATCAGGGTCGCGGCAAGCGCGGCGGCTGCGAGGGCGCGCGACCGCATCACTCGGCCGCCTGCAATGCGCGCGCCGCGGCTTTCGCCGGCTTCGGGGCCCCGACCCGCAGTCGGCGATCCGACAGCGACAGCAAGCCGCCGAACGCCATCAGCACCGGCCCCCACCAGATCATCAGCACCAGCGGCTTGTGATAGATCCGCACCGCGATCGCGCCGTCGGCCGAGGTATCGCCGAGCGAGATATAGAGCTGGCTGGCGCCACGCGTCAGCAGCGCGGCCTCCGTCGTCGAGGCGCCGCGGGTCGTGAAGTTGCGCTTCGACGGCGTCATGACGCTGACCTTCTCGCCATCACGGGTCACGGTGAATTGCGCGACCATCTCGCGGAAGTTCGGCCCCTGCCGCGGATTCAGGCCGTCGAGCCGCAGCTCGTAGCCGGCGACCCTGGCAACGTCGTCCGGCTTCATCGAGCCGATATATTCGCTGTTCCAGGTGGTCTCGCAGACGATCCCGATCAGTGCGACGCCGAGGCCGGCATGCGCGAAGGCCGTGCCCCAGGTCGCGCGCGGCAGGCCACGCGCGCGGCGCAGCGAGAGCGACAGCGGAATCCGGAACAGCGCGATGCGTTCGGCGAGATCGCACAGCGCGCCCATGATCACGAAGGCGGCAAGCCCGATCGCGAGCGGCGCCAAGGTCGCGCCGCCATAGGTCCACGCAAGCACCAGCGCGATCGCAACCAGCGCGACGATGCCGGCGACCAGCAGGCGCTGCGCCGCGCCGAGCAGGTCGCCGCGTTTCCAGGCCAGCAGCGGCCCGAACGGCACGGCGAGCAGCAGCGGCACGAACAGCGGCGCGAAGGTGAAATTGAAGAACGGCGCACCGACCGAGATCTTCTCGCCGGTCAGGACCTCGAGCGCCAGCGGGTACAGCGTGCCGATGAACACCGTCGCGCAGGCGGTGGTGAGCAGGAGGTTGTTGAGCACCAGCGCGCCTTCGCGCGAGATCGGCGCGAACAGTCCGCCCTGCTTCAGCGCCGGCGCGCGCCAGGCATAGAGCGACAGGCTGCCGCCGATGAAGACGAACAGGATCAGCAGGATGAACACGCCGCGGGTCGGATCGGTGGCGAAGGCGTGGACCGAGGTCAGTACGCCGGAGCGCACTAGGAAGGTGCCGAGCAGCGACAGCGAGAAGGTCAGGATCGACAGCAGCACGGTCCAGACCTTCAGCGCGTTGCGCTTCTCCATCACCAGCGCCGAATGCAGCAGCGCGGTGCCGGCAAGCCAGGGCATCAGCGACGCGTTCTCGACCGGGTCCCAGAACCACCAGCCGCCCCAGCCGAGCTCGTAATAGGCCCAGTAGGAGCCCATCGCGATGCCGAGCGTCAGGAAGATCCACGCCATCAGCGTCCACGGCCGCACCCAGCGCGCCCAGGCGGCGTCGATCCGCCCTTCCAGCAGCGCCGCCACCGCGAACGAGAACGAGATCGAGAAGCCGACATAGCCGAGATAGAGCATCGGCGGATGCACGGCGAGGCCGATATCCTGCAGCACCGGATTGAGGTCCCGTCCCTCGATCGGCGGGTTGGCGATGCGCAGAAACGGGTTCGAGGTGATCAGAATGAACAGATAGAAGGCGCTGGCGACCCAGGCCTGCACCGCCAGCACATGCGCGCGCAGCGACAGCGGCAGGTTGTTGCCGAAGGCCGCAACGAGGCCGCCGAACAGCGCCAGGATCGACACCCACAGCAGCATCGAGCCTTCATGGTTTCCCCACACGCCGGTGATCTTGTAGAGCAGCGGCTTCAGCGAATGCGAATTCTCGAAGACATTGGCGACCGAGAAATCCGAGGTGACGTGCAAGGTCACCAGCGCCGCGAACGATGCCGCGACGAACAGCAATTGGGCGAGCGCGGTCGAGCGCGCGACGTTCATCAGCGCCGCATCGCGCCAGCGCGCCCCGACGATCGGCACGATCGACTGGATCAACGCCAGCGCGAGCGCCAGCACCAGGGCATAATGTCCGCTTTCGGCGATCACCGCATCGCTCCCTGGGTCGGCGCCGCGGAGGCGCTCGGCATGCTGTTCGGCTTGGCGCCGTAGTCGTCCTTCCAGTGGCCCTGCTTCTTCAGGGCGTCGGCGACGTCCTTCGGCATGTAGGTCTCGTCATGCTTGGCGAGCACGGTGTCGGCGCGGAACACGCCGTTCGCATCGAGCGCGCCTTCGGCCACGACACCCTGCCCCTCGCGGAACAAATCCGGCAGGATGCCCTTGTAGGCGACCGGCAGCGTCGCGCCGCCGTCGCCGACGGTGAAGGTCACGGCGAGATTGTCGCCGCGCTTGAGCGAGCCCTGCTCCACCAGCCCGCCGAGGCGGAAACGCTTGCCGGGACCGAGATGCTTTTCGGCGACCATCGACGGCGTCGAGAAGAACACGATGGAATCGCGCAGCGCGTTCAGCACCAGGCCCGCGGCGATCGCGAGCACGACGAGCGCGCAGCCGATCAGTGTCAAACGCCGTTGCTTCCTGGTCATGGTGCTTCCTTGCGCATGACATCAGCCGAAAACCGCTGCACATGTTTCGGCATCATGCGTTATCCATCCAATCCGAGATTCTTCAGCCCCTCATTGAGCTGCCGCAACCGGTCCGCATCATTGGCCACCGCCTGACGGGCATCCGCAAGCGCGCTCATCGCCTTGTCGCGCTCGCCCATCACGAGATAGGCGCGGACCAGCCGGAGCCAGCCCTCGACATCGTCGCCATTGGTCTTCAGCCGCGTCGCCAACCGATCGACCATACCCTTGATCATGGTGCTGCGATCGGCCTCGCTCATGTCCTTGGCCGCCGCCATCGCACTGTCCGGCAGCGCCGGTGCGCTGGCGCCACCGGGTGCACTCCCACCGGCGGGCACAGTGCCGCCGACCCGGACCAGCGCGGCCTGCACCAGCGGCCGCCACGGTGCATCGGACGGCCCCTTCGCCAGCATCTTCTGCCAGAGCGCAGCGGCATCGGCCTTGCGGCCGTCCTGCTCGGCGGCGAGGCCGAGGAAATAGCTCGCCTTGGCGTCATCGCCGTTCAGCGCGACCGCGCGCTCGAACTCGGCCTTGGCATCCGCGGTGACGACGCCGCCGGCGCTCCCCATCAACGCCTCGCCGAGATCGGCGCGGCGGTCGGCGCTGTCGCCGGCATAGGTGATGGCATTGCGATAGGCGCGGACCGCGTCATCGTAGCGGCCGAGGCGCGACAGCACCGGCGCCAGCACCGTCCAGCCGCGGCCGTCGGTCGGGTTCTTCTCCAGATGGGCCTCGACCTGCGCGACCAGGTTGGCGAGCGGCTGGTTGGCATCGGCGACCCGGCTGCGCTCGGCGAGCGGAAAGTCGCCAAGGCGCGGCGAGCCGAGCGCGAGATAGAAGCTGGAGGCAATCACCGGCAGCCCGACCAGGGCAACGATCGCGGCGGCACGCCGCAGGCTGAGACTGCCGGTCACCGGAGCGTCACGTCCGTTCTGGTCGGCGGCGGCCAGCAGCCGGCGGCTGATCTCGATCCGCGCCGCATCAGCTTCGGCGGCGCCGATGATGCCTGAGGCCATGTCGCGGTCGATTTCGGCGAGCTGGTCCCGGTAGACCACGACCTCGCTGCCCCCGCTATCCGCCCGTCCGCGGCGGCTGAGCGGCCACAGCACGGCGAAGATCGCCGCGACCGTCATCAGCGCGAACACAAACCACAGCGTCATCAAGCGGTTCCCGGATGGAACGGCGGCTTCCGGCAAGCCGCCTTAGAATCGCTTTACACTACCGGCGGCGAGCCCGGCAATTGACAATTGCTGGATCGACCGAAGGTCGAAATCAGCCGGTTTCCGGTGCCGTTCCGGCGGTATTGCAATGGCGTTACCTGGCGAAGGCGCGCGCGACCAAAATATCGAAAACAACCCCATGCACAGTAGCTGGCGGCCGCTGCCGCCACTCAAATGACAGCTTGACACGTCGGGCAACTCAGCGCCACACTTCCATTATTCCGAAATTACGCAAATGCTGGTCGTCCCGCCTTGGCGGGGGCGACGGTTTGCCGCCGAACATGCTCAGAAATTACGTTGACCTATTAGATTGTCCGGCGGTGCTTCCCGTCAGGGCGCGACTTTGCAATTAAATGCACTCTCACCGTAATCCCCATTCATAATCGGCGAGTTCGTAGCGCATGATTCAAGCCCCCAGTTTGGGAGTTTGAAACACGGGGGTCTGGCCGAGCGCAACACTCCCGGCCCCGCTGCTGCGCTTACGGGCGGAAGCGGACATCAAGCAACCGACAATCCGCGCCGAAATCGTCGAAAATGACCCGAGCGGTCATGGGCTAAGACGACTTCCGCGAGCGCGGTCGGGCGTCCATCCCGTTGGCGACATCCTCGGCGCATCGGATGAAGCGTTGCACGATCGGACTCAGCGAGCGGTGCTTCAGCGTGATGATTGACACCGGCCACGGTCGAGCGGGCAAGTCTACCGGAAGCGCTTTCAGAGAGAACCGTTCGGCATAGAGGCGCAATACTGAGCGCGGCAATGTCGTAATGAAATCCCCTGTCGCGATCAGTTGGGTCCGCATATGCACCGAGAGTGTTCGCATGCTGACGTTCGGCATCTCAAGCCCATGTGCCGCGAAAGCCTCCGCGACCACTAAGTGATTCCATATCCCCGGCTCGGTCAGGATCCAGCGTTCGTGGACGATATCGGCAAGTTCGATTTTGCGTCGATTGAACCAGCGGCTGTTTGGCCCCGCAGCCACAACGAGTTCGTCCTCGAATAGCGTCCTGACATCGACTTCATCTGGAATCTCCTGCCCGCCGAAACCGCGGCCGCCTCGGGCGATGACCAGGTCGATTTTGCGGTCGAGGAGAGGCGACAGCTGACCTAGATTAACGTGGTCGACATCGAGAACGGCGCTCGGATGTTGCCGGAAGAATAAGTTGGCAATCGGCGGCAACACTGCGGACGAAATGGACTCGGGACAACCGACGCGCACCTGGCCGGTCGTTTGATCGCAGAGGAATGAAATCTCCTCCACTCCATGACGCAGTTCGTCGAGGGCGGCGCGGCCGCGTCGGAGGAGAACCTCCCCGAACACCGTGGATGCGGCCCCGCGGGCGCTGCGGTCGAGCAGTCGAACTCCCAGGGTGGCTTCGAGATCCGCAACCATCTGCGATATGGCCGATTGGGTGACGCCGAGCTTCACTGCCGCCTTGGAAATGCTTCCCGACTGTATCACGGTCGCGAACGCGTGCAGATCGTGCAGCCGTATGCGGCGCCCGATGCGAGTTTCCCAACTGGATGCCTTGGCCATCAGCATTCCTAATGCGGTCAGTAGCAAATTCCATCTTCTGCTTATAGCTGCCTTAAGGCAGTTTCAATGCTGAAAGCGCGGCATATGGCCAGCATGAGACCCCGATGGTCCGTGGTTGACATTGGCAATAATGGCAAAAGCGATAGGAGGATCAGCCATGGCGAGCGTTGTTAGTCTTTTTATCTCCCCTGGCGTTGGGCTGCCCATGCAGACGCGCACCTCGGTGCGGGCTCTTGCTGGTCTGGGATTGGAAGGAGATCGATACGAACGCGGTGAGGGATCTTACTCGAAATTGGCGCGCTTGGCAGCGCGGCATGTTTCCCTGATCGCCCGCGAAGCGATTGAGGCCTCCAATGAAGAATTAGTCCAGCGCGGGTTGATCCCCTTCGAGCCAAGTGAAACACGACGGAATATCGTCGTCGAAGGCGTCGACGTCTATGCATTGCTGGGTAAAGAATTTCGCATAGGCGCCGTGCGCCTACGCGGCTCCGAACCAACCAGGCCGTGCCACATCCCGTCCGCAGTCGCTGGCAAACCCGGATTTGCGGAAGCTTATCGCGATCGGGGCGGCGTGCGGGCCGAGATCCTTTCGGATGGAACTATTTCGATCAGCGATCTCGTTCAACCCAATTAGTGTCCTGTGAAATTAGCGGAGCAACAAAGCGCCCCACCGGCCTTTGGGCTGGCGGGGCGCTTTGGTGTGCGGAAGCTTCTTGGGTCGAAGTATGTCCCTTGTGATTCCTTTGGTATCCTGATTGCCTTCCGCGACTGTCCTAACCAGTGCAGCGCCGAAAATAGGCCGGTCTCGGCCCGGTCTCGCTACCCCGCGCGCGACGACTTCCTCTCGCCGGTCACCGCATTCTCCGCCGCCCGGTTCATCAGCGAGGCGTAGTCGTGGCCGAACAGCACTTCGCAGAAGCGGATCGCGGCCTTGACCTGTTGCTGGCGGAAGGCGCGGACGCGGGCGTCGCCGCCGCGCAGCGACTGCACCAGCCCCTCGGTCGACTGCTCGACATAATGCTGCAGGTCCGAGAAGGTCCGCAGCGTCACCTCGTTGATGGCGAGCTCGCTGGCATAGGTGCGGCACACCGCGACGAAATCGATCAGGGCGGCGGCATCCTCGACCTCGGATTGATCGATCTTGGCGCCGGCCGTGATGTCCTTGTCGGCGCGTTGGCGCAGGATGCGGCGGACCCGGCCCGGCACGCTGTCGATCTCCGATTGCAGCGCGTTGGAGGTGTCGGCGCGCACCGAGGTGAGCTGGCGGCCCCAGGTGGAATCGTTGCGCAGGTCGAGCTCGGTGCGCAGGCCGCGGACGCCATCATGCAGGGTCTTGAGCTGCTCGCCGACATAATCGAAATGCCCGCGCTTGATGTCGGTGCGCAGGCAGGCCGCGACGAAGGACAGGTCATGCAGCGCGATGGTGACGGCAATGCCGTACGGCGTTGCCGCGACCCGCAGCTCGTCGTCGGAAGCAGCCATTTTGACCGCGAGGCGGATGATCTGCCATGGCGCGGCGAGCCGCTGCGTAATCAATGACAGCGCGAACGGCAGCAGTTGCGGCGTCTGCAGCGACGGCAGCTTGAGCGCCTCCATCGCGGAGGCGATCTGGGAATCGGAAAACACCCTGATCTGGCTCGGCAGCCGGCTGCCCAGGGTTTCCAGGGCTTCACGGGCCTGCAACACGAGACCGATCGGCAGCAGGTCCTCGACGACGTTCGGCGGGCCCACGCGTGCCAGCGCGCGCTGACGGTCGTCCTGCGTCGGCCCCGCGACCTTGATGATGGCTTCAGCGGCCGCAAGCTGGAACTTGCGCGCGGCGATCTCGATCGGACCGCTCTCGGTCGCAGCCGCCAGCGTCGCCTCGAATTCGCGGGCGGCCTCGGGCGCGCCCTCGCGGGCCAGCCACTGCCAGATCGGCAGCAGTGAGGCACGCCGGAGCTGGCCGGGTCGGGTCGGGAAATTGGTCTCGGCAAGGAACGGCTCGAGCGGCCGGAACAGCAGCCGCGCCGGGTCGTCGCTGCGTGGCTGGATCTGTTCGGCCTCCTCGGCCCCACGCACGATCTTGCGGAGCTGCTCCAGCACCAGATTGGCGACCGCGACGTCATCGCCGCGTTCGACGGCGCGCTCCAGCTCGCGCATCAGCAGCGCCTGCGATTGCGGCGGAAGCTGCGCGAGATAATCCCTCAGCCGCTCGGTCGATTTCTGGCTCATGCCCGGTCGTGAAAGCTCAAGTGCCCGGCAAACGCCGCAGCCCGTCCGCCCGCGATGATAGAGGTCGGCGCGTTAAGAACGCGTTTAGGAATAATAACGGCGGCGGCGCACAAAAGGCTGCGCCGTGCCCGTGCGGCAAATCGGATACGATGTCTGCGAAGATTGTCCGCGAGCTCTCATCGCCTCCGAGGAACCAGGACACTTGTCAAACACCCGGGAAAAAGCGGAATTTATTTACCTTCGATTCACACAGGTGATTTCTGGAACAGCCCGCTGATTCGATCCTTTCGGGACTGGGCAGGGCGTTTTCATTAAGATCAAATTACAAGCCCAGAAGGGCCGTCAATTATCGACAACCGGCGGTTCGGCGTGAGAATGGGAATAAAGAACGGCTCCGGCATTACCTCCAAGGGTGCTGGGGCCGTTTCTTTGCGCGCCACAAGAACGAGGCGTGTCGGCTGGCGGTTGGTTTATGTCCGGCGTCCCCGCCGGCTACGTCGGATGACGTATGTAAACTCGGTCCCGGCTTGCGCCCCCTCGCTGGGGCTGCTTCTTTTTTCACGGTTAGGAACGGCCCCCGTCACGTTCCGTTGTCGCGTGGTCCCGGTGCTCAAGACGGACAGCACCTGGACACGGCCTCAGCGTTTCCCCGGCGCTGGGGCCGTTTCCGAAGCGCCTCATGCAGCCGGCAAAGATTGTAGCCACGTAAAGGCTGACAGCAGCGGCGTGGTGATTGATGGTGACGTCGGCAAAGAGCTTTCAGGTCGCGGATGATTGAAGCCCAGCGCGCAGCCATTCGGTCATGCCGGCGCCGGCCTCAGCTTGCCGGGCGAGCTTCAGGAGCGCTTCTCTCTCGATCCCCGGGGCGAGCGCTGCGGCCTGTTCGCGTAGCTCTCTGGCTCTCTCAACAAGGCGCGCTTCAAGTGAATTGGTGTGCCTGACCCGACGTCGAATTTGGCCCATGTGACCTTTTTCCTCGCTCAGTTCCTTACGGGAACGGGGCTGTAAATCCACACGGAAACGCAAAGTTCCTATCGGACTTCCTTCATGGTCCGCTCGACTTCATCGGCTAGCGTCCGATGATGTGCGGCCAACTTGGCGAACAGTTCTTTCTTGGCCTTATTGGTCGCCAGCCTGCTGATTAGTTCGCACTCTTCCGCCTCGACACGAAGCTTCTCCAAGTGCGCCTGCATGTCCTTCATGGGCAGTCTCCCGAAAATCGGGGGATGATTGCACGCAAAATACGACTTCTGGAACTCCGTTCACCCACGGAGAACCCCGGGTTGGATCTAGATCCTTTGATCTAGATCAGGGGTCCTGGCCGAAATAGGCCACTCGTCAAATCGAAACCGGCCACCGATTAGGAACGCTTGATGCCCGGGAAAATTAGGCAATTGGCGACGGCGCGATCCTGCCCCCAAAGTCTGCCGCCGCCATCAGTCCCAGCGCCAACCTTCCCCGGGGCGCTGGGACTTATTCTTTAGGCCATTCGTAGATGCGAAATAGGCCACTCTAAAGGTCCGCCGAGCAGTATCAAAAGCGACTTGCGTGTCTTGCCAGCATGATCTGACGAAGAGGCCGCCAATCACCCCGCGGAGAACTCCGGTGACACTTCTCCTCCGTGGATGGAGAACATGTTCCGATAGCGAAACACCGTAGTTTATCGGAATCCTAAAGGTCTGTTGAAAACTCTAACGTAAGTCTTGCCGAGCCTTAGATTTTCATCCCGAGCAGATTTCGAAACTTTCCCGGCGGGGGCCGCGCGCGGAGCGGCCCCTTTCGATTCGTCCAACTGAAGCGGCCAGAAGGGCTCAAACATGCAGCCGAAGATCAAAGAGCGTATCTGCCCGGCCTGCAATGGAACGGGCGTCCAGTCGATTGCGCAGGCGGCCCAACCAGGTCACAGAATCTATCCGGTCAAATGCGCGGCCTGCGAAGGTAAAGGCAAGGTCAGGGACAACGCCAACTGAGGCGGCTTCTATGCGAGAACGATCGCGATGATAGCCGCGACGCTGAGAGCTATCACAGCATAGCCTGTCAACTGATAGGTCCAGAATTGCCGGCTTGATGGATCCATTTTGCTGCAACCGTCAAAAAGACGGCCTCAGCACGGTGCATGCCGAGGCTGAAAAGTATCGATGTATCTAAACATTTCTAGCTGACAGCATCCTTACGCCGCGCTTGATTCACCCACGGAGAACCACGGAAGGCCGGGAGGCCTTGCGGCGAGAGAGGCCGCCAATCGAGGCGGCCTAAACAAAGCTATGCCGCCCGTTTGAAAATCTTACAGGCGGCATAGCCTTCCAGCCCGAGAGGGAACTAACAAAATCCCGGATACTGCACTTTTCGAACGCGATCACCTCTTTACTTACGGAGCCTGTCCTTCTGTATGGCTGCGGAGCTTCTGTCGGTTTGTCTGCTCCAGAAGTAATTCAGGACCGCTTTGATTGCCGTATCGCTCTTAATTGCCCACCGTCTACGAAAATTGACTATCCTGCGCGCGCCGCTTTGCACATGGGAATGGTATCGGCCCCTCATGTCGGCGCTCGTAACCCCGGCGACTGCAGCCATTCGCTTAACTGTGAGCCGGTTTCAGCCAGACGAGCCTTGCGGATTAGGATTTGACGCTCGATGCCTGGAGGAGTTCCTCGCGCCTCCTTGCGGAGCCGTTCTGCGTGGATGGCAAGACGTTGTTCAAGTGATTGAGTGTGTATGAGATGTCGCTTCATGGACATGACGCCATTCCGTTAGAGGAAGGCGGGAGCGCTATCGGGCGTTCTCGTCACCGATATAAGCCACGGGTTCGGGCGGTGATGGATTTACTGTGTGCCTATCTGAGGCGAATAGCGAGTTGTTTATTTCAGGCCTATTGTCGCAACTCGCGGAATTATTGGCGCCCCAGAGGAATTGAGGGGCCGGAACGGGGGCTGCTCAACCGAGGCGGGCCTCACTTATCCTCATACCAAGTCAGTTTCTCGCAGCTCAAGCACCTTCTGAGGCTGTAGGTCTTGCCCTCGCGGCTATCGAGGATCGACATCGCAAATGTCGCTCCGCCGCAGCTGTGGCAGGCATGAAAATTTATGGGCTGCGGCTTTTGCTCGCCAGCACCGGCATCCAGTAAATTGCTCATTGTCCACTTTCACGGAGGGTGGACTCATAAGTTACAAAGTGAACACTAGTTCCTAGAGCGACGGGCAGAATCCTCAAATGGCATGGAACGTTTTTCAGAAAACGACCTGGAACCAGCGTTCATCCGAGAAAGAGCCAAACCACGCTAGCGATCAGCGCCACAAACGATACAGCCGCTGTGCAAACAAAGGCGGTCTCGACGCCGTCGAATTCATATGGGCTTGTTGACACCGTCGTGCTCCTAAATTGGAGCGCGTGGCCCGGGAGACATTAGCCACTCGGCTAAATGAGCGGTGGTCTCGTTGTGCCGGGCCTTTCTCAGCAATGCTTCCCGCTCTCGACATGGGGGAAGTTTTTTAGCTCGCTGGCGCAGCTCTCGGGCTTCCAGGGTGAGGCGTTCTTCAAGGGGGGTAATCTGAACGGCCCGGCGGCGTCGTCGCTTCATGACACCTACCTCGTCTTACGGGTCCTAACCGTTGGGCGTGAGTTCCACGAATCTTAATATGCAGATGATCGGCGTTCAGTTCCAAAGGGACATCGGCGGGTTGCGATTCTTAGGAACTCTGTTCACCCACGGAGAAACCCCCGATAATCCATGTGTTCTGTGGATCAGGAACGGATGGAGGCATATCCAAATCTATGTGCTCAGAACAGTGAATAGCCCGCTCGGTCGTTCTACCGAGAACAACGGCTAGCCCATGGTTCCGACGGGGCTAATGGCAAACTAGGCCACTCCAAAAATCAAAGCAGGCCACTGGGGACGGAAACAGGCCAGCGTCAGATCATGGACAAGAACAGATGGCGTACCGCACGAGGGCTCAAATGCGGACAGCACGTGCAAGCGGGAGCGGGAGTGCACCGCCTTCGCGACCGCATGCAACCGAACTCCATCATGCCGCTACACCGCCGGCAGCGTAAGCTCGGCCCGCAGTCCGCCGATCGGCGCGTCATTGAGGGCGAGCTTGCCGCCATAGAGGCCGGCGAGATCGGTCACGATCGAGAGGCCGAGCCCCGAACCGGGTTTCGATTCGTCGAGCCGCTGGCCGCGCCGCGACACCTGGGCGCGCTCGGCCTCCGACAGGCCGCGCCCGTCGTCGTCGACCACGATGCGGAGCCTCGGACCCGCGCCCGACGCCTCCGGCGGGACCACGCTGACCTCGATGAACACCTGAGACGCCGCCCATTTGCAGGCGTTGTCGACGAGATTTCCGACCATCTCCTCGAGGTCCTGCCGTTCGCCGCGAAACCGCGCCGCCGGATCGGCCTTCGCCTCGATCGAAAGATCGCGATCGCGATGGATCTTCTCCATGGTCCGGCGCAGCGCCTCGATCACAGGGGCGACGTCGGTAATGGTGCTGACGATGGTGGCCCGGGCGGCGATCCGCGCGCGCTCGAGGTGGTGCGCGACCTGGTCACGCATCACGTCGGCCTGCTCCAGCACCTTGCTGGCGAAGGGATCGCCGGCATGCGCGCCGGCTTCGTTCACGATCACCGACAGCGGCGTCTTGATCGCATGGGCGAGATTGCCGACATGGGTGCGCGAGCGCTCGACGATCTCCCGGTTGGCATCGATCAGCGCGTTGGTCTCGCGCGCCAACGGGGCGATCTCGACCGGAAACCGGCCCTCCAGCCGCTCGGCGCGGCCGGAGCGGATATCGGCAATCGAATCCGAAATGCGCTTGAGCGGCGCGAGGCCGTAGCGCACCTGGAAGATCGTGGTCAGCAGCAGCACGATGCCGAGGGCGGCGAAGGTGCCGCCGAGGTAATAGTCGAAGCTGCGCGTCTCATCGAAGATCTCGGTGGCATCGCCGGCGACGCTGACCAGGAACTTGCCGTCGGCGCCGAGATCGACCGGCCGCTCGACGACGCGCAGGCTCTGGCCTTCCGGTCCATCGACATAACCGAGGCGGACGCCGGCGGCGGTCAGCTCGGCGCCGTGCTCCTCGAGCTTGGGCAGCTTCTTGTCCCACAGCGAGCGCGAGGCGCGGGTCTCGCCCTTCTCGGTGTCGGTGCGGGTGATCTGCCAGTACCAGCCCGACAGCGGCAGGTCGAACAGCGGCTCGCCGAGCGACTGGAACTGGCGGTCTGCCGGCTCATCCGGCGTCGCCACCTCGGCGATCAGGGTGCGCAGATAGAGATTGAGCCGCCGGTCAAAGGCGCGCTCGGTGGCGTCGCGATAGACCGACGACAGGATGACGCCGGTGATCGCCAGGATCACCACCACCCAGGCGGTCGCCGAGACGAACAGGCGGGTCGCAAGCGAGCTGCCGCCCATCAGAGCGGCTCGAACAGCGTGTCAGCGGCAGCAGACATCGGGGATTCAAACATCGGCGAATCCAGTTCTCCCGGCGCGGATCATGCCAATGCCCGTGTCCGCCGATCAAGCGCTTCAAGAGCATGATCCGATTGAACAGGATATGCTCGCATCCTTTTGTTTAGTCGCATTTTCTTCACGCGAGCGAACCGGCAGCCACTTCGCTCGAAAATGGTTTAGGTCGGCGCGGACAGCATGTAGCCGAGGCCCCGAACAGTCTGGATGATATCGACTTCCAGCTTCTTGCGGATGCGGCCGACGAACACCTCGATGGTGTTGGAGTCGCGGTCGAAGTCCTGGTCGTAGAGATGCTCGACCAGCTCGGTGCGCGAGACCACCCGCCCGGTATGGTGCATCAGATAATCGAGCAGATTGTACTCGTGCGAGGTCAGCTTGATCGGGTTGCCGTTGACGGTGACCCGCTTGGTGCGGGTGTTGAGCGCCACCGGCCCGCAGACCAGCTCGACCTGGGCATGCCCGGTCGCGCGGCGCAGCAGCGCGCGGATCCGCGCCAGCACCTCCTCCAGATGGAAGGGCTTTGCGACATAGTCGTCGGCACCGGCATCGAACCCCTGAACCTTGTCGCTCCAGCGGTCGCGCGCGGTGAGAATCAGCACCGGCATCACCCGCTTGTTCCGGCGCCAGGCCTCGAGCACCGAGATACCGTCCATCTTCGGCAGGCCGATATCCAGCACCACCGCGTCGTAGGGCTCGCTGTCGCCGAGGAAATGCCCCTCCTCGCCGTCGAACGCGCGATCGACCACATAGCCGGCGTCCGTGAGCGCGGTGGTGAGCTGGCGGTTCAGATCCGGGTCATCCTCAACGACGAGCAGACGCACTTTAGCCTCCGAGAGTGAGCATTGCGATATTCCGGCATCAAATGAGGCTTCCGGCCGTGAACGGCCTATGAATGGAGCCGCAGGCGAAACCTTATTTTTTCGTCAGGTGCACCATCCCGGGAACCCGCGCAAGCGCGATGGGTTCCCGCTGGGAGATGCGCACCAAGTGGAATTGAGTTTCAGCATTAGGTATTTTGATACCTATCATTTGGCAACAGGACGACGCGCCGGGTCTGTCACAGTCGGCGCTTAAGTTAACCTTCGGCGACCATTTCCATGTCGCTGACACCAGTGATGCGCTAATCCAGCCGGGGGTCGTCTGCGGTACAGGACCGGGAATACTTTGTTGCAAATTTCGAAGATACGGAGGTTCGGTGTGATTGCGGGCTGGCTTGCGCTTGCCTTTATCGCCTTCGTGACGCTGTCGCCGATCCAGGATCGTCCGTCGTTCTTCCATCCTCAGACCGAGCGCTTCGCCGCGTTTGCAGTGATGGCAATGGCCTTTGTGCTGGGTTACCCGCGGCGTACCGCGCTGATCATGCTCTTTGTCGTCTTCAGCTCGTTCACACTCGAAGCAATGCAATTGCTGACACCGGACCGTCACGGCCGACTGCTCGACGCGATGGTCAAGGTGGCGGGAGGTTTTGCCGGCATCGGCGCGGGTCACCTCATCCTGCTTATGCTGCGCAGCCAGTTCGGCCGGCTGGGGTCGGGCGCGGACGCGGCTTAGCCTTCCGGCATTTTGGGCACGATCTCCGCGCAAACGTGTTCCGCGTTTGCCGCGACGGACAACCGCCTCGCGCGCTTCCGGATCATGCCCTATCGCCGGCGCGGATGCGCCTTCTGGTGCCACGCCCAGGCCGAGCGGATGATGTGGCCGAGATCCGACCGGCTCGCCTTGAAGCCGAGGCCGCTCTCCGATTTCGAGGGATCGGCGACCAGGATCGGCGGATCGCCGGCCCTGCGTTCGCGCACCACGCTCGGCACCGCTTCACCGGTCTCGGCGCGGATCGCGTCGAGCACCTCGCGCACCGAATAGCCAGTGCCGGTGCCGAGGTTGAACACGCCGCCGGCGCTCCCCTTCAACAGCAATTCGAGCGCCGCGATATGGGCGGCGGCGAGATCGTCGACATGGATGTAGTCGCGCACCGCGGTGCCGTCGGGCGTCTCATAGTCTTCGCCGAAGATCGCGAAATCCGGCACGTGCCCCAGCAGCGCCATCAGCGCGCGCGGAATCAAATGCGTCTCGGGATCGCGAAGCTCGCCGATGGTGCCGGAGGCATCGGCGCCGCAGGCGTTGAAATAACGCAGGCAGACCGATTTGAACTGATAGGCGGCGCGATAGTCAGCGAGGATCTGCTCGATCATGAACTTGGAGCGGCCGTAGGGATTGACGGTCGGCCCTGCGGCGCTCTCGGGAATGGGATCGCGTCCGGCATTGCCGTAGACCGCGCCGGTGGAGGAAAACACCAGGCGGTCGCAGCCCGCCTCGCGCATGCCGCGCAGCAGGCCGAGCGTGCCGTCAACATTGTTGGTGTAGTATTTCTGCGGATCCGCGACGGACTCGCCGACCGCGCTGAACGCGGCGAAGTGCATCACGGCAAGCGCATTGTGCTCGCGGATGGTGGCGGCGATCCTGTCGTGATCGGCGACGTCGCCGGTCACGAGCGGTCCCCATTGCACGAAATTGCGATGGCCGGTGGACAGGTTGTCATAGACGACCGGAACAAACCCGGCCTCGGCGACCGCCTTGGCGCAATGGGATCCGATGTATCCCGCGCCGCCCGTGATGAGGATCGAACCCCTGCTCGCCATTGAAAATGCCGCCCCTGCGCGGACCGATCCCGCGCCTCAACGAACGCAATGATCGCATGGGTACGACATTCCGTCCGGCGCAGCAAAACGACGATGAGAACAGCGTTAAGACTGCGCGAGCACTCCGTTAACCAAGCGAGGTTCGCGCACCGGCAAGCCTTTCGGCTGGCGAGTGATAACGCACGTGCAGGTCGACGGATCGAAGCGGCCGGATCGCCTTGCCAATCTAGACCGTCACGCGCTGCCTCGGTGCGATCCCGCACCAGCTCATGACGAGATCGGCGAGCGTCTTGATCTCGAGATCGGCCGGCGTACCGCTGGCGAAATCGGCGACCGATTGTCCCAGCGCGACGGCGCGAACATAGGCCGAGCGGCTTCCGATCATCGGCCCGATCTCTTCGTCGAGCGTATCCAGCTCCTCGATCAGTTGCTGGCCTTCGAGTGTGCGCTGGTCGACGCGGTTCGGCACGATCATGGCGCGGAGCGCGGTTCGCCGCGCTGCACGCACTTCCCGGACGATGTCGATCGTCCGCGCGGTGGCCTCGATGTCGAGGCCCGACGGCGTACACGGCATCAGCACGATATTGGCGACCGCGAGCACGGCGCCCAGCACCCGGTCGTTGGGCGCGGAATCCACGACGATGATCTGATGCGGAATCTGGCGCATCAGCTTGGCCCATTCGGCCACGGGGCGGGTTTCCGGATCTAGCTGGTAGACGGGAAACGACAAATTGCCGGGCTCGGCCCAATGGCAGGCGGACGCCTGCGAGTCGGCGTCGACCAGTCCCACCAGGCCCGTACGCCGATCCAGTTCTGCAGCCAGCAGGACCGCGAGAGTCGTCTTTCCGACCCCGCCCTTGCGCTGGGCAACCGAGATGACAAGCGGCATCGCTAGCTCCTGGCGTTATCCGCCGTACGTGCGCGGGAGGACACCTTCATCGACGAGCGTCAGCATCCGGGGCAGACAGACCCGCTTTGCGTCGTAATTGTCTCGCACGAAGCTCCTCGCCTTCATCCGCATCTTCTTGAAGGCTTTCGGCCGTGACAGCACCGAGACGACCTGATCGGACAGCGCATCAATATCGAAGAACGGCGCCAGCAGGCCGTTGCCGTCCGAGATGATATCGCGAAGCGGGGCGGTGTCGGATGCCACCACCGCACATCCGGCACTCATGGCCTCGAGCAGCGACCATGACAGCACGAAGGGATAGGTCAGATAGACGTGCACCGAGGAGATCTGCAGCAGCGCGAGATACTGGTCCCGGGGAATCCGGCCGAGGATATGCACGCGGCGCAGGTCGATGTCCGACCTGATCTCGTCCAGGAACATCGACTTCCAGCTCGAGCCCTTGGGCGGATTGGCGCCGTAGGACGTTCCGCTGCCGCCGACGATCACCACCTGCGCATTCGGCCGCGCAGCCAATATCCTCGGCAGCGATCGCATGAAGACATGGAATCCGCGCACCGGCTCCAGATTGCGCGAGACGTAGGTGATCACCTCGTCGTCCGCCGACAGCGTCGCGCCGTTCGGCAGCTGAAACCTGGCGACCGGATTGGGCTTGACCTCGTCGGTGTCGACGCCCTCGTGGATGACGTCGATCTTGCCTTGAAACTCGCGGGGAAAGGTCGACCGCTGCCATGGCGTCGGCGAAACGCCGGAATCGCATTCGGTGAGCGCCAGCAGCGTCGTCGCGTTCTTCAGATGGAGCGCGACATTGCCGTCGAGGCCCGTCATTGGAAACTCGGGATCGAAGCCGACGTCCCGGCCTTCGGCGCCGTAGTAGAATTCGCAATAGAGGATGATCCGCGCTTTCGGAAACATCGTGCGCAGCGGCAGCGTCTCCCCCCAACCGGGATGCGCGAAGATCAGGTCGGGCACGAAGCCCTGCCCCGACAGCGACGACAGCGCGTACAGGACCTCCTCGGCACGCCGCGCCTCGACGTCGAAGCGGCGGGCAAAGGGATGCACCATCGCGGAGTCCGACTTGGTCGTCGAATATTTCAGCAGCCGGATATCCCGCGTCGTGCTCGCGGTCGATGAACCGACCGCAACGACCTTGTTTCCTGGCCGCTCCGCGAGCGCACGCGCAATGTGGCGGTACTGGGCTGGAAAGTTGTTGTGGACGAAGAGGACGTTCATTGGCGGGCGGGCGCGCCCCCCGGCCGCGCGGTCGTCGATTGGGGTCAGATTCGAGATCATGACCGGCAGGGTGTCTTCGATATGCACGTGCGAACTATCTCACCGGATTAACATTAAGCCCCCTTCTATCACACCAATTTTTGGGGCACACTGTGTGAGAGATATATCGATCCATTCCGTTAGGCTCGCAGGCGACCATGAACGAACAGATTCAGCAGAAAACCATTGACCTGGCACGGGGTCTTTTCCTGGTTCGCTACAATGGCGCGGAAGACAAGACATCACCTCCGGTGGTGCGCGTCTACGCCGATCGCGCCAGTCTTAACAATTGTAACATTATTACCGGACCCGATGCGGCCAATGGAACCCTGTTTGCGCCCGAGACCGCGCTGGTCGTGTCGGTGGCCCGGCCAAGCCGCCTGATCGTCGAGGTCACGGCGGGGCGCGCCGGCGGCTCGACCGCCGCCAACATCAAGATCGAACCGCTGACCCAGGGCCAACCGGCCGTGCAGCCGATCGGTCAGCCGGCCGGCCAGCCGTTCGACACCTACGAGCCCGAGACCGGCCCCGAGGAACTGAACGCCCTCAAGCTGCTCGCGCATGTCGCGGGTCTGGGTGACGTGACGGTCGGCCCGAATACATGGATCGCAGGGCCGGCCGCGCCGGCCCGTATCGAGGGAATTTCGCTCGAATGGCCGAACAAGCCGCGCGATCTCAACCTGCAATACGCGGTCAAGTTCGCCCGGCCGCAGCGCGGCGACAACCAGTTCGTTCCGCTGGGAACCTTTGCCGGAACCCGGGGGCGCGCGCTGGCCATCACGGGGTTCTCGCTGGAAGCCACCGGCCCCGGCGCGGATCGCTACGCCATCGCGGCCGAAACCATCTTCCTCGGGGCTCCCGCCTTGCGCGTCACCGGGAACCGGATCGAGGTGTCGGGCCCGTCAGGCCGGGAACCCCTGGTGGGCCTCAAGCTCAGTCTCGAAGAGCACCGGGTGCAGGCAGCGCCGCTCGCGCCCCGGCAGCCGACGCGCGCTGAGCCCACCCCAGTCATTCCGCGTCAGGAGGCACCGCGCCTCGATGGACGGGTACGCGTGTTCCGGAGCCGGCAGAACGCCGTCAAGACGGCGGGCTGACCATGCGGGCAGACAAGGGCGACATTTGACCGCCGACGCGCGCAGGATCGCCTTTACCTCCAGAACGCTCCACCACGTCGATCTCGAGCGGGCCGCTGTCGGGGCGCTTGAGGCTCGTGATTTTCGTCGCGCATTCGCGCTCGCCGATCGCCGTTGCCGGATCCTGCCGCATCCGGGCGCCCGCGCCTACCTGCTGCGCGCCGAAGCGCTGTTTCGCCTCGATCTCATGGATGCGGCGGTCGCCAGCGTCGCCAAAGCGCGCGAACTCGAACCGGACGATCTAGCCGCCGCGCGGCGAATGATGGCTTGGGGCGACGGCCTAGCGCAGATCGAAGCCGCACGAAGCGTCGCGCGGCGCGATGACGATCCGGATTCCGTCCGGAGCGCGCTCCTGCTGCTCGAGCAGAGCGGTCAGGACAACTGCGCCCGTATCGACTTCCTCGATGAGGAGGTGAAGGGATGGGTGACGTGGCGAGGCGCCGATGACCCGCGCCTTTCGCTGGCGCAGGCGGATCAATCCAGCACGGTCCAGCTTCCCGCCGATCCCCGTCACAGGTTTGCGCTCAATGGGCGACGCGCCGCGAGCTTCCGTCTGATGCGGCCGGCGTCCGCGACCTCGCAACGCCTCGAGATCGCGCAGGCGGGCCGCGTCGTCGCGAGCATCCAACTGCCGGCCAACCGCGCACCGGATCGCCGCGACGCGCCGCAGCGGCGACCTCCCGCCCGAAACGGCGAAACTCCCTCGCTTACCATCATCATCCCGGTCTACCGGGATCTGGACGCGACGCGTGCCTGCATCGAGAGCGCATTGACGGCCGTCGCCTGCACGCCGGGTGCGACCATCGTCGCCGTCGATGATGCCTCGCCCGAGCCCGACATCAAGCGCCTGCTCGGCGAGCTGGCGTCCGGGCAGCGCATCCGGCTGCTGACCAACGCGCACAATCTCGGCTTTGTCGGCGCGGTCAACCGGGCGCTCGCCGAGACCGATAGCGGCGACGTCGTGCTGCTGAACTCGGATGCGACGGTGCCGAAGCACGCGCTGCAACGCTTGCGGAGCGCCGTGCAAGCGACGCCGGGCGTGGGCACGGCGACCCCGCTCTCGAACAACGGCGAATATACCAGCTTTCCCATCCCGAACCGGTTGAATCCCCTGCCCTCGCCCAATGAGCTGGAATTGCTGGACGAGCTTGCCGGCGCGGCAAATTCCGGAATGGCGATCGACATTCCCAACGGCATCGGGTTCTGCCTCTACATCACCCGCGAATGCCTCGACGCCGTGCATGCGCTCTCCGACGACTTCTATCGCGGCTATCTTGAAGACGTCGACTTCTGCCTGCGCGCCGCGGAGGCCGGCTTCCGCAATGTGTGCATCCCGTCGGTCTTTGTCGGACACGAAGGTTCGCGCTCGTTTCTGGGCGAGAAGCGTTCGCTGGTGCTGCGCAATCTTCGCGTGCTCGAGCACCGTTACCGGCGCTATGCGACGGAGTGCGCGGCGTTCCTGCTTGCCGATCCGCTGCGCGATTGCCGCGCGGCGCTCGAGCTCAAGCTGCTGTGCAACGAACCGCGCGCCGCCGGCCCGCAAATCATCCTCTGCAGTTCCGCCGTTGGCCGCGAGATTGCGATCAGGCGGTGCCGGCAGCTCGCGGCGGACGACAGGCGCGGTCTGATCGTGCACTTCCGCGCCGAGGGACGACGCCAGCTCGCCGCGATCTTCGCGCCGGATGGCGGCGCCCCGCAATCGATCGCGCTCGACGTTGCGGCGCCCGAGGGTCGCGACGCCCTTCTGAAGCTTCTGGCCGATCTCCAGGTGCGCTCGCTCGAGATCGCGGAACCGAGCCGCATCCCCGGCGCATGTCTCGCGCAGCTCACGCAACACTTCGCCTACGAGCTGCTGATCACCGACACCAGCCTTGCCGCGCGCGCCGCGATTGGATCGGGCCTCCATCCGGACTGGACCAGTCTCGTCGAAGGCGCCCGAGGCGTGATTGCGATCGGCGACGGGGCAGCCTTTGCGGTGTCGGTTCTCGGCCTGGAAGTGGTCAGGCCGAGCACCCCGCCGGCGCGGCCGGCGCGGCATCCTGCCATGAGCGGCCCGGCGCGCCTCGGCGTGCTTGCCCTGCACGGCAGCGCGGCGGAATTCCGCTTCGTCAGAGCGCTCAGCGACCAAATCGCCGACGCCAACGCAGACGCCGAGATCATCGTGCTCGGCGCCACCCTCGACGATCTCAAGCTGATGCAGCGGGCCAATGTGATGGTCACCGGCGACATCGCCGTCGACGACGTCGCCACGCTCATCGAAGGTCACGGCATCACGAAACTGGTTCTCGACATCGGCGAACCGGCATTCGGGCATCCGCTGGTCGATGCGCTGCTGGCGAGCGGATTGCCGGCCGCTGCGACGGAATGGCTTCCGGCAACACCAGGACGTGGCCGCAAGACCGATCTAAAACTGCAGCCAGGTTTTGATGCCAATGATGTGGTTGCCGCCGTCCTCGACTGGGTGGTCGAGGACGTACAGCTACATCCCGATCGGAGGATCAGTCGGCACCGGCTTGAGGTTGGCGCGCGGCTTCCATGACCGCGGCGGCCATGCCAACGACGAGAACGGCGTCGAATCCAGCCCCAGCAGCGGGCTGTAATAGGGATCATCGAGCAGCACCTCGCCCCACTTCGCGCGCAGCATCGCCAGTTCGCGCCCGAAGCGGGCCTTGCGGTCCGGTGCGGAATCGCGGCCCCGGCTCGCCGATTCCAAATGAATGAGTTTCGCGTCCGGCGTGAATACGATCCGCTTTCCGAGCTGGCGCAGCTTCAGGCACAGATCGATATCGTTGAAACTGATCGGAAAGCGGATCTCGTCCATGCCGCCGACGGCGACGAAATCGCGCTTGCGCATCAAGAGGCACGCGGCCGTCACCGCCGAACATTCGTGCGCCACCTGGAGCAGATCGCCGTAGCCGGGATCACCATCCATCCGATCGTTGAAGGCGTGCGCGGCGGAGAAATTGGCCCCCAGCACCACCCCGCCATGCTGCACGACGCTGCTCGGCCAGAGCAGCTTTGCGCCGACGGCTCCGACATCGGGCGCGGACAGCCGCCACAGCATCTCCGCCAGCCAGCCGTCGTCGAGCGCCTGGATGTCGTTGTTGAGGAAGCAGATATTCTCCGTGTCGACGCAATCGACCGCGGCGTTGTTGATGGCTGCGAAGTTGAAGGGACCCTCGACCGAAATGACGTCGATCTCGTCCGCTGAGAGACCCTCGAGATAGTCCAGCGCTTCCGGCTCGCTCGAGCTGTTGTCGACGACGAGAATCCGGGCGTTGGTCTCATGTGCGGCAGGCAGGACCGTCTCGATGCAGCGCTTGAGCAGTTCGGCGCGGTTTCTGGTCGGAATGATGATGGTGGTCCGCTCGTTCCAATCGACCGCGCGCTTGATCCGCACGGCTGGAAGAAGCCCTGCTTTCCGCGGCTCGACATTCGCCTCGACGCCAGTCCTGGCGAAATACGCTTTGCTGGCGGCGACCAGCTCGCCAGTTGCGGCGGGCGCATCGATCCGCGGCAACGCCGCAACCGATCCCGGCAGATGATAGGTTCGCTCGCGCTCCACGCAGCCAATGAAGATGTCGTAGAGCGACGCCGCCGATCGCAGCGCTTCCACGGCACGCTCCCGGCGCACCGCAAAGCAATACGCGCCATAGCCCTGCTCGAACGCACGCTCGAGATCGAATGCCGAGAACAGCAGCGGCCAGACCGCGCCGGCGCCGGCCGTGACCTCGACATCGCCATAGACGAGATCGCAGCCGGGCTCGGACGCGAACACATCGGCGAAGCGCTGCAAGGCATCTTCCGCAAGGATCGTGCCGCTCAGGCAGAACACGAAGAACGCGCTGCTGGCGGCATCGCCGTCGACGAACTCGCGCGCAGCGCCGGGATCGAACTGACTGAACCCGCGCGCCGGCAGGCACACCGCCGACCACGCCGCGTGCCGCTGGGCCTCCAGGCTCTCGATGCTCTCGTCCACCCTGGCCTCGCCGATCAGAACGACTGCGGCCTCGGACAGAACATCGGACGGTGCTGTCGGCGAGAAGCGCTCCTTCCAGCTGCGGTAGGCGTGAAACGGCACCGAGGCCGGCAGGAGCTGATCGAACAATTGCCCGCGCAGCCGTTCGCTATCCCAGCGTCCGAGGTCCGCGATGGTCTGCTCCAGGCCGCGCTCGAAAGCGACGAATGCGACCGGCTCGGAGATCAGGCTCCGTCCCGAAATGGTCCGCGCGGACAGCCCGCGCACGCGACCGTCGGCAAAATGCTCGGGCAGATGAAAATCAATCCGGCGACCGACGCCGAACTCACTGCCCCGCGCGACATTGGTCCACCCGGTCGGCTTCACGGTCATCACCGGCCGTTGCGCGATCAGGATCTCGATGTCTTCGTCGATGTCCTGCGAGAGCCAGCCCTCGAAGCGCAAGCCTCCGGCCCATTTGATCTCGCCGATTCGGTGCCACTGCGCTTCCGGTGCAGCGACATCGCAGCGAATCGGAGCACCGACGGGACTGCCGATATTTGCCAGTCTTGCCTCGATGATCGCAGCGTTCGAGCTGACCTCGTCCTGCACGTTGAAGGTAAAACCAAATCGACCATCGCCGATTCCGGCATCGGCAAGCTCTGTTACAAACTCGTCACACAATGATGACATGTATGGCTCGCCGTCGACCAGCAGTTCGACGGCGTAGCGTCGGGTCGGATCGGCGCGGTCATAGACAAATCCAGAAAACGTTGTGCGATCGTATCTGGAGAATTGCGTTCGCAACGACGCGTATTCAGCTCCTGAGGGCCTCTGCTTGCCAATCGTCTTCGTGCTCATGTCCACCCCTCAAACGGCGGCTCGATTGTCGGTCGATTTCAAGTTGAGAATGTGTCCATGGCGCGCCCAAGGTGATTAGCGAGCACTCAACTGCACTGAGGCAATCACCGTTTGCACAAAAAGCCGCCGAGCTCCAACACAAACGATACATTATAAAACTTGGCGTTATCGGCGCCAATTGTGCTAGTGCTAACTCCTCCTCTCCACACTGATCGACGAGCGGATTCATGAAGATTGCAATGGTTGGAACGGGATATGTAGGTCTCGTGTCCGGAGCGTGTTTTGCCGATTTCGGCCATCAGGTCGTTTGTGTCGACAAGGACGCCGGCAAGATCGAAGCCCTGAAGCGCGGCAAGATCCCGATCTACGAAACCGACCTCGATAAGCTCGTCGAGACCAACGCCGCCGCCGGACGGCTGACCTTCACGACGGAGCTCGCGGGCGCCGTCGGCGACGCCGATGCCGTCTTCATCGCGGTGGGAACACCATCGCGGCGCGGCGATGGCCATGCGGATCTGAGCTACGTCTATGCTGCCGCCAAGGAGATCGGCGCAGCACTGAAGAAGTTCACCGTGGTGGTGACGAAGTCGACCGTGCCCGTCGGCACCGGCGACGAGGTCGAACGCCTGATCCGTGAGACCCGCCCCGACGCCGATTTCGCGGTTGCTTCGAACCCCGAATTCCTGCGCGAAGGCGCCGCGATCCAGGATTTTCGCCATCCCGACCGGATCGTCGTCGGCACCGAGGACGATCGGGCCAAGAGGGTGATGGGCGAAGTCTATCGCCCGCTCTATTTGAACCAGGCGCCGATCCTCTATACCGCACGACGCACGGCGGAATTGATCAAATACGCTGCAAATGCCTTCCTCGCCACCAAGATCACCTTCATCAACGAGATCGCCGATCTCTCCGAGAAGGTCGGAGCGAACGTGCAGGAGGTCGCGCGCGGCATCGGGCTCGACAACCGGATCGGAACCAAGTTCCTGCATGCCGGCGCAGGCTATGGCGGCTCGTGCTTCCCGAAGGATACCCGCGCCTTGTTCAAGACGGCGCTCGATCACGACGTCCAGCTGAAGATCGTCGAAGCCACGCTGACGGCGAACGACAACCGCAAGCGCGCGATGGCGCGCAAGGTCGCCAACGTGCTCGGCGGAGAGCTGCGCGGCAAGACGATCGGCGTGCTCGGCCTGACCTTCAAACCCGATACCGACGACATGCGCGAGGCACCGTCGATCCCGCTGATCAACGGCCTGATCGACTTCGGCGCCAAGGTACGCGCCTACGATCCGATCGGCATGGAGCAGGCCCGCAAGGAACTGCCCGAGATCGAGTACAGCAAGGACGCCTATGAATGCGCCCGTCAGGCGGATGCGCTTGTCATCGTGACCGAATGGCGCCAGTTCCGCGCACTCGATCTGAAGCGCATCAAGCAGGAAATGAAGCATCCGGTCGTCGTCGACCTGCGCAACATCTACCGTCCGGACGAGATGGCCGCGCACGGCTTCACCTACGACAGCATCGGCCGGCCGCGCTAAGCGGCCGCGCCGGCGGCGCCTAATCCCAAAGCGCGGTGAGGTTGAATCCTCATCGCGCTTTTTGCTTGTTGTCTTACGATCAACTCAGCGCAAACGCCTGGCATTTGCCGCAGGAAACCCGTTCCGCACTTTGAGCTCTAGGCGTGGGCGGGCGCGCCGAGTTGGACATAGGCGTCCAGCTCGCGTGCGAGCGCTTCCTGCCACGTCGGCATCGCGACCCCGAACTGCGTCTTGAGCCGCGTCAGATCCAGCCGTGAATTGCCCGGACGTACCGCCTTGGTGGGGAAATCGACTGTTGCGATCGGCACGATGTTGTCGACGGCGAGCGTGACGCCACGCGACCTCAGCCCGCCGACAATGGCGGTCGCAAAGCCGTGCCAGCTGGTTTCGCCGGCGCAAACGAGATTGACGACACCGCCCCTGCGCGCGAGCTGATCGTGCAGCGTGGTGATGTTCGGCAGGACGATGCCGGCGACCGCGCTCGCGATCGCCTGTGCCGTCGTCGGCGCGCCGATTTGATCGGCCACGATCCGCAGCTCCTTACGCTCGCCGGCGAGCCGCGCGATGGTTCGCAGGAAATTCGTGCCCGTCGCGCCATAGACCCAGGAGGTGCGCGCGATCAGATGCGCTCCGCCGGCCGCCTGGATAGCGAGATCGCCGGCAAGCTTGCTCGCGCCGTAGGCCGACAATGGTTCGGTCGGGCTGTCCTCGCGCCACGACCGGTCGCCTGAACCGTTGAAAACGTAGTCCGTGGAGAAATGCACCAGCGGCACACGGTTTGCCGCCGCCCATTTCGCCAGCACCTCGGGTCCCCTGGCGTTGACCAGGAACGCCAGGTCGCGCTCGTCCTCGGCACGATCGACGGCCGTATAGGCCGCGGGATTAATGATGAGATCGGGCTTCAGTCTCTCGAGCTCGCCCGTCAACATCTCCGGCTTCGCGAGATCGAACTCCGCGGTCGGCGGCGCGATGATGGTGCCGTGGCCTTCCAGCAGAGGCTTCAGCGCACTGCCGACCTGGCCGCGCGTTCCCGTCAAAAGAATCCGCATCAGATTTGTCCATAGGTCGGGAGATTGCTGGCGTCGGCGAGCAGCGGCGCATCCGTATCCTTGGCCGACAGCTGTGGCTTGTCGACGCCCCATTTGATCCCGATCGCCGGATCGTTCCACCGGATCGAGAGCTCGTCCTTGGGGCTGTAGAAGTCATCGCATTTGTAGAAGAAGTCGGCGGTTTCCGAGAGCACCACGAAGCCGTGGGCAAAGCCGCGCGGCACCCATAGCTGACGGCGGTTGTCCTCGCTCAATTCCACCGCGACATGCCTGCCGAAGTTCGGGCTGCCGACCCGCACGTCGACGGCAACGTCCAGCACCTTGCCGCGCAGCACGGTCACGAGCTTGCCCTGGGTGAGCGGGTTTTGCAGATGCAGCCCGCGCAGCACGCCGTAGGCCGAGCGGGACATGTTGTCCTGCACGAAGGGGCGCGTGATGCCGTGCTCCACATAACGGGGCGACTGGTAGGTCTCGAGGAAGAAGCCGCGCTGGTCGCCGAACAGCTTCGGCTCGACGATGAGAACTTCAGGAAGCTCGGTCTTGATGACGTTCATTTAACATTTGTTCCAGTTTGACGCGCCCGAAATGTTAATTTCCCCCTCATAACAAACTTGTGCAGCGCACGCTATATGTTATGTTCTGATAATCAAATTGTGAGGGACCATGAAAGGCATTATCCTTGCCGGTGGCACCGGCTCGCGCCTCTACCCCGTGACCACCGTCGTCTCCAAGCAGCTACTGCCCGTCTTCGACAAGCCGATGATCTACTATCCGCTGTCGACGCTGATGCTCGGCGGAATCCGCGATATCCTGATCATCTCCACGCCGCAGGACAAGCCGCTGTTCCAGCGCCTGCTCGGCGACGGCAGCGAGATGGGCGTCCGGTTCGCCTATGCCACGCAGGAGACCCCGCGGGGCCTCGCCGACGCCTTCATCGTCGGACGCGAGTTCATCGGTGATGACTCCGTCGCCCTTGTGTTAGGCGATAACATTTTCTACGGCCACGGCCTGCCCAGCATGCTGTCGGCCGCCTCGATCCGCAAGAAGGGCGCCACCGTGTTCGGCTACGTCGTCAACGCGCCCGAACAGTACGGCGTGATCGAGCTGGATGGCACCGGACGGGCGCTGTCGATCGAGGAGAAGCCGAAGCGGCCGAAGTCCAATGTCGCCGTCACCGGCCTCTACTTCTACGACAATGACGTGGTCGATATCGCTGCCCGCATCAAGCCGTCGCCGCGCGGCGAGATCGAGATCACCGACGTCAACAAGGCCTATCTCGAGCGCGGCGATCTCTATGTCGAGGTGCTCGGCCGCGGCTTCGCCTGGCTCGACACCGGCACCCATTCCTCGCTGGTCGAGGCCAGCCATTTCGTCCAGATCCTGGAGCAGCGCCAGGGCCTGCGCATCGCCTGCCCCGAGGAGATTGCGCTGCGCCAGGGCTACATCTCGCTCGAAGCCTTCGCGCGGGTGGCGCAGAAGACCGCCAAGAGCAGCTACGGCGAGTACCTGCTGTCGGTCTACCGCTCGTTCCAGGGTCAGCCCCGCCCAGCCGAGGTATTCAAACATGCGGTTTAAGGGATCGACGATTTTCGTCACCGGCGGCGCGGGTTTCATCGGCTCCGCCGTGGTCCGGCACCTGCTGCGAGATACTCACGCCCGCGTCGTCAACATCGACAAGCTGACCTATGCGGCGAACCTGGCCTCCCTGCCCGGCTCGACCGAGAGCCTGAATTACACCTTCGAAAAGGCCTGCATCTGCGAGGCACAAGTGCTGCGCCGGCTGTTCGAGAAGTATCAGCCCGATGCGGTGATGAATCTCGCGGCGGAAAGCCATGTCGACCGCTCGATCGACGGCCCCGGCGAATTCATCCAGACCAACATCGTCGGCACCTTCACGATCCTGCAGGAGACGCTGCGCCACTGGCGTACGCTCTCGCCCGAGAAGCGCGACCAGTTCCGCTTCCTGCACATCTCGACCGACGAGGTGTTCGGGTCGCTCGGCGACGAAGGCCTGTTCACCGAGACCACGGCCTATGCGCCGAACTCGCCCTATTCGGCCAGCAAGGCGTCGTCAGATCATCTGGTGCGCGCCTGGCGCGAGACCTATGAGTTGCCGACCCTGGTGACCAACTGCTCCAACAATTACGGCCCCTATCATTTCCCGGAAAAGCTGATCCCGCACATGATCATCAAGGGGCTCGCCGGCGAGCCCCTGCCGGTCTATGGCGACGGCCAGAACGTCCGCGACTGGCTGTTCGTCGAGGATCACGCCAAGGCACTGACCTTGGTGCTGGAGCGTGGCGAGGTCGGCGAGACCTACAATGTCGGCGGCCGCAACGAGCGCACCAACCTGCACGTCGTGGAAAGCATCTGCGACCTGCTCGACGAGGTGATGCCGGCTGCGGATGGGCCGCGGCGCCAGCTGATCAATTTCGTCGCCGACCGCCCCGGCCACGACCGCCGCTACGCCATCGACGCCACCAAGCTCGAAACCGAGCTCGGCTGGCGCGCCGAGGAGAATTTCGAGACCGGCATCGCCAAGACGGTGCGCTGGTATGTCGACGAGCAACCCTGGTGGCGCGCGATCCTGGAGCGCGGCTACAAGGTGGAGCGCGTCGGGCTGAACCAGTAATCGTCGCTCTCTCCAAGCCGTCGGCGTGGACAGCGAACATGAAGCCGGCAAGCGCGATGAGGCTTCAACCGGATCTCATCGCGGCTTGACGAGCCGCGACCGCCTTCCGACGGTGGATTGGCAACCGCCGGCCAGACAACCAATCGAGAAACCAAGGGATCCCGCCATGAATATCGCAATGGACGGTCAGGAACAGACGTTGTTCAAAAGCTTCGTGGATCTCTCGACCCGCTACCTGGAATTCGGGTCGGGCGGCAGCACCTGGCTCGCCTGCCAGAAAAAAAAGGACTGGGTCATCTCGATCGATTCCTCGTCGGAATGGCTCTCCAAGGTCGCCGACGCCACGCGCGATGCGAGCACCCAGCCGCTGCTGCTGCACGTCGATATCGGCAAGCTGCGCGAGTGGGGCTACCCGGTGGAGAAGGAGAAAGAGAGCTCCTGGCCCGATTATCACGAACGCATCTGGGAGCGTCCCGAAAGCAAGACGGCGGACTTGTATTTCGTCGACGGCCGGTTTCGCGTGGCTTGCTTCGTGCAGTGTGTGCTGCACGCAGCGCCAGGCGCTTTCATCGCAATTCACGACTTCGAGAACCGTCCCCACTACCATTCGGTGCGGACGGTCGCGCGGGAAATCGCACGGGCCAACAACATGTCCGTCTTCCAAAGGCCGCCAAGGATCGACGTCGATGCCGCACAGGCCCTGCTCGCGAAATACCGCCTGGAGCCGCTATAGCCGACCAGAGCCTCTGTAGCCGGCCGCTACGGTCGACGATCAGTTCAGCGCACGAAACAAAGGGCGCGCCAATTGGCGCGCCCTTCTTGTTTTTCCCCCGGATTCAGCCGTGGATTTTAGCCTTGGACCAGCTTCTTCAGGTCCGGCAGAAACCGCTGGATCGTCGCGTCTTCGATATCGTTGCGATCTCGCAACGTGAAGAACTCCATCGCGCGGATCTTCTCAGGATCTCCGTCGGCGAGCGGCCTGCCACGCTCACGCTTCTTCAGCAATTGCTGCCGCGACTTGGTGTAGTAGTGATTGATGACCAGCTTGTCCCGCTTGGGAGCCGTGCAGCGGCCGCCGATCGGGAAAACAGGCGTGCCGTCTTCGGCGACGTAGCAGCCCAGAACGAGCGATTGATGGGGATGCAGGTACGACACGATGGTGTCCGGCCGAATGATCGACTTCATGATGAAATGATCCGGAAAGTCGTCCGGCGCGCGGCGCGTGAAGGACTCGATGCACAGGCCGGCCGGCCTCGCGTCGTGGCCGTTCGATCCGAAGTTCAGCCAATGCACCGCCACCGCCGGCGCTGATCCGACCTCCGCCAGGACGTCCTTGATGTTGCCGGCCTTCGTTGGAAACAGGTACTCATCGGCATCGATGAAGGCGCACCATTCCGAGCAATTGCGATAGCTGTCGATCGCATGAGAGAACGCGCGCATCTGGCCGAATTCTCCCTCCACGAAATGATAGGTGATCATTTCGGGCCACGGGAAGGCTTCGATCACGTCGCGCGTGTTGTCGGTGCTGCCGTTGTCGTAGAGGTAGAAGTGGTCGACTCCGACCAGTCTGTGAAAGTGCAGCCATTCCAAGAGGTCGTCGCCCTCGTTCTTGATGGCGCACACGACGGCCAGGCCGTGCTTCTTCCGATCGACCCCGACATAGAGCTTCTTCGCCTCCATCACGCGCAGGAGGCCGGCAAACTCTCGCCGCAGGTTTTCGCTTTTCGGGGCCGCAGCGAGCGCGGAAAGATAAACATCCTGCGCTTCGTGGGCCGAGCCCATGTTGAGATCCGCGATCGCAAGGCGATGCAACACCCGCGAGTCGGATGGCAGCTGCTTGACGAGGTCGAGAAGGATTGCGCGCGCTCCAGCGAAATCACATGCCTGCACAAGCGCTGCCGCCTTTGCAAACTGGAATTCCTTGTAGTGGCCGTATTGCTGCTCCAACTGCTCGACCGATTGGATGAGGTCGTCGGGCTTCGGATTTGCGATCCGCCCGGAAAAGAAATCTCGAAGCCTCGTCTCGATCTCACTTGCTGGAAGCGCATCGAGATTCACGCCTGAGCTGAAACTAGACAATGCAGGAATTTCCATGTCCAACCTGAGCCGCTCCCCACGAGATCAACAAGCAATTACCATTGGTTCGCACCACGAATTCCCTATTAGCGCACTTATCCTACAAGAATAAGGCTATAACACGTAGCACTCACATTTAACTGTTGTAAGGTTATTTCGAGGAAAATCAATACAGTAGACGCAGAGGGCTCGCTGTCATTTGCACGAAACCGTCGCACGCGACGGGAACGATCGGAGGTCGCCAATGGACAATGGGAATGCAGCAGTCCGTAAGCCGTTCGCGCTTACAAGACGGATGTTCCTGACATCGTTATCCGCAAGCCTGCTGCCCGGCTCGCTCAGCTTGCTGGGTTCCGGCCATCCTGCGGCCGCCGCGGCGGCTTCCCGGCCGCTGGTCGGAGCGATCCGATGGGACGCCTGGTATTCGCCGGGCTCGCAGCCGACGGAGGCCATGAAACAATCGCTCGGCCCGGAAAAATATCGTTGGCGGACGCCCTTCTTCGGAACGCAGATGAACCGCGATCCCAACGCACTCGATTTCTCGGCTTCGATCGAGGCCGAGATGGACAAGGAGATCGATCAGGCCATCTTCGCAGGACTGGACTATTGGGCATTCGCCGCCTACGGCGCAAACCACCCGATGTCGAAGGCTCTGTACACGTTCAGAGCGCGGCCAAAGGCAGCCGAGCTGAGATATTGCATGTTCACCGAGCTCGGGCGATGGGGATCGGCAGCCAAGCTGTCCTCGCTGCCCCGGGAACATATCGGCCTGATGGCGGACAAGAATTATCTGAGGGTGGAAAACGACCGGCCGCTGTACTTCCTCGGCTTCATCAAGGGGGCGGACGTGCAGCGGAGCTGGGGCGGCGTGCAGGGTCTGCGCGCCCAGCTGAGCAAGTTCAAATCCGACGCCAACGGCGCCGGGCTTGGCGACCCCTACATCGTGCTGGCAGGAGACGCGAAATTCCTGAGCCAGGAGGCCGCCAATCTGGGCGCCGACGCGGTCGGGTCATATGCGATCACGACCGGCAACGGCCGCGGCAGCTTTGCTGACCTCGCAAAGTATGCGGAGAAGGGCTGGAACGATCTTTCCGCGAGCCAGGTCCCGGTCGTGCCCACGGTGATGACCGGATGGGACCGCCGCCCGCGCATCGAACGTCCGGTGCCCTGGGAAAAGTCGCAGCGTCCCGGCGATGGCGTCACCAATTTCTATACCGCGCCGACCAAGAAGGAATTGGCCGGCCATCTGGCGCAATCGATCAGCTGGGTGAACAGCCGTGCGCCCGATCGCCGGGCCCCCGCGGTGCTGATCTATGCCTGGAACGAAAATGACGAAGGTGGCTGGCTGGTCCCCACCGTGCCCTGCCAGACCGATCGCCTGGAAGCGCTGCGCGAAGTTCTCAAGACGACCGCAAAGACGGCGTCGAAAAACCTCTGCTAGGCCAGCTTCAGAGACGTGCGTCGCGGTTTGCGTGAAGCCGCGGCGCGCGCTCAATCAAGGCTCCGTTCCGACTGCATCGGAACGGACAAGGCAGGCCTTCCCCAATCAGCGCCAGCGAAGCGGCCTGGTCCGATCGTTCGATTCCACCGTCCGGTGCTCCGGATGATAGGGCGCGTAGATCTGCTTGACCCAGTAGTTGAAGTTCGGGTGCAGCTTGACGAAGTCATAGAACGAATCGCCGAAATTGGACGGACTGAGGCAGGTCTTGTTCTGCGGCCGCGACGAGATCGCATTCAGGCAATACGACTCCATGCAGGCCTTCGTCTCGCTCTCCGCCACCTTGCTCAGACTCCGGAAGCTGTTGGTGGAGTGAAGCCGATACAAATAGCGGTCGGTCTCGAGATAGGTCGGCTCGACCTTGGTGACGGCGCGCAGGGCGAAGTCCCAGTCGTGACAGTATTTGAGGTCGGCGAGCCAACCCACCTGCCGCAACAATTCACGGCTGAAGACGAAGTTTCCGGTCGACGCGGCGATCTGGGAATCCAGGAATGTCCATGACAGCGGCGCACCCGCAATCTGGGCCCGATCGATTGCATAGCGCAGGCGTGTCGGAAACTGGTAGTTGCTGATCGACCTGCCGTACTCGTCGATCGGCTCGACGGCCGAGAAGCCGAAAAACAGCCGCTGATCGGCATATTGATCCGCGAACAGCCGCACGCGCTCCTTCGAAAAGGCATCGTCCGAATTCAAAAGGAAGATCATGTCGCCGCTCGTCAGCGACAATGCCCTGTTCCAGGTGTAGTGGGCGCCGAGGTTTTGCGGGTTCTTGAGCAGCTTGCAGGACACAAAGCGCTTTCCGAACGACCGCTTCTTGATCACCTTCTGCGCGACTTCAAAACTCTTGTCCGGCGAATGGTCGTCGACGATGACGAGCTCGATGTCGGAAAACGTCTGCTGGTAGACAGTCTCGAGGCATTCCTCGAGATACTGCTCGTGCTTGTAACACGCGATGACGACACTTGCGAGCATCGGCTGTGACCTCAACGTCTCACGATGATCGAATGGCGGGACCGCACCAGCGCGCTGGCGCCGTCGCCGACCTCCAGCACCGCGAGCTGATATTCACCATCCGGCAAATCCCGGATCGAGAACGACAGCTGGAAGCCGAAATAGCATTCCTTGCTTTCGGCCTTCATATATTCCTTCACGTCGACGCGCTCGTGCCAATCGACGATCAGGCAGTACCCGCTGTTGGCCGCGCCATCCGGCCCAAGCCCCGACAGCACCAGGAATCCGGTTCGTTGCCGGCTTGCCTCGAACGTATTGCCCGCGCAGATCCATCCCCGCACCAAGATCTCGAAGCGCGGATCGACGATCACCCGCTCGCCGGTCTGAGAATTGATGTTCTCGATGACCAGCAACGATCCTGCCGGATTGTCGGACGCACTTTCCGCCTCGACCGGCGTGCCGCTTCTGACGCGCTGTATGCCCGAATGCGTGAGACCCGACCGGTGCAGGCTTGCCAGCACCTCGACGTGCGTCGACGCCTCCTTCACCGCCCACTCGAGCTCCTGCCGGCTCAGGCAATCCAGCAGATCCGGGCTGTTCCGGATCTGCGCCGAAATCGGCTCAGCCGAAGCCACCCTTCGCACCACGTCCAGGAATGCGCGTCCGTGGCGCGAATCCGGCTCGAGATGAGCGCCCTCCGCCCACTCGTTCCAGGAATTGATGAACACGAGCGACTCGGAGAAGCTGTTGCCCTTGGCGCGCAGGGTCGCGTCGCGCAGCCAGACCTCGAACGCCTCCGGACTGGACCGGGTGAAGACGTGACCGCGCGCGCCCTTGCGCGGCGTATTGTCCCAACGCGGCATCACGGCAGGAAAGAACGGGAAATCGTAGGTCTTGCCGATCGACGATCGCATCGCATCGACATAGTCGTACACCTTTCCGGCGAAGGTCGGCGGCGCATCGACGTCGGCCGGCGGCACCTCCCGCGTCGAGACCGTGTGCGGGGGAAACTCGATCGCCGCATCGCAGTTGACGTCACGCGGATCGAACTCCCCGAAGGTCATCGCATTGCAGATCAAAAGCTCGCCGATCCCGAGTTCCCTCGCCCGCTCGCGCCAGATCTCGAACAGACGCTGCTTGTCCGGCAGCAATGACGGCCTGTAGACGACGATGATCTTGCGACCATCGACGGTGATGTAGCGCTCATCGAGCAGCAGGTCGGCCATGTCGTCGATGAAGCGGACGTCGTCGTCGAGCGAGTGATTTTGTCCCAGCAGGAGCTCGGCATCCGAGCCGTCCCACCGGCGCGACCAGTTCTCGTTTGCCCAGCAGATGCAGAACGGCAGGTTCGGCTCGCCGTCCTCGAGCATGAGCTGAAGCGGCTTTTCCAGCAGCCGCCGCCCCTGAAACCAGTAGACGTAGTAGCAAAATCCATCGATGCCGTATTTGCGCGCGAGGTCGCCCTGCTGACGACGCGTCTCCGGCAGGCGGACGTCATAGAAGCCGAGATCGGCCGGCAACCACGGCGATTCGTGAGCCGGAAACTGCGCACGCATGCGCGCGACGTTGGTCCACTCGGTGAACCCTGGTCCCCACCACCTGTCATTTTCTTCAAATGAATGGAATTGCGGCAGGTAGAAGCAAATGTAGCGCACCTCTTTGGTGGCTGTGTCCGCGAGCCCGGCAACTGTCCTGCTATCGTTGTTCGGAAACAGCAGATCGTCGTAGTCTTCGATCGAGAAGCCCAGCGCAACGACCACTTCGCTCGGCGTAAAGTTCTCGAACAGCGGTATCTCGTAATATTCACCATCGCTCAGGCTGATGCGCAGATAGATCTGTGCATGCTTGGGCTCCACCAGCGTGTTTCGCAAGGCGCGCGCCAGCCGACGGCGCACACCCGGCGTGGACAGATCGATCCGAAATCCGGGACGTCCGATCACGCTCCGAGGGCCGATGCGGGCCGGCATCGATCGGCCGGTGCGTCCCTCTTCGACACAGTGGGACGAGACGAAGAGCGCCAGCGAAACGGTTGAAGCGGGCGACTGGGCATCGACGATCCATCCCGAGATTCCGCGCCCCGAATATTCGAGGATCGCGCCGCGCAACCGCGATCCCGACTGGAGATCGCTGATATCGGGATCCAGGAACAGGCTCTGCGGATGGTCTTCCTGCTGAACCGGACTGGCAACGGGCAACATATCCTTCGTATCCCTGACGCTCCGTTCGACCATCTTGTTCATTGCCACTCGATCTCCTGCCAACGTTTAACGCCGGCTCCGGTTTCTTTCCCGGTCACGCGGACGTTCGATCCCGGGATCACATTGCCTGACACGCTCCGGATCGTGACCGCTCGGTTCTTATCGATCATCTTCACACAACCAGAGGTGCAATGAGCATTTATTCCGCGAACCCACATTAACGCAATCTCTCTATCGTCGATATGAAAGCCATTGTTAGTTCTGCCCAGATTGTCACACGGAGGTGCACGCTTCCGTGCCTTCGCGCCCAAAAACAAAGCCGTTCACCGTCTCTGCCATTGCTTGCGCGCGACGTGATGTCCGCCTCCAGCAATCTCAGCTGACGCTCTCGCCCATCGCCTGCAGGCGACGTAGCGCACCTTCGTTGTTCTGTTGCGCCGCCTGTCGATACCAGCGCAGCGCCTGGTCGTGGTCCTGCGCGATGCCGTTGCCGGCGCGCAGTGCGTCACCGATGGCGAGCTGCGCTTCGGCCATGCCCTGCTCCGCCGCCGCCGCAAACCACTCGGCCGCCTTCGCCGGATCGGCGTCGCGCCCCTGACCGCGCCCGAGCATCACGGCAAGGTTGTATTGCGCTGTCGTGTGGCCCTGGCGCGCCGCGGCTTCGTACCATTTCACGCCCTGGGCAAGATTCTGCTCGATGCCCTGCCCGGTGCAATACATCACCGCGAGCTTGAACTGCGCTGCGGCGCTGCCGCCTTCGGCAGCCTTGACGATCCAGCCGGCGGCCGCCTGCGGATCCTTGAGGGCGCTCTTGGGATCGGAATACAGCAACGCCAATGTGTGCTGGGCCTCGACATGGCCGGCACTCGCCGCGCGCTTGAACCATTGCGCCGCGGCCGGAAGATCGACGGCGCCACCGGACCTTCCCATGTGAAGCCCGCCGAGTTGGAACGCCGCGGCGGAATGCCCCACCTCGGCGGCATCGGTGAGCAGCGTGCGTGCCTGCGCAAGACCCGCTTCGGACGGCTCCTGCTGGATGAGAAACAGGGCATAGGCCGTCTTTGCATCGGCGTCGCCGCCCTTGGCCGCCTTGCTGAGCCATTCGGCAGCGCGCACCTGGTCGCGCGGCACACCGTTGCCCGCCGCGTAGAGCCGGCCGAGTTGCACGCCGGCGGCGCTGATGCCTCCCTCGGACGCGCGCTCGAACCACTTGACCGCGGCCGCGACATCGCGCGTCACGCCGTTGCCGTTGAGATAGAACACCGCGATGTTGTGGGCCGACGTGGCATGGCCGCTCTCGGCGGCGCGTTCGAACCATTTCGCAGCCTGACGGATGCTGGGCGGAACGCCGGTACCGGTGGCGTAGAAGCGCCCGGTGAAGAACTGCGCCTGCGCGTCACCACGCTCGGCCGCCTTCTCGTACCAGTACGCCGCCTCGCGCAGATCCGGTTCGGCGGCGGTGCCGAGCGCATAGAACTCGGCCAGCGCCTGGATCGCCGGCAGGTAATCCTTCCGTGCCGCCTTGCGCAGCGCGGTCTCGGCCTTGTCGACGTCCTTGGCCACCCCTTTGCCGCTCAGCCGCAACAGCGCAATGTTGTAGAGCGCGATGGTATCGTCATGAGCGGCGGCACTCTGAAACAACCGCGCCGCCTCTTCGACATTTTCGGGCAGCCCGGTGCCCTTGAGGCACATGAAAGCGAGCGCCACCTGCGCGCGCACATGGCCCTGCTCCGCGGCCTTGTGGTACCAGATCGCGGCCTGCGCATAGTCGACGGCAACGCCGCGTCCCTGATAATGCACGTCGCCGAGCGCGAATTCGCCGGCCGCCGCCTTCTGCTCGGCTGCGGCCTCGTACCAGCGCAGGGCCACGGCGTGATCCTTGGTGCAGCCTTGCCCGTTGGCGTACATGTCGCCCAGGAGCGCTTGCGCGTCCGCCTTGCCGGCCTCCGCAGCCACCGACATCCACAGGAAGGCGGCGTCGAGATCCCTGGGCACGCCGATCCCGTTCGGGAACACCAGATCGTGGAGGTTGGTCGCCTTGTCACCCAGCCGCGCCGCCGTGGATTGCCGCCACATCTCGGGCCGGTTCGGTCCGAGCGCGGCCTGAAAGCCGTGGAAGTAGATCAAGCCGAGCTGGAATTGCGCCTCGACATGTCCATGCAGCGCGGCGCGCTCATACCACGCGACCGCGTCCGGAATATTGCCGATGACGCCCTCGTTCCGCGCATAGAGCAGCCCGATCCGGTAATCCGCCTCAGGGTTGCCCGCCCGCGACGCATGTCGCCACAGACGCAGCGCCTCGAGATATTGCCGGTTCTCGTAAGCCTCCAGCCCCCGTTCAAACTGCGATGAGTCTGAACGGGACGAACCGGGGCGGAGCAGGTCGAGAAGGGATCGCGCCGATACCGTCATGGCTCGCGCATTGCTTCTTTTGCACTGCGCAGCATGCCACCGAGCAGATACATCGCCACCGATCGGGTGCCGACATTGACATCACCCTGCAACGTCATGCCGGGGATGAGGCGGAAATTATTAGGAACATCCTTGAAGTTGGTCTCGTCGATCGAGCATCGCGCCTTGTAGTAGGCATCGACCGGCTTTCCGTCATCATCGGTGGTGAAGGCGCCTTCGCTGATCCAGCGAATCTTGCCCTGCGCCGTACCGTGCTCCGCTGCGTTGAAGGCATCGACCTTCATCGTGCAGGGATCGTTCGGCCGGACGAAGCCGACGTCGCGCGACAGGATCTGGATCTCGGCCTCGAGCCGGGTCTTGAGCGGCATCAGCGTGATAAAGGGATCGCCGGGCTTCAGCACCGATCCGACCGAGAGCTTGGCAAGGGTCAGGACGACCGACGGCTCGGCTGCCGTCCAGCGGACCAGGTCCTGATGCTTGATTGCCTTGTCATACTGCGAGCGTGCCGTATCCAGGCTGTTGCGCGTCGTCACCAGATCCTGGCTCAGCTGCGCGTTCCATTGCTCGGTGAAGGCGTTGCGATCCGCCTTCAGCGAATCCAGCTGATGCTGCGCCTCCAGCAGGGTGTTGTGCGTGTTGTCGATCTGACGCAACAGCTCCAGGCGATTATCCTGGGACAGATACAGGTTCAGCTTGGATCCGCTGCCGCTTTCGGCGAGCGTCGAGCGCATGTCCTCGATCTTGCCGGCGATCTCGGCACGCTGACTGTAGCGCTCGTCGTCCTTCTTCGACTTCTGGATCGTCGCCTCGGTCTGACTGATCTTGGAATCGTAACTGTTCACTTGCGCGTGGTACTGCGCAACCCGCTGGTCGTAGAGCGCCTTTTGCAGGGCGTTGTACCTGGTCGCGTCCTGATCGTTGGATTGGCCGAACGACAACGGCTTTCCGGACAATTCGGCCTCATCGCGAGCGACCTGCGCCTCGAGGCTCGCAATCTGCAGCTTGTACTGCGTGACGTCGGCCGCGGTGAAGGTGGAGTCGAGGGTCGCGAGCAGTTGCCCGGTCTCGACCTGCTGGCCTTCCCGAACATCGATCGTCTTGATGATCGACGCATCCAGGGCCTGCAACACGTTGATCTGGTCCACGGGAACGATCCGGCCGCCGACGCTGGTGATGACCCGATCGACGCGCGTGAGGCACATGATCGCCACGACACAGACCATGAATGCCGACAGCACGAACAGCGTCGCGCGGGCCAGCAACGGCTCGGCCGCCTCGCGGATGGCATCGGTTTCGGACTGGAACTGGCGAACGGTCGCGAGCGAAGCCTGATTAGGAGACAAGGGTCGGACTCCTGAAGTTCTTCTCGTTGCGGCCCGCCGGCACCAGATGCGTATTCTGCTGGTACCAGAGCGAGCTATAGATGTCGTTTCGTTCCAGAAGCTCGTCGTGGCGGCCGATATCGTTGACCACGCCGCGATTGAGCACGAGGATGGCGTCGGCCTTGGTCAGCGACGACAGGCGATGCGAGATGATGATCAGCGTGCGCCCCTGCGCGATCCGCGAAATGTTAGCGTTCACGATCGTCTCGCTCTCTGCGTCGAGCGCACTGGTCGCCTCGTCCAGGATCAGGATCGGCGGGTCGACGATCAGTGCGCGCGCGATCGCGAGGCGCTGACGCTGGCCGCCGGAGAGATTGGTGGATCCCTCGTAGATATAGGTCTCGTAGCCTCGCGGCAGCTTGTCGATGAACTCCTCGGCGCCGGCCAGTCGCGCCGCCCTGACGACATCGTCGAAGGTCGCATCGGGCTTGGCGGCAGCGATATTCTCGCGGATCGTGCCGCTGAACAGGAAGTTCTCCTGCAGCACCACGCCCACATTGCGTCGGAGATGATCGACATCGTATTCGCGAACATCGACACCGTCGACCTTGATCAGACCGCCGTAGTCGGAGTGCAGGCGCTGCAACAACCGCGTGATCGTGGTCTTGCCGGAGCCGCTCTTGCCCATCACGCCCAGCGTCGTGCCGAGCGGAATCTCGAAGGAGATATTGTTCAGCGCCGGCGACACCGCGCCCTTGTACTTGAAGGTGACGCCGGAGAATTCGATGTGCCCCTTCAGCGGGACCCGTACGCCATGGCCGGAACGTCCCTCCTCGGGCGGCTGATTGACCAGCCTGCCGACGATCGTGACCGCGGTGCGCGCTTCGTCATACTGGTTGATGAGCTGGGCCATCTGCATCAGCGGGCCGGCGACTCGTTGCGACAGCATCAGAAACGCAAACAGCGCGCCGACATAAACCGGATCGCCGCTCGACACGGCGAGGTAAACACCGAACGCATAGGGCGCACTCACCGCCAGCCGCTCCAGCGGCTTCACGACCGTCTGAATGGCGGTTCCGGTCAGGCCTTCCGCAAGGCGCGCCTTGGCGACGCGCGCCACAAGGACATCCCACATGTGGCGCTGCCGGGTGTCGAGCGCCAGCGACTTGATGGTCCGCATGCCGTTCAGGCTCTGGATCAGAAACGCGCCCTGCACGCCTTCAGCAGCCAGAGTCGCCGAGGATTTCTTCCGGTAGGCGGGCAGCATCAGGATCAGCCAGGTGACGATCATTCCGGCAAAGGCGAGCACCATCAGCGTCATGATCGGGCTGAAGAAAAACATGACGGGCAGGAAGAAGAACAGCGTCGTCGAATCGAGGATGGTCCCGAACAACTGTCCGGTCAGAAAGCCGCGAATTCGGAACACTTCGCGAATATCCCGGGAAATCAGGCCGACAGGGTTCTGCTCGAAGTAATCGATCGGCAGATTGAGCACCTTCTCGAACACGTAGGTCGACAGCTTGACGTCGAGTCGCGCCGTCAGGCGCTGCACCAGATACTGCCGCAGGAACGTGAACGCCGCCTCGAACAGGATCAGTACGAGCATGGCGATGCACAGCACGTAGAACGTGTTGTAAGCCTTGTAGAAGATGACCTTGTCCGAGAGCAGCCGCCAGAACATGATCGGTCCGAGGCCCATGAAGCCCAGGATCAGCGCCGCGATCGCGACATCGCGCAGGATCCGCCGCTCGCGGAACAGCAAGGCGGTGACAAAGCCGAAGCTGAACGGCTGGGTCTCGTCCGAGATTTCGTAGTCGCGCTTGGCCATGACGACGTCGCCCGACCAGATGTCCTCAAAGCGCGGTTGGTCGATGACGAGCAGCGCATCCTCGCTCGCGTTCGGATCCTGCAAGACCACCCGGGTGCTGTTTTCATCGCCTTCGAGGCGCAGCAAGACCATATGGCTGCCATCGCGCAGGCGAACGATGACCGGCAGCGCCCGCTTGAGATGGCTCAACCCGTTCCAGTCCAGCGAGACGGCCTTTGCCGTCATGCCCGAGGAATTGGCGCACTTCAAAAGCTCGGCAAGTGTGACTTCCTGGTCGCCGAGGAGATTGTCATGGATGAGCTGGGACGGGGTCAGATGCAGGCCATGCTGTCTTGCCACGATGACGAGACAGGCGAGCCCCGAGGGCGGCAGCGCCTCTACCGAAGGTGCGCCGACGAGCGAGAGGTGTTTGGTCATGGAAGCCTCGAGGTTTCGACTGCGCAAGATCCGGTCCCTAGCGAGATATAACTTATCACTGTTAGTTCGCTAACGCAGCATTTTCAGCGCACGGTTCCGAAAAGATATGTGTCGCAACAAGCACAGAAGCCAGTTCTGGCCATTGCTACCGGTGGTTTAACCACGGAACCCTTATAACATTATTTAACATCTGCAATCATGGGGCGGCGGTCTCCGTCTCCCGGAAGTCGAAGCCGCAAGCCTCGAGCTGCGGCCGGATCCGCCTCTCCTCGGCCTGCGGCATCAGCGCCAAGGCGCAGACCTCGAAGTTCCCGCTGCGAACAGACACCGTCGGAAACCCGGCGCTCAGCAGCAGGTTTCCCATCCGGTCGCACGAAAAGCCGGTCTTGTGCGCCATGTGGTGGCGCCCCTGCTCGATCGCACCGGAATGCCCGTAGATCATATCAAGTGGCCGGATCGGACCGGCCGGCGAGACATAGGCGACCGCACCGAGACCCTGGGTCAGCATGTGCTGAGCCACCGCCTCCAGGTCGGGCGACATGATCAGCGCGAATCCGTCCGGCTTGAGAACCTCGCGGAACTGGACGAATGTGGGGTGGATCTCATGGGCATAGAGATGCTCCATCAGATGGGAGCACCAGATCGCGTCGAACGACGCGGGCCGGCACAGTTTGGCGAGATCGGTAATCGAGCCGACGATATCCGGATTCACGCTGCCGTCGACATCGAGGCGAACCTCGTCCCACTCATGCGACGTCAGGAGCGGCTGGATCCGCTTGGCAACCGTCGATCCAGCGCCGGCGTTCAGCATTTTCTTCTTGGCCAATTCGAGAGCTCCGCGGTTCGCACATTAAGCGGCTGATTTCTGCAGCGATCGCTCGTCTCGACCGAAGTTGCCGGTGCCGCTGGAAAGCCATCGGCCGCGGCACCGTCCCGTCAAGCGAGCTACACGCCTTTACAAAAGCTACGTGGTCCGAATGTGACGAACTAACTTTCTAACGTCCGTTCACGCCTTGATGTGGGAACCTGAGACGGAACTGGTCGTATCCGACGGCGATCGACCGACAAGTTCCGATCACCGTGTTCAAGAAAAAGCCGCGCAACCGAGGTCGAGGCGGCACCTCGCTATGTGAAAATCTGGAACCTTACAGCCGGGTCGAGTGACCATCGTTGAAGATCAGGTATTCGATGTTGCTGATCTGGGTCACCTGGCCATTGCTGAAGTTGATGTCCAGAGAACCGCCCTTTCCGGTCGTGATGTCGGTCACGTCGGTCGAGGCGTGATCCAGGAAGGTCAGTGAGTCCTTGCTGCCGCCGCCACCGTCAATGGTGTCCTTGCTGGTCGCGTTGGACAGGTAGAAATAGTCCTGACCGGAGCCGCCGACCATCGAGGCCGTGCCGGTGTCGAAGCCGACGAACGACGAACCATCATCGCCACCGATCAACGTTTGCGTACCCGAGCCGGCAACCATCGTATCGTGGCCGGAGCCGCCATGCAGCGTGTCGTTGCCGGCACCGCCGTAGAGCGAATCATTGCCGTCACCGCCATAGAGCGAGGTCGCGTGCGCCGCATCGCTGCCCGAGTAGAGGATGTCGTTGCCGCTGCCGCCATACTCGGCGACGGTGCCGGTGCCGCCGACCAGCAGGTCATTGCCGCTGCCTCCTTTCAGCGTGTCGGCTCCCGCACCGCCATACAGCGAGTCGTTGCCTGCGCCGCCGTCGAGGATCGTGCCGTGCGATGTATCCGAGTGCGAGTAGATCGCGTCGTTGCCACTGCCACCATACTCCGCAACAGTCCCGGCAGCGCCGATCAGCAGGTCGTTGCCGGCACCGCCGTCCAGCGTGTCGGCACCGATATCCTTAGGGTTATACCCCGCACCGGCAACCAGCGTGTCGTCGCCTGCACCGCCGTCGAGCAGTGTCCCGAACGTCGCACCGGAGCCCGAATAAAGAATGTCGTTACCGCTGCCGCCGTACTCCGCAGCAGTCCTGACGCCGCCCTTCAGCAGGTCGTCACCGGCGCCGCCATCCAGCGTGTCGGCAACGCCACTGGCACCACCGTCCAGCGTGTCGTTGCCGTCACCGCCCGACAGAAACGAGCCGTACCACGCGAACAAATTCGCGTAGAGCAGGTCGTCGCCGGCGCCGCCGTAGAGCTGATCGCTGTATACGCCGGCGACTAGCGTGTCGTTGCCCGCGCCGCCGTCGAGAGTCTCGTTGTAGAAACCCCCGCTCAACCAGTCGTCACCGGCGCCACCATACAGGCGATCATTGCCCCAGCCACCGAACAGCACGTCGTTGCCGCTACCGCCGTCCAGCGTGTTGATCCGGTCCAGTGAGTCCAGCGAGCTACCGGACAGCAAGGTATCGTTACCGCTACCGCCATGCAGGTCCGACCAGTCACTGCCATAAAGCCAATCGTTGCCGGCGTCGCCGTAAATCTGGGTGTGGCCCACGCCGCCACCGTACACCGTGTCGTTGCCGGCCCCGGCAAGAACCGTCGTACCGCGGTTGTTGTTGATGGTGATATCGTCGTTGCCGGCGCTGGTCGCGACCACCACCGGGGCGGCGCCGTTCACGGTCAGCGTCACGTCGCTCTTGGTGGCTTCGATGATCGCCTTCAGCTTGGGATCAAGCTTGATGGTATTGTCGGCGTTGGTTTCGATCAGAACATTGGCGTTCGGATCCGGGTTGCTGATCCCGGCCCCCTCCTGCACCGGGATCGTCGCCCCGTCATCCGGGCTGGTGTAACCGATCCCCGCGCTGATCAGATAGTCGAGAATCTGTTGCCGGCTTGCGTGATCGATCGTGGAGCTGAGCGCTGCCTTGAGCTGCGTCTGGTTCAGGTCTTGCGTCACCATCGATCAAGCCCCTGCTTCGATGCGCTACATCATCGCTAGGCAAATACTCGAATGATCTCGGTGGTTCACAATTGGAGCAGGCATCAACACTGCGACATTATCAGACAGCGCTTCATGACACCACCTGTAATAGCAAAAAAGCGCCGCCTCAACTATCGTTGAGGCGGCGCCTTCACTTAGTGCAGACCTGAGATCTTAGTTCAGGCTTGGGATCTTACAGCTTGGTCGAGTGACCATCGTTGAAGATCAGGTATTCGATGTTGCTGATCTGCGTCACCTGGCCGTTGCTGAAGTTGACGTCCAGAGAACCGTCCTTGCCAGCGGTGATACCGGTCACATCGGTCGAGGCGTGATCCAGGAAGGTCAGCGAGTCCTTGTTGCCGGCACCGCCGTCAATGGTGTCGCTGCTGTGGAGGTTGGACAGGTAGAAGTAGTCCTGACCAGAGCCGCCGACCATCGAGGCGGTACCGGTGGCGGAACCAACGAACGAGTCGTTGCCGCCGCCGCCGAGCAGCGTCTGGTTGCCCGAGCCGGCGACCAACGTGTCGCTGCCGGAGCCACCATACAGCGTGTCGTTGCCGGCACCGCCGTAGAGCGAGTCGTTGCCGTCACCGCCGTAGAGCGAGGTCGCGTGCGACGCATCGCTGCCCGAGTAGAGCACGTCCTTGCCGGCGCCGCCGTACTCGGCAACGGTGCCCGTACCGCCGACCAGCAGGTCGTTGCCCGCGCCGCCATACAGCGTGTCGGCACCCGCACCGCCATACAGCGAGTCGTTGCCGGCACCGCCGTCCAGGATCGAGCCGTGCGACGCATCCGAGTTCGAGTAGAGCGCGTCGTTGCCTGCACCGCCGTAGAGCTGGTTGTTGCCTGCGCCGCCGATCAGGACGTCATTGCCCTTGCCGCCGTCGAGAACCTGGTTGCCCGAACCGCCGGTCAGCGTGTCGTTGCCGTCGCCGCCGAACAGGCGATCGTTGCCGGCACCGCCGTACAGCGCATCGTTGCCTTTGCCGCCATCCAGCGTGCTGGAATTGCCAGCGGTGCTGCCGGACACCAGCACGTCATTGCCGGTGCCGCCATTCAGCTCGGACGAGCTGCCGCCGTAGAGCGTGTCGTTGCCGGAGCCACCGTTCAAGGTGTCGGCACCGGTGCCGAACAGCAGATCGTTACCCTTGCCGCCATCGAGCGTGCTGTGACCGGAGACGTTGTCGATCAGGACGTCGTTGCCGTTGCCGCCGTCGATCGAGTCGTGACCCGCACCACCGAAGACCGTGTCGTTGCCGTTGCCGGCAAAAACCGTGGTGTCACCGGTGTTGTTGAGGAAGATCTGGTCGTTGCCGTTGCCGGTCGCGACCAGCACCGGGGTGCTGCCGTTCACCGTCAGCGTCACGTCCTTGTTGGTGGCCTCGATGATCGCCTTCAGGCTGGCGTCGGTGGTAACGGTGTTATTCGGGTTGGTTTCGATGAGAACGTTGGCGTTCGGGTCGGGGTTGCTGATGCCGGCGCCCACCTGCACCGGGATCGAGCTGCCGTCATCCGGGCTGGTGTACCCGATGCCTGCGTTGATCAGATAATCAAGGATCTGTTGTTGGGTCGCGTGATCGATCGTGCCGTTGATCGCATGTTTGAGGTCGGTTTGGTCTAGATTGTAAGTCGCCATCGATGTAGCCCCTGCTTGGGATACGAGGATTCAAGCCGCTCGCCCGCACGTAAGCTGTTGATCCACCACTGGTTTGTTGCGGCGCAGCTCAAATGTGGACACACGTTACGAACTTGTTAAGTCCATTGTTAAGTCCGCAATACCGGAGTGTCAATCGACAATGCGCCATTAACGTCCGGTTCCATGAGACTTATGTGAGACTTAGCGCGACTCCGGGCGCGAGCTAACATTCAGCGCAGGCCACTCACAAATGTTAGCCGCGGCGCAAAAAAGGGTAGTGATTATACGGGGTTTCATCCGGTACCCCGGTGGCGCCAGAGCGCAGAATTTCGCAGCCTTTGCGCGCGCTTCGATGCGATTTTCCGATCTGAAAAATATTTCCGCGTCGCGTGAGAGCTTTTTCAGAAAAGCGTCAAACTTCACAACCCGCCGGCAAGCTAGCGGCGTCACGCCGGGCTCCGATCGCAGGCTGCGCGCGCCAAGCGGGCCAAAACCTAGGGAATCGATCGCAGAATCGGGGCAATCGGAGCCGCCCGGCCAAGACCTGACGAGGCGAGATCGAGCGCGCGATATAACAAATTAACATCAGATTCGTCGCATCCCGTTAGGGACATGAGCGCGGCAAACAGCAAGACAGCGCCCGATCACGGGCGAAGCGACCGTCTGCGGCACTCATCCGGCGGCGGCGCGCGCGTAGATCGCCTCGAGCAGCCGCAGATTCTCGTCCGGCGCGTAGCGTTCGAGAAAGGCGGTCCGCGCCGCCTGCCCCCATGCCGTCGCGAGATCGGGAGCACCCAGAAGCTGAGCAATCCGCTGCCTGAGCGCGGCGGCATCGCCCGGCGGTACCAATGCGCCGGTCTTGCCGGCGCTCACCACCTCGGCAAGTCCGCCAATCTCGGACGCAATGACGGGCGTCTGCTGTGCGAAGGCCTCGACCACGACCATCGGAAATCCCTCGTACCAGAGCGACGGCACGACCAACGCCCGCGCACTCGCCATTTCCCGAAGCACCTCAGCGCGCGAGAGCGCGCCGAGGAACCTGACATTGGCGGACGCGCGAGCCTCTAGCGCAACGCGCTCCGGTCCCTCGCCCACGATCCGCAACGGTACGCTGGTCCCCGCAACAGCGTCGAGCAACACGCCGACGCCCTTCTCCCGGCTCAGCCGTCCAACATAGAGCAGCCCGGCGCGTGGCGTGGCCGGATCTGGCGCCCCCGGATCGGCCATGAAGTTCGGCTTCACGTCGATCCGGCCGACATCGAAGCCTGCCTGCGTGAACACCGTTCGGGCAAACTGCGTCAGCGCGATCAGGCGCAGGCCGGGTCGCGTCCAGGTGCCGCGGCGCTGATGCTGCGCAATCATGCAGGCCGAAGCCAGCGAGCCCGGCAGCGATCCGCGGTAGCAGCGATGCACCGCGCCCCAGAGATGGCCGCGGTCCAGGCATTTGTGGCAGATGCGGCCGTCGCGCAGCAGCATGCCGCCGGTGCAGATGCTGCGATAATTGTGCAGCGTCACCACCGCAGGCACCTGCTGTTGCCGGCAGACATCGAACACGGCGGGCGAGAGCAGCGGGAAGAAATTGTGGACATGGACGATGTCGGGGCGAAAGCGGTCGATCGCCTTCGCCATGGCGCGCTTTCCCTCTGCATTATCGGCGATCGACAGCGTCGTCGCGATCCGCGCGGCAAGCGAATTGATCGCCTCGTTGCAGACCGTGAGCGTCTCGACACTGTGTCCCGCGCCGCGCAACAGGTCGACTTCCGCTTCGAACACGACGTCTTCGCCGCCGCGTCCCTGATACCTGTTGTGAGCGACCAGGATCTTCATGATCGGCGTGCCGGGTCGGGAAACCAGCGCAGTTCCGTCGCCAGGCTTTGGCCGGCAGCCAACGTTCCGGAGCCGATCAGCGTCGTCGCCGGCACCTTGAGATCGAAGCACGGCGAGTACCAGCCGGCCGGCAAAGTCTCGTCACCGCGATATGCCGTCCAGCTGAGAGCGTCAGGCAGATCGAGTTCGCCGCGTCCGCCGGGCCATGCGAGCTGTGCGCTATGCCCTTCGAGCTTGCACTCGACGTCGGGACCAAGATGCCAGCTGAGGCTCGCCGGCACCGCAAGCCCTTCATCGGCAATGACAATATCCGTGACGACGAGCCGCGCCGACGGACGCTGCAACTGCACCGAGCGGCGATGCACGAGACGACCTGCTTCGTCCTGATATCCCGTGTGCTCCGCAACCCAGCTTGCGTCTGCATCACGATTGTCCAGCCCGCTCGATGCGATCAACCGGCTCTGCGCATGCCGCGTCCAGAGAAACGGTCCGCCCGACACCGACTGGTCGCGCCCGAACAGGCAGAGCGTGTTGTGCGCCAGGGTGGAACGGAAGTAGGCGCGCCATCGCGGATCGCCGTGATAGCAATAGGTGCCGGGGTCGGCGAGGATATCGACGCCGCCGATCCTGCATTCGAGCGACAGCGCATCCGCATGGGCATGCGCCGCGATGCGGCCGAAGCCATGCGGGCCGTGATCGCAGCGGCACCATACCGCCCGGTCGGCATCGACGAGAAAGGTCTGTCCGGCCTCGTCAAGCAAATGCGGGCGGCGCGCGGGGCGCGCGGGGATCGTACGCGACTTGATGCCGTCAATCAGGAAAAACGTGCGCAGATCGGGCTCCGGCAGCTTGGGCCACCACGGCTGCTCGCCGAACAGACGCGCGCCGGTGGCGAGCAGGCCGAGCCAGCGATTGCAGGCCGGATCGTCGAGCAACAGGCCGATGCCTTCGTCGCCATCGCCTTGACGTGGAGGATGACCGCGATCGTCGAGCATCGCGGCAATGACGTCGCTCATGCGGCACATCGTGGTCCAGACCACGTCGCCGAGCTGGTGCCCGCACGCTTCGCCCTGCACCGCCGCGGCCAGCAGCAATTCGAAGACAAAGCCGTGATAATCGGTCGCGAGCTCACGGTTACTGCCGCAAGCGAAGGTCTGCGCAACAGCTTCGCCGGCCAGCGTCCTGGCGGAATTCTGGCGCCACAGCGCGCTGTCGTGGAAGAAGGGAAACACGCAGGCCGCCACGAACTGCCCGGCTGCCTCCGCGATGACGTGGTTGTTGGCGGAGGAGCCCCGGCTTGGGAACTGCGACAACCAGTATTGATGCGCGTAGAGCTGCGTCACGAACAGGTGGTTGTCCTCGAACAATGCTGGCGCGCCTGGCCAGTTCTGCAGCAGCTGGCGCACCCAGGCCCACGAGACGAGCCGCACGCCGAGCTCGATGCCGCTGATCCAGTGCGGGCCGCGCGGAAACGGATTCTCTTGCCACCAGCTTGTGAGATGCGCGGCCACGCGCCTGGCGTAGCGTTCGTCCGAGGTCAGGTCATACGCGCCCGCGAGCACCGTGAGATGGTGGTGACGCGACGGCTCCCAGATGTATTTGATATCCCCGACCGCGGCTTCGTCGCGATAGGGCACCGCAAACGCATACATGTCAGCGGGCGCCCGCTTGCCGCTTCTGATATCGACGAACCAGTCCGGCCGCTCGCCCAAAGCATCATGATCTCTGGCAAAGACCCGCCAATGTCCGGCGAGAACCCGGTCGGCGCACCGGATCAGCCGCTCGGCGGCCTGCGGCGGCGCGTGCGCCGGCGAAGGCAACGGCTTCAGCCGCGGCTGCCGTGGGCCCGGGACCAGCCTGGCGCCGGCGTGTCGTGCGATATCGGGCGGCGTGATGCGCCAGAGCAGGCGCAATGCCTGATCGTTCACCCGTCCCGCAAGCTCGGACGGCTCCATGCGCTGCAGCCTGCGCAGATACCAGGCCGGATTCATCTCAGCGCAGTCGCGGCGCGTGCGACGCCCTGCTCGGCTGCGCCGATCGTCAGATCGACCGGTATCCCGGCGGCCGCGCTCTCCTGCACCGCGATCGTTGCGCGGGTGGTCGCAAACAGCGATTCGAGCCCGATCGGCATCGCGGCCCCCGATGCCACCACTGCGATGAAGGCATCCAGCATCGGCCGTTGCCCCTTGTCGAGCCGCGCTTTCTTCGCCGTCCGCTGTCCGGCGTGCCAGACCTCAAAGCCTGCGAAATTGTCGAAGGCGGCAAAGCCGGTGCTTGCCGATATTTCGAGCGCCTCCTTCGGCACGCGCGGATCGCCGCCGGTGAGATAGCTAAGGCTCGCGACCGAACCGTCGGCAAAGTCGAACGTAGCGATGAGATTGTCGACATCCTTGCCGGCAGCGCTCGCGGAGACGCGCACCGGCTCGGCGTCGAGCCACCAGGACAATACGTCGATGAAATGTCCGCCCTCGCCGACGAACCGGCTGCCTTCGCTCCCGGCCTGCAGATACCAGGATGATTTCTCCAGCGGGCCCGCGATGACGCGGTATTGCAGGGTTTGCGGCCCCGCCGACGCGAATGCCGCGCGCATGCCCTGCAGCAGCGGCGAGAAGCGGCGGTTGAAGCCGACCATCAGCCTGTCGTTGCCGGTCTCGCGGATCACCTGCGCCAATCGATCGAGCGATTCTGCATCGATCGCCAGGGGCTTCTCGACGAATACCGCCTTGCCGGCACGCAGCGCTTGGGCCGCGAGGTCGGCGTGGGAGGCATGGCGTGTTGCGATCAGCACGGCGTCGACGTCGTCGGCCTCGAGCACCGATGCCGCATCGGTCGAGGCACGCGCGAAGCCGAACTTGCGCACCGCGGTGGCGCCGCTCAGGCCGGTATTGGTGGCGACCTCGACAAGATCGACGCGCGTGTCGCTTGCAAGGTGCGGCAACAACATGCTGGAGGCATAATTGCCCGCGCCGATGACGCCGAGCCGCACCCGGCCGCTGCGCAACGCAACGGCCGGACGATAAATCATCTGCATGGCGCGCGAAGCGGCGTCTGGATAGGCGAACACCATGCCGAGGCCGACCTCACCCCGGCTCATGCGCTCGAATGCCGATGTCGCCTGCTCCAGCGGCACCGTTTCGGAAATCAGCGACGAAAAATCGAGCCGCCCGTCGGCGAGCAGCGCGACGATCGCCTCCATGTTGCGTTTCTCGGTCCAGCGCACATGGCCGATCGGATAGTCGATGCCGCCTTCCTCGTAGAGCGGATCGTAGCGGCCGGGGCCGTAGGAGCGCGAGAATCGAACGTCGAGCTCCTTGTCGTAGAATTCGTTCCACGGCAGGTTCAGGGTGCATTTGCCGATGTCGACGATGCGGCCGCGGTCGCGCAGCAACGCGGCGGAGCGCGACGCAAGATCGGGATCGTCGCTGCCCGCCGTGATGAACACGCAATCGACGCCGTTGCCTGCGGTCATCCGGTCGATCCGCGCGCGAAACCCGGCCGCGGCCTCATCCGATGCGACCGCACAGATCGCGGCACCCGCCGCCTCCGCCTGGCGGCAGCGCAGCTCCAGCCTGTCGAGCCCGACGACCGCGACACCGGCGCTGCGCAGCAGGCGCACCATGATCTGTCCGATCAGGCCAAGGCCGATCACGCAAGCGGTCTCACCGAAACCGATTTCCGACTGGCGCATCGCCTGCAGTGCGATCGAGGCGATCGTCGTGAACGCGGCCTGATCGAGCGCGGCGCCGTCAGGCAGCGGCACGCAGAGGTTCACCGGCACCCAATTGTATTCAGCATGGGTTGCATACTGATTGCCGCCGCAGCAGACCCGCTGTCCGATCGAGAAGCCGCCGACGCCCTCGCCGACCTCCACGACGGTGCCCGACAGCGAATAACCGAGCGGCGTGTAGGAATCGAGGCGGTTGATCACCTTCTGATAGGTCGCAACCAATCCCTGCTGGCGGACCGAGCGCACCACCTTGGCAACCTGGTCGGGGCGCGCACGCGCCTTGCCGAGCAGCGACAGGCGGCCCTCGGTGAACTTCATCATCTCGGTGCCGGTCGACACCGCCGAGAACGCCGTGCGCACCAGCACGCCGCCGGGGCGGCAGCGCGGCGCCGGCACATCGATCAGCCTGAGCTCGCCACTCTTATAGTTCTGCGCGATCTGCTTCACAGTCGGTCAATCGCCTCGAGTTAACAGTGCCCGTTGTATCGCGCCCGCCGCCCGCAATGAAGATAAGAACATCGTGATCGTTATCCCATGGCGCGGGGGGTTTAACATCGTTATCATTCCAGCAACAGGACCGGTTTGGGCGAGATCTCGACCTCACCGTTGGCGACAGCTCCTTCTCCGCCGTCCAGCCCCTGGTAGCGGCTATAACGCGGGTCGACCCGATAGATGGACCGCCCGCTGGTGGTCCAGAGGATCAGACCGCTGCTGCCATCCTTCATGCGGAGATCGACGCGCCAGGTCGACGGCGACGTCCTGGCCGCGGCCACGACGCTGGCGCCGACCAACCAAGACTGGACGGTGCGATAGGCGATTCCGCTCGGAAGCAGCCCGCGCGCCCGGTCCCATAATTTGCCGAAGTCGCTGCCGCCGCCGGCGAACTCGTACCAATAGAACCGGTCGACACCGCTGATCCATTTCAGGATATAGGCGCGCGCCAGACAGCCATCCGGATTGTCCTCGTGGGACGGCCAGCCGGCCTCGGTGTCCCAGATCGGCCGTGCGGACAGATCGTGCGCGGCGAGCATCTGCTTGAAGCGCGCGATGACCCCGAGCACCGCTTCGGGTTCGCTCGTATAGCCGTGGAAGGCGAACACATCGGCATATTGTCCGCCGCCTTGCGCCATGAAGGCCTGTTGCCAGCGATAGCCGTCCGGCGTGCCGTTGGACGACGGCGTCAGCACCGTCAGAGTGGAATCGCTGGCCTTGATGATCTCGTAGGCCCGTTTCTGCATCTGGACCATGGTCGCGATATCGCCCGAGTAATATTTGGGATCCTCGGGCTCGTTCCAGATTTCCCAGTATTTGATGCGGCCGGCGGCGCGCGCCACGGCCGCGCGCACCCATTCATCCCATGACGCCAGATCGGCGGGCGGCGAGCTGGCGCCGGGCGTGAACGCCGGCGGCGCATCCTTTACGGACGCGGCCCAGCGCGGCGTGAAGGCGAGATTGAGCACGATATCGACGTGCTCGCGCTCCGCCGCCGCTAGGATCGCGTCGAAGCGCGCCCAATTGTAGATGCCGGGCGCCGGGTTGACCTGCGCCCAGTAGATCGCGCCCCAGAGCCGAACGCCGTCAAACTTGAGCTCGGGCCATGGTTGCTGCGACTGCCCGATCGCATTGATCGTCATGCCGAAAAGCGTCGGCGGGATCACCACGTTCACACGGCTCACATTGAGTGCATCGTTTGCCGCCGCACCGGCCCACTGCAGCGGCCATTTGTGAGCCAGCGGCGCCAGCGCACTCAAAGCCAGTGCAATCAGCCCCGTTTGTGCCCAATCCCTCACCTTGCCTGCCATGTCCGTGTCTCGCCGCCGTCACATCCGCGCCGGGATTGCATAATGAAAGTCGCTCATGTTAATGCCGATGTTAGTCGGATTGTGATGTTGTTAGGTCAATGGTATAGATCATCGCAGATGTCGAGAGCTGAACCATCACCGCGGCGGATCCTGGTCATCGTCGAGAACCTTCCGGTTCCTTTCGATCGCAGGGTGTGGTGCGAGGCCACCTCACTGCGCAAGGCGGGCTATGAAGTTTCGGTGATCTGTCCGAAGGGCCGCGGCCATGACGAAGCTTACGAATGCCTCGACGGCATTCACATTTACCGTCATCCGATGCCGCTGGAAGCGCGCGGGATCGCCGCCTACCTCATCGAGTATCCGGTCGCGCTGTTCTGGGAGACGTGGCTTGCGATCAAGGTGGCGTGGAAGCACGGCTTCGACGTGATCCATGGCTGCAATCCGCCCGACCTGATCTTCCTGATCGGCCTGTTGTTCAAGCTCGGCGGCAAGCGCTTCGTGTTCGATCATCACGACGTCAATCCCGAGCTCTATGAAGCAAAATTCGGCCGCAGGGACTTTTTCTGGCATCTGCTGCGGCTGGTCGAATATCTCACCTTCAAGACCGCAAGCATCTCGATCGCGACCAACGAATCCTATCGCGAGATCGCGATTGCCCGCGGCAGGATGCCGGCCAACCGGGTCTTCGTGGTGCGCTCCGGCCCCAATCTGGAACGGGTGCGCTCCCGCCCCGCCGATCCAGCCTGGCGCCGTGGCCGGCGCTACAGCGTCGGCTATGTCGGCGTGATCGGCCAGTCGGAAGGCATCGATCTCCTGCTGCAGTCGATCGGCCACATCGTGCACGATCTCGGCCGCACCGACATCCAGTTCAACATCGCCGGCACCGGGCCGGAGTGGAATGCGGTGGTCAGGCTCTGTGCGGAGATGCAGCTCTCCGATTACGTGCATTTCACCGGCGCGATCGCCGATGAGGCGCTGTTCACGATGCTCTCGACCGCGGACGTCTGCGTCAATCCGGATCGCGTCACGCCGATGAACGACATCTCCACCATGAACAAGATCATGGAATACATGGCGCTCGGACGGCCGATCGTTCAGTTCGACGTCCGCGAAGGCCGCCGCTCGGCGCTCGACGCCTCGCTCTATGCGGCGAAAAACGATCCGCAGGATTTCGCCGGCAAGATCGTCACGCTGATCGACGATCCGTCGTTGCGGCAGACAATGGGGGCATTCGGCCGCAGCCGCGTCGAGCGAGAATTGTCCTGGACACACGAGGAGCCGAAGCTGCTCGCCGCCTATGAGGCGTTGTTCGCCAGGAAGCTTCCCTGGCAGAGCCGCGCCCGACGCGCGAACGCCCCCGCGGAGCGGCCGACCTCGCAGGCGTCTGGTGTCAACGCCAATGCAGCCGCCGGGCGGGCATCGCGTTGAACGCCCTGCCGCCTCCCTCACGCGAAACGCGACGCGGCCACCCGCACGTCGCTGGATTGTCGAAGGTCGAAGCATGAACGTCAGCATTTTCGGCCTCGGCTATGTCGGAACGGTCTGCGCCGCCTGCTTCACCGAGCTCGGCCACCAGATTATCGGCGTCGACAAGAGCGTCGAGAAGGTCGACCTGATCCGCAAGGGCCGATCGCCGGTCATCGAGCCGGGCATCTCGGACAAGGTGGCACACGCGGTTGCGACGGGTCAGTTGACTGCAACCACCGACGCCACCGAGGCGATCGTCAACAGCGATATATCGATGGTCTGCGTCGGCACGCCGTCGTCCAGCAACGGCAACCTCGACCTGACCGCGATCCGGCAGGTCGCCATCGAGATCGGTCTCGGTCTGCGGGCGAAGAACGCGCCGCATACTGTGACGATCCGCTCCACCGTGCTGCCCGGCACCACCCGCGGCGCCGTCGGACCGCTGATCGAGGAAGCCTCCGGCAACAAGATCGGACGCGATTTCGACCTCGCCTTCAATCCGGAGTTCCTGCGCGAAGGCAGCGCCATTGCCGATTTCAACGCGCCATCCAAGACGGTTGTCGGCGCCTTCAACCAGGAAACCGCCGACCGCGTCATGGCGCTCTACAAGGACCTGCCGGGCGCCAAGATCACCCCGCCGGTCGAGACCGCCGAGCTGGTCAAATATGTCGACAACAGCTGGCACGCGCTGAAGGTCAGCTTCGCCAACGAGATCGGCACCATCGCGAAGACGCTGGGCATTGACGGCCGCGACGTCATAAACATCTTCCTGCAGGACACAAGGCTCAACATCTCTCCGGCCTATCTGCGGCCGGGTTTTGCCTTCGGCGGCTCCTGCCTGCCCAAGGATGTCAAGGCGCTGAAACACCTCGCGCACAGCCGCGGCCTGTCGACGCCAGTGCTCGAAAGCATCCTGCCGAGCAACGACATGATCATGTCGCGCGGCGCCGACTGGATCCTGTCGCATGACGGCCGCCGCATTGCGTTTCTCGGCATCAGCTTCAAGGCCGGCACCGACGATGTCCGCGACAGCCCGTTCGTCGAGCTGGTGAAAAGCCTGCGCGGCGAGCAGCGCGACATCCGGATCTACGACCCCAACGTGCGGCTGTCTCAACTGATCGGCGCCAACCGGGACTTCTTGATGCGCAACCCGGAGCTGGTCGGTCTCCTGCATGACGATGTGACGGCGACAGTCGAATGGGCCGACATCATCGTGCTGACGACAGCCGATCCGCGCTTCGTTGCGGCGCTGAAGGCAACCCGGCCCGATCAGGTTGTGCTCGAACTGTCCGATATCGGATTGCCCGACGAGGTGCGCGCCAGAGTGAGCGGCTTCCACTGGTAGGAAACACCATGGCTGCCATGGCCCAGGCCCGTGACCGACCCGAAATCCGCTTTCACGACGAGATCTCGTCGGAGTGGGAGACGCTGCATCAAAGCCGCACCTTCAAGGCACGCACGGCCGCGATGTTCGATCTGCTCGGGAACGCGGACCTCGCCGGCCAGCGCTGGCTGGATGCAGGTTGCGGCACCGGAACGCTCTCCCGCCTGCTCGCTACGCGCGGCTGCGACGTCACCGGCGTCGACGCCTCGTCGGAGATGATTGCGGCAGCCCGCGGCCGCCCGGCCGACGGCCTGCCAGCCGAACGGCTCACATTCCGGCAGATTCCGACCATCGCAAACCTGCCGTTTGCGGATCGGTCCTTCGACGGCGTGCTCTGCGCGAGCGTGCTGGAATATGTCCCCGACGTGGCGCAGTGCCTCGCCCAGATCCATCGCGTGCTGAGGCCCGGCGGACTGTTGCTGGTCTCGATCCCCAATCGCGGATCGCTGCTGCGCCGGGGCTACAAGCTCGCGCATTCGGCTTCGTCGCGCGTGTCTTCGCGGCCGCTGTTCCGCTACCTCGCTTTTTCCAGGTTCGACACCACGCCCGCGATCATGCGGGGCCTGCTGCGGCAACATGGTCTCACGATGCTCGGTGCCAGCTTTGCCGGCTCCCCGCTCCCGCCGGCGCTCGATCGGCGGCCCGCGGTCGGCACACTGATCAATATCCTTGCCCAGCGCGACGACTGATCAGGCCTTGATCGCCATCAGCGACTTGGTCATGCCGAGATATCGTTCGCGATAGATCTTCGCGTCCGGAAACGTTTCGCTCATCTCCCGCCAGTCGAACAGATGCCAGTCGGGCGCGGTCCGCTTGAACCAGAAGCGGTTGAATCTTTCGATCAGTGAGATTTGCAGCCGCCTCGGCAACAGGACGATGATGCCGGGCAGCCAGGTATGGCTCTCGATCGGAAAGTACCGGTACGGCGTCTGCACGTAGAAGGATTTTGCGACCCGCGAGATCTCACCGGCAAAGCGGTTCTGGTGCTCGCGCGCGATGCTCCGGAATGCCGTGTCGTTCTCGATCGTCACGACGTCCTGCTTCGGCCCGGTGACATGCTCGATCACCGACGAGCAGAAGCAGAAGTCGAACACCTGGTTCTTGAACGGCAGGCGTTCGGTCTCCTGCAGCAGGACCGTCTTGAACCCGAAGCGCTCGCGCGCGACCTTCAAATCGTCGGCCGAGATATCGCAGATTGTGATGTCGGTATGGTGGGGCAGGATCGCGCGAATGTGCCGGCCGGTGCCGCCGCCGAGATCGAGGATCTTTGCGTCGAGCGGCAGGTTCACGGTGCGGACGAGGAACTCGCCGCGCCGCTTGCGCGCTGCACCGGAAAATCGGGCTTGAATTGCGCCCAGCAATGTCAGTCTCCTGCTACTCGTCGGTTCGATCTAGCACCGCACGCGCGATCCTTCGTGCAACCGCGCATCGATTTGCCGATCTCGCTCACTTGATCGCCTCGAAGAAAATCGACTCGTCCGGCCGGTTGTCGAGCCGGTCGATATCGGGACAAATGCCTTCACGATAGGCCCGGATGTGGGTCTCGGAACAGCCCGCGTCGCGGAACAGCGCCGCGAGGGAGGCGCGCGTAAAGCCCCAGTGATGCGCAAAGGCGGCGTCCCTGCGGCGCTCGATCTCGAACACACCCTTGAGGAAGGCCTGCGGCGCTGCCGGATCGTAGAGCGCGACGATCCGTTCCATGTCGGGGACGACGATGCGGCATACCCCGCCTGGCGCCAGCACCCGCGCAATCTCGCGCGCCAGCCGCTCGACCTCGTCAGGAAACAGATGCTCGAAGACATGCGCACTGAACACCGCCGAGAGGCTGCCATCCGCGAACGGCAGCGGCTTGGTGAGGTCCATGTAGCGGAGCCCGGCAAACTTGCCCTGGCGGTGCTCGGCATAGCGGACGTCGTTCAGCAGGCCGGCGAGACGCAACGCTTTCGCCGCGAGCGGCAGGCGCGCGATCCACAGATGCACCGTGATATCGGTGTTGATCCAGCCCGCGATGCCGCAATTGAAGGCGCCGATATGCAGCTTCGAGGGCGAGTGGCCTGAGGCGTCGTCGGTCATGTCTGTTCCCGCATCGAATTCGTCAGCACGACCACGATCACGGACGCCGCGCTGGAGGCCACCATCGCCGCGACCGCCCCCATCACCTGCCAGGCCTCCGCCGCAAACGGTAGAACGCAGCACAACGCAACGAGGCCGGCGATCCGGCTCAGCATGAACCGCTGCGGCCTGCCGGTCGCAAACAGCGGCAGCGCGAGGCCGAGCCACACGGCGTCGAGCGCCATCGCGGCCCCCATCAAGGCGATGCTGCCGGTGCCGACCTCGTAACTCTGGCCGTGGATGACAAGGGCAAGAATGCGCTGGCCGAACAACACCACCACCGCACCATAGGCGGCCGCGATCGAACCGAGCAGCACGGCATTTTCGCGCGCAGCAGCGGCGACCGCGCTGCGCCGGCCGGCGCGCAGCTCGGCGGCGATCTCCGGCAGGCGAACCGAGAACATCGTCGCGCAGACCTGGCTGAGCGGTGCGAACACCAGGAGCAGGATCCGCAGCGACGCGCTCGCGTCCAGCCCGATCAGGACGCCGCAAACCGGGATCAGCCCGATACTGCCGATCCAGTAGGTGAGCGAGGTCGCGACGAACCAGCGGCCGTTCCGGAACAGCCGCCGCAGCGAGCCGCGAAAGATCCTGGTCTGCGGCCAGGCCAGTTCGCTGGTGTGCGCGAGCAGCAGGCTGCCGGCGAGCGCCGCCGAGATCGCGATACACGCCATCGCCGCCGCCGCGCCGGTCAGCCTGAGCGCGATCATCAGCCCTGCCGTGGCGACGAGCGTCACGCAATAGGTCAGCGACGATCCCACCGCACGCGACAGCCGCCCATCGAGATAGCAGATGCGGCGGAACATGCTTTGCAGCCGAACCGCCGGGATCGCGAGCCCGGTTGCGATCATGAGCCCGCCCGCGGCACCGCCGACAGCACCAATCACGAGGCCGGCAATCACCAGCGAGAGGCCAAGCGCCGACGAGACCAGCAGCGACGACAGATAGAGGCCGAGCCGCAGCTGCGGCCACAGCGATTTCGGGATGCGGTGCGCGGTCGCCGGCAGCCCGTCGTCGAACACCCCGCGCAGAAACACCGCCTCGATCAGGATCGAGAACGACCAGGCGACGCTGAACCGGCCGAATGAATTGATATCGAGCACATTGGCCAGCACGATCGTCAGCACGAAGGCGGAGCCGCTGAGCAGCGCTTGATCGATCAGGCCGAGCGCGACATTGCCCCCGGCGCGACGCAGTCGGCCGAGCGCTCCGCGCGCAGCACCGGCGACCCGGGTCGGGGCCGCCATTCGATCCAGCCTTTCGCTCAATGCGCTCACGCCTCACTCACACGCAATCTGGTAAACGCCCGCCGCGGCGCCGCTTGCAGCCTGGCCTCCGGGCCGAAATAGCACCAGAACACCAGCACGCAGCCGAAATAATTATGCAGCAGCTGGCTGGAATCGTTGGCTGACGCGATCACGACGAACAACAGCATCGCGAACGGCGCCAGCCAGTACATCCCGCGCCGCTCGAAAGTGAAGACGATGGTGTTCCAGAGCGCCCGCGCCAGCAGCAGCATATATAACGTGCCGCCGAGCAGGCCGAACTGGAGGAAGGCATCGAGATAGGAATTCTCGAACGAGCCGAACTCGGTGTTCCATGGCGCCATGCTGGTCAGCTCGTTCACGGGCGAGTTCGGCAGTTCGTTGAAGAACCCGGAGAAGCCGTAGCCGAGCCAGGGATGTTGCCAGAAGAAGTGCGGCCAGACCGCCCAGAGGAACGAGCGGCCGGTCAGGTTTCCACTGCGGCCGACCAAGCCATACAACTCGTCGCTCGGCACGGTGAACATGACAAGCGCAACAAAGGCGAGGCCGAGCCAGTAGATCGAGGCCGCTCCCCTGTGCCCAAGCACCAGCAGCAGCAGCCCGAAAGTCACCGCGAGTGCCGTGAGCATGCTGATCAGCGGTCCTGCGGCGCCGGCCGCCGCGAGCGCAAGAAGATGACATCCCATCAGCAACAGCGACCAGCCGAATTGCCGCCGCGGCCCCGCGAGCACGCGCACGAAACAGATCAGCACCATGAGACCGAAGAAGGCGCCCGCGAGGTTCTTGTGGCCGAACACGCCGGCATAGGCCTGGGTCCCGAGCACGGTCGGACGATGCAGCGGGTCGTAGTCCCATTGCGAGCCGATCACAGGAAACAGCAGGACATGAACGATCAGCACCACGATCCCGATCCGGAACAGAGTGTCGACGAGCCGATCGACGGGGTAACTGATCACGACCCAGGCCGAGAACAGCGTGGTCAGGAGATACATCGCGAACTTGACCGACGCGCCCGCGGGGTCGGCGCTGAGCGTAAGCGACAGCAGCGCGAAGGCAACGAATGTCAGGTAGAGATGCGATTGCAGCATCAAGAGGCCGAAGCGCTTCCGATCGACTGCAATGTGCAGCATCAGCAGGATATAGAGCAGCAGCCACGCGCCGCGGAACAGCGTGGACTCCCCGGCCCGTTCCGCGAACGAGATGCCCTCGACGAAATTGAACAGGAAATAGATGCAGCCGAGCACCATCACCAGATAGGCGTGCAGAAAGACCTCGGTTCGAAACCACCATCTGCCGATCATTGCGCGGCTTCCTGCCGGGCCGGCGGCCTCAAGAGATGATCGACCGCGGCGGTGAAGCGCGCCGCGGCGTCCGCAAGCGCATCCTTTCGCACGCTCTGCCGGGCGCGCCGCGACATCGCCTCCCAGCGCGCGGGATGTTCGAGCAAGCCGCGCGCCGCGTCGACCCATGCCTGCTCGTCGAGCGCGCAGACATGACCATTGTCCTGGTCGCGCACCAACTCGCCGCCCGCTCCGACATGGGGCGACACCAGGCAGGGAACCCCGCACTGCAGAGCCTCGTTGCACACCAGGCCCCACGGTTCCAGCAGCGAGGGCAGCAGCAACAGCCGTGACTGCAGATAGACCTCCGATATCGTCTGCCACGGAACATAGCTGTCGTGCTTGACGTCGATGCCGGCGCCGCCGAGCCGCGCCAGCATGCGCTGCTCGGCGGCACCAGACCCGACCACGCGAACCCGTAAGCCCGGCAAGACTCGGCCGAGCGCGATGGCGACGTCCTCGAAGAAGATCGCGTTCTTGGCGCTGTCGTTGATGCGCGCGCACCACAGCAGGTGAAAGGGACGGTCGTGGAAACCCGGGACGGTGTCCGGCGGATCCCATGCCGGCACCAGCGGCACCACGAACAGATCGTCGTCGCCTACACCCTCGCCGCGGAAATAAGCCCTGCCCTTGTCGCTGCAGCACACGACTGCCCCGCACTGACGCAGCAGCCATGGCCGCGCCAGGCGATGATAGGCCGTGTTGGGCATCGTCTCGCGCCAGCCGTCGATCGTCAACGCAAGTGCCCTGCCGTTGGCGCGCGCCCATGCCGCGCCGGCCAGCATCGAGGGATAGAGGCCGTTGACGAACAGCAGGTCGGGCGCGAGCGCGTTCAACGCGCGCCCGATCCCGATATTGAGATGGGTGTGACGCGACCGCGACAGCGGGATCGAGACACCGGGCACCGTGCGCGTCGCATAACGCGGCGTGAACGATCCCGCCCAGGAGCGATCGGCCTCCTGCGCGGTACAGGACAGCACGGCGAGGTCCAGCCCACGGCCAACCAGCTCGTTGTAGAGCCGATTGGTGTAGGGTGTGATCATGTTGTTGAAGACGACCACGCGCGGCGCCATAGCTTAGCCGTCCCGCGGCGGCGCCGCGGCCCCGGCGCGCCGGCAGAGCGCCCCGCAATGATAGGTCGCAAGCCGAGTGGCGAACGCCGGGCTGACCGACAACAGCGACTTCCGCACGAGGCTCTTGGCAAGCCCCTTCAGGCGCGACGAATGAAAGGCGTGCACCGACAGGCTGTGATCATAGGTGCCGAAGCCGGCAACATGAAGCCCCGCGGTCTCCAGCACCAGGCGGAACGTGTCCGGCGTGTAGAAATTGATGTGGCCGATGTCGAGCGTCGATTGCAGCGCCCGGCGGTTGGTCCGGGCATGCAGCTCGCACGGCACTTCGAGATAGATGAAATTCCGCGCCACCCTGGCCAGCTCGTGCAGGAACGCGCGCGGTTCGGGCACGTGCTCGAGCACGTGGCTGGCATAGACGAGGTCGAACGATCCGTCGGCGAGCGGGATCGTTGCACCGTCATAGCTCGACCAGCGGAACGGGACTGAAGCGGCGCCGTCGGTCTCCAGATTGGTTGCGGGATCGATGACGTCGATGCCGGTGAAGTCGCGGCCGATCCCGATCGCGGACAGCCGTGCCAGCACGGCGCCGGTGCCGCAACCGACCTCGAGCACATTGCCGACACCGGCGGCGGACGCGCCCAGCAAGCCGGCGATATGATCGGCCTTGTCGACCGCGCAGACGCGGCGCCAGTCGCGCTCCTGCGCCGAATAGACGCCCTCATAATGCGCGTTGTGCTGTCCGATGCTGAATTCCATCGTCATGGTCTAGCCATCGCTCCGGGCGGCATGCGGGCAAGCCAGTCGGCGGCGCGCCGGGGCATCCCGCCTCGCGTCTCACTCGGTGTAGCCATATCGCCCATAGTGCGAGTTGTAATAGTAGTTCTTGCCGCCATAGCCGCTATAGCGGCTCATCGCGGCGATATCGGCTTTGTTGAGCACGACGCCGAGCAGGTTCTCATTGACTGCGCGCGCGCTGCGCAGCGCCCGCTCGACCACCTGCACCTGGGTCTTGCCCCATTCCACGATGAAGACGAAGGAATCGACGAAGTGCGCGGTGATGCGGACATCGACCACCGGCGTGAGTGGCGGGAAGTCGACGATCACGTAATCATAATGGCCGCGGACGGCGTCGATGAAATCCTTCATCTGGTCGGAGGCCAGCACCTCGTGCGAATGCGCGATGCGCGACCGTGTGGCGCCCGGCAGGAAGACAAGGCCGGTCTCGGGATCGCGCCACAGCGTGTCCTGCAGTGTCGCGTTGTTCGACAAGACGTCCAGAATGCCGCGCTCGGCGTTGGCGGCGATCTTGCGGCTCAGCGAGGGATTGCGCAAGTCGCAATCGACCAGGAGCACGCGCGCCCCGCTCTGCGCAACCAATTGCGCGAACACGAAGGCCAGCGTCGACTTACCCTCGTTGGGCAGCGCCGAGGTCAGGCCGAGGATCTTCGACGGCTTGGTGACATTGAGGTCCGCATTGACCTTGATCGAGCGGATCGCTTCCGAGAACCGCGAGAACGGCGAATCGATCGCGGCCCACAGCACCGGCTCATCGCCGCGCTGGATCATGCGCGCGCCGACCGGCAGGTTCGGACGACCCGCCACCGGCGCCTTGAACTGGCTTGGCGAGAGGCGGGGAACGATCGCGACGCAATCGGCGTCGAGGATGGTCTCGACCATTTCAGCGGTGCGGAACACCCGGTCATAGAGGTCGCGCAACACGCCGAGCGCGAGCCCGGCGATCAGGCCGCCGAGCGCCGAGAGCGCGAGCACGACGAAGGTCTGCGGGTGGCTGTTGCTGAGCGGACGCGAGGCACGGGTGATCACCCGCGCCTCGCTGGCCGGAAACGACTGCTGCTGCACATTCTCCATGTAGCGCTGCAGGAAATTATCATAGAGCGAGCGGTAGGTTTGGGCCGAGCTCTCGAGCTCGCGCAGCGTGACCTGCGCCTGGTTGGTGGACTGCGACTGCGACACCGAATCGTTGACGGCGCGCTCGATCTCGGTCTGGCGCTGCAGGGCGATCGCATAGTCGCTCTTGTAGCTCTCGGCGAGTCGCTTCAATTCGTCGATGATCGACGACTGGATCTCGCGCATCTGGTTGCGCAGATTGACGGCGGCCAGGTGATTGTAGCCATAGCGCGCCGACCAGTCGGCTTCGCGGTTGGACAGCTCGAGATACTGCGAGCGCAGCTTGGTGATGACCTGGTTGTTCAGGGTATCGGCAACCGTCGCATCGGGGACGCCGCCCTTCACCACCGCCTCGATGCGGTCGAGCTTGGCCTTGGCATCTGTGACCTGCGACTTCACCTGGAGCAGCTGGGTGTTGAGCTCGCCGAGTTGCTGTTCGTTGAGCAGCTTGCCGCTGGACGTGACGATGTTGTTGGTCTTCTTGTAGTCGAGCACCGCGCGCTCGGCATTGGATGCCTGGGTGCGCAGCTCCTGGATCCGGTCCTGCAGCCAGACGCTGGCGCGGCGGGTCGCCTGATACTTGGAATCGAGCTGCTCGACGATATAGGCGTCCGCGACGGCGTTGGCGATCTGCGCCGCACGCTCGGGATCGAGCGAGCGGAAGCTGACCTCGATCACATAGGTCATGCCGCGGCGGCGGACGTCGAGCTGCTTCTCGAAGGTGCGGACCGCGCGCCGCGTCCGGTAGAACTCGTTGGGCGGCGCGCTGCGGGTAAACAAGCCGGACACGAAGTCCAGCACCGCTCCCGCCGCGCCGGCCCTGGCGCCGATGAATTCCGGATCCTCGTTGAGCTTGAGGTCGCGGATCACCGCGAGCGCCACGTTCTCCGACTTCAGGATTTCGACCTGGCTCTCGACCGCGGAAGAATCGACCGGGACGTCATTCACCGGCGACTGCTGCTGGCCGCCCTGGAGCTTGCGCGTGTCGATGATCATCGTGGCAAGCGCGGTATAGCTCGGCGCTGCCGCCATCAGGTAGCAGATGCCGCCGAACAGGCAGAGCCCGGCGGTCCCGAGGATCACCCAGTACTGCCGCAGCAGATAGGTGACGAAGGCGTCGAAGGTTTCCGCCAGCGACGGCAGTTCGGCCGGACGATTTCGCAAGTCGACAGGCGTCGAAATCTGGTTGCGCTGAAGCATCTCGTCCTATCGCCGCAGGATGCATCCTGCCGGGCGCGCCAATACCGCCAGGCGCGCAGCCGAAAGACCGCCGGATCGCTCAAATGTGAACAATGCCATCTCCCTAACGAATGATAACAGTTCGTTAGCATAGCCAAGGTTATCGCGCCAATTAAAACCCCTGCCCGACCGCGCGCCCCGGCTGACCGCGCCGGCCTTAACATTCCGCCGCCACAGCCGCGGAATTGGGCGTTTCCACTGCACCGCCTTGCGTGCCGCTTGATGGCGCCTGTGGACCGCATCGCCGACAGATTTGCGACGACCGGATTAATCCCGGCTTAGGACCCTGCCCGGTAAGATGCAGGCACAGGGTTGTGTTATGTTATTTGTTTTGCTTGGCAATTTGATCGGCGGCGCCGTGCTTGGGCTGCGCCAGCACTGTCTGGTGCTGGTGCCGGTGATGCTTGTGGAACACATGCTGCTGGCCGCCATCGGCGTAGCGCGCCTCTCGTGGTCCGAGACTGCGCTGCTCATGATCATCGCCATGGTATCGCTGCAGGTCGGATATCTCGCGAGCACCTTCGCGCCGTTGCTCCGGTCCCGCGCCTCGACCCCACTCATCGCGCTGCGCCGTCCGCAGTAGCGCGCGCTACGCGGTTGCGCGATCCGGCCGCGCCTGATTTCCATTGACCTCGCGACGAGCCCGGGGCATCCCGCTGCCTTGCGTTCTCTTGGTCCGCAGGACCTGCTTCCCAAGGATTTGTCCCTCCCGTGTGGAACGTCACGGCTTTCATCCGCATCTTGGTCGGGGCGTCGATTCCGGTGGGTCTCATCGACGCGTCGCTCGCCATCGGCCTGGTCGGCGCCGCGACGTCGCTTGGGCTGCTGGCGAGCCTGACGGCGATTCGTCCAGGTGAATTGTCTTTCCTGAAGCGGGTCGCCGGGCCCGCCGTTGCGGCGGCGCTGGTGCCGATGCTCTGGATCATCCTGCAGATGCTTCCGCTGACGTTCTGGGCGCATCCGGTGTGGAAGTTCACCGGCGAAACACTGGGGGCGTCGCTCAGCGGCAGCATCACGATCGATACCGGTGCAAGCCTTGGCGCATTGCTGCTCTGGCTGTCGCTGCTCTCGGTCATGATATCAGCCGCGGCGGTCGCGATCGATGCCCGCCGCGCCGACATGGTGGCGCGCAGCATTGCAGCGACCGCGGCCGTCGCAGCGCTGATCCTGCTGTCGTATAGCGATCCGATCAAAGCCTGGCTTGGCGCGGCCGACACCGCGCGCGACGGGACGGCAAACGGATTCCTCGTCGTCGTTCTCATTGGCGTCCCGCTCAGCCTTGCGCGCGCGCTCGATGTCGGCGGACATATTGGCGGCCGCACGGCGGCCCAGTCGGCCCGATTGCGCCGGCTGCTCGCCGCCGGCGTGCTGTTTTGCGCCGCCAGCGCCTGCTGGTACGGACGACGCGGCGCCGCGATCGCGATCGCAGCGGGCGTCGCGCTCGTCCTGATGACCTTCGCCGCGCGAAAACTTCATCTGCCTCGCCGGAGCAGCGCCGCTGCTGCGGCTGCGATCGCGTTGATTGCGCTGGTAACGGCGATCGCCAACCGCCATCCCGATGTGGCGCTTGCCATCGCCTTCGCCCATGCGCCGGACGAGCTCGTGCAGTCGACCCAAAATCTGCTCGCCGACCTGCCCGCGCTCGGCAGCGGCGCCGGCACCACCGCTACGCTGGCATCGACCTACATGGACTGGCAAGGCGCGACCGCGAAGCCCGTGGCGGCAACCAGCGCCGCCGCCTTGATCGCGCAATTCGGTTCCGCCATGTTCTGGACTTCAATCGCAGTCACGATCGCGGGCATCGCGGCGTTCACGGCCGGTGCACGCAATCGCGGCCGTGACTGGTCCCATCCCGCGGCGGCGGCAGCCGCGTTGCTGACGCTGCTGCTCGCCGCCTTCACCTTGCCGGAATTGCCGGCGCTGCCCGGAGTGATCGTGTTGGGAGCCGTGATCGGAACAGGACTGGCACAGCGGATCAGCCGTCCGCGGCTGCAGGCGGGCTAGACCACAGATGCGCAGCCTCCTCCGGCGGATGGTCGGCCAGACCGGCGATCTCGAGCATGACGAGAGCGACGAGGCCTGCATCTATGCGGTCGGCGACATCCACGGACACGCCAACCTGCTGCACGAGATCTGCGCGCGGATCGATGCCGATATCCGCAAGTCCCGTCCGGCGCGGCCGATCCAGGTCTTCCTTGGCGACTACATCGATCGCGGACCGGATTCACGCGATGTGATCGCGATACTCGACCAGCGCCGCCGCACCCACAGCATGGTCTGCCTGCTCGGCAATCACGAGGCCTGCCTGCTGGAGTTTCTCGTCAATCCCGACATGCTGGCGCAATGGCGGCAGTTCGGCGGCCTGCAGACGCTGATGTCCTATGGCCTGACGCCCTCGCTCAATCCCGACGCCGCGGAACGGCGTGCGCTCGCGCAGGCATTGGTCCGCCAGATGCCGCCTGCCCATCTCGCCTTCCTGCGCTCGCTGCCGATCAGCTATTCCCGCGGCCGCTATTTCTTCGTGCATGCCGGCGTCAGGCCCGGCGTCGCGCTGAAGCAACAGCGCAAGGAGGACCTGCTCTGGATCCGCGACGACTTCCTGGTGTCGGAAGATGATTTCGGCAAGGTCGTGGTCCACGGCCACACGCCGATGCAGGAAGCCGAGCTGCTGCGCAACCGCATCAATGTCGACACCGGCGCCTATGCGACGGGCCGCCTGACCTGCGTCAAGCTGGAGGGCGCGCAGCGTACCCTGCTGATGACCGGCAACCGGGCAGCGCGCCATGGCTAGCGCGAAGGCAGACGCGCGGCGGCTGTCGCCGGCCTTCGTGCCGGCAGCAATCCTGATCGGCGCCGCGACGCTGGCCCTGTCGGCCTGGTGGCTCGCCGCCGATGCATTGCGCGGCAAGCCTTCGCTCGCGGCCGGCCTCGGCGTGGTCAGGAGCGAGCTGTGGCTCGCCGACGGCTGGAGCGAATTGCAGACCTCGCCCGAGGCGGCCGAAGCCGCCTTCACCCGCGCGCTTCGGCTCTCGCCGATGGACGCCGGCGGCTGGCTCGGCCTCGCCTCGGCGACCGGGCGGTTCGACTGGCTGAACCCGACCGCATCGAAGGCGCTGAAGATGTCCTACTACACCGGCTTCAACCGCAGCGACCTGATCGCGCCGCGCCTGATCCTGCTGGCGCAGGTCGATACCACGCGCGATGTGGAGCTGGTCGATCTGTTGCAGCGGCAAATCCGTCTGATCCTCACCCGCGCGCCGGAGCTGAAGGGTGCGATCGGCCAGGCCTATCGCGTGGCGAGCGATGCCAACCGGCGCATCATCGAGGCGGAATTCAAGGACGCCAACCAGAGCATCCCCGAGTAAGGCGCAATCGGCCCGCGAACGGCCATCGTGTACCCGACCATCAGACACCCTTGTGCCGCAGCACCGCGCCGACCGTGCGCAGCAGGATGCGCAGGTCGAGCACGAAGCTCCAGCTCTTGATGTAGATGAGGTCGTGCTGGACGCGCAGCTGCATATCCTCGATCGCCGGCGTCGCGCCGCGCAGTCCCTGTACTTGTGCGAGACCGGTGATGCCCGGCTTGACGTGCTGGCGCTGCGCATAGCTTGCGATCAGCTTCGAGTATTTGTCGTCATGCGCCAGCGCATGCGGCCGCGGCCCGACCAGCGACATGTCGCCGCGCAGCACGTTCACCAGCTGCGGCAGCTCGTCGATGCTGCGGCGGCGCAGCGTCGCGCCAATCCCGGTCAGCCGCGGATCGTTCGCGCGAGCCTGGGTGATGACATCGCCATCCTCGAGCACATGCATGGAACGGAATTTGAGGATGGTGAATTGCCTGCCGTCGAACCCGTTGCGGCGCTGCCTGAACAGGACCGGCCCCCTGGAGTCGAGCTTGATCGCAATCGCCGTCCCGATCAGAAGCGGCGCGAACAGCACCAGCAGGCCGCTCGATGCCACGATGTCGAACAGCCGCTTGCCGGCGCGCTCGACCGAGGTCAGCGGCGAGCGCTGCATTTCCAGTGTCGGAATCGGGCCAGACGCCACCATCCGGAGCGCGAGGAATCGCTCCGCCGTCCGATCCGGCAGCAGCCGCACCGGCAGCGGTGACGCCCGCAGCTGATCGCACACGAACTGGATGCGCGGTTCCTGCTGCCAGGGCATCGCCAGAATGATCTCGTCGGCACCGCACTCCCGTGCCGCGCGAATCGCCGACGCGACGGCGGCGCGATCGCTCGCGTCATCGGACAGGCCGGACAATTGGATCCGTCGCACCTCGCTGAGGCCGAAATCGCGCAGCAGGCTCGATTGCCGCACCCGGGACAATTCATCCGCCGTCCCGACCACGACCGCACGGCGCGTTGCCAGCATGCCGCGGTCGATCGCGCGTTGCAGCGGCGCCTGCAGCAGCGTCCGTCCCGTCACGAGCCCAAGACCGCCGATCAAGCCAAACGACATCACCGACCCACGCGAGACGCCGGAGCCGACCTTCAGAAGGAAGATGATCAGGGTCATCAGCAGGACAACCAGAAACCACCCGCCGAGCAGGCTGCTCCAGCGCCGGTCGAGACCGGCCAGCACCTGCGCATGGTAGAGGCCCTGCGACTTCGCCACGAACATGTGAAGGATGGCGGCGAGAACCCCGATCCCTAGAAAGCCCTCGAAGCTGTTGCTATAGATCGTGTGGTAGTAAAACAAATGATAGGCCGCGCCACCAATGATGCTGGACAACACGACAATGATCATCTCGGAGGCGACGGCGAACGCCTCGAGCGAGGCAAATGCGGACGAGAAGGCGCCGAAGTAGACCGGCACCTTCGCCAATCGAGCGTCCGAAAGGTCGGCCATCGGGAATTAACATTCGTGTTAACAATTCACATGTGTAATATCAGGCAGGTCGTGAGCTCGCAAGGCCTGCCGGCAATGTCAGGCAGGGAGCATCCATGAGTTCATCGGCTGGCGAAACCGAGGCCGCGCTGGTGGCGCTGCTTCACTTGATACGCCTGATGGGCGCCGAGCTCGTCGCGGGCCAGCACCGCGACGATGTCGAAGTGCTGGTCAAGGCGGTTGAAACCAAGCTGCGATCGGCCCGGTTTCCGGCTGAAATGCCGAATCAGGACATCGTCAAGGGTCTGGACCTCGCACAGGCCAGGCTGCGCCCGATCCTTGAAGATCTGCGCGCGAGATCAGAGAAGGCGCATCTGAGCGACCAGCTGCTGCTGGCGCCCCGGCCCCCACGTATCCACTAACGGATGAGCTTCGTCAGCTCTGGACTTCACCGCGGCGAGGCAACCCGCTCCCGCCGCTGGACCTGAGCGCAAGCTTCTCCTCGATCTTCATTTTCTCGAGTAGCAGGTCGGTCACGATGCGACGCAGCCGTTCATTTTCCAGCCGCAATTCATCAATACGACTGGGGGCAGGCGGGGTCCCATCTCGATCTTCGGTGTGAGCGGCGAACTCGGCGACAGTACCATTCGCCGGACGACCGCGTGCAGCCTCCTGCTTACGCCAGCGATGAAATGTCATCACGCTAACGCCCAGCACCTTGCACGCCTGGGCCTGTGACTGCCCGCGCGCCATGAGTTCCTCGGCCTGTTTGACCTTGGAAGTTATCTCGTCAGTGGAATGACGCCTCATTGGTCATCTCATTGCCCCCTAGATTGGCAAACATCGCATGGCCTATAAGCTATATAAATGCAACAGGAAATTCAAATTGAGGATTTCCGCGGGGGCGTTTCGGGAGCCTCGAACTTGCCGTCGGCAGCGCCACATTGCGCGAAGAAATGTCGAAGCTGCAAGCTAGTTACCGAAATATGTGAGCGTTTATTCCCGCGCAGAAGGCCCTGACAGAAAAAGTTATACGACTTTTTGCGTATGAGAAGTTAGTCCTCACAACTGGCGCACCCTTTGCATCGGCAAATGAGAACACCCAATCAGTTCTCCGACGGATTGCGAGTGCGCCATGACAGTCGACGACAACTACACCGCAAATCAAGCAAATATTTCGCAAAATTCGAGCGAATTAATCCCGCACCCCATGCAACCGGCGGCTTGCGGGCGCGGCTTTGCAGCGGTAGTTACACATACGTTAAACCTCGTAAGACCCCCCGCATACTCGAAGACCACCCCCGTTCCGCATAACGTTCATAGCTCGATCCTAAAGTTGTTAATTAAGCGCTTTGCTACCGGTAGTTATCAGGCGGAAGCACACCCGCCCGATCATCCACGAACTATCCAGCGCTGACGCCGTTCAGAGCCCACCTCTGATCAACACTTTTTGCGAGGATCGAAACTATGGCGCATCTCAAGGTCTTCGAGGGGAACCAGTCAGCGTGTAGCGAGGCGACCGATGCCCTGGAACGCCTTGTCGCCGAGAATTTCGAGCTGCGAAATACGGCCATCGAGCTCGTGTTGCAGACCTGGATCCTGCGCGAACGTCTTTCTGACGTCGTGACGCGCAGGGCCATGCGCCAACACTGACTGCTCGGCCGCGCCAGTGCCGAATTGTACGAAGGGCCGCGGACAATCTGATCGTGCCGGGACTCTTGCTCGATCAGATTTTCAATTTAAAATTGAATTGTCCGCAACGGCAAGCACCGCCCCCTCGCCAATTGGCTTGGATGTGGGCGGCAATTTCTGCTCGGTAAGAAACAGGCTGACGGACTTTAGCTGTGGTGAACCCGGCGCAATGCGACGCGTGCGCCGTTCTGCTCACGCGACACGCCGAACGAACGAGACGCGGCTGGACGCTCATGGATTTCACGCAACGCGGCGATATCAAGCATCAACGCCACGACTTCGTTGCGCAGTGATTGATTGGTCGCGAGCAACGCCTCTTCGATTGGCTGATGCGAATGTTGAACTTTATGCTGCTTCATGGCGCGCCCTCGCTCTGCGGTTAAGGGTATGAGCGATGTGATTGAAGTTTCGATGACAGAGTTAGATCGCGCATATGGAATGCGGCTAATGGGGCAGGTTTGCGACGAACGTGGCTCCGCGTTAAATTTTCTCGATCAGGTTCCACAACCTGATCGCGAAATGTTCGAACGATGGCCTTTTATGTGTCGTCACGATGGGATGTTCGCGGCAGCGACGAAGCTCGCGGCCTGAGAGCGCAGCTGGAACGGACCATGAGGCGCGAGCAAGAGCATGAAATCATTTGACGATCGTTGATCGCAGCGATCGCCGTCGAAGCCGGCGACAGACCTGCGGGCGATCACAATGTCGCCGCGTCAAAGGCTCGGGACCTGATGAATTGTTCCGGGTTCGAACCAGATATTCCACCAGACACAGCGTGCACACACTAAATCTGCTGCCATCGATCAATCGGCTTTTTCGCCATGCATGACAGGTTGAACCGAGCAGCATGGATCAGCGCGTCTTCTGCATTGATCGTCGAATGTTTCGATCCGTTTCGAACATCAAGGATGCGGACCTGAGCGCTCTGATCCGCCCCTGACGACACGGCGGAACGAATCAATGCCGTACACTCGATCATGCAAGATATTCACCTCGACCTCGGCCGAACGCGACAATGCTATTCTAATTCAAAATAGGCAGTGCTGACGCGTTTCGGCTTCGGCAGAAGCAGTGAACTGCCTCCGCGTTCTCACATGCACTTGCACGGTTGCCACGCGGACAGCAGCGGATTCGACCGACCGCCATAAGCATCACTAATTCGCAATGCGCCTCGCGCTCGCGCGCTATTTCGATTTTGGGAAGCGTGCTGTCGCCTATCTTGCCGCCATTGGCGACGCATGAGTTGAAATCGTTGCGCAGATCCTTCGGCGCGCCGCTCGTGCTGCCGGAAGCAAGGATTGCCCGGCCGTCACGGTGGAAACGCCCGCGCGACCAAAGCATTCAGGCGCATTCGACCTCAGCGTCCATTGCGTGCGCCCGAACGATTGCGCTGGACATGATGATCGCAGCTGACGCGAACGCAAAACCATTGATAACTCTCGTTGCCGCACTCCGTTCCGTCCCGAGCCAGGTTTTTCTCGAGCCGGAATTCGCAAGCAGCGCACTACGTCCGATCGACGTTGTGGTAAGCCCGATACCAGGCGACAAATTCGGCAATGCCGTCCTCGATCCGCGTCCGCGGCCGAAAGCCGATCTCACGCTCCAGATCGGAAACGTCGGCTGAGGTCTCCGGGACATCTCCAGGTTGCATTGGCAACAACTGCTTTTCGGCCTGCCGGCCGAAGCCCTGCTCGAGCAGCGCCACCACATGCATCAATTCTTCCGGCCTGGAGTTGCCGATGTTGTAGACGCGCCACGGCGCCTTGCTCGAACCCGGATCGGGATGCACGCCCGACCAGTTGACGTCGCCTTCGGGCGCGCGGCCGATCAGCCGCACCATCGCCTCGACCACGTCATCGACATAGGTGAAATCGCGCCGCATGTTGCCGTTGTTAAACAGCTGGATCGGTTTCCCGCTGGTGATCGCATCCGCGAACGCATAGAGCGCCATGTCCGGCCGATACCAGGTCCCGTACACGGTGAAGAACCGCAGCCCTGTCGTCGGGATGCGATAGAGGTGGCTATAGGAGTGAGCGAGCAGCTCGTTGGCCTTCTTCGTAGCGGCATACAGGCTGATCGGATGATCGACGTTGTCGTGGACCGAGAACGGCAGCTTGGTGTTGGCGCCGTAGACCGACGATGACGACGCAAACAGCAGATGCCGGCACGCGGTGTGCCGGCAGCCCTCGAGGACGTTGAGGAAGCCCTCCAGATTGGAATCCATGTAGGCGTGCGGATTCTGCAGGGAGTAGCGCACGCCGGCCTGGGCAGCGAGATGCACCACGACCTCGAAGCGATAGCGCTCGAACAGCGCTTTCATCCCGGCGCGGTCGGCGAGGTCGAGCTCCAGGAAGGTGAAGCCACGGTGCTGCTTGAGCAGATCGAGCCGCGCGCGCTTGAGCGCCGGATCATAATACTGGTTCAGGTTATCGATGCCGATGACCGGCTGCCCCGCCCGCAGCAAATGCTCCGCCAGATGGAAGCCGATAAAGCCGGCGCAGCCCGTGACGAGTAGATTGCCTGCGATCACCACGTTTCGCCTGTGCCTTTCGCCTTGCGCCGGACCGGGCCGCACACGCCGTCAGGCGCGGGCCGCAGCATCTGGCTTCGCGTTGCGGCCGCGGGGCGCGTCAGTTGCTGGCGGCCGGAGGTTTGTAGTCCGGAAAGCGGCTCAGGACCGCGGCCTTCATGAACTTGAAGTGCGCAATCTCGGTCGCCAATTCCTTCAGCCGACGCTGGCCGTTGGAGATCTCGGCGTCAAACAGGTCTTGATGATAGTTGTCAAGCGCCTCGCGTTCCAGATACTCGTCGGTGCCGTTGCCCAGTGTCACCGCGGCGCGGGCCAGAACATCGTCGACACGGCGGCCAAGACCGGATTGCTCGCTTTCGGCTGCCTGCAACGCGGCCTCGATCGCGGCCATGATCGATCCGATCCGGGCGCGATCGGTCTCGGCATCGCGCTCGGCGGAACGTGCCTTGAAACCTTCCTCGCCACGCCGCGACCTGATCAGGTCATGCGCGCGAGCCCGCAAAAACAGCTGAAACATCTGTCAGTATCCGGTTCGGGCCCACTCAGGCAGTATCGCTCAAAATCGCCCGGTCTTAGTTAAAAAACGGTGAATTGCCCGCCTGCCCGGCCCTCAGGTCGGCCTTCCACTGGATCCAGGCCTTGTCGTGCTTGTCATAGAGCTCGAGCCAGCGTCCCTCGACGGCTGACGGCACCAGTTCCGCACCCTGGGCTTCACCGCCCCGCACCGGTAGCGAGGTGTCCAGTCCTTCGAATTCCGAGGTCTCTTCAAGCGTGAGACCGACCAGCACGCGCCGTCCACTGACATCGACGACATACCGCCTTGGCGAATGCCCCCTGAGATCACTCATGCTGTGCAAGTTCCCTCACGATGTGCAGGCCAACGGAGACATCCCGCCGGCACGCAAACCCGGTCCGGCTGCTGCAATGAAGGCAAAATGACCGATTGCATGTCGCCCGCCAACCCCAACTCACGACACTGTCGCGCTACCTCGGTCGAGCTAGCCCGCTAGAACGCGCGCCGCATGTGGCCGAATGCAGTGACCGGCTGTTCCCGCCGCGGCGATTTGGCGGCCGGCGGCGCCACATACGGCGCGTAGATCCGATATTGCGCACGGCGCTTGCGCGATCGCCACGCGCGGGTGGCGAAACCGGAGCAGAAGCCGGCGACGAACGCCGCCGCAAGGATGAGCACAGGAGAAACCATCACATTCGTCCACGTTAGACCCGATGTTATTAACATTCGGAGTTGTGACGACATCATGATTGCGCGCGCCGAAAGAATGTTCAGCCGCTGGAATTTTTTGTGCAATCGAACGGCGCAACAATGGCCAGGCGCCCACATCGGTTGTCCTCGAGAGTAAGGCGCCTCAGGACAACCACCACAGCATGAATTTCAGGAACATCGAACTGAGCAGATAAATCCACCCGACCATCGCCAGCAGCGTCAGGCCGACGAACGCACCTGAAGCGCTTTTCTCCTTGAGGCGCGCCAACAGCGAGTTTTTCTCTTCTTGCGGATAGAACATCTCTAGCTCAAGACGCATCTGATTCAAATCAGCTAGCAGCCAATTTCGATGATCTCATGACGCGTCGCGGCAGCGATTCGTCTCGCGCATCACAGTTCTCCGCTGCAGGATCTCGTGAACGCGCGGGCCCTCGCTCAAGACAGAGTCGCGGCTCAAGAAAATTCCGCGCAACGTGGACAGGGATCGGCTCCCGCGAGCGCAGCGGCCCGTGCGCCGGAAGTTTCAGCCGGAGAATGCCATGCGACGGCCGTGGCGAGATGCCGGCGTGATCGACCGCAAGTGCATGGTGGCCGCTCTGCCTGCATCTCCGTCTAACAATCAAGACTTCACATGGGGGAGACCGTGATCGCAGCGTCACACCCGGAAAAAGGCGAACCAGACAATTCCGAGGATCAAGACTGTAAGCCCGGTCGAGGCCGTGAGCAGCGCGAGAACCGAAGGTCCGGGCTCGGCTTGGCGCGCCTCGGTCGGGGTTTCGATGATCTGGCCGTGTCGTTCCGTTGCCATGGCGACCTCTTTGCTTAAGTACCTGTAATTCCGGCGATTGCCGCTCCCCTTCGGAGGGCCAACGCGTGATCCGAAGTGATGTTCCGAGCTGCTTCACCGTGTTCCGGCGGCTGTCGCCGCCGCGTCAAACGGGCGCAGGCTTGGGCCACGGTTAACGCCGTTCCGAGATTCGGCGGGGCGCGTTGTTTCAAACTGGGGCCCCCGGTGTTATCCTTGACCGTTCCGTCGGTTGCGTAATCGGAGTTTTCCCTATGGCCCCCCGCGCCAACTGGAAGGGCTTTTTGCGCCTTTCGCTCGTGACTTGCCCGGTTGCCCTGTATCCGGCGACGTCGGATACCGAGAAGGTCTCGTTCAACCAGATCAACCGCAAGACCGGCCACCGGATCAAATACGCCAAGGTCGATGCGGAGACTGGCGAGGAAGTCGCCACCGACGACATCATGAAGGGCTACAAGGTCGACACCGACACCTATATCGAGGTCACCAAGGAAGAGCTCGACGACATCGCGCTGGATTCCACCCGCACCATCGAGATCGACGAATTCGTGCCGCGCAGCGAGATCGACAGCCGCTATTTGATCCGCCCCTATTATCTCGTCCCCGACGGCAAGGTGGGCCACGACGCCTTCGCGGTGATCCGCGAGACCATCCGCAGCATGGACAAGGTCGCGATCGGCCGCGTGGTGCTGACCAACCGCGAGCACATCATCGCGCTCGAGCCGCTCGACAACGGGCTGATGGGCACGCTGCTCCGCTACCCCTATGAGGTGCGCAGCGAGAAGGAATATTTCGACGACATCCAGGATGTGAAGATCACCAAGGATATGCTCGATCTCGCCAAGCACATCGTCGAGCAGAAATCCGGCGAGTTCGATCCGGAGGAGTTCGAGGATCGCTACGAGCAGGCGCTGATCGACCTGATCAACCAGAAGCGCAACGGCATCAAGATCGCCAAGCCCGCAGCCAAGGCCGGCGGCAACGTCATCAACCTGATGGACGCGCTGAAGAAGAGCCTCGCCAACGAGAAGCAGGCCGCTCCCGCCAAGGCCGAGGCAAAGGCGGCGAAGGGCAAGAAGCCGAAGAAGCGCATCGAGGGCCAGCGCGAGATGCTGCTGCCGATCTCGGGCAGCGGCAAGCGCGAGCCCAAGGAGGCCGTCAAGCCCGAGCCGAAGAAGGCCGAGAAGCCCGCGCGTGCACAGGGCACCGCGGCGCGGAAGAAGGCGGGCTGAGGTCGCGGCGCTGCCGCAGGCCGACGACTACATCATGAAGCTATCAGCGCGAGAGAAGACGGCGGCTGGCTGATGTTCGCGCGCATCGCGATGCTTCACGCGCTGAATGGAGACGGCGGGGGCGACTGAATCCGAACGTGTGGAGCGTATCCGGCAGCGACTACTTGAATGCCGAATTGACGGCAGTGAACTGTCCGCTCACGCTGGTGCCGATGCCTCTGACGCCGGCAACGATCACGATGCTGATGCCGCCGGCAATGATGGCGTATTCGATCGCCGTGGCGCCGACGTCATCACGCAGAAATCTTGCAAGCAACGCGCGCATGAAAAGCTCCTGTCCGACGCCCGCGGCTTTTTCTCCCGCGCCGTAGTAATATGCCAGCAAAACTAGGCCACATTGGTTGACGGCCCATTGATGGACACGATGAACGATCGCTTAAAGGTTGCAGAGAAAGTCGCTGCCAGTTCTGCCTGTCCCCTGACCTCGCCCCGCGAGGCGGCAAGCCGCGATTGGGCGTAAACGCATATCAGGACTACCTGATCCGGCCCCGGCCACGCTTTACCGCTCGGCGGAATCCTGTTCCTTTATCGGACAGGACGACAACGAGGCCGGAACGAACCGGCCGCATCCAAAGGGAGTGACCGTCATGAAGCTCGGCACCGCGATCGCGGAAATCATGAAGCGCGAGGGCATCGAGATCCTCACGGGCTACCCGGTCAACCATCTGATCGAATACGCCGCCAGCGCCGACATCCGCCCCGTGATGGTGCGCCAGGAGCGCATCGGCGTGCACATGGCGGACGCGATCTCCCGCGTCACCTCGGGCGAAAAGATCGGCGCGTTCTGCATGCAGCACGGACCCGGCGCCGAGAACGCGATGGGCGGCGTCGCGCAGTGCTATGGCGAGTCCGTACCCGTGCTGGTGCTGCCGATGGGTTACGCGCGCCGGCTTGCCAACATCGATCCGAACTTCAATTCCAGCCAGGCGATGAAGGCGTTCTCGAAATCCTCCGAGCCGATCAACATCGCCGCGGAAGTCTGCAACATCTTTCGCCGCGCCTTCACCAAATTGAAGAACGGCCGCGGCGGGCCTGTGATCGTCGAGATCCCCGCCGACATGTGGAACGAGGAGGTGCCGGAGCCGCTGAACTACACGCCGGTGCTGCGCACCCGCTACGGCGCCGACCCCGTTCATGTGAAGGAAGCCGCCGCCCTCCTCGTTGGCGCCAAGCGACCGGTGATCTATGCCGGCCAGGGCGTGCACTACGCAAAGGCCTGGCCGCAGCTGAAGCGGCTCGCCGAGCGGCTCGCGATCCCCGTCACCACGAGCCTCGGCGGCAAGTCGTCATTCCCCGAGACGCATCCGCTGTCGCTCGGCTCGGGCGGTCTTGCCGTGCCGCGCGCGGTGCCGAAATTCCTCGCTGAGGCCGACGTGATCTTCGGCATCGGCTGCTCCTTCACCGAAACCTCGTTCGGCATCGCGATGCCGAAGGGCAAGACCATCATCCATTCGACGCTCGACCCGAACCACATCAACAAGGATGTCGAGGCCAGGATCGGCCTGGTCGGCGACGCCGGCCTGGTGCTCGACGCGCTGCTGGAGGAGATCGGCAAGACCGTGACTTCGGACCGCAACGCCGGCGCGGTCGCGGAAGAGATCGCCGCCTCCCACAAGGAATGGCTCGCCAAGTGGATGCCGAAGCTGACCCACAACGATGCGCCGCTCAATCCCTACCGCGTGCTGTGGGATCTGCAGCACACCGTCGATATCCACAACACCATCATCACCCACGACGCCGGCAGCCCGCGCGACCAGCTGTCGCCGTTCTGGAAATCGGTCGAGCCGCTGTCCTATATCGGCTGGGGCAAGACCACGCAGCTCGGCTATGGTCTCGGCCTCGCGATGGGCGCCAAGCTGGCAAAGCCGGACAAGCTCTGCATCAATGTGTGGGGCGACGCTGCGATCGGCTTCACGGGGATGGATTTCGAGACCGCGGTGCGCGAGCGGATTCCGATCATGTCGATCCTGCTTAACAATTTCTCGATGGCGATCGAATTGAAGGTGATGCCGATCTCGACGGAGAAGTACCGTTCGACCGACATCTCCGGCGATTACGCCGCGATGGCCCGTGCCTTCGGCGGCTATGGCGAGCGGGTGACCAAGCCTGAGGACATCATCCCCGCGATCAAGCGCGGCATCCAGAAGACCAAGGAAGGCGTGCCGGTGCTGCTGGAATTCATCACCAGCAAGGAGACCGAGGTGTCGCGGCCGGGGACGTGAGGGCACCTCACACGCCCTCGCCCACTTGATTTGACGTCGCCTGCGCAGGCAAGCTCCCTCCGCGAGCGGATCGGAGGGAGAGATGAAGCGCATCCTGGTGCTGGGTGCCGGCTTTGCCGGTCTGTGGGCCGCGCTCGGTGCGGCTCGCAAGCGCGACGAGATCGGTGCGCGGGCTGCGGACACCGAGATTCTCGTCGTCGATCGCAACGCCTATCACAACATCCGGGTGCGCAATTACGAGGTCGATCTCGCCGACGTCGCGCTGCCGCTCAAGGACCTGCTCGATCCGGTCGGCGTCAGGCACAGGGTGGCTGACGTCGCGGCGATCGATCCGGCGAAGCGCGAGGTCGTCGTCAAGACAGGCTCCGGCGCGGAGACACTGAGCTATGACCGGCTGGTGCTGACGACTGGCAGCGAGTTGGTCCGCCCCGCGATATCGGGCCTTGCCGCACATGGCTTCGATGTCGACACCTTCGAAGCAGCCACGCGCCTCAACACGCACCTGGCGGAGCTCGGCAGGCAGCCGCCCTCGCCGGCCCGCGCGACGGTGGCGGTGGTCGGGGCAGGGTTCACCGGGATTGAGGTCGCGGCCGAGATGCCGGCCAAGCTCGCCCGCGCCGGCATCAGCGGCGATCACCGCGTCATCCTGATCGATCCCAATCCGGTGGTCGGCGCGACATTCGGCGCGCATGGCCGTCCGGTCATCAACGAAGCGCTGGCCGCGCTCGGGGTCGAGACGCGGCTCAAGGTCAGGGTCAGCGCCGTCGGCGCCGACAGCATCACGCTGGACAGCGGCGAGATCATTCCGGCCGCCACCGTGGTGTGGTGCGGCGGCATGCGCGCGAGCCCGCTCGCCGCGATGCTGCCGCTCAAGCGGGACGCGCTCGGCCGCATCGCCGTGGATCATTACATGCGCGCCGAGGGCCTCAATGGCGTGTTCGCCGCGGGCGACGTTGCGACCTGCCTGATCGATGGCGAGCATCCGACGGTGATGTCGTGCCAGTTCGCACGGCCGATGGGCCGCTTTGCCGGACACAATGTGGTCGCGGATCTGTTCGGCGAGCCGCTGCTGTCGCTCGATATCGATTGGTACGTGACGGTGCTCGATCTCGGCGCCTGGGGCGCGCTCTACACCACCGGCTGGGACCGACAGGTGCACACGTCAGGCGCCGCGGCCAAACTCACCAAGCAGACCATCAACCGGCAGCGCATCTATCCGCCGCAGAACGGTGATCGCACCGCACTGCTTGCGGCCGCCGCGCCGACGATCCAGACGGCGCCGCCGACGCGCAAATAGCAAGAGGGGCGGACACCGCGTGACCGCCCCTCGTCGCCCTTAACGCTCGCGCCGCAATTACTGCGACAGCTTCACGAAATCGGGAAACTTCAGCTTCCCTTCCGCGATCGCCTTCGGCCAGACCGTGATCTGCTTGCCGCCCTGCCACTGGAACACGAGGCCGGTGACGGCGCCCGGACCGGACTTGATGCCGTGGGTGAACTCGTCGTCCTTGCCGTAGAACTGGATCTTGCCGATCGTGCCGTCGAAATCGGTCTTCTCGAGCTCGGTGACCATCTTGTCCGGATCGGTCGAGCCGGCACGCTGGATCGCCTCGGCGATGATGTAGACCTCGTCATAGGCGGTGTATCCGGTATAGGCCGGCGGCGTGCCGAACTTGGCCTTGAACGCTGCGGCGAACGGTTTTGTCTTCGGCGTCACCGCGACATCGGGCGTCGCCACCGCGAGCGACGGCACGCCTTCGGCGGCGCCGTTGGTATCGCCCCAGAAGGTCGGGCTCAGTGCCTGCGCGCTGATGCCGAACATCGGGATCGGCACCTGCTGGTTCTTCCACTGCACCGTCGGCTGCACGCCGACATGGGAGATGCCGGTGACGATCACGTCGGGCTTGGCGGCTTCCATCTTGTTGAAGATCGGTGTGAAGTCGGTGGTGTCGGGCGAGAAGCGGATGTGCTCGACGACCTTCAAGCCGGCCTTGGGCAGGCAGGCCTCGTAGCCGATGTCGAGCGGCTTGGTCCAGGCCGCATCCTCGCTCATGATCGCCACCGACTTGAACTTGAGCTGATCGACCAAGAGCTCCTTGGCCGCATCGCAGACCAGCTGCGCCTGCGCGGCCGAGGTCAGGTAGCCGTGGAAGGTGTATTTGTTCTTCTCGTAGTCGTTGTGAACCGCCTTGGTGATCTCGTTCGAGGCGGCGCCTGGCGTGATCAGCGGCATCTTCAAACGCGAGGCCCAAGGCTCAAGCGCCAGCACGACCTCGCTGATGTAGCTCGCGATCACGGCGGAGACCTTGTCCTCGCTCACCGCGCGCTGGAACGCGCGCACGGAATCGGCCGACGAGCTCTTGTTGTCGTAGGTGACGATCTCGATCTTGCGGCCCATCACGCCGCCCTTGGCGTTGATCTCGTCGGCCGCGATCTGCGCGCCGCCCGGCGTCGCCGCACCCGCGATCGACTGCACCTCGGCGATGACGCCGATCTTGATCGGGTCCTTGGACTGCGCGTAGGCCGGCGCCGCGAGGCACAGCGCCAGCGCCGAGGCCAACAGGCTCACGCGGGTGGCGGTTGAATATGCTGACATCGTGATCTCCCTTGCTTTGTTTTGTTATTCTTCAAACTTCGAACGTCAGAGAAAGTCCTTGCCGGCCTCCGCGGCGAACCGGCCCGGGTCGCCCTCCCAGACGATCCGCGCGTGCTCCAGCACATAGACGCGGTCGGCATGCGGAAGCGCGAAGGTCACGTTCTGCTCGCCGAGCAGCACCGTGATCTTGGTGGTCTGGCGCAGCTTCTCCAGCGCCTTCGACAACAGTTCGAGGATGACCGGCGCAAGGCCCAGCGTCGGCTCGTCGAGGATCAGGATCTGCGGCTGCATCATCAGCGCGCGGCCGATCGCCAACATTTGCTGCTCGCCGCCAGACAGCGTCTGCGCCATCTGGCCCTGACGCTCCTTCAGGATCGGGAACAGTTCGAACAGCCAGGCGAGCTGTTTTGCTCGCGCCGCGTCGTCGAGATGCTGGCCGCCGAGGTCGAGGTTTTCCCGCACCGTCATCTCGCCGAACAATTCGCGCGATTCCGGACATTGCACGAGGCCGGAGCGCGCGATCTTGGCAGGTCCCGTTCCGCGCAGTGGCTGCCCGCCGCGCAGGATTTCGCCGGTATAGGGCAGGAAGCCCGAAATGGTGTTGAACAGCGTGGTCTTGCCGGCGCCGTTGAGGCCGACGATCGAAACGAACTCGCCCTCGTGGACGTGGATCGAGACGTTCTCCAGCGCCTGTGCCTTGCCGTAGTGCACACTGACATTCTCGACCTGCAGCAGCGGCACCTTGTCCTTGAATGAGGTCTCGGGCCGCGCATGGGTCTCGATCGCGCCGCCGAGATAGACCCGCCGCACGGTCTCGTTCTTCATCACGTCCTCGGCGCGGCCGGTCGTGATCTCCTCGCCGAGATACATCGCAAGCACGCGATCGACCAATGCGGCGACGCTCTTGACGTTGTGGTCGACCAGCATCACCGCGCGGCCCTCGTCGCGGAAGCTGCGGATCAATTGCGAGAACACGCCGACCTCGGTGCTGGTCAGCCCGGCAAAGGGCTCATCGACCAGCACCACTTTTGGATCACGCGCGATTGCCTTCGCCAGCTCCAGCCGGCGCAGGTCGGCGAATGGCAATGTCGGCGGACGGCGGTCCATCACCGCCCCCAGGCCGACGCGGTCGGCGATCCACTTGGCGCGTTCGGTCAGCGCCTTGTCGGGAAACAGCATGAACAGGCTGTCGGGCAGCAGCGCGACCATGATGTTCTCGAGCACGGTCTGCCGGTTGAGCGGCCGCGAGTGCTGGAACACCATGCCAAAGCCCTTGCGCGCGATCTTGTGCGCCGGCAGCCCGGCGACGTTCTCGCCGTCGAACAGCACCTCGCCCGCGGTCGGGCGCTCGATGCCCATCACACTCTTCATCGCGGTTGACTTTCCCGAGCCGTTCGGCCCGATCAGGCCAAGGATCTCACCGGGGCGCAGCTCGAAGCTCAGATTCTTCACCGCGGTCAGGCCGCCGAACCGCTTGGTCAGGCCGCGAACTGCAAGTGTCGGAGTAGTGGTCACAGTCTGATCCATTTAGGAGCGCGCCTCGCGTGACAAGGCCGCTCCGAGGAAACCGCCGGGGAAGAACAGCACGACGAGCAGCGCCACCGCCGAGACGATGAAGGTCGCAAGCTCGCCGGTCGGACGCAGGAATTCGCCGGCCACGATCAGGAAGATCGCGCCTAACGCTGCACCCAGCACCGTGCGCCGGCCGCCGAGCACGGCGGATACGATGACGTTCACGCCGACCGCGACGTCCACCACCGTGCCGACCGAGGCGGTGCCGAAGTAGAACACCAGCAGCGCCCCCGACAGTCCCGAGAAGAAGGCGCTAACGATGAAGGCCGCGAGCTTGTGCTTGACGATGTTGAAGCCGAGCGCGCCGGCCTGCACCGGGTCCTGCCCGCTCGCCTGAAGGACGAGTCCAACCGGCGATTGCGACAATCCGTACAGGATCGCGGCGCTCACGGTCATGAAGCCGAGCGCGATCCAGTAATTGGCGCCGGCATTGATGGTGATGACATCAGGGATGGTGAGCCCGATCTCGCCGCCGGTCAGGTCGGCGAACACCACGACGAAGTTCTGCAGCATCAGCACCGCGACCAGCGTGGTGAGGCCGAAATACGGTCCCCTCACCCGCAGCGCCGGCAGCGCCAGCACGAAGCCCGCGACCACCGAGGCCAGCGCGCCGAGCAGGATGCAGACATAGACCGACCAGCCGTACTGGTTGTTGAGGATGCCTGCGGTGTAGGCGCCGGTGCCGATCAGGAAGGTCGGTCCGAAATTGACCTCGCCGGCGAAGCCGAACAAGAGGTCCCAGGCCATCGCGAACACGCCGAAATAGAACGCGACGGTGAGCAGCCCGAGGATGTAGCCGGAGACATAGAGCGGCAGCGTCGCGGCAACCACGACGCAAACCAGCGAGATGAAGAACAGGCGCGAGGTGAAGAAGTTGGCCATCTCAGCGCCTCCCCAAGAGGCCTTGAGGCCGGATATACATCACGAACACCAAAAGCAGCAGCGCCGGAATGGTGCGGTAGGCCGGCGAGATCATGTAGGCGGTGATGGTCTCGAGATAGCCGACCACGAAGGCCGCGATCAGCGAGCCGGAGACGCTGCCGAGGCCGCCGAGCACCACGATCGAAAACGCGCTCGCGGTCAACGGCCCGACGCTGTAGGAGCTGACGCCGAGGAACATGCCGAGCAGCACGCCGGCGATGCCGGCCAGGATGCCGTAGATGCCCCACACCACGATGTAGATCTGGGTGAGTTCGAGCCCGAGCAAGGTGACGCCGCGCGGGTTCATCGAGGCCGCCAGCACGGCCTTGCCGGTCCTGGTGCGGTTCACCAGTAGCCACAGCAGGCCGATCACGAGGCAGCACACCAGCGCGGTGAAGATGTTGTTGCGCGGCGTGCGGTTGCCGAAGATATCGACGACGCCCTCGACGATCGGCAGCACCGTCTTGGCATTGTTGGTGAAGAAATAGGCGATCAGCTCCTGGATCATGATGCCCCACAGCAAAGTGCCGGTGAGCACGAAGATTTCCTTCTCCTCGTTGGGGATCCGCCGCGAGTTCTGGATCGGCTTCACGACCGCGAAATAGGTTGCGAACGCCATGATCAGCGCGACGCCGACACCGAACAGCGCGCCGGAGTAGATGTCGAGGTGCAGCACGCTGGCCGCGGCCCAGGCCGCGACCGCTGCGGCCACCATGATGGCACCGTGGGAGAGGTTGAGAACGCCGGAGACACCGAAAATCAGGGTGAAGCCGGTGGCGCCGAGCGCATAAAGCGCACTGATGGCGAAGCCATCGATCAGGATTTGTAAGGCAAGCATCTCAAATCGGCCGCGGCAGCAAGGCTGCCTGTTGTGGAGGACGCGGAACTGAATATTGATGCTCCCGGGACCGGCCCGGGAGCATGATCATCAGTCAGTTGGTGGTGAGCTTGATGAAGCTCGGGAACTTGAGATCGCTCTTGGCGACCTCCTTCGGCCACACCGCGACCTGCTTGCCGCCCTGCCACTGCAGCATCAGTCCGGTGATCAGGCCCTTGCCGTACTTGATCGAATGGGTGAAGGGATCGTCCTTGCCGTAGAACTGGACGCGTCCGATGGTGCCTTCCCAATCGGTCTTCTCCAGCGCATCGACCATCTTGTCGGCCTCGACCGAGCCGGCGCGCTTCACCGCATCCGCGATGTAATAGACCTCGTCATAGGCGGTGTAGCCCGCATAGGACGGATAGTTGCCGAAGCGCTTCTTGAAATCTTCCGCGAACGGCACCGACTTCGGCGTCACCGCGACGTTCGGGCCCGACACGCCCTGATACAGCACGCCTTCCGCCGCATCATTGGTGTCCTTGCCGAAGGTCTCGTTGGTCGCCTGCGAAGAAATGCCGAACATCGGGATCGGCACCTGCTGGTTCTTCCACTGCACCGTCGGCTGCACGCCGACATGCGAGATGCCGGTGATGATCACGTCGGGCTTGGCGGCTTCGACCTTGTTGAAGATCGGCGTGAAGTCGGTGGTGTCGGGCGAGAAGCGGATATGGTCGACGACCTTGAGCCCGATCTTCGGCAGGCACTCCTCGTAGCCGACGTCGAGCGGCTTGGTCCAGGCCGCATCCTCGCTCATGATGACCGCGGTCTTCATGTGCTTCTGATCGACCAGCAGCTCCTTGGCCGCGTCGCAAACCGATAGCGCCAGCGCCGCCGAGGTCAGATAGCCGTGGAAGGTGTACTTGTTCTTCTCGTAGTCAGCGTGAACGCTCTTGCTGATCTCGTTGGAGGCCGCACCGGGCGTGACGAACGGCGTCTTCAGGCGCGACGCCCAGGGCTCGAGCGCCAGCACCACTTCGCTGATGTAGCTCGAGATGACGACGTTGACCTTGTCTTCGTTGACCGCGCGCTGGAATGCCCGCACCGAGTCCGCCGAGGACGAGTGATTGTCGTAGGAGACGATTTCGATCTTGCGGCCGTCGATGCCGCCCTTGGCGTTGATCTCGTCGGCGGCGAGTTGCGCCGCCTGCGGGATCGACGCGCCGGCGATCGCCTGCGCTTCGGCAATCACGCCGATCTTGAGGGTGTCAGCCGCCAGCGCGCCGCTGGGGCTGGCTGCCAAAAGGCCCAACACGGCCGCTCCGGCAAGTTGCTGCATCGCATGAACAGGCAGTCGCGATGTTCTTTTCACCCTGTTTCTCTCCTCTTTTTGTTCGGCTGCTTCGAGCTCTTGGGGCCGGACTATAGCTGCGGCAAAACGCGCAGCAAGTGAAACTGCGCGCAGATCGCCATGCGTGGACGACAACTAAAGTAGTGGGTGGGCGCTTTGCGGCTGAATAAATATGAGGCAGCGCGGGAATAAAGTCGCGGGCCCGCGCCCCCTTCCACATCGGCGGGCGGACGAGACGCAAGACTCGGACAAATCATGTCGCGAGAACGCCGAAGCATGAATCACAAATGGTCCAACACATTCGGTGTCGTCCTGGCCTAGTGCGCGATTGCGCACGGGGAGCCAGGACCCATTACCCCAAATGAGAATTGTTGCGCGATGCCGGGGCCGCGATCCCATCTATCATCAAATGCGGTGGTTATGGGTCCCGGCCTTCGCCGGGACGACAGCGGTGAGCTTGGCCGCTGCCCTACTCCGCCATCTCAACCGGCTGCGCGGCGGGACCCGCGAGCGGGCGCTCTTCCATCGTGATCATGCAGATGGACGCCGTGGTCAGCAGCACAGCGGCGGCGCCGAACACGTAGCGGAACGCGGTGATCATGTCGGCCATCGGGATCGCGCCGACGGTGCCGGCGGACGCGGCATGATGCTCGCCGGCGAGCGAGATGTCGGTGCCGAGCGTCATAAGCAGGATGGTGGTGAAGGCGGCGACCGTGAAGGAGGCCATCATGGCGCGGAAGAAGTTCATCGCGCCGGTCACGGTGCCGACCTGCGGACGCGCCACCGCGTTCTGCAGCGACACCACGCTGATCGGGAACGTGGTGCCGAGCCCGAGCGCGAACACGCTCATCAACAGCAGCAATCCCCACAGCGGCAGCGTCGTCACGGCCATGCCGACGGCGCAGATCGCGGCGACCGAAGTGCCGACGATGGCGACACGCTTGTAGTGCTTGGCCTTCGCCATGGTCCGGCCGGCGATCGCCGCACCGAAGGTCGAGATCGCCGCGAGCGGGATCAGCGCCAGGCCGGCCTCGCTGGCGGTGAGGTGATAGACCACCTCGTAATAGAGCGGCAGGTGCACGGTGAGCCCGACCATGGCGCCGAGCGCGCAGCCGCCCGCGCCCATCGCGAACGGCACCACCGAACCGCCAAGCAGCGACAACGGCAGGAACGGCTCGTCGGCGCGGCGCGCGTGCCAGACGAAGGCGCCGGCGAGCGCGATCGAGGCGCCCACCATCGCGGTAATGGTCGGCGACAGCCACGACAGACGCGTGCCACCCCAGGTCAGCACCAGCATCAGCACGACGGCCGAGGCCATCAGCAGCACGCCGCCGAGCCAGTCGACCTTGCGCTTGCGGTGGAACACCGGGATCTTGCTCATCTTCGGCAGCAGCAGCGCCAGCGCCGCCGCCGCGAGCGGCAGGTTGATCCAGAAGATCATCGACCAGTGCAGGTGCTCGGCGAACACGCCGCCGACCACCGGGCCGAGAATGCCGCCGGCCATCCAGACGCTGGAGAAATAGGCCTGGTAGCGACCACGCTCGCGCGGGGTCACCACGTCGGAGATCACAGTCTGGACCACCGGCATGATGCCGCCGCCGCCGAGACCCTGCAGGCCGCGGGCAATGATCAGCATGGTCATGCTGGGCGCAATCGCGCACAGCACCGAGCCGACCACGAACAGGCTGAGCGAGGTGATGATCATGACGCGGCGGCCATAGATGTCGCTCAGCGTGCCGAACACCGGCGCCACCGCGGTGGAGGCGAGCAGATAGGCCGTGATCACCCAGGACAGGTTGGTGACGTCGTGAAACTGGCGCCCGATCGTCGGCAGCGCGGTCGCGACGATGGTCTGGTCGAGCGCGGCCAGGAACATCGTCAGCATCAGGCTGATCACGATGGTGCGGACTTCGTCCGGATTGAGCGGAGCCGGCGGCGCCAGCGGCGGCGCGTCGCTGAGTTCGATCACCTCACTCGGGAGGTGAGACAGCTCTGCTGCAATGTCGTCAGGCAATGTCTCTTGGTCGGCAGGAAAACGGCTCTGCCGTTCATACTTGTTCATTTGGGGCGTAATGCTGCTGCGCGGGCGCGGGCCGCGATGGAATCATTCTCTGATCTTCAATTTATGCAGCAATTCACTGCTGAGGCAGGCACCCCAGCGCATGGGTGCATCCCACCGCACTGTTCTCGCGATGACGTGATTGCAGAACAGCCGGCACCGGCTCGCGCGCCGTTAGCGTTACGTCTTGAAAATCTACTTGAAAACTTACTTGGAGACCTTGGGCCGCTTCTTCAATTGTGCCCGCTTCGGCAGCAGGGCCGGCCAGCGCACGATGTGATCCTCGAGATCGGCGTCGTTGACGTCGAGCTCGGTGCCTTCCACCCGCCCGCGTACCGAGACGCCGGCTTCATGCACCGTGTTGGGGTCGCCCGAGATCAGGGGATGCCACCAGTAAAGGTCCCGCCCCTCGGCCACCAGCCGGTACCCGCAGCTCGGCGGCAGCCAGTTCAGCGTCCGAACGTTTTCCGGCGTCAGGCGGACGCAATCCGGAACCTGGTCGGAGCGGTTCGCATAGTCCTTGCAGGTGCACAGGCCGGAATCGAGCAGCTTGCAGGAGATATGGGTGAAATAGATCTTGCCGGTGTCCTCGTCCTCGAGCTTCTCCAGGCAGCAACGTGCGCAGCCGTCACACAGGCTTTCCCATTCGGCGTTGGACATCTCTTCCAACGTCTTGGTTTTCCAGAAGAATCCTTCCTGGTCCGACGGGCGCTTGGGCGGTGCGGTCATGATATCCCTGACATGGCGGTGAAGCCCTTCTTGGGACGCCGGAGCTCCCTCCGCAAGGGGGTGATATTGCGGGGTCGAAAAAGCCGGTGGGCAGCGTTAGGGCTTTCATTAAATTCACCAGCCGCGCCATTGGTTTATGGCGGCCGCTCGGATAGAACAACGAACGAGTCCCCAACGACGCAAAAGCGCCTTGGGATTGCCGCAACATCGAAGCAAGACGCTGGCCTGTGCCCATTTCGGGCGCCCGCAGCGCTGTCGAACTGATCAAGGGTCCGGTCCTTCAGATCATGCCGTCGCATTGGAAACAGAAGGTCCGGAATTTCTTCCTGGACCTCGATGCGCGTATCGACTCGACGCTGTTCTCGTCGGGCAAGGGCCTGCGCGAACTCTACGAGCGCTATTCCACCTTCATGGACCGCTTCTACGTCGGCCGCTGGAAGCGCTGGGTGTTCATCGAGCCGCTGTCGGAGGCCGCGACGCTTGGGCTCGGCGGCATGATCCTGATGCTGACGCTCGCGATCCCCGCCTTCCGCGAGACCGCCGACGAGGATTGGCTGAAGAAATCCGACCTCGCAGTGACCTTCCTCGACCGTTACGGCAACCCGATCGGCAGCCGCGGCATCAAGCATAATGACTCGATCCCGCTGGAAGACTTTCCGGACAATCTGATCAAGGCGACACTCGCGACCGAAGACCGCCGCTTCTACGACCATTTCGGCATCGACGTTCCGGGCCTGGCCCGCGCCCTCGTCACCAACGCCCAGGCCGGCGGCGTCCGCCAGGGCGGCTCGTCGATCACCCAGCAGCTCGCCAAGAACCTGTTCCTGAACAACGAGCGCACCATCGAGCGCAAGGTGAAGGAAGCCTTCCTTGCGATCTGGCTGGAGACGCGGCTGACCAAGAACGAGATCCTGAAGCTCTATCTCGACCGCGCCTACATGGGCGGCGGCACTTTCGGCGTCGACGGCGCCGCGCACTTCTATTTCAACAAGTCGGTGCGCGACGTGAACCTCGCGGAAGCCGCGATGCTCGCCGGCCTGTTCAAGGCGCCGACCAAATACGCCCCGCACATCAACCTGCCTGCGGCGCGTGCCCGCGCCAACGTCGTGCTCGACAACCTGGTGGATGCCGGCTTCATGACCGAGGGCCAGGTGTTCGGCGCCCGCCGCAATCCGGCGGTCGCGGTCGACCGGCGCGACGAGAATTCGCCGAACTACTATCTCGACTACGCCTTCGACGAGATGCGCAAGCTGGTCGACACCTTCCCGAAATCCTACACCGAGCGCGTCTTCGTGGTCCGCACCGCGATCGACATGAACGTGCAGAAGGCAGCCGAGGAAGCGATCGAGAACCAGCTCCGCCAGTTCGGGCGCGATTATCACGCGACGCAGGCCGCGACCGTGGTGTCCGATCTCGACGGCGGAATCCGCGCCATGGTCGGCGGCCGCGACTACGGCGCGAGCCAGTTCAACCGCGCCACCGACGCCTACCGGCAGCCGGGCTCGTCGTTCAAGCCGTACGTCTACACCACGGCGCTGCTGAACGGCTTCACGCCGAACTCGAAGGTGGTCGACGGCCCGGTCTGCATCGGCAACTGGTGCCCGCAGAACTATGGCCATTCCTATTCGGGTCAGGTGACGCTGACCCAGGCGATCACCCGTTCGATCAACGTGGTGCCGGTCAAGCTCTCGATCATGCTGGGCGGCAAGGAAGGCCCGAAGGCCGGCCGCGCCAAGATCGTCGAGGTCGCGCGCCGCTTCGGCCTCAAGGCGCCGCTACCCGACACGCCGTCTCTGCCGATCGGCTCCGACGAGGTCACGGTGATCGAGCACGCAGTGGCGTATGCGACCTTCCCGAACCGCGGCAAGGCGGTGACGCCGCATTCGGTGCTCGAGGTGCGCACCGGCGCCGGCGACCTGGTTTGGCGCTGGGACCGCGACGGCCCGAAGCCGCGGCAAGCCATTCCGCCGAACATCGCCGCCGACATGGCCGGCATGATGAGCCACGTGGTCAGCGAAGGCACCGCGCGCCGCGCCGCGCTCGACGGCATTCCGACCGCGGGCAAGACCGGCACCACCAACGCCTATCGCGACGCCTGGTTCGTCGGCTACACCGGCAACTTCACCTGCGCGGTCTGGTACGGCAATGACGACTATTCGCCGACCAACCGCATGACCGGTGGCTCGCTGCCGGCGCAGACCTGGCACGACATCATGGTGACCGCGCACCAGGGAGTGGAAGTCAAAGAACTCGTCGGCGTCGGCATGGGCCAGAAGCTGCCGCCGCAGCCGGCGCAAGCCAATGCCCAGGCCAACGCGGCACCGCGCGTGCTGGAGACCAAGCCGGGTCCGCCGCCGGTTCTGACCAAGCGCGGCGCGGATATCCTGGTGCGGGTCGAGAAGCTGCTCGACGACGCCGCCAAGACGACCAACAAGACCACGCTCAACGAGCCCTCGAAGACCGGCAAGCCGGAATCATCGAGCGCGCTGGCGTTCCCCGAAAACTACGTTGCCGCGGCCGGACCGGACGGCACGACAGCCCCTGCGCCACGCAAGAACTGACGTGCGGCTCCTCCTCACCACCTTGCTGGCACTCGTCATCGCCACGGCCGTCGGCCTCGGCCTGACCTACGCGACGGCGACGCGCGGCACCGATCTCGGCACGCTGAAGATCGGCGCCTGGACCGCGCGGCCGAAAAACGGCACCTCCGACGTCGACCCCTATTCGCGCGCCACCATCGCGCGCAGCGGCGAGCTGCCGATCGGTACCGGCGACGGCATCGCGTTCTCGGCAACCACCGACGACAAGAACAAGCCGCTCGACGGCCGCTGCGACATCGTGGTCAGCGGCGTGACGCCGGCGGCGCGGTTCTGGACGCTGACGCTGTTCGACCGCAAGGGCCACCTCGTCGCCAACTCGTTGCAGCGCTATGGCTTCACCAGCCAGGAGATCATGCGCGCCTCCGACGGCACGTTCGAGATCCACATCGCCTCGCGCTCGCGCGCCGGCAACTGGCTGCCGACCGGCGGCATCGAGCGCTACGCGCTGATGCTGCGGCTCTACGACACGCCGGTCGGAGTCGCGACCCGAACCCAGCGCGACGCGCCGATGCCCTCGATCGCAACGACGGGCTGCCCATGATCCGCGTGCTGTTCACCATCCTCGCAGGCGTGCTGCTCGGCGGCGTGGTGCATCTCGTCAGCGTGCTGGCGCTGCCGCGGATCGCTTCGCAGGACGCCTATTCGCGGCTGACCCCGATGACCAAGCTCAACGAGGTGACGCAGCTGCCATTGGCCGACCCGAGCAACTCGCCGATGCCGCTGATGGATCCGGCCTTCGCGGTGGCGATCTGCCGCTACGATCTCTCGAGCGGGCCGCTCAAGCTCACCGTACCGGTCAGCCAGGCCTATACGTCGGTGTCGTTCTACACCCGCAACGAGGTCGCCTACTACGCGATCAACGATCGCTCCGCCGGCAAGAAGGTGATCGAGCTCGATCTGATGACGGAAGCGCAGCACAACGAGCTGCCCGAGGACGAGGAAGTCACCGCCGCCGACCGGCTGATCATCGACTCGCCAACCTCGACCGGCCTGATCCTGCTGAAGGCGCTGGCGCCGGAGCCCGGCCTGATGCCGCAGGCGCAGGCCTCGCTTGCGGCCTCCTCCTGCAAGCTACAGACCGAGCCGGTCGCGGCCAAGCAGGAAGCGCCGCCCCCGCTGCCGGCCCCTGCTCCGCCGCCTGCGGCACGCAACAAGCGCTAGCTCGCAGCCAGCGCGTGGCGGCCGCAACGGCAGGTCTCGTAATCGACGGGATCGTGGCTGTTGACGATCGTGACGCTGTCGTTATGCACCGCCTTCAACTGGCGCAGCCGCTCCTGGTTCTGGATGCGCGTCGCGCGATCCATGTCGGCCCGGCGCTGGAACATGCCGAGTACCAGCGGAATCCGCGGCCGGGCATCGAGCTGCGCATGGTGGAAATAGGCATCGCCGGCGTGCAGCAGCCATCTGTCCTTGTCGCGCACCGCAATCCCGCAATGGCCGAGCGTGTGGCCGGGCAGCGGGATCATCAGAATGTCCGGCTCGCGATCGCCGAGCGCGCGCACGCCCGTGAAGCCGAACCAGTCCTCGCCGCCGGCGCCGTAGAACGCCCAGTCCGGCCCGTGCTTCCACTGCGCCGTGATGTAGCGGCCTTGCGGCGGCGCGACCTGATGCGTCACCGCCATGTCGTACTCCTTGCGATGAAGGTGCACCTTGGCCTTCGGAAAGTCCGGCACGCCGCCGGCATGGTCGCGGTCGAGATGCGTCAGCAGCAGATGCCGCACATCATCGGGCGAGAAGCCGAGCGCCTTCACCTGACGGACGGCGGTCTCGGCCGGATCGAGCCTCGGCGTGGTCTGCCGCACCCATTTGCGCCCCAGCCGCGGCGGGTCGCCGATGTCGTCGAGCCCAATGCCGGTGTCGACCAGCACGAGGCCGTCATTGCTCTCGACCAGCAGGCAGTGACAGACCATCCGCGCGCGCTGGAAGAGGCTGCCGCTGCCGTTCACGAGCCGCTTGCCGATCGGGCACATGGTGCCGGTGTTGAGATGGTGGATGCGCATGACCAGTCCTCCGCTGAATTCAGCGCAGGCTTGCCACCAGCCTTTCCATAGGTAAAATATTGTCTCTCTATCTATGCGATAGGACAGGCCTATGGATATCCGCGAACTCCGCTATTTCGCCGCGGTCTACCGCGAGCGCAACCTGACCGCCGCGGCGAAACGCTGCTTCATCTCGCAGCCGTCGATCTCCGCGGCGATCACCCATCTTGAGGCCGAGCTCGGCACCACGCTGTTCATCCGGCACAAGAAGGGTATGGCGCCGACGGAGTCCGCCGCGCAGTTTCACGGCGTCGCCCGCAGGATCATCGACGAGGCAGATGCGGCACGAAACCTGTTTCGCAAACCCGCGACAAGGCAGCCGCTGACGCTCGGCCTGTTGCGTACGCTCGATCAGGCGCGGACGATCGCGCTGCTGAAGCCGCTGACGGCGAATGCCGATCTCGCGCTCCGACTGGTCGGCGCCAATGAGAAGGCCGACGCGCGGATCGTCGCAAAGACCATGATCGGCGCCGGCGAGCACTTCATCCCGCTGTGGAGCGAGCGCTACGTCGCGGCGCTGCCGCCGTCGCATCCACTCACCCTGAAGGAGACGCTGCGGACCACCGACTTCGCAGGCGTTCCGATGATCGATCGCTGCCATTGCGAGCAGCAGGAATTCTTCAAACGCACCGCGCCGCCGCGCAAGCCGGTTGCGATCGCGGAATCGGAGGAATGGGCGATGGCGCTGGTCGCGGCCGGGGTCGGCGTTGCGATCGTCCCCGAAGGCGTGGCGCGCGGCAATCCGGATGTGGCGGTGCGTACGATCGAGATCGACGTCACGCGCCAGGTCGGCCTCGCCTATCCCGTAGGCAACCCGCCTTCCGATGTGCTGAAGGAGTTCATTGCGAGCCTGCCCCGGCAGGCGAACAGCCGCCGCGTCAGACCCACAACAAGGAAGATGAAACGGGCCTAGCCCTTCGACACCACGGCCTGGCCCGAGACGGGTCCAGAGATCAGCGGTGCATTGGCAGTGAGCCGGGCGAGCTCGTTGATCTGGCGTTCGGCGTCGGCGGCCATGCCGTCGGGCGCCTGGATCACCAGCCGCTCCAGCGCCCAGCGATAGGACGAGATCCGCCGCTCCAGGCTCTGCTGGACCCATTGCACGATCAGCGTGTTCTCTTCCATCCGCGCCACCGCGTCGGCCTTCTCGCGCGGCGACACGTCAGCGATCATCTTCAGGCTGGCGCTGCGCTTGCGATCCAGCTCGATCACCTGGATCGCGGTGGCGAAGAATGGCTCGAAGCGCGTGATGTCGTCGCGGACCTGATCGATCAGCAGCGAATAGCGCGAGGCGAACGAGCGATGTGGCTCGTCGATCAGATTGCGGCCGTACGCAGTGCGATCGAACACGACCTTCTGCCGCCACGGCGAAGGCAGCGGCTGGTAGTCGCCGTACACGCTCTTCCACGCCGGGCGCGACAGCGGCGGCTCGATGAACTGATAGGCCAGATCGCGCAGCTGACGCTCGTGTTCGGTGAGCTGGAATTGCGAGGCGCTCTTGCCGACGCTGCCGGTGACTTCGGCGCCCATCCAGCGATGCATGTCGTCGTTGCGGAAATCGGCCCGGGTGCGGCCGAAATCGCCGCCGCTGCAGCCCGCGAGCGCCGAGCCCGCCAGCAGCAGGATCAGCGCCGGGAGTGACCGCCGAGCGGCGGTCTGCTGCGCAAGTTCCGGCATTGGATCAGGAGCGGCGTCGGCGACGACGGCCCTGCGCAGTGCCCTGCTCCGGTCCGCGACCTCCGCCGGTCTCCTCCGTCGTTCGTTCGATACGCACGACGGGAAGGATCAGCACGGTCCCCATGCCTTCGCCGGCAGCACCGACAGCGCTCGGCCGCCGTGCAGCCGCATCCGCCGGAAACTCAACGATGGTGCCCATGTTCCGTTCTCTCTGGCCCCGCACGGACATGATTTGCCCCGCGCCCGCCGAGTTAAGAACGCGCATGGTTAACGACATCTTAAGCTGCCGATACGGGCGGTTACGGATGTGGCGCTGTGCCTTAATAGACACGCGCAAATTCGAGCGTCCGCCTTCACGGCTTGTTTTCCTTAACTGCGTCTTAAAACAGCCTGCGTAGGCTCGCTCTCACAAGGTTTTCAAACCGAGTCTTATTGGCAAGTCGCGTACGCCCGAGATGAGCGCAGCTCCGCTATTTCCTGGTTTCGATGGGCTGATGACGCTCTCCCGCCGCGAGGGAGTCGACATCCGCCCCACCTTGCTGCGCGTCCTGACCGACCTGTATGTGCAGGCGAGCGCGCATTCCGCCGATGAAGAGCGCCAGTTCGTCGAGCTGACGTCGCGCCTGATCGACGAGGTCGACGACGCGACCCGCGCCGCCGTCCGCGCCCGGCTTGCGATCTATCCGGCAACGCCCGCCAGGATCATGGACAAGCTCGGGCTGCGCCGCACCGGTCCGGAGCAGCCGATGCCGGCTGCCGCGCCAATTTCCGCGCCCGCACCGTCCGCGCTGCCCGCCAAGGTCCCGACCGAGGCAGAGCTGCGGATGGCCGCAAGCCTTGCGATGCGGCCGAACGATGCCGCCGAAATCTCCGACATGTTCTTTGCCGCCAGCGCAAAGGAGCGCGCCCAGATCCTGCACAATCTGCAGGAGACGCCGCTGAAGGCTGCGGCGCGGATTCCGGCGGCTCGCGCCGCGCGCGCGATCCATATCCTGGAGATGGCGGCGTTTGCCGAGGACCTCGATAACTTCACGCTCGAACTCGGCGAGGCGCTGATCCTGCCGTCGCGGATCGCCGCCGACGTCGTCAACGATCCCGGCGGCGAGCCGCTTGCCTGCGCGATGCGGGCACTCGACGTCTCGAGCGCCGCGTTCCAGCGGATCCTGATGTTCCTCAATCCGGAAGCCGGCTCGTCGGTCAACTACGTCTATCGGCTGTCGCGGCTCTACGATCGCCTCAGCGAGCGCTCCGCGCTGGTGATGCTGGCGGCGTGGCGCGGCTCGACCATGGCGGTGGCGCGCGCCAAGTATCGCTCGTCGCTCTATGACGACGAGCGTCATCGCGTACGCGTAACATCCTCACAGACACGACCTGCGGTGCAGCCCGGCAGCGCGCCCGGCATCCGCAATCAGAAGTCGGGAAGCTAGCCCTTCGCCAGATCGAGAAAGTGCCGCCCGGCGCGATCTTCGGTCTCGACGATCCAGGCATCGGGATCGAAGCGGAGCTCCTTGGTCAATCGCTCCTCGACTGAAGGCTCGGACACCGGCTGTTGTGCGGTCGGCACGAACAGCCGCTCGGCCGGACGGCTGTCGTCATAGACCGTCTGCGGCGCCGGCGCATACAGCATCGCGTTGCCGTCCATCAGCGCTACCTTGACGAACACGGCGCCGGCTTCCTCCGCGCCCTTCTTGCGGATCGCGCCGAACACGCCTTCGGTCTGGCAGCGGCGCAGATATGCCGCGACCCATATGCTGGTTTTCAATCGCATGCGCCGACCTATAGGCCAGCGCCGCGGCCACGTCCAATCGTCACAGATGACATCACGCACCGGCGGGTTGACCGAGACAAGCCTCGCTCATATCCTTGCATTTGCGGTGCAAGCCGCACCCGGGTCCACGGGAAGGGTTGAACCCACTTGCACCTGATACGCGGCCAACCAAGCCTTTGTGCAGCCGGTTTTGTGGACCATCGGCGATGATGCACGGAGGTTTCCATGAACCGATCGCCCGCGCGATTGAATCTCGAACATCTGAAGAAGCAGGCCAAGGAGCTCATTCGCCTTTACCGGCGACAGGTCCCGGAGGCTTGCGCCCGTTTCCGGCAGGCGCTTCCGGCTGCGGCCGGGCGCAGCGACGCGCAGATCGCCGCACTCGGTCTGCGGCTCCACGACGCTCAGTCCTGCGTGGCGCGCGATCTCGGCTTCGCCTCTTGGCCGGACCTGCGGCGCTATGTCGAAGCCCAATCGCCGCCCGGCAAAAGCAAGGCCGACCGGGTGCGGCGATGGCTGCAGCTGGTCTATGCCGCTGATGTCGACGGCACAACCGATCGCGCTCATCCGCGCGTCGCGGTGCGGATGCTCACCGAGGATCCCGATCTTGTGGCCGGCGATCCCTATCTCGCCTGCGCCGTCGGCGACGAGGAGACGATACGGCGCACCGCAGCCAGCGATCCCGCATGGGTCGACCGTCCCGGCGGTCCGTTGAAACTCCCGCCGCTGATCGCGGTGACGCATTCCAGCCTGCTGCAGATTCCGGAATTTCAGGCGCGGCTGCATCGCTGCGCGCGCCTGCTGCTTGAGGCCGGCGCCGATCCCGACCAGCACATCAGCAGCCGCTGGCCACCCGGATCGCTCGACGCGCCCGATCACAGCAATCCGCTGTCGGCGCTGTATGGCGCCGCCGGGCGCAATCACGACCTCGCCCTGACCAAACTGTTGCTCGAGGCCGGCGCCAATCCGAACGACAATGAATCGCTGTACCATTCGCTCGAAGGCTCCGTGACGACAGGGCTGCTGCTCGAGCACGGCGCGCGGATCGCCGGCACCAACGCGATGTACAAGGTGCTGGACGACGAGAATGTGGTGGCGCTCGCATTGCTGCTGCGGCACGGCGGAGATCCAAATGAACCCGCCGGCAGCGCGCCGCTGACGGATTGCGGATCACCGCTGATGTGGGCGATCCGGCGGCGACGATCGCGAACCTGCATCGCGACCTTGCTCGACGCCGGCGCAGATCCACGCATCACGACACCGGACGGCCTTTCCGCCTACCGCTACGCACTGCAGTTCGGCTTGACCGAGGTTGCCGAGCTGCTGCGGCAGCGCACCGGCGACGAGACGCTGGCGGATGAGGAGCGGTTCGTCGCGGCGTGCAGCAGCGACGACGAGGACGAAGCACGGCGGATCCAGGCCGGTCGGCCCGATCTTCCGGGATCGCTTTCACCACAGCAGCTGCGGCTGCTTCCCGAGCTCGCCGCGGCCGGCGGCGACGATGCGGTGCGGCTGATGGTCAGGCTCGGCTGGCCCATCGCGGTGCGCGGCGGCGACTGGGACGCCTCGGCGCTCAATCACGCGGTGTTCCGCGGCAATGCCGGACTGACACGCTTCCTGCTCGAGCACGGTGCGGAATGGACCGAACAGCACGGCTTTGGCGACAACGCGTCCGGGACCTTGTCGTGGGCGTCCTGCAATGAACCGGTCAGCCGCGGCGATTGGGCCGGCTGCGCGCAAGCCCTGCTCGATCACGGCATGCCGCGCGGCACTTCGGATCGCGACGATCCAGAATCAGTGCTGGTGGCCGGTCGCAAGAAGCCGTTCTCCGACGAGGTCAGGGACGTCCTGCTCGGCGAAGCGGTCTGACGTCAGTCGGGAAGAACCGTCATGGCCGGATGACGCCCGGCCATGACGAGAGGACGAGCCTAGTCGATCGAATGTCCGATCATCGCGCTGAGCTCGTGCACGAGACGATCGGACATCTGCCCGGTCACCGGCAGCTTGCGCGCGCGCTCGAACTTCGCGATCGCGTGCTGGGTATCGGCGCCGATCGTACCGGTCGGCTTGAGCTGGCCGTAGCCATATTCGGTCAGCGTCCGCTGGACCGCTGCGATGCGCTTGCCGGCCGGGCTCAGATGCTGTGTCGGGATCGGCGCGGGCGGACGAATGACGCTGGACGGCGCGGCAGCCGCGGACGGTGCGGCGGCCGGCGGCGCGGCGGTCGATTTCAGCACCAGATTGGCCATCGGATCGACCGGCTTCGCCTCAGCCGGTTTGGACTCCACCGGCTTGGCTTCGACGGACCTGGTCTCGGCCGGCTTGGTCTCCACCGGCTTCACGTCGACCGGCCTGGTCGGCTCCGTGACGGCGGGCTCGACCGATCGGGCGGCGGCCTCGGCCGGACGCGGGCGCGGCAGCGGGCTGGTGGCCGCGGCAACCGGGGCCGGTAGCGTCACCACCGAACCGCCGAACATCGGCGACGGATGACGGCCAGCCTGCAGGAACAGCGCATTGATCAGGATCGCAACGATGGCAGACGTTGCCAGCACGCCCGCAACCAGGTCCTTCGGACTGTGCAGCAGCAGGCGCAGGACGAGGCCACGTTCCTCCTCGGCCGCGATGGCTACTGCCTTGGCGCCGCGGCGACGGCGCGGCGTTTCATCGTCATCCAAAGTCTGTCTAGGCACTCTTCTTCACCTGTTGGGTTTGCTCTTGCAGTCCGGACCGCAGCGCGGGCTTCAGGGTCGAGACATTGCTGGACGGCTCGACCGCGGCCGGCGGGATGAATGACAGCGGCAGCGCGACCGACACGACGGTGCCCTCGCCCACCTTGCTCTCGACGTTGATTTCGCCGTTGTGCAGGCCGACCAGCCCCTTGACGATGGACAGGCCGAGGCCGGTGCCTTCGTGGCGGCGCTGATAGGTCTTGCCGGCCTGGAAGAACGGATCGCCGATCCGCTTGAGATCGTCGGCGGCGATGCCGACGCCGGTGTCCGAGACCCGCAGCAACAGCCGCGATCCCTCGACGCCGGCCGACACGGTCACCTTGCCGCCGCGCTCGGTGAACTTGATCGCGTTGGAAACCAGATTGAGGACGATCTGCTTGAACGCGCGCGAGTCGCCGTTCACGATCGGCAGGTCGTCAGGCACCCGGGTGACGAGGTCGACACCGCTCTCGCGCGCCTTCAGCGCCACCAGATTGCAGCAATTGAGCAGCGCCGGCCGCGGCGCAAACGGCTCCGGCGAAATCTCGAAATTGCCCGACTCCATCTTCGACATGTCGAGGATGCCGTTGACGACCGACAGCAGATGCTGGCCGGAATCGTTGATGAGCTGCGCGTATTCCTTGCGGCGGGCCGCGTCGAGCCCGAGCACGTCTTCCTGCGCGATCATCTCGGAGAAGCCGATGATGGCGTTGAGCGGGGTCCGCAGTTCGTGGCTCATGGTGGCCAGGAAGCGCGTCTTCGACGCATCGGCCTGCTCGGCGGCATGGCGGGCCTGTTCGAGCGCCTGTTCCTGCACCTTGCGATCGGTCACGTCGCGGATCACGGCGACCACCTCGGCATCGGCGGAGGCCTGCTCGAGCGCACGGCAGCGCATCTCGACCCAGATGAATTCGGCGGCAGCCTCGCCGCGCGCACCGTCGCGGCGCACGCGGAACTCGACGCTGCGGGATTCGCCGCGCGCGGCATCAGACAGCGCGGTGAGATAGGCCGGACGATCGGCGACATGAACGCGGTCGAACAGGCCGTGGCCGGACAGCCGCGATGCCGGCACGCCGAGCATGACCTCGACCGCGGGCGAAATGAAGCGCACCGCGCCGTTGCGGCTGTGCCGCGACAACACGTCGCTCATGTTATGGGCGAGCAGGCGGTAGCGCTCTTCCTCGACGTAAAGCAGCGCCACGCTGGTGCGCGCCAGCGACTCCGCGCCGAAGGCAAGCCCGGCCGCGTAGAAGATCGCCGACACGACGCCGAAGCCGACCAGCGAGCTGTTCGAGACAACCGCAGGATCGACCACCGGCAGCACGTGGTAATGGCCAAGCACGCTGAGCAGCGCGGCGCAGATCATCGCCAGCGCGAACGCAAACGCCACCACACGCCGCGACGCCGACAGCGCCGCCTCGATCGGAATCACGACGAGCCACACCGCGGCGAACGACGCGATGCCGCCGGTCGACGCCGCGATCATCATCACGAGACCGGCGAGCGCCAGCGACGACAGCACATGCGCGCCTTCGTAGCGGCCGGTGCGCGACAGGAACCAGGACAACAGGATCGGCGCGATCAGCCAGGCGAAGGCGATGACCTCGATCGCCGTCGGCGCCCCGCGCATCGCCAGAAAGGCAGGGAAAGAGGCCAGCGCCGCCAGACTGCCGAGCAGCCGCGGCGCCATGAAGGCACGGTGGCGCGCACGCGTCAGCGCATCATATTGCGCCGACGGATGCAGCAGCGCATCCAGGCAATCGCGGATCAAACTCAAACTACTCACAGCACTCGCGCTTCGGCTTCATCGTCGAACAGACGCGCCGGAACGCCTCCTTTGTGATTGCAGGCCAACGTGTCAGAGCGAACTTAAGCGAACGCTAAGGCGGGGCGGCCTGCTGCCAAACACCGTGCATTGGCGAGGCTGCGGCGCTGTCATTCACCGGTCATTTGTCGGGGATGGTGAACGGCTGGTTTCCGGGTGCGACAAACTATGGTTTCGAAATGGTGGATGCGCCGCATCTTGCGGATTTGGCACCCGTCAGCCGCCATCAATCGAAAATTTACGGCGAATCGATTCAGGCGAATTTTCCGCGATTTTTCGGCGGATTTACTTCAATGCAGATACTTCCGATTTATCGACCGATGCTATCCGTGAGGGCAATAGCGGCATCGACCGCGCAAGAAGCAAAAGACAAGATAGACGACCGGGATCGCGCCATGTTCTTCCTGCTGCGTTTGGCATTCTGGCTCGGGCTTGTGCTCGTGCTGCTGCCGAGAGACAAAACACCCGAAGCGGACAAGACGCCGCAGATCAGCGCATCGGACGCGGTGTCGGCTGCGACGGCAACGATCAACGACATGGGCCAGTTCTGCAAGCGCCAGCCTTCCGCCTGCGAAGTCGGCGGCCAGGCCGCGACCGCGATCGGCCAGCGCGCGACCGATGGCGCGCGCAAGCTCTATCAGATCATCACCGACAAGAAGCCGCCCGACCACACCGGCTCGATCGGCAAGGACGATACCGATCCGGCCGCATCCCGCGACACGCTGACGGCGGACGATCAGATGATTGACTTCCGCCTGCCGCCGACGCCGTAAGCGCCAGCCAATAAAGCGCTTTCGCGTGAGACGGATGCCGGCTCGCGCAAAGAAACCGGTCGAAACAGCCGGGAACCGGTTCCATTTTCGTCGCTTTCGCGGCCCGCCTTCCTATATAAGCCGTTGAGAATAGGACGCGGGCCACGATGACGACGATCGACGAAATCAGAGACAATTTTGCGCTGCTCGACGAGTGGGACGACCGTTACCGCTATGTCATCGAGCTCGGCCGCACGCTAGAGCCGTTGTCAGAGGCGGAGCACTCGGCCGAGAACAAGGTGCAGGGTTGCGTCAGCCAGGTCTGGCTGTCGAAGCGGATCGATCGCGATGCCAATGGCGAACCGCGCCTGATCTATGTCGGTGACAGCGATGCCCACATCGTGCGCGGGCTGGTCGCGATCGTGCTGACGCTGTTTTCCGGGCATACGCCGAAGGAAATCCTCACCACCGATGCGCTTGCGCTGTTCGACGAGTTCGGCTTCCGCGACCATCTGACGCCGCAGCGCTCCAATGGCCTCCGCTCGATGGTCGATCGGATCCGCAACGACGCGCGCGAGGCGCTGGCGTCCGCCTAGAGCCTTTCCGTTCCGATCGAATCGGAACGGGGCTCTAGATTCGTGTTTGACGCATTTTCTTCATGCGAAGGCGTATCCACTTCGCTCGAAAATGCTCTGAGCCCCTACTTCCGCTTCCGCGCCTGCTGGCCAAGTCCCATCTTCTTGGCGAGCTGAGAGCGCGCTACCGCATAGTTCGGCGCCACCATCGGATAGTCGGCCGGCAAGCCCCATTTGTCGCGATATTGCTCCGGCGTCATGTTGTACTGCGTGCGCAGATGGCGCTTGAGCGACTTGAAGCGCTTGCCGTCCTCGAGACACACCAGATATTCCGGCGTGATCGACTTCTTCATCGACACCGCCGGCTTGGCCGGCTCGCTTGGCGTGTCGGCGCGGCCGCTCGACACCCGCAGCAGCGCCGCGTGGACCTGGCTGATCAGGCTCGGAATGTCCGAGGCCGGCGTCGGATTGTTGCTGAGATAGGCCGAAACGATGTTTGCGGTCAGCTCGACCGGCGTTTTACCTGACGTATCGGACATGACTCAATCTTCCCCGTGCTGTCGACCGCCCGGCGCCCACCGGACAGTATCCACGTGCAGCAATACATTAATGGAATCGCGTACTACTTCGCGAATATGAGCGGATTGCAGCAAACCTGACAAGAACGGCCGTATTTTTCCGGCTTCGAAGCGGCCGCTCGCAAGTATTGGTGCCGACCTTAAGGCCGCTGCTCCAGATGCGACCTGAGCTCGTCGATCGAGGCAAACCGCATCATGCCCTCCGGCATCTGCGCCTCGATCGATCCGTCCGAATACAGCGAATAGGCCATGCCGTCGACGACGCCCGATTTGAGCACGGTCACCGGCGGCTGCTCCTGCGGCGGCGGCGGGTGGCCTGATGACGACGGCGCCGCGCCGGCCGACTGGGTCTCGCCGAACGTCGACGGCCGGGGCGTGCGCCGGGGGGCAACGTCGACCGACCGTGGCCGTTCGGCCTTCGGCCAGGCATCGTCGAACGTTGCCGGTGCGGGCTCGGCGGCCGCGGCCGGACCAGGGCGCAGCTCCGGCGACAGCAGGTCCGGCGTCAGCGGCTCGGCCGTACGGCCCTGGGCCCGCTCGCGTTCCTTCCGCGAGGACGAGAACAACAGGTTGCGCCGCTTGGGCGTGGCTTCGCCCTCCGGGGGCGCGCCACCCGGCACAGGCGGCGGCGCCTCGCCCGGCGCGCCACGCTGGCCGATTTCGTCGTGCCAGGGCGGCGGCGACGCGGAGGCGGATGGCGAAACGGGCGGTGCCAGCGGCGGAGGCGCGGCAACCTTGGGCTCACGCGGTGGCGGGAAGACAGGATCCTCGGGGGCATTGCGCGGGGAAGTTGCAGGCGCCGACGGAGCCTCCAGCCGGGCGCCCGCGGCACCAGGCTCCAGCCGCCGGGCGATGACCTGAAGTTCCCGAAGGATGGCGGCGAGCGCCAGCACGATCGCGCCGGTGCATGCGCCGGTCACGCCCGTCGTGATCAAGGCGCTGCCGACGCTGAATTCCTTGTAGGGGATTCCCAAGCCGATCGCCGCCAAGCCCGCCACAACCAGGCCCACGCCGACGACCAACAGACCAACCATCATCGAACTAACCCCCGGGAGACCCGACCGAAAATCGGCGTGGGCCACCAACGCCACGATACCGTCATATTGCCCACACCGCCAACCGCCAATTGTAGACGGAGTTCCCTAAAATCCCGCTTAACCGGGCCTGATGCGCTTCCTGATCGCGGCTGCGGCCACGTCCAGGACCCTGCCTCCCGTAGATCTACTGGCTACGAATTGCTGCCAATTTATTGCAACGCATCTGGGAAATTACGCCACAATTACCAATTACTCGGAAACGGAACTGCGCTATGGATGCCGGGGAATGAGGCCCTAAAGCGCCAAACTGGGCCACAGGCACGCCGGTATCACTAGCTATGTCATCGATTACGACGTCTGCCCTCGAGGCGCCTGCGCGGCGCTCGGTGGAGAAGACCTGCGACGATCTCGCATTCCTCGTCCTCGGCGTGGTCGCCGTGGTCGCCGGCCTTACATTCCGCGACTACGGTCTGGGCTGGGACGATTACACCCACGCTGAATACGCCGACCTCCTGCTGCGCATGTACGGGTCCGGGTTCAAGGACACCGGCGCGCTCTCGTTCGCCAATCTCTATATGTACGGCGGCGGCTTCGATATGGCCGCGGCGCTGCTGCACAAGGTCATCCCGCTCGAATTGTTCGAGACGCGCCGCCTGCTCGGGGCGATCGTCGGCGTGATCGGGCTTGCTGTGACCTGGCGTCTGGCGCGCCGCGTCGGCGGCCCGCTGGCGGGACTGGCGGCCCTGCTGCTGCTCGCGCTGTGCCCGACCTTCTACGGTCACATGTTCATGAATCCGAAGGATGCGCCGTTCGCCGTCGCGATGGTGGTCCTGATCATGGGCCTCGTGCGCCTGATCGAGGAATATCCGGCGCCCTCGCCGCGCACGATCCTGATCGTGGGCCTCGGGGCCGGCCTGTCGATCGGCTGCCGCGTGCTTGGCGGCCTCGCTTTGATCTACGCCGTGGTCGGCTTCATCCCGCTGTGGATCGAGGAATTCCGCACGCAGGGCCCGCGCGAGGCGACCCATCGTTTTGCCCATGTCATCTATGTGCTGCTGCCGGGGCTCGTGCTGGGCTATCTGGTGATGGGCCTGATCTGGCCGTGGTCGATCATGGAGCCCGGCCATCCGCTGGAGGCGGTGACCTATTTCTCGCACTTCTTCGAGAAGCCGTGGAAAGAGATGTTCGACGGCGCGCTGGTGTCCGTGCCGGACATGCCGTGGTCCTATCTGCCGACGCTGTTCGCGCTGCAGCTTCCCGAAGTCCTGCTGGTGCTGCTGACCGCGGCCGTCGTCACCGCCTTCATGTCGCTGTCGCGGAGCGATGTCGCGGCGAAGCGCAAGACGATCATGCTGATGCTGACGCTGGCGGCGACGCTGCCGCTGGTGATCGCCATGGTGAAACGGCCGGCGCTCTACAACGGCATCCGCCACTTCATCTTCGTGATCCCGCCGATGGCGGTGCTTGGCGGCGTCGCCTTCGCCCGCGGCATGGATTGGCTCGGCGAGCACCGCCGCGCCTGGCAGCCCGCGGCGCTGGCGGTGTTCGCGTTCGGCCTGCTGCTGCCGCTCAGCGAAATGATCCGCCTGCATCCGTATCAGTACACGCACTTTAATCACATCGCCGGCACGGTGCGGACCGCCGACAATTTCTTCATGCTGGACTATTGGGGACTGGCGCTGAAGCAGGCATCCGACGGGCTGCGCGAGCAGCTGGCGGAGCGGCAGGAAGCGCCGCCGCAGCATCGCAAGTGGAAGGTCGCGGTGTGCGGACCGCAGCGCCCCGCGCAGGTCGCGCTCGGGCCCGACTTCACGATCGGCTGGGACAGCCATGCCGCCGACTTCGCGATGACGCTCGGCGAGTTCTACTGCAAGGGCCTCGCCGCCCCGGTGATGGTCGAGATCAAGCGCGACGACGTCGTGTTTGCCCGCGTCTACGACATCCGCGGCCGCAGCATCTCGAGCCTGCTCGCGATCCCGGCGCCGTAAAGCATTTTCGAACGAAGTCGGCGCCGGTTCGCGTCAATCAGAGCCGAAAATGCGCTCGCCGATCGCGGCCTTGGAAGATCGACCCTCGCGCCTGCCCACCGACCGTCGTCGTTCGGATCGTGGGCCGCATGCCGGCATGACTGTCACGCCGGTATGCCGCCTTGCTGCGCTCCGGCGGCGGCGCTAGGCTTAGCTCAAGCAACAGCCATCAATGGAGCAATCGGCCATGTCGCCAGCAGAAGCGCGCCTGAAGGAAGTGCCGTCGGATATCAGTGCGGCGGAATGGGAGCAGCGGATCAATCTGGCCGCCTGCTATCGCCTGGTGGCGCTCTACGGCTGGGACGATCTGGTCGACACCCACATCTCGGCGCGCGTGCCGGGGCCCGAGCATCACTTCCTGATCAATCCGTACGGGTTGATGTTCGACGAGATCACCGCCTCGAGCCTGGTCAAGGTCGACCTCGACGGCAACCAGCTGTCGAAGAGCGACTACAGCATCAACCCGGCCGGCTTCACCATCCACTCGGCGATCCACGAGGTGCGCGAGGACGCCGGCTGCGTGCTCCATCTGCACACGGTCGACGGCACCGCGGTGTCGAGCGGCCCCGATGGGTTGCTGCCGCTGAACCAGACCGCGCAGCTCGTCACCCACGACCTCGCCTACCACGACTATGAAGGCATCGCGCTCGATCACGACGAGCGCCCGCGCCTACAGCGCGATCTCGGCACCAAGAACCACATGCTGCTGCGCAATCACGGCACGCTGACGGTCGGCCGCTCGGTCGCAGCCGCCTTCGAGCGGATGTATCATCTGGAACGCGCCTGCTCGATGCAGGTGGCGACCCGCGCGCTCGGCGGCAGCGTCTATCCGGTCGACCAGCACGCGATTGACAAGAACACCGAGCTGCTCTCCAACCCCGATCGCGCCGAGCTGCGCTCGACGCAGCTGGTCTGGCCGCCGCTGCTGCGCAAGCTCGACCGGGTCAATCCCGGCTACCGTGATTGAAATTTCACAATCTTCGGGTAAGCTTGCCGCCAACACCCTCTACACGACCAGAATCAAAACGCCGCCCAATTCCGGGCGGCGTTTTTGCACGCCGGGACCTACCTGGCGGAAAACCGTAGGATGGGTAGAGCGCAGCGAAACCCATCATGGACCCGCATCAAGACCGCTCGCCGTACACCCCGTCCACGCTCTCCCCGTCGCCGGCCCAATCCCCGGGGTATAGGCCGAGGTTGACCATGCGCTGAAACGACGAATACGGCCAATCCATCACTCGCTTCACTAACCCGTGTTTGAGGGGGTTGATGTGCACGTAATCGACATGACGAGCGAAATCATCCTCGTCCCGGATCGTGTGCTCCCAATAGCGGCGCTGCCAAATCCCGCGCTCTCGTTTGGCAGCGCGACTGATCGAAACAATCTCGCCAGCCGGAAGGCTTCGCGAGAACGCCGACTTTATTTGCCGCCACCGTGTCGCATAGTCGGTGTCACCTTCCGGCAAGCTCCAGACCGCATGGAGGTGGTCGGGCAGAACGACGATCGCCTCGGTCGTGAACGGATGCCGTTCGCGCGTTTCGCGAAAGGCGGCGCGTAGGTGATCGATGTGCTCCGTCAGCAATCGAAGGCGCCGGTCCTCCAGGTTGACCGTGAAGAAGAAGCTGCCTCCAGCGATGAAGTTACGACGATAAGAGACCATGAACGATCCCGATGAAGAAGCGATGGGTTTCGCTGCGCTCTACCCATCCTACCTGCAAATCAAAACGCCGCCCAATTCCGGGCGGCGTTTTTGCGTTCGGCCCGTAGCGCTACTTGGCGTCGGCGAAGGCCGCCAGGATCCGCGCCCAGGAGCGGATGCCCTTGTGGTAGCTCTTGAGGTCGTACTTCTCGTTCGGCGAATGGATGTTGTCGTCGTCGAGCCCGAAGCCGACCAGCACGCTGTCGAGGCCGAGCGTGCGCTTGAAGTCGGCGACGATCGGGATCGAGGCGCCGGAGCCGACCAGGAGCGCCTCCTTGCCCCATTCGTCGGTCAGCGCGCGACGGGCCGCAGCCAGTGGCTTCATGTTCCAGTCGAGCGCGATCGCCGGCGCAGAGGAATGGTCGATGAACTCGGCCTTGCAATCCGCCGGCACGCGCGCCGTCACATAGTCGCGGAACGCCTGGCGGATCTTCTCAGGGTCCTGCCCCTCGACCAGGCGGAACGAGACCTTCGCCGACGCCTCCGCCGGGATCACCGTCTTCGAGCCCTCGCCGGTATAGCCGCCGACGATGCCGTTGATGTCGCAGGTCGGCCGCGAGGAGACCTGCTCGATGAGGAGCCGATCCTTCTCGCCGGCCGGCACCGACAGCCCGATCGGCTTGAGGAAGCTGTCCGCGGTCAGATTGAGCTGTTTCCACTGCGCCAGGATGTCCGACGGCAGATCCTTCACGCCGTCGTAGAAACCGGGAATGGTGATGTGGCCGTTCTCGTCATGCAGGCCGCCGAGGATCCGCGTCAGCACGCGGATCGGATTCTGCGCGCCGCCGCCGAACACGCCGGAATGCAGGTCGCGATTGGCGGCCTTGATCTTGACCTCGTCATAGACCAGGCCGCGCAGCGAGGTCGTGATCGCGGGCGTGTTCGGATCCCACATGCCGGTATCGCAGACCAGCGCGAAGTCCGCCTTGAGCTCGGCCTTGTTCGCTTCGAGGAACGGCACGAAATTCTTCGAGCCGATCTCCTCCTCGCCCTCGACGATGATGGTGATGTCGATCGGCAGCGATCCCGTCACCGCCTTCCAGGCCCGGCACGCCTCGACGAAGGTCATCAGCTGTCCCTTGTCGTCCTCGGCGCCGCGCGCGACGATGATCTTGCGCCCGTCGGCGTGGTCGGTCACCACGGGCTCGAACGGCGGACGGTGCCAGAGATTCAGCGGATCGACCGGCTGCACATCATAGTGACCGTAGAACAGCACATGCGGGCGCCCGTCGGTCGCGCCGTTCAGCTTGCCGACCACGGCCGGATGGCCGGCGGTCGGGCGCACCTCGGTCTTGAAGCCGAGGGTTGCGATATCCTTGGCGAGGTGATCGGCAGCCGCCTTGCAGTCATTGGCGAAGGCCGGATCGGCCGAGATCGATTTGATCCGCAGCAGCGTGAACAGCCGCTCGAGACTGTTGTCGAAATCGGCGTCGATACGGTCGAGGACGGGCTGCAGCTTGGCGTTGGACATCGCTGATATCCCTTTTTTGCTTGGAGATTGCCGACGTTGTAGCGCGCCGGCCGCCGAAGGCAAAGCCGGTCGCCCGTTCCGGCCGGATGATCGCGATGCTACCTGCGCAGGATTCCGCCGAGCGCGCCGCGCACCAATGCGCGACCGATCGAGCCGCCGACCGAGCCACCGACCGATTTGCCGAGATCTGCGACCACGCCGCCGACCACCTTGTCGGTCACCGAGCGCGTGACGTTGCGCGCGATCACCTGTCCGGTCGAGAGCCGGCCGCGCTTGACATTGGTGCCGAAGATCGTGGCGGCAATGGCCCCGATCTGGCCGAGGATACCGCCGCCTTCGCCGCCCGTGCCGCCTGCCGGCGTCGCCGTGTCGGCGAGACGCTTCTGGATGATCTCGTAGGCGGATTCGGCGTCGATCGCGGTATCGTATTTGCCCTTCACCGGGCTCGCATCCATGATCGCCTTGCGTTCCTCCGGCGTGATCGGCCCGATCCGCGCCGACGGCGGCCGCACCATCACGCGCTCGACCATCGACGGCGTACCGCCGCCCTCGAGGAACGAGACCAGCGCCTCGCCCTTGGCGAGCTCCATGATCACCCGCGCGGTATCGAGCTTCGGATTGGGCCGGAAGGTCTGCGCGGCGGCGGCAACCGCCTTCTGGTCGCGCGGCGTGAAGGCACGCAACGCGTGCTGCACGCGGTTGCCGAGCTGCGCCAGCACCTTGTCCGGCACGTCGATCGGATTCTGCGTGACGAAATAGACGCCGACGCCCTTGGAGCGGATCAGCCGCACCACCTGCTCGATCTTGTCCATCAGCGCCTTCGGCGCGTCGGTGAACAGCAGATGCGCCTCGTCGAAGAAGAACACCAGCTTCGGCTTCGGCAGGTCGCCGGCCTCCGGCAATTCCTCGAACAGTTCCGACAGCATCCAGAGCAGGAACGTGGCGTAAAGCCGCGGGCTCTGCATCAACTTGTCGGCGACGAGAATATTAACCATGCCGCGGCCGTCGCGGTCGGTCCGCATGAAATCCTTCAGCGTCAGTGCGGGCTCGCCGAAGAACTTCGCGCCGCCCTGGTTCTCGAGCACCAGCAGCTGGCGCTGGATCGTTCCGACCGTCGCCTTGGACACATTGCCGTAGCTCTGCGCAGCCTTGCGGATCGACGCCAGCGGATCTTCGCCGTCGTCGGCGCCCTTCTTGCTGCTGTCGGGCGCGATCGCATCGAGCAGGGCGCGCAGATCCTTCATGTCGATCAGCGCGAGGCCATTCTCGTCGGCGACCCGGAAGGCGACGTTGAGCACACCCTCCTGCACGTCGTTCAGATCGAGCATTCGCGACAGCAACAGCGGCCCCATCTCGGTGACGGTGGCGCGCACCGGATGGCCCTGCTCGCCGAATACGTCCCAGAACACCGTCGAGAATTGATCGGGCTGGAAGGTCAAGCCCATTTGCTGGGCGCGCTTCACGATAAAGTCCTTGGCCTCGCCGACCTCGGAGATACCGGAGAGATCGCCCTTGATGTCGGCTGCGAAAACCGGAACGCCGGCGCGCGCAAATCCTTCAGCCATGACTTGAAGCGAGACGGTCTTGCCGGTTCCGGTTGCACCGGTGACGAGGCCATGCCGGTTGGCCAGCGCCAGCGTCAGCCAGGCTGGCTCCTCACCCTTGCCGATAAAAATCTTCTCGTCGGTATCGGCCGACTTGTTGTCGGAGGTCGCCATCGCTTCGCCTCTTCGCGCAGATTTTAGATCGTTTCGATCATCGCACCCGGTGCGACACTCGAACCAGTGCCATCATATTGCATCTTGCCGGTCGATTGAAACCGTCACCGCAAGCTGACGTATATTGTCGCGCCACTGGTTCCTCATATTTTATTCCCGGCGAAGTGACGAAAGGCATTGCGCATTGCGACAAGATGGTGTGAATCCGCCGCTCACTCTTGCAGCGAGGCCACAGTCACGACGCGATCGAAAAAGAAAACCAACTGAAATGCGCGGATCGCTTGTATTTCGTGACACAGGCGCTCAAGATAAATTCCGAAGAACGACCCGGCAAAGTCCGGTTGAGGCGGGGCAAGATGGATGAACTGGTTGGACAGCTGGCCGCGAAGGCCGGCATTGATGGCGCTGTCGCTGAAAAAACCATCGGCATCGTTCTGGGTTTCCTCCGTAACGAGGGACCTTCCGACAAAGTCCAGGCTCTGATCGACCAAATCCCCGGCGCCGAAGCGGCAATCGCCGCCTCCAACAACAGCGGTGGTCTATCGCGGTTGATGGGCGGCGGCCTGATGGCTGTCGGCACCCGGCTGATGGCGCTTGGCCTGAGCATGGGTGAAATTCAGAACGTCGCGCGTGAACTTTTCAGGTTCGGCCGCGACAAAATCGGAGCGGATCAAATGGGCGAGATCATCTCGGGGACACCGGGCCTCAGCCAGTTTGCCTGAAGCACCTTCCCAACGCCCCTGCGCGCGCGCTCCCTTCTACCTGTTACCTGCATACGAGTATCATGACATACCCCCTCTCCGAGATCGAAGGCCTGTCCGCTTATTGCGCCACCAAACTGAAATCGCAGGGTATCCGCACGACCGACGCGCTGCTTGAAGCCGCCCGCACCGTCAAGGGACGCAAGGCGCTCTCCGCCAAGACCGGGATCAGCGAACAACAATTGCTCGAATGGGCCAACATCTCCGACTACATGCGGATTCCCGGCATGGGCAAGGCGAAGGTCGGGCTGGTGCGCGCCGCCGGCGTCACCACCGTGCGGGAGCTCGCGCAGCGCAACCCGTCGCGGCTGGCGCAGAGCATGAAGGACGCCAATGTGCGCCGTAAGCTCGTCCGTGTAATGCCGTCAGAAAAATCGGTCGAGTTGCTGATCGAACAGGCACGCAAGCTGCCGCTCAAGATCACCTATTAGCATCACTATTAGCCTGCCTTAACCGCACCGGCGCCGCGCATCGCCGCGGCACCTTGACTTGCCGCTGCGGTCAGCGCAAAGCCACCGCATGATGGCAACCAGGCCCATAGCATCGGCGGTGACCGGCCCGGCCGCATCAGCGGTGCTGCCGGCGCTGCTGTCGCGGCCCTATCCGGCGGTGATGGGCATCCTGAACGTGACGCCGGACTCGTTCTCCGACGGCGGCCAGTTCATCGCGCCCGAACAGGCGCTGGCGCAGGCCCGCAGGCTGATCGCCGAGGGCGCCGACATCATCGACATCGGCGCGGAGTCGACCCGCCCCTACGGCTCGCAGCAGCCGGTCACCGCCGAGGCCGAAATGGCGCGGCTGGAGCCGGTGCTGGCCGAGGTGGTCGCGCTCGGCGTGCCGGTCTCGATCGACAGCATGAAATCGGAGGTCGTGGCCTGGGCGCTCGACCAGGGTGCGGCGATCGCCAATGACGTCTGGGGCCTGCAGCGCGATGCCGGCATGGCGCCGCTCGTCGCCGCGCGCGGCGTGCCCGTGATCGTCATGCACAATCGCGAGCAGGTCGATCCGGCGATCGACATCATGCAGGACATCACGGCCTTCTTCGAACGCTCGCTCGAGATCGCGGCGCGCGCCGGTATTGCGTCCGACCGGATCGTGCTCGATCCCGGCATCGGCTTCGGCAAGACCCAGGAGCAGAGCATGCTGGCGCTGGCGCGGCTCGCCGAGCTCAACGCGTTCCGCCTGCCGGTGCTGGTCGGCGCATCGCGCAAGCGCTTCATCAGCACGGTCGTGGCCTCGGAGCCGCAACAGCGGATCGGCGGCTCGATCGCGGCACATCTGATCGCTGCGCAGCATGGCGCCCGCATCATCCGTGCGCACGACGTCGCGGAAACCGTTCAGGCGCTGCGGGTGGCCGCGGCAATCGAGGGACAGCAATGACCGACACGATCTTCATCACCGGGATCGTCATCCATGCCCGTCATGGCGTGATGGAACATGAGACCGAGGTCGGGCAGCGCTTCGTCATCGACCTCGAGCTCTACACCGACCTCTCGGAATCCTCGCGCACCGACCGCCTCTCCGACACGGTATCCTATTCCAACGTGGTGGCGACCGCGACGTCGGCGTTCAAGAACACCAACTACAAGCTGCTGGAGCGCGCCGCCGGCGCGGTGGCCGAGGACATCCTGGCGAGCTTCCCGCGTGTCAGGGCGGTCAAGGTCACCGTGCACAAGCCGCATGCGCCGATCGCCGCGATCTTCGACGATGTCGGCGTGGTACTGACCCGCTCGCGGCATCCGCCGCCGCACGGTTGAACCGATGGCCGACGTCCTGATCGCACTCGGCGGTAATGTCGGCGACGTCCGCACGACGTTTCGCAAGGCGATCGCCAACATCTGCGGCATGACGCAGGCGGCGCTCCTGGCGCGCTCGTCGGACTATTCGACGCCGCCCTGGGGCGAAGCGCAGCAGGACAGCTTCATCAATGCCTGCATCGAGATCGACACCAGCCTCGATCCGCACGCGCTGCTGTTCACGCTGCACAAGATCGAAAGCAAATTCGGCCGCGACCGCAAGAACGAGCAGCGCTGGGGACCCCGCACCCTCGACCTCGACCTGATCGCCTATGACGACATCACACTCGACAAGCCGGAACTGACGCTGCCGCACCCGCGTCTGTTCGAGCGCGCTTTCGTGCTGGTGCCGCTGGCCGAGATCGTTCCCGACCGCGTCATCGCCGGGCGCCGCGTCGCGGATGCGCTGGCGGGGGTCTCGACGGACGGTATTTTCCGTCTAGCGGACCTCGATTAAAAGCCCGACGGCCGCAAACAAAAGTTTGGCTTGGCCGCCCGCCCGTGGCAATTTCCGGCCAAATCAAGGGCGCCCTCGCGGGGCCGGTGAAGGACGATTTGGGCGGATGGCGACCTCGACTGACAATTTGGCTCTGGCTTCGGATTTTGCACCGGCGACCTATGACGACTGGCGCAAGCTGGTCGACGGCGTGCTGAAGGGCGCGCCGTTCGAGAAGCTGGTCGGCAAGACCTATGATGGCTTGAGGATCGATCCGATCTATCGCCGCGCCACCAATTCAAGCCCGCTTCCGGGCCGCGCCGCCGCCGCTCCCTGGCAGATCCTGCAGCGGGTCGATCATCCCGACGCCGCAGCGGCCAATGCGCAGGCCTTGCAGGATCTCGAGAACGGAGCGACGGGCCTCGAATTCGAGTTCGCCGGCGGTCCCGGCGCGCGCGGCTTCGGTCTTTCCGATGCCAGCAAGAAGACGCTGGCGCGGGCCTGCGGCGGCGTCCATCTCGATGCCGGGATCATGATCGCGCTCAACCCGGTGATCGGACGCGAGAACGCCGGCGAGACGTTTGCCGACATGGTCGAGGCCCGCAAGCTCGATCCGGCCAAGCTCGACCTGCATTTCAATTACCAGGCGCTCGGCACGATTGCGGTACGCGGTGCAGCGGCCATCGCCTGGCCCAATTACGAGAAGTCGTTCGGCCAGGTCGTCAACGGCCTGATCAAGCGCGGCTTCAAGGGGCCGTTCGTGCTGGCCGACGGCCGGCCGGTGCACGATGCCGGCGGCTCCGAGGTGCAGGAACTCGCCTTCACGCTCGCAACCGCGCTCGCCTATCTGCGCATGCTGGAAGCCGCAGGGCTCGATCTCGACGCGGCGCGCGCAGCCGTGTCGTTTCGGCTCAGCGCCGATGCCGACCAGTTCCTGACCATGGCGAAATTCCGCGCGCTCCGGCTGCTGTGGGCGCGGGTTGAGCAGGCCTGCGGCCTCACGCCGAAGCCGATCTTCGTCAATGCGCAGACCGCCTGGCGGATGCTGACCCAGCGCGATCCCAACGTGAACATGCTGCGCGCGACGATCGCGACCTTTGCCGCCGGGCTCGGCGGCGCCAATGCGATCACCGTGCTGCCGCACACGCTGGCGCTCGGCCTGCCGGACGATTTCGCCCGCCGCGTGGCGCGCAACACGCAGCTCGTGCTGCTCGATGAATCCAATCTTGCCAAGGTCTCCGATCCCGCGGCCGGCGCCGGCGGCATCGAGACTTTGACCTCACAGCTCTGCGAGGCGGCGTGGACGCTGTTCCAGGAGATCGAGAAGGCCGGCGGCGTCTTCGCCGCGCTCGAGCAAGGGCTGCTGCAACAGAAGGTCGCCGCGACGCGGGCCCAGCGCGAAGCGAACGTGGCGAAGCGGCGCGACGTGCTGACCGGCGCCAGCGAATTCCCGAACCTGCACGAGGCCAACCTCGCGGTCCTGGATGTGAAGCCGACAGCGCCGGTGTCCGCCGCCGGCGCCAAGGTCACTTTCGATGCCCTCGCGCCGATGCGGCTCGCCGACCCGTTCGAGGCGCTGCGCGACAAGTCCGACGCCGCGCTGAAGGCCCATGGCACGCGGCCGAAAATCTTCCTCGCCAACCTGGGCACGCCGGCGGATTTCACGGCCCGCGCCACATTTGCAAAAAGCTTCTTCGAGACCGGCGGGATCGAAGCCATCGACAACGAGGGCTGTGCCGACGCGGCGGCGGTCGCCGCGGCCTTCAAGGCCTCCGGCGCCGCGATGGCATGCATTTGTTCCTCGGATAAGGTCTATGCCGCCAGCGCCATTGAGGCCGCCAAGGCCCTTCACGGCGCCGGAGCAAGGCATATCTATCTGGCAGGGCGGCCCGGCGACCAGGAAGCCGCGCTCCGGGCGGCCGGCATCGGTGAGTTCGTCTTCGCCGGCGGTGACGCGCTGGCGACATTGCGCGACGCCTATCGGCGGATGGAGCAGGCATGACGGCAGAGGCACCAGCGAAACCCGTTCTGACCGGCGGTTGCCAGTGCGGCGCCGTGCGCTTTGCGGTGTCCGCGGCACCGAACCGCGTCAGCATCTGTCACTGCCGGATGTGCCAAAAGGCCTCCGGCGCGCCGTTCGCCTCTTTCGCCGACATCAACAAGGAGGATTTCGCCTGGACCCGGGGCAAGCCGGCGGCGTTCAAATCCTCCTCGATCGCCGAGCGCGACTTCTGCGCCGCCTGTGGCACGCCGCTCAGCTTCCGGCGGATCGACGGTCCCCGCATCGAGATCATGACCGGCGCCTTCGACCGGCCCGACCGGGTGATCCCGACGCAGCAATTCGGAACCGAGTCCCGCCACGGCTGGGTGGTCGGGATCGCTAACCTGCCGAGCCAGACCACGATGCAAAATTACGGACCGGAGAAGATGGCGACCATCGTCAGCCATCAGCATCCGGACCATGACTGACAATGTTACGCCCGCTTATCATCGACTCCGGTCATGTTAGGATTGGCCCATGTTGCAAGTTCTCTTCGAATTCGTTCTTCAGATGTTCGTCGAGGTATTGATGCATGTTCTCGTGGGCGGCCGCCGGCGCAATGCCGCCGAGAAGAATCTACAGCGATTGATCGAACGCAATCGCCAGTTTGAGGAAGCCAAGGAATGACCCGCATTCCCAATTTCGCCGATGTCGCCTTCCAGCCCGTTGCTACGGCCATGCCGGGCGCGAGCGCCGAGCCGTGGCTGACGCCCGAGGGCATCCCGGTGAAGTCCGTCTACGGCGAGGCCGATCTCGAAGGCATCGACTTCCTCGAGACCTGGCCCGGCATCGCACCCTATCTGCGCGGCCCCTACCCGACCATGTATGTCAACCAGCCCTGGACCATCCGGCAGTATGCCGGCTTCTCCACGGCGGAGGATTCCAACGCCTTCTACCGTCGCAACCTTGCCGCCGGACAGAAGGGCCTGTCGGTCGCGTTCGACCTCGCCACCCACCGCGGCTATGACTCGGATCATCCGCGCGTCTCCGGTGACGTCGGCATGGCCGGTGTCGCGATCGATTCCATCTACGACATGCGCACGCTGTTCGCGGGCATTCCGCTCGACCAGATGAGCGTGTCGATGACCATGAACGGCGCGGTGCTGCCGATCCTCGCGCTGTTCGTCGCCGCCGCCGAGGAGCAGGGTGTGCCGCCGGAAAAACTGTCGGGCACCATTCAGAACGACATTCTGAAAGAATTCATGGTGCGCAACACCTACATCTATCCGCCGACGCCCTCGATGCGGATCATCTCGGACATCTTCGCCTACACCTCGCAGCGGATGCCGAAATACAATTCGATTTCGATCTCCGGCTACCACATGCAGGAAGCCGGCGCGACGCAGGACCTCGAGCTCGCCTATACGCTGGCCGACGGCGTCGAATATCTGCGCGCCGGGCTTGCCGCGGGCCTCGACGTCGACCGTTTTGCCCCTCGCCTTTCCTTCTTCTGGGCGATCGGCATGAACTTCTTCATGGAAGTCGCCAAGATGCGCGCCGCGCGGCTGTTGTGGGCCAAGCTGCTCAAGCAGTTCAACCCGAAGGACCCGCGCTCGCTCAGCCTGCGCACGCATTGCCAGACCTCGGGCTGGTCGCTCACCGCGCAGGACGTGTTCAACAACGTGATGCGCACCACGATCGAGGCGATGGCGGCAACGCAGGGCCACACCCAGTCGCTGCACACCAACGCACTCGACGAGGCCCTGGCGCTGCCGACCGATTTTTCGGCGCGCATCGCCCGCAACACGCAGCTGTTCCTGCAGCAGGAGAGCGGCACCAACCGCATCATCGATCCCTGGGGCGGCTCCTATTATGTCGAGCGGCTGACCCGCGATCTCGCGGCCAAGGCCTGGGGTCACATCCAGGAGGTCGAGGAACTCGGCGGCATGGCCAAGGCGATCGAGGCCGGCGTGCCGAAGCTCAGAATCGAGGAAGCCTCCGCGAAAACCCAAGCGCGGATCGATGCCGGCCGCCAGGCGGTGATCGGCGTCAACAAGTTCAAGCCGGAGAACGAGCGGCCGATCGACGTCTTGAAGGTGGAAAACTCCACCGTGCGGCGGCTGCAGATCGACAAGCTGGCGCGGCTCAAGAAGGAGCGCAACCAGAAGGACGTCGATGCGGCGCTGGCCGCGCTCACCCGCTCGGCGGGCGAAGGCAACGGCAATCTGCTGGCACTGGCGATCGACGCCGCGCGCGCGAAAGCCACCGTCGGCGAGATTTCGGACGCCATGGAAAAGGTGTTCGGCCGCCACCGTGCCGAGATCAAATCCATCACCGGCGTCTACAAGCGAGAGGCAGCGGCCATGTCCAACAAGGTCGAAAAGGTGCAGGCGCTGATCGACGCCTTCGAGGAGGCCGAGGGCCGCCGCCCGCGCATTCTGGTCGCCAAGATCGGCCAGGACGGCCATGACCGCGGCCAGAAGGTGATCGCATCCGCCTTCGCCGATGTCGGCTTCGACGTCGACATCGGGCCGCTGTTCGCAACCGCCGACGAAGCCGCGCGGCAGGCGGTCGAGAACGACGTCCACATTCTCGGCGTCTCCTCGCTCGCCGCAGCCCATCTCACCGCGGTGCCGGAACTGAAGGCCGCGCTGAAGAAGCACGGCCGCGAGGACATCATGATCATCATCGGCGGCGTGGTGCCGCCGCAGGATTACGATGCGCTCTATGCCGCCGGCGCCGAGGCGATCTTCCCGCCCGGCACCGTGATCTCTGATGCCGCCGAGGAGCTGATCCGCAAGCTCAACACGCGGCTCGGCCATAGCGAGGCGGCGGAGTAACGCTGCCGCATTCGCCCTCCCTCACTCGGAGTTTTCAATGCGCGCCGCTTGCTCGATGACGCCTGCCCGCATCATGGGTCTTGCCGGCCTGCTGGCATGTCTCTGGCTTCCTGCTCACGCCGCCGACCCCAAGCCAGACGCCACGATCAAGAATGCGAGCATCGAGGCCAACGTCTACCTCGACGACAAGATCAAGGCAGACAGCGCGCTGGCGGCCGATTGCCTCGCCGAGGGCCGGAAGTGGATCGACAAGAACGCCGTGGAGGCTGCGGCCGACCGCAAGCAAGAGCCTGATCTCTTCAAGGACCGCGGCGGCTATTCATTCGAGCGCAAATATTCGGTGCGCTCGATCGTCGACGACCGCTATGTCAGCGTGCTGCGCGACGACTACATGAACACGCTCGGCGCGCATCCGAACACCGACGTCAACACCATCCTGTGGGATACGACGGCAAGAAAGCGCATCAGCGTCCGTCCGTTCTTCACTGAAACCGCCGACAACGGGGCGACCCTGACGGCGATGCGCAAGGCGATCGTCTCAGCGCTGAATGCCGAGAAGAAGCGGCGCGGCGCCGGCGAGACCGCAACCGCCGAATGGTACAAGGAGCTGAAGCCGACCCTGCTCAAGATCGGCGCCGTGACGCTCGCGCCGTCGACAGAAGCCGGCAAGAGCTCCGGCCTCACCTTCCACTACCCGCCCTATGCTGTCGGCCCCTACGCCGAAGGCCAGTATGTGATCTTCGTACCGTGGGAGACACTGAAGCCGTATCTGACGCCGGAAGGCGCCAGGATCTTCGGCGGCACACGGCCGAAGGCCGACGCGGACGATCAGCCGCAATAGCCGCTTCAGCAGGCTCAGCCTGGCTGACGCGCCAGCGCTCTGACCAGGGAACCGGTCCAGTCCGGAATCCAGGCCTGGAACTGGCTGTGCCAGCGATCGGCGTCAGCAGGCGCCGTGTCGAGCTTGACCGACCATTCGATGAAGGTGCGGTTGCCTTCGACGACCGGCAGCAGATGCATCGTGCCCTCGTAATGGGTCGGCTGCGGCGCGACCGAACCGGCATCCGACAGAAACGGCAGCGGCTCGATGCTGGCATAGGTCAGCGAGTGCTGCGTGTCCGAGTGACCGGCAAGGCGTTGCCTGACCCAAAGCCCGAGATAGCAGAAGCGCCTGACAGCACCGACCTGGTCGCCGCGCTTGTCGTCCTCGATCACGCTTTCGCTGACGCCGTCGATATAGGCGGGGTAATTGTTGAAGTCGCGGATCAGCGACCACACGGTATCGAGCGGATGGTCGAGAACGGTGCTGTAATAGGCTCGGGTCATGGCAGGCTCCGGAATGTCGGTCCGCGGTGATGCGGAACGCGCCCTGATCAACCGCATGGCATCGGGCGCGCCCACCCGATTTCCGATCCCGCGATTGACCTGGGATGAGCGCGGACTCCGCCCTCGCCTGCAACCGGTAGCCGTTGTAAACCAAGGCCATGACCTCGCCGAAGCCCGCCTCTCCCGACATCCACGCCCTCGCCAAGCAGCTCCGCGCCGGCCACCGTGCCGCGCTGGCGCGGGCGATCACGCTGGTCGAGAGTAGGCGCAGCGACCACCAGGCGGCGGCGCGCGAGCTGGTGCAGGCGCTGTTGCCCGACACCGGCAAGGCGGTGCGGGTCGGCATCACCGGCTCGCCCGGCGTCGGCAAGTCGACCACCATCGATGCGCTCGGCATGTTCCTGATCGAGCGCGGTCACAAGGTCGCAGTGCTGGCGGTCGATCCCTCCTCGGCGCGCACCGGCGGCTCGATCCTCGGCGACAAGACGCGGATGGCGCGGCTCGCCGTCTCCGACCAGGCCTTCATCCGCCCCTCGCCGTCCTCCGGCACGCTCGGCGGCGTCGCGGCGAAGACCCGCGAGGCGATGCTGTTGTGCGAGGCCGCCGGCTTCGACGTGGTGCTGGTCGAGACCGTCGGCATCGGGCAGTCCGAGACTGCGGTCTGTGACATGACCGACTTCTTCCTGGCGCTGATGCTGCCGGGCGCTGGTGACGAATTGCAGGGCATCAAGAAGGGCCTCGTCGAGCTCGCCGACATGATCGCGATCAACAAGGCCGACGGCGACAACCTCAAGCGCGCCAACCTCGCCGCCGCCGACTATCGCAGCGCGCTGCACATCCTGGCGCCGCGCTCCGAGCACTGGCATCCGCCGGTCGAGACTTATTCCGCGCTGACGGGTGCCGGGCTCGACCGGCTGTGGCAGAAGATCCTCGATCACCGCACCGCGATGAACGCCTCGGGTGAATTCGAGGCTCGCCGCAGGGAGCAGCAGGTGAAGTGGATGTGGTCGATGCTGGAAGGCCGGATGATGGCGCGGCTGCGCAGCGACGCTGCGATCCGCGCCAGGGTGAAGAAGATGGAGGCCGAGGTCGCCGGCGGCCGCATCTCGCCCGCGGTCGCCGCCGAGCAGATCGCGGAGATGCTGCATTGAGCGGCAGACTGCGCATCCTCGTCACCGGCTTCGGGCCGTTCCCGGGTGCGCCGTTCAACCCGACCATGCCACTGGTGAAGCGGCTGATCGCCCTGCGCCGCCCGGCTTTCGACAACGTCGCGCTGACCAGCCACATCTTCGACGTCACTTATGCTGCCGTCGATCGCGACTTGCCTGAGCTGATCGCACGGCATCGCCCGCAGGCGCTGTTGATGTTCGGCCTCGCCGGCCGCACCAAATATCTTCGGATCGAAAGCCGCGCCCGCAATGCGGTGACGACGCGCTTCCCCGATGCCGGCCGCCAGCATGCGCGCAAGGGATCGATCGCAGGCGGCGCCGATGCGAAGCTGTTCGGGCCGCACGGCGAAAAGCTGCGGCGTGCCGCGCTGGCGACCGGCATCGATGCGCGGATGTCGCGCGACGCGGGCAGTTATCTCTGCAACTATCTGAGCTGGCGCGCGATCGAGGCGGTGAACAGGAACAACGGCCTGCACCTCGCGCAATTCATCCACGTTCCGCCGCTCGCCCATGACGGCACGGCCGCATCAGGCAAATCATCCATCACGCTGGAGCAGCTCGTCGATGCCGGCGAAGCCATGCTGCTGGAGCTGGTGAAACTGACCCGGCAGGCCGCACGCGCGTGAGCGCGGACAGACCTCGAACAGCTTTTCATCGATCTTGCAACGAACGGCTAACCACACGGCAACGGCTGCCCGCGCCTGGCATGGGAAACGTCTATCAACCAGTGATAGCATGCGCCTCGTTGAACCTATCAAAGGGAACTGCCGTGGCCGGAACGACCAAAACCCGCTCTTGGATTCTGTTGGTTGCGATCTGGGTCGCGCTCGTCGGTGCTCTCCTCGTATGGTTCACGTTCATGAATAAGCCGGGCGGCGGTTCGCCGTCTTCGGCGATCGGTCTGATTGTGTCCTGGTTGCCATTCTTGGCGCTGATGAGCGTCTGGATTTGGCTCACGCGCAGGAATTCCCGCACATCATCCGGAACAAGTTGGGTCGATCTCTATGAGCAGCATGTCGTTGAATCCCGGCGCACGAATGCATTGCTGGAGAGGATCGCAGCGGCTCTGGAAAAGTGCTCGCCGTCTCCGGGTTAGCTCGAACATTAGCGTATCGGCGGAGGAAAGGCATGCGCTCCGGGACGTCCGCGCCTCTCTGGATAGTTGCTCTGGCATTCGCCGCAGCCGTCAGCCGGCCAGCGGCGGCTGACGATCGACAGGAGTGCCTGAAAGGATCGAAGGAGACCGCTGCCGCGACGATCGCCGCCTGCACACGGGCGATCGAAAGCGGAGACTACAGCGAGGGGAACCTGTCCAGGCTGTATTATCAACGCGGTTGCTCCTGGTCATGGACAAACGCCGCCGATGGTGTCGACCACGCCTTCAAGGACTACACTGAGGCGATCCGGATTAATCCGAAAGATGCCGACTCGCTGCTCAACCGATCGCATATCTACAACCAACGGCACGACTACGACCGCGCGATAGCCGACGCTAACCAAGCGTTCGAAAGCGGTCTGTCACGCTATGGAAAGCAGGTCGGATACGGCGAGCGCGGCGACGCCTATCAAGCCAAGGGTGACCACGACCGTGCCATCGCGGACTATACCAGCAGCCTCCAACTGAATGCGAATAACACCGCTGCCCTCATCGCGCGGGGCAACACCTACTGGGCCAAAGGCGACCTTGATCGTGCCATCGCCGACTACGACCAGGCGATCGTGCTCGATCCGAAATATGCGCTCGCCTACTACAATCGCGCCACTGCATACCGGGCGAAGGGTGATCTCGATCGCGCCATCGCAGACTCGACTGAGGCGATCGCTCTCTATCCGAAATACGCGCTCGCCTACTATAACCGCGCTTCTGCATTTCAAGCGAAAGGTGATCTCGATCGCGCCATTGCCGACCTGAGCCAGGCGATCACTCTTTATCCGCGATACAGGGACGCTTACTTCAGCCGCGCCTACGCTTACCAAACCAAGGGCGACTACGATCGCGCCATCGCCGACTACGATCAGATGATCGCGCTTGATCCGAACGACCGGGACGCCTACGGCAATCGCGCCGGTGCGTACCTGTTGAAAGGCGATTTCCGTCGCGCCCTCACGGACTCCGGCCTGGGTCAGGCGCTGCTATGGCTTGTTGCTGCCGCCTTCCTGGCAACCGGGGTTTGGCGTTATTGCCGAACGGGCACGCATGCAGGCGGGTGGTTGTCCGGCCCGAGAACGATTGGAATTCTAGATCGGGAGCTCGCCGAAATGCGGAGCAAGAACGCCGCCCTGGAGAAGATCGCGGTGGCTCTGGAGAAGCGCTCGCTGGGTTAGCTCGGAGTTCCCGGCACGACGGTCAGGCGCGCGACCATTGTGGTTATTGGTAACCGGCGTCCCCCTTGCGAAGTGCCGAAGTGACAGGGCCATAAGCGCCTACGCGGCTCAAGCTGTTGTTGCCCACTGCTCTCTAAACGCCTCGCAAAATGCGTCCGCATCCCTCGGCGTCACAATGACTTTCCGAAAAATGCCCCGGTCGCGATGAAGGAGAACATACGGCCCAAACGGACGGTTCACGAGATTAATGGCCCAGGTGAAAGCTGCCTCCCAAAAAGAGAGCTTTTCAAATCTCATGATCTCATCGCGCGGGATCGCCCAAACAACAAATCTTTTGAGGATCACAAATTCGACGGCCGCGGTTCCTAGCCTGACATCGCAGAGGTAATGGGAAAAGAGCTGCAAGCCTCCAAACAAAACCACGCCCATGGGGATCATAGCGAGGAATATGAGCAGTGCCGGGTTCGAGTGGTTCATGGGGCTGCGGACTTAGGACAGTTGAAAACGCACGACTACACAGACCGCAATGGGAGCTCAACACGACGCTGGCGCTGCTTTGCCCACCCTACGAACTGCGCATCCTCGTCAACGCATGGCGGAACCTCCACGCACGACCTGTCGCGCGTGAGGAGCGTGCATGATTTCGGAATATTGGAATAATGCCCCTGAGTTGCCCGACGTGTCAAGTTGCCTTGTCGAACGCCGGCAGCCGCAGCCTACTTTGCATGGGGTTGTTTTCGATATTTTGGCAGCGCACGCCTGCGGCCGGGAATTCCTTCGCCATCACCCGTAGTTGCGAGGCAGGTCACCTCTCGTTAGCGACGCGCGCTGACCTGCTGCACCCGAGATTAACCCTACCGCCAACAAACAGCCGGCTGCGGCGGCATGTTCACCAGGCAGCGGCGCATTTCGCGTTACCTAATCGGCAACGAAGGTCACCGCTCGCGCCTTCAGCGAGGGCCACGCCCATGGACGTCAACCGCCGCCACCTGATCGGAGCCTCCGCCGCCGGCGTCGCCGGCGCGCTTGCGATGTCGCCGGATGCGGCGCGCGCCGCGCAATCGGCCGGCTCGCTCGGCCGCGACGTCACGCAATATGGCGTCCGTCCGGGCAGCCCCGACGACCAGACCCGCAATCTGCAGCGCGCGATCGATGACGCCGCGCGCGCGCAGGTGCCGCTGGCGTTCCCGCCCGGCGTCTACCGCACCGGCCTGTTGCGGCTTGCGCCCGGCAGCCAGCTGATCGGCGTCCGCGGCGCCAGCCGGCTGGTGTTCAACGGCGGCGCCTCGCTGCTGGAAGGCGAAGGCGCCGGCGGCATCGTCCTGATGGGCCTTGCCTTCGACGGCGGAAACGTCCCGCTGCCGGCCCGCCGCGGCCTCGTCCATTGCCTGTCCGGCCGCGACATCCGCATCACCGATTGCCAGTTCACCGGCAGCGGCGGCGCCGGCATCTGGTTCGAGCAGATGTCGGGCGACGTCAGCAACAACATCTTCACCGGCATCGCGAGCACAGCTCTGGTGTCGTTCGACGCGCTCGGTCTGATGGTCGCGCGCAACACCATCAAGGGCACCAGCGACAACGGCATCGAGATCCTGCGCACCGCGATCGGCGATGACGGCTCGATCGTCGCCGACAACCGCATCGAGGACATCAAGGCCGGTCCCGGCGGCTCCGGACAGTACGGCAACGCCATCAACGCCTTCCGCGCCGGCAACGTGATCGTGCGCGGTAACCGCATCAGCAACTGCGACTTCTCGGCGGTGCGCGGCAATTCGGCCTCCAACATCCACATCACGGACAACAGCGTCAGCAATGTCCGCGAGGTCGCGCTCTACTCGGAGTTCGCGTTCGAGGCCGCCGTCATCGCCAACAACACGGTCGACGGCGCCGCGATCGGCGTCTCCGTGTGCAACTTCAACGAAGGCGGCCGCATCGCGGTGGTCCAGGGCAACATCATCCGCAATCTGCTGCCGAAACGCCCTGTCGGCACCGACCCGAACGACGGCGCCGGCATCGGCATCTATGTCGAGGCCGACAGCGCCGTCACCGGCAATGTGATCGAGAACGCGCCGACCTTCGGCATCGTCGCCGGCTGGGGCCAGTATCTGCGCGACGTCGCGATATCGGGCAACGTCGTGCGCAAGGCTCTCGTCGGCATCGGCGTCTCGGTGGTGCCGGGCGCAGGCTCCGCGCTGATCAACAACAACATGATCTCGGAGACCCCGCGCGGCGCAGTGGTCGGACTCGACCACGCCCGCCCGATCACGACGGATCTGTCAGTGGGCGGCGCCCAGCAATATGCGCAGCTGGTGGTCGGCGCCAACGCGGTGCGGCGCTGACAGATTGTTGTTCGGACGCGTTTTCTTCACGCGAACCGGAGGCCACTTCGCTTGAAAACGCTCTGGTCGGCCTACAGCGCGTTGCGCAGCAACGGATAGCGCCGCTGGATGGTGTCGAGATCGAGCACCGGCGGCGGCATGACCGGAGGCGGCATCTCCAGCGGCGGCGCGTCGGCTACAACGGGCGGCTGCTCCAGGACCTCGGCCACCGTTTCCATCGCGGCCGCGACCGCGGTCATTGCGGCCTCGGCCAGTATCGCCGTCTCCGAGCGGCGCTGCGAGACCGGCGCGAGATCGGGCGGCGGCAGCTTCGACTTGCCGCGGCCGAGCCAGGACAGATCGATCGGCGAATTGTCGAGCGAGGCCTCGCGGGTCAGCAGTTCCCGCCAGATGTCGACCGCGGCCCGTGCTTCCCTGATGTTTTCGAGAAAGGCCTGCTCGCTGTGATAGCGGCGCCAGCGTCCGGTTTCGAACAGCTCGTTGAGGTGCTCCAGCCTTTGCTCGGCGAGGTTGCACCAGCGTGCAACGATCTCCTGGCCTCTGGCCACGTCGGTCCGATGTGTCATTCAACTTGCCCGCAGGGAAAGAAACGGACGCAGACGCAACCGAACCGAATCAACTGGACGTGACACTGATATTCTGTGGAAAAGGTAAATAAAGTCTAACTAAATTCTTAATCGCGGACGGGCGATGAAAGAAGTCCGCTCAACTACGGAGTTTGTTGCCCGAACCATCGTCAAGTCATCGACTTGCATGGTGACGATGCGCGTCGCCGCTGAACGCCGCGCAGCCGAACGATCCACAGCAAACCGCCGCCGCCGTCGCGCGCATCCCATCGCGATCATGTAGCGCGATCGCGTCGGGCCGGTGCGTCATGCAAGGGTGCCCCCAAAATGAAAGACCCGTCCGGGGGGACAACCGGACGGGTCAAAGCCATATGGGCGCTTGGGGTGGATGGGCGCTCGCGCCTGATATAGCCGGGGAGGGATAAACCGCTCCCACACACATAAGTCGTGAGAGGACGGCGGACGTTCAAATCGCCGGCGTTTTTTTTAACCTTTTCGCCGCCCGGTTCCATCGCACCGCTGACGGCATCCGGCACGAGAAATCACTGCGCAGCACGGTGATTTGCCGCGGAATCGTCCGATGCGACCGATGGCGCGGCTTCATTCAACGCACGGCTCACGGAAGTGTTATTGCCGTCCGCTGCCTGTGCAGGCTGCGACGGTTTGTCCGCGCTCACCGCGACGTGCGCATTGGTCGCCGCCATCACCGCGGCAAGCGCGTCCGCCTCGCCTGCCCCGAACAGATCGTCACGTCCGGGTGTCCCGAGATCGCGGGCCGTGCCGGTCAGGACCTTGCGCACCTCGGCGGGCTTCAATGCCGGACTGCGCTCCAGCACCAGTGCCGCGATGCCGCTGACGAACGCGGCCGAAAATGAGGTGCCCGACATCAGCTGGTACTTGCCGTCCGGCACCGGCACGAGGAGATCGGCGCCCGGCGCCGCCAACGCGATGTAGCTGCCGCGGTTCGAGGCCGCCATCAACCGCTCGCCGGCATCGATGCCACCGACCGCGATCACGTCGGGATTGGCGGCCGGATACAGCGGCGGCGATTTCGGGCCGGCATTGCCGGCCGCGGCAACCAGCACGACGTCCTTCGCCGCGGCTGCGGCCACAGCGCGCGCGATCAGGGCATCCTGCGGTCCGGCAAAGCTCATGTTCACGATCTGCGCGCCGTGCGCCACCGCGTAATCGAGGCTTTTGAGGATCACATAGGATGTGCTCTCGGCGCCGCCGGCGGCCGTGCCGAAGGCGCGGATCGCCAGAATCCGCACTTCCGGCGCGCTCCCCGTCAGCCTGACGCGCGCCGCGATCACGCCGGCGACGGCGGTGCCGTGGGCATGCGGGCCATCCTTGCTGCCGAGCGCATCGAAGGTATCCGCGACCGTGTTGGCCAGTTCCGGATGCGCGGCATCAATGCCGGAGTCGATGACGGCGATGGTGACGTTCATGCCACGCGCCAGCCGGTGCGCCTCGGGCAGATGCAGCTGCGTCTGGGCATATTGCGCCGGGTCACTGCCGCCGGCCGCGGGCTTTTGGTCTTGCAGCGCGTAACGATAGTTCGGCTGCACGGAGCGGACGCGGCTATCGCTCGCGAGCTCGCGCGCCACCGCATCGACGGAGCGATTGCCGGCGGTGCGGAACAGGCCGATCGTCGCGCCCAGCAGCGGAATGTTCTGCGAGGCGATCCGTCTCAGGCCATGGCGCCCCGCCAGCGCGTCGGTCAGGGTCTCGCTCAATGTGCCATCGATCTCCGCCACCAGTTCGTTCGGCACGGTTCGCGTGGCCGCCACGTCCTGCGCGCGGCTGCTGCCGCCGCCGGCTTTACCCTTCCTCGCTGCGCCCTTGCCGCCACCGTTGACGGCGACCGGCCGGCCAGCGCATTGGCGCGTGCCGTCGTCGCAATCGGCAGAGAAACGGGGGGCGTCGCGCGCACGGGGCAGCGGCAGGCTCGATCGCGGCCCATCGCCGGTCCACGACGTCGCCGGGCCGTGGAGCGGCGTGCGGTCGGCCGTGCCGTCCAACCCGCCTCCGGCCCTGCCGATGCCGGGATTGACCCGCGGCCCGATCGAGAGCTGCGGACGGCCGCCGATCGGTGATCGCATGAAATTCTGGGCGTAGGCCGAGCCGGCAACAGACACCAGCAACAACACCGCGGCCGCAATGGCCGCTCTGTTCATCGATTGGGTCCGGCGGTTGGCGGTCATGGTGACCTCAACTCGGCGCAGACCGTCAGCCGTCCTTTACGGCGTCTCGACCGCGAGGCTGACGATCTTCTCTTTCTGCAAGCGGGCAATCAGCGCCGCGACGCTGTCCTTGTCCATCGCACGGAACTGCAACCGGAACATGCCGGCCTTACCGTCGATGATCGAGCCCTGGTAGTTGTCGAGCAGCGACGTGATGTCGGCGATCCTGGCATCCGGCGTGAAACGCACCAACAGCCGCGTCGGCGCCGCCGCCACGCTGGCGCCGAGGTCGCGGGTGATCGGCGCACTGGGCGCGATGGCCGCGCTCGGCGCGCTGGGGACACTGCGTTGTTCGGCGGCATCAAGCGAGGCGGTCTGGAACGAGGCGGGCTCGCTGCGCATCAGCACCGCACCAATCACGCCCGCCTGGAGCAGCACCACGAGCGCACCGAGGCTGGACGACCAGGCCAGCGTCCGCGGCGACAATTTCGAAAAGAACTCCGAGACGGAGGCCGACACGCGCGCACCCGCCGACGGCTTGCGCTCCGGCTCGGCATCGATCGCGGCAAACAGCTTCTGCATGGCGCGCGCCGAGGGCGCACCGAGGCTCTCGTTGAGCCCGATGGTCTCGGCATATTCCTCGCGGATGACGGCATACTGCCTGGCCAGCTCCGGATCGGAAGCGAGCGCGTCCTCGACACGGCGCGCGTCACGCGCGTTCAGCGTGCCGGCTGCGTGCCAGGGCAGCAGCATCTCGACATCGTCAGGATCTTGACCCTGCACCTTCTTGTTGCTCGCAGCCATCATGGCCAACCTCGCTCGACACCGGCTGCCTTCAGCAACTCGGCAAGTTTCTTGCGCGCATAGAACAGGCGCGTCTTCACGGTGTTCTCCGGAATCCCGACGATCTCAGCGACGTCTTCCACGGATTTCTCGTGATAGTAGACAAGATCGACGATTTCCCGGTGTTCCGCCGATAGTCCCGTCAGGCACTTACGCAGCGTGGCACCCGTGTCCTTCTTCTGCACCACCGTTTCCGGATCGTCGGACGTGTCCTCGATCGCGTTCGCGGCCTCATCGTCCAGTTCGGCGTCCTTCCTTCGCCGCAGCGAAGACAACGCCTTGAACCGGGTAATCGCCAGAAGCCAGGTTGAAACGGCGGATCGTCCCTCGAATTTGCCCGCCTGACGCCACACGTCCAGAAAGACCTCGCTAATGAGATCCTCCGCCACCTGTTCGTCCCGCACGAGCCGAAGCCCGAAGCGGTACACCCTGACATGATGCCGTCCGTACAGCACCTGCATGGCGAGCCGGTCGCCTTGAGCGATCCGAGCGATCAGAACCTCGTCTGAAGCCGCCTGTGTCGCGCTCAATGGCCGTCTCGCAAAGTTGGTCTGAGGGGGGTGGTGCGTGGTTCGACGCGAGAGGCAAGATTCTTCACATTACGGCAATGTGCGCACCGCATGTGTGATCTATGACACAGTCGACGATCCCGATGAGGGAAAATCGCCGGAGACTCGATAAGCGGTATCATAATAGTGAAAACTCTCGCGGACTCGCACCATCCGGCGCGACCATACCAAGGCTTTGCCGGCAAGCCAGCGCTGTCGCAAAGCGGGCGCCGCCGCAAGCCCCCGCCCCGATCGCTCCCGGCCCGCCTCAGCGAACGGATTCCCCTTACGAAACAAGGGTGATGACCGGGTTTCACCGGAGCAGATTCGGTTCCGAAAGATACCAAACCTAAAGGCTTTCCCACTTAGATTTTCGCCGGATTTCAGCAATGGCGAGACCATGGGCAGCGCTGCGTCGTCACTTCCCAGCCCGATCGCGGGTGCATCGGAAAGCGGCCGTCCCAGGCTGACGCGCGAGCGCCTGGCTCGCCGGGCCAAGCAGCGCCGCCAGATCCAGTCGATGATCGCCGCCTGCTTCGTGCTCGATGCCGTCGTGCTGCTCATCTACGCGCATGCCGGCACCACGTCGGTCCTGGTGGCGGCCGGCTACGCCCTGACCGGCCTCTCCCTCGTCGCCATCTATGTGCTGCTCTCGGAGCGCGGCTTTCACGAGCGCTTCCGTGACCACTATTTGGTCGCGCCGCAATCGGCCGTCAACATGGTGAACCTGCTGGTGTTCACCTACATCGCGCCGGAAGTCGGCGTGCTGTTCCTCTGCAACCTGTTCGTGGTGTTCGGCTTCGGCGCGCTGCGTACCTCGGCGCGCCAGACCGCTATCGTCTGGACCATCATGGTGCTGGGCCTCGCCGCGCTGTTCCTCGGCTCCGACAAGGCGATCGGGATGCCGACCGGCACCAGGATCGACCGCCTCGCCACCATGCTGGTGTTCGCGCTGACGATCGGGCGCTGCATGTATCTCGGCATCTTCTCGAGCTCGATGCAGCAATCGTTGTATCAGAGCGGGGTGAAGCTGAAGGAGGCCTACCGGCGCATCGAGGAGCTCGCCGAGCTCGACGAATTGACCGGCACCTCCAACCGCCGCAGCATCATGCGCACGCTCGAGGAGGAGATCGCACGCTGCGCCCGCAACGGCAGCTCCTGTGCGGTGGCGCTGATCGACCTCGACCATTTCAAGCGCATCAACGACGTCTACGGTCATCCGATCGGCGACGAGGCGCTGCGCACCTTCGCCATCGGCATGTTCGCCAATCTCCGCAGCATCGATCGCTTCGGCCGGTACGGCGGCGAGGAATTCCTGCTGGTGCTGCCCGACCTGTCGCAGGATCAGGCGATGCGCGCGCTCGAGCGGCTGCGCGCGATCATAGCCGGTCTCGACTGGAGCGCATTCTCGCCCGGCATGCAGGTGACGATCTCCGCCGGCGTCACGACGCTCAAGCCGCACGAAAACTCCGACACGCTACTCGCCCGCGCCGATGGCGCGCTTTACGCAGCCAAGGCGAGGGGACGCAACCGCATCGCCAGTGCCTAACCTCCTTTCGTTTCCCTATTTGGCGCCGGAGAAGCCGTCGCCACCGCTCCAGGACAGAGTCATGAGTTCGAAGCCCGAGACCGCCCCCGAAAGTCTGCTCGACGAGCTGCAGACGACGCTCGCGCACGGCACCGTCGCACGCCGTGTCGAGACGCTGCGCCGCGTGACCGACCTCTTCATCAACGGCTCGGTCAACTATTCGGACCAGCAGATCGTGCTGTTCGACGATGTCTTCCAATGCCTGCTCGAGCACATCGAAAATTCGGCCAAGGCGCTGCTCGCCAACCGCCTCGCCCCGATCGACACCGCGCCGCCGCAGACCATCCGTACCCTTGCATTCGACGACCTGATCGAAGTCGCGGGCCCCGTGCTGACATTGTCGCCGCGGCTCGACGACGACACGCTGATCGAGACCGCGCGCAGCAAGAGCCAGGCGCACCTGCTCGCAATCTCCAACCGCAAGACGCTGAGCGGCGCCGTCACCGACGTGCTGGTGCTGCGCGGCAACGACGAGGTGATTCAAAGCGCGGTCAACAATCCCGGCGCGGAATTCACCGAGCGCGGCTTCACCCGGCTGGTCAGCCGCGCCGAGGGCGACGACAATCTGTCGACCTGCGTCGGCCTGCGCCCGAACATCCCGCGGCATCTCTATCTCAAACTGGTGGCCAAAGCCTCGGACACGGTCAGGCAGCGGCTCGAGGCTGCCAACCCGCAGCAGGCCAAGGAAATTCCGATCGCGGTCAAGGAGGCGACGCGACGCGCGCGCTCGGCGCCCGCCGCCGTGACGCCGGACACCACGATCGCGCATGCGCTGGTCAAGTCGCTGTACCAGGACGGCCGGCTCGACGAATTCCAACTCGCAGCCTTCGCCGAGGCCGGCAAGTTCGACGAGACCAATGCCTCGCTTGCCGCGCTCGCCAACGTTTCGGTCAGCATCGCCGAGAACATGATGATCGAAACCCGCGCCGAGGGCGTGATGATCCTGGCCAAGGTCTCGGGCCTGTCATGGTCGACGGTGCGGTCGATCATCAATCTGCGCGACGACATCTCGGGCGGTGAGCCGACCGATTTGCAGGCCTGCAAGGACACCTATGAGCGGCTGCGGCCATCGACCGCGCAGCAGGTGCTGCGCTTCCATCGCATGCAGCAGTCCGCGCCCGCGGCCTAATATCTTAGCGCCCTCGCTCCCATCAGCGCGCCAACGCTTGCGACGATCGCGGTCGCCAGCGTGTACCAGGTCGCAACGAACAGCGGCGAGTCATCGGTGCAGTGCGACGCGTAGACCGTGGCCGCGAGCCCTGCCGAGAGCAGGCCCGCCACCGCGCCGGCGACCGCAGGCCGCGCCGGCGCGCCCTGCCTGAGCCCGTACAGCGCGCCGACCAGCAGCGGCAGCGACATCGCGGGGATCGCGGTCATGCACGCCACCGAGTTCTTGCCGATCAGGCGCGTCATCATCGGCGTGCGCTGCGGCATCATCATCTCGCCGCTGATCGCGGCAACGAGGATGCCGGCGGGGATCAGCAGCCACCAGCCGAAGCTGCGCAGCGAGGCTTCCGGCCGCGACAGATGCAAGCTGACCGCGATCGCCGAGGCGGCGAGCGCCAGCGTCACCGCGAACTTCAGGTCGAAGAACGGATTATGCATCGCGGTCATCACGTCGGGCCGCACGCCGAGCTCGGCGAAGAAGATCAGCAGCGAAACCGGCGCCGCCGCCAGCAGCGCCAACATCAGCGCCAGGCCGATAGGACGCGCGCGATAGGCATTGTCGGCGGTCAGGGTTCGAATGAGTTGATCGGTGTCCATGCTCATCGGTCCCGTAATTTCGCGGTCAGACTCGCAAGCCCACGATGCAGCGCAACCCGCACCGCGCCTTCGGTCATCGCGAATTTCGCAGCGGTGTCCTTGATCGAGGTGCTGTCGACCGCGATCGATTGCAGCACATCGCGCTGCCGCGCGGGCAAACCCTGCAACTGGGCGGTCACCTCGCCGGGCGACGCCGTCGGCTCCGGTGTTTCTCCCGGCAGCGTCTCGGCGAAATCATCGATATTGACGAAGATGCGCCTGCCGCGGCGGCGCAGCGCGTCGATCAGCTTGTTGCGGGCGATCGCGAACAGCCACGGCGCGAACGGCGCGCTGGTGTCCCAGGTCTGTCGCTTCAAATGCACCGCCAACAAGATGTCCTGCACGATGTCCTCGGACTGATCGACCGGTTGTCCCGCGCGCGCCAAGCCACGTCGCGCCGCGGCACGGAGTACCGGCGTGATGGCCTTGAGCAGGCGATGATACGCCGCGTCATCGCCTGAAATGGCCGACCGCATCAGGTCAGTCCATTCATCCTCACGTTCGCGCACGCAGGCTCCTGAATTGCAATTCGGCCGATCTTTCAGTTTGTTACGCGGCAAGCCAAGGATATCACGAAGTCGTGATAGATGTCCCCAAGCAGGGCCGCGCCGAGGATCAGCCTCAAAGAATCGCTCCGGCGGGTTTGCAGACGGAAGGGCTCATAACACCGATCGGTCCGACACGCATCGGTGCAGCTGCTGCCGCCGATCCACCGGGACGAAATTGCCCAGCTTTTGCCCTCTGATGCCCGAAGATTCCCTTTTTTTGCCCCGGTGTGGACACGCAGCGGGGTCTCTTTTCGCGTTCGGGACGGGCGAAATGGGGAGATCATCAGAATGAAGATCAAAGCCAGCGGGCGCTTGGCCTTGATGGTTGCGACAGGGCTGACAGGGTTTTTCGTGGGTCTCGCCGGACCGTTGCCGGCGCATGCAGCCGGTTCGGATCCCGGCACGGCGAAATCCGACAATGCTTCGACCGACAAATCCGCGGACCAGAGTTCGCGGCGTGGCCGGCGCCATGCGCGCCACCAGTCTTCCAAGCCGGCTGGCAAGACCGCCGACAAATCGGAGAGCAAGAAGGCCGCCAGCGATGCCGGCAGCGTGACGTCGGCGGGCATGCCCGCAACGGTCGCCAATGCCAATGCGGAACTGACGTCCGGCGACGGCAATGCGAGCGCTGCGCCCGCCAGTGCCAATCCGGTGATGGCCGCCTCCGACAAGCCCGGCGACGCGCAATCCGACGGCAGCGTGGTCGCATCCGATCAGCTCAACGACCTCGACCGGGCCCTGCAGCAGGAGCAGCCGGCGGAACAATCGCAGCCGGTTCAACCGCAGACCGCCCAGCAGGAGGCGCCCCCGACGCAGCCGCCGCCTGTCGCCGTAGCGGCACCCAAGCCGGCCCCGGTTCTGGCGAGCAGCGACAGCGCGAGCCTGGACCAGACCTCGCTGATCGGGAAGATCTTCATCGGCTTCGGCGCGCTGCTCACGGTGGCCTCCGCGGCGCGCATGTTCATGGCCTAAGGCGAGGTCCCGCGGCTTGCGGCGCGAGATAGCGCCGCACCGTGGCCCAAAGCCTCGTTTCAGCCACTTGAAGCGCATCCCGCCAGCGGGCACATTGCACCGCAAATCAGGCACGGGGTTTGCGTCATGGCTACGTTCGAATTCATCATCGTCGAAAGCAAGGGACCGGTCGGCGTCATCACGCTGAACCGGCCCAAAATGCTGAATGCGCTGTCGTTCGGCGTGTTCCGCGAGATCGCCGCGGCGGTCGACGATCTCGAGGCCGACGACGAGATCGGCTGCATCCTGATCACCGGCAGCGAGAAGGCCTTCGCGGCCGGCGCCGACATCAAGGAGATGCAGCCGAAGGGCTTCATCGACATGTTCAACAGCGACTTCACCGCGATCGGCGGCGACCGCGTCGCCAATTGCCGCAAGCCGACCATTGCCGCGGTCGCGGGCTATGCGCTCGGCGGTGGCTGCGAGCTTGCGATGATGTGCGACATCATCATCGCCGCCGACACCGCCAAGTTCGGCCAGCCGGAAATCACCCTCGGCACCATCCCGGGCATCGGCGGCACGCAGCGGCTGACCCGCGCGATCGGCAAGTCGAAGGCGATGGATCTCTGCCTCACCGGCCGGATGATGGATGCGGCGGAAGCTGAACGCTCGGGTCTCGTGTCGCGGATCGTTCCGGCCGACAAGCTGCTGGAAGAGGCGCTCGCCGCGGCAGAGAAGATCGCCTCGATGTCGCGTCCGGCCGCCGCGATGGCCAAGGAAGCCATCAACCGCGCGTTCGAGACGCCGCTTTCGGAAGGCATGAATGTGGAGCGCAACCTGTTCCACTCGACCTTCGCGCTCGAGGACCGCTCCGAGGGCATGGCGGCCTTCATCGAGAAGCGCAAGCCAGTCAACAAGAACCGCTAATTCACGCGGCTTCGTTGCAACGCCGCGGTGACGAGCGCGCGATAGGCGCGCTCGGCGAAATGCGTCGGCTTGTCGAGACCGAGCCGCGCCAGGCATTCGCGGTCGGCGGCGTCAGGCGGATGCCGCATCCCCTGCCACAGCAGGCCGGCGAGTTGCAGCGGGGTCTGCCGCGCCTGCTGCAAGATCTGCAGGGCCGGAATCAGCCGTTGCTCGACGTCGGTGAAATCGCTGCCGAACGGGAATGACGGCAACAGGCCTGCCTCACGCGCGGGCTTCAGCGCCGTGCTGATGCGCTCGGGATAATTTTCGCGGTGAGCGGCCGGGATTTCGTGATCGCGCGGTAGCTTGCCGGCATCCTTCGCCTGCCGCATCAACTCACCCTGGAAACGCGAGTCCGAGACCTGCAACATCGCGGCGATCACGTCGGCATCAGATTTCCCCCTGACGTCGGCGACGCCGTATTCGGTGACGAAGACATCGCGCAAATGGCGCGGAATGGTCTCGTGACCGTAGGACCAGCGGATGTTCGACTGCGTTTGCTTGCCGGACTGATGGGTCGCCTCCAGCGCCAGCACCGAGCGCGCACTCTCGAGTGCGAACGCCTGCGCCACGAAATTGTACTGGCCGCCGACGCCGCTGACGACCTGGCCGTTCTCGAGCCCGTCGGAGATCGCAGCGCCGAGCAGCGTCGCCATCATCGCGTTGTTGACGAAGCGCGCATCGACGCGGGCGCGGCGCTTGCCGTCCTCGTCGCCGAAAATCTCGTTGGTGAAGGACACCGGCATCATCTGGATTCGCGCCAGCTGCTCGCCCGTCATCTCGCGCAGCGCCCGGTAGAAGGATTGCGGCCCGAGGAAGAATGCGCCGTGCAGCACTACGCCATCAACGTCGCGCTTGAGAATGCCGGCGTCGATCAACCCGAGGAACGCCTCGAACAGCATCTCGCTGACGCCATAGAGGCCCTTCTCGAACGGCCCGGTCTCGGCCGCCGCGAGCTGTGCGCTACCGGGTGCAAGGCGCTGCAAGATGCCGTGGAATTGGGCGTTGTCGCGATGCCGCACCACGAGCCCCTGCGCCAGCGCATCGCCGACCTGCCCGATCCCGATCTGCAGCGTGCCGCCGTCGCGGACCAGACCCGCAGCATGCAATCCGATCGCATATTTGGTGTCGCTGATCGGCTCCGACGGCGGCGCGAACAGCGGGAAATCGGTGTCGGGACTGTCGAGAACCGCATCGAATTCATCCGCCGGCAGATCGCCGGGCCCAGGCATGAACGGCAGTTCGGAATTGACCTGGCCGATCAGCTTGAATGACGCCCGCCCCTGCGCGCGGGCGCGCAGCACGTCGAGCGTCGTGTCGGTGTTGCAGCTCAAACTATAGCGCGGCACGCCATCGACCACGCGCTTTGCGACCAGCTGGGGCACGACATTCAGTCCGCGCGACAGCAGGTACGACGCCGCGTGGGTGTAATTGGCGGAGATGTAGTGCTGCTGGGCGAACGGCTGATGCAGCCACTGCCCCGCGAGGAAGAAGAACTCGATCACCTTGATGTTGGGCGGAAGCGCGCCGCGATGCAGCGCCTCCGCATAGGCGAGATCCGGATAACCGCCGAACAGGCGATCGATCACCGGGCCGATGAAGCGCTGTTCGAGCAGGCTCTTCGGCTTCGGCTTTTCCAGCGTCAGCGCCGAGAACAGCGTCAGATTGATCGAGTGGTCGGCGACCGCCCGCGCATACAGCGCGTTGACGATGTGGTTGGCCTTGCCGAGGCCGAGCGGCAGCCCCACCACAAGTTCGGTTCCGACGTCCCGGACGATGTGCTCTGCGATCATCTCGGGGTCAGTGAAGATTTTTGGCATCTGCGATGAACCCGGGCAAGGCAGTGGATGACCAGCATCGCTGAATCGGCGGCCGGCGGTTCGAACTTATACTTCATATGACGGTGGCGCTCGCCTGTGACGAACCGGCAACAGACAACAGCCGAAATGATGTGCAGATGTCGCGTGGCGGTTTGCCTGTGGCGGCGCCGCCCCGTAAACAGGTAGATGTGTCGAACGGCATCGGCGAGAGCGGATTGCCGGGGTTTGGTTTGCGGGATCACATGGTTGGGCGTGCCGCTGATATTGGCGACGTAGCGAGGCGCGTGCTTTTGTCGGGCATCGGCCTTGGCGCGCTGGCCTGCGCGCTGCTGACTGACACCGCGGCCCGCGCCGAGAGCCTGCCGGAAGCCCTGGTCAAGGCGTATCAGACCAATCCACAGCTCAATGCTGAACGGGCGCGCCAGCGCGCCACCGACGAGAACGTGCCGCAGGCGCTGGCCGGTTACCGGCCCCAGATCATCGCCGGCCTCTCGGTCGGCCTGCAGGCGGTGCGCGACCAGCTGCCCGGCAACGTGATCCAGGGCGCGACGCTGAAGCCCTGGCAGATCGGGGTCACCGTGACCCAGACCCTGTTCAACGGCTTCAAGACCGCCAACAGCGTCCGCGTCGCCGAATTGCAGGTGCAGTCCGGCCGCGAGGCCCTGCGCAATGTCGGCCAGGGCGTGCTGCTCGACGCCGTCACCGCCTATACCAACGTGCTGGCCAACCAGACCCTGGTCGAGGCGCAGCGCGCCAATGTCGCCTTCCTGAAGGAGACCCAGGCGATCACTCAGCGCCGCCTCAATGCCGGCGACGTCACGCCGACCGATACCGCCCAGGCTGAGGCCCGCCTCAACCGCGGCCTGTCCGATCTCAACGCCGCCGAGGTCAACTTCGCGATCAGCCAGGCGACCTATTCGCAGGTGATCGGCAGCGCGCCATCGCAATTGCGTCCGGCCGAGACCATCGACCGGCTGCTGCCGCGCAGCCGCGAGGATTCGATCGCGCTCGCGGTGCGCGAGCATCCGGCGGTGATGGCGGCGGGCTACGACGTCGACGTCGCCTCGACCTCGATCCGCGTCGCCGAGAGCAGCCTGATGCCCAACGTCACCCTGCAAGGCAGCGTCAGCCGCAGCCGCGACAGCGACTCCACGCTGGGTACTTTCGGGACCGACCAGGCCTCGGTGATCGGCCAGGTCACGCAGCCGATCTATGACGGCGGCACCGCGGCCTCGCAGACCCGGCAGGCCAAGGAAGTCGCGGCGCAGAGCCGGCTCGTGCTGGACCAGGTCCGCAACCAGGCCAAGACCGCCGTGGTCAGCGCCTGGGTCGCCAATGAGGGCGCCAAGATCGCGGTGTCGGCCTCCGAGTCCGAGGTGAAGGCCGCGGAGGTTGCGCTCGCCGGCGTCCAGAAGGAAGCCGCCGGTGGCCAGCGCACCACGGTCGACGTGCTCAACGCCCAACAGGATCTGATCACCGCGCGGGCCCGGCTGATCGGCGCGCAGCGCGACCGCGTGATCGCGTCCTACACGCTGCTCAGCGCGACCGGCCGCCTCGACGTCAAGACGCTCAACCTCAAGACGCCCGACTACCTGCCCGAGGTGCATTACCATCAGGTGCGCGACGCCTGGCATGGCCTGCGCACGCCGTCGGGACAATAGGCTTTGCGGAACCGTTCGCAGCGCGAACCGGCCCTTTCCGCCCGCTCCCTCCGCCGATAACCTCCGCCCTCGCCGGCCATCAACGATGCCGGTGCGCGGAGTGCGCGCATAACAGCCGAGCACGCAGGGAGACGTCCAATGCTGACGCGACGCAGTATGATGCTGGCTTCCATCGCAGCGGGAGTGACCATGACCAGCAGCAACGCATTTTCCAAGGCATCGCAACCATCCACCCCGGTGAACTTCGACGTGCCTGCCGGCGCCTGCGACTGCCACACCCACATCCATGGCGACCCTGCGAAATTCCCGTTCTTCGCCGGCCGCGTCTACACGCCGGAACCGGCCTCTCCGGACGAGATGAGCGCGCTGCACAAGGCGCTGCATGTCGAGCGCCTGGTGATCGTGACGCCGAGTGTCTACGGCCCCGACAATTCGTCGACGCTGTTCGGCATGACGGCGCGCGGTCCCACGGCGCGCGGCGTCGCCGTGATCGACGACAAGACCAGCGAGAGCGATCTCGACACGATGCAGAAGGCCGGCTTCCGCGGCATCCGCCTCAACCTCGCGACAGGCGGCGTCAATGATCCCAATGTCGGCCAGCAGCGCTTCTCGGCCGCGGTTGAGCGGATGAAGGCGCGCGGCTGGCACGTGCAACTGTTCACCAGCCTCGCCATGATCTCCGCGATCAAGGACCTGGTTGCGGCCGCGCCGGTGCCCGTGGTGTTCGACCATTTCGGCGGCGCCGAGGCCGCGCTCGGCACGGGCCAGCCGGGATTTGCCGACCTGCTCGCGCTGGTCAAATCCGGCAAGGCGTATGTCAAGATTTCCGGCGCCTACCGCGCCTCCAGGCTCGCGCCCGACTACGCCGACGCCGCGCCGCTGGCCCAGGCGCTGATCGCGGCCAATGCCGAGCGCATCGTCTGGGGTACCGACTGGCCGCACCCGGATTCGGTGACACCCCAAGGCAAGAAGGTCACCGACGTGACGCCGCTGTACCAGATCGACGACGGCCGCCTGCTCAACCAGCTTCCGGTCTGGGCGCCGGATGCCGCAACCCGCAAGACCATCCTGGTCGACAATCCCGCACGGCTCTACGGCTTCACCTGACGTTGTCCTTCGGCCGGCGCGAGAAGTAGGAGATCAGCACCGGCAGCGTGATCAGGATCACCAGCGGCGCCAGCATCATGCCGGTGACGACGACGATGGCGAGCGGCTTCTGCACCTGCGAGCCGATGCCCTCCGACACCGCCGCCGGCAACAGGCCAATGCCGGCGACGACGCAGGTCATCAGCACCGGACGAAGCTGCAATTCGCCGGTGCGGATCACCGCGCGCATCCGGTCATAGCCCTCGTCGATCAGCTGGTTGAACTGCGACAGGATGATGATGCCGTCCATCACGGCGATGCCGAACAGCGCGATGAAGCCGATCGCCGCCGACACGCTGAACGGAATGCCCGAGATCAGCAGCCCGAGCACGCCGCCGAAGATCGCCATCGGGATCACGCTCATCGCGAGCATGGTGTCGACCATCGAGCCGAAATTGAAGAACAGCAGCACCGCGATCAACACGAGGCTGATCGGCACCACGATCGACAGCCGCTTGATCGCGTCCTGCAGATTGCCGAACTCGCCGACCCATTCGAGACGGGAGCCGGGCGGCAACTGGACCTGCTCGTTGACCTTCTGCTGCGCTTCCAGGATCGCACTGCCGAGGTCGCGGTCACGCACCGAGAACTTGATCGGCAGATAGCGCTCCTGCTGCTCGCGATAGATGTAGGCCGCGCCGGAGATCAGCTTGATCGAGGCCACTTCAGAGAGCGGGATCTGCGTGACCCCGCCATTCGGATTCGTTGCCCCGATCCGCAGATTCTGGATCGCCTCCGCGCTCTTGCGGTATTCCGGCGCAAGGCGAACGATGATCGGGAAGTGCCGGTCGCTGCCGGGTTCATAGAGATCGCCCGCGGTGTCGCCACCGACGGCGACCTTGATGGTGGCGTTGATGTCGCCCGGGGACAGGCCGTAGCGCGCCGCCCGCGCCCGGTCGACGTCGATCTGGACGGTTGGCTGGCCGAGCGAGGTGAACACCGCGAGGTCGGTGATGCCCTGCACTGTCGACAGCACGGATTTGATCTTGTTGGCGGTGTCGGTCAGCGCCTGCAAATCGTTGCCGTAGAGCTTGATCGAGTTCTCGCCCTTCACGCCGGACACCGCCTCCGACACGTTGTCCTGCAGGTATTGCGAGAAGTTGAATTCGACACCAGGGAACTTGTCCTGCAACTGCGCCAGCAATTGCGCGGTGAGCACGTCCTTGTCGTGTGTATCGGGCCATTCACCGGCCGGCTTCAGCGGCGCGAAGAATTCGGCATTGAAGAATCCGGCGGCGTCCGTGCCGTCGTCGGGACGGCCGTGCTGCGACACCACCGACACCACCTCGGGACGGCTGCTGATCAGCTTGCGCATCTCGTTGACATAGGCGTTGCCTTCCTGCAGCGAGATCGTCGGCGGCAGCGTGGCGCGGATCCACAGATTGCCCTCTTCCAGCTTGGGGAGGAATTCGAGGCCGAGGAACCGCACGAAGATGATGGTCGTGACCACGAGGCCGGCCGCCCCGGCCATCACGATCTTGCGGTTGCCGATCGCCCAGTTCAGCGCCGGCAGGTAGATCGCGTCGAGCTTCTTGACGATCCAGGTTTCGGTCTCGTGAATATGCGCCGGCAGGATGATCGCGCTCAGCGCCGGCGTGATCGTGAACGTCGCCAGCAATCCGCCCGCCAGCGCATAGGCATAGGTTCGCGCCATCGGCCCGAAGATGTTGCCTTCGACGCCGCCGAGCGTGAACAGCGGCAGGAACGCGGCGACGATGATGGTCGCGGCGAAGAAGATCGAGCGCGACACGTCGGCGGCGGCCGACAGGATCGCATGGCTCTTCATCCCCATCACCGTGTCGTCGGAGATGTGCGCGCGCTCGGCTTCCGACAGCGCGGTGGTCTGCGACAGCCGGCGGAAGATCGCCTCCACCATGATCACGGTGGCATCGACGATCAGGCCGAAATCGATCGCGCCGACCGAGAGCAGATTGGCGGATTCGCCGCGCAGCACCAGGATGATCACGGCGAAGAACAACGCGAACGGGATCGTCGCGCCAACGATCAGCGCGCTGCGAAGATCGCCGAGGAAGATCCACTGCAGCAGCACGATCAGCAGGATGCCGACCACCATGTTGTGCAGCACGGTGTGGGTGGTGAGCTCGATCAGATCCTTGCGATCGTAAATGCGCTCGATCTTGACGCCCGGCGGCAGGATCGAGGAGTTGTTGATCTGGTTGACCAGTTGCTCGACGCGGGAAATGGTCGGCGAGCTCTGCTCGCCGCGCCGCATCAGCACGATGCCCTGCACGATGTCGTCGTCATTGTCGATGCCGGCGATGCCGAGCCGCGGCTTCTCGCCGATCGTCACAGTGCCGACGTCCCTGACCAGCACCGGATTGCCGCCCGATTGCGAGATCATGGTGTTGGCGAGATCGTCGATCGAGCGGATCAGGCCGACGCCGCGCACCACGGCCGATTGCGAGCCGATGTTCACGGTGTTGCCGCCGACATTGATGTTGGCGTTGGAAACCGCCTGCAGCACCTGCGGCAACGTCAGGCCGTTGGCGACCAGCTTGTTGAAGTCGACCTGGATCTCGTAGGTCTTGGTCTTGCCGCCCCAGCCGGTGACGTCGATCACGCCGGGCACCGCGCGGAAGCGACGTTGCAGCACCCAGTCCTGCAACGTCTTGAGGTCGAGCACACTGTAGTTCGGCGGTCCCTTCAGCCGGTAGCGGAAGATTTCGCCGATCGGGCTTGTCGGGGAGATACCGGGCTGCACGTTTCCGGGCAGCGGCGCGAGCTGCGACAGGCGGTTGAGCACCTGCTGCAGCGCCTCGTCATAGGTGTAGTCGAAGGAGAACTGCAGCTTGACGTCGGAAAGGCCGTACAGCGAGATGGTGCGGATGGTCTTGAGGTTCTTGATGCCGGCGACCTGGGTCTCGATCGGGATTGTGATGTAGCGCTCGATCTCCTCGGCCGAGAGGCCCGGGCTCTGCGTCACGATGTCGACCATCGGCGGGGTCGGATCGGGATAGGCCTCGATATTGAGCTGCTTGAACGCAAGCAGGCCGCCGATGAAGACGGCGACGAACATGGCCACCATCAAGTAGCGGCGATTGACGGCGAGGGCGACGAGGCGATCCATTCAGATCGGCACTTTCAACGGTGAGGATTTTTCTTGGGTGGGCATGGTCGGTCCGGAAGGCCGGTTCCTCCTCTTCCGGATCGTGCGTCTTAAGTGCCGGACGCGGCGCGGTCGATGAAGAGGCTTCCCTTCGTCACGATCTGCTCGCCCGGCTTGAGATTGCCGGCGACCTCGACCAGGTCGCCGTTGATGAGGCCGGGCTTGATCTGGCGCAGCTCGATGGTCTTGTCGTCGGCCTTCGCGACCCAGACGCGAACCTGATCGCCCTCGTAGATCAGCGCCTGTTTCGGCACGCCGACCGCCGGGTGGTCGCCCTTCGAATACAGCGTCACATTGGCGAACATCTCGGGCTTCAGCCGATTGTCGGCGTTGTCGATGGTGGCGCGGACCAGCAGCCGGCGCGAGGTCGCGTCGATCGCGGCGGCGACATAGTTGACCCGGGCGTTCAGCACCTTGCCCGGCAGCGCCATCACGCTGAAGCTGAGCTCCTGCCCGACCGCGACATTGTCGGCGTCGGATTCGCGGACGAAGGCGATCAGCCAGACTGTCGAGAGATCGCCGATCACATAGACCGGGTCGCTGGCGCCGGTCGAGACATACTGGCCGGGGCCGGCCTTGCGCTGGACCACGGTGCCGCCGATCGGCGCGAACACCGTCGTCTCCGGATTGAGACGGCCCTTCTGCTGCAAGGTCGTGATGGCTTCGTCGCCGAAGCCGAGGATGTGCAGCTTGTTCTGCGCGGCTTCCAGCAGCGTCTGCGCCGAGCGCGCATCGTTCTGCGCCTGCACCAGCGCGGCCTGCGCAGTCTGATAATCCTTCAGCGGGATCGCCTTGCCCTCGGACAGGTCCTTGGCGCGCTTCTCCTGGATCTGGGCCAGGTCGAGCGCCGACTGGGCCTTGTTGAGGCCGGTCATCGCGGCGACGTAGTCGTTCTGCGCCTGCACGGTGTCGGCCGCTTCGATCACGAACAGCGGCTGCCCCTTCACCACGGTATCGCCCGGCCGCACCAGCAGGCGGGTCACCCGCCCGGTATAGGGCGAGTAGACCGGGGTGGAGCGGTCCTCATCGATCCCGATCTTGCCCTCGGTCACCAGCTCGGAGCGGAAAGTGTGCTCCGTGACGGCCTGGAAGGTCAGGCTGGCCCACTCGGCCGGCGACGGCGCATAGCGCGTGCCCCCCTTGCGGGACTGGCTGGAGACTTCCGACGGCTTCTGCTTTTCTGTGCCGAACCGCGTGTAGCCATAAGCACCCGCGCAGGCGGCCACCAGCACCGCCGCAGCCACGAGCAGGCGCGGGCGGCTAAAGCTCTGCATTCGCTTGGTAAACTCTTTCAGCATGCGGTCCGCTAGGTCGATCGTTGCAGCTTCCGGCGGGACGACCCCAGCGGTGCGCTAATAGTGCCGAATTGGCGTTGCAAACAACCTAAAAATCGCACTTCGGCGGTGCGCGCCGTTAAAGTTCGGATAGCCTGAACGGCGACTGAATGTCTCATCCGGGAAACTCCGGGGCAGGAAACTCCGGCGGGTGACTGCCGAGCGGCATCGCCGGGCGAGACCAATGGGCCGGGGTGCGCGACAGGACGGCTGCATGCCGGACCGAGCTCAGCGTGCCAAAGCCGGACGAAAGCCGCTCAATGAACGGTTGCACCGCATCCGCCTTCAGGTCCTCGGTGGCAAGGCCGCCTTCGAGGCGGCCGAGATTCCACAGCCAGCGCCCGGTCTGCGCCAGCGATACCCGGACATGCCAGCTGCCGCCCTCGCGCGCCTGGCGGGCCCTCGCCATCATGGCGCCGAACGCCATGAAGTATCCGGTGGCGTGGTCGAGCATCTGGGCCGGCAGTTCCTTCGGTCCATCGACGCCGGCGGCCTGCCCCTCGGCGTGATTGAAGCCGGTCGTGGTCTGCACCAGCGAGTCGAAGCCGCGGCGCTCCGCCCACGGACCGGCGTGGCCATAGGCCGAGAGTGTCACATAGACGATCCCGGGATTGATGCGGGCCGCTTCCTCCGGCGAGAAGCCGAGCCGCGCAATCGCCTGTGGACGATAGCCCTGCGAGAGAATATCGGCCTGCGCGACGAGGCCGCGCATCACGGCCCGCCCCTCCTCGCTGCGCAGCTCGAGAAAGCTCGTCAGCTTGCCGCGGCCGGTGTCGATGGTGAGCCAGAGAATCGCCGGCAGATCAGGACCGGAGATCAGCAGCACGTCGGCACCATGCGCGGCGAGCGTGCGGCCGGCGACGGGACCGGCGATCACGCGCGACAGGTCGAGCACCCGGATGCCGGCAAGCGGCCGCTTTCCCGCGGGCCACGACTTTGGCGCGGCCTCGCCGACCTTCTCGATCGAGATCAGCGGCAGCCTTGCAAGTTCGCCTGCATGCGGCGTCGCCGACCACTCGTCATATGAGCGCATCAAGGCGACGACACCGCCGGCCGCATAGGCCGCGGTCTCGAACGTCTCACCGTCCCATTGCAGCAGCGCGGCCTGGACCTCCTCGCGCTCGGCGTTGCAGCCGAGCACCTTGCAGACGGCGTCGCGGTGGTGCGGGAAATTGGTGTGCAGGCGGACGAAGCGGTTGTCACGGACACGGTAGACGCCGGCGATCTTGTCCCAGGCCGGCGGCGGCGGCTTGTCGTCGACCCGCAGATAACGCTCGCTGCGGCATTCGACGACGGCATGGCGCATGTCGACCGCGACGTGCTGTCGCTCGCCGCTGCGGGCTTTCCAGATCTCGGCCGCCGCAAGGCCCGCCGCTGCGATCGGCACCTGCGCCGCGGCTGCGACCCGAAACGACGACGGCAATTGCGGCTCGTTGCCGGTCAGCGCGACCGTATCGAGCGCGGACGGCGCGCCACCGGCGCCAGTCCAGACATCGGAAAGGATTTCACGGATGTCCTGCATGCGTATTCCTGTTTGCGATTATTCTATGCCCGAGCATGATGACAAAATGGCAATGCCCGATCTCACCCCGTATTTGGCATCATCTCACCGGAAAACCGTTTCACACTTTTCCGGATCATGCCTTGTTTGGGCATGATCTTATCGGAAAACCGTTTCACACTTTTCCGGATCATGCCCTAGCTCTGCCCGACCCGAACAGGAGTTGCAATGGCTGCCATCGATCCCCTCACCGCCGGCGGCGTCTTCCTCGCGACCGCGGCGACCGACGCGGTCTACGTCATGTTCACCTCGGCAGTCGTCGCGCGCAAGCGCGTGCCGGCTGCGACCTGGAGCAGCGTCTGGTACGTGCTCTCCTCCTATGCGGTGATCAGCTACACCGAGAACTGGCTCTACGTCGCCTTCGCGGCAGCCGGCTCCTGGGTCGGCGCCTATGCGTCGATCACCTTCCTGCACCGCCCACCGGGCGGACCGCCGGTCGGGGCCGCGGTGGAATAGTATGCAGTCGCGCAAGGATTGAACAATCGCTGGGACTGGCGACGAGGAGTACTGCGCGCGAGACCATCTCCCATCGTCGTCCCGACCTGGTGCGCAATTGCGCACCAGGCCGGGACGACAGGAAGTGTCTGTCTGGCGCGGCCTGTGAGTCATACGTCAGCATTCTCGCGACATGAATTGCCCGAGCCTTGATCTTGGTTTCGCCGCTCTTAAACAGAGGGCGCAGGGAAAGCCGGGTGCCGATCGCACCCATGGGCCCCGAGCAAAAGGTAGAAAAGCTCGGGGGTAGGACCACAGGTGTAACCGGAGCAATCCGGCTTTCCCTGCGCGATGGCTTACGGCTTATTTCGTGCTCTCCCCGGCGAGACTGGGCTTGCTTGTCACCGCCTTCGCAAAACGCTTTTGCGCGTCTTGCGAGAGGACACCTGCCGTTAGGGCGTCAGGACCACACGACTTCACCGTCCGCTTCATGCGTACTCGTCAGTTGCGCATTCCGCGTCCACCGCATCTCGACCCGCGTTCGTGACGACCGCGAAGCGCCCCTCGTGCCGGGTGAGACGGGCGCATTGAACATCTGAGTTGGGTGCGGCGTCAAGTTAAATGCTGAAAATCCGAACAAAAGATTGATGCTGCGCAGGATGGATAGAGCGAAACGAGATCCATCATTGGCGCAGCGGAAGGGAATTGATGGGTTTCGCTGCGCTCTACCCATCCTACAATCCTCGTGAAGGACTTCTGCCGGACTGAAACTCCGGCAGAAGCGTCACGCGACTAGCTCACTTCAACGCGGCCTGGCCCGCGAGCGAGATCACGTTGTCCTGCGCGCCGGAGCCCCCGCTGACACCGATCGCGCCGACGATCTTGCCGTTGACCATCAGCAGATTGCCGCCACGCGAGGCGACGACGTCGTCGAGGGTTGCGAGATAAGAGAAGTAGGGTCCCTTGCCCATCAGGGTTTCGAACACCAGCGTGGGGCGGCGATAGCGGGTTGCGGTGCGCGCCTTGTGCTGGGAGACCCCGACCGAGGCATACTGGCAATTGTCCTGCCTCTCGAAATAGACGAGATCGCCGCTCGGATTGACGATCGCGATGCAGAACGCGTTCCAGTTTCGCTTTTGCGTCTCGGCAACGGCTGCGGCGGCGACCTTCTTGGCGGTCTCCAAATTGATCGGTTCGCCGTAGGGCGGCGGCGTCAAGGCATCGGCGACCACGTCGTTCGGATTGTCGGGATTGGGCGGTACCTGGGCCAACGCGCCGGTGGCGGTAGCGAGCACGACCCATGCCGCGCCGATGAGCGCAGTGAAATAACGCATGTCATTGTCTCCCAGTTTGATTGTTGTTTTCAGACGCCCCAATGCGATTACCGGGCGGCGGGACGATAGCAATTGATCCGCGGCGCACAAGGCGAGATCGGATTGGGTGCACCGCGATATTCGCTTGGCTACAATGAAAATCGCGTGACGCGAGGGAATATCGAGGTCGCGCAATGCTGCGAGGGTCGCTACAGTCCGCGCGCATCAGAAAGGACATCCGAATGGATCTGGGTTTGAAGGGACGAAACGCCATCGTGCTCGGCGGCACGCGCGGCATCGGGCGGGCCATTGCGGCGACGCTGGCGGGCGAAGGCGTCGGCGTCGCGGTCTGTGCGCGCAATGCCGAGCAGGTTGCTTCCAGCGTTGCCGAACTGAAGGCTGCCGGCGTGCGCGTCACCGGCGCGGCCGTCGACATCACCGACGCCGCGGCGCTGACATCGTGGATAAGCGGTGTCGCAACCGAATTGGGCAGCATCGACATGATGTTCTCCAATGCGGGCGCGATGGCGCAAGGCGGCGATCCGGCGTCGTGGGAGCAGAATTTCCGGCTCGACGTGCTCGGCGCGGTGAACGCGTTCGAGGCAGCGCGCCCGTTCCTGGAGGCGAGCGGCGAGACGACTGGCGACGCAGCCTTCATCATCATCTCGTCGATCTCGGCAGCGCAGGCGGATCGCGCCGGCTCCTACGGCCCGATCAAGGCGGCGCTGGTGCACATGGCGAAGGGACTGGCGCGGCAATACGCGGCGAAGAAAATCCGCGTCAACGTGGTGTCGCCGGGCACCGTATATTTCAAGGGCGGCGTCTGGAACATGGTCGAGCAGAACACGCCGAAGATCTATCAGGACGCGCTGGCCCGCAACCCGACCGGCCGCATGGCAACGCCGCAGGAGATCGCCAACGCCGCGGTGTTCCTGGCGAGCCCGGCCTCCTCGTTCACGACCGGCTCGAACCTCGTCGTCGACGGCGCGATCTCGAACCGGGTGAATTTTTAGAGGGAACACTTCGCCGTCGTCCTGGCGAAAGCCAGGACCCATTACCCCAACTGCCAAGTGCTGCACGACGCCGGGGCCACAATCCCTGCGACAACAAAGTTCGGTGGTTATGGGTCCTGGCTCCCGTGCGCAATTGCGCACTAGGCCAGGACGACGTTGGGGAGATAGCCGGCTCAACAGCCGCCGTCATCGCGCGACGACTAATGAAAATCCCGTGACGGCGGCAGGATGCGGACGTTGCGGGGGTGGCGGATCCTTTGCGGCGAGTTGTCGCCGTGATCGCGGCTGATGTCGTTGAGTGGCTCGATCAGCGCCGGGCCCGCCGGCACGGGGTGCTTGCCGAGAGGGGATTCGTTGGCGAGGCCGATCAGATCGTGGGAGCGGTCGGTCATGCGCTGCGCCACCAGATGCGTCACGCCCTCGGGGCTGCTCTGGATATAACCTTCGACCAGGATCAGGCGCGCACCCATCACTTCTTTCCGATACTGCTCCATCACCTTCGGCCACACCACGATGTTGGCGATGCCGGTCTCGTCCTCCAGCGTCATGAACACGACGCCCTTGGCGCTGCCCGGCCGCTGCCGCACCAGCACGACGCCGGCGCAACTGACGCGGCGGCGGTCGTTGCTGCGGTTGATGGTATGGCAGGCGACGACGCGCTCTCTGGTGAACATCTCGCGCAAGAATTCCATCGGATGGCCCTTCAGCGACAGGCGGATGGTCTGATAGTCGGCGACCACTTGTTCGGGGCGCGGCATTTCCGGCAACGGTTTTGCGCCCTCATCCGGCTGCTCGCGCGCGATGGCGGCCTCGAACAGCGGCAGCGGCACATCGTCAGGCAGCCGCCGCACCGCCCATAGCGCTTCGCGGCGATCGAGCCCGAGCGAGCGGAACGCATCGGCGTCGGCGAGCAGGATCAGCGCACGCTTGGGGAGAGCGGTGTCGCGGGCGAAGTCTTCCAGCGAGGTGAAGGGCCTGCGGTTGCGCGCGGCGACGATGCGGTCGGCCCAGTCCACTCCGTCATTCCGGGGCTCGCGAAGCGAGAGCCCGGAATCCATACTCACGTTGGTGGTTATGGATTCCGGGCTCGCGCCAAAAGGCGCGCTCCGGAATGACGACTGGAGAGCTTTCAGCCGCTCCTCGTCCTCATCCAGCCAGTGAAAGCCGTCGATCTGGCGGAAGCCGAGCCGCACCGCGCAATGATCGCCGACCTTCTCCTCCAGCGTGTTCTGCGCAAAGCTGAAGGAGACATCGACCTCGCGCACCGTGACGCCGTTGTTGCGGGCGTCGCCGACGATCTGCGCAGGGGCATAGAAGCCCATCGGCTGCGAGTTGAGCAGGCCGCAGCAGAACGCGTCGGGATGATGGTGCTTCAGCCATGAGGAGATGTAGACGAGCTGGGCAAAGCTCGCGGCATGGCTTTCCGGGAAGCCGTAACTGCCAAAACCCTTGATCTGGTCGAAGCAGCTGCGGGCGAAATCCGGATCGTAGCCGCGCGCCACCATGTTGCCGACCAGCTTCTCTTCATAGCTGCCGATGGTGCCGACGTTGCGGAAGGTCGCCATCGAACGGCGCAGGCCGTTGGCCTCCTCCGAGGTGAAATGCGCCGCCTCGATCGCGATCCGCATCGCCTGCTCCTGAAACAGCGGCACGCCGAGCGTCTTGTGCAGCACGTTGTAGAGCTCGTCCTTGTCGCCCTGGTCCGGCGCCGGCGATGGATAGCTGACCTTTTCCTGGCCGTTCCGGCGCCTGAGATAGGGATGCACCATGTCGCCCTGGATCGGGCCGGGGCGGACGATCGCGACCTCGATGACGAGGTCGTAGAAGGTGCGTGGCTTCAAGCGCGGCAGCATGTTCATCTGGGCGCGGCTCTCGACCTGGAACACGCCGAGCGACTCGCCGCGGCACAGCATGTCGTAGACTTCCTTTTCGTCCTGCGGGACCGAGGCGAGCTCCCAGCGCTTGCCTTTGTGGTCATCGATCAGGTCGAAGCATTTGCGGATGCAGGTCAGCATGCCCAGCGCCAGCACGTCGACCTTCATCATGCTCAGCGCGTCGACATCGTCCTTGTCCCATTCGATGAAGGTGCGGTCGTCCATCGCGGCATTGCCGATCGGCACATAGGTATCGAGCCGGTCCTGGGTCAGCACATAGCCGCCGACATGCTGCGAGAGATGGCGCGGAAACTCGATCAGCTCGGTGGCGAGTTCGACCGCGAGGTTGATCATCGCATTTTTGGGATCGAGCCCGGCCTGTCGCACCTGCATGTCGTTGAGGCCCTTGCCCCAGCTGCCCCACACGGTATCGGCGAGCGCCGCGGTGACGTCCTCGGTCAGCCCGAGCGCCTTGCCGACATCGCGGATCGCGCTGCGCGGGCGATAATGGATGATGGTGGCAATGATCGCCGCGCGGTGCCGGCCGTAGCGGCGATAGACATATTGCATCACCTCCTCGCGCCGCGAATGCTCGAAATCGACGTCGATGTCGGGCGGCTCCAGCCGCTCCTTGGAGATGAAGCGCTCGAACAACAGATCGACCTTGGTCGGATCGACCGAGGTGACGCCGAGCACGTAGCAGACCGCGGAATTGGCCGCCGAGCCCCGGCCCTGGCACAGGATGTTCTGGCTGCGCGCATAATGGACGATGTCGTGCACGGTGAGGAAGTAATGCGCGTATTTCAGCTCGGCGATCAGCGCGAGTTCCTTGTTCAGGGTGGCGCGAAGTTTTTCGTCGATCTCGCCGCCGAAATATTTGTCGACGCCGGCCCAGGTCAAATCCTCCAGATGCTGCTGCGCGGTCTTGCCCGGCGGCACCGGTTCATCCGGATACTGGTATTTGAGCTGATCGAGCGAGAACGAGATGCGTTCGGCGAAGCGCATGGTCTCCGCGATCGCATCCGGCAGATCGCGGAACAGCCTCGCCATCTCATGCGCCGGCTTGAGATGCCGCTCGGCATTGGCCTCGAGCCTGCGGCCGACAGCCTCGATCGTGGTCTTTTCGCGGATGCAGGTCAGCACGTCCTGCAACGGGCGGCGCGCGGGATGGTGATAGAGCACCTCGTTGGTGGCGAGCAGCGGCACACCGGCGTCAGCGGCGAGGCCATGCAACCGCGCCAGGCGGCGCCTGTCGTCGCCGCGATAGAGCAGGCTTGCGGCAAGCCAGACGCCGTCGGCGGCGCTGGCTTTCAGTTGCGCGAGCAGATCGAACGCTTTCTCCGCTTCGAAACGATGCGGCAGCGCCAGCACCAGCAGCTGGCCTTCGGCGAAATCGACGAGATCGGACAAGCTAAGACGGCAGTCGCCCTTCTCAATCCGCTCGATGCCGCCGCCGCGCTTGCCGCGGGTGAGCAGCTGGCACAACCGGCCATAAGCGGCACGGTCGCGCGGATAGACCAGGATGTCGGGCGTGCCGTCGATGAAGACGATGCGGGCGCCGATCAGTAGTTTTGGCGGATGGGCGACCTTGTCGCTGTCGAGTTCCTTCCAGGCGCGCACCACGCCGGCCAGCGTGTTGTGATCGGCAAGCCCGATCACGGGAATCCCGAGTTCGCTCGCCTGATGCACATAGGCGCGCGGATCGGAGCCGCCGCGCAGGAAGGAGAAATTGCTGGTGATGCCGATCTCGGCATATGTTGGCCTGGGTGTCGTCATGCGAACAGCCCGTGCACATACCAGTTGGCCGGGAGCGGCCGGCCCTCCTCGTCGCGCAGCTCGCTCTCGTAGAGGCCGTCGCGAAAGATCCAGAAGCGCTGGCCCTCGGCGTCCTCGACGCGGAAGTAGTCGCGCGTCAGTGCGGCGCCGTCCTGCTTCCACCATTCCATCGCGATGCGCTCGGGGCCCTCGACCCGCACCACCGCGTGCAAGGCGCGCCGCCAGGTGAACTGGTGCGGCGGACCGTCGGGCACACTCGCGAACGGCACCTTGATCGGCTCGGGCCGCTCGAACAGCCGCAAGGGCCGCAGCGGTGGCTCGCCGGCGACGCGCTCCGGCCAGGCAGCGGCGCTGGCAGCAGTCAGATGATACTGCGCCGGCAGCGCGAGCGCTGATCGTTCGGGGATGTGGCTCTCGAGCGGCAGATGCACGACGACGCGTTTGCCCCCGATGCGGGCGGCAATGCGGTCGATCAGCGCCGATATCTCGTCATTGTCGTGCACTGTGCTGTCGAGGTCGCGCTGCTGCTGCACCACGATCTCGGTACGCCCGGCGGCGAGGCGGATGAGATCGAAGCCGAAGCCGGGATCGAGCGGATCATTGAGCGCATCGAGCCGCTCGCGGAACAGGCGGTCGATCATCTCCGGCCGCGTCACCGGCCGCCCGGTCTCGACCATGATCGCGCGCACCGCGCCGTCGGTGCGGAAGAAGCTCGCTTCCAGCTGCCGCGCGCCTTTGCCCTGCTTGTCCATCGCCGCAACCAGCGTCTTGGCGAGGCTCGAGAGCGTCAGAGCGATCACGGTGTCGGTCGCGATCGGCTCGGGGAAACGCTTCTCGACGATGTAATCGGGCAGCGGCTTGCGCGGGCTGATCGGGGCATCGCCCTGCCCGAGCGCGTGGCCGAGCAAGGTGGTGAAGGCCGAGCCGAACCGCGCCGAGATCTCATGCGGCGCGCGCGAGGCGACATCGCCGACGGTCTTCAACCCGGCGCGGCGCAGGCCGGTGGTGACGGCAGGATCGGCGCCGAGCGCCGACACCGGCAGCGGGCCGACCGCCTCCGCTTCCGCGCCATCGGCGATGATCTGCCCCGAGGCAGTGCGCGTCAGCGTGCGCGCCGCGATCGAGGTGCCCGCAATCGCCGCACTGACGGCGAAGCCGCGCCGGCTCAGCGCATTGATGACGATCTGCAGCAGCGCGCGCTCGCCGCCGAACAGATGCGCGCAGCCGGTGATGTCGAGGAACAGGCCGTAAGGCGGATCGAGCGCGACCAGCGGCGTGAAGCGGTCGCACCAGTCGGCGATGTCGTTCAGCGTCTTCAGGTCGGCCGCGGGGTCGGCGTCGTAGACCGTCAGCTCCGGGCAGATCGCCCGCGCATTGGCGAGCGGCAGCCCGATCGACAACCCGGCCCGCACCGCCGCCTCGTCGACGGCATGCAGCAGGATCGCGTTGTGGTCTTTTGCGACCACGACGCTGGGGAGTTCTCGTGAGAGCTCTTTCTTCGCTTCTCCCGCTTGCGGGGGCCGAGACGAGCGAAGCTCGCTCTTAGGCCGGATCGCATCGCGAGATGCGATCCGGGTGGGGGCTCTCTCCTCAGCGGGACTCGTGGCGAGACCCCCACCCCAACCTCGAGAGCGAGCTTCGCTCGCCTCGGACCCCGCAAGCGGGAGAGGGAGCCCGACCACCGCCCGTGTGTCGGTTGGCACAACGGCATGCGCATCAGCTTGCGAGGCGATGTCCTGCGCGAGCTTGCGCTTGATGCGGTCGATGGGCAGGCGCGGCAGCCACAGGCTGAGGATACGCCGACGGTTCACTGAATTGGCACTCATGACACTTCCATTCCATGATCCATCGCCCGACCGGGCCATGACGATTGCGCACGAGTTCGGCCTCGAAGCGCGGCGCGCCCCAGCCGCTGGCCGCATTGCCCGGCGGCGAATGCGCCGCGCGCACGATCCAGCGCGTCTCCGCGGTCGAGGGGATCGGAGTCGCCGCGATCCGCAGCAGCAGCGCGGTGACGCCGGAGGCTTGCGCGGCCAAGGTCAATTTGCGGCTGGCGACGAGATCGAGCTGGCGCGCATGGCCCCAGATCTCGAGCACGACAGCGCCGAGCGCATCGCAGGCGAGCGCGTCGGCCGCGGTGCGCAGGCCGCTGTCGACATCGGCGGCACGCACGGTGACCAAGAGGCGCGGATCGAGGCCGAGCTCGGCAAGCCCGCACATCGACAGCGCACCGTTTTCGCGATCGGAAAAATCCTGCCGCACCCAGACCAGCGGCTTGCGCGCTGATATCCGTCCGGCGAGCCCCGCGATGAAGCCGGTCGCCGCGCCGCCTTGATGGCCGGCCGCGAACACCTCGTGCAGCGCGGCCGGTGCAAGCCCGCCGCGCAGCATCGCGTCCGCGCTGGTGTGTCCAAGCGCGATGCGGTTCGGCATCGCCGCCTCCGATGGCGCCTCGATGCGCGCGATGCTGCCGCGCAGAGACGCAAGCGTACCCGTGCGTGCGCCGTTCATATGCGCCGCTCCTTCCCAACCAAAATTTGAGGCCGTCACTGACCAGAACAGAGAACCAGGGACTGGCTCATTTGTTCATGATATGTTCTAATATAAAGCTAACAGGGCCCGCGGAGTCAATCGGATTGGTGAGGTCGTCGATTCATGAGTGGAATCAAAGGGATTCAGCAACCACCGAACCGGATGGACCCTGATCTTCCGCAAGTCAGGCGCGCCGGCCCCGAAAATGGCGGCGTGACGGAAACGGAGCAATCGCATGCGTATCATCGTGCTCGACAACGACACCGATTTCGAGGGCTGGCGCAAGGCTGCGCGGCGATTGGCGATCAATGACGTGAAGCCTGCCGAGGTCACATGGACCGTCCGCCGCGACGACGAACTGCCGCCCGCATCCTGCGTGAATGACTTGCCCGACGTGCCGCAGGCGCGGTTCAACGTGACAGCCATATTCGTCGAGCTCGCGAAGACCGCGATCCTGCATCGCAATGACACGCGCTTCGCCCTGCTCTATCGCCTGCTGTGGCGGCTGCGCGGCCATCACGATCTGCTCAGCGCGACTGGTGATCCCGACGTCGCCGAGGTCCACGCGATGGCGCGCGCGGTCTATGGCGATATCGACAGGATGCACGCGCAGCTCCGCTTCCGCGAGATCGGCCGCGAACGGACGGCGCATTACGTCGCCTGGTTCGAGCCTGAGCATCGCATCGTCGAGTTCGCCGCACCTTTCTTCGCTGGCCGCTTTGCCGACATGCCGTGGTCGATCCTGACCCCCGACGTCTGCGCGCATTGGGACGGGCACGCGATCTCGATCTCGCCGGGCATTGCCAGATCCGAGGTGCCGAGCGAGGATCGGCTCGAGGAGGTCTGGCGGCGTCATGACAACGGCCTCTTCAATCCCGCGCGGCTGAAAGTGATGGAGATGCCGCAAGCCTATTGGAGGAACCTGCCCGAGGACTCGATCATTAAGCCGCTGATCGAAGACGCCATGCGCATGACCAGCGGCCCCTTCATCGCACGCAAGATGACCGAGCCGCGGAAGCCGCAGGATGAGCCGATGGCCCGCAAGCAAACTCACGACATGCAAGCTCGCGACACGATCGCTGCCTTGCGCGACGAGGCCGCCGACTGCCGCGCCTGCCCGCTATGGAAGGACGCCACCCAGACCGTGTTCGGCGAAGGACCACAAGGCGCGACGCTGATGCTGGTCGGCGAGCAGCCCGGCGACAAGGAAGATCTCACAGGCCATCCCTTTGTCGGACCGGCCGGACAGATGCTCGATCGCGCGCTTGAGGACGCCGGCATCGCGCGCGCCACGGTCTACATCACCAACGCGGTGAAGCACTTCAAATTCGTGCCGCGCGGCAAGATCCGGCTGCACCAGAAGCCGGGCACGCCGGAGATCCGCGCCTGCCGTCAGTGGTACGCGCGCGAGCTCGCCGCCATCAGGCCGGAACTCGTGGTGGCGCTCGGCGCCACCGCAGCGCAGAGCGTGCTCGGCAAGATCACCCCGATCAACAAGAACCGCGGCCGCCTGATCGATCACGACGGAACCAAGGTGCTCGTCACCGTGCACCCGTCCTACCTGTTGAGGCTGCCCGACGAGAAAGCCAAAGCGCTGGAATATCAGCGTTTTATCGACGACCTGAAAATTGCCGCAGATCAGCTGCGCAATTCGGCCCGCGCGGCCTGAGTTGCGCCAAACCGGCGGAACCTGGGAACCACACTTCAACGTGAAATTGCTTGTGGGCGCGGACAAAAACCTACAACCTTTAATTGATCCGTGGTACGGTGACGTGTTCCGCAGGTATCGGGCGTCATGTTCACGCCATGGCGTACCCTGAGGCGGGCGCGCTGCGCGGTTTGCTAGCCCCAATCGTGCGGCGCGCCACCTCGTCTCGCAATCCTCCCTCCTCACGATCCTCGCCTCCTCACTCGTCCGCAGCACACGCTGGATTTCTGGTTATCTAAATTCCTGTGTCACCGGGATTCCTGGTGAGGTGGATTGCCGGTGACCTGGCCTCGCGGGCCCGACCTCTCGCCGCCGGCGTCCTCGCCTTTCACATGTCTCGCTCCGCGAAACCCGAACGGTGACTTCAGTCACGATCACTGCGTGATCGGGATCGCCTGTTGCTGAAGATTGCCACCAGGCCGAGAAGGCTCGTGGACCTTCAATGTGTTGCACAACAATTCGGCGCGATGTCCACCGTCATGGATGGCCACCTCATTTCACAGGGCGGATTTCAATTGCCTGTCATATGCATCGATCAAAATCGGAGGCATTGGGACAGGAGTTTACCATGAGCGATATGGCGTTACCCGGCTCGATCGAGCCCGCCCTGAAAAAGGGTCCGGACCTCGACAAGGGCTTTCATCCTCTGACCGGCGTTATCTATTTGGGCGTGGTCGCGGCCGCGCTGCTGTTTGTTGCCTACAGCATCTATGCAGACGTCGACGCCACCGGCACCCGCATCACGTCGTTTCTGCCTTATATCCTGCTGTTCGTCGCGCTGCTGATCGCGCTCGGCTTCGAATTCGTCAACGGTTTCCACGACACCGCCAACGCGGTCGCGACCGTGATCTACACCCGCTCGCTGCCGGCGCATGTCGCCGTGGTCTGGTCGGGCATGTTCAACCTGATCGGCGTGCTGCTCTCGAGCGGCGCCGTCGCGTTCGGCATCGTGTCGCTGCTGCCGGTCGAACTGATCCTGCAGGTCGGCTCCAGCGCCGGCTTCGCAATGGTGTTCGCGCTCCTGATCGCCGCGATCATCTGGAATCTCGGCACCTGGTGGCTCGGCCTGCCGGCCTCGAGCTCGCACACCCTGATCGGCTCGATCATGGGCGTCGGCATCACCAACGCGCTGCTGCGCGGCCGCGACGGCACCTCGGGCGTGGACTGGTCGCAGGCGGGCAATATCGCCAAGGCGCTGCTGTTGTCGCCGCTGTTCGGCTTCGTGCTCGCCGCCGGTCTGCTCTACATCCTCAAGGCCGTGCTGGCGCGTGCGACGCCGGCGCTGTTCGGCGAGCCGGTCGGCAACCAGCCGCCGCCGTGGTGGATCCGGGGCATCCTGATCCTGACCTGCACGCTGGTCAGCTTCTTCCACGGCTCGAACGACGGTCAGAAGGGCATGGGCCTGATCATGCTGATCCTGATCGGCACCGTGCCGACCGCCTATGCGCTGAACCGCGCGCTGCCCGCGAACCAGATCGAGCAGTTCGCCGCGCACTCGATCGCGGCCAGCAAGGTCATCGAAGGCAAGGCCGCCGGCTACAACGTGATCGGCAATCCGCGCCCGGCCGTGACCAACTATGTCGCGCAGCACCAGATCAACGAAGGCACCTATCCGTCGCTCGCGGTGCTGGTGCGCGACATCGGCCAGCAGGTTGCCCAGTATGGTTCGCTGGCCAAGTTCCCGGCTGACGCGGTCGGCAACACCCGTAACGACATGTACCTGGCGTCCGAGGCGATCCGCTTCCTGATGAAAGACAAGGAGGCCGAACTGACTGCGGCCGACGTCGCCACGCTGACCGAGTATAAGGGCTCGCTCGACGGCGCGACCAAGTTCATCCCGAGCTGGGTGAAGTTCGCCGTCGCCATCGCGCTCGGCCTCGGCACCATGGTCGGCTGGAAGCGGATCGTCGTCACGGTCGGCGAGAAGATCGGCAAGACCCACCTGACCTACGCGCAGGGCGCCTGCGCCGAGATCACGGCGGCCGCGACGATCGCGGCGGCCGACGGCTACGGCCTGCCGGTTTCGACCACGCATGTGCTGTCGTCAGGCATCGCAGGCACCATGGCCGCCAACGGCTCCGGCCTGCAATGGTCGACGATCCGCAACATCGCGATGGCCTGGGTGCTGACCCTGCCGGCCGCGATGATCATCTCGGGCTGTCTGTACTACGTGTTCTACCACGTGTTCTGATGCCGCATGCTTTCGGCGCGGCAACGCGCCGGATAAAGGCCCGCACCTCACGTGCGGGCCTTTTCTTTTAACGGAGTGTCAGGCGTACACTTTCGCGATCTCGGCCAGCAGCCCGCGCGCCCATTTGTGCAGGCCGGATTTGGCCGTCCGGGCGCTCCAGTACATGTCGATCGAGATCGGCACACGGAACGGCAGCGCCGCGACGTGCAGGCCGCCGCGCATCGCCCGCGCCAGATGATGCGGGATGGTCGCAATCAGCCTCGTGCCGGCGACAATGCGCTCCAGACTGTCGTGGTTCGGCAGGCTGACCGCCGGCTCGATCTCGATCTCCCGCGCCTTGAGCGCCTCGAGATAGAGCGGCTGCCACTCGCCGCTGTGGGTGATGAAGACATGCTCGGCCTTCGCATAGGCCGACAATCCGATCCTGCCGCGCGCCAGCGGATTGGCCGAGTCCATCACGCAGACATAGTGATCGGTGAGGACATGGCGCCGAAAGAAGCTTTCGCCGACGACCCCGACCGGACCGAGCACGATGTCGCACTGGTTCTGCTTGAGATGGACGTCGCCATGGCCCGCGGCGTCGAGCAAGACGAGACGGACTCCTGGTGCGCCGGCACGCAGCCGCGCACTGAACTGCGGCATCAGGGTCTGCCGTTCATGATAGTTGCAGGAGATCGTCACGCTGCCCTGCGCCGTCGCCGGATCGAATTCGACCGGTGAGGCGAGCCCGTCGATCTCGCCGATCATGTCCCGCGCCCAGGCGACCAGCGCCGCGCAGCGTTCGGTCGCCGTCACGCCATTGCCGTTGCGGACGAACAGCGGATCGCCGAGCGCACCGCGCAGCCGCTCGACCGCGTAGCTGATGGTGGACTGGTTGACGTCGAGCCGCCTGGCGGCCGCCGAGAACGACTGCAAATCGTAGACCAGCACCAGCGTCCGCAAGGTCCCGATGTCGATCGGATCGATCGAGGAATTGGCCACCAGGTTGCACCTCCCGCCTTGCCGGCGGCCAGCCTACCACAAGGTCATGCAATATTTCGATGGTCTATATCGATCTCATCGAATTGAACGATTGCGCCCCCCGGCGCTAGGTTTTGCAAAAAGCGCCCCGGGAGGACCAATGACCAGCACCGTGCCTGTCGTCACTGACATCGCGTATCAGGATCTGCTCGACGACCCCTATCCGATCTTCAGCCGCCTGCGCGAGCTGGCGCCGGCGGTGTTCGTCGAGGCCGCCAAGCTGACGCTGGTGACGCGCTTCGACGACATCACGCGGATCGAGCGCGATCCGGCGACCTACTCGGCCGACAATCCGACTTCGCTGGTCAACAAGGTGATGGGGCCGACCTTCATGCGCAAGGACGGCACCGAGCACGCGATCGGCCGCAAGACGATCGAGCCCTCGTTCCGCCCGGCCACGATCAAGGAGTATTGGGCGCCGAAATTCACCGCGATCGCGCAAGCGCTGATCGATGATCTCTCGGCGGCTGGTGAAGCTGATCTGTTCTGCGCGCTCGCCGCGCCAATGGCCTCGCTCAGCCTGATGGCGATGATCGGCTTTCGCGCGATGCCGTGGCAGACGCTGGCCGACTGGTCGCAGGCGCTGATCGACGGCGCCGGCAATTACGCCGCCGATTCCGAAATCGAGCGCAAGGCGATGCAGGCCAGCGCTGATGTCGACGCCGCGATCGACGCGGTGCTCGACGACCACCGCCGCCACCCCACCCCCTCGATCCTGTCCTCGATGGTCAATGCCGATCCGCCGATGCCGATCGAGGACATCCGCGCCAACATCAAGGTGATCATCGGCGGCGGACTGAATGAGCCGCGCGATGCGATCCTGACCCTCGTGCTCGGTCTGCTGCAAGACCCGGCGCAGAAGGACAGCGTGTTGGCGAAGCCGGAGCTATGGCCCGCCGCGCTCGAGGAAGCGGTGCGCTGGATCTCGCCGATCGGCATGTATCCGCGGCGCGTCACCCGCGATGTCGATCTTTCCGGCATCGCGCTGCCCGAGGGCCTTCAGATCGGGCTCTGCGTCGGCGCGGCCAACCGCGACGGCAATCGCTTCGCCGAGCCCGATCGATTCGACGTGACGCGGCCGAAGCAATCGCATCTGGCGTTCGGCGCCGGACCGCATTTCTGCGCCGGCACCTGGGTGTCGCGGCTCACGGTCGGCAAGATCGTGGTGCCGATGCTGTTCGCGCGCTTGCGCAATTTGCGCCTCCGCGCGGCGGCGCCGCCTGTCGTCCGCGGCTGGGTGTTCCGCGGACCGGTGACGCTGCCGGTGCGATGGGATGCGTGAAGTAGTCTATTTCGTCATTGCGAGCGACGCGAAGCAATCCATCGCCCGATTCGCTGAGCCATGGATTGCTTCGTCGCTTCGCCCCTCGCCATGACGGTTGACAGCGCGCCGCAGACAGCGAGCCTTACGCCGCCAGCGCGTCCTCCACGATCTTCACGAAGTACGACGTCCCGAACACGATCGCCTCGTCGTTGAAATTGTAGGCGGGGTGATGCAGGCCGGCGCTGTCGCCGTTGCCGCAGAAGATGAAGGCGCCGGGCCGCGCTTCCAGCATGTACGAAAAATCCTCGCCGCCCATCAGCGGCGGCATCGCATGCACGTTGCCGTCGCCGGCGACTTCCTTGGCGATGCGGGTCGCGAATTCGGTCTGCGAGGCGTGGTTGACGGTGACGGGATAGCCGCGCTTGTAGTCGAGATCGATCCGCGCGCCGGTCAGTTGGGCCACGCCCTTGACCACTTCGCCGATGCGCTTCTCGATCAGTTGCCGGACCTCCGGGGTCAGGGTGCGGACGGTGCCGCGCAGGACCGCGGTCTGCGGAATCACGTTACGGGCATTGCCGGCGTGGAATTCGCAGATCGAGATCACGGCGGAATCGAGCGGATCGACGCTGCGCGACACGATCGACTGCAGCGCGGTGATCAGTTGCGCGCCGACCATCACCGAATCGATGCATTTATGCGGCCGCGCGGCGTGGCCGCCGAGCCCTTCGATGTTGATATTGACCTCGTCGGTGGACGCCATGATCGGGCCGGAGCGGATCGCGAACGAGCCGATCGGAATCCCAGGACCATTGTGCATGCCATAAACCTGCTGGACGCCGAAGCGGTCCATCAGGCCGTCCTTGATCATGGCGGCAGCCCCAGCGCCACCCTCCTCGGCCGGCTGGAAGATCACGACCGCATCGCCGGCGAAATTGCGCGTCTCGGCGAGGTAGCGCGCCGCGCCGAGCAGCATCGCGGTGTGGCCGTCATGGCCGCAGGCGTGCATCTTGCCCGGCGTCTTCGAGGCGTAAGGCAGGTTGGTTTCCTCGTGGATCGGCAGTGCATCCATGTCGGCGCGCAGGCCGATCACCTTGACCTCGCCCTTGGCCGCGCCCTTCTTGCCCTTGATGACCCCGACCACACCGGTCTTGCCGAGCCCGGTCACGACCTCGTCGCAGCCGAATTCCCGCAGCCGGTCCGCCACGAATGATGCAGTGCGGTGCACGTCGTAGAGCAGTTCGGGGTGTTCATGGATGTTGCGGCGCCAGGCCTGGATATCGGGTTGCAGATCGGCGACGCGGTTGACGATGGGCATGAGAATTCTGGCCTCAGAGGTTGGACGTAAGTCTTCTCTAGCATGCAAGAGGCGGTCCACCCAACAGATGTGGCATGCCTCCGGCCCAGGCCCTGCATTCGCAAATGGGATGCCGAATGCTCCGGGGACGTAGGGTCGAATGGCCGAGCGTCCGTTTGCCAATGCCTGGCCTGACGGGATCGTCATCCGACCAAAGCCTAATAGTGCCGGGGATATCTCATGCGGATACTATCTGAGGTTTGCGCACCGAAATCCTCCTCAAAGAAGGGCGCGGCTGCATGACGCCGGATCAAGCGGTCTTGTTCTCCACCATCATCCTGCTGGTGCCGATGGGCTACTTCCTGCTCGCGGCGCCCGCGTTCCTGCTCGTGAAGCTCGACATTCCGCCCGTCACCCGCCTGCTGCGCGGGATGTTCAATGCCTACTTCCTGGTGCTGACGGTCTCGGGCGTGATCGGGACGCTCGCCTTTGCCGCGTCGGGCCGGCCGGCTGCCGCGCTTGGCATCGCCTTGATCGCGGCGTTCGCGGTGCTGGCGCGCCGATGGTTCCTGCGGCGGCTCGACGCCGAGGCCGACGCGCGAGACTCAGGTGATCCGACCGCCGTGCGGCGGCTGCGCCAGCTGCATTGGGGCGGCATGCTGTGCAATGCGGTGCAGGTGTTCGCGCTGGTCGGCAGCATTCCCTATATGGCGCCGCTGCCGTGACCGGATTTTGCGCCGCCGATCCCATATCCGCTTCAGGTACCTGAAGCCACATCCTCTGCCCTCGAAGCGCGGCGCCAAACAATCCGTTCGCGTCACGGCGGAAGGGCCCGCTATGCCTCACCTTTCCGATGCGGGTCGTATTTCGAAAGCACGTCCTTGAGGTAATCCCGGCTCTTCCATTCCGGTGCGGGCGGCGCGTAGCCGGGCCGAGGAACGAACGGATTCGCCGGGACATCCGCTGACGCGCCCATCAGGTCCGGAATGTAGCGCGGGCAATTCGGAAAAATCTCGCATTTGACGCGCACCACAACCTTCGCACCATGGTGGCGGGCAAGCGTTTCCGCGCTGTCGTCGATCGTTGCCTTGCCTCGGATGCGCGCGCGAAACGTCTTGCCGTCGAGGCGTACAAACAGCAACCCGACGTTCGGGTTGCGGTGAATGTTGCCGAGCGTGCGGTACATGTTGTTGCCGTCATATTCGGGGTATTCAAGCGTGTCGGGCCCGGTGATCTTCACGAAGCCGGGATCGCCACATCGCATCGAACAATCGACGCTGTCCTGATAGCTCGTCGCAATGAAAAAGAATCGCGTCTCCTCGATCAGCTTGCGCTCCTGGTCCCAGAATTCGAAGTGCAGGCGATGCTTTTCGAGACCGTCGGCGACGCGACGGCCGTCGAAGCGGTCCTGCAACTCGCGCATTCCGTCGTGGTAGAAAGGGGCGCGCACCGGGTCTGCCACGGGACTTCTCCAACAAGTTGATCAAGCTATCTGCGAGTCTTGGCACGGCCGGATTGTTCGGCAGCGCGGCAGCGAATTTTCTGGGCCTGCCCGGCCACAGACGGCTAGTTTCCCTTCGCCTGCCGATCGAACGCGCTCAGCACGGCCAGCGTCATGGCCTCGACACCGGTCTTGATGGTGGGCTCCGGCACTGGCGCGAACAGCGGCGAGTGATTGCTCGGTAATGGCGGGCCGTTGCCCGCTCGGGCTGCGGCGACGCGCTCCGGCTCATAGATACCGATGTTGAAGAACATCGACGGCACTCCGGCGCTGACGAATTCCGAATAATCCTCGCTGGGCGTGCCCGGCGGCGAGGTTGCGAACTTGTCGCCAAACGCCGCCTTCAGCACCTTTTCCGCGGTGCCGACCACGTCCGGATCGTTCATCACGGCTTTAGTCCCTTCGGCCAGGTTGATCTCAGGCTCCGGCGCATTCGACATGGCGGCGACCGCCTTTGCCGTCCGCTCGATGCCTGCAAGCATCTTGGCGCGCACTTCGGGCTTGAAGGTGCGAATGGTGCCGAGCAGCACCACATCATCTGGAATGATGTTTGAGGCGGTGCCGCCGTGAATTGCGCCGATGCTGACCACGCCGAATTCGGTCGGGTCCTTTTCGCGGCTGATCACGCTCTGAACATCGACGACAAAGCGCGCGGCCATCATCACGGGATCGATCGTCGCCTGTGGCACCGCTCCGTGTCCGCCGCGACCATGAAATTTGATGTAGAGGCCATCGGCGGCAGATGAGCCGATCCCGACGCGATAGCGCACCGTTCCGTAGGCGAACGGGCCGTCGTGCAGGGCGAAGCCGAAATTCGGCTTTGGAAATCTCGTGAACAGACCGTCCGCCAGCATCGCCTTGGCGCCCGACACGATCTCTTCAGCCGGCTGGGCGATGAACATCAGCGTGCCGTGCCATTGGCCTTTGAGGCCGACCAGCGTCTTGGCCGTCCCCACCCAGCTCGCCATGTGGATGTCGTGGCCGCAGCTGTGAGCGACGAAGGTTTCCCGTCCCTGCCATGTGGTCTTGTCGTGGCTGGCATAGGGAAGTCCGGTCTTCTCTTCCATCGGCAGCGCATCGAGCTCGGTGCGCACCATGATGGTGGGGCCCTCGCCGTTCCTGTAGATCGCGACCAGCCCGGTCTTGCCGACGTGCTCCGTCACCTCGAAGCCCAACGCCCGCATTTCGGCAGCGAGCTTGGCTGCGGTCTTCTCCTCCTGAAAGGCGATCTCGGGGTGGGCGTGAATATCCTTGTAGAGCGCGTCGAGTTTTGGATAGTCCGCCTCGACCGATTTCTCGATGGCGCCCTTCAGCGCGGCGACATCGAGTTCAGCATTGGCGCGGTGCGGCAGTGAAGCGCAGAGCGCGGCGGACGCAAGCAGCGTGAGAACAATCCTGTTCATGGCAATCGCTCCAACCGAAACCCGGATACTGCCCCCCGAACGCCAGGCCGGGCCCTGCTGCGCGATTTAAGCAGGCGCGCTGACGGGAAACAATGACTGATCGAGAGCGTGTGCGGTCCTAGCCCGAAGTGAGCATCTGGCTGCGGATCTCCTGTGCGGTGCGGCGCAGCGGCAGCAGAAACTTCTTGCGCGCGCCGGCCTCGCTGACCGTCCCCGAGATCGTGTTGACGCTGAGTGCCGCGACCACCGCACCGGCCGGATCGCGCAAGGGCACCGCGATGCCGCAGATCGCAGGATCAAGCTCGCCATCGACCCAGGCGTAGCCGTCGCTCTCGACCCGCGCGAGCAGTTCGCCGAGACGCTCTGGATCGGTCACGGTGCGCGGCGTGATCTGCTTGAAGCCGCCGGTCGCAAGATAGGCCTCGCGGGTGCCGGGCGGCAGCGCCGCGAGCATGACGCGGCCGAGCGACACCAGATGCGCGGGCAGCCGGCTGCCGACGCCGAGATTGGCCGACAGGATCCGCCGCGCCGGCAGACGCAGCGCATAGACGATCTCGTCTTCGTCGAGCACCGCCATCGCGCAGGACTCGCCGATCTCGTTGCGCAAATTCTCCAGCGCGCGCTGCGCATGCGCCCAATAAGGCAATGCATTGAGATAGGACAGGCCGAGCCCGAGCGCGCGCGGCCGCAAGCTGAAATAGCGCCCATCCGAGGCGCAGTATTTCAACGCCACCAGGGTCGCGAGGATGCGGCGGGCGGTGGCGCGGTTGAGATCGGCAGTGTCGGCGGCCTCTGCCAGCGTATGCCGGCCCGGCGGCTTGCCGAGCGCCTCGATGATCGAGAAACCGCGCGCGATCGCGCGCACGAAGCCGTCACTCTCTTTGCTCATCGCACCGTTCTGCTGCAGCCGTCGCGTTGCTCGTCACGTCGCAGCCCGCATGGCTGCCTGCACATGACGCGGCGCTGCGCCGCTTGTCAGGGGCTCCCGACCGCGCTAGCGTCAATTCACACAGCGAATGAACTGTTCGCCTGGCGAACTGAATAGCAGGAGGATCCTCGATGGTGCAAGCAGAAAGTTCTGCGGCCACCCCGTTCGAAACCGATTTCTGGAAGGATGCGAAGCTGCGCAAGGTGTGGGACGACATCGTCCCCGGCGCGCCGCGCAACACGCTGCCCTACCTGCTCACGCAGGACGCGATCGCGCTGTACTGCCGTGCGGTCGGCGAGACCAATCCGCTCTATCTGGATGAGGCGGCCGCGAAGGCCGGCCCCTATGGCGGACTGATCGCGCCGCCCGCGATCCACATCCTCTTGATGTTCGCCTGCACGCCGGCCGACGACTGGATGCGCTCGCCCGGCACCGTCAATGCCGGACAGTCCTGGAGCTACAACATCCCCGCCCGCCCCGGCGACACCATCACCCTGCAGGCCCGCGCGCTCGACAAGTTCATCAAGCGCGAGCGGCTGTTCGTGGTGCACGACAACGTCTTCTTCAACCAGCATGGCGACGTGATCTGCTCGGGTCGCGGCCAGACCATCCGTCCGATGTAAGGGAGCATCACGATGACCACAGCGAATTTCGATGCTCTCAAGGCCGGCGACACCATCGACGGCCCCGCCTTCGCGGTCTCGCGCGAATCGATCCGCCTGTTCTGCGATGCGTCGCTCGACTACAACCCGCTGCATCTCGACGACAACTACATGAAGGGCGATTTCGGCAAGACCAATTTCGGCGGCATCATCATGCATGGCATGAACAATTTCGGCCTGATCTCGCGCATGCTGACCGACTGGGCGCTTCCCGCCGGCGCGATCCACCGCAGGCTGGAGACGCGCTGGCTGAAGCCGGTGAAGCCCGGCGACACCATTCGCCCCGCCGGCACCATCAAGGCCAAGCAGACCACCGCGAAGTCGCGCTGGGTGCTGGTCGATGTCGCCGTGCAGAACCAGCGCGGCGAGACGGTCGCGGCCGGCGAAGCCATGCTGGAGTTTCCCACCGCGAAGGCGGGCTAGCCACACGAGCCGAAGCCAAGAGCGCAGGCTCTCCTTCGCCTCGCCCCGCGTGCGGGGAGAGGCCGGAACGCATCATCAGATGCGTTCCGGGTGAGGGGGAGCCTCCGCGGACCCAGCTAACGCCGCATTACGCGGAGACGGCCCCTCACCCCAGCCCTCTCCCCGTAAGAACGGGGCGAGGGAGCGCGGCGCCCATGCGGCGCCAATACACCTAACGACCAAAACAAAATCACGGAGGAGACTTCCATGCAGGATGCGGCCCAATCGCGGCTCTATCGACGGATCGCCTGGCGCCTGATCCCGTTCCTGCTGGCGTGCTACACGGTTGCGATCATCGATCGCTTCAACATCGGCTTCGCCAAGCTGCAGTTCCTGCACGATTTGAACATCGACGACGCGGTGTTCGGGCTTGCCGCCGGCATCTTCTCGGTCGGCTATGTCGCGCTCGAAGTGCCGAGCAATCTGCTGCTGGTCAGGATCGGCGTCAGCAAGACGCTGCTGCGGATCATGCTGCTGTGGGGCACCGTCACCGTGTTGCTCGCGCTGGTGCAGAACCAGTATCACCTCTATCTGCTGCGCTTCCTGCTCGGCGCGGCCGAAGGCGGCTTCTTCCCCGGCATCCTGTATTACCTGACGCTGTGGTTTCCGGATCGCGTGCGTGGCCGCATGACCAGCCTGTTCGTGATGGCGGTGCCGCTCGGCGGCGTCATCGCGGGGCCGTTGTCGGGCCTGATCATGGACCGCATGCAGGGCGTCCATGGCCTGCATGGCTGGCAATGGCTGTTCGTCCTCGAGGGCGTTCCCGCCGTGCTGCTCGGCATCGCCGCGTATCTCTATCTCGCCGACGGACCACAGGCCGCGAGCTGGCTCAGCGCCGACGAGCGACGGCAGGTCGCAAGCGATCTCGCCCGCGATCGCGCGGCCGCTCCTGACACGACGAGCAGCTTCGCGGCGGCTCTGCGCGAGCCGCGCGTCTATCTGCTTGCCTTCATCTATTTCGCGTTCTTCTGCTCGCTCAACACCATCCTGTTGTGGACGCCGACGCTGCTCAAGCGCGTCGGCGTCGCGACCACCACCGAGATCGGCTGGCTGAGCGGCGCAATCTCGGTGGCATCGGCGATCGGCATGGTCGCGATCGGCTACAGTTCCGATCGCACCAGGGAGCGGCGCTGGCACGTGGTCGCTTGCGGCCTCGTCGCGGCTGCGTGCTTCATCGCCTTGCAGGCCGCGCAGGGCAGCATCCTCCTGACCGTGACGCTGCTCGCGGTCGCATCGATCGGCATCTTCGCGATTCTCTCGCTGTTCTGGACCATTCCGAATGCGATGCTGGAGGGCAGCGCCGCGGCCGGCGGTATCGCCCTGATCAGCGCGATCGGCTCGTTCGGCGGCGCGGTGTGCCCTGCCCTGATCGGCTGGATGAATGTCGCGACCGGGAGCATCTACGCACCGCTCACCCTTGTCGGCGCGCTGCTCGCGATCGGTATGCTGACGCTGATTCTCTGTGTGCCGCGGTCCGGACCCGAGGTCACATTCGCGGAGCCCAGCCGTCCCTGATCATCCAACGCACGCCCGGTGCCGTCGGCCGGGCTTGTCTCGACCGGCTGCGTCTGACTAATAGGAGCCCAACAGAAGACGCTTGCCGGGAACGAGGACATGCCGCGAAGGCTCGAGGGTGATTTCGACTACATTATCGTCGGCGCAGGCACGGCTGGCTGCATCATGGCCAACCGCCTGTCGGCCGATCCGAGGAAGCGCGTGCTGCTGCTGGAAGCCGGCGGCAAGGACAACTGGATCTGGTTTCACATCCCGGTCGGCTATCTCTTCGCGATCGGCAATCCGCGCTCGGACTGGATGTTCAAGACCGAGGCCGAGCCCGGCCTCAACGGCCGCGCGCTCGCCTATCCACGCGGCAAGGTGATCGGCGGCTCGTCGGCGATCAACGCCATGATCTCGATGCGCGGCCAAGCCGCGGACTACGATCACTGGCGGCAGCTTGGCCTCACCGGTTGGAGCTACAGCGACGTGCTGCCGGCATTCAAGCGGCTGGAAGATCACTTCCTCGGTGCGAGCGAGCATCACGGGGTCGGCGGAGGCTGGCGCATCGAGGCGCCGCGGCTGTCGTGGCAGATCCTCGACGCGGTCGGCGATGCCGCCGAGGAGATGGGCATCAAGCGCATTCCAGATTTCAACACCGGCGACAATGAAGGCACCAGCTATTTCCACGTCAACCAGAAGCGCGGGCGGCGCTGGTCGTCGGCGCGCGGTTTCCTCAAGCCGGTGCTGAACCGCAGCAATCTCAGGCTCGAGACCGACGTGCTGGTCGACCGCCTGATCATCGAGAGCGGCCGCGCCGCCGGCGTTGAGTTCCGCCAGGGCAACGAGACGGTGGAGGCGCGCGCCAAGGGCGAGGTGATTCTCTGCGCCGGCTCGATCGGCACCACCCAGGTGCTGCACCGTTCCGGCATCGGCCCGTCTGAATGGCTGTCGCCGCTCGGCATCGACATCGTGGCTGACGTGCAGGGCATCGGCCATAATCTGCAGGACCATCTGCAGCAGCGCGCGATCTACAAGGTTTCCGGCGTGCGCACGCTGAACGAGACCTACTACAACCTCGTGCGCCGCGGCCTGATGGGCCTCGATTACGCGTTCCGCCGCCGCGGCCCGCTGACCATGGCGCCGTCGCAGCTCGGCATCTTCACGCGCTCGGACGAGACGCGCTCGCGTGCCAACATCCAGTTCCATGTGCAGCCACTGTCGCTCGACAAGTTCGGCGATCCCTTGCATCGCTTCCCCGCGATCACGGTGAGCGCCTGCAATCTGCAGCCGAGCTCGCGCGGCACGGTGCGCATCCGCTCGACCGCGCCCGACGACAAGCCGTCGATCGCGCCGAACTACCTGTCGACCGAGGACGACCGCCAGGTCGCAGCCGACGCGATCCGCACCACGCGCAGGCTGATGAAGCAGAAGGCGCTGGCGAAATATCATCCCGAGGAGTTCCTGCCTGGTCCTTCGGTCGGCGATGACGACGCCTCGCTTGCCAAGGCCGCCGGCGACATCGGCACCACGATCTTCCACCCCGTCGGCACCGCGAAGATGGGAACGGCCAACGATCCGATGGCCGTGGTCGACGAGCGTCTGCGCTTCTACGGCCTCCACGGCTTGCGCATCGCGGATGCCTCCGTCATGCCGACCATCACCTCCGGCAACACCAACACGCCGACCGCGATGATCGCCGAGAAGGCGGCTGCGATGATCCTGCAGGATGCGCGATAGATCGCCAATGACGCTGCCGCAACGCATTCTCGTTGGCGATGCCGGCGCGCAGATCGCGCTGGCACGATGGGGTGAGCCGGCCTCCGGCAAGCCGCCGGCGCTGCTGCTGCACGGCACCGGCTTTGTCGCCGAAGTGTGGGCCGAAGTCGCGGAATCGTTGGCCGCCGACTACACCGTCTATGCGCTCGACCGCCGCGGCCACGGCCTGAGCCACAAGCCGCCCGCCGAGCGCTATCAGTTCCGGGATTTCGCCGAAGATGTCTGCATGGTGGTCGAACGCCTCGACCTCCGTGATATCTACGGCATCGGCCACAGCGCCGGCGCGACCGACCTGATGCTCGCCACGAAGCTGGTGCCGGACCGCTTCGCGCGGCTGTTCGTGACGGAGCCGACCGTGATGGATCCGCGCACGCCGCGGAGCGGCGGCCTGAGCGAGATCGCGAACGCATCGGTGCAAGGCGTGCTGCGTCGCCGCGCCGAATTCGACAACGCCGACGATTTGTTCCGGCGATTGCGCGAAGCGCCGGCGTTCGCGCCGTGGACCGAGCCTTCGCTGTGGGCCTATGTCCATCACGGCTTTGCGCGGCTCGACGACGGCCGCATGCGGCTGCGCTGCACGCCCGAGATCGAGTCGGCCCTGCTCGGGCCGATCTTCCAGGCGATGGAGCAGGTCTACACCGGCGATGCGCGCGGCAATCCGTTCCCGTGGTTCGCCGAGATCGCCTGCCCGGTCCGCATCGCCACGGCCGAACAGTCATGGCCGATCTACAAGGAGATGGCCGATCGCGCAGCAGCCCTGATCCCACACGCCAGCCGCCGGACTTTCGCGAATGTCGGGCATTGCGTCGCGCAGGAAGCGCCGGCGTTGATGGTTGCTGCTCTCCGAACGTTCGCCGAGCGCGCGGCTTAGAACGGCTGCTCATCGGCAAATAGCGCCGATGGCAATTGCTCGTCACGATCGTCGATCGTCGAACTGCTTCACCGAATAGACCGGTGCGCGCACCGGCTGGATCGTGAGCCGATAGACGACCAGGTTAGTGCCATCAAATGCTTCAAGCAGGTAGTCGCAAACCGGACAGTGATACTCGCCCTTGACGCCGGGTTCGGACCATAGCTCCAACCGCCGGAAACCCGCGCCACAGCACGCGCACGTCACATCCGCTTTCCGCACGTTCGTTCTCTCCCTGCGGCGACGCCACTGTGCATGAACACGGCCAAGGCGATGGAGATTGGAGAGAAGCTCAGCGGAATGTCGCCTGCGAGGCCAATATCTCCGCACCCGTCCTCATCATCGCCGCTGCAAATCGTGGGGTTCTGCTGCAGCAGAACGCCTCGGATCAAGGTTGGTTCAACAATTCCGGCTGCGCACGGCAGCAAGCGAAAAACGTTGGTGAAGCTCGGCAATGGATGAGGCTGTCGCCTGATTGAGAGGTGACACGACAAGTCGCGGAACCTCCCAAGTCTCGTATTCTAGGCAGGGCCGCTTCGACAGCAAAGTGCAGATTGTGCCTAAGGAGATTTTGAAAGCAGGCGCCTTCGTGGTTGCGCGAAAGCGCCCGCGGAACCCGGCGCCTTGAACGCGATTGCGTTCCGTTGATCTACATCAACCCGGCGCCCCGGGAGTGACGCAGTTTCAGAGTTCGCAACCTCGTCCGCTAGGGAGGAGACGCCCATGCTTCGTTGTATCCTCGCCGCTCTGGCAGTTCTGGTTCTCGTTGGTGTCTGTCTGGTTCCCGATGACGCCTATGCCCGCCGTGGAGGAGGCGGCGGCTTCCGTGGCGGCGGAGGCGGCGGATTTCATCGCGGCGGCGGCATGCATGCCGGCGCCGGCAGGATGCATGCCGGTGCCGGAAGGATCCATGGCGGAGGCTATCGCGCTGCCGGCCGCCCGCGCCCGTCACACCCGATCGCGGGTCGTCCCGGCTATCCGGGCCGTCCGATTGCAGGACGCCCCGGCCGCCCCGTCGCCGGCTATCCCGGTTATGGCGGCGGCTATTATCGACCCGGTTGGGGCTATGGTGCTGCGGCGGCCGGTGCCGCGGCCGCGGCTGGCGCGTACTACGGCAGCTATGGCTACTACGGCAACCAGGGCTGCTCTTACAATCAATACGGTCAAATGATCTGTCCGCAGCAACCGTATCGGTATTGAGCCAGCTGAGCAGTCGTGGATGGATCATTCTTGTCGTCGCGCCGCAAGGTCGTGGCGTCGGGCATCGGTATGGCCCGCTTGAAGGGGCGCGAGCGACGCGACGGTGCCCATCGCGGCGCCCCTCTGCGTCCGCGTCCCCTCTCCGCTCCTCGACAGGCCTGTGCTGCGCGCCGGCATTGTCCGCACGTAGCAGCTAAACGGTTCTGGAAAAGCTTGATCCAGATCAACGGTTCCCTGGGCGCATGGTTTTCAAACCGGACCGGGTAAGACCGAAGGCATGGAGGAAGAGCGATGAAGACCAATTCGAAGACGATGACGCTGGCGGCGCCCATCTTCGCGTGTGCCATGCTGCTATCCTTTGACTACTCGAAACAGAGCTTCGTCTCGATTTCTCTCCAGAGCGCGCAAGCGCGCGTCGGCCGGCCCTTGACACCCGTGAGCGTCGCCGGTGTCGCCCGTCGCCATACACGAAGGCGGTGTACGGAACTGCTGCTGTGGGAGCCGCGGCGGCAGCCGGCGCTTATGGCTACTATCACTATCCTTCCAACGGTCAGGGTTTTGTCTGCACACCAGGCACGTACTTTCGCGGCGAGGATGGCCGCCAACACCTCTGCCAGTAGTCAGCGGTCATGAACGTTCTCGACGACGAGCCGAGCGCATGATCGCGCAGAGCCCGCGCCTGCATCCGTCCAGCACAATCTCGATCAAATATCTCGCTGCTGATCAAACCGGAGCGTGCGATCCCGGCGGCACCATGTACAGCGTCATGGCAAAAATCGCATAGATCAGCACGAGCAAGGCGCCAATGAACCATGCCGACCGTCCGCTGTTGGTGATGAAGCAGGATGTCACGGAAGCGATCATCACCATCGTCACGGCGCCCGGCCAGAACTGCAAGTCCATCGGCTTCGGACCGATGACATAGCTTAGAAGCACCAGTGCCGGCGCGACGAACAAGGCGATCTGCGAAGCGCTTCCGAGCGCGATGCTGACGCTCATGTCGAGCCGGTTCTTGCGCGCCGCGGAGAATGCCACCGCCATTTCCGCTGCGGCCCCGACCAGCGCGACGATAATGAAACCGACGAACGCCGGGCTCAATCCCAGCGTTTCGCCCGCTTTCTGCACCGAACTCACGAATATCTCGCTGACCAGGGCAACCAGCACGGTGACGGCGAGAAGCGTACCCAATGCAAGTCCGATCGGCCAGCCCGCGCCGCCGGCCTCGCCATGCTCCTCGCTTGCGAACAGCTCCTTGTGTGTCTTGAGCGAGAACAGCAGGCCCAGCCCGTAGGCACTTATCAGCAGCAGGGCGAGCCCCGTGCTGAGAGTCAGCGCCATGGCTTGGCCGCGTGCCGGATCAAGGTCGGCGATGGCCGAGGGGGCAAGCAGCGCAATCGTGGCCATCAGCAGCAACGCCGCGTACATCCTCCCGCCGGCCCGGTTATACTCCTGAACGTGATGGCGGAGCCCACCAAGCAGGAACGATGCGCCGAGCATGAAGAGCGAGTTGGTGACGATGGCACCGGCGATCGATGCCTTGACCAGCATGTATTCTCCCGCATGGAGCGCCGCAATCGCAATAATGAGCTCGGTCAGATTGCCCAAGGTTGCGTTGAGCAAGCCTCCGATCGCATCACCCGTTTTCTCCGCGACGCTCTCTGTCGCGTGGCTGAGAAGCGCGGCCAACGGCACGATGGCCAGGACAGCGAGCACGAACAGGGGTGTGTGGGCTGACGGAGCCGCCGCCTCGACCGCCAGCACGATCGGCACGAAAACCAGCATCCAGAGCAGCGGGTTATGTCGAATTTCCTTGAGCAGAAGGTGCATGGCGCCACCCGGTCGAAACGAGTTGGACAGCAACTTCTGATTACCGCGGGCCGCTCGATCTTGATCTAGCTCAATGCCACTCCACGGTCTCGCCGGCCAGGGCTTGCGCCACGGCGGCCTGCCCGAAGTCCCGGGCCATTTTCCGAACGTCAGAAGCGCGTCCCTCTCTCCGGCTCCTTGCCCCTTTGACCTAGATCAACTCGCGCCAGATCAGCAATGCGTTTCTTCTCTGGGACATCCACGATAGCAGCCCAGGAGTTCGCTATGACGAGGAACGCAGCCGCCGCAGCGATTGCACTTTTGATGACAACCTCGTCTCTCGCCTTCGCAGCGGAGACATCCCCGACTGTCGGCGCCGCGTCACCCAGCGCCGCCGACCTCAAGAGCCTGACCGACATGCGTATCGGCATCGTCAAGGCCGCCTTGCAGCTAACGCCCGATCAGGAGAAATACTGGCCGGCCATCGAGGATGCGATCCGTACGCGGGCGAAAAATCGGCAGGCCCGGCTGGAGCGGATTGCCGAATTGCACGAAAACGGCGCGATGGACGGCCTTAATGACGGCAATCCAGTCGAGATGATGCAACGCAGGGCGGACCGGCTGATTCAGCGTGGGACCGACCTCAAGAAGCTCTCCGACGCCTGGGAGCCGCTCTACAAAACATTGAGTGATGACCAGAAGCGAAGGATGGCCTTCGTGTCGTTCGCCGTCATGCGCGGCATGCGAAATGCGATCGAGCAGCACGGCGGTCCGGAAGACGAGGACGAATAGGGCTGGATGGCGCAGCGCCATTCGGACGACATTCCGCAGCGCCGGGTTTGCCTTGCCGAGGCTTCTCGAGCGTCGGGCCACGGCGTGACGTCTTCCCGCCTCGTTCAAACGAGCTTCAAGTGTCGCCTTCCATCCTGCGTCGCTCTTCGGTTGCGAATTCCTGAAACACCCCGGGAGTTGAAGCATGTACCGGCATATTCTCATCCCGACCGATGGGTCGGAACTGGCGAAGCGTGGCATCACCCAAGGGATGGCGCTCGCAAAATCCATCGGAGCCAAGGTCTCCGTGATTTTCGTCGTGGAGCCGATTTCAGAACTGACGGGGCATTTCCGTGAAACAGTCGCCAACTTTGCTGAGATGCGCAAAGAGCAGGCCACGAAGGTGCTGAACGACGCGGCGAAGGCGGCCAGCCAAGCCGGCGTTCCCTGCGAGACGGTGCTGGCGGAGAACGGGCAACCCCATCAAGCGATCATCGCGGCGACCGCGGACAGGGGTTGCGATCTCATCGTCATGTCGTCGCATGGACGCAGTGGACTCTCCGTGCTTCTGATCGGCAGTGTGACAAACAAGGTGCTGGCGCAGGCAAAAACCCCCGTGCTGGTTTGTCCGTGAATGATCAAACGCTTGACGAACAAGAGCGTCAACGCGCGCCGCCCGCCTCAAGAAAAACGCCGTCCCCTTGCGGGGACGGCGAAGCCACTCACGCAGTACTGGAACGTTTATTAGTGTTCGCCGTGGTGCTCGGCGTGGTGCCGGCTCGCTTCGGTGTGGTGATGCTGGGCATGGCTGGCGTGACCATGGGCGCTGTGCGCGTGGTGGGCCGCCTTGTGGTGATCGCCGGCTTCGTGGTGCCTGGCGGCTTCGCGGTGATGACGCGCCGCGTGTTCGTGATGCTCGGCTGCCTTGTGATGATGCTCAACGCCTGCGTGATCGCTCATGAAGATCTCCCGGTGTGGCGAATGAAGTCCGCCATTCTTATGCAGGAGCGCTGACATTATGCTGACGGCTGCAAGACAGCTTTGTTGCGGCCGTTGATCTACCTTGCGGGCCCTCGCCATGTTGCAGTGCGCACGCCGCTGCGCCGGCCGCCGGTCATTCCGGCGGCGGGAAGCGCTCGAATGTCGGCAGCTCATGCGCGGTTTCCATCCAGCGCAGCCGCTCCGCGACCTGGATATGCATGGTGGCCGGCATCGCAGCAGGATCGTCATAGGTCCCGCTCTGGATGTCGATGAATCCGGGCAGCATGTTGCCGTTGGTGTAGAACAGCCCAGTGCCGCAGTTCGCGCAAAAATGCCGCCGGCCATGCTCGGAGGACCGGTAGATGCTGGGCCGGCCGCTGGTCACCTTGACCATGCCTTCCGCGACCATGACCCAACCGACCATCGGCGCGCCGGCATGACGTCGGCAATCGGTGCAGTGACACAGCGCATGGACGACCGGTTCCCCGCTCACCTCGTAACGAATTTCGCCGCAGTGACAGCCGCCGGTGACCTCAGACATATTTTCCTCCGACCGATCAGTGGTTTGCCGGGTCGATAGCGTTGCAGACCCCAAGCCTTCAATGGCGCATCTTGCCCTTGCGTCCACCTGTCGCGCCGGCCGTATGGCTGCCCATGACGCGGACGGCTTTCCAGCTCTCACGAAATCGTCATCCCGGCCATCAACCCCCTCCAAAGCCGCGGGAATAAACCCTTGGGCCCGCCGATCACCTCCCCGGAAACCCAATCCCTGGGCCCATGGGAGACTTGTCATGAGCGGACACGATCACGATCACCACGATGAAGAGAAAGGCGTCAGCCGACGCAAGGTGCTGGAATGCATGACCTGGGCCGGCACCGGCGTACTCTGGACGGTTACCGGCGGCGTGCCGCATTCGCTCGGCATCGTCGGCTCGGCGGCCGCAGCCGAAGCTGCAACCGGCATGACCTTCATGCAGATCAGCGACAGCCATGTCGGCTTCGACAAGCCGGCCAACCCGAACGCCATCGGCACGCTTGAAGAGGCCATCAACAAGGTCCGGGCGATGCAGGTCAAGCCGTCGTTCATGATCCACACCGGCGACATCACGCATCTGTCGAAGGCGTCCGAATTCGACGACGCCGATCGCATCATCTCGCAGGCCAAGCTCGACGTGCATTACGTGCCGGGCGAGCACGACTTCATCGACGAGGAGGTCAAGCTCTACAAGGAGCGTTACGGCAAGGGCACCAAGGGCCCGGGTTACTACTCCTTCGACGCCGGCGGCGTGCACTTCGTCGGCCTCGTCAACGTCGTCGACCTCAAGGGCGGCGGCCTCGGCAATCTCGGCAACGAGCAGTTGGAATGGCTCGAGAACGACCTCAAGGGCCGCTCGAAGTCGACGCCGATCGTGCTGTTCGCCCATATCCCACTGTGGACGGTCTATCCGCAATGGGGCTGGGGCACCGAGGACGGCGCCCGCGCGCTGGAGTACGTCAAGGGCTTCGGCTCGGTCACCGTGCTCAACGGCCACATCCACCAGGTGATGCAGAAGGTCGAAGGCAACGTCACCTTCCACACCGCACGTTCGACGGCCTTCCCGCAGCCGGCGCCGGGTGCCGCCCCCTCGCCCGGCCCGATGAAGGTCGAGGATGCCAAGCTGCGCAGCATGCTCGGCGTCGCCAGCATCAACTTCAAGCAGAACAGCCAGCCGCTGGCGATCATCGACACGCCGTTGCAGGGCTAAGGGACAAGACCGATGAGTTCGATCAACCGACGCGACTTCGGTATAGCCGTGGTCGCAACCATGCTGCTTCCGGTCACGGCGGCCCGCGCCGAAGATACCGCGGTCCACATCGACAACTTCTCGTTCGCGCCGAACCCGCTCGACGTGAAGGTCGGCACCACCGTGACCTGGACCAACCGCGACGATATCCCGCACACCGTGGTATGCGCGGGCAAGTTCCGCTCCAAAACCATGGATACCGACGGCACCTTCTCGTTCACCTTCACGGAGCCCGGCGAGTACAAGTATTTCTGCTCGCTGCATCCGCACATGACAGGCAGTATCAAGGTTGGGTAACGTGACCACCCATACAATCACAGCCATGCCCGGCCGGTGGCCCTCCGCCCCCGGCCGGGCACAAGCCGTCTCTCGACATGCCGGGCAGGACACGATGGTTGTCAAAGCGTCGCAGGACGATCCCGAAAAGGCGCGGCGCTTTCGCGAAGCTGCGCTGCCGTACCTTGACGACGCCTACACCCTGGCACGCTATTTGTTGCGCGATGCCGCCGACGCCGAAGATGCGGTGCAGGAGTGCTATCTGCGCGCCTTCAAGCATTTCGACAGCTATCGTGGACCCGCGATGAAGCCGTGGCTGTTTGCGATCCTGCGCAATGTCTGCCGCGCCGAATATGCCCGCCGCAAGACCGCCCCCACCGCGGTCGAGGAGCTGCCCGAAGGCGGCGATCAGACCCCGTTGTGGAATGAAGCCCCGGAGACGCCGGAAAGGCAGCTGCTGCGCCGTTTCGACGGCGACACCGTGCGCAAGCTGGTTGCGGCGCTCGCCGAGCCGTTCCGCGAGACCTTTGTGCTCAGGGAAATCCAGAATCTTTCTTACCGCGAGATCGCCGATGTCGCCGCCGTGCCTGTCGGCACCGTGATGTCTCGCCTCGCACGCGCCCGCGCCATGCTGCGATCGGCCTGGCTCGCGGAACAGGAGCAAGTGAAATGAACTGCGAGGAAGCCGAAGTGCTGGTCCACGCGCTGATCGACGGCGAACTCGACGCCGGCCACGCACGCGAAGTGGAAGCCCATATCGAGGGTTGCGCGCATTGCGCCGCCCTGATGAAGGAGTATCAGGAGATCCGCCAGGCGATCGCCGAGAGCGACGTACGCTACAAGGCGCCGCTCGAGCTGCGCCGCAAGATCGAGAAGGCGTTGCCGCAGCCGCAGGCGGCGCCGACCCGGCGCTCGGTGCTGCGCGGCTTCGCGATGGGCTCCGCCGTGTCGGCGATGGCCGCGACCGGCCTCGTCGCGATCGTGCTGCGCAATGACGACGAGCAGCGCGTCGAGAACGAGGTGGTGTCTGCGCATCTGCGCTCGCTGCAGGCCGGCCACCTCATCGACGTGGTCTCGACCGATCAGCATACGGTCAAGCCGTGGTTCAACGGCAAGCTCGACGTCTCGCCGCCGGTGATCGATCTCACTGCGCAGGGCTTTACACTGATCGGCGGCCGGCTCGACTACGTCAACGCCCGCGAGATCGGCGCGGTGGTCTACAAGCGGCGCCAGCACGTCATCAACCTGTTCGTGGCGCAGACCGCGAATACCGAACGGAAGTCGGCGAAGATCTCGACCTTGCAGGGCTTCAACATCCGGCGCTGGAGCGACCGTGGCCTGAATTACTGGGCGGTCAGCGATCTCGGCGCGGATGAGCTGACCGAGTTCGGCGACAAGTTCGAGAGCGCGATGCACGCCAACAAGGAAGGGTGATTGTGGACCTGTAGGGCGGGTTAGCGCAGCGTAACCCGCCACAAGTCTCTCGCCGGCCGCAACTGCCGGCGGATTGCGCCGGAGCCCGTCATCGGGCCGCGCTTCGCGCGGACCCGTTGGGCTAATCCGCCCTACGCGGCTACGGGTTCGAGCTTACGCCGACTTGCGCACCGCGTTGTCGACCAGCGTCTTGCCGAGCGACCAGATCGCGCCGGGCACCTTGTGGCTGCCGGCGATCACGTCGTCGAACGACTTCTCGATCCAGCTGCAGTCCTCTTCGGTGATCATGAGCGGCGGCAGCAGCTTGATGGTGTGGAGGCCGTGGCCGGCGACCTGGGTCAGGATCTTGTGATCCTTGAATAGCGGCACCGTGATCAGCTGGCAGAACAGGCCCTTGTTGGCGGTCTCCAGCAGATTCCACGACGCCTTCAGCCGCAGCGATTTCGGCGGACCGAACTCGACGCCGATCATCAGGCCCTTGCCGCGGACTTCCTTCATCAGCTCATAGCCCGGCACCATGCGGGTCAGCGCAAGGCGGAGCTCGGCGCCGCGTTTGGCGGCGTTCTCGACGAGCTTCTCGTTCTTGATGACATCGAGCGTAGCGATACCGGCAGCCATCGCCAGATCGTTCTTGGCGAAGGTCGAACCGTGCACGACGGCGCGATCCATCTGGTTGAAGATCTTGTCGAAGATGTTCTTGCGCGTCAGCAGCGCGCCGATCGGCACGTGGCCGCCGGACAGCGCCTTCGCCAGCAGCACCATGTCGGGCTCGATGCCCCAATGCTCGATCGCGAGGAACTTGCCGGTGCGGCCGATGCCGGTCTGGATCTCGTCGGCGATGAACAGCGTGCCGTATTTGCGGCACAGCGCCAGCGCGCCGGGCAGGAACTCGTCGGTGGGCATGTTGACGCCCTTGCCCTGGATCGGCTCGACGATGAATGCGCCGACCTGGCGCGACGACAGCGCCTTCTCCAGCGCCTCGAGATCGTTGAAGGGGATCGGGGTGCAGCCCGGCAGCAGCGGCTCGAAGCCGCTGCGAAAATTCGAATCATCGGTCAGCGACAGCGCGCCGTAGGACAGGCCGTGGAACGAATGCCCGCAATAGACGATACCGGGACGGCCGGTCGCGCCGCGCGCGAACTTGATCGCCGCTTCGACGGTTTCGGCACCGGAATTGGCGAAAAACACCTTGTCCAGATATGGGACATACTCCAGAAGCCGTTCTGCGAGCACGCCGGCGAGCGTCGAGACGTCGAGTTGCACCAGATTCGGCAAATCGGCGTCGAGCACGCTCTTCAGCGCCTTGCGGAGGTCCGGATGATTGCGGCCAATCGCAAAAACGCCAAATCCACTCAGTAGATCGAGGTAACGAGCCCCCTGACGATCGAAGAGGTATTGGCCTTGCCCCTTCTGGAAGCCGACGTCATAGCCGATAGTCTTGAGGACGCGAACGAGCTGCTCGTTGAGGTGACGCGTGTGCATGGCACCGCGCTGCCCCTCGCGCTCCACAAAAATCTCGGAAACGTCTAAATTGGAACTTACCATTCGTTACATACGTCGGTTGATGGCCATCTCGTCAACTTAAAACGCTCGCTAGCGGCGTTTTGACCCCCGCTCGGATCGTCTAGTTAAGCACAGGTTTGGACCATGTTGCACTGCCCAAGAACTTTCGCGCGTACAATAGCCTTTTCAGGTTTATTTTTGGCCACCGTATTATCACCGGCACTTGCAGCGGACCCGACCGGCGACTGGAAGGTCGCAGACGGTGTCGCCACAATCCGCGTCGCCCAGTGTAATGGCAACATGTGGGGTGCGGTGTCTTGGGAAAAAACCCCCGGCGGCAAGGATAAGAACAATCCTGATCCGGCGAAGCAAACCAGGCCGACGCTCGGCATGCCGATCCTGATCGACATGAAGAAGAAGGCCGGCACTGATGCGTGGGAAGGCCAAGTCTACAACGCGAAGGACGGCCAACTCTACAGCTCGACCATCAAGCCTGTCGGCACCGATCAGCTCGAGATCCAGGGCTGCGTGCTCGGCTTTCTGTGCGGCGGCGAGACCTGGACCCGCGTCGGTCCGCCGATCCCGGTCAGCGTCGCCGGCAACCCACCTGCCGCAGGCAGTCCCGCTGCGAAGGGCGCCCTGCCCAAATCGGCAGCACCGCAGAAGACCACTGGCGCCGTGGCGCCTGCCACCAAGCCGGGTCAAAAGCAGGCGGCCAATCCCCCAGGCAACGCCAATGCGTCTGCTGACACCGTGGGCGATATCTGCCTGCTCCCGGACATCGCGCGACCGACGCATTGACGGAGGGCAGCTGGCGACGTCGCACGTGGCCGCGCGCGCGCCCGCTGGCTGCCTCGTTGGCGTGTACCTGAAATCACGGCTCGGCGGCGCCTGCCGCCAAGCCAGACCGAGCAGATCGCCTGCGCGTCAGGTGACGTCGTTGGCGATATCTTCCTCCTTGAGGGCCTCGCGCGGCTTGCCCATCAGCGCCGGCTGGAACAGCAACACTGCCGCAAGCGTGGTGACGAGCGAGAGCGCAAGCAGCTTGCCCATGCTCGCGGTGCCGGGATGACTGGACAGCCACAGGCTGCCGAATGCCGTCGCCGTGGTCAGCGCGCTGAAAAAGATCGCACGCGTCAGGCTCGACTGCAGCAGGTTCGTCCTGCCCTGCCGCCATGCTGTGACATAATAAATCTTGAACGCGACGCCGACGCCAAGCAGCAACGGCAGCGCGACGATGTTGGCGAAGTTGAGCGGCAGTCCGATCAGCACGCAGATCTCCAGCGTGACGATGCCGGCGACCAGCAGCGGCACCAGCGTCATCAGCACGTCGACGACGCGGCGCAGCGTCAGCCACAGCAACAGGCCGATCGTGACCAGCGCCAGGACGCCTGCGTGGATGAACGCGTTCACGATGACATCGCCCGACTTCAGGATCGAGACCGGCCCGCCGATCGCGGTCGGCTCGGCGGCGAGCACGGCGTCGGCAAAGCGGCGCAGATTGTCGTTGTCGTTCGGATCGCCCTTCGGTTCGACCTCGACCCGCATCAGGCCGTCCTTGGTCTTCCAGCTCTCGACCAGTTCCGGCGGCAGGTTCTGCAGCGTGACGGTCTGGGCCTGCAGCGTGTTGCGGAGCTGATCGAACACGATCTTCATCGGCGCGACGAAGACGTCCTGCGCCTTGTCACGGATGGTCTGGTTCGAATCGGCCAGCTTCTGCAGGGCGTCGGCGAGCCTGCGCGCGGCGACCGCACCCTGGCCCTTGCCGTCGCCAGCAGCCCTGCGCAGGCTGTCGACCGAACTCTTCAGCGACTCGACATTCTCCTGATCCGACGGCGCCGGATCGACCGAGTCGGGGTTGAGCGCGGGTCCGAGCGTCTTGGCGGCCTGCCCGATCAGCTTCAGCTTGGCCGGCTGGTCATCGGGCACGAAGCTGTCGAGCGACATCACGCGCGACACTTCCGGCAGCTTCTCGAGCTTGGCCTCGATCTTCTTGGCGTCGGCGTCCGAGCGCGTCATCACGTTGATGGCGTTGGCGCCGGTGTTCGGATCGTTCCGCAGGTCGAGGAAGGTCGCGATCGATTCCGCCTGCTTGTTGCGCAGATTGATCGGGTTGAAGTCGAACTTCATGTAGTGCAGCAGCGGCAGGCCCGCGACCGTGACCAGGATCGTGCCGACGATGATCGGGACGCGATGCTTCTCCAGGAAGTGATCGAGCGGCGCCAGGAAGGCGTAGCCGACCGGCTCCTTTTCGCCGGGCGGATTGAGCAGGTCGAGCAGCGCCGGCAGCACGGTGATGCTGGTGATGAAGGCCACCAGCATGCCGGCGCCGGCGATCTTGCCGAGCTCGGAGATGCCCTTGTAGTCGGTCGGCAGGAAGCACAGGAAGCCGGCGGCGGTCGCCATCGCCGCGAGCGACAGCGGCACCGCCGAGCGGCGCGCCGCATTCTCCAGCGCGAGCGTCAGATTGTCGTTCTTGTAACGCTCGGAGCGGTAGCGGACGCTGAACTGAATGCCGAAGTCGACGCCGAGGCCGACGAACAGCACCGCGAAGGCGATCGAAAGCAGGTTCAGCGACCCGACCATCATCAGACCGACCGCGGTGGTGAGCGCAAGACCGATGAACAGGTTCACGAACACCGCGAAGATGATCTTGCCGGAATGCAGCGCCAGCCAGAGGATGATCAGCACGATCACAACGGTGCCGATGCCGTTGCGGATCGCGCCGTCCTGCACGGTGGCGTATTCCTCGTTGGCGATCGGCACGGGTCCGGTCAGGCGGACGCGCGCGTGATACTCGGTCGGGAATTTCAGGTCGGCTGCCGCCTGCCGGATCGCATCGGTAGCATCCTTGCCCGGCTCCAGCGCCGAATAGTCGATGATCGGCTTGATCTCGATGAAGGCGCGCTTGTCCGAATCGGTCAGCGGCTTGTCGCTGGTCAGCTCGCGCCAGGAGAACGTCGCATTGCCCTTGGCGAGGACGGTCTCGACGGTCTCGGAGATAAGGTTGAAGGGCGGCGCGGCATTGTCGAGCTTGACCTGTCCGCGCTTGACGCCGGCAAGGCCGGTCTCCAGCGCACCGGTCAGCCCGCGAATCGAGGGGTCGCCGGCCATGATCTCGATCAGTGGCGCGGCCGATTCGAGCTGGCCGGTGACCTTGCCGACCTCTTCGGTCGGCAGGAACAGCAAGCCGTTCTTCTCGAAGAATTCGCCGGAGCCGAGCGCGGTGATCGCCTCGAAGTTCTTCTTGTCGGCCTGCAGCTTCGCCGTCAGCGCCTTCGCGGCCGAGCTGGTGAGCTCGGGTGTCGCGGCCTCGACGACAGCCAGGATCAGCCGCTCGCGATCAAAGGCTTCCTCGAACTGGTTGTCGCGCTTGCGCCAATCCAGATCCGGCGAAATCAGCTTGTTGATGTCGGTGTTGATCGAGAAGTTGCGGGCCGTATAGAAGCCGGCGCCGATCGACAGCAGCACCGAGAGAATGACAACCGGAAGGGCAAAACGCGTACAGGTCCTAACAACGGAGACGACAATATTTGTCAGCACTTCGTTTCTTTCTAATCTCGGGGAAGCATGGCCGAAAACGCCCGCTCTGTAGCGGAGTTCCCGGGACCGATCTAATGTTGTTTTGGTTACCTTCCTCGACGGGATGGTGAGGAGGTTCCAAAGCACAGGAACGGCCACGAGTCGCCGGTATAGACCGCAGGAGTGGGCGATAAAGTGACGAACAAGTGAGGGAGACGGACGGTCGCAGAGCCCGAAATCCACACCATATTACCTCAAACTTTCCACGTCGCTGACCACTCACCCGCTCGAAGCGCTACCTTTTTGCCACAAATCCCTGTATTTCCATGCCCTTGAGGGCGCGGATCACGTGCAGGACCTGAGATGGTGCGGACATTGCAACTGAAGTTGCTCGTCCGACCGGGCGGAGTGCGTTGCCGAAATGGCCGCGGGCATTGAAATGAGATTGGTGCAATTTGCGTAACGGACGACCTATGGAAGTGTTTCTTGCTCAGCCGCGCGGCTTCTGCGCGGGCGTTGTGCGCGCGATCGAAATCGTCGAGCGCGCGCTGCAGAAGTATGGCCCGCCGGTCTATGTCCGCCACGAGATCGTTCACAACAAATACGTGGTCGAAAGCCTGAAGAAGAAGGGCGCGATCTTCGTCGAGGACCTGTCGGAAGTACCGGCCAAGGCGGTCACCGTCTTCAGTGCCCATGGCGTCGCCCGGAGCGTCGAGGAGGAAGCGGAGGCCCGCGACCTGCCCGTGCTCAATGCCACCTGCCCGCTCGTCACCAAGGTCCACAACCAGGGCAAGCGCTACATCTCGAGGGGCCGCGCCCTGATCCTGATCGGGCATGCCGGCCATCCCGAGGTCGAGGGAACCATGGGCCAGGTTCCGGGGCCGGTCCTGCTGGTCCAGAGCGTTCAGGATGTGGCGGAATTGCGGCTGCCGACCGACGCCCCGGTCGCCTACATCACCCAGACCACCCTGTCCGTGGACGACACAAGGGACATCATCGCGGCCCTTCAGGCAAAATTTACAGATATTCAAGGCCCGGACATCAGGGATATCTGCTATGCGACACAGAACCGCCAATCTGCGGTAAGGGACCTGAGTAAGCTGGTGGACGTCATTTTGGTGGTGGGGGCCGCCAATAGTTCCAACTCGAACAGGCTTCGTGAGATCGGCACCGAGGTTGGTGTCGCGAGTTATCTCATTGCCGATGGGAGCGAGCTCAACCCGGATTGGCTGAAGGATGCGAAGGCCGTCGGCATTACGGCGGGTGCATCGGCACCTGAGGTTTTGGTCGACGATGTCATCGAGGCCCTGCGGCGCATCGGACCGGTGTCGGTCTCGGTCGTTCCGGGCCGAGAAGAAAATATCGAATTCCGGCTGCCGGCCGAACTGACTGCGGGCTGATCTGAACCCACTTCCCTTTGAATAAGTGCAGAAAGAAAATCGTCTAATGGCTATACCGTTCTTCAAGGAAATGCGTATCGGCGGTTATCTGATCAAGCAGAAGCTGCTTGGCCGCAAACGCTATCCGCTCGTGCTGATGCTGGAACCCCTGTTCCGTTGCAACCTCGCCTGCGTTGGCTGCGGCAAGATCGATTATCCCGATGCGATCCTCAACCGCCGCATGACTGCGCAGGAGTGCTGGGACGCGGCCGATGAATGCGGCGCACCGATGGTGGCGATCCCCGGCGGCGAGCCGCTGATCCACAAGGAGATCGGCGAGATCGTGCGCGGCCTCGTGGCGCGCAAGAAATTCGTCTCGCTGTGCACCAATGCGCTGCTGCTCGAGAAGAAGCTCGATCTGTTCGAGCCGTCGCCCTATTTGTTCTTCTCGGTGCATCTCGACGGCCTGAAGGACCATCACGACAAGGCGGTGTCGCAGAAGGGCGTGTTCGATCGCGCCGTCTCCGCGATCAAGGCGGCGAAGGCACGCGGCTTCACGGTCAACGTCAACGCCACCATCTTCGACGGCCATCCGGCTGAGGAGATCGCAAAATTCCTCGACTTCACCACCGAGCTCGGCGTCGGCGTCTCGATGTCGCCGGGTTATGCCTATGAGCGTGCGCCCGACCAGGAGCACTTCCTCAACCGCACCAAGACCAAGAAGCTGTTCCGCGACGTCTTTGCGCTCGGCAAGGGCAAGAAGTGGAATTTCATGCATTCCGGCCTGTTCCTCGACTTCCTCGCCGGCAACCAGGAATACGAGTGCACGCCCTGGGGCATGCCGGCGCGCAACATCTTCGGCTGGCAGAAGCCCTGCTATCTGCTCGGTGAAGGCTACGCCAAGACCTTCAAGGAGCTGATGGACACCACCGATTGGGAGACCTACGGCACCGGCAAGTACGAGAAGTGCGCCGACTGCATGGCCCATTGCGGTTACGAGCCGACCGCGGCGACCGCTGCGATCAACAATCCGCTGAAGGCGATGTGGGTCGCGCTGCGCGGCATCAAGACCACGGGTCCGATGGCGCCCGAGATCGACATGTCGAAGCAGCGTCCGGCGCAGTACATCTTCGCCGAGCAGGTCCAGAAGAAGCTCTCGGAGATCCGCCGCGACGAGGCGACCGCCGCCGCTGCCAAGCAGCAAGCGAAGGCGTCCACCGCCGCCTGATGCTCCATGTGAGCGGGGAGCAAAAGATTGAAGGGCCTCGGTTCAGCGAACCGGGGCCCTTTGTTCTTGGATCAGGATGCGGCCTGCGTTTGCCGGGTTCGGAGTAGCAGCTGTTCGATCTCGGCGGCGCGCGCAGCGCTGAGCGTGCCGCGCTCGATCCCGAGCGGGACATTGCGCAGCGCCAGTTCGCGATAGAGCGCGCCCGAGGCGGGAAAGCGCTCGTCCAGGGCCCGCAGGTGCTTGACGATCGTCCCAACGTCGCCGCGCGCCACGCAGCCACCCATGCCGTTGGCGAGGCCACCGTCGAGAACGGCCGCGACCGTGCCCCGCAGCAGCGGCATCATGGCGCGCAGCGCGTCGGCCTCGCTGGCGCCAAAGCTCCTCCAGAGCTCGACGCCTTCCTTGAGCAGCGAGATCAGGAACGGACCGACGTAGTAGGCCGAGGCATGATAGAGCGCCCGCACGCCGGCCGGCAGCGCCAACGGCTCGCAGCCGATGCTGGTGGCGAGCCGTTCAAGGTCGTGCCGGAAGTCGCCTTCTGCCTCGATGCCGACGGTGCATCCGCGCAGCCCTTCAAGCGCGACGTCGGGATTGGCAAACATCTGCATTGGGTGAAATCCGCCGGTTGCGGCGCCCGCGGAGCGCGCATGATCGAGCGCCGCCAGTTCGGTCGCGCCACTGCAATGGACCACGCGGTGATGCGGCTTCCAGCGCAGACCGCGGCAGACCGGCAGGATCGCGTCATCGCTCACCGTCAGGAAGACCATGTCGCAGCTGTCCACGACCTGTTGCGCGCCGGCCAACGGCCGCGCCGATGGGATGCGGGATCCGAGACGCTGCGCGGCATCGGGACCACGGTTGTAGAAGGCTGCGACGTTCAGATCCGCGCGGGCGAACGCCGGCGCGAGCGTCTGCGCCACGCGGCCGGCGCCGATGAAGCCAATCCGCAGCGAGGCCTGCGACATGCTCATTGCGCGTAGCTCGCGTCGATGCGGTCGAGCCTGCGCCGCAGCGCCGGCCATTCCAGCAGCCCGTAACCGGCTTGCAGATTTTGCGCCGCTTCATTCAGCACCGGATTGGTGTCGCGCTCATTATCGAGCGTGATCTCGGTGCCGGCAAAGCAGGTCACCGTGTTGCCGATCGCCAGTTCGCTCGGCGCGTGCAGCGGCCGGCCGCAGCCGAGTGCATCGACCTGGATCCGGCAAGCCTGCTCCAGCCAGTAGATCGCATTGAACGCCTGCGGAATCGTGTTGCCGCAGACCAGGAGGCCATGATTGCGCAACACCAGCACGTTGTTGCGGCCGAGATCGGCGACGACGCGGTCGCATTCGTCGCGATCGATCGCCGGCCCCTCGAAGTCGTGATAGCCGATCCGCCCGTGAAACCGCATCGCCGTCTGCGACAGCGGCAGCAGCCCTTCGGCAAGCGTGCTGACCGCGGTGCCGGCCCTGGTGTGGGTATGCAGGACGCACTTCACGTCGGGCCGTGCGCGATGGATCGGGGCATGCAGGTAGAAGCCGGCCACGTTGACGTTGTAGCCGTGGTCGGGCTGCAGCAAGGTCCGGCCCTCGATGTCGATCTTGACGAGGCTCGACGCCGTGATCTCCTCGTAGAGCATGCCGTACGGATTGATCAGATACCGGTCGTCATGCCCCGGGACCTGCGCGCTGATGTGGTTGTAGATCAGGTCGGTCATTCCGTAGAGCGCGACCAGGCGGTAGCACGCCGCGAGATCGACCCGCGTCGCCCACTCCTCTTCTCCAACGAGGGTCCTGACATCGTTGACGGCACAAACTTCGGTCTGACGCATATGACTGAGACCCCTAGTGACGGATGACGGAGGCGCGCGCAACGATCTCGCCAAGGCCCTCCGACGACGGAAGCGCGCCGAACACATGCATTCCGTCCGCACCAAGCCTGGATTGCACGAAGAGATCGGCGGCGGCAGCATCGCCATGCCGCAACATCTCGGCGGCCTGCAACGCATGCGCCATGCGGGTGACCAGCGCCCGTGCATGCCCGTCGTCCGGATAACGTGCCCGCAAGCGATCCGCGAGGTCGTCCGTGCTCCGGTCATAGACCGCATTGAGGCCACTGCTCGCACGCAGTTCGTCGACGAACGCGTCCCGGCAATTTGCATCCCGTTGCATGGCGCGCAGCACGTCCATGCACATCATGTTGGAGGTACCTTCCCAGATCGAGTTCAGCGGCGCCTCGCGGTAGAGCCGCGCCATCGCATTCTCCATGATGAAGCCGTTGCCGCCATGCACCTGCAGACACTCGTAGGTGAAGGCCGGCGCGCGCTGGCAATTCCAGAACTTCACCACAGGGGTCGCGACCCGCGCCAGCAGCCGCTCATGGTCGCTGGTCTGCAGGCCGTCGGTCGCACGCGCGACGCGAAATGCGCCCAGCATCGCCGCCTCGCTCTCGAGTGCGAGATCGGCGAGCACGTTGCGCTGCATCGGGAGCTCGGCCATCGGCTTACCGAACGCGGTTCGCGTTTGCGCGTGGTTCAGGGCCAGGCTCAACGCCTGCCGCATCAGACCGGCGGAGCCGACCGCGAAATCCAGCCGCGTCAAATGCGCATGCGAAAGAATCTCCGCGATGCCGCGGCCTTCCTCGCCGACCAGGATCGACCAGGTGTCGTGATACTCGATCTCGCTCGACGCGTTCGAACGGTTGCCGCACTTGTCCTTCAGGCGCTGAATGTGGATGCGGTTGGCGCTGCCGTCCGGCAACAGGCGCGGCACGAACAGGCAGCTGACGCCGGATTGGGTCCGTGCCAGCGTGTAGAACCCATCGGCGACCGGCACCGAGAAAAACCATTTGTGGCCGGTGATCGCATAGATCTCGCCATGCGCGCCGCGCTCGACGAAGCGCGCGGTGGTCTGGGTCTCACGCAGATCGGAGCCGCCCTGCTTCTCGGTCATCGCGTAGCCGATCACCGCCGCACGCTTGGCCTCGATCGGAAGCCGGCGCGGATCGTAATCCGCCGCCAGCGTTCGCTCCCGCCACAGGCTGAATTGCGGCTTGCCGGAAAACCCGGCGATCGCGGCGTACGCCATGCCGGTCGGACAACCGACGCCGTTCTCGATCTGATTCCAGAGATAGCTCAGCGCCGCGCGCGCCAGATGGCCATGCGGCTCGTGCGTCGACCAAGCGAGGCCATGGACCTCGCTCTGGAACGCCAGCGCCATCAATTGATGCCATGCCGGATGAAACTCGACCCAATCGTTGCGGTTGCCATACCGGTCATGGGTCACGAGCTTCGGTTCGTACTCGTTGGCAAGCCGCGCGGCGTCCTGCACGGCTTCGCTGCCGGCCTGCGCGCCGAGCGCGGAAAGCTTGTCTCTTGCCCACGGCACGGTCCTTGCGATCAGGGCGCTCAATGCGCGGTCGTCATCGAACGCGTTGAAGCCTGTGGCCGGCCGCGCCTGATTGCGGACTTCATGGGTCGCAAATGGAGCGGCTTTCGCCTCCGCGGCGGCAACCGGCTGGACACGCGCATTCATGCGGAGACTCTCGACACGGGGGTCAATTCAGGCGCGGGATGGCGAAACAGCATGCGCGCGGAAAGCCCCGCGATCGATTGTGCGATCGCCCTTGCCGCGTCGGAGTCCGGCGCTGCTTCGGGCGCCAGCGGACCGACCAGCGCCTCCATGAAAGCGCCAGCCACGCAGGATGCCGCGACATTCGCATCGATCTCGACGAACTCGCCGTCGGCGATGCCGCGCCGGACCAGCCTTGCGATCTGATCGGCCAGGGCCGCCCGGTATTTCAGCCGCGCCGCATCGATCTCAGGCTCACAGGGTTCGGCGATCAGCGCGTAGGCCAGACGGCGGCCGCGCATCGCCCGCACCGCGAAGGTGTAGATCGCGTCCACCAGACACTGGGACGCGGATCCCTCCGCCTCGACGATCGCGGCGACAACCGCCACCTCGCGCTCGGAAACCAGGGCGAGCACCTGCGCATACAGGTCCGCCTTCGAGTCGAAGTAGCGATACACGCTGCCCGTGGCCACGCCGGCCCGTGAGGCGATCAGGGCGATCTGGGCGTCCTTCCAGCCACTCAGCGCCACCGCCTCCCTGGCGGCATCCAGAATGCGGGCCTTGGTCTCGACGAGCTGGTTGAGGCGAACCGCAGCGATTGCCATAATGAACCTTAATTCATGAATAGAGGATCATAATTCATATTCGATTGAATTGCGATCTCTGTCAAGCAGCCACAGGCGGCCCAAGGCCGCAGGACGGCACACCGCCCGCGGACGCCGTGGCTGTGCTTGCAGAAACAGTGATCGTCGGAGACATGCAGTGATCCGCGCAGGCAGGAACCGGCCTCGAGGGTCACCTGCCCGCAAGCCGGCGAACGCGCGCCCGGTAAATTTGAATGCACCGAACCCGGACCGGCGTGGCGTCAAAGCAAAAGGCCCGATCGCGGTGCGATCGGGCCTTTTTTGAGCTTGAGTGTTTGAGCCTGCTACAGCGAGCAACGCCGTCCCGGACCGGGACTGGATCAGGCCGCCTTTGCCACCAGCACGTCTTCCACCGGCATCAGCACGTCGTTGCCGAGCAGGAAGCCGCGGCAGCTGCGCAGCGAGCGCAGCGCGCGATTGAAATCTATACCGGTCGACACCAGCGCCCGCAGCGTCCGCGGATTGCGCACGATGCCGCGCAACACCTTGCGCAGGTCGATGTCGCCGTTCGGCTTCACCGCAGATTTCGCAAGCTCGGGTAGCGCCCGGTGCGCTGGATCGCTGATCACGCGCAGCGCGGCGAACGGAACGCCCGCCTTGGCGGCATAGGCTGCAGCGATGTGGCTTTCCATGTCGACTGCGGCCGCGCCCGTCATCGAGCGCAGCGCGGCCTTGCAGGCCTTCGCCGCGATCACCTCTTCGACGCCGGCAAGTCCGCCGCGGACGATCCGGCGACGCTTCAGCGCGGCGCTGGCGATCATCTCTTCGTTCAGGGCGGATGCTGCCAGGAAACGGGTATCGCCGGACATCACCTCGGTCGCGACCACGACGTCGCCCGACTTCAGCGACGGATCGAGACCGCCGGCCACGCCGAACGAAATCACGCCACGGAAGCTCGTCGAATCCAGCGTCGCCAGCAATTCACGCAGCTGCTGCGGATCGCTCGAGCTGCAAATCACGATCATGCCGGGACCGGCCGCGATGCGGGCCTCCTGCACCAATCCAGTCACAATCAATACCGGCCGAGGATCAATTCTACTGCCCACGGTCTCGGCGGCCCCCGCCTCAACAATCACATCCCGACCCCTACCACCCTGCTATTGGTGCTTCTCAAATTCCGATACCGCGCCAGCGCCCAGAGCGGAAAGAACTTCGAGTAGCCATGATATCGCAAGTAAAATACCCGCGGAAACCCCGTAGCTGTGTATCGCTGCTCGTCCCACAGCCCTTTTTCCGTCTGTGTTGCCTTTAGGTACTCCACCCCCCGCGCCACGGCGGGATTTTCGACCTCTCCGGCCGCCATCAATCCAAGCAAGGCCCATGCCGTTTGTGAGGAGGTCGACGGCGCAACTTCATAACCTTTGTAATCCAGCCGGTAGCTGACGGCGTCCTCGCCCCAGCCGCCGTCGTGATTCTGGACGGACGCCAGCCAATCGACCGCTTTCCGAATCATCGGGTCGTTGCGATCGACCCCTGCGACATTCAGCGCGGAGAGCACCGACCAGGTGCCGTAGACGTAATTCAGGCCCCAGCGGCCGTACCAGGAGCCCTCGGCGAGCTGGGTGCGGCGGAGATAGGCAATACCGTCGGCCATCGCCTTGCTGCTCTCGGCGGTCTCGCCGAGCTGGCCCAGCATCGAGATGCAGCGCGCCGTGACATCCTCGGTCGGTGGATCGAGCAATGCGCCGTGATCGGAGAACGGGATGTTGTTGAGGTAATATTCGAGGTTGTTGGCGTCGAACGCCGCCCAGCCGCCGTCGCGGCTCTGCAGCCCCTCGATCCACTCGCGGCCGCGCGCGATCGCCTCGTCATATTCCCTGGTTCCGCTGTGACGCCGCACGCGGTCCATCGCCATCACGACCACGGCGGTATCGTCGAGATCGGGATAGTGGTCGTTGTTGTACTGGAACGCCCAGCCACCGGGACGGACGCCCGGCGCCTTGACCGCCCAGTCGCCCTTCAGCTCCAGCACCTGGCGCGGCTTCAGCCAGTCGAGGCCCTGCTTGGCCTTGGCCAGCGTATCCTCGCCGCCCGCTTCCTGCAGCGCATGACAGGTCAGCGCGGTGTCCCACACTGGCGAGACGCAAGGCTGGCAATAGGCCTCGTGCTCGCCGACCACCAGCAGCTTGTCGATGCCGCGGCGGGTGACCGCGCGCGGCGGGAAATTCTCGTCCTTGCCGAGCGCCTCATACATCATGACGATGTTGGCCATCGGCGGATAGATCGCGCCCATGCCGTCTTCGCCGTTCAACCGCTCTTCGGTGAAGGCGAGCGCGGCGTCGATTGCGCGTTGACGCAGGCGCTTCGGAAACATCGGCTCGATCACGCGCAGCACGGCGTCGAGCGAGCGGAACAGATAGAACCAGCTCGCGCTCTGATGGGGCGCCTTCGGCGCCATGCGGACCGATTTCGGATCCTCCAGGAACAATTCGTCGATGCCGACGCCCTTCGGATTCTTCGCGCGCGGCTTCAGCGCGGCGAGCACCATCAGCGGCACCATGGTGGTGCGAGCCCAGTAGGAGATCTTGTTGATGTGGAACGGCGACCACATCGGCAGCAGCATGATCTCGATCGGCAGCACCGGCGTCGCGCGCCAGGTCACGACGCCATAGAGCGCGAGCAGGAAGCGCGTGAACACGTTGCTGCCCGAAGCTCCGCCGCGCGAACGGATCGCCTCGCGCGCCCGCACCATGTGCGGCGCGTCGACGGAATCGCCGATCATCTTCAGCGCGAAGTACGACTTCACGCTGGCGCTCATGTCGAACGGGCCGTCATGCACCAGCGGCCAGCCGCCATGCGCGCCCTGGACGCGGCGCAGATAGTTGCCGATCTTGGCCTCGAGCGCGGCATCGACCGGCTCGGCCAGATAATGACGCAGCAGGATGTACTCGGCCGGAATGGTGCTGTCGGCCTCGAGCTCGAACACCCAATGCCCGTCGGACTGACGGTAGCCGAGCAGCGCTTCGGTTGCCTTGGAGATGCTCTTCTCCAGCGCGACCGGATCGACTGCGACGCCGTGATCTCTCGAAAGCATTTCGCTCGATATCCTCTTCATTGCGGACCGGGCTGATCGAAAGCCGCGGCCGCTTAACAGGTCGAATCTAACGCCGGGCCAGAACCAGATCTGCGGCGCGATCACCCGACCGCACCGACCCCTCGATGGTTGCCGGCAACCCGGTAGCAGTCCAGTCGCCGGCAAGGAACAGGTTTTTTTGCGCTGTCGCGGGCCCCGGACGCAGGGCGTTCTGTTCCGGCGTCGCCTCAAATGTGGCGCGGCGCTCGCGCACGATCTGCCACGGCGGCAGGTCGCCGGAAATGCCGGACGCCTTGCAGATATCCCGCCAGATCGCCTGCGCGAGCTCCTCGCGCGGCATGTCGACCAGGCGGTCGCCGTTGCTGATCGTCACCGACAGACGCTGCGGGAACGCAAACAGCCACTCCACGAGGCCGCCGACCACGCCGAGAATGGGCGCGGCGTCGCGCGGCGGATCGACGCGGAAATGTGCATTGACGATGGCGCGGAATTTGGTCGGGGTCTTCAGGCCGGGCAGCAGGGTTGCCGCAGCGCGCGGCGGCACCGCGAGCACGACGGCATCGTCGGCCGCCAGCGTGATCTTGTCGCCACCGCCGAAGTCGAGCTCGCTGATGCGATCACCCGACATGCCAAGCGTACGCAATTCGTGACTGAACTGGACACTGTGGCCTCGCTCCTGCAGCAGCTTCACGGCCGGCTCGATCAGCACCGAGCTCAGGCCGTCGCGCGCGATCAGTGGACGGCAGGCCTGCCCGCCGGCAAGCAGCGTCTCGCGCACGATGGCGCCGGCAAGCCCGGCCGAGCCTTCCGGCGGATCGACGTTCAATGCCGCGAGCAGCAGCGGCTGCACCAGGCGGTCATACAGCGTTCCCTTGCAGGGAATCGTGTTGCCGACCAGCGCCTCGGCGCCGGCCCAGGCCAGCGGCGCCAATGCGAGATAATCGCGCAGACCGGTGTCGGGGACGCGGCGCGCCTCGTCGAACACCCACAGCGGCAGGCGGGAATCGCCGAGGTCGAGCTGCCAGCGTTGGCCGGACGCCAGATCGACGAACGGAAACTGCGCGCGCGCAGGTCCCACGAGGCCGGCCTCGGTGCCGATCGAGCGCGCGTAGCTCAGCGCGTGGCGGTTGCCCGACAGCAGCAGATGGTTGCCGTTGTCGATGGTGAGATTGGTGGCGGCGTCGAAATAGGAACGGCAGCGGCCACCGGCCTGCTGCGTCGCCTCGTGAACGGCAACCTTGTAGCCGCCATTGGCGAGCCGCACGGCCGCGGAGAGGCCGGAAATACCGGCACCGATGATATGAACGGTCTTTTGCATCAGATGATCGCGTAACGAAGAAGAATGCCGATCTTGGCGGCCTTGGACACACGCACCGGCTCACGCGGAGCGGCGAAGCCGCGCGCGATCAGGAGATCGAGGATCGCGCGGTAGTATTTCGACATGATCCGCGGCGCGCGCACGGCACGGCGCGAATTGCGATTCATGATCTCGTCGGACTTCTGGAAGTGCATCTTGGCGCGCTCGGCAAGCGGCGCGCACACTTTCGGCAGCGCGCGGTCGGCAGTGACGCGGGCCGGGTCGTTGTTGGTGATGCCGGCGTGCCAGAGCCATTCGCGCGGCAAATAGAGCCGGCCAAGACCGGCATCCTCGTCGATGTCGCGCAGGATGTTGGTGAGCTGCAGCGCGCGGCCGAGATGGTAGGCGAGCTGGATGCCGTCTTCCTCGGGCAGGCCGAACACGCGCACCGACAGCCGGCCGACCGCACTAGCGACGCGATCGCAATACAGATCGAGCGTCGCAAGATCGGGCGCGCGGATGTCCTGCGGCACGTCCATCTCCATGCCGTCGACGATCGCGACGAAATCCTCGCGCTTCAGGCCGAAGGCCTTCACCGACGCAACATAGTCCTTCAGCCGCGCCGGCGGATGCCCCGCATACAGCGCATCGATATCGTCGCGCCATTGCTGCAAGGCGGCCAGGCGCTCCGGCCGCGGACCGTCGGAATCGGCGATGTCGTCGACCTGCCGACAGAAGCTGTAGATCTGGAACATCGCCTCGCGCTGCGCGTGCGGCAGGATGCGCATCGCGGCATAGAACGAGCTGCCCGACGCGGTGCTTCCGTAATTTGCGTTGGCCGCCGCCTCAGCACTCATGCCCCTGCCGCCGTCTTGGAGACCGCACGCCGTCCGATCGTGCGCCGCGCAGTCTCGCCGGCGACGCCGCCAAGGCTCTGCAGCAGCAATTCGACCGGGCCCAGATGCACGCGTTCGCTGAGCGGGTCGCGCACCTTCAGCATGTTGACGATCTTGTCGGCGAATGCCTGGATCACCGAGATCTCGAGCCCGAGCCGGAAATCCTTCACTTCGGCGGCGAGCGGCTTGCTCTGGTCGAGCAGCGCCTCGGTGCGCACCGCGAGCGCCTGCAGGCATTTGAGCAGGGCCGGCTGCGACTTCGCCTCGCCGAGCATCTCGACGGTCGCACCCACAGCGGCCAGCGCATCGCGCGGCAGATAGACGCGGTTCAGGTTCCGGTAGTCCTTGCCGCAGTCCTGCAGGTGATTGTTGATCTGCAATCCGGCGCAGAGCGCGTCCGACGCCGCCCAGGTCGAAATATCCTCGCCATGCACGTCGAGCATGAAGCGCCCGACCGGCATCGCCGAGTAGCGGCAATAGTCGATCACGTCGTCCCAGTTTTCGTAGCGCAGCTTGGTGACGTCGAGGCGGAACGCCACCAGCACGTCGAGCGCATGCCGCGGCGGCATGCCGCGCTCGGCAAAGGCGCGGCGCAGGCTGACCGCTTCCTTCTGGCTATCGCCATTGCCGAGCAGCTCGGCCTCCATGAGGTCGAGATAGCGCAGCTTCTCCTCAGGCGGCAGCGTGGCGTGATCGGCGATATCGTCGGCGGTGCGGACGAAATTATAGAAGGCCAGGATCAGGGCACGATGCCGCGGATGAATGATCCACGACGCGACCGGAAAATTCTCGTCGCGGTGGGTCTTTCCGGATCGCAGGTCGCTCGCGGTGGTCATGGGAAATTTGGGCTACACTGGTCATGGCACGACGCAGGCGCGGACGGTCAGGCGCATGCGGGGGATTTGCGAGCCCCATATAGGGGAATACGCCACCAAAACCAATGCTATCTGTGACCGCCAGCATATGTGGCCGCAGCCGGCATGGCTGCCAGCCGCGGTGTCGATAGCGGTCCCTTGAGACCTGAATCCGGTCTTATTGGCCGTGGGTCTTCAGCACCTGGTCGCAGGCGGCGCTGATCTTGCTGCGGTTCTGCTGCAGGCAGGCGAGAATGGTGAAATCGCCCTGATCGATGACGGAGCGGCAGTGACGCTGCACGTCGCGCGTGCAGGCCTTCTGCTCATCGGGCGTGCCGCGCCCTTGCTGCTGGGCGAAGGCGCTGGACGAGAGCGGGATCGACAACACGGCAACAGCCAGGAGAAATTTACGCATCGTATTCCTTCATTTCCGACAGCAGAAAATCTGTTCCCGAAGCGCGTTTCGGCATGGCCGGGACGGATTTTGGGGATTGCAGACGCCACGTAACGCGGCAACGGATTGACGACAAGCACTGCTAAATGCGGCTAAATTTGCGGCGCTGTAAACCCCCGCCTAAGCCATTGATTGATAACAACGATTCATGCCATCACTTTGTCGCGTTTGGGTATTGCGGAGCGCACTTGTGCAAAGCTAGATGCCATCATGAGGCCAATGGTTTCTGATTCTGTTCAATGACGACAGGGCTCGCGCACGCCGCTTCTGTCGTTTGAACCTAACATTCCTGGGTGACACTAAACCTTCGATGCGGCGAGACGCTTTCTTGCGAAAGAGGCGTTGATTTTGATGGGAAAATTCAAAATGAAACTGTTTGGTTCCAGCCTTTATGGTCAGGCCCTCAGGGCTGTGGGCGTCAGCGCCGCACTGATGCTGTCTGCCTCCGCAGTCCATGCCCAGGCGAACGGTCCGTTTGCCGGTTTTGCCGGCTCGTGGACCGGAACGGGCACGGTGGCGTTGTCCAACGGCACGACCGAACGGATTCGTTGCAAGGCAGACTACAAGGTCGCGCCATCGGGCATGAACCTGAAGCAGTCGCTGCATTGCGCCAGCGACAGCTACAAGTTCGACCTCTCCAGCGACGTCACCAGCCAGGGCGACCGGATCTCCGGCAACTGGAGCGAGGCGAGCCGCAACATCTTTGGCAATTTGCAGGGCACCGCCGGTGGCGGCCGGATCGACGTGTTCGTCGAGGCCTCCGGCTTTGCCGCAAACCTGAACCTGCAGACCAACGGCTCCAAGCAGGTGGTGCAGATCGACTCGAAGGGCGAAATCCGCGGCGTCACTATCACGATGACGAAGACCTGACGCTTCAGAACGATCTCACTGGCCAACAAAAAGGCCCGGTTCCGATCACTCGGAACCGGGCCTTTTTGTTTCGGCCGATCAGGCCTTTTCGATCGGCGCCGGTTGCCCGCCCCTGCCGCGGAGTTTTTGCGACAGGTTGATCAGGAACATCGAGGTCGGCCGCAGGATGAAGAGGTCTGCGACCAGGGCCGCAACCATCGAGAACGCGCTGAGCCAGCCGAACAGCCGCAGCGACGGCAGGTCGGAGAACACGGTGACGACGAGGCCGCAGGCCAGCACCACCGTGGTCAGGATCAGCGCCGGGCCGACCAGCACGGTGGCGCGCTCCACCGCAAGCTCCGGCGTGACACCGGGCTTGGTCTCGAGCCGCAGCCGATTGAGGAAGTGGATGGTGGCGCTCAGCCCGAGGCCGAACGACACGGTCAACGCCACGACGCTGGCGAATTGCAGCCCCTCCCCGAGCAGCCACAGCACCGTGCCTGACAGCACCACCGGGAAGATGCCGGGCAGGATGCAGGAGAACATCACCACGACCGAGCGGAACGCCAGCCCGATGAAGATCGCGACCAGCGCGAACTCGACGGTGAGGCCGCGGTTGAGCTTCTCGATCATGTTGGCGCTGTTGCGCGCGGCAATCACCGACAGGCCGGTGACCGCGATCTCGTAGCCGGGATGCTCGGCGCGCACCTTGTCCAGCGAGTGATCGAGCTTGTTCACCACCGGAAGCAGCTGGCTCGAGTCGAGATCCGGGACGCGGCCCGACACCACGACCGCATCCTGGTCCTTCGAGATGAAGCGGCGCACGAGATGTTCGGGAATCACGCTGACATATTCCTTCAGCGTGGCGACATCGTTGCTGCCGGCCTTCTCGGCGAGCCAGCGCCGCAGGGTCTCCAGCGACCAGACGTTGCCGACGCCGGCGCTGTCTTCGACCATCGCATGAACGTCGGCGATCGTCTTCAGCGTCTCCGGCGAATAGAGCGATTGGCCCTTGGGGAATTCGATCAGCACGTCGACGGGATTGGCGCCCGTCAGCTTGGCGTCGAGCCGGCTCGACGCCTCCACCGCCTGCCGCTTGTCCGGCACCTGGTCGGCGAGCCGGTAGCGCGGCTCCAGATTGGCGTAGATGATGCCGAGCCCGCCGACGACGATCAGCGCGAGCAAGCTGAACAGCCCGGGACGGCCGACCATGCGCACCGCGATCCAGTAGCAGAAATTGCGCAGCGCCTGCACGCCGGCATCGGCGCTCTGGAACTTGACCGCAAAGACCTTCTCGTTGCGCACCAGCAGGATACCGAACACCGGCACCAGCGACAGCACCGCGACCAGCGCGATGATGGTCGCCGCAAGCCCGGCCTCGCCGAACTTGCGGATCAGGTCGGAATCCGAGAACTGCAGCGCGATGAAGGAAATGCCCGCGGTGCCGTGCGTCAGCACGCAGGCCGGGCCGACCACCAGCACCGCGTTCTTGAACGCGGTGAACTTGTCCTGCCCCGCGATCAGCCGGTCGCGTGCCGCGAATGTCAGCTGCATCGAGTCGGAGAAGCTGATCACCATGATGAGCGGCGTCATCACGTTGAGGAACATGTTGAGATTGAAATTGGCCCAGCCGAGACCGCCGAGCGCGAGCAGGATCGCGATCATCGGCGGGAACGCCGCCGCCACCATGAAGGATATCTTGCGGAAGAAGATGATGGCGATGACGCAGCCGGCGAGGATGCCGAGAATGTTGTAGGTCAGGCCGTCGCGCTCGACCGCATTGCGGATCTCAAGCTGCATGACCGGCACGCCGGACAGCTGGGCATTGAGCCCGCTGCCGCCGAGATCGTCGGCCATGATCTTCCTGATGTCCCCGACCACCTTGCCGAGCTTGTTGCTGCCGACCACTTCGGGCTCGAGCGACAGCACGACCAGCGCGAGCGTGCCGTCCTCCGACAGCAGCTTGCCGCGGATGATCTCGTTGCTTTTGACGGTCTCGACGAACTTGTCGTAGGCCGCGCCCTCGGGAAGTTCATTCGGGAACAGTGCCGCCGGCAGCTTGCCGGGCTCCGGCGCCTGGCGCGCGGAGAACAGCGACACCAGGCCGCGCACGCCCTCGACGAGCTGCAGGTCTGTGACCATGTCACGGAGCTTGCCGAGGTTGTCACGTGAAAGCAGCGTCTTGCCTTCGACCACGACGAGGACGTCGAATTCGGTCGCCGGGAAACGCTTGGTCACCGCCTCATATTGCTTGTAGTCCTTGGATTCGGAACGGAACAGCTGCGACAGCGAGTCGTCGATCTTGATCCGATGTACGCCGAACACCGCGCCGATCAGCAACAGGACGAGCACGATGCAGGACAGGATCGGCGCCCGCATCGGGATCAGGCCGAGACGCTCGATCCCGAACGCGATGCTGGGGCCCGTCCGCGGTTCTTCGACTTTCTCGACGTGGACCTGACTTTCGGAGTTCTTTTCGAGCATGCCCTGTCCAGTTCTGAAAACGGCTCAATCTGTCTAGCTTGGGTCTAGGGGCGCGAATGAGGCGGGTGAGCGCGGCTGATCGGCGCTAGTCCTTGAAAACACGCGAATATTGACCGGCGCCGGTTTTACCTGTCCGCCCCTTTGCTCGCAAGCGCGAGGGTACAACCAAATGCGCGGGGAACCGCTCATCCCCACTATTAAGTATCTGATTTGTCACACCCCGGTAGCGCATTCCGTGACGATCCACCGCCGCTTTCATCCTTCAACGCGACCCCGGTGATCTGGCGTGCCAGCCCCTCGCGCACAAGCCACGCGATCCTGACTGCGGCTTCCGGATAGCTCAGCCCGGCTCGGTGGATGTTGGAGATGCAGTTGCGGTCGGCATCGGTGAGGCCGATCCGCGGCGCGAAGGTGAGATAGGCGCCAAGGCTGTCGGGCGCGGACAGACCGGGGCGCTCGCCGATCAGCATCACCAGCATGCGCGCGCCGATGATGGCGCCGATCTCGTCGCCGAGCGCGACGCGCGCGCCTGACGCGACGACCACCGCACCGGTGTCGATGCTGTCGGCCGCAAGGTGCGGCACGAGGTGCCGGATCAATTCGACGGCATGCACATTGACCGCTGTCGGTGACAGGCCGTCCCCGACCACGACCGCGCAGGAGCATGCGGTGATGCCGAGACCTTCCAGCGACCGCCGCGATACGGAATCCAGCATGCGCCCGAGATCGGGCCGCCGTAGATAATCACGCCGGCCGGGCGCCTGGCTCGACACCTGGTGCGTCGTGATGCCGAGGCCGGCAAGGCCGGCCGTAATGCCGCTGGCGTCGAAGGCCGCGTGAACGGCATCGCGGGCGCGGGCGTGGTCGAGCGTGAACGAGAGCAGCGCCTCGGTCGGCAGGCTGGCTCCCGACCGCCCGAGACCGACGCGCGCCGGCGTGAGTTCGCGCAAATCGGGAAGCGACGGGGACGATGGCGCCGGCGGTGTCGTCATGCTGTCATTCGGCGGGAACGGAAGCCTCGCGCAGCCGGATCGAGTAGTTCGAGGCGTTCTGCCGGCCGCTGGAGGCTGCGCGCGCAAACGTGATCAGATGATGCGCAACCAGCGTCGCCGAGATCAGCCCCTCGATGTCGCCGTGCTTGAGCCGGCCGAGCGCAAACTTCCAGAACACGCGCCTGTAGTCACCGAGCACGCCGACCTTCCAGAAGATGTTGCGCAGCATGATCAGGCCGCGCCGGATGTTGGCCCAGCTCTTCATCTCCGGACTGACCGGCACCTTGATGCGGTTGGCGTAAGTATAGTTGCATTGATGCAGATAGCGCTCGAACAGCTTCTCGGGCTGGTACGCGATCTCCATGCATTTGCGCCAGGAGCTGACCACATCCTCATAGGGCAGCAGGAATTCGACATTGGAGTCGCGGCCCTCGTCATCGACCAGCCTTCCTGCCTTTTCGAGCCGATCCCACAGCGGCGTCTTCGGCAGCGCCTGCAGCAGGTTGATGGTCAGGAGTGGAATCCGGGACTCCTCGACGAAGGAGATCAGTGCGTCGCCGGTCTGGGGCTTGTCGGTGTCGAGCCCCATGATGATGCCGGAGACGACCTCCATGCCGAACGAATTGATGGTGCGCACGCCATCCAGGATCGGAACCATCATGTTCTGATCCTTGTGCATCGCCTTCAGCGCGTCGGGATCGGGCGTCTCGATGCCGACGAAGATCGTCACGAAGAAGGCCTCGCGCATCTTCTCCAGGATCTCGGGACGCTTGGCAATGTTGAGCGTCGCCTCGCAGGCGAGCCGCGTGACATAGCCGGTCCGCTTCTGCCACTCGATCAGGTGCGGCAGCAGCTCGGCCGCCGCTTTACGGTTGCCGATGAAATTGTCGTCGACGAAATAGACGGTGTCGGTCGCGCCGCAGGCGCGCAGCTTGTCGAGCTCGGCAATGATCTGCTGCGGCGACTTCAGCCGCGGATTGCGGCCATAGAGCCCGGGGATGTCGCAAAACTCGCACTGATAGGGACAGCCCGACGAGAACTGAATGCTGCCGAGGAAGTACTTCTTGGTTTCAGCGAGCTCATAGGCCGGTAGCGGGAATTCCGTCATCGGCAGGCGGTCGACGGTCTTCAGCACCACCTGCTCGTCGGGGCGACGGGTGTCCTGCTCCAGACGTTTGATCAGCTCATTGGTCGCATCGCCGAGCTCGCCGACATGAAGGTAGTCGAATGCGGGATAGTAGTCCGGACAGGCACTGACCGACGGGCCGCCGATCGCGACCACCAGCCCATGATCATGCGCGCGATGGCAGATGTCATTCATTTGCTGGCGCTGGATGTGCATACCGCTGACGAACACTGCGTCCGCCCACTCGAAATCTTCCGTCGTCGCCGGACGTAGATTCTCGTCGACGAAACGGACCGGCCAATTCTCGGGGAGGTATGCGGCGATCAGCAGCAGGCCCTGCGGCGGCATGAACGCCTTGACGCCGTCGGTCAGGGGATAGGAGTGCTCGAAGGTCCCAAAGGATGACGTATAGCGCGGAAAGACGCAGAGGATACGCCGTACCGTCTTTATGCCCTCAGCTCTCATCAAACGACCCCGAAGCACCTGCAAATCTAACCATAGCGTGGAACGCTGGGCCAGAAATTCTTCAACATTGTGGCGCTTACCAACGTCACAACGGGGAGATAGTTGCTCTGCAGAATTTCGCTATCCCGTCAGGTCAAGAGCCTTGCGGCGAGGTCGGGCAGCTGCCCCGCATCGGCAACGAGGCGGAAGTCCTGCCCGGCAAGTCCGACGCGCGCGAGCCAGTCGTCGAATTCGGGCGCCCGCTTCAGGCCGAACAGGTCGCGGATGTAGAGCGCATCGTGAAACGATGTCGACTGATAGTTCAGCATCACGTCATCGGCGCCCGGCACGCCCATGATGAAGTTCACGCCGGCCGCCGCCAGCAGCGTCAGGAGATTGTCCATGTCGTCCTGATCGGCCTCGGCGTGGTTGGTGTAGCAAACGTCGATCCCGAGCGGCAGGCCGAGCAGCTTGCCGCAGAAATGATCCTCGAGCCCGGCGCGGATGATTTCCTTGCCGTCATAGAGGTATTCCGGACCGATGAAGCCGACCACGCTGTTGACGAGCAGCGGATCGAACGCCCGTGCCACCGCATAGGCCCGCGCCTCGCAGGTCTGCTGGTCGACCTGGTGATGGGCGTTGGCCGACAGTGCCGAGCCCTGCCCGGTCTCGAAATACATCACATTGTCGCCGACCGTGCCGCGGCGAAGCGACAGCCCGGCTTCCCGCGCCTCCCGTAGCAACGAGAGATCGACGCCGAAACTGCGGTTGGCCGCCTCGGTGCCCGCGATCGACTGGAACACGAGATCGACCGGCAGCCCCTGCCCGATCAGTCCGAGCGTGGTCGTAACATGGGTCAGCACGCAGCCCTGCGTCGGAATCCCGAGCCGCGTGATGACGTCGTCCAGCAGCCGCAGCAGGGTGCCGATGACGTTCGGATCGTCGCTCGCCGGATTGATGCCGATACATGCATCGCCCGACCCGAGCAGCAGCCCGTCGAGGATCGAGGCGGTGATCCCCTTGGCATCGTCGAAGGGATGGTTCGGCTGCAGCCGCGTGCTCATTCGCCCGCGCAAGCCGATGGTGTTGCGGAAGCGGGTTGTCACCGCGCATTTCTTCGCGACCAGGATCAAATCCTGGTTGCGCATCAGCTTCGACACCGCCGCCACCATCTCCGGCGTGATGCCGCGCGAGATCCTGTTGATCGCGTCTCCAGTGGCGGCATCCGACAGCAGCCAGTCGCGGAAGCCGCCGACGGTGAGCGACGACACCGGCAGGAAGCCGGCAACGTCGTGGCTGTCGAGGATCAGGCGGGTGACTTCATCGTCCTCATAGGGGATGACCGGCTCGTCGAGGAATTGTTTGAGTGGAACGTTGGCGAGCGTGAGCCGCGCGGCGATCATCTCGGCGGCGCTGTCGGCCGCGATGCCGGCCAGGCGGTCGCCGGACCGCGGCGGCGAGGCCTTGGCAAGCAGGATGCGCAGATCGTCGAATGCATAATTGGTGGCGTCGATGGTGTGACGATAGAGCATGGGAATTCGCGTCGAGGCTGGGGACGGCGCAACAGCACCTCTTACCTATCACCTCTTTGCGAAAGTCGTGCCATCAGCTTCGCCCTGTGCGCCGGGAGGATGTTGATGAATGACGATGATGGCGGCCCGTCATTCAACACGGCGGTACGCCGCTGGAACCCGACCGACCCGGAGCCGCCTCATAAGACATTGGTATTATTTAGAGATTTTAACGGTTGCGGCGGCGGGGAACGCACGCGTTAAGAAATTGTCCATGAAGATTTTGCATAAGCTTTAATTGGCCGAAGGTACTCCCCGGCCTCTTGGAGTGCCCTCAATGCCGACCCCCGCCACATCCCCCATCTCCACATCCCGGCCTCCAATGGCATCCCGATTCTCGCTTGCTGCCAGGCTGTACTCGACGTTTGCGCTGATTGCGGCGCTGACCGCGGCCATCACCGTCCTGTCCGACTACAACGCGCGGCACAATGCCGAGCTGACCGCGGCCGTCGACCTCGCAAGCCGCGCCGCGCTCAATGTCGAGCGGGTCAACTCGCTGGTTTACGCGGTGGTGATGGAATCCCGCGGCATCTACATGTCGACCGACCCTGCGGCGGTGAAGAAATACGGCGACGGGCTGCTGGCGTTCAACGACCGCATCCTCGGCGTGGTGAGGAACTGGGAAACCCTGGTGCAGGCCGATGACGCCGCGCAGTTCGCGGTGTTCAAGAAGCGCATCGAGCAATTCATCGAGTTCCGGAAAGAGCTGGTCCGCCGCGGCATCGAAATCGGCGCTGCTGCCGGGCGTGAGTGGGGCGACAACGACGCCAACCGCAACGTGCGCACCGCGCTGAACAAGGATCTCGAGGCCCTGTCCAAGGTCTATGCCGAGCGCAGCAAGAAGCTGGCGCAGCAGACCGATACCAACCGCGAGCTGGCGCTGCTGCTGACCGGGCTCGGTGCGGCGGCCCTGATCGTGGTGGTGCTCGGCGTGCTGATCATCGCCCGCTCGGTGGCCCGGCCACTGTCGCAGATCACCACGACCATCAAGCACGTCGCCGAGGGCGCCGACCATGTCGACGTGCCGCATGTCGGGCGCAGCGATGAAATCGGCGCACTGGCACGCGCCATCAAGGTCTTCCAGGAGGCGATGGACCGCAATCGCAGCCTGAACGCGCAAGTCGTGCAGGACTCCGAGGCCCGCGACGCCCGCGGCCGGCATATCGAGAGCTTCGTCGAGACGTTCCGCGGCACGATCGGCGAGGTGCTCCGCGCAGTGCACGACAACGCTGCCACGATGCGTCAAACCGCGCAGACCATCGCGACCGTCGCGGCGGACGCCAGCGGCCGGACGGTTGCGGCGGCCGGCGCAACCGAACAGGCCTCGAGCAACGTGTCTGCGGTGGCGAGTGCAGCCGAAGAGCTCTCCGCCTCGGTCGAGGAGATCGGCCGCCAGGTCAAGCAGTCCTCCGGCGCGGTCGATCAGGCCGGTGCGCGCACCGACCGGTCGATTACCGAGATCGAGAGCCTTGCCGCCACGACGCAGCGCATCGACGGTGTGCTGAACCTGATCCAGGCGATCGCCGAGCAGACCAACCTGCTCGCGCTCAACGCCACCATCGAAGCTGCCCGCGCCGGCGATGCCGGCCGCGGCTTCGCGGTCGTTGCGCACGAGGTCAAGGCGCTGGCCGGGCAGACCGCCAAGGCAACCGCGGAGATCAGCGAGAATGTCGGCCTGATCCAGGCCTCGACCCGCAACTCGGTGGCTGCCGTGCGCGAGATCGGCCAGGCCGTGCGCGAGATCAGCAACGTCACCGCCAACATCGCAAGCGCGATCGGCCAGCAGGACGCAGCCACGCGCGAAATCTCCGCCAACGCGCAGATGGCCGCCCAGGGCAACGAAACCCTGGTGACGAATGTCGGCTCGCTCCGCGACGACATGGACCAGACCAGCAAGGCGGCGGAATCGGTGCTCTCGGCATCGAACGATCTGACCGCAACCGCCGAGACGCTGTCGCGCGAGGTCGAGCAGTTCTTCCGCAACCTGCGCAGCGACGCCGCCGAAGACCTGCGACGGACCGGAACCTGAACCGATCGGGCGATCCGTCCGGGCCCTGCAGCGACAGGTTCCGACCACCCCTGGAATGGTTAAGACTATCGCAACGCACGGGCGCAAATTGCCTGTGCTTGAGGTCGCCTTTCTCAATTTGATGCCCCTATAGAAAATCACAGAGCGCGGGGGCGCCGGGGAAGTGGAAGCGAGCAATGAACGGGCTGTTGCCAAAGCCGAAGGCGGTGCCGACGAAACGGCTCCTCGCGCTCGGGATCGGTCTCGTCCTGTGCTTTTCGGCGATCTGCGCGTCCATTCTCTGGGAGATGGCCGGCAAGGACTATCAGCATGCGAAGGAAGGCGCGACCAACCTCGTCGCCTCCATCGCCAGCGAGATCGACCGCAACATCGAGCTCTATGATCTGTCGCTGCAGGCCGTCGCCGACGGCGTCAAGCTGCCGGAGCTCGGCAAGATCAGCCCGGAGCTTCGCCAGGTCGTACTGTTCGACCGTGCCGCCACTGCCAAGGATCTCGGCTCGATCCTCGTACTGAATACCGCGGGAGACGTCACGCTCGATTCCCGGACATTGACGCCGCGGGCCGCAAATTACGCCGATCGGGACTTCTTCCGGGTGCATCGGGCGCGGGCGGACGGCGGACTGTTCATCAGCCCTCCCTGGGTGACTTCAGACGGCGAATATCTGATCAGCCTGAGCCGCCGCATCAGCAATGACGACGGCTCCTTTGCCGGCGTCGTCGCGGGCAGCATGCGGCTCAGCTATTTCCACAATCTGTTTCGCAAGCTGAGCTTCGGCCTCGGCGACAGCATGGCGCTGTTCAACACCGATGGCGTCATGCTGATGCGGGCACCGTTTGACATCGGCAAGATCGGGCAGAGCATCAGGGACTCACAGGTCTTCAAGCAGTTCCCGGCGCGGCAATCCGGCTCCTACATGACGAAATCGCTCGTCGATCATGTCAGCCGGCTCTATGTTTTTCAGGCGGTCGGACACCATCCCCTGCTGATCGCCGAGGGCCTCGCGCTCGACGGCATCTATGCCGACTGGTGGCAACAGCTCTGGCTGATCGGAAGCGTGGTGGCGGCGCTCTGCGGCTTCTCGATCGTCCTGATGTTCTACCTGCTGGCCGCGCTCAAACGGAGGGCCGCAGCCGAAGGCCGGCTCGCGCACCTCGCGAACACCGATGCGCTGACCGGCCTCGCCAACCGCCGCCGGCTCGACGATACGCTTGACGTCGAATGGCGGCGTGGCCTGCGCGCAAAGTCGCCGGTATCGCTTCTTATGATCGACGTCGATCATTTCAAGACCTTCAACGACACCTACGGCCATCAGGCCGGCGACGCCGTACTCGCCACCGTGGGACGGTGCATTGCAGCCAGCACCAAGCGCGCAACCGACCTCGGCGCGCGCTATGGTGGCGAGGAGTTTTCGGTGCTGCTGCCCGGCATCGGCAAGGCAGGCGCATTGGAGGTTGCCGAGCAGATTCGCGCCAAGCTGACGGCTGCGCGCGAATCCGAGCATGGGTTGCCGACCATCAGCATCGGATTGTCTTGCCTCGTCCCGGATCACGAGCGCACATCGCGCGATCTGCTCAAGGCCGCCGACCTCGCGCTCTATCAGGCCAAGCATGAAGGCCGCGACCGCGTCATCATCAGCCCGATCGGGTGGGACAAATCGGGCAAGCGGCAGGTCGCCTGATCGAGATCGCGACACCACGGTCGAACGCGCGGCCGCCCCCTCGGCTCACTCCACCGGCAACACGTCGACGGCGACGCTGAGCTTCTGCTTGCGGGCGCCGACGATGACGCCGTCGACCGGCGAGACGTCGGCGAAGTCGCGGCCGATGGCGAGAATGATGTGATCGTTGGCGACCATGAGATCGTTGGTCGGATCAAACCCGACCCAGCCGAGCTCGCTGCCGCACCAGACCGACACCCAGGCGTGGGTTGCGTCCGCGCCCTGCAGCCGCGGCTGGCCCGGCGGCGGAATGGTGCGCAGATAACCGCTGACATAGGCGGCCGGCAGACCGAGGCCACGCAGTCCGGCGATCATCACATGGGCAAAATCCTGGCAGACGCCGTGGCGCTTCTCGAACACGTCGCGAAGCGGCGTCGAGATCACAGTCGCCTTGGGATCGTATTTGAAGTCGCCGCGGATGCGGCGCATCAGGTCGGCCGCACCGGCGAGGATACCGCCGCCCGGCGAAAAACTCGCGGAAGCGTAGGCCGTCACCGGCCGCAGCACCGGCACCAGCGCGCTGGCGAAGACGTAGCCGACCGGCGAGGTTGCATCGAGGCTCAATGCCTCGAATGCGTTGTCGCGCACGTCCTCCCAGGGCGGGCTGGCGGCGTCACGCGCGGGCGGCTGCCGCGCTACGGAGACCCGCGAGCGCGAATCGATCCGAAGACTGCGATGCGCGGTCTCGATCAGGACGCTTTCGGTCAGCGTACCGAAGAAGTCGCGCCGCGCGGTGCGCTCCGCGGGCTTGGGGCGAATCTCGACCGAATGGGAAACCAGCTGCTGCCCGTCGCCGGTGATCGGCTCCAGCCGCAGCGAGCAGCGCGCGAAGCTGACCTGGGTCTCGTAGCTGTAGGTCGTGACGTGACGGATGTCGTAGATCACGCCAGCCCCGTGAGCTTCTCCGGCCGGCTGGCGTTCGGTCCGTGCGGGAAATAGTGCAGCCCGACCGAGTCGGCGAGGTTGAGCAGGTCCTGCTCCAGCGCAAACAGCGTCTTGACGTCGAGGCTGCCGGCTTCGGCCGTCGTCAACATCGCCTCGAGCGCGACGGCGAGCCGCTGCGGCCGCTCGATCAGGCCGTGCTCCTTCAGGCTCGGCAGCGCGGCGATATGCTCGTTCAGCGCCGCGACCTGGAATGCGACCGAACGCGGATTGTAGGGATCGAGCACGGCGAGATCGCGCACCGGCGTCAGCAGCGGCTGCACCAGATAGCGCGAGCGGTAGGTGATCTGGCAATCGACCAGCGTCAGCAGGACGTCGAGATCCTCGTCACCGGCTTCGTCATAGGCGAACTGGCGGGCAAAGCGCGTGGTGTTGATGGCACGTTCGGCACGGCGGCCCATTTCGAGGAAACGCCAGCCGGCGGCGCGGTTCATGTTCTCCTGCGCGAGCCCCGCGAAGCTCGCGAGCTCCTGCAAGGTCAGCTCGGCGGCGCTGACGACGCCGTCATCATCGTGAACCTCGATCGCGAGGCGATCCGCCATCTCGGTGATGACCTGCCAGGCATCCGGCGACAGCCGCTCGCGCAGCGAAGTGGCCGTGCGCTGCGCCGATCGCACCAGCGACAGCGCCGAGCCGAACTTCTCCTCGCTCTGCAACGCTTCGAGCGCGACCTTGGCGGGATTGGCGCGCGCGGTCTGCGATGCCGCGCCCCAGGTCACCAGCATGCGCTGGATGCGCTCGGCCGAATGCATCGCCGGCGTCGAGCCGGTCGCATTCGCCCGCGCGGGATCGCGCAGCGGCGTGCACAGCGCGCGGATCAGGCGAATGGTGGCTTCGGCGCGCTCGAGATAGCGGCCGAGCCAGAACAGATTGTCGGCCGCACGGCTCGGCAGCACGCCGGCGATGCGGCGGATGCGGACGGTGTCGACCGCCGGCAGCAAGGTCGAGGTCGCGACCGCCTTGTCCGAGACCACCCAGACGTCGGCGGACACCGCACCATCGCCCATCGACACCGCGCGCGCGTCCGCCCGATCGGCAATCCGGCAGAAGCCGCCGGGCAGCACGGTCCAGCCGTTCGGCGTCGCCGCCGCGAACACCCGCAGCACAAATGGGCGCGGCGCGATGCGGCCGTTCTCCCACACTGGCGTGGTCGACAGCCGCACCAGTTCCTGTCCGACATAATCGATGCCGCGATGGCTGATGGCATCCTTCAGGCGGTCGCGGTCCGCCGCCGACAGTTCGCCCGGCAGCACCGGCCCGTGGCCGGGAAAATCCGCAACGCCGCGGCCATAGGCGCCTTCGATGGCGAATTCGTCGAGCCGCGACAGCACTTGCTCGCGGGCGGACTTCTGGCCGCACCACCAGGTCGCGATATGCGGCATCATCAGGTCTTCAGAGAGCAGACGCCGGCACAGATTGGGAAGGAAGCCGAGCAGCGCCCTCGCCTCCATCACGCCCGAGCCCGGCATGTTGGCGACCACGACGCCGCTCTTGCGCAGCACCTCGACGAGCCCGGGCACGCCGAGATAGGAGGAGGCATCGAGCTCGAGCGGATCGAGCATGTTGGAATCAACCCGCCGCAGCAGCACGTCGAGCCGCTTCAGCCCGGCGACGGTGCGGATGTGGATGCGATCGCCGGAGACCGCGAGGTCGTCACCCTCGACCAGCAGGAAGCCGAGATAGCGCGCGAGCGTGGCGTGCTCGAAATAGGTCTCGCTGAACGCGCCGGGCGTCAGCAGGCCGATCCGCGGCTCGTCGCGGTCGGCGCTGGCGCGAAGCGAATCGCGGAACGCTTCGAAGAACGGCGCGACGCGCTCGACATTCATCGATTTGTAGAGATTGGAAAATGCGCGCGACAGCACCAGGCGATTTTCCAACGCATAGCCCGCGCCAGACGGCGCCTGCGTGCGATCGCCGAGCACCCACCAGCGGCCGTCAGGCCCGCGGCCGATGTCGGCGGCATAGAGATGCAGATAGCGGCCGCCGGGCGGCTTGATGCCGCTGACCGCACGCAGATACTCGCCGCTGCCGGCGATGGCCGCGGCGGGAATCGCGCCTTCTGCAACGAGACGGCCATCGCCGTAGAGATCGGCCAACACCATTTCCAGGAGCTGCGCGCGCTGCGCGACGCCGGCGGCGAGTTGCCGCCAGTCGGCCGCGTCGATGATCAGCGGCAGGTGGCTGAGCGGCCAGATCCGGTCGGAGGTATCGCCGGGCGCGCGGTAGGTGACGCCGGCCTCGCGCAGATGACGGTCGGCGTTGGCGAAGCGGCGCTCGATGTCGGCCGGCGACAGCCCGGCAAAGGCATCGAAGAAGCGGGCCCAGACCGGCCGCGGCGCGCCGTTCTCGGCGATGTATTCATCGGGAATGCCCGGAAGCCGGACATAGTCGCGGGTCCATTGCGCCATCCGGCGCTGACCGGGACGGGCCCTGCTCTCTTGACTGCTTCCTTGGCCACCCGATGCGGTCATTGCACTTCCCCTGCACCCCAGAGCATGATCCGATTGCATCGGATCATGCTCCCGTCCTTTTGTCTGGTCGCGTTTTCTTCACGCGAACCGGCCTCCACTTCGCTCGAAAACGCTCCAATTAGTGCAGGAGCGGCGTCCGCAAGTCGAGGGTCAAGGGAAACTCAATTGTGCGTTCCTCCGGCGGCGATTCTATCTTGCCGGGGGTATGACCGTGCTCCTGGAAGCGCGCCAGCCGCCGCGCCTCGGCCTCGTAGGAATTGACCGGCTTGGTCTCGTAGTTGCGGCCACCGGGATGGGCGACGTGATACACGCAGCCGCCGAGCGAGCGGCCGTTCCAGCTATCGATCAGGTCGAACGTCAGCGGCGCATGCACGGGAATGGTCGGATGCAGGCCGGAGGCGGGCTGCCAGGCCTTGAAGCGCACGCCGGCGACGGCCTCACCGGCGCGGCCGGTCTCGGTCATCGGCATCCGCCTGCCGTTGCAGGTGATGACGTGGCGGCCCTCGACGAAACCGGTCGCCTTCACCTGCAACCGCTCGACCGAGGAATCGACGTAGCGCACGGTGCCGCCGGCGGTGCCCTCCTCGCCCAGCACATGCCAGGGCTCGAGCGCTTGCCGCAGCTCGAGGCCGACGCCACCGTGGTGGATGCGGCCGAAGGCGGGGAAGCGGAATTCGAGCTGGGCCTGATACCACTCCGGCTCGACGTCGTAGCCGGACTGCTTGAGTTCGGCGAGCACGCCGAGAAAATCCTCCCAGAGGAAATGCGGCAGCATGAAGCGATCATGCAGCGCCGTGCCCCAGCGCACGAACTTGCCCTGCTGTGGCTCGCGCCACAGCTTGGCGATCAGCGCGCGGATCAAGAGCTGCTGCGCCAGCGACATCCGCGGGTCGGGCGGCATTTCGAGCGCGCGGAATTCGACCAGGCCGAGCCGGCCGGTCGGGCTGTCGGGCGAGTAGAGCTTGTCGATGCAGATTTCGGCGCGATGGGTGTTGCCGGTGATGTCGACCAGGATGTGCCGGAACAACCGATCGACCAGCCACAGCGGCGCCTCCATGCCCGGCGGCGGCACGTGCGACAGCGCGATCTCGAGTTCATAGAGCCCGTCATGGCGCGCCTCGTCGATGCGCGGCGCCTGGCTGGTCGGGCCGATGAACATGCCGGAGAACAGATAGGACAGCGACGGATGGCGCTGCCAATACAGCACCAGGCTCTTCAACAGATCGGGCCGGCGCAGGAACGGCGAATCGTCCGGCTTGCTGCCGCCGACCACGATGTGGTTGCCGCCGCCGGTGCCGGTGTGGCGGCCGTCGATCAGGAAGCGGTTGGCCCCGAGCCGCGTCTTCGCGGAGTCCTCATAGAGGCCGAGCGTGATGTCGACGGCCTCGCGCCAGCTTTGCGCCGGCTGCACGTTGATCTCGATCACGCCGGGGTCCGGCGTCACCTTGATCACCTCGATCCGCGGATCGAACGGCGGCGCGTAGCCTTCGACATGGACCTGCAGTTGCAGCTCTTCGGCGGCGGCTTCGATCGCAGCTATCAGTTCGAGATAGTCGTCGACCTTCTCGACCGGCGGCATAAAGGCGCACAGCACGCCGTCGCGCACCTCGATCGACATCGCGGTACGCACCGGTAGCGGCTCTTCAATGTCCTTGAGCGCCCGCGTCAGCTCCGGATCGATCTCCCCCAGCGCATCGCGCGGCGCCATCGGATCCTGCTCGATGATGTAGGGAAAGTCGTCCGGCGGGACGTGTTCGAGCGAAGAGATCGGAAGCCGCAAGCCCAGCGGGGAATCGCCAGGGAACAGGAACAGATGGCTGCGCCGGATCTTCCAGCGCTCGCTGCGCCAGCGCGCCGGCACGCGGTCACCCAGCGGGCTCCAGCGCTGGATCGGCAGCACGTAACCCTTAGGCGTCGTCAGCCCCTCATCGAAAACCCGCGCCAGCCGTGCGCGCTCTTCTGGATCGGTCAGTTTGGAATTCGCGGGGCTGACATTGGCCGGCAGGCCGGCTTCGCGCTCGAGCCAGAACGCCGTGTCCTCAAAGGCCGGCATGACGTAGTCAGCCTTCAGGCCAAGCCGCGCGGCGATGCCGATTGCGATGCGCTCCGCATCGGCGATCTCAGCCTTACGCGGATTTTCGACTGAAGCGATCAGGTCGGCATTGTTCCAGATCGGCTTGCCGTCCTTGCGCCAATAGAGGCCGAACGCCCAGCGCGGCAGGCTCTCGCCGGGATACCATTTGCCCTGGCCGTAATGCAGCAGGCCGCCGGGCGCGAATCGCGTACGCAGCTTGCGGATCAGTTCGTCAGCGAGCCCGCGCTTGGTCGGACCGACCGCGGCGACGTTCCACTCCGGCGATTCCAGATCGTCGATCGAGACGAAGGTCGGCTCGCCGCCCATCGTCAGCCGCACGTCGTCCTTCGCTAGGTCTACATCGACCTGCTCGCCGAGCCGGTCGAGCCGCGCCCATGATTGATCGGAGAACGGCCTGGTGATCCGCGGCGCCTCGCGGATCCGCTTGACGCTCATCTCGAAGCCGAACTCGGTGTTGGCGATACCAGCGGTGCCGGTGACCGGCGCAGCCGACCGGTAGTGCGGCGTGGCGCAGACCGGGATGTGTCCCTCACCCGTCAGCATCCCGGAGGTGACGTCGAAACCGATCCAGCCCGCGCCCGGCAGATAGACCTCGGCCCAGGCATGCAGGTCGGTGAAATCGCTCTCGACCTCGCGGGGCCCCTCGAGCGGATCAATGTCGGGCCGCAGCTGAATGAGATATCCGGAGACGAAACGCGTGGCGAGCCCGAGATGGCGCAGTGCCTGGATCAAGAGCCACGCCGAGTCGCGGCAGGAGCCGGAGCCCGCGGCCAACGTCTCCTCCGGCGTCTGGATGCCGGCCTCCATGCGGATCACGTAGCCGATCTTCTTCTGCAACTGCGCGTTCAGCTCGACCAGGAAATTGACGGTCGAGTCGGCCTGGCGCGGAATCTCCTTCAGGTAAGCCGAGAGCAATGGCCCAGGGACCTCGGTCTCGAGATAAGGCGCGAGCTCGGTCTTGAGATCGCCGGGATATTCGAACGGAAAGCTGTTGGCGTAGGGCTCGACGAAGAAGTCGAACGGATTGACCACCGTCATCTGCGCGGTGAAGTCGACCTCGACCTTGAGCTCGGTGGTCTTTTCCGGAAACACGTAGCGCGCCAGCCAGTTGCCCTGCGGATCCTGCTGCCAATTCACGAAGTGATTTGATGGCGTGACCTTGAGCGAATAGCTCAGGATCGGCGTGCGGGTATGCGGCGCGGGCCGGAGCCGAATGGTCTGAGGCCCGAGATCGATCGGCCGGTCGTATTTATAGTGCGTGACGTGATGCAGTGCGACGAAGATCGACACGGACCGAGGACTCCAGCAGCTTTTTTGAGCAGAACACTGCTGCCGGTCGACATCAAGCACTAACAACGGGCACGGGGTGCCTACGAGAGGAGCGGCTCGGACCCTTCCTCGCCAAGAACGGCGGCTCCGATCGAACCGCCGCCGTCTAGGCTCGTCGTATCTCAACTTGAGTCCCGCACGCCGCGCAGAATTTCGCTCGTGGGGTTCGCAATAGCTTGCCGCACGATGAACATGGCGGCCCGAACAAACTCAGCCGGTGGTGCCAGATCGCATTAACGTTCGTTTCCCGGAATCCCGTAATTTCGAAATACCGTCGTAAGGCGCCCTCTCCGTAGACCCGGATCTTCGCCTCATAGAGGCCAACTCCGTGAGTCTGACGGATGTTCTGTATTTGCTCGATCCCAGCCTGGAGATGAGGCAAAACCTGCTCCCATTCTGACTCGTCGAGCATGGGCACGTCGATTTTGCAGCGCCAACAATAGGTCGTCTTCGCCATGGATGCCGCCCTCCCCAGAGATCCGTAGCCCGAATGGAGCGAAGCGCAATCCGGGGTCCCCATCCGCGGTAAGAGTTCCGGATTGCGCTTCGCTTCATCAGGGCTACGCGAAAGCTAGCGGCCGATCGCGCCGGATACCTGCGACGCAAGCTGCTCGGCGAGCATATGATAGCCCTCGGGGGTCAAATGCACACCATCGAGCTGATGGGGCAGCCCGTGCAGCATCCCGTTGGAGAGCATGATCACCGCGATGCCACGGGCGCTGAGGCGACTTTGAATATCCGCGGTCCGGTCGGGGCTGCCCTTGCGCCGATCGTTGCCGCCCGGCTGTAGAATCACCGCGCGGGTCCCGTTCGGGACGGCGCGGTCCACGCGCTGCAGCATTCCTTCCGTGGTGTCGCCGTTGATGCCGGCGTTCACGACACGGACGTTCAAACCCTTCGCCCGCAAGATCGCTTCGAGCTGCGCGGGATAGGCCTGGTTGCGCGCCACGCCCTTGCCGTAGGTGTTGCTCGCGCCAAGCGCCACGATGGTTGCCGCGTCAGCTGAGGCGACGCCGAGACTCAAAGCGGCCAGAACTGCGAGGCATCCAGTCAACCGGCGCGCGTACATGCTTCCTCCGTCCAGATCGAAACACCAGCATGTAGCCCGGATGGAGCGAAGCGCGACCCGGGATGTTCATCCGCGGTGAGAGTCCCGGATTTCGCTGCGCTTCATCCGGGCTGCGCTAATGCTACATCGTCGCGCCAAGCACCCACGGCGCGAACTCCGCGCCGCCGAAATCGAAGCTCTCGCTCTTGGTCGGCTGACCCGACGCGGTCTTGAGGATGAGGTCGAAGATGCGCTGGCCGCATTCCTGCACGCTCTCCTCGCCGTCGAGGATGGTGCCGCAATTGACGTCCATGTCGTCTTGCATCCGCTTGTACATCGGCGTGTTGGTCGCGAGCTTGATCGACGGCGCGGGCTTGCAGCCGAACACGCTGCCACGGCCGGTGGTGAAGCAGACGAGGTTGGCACCACCGGCGACCTGCCCGGTGGCGGCGACCGGGTCGTAACCGGGCGTGTCCATGAACACGAAACCCTTCTTGGTGACGGGCTCGGCGTAGTGCAGGACGTCGACCAGGTTGGTGCTGCCGGCCTTGGCCATCGCACCGAGCGACTTCTCCAGAATGGTGGTGAGACCGCCGGCCTTGTTGCCGGGGCTCGGATTGGCATTCATCTCGGCGCCTTCGCGCTGGGTGTATTCCTCCCACCAGCGCATCAGGCCGACCAGCTTCTCGCCGACCTCGCGGCTGACGGCGCGGCGGGTCAACAGATGCTCGGCACCGTAGGTCTCGGGTGTTTCGGAGAGGATCACCGTGCCGCCGTGGCGGACCAGCAGATCGCTCGCCGCGCCGAGCGCCGGATTGGCCGACACGCCGGAGTAACCATCCGAGCCGCCGCATTGCAGCGCTACGGTGAGTTCGCTGGCCGGCACCGCCTCGCGCTTGACCTTGTTGGCGTCAGCGAGCGCCTCCTTGACGAAGGCGACGCCGGCTTCCACGGTCTTGCGCGTGCCGCCGACCTCCTGGATGTCCATCGCGCGCAGCCGGCCGGCGAGCTTCTGCTCCTGCATCAGACCGCCGATCTGGTTCACCTCGCAGCCGAGGCCGAGCACGATGACGTTGGAGAAATTGACGTGCCGCGCATAGCCGCCGAGCGTGCGGCGGAGCAGCGCCAAGGGCTCGTCCTGGGTCATGCCGCAGCCGGTCTTGTGGGTCAGCGCGACGACGCCATCGACATTCGGGAAATCGGCCAGCGGGTTGTCGCCGGTGAACGGATTCTTCTTGAACATGTCGGCGACGATGCCGGCGACATGCGCGCTGCAATTCACCGAGGTGAGGATGCCAATATAGTTGCGCGTCGCGACGCGGCCGTCGGCGCGGCGGATGCCCTCGAACGTCGCCGGCAGATCGAAGTTCGGCACCGGCTTGACGTCGACGCCATAGGCATAGTCCTTGGCGAAATCGCCCATGCCGCAGTTTTGCGTATGCACGTGCTGGCCGGGCGCAATTGCCTGCGTCGCAAAGCCGATGATCTGGCCATAGCGCCGGATCGGCTCGCCTTGCGCGATCGGCTTGATCGCCACCTTGTGGCCGGCCGGAATGCGATCGACCGTGGTGACGCCGTCGGTCACCTCCAGCCCCGGCGGCAGACTCGCGCGCGCGATCAGGACGCTGTCGTCGGCGTGCAGGCGGATCGTTTGAGCCGAAGCCATGGGAGTTCTCCTTGGTTCTTCTTCACCTCTCCCCGTCCTTTACGGGGAGAGGTCGGATCGCATCAGCGATCCGGGTGAGGGGCAAGGCACGCAGGCAATCACGAAAACACTGCTCGCCGGATAGAGGCCCCTCACCCCAACCCTCTAAGAGCTAGCTTCGCTGGTCTCGACCCCGCGAAGAGCGGGGCGAGGGGGAGGATAGATTTACGCCTTGCCGCCGGACTTCTCGCGGGTCTGGTTGACCTGCATCCTGGCGTAGACCTGCATCAGGCCGACTTCGTTCGACAGCGTCACGAGCTTGAAGCCCATGTTGATCGCGCGCACCGCGCCCTCGGCGCCGGAGCAGTGGATGCCAGGGTTGAGGCCGCGCTTGCCGCATTCCTTGATGATCTTCTCGTAGATCTTGAGGATCTCCGGCTCATCGCGATCGAGCTTCGGCACCAGGCCGTAGGAGAAGCCGAGATCGGACGGACCGATATAGACGCCGTCGATGCCTTCGACATCGAGGATCGCTTCCATGTTCTCGACCGCGGTCTTGGTTTCCATCATCGGTAGCAGCACGATCTCGTCGTTGGCGGTCTGCTGATAGGTGCCGGCCGAGCCGTACATGCCGGCGCGGATCGGGCCGTTGGAGCGCACGCCCTTCGGCGGGTACTTGGCATAGGAAACGAGGTTCTTGGCTTCTTGCGGCGTGTTGACCATCGGGCAGATCACGCCATAGGCGCCGCCGTCGAGCACCTTGCCGATGATGCCGGGCTCATTCCACGGCACGCGGACCATCGGCGTCACCGGATGGGCATGCATCGACTGGAAACACTGCACCATCGACTGATAATCCTGCACGCCATGCTGCATATCGACGGTGACGCTGTCGAAGCCGCATTGCGCGATCACTTCGGCCGAGAACCCGGAGGGGATCGCGAGCCACGCGTTCACCACCGCCTTGCCCGATGCCCAGACTTGCTTGACCTTGTTTGCCATTGATCGCGTTTCCTTTTGTGTTTCTTGAAGGCTTTCTTGGGGGACGAGCCTCAGCTGGTCGCCCGCTGGATCGAGACTTCGCTGACGCCGACTTCGCGCGCGGTATTCACTATCGCCGCCCAGGTGTCGTCAGGCAAGGGGATGCCATTCCTGGTGCGATCGGCACGGGTTTTCCGCTCGGGATCGCCCGGAACCAGCACGGACTCGGTACCCGCGATCGGCTTGGTGGCGCGGATGAAATCGGTGTAGCGGGTGATCTCGCCGTCGAAGAAGTTGCTGGTGTCGATCACCTTGGGATCGATGTAGAACGCCATCATGCCGTTGGCGAAGCGCCGGTCCGACGACGTCGCGCCGGTGCCGGTCAGCGCGCCGCCGAGCAGCTCACAAATGAAGGCAAGGCCCGACCCCTTGTGATCACCGAAGGCCCGGATCGCGCCGGTTCCCTTGGTATGGTCGCGGGGCCCGTCGGGCGTGTACGGGCCATACAGCACGTGCGGATCCTCGCTCAGCGTGCCGTCGGCATCGACCAGCGCGCCGATCGGCAGCTTCTTGCCGCCGCGGCTTGCGACCAGGCACTTGCCCTCGGCGACAACGGAGGTCGCGAAATCGAGCACGATCGGGTCCTGCCCCTGGCGCGGAATGCCGACGCAATATGGCGCCGTCGACAGCCGCTTCTCGACGCCGCCATAGGGCGCGACCAGCAACGAGCCCGCTGCGGTTACGAAATGAACAGACACAAGGCCTTCGGCGGCGGCCATTTCGGCCCAGTCGCCGACGCGGCCGAGATGGCCGGAATTGCGCAGTGCGACGGCGGCAAGCCCTGCCTTCTTGCACTTCTCGATGCCGAGCCTGACTGCGATTGGCGTGACGGTCTGGCCATAGCCGAACTTGCCGTCGACCACCGCGAGCGACGGCGTGTCGACCACGACCTCGGGGGTCTGGTTCGGCACGATCGAACCCATCTTCTTCCACCGGACATAAACCGGCACGCGGATCACGCCGTGGCTGTCATGCCCGGTGAGGTTCGCGGTGGTCAGGTAGGTCGCGATGCGCTTCGCCTCTTCCGGAGACGACTCCGAATGGGAAAACACGTCGGACACGAAGTTGACGAGATTATCGACCTTGATGGTGACCATGAAAAACTAGCTCGCTCGATGCAGCACGGTGAATTCTACGCGTGGGTTTTGGCGTGACCGCCGAGATAGGCCGCGGCGATGGCTTCATTGCCCCACAATTCGTCAGGCTTGCCGCCCAGCACGATCCGCCCGGTTTCGAGGACGAAGCCGTGATCCGCGACCGAAAGTCCCATGCGCGCATTTTGCTCGACGAGCAAGACCGTGGTGTCCTTCCTGATCTGCGAAATGATGCGGAACACTGCCTGCACGATGACGGGCGCCAGCCCGAGCGACGGCTCGTCGAGCAGCAGCAGCCGCGGCTTGGCCATCAGGCCGCGCGCCACCGCCACCATCTGCAGCTGGCCGCCGGACAGCGTCCAGCCGAGCGCGTTCGAGAAGGCGCGAATATCCGGAAACAAATCGAACATCGCGTCGGCCTCGCGCGAGATCTGCGACGCCCCGACCTTCCGGTTCGACGCGCCGAGCATGATGTTCTCTTTCACGGTGAGGCCCGGAAACACGCGGCGGCCTTCCGGCACATGCGAGATGCCGAGCCGCACGATCGCTTCCGGCCCGAGGCCGGCGATCGAATGACCGTCGAACAGGATGTCGCCGGAGGCGGGCTTGGCGAGGCCTGAGATCGCGCGCAGCGTGGTCGACTTGCCGGCACCGTTGGCACCGAGCAGCGTGACCACCTGGCCCTGCTCCACGGCGATGGTGACGCCGCGCAGCGCCTCGATCTCGCCGTAGCGGACCACGAGATTGCGGATTTCGAGCAGCGGCATCATTCGCTCCCGAGATAGGCGGATACGACGTCGGGATGACGCAGCACCGCCATGGACTCGCCGTCGGCGATACGGCGTCCGAAGTTCAGCACGGTGATGTGCTGGGCGGCTTCCGAGACCAGCGTCATGTCGTGATCGATGATCAGGATGGTGAGGCCCTGCGCTGCGATGCGCTTGAGCAGCTCATGCAGCTCGAGCTTCTCGGTCGAGTTGAGGCCGGCTGCCGGCTCGTCGAGCAGCAGCAAGGTCGGGTTCGACGCCAGCGCCCGCGCGATCTCGATCAGGCGCTGATGGCCGTAGGAGAAGCTCGAGATCAGCTCGTTGGCGCGGTTGCCGAGGCCGACGAAGGTCAGCGCCTCCATCGCACGCTCGGTCAGCGCATCGTCGCCCTTCCCGATCATGGTATTGCCGGGTCGTTCGGCGCCGATCTCGACGTTCTCGAGCGCCGTCATCGAGCGGAACAGGCGGATGTTCTGGAAGGTACGCCCGAGCCCCGCCGCAGTGCGCTGATGCGGCGCCATGCTGGTGATGTCGGTGCCGTCGAGCACGATCTTGCCCGCTGTCGCCTTGTAGAGACCGGACAGCACGTTCAGCGTCGTGGTCTTGCCGGAGCCGTTAGGTCCGATCAGCGCGTGCACGCTGCCGCGCTTCACCGCGATATCGACGCCGTCGACCGCTTTGAGGCCGCCGAAATGCTTCGAGAGCCCGGTGACTTCGAGCACGATGTCGCCGCCAGTCGTCGCTGGCCTGAGCAGGAGCGCGCCAGCAACAGGCGGGGCATTGGTGTGCGCGCGCCAGCGTGTGAACGCGTCGGACACGAAGCCCCAGATTCCGTCCGGCATGAAGCGGATGATCAGGATTACCGACAGGCCGTAGATGGCAAGGTAGAGGCCGGGCACGCTCTTCAGGAAGCGCAGCCACTCCGGGATCAGGATCAGGAGGCCGGTGCCGATCACCGAGCCGATCGGCGAGGCCACGCCGCCGAGCAGCGACATGGTCAGGAACTGGATCGACTCCGCAAACGAGAACTGGTCGGGGCTGACATAGGCGAAGCCGCCGGCAAACAGGCCGCCCGCGAGGCCGCCGAGCAACGCGCACAGCCCGAACGCGGAGACCTTGGTGCGGAACACGTCGATGCCGTTGACGCCGGCTGCGAGCTCATTGTCGCGCACCGCGCGCATGGCGCGGCCGAGCTTGGTGTCAGGCAGATGCCAGACGAGATAGCCGACGATCGCGAGCATCGCGACGCAGAAGGCGAGATAGCTCTGCGAGGACTGGAACAGCTCGGGCCGGCGGATGTTGGCGACGCCGTCCGGCCCGTGGGTCAGCCAGATCGCGTTGATCATCACCAGCGTCACGATCTGCTGGAACGAGATCGTCACCATGGCAAGGTAGTGCCCGCCGAGCCGCAGCGTCGACATGCCCAGGACCGCACCGGCGACCAGCGTGATCGCGCAGCCGCCAACCAGGCAGAGCCAGAAGTTCAGATGCAGGTCGGCGGTCCCGAGGCCGACGGCATAAGCCCCGAAGCCGAAGAACGCGGCCTGCGCCAAATTGATCTGGCCGCACAGGCCGAGCACGACCGACAACCCGAACACCGCGATCGAGAACGTCGTGGCCTGCAGCAGGATGTTGAGGATGTAGCCGTCGAACTGCATGCCGGCGGCGAGCGCCACCAGCGCGGCCGCGCCGATGAAATACGGCAAATGCCGGATGATCAGCGGCTTCGAACGCACGGCTGGCGCGGGAATCATGTTGTCGCTGGCGCTCATGCTTTCTCCGCGACGCGTTCGCCGAAGATGCCCTGCGGCCGGAACACCAGGAAAGCGATCAGCACCAGGAAGGCAAAGCCGTCCTTGTACGGCACCGAGATGTAGGCGGCACCGAACGTCTCGATCACGCCGAGCGCCAGCCCGCCGACGATGGCGCCGGCAACATCGCCGAAGCCGCCGATGATGGTCGCGGCAAACGCCTTCAGCGCAATGGTCGAGCCCATCTGGATCGAGACGAACAGCACGGGCGCCACGAGGATGCCGGCAAGACCGCCGAGCACCGCCGAATAGATGAAGGTGATCATGATCATGGTGGAGACGGAAATGCCAAGCAACGAGGCCATCTCCTTGTCCTGCGAGGTCGCCTGCAGCTTCTTGCCGAGCAGCGTCCTCTCGAAGAACCAGAAGTTGAACAGCACCAGCAGGATGGTGACGCCGATGATCAGGAGATACTGGCTGTCGAGATAGACTGGGCCGAGCTGGATGCCGGGCGTATCGAACCAACCCTGCAGCACCTGCGGCTGCGGGCCGTAGATCGCCAGCACCGAGTTCGACAGCAGGATCGAGGCGCCGATCGTGGCGATGATGACAGGCAGATAGGTGCGGTGGCGCAGCGGATAGTAGACGCCGAGATTGAAGATCACGCCGAACAGCGCCATGCCGGCGAGCGCGATCAGGAACGACAGCCAGTACGGCCAGCCGAGATCGACCGAGAACACCACCATCAGATAGGCAGCCACCATCGAGAATTCGCCTTGCGCGAAGTTCACCACGTTGGTGGCGCGGAAGATCAGCACGAAACCGAGCGCCACCAGCGCGTAGACCGCGCCGATGCCGATGCCGGTAAACAGCAATTGTAGAACCAGATCCATGACAGCGCTCGATCAGAACAGTGTGCGCAGAAGATCAACCTCGCCGGTTTCGCCGGCGAGGCTGAGCCGCGATCAATCGTTGAAGTCGATATGCTTGTCGTAGACGATCTTGCCCTTGTCGTTCTTCACGACATTGTAGCCGTGCAGGCCGTCGCCATTCTTGTCGAAGTTATATTCGCCCTCGGCACCGGCGAATTTCTGTGTCGCCAGGATGGCGTCGCGGATCTTGTTCGGGTCGGTCGAGCCGGCCTTGTTGATCGCGGCCGACAGGATGGTGATCGCATCGTACGGCCAAGCGCTCTGGTTGTCGGGCGCGGTCTTGTAGGCGTCGCGATAGGACTTGCCGAACGCCTTCGCGGTATCGCTCGAGTCCTCGGCGAAGTCGGCGACCCCGTAGGTGCCGAACAGGGCCGGACCGGCGAGCTTGGTCGAGGAGACCGCCACCACCGAGGGCGAGCCGACCCACGGGATGTTGACGCCGAGTTGGCGCAGCTGCCGGGCGAAGATGCCGAGATCGTTCTCGAAGGTGAAGTAGGTGCCCAGCACGTCGGCGCCGGACTGCTTCACGGCCAGCACGACCGGGGTGAAGTCTTGGCTCTGGTTGGCGTAGCCCTGGTCGAGCACCGGCGGCGCGCCGAGCTTGGTCAGCGCCTCGGTGAGCGCCTTGCCGCCCGCGGTGCCGAAGGCATCCGTGGAGTGCACGATCGCCCATTTCTTCTTGCCGAGCGTGTTGACGCCGAAGTCGGCGATCACGCGGCCCGAATAATTGTCGTTCGGGCGGAAGCGGAACAGCCAGGGATTGCCGGAATGGGTGAGATCGGGATTGGTGCCGCCGATCATCACGGGCTTGCCGACCTTGATCACGTCGGGCGCCATCGCCTGCACCTGGGTGGAGCGGATCGAGCCGAGGAAGGCAACGATGTCGGATTGCGCGGCGAGCTTGGAGAACGCCAGCACGATGCCCGGATTGGTGGTCTGGTCGTCCTCGATGACGAGCTCGACCTGCTTGCCGAGCACGCCGCCGGCCTTATTGACCGCGGCCAGCGCCAGCTTGGCGCCGTTCTGGGCCCACAGGCCCTGCTCCGCTGCCGGCCCGGTCACCGGCACGCACATGCCGATCTTGATGGTCGCCCCTTGCGCCCAGGCGCTGCGCATCAGCGCAGGAGCAGCGAGACCTGCCGCCAAGCCGGCGGAAAACTCACGCCTCGTCAGTTTCATTCAATCCTCCCTTTGGTGCGCCGAACTTGCATGTCGGCTGCGTTGAGACGAGCTGGCGCGTCGATCGGTTGCCCTACCCGCAGCCGTCAATCGGCGCGACGAGCAAACGTGAGCGCCGCTGCAGCGCACAAGACGCGCAACGGCGGCTATCGATCTGGCGTTTGACATAGCTAAACATGATTGCACATTGCACGCAATAGTCAAAAGTTCGCTGGCAACGGTGCGTAAATGCCTGCTACCAGCGACCATGACGGGATCACGTGATAGTGTGACCGGCGGGCAGCCATCGATGTCGATTCCAAGAGCGAAATCGCAGACCAGACGGAAACAGCCGGCCTACGCGCTGATCAAGACCGCATTGGCGAAGCACATCCGGACCGGCGACGTGCCGCCCGGCACGGTGCTCTCCGAATCGGCGATCGCGACCTTGTTCGGCTCCAGCCGCTCGCCGGTGCGGCAAGCCTTCGAACAGCTCGAGCACATCGGCCTGGTGCGCCGGTTCGACGGCCGCGGCGTCATCGCCGGCAAGCGCAAGGCCGAACCGCGGCGCGTCCCGATCACGCCGGCGATGTTCGGGCTGACCGACGGCCCCGTCGAGGCGGTGCGCAGCGATGCCTGGGACGAGCTCTATTACAAGCTCGAACGCGAGATCATCTACCGCTCGCTGTTCGGCCGCTTCCGCGTCAGCGAGCTCGCATTGGCAAGGCACTTCCGTGTTGGGCGCACGGTTGCGCGCAATCTGCTGCTACGTGCGCAGGCGATCGGAATCCTGGAGAAGGGCGCCAAGGCACACTGGTATGTGGTGCCGCTGGACGAGGATCGCCTCCGCGACATCTTCGAGGTGCGCGCAACCCTCGAGCCGCTGCTGCTCAAATCCGCTGCGGCGAGAATTCCTGCCGCGCTGCTCGACCGGATGGCGGAGCGGCTGCGCGAGGGGATCCAATTCCGCAGCCGTGTCGGCGTCGGCGAGCTCGATGAGATCGAGGGCGACCTCCATATCCGTTGCCTGGGCTACGGCGTCAATCGCGAGATGATCGAAGCGCTCAAGCGTACCCACTGCGCCTTCGTGATCGGCAAGCACATCCAGGTCGCGCTGACCGCGCCGCAGATCGATTCCTTCATGGACGAGCATCTGGTGATCATCGAAGCCTTGCGCGCCCGCGACGGCGATACGGCCGCAGCGACCTTGCGCCGCCATATCGAGTGGTCGCACTCCAAGGTCGCCGGCTGGATTGCCGAATTCCGCGCCATCAACGTGATCTCGCGCGTGCCCTACATGGCCTGAGCGGCATGGCCGCGCAAATTCCCGGCTACTCGTCAGCCTCGACTGCGGCATCATCGGCCGAACCCATTCCGGCGAGACTTGCTTCCAGCACACCCAGCATTTCGTGCAACTCCGCAAGCTTGCGCGCGCCATATCGCCGTGTGATCTCGGCGTAGATCGCCTCCGACGTCGGCGCCACGGCCTCGATCAGCTTCAACCCCTTGGCGGAGATCGAGACCACCGCGCGCCGGCCGTCGTTCTCCGCCGCCTTGCGCTCGATCAACGCGCGGGCCTCGAGATCGCGCAGGATGCGCGACAGGCTCGGGCCGAGCAGAAACGCCACGCGGGCGAGTTCGGTGACCTCGATCTCGTCGACCGCTGTGAGCGCGCGCAGGATCCGCCACTGCTGCTCGGTCAGCCCATGACTGCGCAGCGACGGACGGAATTGCCGCATCACTGCCTCGCGCGCACGGAGCAGCGACATCGGCAGCGAGCGCGAGAACTCTCGCATCGGGGTCCGTCGCGACGATGCATCGTCGCCCTGCCCCGGCCTGACCTCATCCATCGATTTCTTGCGTGCCATGCTCAATCCACAGCAACAAAATTTTGCGTTGCAACATGCCCTGATTCAGTTTGCGGGAATTCACTTAACATGTTAATCATCTCCCGACATCCACTTTTGTGTAGCACGCATGGCCCTCTCCAAGGACGATATCCGCGCTGCAGCCGAACGGCTCGACAGTGCGGAAAAGACCCGCAAGCAAATCCGCCAGCTGTCGCTGGAATACCCCCGCATTACCCTCGAAGACGCCTACGCGATTCAGAAGGCCTGGGTCGAGATGAAGGTGGCGCAGGGGCGCGTCGTCAAGGGCCACAAGATCGGCCTGACCTCGAAGGCGATGCAGAGCGCGCTCAATATCGACGAGCCCGATTCCGGCATCCTGCTCGACGACATGTTCTTTGCCGATGGCGGCCTGGTGCCGACCGACCGCTTCATCGCGACCCGCGTCGAGGCCGAGCTCGCCTTCGTGATGAAGCATCGCCTCGCAGGGCCGAACTGCACGCTGTTCGACGTGCTCAACGCCACCGACTTCGTGGTGCCGGCGCTGGAGATCCTGGATACCAGGGTCGAGCGCGTCGACCCCGGGACCAAGGCGACGCGCAAGATATTCGACACCATCGCCGATAACGCCGCCAATGCCGGCATCGTGCTCGGCGGCCGGCCGATCCGCCCATTGGAGGCTGATCTGCGCTGGATCGGCGCGCTCTGCTTCCGAAACGGCCAGCTCGAGGAAACCGGTCTGGCTGCCGGCGTGTTGAATCATCCGGCGACCGCGGTGGCATGGCTCGCCAACAAGATCGCGCCGAACGGGCTGGCGCTGGAGGCCGGACAGATTGTGCTGGCAGGCTCATTCATCCGCCCGATCGAGACCCGCAAGGGCGACACCATCCAGGCCGACTACGGACCTTACGGGTCCGTGAGCTGCTACTTCGCCTGACGCACTCAGCAGGAGCGCTGCATGCCGCATTTCACGATTGAATACTCCGCCAATCTCGACGGCCTCGTCGACATGGGCGCGACCGTCGAGCTGGTCCGCAAGGCCGCGGTCGAGACCGGCATCTTCCCGCTCGGCGGCATCCGGGTCCGCGCCGTCAGGTGCGAGCACTACGCGATTGCCGACGGCCGCAAGACTTACGGCTTCCTCGACATGGTGCTGCGGTTGGGCGAAGGCCGCGACCTCGCCACCCGCAAGAAGGCCGGCGAGCACATCTTCAAGGCGCTGTCGGTCCATCTCGATCCGGTCTTCGCCAAAGCCAAGTTCGCGTTGTCGTTCGACATGCAGATCAACGACAAGGAAACCAGCTGGAAACGCAACAACATCCACGACGCACTAAAGGTGGAGCCGGTCAATGGATAAAGCCGCCCCGAAATCCACAGCCGACGTGTTCCAGGCCAATCGCGACCGCGCCGGGCCTCTGCTTGCGAAACTGAAGGCCGAAGGTATCGGCCATGTGATCGACGGCAAGGTGGTGCCCGCGGCCTCCGGCCAGACCTTCGAGACGAAATCGCCGATCGACGGCACGGTGCTTGCGACCGTCGCGCGCGGCAATGCCGAGGATATCGACCGTGCCGCAACCGCCGCGTCCAAGGCCTTCAAGGCCTGGCGCGATATGCCGGCAGCGCAGCGGCGCAAGCTGCTGCATCGCGTCGCTGACGCGATCGAGGAGCGCGCCGACGACATCGCCGTGCTCGAATGCATCGACACCGGCCAGGCGCACCGCTTCATGGCCAAGGCTGCGATCCGCGCCGCCGAGAATTTCCGCTTCTTCGCCGACAAATGCGGCGAGGCGCGCGACGGGCTTAGCACGCCCTCGGACGAGCACTGGAACATCTCGACCCGCGTGCCGATCGGCCCGGTCGGCGTGATCACGCCGTGGAATACGCCGTTCATGCTCTCGACCTGGAAGATCGCGCCGGCGCTCGCCGCCGGCTGCACGGTCGTGCACAAGCCGGCGGAATGGTCGCCGGTGACCGCCGATCTGCTGGTCAAACTCGCAAAGCAGGCCGGTCTGCCCGACGGCGTGTTCAACACCGTGCACGGCTTCGGCGAGGACGCCGGCAAGGCGCTGACCGAGCACCCCGCCATCAAGGCGATCGGCTTTGTCGGCGAGAGCGCGACGGGCTCTGCGATCATGGCGCAGGGCGCGCCGACCCTGAAGCGGGTGCATTTCGAGCTCGGCGGCAAGAACCCGGTGATCGTGTTCGACGATGCCGATCTCGACCGCGCGCTCGATGCCGTCGTGTTCATGATCTACTCGCTCAACGGCGAGCGCTGCACCTCGTCGAGCCGGCTGCTGGTCCAGGAGAGCATCGCCGAAAAATTCATCGCGAAGCTGACGGCGCGCGTGAAGGCGCTCAAGGTCGGCCACCCCCTCGATCCGGCGACCGAGATCGGCCCGCTGATCCACGAACGGCACTACGCCAAGGTCTGCAGCTATTTCGACGTCGCCAGGCAGGACGGCGCGACGATCGCGGTCGGCGGCAAGCCGCATGACGGTCCGGGCGGCGGGCACTATGTGCAGCCAACCCTCGTCACCGGCGCCAACGCCAAGATGCGCGTCGCACAGCAGGAGGTATTCGGTCCGTTCCTGACCGTGATCCCGTTCCGCGACGAGGCGGACGCCATCGAGATCGCCAACGGCGTGCAGTACGGCCTCGCCGGCTATGTCTGGACCGGCGACGTGGGCCGCGCGCTCCGCGTCGCGGACGCGCTCGAAGCCGGCATGATCTGGCTCAACTCGGAAAACGTCCGCCATCTGCCGACCCCGTTCGGCGGCATGAAAGCGTCCGGCATCGGCCGCGACGGCGGCGACTACTCGTTCGACTTCTACATGGAAACCAAGCACGTCTCGCTCGCGCGCGGGACGCACAAGATTCAGAGACTGGGAATTTAAACCCATCGTTCCGGGGCACGAAGCGAACCCGGAACCTCGAGATTCCGGGTTCGATGCTGCGCATCGCCCCGGAATGACGAGCTAAATTAGGAAACCGCGATGCCCGCACCAACACACGTCTTCGATCCGCCGTTCAACATCATCCGCTGCAGCCATGCCGTGCTCGACGTCACGGATTTGGAGAAGAGCGCCGCCTTCTACGAGAAGACGGTCGGTCTCCACATCGAGGACCGCGACGACAAATCGGTGTATTTGCGCGCCAGCGAGGAGCACCAGCATCACTCGGTGGTGCTGCGCAAGGCGGCGAAAGCCGCCTGCAACCGGCTCGGCTTCAAGGTCGGCAATGATCGCGATCTCGACAAGGCGGCGTCCTTCTTCTCAGAGAACGGCATTGCCTACACTTTCGTCGACCAGCCGTTCCAGGGCCGCACGCTGCAATTCACCGACCCGTTCGGATTCCAGATCGAACTTTACGCCACGATGGAGAAGCGCCCGCATCTGTTGCGGCGTTACGATCTCTACAAAGGCTGCCATCCGCAGCGGCTCGACCATTTCAACGTATTCGCCGCCGAAGTGCAGGACACCGTCGACTTCTACGCCCGGCTCGGCTTCCGCCTCACCGAATATGCCGAGGAAGATGGCGACAACGGCCGTATCGCCGCCGCCTGGATGCACCGCAAGGGCAATGTCCACGACTTCGCCATCACCAACGGCCGTGGCCCGCGCCTGCACCACATCGCCTATTGGGTGCCGACCGCGATGAACATCGTGCACCTCTGCGACGTGATGGCCTCCTCCGGATTCCTCGCGAACATCGAGCGCGGCCCGGGCCGGCACGGCATCTCCAACGCCTTCTTCCTCTACATCCGCGATCCCGACGGCCACCGCATCGAGCTCTACACCAGCGACTATTTCACCGGCGATCACGACCACGAGCCGCTGCGCTGGTCGCTGCGCGATCCGCGCCGCCAGACGCTGTGGGGCGCACCGGCGCCGCGCTCCTGGTTCGAGGAAGGTTCGACCTTCGCGGGCCAGGCGGTGCGCGAGCCGCGCTTCGTCGCCGACGTGCTGGTTGCGGATTAGTGAACAAGACTCCATCCCCTCGTCGTCCCGGCGAAGGCCGGGACGACACCATTTATGGGACTACCAATGCCCTCTCCTCGCCTCGCCACCTACTCCGTCAACGGCGCCACGCAGTATGGCGCCGTCACCGACGCCGGTATCGTCGACCTCTCGTCGCGCTTCGCCAAGGACTATCCGACGCTGCGCGAGGCGATCGCCGCCGGCGCGCTGACCAGGCTCGTTGAGGACGCCGCCAAGCGCGCGCCCGACCACGCGCTGGACGCGGTCACCTGGCAGCCGCCGATCCCGGCACCGGACAAGATCATCTGCATCGGCGTCAACTATCCCGACCGCAATGCCGAGTACAAGGATGGCTCGGACGCGCCGAAATATCCCAGCATGTTCCTACGCGTGCCGCGCTCCTTCGTCGGTCACAACACGCCGGTGGTGCGGCCGCGCGTCTCGCCGCAGCTCGACTATGAGGGCGAGCTGGTGCTGGTGATCGGCAAGGCCGGCCGGCATATCCCCGAGAGCGCCGCGCTCGATCACATCGCCGCGATCACTCTCTGCAATGAAGGCACCATCCGCGACTGGGTGCGTCACGCCAAGTTCAACGTCACCCAAGGCAAGAACTTCGATTCCACCGGCAGTCTCGGCCCGTGGATCGTGCCCTACACCAGCGAAGCGCAGATCGCCGATGTCCGGCTGACCACGCGGATCAATGGCGAAGTCAGGCAGGACGACCGCACCTCGCGCTTGATCTTCGGCTTCCGCTACCTCATCAACTACATCTCGACCTTCACGACGCTGGTTCCCGGCGACATCATCGTCACGGGCACTCCGACCGGCGCAGGTGCGCGGTTCGATCCGCCGCGCTATCTGAAGCCCGGCGATGTCGTCGAGGTCGAGGCCGAAGGCGTCGGTATCCTGCGCAACGGTGTCGTCGACGAAGCCACCTAACCTCACAAGCGAGTGGACAGTACCATGACCTCAACATCCGGCGGCGAAGCGATCGTCAACGGCCTCGTCGCCCACGGCGTCGACACCGTGTTCGGCCTGCCCGGCGCGCAGATCTATGGCCTGTTCGATGCGTTCCACCAGGCGCAGCTCAAGGTGATCGGCGCCCGCCACGAGCAGGCCTGCGGCTACATGGCGTTCGGCTATGCCCGCTCCTCGGGCAGGCCCGGCGTGTTCAGCGTGGTGCCCGGCCCCGGCGTGCTCAACGCCTCGGCGGCGCTGCTCACTGCCTTCGGCTGCAACGAGCCGGTGCTGTGCCTGACCGGCCAGGTGCCGACGCAATTCCTCGGCAAGGGCCGCGGCCACCTGCACGAGATGCCGGACCAGCTCGCGACGCTGCGTACCTTCGTCAAATGGGCCGAGCGGATCGAATACCCCGACAACGCGCCCGCGATGGTGTCGCGCGCGTTTCAGGAGATGCTGTCGGGCCGGCGCGGCCCCGCCTCGCTGGAAATGCCGTGGGACGTGTTCACCCAGCGCACCCAGGTCGTAGCCGTCAAGCCGTTCGATCCGCTGCCCGCGCCGCAGCCCGATCCGGATCGCATCAAGGCTGCCGCCGACCTGATCGCCGGCAGCAAGGCGCCGATGATCTTCGTCGGCAGCGGCGCGATCGAGGCGCGCGAGGAAATCCTCGAGCTGGCCGAGATGATCGACGCGCCTGTCGTCGCCTTCCGCAGCGGCCGCGGCATCGTCTCCAACGCGCATGAGCTCGGGCTCACCATGGCCTCCGCCTACAAACTATGGCCGAAGACCGATTTGATGATCGGCATCGGCACCCGCATGGAGCTGCCGACGATGTCGCGCTGGCCCTATCAGCCGGCCGGCCTGAAATGCGTGCGCATCGACATCGATCCGGTCGAGCTACGGCGCTGGCCGGCCGACGCCGGCGTGATCGCGGATGCCAAGACCGGCACCGCCGAGCTCGTCTCGGCCGTGCGCAAGGTTGGCTACAGCAAGACCTCAGGCCGCCGCGCCACCATCCGCGAGGCGACCGCGGCCACCGAGCATGAGATCCAGCGCGTCCAGCCGCAGATGGCGTACCTTAAGATCCTGCGCGAGGTGCTGCCGTCGAACGCCATCGTCACCGACGAGCTGTCGCAGGTCGGCTTCGCCTCCTGGTACGGCTTTCCGATCTACGAACCGCGCACCTTCATCACCTCGGGCTATCAGGGCACGCTCGGCTCGGGCTTCCCGACCGCGCTCGGCGCCAAGGTCGCCAACCCCAACAAGCCGGTGGTCGCGATCACCGGCGACGGCGGCTTCATGTTCGGCGTGCAGGAGCTCGCCACCGCCGTGCAGTTCAAGATCGGCGTGGTGACGCTGGTGTTCAACAACAACGCCTATGGCAATGTCCGCCGCGACCAGCGCGAGCGCTTCGACGGCCGCGTCGTCGCATCGGACCTCGTCAATCCCGATTTCGTCAAGCTCGCGGAGTCCTTCGGCGTCGGAGCCGCGCGCGTCACCTCGCCCGATCATTTCCGCCCCGTGCTGGAGAAGGCGCTGGCCGACGGCGGGCCCTACGTGATCTCGGTGGAAGTGCCGACCGATTCGGAAGTCAGCCCCTGGGCGTTCATTCATCCGGCAAGAAACAACTAAGCGCTCTTCACCCCGCGTTGCAGCCGCGACGCGGCGATCACAAGCAGGCCGGCTCCGGCGACCGACCAGCAGGCCACCGGCGCCCAGTGCACCAGCGGCGCATAGTCCGGTATCTTCTGCAGGCCGCCGGCGACCGCGGCCATCCGCGCAAAGGTCGCGAGCGCCAGCGCCGAGAACACCAGGCCGGTGACCTTACCCTCGGCGCCGGTCTCCCCGATCGCAAGCGCCGCGGACACCGCGCTCATCAGCATGCAGCCCCAGGCCGCACCCGCCATGAACTGCGCCACGATCAGCACGTTGAGGCTTCCGGCGACCTCTGCGGCGACGATCGCGAAGGCACCGAGCAATCCCGCCGCGCCCATCACGATCAAGCCGCCGCGATGCTTGACGACAATGCTCGCCGGAAACATCGCGATGTTGAAACCGATCCAGAACACCGGCATCAGCCATTGCAGCTCACTCGATTTGGCAAAGCGCAAATAGAACGGGGCGCTGTTGACGTTGAAGTGCAGCTGATATCCGAGCGAGAGCAGCACCATCGATCCGATCAGGAACATCGGCACCGCCCCGAGCCGCCTGGCCGGCGGCGCAAGCCGCTCCGGCTGCGCCTCCGCGGCGACGCGGCGCTCGATCCCGGAGAACGCCAGTGCCGTCAGCAGCAGCACGGTACCTGACAGCACGAACGGCAGCCGCGCATCATGATCGCGCAGCACGACGCCAAGATAGGGCGAGACCGCGCCAGCGATGCCGTAGCCCAGCATTGCCAGCGCGGCGAGGAATGGGACGGAAGGTTGCGCGCGATACTTGCCGAGCAGCGTCAGCGGCGGCGCGCGCAAGGCCGACGATGTGACCGACCAGATCATGATCAATACGATCAGCCAGAATTTCGCGCCTGGCCCGGTCCCGGCGATGTTAGGCAGCGCGACGAAGGCGGCGCAGGAGATCGCGGCGAGAACGCCGACAAACGCGCCGAGCCGGCCGACCAGGCTCGCAATCCTGTCGGCTGCCATGCCCATCGCGGTGTCGGTGACCGTGAAGATGCCCTGATCCATCATCAGGATCAGGATGACGGTCGACGGCGCGATGCCGACATCGGCGCACAGCTTGGGCAGGTAGATCAGGTAGGTGGTCCAGCCCAGCGTAAACACGAGCTGCAGCACGGCGAGATAGACGCCGGTGCGGTTGACCGCGCGGTCGGCCTTGGTGGTCATCCGCCAAGTCTAGACCACCCGGCGCTTCAGCGCACCTTGCGGAAGGTCAAATTGATGCGCTGGCGGCCGAGCACGCTGTGCTCGCCATCAGCGAGCGCCGCGACACCGTGATAAAATAGCCGTGACGGCCCGCCCCACACCGCAACATCGCCATGTTCGAGCCGATAGCGGCGCGGCGTATCGCTACGCTTCAGGCCGCCGAACAGGAAGACCGCCGGAAGCCCGAGCGAGATCGAGACGATCGGCGCCCCATAGTCGAGCTCGTCCTTGTCCTGATGCAGCGACAGCTTCGCACCGGGCACATAGCGATTGATCAGGCAGGCCTGCGGCGCGAAGCCGTTGAAGCCGGCCGCGGTGGCGGCGTCGGCGGCGAGCCGGCGCAACACCTCCGGCATTTCAGGCCAGGGCTGTCCCGAGTCAGGATCGATCGGATCATAGCGATAGCCGCTGGGATCGGAGACCCAGCCGACGCTGCCGCAATTGGTCATCGCCACCGACATGCGGTGGCCGCCCGGCGTGATCAGGTGCCGGAACGGTGCCTGCTTGACGATGATGCGCAAGGCCGGGATCAGCTCGGCCTCGAACGGCCGCACAAAACCACGCAACAGCACCGCGCCGTCCGCGATCGTCTCGCGCGGCGGCCGGGCATCGCCAACGGTCTCGAACAGATCAGCGGCCACGCCTCTCTCGCACTCACTTTGCGTCGTGGAAGATCACACCAACGGTGTGGCGATGGCCGGATCTGATCCGGCTGACGCCATGGCGTAGATTGACACGATACGGCCCGCGCGTCCCCTGCACCGGGCGATGATGCACGGCAAACGCCACCGCATCGCCCTTGGCCAGCGGCACCACCTCGGGCCGCGACTGCATCCGCGGCCGCTGCTCGGTCAGCACGAACTCGCCGCCGGTGAAATCGCGCCCCGGCTCCGACAGCAGGATCGCGACCTGGATCGGAAACACGTGCTCGCCGTAGAGATCCTGGTGCAGGCAATTGTAATCGCCCTCGCCATATTGGAGCAGCAGCGGCGTCGGCCGCGTCTGCCCGGCGTCATGGCAGCGCTTCAGGAACGCCACATGCGACGGCGGATAGCTGATCTCGATCCCCATCGTCTCGTTCCAGCGATTGGCGGTCGCGGTCAGCCGCGCATACAGCGCCGGCCGCAGCTCCGCGATCAAGTCCGGCAGCGGATAGGAGAAATATTTGTACTCGCCGCGGCCGAAGCCGTGGCGGCCCATCACGACCCTGCTGCGGAAGCGGCTGTCGTCGGGATAGAGCGCGGCGACGACGTCGCATTCCTCTGGCGTGAGCAGGCCGCCAAGGACGGCGCAGCCCTGCCCGTCGAGGTCGGTCGTGATGTGATCCCAGTCAAGCGCGGCGACACGGGCCGGGATGCCGGTGGCTGGGGTGCGGGTGAGGGTCTTGGCTGTGGCTGTCATGAGGTGGAATCTGGCCGATGATTGCGCCTCGCGCCACCCGATTTCCGATCCGGATTTGCCGAGAGCGCCGCTCCGATCACGGTGCCGTCCCTGCGAAAGCGGGGCCCATAACCACAGGTGCCGGTTGTTGGAAAGCCATCTGGCCGCGTGCCCTTTGCGAAAGCCGCGGCGTATGGGTCCCTGCTTTTGCAGGGACGACTGGTGGAGAGGTCCCGGTCACCTCTACGCAACGGACGTGCAGAAGGAAATCAGCCCCTGACCGGCAGCGTGATCACGTCGTAGCCGTGGCTGATCTTCCGCTTCAGCACGGGGTCTTCCAGCTCGAACTCGAAGCGGCTGGCCGGGCGGATGCCGCCCTTGGCGGCGAAAGTGCCGCCGAACATCGCGCAGCCGTCGGGCAGCGCGCCGTTGTCGAAGCCGCGCGCGATCAGGTCCTTGACCGGCAGCATGTGATCAAGCGTGCCTTCCTGGTAGAGCACACGCTGGCCGCCGATCGTGGCCCAGGAGCGCAGGATCAGTTGGTCCCAATGGCCAATGACGTCCTCGAGCTCCCACAATTCAGACGCCATCGGCTTGTCGCACATCTGCTTCGACACCGTGACGCTGTAGCTCTCGACCTTGCGATCGGTATGGTCGGAGCCGCAGCTGACGAAGATGCGTCCCTGCCAGCCGATCAGCACGAACTCGACCTCGCCGCTGGACTCCTCGCCGCAGACCTCGATCGCGTCGGCGAAAGTGATCCGGCGCGCCGAGCAGCGGTAATAGATCGGTGTCGTCGCGGGCCGTGCGATGCCGAGCGCCTCGAGCTCGGCGATATGCTTGTCGCGCGCGACCGGATCGCGGCCGGTCCAGCCGGCGATCACCGCTTGCTTGATTTCGAGCGTGAGCGGCGTCGCAACGCCCTTGTCGTCAACGTTGAAGGTGAGATCAAACACGGATGACGGTCTCCATTCCGGCCGCAAGCTCGAAGATGCGGCGGTCCGAACCACCCGCGGCGGCGAGCATCAGGCCGACCGGCGCCTCGCCCTCGCGATGCGCGGGCAGCGAGATGGCGCAGCCGTCGAGCACGTTGATCAGCGAGGGATTGCGCAGCGCGCGCAGATTCTCCGTGGCGAACGCCTTGTCATCGGCGAGCGCGGCGATGGTCGGCGGCAGGTTCGCGGTGGTCGGCAGCACCAGCGCATCGTAGGACGCGATGCGGGCCTCGGTCCGGGCGATGAACGACCGCCGCGCGTTGAGGAGGTCGATATAGTCGGCCGCCAGAAAACCCTCGCCGCGCTGGATGCGGACCGCGACGCGCGGATCGTAGATGTCGCCCTTGCTGGCCAGCAGGAAGCGATGCCAGGCATAGCTCTCGGCCGCCGAGAACCCGCCCTTGGCGTTCATCACGCCGACGTCGAGAAATTCGGGCACCTCGATGCGCTCGACCAATGCGCCGGCGCGCGACAATGACGCCAGGGCGCGGTCGAAGGTCTTTGCCACGGCATCATCGAGATCATCGAGCGCGACCGTAGTCGGCACCGCGAGCCGCATGCCCTTGACCGGGCGCGGGGCGAGCGGCGTCACCGGCACATCGGCGAGCACCGCATCGAGCACGGCGCAGCAGGCCACCGAATTGGCCAGCGGGCCGTAGCTGTCGAGCGTGAACGACAGCGGCACGCCGCCGTCGAGCGGAATCCGGCGCTGCGTCGGCTTGTAGCCGACGATGCCGTTGAAGGCGGCCGGGATCCGGCAGGAGCCGCCGGTGTCGGTGCCGAGCGCGCCGAACGCCATGCCGTCAGCGATCGAGACCGCCGCGCCCGAGGACGAGCCGCCGGGCACATGGCCGACGCTCCGGTTCCAGGCGCTCTTCGGGGTCCCGTAATGCGGGTTGATGCCGATGCCCGAATAGGCGAACTCGGTCATGTTGGTGCGGCCGATCACGATGAAGCCGGCGCGCTTGAGCCGCGCCACCACCGGCGCATCGGCATCCGCCGGCGCGGAATCCTCCAGCGCACGGGAGCCGGCGCGGCTCACCTGCCCTTTGATGTCGAACAGGTCCTTGATCGAAACCGGAATGCCGGCAAACGGTGACGGCGCGGCATTGGCCTTGCGCAGCCGGTCCATGGCATCCGCGGCTTCCAGGGCGGCGTCGCGGTCGACATGGATGAAGGTGCGCTGGCCCTCGCCTGCCGGATCGGCAATCCTGGCGATGCACTGCTCGACGAGCTTACGGGCGGAGGTCGCGCCGCTGGCGAGGTCGGCGGCAAGGGAGGCGAGTGTCGGATTTTTCGGCATGGCTTTCACTTCACGGCTTGCACTTTACGGCGTGCGCTTAACGGCTTGCAGCTGATTGTCGCGCGAACCGGGGCCGATTTCCAGTGCGTCGGCCCCCGCCTCGCATCACTATCATTTCAGCCCGAAATAAGCGCGGTGCAGCTCTTCATTGCCGCTCATCTCGGCAACCGTGCCGGAGAAGCGGATCCGCCCGCCTTCCAGCACGAAGACGCGGGTGGCAATCTCGAGGAAACCGATATTCTGCTCGGCGATCAGGAGCGCCAGTCCGCGGCCTTGCAGGCTCGACAGCGCGCGCAACACCTCCTTGACGAACAGCGGCGACAGCCCGGCCGAGGGCTCGTCCATGACCAGCAATTTTGGTTCGGCCGACAGCGCCTTGGCGATGCCGAGCATCTTGCGCTGGCCACCGGACAGGCTGGAGGCCGGATCGCGGCGCTTGTCGCGCAGCACCGGAAACAGGCCGTACAATTCGTCGACCCGCGCGCCCGGATTGGCATGGCCCAGCGCCTGCGCGCCGACCCGGATGTTCTCCTCGATCGACAGATCGGGGAATACCGCAAGCTCCGACATGTAGGTCATGCCGCGCTTCATGCGATCCGAAGATCGCATTTTCGTGATGTCTTCGCCTCCGAGCCTGATGTGGCCATTGCGGGCCTCAATCAGGCCGACCAGCGATTTCAGGAACGTGGTCTTGCCCGCGCCATTGGCGCCGAGCAACAGCACGGTCTCGCCGGGGCGGACGTCGAGATCGACGCCCCACAGCACCTGCATGGTGCCGTAGCCGGCGTCGACGCCCTTGGCGTCCAGAAGTGACGCTGCATCAGTGGGCATGCTCGCCTCCCAGGAACACCTCGATCACTTGCGGCTCGCGCACCGCGGTGGCGAGCGTGCCTTCGAAAATCTCCTTGCCCGCATTGAGCACGATGACGCGGTCGGTAATCTGCTCGATGAAGCCCATCAGATGCTCGACCACGATGATCGCCATGCCGGTCGCGGCGAGCGCCTTGATGCGGCCGGCAATCCAGTCAAGCTCCGCCGGGTTGAGGCCGGCCGCGAGCTCGTCGAGCAGCAGCAGCCGCGGACGCGTGGCGAGCGCGCGGGTCAGATCGAGCATCTTCTGCTGCGCACTGTTGAGATCGGCGGCGGGGCGGTCCGCGACCTCCTTCAGCCGGTACTCCTCCAGCAGCTCCGCAATCGACGGCGGCGCGCCGGTCGCGCCGCCATAGGCCAGCGCCACCTGGATATTCTCGCGCACCGTGAGCGACAGGAACGGCTTCGGCACCTGGAAGGTGCGGTTGATGCCGCGGTGAACGAGCTTGTGCGAGGCGACGCCGCCGGAGGACGCGCCGTCGAACACGACCTCGCCGCCGTCAGGCGCATAAAGACCCGAGATCACGTTGATCGCCGTGGTCTTGCCGGAGCCGTTCGGGCCGACCAGGCCGAGGATCTCGCCCGGCACAACGTGGAAGCTGAGGCCATCGAGCGCATGGAAGCCGCCGAAGCGTTTGACCAGCTTCGAGACCTTGAGGATGGAGTTCTGCTCAGGGGACATGCCACCCCCTGCGCGTTGCCAGCGACACCAGCCCGGCGGGCAGGAACAGCACCAGTCCCATGATCAGCAGGCCATAGATCAGCTGGAAATATTGAGGCGTGGTGAAGCCGATCAGATTGTAGATGCCGTACAGGATAAGCACGCCTACGATCGGTCCGGTGATAGTGGCAACTCCTCCGAACAGCGCGAACACGATCGCGAAGATCGAGAACTCGCCGGAGAACACGTTGTCCGGATAGAACACCGAGACGTACCAGGCGTAGATGCCGCCGGCGAGGCCGGCGACCAGCGCCGAGGCGAGCCAGGCAATCACCCGCATCTTGATGATGTTGACGCCGGCCATCGAGGCCGACACCGCATCCTCGCGCACGGCCTGCAGCGCCAGGCCGAACGGCGAGTTCTTGAGATAGATCACCGCGCCAACCGTCAGCGCCATCACCACGACCGCGGCGTAATAGGCGTGGGTCGGGTTGAACGTGCCGGTCAGCGAGACGCCGTAGGGCCCCTTGGTGATGCCCTCCAGCGCCGGATTGGCGACGAAGTGCAGCACCGCGAGCGAGGCCGCGAGATTGGCGATCGCAAAATACGCGCCCGACAGCCGCAGCAGCGGAGTCAGCAACAGGCCGAGCGCCAACGCGACGACGCCACCGACCAGCACGGCCAGCGGCGCCGGCGTCTGCAGATGCATCACCATGATGGCAAAGCCGTAGGCGCCGGCGCCGAAGAAGCCGACATAGCCGAACGGCAGATAACCGGTGAAGCCATAGATGATGTTCACGCCCTGCGCGAGGATCAGAAAGATCACGAAGTTGAACAGCAGCAGATGGTTTTGATAGACGCCGGGCAGCAGTGCGAACACCACCACCAGCGGCGCCAGGATGAACAGCAGGTGTTTGGAGGCGTTATGCAACGCGCACCCGCCTTCCGAGCAGACCGCTCGGGCGCAGCAACAGGATCACGATCAACAACACATAGGGCAAGAGGTCGGCCCAGGAACTGAGATAGGTCTGCACCAGCATGTAGCAGAGGCCATAGACGACGCCGCCGAGTGCGGTGCCCAAGGGATTGCCCAGCGAGCCCAGCACGACGATCGCGAACGACGTCACGGTCGCATCGGCGCCGAAGGCCGGCGTCACCGAGCCGAACATGAAGGGTGCGAACACGCCGGCAACCGCCGCGATGCCGAGCCCGATGCCGAACGCCGCCGCCGAGACGCGATCGACATCGATGCCGGTCGCCAACGCCTCGTCACGGCGCGACATCACCGCGCGGGTCAAGGTGCCGAGCCGCGTGTGGTAGAGATAAAGATAGACAAGCCCAATCGCGATCAGGCTGGTGATGGCCGCGATCACCCAGGGCGCGGGAAAGCCCTGGCCGAAGATCTGGATCGGCCCTGCCCCGCCGGCCCTGCCGCCGAACCACTTGACCTTGATGGTCGTGAACACGGTGCCGAGCAGCCGGCTCTGGATCGAGCGCTCGCTGGTGCCGGCGAAGATCGTGGTGACGGCTTCGATCACCTGCGACAGGCCGAAGAACAGGATGATCGACAGCATTTCCGGGTTGGCTGAGCCCTGCAGCCGAGGCACCAGCACCCAGTACAGCAGCACACCGGCCAGCACAAAGACCATGAAGGCCAGCGGCACCGCGAACAGCGGGTCGATGCCGGCGATGCCGACCACGCCGAGCGCGATGAAGGCGCCCAGCATCAGGATGTCGCCATGCGCAAGGTTGACGATGCGCATGACGCCGAACACGAGATTGAGGCCGATGCCGACCAGGCTGAAATACAGCCCGAACAGCACGCCGGCAACGAGCGCATAGGTCATGCTACCGCTCGCCGCCGAAGATTACGTCTGGTGTACCCACCTGCATCACGGCGCCGGATAGATCGGCTTGCCGGTGGCGGTCTCGTGCGGATAGATCGAGACGAACTTGATGTGATCGTGCTCGTCGACCGTGAGCTGGCCGAGCGGCGTCAGCTCGCCGATCTGGCCGCCAGTCTCATCCAGCGCGAAGGTGCCATCCAGGGTCTTGAGCTGGCCTGAGAGCGAGAACACCGCGCGGCGCAGCTCCATCTGGTCGAGGCTGGTCGCAACCGACAGCGTCTTCTCGATCACCAGCGCGGTGGTGTAGCCGGCGACCGCGTTGAAGCCGAACTCCATCTTGCCGTCGTTGTACTTCTTGGTCCAGGCGGCGCGGAAATCCTTCATGTTCATCCCGAAATTGACGGGATAGTCCAGCTCGGACGGCGGCACGTAGGTCCAGATGTGCTCGAGGCCCTTGGCGCCGACGTTCTTCTCCAGCAGCTCGGTCTCAAGACCGGCATAGATCGCGAAAAGCATCTTGAACTTGGTGCCGACGTCCTGGACGTTGCGCAGGAAGGCGATGTCGTTCGGCGCGTAGCCGAAATGGATCACCGCGTCGGGATTGGTGTTGCTGATGTTGTTGATGATGACGTTGTAGTTGGTGGTCTCGGTCGGAACGCCCTGGTCGTAGACGATCTCGATCGGCGCGCCGGACTCCTTGACGAACTTGCGGAACGCGTTGGCCTGGGTGCCCGTGAACTCGTTGGTCGCGTAAAGGATGGCGATCTTCTTGATGCCGAGGCCAGGGCCGTCATGGCTGATGAAGTCAGCCACCGGCTTCGGCCAGACCGTCGACACCGGGTCGGCCATCAGCGCGATGTAGGGATTGTCCTTGGAGAAGAAGCTCGCGCCGGTGCCGGTCTGGTCGAACAGGAACATCTTGTGGTCGCGCGCGATCGCGACCGCAGGCGCGGTCAGCACCGATCCGGAATCGGCGACCAGCAGATCGACCTTATCCTGGGTGACGAGCTGATTATAAAGCGTCGAGGCGGTCGCGGTGTTGCTCTGGTCGTCATAGGACACGAGCTTGATCGGGATCTTCTTGTCGAATGCCTTCACGAACACGCCACCTTCGGCGTTCTTCTGCTCGACCCACAATTTGAGCGAGCTGTAGACCGGCATCGAGATCGAGGCGTAGCGCCCCGAGGACGCGTAGAGCGTGCCGATCTTGATCTCCGACGGTGCGTCGGCGGCGATTGCCTGCGTGGCAAATGCGAGGCTGGCAGCGAGTGCCGCGCCGATGATCCTCAGCATGATGTTAATCCTCCCGGGTGTCTTGGACGTCTCGTGGACCTAGCTTCGACGTATCTTGGACGTATCTTGGACCGCGGCCCTTCTACGCGCCGGACCGGAGCGACACAAGCATCGCGGCCTTAGCAATTGTGCGAGGGGCGGAATATGCGGCATGCGCGGGACACAGGCCGCTGCGCGGGGCGTGGATGGACCGTTGACGGCCGTTGGTCCAATGGCGCATCAAGACCGTAACGATTTCGGGAGGAGACATCAGACATGGCCGAGCCCGCGCGCGCGAAACCAAAGCCGACACCTGAGACCCAGCATTTCTGGGACGGCACCAAGGCCGGCGAGCTGCGCCTACAGCGCTGCGACGCCTGCGCCAATGTCTACTTCCCCCCGCGGCCGTTCTGCCCCTCCTGCACCTCGCGCAAGGTCTCGATCTTCAAGGCCACCGGCAAGGGCAAGCTGTACAGCTACGTCATCAATCATCGCCCCGCCGCGCCCGGCTTCACGCCGCCCTATGCGATCGCCATCGTCGAGCTCGACGAAGGTCCGCGCATGATGAGCAATATCATCGATTGTCCGCAGACGCCGGAAGCGCTCGAACTGGACATGCCGCTCGAGGTCGCTTTCGAGGCACTCGACGACAAGATCACCCTTCCCCTCTTCCGCCCGGCGAAGGGGTGATGTGATGCGCAGGAACCAGGTTGCTGTCGTCGGTGCGGCCGAAACCACCGAACTCGGGGTCATCCCGAACATGTCGCAGATCCAGCTGCACGCGGACGCGGCGCTGAACGCGATCGCGGATGCCGGCCTCAAGCTGTCCGACATTGACGGATTCGCTACCGCGGTCGAAACTCCGCAGCAGATGGCGCATTATCTCGGCATCACGCCGACCTGGGTCGACGGCACCTCGGTCGGCGGCTGCTCGTTCATGCTGCATGTCCGCCACGCCGCCGCCGCGATCGAGGCCGGCCTCTGCAAGACCGTGCTGATCACGCATGCCGAGAGCGGCAAGTCGATGATCGGCAAGCAGCCGCGCTTCACCGCACCCGACAGTCTCAACGGCCAGTTCGAGTCACCGTTCGGCGTCTACGGGCCGCCGAGCATGTTCCCGATTCCGGTGCTGCGCTTCATGAAGACGCACGGCATCACGCATGAGCAGCTGGCGATGGTCGCCGTCGTGCAGCGCGAATGGGCGGCGAAGAACCCCCGCGCGACCATGAAGGACCCGATCACGGTCGCCGACGTCTTGAACTCGCGGATGATCGCCTATCCGTTCCGGCTGCTGCAGTGCTGCCTCGTCACCGACGGCGGCGGCGCGCTGATTCTCACCTCGGCCGATCGCGCCAAGGACTTCCCGCAAAAGCCGGTCTACATCCTCGGCACCGGCGAGAGCGTGGAAACGCCGATGGTTAGCCAGATGAAGACCTTTGACTCATCGCGCGCCTTCAAGGTGGCAGGTCCCTTGGCGTTCAAGGAGGCCGGCATCGCCCACAAGGACGTCGATCATCTGATGATCTACGACGCCTTCGCGCATTTGCCGCTCTACGGCCTTGGCGACCTCGGCTTCATGCCGCATGAGGAAACCGGCAAGTTCATCGCCGACGGCAACACCCGCCCCGGCGGCAAGCTGCCGCTCAACACCAACGGCGGCGGCCTGAGCTACATGCACTCCGGGATGTACGGCATGTACGCGTTGCAGGAGAGCGTGCGGCAGATGCGCGGCATCGCGCCGGCACAGGTGCCGAACGCGAAGATCTCGGTCTGCCACGGCGTCGGCGGCATGTTCGCTGCAAGTGGCACGATCATCTTTACGAACGAGAAGTAACGCCCGTCGTTCCGGGGCGCGCGAAGCGCGAACCCGGAACCTCGAGATTCCCGGTTCGAGGCTGACGCATCGCCTCGGAATGACGGACAGCAACAAAGGAGAACCCACATGGCAAAATCACTGCAGGATAAAGTCATCATCGTCACCGGCGCAGGCCGCGGCATCGGCCGCGAGATCGCGCTGCTCTGCGCGGCGGAAGGCGCCAAGGTCGTGGTCAACGATCCCGGTGGCGCGGCCGACGGCGGCGGCTCGAGCGCGGCGCCCGCCGAGGAAGTGGTCGAGGAGATCAAGAAGCGCGGCGGAACGGCCGTTGCAAATTTCGAGTCGGTGGCGGAAGCCATCCCCGCCAGCAAGATCGTGAAGACCGCAACCGATCATTTCGGCCGGCTCGACGGTGTCGTCAACAATGCCGGCATCCTGCGCGACATGATCTTCCACAAGATGAGCGTGGAAGCCTTCGAGGCCGTCATCAAGGTGCATCTGATGGGCTCGTTCTATGTCAGCCACGCCGCCGCGCGCATCTACCGCGAGCAGGAATCAGGCTCGTTCGTGCACTTCACCTCGACCTCCGGCCTGATCGGTAATTACGGCCAGGCCAACTACGCCGCCGCCAAGCTCGGCATCGTCGGCTTGTCGAAGTCGATCGCACTCGACATGGGCCGCTTCAACGTGCGCTCGAACTGCGTGTCGCCGTTCGCCTGGACCCGCATGATCGGCACCATCCCGACCGAGACCGACGCGGAGAAGGCCCGCGTCGAGAAGATCAAGCAGATGGGCCCGGAGAAAATCGCGCCGGTCTGCGCCTATCTGCTCTCGGATGCCGCCAAGGACGTCACCGGCCAGATCTTCGGCGTGCGCATGAACGAGATCTTCCTGTTCGGCCAGCATCGTCCGGTGCGCTCGGTGCATCGCGGCGAAGGCTGGACGCCGGAGACCATTGCCGAGCACGGCATGCCGGCGCTGAAGGGATCGTTCGCCAAGCTCGACCGCTCGGCCGACGTCTTCACGTGGGATCCGATCTGATCCTGCGATCTGATCCGATCTGACAGTTTTATGAAAAAGTCGCCTCCGCGAAGCCACGGAGGCGACACACTCTTTGGTTGTTTCTTCATGGCGTGCCCGCATTGTGCCAGAATTGCGGGCGCATGATCGTCCTCCCCATAACAAAAAAGCCTGGGAGGACTTCGTGACAAATCCAAACAACACAGAGCAACACGAGGCCGACGGAACGAAGGCGTTCGACCGTCGAACCATTTTGCGCGGCGCAACCGCGCTTGCTGCAACCGCGATAGCGGCGTCAGATGCATCCGCTCGCGACTACGGCCGCAATGCGGAGCCGCAGCGTTATCCCGATCCTGACATCGTCGTGATCGACGACAAGCGCTTCAAGGCCAAGGTCGGCAACACCGCGATCAAGCGGCTCTACACCGGCTGCCTCTGGGCGGAAGGCCCGGCCTGGAACGCGCAGGGCCAGTATCTGGTGTGGAGCGATATCCCGGCCAACCGGCAGTTGCGCTATCTCGACGATGACGGCCACATCTCCGAGCAGTTCCACAAGCCGTCGAACGAGGCCAACGGCTCGACCTTCGATTTCGAAGGCCGCCAGATCACGGCCGAGCGCACGCGGCTGGTGCGCTACGAGCACGACGGAACCGTCACCTCATTGGCCGAGCAAGCCAATGGCAAGCAGCTCAACGGGCCGAACGACATGGTCGTGCATCCCAACGACAAGTCGATCTGGTTCACCGATCCCGGCTACGGCGCGGTCTCGATCTACGAGGGCCAGCGCGCCAACACCGGTTCGGTTCAGCCCTACCAGAAGGAAGCCGTCTACCGCATCGACGCTGCGACCGGACAAATCACCAAGGTCGCGGACGAACCGTTCAAGCCGAACGGCATCGCCTTCAGCCACGACTACAAGAAGGTCTATGTCTGCGACACCGGCATCACGCACTATCCCAATGCGAAGAACATCGTCTGGCAGTACGACCTCAACGGCGACAAGCTCTCCAACCCGCGCACGCTGATCGACATGACGCTGGACGGCAAGTCAGGCTTCCCTGACGGCATGCGTGTCGACATCGACGGCAACATCTGGGTCGGCGCCGGTTGGGTCGGCCCGGGTTATGACGGCGTGCAGGTGTTCGCGCCCGACGGTCAGCGCATCGGGCAGATCCTGCTGCCGGAGACATGCGCCAACCTCACCTTCGGCGGCAAGAAGCGCAACCGCCTGTTCATGACCGCAAGCCAGTCATTGTATGCGGTGTATGTGGAGACCAGGGGCGCACATAACTGTTAATACTCGTCGTCCCGGCGTAGGCCGGGACCCATAACCACCGCCGTCAATTGTTGAAAGAAGCTGGAGCTCCAGCATACCAAAAAAACAACTGGTCGTGGTTATGGGTCCCGGCTTTCGCCGGGACGACAATCAGCCGCTGTTTCTCAAGCCAGCCGAGATCCCGTTGATCGTGATCTGAATCCCGCGCAGCACCTGCTCGTCCGGGTTCTGCGCGCGGTGTTCCTTCAGCAACTCCACCTGCACGTGATTGAGCGGGTCGAGATAGGGGAAGCGGTTGCGGATGCCGCGCTCCAACAGCGGGTTGCCTTGCAGCAGCCGGTCGTGGCCCATGATGTCGAGCAGCGTCTCGATCGAAAGATGCCATTCGCGGCGGATCTGGCCAAAGATCTTCTCACGCAGCGCAACGTCGGGCACGAGCTCCGCGTAGCGCGAGGCGATTGCGATCGAGCTCTTCGCCAACACCATGTCCATGTTGGAGAGCAACGTGCGGAAGAACGGCCATTCCCTGTAGAGCTCCTGCAGGAACTGCATGCCCTGCTCGGGGTGCTCGGCAATCCAGGTCTCGACCGCGCTGCCGAAGCCGTACCAGCCCGGCAGCATCAGCCGGCATTGCGCCCAAGAGAACACCCAGGGAATGGCGCGCAGGTCCTCGATCTCGCGGGTCTTCTTGCGCGAAGCCGGACGGCTGCCGATGTTCAACGTCGCGATCTCGTTGATCACGGTCGAGCCCCAGAAATAGTCGGCGAAGCCCTCGGTCTCATAGACGAGACCCCGATAGGCCTTGAACGCGAGCGCGGAGATCTCCTCCATCGCCTTGAGATATTCCGGGCGCGGCGCGCTCTGCCGCGGCTGCAGCAGGCTGGTTTCCAGCGTGGCGGCGGCGAGGATTTCCAGGTTGCTGCGGCCGACCTCGGCATTGGAATATTTCGAGGAGATGATCTCGCCCTGCTCGGTGATGCGGATCTGGCCGTTCACCGCGCCGCCGGGCTGCGCGATGATTGCATCATAGCTCGGGCCGCCGCCGCGGCCGACCGAGCCGCCGCGGCCGTGGAACAGCCGCAACCGCACGCCGTGGCGCTCGAACACCTCGACGAGGCCGATCTCGGCCTTGTAGAGCTCCCAGCCCGAGGTGACGAAACCGCCGTCCTTGTTACTGTCGGAATAGCCGAGCATTACCTCCTGCACGCTGCCGAGGCTGTCGACCAGCTTGCGATAATCGTGCAGCACCAGCATGCGGTCCATGATGCCGCTGGAAGCCTGCAGGTCCTCGATGGTCTCGAACAGCGGCACGATGTTGATGGCGCTGCGGCCAGACGGATTGACCAGCCCGACCTCCTTCAGCAGCACCGCGACCTCGAGCATGTCGGACATGCCCTTGCACATCGAGATGATGCATTGGGGGATCACCTCGTGGCCGAACCTGGCGTGCGCCTCTGCCGCGGCCCGGAACACAGCAAGCTCGCCCTGCGTCTCCTCGGAATATTTGACGAAGGGCGAAGCCAGCGGCCGCGCGTTGCGCAATTCACCGAGCAGCAGGCCGACGCGCGCATCCTCGCCGAGCGCCAGATACGACGTGCCGGGATTGGCGGTGTCGAGCAGCTCGGCGACGGTACGCTCGTGCACCGCCGAGTTCTGGCGAATGTCGAGCCGCGCCAGATGGAATCCGAAGCAATCCACCGCCCGCCGCAACTGCCGCAGCCGGCCGCGTGCGATCACGCCGGAATTGTTCGCGATCAGCGAGCGATTGAGCACGTCGAGATCGGCCTGGAACTCCTCGACGCTCGCATAGGGCTCGGCCTTGCCGACCGGCGGCCGCGTGGTTTCGACCTCGAGCCGCATGGCAGTGGCCGCGAGCCGCGCATAGATGCCCGATACCGCCAGACGATACGGCTCGCCGCTCCGATGCGGTGAGGTGTCGGGCGAGCGTTCGGCCAGGATGCGCAACTCGTCAGAGACGTCGGCAAGGTGCGCCGCCAGCGACAGCTCGGCGCCAAGCGCGTGCAGCTCCTCGAGATAGAAGCTGAGCACCCGGCTCGACTGCAGCCGCAGCGTGCCGCGCATCACCTCCGCCGTGACGAACGGATTGCCGTCGCGGTCGCCGCCGATCCAGCTGCCCATCCGGAGGAACGAGGCCAGCTCGCCCGCTTCGCCGCCCTCCTTGTTCAGACGATCCTCCAGCGCGCAGTGCACGCGCGGGACTTCCTGCAGGAAGGTGTAATCGTAGAACGACAGGCCGTTGGCGACCTCGTCGAGCACGGTCAGCTTGGTCCGGCGCAACAGGTTGGTCTGCCACAACGTCACGACCGCGCGGCGCAACTGCTCGTCGCTGGCTTCGCTCTCCTCCGGCGTCATCTCTAGCCGCTCGCGGCGATCGAGCAGCTCCGCGATCTCCATCTCGCGGTCCATCGTGCTCTTGCGGCGGACCTCGGTCGGATGTGCGGTCAGGACCGGGCTGACCAGCGCGCTCTTGAAGAAGCTGCGCAAATCGGCCGGGCTGATGCCGGCCTGGCGAGCGTGGACCAGCGTCTGCTCCAGCGTGCTCGGCCGCGGCGCCCCGCTGGGACCGCGGCTGCGCATCTGGCGGATGTTGTTCTGGTCCTCGGCGATGTTGGCGAGATGTGAGAAATAGCTGAAGGCGCGGACGATCCGCAGCGTCTCGGCGATCGACATGCCGTCGAGGATGCCTTCCAACTCCCGCCGCGCCAGCTTGTCCTCGTCGCGGTGGAACCGGACCGAGGTCTGGCGGATGCGCTCGACCAGGTCGAACACGCCGGCCCCTTCCTGGTCGCGCACGGTATCGCCCAGCACGCGCCCCAGGAGCCGGATGTCGTTCCGGAGCCGTGCATCCTCCTCTTGTGCCGCCTTTTCTGCGGCACTCCTGGCACCGAGGTCGGTCTCGGAAGGCATGGTCTGGGGTGACATGGCGGGCTACTCCAGAGGCTGCCGGGTTCCTCCGGAGTGTGCGCTTTTTTTGCCGCAGCGCAAGATGAACTTGGAAGCGGTGCACACTCCCGTCGTCCCGGCCTAGCGCGCGATTGCGCGCGAGGGCCGGGACGACAGCGGGTGTGGCCTAAATCCGCCGTCCCGCCCGCTCCCAATAGGGATCACGCAGCCGACGCTTGAAGATTTTCCCGGAATCCTCGCGCGGCAGGTTGGACTGGATCTCGATGTGCTTGGGCACCTTGTAGTCGGCCAGTGCGGTCTTGAGCTGGGCGCGGACCGAGGCGATGTCGAGCGTGACGCCGGGCTGCGGTTCGACCACCGCCATCAGCGCCTCACCGAACTCGGCGTCGGGAATGCCGAACACCGCACAATCGTGCACGCCGCGCACCGCATGCAGCACCGCCTCGATCTCGGCCGGATAGATGTTGACGCCGCCCGAGATCACCATGTCGCGCTTGCGGTCGCAGATGAAGACGTAGCCGTCCGCGTCGATATAGCCGACGTCGCCCGAGGTGATGAATCCCTGCCGGTCGATCTCGGCGCGCTTCTCGGACTTGTTGTGATAGGTGAAATCGGGATTGCCCGCGATCCGCGAATAGATCTCCCCGATCTGGCCCGGCGCGACGTCCTTGCCGTCGTCGCCGATGAAGCGCAGCTCGGCGCCGGGCGAAATCTTTCCGACCGTGCCGGGCTTCTTCAGCGCGTCCTCGGAATTGGCAAACGTCACCGCACCAGACTCGGTCGAGCCGTAAAATTCGTAGATCACCGGCCCCCACCATTCGATCATGGCGCGCTTGACGTCGGGCGGACAGGGCGCGGCGGCATGGATGATGTGCCGCAGCGACGACATGTCGTACTTCCTGCGCACCTCTTCCGGCAGCTTCATCAGACGGATGAACATCGTCGGCACCATGAAGATGGTGTCGATCTTCTCGCGCTCGATCAGCTGCAGAAACTCCTCCGCGTCGAAGCGCGGCATCAGCACCAGCGCGCCGCCGAGCCTGCCCGAACGCAGCCCGAAGGAATTCGGCGCCGAATGGTAGAGCGGTCCCGGCAGGATCGCACGTGCCCCCGGCTTCAGGCCGTAGATCATCCCGCGCATCGCTTCCGCATTGGCGGTCTGCTCCGGCGTCGGCGCGAAGCGGCGCACGCCCTTCGGATGGCCCGTCGTGCCCGAGGTGTAGATCATGTTCTGCGGCTGCGGCACCACAGGGCCGTCATAGCGCGGGAACTGAGCCAGCCAGGATTCGAAATCGATCGCGAAGTCGGGTGTCGCGAGATGATCGGGATTGACCTTGTAGTTGGCGAGGATTTCCGGCGGCGTCGGCACGCTGAGCACGGTGACGTCATCAGGGATCGCGCCGCGCAGCGGATGCAGCATGTCGGCATGGCCGATCAGGACCCGCGTGCCGGAATCCGTCAGCACGTAATTGATTTCCTCCGGCTTGAAATGCCAGTTGACCGGCACGCCATAGGCGCCGAGCCGCATCGCGGCGTAGGCAGCCTCGATGAAGGCGATATCGTTGCGCATCAGCATGCAGACGCTGTCGCCCGGCTTGACGCCGAGCTTGTTCAGGCCGCTCGCGATACGGTCGGTGCGCTCGGCGACCGCCGCATGATCGCGCCGGCGACCACCGCTGATAATGCCGAGGAAGGGCTTTGACGTTTCCATTATCGTGGTCCGATCTTTCGTCGGGTTTAGCTGTCATTCGGGGGCGCGCGAAGCGCGAACCCGGAATCTCGAGATTCTCTGGTGCGCAATTGCGCACCATAGTTCGATGCTACGCATCGCCCTGGAATGACGCGGCGGTCGCTACCCAACATCCGCGAACCTTGGCGCGCGCTTCTCCAGATTGGCGCGCACGGATTCGGTCTGGTTCGGGCCGCCGAGCAACTTCTGCTGCTCGACGGATTCCGCAAGCAACGCGGCCGCCGGATCGACCGACAGATTGTTCAGCATGCGCTTGGCGGCACGGATCGCATCCGGGCTCTTGCCGGCGATCTCGCGTGCGACTTCGAGCGCCGCGGCACGCGGATCGTCGCAGACGCGGGTGGCGAGGCCATAACCTTGGGCCTCCTGCGCCGAGAAGATGCGGCCGGTGTAGGTGAGCTCGCGCAGGATATCGTCGCGCACGAGGCTAGCGAGGATCGGCGTGCCGGCCATGTCGGGGACGAGGCCCCACTTGATCTCCATGATCGACATCCGCGCGTCCGGCGACAGGAAGCGCATGTCGGCGCCGAGCGCGAGCTGGAAGCCGCCGCCGAAGGCGACGCCGTGGACCGCGGCGATCACCGGCACCGGAAGCTGGCGCCAGCCCCAGACTGCCTGCTGCGGAAAATTCGCCTTGCCATGGGTGCGGATCGTGAGATCGCGCTTCTCGCCGCCCGGCACTCCGTTACCGCCATCCTTCATGGCGGCGAAACGGCCCATGTCGAGGCCAGCGCAGAACGCACGGCCCTCGCCGGAGAGCACGACGACCCGAACGCCTTTTTCCTTGGAAAGACGGTCGGTTGCGGCCACCAGCGCCTCGAACATCGCCGCATCGAGCGCGTTCATCTTGTCTGCCCGCACCAGGCGGACATCGGCGATACCGTCCGAAATCGATATCGAAACGCGATCTTCCATCATTCCCTCCGCTTTGTCCTTGAGTTGGCGCTTTACACAAAGGCCGTTGTCCGCTTTTAGTCAATCGACCAATTAACTGACAACCCCCGTGGAGGAAACGATGTTCTCTGACCAGCTTCTTGCCGGGCGGCGCATACTGGTAACCGGTGGTGGCACGGGCCTTGGCAAGGCCATGGCCTCGCGGTTCCTGCAGCTCGGAGCCGAGGTGCATATCTGCGGCCGCCGCAAGAGCGTCTGCGACGAGACCGCCACCGAACTGATGGCCGAATATGGCGGACGCGTGGTCAGCCACGGCGTCGATATCCGCAATGCGATGGCGGTCGACGAGATGATCGAGTCGATCTGGACCACCAGCGGTCCCCTCACCGATCTCATCAACAACGCCGCCGGCAACTTCATCTCGCGCTCCGAAGAGCTGTCGCCGCGCGGCTTCGACGCGGTCGCCAACATCGTGATGCACGGCACCTTTTATGTGACGCATGCGGTGGGCCGGCGCTGGATCGCCGGCGGCCATCGCGGCAATGTGGTGTCAATCACCGTGACCTGGGTGCGCAACGGGTCGCCCTACGTGGTGCCGTCGGCGATGAGCAAGTCGGCGATCCACGCCATGACCATGTCGCTCGCGATCGAATGGGGCCGTCACGGCATCCGCCTCAACACCATCGCGCCCGGCGAGATCCCGACCGAGGGCATGAGCAAGCGCATCAAGCCCGGCGACGAGGCTGGCGCACGGACCAAGGCGATGAACCCGATGGGCCGCGTCGGCACCATGGAGGAGCTGCAGAACCTCGCGGTGTTCCTGATCTCCGGCGGCTGCGACTGGATCAACGGCGAGACCATCGCCATGGACGGCGCGCAGGCGCTGGCAATGGGCGGCAATTTCTACCAGCTCCGCGACTGGAGCGACGACGACTGGACCAAGGCACGCGAGTCGATCAAGGCCCAGAACGAGAAGGATCGCGCGGCGCGGGGGTAAGGCCCGCGCTGGCGCCTCACCCTCCGCCGTCGTCCTGGCGAAAGCCAGGACCCATAACCACCACTGTGCGCGATTGCGCACGTTGTGGCCGTAGCGTCGCGCCTCATTTGCACTGGTGGTAATGGGTCCTGGCTTTCGCCAGGACGACGTTGAGAGATCGCAGCCACCAACCCCGTATTGTTTTTCCCGCGCGATGCCGCCACACTCCGCGCAAACAAAACAAGACGTCACGGGGGAAACATGTCCGACGCGCCGAAACTGAGCAACCTTGCCGACATGGTGCGCGACCGCGCCACGAGCCGCGGCGCTGCGCTGGCCTATGAGTTCGAGGGCCGGCAGACCTCCTTCGCCGAATTCGACACCAACACCAACCGCGTCGCCAATGCGCTGATCGCGATGGGCATCAGGAAGGGCGAGCGCATCGCCTATCTCGGCAAGAACAGCGACTTCTATTTCGAATTGCTGATGGGGGCGATGAAGGCCGGCGTGGTGATGGCGCCAGTGAACTGGCGCCTCGCAGGTCCCGAGGTCGCCTTCATCGTCGACGACTGCAAGGCGCCGGCGCTGTTCGTCGGCCCCGAGTTCATCGCCCAGGCGCGCAACATCAGCGACAAGCTGCCGAGCGTTCGCACCACCATCACGACCGAGGGCGGCGCGCCGGAATGGCCCGACTATCTCGCCTGGCGCGATGCACAGAGCGGCAATGATCCGCGCGTTGCGATCGAGCCCAAGGACATCGCGATCCAGCTCTACACCTCGGGCACCACAGGCAAGCCGAAGGGCGCGATGCTGTCGCACGCCAACTTCCTCAACCTGGTGCAGAGCGGCAACGAGGCCGAGAAGCCGGAATGGAACCGGTGGACCACCGACGACGTCTCGCTGGTCGCGATGCCGATCTTCCACATCGGCGGCTCCGGCTGGGGCGTCATGGGGCTCTATCACGGCGCCCGCGGCGTGATCGCCCGCGAATTCGATCCGACCAAGGTGCTCGACTTCTTCGAGCAGTCCGGCATCACCAAGCTGTTCATGGTGCCGGCCGCGATGCAATTCGTGGTGCGGCAACCGCGCGCGCGGCAGGTCGACTTTTCCCGTTTGAAGTACATGCTGTATGGCGCCTCGCCGATCCCGGCGGCGCTGCTGAAGGAGTGCATCGAGGTCTTCAAGTGCGGCTTCGTGCAGATGTACGGCATGACCGAGACCACCGGCACCATCGTCGCGCTGCCGCCGGAGGATCACATCGAGGGGCTCGACCGCATGCGCTCCGCCGGCAAGGCGCTGCCCGGCATCGAGCTCGCGATCCTCGACCCGGATGGCAAGCCGCTGCCGCCCGGCGAAGTCGGCGAGATCGCCACCCGCTCCGGCTCCAACATGGCCGGCTACTGGAATCTGCCCGAGGCCACCGCGCGCACCATCGATAGCGACGGCTGGCTGCGCACCGGCGATGCCGGCTACATGGACCGCGACGACTATCTCTACATCCACGATCGCATCAAGGACATGATCATCTCCGGCGGCGAGAACATCTATCCCGCCGAAGTCGAGAGCGCGCTGTGCGACCACCCCGACGTCGCGGAAGCCGCCGTGATCGGCATCCCCGACGACAAATGGGGCGAGGCGGTCAAAGCGGTGGTGGTGATGAAGCCGGGCAAGAGCGCGACCGCCACCGACATCATCAACTTCACCCGTGAGCGGATCGCCGGTTACAAGACACCGAAATCGGTCGACTTCATCCCGGCGCTGCCGCGCAACCCGTCAGGCAAGATTTTGCGGCGGAATTTGCGCGATCCGTACTGGGTGGGGAAGGATCGGCAGGTGAACTAACTTCCGTCGTCCCGGCGCAGGCCGGGACCCATTGTCACAAAAAGCAGTTGGCCGAGACGAATGCGGCCCCAGCGTGGTTCAGCAACAAACGGCGGTGGTTATGGGTCCCGGCGTTCGCCGGGACGACGGTGGAGAGAGCCGTCAGGTCTTCTTCATCCTCTCCCGCAGCACGCGCCAGCGCTCCTGCGCCTCCACGGGCCACACCTCTCGCCGATCGTAATACTCGGCGAACACCTTGGCACCGGGCGGGAACATCACCCACGGCTGTTTGGATGACGTGAAGATGTGGACGTCGGGCGGGCACCAGCTCGGATCATCCATCGTGCCGACGCGGACGAAGCGCACCGCCGGTCCCGCGCCCGGATAATTGCTCCACACCGCGACCTTGCAGCGCGGGCAGCGGGCGATCTTCTGCCCCTTGCCGCTCGCCGATGGCGTGTCCACGATCTCGGGCTCGGCCGCGATGTGCTCGACCCGCTCGGCCTCGTACATCGCGTTGAGCGCATGCACGGTGCCGGTCTCGCGCTGGCACCAGGTGCAGTGGCAGGCGTGCACGATCATCGGCCTGCCGTTGAGGCGGTAGCGGACGTTTCTGCAGGTGCATCCGCCTTCCATGTCGTGCCGCCTCTAGATCCTTGTTTGACGCGTTTTCTTCACGCGAACCGGTATCCACTTCGCTCGAAAACGCTCTGGTGCCTCAGTGCTTGCCGGCCCCCATGTAGCCGAATAAGAAGCCAGCCACCTTGCGCTTCTGGATTTCCTCGCTGCCTTCGGTGATGCGATAGCGGCGATGGTGGCGGTAGATGTGCTCGAACGGCTTGTGGCGCGAATAGCCCATGCCGCCATGCACCTGCATCGCGCGGTCGGCGGCCTCGCAGCACAGCCGGTTTGCCCAGAAGTTGCACATCGAGACCCGGTCCGACAGCGTGTGCTCGACCTGCGCCTGGGTCAGTTGATCCATCTCCCAGGCGGTCTTGCGGATCAACAGCCGCAGCATCTCGGCCTGGGTCGCGAGCTCGACAAGCGGCCACTGGATCGCCTGGTTCTCGGCCAGCGCCTTGCCGAACGGTTTTCGCTCCCGCGCGTACTTCACGCTTTCGTTGATGCAATACACGGCCGCGCCGAGCGAGCTCGCGGCCTGGCGGATGCGGTTCTCATGGACAAAACATTGCGCCAGCGACAGGCCGCGGCCGACCTCGCCGAACTGCGCATCCTCTGGCACGAACACGTCGGTGAAGCTGACCCGCGGGTGATCGGTCGGCATGTTGAAGGTCCACATATACTCCTCGACCTTCACGCCCGCCGAGTTCGCCGGCACCAGGAAGCAGCTGATGCCGCGCGCGTCGCCGTCATTGCCCGAGGTGCGGGCAAACAGCGCGCAGTGCGTCGCGACATGCATGCCTGTGGTCCACATCTTCTCGCCGTTGATGATCCAGCCCTTGACGTTGTCACGGGTGGCCTGCACGGCCTTGGTCTCCATATGCGTGGCGTCGGAACCATGCTCGGGCTCGGTCAGGCCGAACGTGATGCGGTACTTGCCGGTGATCGAGCCGTCGATCATCTCCTTCTGCTCGTCGGTTCCGTAGCGGTCGAGCATGGTGACGATCGGCAGATTGCCGACGATCGAGTGCTCGTTCTGCAGATCGTTGTGCAGGCCGAGCCCCTTCGAGGCAAAATGCTCGCGGATCACGGCCATCCAGAGGTTGGAGCCGTCCTTGCCGCCGTAACGCTTCGGGATCGCAAAGCGCAGATGGCCGGCGGCATCGGCGAGGTTCTTGACCTTGCGCAGCAAGAGCTCCCATTCACGGCGCGGCAGGCCGCCCTTGTCGAAATCGGTGCGCGCCCATTCGCGGCGATGATCGAAGAAGCGGATGTTGTCGTCAGCCGCTTCCAGCGGCTTGACCTCGCGTTCGATGAAGCGATCGAGCTCGGCGAGATAGGCTGTCAGGTCAGCCGGCAGATTGAAATCCAAGGCGGTCACTCCCGAAGAACTTGTTGATTCTGGTTTTGCGTTTAGACGCTATCGCGCAGCCGCGTTCGGAGCGATTAAGGTGAGAAGCACGCCGCCAAGTCAAGCAGGCCGATGAGGCTTGCGCGCGCGGTCGCGTTGCGTAATTGGATGGCGCGGAACGAGGCGCAGGCGCTAGGATAGCGGCCATATTCTTCGCCGCAGAAAATCGACGGGAGCAAACATGGATCTGAAATTCTCCAAGGTGACGCGCAAGGGTCCCATCACCATCGTGACGCTGTCGCGGCCCGAGGTCTACAACGCGCTGCATATCGACGCGCATTTCGAGCTCAACAAGGTGTTCGACGACTTCTCCGCCGATCCCGAGCAGTGGGTCGCGATCGTCACCGGCGCCGGCGACAAGGCGTTCTGCGCCGGCAACGACCTGAAATGGCAGGCGGCGGGCGGCAAGCGTGGCTGGGACAAGGGCGGCTTCGCCGGCCTGACCAGCCGCTTCGACTGCGACAAGCCGATCATCGCCGCCGTCAATGGCGTCGCAATGGGCGGCGGGTTCGAGATCGCGCTGGCCTGCGACCTGATCATCGCCTCCGAGAATGCGACCTTCGCTTTGCCCGAGCCGCGCGTGGGCCTTGCGGCACTCGCTGGCGGCGTCCACCGCTTGCCGCGCCAGATCGGGCTGAAGCGCGCCATGGGCATGATCCTGACCGCGCGCCATGTCAGCGCCAAGGAAGGCCTCGAGCTCGGCTTCGTCAATGAGGTCGTGCCGCAGGGCGAGGCGCTGGCCGCCGCCGAGCGCTGGGCCGAGACCATCGCCAAGAACTCGCCAATGTCGATCCGCGCCTCCAAGCAGGCGATCCAGAAGGGCCTCGAAGTCTCGCTGGAACAGGCGCTGGCCGAGCAGCGCGAGTATCCGGCGGTGAAGGCGATGGCCGCGTCGCAGGATTACATCGAGGGTCCGAAGGCGTTTTCGGAGAAGCGTCCGCCGAAGTGGTTGGGGCGGTAGCAACAAACTCACTCCACCCGTCATTCCGGGCTCGCCGCTTTGCCGCGCCCGGAATGGCCGTTGCTAGAGTGGGCAGAGCGCAGCGAAACCCATCCTACTTTCCGAATTCCCTCTTGTACGACGCGTAGTTCGGCTGGTCGACGGCGAGCTTGTCCATCGTGGTCTGCCACAGATGCTCCGGCAGCCCCGGCGTCTTCAAATCGACCTCGCCGCTCGCGATCTTCTCCGACAGCGCGCGATTCAGCTCCATCAGCGTGCCGTCTGCGCCGAGCAGCACCTTCAGCCGCGCGGCCTCGGTCGCATCGCCGGCCTCGGCGAGCGCAAGCTGCCGCGTCACCAGATCGAGCGCGTTGATGCCGACGCGCAGCTTGAAGCTGTTGTGCCCCTTGATGACAGGCGCGATCTCGGTGCGCAGGAAATCGGCGACGGCCTTGATCAGTTCGGTGGGTGTCGGTTCGTCCTGCATCTTACTTTCCTCGCGGAGCAAGCAGCCTAAGCAGATCGATCTCGGTCTCCGACGCGCGGCGCCCGATCATCGCGCGCTCCATCGAATGATCGGGGCCCAGGCGGAAGCGCTGCATCATGCCGCAGCACATCACGCCCCAGCGCAGCGTCCCCATCACTTCCCAGAACATCACGCGGTCGGGGTCGGCCTTGCGGCCGGCTTCTTCATAGCCGGCGAACAGATCCTCGCGGGAGCCGAAGCCGCCGACCGGCTTGTCGATCTCGCCGAAGCGCCAGGAGTTGACGCAGATCCAGCCGAGATCCTCCATGGGATCGCCGGTGTGCGCGAGCTCCCAGTCGAGTACGGCGCGCACCCCGTCGGGGCCGATGATCAGATTGCCGTGACGGAAATCACCATGCACCAGCGTCACCTCGGACGACGGACCGGGATCGTGATCGCGCAGCCAGCGCAGCGCCAATTCGAATACCGGCCGCGGCCAGTTGAAGCTGTGATACTCGCGGCCGAGATCCTCGATCTCCTTGGTTGCCGTCAGGCCGCGCAGCTTCGGCAGCTTTGCTTGCGGCAGGCCATGGATGCCGGCGATGACACGGCCGAGCTGGCGCGCCAGCATCGGCCGCGCTTTGGCAAATTCCTCGTCGCGCAAAATTTTCCGCGCGATGGTCTCGCCTTCGACCCGCGCCATGATGAAGCCGCGGCCGAGGCCGTCTTCCGGCCTCAGGACATGCATCACCTTCGGCGACGGCAGGCCCGCGTCATGCGCGAGCTGCATCAGCGTCGCCTCGGCCTCGAGGCCGGCGGCGCGGCCTGGCGCGGCACCGTAGCCCGGCGGCGCGCGGCGCAGGATCGCGCCGACATTGCCATCAGGGTGCACGATGTCGAACGTCCAGGTCTCCTGGCTGGCGCCGCCGGAAAGCTTTGCCGCGCCGGTGACGCCCGTCGCGCCCGGATGAAACGAGGCGACGCAGCGGGTGAGCTCGGTCTCGATCATTTGCCCGTGAACTTCGCCGGCCGCTTCTCAAGGAACGCGGTGACGCCTTCCTTGAAATCCTCGGCGCGGCCCGCGATCCGCTGCGACTCGAATTCCAGATTGAGCTGATCCTCGAGGGTGTTTTCCGGGCTGTCCCAATAAAGCTTGCGGATCAGCGACAGCGCCACCGTCGGGCCGCTGGCAAGATCATGCGCGAGCTTCATGGTCTCCTCCATCAGCGCGCCGTCGTCATAGACGCGGTTGACGAGACCCCATTCCAGCGCCTTCTCGGCCGGCAGCCGCTCGCCGAGCAGCGACAGCTCGACCGAGCGCGCCTTGCCGATCAGCCGCGGCAGCAGCCAGGTCGAGCCACAATCCGGCACCAGGCCGATGCGGCGGAACGCCTGCAGGAAATACGACGAGCGCGCGCACAGGATGAGGTCGCCCATCAAGGCGAAGCTCATGCCGGCGCCGGCGGCCGGACCGTTCACCGCGGTCACGATCGGACAGTGCAGCTTACGCAATCGGCGGAGGAACGGGTGGAACGCGGTTTCCAGCGCCGCGCCGGCGTTGCTCCTGCCGGGCTTCTGCTGCTGGTTGCGGCCTTGCAGATTGGCGCCGGTGCAGAAGGCGCGGCCGGCGCCCGTGATGACCAGGCAGCGCACCTCGTCGCGCTTGTCGTCGATCGCATCAAGCGCCTCGGCGAGGCCGCCCAGCATGTCGATCGAGACCGCGTTCATGACTTCCTGATGGTCGAGTTTGAGGATCGCGACCGATCCGTCGAAGTCGAGCGTGACGTGCTTGAACTGCATGGTTTCCTCTTTACGTTGCTTCGGCGGTTGGTACCGCGGTAGGTCGATGGGTCGACCTATGTTTGGACCCATATTTGATTTTTGTGCCGGGCTTGTCCATGGTCGGCGGCAAGCCCATCCGTGAACGCGTGATTAGCGCGCACCAAACCAAATGGAAACCCCAATGAGTGGCATCTTCGATCTCACCGGCCGCGTCGCTGTCATCACCGGCGGCAATGGCGGCATCGGCCTCGGCATCGCGCAGGCGCTCAACGCCGCCGGCTGCAACGTCGCGATCTGGGGCCGCAACGCGGAAAAAAACGCCAACGCCGCGGCCTCGATGAAGGCCGGCCCCGGCAAGGTCGCCACCCAATTCTGCGACGTCAGCGATCCCGGCTCGGTCAAGACCGCGATGAAGGCGACGCTCGACACCTTCGGCCGCGTCGACGGCTGCTTCGCCAATGCCGGCATCGGGGGCGGCGGACGCCGCTCCTTCATCGACCGCACCGAGGAAGAGTGGCGCAAGATGTTCGCGACCAATCTCGACGGCGTCTTCCATGTATTCCAGGCTGCGGCACGCCACATGACCGAGCGCTCCGAGGCCGGCGACAAGTTCGGCCGGCTGGTCGCGACCTCGAGCCTCGCCTCGCTGTTCGGCACCGCGCGCAACGAGCACTATGCCGGCACCAAGGCCGCGCTGAATGCGCTGTGCCGCGCGCTCGGCGTCGAACTCGCCCGCCATGGCGTCACCGCGAATGCGATCCTGCCCGGCTGGATCAAGAGCGACATGACCGCCGGCATCATGGCCAACGACAAGTTCGTCGCCAACGTAATGCCCCGCATCCCGGTGCGCCGCTTCGGCGAGCCCAGTGATTTCGGCGGCATCGCCGTCTACCTCATGAGCAAGGCGTCGTCCTATCACACGGCGGACTGCTTTGTGATCGACGGCGGGTACACGGCGTTCTGAGTGGGCCGCAGCGGCCGCCGCATTCACCGCCGTCGTCCCGGCCTAGTGCGCAATTGCGCACTAGGCCGGGACGACGCTGAATGTGTTGCGCGGTCTGTGGATGATCATCCGCGTCCTCCTGGCGCTACCGCGCCCGAGTCTTGCGTTAACTTGCTCCGCTGATTGAACAGACGCGCAGAGAAAGCTCGGTGCCGATCGCACCCACGCGAGCCTCGGAATGGCGATCGGAGATGGCGTCGCATCAGAACAACGCGCGACGCCGCGTCGCTTCCGTCGAAACAAAACTGCTGCTAGCGTTCGCGTTGCGAGGGCGCACAAAGCGGCTTTCGTCAACAAGCAGGGAGGATATTTCAGATGTTTTCACACGTGATGGTTGGCACCAACGATCTGGACAAGGCCAAGGCGTTCTATGATGCGCTGCTCGGCACGCTCGATGTCCGGCCGGCCCGGGTCGACGGTCACCGCATTATGTACCTCACCAAGGCCGGCATTTTCATGGTTTCCAAGCCGATCAACGGCGAATCGGCCACGCACGCAAATGGCGGCACGATCGGCTTTGCCTGCTCTTCGCCGGAACAGGTCCACGCCTGGCACGCGGCCGGCGTTGCCAATGGCGGCAAGCCCTGCGAGGACCCGCCGGGCGTGCGCGAGGGAGGCGGCATCAAGCTCTACCTCGCCTATCTGCGTGACCTCGACGGCAACAAGATCTGCGCGATGCATCGGATGACCTAACCGGCGTCCGCCGGGCCTTTTCACGCTGTACGCGACGGCGTTCAAACAACGTTTGAAACGCCGTCGCGAAATTCCGCGATGCGGTAGAGACATCAGGAAAATCGGTACTCGCGCTTCGCGCCGCACGCGTTTATTGTCCGCCGCGAACGCGCCTTCGCGACGGGAGAAACGACAATGAAGCATGCCTATGTGCCGCGCACCACGAACTACACGCTCAATCCGGGCGACGAGCTCAACGACCTCCGCATGTCGGACAAGGTCCGCCCGCTTTACGACCATGTGAAGCAGTTCATCCGCGACACCGTCGACCCGATGTCGGTCGAGTTCTATCGCGCCGGCGAGAAGAAGACCAACCGCTGGAGCTTCACGGACGAGCAGCTCGCGATCCTGCAGAAGGCCAAGGACAAGGCGAAGGAAGTCGGCCTCTGGAACTTCTTCCTGCCCGACGCCGAAACCGGCGACGGCCTCAACAACCTCGACTACGCCTACATCGCCGCCGAGCTCGGCAAGAGCCCGCTGGCCTCCGAGACGATGAACTGCTCGGCGCCCGACACCGGCAACATGGAGGTTCTGGAGCGCGTCGGCACCAAGGCGCAGAAGGAGAAGTGGCTGAAGCCGCTGCTCAACGGCGAGATCCGCTCGGCCTATGCGATGACCGAGCCGAACGTCGCCTCCTCCGACGCCAAGAACATCTCGACCACCGCAAAGCTGGTCGGCGACGAGTGGGTGATCAACGGCGAGAAGTATTACATCTCCGGCGCCGGCGATCCGCGCTGCAAGATCATGATCGTGATGGTGAAGACCAATCCCGACGCAGCGCCGAGCAAGCAGCAGTCGCAGATTCTGGTGCCGATCGACACCCCCGGCGTCGAGATCCTTGGGCCCATGCACGTGTTCGGCCATGACCACGCGCCGCGCGGCCACATGCATCTGCGCTTCAACAATGTGAAGGTGCCGAAGGAGAACATGCTGCTCGGCGAAGGCCGCGGCTTCGAGATCTCGCAGGTCCGCCTTGGTCCCGGCCGCATCCATCACTGCATGCGCACCATCGGCAAGGCCGAGAAGGCGCTCGACATGATGGTGCAGCGCGGCCTCACCCGCGAAGCGTTCGGCAAGAAGATCGCCCATCTCGGTGGCAACATGCAGATCATCGCCCAGGCGCGCTGCGAGATCGAGGCGATGCGGCTGATGGTGTTGAAGGCCGCCAAGGCGATGGACGTGCTCGGCAACAAGGAAGCCCGCGTCTGGGTCTCGATGGTCAAGGCCATGGTGCCCGAACGCGCCTGCAAGGTGATCGACCAGGCGATCCAGATGCACGGCGCCACCGGCATCTCGCAATGGTCGCCGCTCGGCGAAATGTACCAGGACGTCCGCCATCTGCGCTTCGCCGACGGTCCGGACGAGGTGCACTGGATGGTGGTCGGCCGCCACGAACTGAGCATGACGTAGTCTTCCCTCTCCCCGCGCATGGGGAGACGAGCAAGCAGAAGCATGGGGCGGGTTAGCGTCAGCGTAACCCGCCTTTTGCTTTCCGAACGGCTGACGGCGGGTTACGCTTCGCTAACCCGCCCTACGTTTTCGGACATCCCATGGAATATTCCCCGAGCGACCTCAGCCAACGCGAACGCTACAAGGTGCTAACCTCCTTCGTGCTGCCGCGGCCGATCGCCTGGGTGACGAGCCTCGGCGCGGACGGCGTGGTCAATGCGGCGCCGTTCTCGTTCTTCAACGTGTTCTGCGAGGACCCACCGCTCTGCATGTTCGCGGTCAACCGCAGGCCCGACGGCCGCGAGAAGGACACGCTGGTTAATATCCAGCGCTTGGGCGAGTTCGTTGTCAATCTGACCGACGAGCCATTGGCGCGCGCGATGCACGAGACCTCGGGCGACTTCCCGCCCGAGATCGGCGAGCCCGACTATCTCGGCCTCAAGCTCGCGCCCGCGCGCAAGATCGCGGTGCCCCGGCTCGCCGACGCGCCGTTCGCGATGGAATGCAAGACCTGGAAGCTGATCGATGTCAATGGCGACCGCCAGCTGGTCATGGGCGAAGGCATTCACTTCCACATCCGCGACGAATTGTGGGACCGTGATGCGATGCGCGTCCACATGGAGCGTTACCATCCGATCGGCCGCATGTTTGCGGATCGCTACTGCCGCACCGACGACCGCGTGGTGTTTCCCGCGGCTGAAGGGGCAAAAAGCAAATCGGCAAGTTGAGGTTCGAGTCGTGCTGCAGCCGAACGCACAGGCGTCTGTAGGTCTAGTCCTGCTTCGGACTATCGTATCGATCGTTGTCGTTGGAGCTTTCTACGCCGCCTATCTGAGAATATCAGGCGACGGCATTCGCCTGATATTTGTCCTGATCATTATTGCAGTTCCCTCGGCTCTCGCCATTGTCAGGTTACTGCGACGCTAGTCAGGGTTACATTCTGGGACTTCATCGAGCCGATCATCCGATTTGGCCGCAAGTGTCGGTCAGACGGCCAGGCGCGTGCAAAGGAAATAGCGAGGGACGAGCATGAGCGAAGCATTCCGCGACAACCCGGCACAGAGCCGGTTCGAACTCTCGGTCGATGGCACCGTCGCCTTCGTGGTCTATCGCAAGACCCCGGATACGATCACGCTGGTTCATACCGAAGTGCCGCCGGAGCTCGGCGGCCGCGGCATCGGCTCAAAGATCGCGCGTGCCACGCTGGATGCGGTGCGCGCCCAGGGCATCAGACTCGTGGTGAAGTGCGAATTCATCCAGGGCTTCATGAAGAAGCATCCGGAGTATGACGATTTGCTGGGATAAGCATGGCCCGTAGGACGGGTTAGCCGAAGGCGTAACCCGCCGCCCAACAAACGATGGCGGATTACGCTTCGCTAATCCGCCCTACAAAGACAAAGCTACGACGCCGCCTGCTCGCCGATCTTGTCCTGCGTCCTGGTCTCGAAATCGCCGGCGTCATGGCGCTCGTGGAGCTGGCTCGACGGCTCGCCCCAGGTGCGGTTGACCATTCGGCCGCGCTTCACCGCGGGCCGTGCCGCGATCGCATCGGTCCAGCGCTGCACGTTCTTGTAGTCCTGCACCGAGAGGAATTCGCCGCCGCCGTAGAGCAGGCCCTTGGCGAGGCTGCCGTACCACGGCCACACCGCCATGTCGGCGATGGTGTAGACGTCGCCCGCGAGATATTCGTTGTCGGCGAGCCGGCGGTCGAGCACGTCGAGCTGGCGCTTCACCTCCATCGCGAAGCGATCGATGGCATATTCGATTTTGGTCGGCGCATAGGCATAGAAATGTCCGAAGCCGCCGCCGAGATAGGGCGCTGAGCCCATTTGCCAGAACAGCCAGGAGAAGGTTTCGGCGCGGGTCTTGACGTCGGTCGGCAGGAACGCGCCGAACTTTTCCGCGAGGTACACCAGGATCGAACCCGACTCGAACACCCGGATCGGCTCCTTCCCGCTGCGGTCCATCAGCGCCGGAATCTTGGAATTCGGATTGACCGCGACGAAGCCGCTGCCGAACTGGTTGCCGTCGATCTTGATCAGCCAGGCATCGTACTCCGCGCCCTTGTGGCCCGCCGCCAGCAGCTCTTCCAGCATCACGGTGACCTTGACGCCGTTCGGCGTCGCCAGCGAGTAGAGTTGCAGCGGATGACGGCCGACCGGCAGCTCCTTGTCATGGGTCGGACCGGCAATCGGCCGATTGATGCTGGCGAAGCGCCCGCCGCTCTCCTTGTTCCAGGTCCAGACTTTCGGCGGCTCGTAGGCTGAGGTGTCAGTCACGTCGTTGGCTCCCGGTTCACGTTTCCAAGGTGGCGCGGCGGCCGCCGGGCCCATCCCATGTCCGCACTAGATGGTGCGCACGCTGCGCTTTGCCCACCCCGCCCGATCGCATTTTCTATCCAGCGGAATGCGCTGCGAGCGATGCAGCCAGGCAGCGCCTGCACGCAAGATCGCCACAGCCGAAACCCGCTTGGCTTCGCCGACCGTGATGCGCTAGCGTTGCAGGGGCTGACGCCAACAAGCACAAGAAGCAGCCGCCGGGAGAAAACCAGTCCATGAAATCACCGATCTGCGACATGCTGGGAATTGAATTCCCCCTGCTCGCTTTCAGCCATTGCCGCGACGTGGTGGCGGCGGTCAGCCGCGCCGGCGGCTTCGGCGTATTCGGCGCGACCCGGTATCTGCCGGAGACGCTGGAGCAGGAGCTGAAATGGATCGACGATCACGTCGACGGCAAGCCCTACGGCATCGACGTGCTGATCCCCGAGAACATCTCGACCGCGGGTGAAAAGAACGTCACCTGGAAGAGCCTTGAAAAACGCGTTTCCCAAGAGCATCGCGATTTCACCCGCAATCTCCTGAAGAAATACAACATCGAGCTCACGACGCAGAGCGTCGCCGACAACCAGCCGCAGCCGTTCGATGCCGAGACCGCGCTGCAATTGCTCGAAGTCTCGTTCCGCCATCCGATCCGGCTGATCGCCAACGCGCTCGGCGTACCACCGAGAGCGATGATCGAGATGGGCCGCAAGCACGGCGTGCCGGTGGCGGCGCTGGTCGGCTCCAAGGAACACGCGTTGCGCCAGGTTGCGGCCGGCGTCGACATCCTCGTTGCGCAGGGCACCGAGGCCGGCGGCCATTGCGGCGAGGTCTCGACCATGGTGCTGGTGCCCGAGGTGATCAAGGCGGTCAGGAAAATCCGCGACGTGCCGGTGCTCGCCGCCGGCGGCATCATGACCGGCAGCCAGATGGCGGCCTGCATGGCGATGGGCGCGGCCGGCGCCTGGACCGGTTCGATTTGGCTTGCCACGGTGGAGTCGGAGACGTCCGAGATCTTCCGCGAGAAGATGATCGCGGCGTCCTCGCGCGACGCGATCCGCTCGAAGGGCCGCACCGGCAAGCCGGCGCGGCAGCTCCGCTCGGTGTGGACCGACGCCTGGGACCGCTCGCCGGACAGCCCCGGCGCGCTGCCGATGCCGCTGCAAAGCATCATCAGCCGCGATGCCTTCAACGCAATCGACCGCGCCGCTGAGGCCGGCAACGAGAAGGCGCGCGACCTGGTCAGCTATTTCGTCGGCCAAGGTGTCGGCCTGGTCGACAGCGTGAAGTCGGCAGGCGCCGTGGTGCAGGAATTCAAGGAAGATTTCGTCGAGGCCGTCGAGCACATGAACGCGCTGGTGGCGGAGTGATCGAATACGTGGCCCCTCCCCGTCATTGCGAGGAGCAAAGCGACGCAGCAATCCACCTATGCCGTGTAGAGATGTGGATTGCTTCGCTTTGCTCGCAATGACGCCCATAACAATCGAGTCCAATACCGCAGAGTGAAGCAACAAGAATGTCGAACAGCATCCCCGAAGACCGCATTCCCGTCATCGTCGGCGTCGGCGAGGTCGTCGATCGTCCGAAGGACATCGCCGCCGGCCTCGAGCCGCTCACCTTGCTGGAAGAGGCGCTGAAGCGCGCCGAGGCCGACAGCGGCGCAAAATTGCTTTCCGACGTGCAGTCGCTCGACGTCGTCAACTTCCTGAGCTGGCGCTACCGCGATCCGGAGAAGCAGCTCGCGCAGCGGCTCGGCATCGCGCCCGCGCATCTCTATTACGGCCCGGTCGGCGGCGAGAGCCCGATCCGCTATCTGCACGAGGCGGCGCAGCGCATCGCGCGCGGCGAATGCAGTGTTGCCGCGGTCTGCGGCGCAGAGGCGCAATCGACCGCGACCAAGGCGCAGCGCGCCGGCGTCGAGTTGCCGTGGACGCCGTTCGCCCATGACGTGGAGGAGCCGAAGCGCGGCGCCGCATTCCAGAAGCCGCTTGCGGTTGCGCTCGGCGTGTTCCGCCCGATCACGGTCTACCCGCTCTATGAGTCCGCCACCTCGGCGCATTGGGGCCAGACGCCGCGCGAGGCGCTGAAGGAGTCCGGCGACCTTTGGTCGACCTATGCGCGGGTTGCCGCCGACAATCCGAACGCGTGGCTGAAGAAGCGCTTCAGCGGCGAGGAGATCACGACCGCGACGCCGGACAACCGGATGATCGCCTGGCCCTACACCAAGCTGATGGTGGCGAACCCGACGGTGAACATGGGCGGAGCACTAATCCTGACCAGCCTGGCGAAAGCGCGCGCCGCGGGCGTGCCCGAGGACAAACTGATCTATCCGCTCGGCGGCGCCTCCGCGGAAGAGCCGCGCGACTATCTGATCCGTGACCAGTTCGTCGAGAGCCACGCGCAGAATGCGGTGCTGAAGGCGGTGATGGACCTCGTCGGCGGCGACGGCAGGAAGTTCGACGCGATCGAGCTCTATAGCTGCTTCCCCTGCGTGCCGAAGATGGCGCGCCGCACGCTCGGCCTAGGCAGCGACGTGCAGCCGACCGTGACCGGTGGCCTGACGTTTTTCGGCGCGCCGCTCAACACCTACATGACGCATTCGGCCTGCGCGATGGTGCGCAAGCTGCGCAACGGCGGCACGCTCGGCCTGCTCTACGGCCAGGGCGGCTTCGTCACCAAGCATCATGGCCTCGTGCTGTCACGCGCGGCGCCGGCGGCGGCACTCAAGCAGGAGACCAGCGTGCAGGCGGAGGCCGATCGCAACAGGCGCAACGTGCCCGATTTCACCGCCGAAGCGACAGGGAAAGGCAAGGTCGAGGCCTTCACCGTGATCTATCGCGCCAATGGCGAGGTCGAGCACGGCGTCACCATGCTGCGCACCGAAGACGGCCGCCGCACGCTCGGCCGCATCCCGGCGAGCGACACGGCGACATTGACCTATCTGCAGAACCTCGACCGCACGCCGATCGGCAGCACGGGTGACATCGTCACTGCGAGTGACGGCGTGAGGGAATGGCGAGTGGGATAAGACCTCTGGCCCCGGACGCGGTATAGGACTCCCTCACCCCGCTCTTGCGGGGAGAGGTAAGGGCCGCCCGCCCCACGCATCAGCTGAAAACAGAAATGCCCGGGACAAGCCCGGGCATGACGAAGGGGGAGCTACCCCTTCGCATCTTGCTTTTCCGACGCCGTCGTCGGCTTGCCCTTGGCGCCGCCGCCGGTGACGCGGACATGGTCGCCGTCGGCGAGTCCATCAGGCGGGGCGGTGATGATGCGGTCGTCGGGTGCGAGGCCCGAGGCGATCTCGATCTCCTTGCCGAGGTCGCGGCCGATCTTCACGGTCTTGAACAGCACCTTGTCATCAGGGCTGACGGTTGCGACCCGCAGGCCGTTGCTGTTGAAGATCAACGCGCTGGCGGGAATGCTGAGCGGTGCGGCCTCGCGCTGCAAATTGAGCTTCACGCTGGCATAGCTACCCGGCATCAGCTCGCCGGAGGAATTGTCGAGCCCGAGCTGCATCCGCGTGGTGCCGGAGGCGACATCGACGGCCTGCGAGGAGGCTTCCACCGTCGCCTGGAAGCTGCGGTTCGGGTAATCCGGTAATACCAGGGAGGCCTTGGCGCCGATCTTGATCGCCGGAACGTAATTCTGCGGCACGTTGACGTAGACGCGCAGCTTGGTGATGTCCGAGACCGTGAACATCGCGGGACCCGAATTACCACCAGCGTTGATCAGCGCGCCGACGTCGGTGTCGCGCGAGGTGACCACGCCGTCGAACGGCGCCGTGATCTTCTTGTAGCCGGCGAGCGCTTCCAGCCGCTCGACATTGGCCTGGCCGGCCTTGACCGCACCGTTCTTGTTGGAGAGGTCGGCGGTGCGCTCGTCGATTTCCTGGGCGGAGACGAAGTTCGAGGCAACCAGCGTCTTGCGCCGGGTCAGCGTCGCCTCAGAGAGCTTGGCCGAGGCCTGGGCGCTGGCAAGATCGGCGCGCGCCTGCAGCAATTGCTGGTCGAGGTCGGGCGCCTCGATCTCGGCGATCACTTGGCCGGCCTTGACGCGGGCCCCGATGTCGGCGTCCCAATTCTTGAGATAGCCCGACACCCGGGCGAAGATCGGTGCGCGGGAATAGGCCTCGAGCCGGCCCGGCAGATCGATCGTGGGGCTCAGCGCCTTGGCGTTCGGCAGCGCCACCGCGACGGTCGGAACGGCCTGGTCATCGGTCCATTCCTTCAGCCGGTTGTCCTGCTCCTCACGGGCGCGGATGCCGGTGCCGACGATCAGCCCCGCGCCGACCAGTGCAACCACGCCGAATATGCCCAATCTCCGGCGGGACACCGGTGGGCGCTGTTCAGTGGGCTGCATGCGGAATCTCCGATGAGGCGGCGGCTTTGGCGCCTTGCTTCTTGTGTACCATACTGAATACCACGGGAACAAACATCAGCGTCGCGAAGGTTGCAAAGATCAGGCCGCCGATCACGGCGCGGCCCAGCGGGGCGTTCTGCTCGCCGCCCTCACCAAGCCCCAGCGCCATTGGCGCCATGCCGATGATCATGGCGAGCGCGGTCATCAGCACCGGGCGGAACCGGACGAAGCCGGCTTCCAGCGCCGCCGCGACGGGATCGCCGAGCTCCTCATAACGCTCGCGGGCGAAGCTGATAACGAGCACGCTGTTGGCGGTCGCAACGCCCATGCACATGATGGCGCCGGTGAGCGCCGGAACCGACAGCGTGGTCTGGGTGGTGAACAGCATCCAGACGATGCCGGCGAGCGCCGCGGGCAGCGCCGTGATGATCACGAACGGATCCGACCAGGACTGGAAGTTCACCACGATCAGGAAGTAGATCAGGACGACCGCGCCAAGCAGGCCGAACAAGAGGCCGGTGAAGGCCGAGTTCATGGTCTGCACCTGGCCGAGCAGCACCACCGAAGACCCCTTCGGCACCTCCTTGGCGGTGTCGGCAATGAGCTGGCGCACGTCGGTTGCGACGCCGCCGAGATCGCGGCCCTGCGTCGTGGCATAGATCTGCACCAGCGACTGGATGTCGTATTGCGACACCACCGCGCTCGAGGTCGCGCGCTTGATGTCGGCGATGCCGCCGAGGATCGGCGCCTGGGTATTGCCGGTCGCCGTGATCGGCAGCGTCTGCAGCGCGCTCAGCGAGTCGATCTGGTATTGCGGCGTTTGCATCACGATCGAGTAGGACACGCCGTTGTCGGGATTGAGATAGTAGGTCGGCGCGACCTGCGAGGAGCCGGCGAGGTTGACGACCAGCGAGTTGGTGACGTCGCGCTCGGTCAGGCCGACATATTGCGCGCGGGTGCGATCGACGTCGATGTTGAAGGTCGGATTGTTCGGCGATTGCTGGATCCGCGCGTCGGCGATGCCGGGGATGCGCTTGATCTTGGCCAGCAGCTTGTTGGCGTAGGCAAAGTTGGCGTCGAGGTTGGCGCCGCGGATCTGCAGGTCGATCGGCGCCGGCGCGCCGAAGTTCAGAATCTGGCTGACGATGTCGGCAGGCAGGAACGCGAAGCTGGTGCCCGGGAACAGCCGCGGCAATTGCTCACGCAGCGTGCGGACATGCTGCTCGGTCGGCTTGTGGCCTTCCTTCAAGCGGATCTGGATGTCGCCGTCCTGCGGACCGATCACGCCGGTGTTGTTGTAGGTCATGTTGATGCCGGAGATCGGCATGCCGATGTTGTCGGTCATGGTCTCGATCTCGCCGGGCACCAGCTTGCGGATTGCCTTCTGGATGTCGGCGAGCTGGTTGGCGGTCTCCTCGACGCGGGTGCCGACCTGGGTGCGGACGTGCATCAGGATGTTGCCGGCATCGACCGACGGGAAGAAGTTGCGCCCCAGGAACGGCACCAGCAGGAACGACGCGGCAACCACCGCGAGGAAGCCGCCGACGAACACCTTGCGGTGACCGAGCGCCATTTCGAGCAAGCCGTGATAGCCGCCGCGGATGCGCTCGAACCGCGCCTCGAAGCCGCGCTGGAACCAGACCAGGGGATTGCGCGACTTCGGCGGCGCGCTCTCGTGATGGACGTGCGCCTGCAACAGATAGTTCGCCATCGTCGGCACCAAGGTGCGCGACAGGATGAACGACCAGATCATCGCGAACATCACAGCTTCGGCCATCGGCACGAACAGGAAGCGCGCGACGCCGGTCAGGAAGAACATCGGCACGAACACGATGCAGATACAGAGCAGCGAGACGAACGCCGGCGTCACGATCTGGTTGGCGCCGTCGAGGATCGACTGCTCGACCGGCTTGCCTTGCTCCAGGTGGTAGTTGATGTTCTCGATCGTCACCGTGGCGTCGTCGACCAGGATGCCGACCGCGAGCGCCAGGCCGCCGAGCGTCATGATGTTCAGCGTCTCGCCGATCAGGGACAACATGATGATGGCCCCGAGCACCGACAGCGGGATCGACACCGCGATGATGACGGTCGAGCGCCAGCTGCCGAGGAACAGCAGGATCATAACGCTGGTCAGCAGCGCGGCAATCACGCCCTCGAAGGCGACGCCGGTGATCGCGCCGCGGACGAACACCGACTGGTCGCCGATGAAGCCGATCTTCAGCGCGTCCGGCATCTGGTCCTTGACGTCGATCACCTTCTGCTTGATGCCGGAGATGATATCGAGCGTCGAGGTGGCGCCGGCCTTCAGCACCATCATCAGCACCGAGCGGTTGCCGTCGACATGGACGATGTTGGTCTGCGGCGGGTTGCCGTCGCGGACGGTGGCGACATCACGTACATAGACCATCGCGCCGTTGACCTGCTTGATCGGCAGATCGCCGAGTTCCTCCATCCGGAGCGGCGAGTTGTTCAGGTTCACGGTGTATTCGAAATTGCCGATCTTCTGCGTGCCGACCGGCGTGATCAGGTTCTGCGCGGCGAGCGTGTTGGCGACATCCTGGCCGGACAGGCCGCGCGCCTGCAGCGCGGTCGAATTGAGATCGATCTGGACCTGGCGCTGCTTGCCGCCGAACGGATACGGGATCGCGGCGCCGGGCACCGTGACCAGCGGCGTGCGCAGCTGGTTGATGCCGATGTCGGCGAGGTTCTGCTCGGTCAGGCCGTCGCCGGAGAGCGCGACCTGGATGATCGGAACCGTCGAGGCGCTGTAGTTCAGGATCAGCGGCGGCGTCGCGCCCGGCGGCATCTGCTTGAGCAAGGTCTGCGAAATCGCGGTGACCTGCGCGTTGGCGGTGCGGATGTCGACATTGGGCTGGAAGAAGATCTTGATGATGCCGAACCCGTTATACGAGTTGGCGGTGATGTGCTCGATGTCGTTGACCGTGGTGGTCAGCGCTCGCTGGAACGGCGATGTAATGCGGCCGGCCATCTGGTCGGGCGGCAGACCGGTGTACTGCCAGACCACGCCAATCACCGGGATGCGGATGTCCGGAAAGATGTCGGTCGGCGTGCGCAGCGCTGCCAGGGGTCCGATGATCAAGAGCAGGATCGCGAGCACGACGAAAGTATATGGCCTGCTCAGCGCGATACGGACCAGTGCGATCATAAAAGCAGCATTCCCGAAATGAAGCCCGCCCCGGGCAGAGGAATCGACATTGCAAAAGCCGTTCCGCAGCGGCGGATTTACCCGATGACGGGCAAAACGCCAACCTGCAGAGCCGCGGCGACCTTCACTTCCTTGGCATAGTACGGTGAAGCCGTGCGCTCCGATCGGGTACGCCGGACGCAGTCTGCCGAGCGCGCTCGTCTCAGCGTCAAAAAAGAGACGGCTCTGCTGCGAATATGCGCCGGCCGAGCACGCCGTTTCGGCCGTCAGGAGGCTAACGCATCGCTGCTCTGCGAAAATGTAGAGCGTGGTGAGCCTGCCGGCTCACCACGACGGGATCGGTTGCCCCGACAACGATGTCTCTAGGGCCGCCCGGCGGCGCCGGATCAGGCGGCGCGAACCGCGTTGAGGAACTTGCCGACTTCGAGCTTGAGGCGGCTGCTGTCACCCGAAAGCGACTGTGCCGCCGACAGCACCTGGGTCGACGCCGAGCCGGTCTCGTTGGCGCCGTGCTGCACATCGGTAATGTCGGCCGAGACCTGCTGGGTGCCCTGCGCCGCCTGTTGCACGTTTCGGGATATTTCCTGGGTCGCCGCGCCCTGCTCCTCGATCGCAGCGGCAATGGCGGACGAGATTTCCGACAGCCGCTCGATGGTGGAGCCGATCGCGCGGATGGCAGCCACGGAGTCCTCGGTCGCAGCCTGGATGCCGGAAACCTGCTGGCCGATCTCCCCGGTCGCCTTTGCGGTCTGCTCAGCCAGCGCCTTCACTTCCGATGCCACGACCGCGAAGCCGCGTCCGGCATCGCCGGCGCGCGCCGCCTCGATGGTCGCGTTCAGCGCCAGCAGATTGGTCTGACCGGCGATGGTGTTGATCAACTCGACCACGTCGCCGATCCGGGCGGCAGCCTTCGACAGCTCCCCGACCCTGTCATTGGTCGCACGGGCCTGGCCGACGGCATCGCCCGCCATCCGCGCCGATTCCTGCACCTGCCGGCTGATCTCGTTGACCGAGGATGACAGTTCTTCGGTAGCCGACGCCACCGACTGGACGTTGGTGGTGGCTTCCTCCGACGCAGCGGCGACGGTGGTGGCAAGGTTTTGCGAACGCTCGGCGGTCGAGGTCAGCGTGGTCGCCGACGCTTCGAGCTCGGTCGAGGCGGATGCGACGGTTTCGACGATCTCACCGACCGCGCGCTCAAACCCATCGGCCAGCTGGAGCATGTCGGTGCGGCGTTGTGCGGCGGCGCGCGCCTCGATTTCCTTCTGCTCGCGCTCCATCCGGACCTTGGCAAGGCCGTTGTCCTTGAACACGAGCGCGGTCTTGGCGACGTCGCCGACCTCGTCGCGGCGATCGATGCCGTGCACCGCGATATCATATTGGCCATCGGCCAGCTGCTGCAGCATCGCGACGACGGCACGGATCGGCTTCGCGACGCCGTATTGTCCGACGACGAAGCCGAACAGCAACCCGAGCAGGACCCCCGAAGCGGCAAGCAGGATCAACAGCTCCGAGGTCGATACGTACTCCTGCTCGCTGGCCTTGACGTTGTCCCTGACCCGCTCGTCCTGTCGCTCAGCGACGGCCCGAACCCTGGCTTGAAGCTCTTCCGCCGCTGCGCGGCTCTTCATCGCGACATCGCGCAGCTTCTCGGCGGACTGGGTCAGGTCGACGGCCTTCGCGCTCTCGACCGCGTCGAGCGTCTGCTTAAGCTGGGCCTGATAGGCCGACAGCGCCGTTCGCACGCCGGGCAGCAGCGCGATGGTCTGCGGATCCTGCGTCTTGCTGATCGTGGCGAGGCGCTCCTCGAGCGACTTGAACTGCGCGTCGATCAGCGATCGTGCCGCAAGCCTGTTCTCGTCGCGCGGATCGAGCGCGCTGCGGAATTCGGCGCGATTGATCGCGAGCACGTTCTGATTGGCCTCAGCGGACAGCAACGCGCGTTCCGCGGCGCGCGCGGTGATGACGCCGCGTTCGCTGAGCGATTTCAACGACGAGATCCCGAGATAGGCGAGCATCCCGGCGATGATCGAGAGACCGCCCACAATCGCCAGTATCTTCGTGAGAATGCGGAATCTCGCCAGGAACATCATCCGGTGCCTCGTTTGGAATGGATCTTGCGATTCTTGCGGGTGGCCGTGCGGCAAGTTACCGCGCGTTGAACTACGGTTCGTTAATGGCGCCTCCAGTGCAACGACCGAGCACCGCATCCGGTCAAAGAAAAATGCCCGGCCTTTCGACCGGGCATTGTTCGATGGTCAGAGCTCCGGCCGGCGTCAGGCCGCGCGGACGGCGTCGAGGAATCTGCCGACCTCGAGCTTGAGGCGGTTGCTGTCACCCGAGAGCGACTGCGCCGCCGACAGCACCTGGCTCGAGGCCGAGCCGGTTTCGTTGGCGCCCTGCTGCACGTCGGTGATGTTGGCCGAGACCTGCTGGGTGCCCTGCGCCGCCTGCTGCACGTTGCGGGAAATCTCCTGCGTCGCCGCGCCTTGCTCCTCGACCGCGGCGGCAATGGTGGAGGAAATCTCCGACAGCCGCTCGATGGTCGACGAGATCTCCTTGATGGCGCCGACCGACTCCTGGGTCGCGGTCTGGATACCGGCGATCTGCTGGCCGATCTCGCCGGTCGCCTTCGCGGTCTGCTCGGCCAGCGCCTTCACCTCGGACGCGACGACAGCGAAGCCGCGGCCGGCTTCACCGGCGCGCGCCGCCTCGATGGTGGCGTTCAGCGCCAGCAGATTGGTCTGGCCGGCAATCGTGTTGATCAGTTCGACGACGTCGCCGATCCGTGCCGCGGCCTTCGACAGCTCGCTGACGCGATCATTGGTGGTGCGCGCCTGGCCGACGGCGTCGCCGGCCATCCGCGCCGACTCCTGGACCTGGCGGCTGATCTCGGTCACCGACGACGACAGCTCTTCGGTCGCCGACGCCACCGACTGCACGTTGGTCGAAGCCTCCTCGGACGCGGCCGCAACCGACGTGGTCAGTTCCTGCGAGCGTCTTGCGGTCGACGACAGCGTCGAGGCCGAGGCTTCGAGCTGGGTCGAGGCCGACGACACGGTCTGCACGATCTCACCGATCATCTGCTCGAAATTGCGGGTAATGGTATCGACCCGGCGGCCGCGCTCGATCTTGGCTTCGGCGTCGGCGGCGGCGGCCTCATCGGCCGCCTTCTTGGCGACCAGGGCTTCCTTGAACACCTGCAACGTGTCGGCCATGGCGCCGATCTCGGTCTTCTCGCCCTGGTGCGGCACGTCCGCGGTCAGATCGCCGCGGCCCAGCGCCTGCATCGGCGCGACGATCGAGGCAATGCCCGACGAGATGTCGCGAACCGTGTAGAAGCTGACGCCGACACTGATCAGGATGGCAATGCCGAGCAAGATGGCGACCATCATCAGTGCCGAGCTGTAATTGTTGGCAGAATCCTGCGCGGCCTTGTCCGCACCGGTGTTGTTGAGCTCGATGTCCTTGTTCAGGATCTCGTCCGCTTCGAGACCGATCTTGTTCACCACCTTGGTATTGAGCTCATGCGCCTCATGCGGAAGCTTGCCGGCCTCCTTGCGCGAGATAGCCATCACTTCTTCAGTGCCCTTGCGGTACTTGTCCCAGGTGTCGGACCACTGCCGGTAGAGCGCCCGCTCTTCGGGTGAAGTGATCATCGGCTCGTACTTGGCGCGGGCCTTTGTGTTCATCTCGACGACGCTGGCGAGGGTCTTTTCGGCGGCCAGCTTCTCTTCCAGCGTTTCCGAGAGCATGTGTTCGCGGATCACGTTGCGGTAGGTGATGACCCCGGCGCGCAGCTCGCCGAGCACGCGCACGCTCGGCAACCAGTTGGCCGTGATGTCGACGGTGCTGGCGTTGATCGCCCGCATATTCCAGACTGCAAGCAGGCCCATGCCCGTCAACGCGACAAGCAGGAACGCAACCGCGGCAATGATCTTGGCGCGGATCGAGAATTTGGCGAACATCGTGGGGTCTCTTGGGTGCCGGGCTCGCTAGACCCGTTCGTGCGGAAAGAAGGCTGATGGCGCGGCGGTGCGCCGCAGATATCAAAGCCAGCCCCCCTCCTTAAGTAGGGTTAATTTGGTTCACCGTTGAACTACGGAGATATCAGTCATCAGCCCGACATGATGCGCGACAGGCGCATCAAGGCATCAATGCCAGCGCATCCGAGAAGAACTCCGGGCCGCCGAAATTGCCTGATTTCAGGGCAAGCACCATCTCGCCTTGTCCAGCACCGACCGCGCGCAGAACCGGCACGCCCGCAGCGATTTCCGCCCCGACCAGGAATCCCGGGATACAAAGGCGATCGACCACGGCGCCTGACGTTTCACCACCGGCGACCACCAGCCTGTGCACACCCGACCGCACCAGCTCCTCCGCGAGGTCGGCCATCGCCTGCTCGATCGCATGTCCGGCTGCATCACGGCCATGACGGGATTGCAGAGCAGCCACCTCCTCCGGAGTCGAACTGCTGGCGATCAGGACTGGACCCGTGCCGAGCCGCTCCTTGGCCCAGGCGAGCGCGCGCTCGGCCTCGTCCCTGCCGGCGATCACCCGCTCGGGGTCGAGGTGCAGGACCGGCATCACCTTCTCGGCGCTGGCGATCTGGCGCAGCGTCGCCTGTGAGCAACTGCCGGCGAGACAGGCGGCCGGCCCGCCGATCGCAGCGCCGGTCACGGCATTCACGGCAGCCGATCTGGCCTTGCCTGTGGCGACCAGCGTCCGCGCCAATCCAAGCCCGATGCCGGAGGCGCCGACCGAGAGACCGTGATCCAGCGCGACTTGCCCGATGGTCTCGAGGTCGCGGTCGAATACCGCGTCGACAACAGCAGCGCCGATGCCCGCGCGCGCGAGCTCGGCGAGCTTCGCCCGAACCGCCTCGGTGCCGCGGCTCAGCGTCGCCAGATCGACCAGGCCGACCTTTGTCTTGCTCTGGCGCGCCAGCACGCGGACCAGATTGGAATCATGCATCGGGTTGAGCGGATGGTCCTTCAGCGGGCTCTCATTCAGCGGCACCGAGCCGACGAACAGATTGGCCTGGTAGACGGTGCGGCCGGTTTCCGGGAAGGCCGGCGTCACCAGCACGATATTGTCTTTGGAGTCGGCGCGCAGCGCGTCCATCACCGGACCGATATTGCCGGCGTCGGTGGAATCGAAGGTCGAGCAGATCTTGAACAGGATATGCCCGGCGCCGCGGTCGCGGAGCCAGGCCTCCGCGGCACGCGAGCGCGTCACGGCAAGGCCGGCCTCGATCGAGCGGCTCTTCAGCGACACCACGACGGCGTCGACCTCCGGCAGCGCGAGATCGTCGGCGGGCACGCCGATGGTCTGCACCGTGCGCAAGCCGGCGCGGGTCAGCGTGTTGGCAAGGTCGGAGGCGCCGGTATAGTCGTCGGCTATGCAACCGAGTGCGAGTGTCACGGCTTCACTCCGGCATAGGGCTTGAACCAGGCGAGACCATCGGTGGTCTTGCCGCGCGGATTGTATTCGCAGCCGACGAAGCCGGCGTAGCCGAGCCGGTCGAGTTCACCGAACAGGAACGGATAGTTCAGCTCCTCGCCGTCGGGCTCGTTGCGCGAGGGGATCGAGGCGATCTGGATGTGGCCGATCACAGGCATCATCTCACGCAGCCGCATCGTGACGTCGCCATGGATGATCTGGCAGTGATAGATGTCGAACTGCAATTTCAGGTTCGGGATCTTCAGCTCGCTGATCAGGTCGTACGCGAAGTTGAAGTCATTGAGGAAGTAGCCGGGCACATTGCGCGGATTGATCGGCTCGATCACGACGTCGAGGTCGTGCGGCGCGAAGAACTCCGCGGCGGTCGCGATGGATTTGTAGAAGGCTTCCACTGCGCGTCGATCACTGCGGTCGGCGATCCCGGCCATCAGATGCACGCGCTTGACGCCGGTCGCCTGCGCGTAAGGCAGCGCGGTCTTCAGACTCGCTAGCAGATCGGCGAAGCGATCCGGCAGCGCCGCAAATCCCTTCTCGCCGGCGTTCCAGTCGCCCGGCGGCAGGTTGAACAGCGCCTGCGTAAGTCCCGCACCTTTCAGCCGCTTGCCGACCTCGTCAGCCGGATGATCGTACGGAAACAGGAACTCGACCGCGGTGAAGCCCGCTTTCGCCGCCGCCTCGAAGCGGTCGAGGAACGGGACCTCGTTGAACATCATGGTGAGGTTGGCGGCAAAGTGGGGCATTGCAGGATCCTGTTATTTCGCGCCGGGAAGCTTGGTGCCGGTGACCTGCGCATACATCCGCGCCACCGACGCATCGTCGTCGCGGCCCATGCCGGCCGCCGATGTCATCAGGAACATCTGCAGTGCCGCTGCCGAGACCGGCACCGGGAAGCGCGCAGTGCGCGCCATGTCCTGGATGATGCCGAGATCCTTGACGAAGATCTCCACCGCGCTGCGCGGCGCATAGTCGCCGTCGAGCACATGCGGCATGCGGTTCTCGAACATCCACGAATTGCCTGCGGAGGCCGTGATCACCTCATAGACCTTCCGGATGTCGAGGCCCTGCTTGGCGGCAAAGGCGATCGCCTCCGAGGCGGCCGCGATATGCACACCGGCCAGCAGCTGGTTGATCATCTTGAACGCGGCGCCCTGCCCTGCGGCATCGCCGAGCTCGTAGAGCTTTGCCGCCATCGCATCCAGCGCCGGCCGCGCCTTGGCGAACGCCGGCGCGCTGCCGGAGGCGAGAATCGTCAATTCACCTTGTGCGGCGCGCTGCGCGCCGCCAGAGATCGGCGCATCGAGGTAATGCCGCCCGGTCGCCTCGAGCTGCTTGGCCAGCCGCCGCGCGATATCGGGATCCATGGTCGCCGAGGAGACGAAGACCGCATCCTTGGCCAAGGTCTCGGCGGCGCCGTCCTTGCCGAACAGGATGGCTTCGGTCTGCGCCGCATTGACGACGACGCTGACGACGATGTCGGCATCCCTGGCCGCTTCGGCCGGGGTTTTCGCGCCCTTGCCGCCGTCCGCCACGAAGCGCGCGACGGCATCGGCCGACACGTCGTAGCCGGTCACCGTCAAGCCGGCGCGCCTGAGCGAGGTCGCCATGCCGTATCCCATCGAGCCCAGCCCGATGACGGCGACGCGTGGTGTTGCGGAACTGGACATGCGGCGATCCCCGAACATTTTTAGTTGTTTGAGCATTTTCGGAAAACCGGCTTTGTCTTCACTGGCGCGGCCCGCTTCTCGCTGGCGCGGCCTGCCGGGTCCGGATCATGCTCGTTGCTGCTTGCCTATCACGGCTTGGCCGTGCTGCCAAAGCATGAGACAAAGCGGAAACGGATAGCGCCAAGAACCAGACGAACGAAACCGGATGAGCGAAACAAAGCTTCGTGAGGACATCTGCCGCTTCGGCCGCTCGCTGTTCGAGCGCGGGCTGACGCCGGGCTCCTCGGGCAATATCAGCGTCCGGCTCGACGACGGCGGCTGGCTGGTGACGCCGACCAACGCCTCGCTCGGGTTCCTCGATCCGGCGAAAATGTCGCGGCTCGACGGCAACGGCCGGCTGGTCTCCGGCGATGCCCCGACCAAGGAGGTGCCGCTGCACACTGCGCTCTACCAGACGCGCAGCAGCGCCGGCGCCGTGGTGCATCTGCACTCGACCCATTCGGTCGCACTCTCGATGCTGCCCGAGATCGACCCGCGCGCGGCGCTGCCGCCGATGACGGCCTATTACGTCATGAAATGCGGCCAGACCGCCCTGGTGCCGTATTATCGCCCCGGCGATCCCGCCGTTGCCGACGCGATCCGGGGGCTGGCGGGAAAATATTCATCGGTGCTGCTCGCCAATCACGGCCCCGTCGTCTCCGGCGACACGCTGGAAGCGGCGGTGTTCGCGACCGAGGAGCTGGAGGAAACCGCCAAACTCTATCTGCTGCTGCGCGGGCTGAACCCGCGGTATCTGTCGCCGGAACAGGTGGCGGATTTGACCAGGACGTTCGGGCTCGTGCTGCCGGATCACCCTCACTAGATCAAGCAAAGGTGAGATATGCGGAGAACGGTCATGATGAGATTCACGGGATTGGCATTCACTGCGCTGCTGGTCGGCGGCATGGTGGGATCGACGGCACAGGCCGAGCAGACCTTGCCCGACCTGTTGGCGGTGCAGCTGCGCGCGCAAGGCTATGCCTGCGACAAGCCGCTCAAGGCCGAACGGGACGACAAGCTCTCGAAGCCCGACAATGAGGCCTGGACGCTGACTTGCAGCAACGCAACCTATCGCGTCAGCCGCGTCCCGGATCTAGCCGCGAAGATCGAGAAGGTCGAGGAGGGTAAGTAGGCTCAATGACCTACGAACTCGTGAGACCTCCCTTTACACAGTCATTTCAAGAGATGGCAGAAGGGGAGCTCAATCGCTACCTCGAATGGTTTGGCGGCGTGCTTCCCGAGCGTTTGAACATGCTAGCGAACGCTGTCCGGAGCGCGCCTAGCTATGAAGATTGGCAACCGGATGGGATGCCTAATTCTCTCAACTTACTAGGGCAGTGGTTCGCGACCCAGATTGCGGTGCGTCCGCGTTCAAAGATTGAAATGAGAAGCATCGACGCGAAGTTCCCGATCGACGTTCCCGGCGAGGAGCTGACCGACCGCACCCTGTCTCTCGCCATGGATATCGGAATGTATTTGAGTCAGGTCTTTCTAAAAAATCATCCATCGTTGAAGTGGGAGCAGCCGCTCGCGAACAAGAAGTTTATAGACTACGGCCAGCCTGTTCTTGTGGCGTTCAAGCCTGGCCCGTTCAACCCGGTTCGCATGGTTGTAACTTTCGCATATGGGGTAGTCAGTCATCAGAGGGCCGGTGACGGTCTTAGGAATATCTATGAAACGTGGTCCAAGCTGGTTGCTTAGGAGGGCCGATCAAGCGGCTCCCCTTATGTACTGGACTACTTTCGGAGGCCTGCTGGTTGGTGTTTGACCACCAGAGGACGCCGGGCTATTGCGAGCGCAGATATGACTACAGCCCCAGATACGCCTTGCGGACATCGGGATTGCCGGTGATCTCGGCGGCGGTGCCCTGCATCAGCACGCGGCCGGTTTGCAGGATGTAGGCGCGGTCGGCGATCTCCAGGCACTCGGCCATGCGCTGCTCGACGATCAGGACCGTCATGCCGGCGTCGCGGATGCGCTTCACGGCCTGGAAGATCTCGTCGACCAGCTTCGGCATGATGCCCTGCGACGGCTCGTCGAGCATCAAAAGGCGCGGCCGCGTCATCAGCGCGCGGCCGATCGCGAGCATCTGCTGCTCGCCGCCGGACAAGGTCTCTGCGCGCTGCTCCAGCCGCTCGCCGAGCCGCGGGAACAGATTGAACACCAGATCGAGCGGCGCATCGCGGTCGGATTGACTGCGATAGAGGTAGCTGCCGAGCCGCAGATTGTCGCGCACCGAGAGCCGCGGAAACAGCCGGCGGTTCTCCGGCACGAAGGCGATGCCGCCGGCGGTGATGACGTGCTGCGGCTGGCCGTCGATGCGCTTGCCATCGAAGGTGACGGTGCCGGCGCGCGGCCGCTCGGCGCCGGCGATCGATTTGAGCAGCGTCGACTTTCCCGCGCCGTTGGCGCCGGCGACGCAGACGATCTCGCCCTTGGTGACGTCGATCGACACCGAGGAGATCGCAACCAGGCCCTGATAGGCGGTGGTGACTTCACGCACCGACAGCATGACGATCCCCGAGATAGGCAGAAATGACTTCCGGATTGCGGACGACCTCGGTCGGCTTGCCCTCGACCAGCACCTTGCCGAGATTGAGTACGATGGCCCGGTCGACCAGCGGCATCACGATTTCCATCACATGCTCGACCATCAGCACGGTGACTCCGGTGGCGCGCACCTTGCGCACCAGTTCGACCCCGGTCTGTGCCTCGACCGGCGTCAATCCGGTCAGCACCTCGTCGAGCAGCAGCAGCTTCGGTTCGGTGGCCAGCGCGCGGGCGACTTCGAGCCTGCGCTTCTCCGACGGGACGAGATCGGCGGCAAGCTTGTCGGCGCGCGCCGCAAGGCCGCAGAACTCCAGCACCTCATAGGCCTTCTGGCGCGCGATCCGCATCTTGGTGTTGCGGATCAGCGCGCCGACGATGACGTTGTCGATCACGGTCATGGTCTCGAAGCTCTTGACCACCTGGAAGGTGCGGCCGACGCCGCGCTGGCAGCGTTCCGCCGCCGGCAGCTTGGTCACGTCTTCGCCGTCGAACATGATCGAGCCCTGGGTCGGCGGCAGCACGCCCGCGATCAGATTGAACAGCGTGGATTTGCCGGCGCCGTTCGGGCCGATCAGGCCGACGATCTCGCCACGCCCGACCGAGATCGAGACGTCGCTGTTGGCGACGAGGCCGCCGAAGCGCTGCCAGACGCCGCGAGTCTCCAGGAGTGCCGTCATCGCGCGGCCTCCTTGCGCCCGGAGAGCATGCTGAACACGCTGACCAGCCCCTTCGGCAGCGCCAGCGAGATCGCGACGATCAGCGCGCCGTAGACGATGAGGTCGACGCCGCGGCCGGAGCCGCCGACGTAAGCGCGCGTCAGCTCGGTGAGCGGAATCAGGATGACCGCGCCGAGCACCGGCCCCCACAATGTGCCGATTCCTCCGAGCACCGCGGGCAGCGCCATCAACAGCGAGAACTGGAAGCCCATCACGCTCTCGGGATCGATATAGGAGACGAACTGGGCGTAGAAGCTGCCGCCGACCGCGACCAGGAAAGCCGAGACCGCCGCGGCACCCATCTTGGAATTGAACACGACGACACCGAGGCTCTCGGCAGCATCCGGATTATCCTTCACCGCGCGCCACCAATAGCCCCATTTGGAATCTTCCAGCCACCAGGTGACGAGCCAGGCAATGCAAGCCAGCGTCAGCGCGAAATAGAAGTACGGCAGCTTGGAGCGGGCGAACTGGAATTTCAGCCAGCTGTCGCCGCGCATCGGGATGTCGATGCCGAGCGCGGCACCCGCCCAATCCCAGTTCTGGATCAAGAGCAGCGCGATCTCGGCGATCACGATGGTCGCGATCACGAAATAATGCCCGCGCAGGCGGAAGCAGGGATAGCCGAGCGCCATCGCGATCACCGCGGAGATCGCTCCGCCCGCCAGCATGCCGAACCATGGCAGCACGCCGAACTTGGTGAACAAGAGCGCGGTGGTGTAAGCGCCGAGTCCGAAATACAGCGCATGGCCGAGCGAGATCTGTCCGCAATAGCCGGACAGGATGTTCCAGCTCTGCGAGAGCGCGGCATACATCAGGGTCAGGACCATGATGTTCTGGACGTAGACGTCCTTGACGAACAGCGGCACCAGCGCTGCGATCGCCGCAAGGCAGGCCGCCACGATCAGGTCACGCCTGCGGCGTTGGGCGAACTGGGTGTCCATCACATCGATCCGAACAGGCCACGCGGGCGGATGAAGACGACCAGGAGATACACGGCATAGATGCCGACCGATTTCAGCGACGGCGGCAGGATCAGCGCGGTGGTCGCCTCGACCAGGCCGACGATGATGCCGCCGGCAAAGGCGCCGAACACGCTGCCGAAGCCGCCGAGCGCCACGGTGACGTAGGCGATCAGCGCAAACGACGCGCCGACGTCGGGATAGATATAGAAGAAGATCGCCATGATGGCGCCGGCAAGTCCGACCAGCGCCGCACCGAGGCCCCAGCCGAGCGCGAACACCCGGTTCTTGTCGATGCCGACCAGCGCGACCGCGCCGGCATCCTCGCGCGTCGCCTCGAGCGCGCGGCCGAAATCGGTGCGATTGATGAAGAAGTAGAGCGCGACAAAGGCCGCGATCGACAGCATCGCGCCGATCAGCTGCGGCTCCGGCAGATAGATGCCGGCGATCGAGATCGTCTTGCCGCCGACCCAGGAGTTGGTCACGCTGCGGTAGTCGGGCGTGAAGAAGAACTGGGCGAGGCCCCGCATCACGATCGCAAGGCCGAAGGTGGAGAAGATCTGCACCATGCCGGCATTGGCCTTGGCGCGCATCGCGAAGCGGACCACCAACAGATAGACCACCGCGCCGAACACGAACAAGGCCGCGGCGACCAGCGGCGCCGCCAGCAAGGGATCGATCGCGAAGAACGCGAACAGGAAGAAGGTCGCGTACATCGCGATCATCAGGAACTCGCCGTGCGCGAAGTTCACGACGTCCATCAATCCGAAGATCAATGCGAGGCCGGCGGCGATCAGTCCGTAGAGCAGCCCCATCAGGAGGCCGCTCGCCAAACTCTGGATAATGGTCTCGGCTGTCACCGCTGCGCCCCGGTCAACGTATGGCCCCAACGTCGTCCTGGCGAAAGCCAGGACCCATTGCCACAAATGCATCGGTAGGAGAGACAACAACCAATCATCGCAAAAATGCCTGCCTGGGGTAATGGGTCCCGGGTCGCGCTTCGCTTGCCCGGGACGACGAGAACGCGTCCGACCGATCAGCTGTTCATCGGCCAGATCGCCTCGGAGACGGCGGCCTGTTCCGGGAAGATCGTCACGAAGTTCTTCGCGGTATATTGCAGCAGCACCGGATCGGCGAAGTTGTTCTGCCCCATCTCGTCGAACTTGACGCGCCGCCACGGCATGATGGTCACGTCGCCCGGCATGTCGGTCGCGACCAGCGCCTCACGGATCTTCTCGCCGTCGGTCGATTTGGCGCGGTTGACGGCGTCGGCCATCACGATCAGGCCCATGAACTGGCGCGAGGTGTAATCGTTGAAGTCCTTGCCGGACTTGGCGCGGTACATCTCGTTGATGAGACCGACCATCGGCCGCTTCTGCGCCAGGTCGAGCGAGAAGCTGCCGCGCGAGATCACGCCCTCGAGCTTGTCGCCGACCGCGTCATAGGTCGCCTTCTCCGAAAAGCCGGCATCCTGCGCCATGATGTTCTTCGGCTTGTAGCCGAGCTCCGCCATGGTCTTGACCAGCAGGATCGAGTCGGTGGTGTAGCTCGACGGCATCAGGACGTCGGCATTCGCCGCCTTGAGCTGCTGCACCTCGGCGGTCAGCGACGGCGAATTGGCGCGATACTTGATGTCGGCCACGATCTTGTAGCCGCGCTCGCCGGCGAGCTTGGTCTGGGCGTTCGCCGAATCGGTGCCGAAGATCGTGTCCTCGTGGAACAGCGCCAGCGTCTCGATCTTCTGACCCTTTTTCTTCATCGCATCGAAGAAGTCGAACATCGCGGCCGAGAACATCTCGTCATGTGGCGAGGCGCGGAAGTAATACTTCAGGCCGCGGCGATGCAGGCTCGGCGAAGAGTTGTCGGCCGAGATGAACGGGACGCCGTAGCGCTCGCAGGTCTGGCTGACGGTGACCGCAACCGCGCTCTGATAGGTGCCGACGACGGCGCAGACCTTCTCCTGGGTGATCAGCCGCTCGGTCTCGGCGCGGCCCTTCTGCGGGTCGGCCTGGTGGTCGGCGAACACGAGCTTGACCTTCGCTCCGCCGAGGCCGGACAGGCCCTCGCCCTTGGCGAGCGGCAGCGCGAAATCATAGTTCTTGTTGATGATGTCGGCGGCGGTGTTGAAGGCATGCTGCGCGTCGACGCCGATCGCGGCGCTGGAGCCGGACAGCGGATAGATCACGCCGATTGCAACTTCGCTTGTCTGCGCGCGCGCGGCCATCGGACCGAGCGCAGCGGCGGCAGTGGCACCCAGCAACACGTTACGGCGAGAGATCGTCATCGAAAGTCCCCTTGGTCAGCTTGTTATTATCGATGTGACGCTTGTAGCGCGCAGTAAAGCCTCAATGAATTGCACGAATTGCCTATTCAGAGCACAGCGAGCTGCCTGTTCCTGAGATCGGTCACCAGCATCAGGCCGGGCGAATGCGTGATCGCGAACGGCAGCTTCGCACTTGCGATCACCGATTGCGGCGTCACGCCACAGGCCCAGAACACCGGGATCTCGTCATCGGCCACCGGCACCGCGTCGCCATAGTCGGGCTTGGCAATGTCCTTGATGCCGATCGCATGCGGGTGACCGAGATGAACCGGGGCGCCATGCACCGACGGGAAGCGCGAAGTGATCTGTACCGCGCGGATCGCATCCGCCGGCTTGAACGGGCGCATCGACACCACCATCGGCCCCGCGAACGGCCCCGACGGCTGGCAGGCGATGTTGGTCCGGTACATTGGCACACGCAGGTTGCGTTCGATGTGACGGATCGGCAGCCCGTCCTCCAGCAGCGCCTCCTCGAACGAATAGGAGCAGCCGAGCACGAAGGTGACGAGATCGTCGCGCCAGTATTTGGTGATGTCGGTCGGCTCGTCCGCCACCTCGCCGTCGCGCCAGACCCGGTAGCGCGGCACGTCGGTGCGGATGTCGAGGTCGAGGCCGAGCGCGGGGATCCGGGGATCGCCCACATCCGACATGCCGATGATCGGGCACGGCTTGGGATTGAGCTGGCAGAAGCGGTGGAACGCGCCGGCGAGCTTCTCCGGCAGGATCGCCAGATTGCCCTGGACGAAACCGTTGGCGAGACCGGCCGTGGTGGCCGAGGCCATGCCGTTGCGACAGGCGCGCCGCGCCTCGACACTCGCCAGCACCGGCTCCCCCTGAGATCGCTGCACTGCCGCAAAAACAGTCATGGGATTCTCCTGCCCATAATCTCGACAAGGACAAACCAACACCAAGCGTGATATAATGTCTAATCGTCCTTTCTAATCAAAATCGATAAATAAGATTTATCGATCGAGGATTTGCTTCCAATGACGGACTTCCGCTCGATCGAAACGTTCCTTTGGGTCGTCAAGCTCGGCAGCTTCCGCGGCGCCGCCCAGCGGCTCAACACCACCCAGCCGGCGATCTCCCAGCGCATTGCCCAGCTCGAGCGCGAGATGGGCGTCAAACTGTTGAACCGGGATCACCGGGTGGCCTCGCCGACGCCGAGCGGACGGCTGATGATGACCTACGCCGAGAAGCTGATCGGCCTGCGCTCGGAGATGATGGCGGAGGTCGGCGACCGTTCGGCAATGCGCGGCGCGCTGCGGCTCGGTGTCGCGGAAACCATCGTGCACACCTGGCTGCCGCGGCTGGTCAAGAGCGTCAACGAGATCTACCCGAACCTGTCGCTGGAGATCGAGGTCGACATCACGCCGAACCTGACCCCGCGGCTGCTGGCGCAGGAGATCGAGCTCGCCTTCGTGCTCGGACCGGTCTCGGCGTCCGGCGCGCACAATCATGTGCTGTGCGATTACCCGATCGGTTTCCTGGCGAGCCCATCGCTCGGCCTCGGCCCCGGCCCGGTGGCGCGGCGGGACCTGGCGCGGTTTCCGATCATCACGTTTCCGCGCAAGACCCAGCCCTATGAGACCGTGCGCGCGCTGTTCAACGCCCCCGATCTGCCGCCGATCCGCCTGCACGCTTCGACGTCGCTTGCGACCGTGATCCACATGGCCAATGAAGGTCTTGGCATTGCAGTGATTCCGTCGGCGATCGTCGAGAACGAGCTCGCCGACGGCCGCTTGCAATTGCTCGATACCGATCTCAAACTGCCGCCCCTCACCTTCACCGCGAGCTGGCTCGCCTCCCCCGATGCGGTCGCCATCGAGCGTGTCGCCCATCTCGCCAGGCAGATCGCGCAGGCGAGCGTGGCGGTTGACGCGATGGACGCGGCGCGTCATGAAAAAACGGTCGCGTAAAGGGAAGAGCCGCAATGAGCCGAGCCGCCACCAACCTGCAGATCGATTCCGCCCGCCTCTGGGGCACCATCCACGAAACCGCGCAGTTCGGTGCAACGCCAAAGGGCGGCGTGCGGCGGCTGACCCTCAGCGTCGAAGACAAGCAGGTGCGCGACTGGTTCCGCAAGGCATGCGAAAGCGCCGGCCTCGAAGTGCAGGTCGATGCACTCGGTTCGATGTTCGGGTTGCGGAAGGGGCGGGATATGTCGAAGCCGCCGATCGGCGTCGGCTCGCATCTCGACACCCAGCCGACCGGCGGCAAATATGACGGCATCCTCGGCACGCTGGCCGGGCTCGAACTGGTGCGCACGCTCAACGATGCAGGGATCGAGACCGAGCTGCCGATCTGCATCTGCAACTGGACCAACGAGGAAGGCTCGCGCTTCGCGCCGGCGATGATGGCCTCGGCCGCCTATGTCGGGGATTTCACCACCGACGACATTCTGTCGCGCAAGGATGCCGAGGGCGTCACGGTGGCGCAGGCGCTGGATTCGATCGGTTACCGCGGCGATGCCCCGGTCGGCCGCCAGAAGTTCACCAGCTTCGTCGAGCTGCATATCGAGCAGGGCCCGATCCTGGAGGCCGAAGGCAAGACCATCGGCGTGGTCGATTCCGGCCAGGGCGTGTTGTGGTACGACGGCAAGATCACAGGCTTCGAGAGCCATGCCGGCTCGACCCCGATGCCGCTGCGCCGCGACGCGCTGGCGACGCTGTCCGAGATCGTGCTGGCGATGGAAAGCATCGCCAGGAAGCATGGGCCGAAGGCGGTCGGCACCATCGGCGAGGCCGTGATCGCAGCGCCCTCGCGCAACGTCATTCCCGGCGAGATCGCCTTCACCGTGGATTGCCGCAGCGCCGATGCAGGAATCATGGACGCGCTGGATGGTGATCTCCGTGCTGCGGTCACCGAGATCGCAGCAAGGCGCAAGGTCGAGGTGCAGCTTGATCTCGTCTGGCGCAAGGCGCCGACCCATTTCGACCCGAAGCTGGTCGACGCGGTGGAGAACGCGGCCCAGCAGCTCGGCTATTCGCACCGCCGCATCACGTCCGGCGCCGGCCACGACGCCTGCAACCTCAATACGGTGATGCCGGCGGCGATGGTGTTCGTGCCCTGCAAGGACGGCATCAGCCACAACGAGCTGGAAGACGCCACGCAGACCGATTGCGCCGCCGGCGCCAATGTCCTGATGCATACGGTGCTGGCGCTCGCCGGCGTCGCATCCTGATCATCCACGTCTCCCTTTGATGGAGGTTTTCGTGCGCGCAGTGTTTGTCGACGCCAATGAATCGCTCGCTGTCATCACGGAGCGATTGGAAAAGCCCGGCGATCCCAAGATGCGGATCAACCGCAATCCCGACATCAAGCCGGAGGACTACCCGGCGGTGCTGGATGGCGCCGAGATCGCGGTCGTCGATCACACCGCGCTGCCGACCGACGTGGCAAAGAAGTGTGCCGGCCTGAAGCACGTCGTGTTCCTCGGCACCGGCGCGCGCAGCTACATGAATCCGGAAGAGCTCGCCGGGCTCGGCATCTCCGTGCACCTGATCAAGGGCTATGGCGACACCGCGGTCGCGGAATCCGCGATCGCGCTGATGTGGTCGTCGGCGCGAGTGATCGCGCAGATGGACCGCGAGATGCGCGCCGGCAACTGGCTGCGCGAGGACGGCATGCAGCTCACCGGCAAGATGCTCGGCCTGGTCGGCTTCGGCGGCATCGCCGCTGAGGTCGCCCGCATCGCGCTCGGCAGCGGCATGAAGGTGATCGCCTGGAACCGGTCGCCCAAGGGCCATCCGGGCGTCGAATTCACCGAGCTCGACACCGTGCTGGCGAACAGCGACGTGGTCTCGCTGCATCTGCTCTTGAACGACGAGACCCGCGGCATGATCACGCGCGAGAAGATCGCGAAGATGAAGAAGGGCGTGGTGCTGATCAACACCGCGCGCGGCGCCATCGTCGACGAGCAGGCGATGATCGATGCGCTCAACTCCGGCCACATTCGTCATGCCGGCCTCGACGTCTACAACATCGAGCCGCTGCCGAAGGATCATCCGCTGACCAAGATCCCGAACGTGACGCTGTCAGCTCACTCCGCGTTCCGCACGCCCGAAGCGAGCGAGAACCTGATCCACGCTGCGTGGGAGCATTGCCGACGGATCGTGAAGGGGTAGACCGTAGGGCGGGTTAGCGAAGCGTCACCCACCGACTTTGTCGCCGCAAGGATGGTGGGTTACGCCTTCCGCCTTCGCTCGTAGAGCTACGGCGGACGTAGTCGGCTAACCCACCCTACGCAGACTGCGAAGCAATCAATATCGACGTCGTCCTGGACAAGTGAGCGTAGCGAGCGCGATCCAGGACCCATGACCACCGGCCTGCGTCATCGCGCTGGCGGTGGTCAGACCTATCAAGCCAACAAGCACTCGGGGTAATGGGTCCTGGCTTTCGCCAGGACGATCCCGTGGTTGACGGCGCAGCTTACTCCACCATCTCCGCGACGGCCTTGCCGCACGCCGTGGTGTCGGCATTACCGCCGAGGTCGCGGGTGCGCAGCGTGCGTTCGCCGAGCGTGCGCTCGATCGCGCCGACGATGGCGGCTGCCGCCTGCTTCTCGCCGAGGTGCTCCAGCATCATTGCGCCCGACCAGATCATGCCGATCGGGTTGGCGATGCCCTGTCCGGCGATGTCAGGCGCCGAGCCGTGCACCGGCTCGAACACCGAGGGGAAATTGCCTTCCGGATTGATGTTGCCCGACGGCGCGATGCCGATCGTGCCGGTGCAGGCCGGACCGAGGTCGGACAGAATGTCCCCGAACAAATTGGAGCCGACCACGACGTCGAACCAGTCCGGATGCAGCACGAAGTTCGCGGTGAGAATGTCGATGTGGTACTTGTCCCACTTCACGCCGGGATACTTCTTGGCCATCGCCTCCACGCGCTCGTCCCAATAGGGCATGGTGATGGAGATGCCGTTCGACTTGGTCGCCGAGGTCAGATGCTTCTTCGGCCGCGACTGCGCGAGGTCGAACGCGAATTTCAGGATGCGGTCGACGCCAATACGGGTCATCACGGTCTGCTGCGTGACGAATTCGCGATCGGTATCCGGGAACATGCGGCCGCCGACCGAGGAGTATTCACCCTCGGTGTTCTCGCGCACTACCCAGAAATCGATGTCGCCGGGCTTGCGGTTCGCCAGCGGCGACGGCACGCCGGGCATCAGGCGCACCGGACGCAAATTGACGTACTGGTCGAACTCGCGGCGGAACTTGATCAGCGAGCCCCACAGCGAGATGTGATCCGGGATCTTGGCCGGCCAACCGACAGCGCCGAAATAGATCGCGTCATGCTTGCCGATCTGGTCCTTCCAGTCGGCCGGCATCATCTCGCCGTGCTTCTCGTAATAGTCGTAGGAGGCGAAGTCGAAATGGTCGAACTTCACGTCGACGCCGTGTTTCTTCGCCGCCGCCTCGATGACGCGCAGGCCCTCCGGCATCACTTCCTTGCCGATGCCGTCACCGGGAATGACCGCAATCCGATACTGCTTTTTGCTGCTCATCGAGAACACCCTTGTGATTTGCCCGGCCGGCAATGCCGCCTATCCTGATGGACCTGCAATGGACCAAACTTCGCGCGAGCGCAACGCTGCAGTGCAGTGTTGACCGCGGCGCGACCCTGCCCCACCAATTTCGCCGACACCTCACTCCTCATACCCAAGCGAGACATCCCATGGATCTGTATCTGCGCGGCAAACGTGTCCTGATCACCGGCGCCTCCAAGGGCATTGGCGCGGCCGCCGCCGAAGCCTTTGCCGAGGAAGGCGCCAATTTGCTGCTCGCCGCCCGCAACGGCGAGCAATTGAGGGCGCTGGCCGAGCGGCTGCGCTCGGCGCACCAGATCGATGCCGCAGTCAGCGTCGTCGACCTGCGCAAATCCGAAGATCTGGCGCGCTTGGCCAAGGAGGCCGCCGACATCGACATCCTCGTCAATAATGCCGGCGACATCCCGGGCGGCTCGATCGACAAGATCGACGAGGCGACCTGGCGGCACGCCTGGGAGCTCAAGGTGTTCGGCTATGTCAATTTGACGCGCGCGATCTATGCCCAGATGAAGGCGCGCGGCGGTGGTGTGATCGTCAACGACATCGGCGCGGCCGGCGAGAAGTTCGACGCCAATTACATCTGCGGCAGCGCCGGCAATGCAGCACTGATGTCGTTCACCCGGGCGCTCGGCGGCAAGAGCCTCGCCGACAACATCCGCGTCGTCGGCATCAACCCCGGCCCTGTGGGCACCGACCGCCACGTCACGCTCCTCAAGACCCGCGCCAAGAACCAGTTCGGCGACGAGAGCCGCTACAAGGAATTCCAGAAGGGCCTGCCGCTCGGCCGCCCCGCGCATGCGCGCGAGATCGGCGACCTGATGGCATTCCTGGCCTCCGATCGCGCAGGCTATACATCGGGCGTGATCTACACGGTGGATGGCGGTCTGACGTCGGGATGGGGCTAACGCCCTCTCCACGTCATTGCGAGCGAAGCGAAGCAATCCATGCTTCGGCATATGCGGAGCGATGGATTGCTTCGTCGCTTCGCTCCTCGCAATGACGGCTTAGGTCGCCGTTCGCTCGAACAATTGCCGGATCAGCGTCGTGATCCGGCCTTGCGGCACCAGCATCTGGTTCATGATCGAGAAATGATCGGCGCCTTCGATCTCCTCATAGGTCACCGGCAAGCCGTAGCGGGCGCGATGGCCGGCGAAATCGGCGGTCTGCTTGCGCAGCAACGGCAGCTCGGCACTGCCGACCACCAGCGACAGCGGCTTTGCCGTGCCGCCCTCCTGCATCATCGGCGAATTGCGCCGCGAGGCGGCCTCGTCGAGCCTCAGCTTCTCGTTGAGGTAGGAATGCCTGATCGGCTCGAGGTCGTAGATGCCCGAGATCGCCATGCCGGCCCGGACATGAGCGTTCGACAGCGCCATCGACGTCAAATGGCCGCCGGCCGACCAGCCCGACACGACAATGCCGTCGGCAGCGGCGCCGAGCGCGGGCAACTGCCCAGCCAGAAAATCGATGCCGGAGTGAATCTCGGCGACGATGTCATCGAGCGTCGCATCCGGCGCCAGCGTGTAGCCGATCAAGGCAACATTGATGCCGTGCGCCATCGGCCCCTCGGCGAAGATCGTGAACACCTCCTTGGCGCGGGTCTGCCAATAGCCGCCGTGGATGAACAAGAGCGTCGGCGCGCCGTCGCGGGCTTTAAGGAAATCGATCCGGTTGCGTTCACGCGGACCATACCGCAGGTCGAGATGGTCGAGATGTTTCTGCCGCATCGCCGCGGAGCGCTGCTCCCAGCCTGCGGCGATCTCGGCGCTGCCCTTGACGGCAACGCCATTGTTCAAGCCGAGGTCCCGCTCCTGCTGGCTCATCGCGCGCCAGTCCAGCGCGGAAAACAACGCTGCCATCCCTGCCTCATCGGTTCTCGTCGCATTGCCACGACGGCAGGAAATGTTCTACAGCACAAGGAAACAGAAGACATAGGAGCAACGGCGCATGGCTGATCAGGGCTTGGTGAAGGAAACGGCATGTACCGTCGTCGAGAAACTGAAAGCCGGCGACGTCACGCCGCTCGATCTGCTCGATGTGCTGGAAAAGCGCATCGCCGAGGTCGACGGCAAGGTCAACGCGCTGCCGACGCTCTGCTTCGACCGCGCCCGCAGCCATGCCAAGGCCCTGATGCAGAAGCCGGCCGGCGAGCGCGGTCTGCTCGCGGGCCTTCCCGTTCCGATCAAGGACCTCACCGCCGTCTCCGGCGTGCTCACCACGCAGGGCTCGCCGATCTTCAAGGACAATGTCCCCGCGAAGTCGGACATCCTGGTCGAGCGCCTCGAGCAGAACGGCGGCGTGATCTACGCCAAGTCGAACACGCCGGAATTCGGCGCCGGCGCCAACACCTTCAACGAGGTGTTCGGTCCGACCCGCAATCCCTGGGACACATCGCGCTCGGCCGCCGGCTCCTCGGGCGGCGCCGCGGCAGCGCTGGCCAGCGGCACCGCGTGGCTCGCCCACGGTTCCGACATGGGCGGCAGCTTGCGCAACCCGGCGAGCTTCTGCGGCGTCGTAGGCCTGCGGCCGTCGATCGGCCGAGTCGCGCAGACCCCGAAATTCGGCGTCGACCGCACGCTCGGCCAGCAGGGACCGATGGCACGCAATGTCGAGGACCTCGCGCTGCTGCTCGACGCGATGAGCGGCGAGCATGCGGCCGACCCGCTGTCGCTGCCGGCGCTGCCGACATCATTCCTGTCGGCGACGCGGTCGGGCAGCAAGCCGAAGCGCATCGCCTATTCGCCCGATCTCGGCATCACGCCGGTTGATCCCGAGGTCAAGGCGGTGACCCGCAAGGCCGCGGAGCGGTTCGCGGAAGCCGGCGCGATCGTCGAGGAGGCGCATCCCGACTTCCGCGAGGCCCATGAATGCTTCCACGTGCTGCGTGCGTTCGATTTCGCGATCAGCAAGGCCGAATTGCTGCGCACCAAGCGCGACCTGCTCAAGCCCGAGGTGATCTGGAACATCGAGGAAGGACTGAAGCTCACCGTCGAGAAGCTCGAGCGCGCCGAGGCGCAGCGCGTCGCGATCACCGCGCGTGCGCTCGAGTTCTTCGAAAAATACGACCTGCTGCTGGCGCCCGCGACCATCGTGCCGCCGTTCCCGGTCGAGAACCGCTATGTCGCCGAATGCGACGGCAAGAAGTTCGACAATTACGTCGAATGGCTCGGCATCGTCTACGCGATCACGCTGGCCTGCTGCCCGGCGCTGTCGCTGCCGTGCGGCTTCACCGCGTCTGGCCTGCCGGTCGGCCTGCAGATGATCGCCAAGCCCCGCGCCGAGGCGCAGCTTCTGGCCGGCGCGAAAGTGCTCGAGGATATTCTGGGCGTGCGCGGCACCACCCCGATCGATCCGCGACCGCCGAAGGCATGATCCGAAAAAGTGCGGAGCGGTTTTTCGAAAAGATCATGCCCCAGGAATAGGCTAAGGCGTCCTACGCCTTCTCTTCCGTCGCATGCAGCGCGGCGGTGAGTGCGAGCTTGGTCTGCTCGACGATCTCGTCCATCAGCTCCTCGCGGCTGATCTGGCCGACCTCGCCGGTGAGCAGGCCCTGCTCGGCAAGCATCACGATGCCGTGCAGCCCGGCCCAGATCTTCAGCGCCTGCCGCTCGCGCAACAGCCCGACGGCCGGTGCCTCGAACGACTCGATCAGCAGCGCCAGCGTTTCCATCGCCGCGACGTGCAACTCGCTGCCGACAGGCGCGCAGGCCATGGTTCGGGACGCGAACATCAACCGGTAGATGCCGTGGCGCTCGAGCCCGAAGGCCAGCGCAGCCTGGGCAAAGCGCGACAGTTTCGAGCCCTTGCCGGGCTGCGCGATCGCCTCGCGCATGATCACGTTGAACTGCCGGAACGCTTCCGCGGTCACCGCCTCCAGCAGCGCTTCGCGGTCGGCGAAATGCCGGTACGGCGCCGGCTGCGAGACGCCGAGCTGCTTGGCCAGCGCCTTGATGCTGATCGCTTCGGGACCACCGAGCTCGACCTCGCGCAGCGCGGCCTGGATTAGCGCCTCCCGGAGGTCGCCATGGTGGTAGGTTTTGAACGACTTACGAACGATTTGTCCCATCGAGATGCTGATCACCGGTCGGCCAAGCTATAGCGGATACGCCACAATAGCGACATCGGGCGTTCAGGTCACTTCCATCCGCGGACGAGACGTCCATTGGCAATTAACCGCGAAACCGGCAAGCGCGTCCATTAGAAAGTCTATCAAGATCACCCGGGGACTCTGACTTGCTTAACGGGTTCCCACCCGGGGGCCAAACGGCCGAAGGGCCCGGGATTCCGCACGCGAGACGACCATCATGCCCGGCCGCCTGCGACGATGCGGATTGTAACCGCAGGGGATCGCGGGGCCAGCACGGGCACCGGGCCGAGGAGCGCGCTGGATAGCGCGCTCCTCGCTCCGACGTCGTCAAGCGTTGGCGCCGCCGTCGACGGTGAGACCGGCGCCATTGATCGAGCCGGCTTCGGGACCGGCGACAAACGCGACCAGGGCAGCAACGTCATCGGCCTTGCCGTAGCGCTTGATCGCCATGCGTGCGCGCTGCGCCTCGGCCTGCTCGCCATCGGCCGGGTTCATGTCGGTGTTGGTGGAGCCGGGATGGACGATATTGACCGTGATGCCACGGCCGCCGAGGTCGCGGGCCAGGCCCTGGGTCCAGGCGATCAACGCCGACTTGCTCATCGAATAGAGGCTCATGCCGGCATCGGGCACCCGGCTGGCGAGGTTGCTGCCGATATTGATGATGCGGCCGCCCTCGCCCATGTGGGCGACCGCGGCCTGCGATGCGACCACCACCGCCCGCACGTTCACCGCCAGCGTGGCGTCGATATCCTCAAGCGTGACGGCATCGATCGAACCACCGCCGCGGAAGATGCCGGCATTGTTGACCAGGATATCCAGACCGCCGAACGCCTTGGCGGCTGCGTTGACCGCACCTCGCACGGCGCTGGCGTCCGCGCTGTCCGCCTGCAGCGCCAGTGCACGGCGGCCCTGTTTCCTGATCTCGGCGCCAATGGCTTCGGCGCGATCGGCCGAGCGTTCATAGGTGATGGCGACGTCGGCGCCTTCGGCGGCAAGACGTCTTGCGATGGCTGCACCGATGCCGCGGCTGCCGCCGGTGACGAGGGCGCGTTTTCCCTGCAGGGACTGGGTCATGTTCGGCTCATTCGTTGGTGACGATATCTGTAACGATCGACACAGAATTAGGAAGCTTGCGCCGGCGCGTCAAGTGAATTATTTAGTGATCGACACAGAAATGGACAGACCGATGGCTGAACGTGGCCGCCCCCGGAATTTCGATAAGGACGCCGCTCTGGCGCGCGCGATGGAGGTGTTCTGGCTGAGGGGCTATGAGGGCGCTTCGATGGCTGACCTCACCTCGGCGATGGGTATTGCCTCGCCCAGCCTGTACGCTGCCTTCGGCAGCAAGGAGGACCTGTTCCGCAAGGCGCTCGACTATTACGTGGCGAGCGAAGGTGGACTGATCTGGGGTGCCGTGACCGAGACGCACACCGCCTATCAGGCCGTGGAAACCTTCCTCATGCAAACCGCGCGCGTCTTCACCCGCCGCTCACGCCCGCCCGGTTGCCTGGTGGTATTGTCGGCGCTGCATCCGAATGAACATTCCGAGACCGTGCGGCGCGAACTCGTGCAGCGGCGCGCGCAGGCGGTGACAGAGCTGCGCGAACGTCTGCGCCAGGGCGTCGAGCGTCGCGAGATCTCACCTGAAGCCGACCTCGACGCGATCGCCCAATACTACATCACGGTGCAGCAGGGCATGTCGATCCAGGCACGCGACGGCGCCACCCGCAAGCAGCTCGAGCAGATCGCAGCCGCCGCCCTCGCCGCCTGGGGCCCGCTCACCGCGCCGACGGCGCGCAAGCATTAAGGGACTGCATCGGCTCGTTCAACGCCCATTCGGGTCTCTCGCGAGCTACATCCAGCCGGCTTCGGAAAGAAAACCCGGAACCTGATCGAGTGTGGCAGCAACCTTGTTCGGGGAGTAGTCGGGCAACGGCTGACGGCCCGTGCCGCGATCGATCCAGATCGCCCGGAAGCCGAGATCGCGGGCCGCGGCGAGGTCGAGATGCGGGCTGGCGCAGATATGGACGAGTTGCGGCTTGTCGATTCCGAGCGACGCCCAGGCATATTCGAATGTTTCGCGGGATGGCTTGTAGGCTTGGGCCTGCTGCGCGGTGATGACCCGATCAATGTGCCCGCCAAGCTGCGCGACGTTTCCGGCGATGATCGCATCGTCGGTGTTCGAGATGATCGCCAGCTTGAAGCCCGCGGCCTTTAGGCGGCCGAGCGTGGCGACGACTTCCGGAAAGGGCGGCATCTTGCCGATCGACGAGGTCAGGATCTCCGCATAGTTCGGGTCCGAGGGCAGTGACAGCTCGGTCATGGCGGCTTCGAGCGCCCTCGCCGTCACGTCCCTGAACGACAGATGCGGGCGGCTCCGCTCGAGGGCATGTTCGTGGCGATCAAACACCGCGATGAACGCGCGCGGTTCGATCCGCGATCCGGAGCGGGCCAGAATTCGACTAGTCGCCGCGATCAGACCTTCATCCCATTGGATCAACGTCCCATAGCAATCGAACGTCAGCCAGTCCGGACGCGAGCCAGTGAGTGTCATCCCCTCCACCCTTGCGGCGAGGTTGACGCTTCCTCACGTCATTTGGAAATTGAATTCCCCAATGACTTCGATCGAATATCCAAATGACGAGACCCGGCGGTGGGACGCGCGCAGTTTTCGCTTGACGCGCAAGCGCGACGATAATGTAATATGCTATAACTTGGTGAGCCGGTAGAGCCGCCCAAGCAAGCTGGAACTTGCATAAGCTACAATGAGGAACCCGGCGCGCTCCACCTGTGCGCCAGAGCCGAGGGAGAGTGCTTGCATGTCCAAGCTCAAAATCCGCGTCGACCAGGACAAGTGCCAGGGTCACGCCCGCTGCAAATCGCTCGCCCCCGAACTGTTCGAGCTCGACGAATACGGCAACGCCCATGAAGTCGGCGACGGGACCGTGCCGGCCGGGCTCGAGGACAAGGCCTGGCTCGCACAGACCAACTGCCCGGAAATCGCGATCGAAGTCACCGAGGAATAGCGGCCAGCAGGGATGGCCGCGTGCCTCCCGTTGAGCCGGCCAGCATTTTGATCGAACGAGAAGGATACGAGCCGATGTCCGATTCCCCGTCCGCGAGCTATCTGCCCGAACATCCCCCGGTCACCGACTGGGTCCATGATTTCGACCATACCGATCCGGTCTGGACCGACGACCCGTTCCCGATCTGGGAGACGCTGCGCGCGGCCTCGCCGGTCGTGCATACCGAGCGCTTCCTCGGCTGCTACATGCCGACCACCTATCAGGCGGTGAAGGAGATCGCCTACGACACCGAGCACTTCTCCTCGCGCCGCGTCATCGTGCGCGACGTCCGCCCCGAGATCTCCGCCCGTGCGCCGCCGATCACCTCCGATCCGCCGGAGCACAAGCCCGCCAAGCAGGTGCTGCTGCCGCCGTTCACGCCGGATGCGATGAAGCGGCTCGAGCCGCGGGTGCGCGCGATCTGCAACGAGCTGATCGACGCATTCATCGCCGACGGCCATTGCGACGCCGCGGCGCGCTACACCAAGCACATCCCGGTGCGCGCCATCGCGCACATGCTCGGCATCCCCGAGAAGGACGGCGACCTCTTCATCAAGTGGATCCACCAGATCCTCGAGCTCGGCATCAAGGACGAGAACGAGATGATGAGCGGCGTGCGCGAGATGACCGGCTACTTCATGGCCCATCTCGAGCAGCGCAAGCTTGAGCCGGGTGACGATCTGATCTCGCAGCTGCTGCGGGCCAAGGGCCCGGGCGGCCAGCCGCTGACCGACGAGCACGTGCTCGGCTCGCTGCGGCTGCTGCTGATCGCCGGCATCGACACCACCTGGAGCGCGCTCGGCTCATCGCTCTGGCACCTCGCCAAAACGCCCGCCGATCGCGAGCGCCTGGTCGCGGAGCCTGCCCTGATCCCGACCGCGATCGAGGAATTCCTGCGCGCCTATTCGCCGGTGACGATGGCGCGCGAGGTGATGAAGGAGACCACGATCTCCGGCTGCCCGGTCAAGGCCGGCAACATGGTGCTGCTGTCGTTCCCCGCAGCCAACCGCGACCCCGCCATGTTCCCCGATGCGGACAAGGTGGTGATCGACCGCAAGGAAAACCGCCACGCCGCTTTCGGCCTCGGCATCCACCGCTGCGTCGGTTCCAACCTGGCGCGGATGGAGATGCAGGTGGCGATCGAGGAATGGCTGAAGCGGATTCCGGATTTCCGCCTCGACCCGGCCGGTAAGGTCACCTGGTCGGAAGGCACCGTGCGCGGCCCGCGTCAACTGCCCGTCCTGTTCGGCAAGAACGCCTGAAGGAACAGGACAGCAGTTACATCGCACCACGCAAATGAGCTAGGTTGCCCCGGAATCGCGCCAGAGAATCCGGGGAGGCCTGCCAATGTCCGAACAAACCGCTCAATCCGCGAGCGACCATCTCGACATCCATGACGTCGAGCGGCGGGTCAAGGCGATCTTCATCGGCTCGGTCGGCAATCTCGTCGAATGGTACGATTTCTACGCCTACACCGCGTTCGCCCTGTATTTCGCGCCGGCGTTCTTCCCGCACAGCGATCCGGTGGTGCAGCAGCTCAATGCCGCGGTGCTGTTTGCCGCGACCTTCCTGATGCGCCCGCTGGGCGGCTGGCTGTTCGGCTACATCGCCGACCGCTATGGCCGGCGGCTGTCGCTGACGCTGTCGGTGGTCTGCATGTGCTTCGGCTCGCTGATCATCGCGGTGACGCCGACCTATGCCACCATCGGCATTGCCGCACCGGCGATCCTGGCGCTCGCCCGCATCATCGAGGGCTTGAGCCTCGGCGGCGAGTATGGCGCCAGCGCCACCTATCTCAGCGAGGTCGCCGACGCCAAGCATCGCGGCTTCTATTCGAGCTTCCAATACGTCACGCTGATCGGCGGCCAGCTCACCGCGATCATCGTGCTGCTGTTGCTGCAGAAGGTGTTCCTGACGCCGGACGAGCTGAAGGCCTGGGGCTGGCGGATTCCGTTCGTGATCGGCGCCTTGCTTGCGATCTTCGCGGCGGTGATGCGGCGCGGCCTGCACGAGACCGAGGCGTTTGAGGAGGCCAAGAAGGTTTCCAAGCCGACCGGCTCGATCGTCGGCCTGTTGAACTATCCGCGCGAATTGCTGCTGGTGGTCGGCCTCACCGCCGGCGGCACCGCGGCGTTCTATACTTTCACGACCTACATGCAGACCTTCGTGAAACTGTCGATCGGCCTCACCGAGGACCAGACCACCTTCGTGATCTTCGGCTCGTTGATCTTCGCGACCTTCCTGCAGCCGATCTACGGCGCGCTGTCCGATCGTATCGGCCGCAAGCCGCTCTTGATCTTCTTTGGCGTCGTCGGCACGCTGGCGACGATCCCGATCCTGACCGCACTGAAGGAGACCAAGTCGCCCTTCATCGCTTTCCTGTTAATCTGCGGCGCCTGGATCTTCGTCGCCGGCTACACCTCGATCAATGCGATCGTGAAGGCCGAGCTGTTCCCGACCAATGTCCGCGCGCTCGGCGTCGGCCTGCCCTACGCCATCACGGTGTCGATCTTCGGCGGCACTGCGCCTGCGGTCGCGCTCTATTTCAAGAGCATCGGGCACGAGGACTGGTTCTACTATTATCTCAGCGGCATGATCTTCCTGTCGCTCCTGATCTACTCCACCATGCGCGACACCAAGCACGACTCCGCGATGCATCGCCACGAATGATGGCGCAACGCCGATGACCGACGACGCCGAGCCACCCGAGAGCAAGCTGACGCGCAGCAAGCAGCGCTGGGCGCGCGAGGGCAAATTCCTCACCGGCAAGATCACCCGGCCGGACGAGCAGCGCCTGCCGCCGGGACAGCATCTGACCGCGGACTGGCCGGTGCTCGATCTCGGACTGATGCCGAACGTCACGCGGGAGCGTTGGCGGCTCGACGTCTACGGCGCGGTGGAGCAGACGATCTACTGGAACTGGCCGCAATTCGCGGCGCAGCCGCAGACCCAATTCGTCTCCGACATCCACTGCGTCACCACCTGGTCGCGCTACGACAATCAGTGGGAGGGGCTCGCCACAAGCGACCTGCTCGCCGCCTGCCAGCCGCGCGAGGATGCGCGGTTTGTGGCACTGCATTCGTATGACGGCTACACGACAAATTTGTCGCTCGAGGATTTCGCCGCCGAGGATGCTCTGCTCGCCCATAGCGGGTCGGGCAAGCCGCTGGAGCAGGAGCATGGCGGCCCGGTGCGGCTGGTGGTGCCGCATCTGTATTTCTGGAAGAGCGCCAAATGGCTGCAGCGCATCGAATTCCTGACCGAAGATGCACCGGGCTTCTGGGAGGTGCGCGGCTATCACAATCGCGGTGATCCCTGGACCGAACAGCGCTATTCTGGCGACTGACAACCACCAACGATGATGGAGCCTGCCCGTGCCGCATGAACGCTTTCAATTCACCGGTGTCGGCGGCCATCAGCTCGCCGCCGCGCTTGATACGCCGGACGGACCAATCAAGGCCTATGCGCTGTTCGCGCACTGCTTCACTTGCGGCAAGGACGTGCTGGCGGCCAAGCGCATCGCGGTTGCCCTTGCTGCGAAGGGTATTGCCACATTGCGCTTCGACTTCACCGGCCTCGGCTCCAGCGAAGGCGATTTCGCCAATTCGACCTTCTCGTCGAACGTCGCCGATCTGGTCCGCGCCGCCGACCATCTGCGCGAGACCCGCAAGGCGCCCGCGATCCTGATCGGCCATAGCCTCGGCGGCGCTGCGATCCTCGCGGCCGCGGGTCAGATCCCGGAAGCGAAGGCGGTCGCCACCATCGCCGCGCCGTCCGATCCCGTCCATGTCACGCATTTCTTCAAGGACCGGATCGAGGATATCCGAGCGCAGGGTGAAGGCGAAGTCTCGCTCGCCGGCCGCCCGTTCCGCATCAAGCGCGAATTCCTCGACGACGTCGCCGAGCAGAACCTGATGGCGCAGGTCAAGCAGCTGCACAGAGCGCTGCTGGTGATGCACTCGCCGACCGACGACACCGTCGGCATCGACAACGCCACCAACATCTTCATCTCGGCCAAACACCCCAAGAGCTTCGTCTCGCTTGCGGGCGCCGATCATCTGCTGAGCGGCAAGCAGGATGCCGCCTATGTCGCCGACGTGATCGGCGCCTGGGCCGAGCGCTACGTCGACCTCGCGCCGCAGCCGGCCGCCGACACCGGCAACGCGCCCCGCAACGTCGTGGTGCAGGAAACCCGCAACGGCAAATTCCAGCAGATCGTCACCACGGGTCCGCACCGGTTGATCGCCGACGAACCGGTGGCCGTCGGTGGCGATGACACCGGCCCCGGGCCCTACGATTTCCTGCTCACGGGTCTCGGTGCCTGCACCTCGATGACGATGCGGATGTATGCCGACCGCAAGTCGCTGCCGGTCGATCGCATCACCGTGACGCTGCAGCACAACAAGATCTATGCGAAGGATTGCGAGGAGTGCGAGACGCGCGAGGGCATGCTCGACCAGATCGACCGCGTCATCAGGATCGAGGGCGAGCTCGACGCCGACCAGCGCAAGCGGCTGATGGAGATCGCCGACAAATGCCCGGTGCACAAGACGCTGACGTCGGAGGTACGGATCGTCACCAAGGCGGCGGAGTGAGCCTGCGACGCGGCCCGTCGCAGGGGTGCGCTGAAAAATATCGAAAACAACCCCATGCAAAGTAGCCGGCGGCCGCCGGCGTTCGACAAGGCGACTTGACACGTCGGGCAACTCAGCGTTACCCTTCTAATATTCCGAAATCGTGCAAGCGCCCATCTACCCACGCGCGGCGCGCTTGCCGGTCAGGCAGTTCGCCATGATCCGCACCGCGGCTCCGATCTCGTTCTCGCGCCAGGCGGCGAAGCCGAGCAACAGGCCGTGGTCGTGCGGCCGCTCCAGCGCGAGGCTCGACAGCGCGCGCACCTCGACCCCGGCTGCGACCAGCCGCGTCACGGCGCTCTGGTCCGCAGCGCCATCCCTGAAACGCGCGATCAGCTGCATGCCGCCCGGCGGCACCTCGGCCGCAAGCACGGGCCCGAGGTGCCGCGCGAGCGCTGCGGCAAGAGAGTCCCGGCGTGACCGGTAGATGCGCCGCATCCGCCTGATATGCGCCAGGAAATGTCCGTCGGCCATGAAGCCGGCCAGCGCCTCCTGGACGTGCACGGAGGCGATCAGCCCGAGATGGCGCTGCGCGATCTCCATCGTCCGCGCCAGTTGTGGCGGCACCACCAGATAGCCGATGCGGATATCGGCGGTCGTCGCCTTGGCGAAGGTGCCGAGATAGAGCACGCGTCCCTCGCGATCGAGCCCCTGCAGCGCCGGCATCGGGCGGCTGTCATAGTGAAACTCGCCGTCGTAATCGTCCTCGACGATCCAGGTCTTGCCGGGCTCGGCCGCCGCCAGCAGCTCGGTGCGGCGTGCCACCGGCATCACCCGCCCGGTCGGGTGCTGATGCGACGGTGTCGTGAAGATCAGCTTCGGCGTGCGCGCCGCGCGCGTCCGCATCATGCCCCATTGATCGAGCCTGATACCGACGACGTCGGCGCCGGCCGCGCGAAATGCCGCCGCGGCGCCGGGATAGCCTGGATCCTCGGTCCACACCGCATCGCCGGCGACGATGGTGGTCGCGGCGATCAGCGTCAGCGCCGCCTGCGCCGTCGGCAGGATCAGGATTTGATCGGCCTCGGCACGCACGCCGCGGCTGATCTCGAGATAGTCACGCAAGGCCTCGCGCAGGCTCGGCCGGTTGATCACGGTCTGGTCGTTGAAGCGACGCCGCAACGCGCTACGGCGCAGGCAACGCGCCCAGATCTCATGCGGAAACTCGCGCGCATCCGCGAGCCCGGGACGAAGCGGCCGGAAACCGGCCTGGTAGGACAGCGGCCAATCCGAGCCCGAGAGCTGCAAGGCCCAGGGCGACAGCTGCGGCTTGCGGGGGGCATCGCGCCGAGGTGCAGGCGCAGGTTTGGCAAAGCGCTGCTCGATATCGTCGGCCACGACCGGACGCCGCCGTGGGGCGAGACGCAGATAGCCTTCGGCTGCCAGTTGCTCATAGGCGTGGATGACCGTATTCCGCGCCACGTCGAGCTCGGCCGAAAGCGTGCGGCTCGACGGCAGCATCGCGCCGCTCCTGATCTGACCGCCAGACATCAGCGCGCGAAGCTGGTGCGTCAGCTGCGCGGCCAGCCCGGCCTCATCCGAGCGCTTCAAGGTGAGCAATTCGGCGAGGATCAATCTGGTTCCTTTATTCTATATAATCTGGCCCTTTCGATAGAACCAGCGCGATCCTATTCACGGGGAGTGTCGCCTGCAAGGATTCTGTCGTGAACCAATCCCTATCCCCCGCCAAAGCCGCCGCCTTGTTCATCGTCGTGGTGCTGGCCTGGGGCATCAACTGGTCGGTGACGAAATCGCTGGTCGAGGCGGTGCCGCCGCTGTGGACCGCATCGATCCGCAGCTGGGTCGCCCTGATCGCCCTGCTGGTGATCCTGCGCGCCAGCGGCAATCTGATCATTCCGCGGATCGCCGATGTCCCGGTCGTGCTCAGCGTCGCGCTGCTGCACATGACCTTCTTCTCGACACTGGTCGCCGCTGGCTTGCGCTATCTGCCGGCCAGCAAGGGCGTCGTGCTCGGCTACACCACGCCGCTGTGGGTGGCGCTCGCGGCCGGCGCCGCACGGACCGAGCGGCTCGGGACGCTGAAGCTGGTCGGCGTCGCGTTGGGGCTCGCCGGCCTCTGCGTGATCCTCAACCCGGCATCGCTGGACTGGAGCAATCTGCACGTCATCGCCGGCGCCGGCATGATCATCATCGCCGCGATCTGCTGGGCCGCCAACATCATCTACATCCGCTCGCACCGCTGGATCGCGACGCCGCTGCAGCTCCTGCTGTGGCAGGTGCTGGTCGCGACGGTGGTGCTGACCATGACCGCGCTGGTCACCGAGGGCCTGCCCACGGTGAGATGGTCGCCGCACCTCGTGCTGCTGTTCCTCTATTCCGGCTTCATCGGCACGGCGCTGGCCTATTGGGCGATGTCCATGGTCAACAAGAGCCTGCCGGCGCTGACGACTTCGCTCGGCACGACAGCGACGCCGATCGTCGGCATCGTGACCGCAGCATTGCTGCTCGGCGAGCCGATCGATCTGTCGCTCGCGATCGCCGCGGCGCTGATCGTCGGCGGCATTGCGTTGAGTTCGCTCGCGGACGCGCCGTCGCGTGCCTAGTCGTGGCGTGTCGCCATAGAGCAAAGTGTGCAGCTACTTCTCGAACCAGTATTCGAACTCGGTCCGGTTCTGGTTGAACGCCTTGTAGTCGGCAACCGTTTCAGCCCGCACGACGCCGCGAATGCCGCGGAATTTACCAGTGCCGCCCGTGATATCCAACTCCGTAAGGTTTTTCAGGCGCTCGCTACTTGGCAGCTTGTGGTTAAGGAAGAATCCGCGTGCAAAAATCTTGTCGCCGTTCTCCATCCTATATTCGACATAGCTGCGGCCGAGCCCATTCAAATCGGTCAGATCGCTGGTGCCACGGATAACGGCCTCCTTGAGGACGACGTTCTCAATTGTCTGGTCTTTGCTGCCGTAACTGCGCACCAACTCGAACAGCCGCAGCTTGTGCTCAGGCACGTCGCCTACCTCGAGAATGTGCTGCTGCGTGTACTTGTTGCCGCTCGCTGGTGCATCGAACGCAACGATATGCTTCTCCTGCGCAAATGCGACCGTCGAAGCGAGAAGAGCGCCACAGAGCGCCGCAGGCGTGATGAACTGCACGGTAATCCCCCTGCGAGGTTGGGAACCTTACTCACCCTAGTGAGACCGCAGAGATAATGCAAGAACACCAGTCGGCCCCGCCGAAGAGACAAGCCCGCTCCTGACCCATCGCGGCATACTGCGCTGCCGCACGAACTTGGTCGCTAGAGCATGATCCGAAAGAGCGTGAAGCTGTTTTTTCGAAAAGATCATGCTCGAACAAGGAGCTAAAGCGCGATGACGATTCAACCCAATCTCATCGCGCTTTAAAGGAAGCAGTTTTCGCGCGCGACAAACGCGGAACGCGTTTGCGCGGAGATCATGCTCGAACAAGAACACTTCAAGCCGTCGCGAGCGGCCTGACCCGCAGCGCACCACGCAGACCGGCGCCGGTGCCGAGCATGATGCCGGCGATGGCGATGAAGGACGACAGCGACAATGTCGACAATCCGGTCAGCCCCTGCCCGAGCTCGCTCGCGTACGCGCCCTCGCGTGCATAATTAGGTCCTGTACTCACAGATTCGTCACGTCCGCTTCGGTCTGGGAAGCAGACGTCGAAACCGACGTCGCTGCATGTCGGCCTTGGGCCAATACGCGACACGGCGTCGCGTCAATAAATGAAAGAGGCCGCCAACTGAGGCACAACGGAAGACGACGACCCGACGCGATTCCGAGACAACACTGCGGCGGCCCAGACAAAGTTACGCCGCCCGTTTGAAATAAATACGGACGGCGTTTCCTCTAGCCCCGAGAGGGTACGAACAAAATCTCGGATATTGCACTTTTCGAGTTCGAAGACCTCTTTACTTGCGGAGCCTGTCCTTCTGTATGGCAGCGGAACTTCTGTCGGTCTGTCTACGCCAGAAGTAATTCAGGACCGCCTTGATTGCCGTATCGGTCTTGTTTGCGCATCGCCTACGAAAATTGACTATTCTGCTCGCGCCGCTTTCCGCATGGAAACGGTAGCGGCCCCTCATGTCGGCGCTCGCAAACCCGGCGACCGCAGCCAGTCGCTCAATTGTGAGCCGGTTTCGGCCAGCCTAGCCCTGCGGATTAGGCGCTGACGCTCGACGCCGGGGGGAGTTCCCCGGGCCTGCTTACGGAGCCGCTCTGCCTGGATACCAAGACGCTGTTCAAGTGATTGAGTGGGTATGAGATGTCGCTTCATGGACATGGCGCACTCCATTCCGCTAGAGGAAGGCGGGAGCGCGATCCGGCGTTCTCATCACCGATATAAGCCGCGGTTCGGGCGGTGATGGGGTTTACTGTCTGCCTGTCTGAAGGGAATAGCGAGCTGTTTATTTCAGGCCTTTTGTCGCGGGGCGCGGGACGAATGGCGCCCAAAGGACCTGATGGGATCGCAAAATTGGCTGGGGGCTCTACGGTAGGACGCCAACTGAGGCGGCTTTACTTCGTGAGGCGGTAAATGTCGCCCGGTTTGAGGCGGAGGCCGTCGAGTTTCCGCTGTTCCTTCTCGGTCAGTTTCATGTCCACAAGCTCCGCCGTCCAGCCTTCTGGCACCGCCGTAAGTACCAGCGTCAGGGCCTGATCTGGCTTAGCTCGCGCGATCCAATACTGCTTCGTTGGTCCCTCCAACGACAAGTCGTCTGCGGTGACCTCCACGACGGTAAGCGAGTTTCCGAACGACTCTGCCATAGCAATTGAATACGATAGCAGCCGCTTTTGTTTCTAGCTCGCTGGGCCGTTAGGCCGTCGCACGGGACCGGCCAAAAACTTATAGCTCGGGACCCAAGCAGAGTTCCAGGTTTCCAGCGTTACGCCGCACAGCGAGCATTCAAAGCTGCTGATCTCCCGTGTCGGGGCGATGGACTCGGTGCGGTTGTAGACTGCACCGCATTGGCAAGTCCGGTGATGGGTGTCCATCCCCGCTTATGAACCTGAAAACCATAACAGGCCAATAACTCTAACGAGATCGTTCACGAGCGATTTAGACTGGGACACTGTCGAATTCAGCTTAGGACACTGAGGCTTAAATACGGACAGCACCTACCGTCCTATGGGAACGTATGGTGACACTGGACCAATTCGGGAACCCGGTAGCTGGCGATAACTCCGCTTCGGGTCATGAGCCGCCGACAACTACCGAACTGGGCAACTTCCGCTTCAGGACTGGAAGCCGACGGTTATGAGTACATGTCCTAGGCCGTCGCAAGCGGCCTCACTCGCAGCGCGCCGCGCAGGCCGGCGCCGGTGCCGAGCGTGATGCCGGCGATGGCGATGAATGACGACAGCGACAGCGTCGACAAACCAGTGAGCCCCTGCCCGACCGAGCAGCCGAACGCCATCACGCCGCCCGCGCCCATCAGCGCGGCGCCGCTTGCCGAGCGCAGCATGTGCTGTGGCGAGCGGTAGCCTTCGAGTTGGAAACGCCCGGTGGCAAGCGCCGTGACCAGGCTGCCGGCGAACACGCCGAACACGGTGACGATGCCGAAATTGAGCGTCGAGCCGGTCGACAGCATCACATATTGCAGGGCGTCGGCGATCGGCGCGATGAAGGTGAGCGACGTCACCGGCACCGGGTTGAAATCATCGGCGCCGAGATAGCCGGTCGCGTACCAGCCGCCCGCCACCAGCAAGCCGACGATCAGGCCGGCCGCGACCTGGCCCGGCGACTTGCGGAACGGCGCATGGGCAAAGGCGAAAATGATCAGGACGGCTGATAGCACCGAGGCCGCCACCATGCGCGCCGGCACCGCGCCGAGGCCGCTGCTAGCGAGCAGCGCCGGCACCGAACTGGCCGACACCGTGGCCTGCGACGCCTGCACCATCGCGATCCGCAGCGGCGCGATCAGGCCCTTCAGCGTCATCTCGGCGACAATGCCGAGCACGATCACGACCACGAAGGAGCGCAGATTGCCGCGCCCGAGCAGCACCAGCGCCCGCGAGCCGCAGCCGTTCGACAGCACCATGCCGTAGCCAAACAGCAGCCCGCCGAGGAACATCACCGGCGCCGAGAAGGACGGCTGCAGATAGATCGACTTGCCGAGATCGACGAGGCCGGCCGCCGCCAGCAGCTGCGAGGCCGCGATCGCAACCCCCATCGCCAGCGCGTAGGTGCGCACCAGCCGACCGTCACCATCGGCCCACCAGCCGCGCAGGCCGCTCATCATGCAGAAACCGCTGACGAGGCCGACCGAGCCATAGATCAGGCCGATGATCAGGGCGGCGAGGATGACGATCGTGGCGGGGTCCATAACAATCCTTCAATTGCCTTCGTCGTTGCGGGCGAAGCGAAGAGCGCACCGCAGGGCGCGCGGATCGTGGCGGCCAGGCGGCCCAAACCATGACTAATCGACTGACCGATCAATTCAAGGGGCTTGTTGCCGCCGGCGAGTCAGAGCTTCGGTGGCGGGGCCGTGCCCAGGATCGCCTCGATCGACAGGCCGAGCCCGAGCAATCTGGCATCGCTGCCGACCGGACCGTCGAGCTCGAGCCCAACCGGCAGGCCGTCAGGCGTCATGCCGGCATAGAGCGACAGCCCGGGAAGGCCGGCATTGCTGCCGGGGTCGGTGTTGCGGATCATGGTGCCGAAGGTCGGCACCGGCTCGCCGCCATTGACCGACATCTCGCCGGACCCGGTCTTCTCATCGATCACGGGTGCAGGCGCGATCGTGGTCGGAAACAGGATGGCGTCCAGTTTGTTGTCGCTGAGATAAGCGGCATAGATCGCCTGCAGCGCCGGCCGCTGCACCTTGATCGCATCATCATAGGCCGCGCCGAAGGCATCCGCCGTGATGGCGCCGAACGCCCCGACCACGTCGGGACTGGCGACGCCGGCCGCGATATCGGACAGCGTGATCCCAGCGATCCCGGAGGCGGCGAGCCAGGCCGGGATATCGGCGATCGGTTCATGCAGCGCGAGCACGAACGAGACCTTGCCGTTCTGTTCGAACAGGTCGGGCATATCGACATCGACCAGTACCGCGCCGGCCGCCGTGAACCGCGCGCAGGCCGCGCGGGCAACGACCTCGACGTCGCGATCGAGACCGCTCCAGAAACAGGCGGGAATGCCGAGGCGCACGCCGCGGAGCGGAACGGCTGCGGCCGGCGGCGTGCCCGTGATCACGGCATCGAGCAGCGCGACATCGGCGACCGTGCGTCCCATCGGGCCGACGGTGTCGCGGGTATGGCTGATCGGAACCACCTGGTTGTCGTCGTGATAACGGCGCTCGGCGCCGCCATTGCCGACCGACGGGCGGAGACCGACGGTCCCGGTCAGCGCCGCGGGCACGCGGGTCGAGCCGCCGGTGTCCGATCCGAGGCCACAGGTGGCGATCCGCGCGGCGATCGCCGCCGACGTTCCGCCGGACGACCCGCCCGGGATCCGGCTCGTGTCATAGGGATTGCGCACCGGTCCCGCAAACGGCGCGAGATTGGTGCTGGTGATGCCGAAGGCGAGCTCGTGCAGATTGGTCTTGCCGATGACGACGGCGCCGGCATCGAGCAGCTTTTGCAGCGACGGCGCATTGCGCGCGGGCCGCGCGTGTTGCAGCGCCGGCGTGCCGCCCGATGTCGCCAGGTCCGACGTGTTGATGTTGTCCTTCACGACGATCGGAAGCCCGGCCAGCACACCGGTCCGCTCTCCCGCATCGACCTCGCGCGCCGCTGCCAGCGCACCGTCGCGGTTCAGCACGATGAAGGCGTTGAGGTGCTTCAGCCGCTCCGCACGATCGAGCGCCGCCTCGGCGACACTGACCGCCGTCACCTTCCGGTCGCGGATGTCAGCCACGATCTGCGCAGCGGTTGCTTCATTCGTGTCTGCCATGGAAACCCCGCACCCTCTTGCATTGCGGGCGAGAGGCTATTCTTTCGGCCGCTTGTCGTAAACACGTTTCGCCTTGCCGAGCGAACGCTCCAGCGTCTCCGGAGCGACGACGCGAACGCGGGTGGAGATGCCGATGGTGTTCTTGATGAAGGCGGAGACCTTCTCGGCGTGCGCGGTCAGCCCTTCGCCGTCCCAAGCTTCAGGCCGGGCTTCGGCGAGCACCGTCATCTCGTCCATGCGGCCCTCGCGGGTCAGCTCGATGACAAAATGGCCGCCGCACCAGTCGGTCGCCAACAGCGCCTCCTCGATCTGGGTCGGGAACACGTTGACGCCGCGCAGGATGATCATGTCGTCGGAGCGGCCGGTCACCTTCTCCATCCGCCGCATGCCCGGCCGCGCCGTGCCTGATAACAGCCGCGTCAGGTCGCGGGTGCGGTAGCGGATGATCGGGAACGCCTCCTTGGTCAGCGAGGTGAACACCAGTTCGCCCTTCTCGCCGTCGGGCAGCACCTTGCCGGTCAGAGGATCGATCACCTCCGGGTAGAAGTGATCTTCCCAGATATGCAGGCCGTCCTTGGTCTCCACGCATTCCTGCGCGACGCCGGGGCCGATCACTTCCGACAGGCCGTAGATGTCCGTCGCGTCCATGTCGAAGGCCTGTTCGATCTCGACCCGCATCGCATTGGTCCAGGGCTCGGCGCCGAAGATGCCGAACTTCAGCGACGATTTGCGCGGGTCGAGCCCCTGCCGCTTGAACTCGTCGAGGATCGCCAGCATGTAGCTCGGCGTCACCGTGATGATGTCGGGCCGGAAGTCGTTGATGATCTGCACCTGCCGCTCGGTCATGCCGCCGGAGATCGGGATCACGGTGCAGCCGAGCCGCTCGGCGCCGTAATGCGCCCCGAGGCCGCCGGTGAACAGGCCATAGCCATAGGCATTGTGCATCAGCATGCCCTTGCGGCCGCCGGCAGCGCGGATCGAGCGCGCCATGACATCCGCCCAGGTGTCGATATCGGCCCTGGTGTAGCCGGCCACGATCGGCTTGCCGGTCGTGCCGGAAGACGCATGGACGCGAACGAGCTGTTCGCGCGGCACCGCGAACATGTTGAAGGGATAATTTTCGCGCAGATCGGTCTTCACCGTGAACGGAAATTTGGCGAGATCGGAAAGCTGCTTGAAGTCTGTGGGGTGCACGCCCGCCGCGTCGAAACTCTTCTTGTAATGCGCGACATTGTCATAGGCGTGCTTGAGCGACCAGGCCAGCCGCCTGGTCTGCAGCGCCATGATCTCGTCGCGCGAGGCGCGTTCGGCCGCATCGAGCTCGGCGCGATAGCCGCTATCCTTAAGTCTTGCCGTTGCCATCGACGTTTCCCCTGAAGCCTATGCCTTGATGTCCGCATCCGGCAGCCAGGTGCCGGGTATCACGCGCGAATGTCCGCGGAATTCGGCGATCACGCTGTCGCCGGCGGTGACGCGCACGTCGTAGATTCCCGACCGGCCGCTGCGCGAGATCTCGCGCGCGGCCGCGACCAGACGGTCGCCGAGCTTGCCGGGCCGGATGAAGGTGACATTGCCCTGCGCCGCCACCGCGCGATCGTTGCGGCTGTTGCAGGCAAAGGCGAAGGCTGAATCGGCCAGCGTGAAGATGTAACCGCCATGGCAGATGCGCTGGCCGTTGACCATGTGCGGCAGCACCGTCATCGCCATCGTCGCCTGCCCCGGCTTAATCTCGACCAGCTCCATGCCGAGACCCTTGCTGGCGTCGTCTTCCTTCCACATCGCATCCGCGCAGGCGCGGGCGATGTCCTCGGGCGATAGCGTGGCCTTCACGTTCACATCGAACTCCCTGTGCGTGGGCCCGTTTGCAGCAGGCCTCTTGGCGTCAGTGTTGGGCGCGACACCTTGGGTGTCAACACACGCGTAGAACTAGACGTGGTCGTAATCGACCACGACCTTGCCCGAGCACGGCTTGGCCTGGCAGGTGAGGATGAACCCCGCCTTCAGCTCCCACGGCTCCAGCGAATAGTTCAGATCCATCGGCGCATCGCCTTCGACCAGCTTGGCGCGGCAGGTCGAGCACATGCCGCCCTTGCAGGCGAACGGCAGGTCCATGCCGGCGCGCAGCGCGGCGTCGAGAATCGACTCGCCGTCGGCCACCGGCACCTCGCGGCGCTTGCCGTCGATGATCAGTCCGGCGATCGCCTTCGGCGGCGCACCGGCAGGGACGACGACTTTCGGTCGCGGCTTGCCGCCGAACTCCGAGACGAAGCGCTCGACATGGATGCGCTCGTCGGCGATGCCGATCTCGCGGCAGGTCGCCTCGATGGTCTCGCTCATCGCGGCCGGGCCGCAGACGAAGACATGATCGACCGTTGAGGCCGGCACCAGCGAGCGCAGCAGCACGCGTACTTTCTCGCCGTCGAGCCGGCCGTGCAGGATCGGGATGTCCTGCTCCTCGCCCGAGATGACGTGAAACACCGACAGCCGCTGCATGAAGCGGTCCTTCAGCTCCTCCAGCGCCTCGCGGAACATGACGCCTTCGGTCGAGCGGTTGCCGTAGAACAGGAAGAAGCGGCTGTCCGGCTCGCGCGCCAGCACGCCCTTGATGATCGAGAGGATCGGCGTGATGCCGCTGCCGGCAGCGAAGCCGACATAGGTCCGTGCCTCGCCGGGCGCATGGGCGACGCCGAAACGGCCGGTCGGCGTCATCACGTCGAGCTCGTCGCCGGCCTTCAGCTCGTCGGCGGCCCAGTTCGAGAAGGCGCCGCCGTCGACCTTCTTCACCGCGATGCGCAATTCGCCGTCATCGGGGCCGGAGCAGATCGAATAAGAGCGGCGGACTTCCTCGCCGTCCATCGTGGTGCGCAAGGTCAGATACTGGCCCGGCGTGAAACGGTAGTCGCCTTGCAGATCGTCGGGGATCGCAAAGGTCATCGAGACGGCGTCCGACGCCTCGCGGCGCAGATCGCTGACGGACAGACGGTGAAATCGTGGTGTCGACATGGTCAATGACACTTGAAGTAATCGAAGGGTTCACGGCAGCTCTTGCAACGCCACAGCGCCTTGCAGGAGGTCGAGCCGAATTCGGACAGCAGTTCGGTCTCGCCCGAGCCGCATTGCGGGCACGCGACCTGTTGCTCGCCGAACAGCGCGCGGCGGGAGGAGCCCGGCAGCGGCGGCGCGATGCCGTATTCCTTGAGCTTGCGGCGGCCGTCCTCGCTCATCCAGTCGGTGGTCCAGGCCGGCGACAGCACGGTGCGGACCTTGGGCCGATGAATGCCCTCGCGCTCCAGCGCGAGCTCGATCTCGAGCGCGATCATGTTCATTGCGGGACAGCCGGAATAGGTCGGCGTGATCGCGACCTCGACATGACCGTCATGGACCGCGACATCGCGCAGCACGCCGAGATCGGCGATGGTCAGAACGGGGATTTCGGGATCGACCACCTGCGCGGCCGCGCTCCAGGCGCGCCGGCGCAGATCGGCATCGCTGAGTGCAACCGTCACCATGTTGCCCCCGGGAAGGTGCGCTGCAGGGACTGCAATTCGCTGAGGAGATGACCGAGATGCTCGCTGTGGCTGCCGCTGCGGCCGCCCTGCTGCATCCAGTCGCTCTTCGGCAACGCCAGCGTCGCCTCGTTGACGATGCCGGTGATGGTCTTCAGCCAGCGCGGCTTCAGCGCCGCAGGATCGATCGCGATGCCGGCCTCGATCAGGCTGCGCTCGCCGTCATCGACCGCAAACATCTCGCCGGTATAGGCCCAGAGATCGTCGATCGCATTCTGCGCGCGGCGGTGGCTTTCCTCGGTGCCGTCGCCGAGGCGGACGATCCATTCCGACGAATGCCTGACATGATAGGCGCTCTCCTTCTCCGACTTCGCTGCGATCGCAGCAAAGGTCGGATCGGAGGATGCCATCATCGCGCGCCAGTAGAGATCGGCGAATGCCGCGTAGAAGAACTGCCGCACCATGGTGCGGGCAAAGTCGCCGTTCGGCTGCTCGACCAGCAGCAGATTGCGGTACTGCCTGACGTCGCGCAGATACGCGAACTTGTCTTCGTCGTTGCCGCGGCCCTCGACCTTGGCCGCGTAGCTGTAGAGCTCGCGGGCCTGGCCGAGCAGGTCGAGACCCATATTGGCGAGCGCCATGTCCTCTTCCATCGCGGGCGCATGGCCGCACCATTCGGACAGCCGATGGCCGAGGATCAGCGCATCGTCGGCGCGGCGCAGCGCGTAGAGCACCAGCGGCGTTTCGGAGACTTCGATGTTGGCGGTTGCCATGTTCTCTATTCCACCTGCATCCACTTGCTCGACGTCATCCTGAGGAGCCTGCGCAGCAGGCGTCTCGAAGGATGGCCGCGGTTACGATCGGGGCGTCATGGTTCTCCTGGCGATGCGCAGCATCGTCCAGCCATGACGGGTGAAATTCACATATGCCCGACTTCGTCGGGAACGTCGTAGAAGGTCGGGTGGCGGTAGATCTTGGTTTCCGCCGGCTCGAACATCATGCCCTTCTCGGCCGGATCGGACGCGGTGATCGCGTTCGAGGGCACCACCCAGATCGACAGCCCCTCGCCGCGACGGGTGTAGATGTCCCGCGCGGCTTGCAGGGCGAGCGTCGCGTCCGCCGCATGCAGCGAGCCGACATGCTTGTGCGCAAGACCGTTGCGGCTGCGAATGAAGACTTCCCAGAGCGGGGTGTTCGGCGTGGCCATCTCGGGCTCCCTTATTCTGCGGCTTGCGCGAGCTGGCGGCTCTTGCGCTTCTCGGCATAGGCCATCGCGGCCTCGCGCACCCAGGCGCCCTCCTCATGCGCCTTGCGGCGCGCGGCGAGGCGATCGCGGTTGCAGGGGCCGTTGCCGGCCAGCACCTGCTTGAACTCGTCCCAGTCGATCGGGCTGTGCACCCAATTGCCGTTCTCGTTCTGCTTCATGCCGGGATCGGGAATCGTGAGCCCGAGGAACTCGGCCTGCGGCACGGTGGCGTCGATGAATTTCTGGCGCAGCTCGTCGTTGGAGAAGCGCTTGATCTTCCACTTGGTCGAGGTGTCGCTGTGCTGGCTGACCTGGTCCGGCGGGCCGAACATCATCAGCACCGGCCACCACCAGCGATCGAGCGCGTTCTGCGCCATCGCCTTCTGCTCGGCGGTGCCGCGGCACAGCGTCACCATGATCTCGAAACCCTGGCGCTGGTGGAACGACTCTTCCTTGCAGACGCGGATCATCGCGCGCGCATAGGGGCCGTAGGAGCAGCGGCACAGCGGGATCTGGTTCATGATCGCGGCGCCGTCGACCAGCCAGCCGATGGTGCCGATGTCGGCCCAGGTCAGGGTGGGGTAATTGAAGATCGAGGAATATTTCGCCTTGCCCGAGAGCATGCCGTCGACCAGCTCTTCGCGCGAGGTGCCGAGCGTTTCGGCGGCGGCGTAGAGATAGAGCCCGTGCCCGCATTCGTCCTGCACCTTGGCGAGCAGCGCGGCCTTGCGGCGCAGCGACGGCGCGCGGGTGATCCAATTGCCCTCGGGCAGCATGCCGACGATTTCGGAATGGGCGTGCTGGGAAATCTGCCGGGTCAGTGTCTTGCGGTAGGCCGCAGGCATCCAGTCGTTCGGCTCGATGCGCTCGTCGGCATCGATGCGGGCCTGGAACTGACTGGCACGGGCGACATCCTCGACGCCGCGATCGTCGCCGTCGGATGAGTTGAGCGCCTGCGTATACATGGCCGACCTCCCAGTGTGTTGTTAGGTGGAAATATATAACACAAATTTCAGAATGCAATATGTTTTTGTAATATATTCAGATGCCTTCAAAACGACGCGCCACGGCCCCGTTGGGCTTCGGCAGCGGTCCGTCCTCGTTGGTTGCGTGGTCGTCAAGCCATTGTTCCGACGGCGGAAGCAGCCCGCGATAGATCTCGCCGCAGAGTTTGCGGGCTGCCCTGCCCGGCCAGTCCTTCGGCAGCAGCTGATACGGCAGCAGCGGATCGCGCAGCACGACCCGGCGATAATGATGGATCAGCAGGATGCGCGCGGTGAAGGCGTCGGCATCGCTCAGCTTCTCGCCCCTGACGATCCAGCCGTGCAGCGGCTCGAACGTCTTCATGAACTTCAGATAGGCGTCCGACGTGCGGTCGAGCGGCCAGCTCTCGCTGAGCAGCCGGCGCCCGCTGTCATCTTCCGCCGACACTTCGAGACGGATCGCGCGCGACGCCTCAGCGGGGATCGGCGCGCCCGACGGCGCGACCCACACGCCCGGCAGCGGGCTGCCGAAGCCGGCATTCTTCAGCGCCTCGCGCGCGGCATCGCGATCCTCGGCATTGCCGATCAGCAGCAACTCGAAGCGGCCGGTCCAGTCCGACGGCGGCGGATCGTAGATGTGCCGCGTTGCGGTGTCGAAGGTCTGCCGGCCCTTGGCATTCAAGCGATAGAAACTGTTGCGGCCGACCTTGCTGCGCTCGAGCCAGCCGTCGGCGGCCAGCCGCGACATCGCGGTGCGCACCACGTTGCCGTCGATATCAAGCGACTTGAAGAATTCCAGCAGCGTGCCGAGCCACACCGAGCCGCCGCGCGGCACGATGGAATCGCCGAACACGGTGATGATGATCGAGCCGGTGCGCGACGGCTCGCGCTTCAGCTGATCGACGATGCGGGCAAGCGGCTGTGGCATGCCCAACGCATAGCGCGTTTTGTCGATTCACGACAATGCAGCCGCTTGAGCTTCTGCCTCGCCCCGCAAGCGGAGCGAGGCAAGAAGAAGCGTCAGCGATTGGGATCCGGATAGACCAGGCTGCGCCAGCCGCTGCGATCGAACGGCGCCCACTCACCGTCCTTCTGCGCGAGGCGATCGGCGACCGCGTAGACCACCGCCGGATGATGACCCATGCCGCAATGGCTGCTCTCGACCTCGATGCTGTCGGTCATCGACGAAGCCTGCTCGCGGCAGCCCTGCCAGGCGCAGACGCCGTCGGTGCGGCTGAAGATCGCGGTGGTCGGCACCGGCGGTGCACTGGCGAGCGCGCCGCCGAAACGGGAATCCTCCTCATCGGCCCGGCGGCCGCTGGCCATCTCGTAGACGCGCCAGGCGTTGGTCGACTTCGGACCGGCGGCAAACGGGCTGCCGAGGGTGATCACCTGGCGCACGCGCTCCGGCATCATCTTGGCGAGCTGGCGCGCATAGAGGCCGCCTAAGCTCCAGCCGATCACCGAGACCTTGCGACCACTGGTCTCATTCATCTCCTGCAGCAGATCGACCATCCCGTCCTGCACGCCGGCGCGCAGCCCGAGGTTGCGGCCCTGGCGCCAGCCGCTGACGCCGTAACCCTTGCTCTTGAGGAAGTCGCGCAGCGGGCGCGTCGACATGTCGGAGGCAATCAGTCCGGGCAGCACCAACACCGGATGCCCATCGCCGCGCGGCGCGAGGCTCAGCAGCGGCAATGCACCAAGAAAGGCACCGAGCTCGTGAATGGCGCGGCCTTCCAGAAACATCAGCGTCCTGGACGGCGGGCGTAGCGTCTGCGCAGCAACGGACATTTCAACTCCTCTTCCGGCACTGTCTTGGCGGCCGGCAATGGGAATATCAGGAATGGGTCAACAGGATTGACGCAAACCCGGCGGAATCGTTCCGCAACGCAACAAGCAACCTTGAAAAGCTAGGGAACCGATCACTTTCGTGCAAGCGGGCCAGGTCACACTTGCCACAACTATTGTGACGTCCGTGCCCAATCGGTCACAGCAGCCGCAGCACGTATTCCAGCGTGTAAAGCGCGAGCCCGGCAAGTCCGCCGATCAGCGAACCGTTGAAGCGGATGTATTGCAGGTCCTTGCCGACATTGACTTCGATCAGCGAGATCAATTGCTCCATGTCCCAGCTCTTCATCTGGTCGGCGATGAAACTCGAGACGCCGCTCTTCTGCTCGGCAACGACCGTGCGCAGGATCGCGACCAGACCCTGATTGATCTCACCGCGCAGCTCGGCATCGCCATCGAGCGCATCGCCGGCCTCGACGAACATTCGGGCCAGCTGATGCTGCAGCACCTGCGACTCGCCCGAGGCGCTGCGCTCGATGAAGTCCTTGACGTTGGCCCAGATGGTGCGGCCGAGATTGGCAAGCTCCGGCCGCGCCAGCAGGTCGCGCTTCAGGCCGTCGATGCGATCTGCGAACGCCTTGTCGCTGCCGAGCCGGTCGACGAACGACAGCAGCATGCGGTCGAACTCGCCGCGGAACGGATGCTGCGGATCGTTGCGCACTTCCTCGAAGAATTTCGTGGCCGAGGCGATGATCCGGTTCACCACGAACTTGTCGGCACGGTAGAGTCTCAGCAGCGTCGGCATCTCCGCGCGGACCTTGTCGCGGATCACGGCCATGGTCTCCTGCTGCGTCAGCGTCTGGTGCAGTGCGCGCAAGAGGTCGTCGAGCAGCCCCTCATGCTTGCCCTCCTGCACGAAGCCGCGCAGCGCGCCGGCCGCAAGCGGCGCAAGATCGACCGAGAGCACCTGCGTCGTGACGCGGCGGCTGATGAATTGCATCAAGCCTGAGCTTTCGGTCGCCGCAAACGCTTCGGGCAGCATCCGCAGCACGAAGCGGGCGAGATCCTCCGACCGCTTGCGGTCGCGCAACCAGTCGGCGATGAACGTGGCGAAATCGATCTCGCGCAGCTTGGCCTCGACCGGCCCGGATTCCAGGAAATTGTTCTCGATGAACTCGCCGAGCTTCTCGGCGATGCGTTCCTGGTTGCTCTGGATGATCGCGGTGTGCGGGATCGGCAGCCCCAGCGGCCGCTTGAACAGCGCGACGACCGCATACCAGTCGGCGAGCCCGCCGATGGTCGCGGCCTCGGCAAAGGCCGCGATGAAGCCGAAGGCGGGATGCACCGGCAGCAGCGCCTTCGCTGCAATGAAGATGATCAGGGTTGCCGCCAACACGCCGGTCGCAAGCCACTTCACGCGGCGCAGTTCGGCTGCGCGTTCGGCATCGACGGGCGTTGCGATGAGGGCTGCAGGAAGGGTCATGGGGATCGAAGGGGCTCTCGCACTGGCGGGACACTAACCGTCATTGCGGGCGGAGCGAAGCAATCCATTTCACCGCTTGCGGAGAAATGGATTGCTTCGTCGCTGTCGCTCCTCGCAATGACGGCAGCTGCGACATCAACGATGTATGAGAAGCACCGGCAAAAAAGAAGGCCCGCAAAATGGCGGGCCTTCGAAAAGGGCAGTCGGTCAGTGCCAGCGCGATCAGGCGGTCTTGCTGTAGACCTTCGAGAAGTTGTCCTGCGCGGTCTTCGCACCGTCGGTGACGAGCTTGCCGAGATACTCGGTGGTGGCCTTCGCCCGCGAGACGAACAGTTCGCCACGCGCACGGACCAGGTCCGACTGGATCTGGGCAGCTTCGCTCAGCGACTTGGCGGAGGCGAGCTTGTCGATGCCGGCGAAGAACGCCTCGGCGTCCTGGTAGAGCGCCTGCTGGATGTTGCGGCTGATCTTGGCGGCCTCGGTCACCGAACCGGCAACGGCGGTCTCGATCACGTTGGTCACCTTCTCGGAGCCGGCATACGCGTCGGCAGCGCGGGTCTTGGCGGCCTCGGCCTGCTTCTTCACGAACTCACGGGCGGCTTCCGGAACTTCCAAGTTCTGGAGCTTGGTGAACGCCTCGGTGACGGGCGCGAAGGCTTCCTTGACGCTGTTCAGCACGGAATTGGTTTCGGTGGTCATTGGGGTCTCTCCATCCTCAGGTTTGAGCTATGGGCTCACCCCGTCCGGTTTGGCCCGGGGCAACGGTGTTATGACACACCCCATGGTGCGTCGCAACATCGATGTTGCAGCGCGATATCACGAACCTGTGAACAGCGTGAGAAACCGGCAGGTTGCCTAAGGTGCCGGCAGAAAACGGTCTCTAATTACCGCCAACTGCATCCGAGACGCCGTACGCCTCCATTTGCGCCCGGACTTGCGCCACGTTGTGCCCGAGCACGACGATGTCGTGGGTCTTGCCCTCGACGTCGCGGACATGGTCGCGCAGCAGGGCCTCCGCCTTGAAGCCGAGGCTTTCGAACAGCGCGATCGCCGCCCGCTGGTCGACCGTCATCTGCACCGAGAACTTCTCCAGCCCGGCGCCAAGGGCAATCGCGAACGTCTCCTGCGACAGCGCCCGGCCGACGCCCTGCCCGCGCACGTCGAGCGACACCACCATCCGGATCTCGCCGACATGCGGCGACCAGGAATGCGGATCGCGCACCAGGGTGCCGCAACCGACCACTCTGCCGTCCTTGATCGCGAGCAGGCTCGTGATGTCGCCGCGCTCGATCTCGTTGATCCAGGCCGACAGCACCTTCGGCTGGCTGATGTTGCGCGGCAGGAACAGCAGATCATGCGTCGGCAGTTTTTGCGCGAATGCCAGCACAGCGGCCTCGTCGGCCCGCTTCATCAGGCGGAACTCGATGTCGCCGGCCTCGGTTTTGACGTGGCGCGGATAGAAACGTTGTTCAGTCATGTCGATCTCTCTCAAGTCGACCCTTCTCAGGTCGATCTCTTGCCCAACCAGGAGTCCAGTTTCGGCCACAGCCGCTTGATTGCATTGGCGCCGGCGACCAGCGAGACGTGACCGCCTTTCAGCATCACCTCCTCCTTGTCCGCGGAGCCGATCTTGGTGATCAGGTGCTTTGCCGCATCATACGGCACGATGTGGTCGTGCTCGGCGACCGCGTGCAGGATCGGCACCTTGATGTCGGCGAGCCTGGCGGCGCGGCCGCCGACCGTCATGGTGTCGTTGAAGAGCTTGTTGTCCCACATCAGGTCCTTGGTGATGGTGCGGAAATATTCGCCGGCCAGCGGCAGCGTGTCGGTCGCCCAGCGGTCGAACATCCGGTACGACTTGACGAACTCGTCGTTCCAGATGTTGTCCCAGAGCTGGATCTGGCCGACGACGCGCGCGGCCGGCCGCAACATGTCGAACGATTGCAGGATCAGCTCGGGCGGCATGTTGCCGGTGCTGTCGATCAGGCGGTCGACGTCGAAGTAGCGGCGGTCGGCGAAATTCGAGAACAGCTTCATCTCGCGGAAATCGATCGGTGTGGTGAAGCAGATCAGATTCTTCATCGGCCCGTCGTTGAAGATCGAGCCATAGAGCAGCGACAATACGCCGCCGAAGCAATAGCCGATCACGGAGACGTCCTTTTCGCCGGAATCCTGCTGCACCCGGCGGACCGATTCCGGGATGAAGTCGAGGACGTAGTCCTCCATGCGCAGCGATTTCTCCTCCGGCTTCGGCGCGGTCCAGTCCAGCATGTAGACGTCGAAGCCGCGCTTCAGCAGGAACTCGATGAAGCTCTGGCCCGGCACCAGGTCGAGGATGTAGCCGCGGTTGGTGGTCGCCATCACGATCAGGACCGGCACGCGATAGACTTCGTCGGCCTGCGACCGGTAATGATAGAGGTTCATGGTGCCGCGCGAATACAGCACGTCCTTCGGCGTCGAGCCGAGTTCGGGGCCAGAACTCGAGAAGTACTCGACGCCCTTGATGCTGCGCTGGATCGCGCGCTGCACCTCGGACTGGACCCGCTCGGAGATCGAGGCGAAATCAAAGGGGGTGGAGGTGGGAGCATTCATTTGCCGTCTCCCTCCGATGGCGGACGCCTGGTGCGCGGCGGACGCGGCGTTGCGCCATGGCCGTCGTCCGGCGCCAGCGAATTGTGATGCACCTGCTGCAGCAGCGTCTTGATCTCGTTGAGCTGGGTCTCCATCGACTGCAGACGCTCGGCCATGCCGACGAGCTGCGCACGACTCGGCAGGTTCATCGCCAGCAGATATTTCTCCATCAACTCGCCGAGCTGCTTCTGCGCGCCCGCCGCAGCGCTGCCGGCCTGATTCATCACCTTCGAGAATTCAGGCGAGCTCATCAACTGGTTGCCGAAGGAGTTGAACCCCTTCTCCATCTCGCCAATCATCGTCTGCCAGATCACGGCAGGGTCGTTGCCCTTGTCGGCCATGCGGCCCTCCTCCATACCAATCTCGAGCGCTTGTCGCGCTTCCACTTGTTTGTGCCATACGACACTGTTGCCGTTGATCGGTCAACTGCGCGGCGCGCCCAGCGACGTCGAAGCTCTTCTGCGCTGCGTCAATCCGTGGCAGCATGCAGCTTCCTGACTGCGAACCCAGGAGAGGACGCCCGTGACCACGCTCGCCCATCAGTTGCCGCAACTCACCCGCGCCAACGGCATAGACATCTGCTACGAGATATTTGGCGATGCGAATGCGGAGCCGCTGCTTCTGGTCATGGGCCTCGGCGCCCAGATGATCCATTGGGACGACGAATTTTGTCGCCGGCTTGCCGCGCGCGGTTTTCGCGTGATCCGGTTCGACAACAGGGATATCGGCAAGTCCTCCCGCATGAGCGGCGGCAAGCGGCTGACCGCGCTCGAGCTGCTCAAGCTGCGCTTCCTGAAGATTCCGGTCGCAGCGCCGTACCGGCTGGCCGACATGGCGCGCGACACGATCGGATTGATGGATGCGCTCGGCATCCGCAAAGCGCATCTGGTCGGCGCCTCGATGGGCGGCATGATCGCGCAGGAGGTTGCCATCACCTTTCCCGAGCGCGTGCTCTCGCTGACCTCGATCATGTCGACCACGGGCAATCCGAAGATACCGGGTCCGACCCGCGAGGCCACCGCGGTGCTGATGGCGCCGCCGCCGAAGAGCAAGGAGGAGTATTTCGTCCGCTTCGGCCAGACCTGGAAGGTGCTGCGCAACGGCTCGTTCCCCGAGGATGAAGCGCTCGATCCCGAGCGCGCCCGGCGCACCTTTGAGCGCGGCCTCAATCCGGAGGGCGTCGGCCGCCAGCTCCGCGCCATCCTTGCCTCCGGCAGCCGCAAGGAGCGCCTGCGCAGCGTCAAGGCGCCGACGCTGGTGATTCACGGCACCGTCGATCCGCTGGTGCATCCCGAAGGCGGCAAGGACACCGCGGTCTCGATCCCCGGCGCAAAGCTCCTGATGGTCGAGGGCATGGGCCACGCATTGCCGATCCCGATGTGGCCGCAGATCATCGACGCCATCGACAAGCACGCGCATGGGGCTGCGGTGAAGGCGGCGTGAGGCCAATCGGAACGAGGCTCCAGTATCTCACGGTAACCATGTGAGCCGGGAGTGCGTTCTTCCGGCGCCCGCGCGGAGGCTGTAGAGAGCGCTGTGCGCCGCGCTTGTTGCGCGCCACCAGCCTCGGGAGCACCAGATGAAGACCCTTCTCCGGCCGCGGACAGCCGTTGCCGCTCTCTTCCTCACGCTCGCCTCTTCCGCCGCGATGGCCGCGACCAGCGAGGCGCAGCAGGAAGCCAACCGCAAGGCGGTACTGGCGTTCTACGAAAAGGGGTTGAACCAGAAGGACGCCGACGCCGCGCTCGCCTATGTCGGCAACCGCTATGTGCAACACAATCCCGGCGCGGCCGACGGCCCCGAAGGCTTCCGCAAGTTCATCGGCTTCCTTCGCGAGAAGTTTCCGAACTCGCACAGCGAGATCAAGCGCTCGTTCGTCGACGGCGACTACGTGATCCTGCACGTCCACGCCGTGCGCGAGCCCGGCACCCGCGGCAATGCCATCATCGACGTCTTCAAGCTCGAGGACGGTAAGATCGTCGAGCATTGGGACGTGGTGCAGCCCGTTCCGGAAAATCCGGCGAACAACAACACGATGTTCTGAGCGAGGTGAGGGCGTCGGATCGCGCAGCCGGAGCTACTGGCTGCGGCCGAGCCAGCGCTGCGTCGGAAACAATTGCACCTGCCAGCGCCGCGCCGCCGCACCCCACACGCCCCTCGGCATGAACAGCATGATCAGGATGGCGAGCGTGCCGAGCACGACGAGATACAGGCTGCCATACTGGGCGAGCCAGGTGACGAGCCCCCACAGCAGCAGCACGCCGACCATCGGACCCTCGATGGTGCGCACGCCGCCGATCACGACGATGAAAATGACATAGGCGGTCCAGTCGGTGACGCTGAAGGCGGCGTCAGGCGAAATGCGCGCCTTCTGCAGATAGACCACCGCGCCGACCATGCCGGTGGCGAAGGCGACCGCAATCCAAAGAACATGGCGAATCCGCGCGGTGCGCACGCCGACGCTGCGCGCCGCCGCCGCGTTGTCGCGGCTGGCCGCCAGCGCAAGGCCATGGCGCGAACGGATGAAGGCGTAGATGCCGAGCGTGACCATCACGGCCAGCAGCAGCGCCAGCCAGTAGACCAGCACGTCGCGCGCGGCCGCGGGGCGCAATCCGAGCAGCGCCTGCACCGCCTTCAGCCCGAACATCTGCGACAGCTCGCCCGGCGAGATCGACATCCCGGTGCCGCCGCCGAGCGACTTGAACTGGGCGCCGATCAGCCGCAGCGCTTCGGCGGCAACCCAGCTCCCGATCGCGAAATAAGGCCCTTCCAATCGAAAGAGCAGCGGGCCGAGCACCGCCGCGATCAGCGCCGCGAACAACCCGGCCAGCGGGATCGCCGCGACGGGATCGAGTCCGGCCAATACGATGCCGGCAAACAGCGCATAGGCGCCGAGCCCGACGAATGCCTGCTGCCCGACCGACACCAGCCCGCCCCACCCGGCCAGCACGTTCCAGAGCTGCGCCAATGTCAGCATGGTGAGGACGAAGATCAGATCCTGGATCAGGTTACGCGATGCGATCGCCGGCAGCGCGGCGAGCACCACCACCAGCACGATGCCGGCAACGGCCGCACCGCGCGACAACCGCGTGCCGACCCGAACTTGCCACACCGGCGGCTCCACCGCGCGCTCTCCCCGGCTTGCCGGCATATCGATGCTCTCGACGCTCATGTCCGCCTCGCCGGGAAGAGACCGCGCGGCCGCACCATCAGCACGGCCAGGAAGGTGAGATGGCCGGCCAGGATCTGCCACTCCGGATTGATCCGCCCGCCGATCGCCTGGGCGAGCCCGAGCACGATGCCGCCCGCCAGCGTCCCCCACAGGCTGCCGAGGCCGCCGATGATCACGGCCTCGAACGCATAGAGCAGCCGGGCCGGGCCGATCGACGGATCGAAGCTGGCGCGGATGCCGAACACGACAGCGGCGATCACCGACACCGCGAGCGAGAGCCCGACGGCGATCGCATAGACATTGCGCTCATTGACGCCCATCAACTGCGCGATCGCCGGATTGTCGGCGGTGGCGCGGAAGGCGCGGCCGAGCGAGGTGCGGTAAAAGATCAGCTGCAGCAGCGCGACGGCGGCGATCGCCGTCACCAGCGCGATCAGCGGCGCGAGGCCGACGCTCAGGCTTGGGGCGAGCGTCACCGACGAGGACTCGAAGGCGCCTGCCTGCAGCCGCCGGCTGTCGGCGCCATAGCCGAGCAGCAGTCCGTTCTGGATCACGATCGACAGGCCGAAGGTGACGAGCAGCGGCGGCAGGATGTCGTCGCCGAGCACGCGCTCCAGCACCAGCCGCTGCAGCACGAAGCCAAGCACGAACATCGTCACGACCACCAGCAGGGCTGCGGCTGCAAGCGGCAGGCCGAGCGCCGTGGTGGCGCTGAGCACCAGATAGGCCGCGAGCAGGATCAGGTCGCCATGCGCGAGGTTGACGAGACGCATGATGCCGAAGATCAGCGACAGGCCGAGCGCGAACAGCGCGTAGACGCCGCCGAGCAGCACGCCCTCAATGATGGTATCGAACCCGCTCATGGCTCCCTCATGCTCCGAAATAGGCCGCGCGGATCGTGTCCTGATCCACATCCTTGGGCCGCCCGCTCAGCGTCACCCGTCCCTCCTGCAGGCAGTAGAACCGATCGGCCGCGCGCAGCGCGCGGGCGATGTCCTGCTCGACCAGCACGACGGCGGTGCCGCCGGCGCGGATCTGCGGCAGCATGCGATAGATATCCTCCACCACGATCGGCGCGAGGCCGAGGCTGATCTCGTCGCACAGCAGGACCTGTGGATTGGACATCAGCGCGCGGCCGATCGCGACCATCTGCTGCTGACCGCCCGACAGCGCCGTGACGGCGCCGCGCCGCCTCTCCTTCAGCACCGGGAACATCCGGTAGACCGCGGCCAGATCCCACGGCGCGCTGCGTTCGCCGCCATAGGCGCCGATCAAGAGGTTCTCCTCGACGCTGAGCGAAGGAAACAGCTGACGGCCCTCGGGGACCAGAGCGAGGCCGAGCCGCACGATGCTGGCGGCGGATGCATCGCCGATTGCCCGCCCGCCGAGGCGGATCGCATCGGAACGGTTCTTCACGAGCCCGGCCAGCGACTTCAGCATGGTCGATTTGCCGGCGCCGTTGGCGCCGATCACCGCGATCGCCTCGCCCTCCGCCAATTCGAAATCGATGCCGAACAGCGCCTGGAAGTCGCCGTAGAACGCATCGAGCGCCGTGACATTGAGCAGCGCGGTCATGCCGGCACTCCCATGTAGATGGTCTCGACCTCGCGCGAGCGCATCACCTCTGATGGCACGCCTTGCGCGACGATCTTGCCGAAGTTCAGCACCACCAGCCGCTGCACCACCGCGAGCAGCGCGTGCACCACATGCTCGATCCAGATGATGCCGACACCCTCGGCATGGATGGTGCGGATGGTCTCGACCAGTTCGTGGCATTCGGCATCGGTGAGACCGCCTGCGATCTCGTCGAGCAGCAGCGTGCGCGGCTTGGTGGCGAGTGCCCGCGCCAGTTCGAGCCGCTTGCGATCGAGCAGCGGGAGGCTCCCCGCCAGGCGATTGGCCTTGGCTTCGACGCCGGTCAGTTCAAGCATGCGGCCGCAATGCTGGACCGCATCGGCCTCCGAGAGGCCGCCACCGAATTGGGCAGCGACCGCAAGATTCTCGAACACCGAGAGGTGGTCGAACGGCTGCGGGATCTGGAACGAGCGCCCGATGCCGGCGCGGCAGCGTGCTTCGGGCGACAGGCCCGTGATGTCGACGCCATCGAGCACGATGCGGCCGGCATCCGGCCGCAGCAGTCCGGTGATCAGGTTGAACAGCGTCGATTTGCCGGCGCCGTTCGGCCCGATCACGCCCAGCGCTTCGCCTGATACGAGTGTCAGATCGATCGCGTCGGTAACCACGATGGCGCCGAACCGCTTCGAGACGGCATGGAGTTCGAGCATGGTCGCTCACCGCGTCCGTTTGCTTCGAGGAGATGCGCGGGATCCCGCGCATCTCCGATGGCCAACCTGTCTGGAACGCACGCGTTAGCTCAGCGCCTGCATGTCGCCGCCGAGCGGAATCTGCGGCGCCAACTTGTTGTCGGTGATCACCATGTTGTACTTGTCGCCGTTCAGCCGCCATTGGCCGCCGACCAATGGCGTCTTGGCGATGTTCTTTGCCGCGAACGGCGGCACCGCGCTGGAGCCGAACGCGACCTGGCCCACGATGGTATCCAGCTTGGTGGCGCCGATCGCTTTCGCCAGCGCCGCACCATCCGCCGGGTCACCCGAGCGCTTGATCGCATCGATGGCGACCTCGAACAGCGAATGCACAAAACCGATCGGCTGGGTCCATTGCTTGCCCGAGGCCTGCTCGTATCCCTTGGCGAGATCGGCAGCGCTGACGCCGCTGAGGCTCGATTTGTAGGGATGCGTCGGGGTCCACCACACCTCGGTCGAGATGTTGTTGCCGCCCTTGCCCAGCGCCTGCACCGACGCCGGGAACAGCAACGCCTTGGCAACCGACACGACCTTCGGCTTCAGCCCCTTCTGCCGTGCCTGATTCCAGAACGTGGTGAAGTCGGGTGGGATGATGACGCCGGTGATGATCTCGGCATCGGCCCCTCGAAATGCGGCGATCTGCGAGCTGAAATCGTCGGTGAGATTCTGGAAGCGGCCGGGATCGGTGAGCTTGAAGCCCTGCTTGGCCATCACAGGCGGGAAGCCGATCGTGGTGTCGCCCCAGGCGTTGCCGTCGGCATCGTTCGGAAACAGCGCGCCGACCGACTTGTTGGTCGCGACCTGGCTCCACATGCTGGTGAAGACGCCGATCACGTCCTCGAGCCCCCAGAAATAATGGAAGGTGTAGTCGAACGGCTTCCAGCTCTTCGGATCGCCCGGATTGGCCTGCCGGCCGATGAAGTTGGTCTGCCACGGCGCGACGGTGGAGATGCACGGCACCTGCTCGAGCTCGCACTGCGTCGCCACGGGATTGTTGGTCTCGGGCGTGGCGCCGACCACGATCAGGCTGACATTGTCGCGGGTGATCAGCTCCTTGGCGACCTCGGCGGCGCGGTTCGGATTCGACTGGCTGTCCTTGGTCACCACCTCGACCGGATAGGTCTGCGATCCGACCTTGACGCCATCCTTGATGAACTTTCGGAATTCGCCGAGCACGAAATCATCGGCCTCGGCGAAGGCGGCGAGCGGTCCGCTCTTCGGCGAGACGTAGCCGATCTTGATCGGCTTGTTGGCTGCGCGCACTGCCGGCGCAAACAACGTCGTGCTGCCTGCGGCGGCGAGACCACCGGCGATACCCTGGAGCACGCGGCGGCGATCGAAAGACATGACGTTCAATTGATCCTTGCTCATTTTCCCCTCCTTGTGGCGAGCCGGTTGCATGCCGGCTGCCGTTCATTTCGTTCTGAAAAAGAATTGCCGGCGTCGCGCCGCATCACGCGGCGGCGACGGACTTCGTCTGCGCGCTCGCGCTGCGGCCGAGGATCCGGCCGAACACGTCGAGCAGCACGTCGGTGGCATCAGCCACCGCCTCTTTGGCGCGCCAGGCGACGTACATGTCGGGACGCACCAGCACGCAGCCGTCCTCGTCGATCTCGCTCTGGCGATACCAGTCGGCATAGATATCGAGCGCATCGCAGCCCTGCGGGCCGATGGTGACGACGTCGACCGGCAGGCCGTAGGCCTTCTCGACCGCGGCCGCGGCGGTCTTCCAGCCGTCGCCGCCGATTCCGGTGAGCAGCGTGAAGCGGCCCTTGCCGGTGAGATCGAGCGTCGACTTGCGCTCGCCCTGATGCTCGACCCAGACATGCGGCAGATGCGCGCCGGGCCAGGTGGTGGCCTGATAATAGAGCTCGTGATCTCGGGTGAAGGCCGGCATCGCCGTGCCGTCGGACACCACGGCGGTCGAGCCGTAGCGCTGGTTCATCTCGACGCCGTGGCAGTTGAACTCGTAGCTCTTGTTGGCGATGGCCTGATAGAGCTTCTTGCGGCGCGCCTTGCCTTCGGCGGTCGGCGCCTTGCGCGCGGCGATCGCCTTGCGCGCCTCAGTCGGATCGGTCGAGGCGACGAGGCCCACCGCCTCGAAGATCGGCGGGAAGTCGCCGATGCTCTTGTTGGCGCGGGTCACGATCTGCTTGCCGACCGGCTGGCGCTCAGCGGAATAAGTCTCGAGCAGCGAGGGCGCGGCGTGGCCCTCGAGCACCAGCTTGAGCTTCCAGCACAGGTTGAAGGAATCCTGGATCGAGGTGTTGGAGCCGAGGCCGTTGGTCGGCGGATGGCGGTGAACGGCGTCGCCGACGCAGAACACACGGCCGGACGAATAGTGGCCGGCATACATCTCGTTCACGGTCCAGGTCGAGGTCGAACGCACCTTGACCTCGAGCGTCTCGTCGCCGACGAGATTGCGCACGATCGAGATCGCCTCGTCATTGCTGAGCTTGCGCTCGCCCTGCTCGATGTCGTAGCCCCAGATGATCAGCCATTCGTTCCATGGCCGCACCATGCGGATCAGGCCGGCACCGATGCCGCCGATCTCGGCGCCGGGCTGCAGCACCCAGTACAGCACGCTCGGCCGGTGCGCGACGTACTTGCTCAGATCCGCCTGCACGATGATGTTCATGCTGCCAGCGCAGCCCATCTGGCCCTCCATCGGCAGTCCGATCACTTCGGCAACGCGGCTGCGGCCACCGTCGGCACCGATCAGGTATTTGGCGCGGATCTGATAGGTCTCGCCGGACAGACGATCCTTCACCGTCGCGGTGACGCCGTCGGCATCCTGTACCAGGTCGACGAACTCGGTGTTGAAGCACAGCGAGGTGCCGCGCTGGCCGGCGGCCTCGATCAGGATCGGCTCCAGGAAATTCTGCGGCAGGTCGCAGATGCGCGCCGGACTGGCGAGATCGTAATCCGCCTTGCGCGAGGGATGGTTGCCCCAGGAATACAGCCGGCCGAACTCCTCGCCGGCGAGGCTCTCGCAGAATACGTTGTTGGCCATCAAATGCTGCGGCACGGCCTGCGCCACCGCCTTGTCCTCGAGGCCGAGATCGCGCAGCACCTCCATGGCGCGCTGGTTGGTGATGTGGGCGCGCGGCGTATCGGCCAGCCAGCCATATTTCGTCACCAGGATGTGCTTGACGCCGTACATGCCGAGCAGCGCCGCCGCCGTCGCGCCGGCCGGGCCACTGCCGACGACAAGGACGTCGGTCTCGATCGGTTTGCTGGTCATGGTCGTCTCCTCCGTCGTCTTGTTGGTTGTGATCGTCATTCCGCGGCCGACATCATCGGCTGCGGCACCAGGCCGGCGCCGGGCCGCATCTGAAAATCGTAGGACATCAGGTGCCACGGGCCGGAGACGCGCTCGCCGTTCGGCAGCGCCGGCTCGCTCTTCGGCTCGACGCGCGCAATGAGTTCGTCCTTGACGCCGAACACGACGTCGCTGCGCAGATATTCGTCACCATCGAGGAAGACGTGGGTAATCAGCGGCTCATAGCCCTCGGCCTTGACCAGGAAATGCACATGCGCCGGCCGCATCGGATGGCGTTTCGTGGCGGTGATGAGATCGCCGACCGGGCCGTCGGTCGGGATCGGATAGCTGCACGGCAGGATGGTGCGGAAGGAGAAGCGGCCGTCGACATCGGTGACGAAGCGTGCGCGCAACGACGGGCCGTGCGTCGCGTAGTCCGCCTTCTGCGAATCGTAGAAGCCATCGTCGTCGGCGTGCCAGACGTCGATCTCGGCACCGGCGAGCGGTTTTCCGGCCAAATCCGTCACGCGGCTCTGCACGAACATCACTTCGCCGTCGATGCCTTCCGAGATGTTGGCACCGTGCGGCGTGACGCGGTGCTCGCCGACATAGAACGGGCCGAGCACCGTGGTCTCGGTCGCGCCCTCGCGCTCGCGCTCGCGGTGATTCACCGCGTCGACCAACATCGAAACGCCGAGCACGTCGGAGAGCAGGATGAACTCCTGGCGCAGCGGCGTGCAGGTCTGACCGGTGCGGGTCAGGAATTCGATCGCCTGATTCCATTCCTCGAAGGTGAGCTCGGTGCGGCGCACCAGATCGTGCAGCGACTTGACCGTCTCCTCGATGAGGAACTTGAGCCGCGCGTTCGGCGTGTTGGCGAAGCTGCTGATCACCTCGTCGGTGAGGTCATGCTCGTTGAAATTGGCCATCATGTTGTCCTTGAGCTGGTGAGGTTCAGTGCGGCATGGGCGCGTCGCCGCGCCAGGCCGCCGCGATCAGTTGCTCGATCCGGGCGCGTTCGACCGGTCTTGGATTGGCATAGGGGTTGCGCACCGCCATCTCGGCAGCGCGCGCGATGCCGTCTTCGGGCATTCCGATGTCGGAGAGCCGGCGCGGCAACGCGAGTTGCCGGGCAAGGTCAAACAGCCCCTGCGGTGCATTGGCGCTGTGCACTGCGCGCGCGACGCGGGCCATCGCCTCCGGCGCCGCGGCGGCGTTGTAGGCGGCGGCGTGGGGCAGCACGATCGCGTGGGTCTCCGCGTGCGGCAGGTTGAACATGCCGCCCAGCACGTGGCAGAGCTTGTGGTGCAGCGACATCCCGACCGCGCCGAGGCAGACGCCGCACAGCCAGGCGCCATAGAGCGCGTCGCGGCGAGCGCCGGGATCGGCCGGCGCCGTCATGATGCGCGGCAACGCGCGGGCCAGCGCGGCGATGCCCTCCTCCGCCATCAGCGAGGTCAGCGGATTGGCGTCGGGCGCATAAAGCGCCTCGACGGCGTGGGCGATCGCATTCATGCCGCTGGCGGCGGAGATGTGCGGCGGCAGGCTGACGGTGAGATCGACGTCGTAGATGACGGCATCCGGCACCAGGTCCTGGGAATGCTGCGTGGTCTTGATGCCGTTGCTGGTCTCGCCGAGGATCGGCGTCATCTCCGAGCCGGCATAGGTGGTCGGGACAGCGATATGCGGCAGCCCGGTGCGCAGCGACAGCGCCTTGCCGAGCCCGACCGTCGAGCCGCCGCCGATCGCGACCAGCCCGTCGATGTCGCGGGACTCGACGATGCCAAGCGCCTCGTTGGTGACCTCGACCGGCGTATGCATCCGTGCGCCGGCAAACAGCCCCGCGAGCCGGTCGCCGAGGCCTCTGCCGAGCCGGCGTCCGAGGTCCTGCTGCTCAGGCGTGGTCAGCACCAGCGCCCGCTTGATGCCAAGCCGCTCTGCCTCCTCGCCAAGCCGCGCCGAGGTGCCGGCGCCGAACACCACGCGATATTGCTGCGAGCAATACGCAAATGTGCCGCTGCCGGCATCTCCGGCCGCCACGACCGGCGGGGGTACGGCATCGGGAATCGCGACGCTCATGGCATTTCTCCCAAGCCGGCGAACCGGCAATTTCGTCTTTGTTGGGAGAAAGCTAGCGGCGGGCGGCCCCGGCGGGCCTGCACGAAACCGGAGAAAATCTGCACGAAACCGGAAAAATCATCCGCAGGCCTGGGCTGGCGCCTTCGCCCGTCCGAATCGCCGAGGGCCTAGTGGCTGCGGCGGTAGCGCCCCGGCGTCACGCCGGTGAAGCGGCGGAACATGCGCGTAAAATGCTCCTGATGGGAGAAGCCGCAGGCCAGCGCGATGTCGGCGAGACTCTGCGTCTCGTCGGCGAGCAGCGCCCGCGCGCGCTCGATGCGCAGATTGAGCACGTATTGGTAGGGCGAGATGCCGCTGGTCGCCTTGAACAGGCGCACGAAATATTCGGTGCTGCGGCCGCAGAGCTCCGCCAGCTGGTCGAGCCGGATATCGGTATCGAGATTGGCGTCGACGAATTCGCGGATCCGGGCCATCTGCCTGACGCTCAGCAGATTCGGATGCTTGCCGGCCTCCACGCTCGGCTTGTGGAAATTGATTGCGACGAAGCGGTTGGCGATCGCCTGCGCGATCGGATCGATGAACAGCGACGAGGCCGGCAGGCCGCCGGTGATGGTGTCGCCGATCGCCGCTGCGAGATGCTCGAGCACGGAATCCTGGTCGCCGAGCATCGGCGCGAGCCCGCCGATCAGGCTTGGGGCTCCGTCGCGGCCTGCGAACAGGTCCGCGCGCAGATAGATGTGGGTGGATTCCAACGCCTCGCGCAGCACCACGTTGCAGGCGTGCCCGGCCGGCAGGAAGAACACCCCGCCGCGCGGGATTTGCCGCGCAACCGACTTGCCGTCCATCACATAGGTGATCTCGACCGGGCCACCCCGGTGCAGCACCATCAGATTGTCGGACAGCGCGTGAAAGTGCCCGTCAAACGGCCGCTCGCGCTGGACCGAGGCATAGGCCGACGACCAGCCGAGCCCTTCGCTCGAACCGCGGAATTCGGCCTGAAAACGGTCCAGGATTCCGTGCGTCTCCTGCACCCCAAAATTCGACGTCGCCTGCATCCGACAGACCAAGGGCTAGAGGCTTCGGTGCCGGCGAGTGAAACCCAACGGCTCTCGATTTTCAATACATCGAACCGGAGGGGTCCCGGCGGTCTTGTTGCGTCGCAATAGCGGCGCCTGCTACTCCTTGACCGCGATCCAGATCACGTGGCGCACGCCGCGGCCACGGCCGGTGGCGCGGACGGCGATCTCGTTGACCGCGAACCCGGCCCGGGACAGCGATTTCGGGAACTTGGCGTTCGGACCGGACGACCAGACGGCGAGCACGCCGCCGCGCCGCAACGCCGTGTGCGCGATCTTCAGTCCGGAGATGTCATACAGCGCGTCGTTGGCCTTGCGGGTCAGGCCTTCCGGGCCGTTATCGACGTCGAGGAGGATGGCATCGTAGGTGCGCGGATTGCGCTCGATCACATCGGCGACATCCACCTCCAGGATGCTGACGCGCGGATCGCTCAGGCTGTCGCCAAAAATCTCCGCCATCGGGCCTCGCGCCCAGGCGACCACTGCCGGCACCAGCTCGGCTACTGTGATTTCCGCCTCGGCTCCAAGCACGGCAAGCGCGGCGCGCAGCGTAAAGCCCATGCCGAGGCCGCCGATCAGAAAATGCGGCTTTGCGACGTTCCCGATCTTCTTCGCGGCAAGCGTCGCCAGCGCGGCTTCCGAGCCCGACAGGCGGCTGTTCATCAACTCGTTGGTGCCGAGCATGATCGAGAACTCGCGGCCGCGCCGCATCAGGCGCAATTCACCTTCGGTGCCGGGAATGCGCGCGGTATCGATCTTTTCCCAGGGAATCATGCGGCAGCTTGTAACATGGCCCACGCGTTTGCGTAGCCCGGATCAAACCTACCCTCCGGCCCAGACGTCGAGCACGTAGCGGTTCCTGGTGCCCATCTCCTCGATCCAGCGCGCGGCCGCGTCGGCGTCGGCTCCAGTGCGCTCGCGATAGATCGACATCAACGTCGCCTTGACGTCGGGCTCCATCTTGCCGCCGTCGCCGCAAACATAGACGATCGCGCCTTTCTGGATCAGCTCCCAGACGCGATCCTTCTGCGTGGCAACGAGATGCTGCACATAGGTCTTCGGCCCGTCGGCGCGCGAAAAGGCGGTGTAGAGCTCGCTGACGCCATCGGCGGCAAACGCCTTCAGCTCATCCGCATAGATGAAGTCCTGCTCCGGATGGCGGCAGCCGAAGAACAGCATCGCAGGCCCCAGCGTCGCGCCCTTTGCCTTGCGCGCGGCGCGCTCCTGCAGGAAGCCACGGAATGGGGCTAAGCCCGTGCCCGGTCCGATCATGATGATCGGCACGGCGTTGTCGTCAGGCAGGCGGAAGCCGGCCTTGGTCTCCTTGATCGTGGCGTGGACGGTGTCGCCGGCGCGGCGGCGCGCCAGATAGTTCGAGCAGATCCCCTTGTAGATGCCGCGGCCCGAGCTCGCAGGCGCTTCCACCACCCCGACGGTGACGCTGCAGCGCTGAGGCCCGCCCGCCGGAGACGACGAGATCGAGTAATAGCGCGGCGCCAGCAGCGACAGCATTTCGAGGTAGAGGTGGAACGGCAGCTCGCAGGCCGGATATTCCTCGAGCAGGTCGAACACCGATTTGCGCTTCGCCAGCACCTCGATGCGATAGCGCTCGGCCGCGGCATCGTCGTCGCCGACATAGGCCATCAGCTTCGGCTTGGTAACCGGGCAGCGGGTGTGCTCGGCCATGATCTGGATCTGCTTGCGGGTCGCGACCTGTTGCAGCTCGACGAACTCGGTGAGCAGCCGCCCGACCGAGACGGCGTTGCCGACCGGTAGCTGCGCGCGGCGGCCTTCGGAGACCTGCAGGCGGATCTGGTCGGCCGGCAGGAAGCCGAACCGACGCGCCACGGAATCGACCAGGGTCGGATCGTTGCGCGGCACCACGCTGAGATGATCGCCGACGCGATACTTCAGATTGGCCGGCAGCTCGACCTCGATATGCCGGGTCGAGCGCTCCGACGGATGGGCACCTTCCTTGTTCTGCAGCTCGTTGTTGGCGAGCACCTTCATCGGCACCGCGCCGCCCTGCGTCACGATGGTGTTGACCGCGCCCTGCGCCACCGGCTCGATCGCATAGAGCGGTTCGTCCTCGGCGGTGCGGGTGAAATTCCAGTCGATGCCGAATTCCTTGGTCGCGACCTTCGCGGCCTCCGGGAACCATTTCTGGAACTGACCGTCGAGATCGCTGCGCGCATCGCCCTCGCCGCGCGGATAGACGGCGCGGGCGCCATGCTTGGTCAGCTGCTCGTCGATGAAGCGCGGTACCGACTGGTAGGTCGCGGCCCAATCGCTGTTGCCGCAGCCGAACACCGCATAACGCACCTTGGCGAAGGCATCCTTCGGCAGGTCGGTCTCAAGCCATTTGACGAACTGCGTCGCATTGTCCGGTGCCGCGCCGTTATAGGACGCGCAGATGATCAGGACGCCGCCCTCCTCCGGTAGCTTGCCGACATAATCGTCCAGCGGGCCAAGTCGTGTGGCAAAACCATTGATCTCCGACAGATCGGCCATCCGGGTCGCCAACTCCTCGGCCGAGCCGAGGTTGGAGCCGTAGAGCACCAGCATCGGCGTGTTGTGGCCGGGACGCGTGGTCGGCGCGCGCGGTGCCTTCGGCGCTGCCGCAACCGCGCCGGTGCTGCCGGCGAACGCGCCACGATCCCTGTCGTCGCGCGGCCGCACCTTGATCCTGAAGCCGTCGGGCTTGACCGTCAGCGTCTCCTTCAGATGCATCTGGTAGCGATGCGCGTCGAGCAGCTTGAAGCGCTGCAGGATCATCCCGATCGCGAGCGCCGCCTCGTGCATGGCAAAGCCGCGGCCGATGCAGGCGCGCTGGCCGTTGCCGAACGGCTTCCAGGCGTTGATCGGCCGCTTGGCCTCCGCCTCGCGGCTGAAATTCTCGGGATCGAACGCATCGGGGTTCGGGCCCCAGACCGAGGGATCGCGATGCAGCGCCATCACCAGGATGGTGATGAAGGTGTTCTTCTTCAGCTTGTACTTACCGCCGATCGTCTCGTCGTTGAGCGGCGCGATGCCGTAGGCCGGCGCCGGCGGCCATAGCCGCAGCGCCTCCTTCAGGCACTGGGTGATGTAGGTGAGCTGCGTCACCTGCTGATAGGTCGGCCGCGCATCGAGGTCGGGACCAAGGACGCGGTCGACCTCCTCATAGGCCTTCTTCAGCACCTCGGGATGCTTCAACAGCGCATAGATCGTGCACGACAGCAGGCCGCTGGTGGTCTCGTGGCCGGCGATCAAAAACGTGTTGATCTGGTAGCGGATGTTGACGTCGTCGAGCTGCTCGCCGGTGGCGCGGTCGACGCCGGTCATCATCGCGGCCAGCATGTCCTTCTTGTCGTCGGTCGCGGCGGTGTTGCCGCGGCGCTCGGCGATGATCTCGTCGACCATCTTGTTCATGAAGGCGACGTCGTCGGCGAGCGTCTTGCGCCGCTTCTGCATCCACAGGCCTTCGAGCGGCAGGCCGCGGGTCATCATGATGGTTTCGAGCGAGCGCACCAGCGATTCCACGAAGGGGTGGTAGTCGCGGCGATAGAACGAATTGAAGCGATAGTCGAAGCCGCACAGTCCGATGGTGTCGAGGGTCAGCGCCGTCATGTCGTGGACGACCTCGATCTCCTCGTCGGCGTTGAGGCGCTCCCATTTCTTGACCAGCTGCTCGGCGATATCGACCATGCTCGGGTGATACGACTGCATGGCGCGGTTGCCGAACGGCTGCATCAGGATGTTGTGCGCCTTGCTCCAGTTCGGCTCCTTGGTGTCGGCGGTGAACAGCCCGTCGCCGCCGACCGCGCGCACCCGGCGCAGCGAGCCGCGCACCGCCTTGTCGAAGCGCTTCTCGTCGGAGAGCTCGTCGACCAGATCGTGACCGGAGACGATCACGATCGGCGCGCCCATCATGTCGAGCCAGAAGATCGGCCCGAGCTCCTTGGAGAGCTTGACGAGATGCTGCACCGGCGCGTTCGAATCCAGCGACAGCATGTTGCCGACCACCGGCTTCGTCGGCGGATGCGGGATCGGACTCAGTCTGTTGCCGGATGCCATGTCGAGATTGCCCCCTCACTACGCGCCGTCATCCCTGCATAACGGCTTTGCCGTTATTGCTCGAGGAGCGCGCACCGCGCGCGTCTCGAAGGATGGCCGTTTGCTTCAGTCCCTCTCATCCTTCGAGGCGCGCCGAAGCCGGCGCGCACCTCAGGATGACCACTATCCGAATTTTCGCTTACGCCACTCGATCAGCTTGGAGCTGACCTCGTCCGGCTTTTCCTGCTGCGTCCAGTGGCCGCTGTCATGGACCAGATATTTTTCGAGGTCCGGCACCAGCTTCTCCATGCCGTCGGCGGCCGAGGGCGGAAGCACCGCGTCGTTCTCGGCCATGATCATCAGCGACGGCACCCGCACGTGATGGTCGAGTCCCGCCGACCGTTCCCAGTTGCGGGTGAAGTTGCGATACCAGTTGATGCCGCCGGTGAAGCCGGTCCTGGTGAAGGTGTCGACGAACACCTTCTTCTCCTCGGCCGACAGGATCGGCGTCCGCGGATCGTGCTTGGCGTCGTAGTTGGCGATCATCTGCGGGAACGCCAGGTTGAGCCGCGGCGAGGCGCCGACGCCGGCGATCGGCTGTTCCTCCGGCGCGCCCGGCGGGCGGGCCGCCGGCTTGCGCATGAATGCATCGAAGGTCTGCTCGACGCGGCTGCCGAAGATCCGGTCGGGCTCGCGCGCCGGATCCTGGAACTGGACGATGTACATCTGGTCGCCGAAACGCTGGCGGAAGAGCGCGATCGGGTCCATCGGCGCGCGGTTCAAATGCGGCGTGTTGACGCCGACGACACCGGCGACCCGCTGATGATGCCTGAGCGGCATCTGCCAGACGACGAAGCCGCCCCAGTCGTGACCGACGAAGATCGCCTTGTCGATCTTGAGATGGTCAAGCAGGCCGACCAGGTCGCCGGTCAGGTGCTCCATGTCGTAGGCCTCGACCGGCTCCGGCCGGTCGGTCGCGCCATAGCCGCGCTGGTCCGGCGCAATCACCCGGATGCCGGCCTCGCTCAGCGCCTTGATCTGGTGGCGCCAGGAGAACGCCAGTTCGGGCCAGCCGTGGCACAGCACCACGGGCGGCGTGTCGGTCTTGGGGCCTGCTTCGTAAAACCCCATGCGAATGCCGTTCGTCTCGGCGAACTGCAGCGGTGGCATGTCGATCATTGCAGGAATTCCTATTCGGCCGCGCCCTTGATGTCGGCAGGCGGGGGCGCGAACGCCGCCTCGAGTGCATCGAATTCGAGCGGCAGCATGTCGCACATCACCTGCACGTGCGGAATGATGTTGGCGCCGACGATGAAGCCGAAATCGAGTTGATCGCGGTAGCTCTGCACGGTGATGTTGAGCGCCACGCCGTGGGTCGAGATCGAAACCGGGAAGATGTGCAGCAGCTCCGCGCCGGCCGCGTACAGCGTCTGCCGCGGCCCCGGCACGTTCGACACCGTGATGTTGATCGCAGGCGGCAGCACGTTGGAGAGATCGGAGCGGCTGTAGAGCAACGCCAAGACCTGGACCACGATCGGCGCCCCCAGCAGCGAGATGTTGGAGACCTGCGGCACCAGGGCGCGCAGCGGATGCGACATCTCCTTGGACTTGGTGGACTGCGCGATGATGGTTTCCAGCCGCTTCTTCGGATCCTCGACGTCGGTCGCGATCGAGCAGATCATGCCGAACACCTGGTTGTTGGATTCGGCGTTGCCCTCCTCGCGCAGCGAGATCGGCACGCCGGCCGTCAGCGACTTGTTCGGCAGCGCGCCCTGGCTGATCAGATAGCGCCGCACCACGCCCGAAGCGAGCGCCAGCACGACGTCGTTGAGCTTGCCGCCCGATGCTTTCGCCAGCGCCTTGGCGCGCGACAGCGAGATCGAGGTGCCGGCAAAGCTGCGCTCCGACGAGATCGCCTTGTTGAGGATGGTCGGCGGCGAGGACATCGCCTGCAGGCTCTCGCGCGACCTCGGATCGGCGACCTTGGCGACGACGTCGGACAGGCTCTTGAGCACGGTCGGCATGGAGCCTGCGAATTTCACCGCGCTCTCGATCTGGAACATGGCGTTGTCGAACAGGATCGAGCCGAGGTCGCTCTTGCCGGAGCGCGGCAGCTCCAGGCTCTTCTGCGCGGCGGCTGCCGCCTCGAACGGCTGGGTCCAGAGCTGCTGATAGGCGTCGATCAGATTGGCCGCGATGTCGCGCGGCTCCTGCGCGATCTTTTTCGCGCTCGGCGGCTCGATCTGCCGCGGCACCGGCGTCAGGTCGTAGATCATGCTGGTCAGCGCCGCACCGGCGCCGCCGTCGATGCAGGCGTGGTGCATCTTGGAATAGAGCCCGATCTCGTTGTCCTTCATGCCCTCGAAGACGTAGAACTCCCAGAGCGGGCGGGCGCGGTTCAACAGCTTGGCGTGCATCCAGCCGACGATGCGCTCCAGCGTCGCGCGGTCGTGCGGCGCAGGCAGGCTGGCGCGGAAGATGTGGCGGTCGATGTCGAACTGGTCGTCCTCGACCCAGGAGGGGTGATCGATGTCGAGCGGCGCCTTCTGCAGGCGCGCCTTGAGGATCGGCGCGACGTGCAGCCGCGAGGCGATCATCGCCTTGAACTCCTCGAAGAAGTCGCCCTTGTAGCCGTCGGGCAGCCGGAAGATCGCCATGCTGCCGACATGCATCGGCATTTCCGGCGTTTCCAGATACAGAAACGATGCGTCCAGCGAGGACAGCTTCTTGGCGTCGCTCATGATTTCCTCCCGAGAGCCAACTCACGCGGGCGCCTTGGCGGCGCTTCTCGTCGTTCGGTCAGGATAGTGCCTGTTCTGCCGGCCCATAGGCAATGGCAAAGGGGCCCGAGCGGTCAAAATGCCGGAACTCCCCTTCCGGCTGTGCCAGCCGGTCCGCGATCGCCCACAAAGCTGCGGGGTTGACGCCGAGGCCGAGATGGCTGGCGAAATGCACCTCGATGTTCTCGGCGGTTACCGACGGCCGCACCCGCGAGGTCCGCCAGTTCACGATGCCGTCGGTGCGGGAATAGATCGAGGTTGCCGGCACCGGCATGTCGCCGGCGATCGCCGCGCGAATCTCGGGAATATCGTCCACCCCCTCGCCGGACAGCAGCTCGTACAGCCGGGTCGCGTTGGTGGCGCGGATGTCGTCGGCGAACGGGCTGCCGAGCGTGACGATGGAACGCACGAGCTCCGGCATCTGCGACGCCAGGTCGCGCGCATAGACGCCGCCGAGGCTCCAGCCGATGATCGAAACCTTGCGCCCCGACGCTTCATGGACCCGCTTCAGCAGGTCGCGCAGCGCAGCCCGCCTGCTGGAGATCCCGCCGAAATTGCGGCCCATGTTCCAGGCGTAAGCGTCATAGCCGAGCTGCTTCAGATAGCGCCGCATCGGCGCCATCGACAGGTCGCTGGCGAGGAAGCCGGGCAGCGCCAGCACTGGATGACCGTCACCCTTCGGGGCCTGCATCAGCAGCGGCGACAGCAGCAGGCTCGAATTCAGCTCGAGCACGCCGCGCGCTTCCGCCAGCATCAGAAACAGGCTGGGCGGGCGCAATCGGCGTTCGGTCCTATCGGCGCTCCCTTTCGCGGCCGCCACTATTTCTTGTCCTTCTTGCCCATGCCGCCGAGACCGGCCATCGTCACAAACATGTCCTGGAAGCGCTCGGCGAGCTTGGGATCGAAGGTGAACCAGCTTTGCATCAACGCTTCCGGCGAAACCTTCTCGATGTTCGACAGCATCTGCTGCTGCAGCCGGTCCATCACCGCGTTCTGCATCGGCGCCACGTCCGGCAGGCCGAAGAACTGCCGCGCTTCAAGGGGCGTACAATCTATCTCGACGTTGACCTTCATATCCGCCTCCTCAAATGCGCCTGGCTCGCCGCAGTATCGCCGGGACGGGGCCGGTCACGCAAGCGAGCCGTACCTGCCCCGATGTCTGGTCGGCCTCAATCATCCGTTATGGTCAACCAAACCGTTTGGAAACGACGGCTCCAAACCGTTTGGAGCGACCGCTCCGAACCGATTGGCGCGATCGGCATCAACCGGCCTCGCCGGCGATCGCTCCGGCTGCCGGCAAGCGGCACTCCGAAAGTCGAATGTCACGCGAGCGCACCAACCGCCTACTCTCATATCGCATTCATTGCGCTGCACCCGCGCAAGGTGATTAACCCTTTGGGAAATCGCGCTTGCGCAGCCGGTAAACTCTGGCAACATGCATCAATAATACCAGCCGGACAAAGCAGCCGGCGGACAAAAACGGGGACGCGGGATCACATGTCGGTACGTTGGAGTTCGTTTGCGGCGGCTGCCGTCGCGCTCGTCGCCTTTGCCTTGCCGGCATCGGCCCAGACGCTGAAATATGCCAATCAGGGCGAGCTAAAGTCGCTGGATCCGTACACGCTGAAGGAAACCACGACGATCGCGCACCACGCGCACGTCTACGAAGGCCTCACCGCGCGCGACAAGGACCTCAAGATCATCCCGGCGCTGGCCGAAAGCTGGGAAACGCTGAGCCCGACCAAATGGCGCTTCCATCTGCGCAAGGGCGTGAAATTCCACAATGGCGACCCCTTCACCGCCGACGACGTGCTGTTCTCCGCCGATCGCGTCCGCGCCAAGGGCTCCAACTTCCTCAGCAACGTGCCGGCCGACGCCAAGTTCACCAAGGTCGACGATTACACGGTCGACGTGACGCTGGACTCGCCCAATCCCATCCTGACCTCGCAATGGGATAGCTGGTACATCATGGACAAGAAGTGGTGCGAGGAGAACAACTCGGTCGCACCGACGCCGGCCTCCGCGACCACGCCGAGCTACGCGGCGCTGCACGAGAACGGCACCGGCCCCTTCACGATCGAGAGCCACCAGCCCGGCGTGAAGACCGTGTTCAAGGCGTTTGCCGGCTATTGGCGCAAGCCCGAGCATAATCTCAAGGAGATCATCTTCACCCCGATCGGCTCCGACGCCACCCGCGTCGCCGCGCTGCTCTCGGGCGAGGTCGATGTCATCGAACCGGTTCCGCTGCAGGACATCCAGCGCGTCAATTCCAGCGGCGTCGCCACCGTCATGACCGCGCCGGAGATCCGCACCATCTTCATCGGCATGGACATGGCGCGCGACGAGCTGCTGTATTCCAACGTCAAGGGCAAGAATCCGTTCAAGGACATCAAGGTCCGCGAAGCCTTCTACAAGGCGATCGACGTCGACCTGATCAAGACCCGCGTGATGCGCGGCATGTCGACGCCCTCGACCCTGATGATCGCGCCCGAGCTCTATCCGCTGTCGAAGGAGTTCACCCGGCCGAAGCTCGATCCGGAAGGCGCCAAGAAGCTGCTGGCGGAGGCCGGCTATCCGAACGGCTTCGAAGTCACGATGGATTGCCCGAACGACCGCTACGTCAACGACGCCGCGATCTGCCAGGCGGTGGTCGGCATGCTGGCCCGCATCGGCGTCAAGGTGAACCTGCTGGCGCAGCCGAAGGCGCAGTATTTCGGCAAGGTGCTGAAGCCCGGCGGTTACCAGACCTCGTTCTTCATGCTGGGCTGGACGCCCGCGACGTCAGACTCGCACAACGTGCTGCACGACATCCTCGGCTGCCGCGACGATCCGAAGGATTCGACCCGGGGCGAGGCCAATCTCGGCGGCTATTGCAACAAGGAAGTCGACGCGCTCACCGACAAGGTCCTGGTCGAGAGCGACACGGCCAAGCGCGACCAGTTGATCAAGCAAGCCTACGAAATCGTCATCAAGGACTACGGCTACATTCCGCTGCATCAGCAACCGCTGGTGTGGGGCGTGTCGAAAAAGGTCAAATTGACCCAGCGCGCGGACAACCAGGTGCTGCTGTACTGGGCGACCAAGCAAGGTGAATAGTGGTTGCAGCGAATTGGGTCCCGGAAGCGCAGGCTTCCGGGACCTCTCGGTTTTCGGCCGCGCAAAGCCGCGCGCGCCGGATGTCAAAAGCAGTGAAAGGTAGAGATGCTCGCTTTCACTCTTCGCCGCGTGCTGCAGGCGATCGGCGTGATGCTCGCCGTCGGCGTCATTGCGTTCGCGATGTTCCGCTTCGCCGGCGATCCGGTGAGCCAGATCGTCTCGATCGACACCTCGGCCGCGCAGCGCGCTGAGATCCGGCGCTCGCTCGGCCTGGACGATCCCGTGCTGGTGCAGTTCGGCCGCTACTTCATCAATGCGCTGCAGTTCAAGTTCGGCGTGTCCTACCAGTTCCGTCTGCCGGTGTCCTCGCTGCTGGCCGAGCGGCTGCCGGCGACGCTGGAGCTTGCGATCTGCGCGACGCTGTTCGCCATGATCGCCGGCATCCTGATGGGGGTCTATTCGGCGCTGCGCCGTGACACCGTGCTCGCCAAATTATTCCAGGCAGTATCGCTGATCGGCATTTCGTTGCCGACCTTCCTGATCGGCATCCTCCTGATCTATCTGTTCGCGGTGACGCTGGGCTGGCTTCCCTCCTTCGGCCGCGGCGAGGTGGTGAAGCTCGGCTGGTGGTCGACCGGGCTGCTCACCGCCTCCGGCCTGAAGGCGCTGATCATGCCGGCGATCACGCTCGGACTGTTCCAGATGACCCTGATCATGCGGCTGGTGCGCGCCGAAATGCTGGAAGTGCTGCGAACCGACTATATCCGCTTCGCCCGTGCCCGCGGGCTGACCACGCGTGCGATCCATTTCGGCCATGCGCTGAAGAACACCCTGGTTCCGGTGATCACGGTCGCCGGCCTGCAGTTTGGCTCGGTTATTGCTTTCTCGATCATCACCGAAACCGTGTTCCAATGGCCGGGCATGGGACTTCTGTTCGTGCAGGCCGTGCAAAACGTCGATATCCCGATCATGGCCGCGTATCTGTTGATGGTCTCGCTGATCTTCGTCACCATCAATCTGGTGGTCGACATCCTCTACACCGTGGTCGATCCGCGCTTGCGCTCGACCGTCGGCCGCGCGACGTGAGGGGCTGACCGATGTCCGACGCCGTTGTCCCCCATCGCTCCGAAGCTCACCCGCAGACGTCTGCCGGCTGGTTCAGGCGCGCGCTCGACAGCGACATCGTCTATTCGTTCCGCCGCTCCCGGCTGACGATGGTCGCCGCCGTGATCACACTGTTGTTCTTCCTGCTGGCGATCTTTGCGTCGTGGCTTGCGGTGCAGAATCCGTTCGATCCGGCCCAACTGCAGCTGATCAACTCGCGGATCGCACCGCTCTGGACCGCCGACGGCCAGAGCCCGTTCCTGCTCGGCACCGACGAGCAGGGCCGCGACGTGCTCTCGGCGATCCTCTACGGCCTGCGCATCTCGCTTGCGGTCGGCGTTGCCGGCGTGGTGTTCGCCGGTGCGCTCGGGATCGCCCTCGGGCTGGTCGCGGGTTATTTCGGCGGCGTGGTCGACAGCGTGATCATGCGGATCGCCGACGTCCAGCTCACCTTCCCGGCGATCCTGATCGCGCTGCTGGTCAACGGTGTCGCCAAATCGCTGCTCGGCAACCGGCTCGACGAGATGAGCACGTTCGGCGTGCTGATCATCGCGATCGGCCTCAGTTTCTGGGTGCAATATGCCCGCACCGTGCGCGGCTCGGTGATGGTCGAGAAGAACAAGGATTACGTGGCGGCGGCGCAGCTGATAGGCCTGCCGGCACCGAAGATCATGCTGCGGCACGTGCTGCCGAACACGATGGGCCCGATCCTGGTCATCGCCACCATCAACCTCGCGCTTGCGATCATCACCGAGGCGACGCTGTCGTTCCTCGGCGCCGGCATGCCCGACACCATGCCCTCGCTCGGCACCCTGATCCGGATCGGCAACAACTATCTGTTCGCCGGCGAATGGTGGATCGTCGCCTTCCCGGGCATTGCCCTAGCCGGCCTGATCCTCTCCATCAACCTGCTCGGCGACTGGCTGCGCGACGCGCTCAACCCAAAGCTCCGATGACCCAGCCTGTTCTCTCCGTGCGCAATCTCGAGGTGGAATTCGTCACCCGCCGCGCCACATTGCGCGCCATCAACGGCGTGTCGTTCGACATCGCCAAGGGCGAGGTGCTCGGCGTGGTCGGCGAGTCCGGCGCCGGCAAGTCGGTCACCGGGCTTGCGGTGATCGGGCTGATCGATCCGCCCGGCCGCATCTCCGGCGGCCAGATCGAGCTGTCGGGCACCCGGATCGACCATCTTCCGCCGGAAGATATCCGCCGAGTCAGGGGCAAGCGGATCGGCATGATCTTCCAGGATCCGCTGACCAGCCTCAATCCGCTCTACCGGATCGGCGACCAGATCATCGAGACCATTCGCACCCACACCAACCTGAGCGAAAGCGCTGCGCGCCGGCGCGCCATCGATCTTCTGGCTGAGGTCGGGATTCCCGCGCCGGAGAAGCGCATCGACGGCTATCCGCATGAATTCTCCGGCGGCATGCGCCAGCGCGTCGTGATCGCGCTTGCGATCTGCGCCGAGCCCGAGCTGATCATCGCCGACGAGCCGACCACCGCGCTCGACGTCTCGGTGCAGGCGCAGATCATCGCGCTGATCAAGCGGCTCGGCCGCGACCACGGCACCGCCGTGATGCTGGTGACCCACGACATGGGCGTGATTGCCGAGACCTGCGACCGCGTCGCGGTGATGTATTCCGGCCGCATCGCCGAGATCGGCCCGGTGCAGGAAGTGGTGCGCAACCCGCTGCATCCCTACGCCAAGGGCCTGATGGGCGCGATCCCAACGCTCGCCGGCGAGGACAAGCGCCTGGTGCAGATCCCGGGCTCGATGCCGCGGCTGTCGGCGATCCCGCAAGGCTGCCCGTTCAATCCGCGCTGTGCGTTCGTCTTCGATCGCTGCCGCGTCGAGCGCCCCGAGCCGATCCGGCAAGGCGACCAATCGGTCGCCTGCCATCTGTTCGAGCCGGCGGAGGAGACGGCGGCATGAGCGGGACATTGATCGAGGTCAGGAACCTGCGCCGCGTCTTCGACGTCTCCAAGCCGTGGCTCAACCGCGTGATCGAGGGCGGCCATCTCGAATTCCTGAAGGCCGTCGACGGCGTCAGCTTCGACATCAAGCGCGGCGAGACCTTTGCGCTGGTCGGCGAATCCGGCTCCGGCAAGACCACGGTTGCGCGCATGGTCGTCGGCCTGTTGCCGCCGAGCTCGGGCGAGGTCATCATCGACGGCGTCTCGATGACCGATCCGCGGCAGGGCCAGGCGCGCCGCCGGCTGCGCCGGCGTATCCAGATGGTTTTTCAGGATCCTTATGCGAGCCTCAATCCGCGCTACCGGGTCGCCGCCATCGTCGCCGAGCCGATCCGCGCCTTCGACCTGATCGAGGGCGAGCGCGACATCAAGGCCCGGGTCGGCGAATTGCTCTCGCTGGTCGGCCTGCACCCCGACGACGGCCAGAAGTTCCCGCACGAATTTTCCGGCGGCCAGCGCCAGCGCATCGCGATCGCCCGCGCACTGGCGTCGGAAGCCGAGTTCATCGTCTGCGACGAGCCGACCTCGGCGCTCGACGTCTCGGTGCAGGCGCAGATCCTCAATCTGATGCGCGACCTGCAGGACAAGTTCGGCCTGACCTATCTCTTCATCAGCCACAATCTGGCTGTCGTCCGCCACATGGCGAGCCGGATCGGTGTGATGTATCTCGGCCGCATCGTCGAGATCGCCGAGGGCCGGAAATTGTTCGAGAACCCGCGGATGCCCTACACCAAGATGCTGCTCGGCGCGGTTCCGGACCTTGCGATGTCCGGCCGCCAGCGCATTCCGGTCAAGGGCGAGATCCCCAACCCGATCGATCCGCCGCGGGGTTGCGCGTTCAACCCGCGCTGTCCCCTCGCCTTCGATCTCTGCCGCGAGAAGGCGCCGGAACTGATCGACGGCGTCGCCTGCCACGCCGTCAACAGCCCCGCCGCCGCCGTTCCGGCATGATCACGCGGATGGGAGCGGCCATGTCCACCAAGCGGTTGGCATACCAGCCGGCCTGTGATCAAGTGCGCGCGCCAAGAGACCCGTTGAGAGACCCAGCCGGAAGCGCCGCCCCATGAGCAACGTCAATCCCGATCCATTCACCACAAGGCCCGAGATCGAAGGCACCTTCGGTGTCGTCACCTCGACCCACTGGATCGCGACCGCCGTCGGCATGGCGGCGCTGGAAAAAGGCGGCAACGCCTTCGACGCCGGCGTTGCGGCGGCGTTCACGTTGCAGGTGGTCGAGCCGCATCTGAACGGCCCCGGCGGCGACGTCCCGCTCATCGTGCATGACGTCAAGCGCGGCAAGACCGAAGTGATCTGCGGCCAGGGACCGGCACCGGCAAAGGCGACGATCGCGCATTATCGCAGCGAAGGTCTCGAAATGGTGCCCGGCACCGGCCTGCTCGCGGCCTGCGTGCCCGGCACGTTCGAAACCTGGATGCTGTTGCTGCGCGACTACGGCACGATGAAGCTGCGCGACGTGCTGGAGCCCGCGATCGCCTATGCCCGCGACGGCCATCCGCTGGTCGAGCGCGCCTCCGCCACCATCAAGACCGTCGAACAGCTGTTCCGGAAATACTGGTCCACATCGGCCGACGTCTATCTGCCCAACGGCGAAGTGCCGAAGCCCGGCACCCTCTTCACCAACAAGAAGCTCGCGGAGACCTACGCACGCATCCTGACCGAGGCGGAGAGCGCCGGCAGTGACCGCGTCGCGCAGATCGAGCGCGCGCGGCAGGCCTGGTCGAAGGGCTTCGTCGCCGAGGCGATCGACAGGTTCTGCCGCACCCAGGAGGTGATGGACGTCTCCGGCTCGCCGCATCGCGGCGTGCTGTCGGCCGATGATATGGCGCGCTGGCAGCCGACCATCGAGGCGCCGCTGACCTACGATTACGGCCGCTACACCGTGCAGAAATGCGGCGTCTGGAGCCAGGGTCCGGTGATGCTGCAGCAACTCGCGCTGCTGAAGGGGTTTGAGCTCGACGGGCTCGATCCAGCAGGCCCCGACTTCATCCATTTGCAGATCGAAGCCGCCAAGCTTGCCTATGCCGATCGCGAGACGTTCTACGGCGATCCCAAGTTCGCCGACATCCCGATCGAAACGCTGCTGTCCGATGCCTACAACAACGAACGGCGCAAGCTGATCTCGAAGGACAAGGCGTCGCTCGACTTCCGCCCCGGCTCGGTCACAGGTTTCGGCGGCGTCGTGAAGCTGCGACACGCCGAAGGACATCGCGAAGCGGTCGGCGCCATGGGCGCGGGCGAACCGACCGTCGGCCGGTTCGGCGAGGTGCGCGGTGACACCGTGCATTTCGACATCATCGACAAGGCCGGCAACATGATCTCGGCGACGCCGTCCGGCGGCTGGCTGCAATCCTCGCCGGTGATTCCCGAGATCGGCTTCTGCCTCGGCAGCCGCGCCCAGATGTTCTGGCTGGAAGAAAACCACCCGGCCTCGCTGGCGCCGGGCAAGCGACCACGCACCACGCTGTCGCCGACCATGGCGCTGCGCGACGGCGAGCCGTATCTGTCCTGGGGCTCGCCGGGCGGCGACCAGCAGGACCAGTGGATCACGCAGTTCTTCCTGCGCCATGTCCATGCCAGGCTGAATTTGCAGGAGGCGATCGACGCGCCGGCCTGGCATTCCGAGCATTTCCCGATCTCGTTCTGGCCGCGCACTTCGCGTCCCGGCGTACTGGTGCTGGAAAATCGCGTGCCGAAACCGACCATCGACGAATTGAAGCGCCGCGGCCATGTGGTGGAGATTGGCCCGGATTGGTCGGAAGGCCGCCTCACCGCGGCCTCGAAGGTCGGCCCCCGCCGCCGCGCCGCCGCCAACCCGCGCGGCATGCAGGGTTACGCCGCGGGCCGCTAGAGGTTTCGGATGACCTGGTCGATCATCGCCCGCGACAGCGCCACCGGCCAGCTCGGCATCGCAGTCGCGACACGGTTTTTCGCGGTCGGCGCCCTCGTGCCGCATATTGCACCTGGCATCGGCGCCATTGCGACGCAGGCGCTGGTCAATCCCTATTACGGCATCGACGGCCTCGCGCTGCTGCGCGACCGCAACAGCCCGCATGAGGCAATCGCTGCGCTGCTCGCGTCCGACGGCGGCCGCGAGAGCCGACAGGTGCATATCATGGACAGCAAGGGCCGGATCGCTGCGCATTCCGGCAAGGATTGCATCGACTGGTTCGGCCATATCGCCGGCGACGGCTTCTCGATCGCCGGCAACATGCTGGCCGGGCCCGCCGTGCTGGACGAGACCGCGCGCGTCTATGCCGCAAACGAGAAGCTGCCGTTCGCGGAGCGGCTGATCAAGGCGATGTTCGCCGGCGAGGCGGCCGGCGGTGACAAGCGCGGCAAGCAATCGGCGGCCCTTCTGATCCACGGCACCGAGCAATGGCCGTTGCTCGACCTGCGGGTCGACGACCACGCCGATCCCCTGCGCGAGCTGGAGCGGCTCGAAGCGGTCAGCCGCGAGCACTGGGTGCCGTTCCGGGACTTCATGCCGACCCGCGACAACCCGGCCGGAATCAGCGACCGCGCCAGGATCGAGGCCGGCATCGCAGCGGCAACCAAGAGCCGCGCATGACCGCCGGCCCGCTGATCGAGATCGAGGGCCTGCGCGTCACCTTCCACGGCGACGACGGCCGCACCACGCATGCCGTCGACAGCGTCGACCTTTCCGTCGCCAACGGCGCCACGCTCGGCCTGGTCGGCGAATCCGGCTGCGGCAAGAGCGTCACTTCGCTCGCGATCATGGGGCTGTTGCCGAAGCAGTCCGCCGCGGTCTCCGGCGCGATCCGCTTCGACGGCTTCGACCTGCTCGATGTGCCGGACGCGACGCTGCGCGACCTGCGCGGCAATCGGCTCGCGATGATCTTCCAGGAGCCGATGACTTCGCTCAACCCGAGCTTCACGATCGGCGACCAGATCACCGAGACGATCTTGCGCCACCGCGGCGGCTCCCGGCGCGCCGCGCGCGAGCGCACCATCGAACTGCTGCGCCGCGTGCATATTCCCTCGCCCGAGAAGCGCATCGACGAATATCCGCACAAGCTGTCCGGCGGCATGCGCCAGCGCGTGATGATCGCGATGGCGCTGGCCTGCGATCCGCAGCTCCTGATCGCCGACGAGCCGACCACCGCGCTCGATGTGACGCTGCAGGCGCAGATCCTGGATCTGATGCGCGAGCTGAAGGCCGCGAGTGGAGCTGCGATCATCCTGATCACGCACGATCTCGGCGTCGTCGCCGAGGTCTGCGACGAGGTCGCGGTGATGTATGCGGGTGAGATCGTCGAGCGCGCGCCGGTCGACGAGCTGTTTGCCAATCCGCAGCATCCCTATACGGTCGGCCTGCTCGGCTCGATCCCGCGGCTTGACCGCCGCACCAGCCATCTCGCCACCATCGAGGGCATGGTGCCGAACATGGCGAATCCGCCGGCGGGATGCCGCTTTGCCGCGCGCTGCCCGTTCGTGGAAGATGCCTGCACCCGGTCGCCGCCGCCGCTCGCGTTGCTGAGCGCGACCCATGCCTCGCGCTGCCTCCGCGCGCCGCTGGAGCGGCTGGTATCATGACTGCGCTGCTCGAGGTCGAAGGGCTGGTGAAGCATTTCGTCGCCGAACGCTCGGTGTTCGGCCGGCCGACTGCTCACGTGAAGGCGGTCGACGGCGTCAGCTTCACGGTCGAGGCCGGCAAGACGCTGGCGCTGGTCGGCGAATCCGGCTGCGGCAAATCGACCGTCAGCCGGCTGGTGCTGCGGCTGATCGAGCCGGACGCTGGCCGCGTCACCTTCGAAGGCCGCGACCTCGGCGCGCTCAATGCCGAGCAGCTGCGGGCGTTTCGCCGCGACGCGCAGCTGATCTTCCAGGACCCCTACGCCTCGCTCAACCCGCGCATGACGGTGAGCCAGATCCTGACCGAGCCGCTGGCGCTGCACAATCTTGTCCCGCCGGCGGGCCGCCGCGAGCGGGTCGATGAGCTGTTGCGTCTGGTCGGGCTCGAGCCGCGCTTTGCGCGCCGCTATCCCCACGAATTCTCCGGCGGCCAGCGCCAGCGCATCGCGATTGCCCGCGCGCTCGCGGTCGAGCCGAAACTGATCATCTGCGACGAGCCGGTGTCGGCGCTCGATGTCTCGATCCGCTCGCAGATCCTGAATTTGCTCCGCGACCTGCAGGATCGCCTGAAGCTCGCCTACATCTTCGTCTCGCACGATCTGGCTGTCGTCAAACACATCGCCGACCGCGTCGCCGTAATGAATCTCGGCACCATCGTCGAGACGGCGGAGGCGCAGGCGCTGTTCGCCGCCCCGCGCCATCCCTACAGCCGCGCCCTGCTGTCGGCGATCCCGGTGCCGAAGCCGCGCGCCAGGCGCAGCCGCATCGTGCTGGAGGGCGAGCTACCGAGCGCGCTCAATCCACCCTCCGGCTGCCGTTTCCATACCCGCTGTCCCTATGTGATCGCGCGCTGCCGCAGCGAAGTGCCGCAGTTGCGCGAAGATGGCACCGGATATGCAACAGCCTGTCACCGGACGGGCGAGCTGCCCGGCGCGGAGGCGATCGTGCCGTCCGATGGCGGGTTCTCACCGGCACTGGAAAAGCTGGTGGCGGCGTTCAATTCGGCGGAAGCCCCGGGGCGGCCCGGGGTTCTTTCGTAGGGAATGAAGGCGTAGCGGATAAGGGGTTGGCGATGAGATTTTGGCGCTTGGCGGTCCTGATGGCAGCACTCGTGACCTGGTGCGGAGCGAGCGCGCGTGCCGAGACGACGCTTCGCATCGGGCTCGCCGAGGATCCCGACATCCTCGATCCTTCGATCGGGCGCACCTATGTCGGCCGCATCGTCTTTTCGGCCTTCTGCGACAAGCTGTTCGACATTGACGAGAAGCTGAATATCGTTCCGCAGCTCGCGCTGTCCTACGAGAACTCGGCTGACGGCAAGGAGATGACGATCAAGCTCCGGCCAGGCGTCAAGTTCCACGACGGCGAACCGTTCGACGCCGAAGCCGCCAAATTCTCGCTGGAGCGCCATCTGACGCTGCCGACCTCGTTTCGCAAGCCCGAACTGGCTGCGCTCGACCATGTCGACGTCGTCGATCCCCTGACCATCAAGCTGGTGCTCAAGACGCCCTACTCGCCGCTGATCGCGCAGTTGACCGACCGCGCAGGCATGATGGTCTCGCCGAAGGCGGTGAAGGAAGCCGGCGACAAATTCAGCCTGCATCCGGTCTGCGCCGGGCCCTACAAGTTCGTCGAGCGCGTGCAGCAGGACCGCATGGTGTTCGAGAAATTTGCGGATTACTGGAACAAGGACAACGTCTTCATCGATCGCATCGTGTTCCTTCCGATCGTCGATGCCACGGTGCGGCTCGCCAATCTGAAATCCGGCGGGCTCGATCTGATCGAGCGCGTGCTCGCCACCGACATCAAGGACGTTCGCGCCGACAAGCGGCTGGTGCTGTCGACCGCGCCCGAGCTCGGCTATCTCGGCCTCACCATCAACATCGCCAACGACAAGAGCAAGGGGCCGCTCAGCCAGTCGGAGAAGGTGCGGCAGGCGCTCGATCTGTCGATCGATCGCGAGGCACTCAACCAGGTCGTCTTCAACGGCGAGTTCACGCCGGGCAATCAGTGGGTCAGCCCGACGCATCCTTATTATCAAAAGGCGTTTCCGGTTCGGGGACGCGACCTTGCCAAGGCCAAGGCGCTGCTGAAGGAAGCCGGCGTCACACTGCCCGTCGCCATCGACTATATGGTCCCCAAGGGTGCCGAGAACGAAGCCGTGGCCCAGGTCGTGCAGTCGATGGCGGCCGAGGCCGGCTTTGACATCAAGATCCGCGTTGTCGAATTTGCGACCACGTTCAAGCAGGCCCAGGCGGGCGAATTTCAGGTGTTCCAGATCAACTGGAGCGGCCGGATCGATCCTGACGGCAATTCCTACGTCTTCCTGCACACCAAGGCGCCGCAGAACGACGGCGGCTATTCCAACCCGGAAGCCGACAAGCTGATGGAAGATGCGCGCCTGATCAACGATCCCGCCCAGCGCAAGGCGATCTACGAGAAGATGACCAGGATCGTGCTCAATGACGAGCCGATCATCTACATCTATCACCGCACGCTTTTGATCGCGCACTCCACCAAGGTCGAGGGTTACCGGCAGATGCCCGATGGATTGGTGCGCGTGGTCGGGCTGAAATTGAAATGATCGCGACAGCGCTGGGCACGCGGGGCCGACCATGCTGAACTTCCTCGCCAAGCGGCTGGTTCAGCTGGCCCCGACGCTGTTCTTCGTCTCGCTCCTGATCTTCTCGCTGCAACACCTGCTGCCCGGCGATCCGGCGCTCGTGATGGCCGGCGAGGAGCGCGATCCGGCCGTGATCGAACAGATCCGCCAGCAATACCGCCTGGATCAACCGATCCCGGTGCAATACGCCTATTGGGTCAAGGGCGTGCTCATGGGCGACCTCGGCGAGTCCCTGCGCAACAAGATGCCGGTGTCGAGCCTGATCGCGCAGAAGCTGCCGGTTACGATGCAGATCGCCGGCATGGCGATCGTGGTCGCCTTTCTGATCGGGATTCCCGCCGGCATCATCTCGGCGGTGAAGAAAGGCACCGCCTGGGATTACGGCGCCAACCTGTTCGCGCTGTGGGGTATCTCGACGCCGAATTTCTGGCTCGGCATCATGCTGATCTTCCTGTTCTCCGTCGAACTCGGCTGGCTGCCGGCCTCCGGCTATGTGCCGCTCAGCGAAAACTGGCGCGCCAGCCTCGCCGCATCCGTCATGCCGGCCTTCGTGCTCGGGAACGCGATCGCGGCGGTCCTGATGCGGCATACACGAAGCGCGATGCTGCAGGTGCTGGAGAGCGACTATGTCCGCACCGCGCGCGCCAAGGGTCTGTCCGAGCGCACGGTGATCCTCAAGCATGCGATGCGCAACGCGCTGACGCCGATCATCACGCTCGGCGCGCTCGAGCTCGGCACGCTGCTGTCGGGTGCGGTGCTCACCGAGCAGATCTTCTCGATCCCGGGCTTCGGCAAGCTGATCGTCGATGCCGTATTCAACCGCGACTATGCCGTCGTGCAGGGCGTGGTGCTGACCACGGCGACGATCTACATCACGCTCAACCTGATCGCCGACATCGCCTACATCCTGGTCAACCCGCGGCTGAGGGGCTGATCGGATGACCGACGCTATACTCGGGACATCAGCTGCGCTTGCCGCCGCCGAGACGCTGGAAAGCCCGGCACGGCGCGCCGGGCGGCGGCTGATCCGGCGCAAGGGTGCCGTGCTCGGGCTCGCGGTGATCGTGCTCTTTATCCTGCTTGCCGTGTTCGCGCCGCTGATCGTGCCCTATGATCCGATCGCCACCAGCTGGTCGCTGGTCCGCAAGGCGCCGTCGCTGCAGCACTGGTTCGGCACCGACGAGCTCGGCCGCGACGTGCTTGCGCGCGTCGTGTTCGGCGCCCGCGCCTCGCTGCTCGCCGGCGTCATCTCGGTCAGCATCGCGCTTGCGATCGGCGTGCCGCTCGGCCTGCTCGCCGGCTATCGCGGCGGCTTCATCGACGCGCTGATCAGCCGCATCACCGATGCGATGCTGGCCTGCCCGTTCCTGATCCTGGCGATCGCGCTCGCAGCGTTCCTCGGGCCGAGCCTCGGCAATGCGATGATCGCGATCGGCGTCTCGGCGACTCCGATCTTCATCCGCCTGACCCGCGGCCAGGTGATGAACGTCAAGGTCGAGGACTATGTCGAGGCGGCGCGCGCCATGGGCAATCCGCGCTGGCGCATCGCGCTGGTCCACATTCTGCCCAACATCCTGCCGGCGCTCTTGGTGCAGGCCACGCTGTCGATCGCGGCTGCGATCATCGCCGAGGCCGCGCTGTCTTTCCTCGGCCTCGGCCAGCAGCCACCGGCGCCGTCCTGGGGCAGCATGCTCAACGCCGCGCAACGCTTCCTGACCAGCGCGCCATGGATGGCGATCTGGCCGGGGCTTGCGATCTTCCTGGTCGTGCTGTCGTTCAACCTGGTCGGCGACGGCCTGCGCGACGCACTCGATCCGAAGGCGCGGTGACGTTGTCCCCGTCACAGCGCACGCCTTCATCCCCTCGTCGTCCCGGCGAAAGCCGGGACGACATCGAGTATGTTGCGTCATCGAGAGGCATAGATTCACGATCTCTCAGGGATGACGGAATCGGCAGGGCGTGCCCTCGAAACTGTTCGACCTAAACCACCACTTCCCTGAGCACCCTCCTGCAATCCATCTCGTATTCGAGATCGACCACCGGCGGGCGGCAGAAGTGCCAGGTCAGGCCCGAGCGCGTCGCGCCGCGGCGGACCAGCTCGTCGACGACCACGGGATGGATGTCGTGCACGGTGTAGGCCTGCACCGCGGTCGTCTCCTCCCAGCCGAAGCTGAACTCCGCGAGACGGCGCTCCATCTCGCCGGTGGTGAAGCGGACCTTCTCCCGCCACGCGCCGGGGCTGAGATCGCGGTAGCAAACGATGCGGTCGGGATAGCTGGCGGTGCCGCTGCGTGCCTCGGCGCCGCCCGCAATGACGAAGGACGGCGAGACACTCGTGCTCGGCCGCGTGAACGAGAAGGCATGGAACGACGGCTCGGCCGGCGGATCGATCTCGGGACAGACATTGCTGCGCGCCACCGGATTGATGGTGCCGTCGAACAGACCCCATTCGGCGAGCGTCTTGACGTAGTGCTGGTTGAAGGCGCGGAAGCCGTCTTCGGTGAAAGCCGCCGGCGAACGCAGTTCGCAGGCGCAGAACGCGGTCAGCGGCCGGCCGGCGTCCTTGATGTAGGCCGCGATGCGCGCAAAGCCTTCCGTAAGCGGCACCAGGCGATCGAAGCGCACCCGCTCGATCTCATAGCCGGCGTTCGCCTGCGCGCCGCTTGAATATTGGAACACCGCCGGAATGAACCGGTAATTGCCTGCTGCAAATTCGCTCGCCATGCCTGTTTCCTCCAGATCTTGTCCGCTTCACCTCTCCCGCAAGCGGGAGAGGGAGTGCAGCGCGGTCGCGGTTAGCGCTGACGGTCAACAAGGCTATCACGAGACAAAGAAAAGGCGGCAGTGGCTTTCGCCAGTGCCGCCTTTGCTGCGAGCAAGAGCTGGAGGGCTCAGGTCGGTTTCAGTGCGCCCTCGCGGGCATCGAGTTCGTAGTCGGCGATCTGCTTGGCACGCTCGGACCGGGCCGCCGCCTGGTGGTCGGTCGCAATCGTCATGTAGACGGCCGGCAGCACGAACAAAGTGAACAGCGTGCCGATCGTCATGCCGGCGACGACGACGAGCCCGATCGAGAAGCGGCTGGCGGCGCCGGCGCCCGAAGCGGTGAGCAGCGGCAGCAGGCCGGTGACCATGGCCGCCGTCGTCATCAGGATCGGACGCAGACGAATCCGGGCCGACATCTCGATCGCCGAACGGCGGTCCAGTCCCTCGTTGAGCTGCAGCTCGTTGGCGAACTCCACCATCAGGATGCCGTGCTTGGTGATCAGTCCGACCAGCGTCAGCAGGCCCACCTGGGTGTAGATGTTCATGGTGGCGACGCCGAAGAACAGCGGGATCAGGGCGCCGACGATCGCCATCGGCACGGAGATCATGATCACGAACGGATCGCGCAGGCTCTCGAACTGCGCCGCCAGCACCAGGAAGATGATGATGATGGCGAACGCGAAGGTGACCAGCAGCTGGTTGCCTTCATGGACGTATTGCCGGGAGTCGGCCAGGAAGTCGTAGCTGAAGCCGGACGGCAGCTTCTTGGCTTCACCCTGCAGGAACTCGACCGCCTGCCCCATCGAGACGCCGGGCATCGGCACGGCCTGGAAGGTCGACGAGTTGAGCTGGTTGTAGTGGGTCAGCGCATTCGGATCGACACCGGTCTCGACCGAAACCACGGTCGACAGCCGCACCAGCTGCCCGGTCGCGGTCGGGACGTAGTAATTGTCGAACGATTCCGGCGCGAGCCGGCTGGCGCGCGGCACCTGCGGGATCACCTGATAGGAGCGTCCTTCGAGGTTGAAGCGGTTGACGTAGTTGCCGCCGAGCAGCGTCGCCAGCGCGCCGCCGATCGACTGCATGGTGATGCCGAGGTCGCTCGCCTTGGAGCGATCGACCTTCACGCGGACCACCGGCTGGTTGAAATCGAGGTCGCTGTCGGTGACGATGAACAGGCCGCTCTTGCGCGCGGCATCCTTCAGCTTGCTCATCTGGTCGAACACCTGCTGGAATCCGGCCGTCGATGAGATCACCATCTGCACCGGCAGACCGCCAGGTCCGCCGGGCAACGGCGGCAGGCTGAACGCGAACGCGCTGACGCCCTCGATCTTCGACAGCTCGGCCTGCACCAGCGGCTGCAGCGTCTGGGCCGAGCGCTTGCGTTCATCCCACGGCTTGAGCAGCATGCCGGCGAAGCCGCCCTGCGGACCGGTGATGCCGTTCAGGATGAACCGCAGGTCGGTCTCGGGGAACTTCTGGAACTCCTTGTCCATCTTGTCGCCGTAGAAATCGATGTAGTCGATGTTGGCGTATTTCGGCGCCTTGGTCACCGCGAACACGATGCCCTGGTCTTCCTGCGGCGCCAGCTCCTTCTGGATGTGCATATAGAGGAAGCCGACCAGGCCGAGGATGGTCACGGCGAACAGCGCCGTGATCGGCCGGTAGTCGAGCGAACGGTCGAGCTGGCGGCCATAGGCGCGCGTCAGCGCGCCGAACACACGATTGACCAGCTTGGCGAAGCGGCCCTCTTCCGCGCTCTTCAGGAACACCGAGCACATCATCGGCGACAGCGTCAGCGCGATCACGCCCGACACGATCACCGAGCCCGCCAAGGTGAAGGCGAATTCGCGGAACAGCGTGCCGGTAACGCCGCCGAGGAAGCCGATCGGCGCGTACACCGCCGCGAGCGTGATCGTCATGGAGACGACCGGGCCCACGATCTCGCGCGCACCTTTCAGCGATGCCTGCACCGGTGGCAGGCCCTCCTCCAGATGCCGATGGATGTTCTCCACCACCACGATGGCGTCGTCGACCACGAGGCCAATCGCCAGCACCATCGCCAGCAGCGTCAGCAGGTTGAAGCTGAAGCCCGCGGCCAGCATCAGGATGCAGACGCCGATCAGCGACAGCGGAATGGTGACGACGGGGATGATCACCGAGCGGAGCGAGGCCAGGAACAGGAAGATCACGACGACGACGATCAGGACCGCTTCAGTCAACGTCTTCTCGACCTCGTCGATCGACGATTGGATGAACTTGGTGGAGTCGTAGGCCACCTTCATCTTCATCGACGGCGGCAGGTTGCGCTCGAGGTCGGGGAACAGCGCGCGCACGCCCTTCACCAGGGTCAGCGGGTTGCCTTGCGGCGTCGCCTTGATGCCGATGAAGATCGCATGCTCACCGTTGAAGGCGACGCTGGCGTCGGTCGACTGCGCCGCGAGCTCCACCGTCGCGATGTCCTCGATGCGCACGAAGCCGCCGTCCTTCGCCTTCACGATCATCCGCTTGAACTGATCGATGTTCTGAAGGTCGGTGTTGGCCGAGACGTTCGAGACGATGAAAAAGCCCTTGGTCTGGCCGGCGGCCGCCTGGAAGTTGTTGGCGGCGATCGCAGCCGCGACGTCGTTGGGCGACACGCCGCGTCCGGCCATCCGGGTCGGATCGAGCCAGACGCGCATTGCAAAGGTCTGGCCGCCGAGGATGTCGGCCGATGCGACGCCGTCGACCGTCGAGAGCACCGGCTGCACGACGCGGGTCAGATAGTCCGAGATCGCGGAGCCAGTGAGCTCCTCGCTGGAGAAGCCGAGATACATCACGGCGATGGTGTCGCCGGTCGCCTTGGTCACGACGGGGTCGAAGGCTTCCTTCGGGATCAGATATTTGACCGAATTGACCTTGGCGAGCACCTCGGTCAGCGCCTGGTTCGGATCGTGGTTGAGCTTGACGTAGACCTGGATCGTCGAGGTGCCGAGCACCGAGTTCGACGTCATGTAGTCGACGCCTTCAGCCGAAGCGACGGCTTGCTCGATCGGCGTGGTGATGAAGCCGTTGATCAGCTCGGGCGAAGCGCCGGGATACGACGTCGTGATCGTCACGACGGTATTCGACAGGTTCGGATATTGCCGGATCGGCAGCACCATCGCCGCGCGCAAGCCGATCAGCAGGATCAGCAGGCTGACGACGACCGACAGCACCGGGCGCTTGATGAAAATATCAGTGAAGGCCATCGCCAACTCGATTCGTGTTGTCTGCCGGTTGCGGCAACATGTGGCGGAGGGCCAATCGGCCCTCCGGGTTTAGATGATGAAGATCAGTAGCGCGGCGGCTCGGCCGGAACCGGCGGCGGCGGATCGTTCGAGATCGCAACGGCCATGCCCGATTGCAGCTTGATCTGGCCGACGGCCACGACCTTGTCCCCGGCCTTCAGGCCCTTGAGGATCTCGACGCGGCCTTCGACGCGATTGCCCGTCTTCACGAAGGTACGGTCCGCGGTCAGGGTCGTCTTGCCGTCCTCGCCCTTCTTCTCGGTGATCAGGAACACCGAGTCGCCGTACAGCGTGTAGTCGACCGCGGTTTCGGGAATGGTCACGACCGGCGGCTTCTCAGGCATCACGATCGTGGTGGTCGCGAACATGCCGGGCTTGAGGATGCTGTCGGGATTCTGGATCGTCGCCTGGACCCGGATGTTGCGGGTCTCGGTCGCGATCTGCGGCTCGACGGTGGTGATCTTGCCCTCGAAGGTGCGGCCCGGATAGGCGTCGACCGCGACCCGCACGACCTGACCCACCTTGATCTGCGAGCTCTGCTTCTCGGTCACGGTCAGGTTGGCGTACAGCACGGAGAGATCGGTCAGCGACACGATCTGCGTGCCGGCCGTCAGATACTGGCCGACTTCGACCTGGCGAACGCCGAGATCGCCTTCGAACGGTGCGCGCACCAGCTTCTGCGAAATCAACGCTTCGGTCTTGGCGATGCCCGCCTTGGCCTGGTCGTAGGTCGCCTGCGCCGTATCGACGGTCGACTGCGGCCCGAACTGGCGTGACGCGAGCTGCTTGGCGCGGTCGAGCTGCTGCTCGCCCACGGTCGCCTGCGCCTTGAAGCTGGCAAGGTCGCCCTGCTCCGGTGCGTCGAACAACTGCACCAGCGGGGTCCCCGCCTTCACATGGCTGCCGGCGGTGAAATGGATCTCGGTGATGCGGCCCGGCACGTCGGTCGTGACATTGACCTGGTGCACGGCGACGAGGTCGCCGACGGCGGTCAAGAGGTTCGGAATCACCTCGGTCTTCGCCTCGGCGACCGAGACATTCGACGGCGGCGGCTTATTGTTGGCGAAGAACTGCGCGATCATGTGGCTGCGGAAGGCATTGAAGCCGACCAGCGCGCCGACCAGCAGGGCCAGCAACAATCCCACGATGATGAACCAACGCACCAGGCGGACGGGACGCTTGGCTTGCTTCTCCTTGATCGGTTGCCCCGAGATGTGGCTTTCGGTCTGAATATTCATGTCATGCACTTTCTGCAGTTACCGACGGTCCTGCGCTCGGCGACGGCTGGCGGCCCAAATGAGTTGAAATTGCGGCTTCGGTAAGTCCGATACCGCGAAGAATGAACTGGCAGAGCTGCTGCTCGGCCGCGGCGGCATCCCCATAGGGGAGACAAGGTGTCGCAGGCAGCTGCGTCAGCGCACCCATAAGCACGGTATGATGCGCAAACCAGAACAAGTTGAGCGGCTCGTCGCCGATCCGCGTCGCCTCGCCGGCCGCGATCGCGCTCTCGAGCGAGGCGGCGAAGGTCGGGCCGATCAGCTTGCCGACCTTGTCGTAGAGCAGGCGCGCAAACTCGCCGTCGTCGAGATGGCTCGTCACCATCAGCCGCATCCGTTGCGCCTCTTCCTGGTCCGGCGCGTCGCGCAGCTGCATGAAGTGGCCGACCATGCCCTGCACCAGTTCGACCAGCGTCGCGGTGGAGGGCTCCTGGCCGAGCAGATGCGCGAGATCGGGATCCGCCTCGCACTCTTCGGCAAGGATTTCGGCGTACAGCGCCGCCTTCGACGGGAAGTGCTTGAACAGCAGCCCTTCCGAAATGGCAGCCGCGGCCGCCACGCTCTTTGTCGTGGTGCCGGCAAAGCCGTTGCGGGCGAAACACCGCTTGGCGGCGCTCAGGATCAACTGACGCCGCAAGTCACTCGTCATGCGTAAGGTAGACATTTGGGTCGTGAGTAATCACTCACTTTACCAAAAGTCAAGGTTCTATTGCACCGCGAAAGTCACTTTATATCGGAGTGTGTCCGATCGACCCTCTGATGCGGTTGACGATGTAGGTGCCGTCGCGGCTGGACAGCACGCGTTCCTGATTGGCCCCATCGATCTTCGCGCTGGCGAACCGTGGCCCCGCCGTAACGTCTTGCAAAGACGAAGCAAAAGCCTCGACCTCAGCCATCGTGCTGATCGAGCGGCTATCCCCGATTCCGCAGGCCTTGGCAACGCCGACGAGGTCGGCGGGGCCGCCGGTATGGCTGGCCTGGCCGCCGGTCTCTCCATAGGCCTCGTTGTCGAGCACGATGATCGAGAGGTTTTTCGGCTGTTGCAGCGCAACTGTCGCGAGGCTGCCCATGCCCATCAGCATCTCGCCATCGCCGGTGATCACGACGACCGGCAGCGTCGGCTGGGCCAGCGCGAGGCCGAGCCCGATCATCACCGCGCCGCCCATGCCGCCCCAGAGATAGAAATTGCGCTCATGGTCTCCGGCCGCGGCGATGTCGTACGTGGAGGCGCCGAGCCCGCCGACGGCGAAGGCGCCCTTGCGATCCCGCAGCAGTTCGGAAACCACGGCGCGGCGGTCGAGGAGATTGGCTTTGCTCATTTGGTGAACACCTTTGCCCCGATCAGACGCTGCGACAGCAGCACGGCGGTTGGCGTGCAGGCGTTGTAGGCCTGCGCCGCGCCCGCTTCGACGACCTCGCGCACCTCGTCCGGACGCGAGGCGCGCAGCACCTTGATCCCTGCCAATTCGAGAATCCCTTGGGTGTTCGAGCCCATCGGCACCTGCCAGGGATTGAACTCGCCCCATTCGCCGCGCATCGTCACCAGCGTGAGGAACGGCAGGCGGAAGATCTGCACCAGCGACAGCATGTTGATGCAATTGCCGACCCCGCTCGACTGCATCAGCAGCACGCCGCGCTGGCCGCCGGCCCAGGCGCCTGCGAGCAGCGCCACGCCTTCCTCCTCGGTGGTGAGCGCAATGCCGCGCATCGCGGATGATCCCAGCACGCGCTCGATCAGCTCCGAATGCCCGGCGTCCGGCACGTAGGGCACCTGACGCACCTCGAAGCGCTGCAATATCGAAAAGATCTCCTCGGGCCAGGAGGCCGCGGTGTCGGCTCGGGCATGCATCGGCGTTTCCGGTCTCTGTTGTTTGGCCGCGACTGTAGAGAGGCGCGCGCGCTTCATCAAAGCGCAAAACCGCATATGGCTCTGCGATTTGCTCGCATCGCGCGGCGCATGGCGCGCAATGCCCGGTACGCAAATTCTGTTGCGCGGTGGTCGCCCGCGGCCTACGATAGTTGCAAATGAAACCAATTGGGCTGGATCGCCATGAACGGGCACGCGCGAGAGCTGGCTGACGGCTTCGACCTGGAAAAGCTGACGGCCGACTTCTACGCGGACCCCTACCCGACCTATCGCGCGCTGCGCGGGCACGCGCCGGTCAAGCGGCTGCCGAACGGCTGCTATTTTCTCACCCGCTACGACGACCTGATCGCCGCCTACAAGAACACCAAGACGTTCTCCTCCGACAAGAAGAAGGAGTTCCTGCCGAAATACGGCAACTCGCTGCTCTATGAGCACCACACGACCAGCCTCGTCTTCAACGATCCGCCGGCGCACACCCGCGTCCGGCGGCTGATCATGGGCGCGTTGTCGCCACGCGCGATCGCCGGCATGGAGCCGGACCTGATCGCACTGGTCGACAGCCTGCTCGACCGGATCGCCACGAAAGACCGCTTCGAGCTGATCGGCGATTTCGCCTCCGCAATCCCGGTCGAGGTGATCGGCAATTTGCTCGACGTGCCGCACGACGAGCGCGAACCGCTGCGCGACTGGTCGCTGGCGATCTTGGGCGCGCTGGAGCCCGTGATCGCCAAGGACGCCTTCGACCGCGGCAACGATGCGGTGAAGGATTTCCTCGCCTATCTCGAAACCCTGGTCGAACGCCGCCGCGCCAAGCCAGGTAATCCCGAGCGCGACGTGCTGACGCGATTGATCCAGGGCGAGGACAATGGCGAGCGGCTGACCGCCAAGGAATTGCTGCACAACTGCATCTTCCTGCTTAACGCCGGCCATGAGACGACGACCAACCTGATCGGCAACGGGCTGGTGACGCTCACGCAACATCCCGAAGAGAAGCAGCGGCTGATCGCGCAGCCCGAGCTCATCAAGACCGCCGTTGAAGAGATGCTGCGCTACGAGAGCTCGAACCAGCTCGGCAACCGGATGATCGTGGAGGAGACCGAGCTCGGCGGCATCAAGATGCCCCCCGGCACGCTGGTCACGCTGTGCATCGGCGCCGCCAACCGCGACCCCGCGCAGTTCCCCAACCCTGAAGGTTTCGACGTCGCACGCACGCCAAACCGCCACCTCGCCTTCGGGACCGGCGCGCATCAATGCGCCGGCATGGCGCTGGCGCGCCTCGAAGGCGCCATCGCGATCTCACGCTTCCTCAAGCGCTTCCCGAACTATGTGCTCGACGGCGAGCTGGTGCGCGGCGGCCGGGTGCGCTTCCGCGGCTTCCTCAGCGTGCCATGCCGGCGCGGTGCGTGATCCGATGACCGTCCAGCAATTGCGCGAGCGCTGGGGCGATTCGCTGCTGACGGTGCTCACCGTGCTGCTGCTGATCATGATGTTCGTGGTGGCGCCGCTGCAGGCGCTCGGCCTGTTCGAGTTTCAGGTGTTCGAGCTGCTGCTTGCGATCTTTCTGGTCGGCGGCGTGTTCGTGATGTCGGGCAGCGCGATCGCCGTCGTCACCATGCTGGTCGCGCTCGCGATGATCGTGACCGGCGCGATCCTGCGGCTGCGCTCGCCCTCGATCCTCGACCTCAATCTGTTCGCGGGCTCATGGCTGCTGGTCGGCATCACCATGGCGGTGACGGTGGCGCGCGCGACCTTCGCGCCCGGACGCGTCACCTATCACCGGGTGATCGGCGCAGTCCTGCTCTATCTCACGGTAGCGGTGGTCTTCTCGGCGCTCTACACCTTCATCGGCACACTGGTGCCGGATGCGTTTGCCGGCATGAAGGTCGAGGACCGCCCGTCGCTCGCAAGCCAGCTGATCTATTTCTCCTTCGCGACGCTCACGACAACAGGCTATGGCGACGTCGCGCCGCTGCATCCGATTGCGCGCAGCCTGTGCAATGTCGAGGCGGTCTTCGGCCAGCTCTATCCGGCGACACTGCTCGCCCGGCTCGTCACGCTCGAGATCGCGCACCGCGACCAGGATTTGTAGCGCAGCGACGCTGACGGAATTCACCAAATTTGGTCCACAGCAATCCTTTAAGCGGTGCGGGCCGATACCCAAATCAGTGATAATGTGCAGGACGGCTCCCATTGTGCCGGCACAGCTGGAGCGACGAAGCATGCGTCCGCCAGTCACCGATTTCATTGCGAGAGAAGCGCAGTTCGGCGCCCAGAACTACGCGCCGCTCGGCGTCGTGCTGTCGCGCGGCGAAGGCGTCTGGGTTTGGGATACCGACGGCAAACGCTACCTCGATTGTCTTTCGGCCTATTCGGCGGTCAATCAGGGCCACTGCCATCCAAAAATCCTCGCCGCCATGGTGGAGCAGGCCGGCCGGCTGACATTGACCTCGCGGGCCTTCCACAACGACCAGCTCGCCCCGTTCTACGAGGAACTCGCCGAGCTGACCGGCTCGCACAAGGTGCTGCCGATGAACAGCGGCGCGGAGGCGGTGGAGAGCGCGATCAAGTCGGTGCGCAAATGGGGCTACGAGGTCAAGGGCGTGCCTGACGGCGAGGCCGAGATCATCGTCTGCGCCGACAATTTCCACGGGCGCACGCTGGCGATCGTCGGCTTCAGCACCGACCCGGACACACGCGCGCATTTCGGTCCGTTCGCGCCGGGCTTCAAAATTATTCCCTTCGGCAACGTCAAGGCGCTGGAGGATTCAATCACGCCCAACACCGTTGCCTTCCTCGTCGAGCCGATCCAGGGCGAGGCCGGCGTCATTATCCCGCCCGCGGGCTATTTCACCGAAGTCCGCGCGCTCTGTACGCGCAACAACATCATGCTGGTCCTCGACGAGATCCAGACCGGGCTCGGCCGCACAGGCAAACTGCTGGCGGAACAGCACGAAGGCATCGAGGCCGACGTCACGCTGCTCGGCAAGGCGCTGTCCGGCGGCTTCTATCCGGTCTCCGCGGTGCTCTCCAACAACGAGGTGCTGGGCACGCTGAAGCCCGGCCAGCACGGCTCGACCTTCGGCGGCAATCCACTAGCTTGCGCGATCGCACGCGCAGCGCTGCGCGTGCTGGTCGACGAAGGCATGATTGAAAACGCAGCAGCACAGGGCGTGCGCTTTCTCGAAGGATTGCGCAGCATCCGCGCCAACACGGTTCGTGAGGTCCGTGGACGCGGGCTGATGCTCGCGGTCGAGCTTCACCCCGAGGCCGGTCCCGCCCGCCGCTATTGCGAGCTGCTGCGCGAGAAGGGCATCCTCGCCAAGGACACCCACGACCACACCATCCGGATCGCCCCGCCACTGGTGATTACGCCCGATCAGGTCGATTGGGCGCTGGAGCAGATCGGCACCGCGCTGACGCAGGACCTTCCGTGACTGCGAGATAGCGGGCGGCTACCTGAACCGCAGGTTCGCGCGGGAGAGCTGGCTGATCGAGGAACACCCCATCAGCCGGATGTCCCGGACCAACTCAGCCTGCAAGAGACCAAGCGCGCGCTCGACTCCGGCCTGGCCGGCCGACGCCAGCGGATAGAGGTAGAAGCGTCCGAGGCCAACGGCTTTGGCGCCCAGCGACAGCGCTTTCAGCACGTGACTGCCGCGCTTGATGCCGCCGTCCATCATCACATCGATCCGGTCGCCCACGGCATCGACGATCTCGGCGAGCTGATCGAACGCCGCCCGTGAACCGTCGAGCTGCCGGCCGCCGTGGTTGGACAGAATGATGCCGGTGCAGCCGATCTCGACCGCGCGCTTCGCATCGTCAACCGACATGACGCCTTTCAGGCAAAATTGGCCATTCCACTGCCGAACCATTTGCGCGACGTCATCCCATGTCATGGCCGGATCGAGCATTTCCGTGAAATAGCGCCCGATCGACATCGCACCGCCGCTCATGTCGACGTGCTCGTCGAGCTGCGGCAGCTTGAAGCTTTCATGGGTGACGTAGTTGATGGCCCAGGCAGGCTTGATGGCGAATTGCAGCATGCCGCCGAGCGTGAGCCGGAAAGGAATCGAGAACCCGGTGCGCAGGTCGCGCTCGCGATTGCCGCCTGTGATGCTGTCGACCGTCAGCATCATCACGTTGACGCCGGCCTGCTTGGCGCGCTGCATCATCGCCGTGTTCAGGCCGCGGTCGCGGTGAAAGTAGAACTGGTAGACCTGCGGCGTCGCGTAGGCCTTGCGCAGTTCCTCCAGGCTCACGGTCCCGAGCGAGGACACGCCGAACATCGTTCCGTATTTCGCCGCGGCGGCGGCGACGGCCCGCTCACCCTGATGATGAAACAGGCGTTGCAGCGCGGTTGGCGAGCAATAGAACGGCGTTGCCAGCTTCTGGCCCATCACAGTGACCGAGAGATCCACATTCTCGACGCCGCGCAGGATATTCGGCACCAGATCGCAACGCTCAAAACTCGCGGTGTTCTGCCGAAGCGTCGCCTCGTCGTCCGCCCCGCCGTCGATATAATCGAAGATCGGCCCCGGAAGCCGGCGCCTTGCCAGTTCGCGGAAGTCATGGAAATTGTGGCAATCGCTCAAGCGCATGTTGTGCTCCGAAAGTCCGGACCGCGGGGTCTAGCGGCTCCCAGTGCCGTTCACACCCACAGCATTCGGAATAACGGGCACGCCTCGCCTTGTCCACCGAACCGGTGGTCGGGTCAGACCATCGTCCGGTGCCGCTCGATGCAGGTTCGCAGCACCTCGTCCAGCGGCCGGCTCCACCAGTCATTCGAGAAGATCTCGATCTCCGAATAACCGGCAAAGCCCTGCGCTTCGACCATCGCGCGCACCGATCTGATGTCGATGACGCCGTCGCCCATCATGCCGCGGTCGTTGAGGATGTCCCTGGTCGGCACCAGCCAGTCGCAGACGTGGAACGCGAGCAGCCGGTCCTTGCCGGCGCGCGCGATCTGGCTCTCGAGTTCGGGATCCCACCAGATGTGATAGACGTCGAGCGCAACACCGATCGCGCCGGTGCGGCCGGGATCGAGCGCGTCGCAGATGTCGAGCGCATGCTTCGTGGTGTTCACGCAGGCGCGGTCGGCGGCATAGGCCGGATGCAACGGTTCGATCGCGAGCGGCAATCTGGCCTGTTTTGCATAGTCCAGCATCTCGGCGATGCCGTCATGCACCTGGGATCGAGCCGTCACGATATCCTTGGACGCTGCGCTGCCCGGCCGCGAATATTGCGGCAGGCCGCCGACCACCAGCACGATGCAGGACGCGCCGAGCGCGACCGCCTCGTCGACCGCGCGGCGATTGTCGTCGCGCACCTCGCTGCGGTGAGCGCTATCCGCCGTGAACATGCCGCCGCGGCAATAGCCTGAGAGATCGAGGCCGGCATCTTTCACCGCGCGCACTGCACGGTCGAGGCCGACGGCTGCGACCTGGTCGCGCCAGGGATCGATGGCGCGGATGCCGTGGCGTGCGCAGGCCTCGATGATGGCGATGAGATCGTCCTGCTTGCGGACGGTCGCCGTGTTCAACGACAGCCAGCGGTGATCGCTAGAGAAATCACGCATCAGGCGTCAACGCCCCGTGTGGCCATGATCGCCGCCATCCGGCGCGTCGCAGCTTCCGGATTGGCGAGCAGCCCGGCCTGGTCGGCGAGCCGGAACAGCTCGGCGAGATGCAGGGTCGAACGCGCGCTTTCCTGTCCGCCGACCATCGTGAAATGATCCTGGTGGCCGTTGAGATAAGCCATGAACACGATACCGGTCTTGTAGAAGCGGGTCGGCGCCTTGAAGATGTGGCGCGACAGCGGCACGGTCGGGCCCAGCACGTCATGGAAGCCGGCCTCGTCGCCCGCAGCCAGCCGCGACAGCGCATAGGACGCCGCCGGCGCGATCGCGTCGAAGATGCCGAGCAGCGCGTGGGAGAAGCCCTTCTCGTCGCCGGCGATCAGCTCTGCATAATTGAAGTCGTCACCGGTGTACATCTTGACGCGCGGATCGAGCCGGCGCCGCATGTCGATCTCGCGCTGCTTGTCGAGCAGCGAGACCTTGACGCCATCGACCTTGGCCGCATTGGCGTTGATGATCGCAACCGCAATGTCCATCGCTTTGTCGAGATCGGCCGTGCCCCAGTAGCCCGACAGCGCCGGATCGAACATGTCGCCGAGCCAGTGGATGATCACAGGCTCGCGGACCTGCGACAGCACGCGGTCGTAGACCTTCGCATAGTCTTCCGCGCTCCTGCCGAGTTTGGCGAGCGCACGCGAGGCCATCAGAATGATGCGTCCACCGGACTTCTCGATCGCGGCGATCTGTTCCTCATAGGCACGGATCACATCGTCGATCGACCTGGCGTCCTCCACCGCGAGATGGTCGGTGCCGGCGCCCGAGAACACCAGCGCGTTGCGCCTGGCCTTCGCAGCCCTGACCGAGCGCTGGATCAGTTCGAGCGAGGTCGCCCAATCAAGGCCCATGCCGCGCTGCGCTGTGTCCATCGCCTCGGCAACGCCAAGGCCGAGATCCCAGACGTGCTCGCGGAATGCGATCGTCCTGTCCCAGTCGATCGCTGCCGTCAGCCAGGGATCGACGTCGGCGCGCGGATCCGCCACCACATGCGCGGCAGAGAACGCGACGCGATTCAGCGTGCCCTCGAGCTTCGCCGGAAAGGTCCGCGAGGCCGCCAGGCGATAGGTCTGGAGGCCGCCGCCAGCGGTCGGCAGCTTCAGCGACAGCGACGATTTCGGCAGGACCGGCTTGTTCATGACAAAGTCCTCTCTCAGACCGTGATCGCGGCGACGTCGATCCAGCGCCGCTCCTTCCAGCTCCTCAGCGCACATTCGGCGAGCTGCACGCCCTTGGCGCCTTCGAGCAGGGTGTATTTATAGGGCGCATCCTCGCAGACATGGCGGATGAACATCTCCCACTGCTCCTTGAAACCGTTGTCGTAGACGACGTTCTCGGGCAGCTTCTGCCAGTCGGCATAGAAATCGTGCATGCGCTTCTCGTCCGGATTCCACACCGGCCGCGGCGTCGCCTGGCGCGCCTGAATCACGCAGTCGGTCAGGCCCGCTACCGCCGAGCCATGGGTGCCGTCGACCTGGAAGGTGACGAGGTCGTCGCGGTAGACCCGCGTCACCCAGCTCATGTTGATATGCGCGATCACGCCGCCCTTCAGCCTGAAGGTGGCATAGGCGGAATCGTCGGCGGTCGCCTGGTACTGCTTGCCCTTCTCGTCATAGCGTTCCGGGATATCCGTCGTCCCGATGCAGACCACGCTCTCGACCTCCCCGAACAGATTGTCGAGCACGTAGCGCCAGTGGCAGACCATATCCAGGATGATGCCGCCGCCATCCTCGGCGCGGTAGTTCCAGGACGGCCGCTGCGCCTCCTGCCAACCACCCTCGAACACCCAATAGCCGAATTCGCCGCGCACCGAGAGCATGCGGCCGAAGAAGCCGGAGTCGCGCAGGAAGGCAAGCTTCTTCAGTCCCGGCAGGAATAGCTTGTCCTGCACTGTGCCGTGCTTCAGGCCCTTGGCATTGGCGAGCTTCACGACCGCAACTGCTTCCTCCAGATTGGTCGCGATCGGCTTCTCGCAATAGACATGCTTGCCGGCATTGATCGCCCTGGTCAGCAGCGAGGGCCGCGCCTGCGTTGTCGCGGCATCGAAGAACACGGTGTCGCTGTTGTCGGCCAGCGCGCGATCGAGATCGGTGGTGTGGCGCTCGATGTTGTAGCGCCTTGCCAAAGCGGCAACCTTCTCGGCATCGCGGCCGACCAGGATCGGATCGGGCATGATGCGGTCGCCGTTGGCCAGCTGCACGCCGCCCTGCTCGCGGATCGCGACGATCGAGCGGATCAGATGCTGGTTGAGACCCATCCGGCCCGTAATGCCGTTCATGATCAGGCCGAGGCGTTTGGTCGTCATCCTGTCTGCTCCTGCGAAACGCGTGGTGTTGGCCGCTTGAGCGGCTGCATGGTGGACCAGTCCGGATGGATCGAACTGGCAAAGCCCGGTGCTGCGGCGATCGACCCCGTCAGCAGATCGCCGTCATGGATCGCAAGGCGAACCTTGCCGCCGGCGCGCGAGTAGAGATCCGGATGCGCGGTGAGGAAAGCGTCGGCTTCGTCGGTCGGCGTGTCGGCAAAGCCGTCGACGTAATGGTGGCCGTTGCGTTCGGCATGGGGGACACCGATCAAAATCAGCGCGCCCAGCGCCAAATCCTGCTGCACGGCCAGGCCAGCCTGGCAGGTGAGATCCTCACAGCAAATGACGCATTCCGCACCGTCATCGTTCCACTTCGCAATGCGCGTCATGTTGACGATCGACTTGTAGAGCCCCTTGCACGACTTGGACGAAATCCCGTGATAGCCGAGCGACCTCGCAGCCAATAAAGCGCCGTAGCCATCATCGGCTTCGTCGATGATGAAATCACGGCGGCTGAGCGCGCCGAGCGGCGATTGCCAGGTCACATCGCGCGGCATCGGCTGCTCGATGTAGCACAATTTCCTCATGATCGGGATCAGGGCGGGATCACGCTCAAGGCGATCGACGAGCGCACCGAGCCCAGCGATATCGGCGTATTGCTCGTTTGCGTCCAGCGTGACGCCGTAGTCATAAGGAAGCGAAGCCAGCTCTTTCCCGATGCTGATCAATCGCGCCGCGTCGTGCTCCGGATCGCCATTGAGCTTGAGCTTGAAATAGCGCGCGCCACTATTTTCCCTAACGTCTGCGACCCCGCCCTCGCCTTCGATCTTGTCATCGAGCCCGACCGTATGGCGGATCGGAATCCGGTGGTTGCGGTATTCGTTAGCTAGTATGAGGACCCTCGCGACATCGTCGTCTTGCAAATCGGGCGATAATCTCGCATCGATGCCGGCGATGTTGCCGGCCATGCCATCGAAGAAATTCGCGCCGGCGCAACGCAGCAATGCATCGAGAACGGCCTTGTCGATCTCCGCCGGACCAAAAGCTGCGGCGAGCGGGGGAATGTCCTCTTTCGCGCAAGCCTCGACTTGGGCGCCAATGCAAGCAGCGTGCAGGCCGAACGCAGTATCAAAACCCTTGTTTGCCAGATAGAGCTCGCGCGCGATTGCGAGCGCGCGGCGTAGCTCGTCAACCGTCTGCTCGGCCGTCAGATGCGGCCGCTTGTCGAACCATTTCGGCGCCAACATCTCGGCGCTGGCGCCGGTGGCGCGGCCCTTGCCCTCCACCTCGATCTCGACCCGCACGAACAGCTGCGTCGACGCGGTGATCGTCACCGCGCCGAAGCGGAACGGCCGGGCGAAGGCCAGCGGCCGTTCGAAGAAGGCGATATCATTGACTTTGACGCGAAGCGGCATTGGAGGCTCGGTGTTAGTCCAGCGACCCCTGCGTGAAGAAATGCTTGCGGATCCGCTGCACCAGCTCGGTGAAGACGGGATCTGACATCGTCTCGAGCGAGCGCGGGCGCGGCATTGGCACGTCGTAGATCGCCGCGATCGCGCCGGGCCGCTCGGTCATGACAAGCACGCGGTCGGCGAGGAAGACGGCTTCAGGGATCGAGTGCGTGATCAGCAAAACGGTCTTGCCGGTCTCGCGCTGGATCCGCATCAGCTCGACATTCATCCGCTCGCGCGTCATGGCGTCGAGCGCGCCGAACGGCTCGTCCATCAGCATGATCTTGGGATCGTGCACCAACGCGCGGCAGATCGAGGCGCGCTGCTGCATGCCGCCGGACAGCTGCCAGGGCAGCTTCTTCTCGAACCCCTCGAGCCCGACCAGCTTCAGCAGCGCCTTGGCGCGGGCGAGATACTTGTCCCGGGCGAGCTGCTTCATGTCGATCGGCAGCATCACGTTGGAGAGGATGTTGCGCCACGGCAGCAGCAGCGCGTTCTGGAACACGATCCCGACATTGCCGTGCGGTTTCGTCACCGGCTCGCCGTCGACCAGCACCTCGCCGGTGGTCGGCGGCAGCAGGCCCGAGATCATCTTGAGCAGCGTGGACTTGCCGCAGCCGGAGGGCCCGACCACGACAAAGAACTCGCCCTCATTGATGGTGAAGTCGAGCGGCCGCAGCGACGGCACGTCGCCGTCGCGCGAGCGGTAGGTCTTCGAGACGCCCGACAGCTTGATGCCGGCGATGGCGCCGGCCGCGCGGTCCGACACCAGGCGCAGATGCGCGGCGGGCTGGCTGACGGGGGTTGGTTTCGTCGCGGGATTCGTCACAGCTCCCTCCCCCCGTCGTCCCGGCGAAGGCCGGGACCCATACGCCGCGGCCTTTCATTCGGGCACATGGGGAGAGACCTCTCGCAACAACTGAGGCCGGTGGTTATGGGTCCCGGCCTACGCCGGGACGACGGTTGAGTGTGGGTCACGAGTCACCCTTCGGCAGATAGTCGTTGGTGTAGAGTGCCTTCGGATTGGCCTTCGCCTTGGCGTCGAGGCCGCCATATTCGACCATCAGATTGACCGACTCGGTCATGTTCTGGTCGGTGACCTGGAACGGGCGCTTGTCCTTGGTTTCCGGCGTGCGGTAGAGCGGGATCGTCAGTTCGAAGCCCTGGGTCAGCGTATCGATCTTGCCGCCCTTCGGATTGGCGTCGAGGATCGATTGCGCCGCGGCCTTCGGATCCTTCTCTGCTGCTTCCACCGCCTTGGTCGTCGCCGACATGAAGCGGCGGACCAGGTCGGCATTGGCCTTCACATAGTCGGAATTCGCGATGATGCCCGACGACACCATGTTGATGCCGTAGTCGGCGAACTTGATCGGATAGACGTCCTTGCCGGTGGCGTCCTTGATCTTCATCGACTGGTCCATGACGTAGCCGAGCAAGAGATCGGCCTGGCCGTTGATCACGGCATTGAGCTTGGTCTGACCGTCGCCGGCGACGGTATTGAAGTCGCTTTCCTTGAGGCCAGTCTTCTTCAGGAACAGCGGCCAGATCTGCGTCATCGAATCCGCCGGCGTGATCGCGACCGTTTTGCCCTTGATGTCCTCCGGCTTCCGGATGTTCTTGTCGACGAAGCCCATCGCCGACATCGGGCTGGTCTGCAGCAGCACGCCAGTGGCGATCACCGGCGCCCCCTTCACCGCCGCACGCATCATCGTCGGCACGTCGACATAGCCGAAATCGGCGGTCTTGGCCGCCACCGCCTGCGTGGTCGCGGCCGAGCCGCGGCCTTCCTGGATCTCGAGGTCGATGCCCTCAGCGGCATAGATGCCCTTGGCCTTGCCATAATAGAACGGCGCGTGCTCGCCATAGACGTACCAGTTCAGCATCAGCACGACCTTGTCGGCCGCGGACGCCGGCACCACCGCAAGCGCGGTCCAGGCCAGCGCGGCGCCGGCAACCGCAATGAAACGCTTCATGGTTGTTCTCCCTTTATTGTACCGCGGCCCTTGTGTGGGCCGCTTGTCCGGTTGCTGCGCTAGGAGGCGAAGATGATGTCGTCGCGCTGGCTGACGTGCCAGGGGATCACCAGCCGCTCGATGCGGTCGACGATCCAGAACAGGATGACGCCGAGCAGCGCCAGGATCACCAATGCGGCGAACATCGTCGGCAGGTCGAAGGTGCCGATCGAGCGCTGCATCACGTAGCCAATGCCGGAATTGGAGCCGACGAACTCGCCGACCACGGCGCCGACGACAGCAAGCGTCACCGACACCTTCAGCCCGGAGAAGATCGCGGGCATCGCATGCGGCAGGTTGACCGCGCAGAACACCTTGAAGCGGCTGCCCTGCATCGCGCGCGCGAGATCGACCATATCAGGGTCGACCGACTTGAAGCCCTGCACCGCCGAGACCACGACGGGAAAGAAGCCGAGCAGGAACGCGGAGATCACCTTGGGGATGATGCCGAAGCCGAACCACACCACGAACAGCGGCGCGATCGCAATCTTCGGCACCGATTGGGAGAACACCAGCAGCGGATAGACGTAGCTCTCGACCGTCCTCGAGCCCGCGATCAGCATCGCTGTGGGAATGCCGAACAGCGCCGAGAGCAGGAAACCGCAGATCGTCGCATAGGTGGTCGGCCAGGACTGCCGCAGCAGTTCCGACCAGTCGCTCCACAGCACTGCGACGACGTCGGCGGGCGACGGGATCTGATAGGCCGGGATGTGGAACAGGCGGATCGAAAGGTCCCAGGCCACCACGATGACCACCAGGAACAGGAACGGACGCACCCACGCCGCATTCAGCACCTTCGACACGCCCGAAGGGCTCTTTGCTTCCGCCACGTCACGCTCCCTTGCAGTCCTTGTTCTTCGTCTAGAAATTAACCCGTTGGATAAATACTGTCCAGCCCCTCACGCGCGGCAAAATCGCGCTCAGGCACGCGACTTTCGTCAGGCGAGATTTTTATCGGTGAATATTGCGTAGTCCGGAGCAGCGCAGCGAAGTCCGGAGCCACATCATCCGCGGATATAGTTCCCGGATTGCGCTTCGCTGCATCCGAGCTACGGATCATCGCGATGATCGCGCGACCGTACTGCCGTGCGTTCACACCACCCGGTGTTCCGCCGTGCGCAGCACCGGCATCGCGCTGCCAAACGCCGCGGTGGACTTGCCGGTCAGCGCCGCCAGCACCAGCGCGGTCATGTGCGCGAGCCGCTCGTCGCGGGCGTCCTTCTTGAGCAGGTCGCGGCCGAAGATCACGCTCAAGGTGGCACTGTTGGAGAGATAGAAGAACGCCATCCCCGCGATCGAGATATAGAGCTGCACCGGATCGACCGCGTCGCGGAAATCGCCGCTCTCGACCCCGCGCGTCACCACGGTGCGGATCATCTCGACAAAGGGCGAATGCATCGACTTGACCTTGGTCGAGCGCTTCAGGTGTTTTGCCTTGGCGAGGTTTTCCGTGTTCAGCAGCGCCAGGAACTCGGGGTTGCGCAGAAAATAGTTCCACGTGAAGTCGATCAGGCGCCCGATCGCCTCGGGCGGGTCGAGATGCTCGAGGTCGAGCGTGCGCTCCTCGGCGCGGATCTTCTCGTAGGCGCCTTCAAGCACCTCGAGATAGAGATCCTCCTTGTTGCCGACATGGTAGTACAGCATGCGCTTGTTGGCGTCGGCATTGGCCGCGATGCGGTCGACCCGCGCGCCGGCGAGGCCATGGGCGGCGAATTCCTGCTTGGCCGCTTCGAGAATCCGCAGTCGCATCCCCTGGGGATCACGCTGCCATCTCTGTATTCGCTTTGCCTTCGCCAAATCGATCGCCCGTGATGCTGAATTGATGAATGTAGCATGACGCGCGGCGTTTGAGAACGAATGTTATCGCGACGGCTATACGGGAAATATTTTTCGCAGTTGGTTTTTCGTCATTCCAGGGCTTGCGAAACGAGAACCCGGAATCCATCGCGCCGCGTGTTCCGTGGATCAACGGATTCCGGGCTCGCGCCAAAGGACGCGCCCCCGGAATGACGAGGGAGCGGAGACCTGTATTCCCCGTCGCGCACTCTGCCGGGACGTCGCGCGGACGGAACGCGGCCTAGTCTGGCTTTCCCTGTGAGGGCTGCACCAGAAGCGTCGGCACGCCGCACGTACCGTTGCGCACCGTCATCACGCGCGTGCCGGGCTTGCGGCCGGTGCGAATCTCCGAGACGTCGACGCCGGCGGCAACCAGTCGCGCACGTGTGGCATCGGCGTCGGCGACGCGCCAGCAGATGCCGCGCAGCCGGTCCGGCACGTCGGTCTCCGCCTTGATTTTTTCCTTGGCCGGCCGGTGCGTGACCTCGACCACGAGGTCGCCGCAGCGGAAGAACATCAGCCGGCCCCACTCGGGATGCGACCGGTCGAGCGCCATGTCGAGCCCGAGCCGCGCGCCATAGAGCGCCGCGGCGCGCTCGGGGTCAGCGGTCGAGACCACCACATGATCCATCGCGGTGATCGAGGCCGGCGTGGTGCGCACCGACAGCGGCCGCTCCTGTTCCCGCTCCAGGAAGAACATGCGCACACCCCGTGTCGCATCGGTCGCCGCGCGCGTCCGCTTCCACGACAGCGCGGCGCCGCTGGTCTCGTCGCGGCTCTCGACCTCGGCGACGGGCTCGGGCTTCAGCGTCAGCCGGTCGAGCCTGCGGTGTGTCCTTACGATATCGCTGGTGCGGAAGCAGAGGCTCGCGAGCCCCTCGCCTTGCGTTGCGAGCGCGCTGCGGACGCGCTGGGCGGCATCATCGTCGCCGCGCGGCGCCATCAATTCCAGCGTCGTGTTGTCGAGCGTGAACAGCACGCGGTCGGCGCCGTCGCCGCTGTTGCGCCAGGCCGGCGCCCGCGCGAACAGCGTCTCATAGGCGGCGCTGGCGGCGGCGATGTCGCCAGTGAGGACGACGACATGATCGAGACCGGTAATCATGGCATTGGCCTCCCCGAATCTGCCGTCATTGTGCTTCTCCTTGCGAATCCCGGAACCACGGCCTGCCGCCGGCCGTTATGCCGCATACCAGAACGGGGCGGCACATCCATCATCTCTACCTGTAAACCAAGCAGGGTTGCGAATAATTTCAGCGATATCGGCCGATCAGCGGTGCTAGTCTCAGCGTCGGCCGGGACCACACCAAGCGACGACGGGAAGCGAATGCAGGCTCTCTTCATTGGACAGACCTATATCGACGTCACCTTCATCACGGATCACATGCCGGTCGGCGACGAGAAACACGTTGCGGACGCCTATGCTGTGTCGTTCGGCGGCAACGCGGTGACCGCGGCGTTCTGCTGCGCCAAGCTCGGCATCGAGCCCGACCTGATCGCCACCATGGCCAATGACTGGCTGGGACGGATGTTCTGGGACATGGCCGACAGGTACGGCATCTCGTTCCATCCCCGCAAGGTGAACTCCTCCTCGCTGTCCTTCATCATGCCGAACGACGGCAAGCGCGCCATCGTGCGCTGCCGCGACGACCAGCACATCCACCCCTTTCCGCTGCTGAACATCAAGGGCTGCCGCGCGCTGCACATCGACGGCCACCAGCCGGACGCCGCGATCCACTATGCGAAGCTGTGCCGTGAGGACGGCATCCTGACCTCGCTGGACGGCGGCGGCCTGCGCACCAACACCCACGAGCTGCTTGCCTTCATCGACGTCGCGATCGTGGCCGAACGGCTGTGCGAGCAGATGGACAAGACGCCGGAGCAGATGCTCGACTATCTCAAGAGCCGCGGCTGCAAGATCGGCGGCGTCACCATGGGTGAGCGCGGCCTGCTCTGGTATGACGAGGCAGGCAAAGTGCAAACGCTGCCGGCATTTCCGATTCCGCGCAAGCGCGTGATCGACACCAACGGCGCCGGCGACGTCTTCCATGGCGCTTACATCTATTCCTATCTCGCCAATCCCGGCAAAGCCTGGCATGAGCATTTCGAGTTCGCGCGCGCGGCGTCGACCTTCAAGATCCAGAAGCTCGGCAACGAGGCCGGCCTGCCGACGCTCGCCGATATCGCCGCGGTCAAGCAGGAGTTTGGCGCTGCGGTCTGACAGGACGGGGTGGGATTAGGCATGGGGCGCGTCTTCGTCGCCGGCAGCATCAATATGGACGTGGTGGCGACCGCCGAGCGCCATCCGAAGGTCGGCGAGACCGTGGCCGGCGATGCCGTGCTGTATTTTCCCGGCGGCAAGGGCGCCAACCAGGCGGTGGCATCGGCCAAGCAGGGCGTGCCGACCACGCTGGTCGGCCGGCTCGGCACCGACGCCTTCGGCAAGGAGCTTCGAGCCTTCCTTGCCGCGCAGGGCGTCGATCTCAGCTTCGTCAAGGACACCGGCAGCACGCATTCGGGCACGGCGATCATCACGCTTGCCAATGCCGACAACACGATCGTCGTCGTGCCGGGCGCCAACGGGCTGGTCGATGCCGACGATGTCGCAGCGCCCGTGCTTGCCAAGGGCGACGTCGCGGTCAGCCAGTTCGAGATCCCGCTGCCGACGATCGCTGCGTTCTTCCGCCGCGCCCGCGCCGCCGGCGCCACCACGATCCTCAACCCGGCACCGGCCAAACGGGCCGACAAGGCGCTGCTCGATCTGGTCGATGTCCTGATCCTCAATGAGACCGAGCTTGGGCTGCTGACGGGGGCGGAGCTGCGCGACAGCGATGATCCATCCCGCTTCGCCGATGCGGCGCGGATCCTGGGGCGTGACAAGACCGTCTGCGTCACGCTCGGCAAGCGCGGCGTGCTGGCGCTGGTCGAGGACCAACCGCTGCTCGTGCCCGGACGCGAGGTCAAGGCCGTCGACACCACAGGCGCCGGCGATTGCTTCGTCGGCGCCCTCGCCTCGCAGCTTGCCATCGGCAAGCCGCTCGGTGGCGCGCTGGCCTATGCGAACATTGCCGCGTCGATCTGCGTGCAGCGGATGGGGGCCGCGCCGTCGATGCCGACGGCGCAGGAGGTTAGCGCCGTTCTTTCCACGGGTCGTCCCGGCGAAGGCTGGGACCCATAACCACCGGCCTCAATTGTCTTGAATTGACGTCAACCCGCACCGCCTCAAATCGAGAGGCCGCGGCGTATGGGTCCCGGCCTTCGCCGGGACGACAATGGTGCTAGCCCAGCGCACTCTTCAAATCAAAGCTCGCATCCGCCGCTTGCTCCGGCGTGATCGAACCGCCCGCGCCGAGCAGCCGGCGGCCGAACATGTGATCGCCGGCGCGATTGACCGACTCGATGCCGAGCAGCCTGTCACCGCGATAGCAGAACGCCGAGAATGCCCCCTGCGCGCGGTCGCCGCGCACCACGACGCGGTCGTAACCGGTGGTCAGACCCGCCATCTGCAGCTTGTCCGGACCCTGGTCGCTCCAGAACCACGGCAGACCGTCATAGACCTCGGTCTTGCCGGTCAACCGTGCCGCCACGCAGCGGGCGTGGTCGGTCGCGTTCTGCACCGACTCCAGCCGCAGCGATCCGCCGAAGCGCTTGCTGGTATAGAGCGCGCAATCGCCGATCGCGGAGATATTCGGATCGGCGGTCAGAAGATGCTCGTCGACGATGATGCCCGATGCGACCGGCAGGCCGGCCTCGGCGGCGAGCTCGACATTCGGCAGCACGCCGACGCCGACCACGACGAGATCGGCGGGGATATGCGTGCCGTTGCTCAGGCTGACGCCGGTGACCCTGGCGCCATCGGCCTCAATCGCCGTGACCTGGACGCCGAGATGAATCCGGATGCCGGCCGCGCTGTGGCGAGACTGCGAGAACTCGGAGATCTCCGCGGTCACCGCGCGCGCCATCACGCGCGAGGCGAGCTCGACCACGTCGACCTCGAGACCCTTGCCCCGCGCGGTGGCGGCGAATTCGAGCCCGATGAAGCCCGCGCCGATCACCACGACGCGCATGCCGGGTGCGATCAGATCGCGCAGCGCCTGGCTCTCGTCGAGGATGCGCAGGTAGCGGACGGCGTCGAGCTTTGCGTTGGGAATATCGAGCAGCCGGTTCCGCGCGCCGGTCGCGAACACCAGATGGCCGTAATCGAGCGAGGTGCCGGAGGCGAGTGCCACCTTCCGCGCATGGCGGTCGACCGCATGGGCGCGATCGGTGATCAGCTCAATCTTGTTGTCCTCGTAGAACTTGGCGGGCCGGAACATCAGGGACTCGGGCCCGCCGGTCCCCTTCAGATAGGCCTTCGACAAAGGCGGCCTCTGGTACGGCAAATGGCCTTCGTCATTGAGCAGGGCGATGCGCTCGGCAAAGCCGGCCTGGCGCAGCGACGCTGCGAGCTGGAAGCCGGCATGTCCGGCGCCGACGATGATGACCGAGCCCGTCATCGGAACAACCCAAATACGCGCGAGCAGGAGTGACCCATCCCGTTTCCTCTTGTCGATGTTAGCTTGCGTGCCCCGTCACCACAGCGCTCGTGTCTGCGTACCGAAGGCGCGCGCTATTTGGCCTCATGGCTCGCGCTGATGCAAGGGGGTCCCGGGCAAATCTGGGCCCCCGAAAGCCGCCTCCAGGCCCCTGCCGGATTGCCACAGCTCCCGCCAAGGCCTTAAATGCCCGGAAATAACAAGCCCAAGGTCTTCAAAATGCCAGCACCCGCCTCCGCCAACGACCCTGCCCTGCTCCGCATCGACGGCGCCATCGCCACCATCACGCTGAACCGGCCGGCCGCGTTCAATGCGATCGACATGACGATCGCCAAAAAGCTCGAGCAGCTCGGCGCCGAGGTCGAAGCCAACAAGGACGTCCGCGTGCTGGTCATCGAGGGCGAAGGCCGCGCCTTCTGCGCCGGCGGCGACCTGCAAACCATCGGTGCTGCGACCGAGGCCAACAACGTCACGCCCGTGGTCGGCGAGATGCTGCACCACTATCACGCCTTCATCGAGACGGTACGGCGGATGCCGAAGATCGTACTGTCCAGCGTGCACGGTTCGGCGGCCGGCGCCGGCATGGGCCTCGCCTTCGTGACCGACCTGTGCATCGCCGCGGAGGATGCCCGTTTCACGTCCGCCTATGCCAAGATCGGCGTATCGCCCGACGGCGGCAGCACGGTCGGCATCGTCGGCACGGTCGGGACCCGCCGCGCGCTGCAGATTTTCCTGGCCGAGGACGGCTTCACCGCGCAGCAGGCCTATGAATGGGGGCTGGTCGTCAAGACCGTGCCCGCGACAGAGCTGAAAGCCGCCACCCGGCAGCTCGCCGAGCGCCTGGCGAAAAATCCGCCCGCCGCGATCGCGGGGACCAAGTCACTGGTCTATCAGGCCGCCACCACGCCGACCAAGCAGCAGCTCGACGCCGAGGAACACAAGATCATCACGTCGATGCATACCGAGGATTTCCGCGTCGCGGTGAAGAAGTTCACCAGCAAGTCGAAGTAGGAACGAGGCTCGCTAATTCGGGCAGATGTATCCGCTGCCGCCGGGTGCCTTGAAGCAACCGACCGATTCCGGGATCACCTGCTTGGGCAGCCACAGCACGACCTTCGGAAAATAGATCGTGAAGCAGATCGTGACCAGGAACACGACGTAGATCGGCAGCGCCGCCCGCAACGCTTTTGCAAAGCTGATGCCGACGAATTTCGATGCCATCAGCAGCACGAGCCCATAGGGCGGCGTGATCAGGCCGAACGCCAGTGTCGCGATCAGCACCACACCCATATGCACGCCGTTGATGTCGCCGGCCTGGGTCAGCGCGTTCACCAGCGGCATGAAGATGATGATGGTCGGCACCGGCTCGATGAAGTCGCCGACCACCGTGAACAGCAGCACCATCAGCAGCATGATCAGATGCGGGTCATTGCCGGCGATCGAGGTGATCCAGTCGGCGATGTAGATGGCGCCGCGCAGATAGGCCAGCATCCAGCCGAACGCGTTCGCAGCCCCGATCGTGATCAGCGGCAGCGAGAAGATCAGGCCGGCCAGGCAGAAGTCATACGGAATCTTCTTCAGGTGCCCGCGATTCAGCGCCGGGATCACGACGATGATGATGTAGGCGACCGCGACCACGCCGGCCTCGGTCGGCGTGAACCAGCCGGTCAGGATGCCGCCGAGCAGGATCACCGGGATCATCAGCGGCAGCGCGGCGTCGCCGGCGGCGAATGCGATCTGGCGCAGCGGCGCGCGCGGCTTGCGCAGGCCTGACGGGCCGAAGAAATAGCAATAGATCATCAGCCCGAAGCCGATCATCAGGCCGGGCACGACGCCGGCCATGAACAGGCCGGCGATCGAGACGTTGCCGACCGCGCCGTAGACCACCGCCGTGATGCTCGGCGGCACCAGCGCGGCGATGGTCGAGGCGGAGGCGATGATCGCTGCGATGAAGGGCGGCTCATAGCCCTCCCGTCGCATCGGGCCGCCGAGTGCGCGGCTCATGACAGCGACGTCGGCGGTGGTCGAGCCCGACATTTCCGAGAAGAACATGCTGAACACGACGACGACCTGCGACAGCCCACCCCTGATGTGACCGACCAGCGAGACCGACAGGTTGGCGATACGGACCACGACATTCGCCGAACTCATGAGCTCGCCGACCAGCAGGAAGAACGGGATCGCAAGCAGCGCCTCGGAATCGACGCCGTCAAAGATCTTCTGGATGATCGCGGCGAGCGATACGTCCGACAGTGCCGCGCCGATGAACACACCGGCCATTAACGAGAACGGCACGGGCACGCCGAGATAGCCGAAGAACAGGAAGCAGGACGACATCAACACCAGCACGACCGGTGCGCTCACGACTGCGCTCCCGTGGTGGCACCAGTGTTGATCGCGGGAATCGCAAGATCCTCGTCCGGCGGCTCCGGATGCTCAAATCCGTTGCGGATGCCGTTGACGAGCTGCTCGACCGTGAACAGGCCGATCAGGATGCCGGACAGCGGGATCACCGCATAGAGCGAAGCGATCGGCGTGCCGGACGGCAGCCGGAAGCTGCCGAAACCGCGGAGGTAATTTTGATAACCGTACCAGACTAGGCAAAAGGCGACGCCGAGCACCACCAGACGGATGACGATCTCGACGACCAGCCGCGACCTGCCGTGCATCGCCTCCGAAAGCGCGGTGAGATAGAGATGATCGTTGCGCCGGGTCGCGACCGCGGCCCCAATGAAGATCGCGTAGATGAACAGCGTCGAGGTCACCTCCTGCAGCCACAGCCAGGGATGACCGATGGTGCGGGTGACGATGTCGGCGGTGACCGAGAGCGAGAAACCGAAGCACAGCAGCCCACACAGCATCATCAGGATCAGCTCGAGCCGATCCAGCGCCGGCCATTTCAGGTGCCGCTGCCGTTGCAGCACCAGTCTGTCGGCGATGGCCATGCTTCAAACTCCGTCGTCGTCCCGGCGAAGGTCGGGACCCATAACCACCGGCCCGAGTTTTTCGCAACGAAAGGTGGCCACCGGATTGCACCACTGAGAAGCCGCGGCGTATGGGTCCCGGCCCCCGTGCGCAATTGCGCACTCGGCCGGGACGACGTGAGGCGTCCGTTCAATTGACCGCGCGGATCAGGTTCTTGATCTTCTCCGCATGCGGGCCGAGCTCCTTGGCGAGCTTGTCGAGATAGGGATCGGCGACCGCGGTAAAGCTCTTCTTATCCACGTCATCGACCACCTTGACGCCGAACGACTTCAGCTTGGTCAGCGCATTCCGCTCCAGCTCGAAGGCCTTCTGCGGCTCCTTGGCGCTGACCTCATTCGCAGCCGCCTGCACCCATTGCTTCTGCTCGGCGGAGAGGCTTTGCCACAGCTTGTCGGAGACGAACAGCAGGGCATTGTTGGCCTCGTGCTCGGTGATCGACAGCACGGGCGCGACCTCATAGTGCTTGTTGACGAGATAGACGTTGATGCTGTTCTCGGCCGCATCGACCACGCCGGTCTGCAGCGAGGTGTAGACGCTGCCGAACGGCATGTGCACCGTCTGCGCGCCGTAGGCCGGGAACATGGTGTCCTCGGTCGCGGTCGCCTGCACCCGGACCTTCACGCCCTTGAGATCGCCGACGTTGTGGATTTCCTTCTTGCTGTAGATGTGACGGACGCCCTGCGAACCGGTGCCGATCACATGCAGGCCCTGCGCGGTCTCGTCGATCATCGTCCTGATGGCGTCGAACACCTGCGGATCCGCCAGCGCCTTGATCACGTGGGCGTCGTTGCGGAACAGGAAGTGCAGCGACATCACGCCGGCCTGTGGCGAGATCGTCGCCGTGTTGGCGGAGGAGACGATCGCGAACTCGATATCGCCTGATTTCACGAGCTGCAGCAGCTGCGGCTCCTGGCCGAGCTGCGCGCCGGGATACTGGTCGACGATCATCGTCCCCTTGCTCAATTCCTTGAGCTTCTCGGCGAACAGATCGCCGGCGACCGAGTAGCCGGTGTTGCGCGGCTGGTCATAGGCGAAGCGGAAATGCTTGACCTCCTGCGCGCCCGCGCGCGCCGGCAGCAGCAACGCTGCCGCGGCCATGGCGATCCCGACGATCCTGGCTGAATAGCCCATCGCGACGTTCCCCCTGTTTTTGATTGACGCGATCATCCCACCAGTCCTGCGGGATTGTCAATAAAACAGAAGAAATCAGACAGCCATCGAGGGCTATCGAGCGTCGCATCACCAAAATTATCGACAATTGGCTACGGCGCCGAACGGCGGCGGCTACTTCCCCTTGGCGCGCATGAAGTCGAAATCGCAGCCCTCGTCGGCCTGCAGGATCGTCTCATTGAACAGATGCGCATAACCACGCTTGGCCCAGTCCGGCGTGCCGGCAGGGGTCAGCGCGGCGCCACGCTTCTGCAACTCGGCTTCGTCGACCAACAGATCGATGCTGCGCTTCGCAACATCGAGCCGGATCATGTCGCCGTTCTGCACCAGGCCGAGCGGACCGCCGACGGCGGACTCCGGCGTGATGTGCAACACGATGGTGCCGAACGCGGTGCCGCTCATCCGCGCATCCGAGATGCGGACCATGTCCTTCACGCCGGTGCGCGCGAGCTTCTTCGGGATCGGCAGGTAGCCCGCCTCCGGCATGCCGGGGGCGCCCTTCGGGCCGGCGTTGCGCAGCACCAGCACGTCGTCGGCGGTCACATCGAGCGCGGGATCGTCGACCCGCAGCGTCATGTCCTCGACCGACTCGAACACCACCGCGCGCCCGGTGTGCTGCAGGAGCTTCGGGCTCGCCGCCGACTGCTTGATGACGGCGCCGCGCGGCGCGAGATTGCCGTGCAGGATCGCCATCGCGCCTTCGGACTTGATCGGGTTCGCCTTGGAGCGGATTGCATCCTGCCCCGGCACGTCCTCCGCATTGGCGACGACCTCGCGCAGGGTCTGGCCGCTGATGGTCCTGGCATCGAGGTCGATGAGGTCGCCGAGTTGCGCCATCAGCTTCGGCACGCCGCCGGCATGATGGAAATGCTCCATGTAGTGTTCGCCGGACGGCTTGAGGTCGACCAGCACGGGCACCTCGCGGCCGAGCTTGTCGAACGCCTCGAGGTCGATCTTGTGCGGCGAGCGGTTAGCGATCGCCGTGAGGTGAATGAGCCCGTTGGTCGAGCCGCCGATCGCCTGCAGGACGACCTGAGCGTTGCGGAACGACGACGGCGTCAGGATCTCGCTCGGCTTCGGTCCCTTGGTCTTCGCCATTTCGGCGGCGACGCGGCCGCTGGCCTCTGCGGAGCGGAAGCGTTCGGCGTGCGGCGCCGGGATCGTTGCGCTCATCGGCAGCGACAGGCCGAGCGCCTCGGTGATGCAGGCCATCGTGGAAGCCGTGCCCATCACCATGCAGGTGCCGACCGATGGCGCGAGGCGGCCGTTTACCGCCTCGATCTCGGCATCGTCGATCTCGCCGGCGCGATACTTGCCCCACAGCCGGCGACAATCGGTGCAGGCGCCCAGCACCTCGCCCTTGTGATGACCGACCACCATCGGTCCGACCGGAATCACCACCGTGGGCAGATCCGCACTGATGGCGGCCATGAGCTGCGCCGGCAGGGTCTTGTCGCAGCCCCCGATCACGATCACCGAATCCATCGGCTGGGCGCGGATCATCTCCTCGGTATCCATCGCCATCAGATTGCGCAGATACATCGAGGTCGGATGCGCAAAGCTCTCGGCGATCGAGATGGTCGGGAACACGAACGGCATCGCGCCCGACAGCATGACGCCGCGCTTCACCGCTTCGATGATCTGCGGGACGTTGCCGTGGCAGGGATTGTAGTCGCTGTAGGTGTTGGTGACGCCGACGATCGGGCGGTTGAGCGCGTCATCCGAATAGCCCATCGCCTTGATGAAGGCCTTGCGCAGGAACAGCGAGAAGCCGGCGTCACCATAGCTGGTCAGTCCCTTGCGAAGTCCGTCGGCCATCTTCTTCTCTTCCCGTGGTTGTTCGGCCGCACTTAAGGAGCGGCAGGAATTATTGTCAATATGAGATAATCTGACGGGCGAGCGCGGCTGACCTGCGGCAAAATCGCCCCTATTATTGACAATAGCCATGGCGTCATGCTGACCTCCGGCATCGACCCGAAGCCGAGCGCGCATGACAGCCGAGCCCACCTTGCCCGAACTCCAAACCCCCTCGCGCGAGGAGGAACAGGCGGAAGTGATCCGCCGGCTGGAGGAGGACATCATCTTCGGCCGCTTCGCGCCCGGCCTGCGGCTGGTCGAGGATACCCTGATGCAGCGCTACGGCGCGAGCCGGCATTTCGTCCGCCAGGCGCTGTTCCAGCTCGAACGTCAGGGCATCGTGCTGCGCGAGAAGAATGTCGGCGCCACGGTGCGGTTCTATTCCGCCGACGAGGTGCGGCAGATCTACGAGGTGCGCGAGATGCTGACGCGCCAGGCCGCGCTGATGATCGCCCTGCCCGCGCCGGACAGCCTGATCGACCAGTTGAGCGAGCTGCAACGGCATTACTGCCTCAAGGCCGATGCGCAGGACATGCGCGGCATCCATGAGACCAACGATGCATTCCATCTCGCGCTGTTCTCCGCCTGCGGCAATCCTTACCTCGTCCGCTCGCTGCAGGACTACATGAACCTGACGCTGCCGATGCGCGCCAAGAACCTCGCCGACAGCGAGGGCCTTGCGCTGTCGCGCCGCCAGCATGAATTGATGATCGAGCTTTTGAAAGGCCGCGACAGCTGGGCGCTGGCGCAGCTCTGCGTCGATCACATGCAGTACAGCAAGGCGGATTATCTCGTCCGCATCTCCAACGACAAAAAGCCGCAATAGCGCGATACGCGGCCTCCTCGTGAAGGAGACGGCGATGCGTTATGTGGCTTTGATGATGGGATCGATCGCCGTGCAGCTCGCATTTGGCGGAATTGCCAACGCGGCCGATCCGCGCGCGACCGAGCTCACCTATGAGCCCTGGACCAAGACCTGCCTCACCGAAGCGAGCTGCTTCGTCGCCGCCGCCGCGCGCGGCCAATGCGCGCCGTCGGGCGGCACCATCAGCATCTCGCCGCAGAGCAGCACCCGTGCGCTGCTCACCGCGAATGTCGGAACGCGGACCATGCTGGAAGGCACGATCAGTCTGCGGATCGATCAGGACGAACCGATGCAGATCGCCAGGACGCACTGCTACACGCTCGGCTGCGGCGGCACGCTGGAGGCCAATGGCGAGCTGATCGAGCGGCTGAAGCACGCGCAAACGATCGTGGTTGAGGCGAAGAACCTGACCGGGCAGAAGATCAGCCTCACCTTCCCGCTCGCCCACTTTTCCCAGACCTATGACGGGCCCGGAAGCGCGCCCAAGGCATCCGGGCAAAGCTCGAATGAGCCGCAGCGCCAGCACACCGAAGCGGTGAAGCAGCTGCCGCAGTGCGACGACTGATCACTTCTTCCAGTCGATCACCCTCGTCCTGTCGCCGTCGAACTCCATGCTGCAGAACGCCCCGCCCTGGTAATAATCGCCAACCGGATCGGGCGGCAGCTTGGCCTGCTCGGCCATTGCATGCTCGCGGAAATCCTCGCCACGACCGGTCGGGCGATAGCCGAGATCATAGGCGCGGTGATTGTCCCACCAGGAGCGCTCGTTGTAGGACGCGCCGTACAGCACCTCGAAATGGATATCGGGATGCTCGAGCCCGATGCGGCAGAGCTGCACCAGATCCTCCGGCTTGAGCCAGATCGACAGCCTGCGGTGATCGAGCGGCGCCTCGCCGAAATTGCCGATCCGGATGCAGGTCACCTTGATGCCGTGCTTGTCGGCATAGAGTGCGCCGACGCCCTCGCCGAACACCTTGCTGACCCCATAACGACTGTCCGGCCGCGCGGTGACATCGGGGCCGATGCGGTGATGGCGCGGGTAGAAGCCGACCGCGTGATTGGATGAGGCGAAGATCACGCGCTTGACGCCCTGCTTGCGCGCCGCCTCGAACAGATTGTAGCCGCCGATGATGTTGGCCTGCAGGATCGCATCCCAGGGACCTTCGACCGAATAGCCGCCGAAATGCAGGATGCTGTCGACGCCCTCGCAGACCGCCTCGACCTGTGTGAGGTCGGCGAGATCGGCGGCCTTGAACTTCTCGTCGCTGCGGAGATCGGACGGCGGCTTGATGTCGCTCAGCAGGAGATCCGGATAGATCGGCGGCAGCAGCTTGCGCAGGCTCGTGCCGATTCCCCCCGATGCGCCGGTCATCAATATGCGTGGCATGCCGTCCCTCGTCTTTCCGGTTTGCTGCAGCCGAATTGCGGTCGCAGGCCGACAATGATAGCAAACCATGCGCTCAAGGAAACACCATCGAAACACAACAACGAGAACAGCAAATGTCCGATGTTCATTCCGCCGGCTGGCGTCCCGCGACCTGTTATCCCGATCCCGCGATCCACGCGCTCGACCCGCGCTTCGAGAAATACTGGCTGAAACTCTCCGCCGTTGAGCGCATCGCCACCGGCCTGCGCTGGGCCGAAGGCCCGGTGTGGTTCGGCGACGGCCGCTATCTGTTGTGCAGCGACATCCCGAACCAGCGTATCCTCAAATGGGAGGAAGAGACCGGCGCGGTCAGCATCTTCCGCAAGCCGTCGAACTTCGCCAACGGCAACACCCGCGACCGCCAGGGCCGGCTGATCACCTGCGAGCATGGCGGCCGCCGCGTGGTGCGCACCGAATATGACGGATCGATTACGGTGCTGATCGATTCCTTCGGCGGCAAGCGGCTGAACTCGCCGAACGACGTCGTCGTGAAATCCGACGGCGCGATCTGGTTCACCGATCCGATCTTCGGCCTGCTCGGCAATTACGAGGGCTACAAGGCCGATCCGGAGATCGAGCCCAACGTCTACCGGCTCGATCCTGAAACCGGCAAGGCCAGCATCGTCGCCGAGGGCGTGCTCGGCCCGAACGGGCTGTGCTTCTCGCCGGACGAGAATATCCTCTACGTCGTGGAATCCCGCGGCGAGCCGAACCGCAAGATCCTCGCCTATGACGTCTCCGCCGACGGCAAGACGATTTCAAACAAGCGCGTGTTCATCGATGCCGGTCGCGGCACGCCTGACGGCATGCGCTGCGACATCGACGGCAATCTGTGGTGCGGCTGGGGCATGGGCGATCCCGAGCTCGACGGCGTCGTGGTGTTCGCGCCCGACGGCGTCATGATCGGCCGCGTCGCGCTGCCGGAGCGCTGCGCCAATCTCTGCTTCGGCGGCGTGAAGCGCAACCGCCTGTTCATGGCGGCGAGCCAGTCGATCTATGCGCTCTACGTCAACACACAGGGTGCGCTGGGCGGTTAGCTTGTCGTCCCGGCCGAGTGCGCGCTTGCGCACGGGGGGCCGGGGCCCATAACCACCGTTGGATGTTGGATCGGCGAGCTGGGGCCACGATCTTCGCAAAACGAAAGCCTGTGGTAATGGGTCCCGGCCTTCGCCGGGACGACGATAATAGCTTCTACCTTCCAAAACGTCTGACGCCGGAGCGGTGATCCGCCCCGGCGCCAAATCGTGTCTCTCGTGGCTCGGCTTACGCGGCGTTGTAGCCGGCGACTGCCTTGGCCTCGAGATATTCTTCCAGACCGTAACGACCCCACTCGCGACCGTTGCCGGACTGCTTGTAGCCGCCGAACGGCGCGCTGCGCTCGTTCGGCACGCCCTGCAGGTTGACGTTGCCGGCGCGGATCTGGCGGCCGACGCGGCGCGCGGTTTCCACGGTGTCGGCCGAGACGTAACCGGCGAGACCATACGGCGTGTCGTTGGCGATCTTCACCGCCTCAGCCTCGTCCTTGGCGCCGAGGATGGTCAGCACCGGCCCGAAGATTTCCTCGCGGGCGATCGTCATGTCGTTGGTGACGTCGGCGAAGATGGTTGGACGGACATAGAAGCCCTTGTTGACACCCTCGGGCAGGCCCGGACCACCGGCGACGAGCGTTGCGCCCTCGTCGATGCCCTTCTGGATCAGCGCCTGGATCTTGTCCCACTGGCCGCGGTTGACCACGGGGCCGATCGTGGTGCCGTCGGCACGCGGATCACCGGCCTTGGTCTTGTCGGCGACGCCCTTCGCGATCGCGGCCACTTCCTTCATCTTGGAGAGCGGCACGATCATGCGCGACGGCGCGTTGCAGGACTGGCCCGAGTTGTTGAACATGTGCATCACGCCGCCGGTCACCGCCTTGGTGAGGTCGGCACCCTCGAGGATCACGTTCGGCGACTTGCCGCCCAGCTCCTGGCTGACGCGCTTCACGGTCGGCGCCGCACGCTTGGCGACGTCGACGCCGGCGCGGGTCGAGCCGGTGAACGAGATCATGTCGATGTCCGGATGCTCGCTCATCGCGGCACCCACCTCCGGGCCGAGGCCGTTGAGGAGGTTGAACACGCCCTTCGGCACGCCGGCTTCATGGAGGATTTCCGCGAAGATCAGCGCCGAGGTCGGGGTGAACTCCGACGGCTTCAGGATCATGGTGCAGCCGGCGGCGAGCGCGGGCGCGACCTTGCAGGCGATCTGGTTCAGCGGCCAGTTCCAGGGCGTGATCATGCCGACGACGCCGACCGGCTCGCGCACGATCACGGCGGTGCCCATGGTCTCCTCGAACTCGTACTTCTTGAGCACTTCGAGGGTGTTCATGAGGTGGCCGAGGCCGGCGCCGGCCTGCAGCTTCTCGGCCATCGGCAGCGGAGCGCCCATCTCGTCGGAGACGGCGGCGCCGATCTCCTTCATGCGGCCCTTGTAGACCTCGACGATCTTGGTGAGCAGCGCGATGCGCTCCTCGCGGCTGGTCTTGGAATAGGTCTCGAAGGCGCGCTTGGCGGCAGCGACTGCCTTGTCGACGTCGGCCTTGGAGCCGAGCGCAATCTCATACATCGCTTCTTCAGTCGCCGGATTGACGACGGGGGTGGACTTGCCTTTGACGACCGGATCGACCCAGGCGCCGTCGATGTAGAATTGCATGCGATTGACCATCGGAAACCTCTTGTAGGGGGCGTATGGATAAGGGGAACGGAAAGCGTTCGGCAGGCATCCTTGCACGAAAGCAGGGCGAATTGAACCCGCCATATGCGGGGCGCGGCTCGTGCACGCCCACGGCATATAATGTCGCTGCCGCACCGGTGGCAAGGCGTGCCACCGGTCCCTCGTCGATCGCCTCACACCGCCATCTTGCGATGCCGCACCGGGGCGCCGACCGACACGCTTTCCGCCGCGTCGATGATGGCGTTGGCGTCGATGCCGTAGTGCCGGTAGAGGTCGCCGATCGTCCCGGTCTGGCCGAAATGCTCGACACCGAGCGCCTCGACCCGGTGGCCGCGCACGCTGCCGAGCCAGCCGAGCGAGGCCGGATGGCCGTCGATCACGGTCACGATGCCGCAGTCGCGGCCGAGCGGCGCCAGCATGCGCTCGATATGACTCAAATGCTGCGTGCCACGGCGGTCGCGGCGCAAATTCCGTGCGGCGGACCAACCCGCATAGAGCCGATCGGCCGAGGTTACCGCCAGGAGACCGACATCGCGGTGGCTCTCGCCGATCAGGCCGACCGCCTCGATCGCCTCCGGTGCGACGGTGCCGGTATACGCAATGACGATGTCGCAGTTCGGGCCAGGCTTGCGCATCCAGTAGGCGCCATCGGTGATGTCGCGCTGCAGGTCCGGCGTCATGATACGTTGCGGCTGCTCCAGCGTCCGGGTCGAGAGTCGCAAGTAAACCGAACCGCCCTCGGCACCCTCGTGCTGCATGTGGCCGAAGCCCCAGCCCATGATCACGGCAAGTTCATCGACGAAGGCCGGATCGAATGAGGCGAGCCCGTCCTGTCCGATCCCGATCAACGGCGTCTTGATCGACTGATGCGCGCCGCCTTCCGGCGCCAGCGAGATGCCCGAGGGCGTTGCCGCCACCATGAAGCGGGCATCCTGGTAGCAGGCATAGTTCAACGCATCGAGGCCGCGCTCGATGAAGGGATCGTACAGCGTGCCGACCGGCAGCAGCCGCGCGCCGTTGATCTGCTGCGACAGGCCGAGCGCCGACAGCATGATGAACAGGTTCATCTCGGCGATGCCGAGTTCGAGGTGCTGGCCCTTCGGCGAATATTCCCAGGTGTAGGCTGACGGGATCTTCTCCTGCCGGAACAGGTCGTGGTTCTCCGCCTTCGCGAACAGGCCGCGGCGATTGACCCAGGCGCCGAGGTTGGTCGACACCGTGACGTCGGGCGAAACGGTGACGATGCGCGACGCAAGCTCGCTGTCGCCGCGCGCCAGCTCATGCAGCACGAGGCCAAAGCCCTGCTGCGTCGACATCTGCGCGGACGCCTTGAACGCCAGTCGCTCCGGAACATCGATGACGGGCGCCGAGAGCCGGCGGCGTCCTTCGCGGTTGAACGGCGCCTCGGCAAGGAACGCCTCGAGCTTCGCGGGCTCTTGCGACAGGCCCTCGAACTTGTCCCACTCGTGGCCGGCACGGATGTTCTGCACCGTGCGCCACTTCTCCATCTGTGCCACCGTCATCAGGCCGGCGTGGTTGTCCTTGTGGCCCTGCATCGGCAGGCCGACGCCCTTGATCGTGTAGGCGATGAAGCAGACCGGACGGTCGTGATCGATCGCCTCGAAGGCCTCGATCATGCTCGCCATGTCGTGGCCGCCGAGGTTCGACATCAGCGCCAGCAATTCGTCGTCGCTGCGGCGCTCGATCAGCGCCGACACGTCGCCCTGGTCGCCGATATCGTCGCGCAGATGCTTACGGAACGCAGCACCCCCCTGGAAGCAGAGCGCCGCGTACATCTGGTTCGGGCAATTGTCGATCCAGCGCCGCAACGCCTCGCCGCCGGGCTCGGCGAACGCCTCGAGCATCAGCTTGCCGTATTTCACGATCACCACGTCCCAGCCGAAATTGCGGAACATGGTCTCGAACTTGGCCCACAGCCCCTCGCGCACCACCGCGTCGAGCGACTGCCTGTTGTAGTCGACCACCCACCAGGTGTTGCGCAGGCCGTGCTTCCAGCCCTCGAGCAGCGCCTCGAAGATGTTGCCCTCGTCCATCTCGGCGTCGCCGACCAGCGCGATCATGCGGCCCTCGGGCCGGTCGCCCATCCAGCCATGCGCCTTGACGTAGTCCTGCACCAGCGAGGCGAACAGCGTCTGCGCCACGCCGAGCCCGACCGAGCCGGTGGAGAAGTCGACGTCGTCGGTGTCCTTGGTGCGCGACGGATAGGACTGCGCGCCCTTGTAGCCGCGGAAATTCTCCAGCTTGTCGCGGGTCTGGTGGCCGAACAGATACTGGATCGCATGGAACACCGGGCTCGCATGCGGCTTCACCGCGACGCGGTCCTGCGGACGCAGCACCGAGAAATAAAGCGCCGACATGATGTTGGCGAGCGAGGCCGAAGAGGCCTGATGGCCGCCGACTTTCAGCCCATCGGTGGAGGGCCGCACATGGTTGGCGTGATGGATGGTCCACGACGACAGCCACAGCACCTTGCGGGCCAGGGCAGACAGCATCTCGAGGCGTTCAGGCGCAAGTCCCATGTCGGTGTTCCTGGCAATGCTGCGGGCGATATCTCCGATGTTACTGCCGCCGCAGCCGCCGAAAATCTCAATTCCACGCGACAGCACAGGAAAAATTGGGATAAATTCCCACGATCCGGCCCTCACCTGCGAGTTCATCCCAATGCCAGCCCTCGACACCATCGACCGCAAGATCCTGTCCCTGCTCCAGACCGACAGCCGCATGACCATGCAGGAGCTCGCCGACAGGGTCGGGCTGTCGGTGTCGCCCTGCCACCGCCGGGTCAAACTGCTCGAGGAGCGCGGCGTCATCTCTCGCTACATCGCGACCGTCGACCAGAAATCGCTCGGGCTGCATGTCTCGGTCTTCATCTCGATCAAGCTGGCGCGCCAGAAGGAGGAAGACCTCAACCGCTTCGCGCGCGCGATCTCGAAATGGGACGAGGTGCTCGAGTGCTATCTGATGACCGGCAACCGCGACTATCTCTTGCGCGTCGTCGCCGCCGACCTCTCCTCCTATGAAGCGTTCCTGAAGAACAAGCTGACCCGTCTCGACGGCATCGCCTCGATCGAGTCGAGCTTTGCGCTGAGCCAGGTGAAGTATTCGACGGCGTTGCCGGTGTGAGGGCGTTGGTTGAGAGCTCCGCTGGCACCAACACCTCGCTGTCGTCCCGGCAAAGGCCGGGACCCATACGCCGCGGCGGATGTTGTGAAGGGGGCTTGTCGTTCCGGCGCTGTTCAACAATGACCATTTGTGGTCATGGGTCCCTGCTTTCGCAGCGACGACGGCGAATGTGTTGTACGACCGCTGAGTCAAATATCAGCATTCTCGCGACATGAAATCGTCCGAGTTTTGGTTTGCGTTTCGCCCTCTCTCTTGAAGAGGGCGCAGGGAAAGCCGGGTGCCGATCGCACCCATGGGCCCCGTGCAAAAGGTAGAAAGCACGGGGGTAGGACCACAGGTGTAACCGGAGCAATCCGACTTTCCCTGCGCGATGGGTTACGGCTTACTTCGTGCTCTCCCCGGCGAGACTGGGCTTGCTTGTCACCGTCTTCACAACGCGTACCGCGCAATTGGAAAAGACACCTGCCGCTAGGGCGTCAGGACCACACGACTTCACCGTCCGCCTCATGCGCGTTCGTCAACTGCGCACTCCTCGTCCACCGCATCTCGACCCACGTTCGTGACGACCGCGGAGCGCCCCTCGATCGGGCGAGACGGGGCATCTATAGCATTGAGTTACGCTTCGGATAAAGCGAAATATTTTTGCGGCGGGGGCTTGCGCCGTCGGGCAACTCAGTGATCGGCGTTCGGCCAGATACCGCTACGGCATGGGCACGGCGCGTGCAATTCATAAGCCATTTTCATAAGTCTATACGAATTCAACCATCTAATCGCATGGCGGACCGTTCAATATAACAGCCTCCGACAGGACAGCGATCGCCTCGCAGGACAATTCCTCTCGCGACGGCGGGAACTCGTTTCGCCGTAGGTGCGCCCGAGCGGATCGATGCCCGGGATGTCCATCACAGGAGGTTCCCCGTGAAGCCTTACATCGCCGCTGTCGCATTGCTGTCGCTGGCGGTGACGGCGCCGGCGACCACAACGGAGACCGCGATGACCGGATCGAAGCCAATGCTGACCTCTGACGAATTGCGCAACGTCGCGCCCGCGCTCGACGCCTACACCCACAACCGCCTTCTCGGTGATGCCTGGAAACGTCCCGGGCTCGCGCCGCGTGACCGCAGCATTGTCACGCTGGCGGCGTTGATCGCGCGCAACCAGACCATCGAGCTGCCGTATCATCTCAATTTGGCGCTCGATAATGGCGTCAAGCCACGCGAAATCTCGGAGATCATCACCCACCTCGCCTTCTATGGCGGCTGGGCCAATGCGATGTCGGCGGTCGCTGTCGCAAAGGACGTCTTTGCCTCCCGCAACATCGGCGCCGAAGAGCTGCCCGCTGTCGCCGTGACGCTGCTGCCGATCAACGAAGCGGCCGAGGCCCAACGTGCCGCATCCGTCGAGGAGCAGTTCGGCTCGACGTTTCCGGGGATCGTGCAATACACCACCGACGTGTTGTTCCGTGATCTGTGGCTACGACCGGATCTCGCACCGAGGGATCGCAGCCTGGTGACCGTCAGCGCCTTGATTGCCAACGGGCAGACAGCGCAGCTGACGCCGCACCTCAACCGGGCGATGGATAACGGCCTGACCCAGACCGAGGCTTCGGAGGCGATCACGCAACTTGCGTTCTATGTCGGCTGGCCGAACGTGTTCTCGGCGATGCCCGTCGCGAAAGACGTCTTCGCAAAACGTCCCCACTGAGGCCAAAGGCACGCGTCGTGAACATATCGTTCGACAACCAGGTTGCCCTCGTCACCGGCGCGGGATCAGGGCTCGGCCTTGCGGCGGCGAAGGCCTTTGCGGAGGCAGGCGCAGCGGTGGTGCTGGCCGATACCAACAAAATGGCGGTGGCGTCCGCCGCCGCGGAACTATCCGCCCGGGGGCACAAGACTCTCGCCATCCGATGCGACGTCGCCGACGATGCGGAGGTCGAAGCGATGGTGGAGCGCACCGTCGCGACCTTCGGTCGGCTCGATGCCGCCTACAACAACGCCGGCGTTCAGAACGTGGTCGCGGAAGCCGCGGAGGCGACCCGCGAGGATTTTGACCGCGTCATGGGTGTCAATCTCCGCGGCGTCTGGAGCTGCATGCGGTTCGAGCTGCGCCAGATGCTGAGGCAAGGCAGCGGCGCCATCGTCAACTGCTCGTCGATTGGAGGATTGGTCGGCGGCGCGAAACGCGGGACCTACCAGGCTTCCAAGCACGGCGTGCTTGGCCTCACCAAGAGCGCGGCGCTGGACTATGCGGCAAGAGGCATCCGGATCAACGCCGTTTGTCCGGGCATCATTCATACCGGGATGCTCGACAAGATGATGCAAACCCAGGCCGACGCTCTTGGCGCGATGCTAAAGGACGTCCCGATCGGCCGGCTTGGCCGTCCCGAGGAGATCGCGAATGCCGTGCTCTGGCTGTGTAGCTCCGCCGCAAGCTTCATGGTCGGTCATGCGCTGACAGTGGATGGCGGATATACGATCCGATGAGAGCAGACGCCGGAGCTTCATTGCTCCCTTGGGAGAGGTGGGCCAAGCCGGCAGCGAGCAAATAACTATCGCGCTAGTCGCGATGCCGCAGCGCTTCGACAAGGAGCGCGAAAGCCGCAGATGGCTGGCGCCGGCTCGGGTAATAGAGATGGTAGCCCGGATAAGGAGCGCACCAATCCTCGAGCACCCGCTTGAGGCGGCCCTTGTTGACATACGGTTGAACCAGGCCTTCCGGCAGGTAGGTCAAGCCGAGACCCGCGAGCGCCGCTTCCAGCATCTGGCTCGTGGTGTTGAAAAACAGCTGGCCCTCGACCCTCACCTTGAGTTCCCGCGCCCCCTTCTCGAATTCCCAGGCGTATAGCCCGCCATGGGTGGGCAGGCGCAGATTGACGCAATTGTGCTCGACCAGCTCCTGCGGCTTCTTCGGCTCGCGTCGAGACCGGAAATAGGACGGAGAGCCGACCACCGCCATGCGCGCGTCGGGGCCGATGCGCACGGCAATCATGTCCTTGGCGACCTGCTCGCCATCGCGCACGCCGGCGTCAAAACGTTCAGTGACGATGTCAGTCAGGCCGTAGTCGCAGATGATCTCGACCTTGATGTCCGGATATGAGCGCAGAAGCTTGGCAAGCTTTGGCAGCAGCACAGCGTTGGTGGCATATTCAGTGGCGGTGATACGAATGGTGCCGGAGGGCTTTTCACTCAATTCGCTCAGGGCCGCGAGCTCCGCCTCGATTTCCGCGAGACGCGGACCGATGCTGCGCAGCAGCCGCTCCCCGGCCGCGGTCGGCGAGACACTGCGCGTGGTACGGGTCAGGAGACGCAGCTTCAGGCGCGCCTCGAGCTGCTTGATGGTGTAGCTGAGCGCGGATTGCGAAACGCCTAGCTTGGCAGCTGCCTTGGTGAAACTGCCCTCGCGGGCGACGATCACGAAAGCCGAGAGGTCATCGAGATGGCCGCGCTTCATTTATCGATCCAGTTTCTAAGTCCATGCCGATTATAGCGGCTAGTCGTTATAGCCGCATGCATTAAATCCTGCGCAGGCGGCGACCTCGATAGCGTCGCCCCGTGAGCAGACGGAACTATGGTCCATGGATCGATCGGACGCCCGGCTTCTGCGCGGAAAAAGCGCGGCAGTCACGCGAAGGCACATACTGGCGGTTGCAGGCGGCCTCGTGGCCGGGGCCCCGCACAGCAACCTTGCCGCCGCTCCGGCCACGCTGGACATGACAGAGAAAAGGATCGGAACGATGGATATCAAACGCTGCGGCTCACGTCCCTCAGGCAAGGGGCCTGAGGCCTGGTTCACCGGCGCGGTCCACGTCGATCCGCTGTTCCAGGTCGGAGATCCCGCCCGTATCAACGGCGGGCACGTCACCTTCGAGCCCGGCGCCCGCACGATGTGGCACACCCATCCTCTCGGCCAGACCTTGATCGTCACGTCAGGTCTCGGCTGGGTGCAAAGCGCGGGCGGACCCGTCGAAGAGATTCGTCCCGGCGACGTCGTCTGGTTTCCGCCTGGCGAGAAGCACTGGCATGGCGCGACCACGACGACCGCAATGACCCATATCGCCATCACGGAATCGCGCGACGGCAAGAATGTCGATTGGCTGGAAAAGGTCAGCGACGAGCAATACCGCAAGTGATCCGGCCGCGATGAAATGAAAGGAAATCCACCATGAACCCCACCTACGACTTCACCGGCCAAGTCGCACTCGTCACCGGCGCGAGCTCGGGCCTGGGTGCGGCCACCGCCAAGGCGTTCGCAAAGGCCGGGGCTACCGTGATCCTGGTCGACCGAAGCGAGGAGAAACTGAATGCGGTCGCGGGAGAACTGACTTCCGCCGGCGCCAAAGCGATTGCCATCGTTGGCGACGTGTCGGACGAGAGGCTGGCTAAGACTGCGGTCGATCGCGCGGTCGCGCAGTTCGGCCGGCTCGACATGGCCTACAACAATGCCGGCATTCTCGGCCCAATGTGCCCGATGAACGAGGAGACCGGAGACGGGTATGACGACGTGCAGCAAGTCAACCTGCGCGGCGTCTGGACCTTCATGAAGCACGAGCTGCTTCAGATGAAGCGACAGCGCAGCGGCGCGATCGTGAACTGTTCGTCGCTCGGTGGACTGGTGGGTTTGCCCGGCCGCGCCGCCTATCACGCCAGCAAACATGGGGTGATCGGTCTGACCAAGAGCGCCGCGCTTGATGTCGCCGCCGAAGGCATCCGCGTCAACGCGATTTGCCCGGGCTGCATCGAGACGCCGATGGGCGACGCCATCGATCCCAACGCGATGAAGGAATTTCTGAAGCAGCAGCCGATCGGCCGGATGGGCAAGCCCGACGAGGTTGCCGCCGCCGTGCTGTGGCTGTGCAGTCCGGCCGCGAGCCTGGTCCTTGGCGTCGCGCTACCCGTCGACGGCGGCTTCGTCGCGCACTGACCGGTAAGGCTGTGCTTTTCGGCCGCCGTCCTCGCCGCAGGTCCCGCGCTGCAAATTAAATCCTCGCGACCGGATCGCCCGCGGGAACCCGGCGGCGGCTTGCGATGTTGATCTCAGGCATCACTGAGTATCCGGAGGTGAGCAGAAATGCTGAGGGCCGCCCGTAGCAAACACGTCGTGTTGACGTTCGCCGCGATCCTTGCAGTCGCGGCATCGGCCGCGCTGTTCGCAGGCGGCGCCTATGCTCGCGGCGGCGGCGGCGGTCATGGCGGTGGCGGCCACGGCGGTGGTGGTCACGGCGGGGGCGGATTTCATGGCGGCGGGGGTGGCTTTCATGGGGGCGGAGGCGGCTTCCACGGAGGCGGTTTCCACGGTGGCGGATTTCACGCCGGCGGCGGGCGTGGCGGCGGCTTTCACACCATTCATCCCGCGGCAAGAGGAGGCACGAGACTCAGCGGTAGCTCCGGCGCGCGTCATAACCAATTCCGGCCCGCCGCTCATGCCGCGCGCGTCGCGCCGAGCGTAGCTGCCGGCCGTCATGCCGCCTCCCCGACCGCGATGCGGCACAATGCGAGCGCCGTGGGACACGCGCTGACCTCGCGTCAGGTCAGCGCTGCCCTGCGCCAGCCCGGCGGCTTGCGCAATCCGATGACTCGCGCCGCAATCACGACGGCCGCCGCCGGAGCCGCCATGGGCGGCGTTGGCTGGTGGCGCCATCCGAACGGCGGCTATGGCTGGGTCGGCCCGATCTTCTGGCCCTATGCCTATTACGATCTCTATGACTACGCCTGGTGGGGCTGGGGCTACGACCCGTACTTCTGGGATTACGGCTATGGCGATCTCTATGCCGGCCTGTTCGCTCCATACGACTACGATGCCTTGAGCGGCTATGCCTACTACCTGCCCGGTTATACCGGTCCGCGGCCACCGGTCACGCGTCGATCGCGGGCCACCGGCCAAGCCACGACCCAAGCCACGACCCTTGCCGACATGTGCGGCAGCGACAGGAGCGATATCGCGGGCTTCCCGATCGAGCAATTCCGCAGCGCCATTCAACCCAACGCGGAGCAGAGTGCCGCACTCGACGACCTCGCCGGCGCTTCGCAGAAGGCATCCGCGACCATTCTCAATTCGTGCCCAAAGGACGTGCCGTTGACCGCGCCGAGCCGTCTCGCAGCGATGCAGCAGCGCCTCCAGGCCATGCGCGACGCGGTCGGCATTCTGCAGCCGGCGCTGGACAAGTTCTACGGGCTGCTCAGCGACGATCAGAAAGCCAAGGTGACGGCGCTGGTGGCAGATCAGCACCGCGGCCAGCGCGAAGCGACGGCGGACAACGGCAGTTGCAATACGGCGCAGCCTGTCCCCATCGCATGGCCCGGCGACATCATCGAGCGCGAAGTCAAGCCGACCGACGCGCAGCGGGCGAGCCTCGACGCCTTGCGGGATGCAGCGACAAAGGCCGAGGACACCTTGAAATCGTCCTGTCCGCCCGTCGACGCGCGCACGCCACCGGCACGCCTTGCGGCGGTCGAGGCACGACTCGATTCCATGCTGCAGGCGATCGGCACGGTGCGTCCGGCCCTGGATGGCTTCTACGGAGCGCTCAGCGACGAGCAAAAGGCCGCGTTCGATGCGATCGGCCCCGAGCGTGACGGCGGCAGGAGCGCGATGGCGGCCGCTGGCGGCGAAGAACCGCCGCGAACCCATCATCGCCGTCATCACCATCACGGCCCCTATATCGGAGGCATGATCTTCCGGATGATGGGCTTGTGAGGCGCGCGATCGCCTCACGCGCTTTGCCGGATACCAACCCGTGGCATCTCGGCGGGGCAACCAGCCGGAGCAACCGGGCTACGGCGCGATCCATATGCCGATCACGATGATTGCCAGCGAAACCGCGATCACCAGCATGTCGGTCGTGAGCCATTCGGGCATTCCATTTGATGGCTGCTCGCTCATGTCCGCGACTCCTTCTGTTCGCGTCGAGCCAATATGCTGAAGCGGAACAGCGCGAACGAGGATGAACTAGATCACATAACGGCGCGACAAGCGGTCGCTCCGAATTTCATGCATCCGCGCGCCCTCAAGTTGCAGCACGCGATTGACCTGCCGCGCAGGTTTCTGAACATGTTCGGCAGTGCTTGCGGCGTCAGCAAGCACAATAGCACGTCACCGCACAGCGCCACGTGGCAGGGTGGGTTACGCCGTCACGCGGCCTGTCGAGCCAACCCACCCTGCGCTCTAGCTCACAGTACCTTGCGCTGTGCGAGGTTCTTCATCAACGCGCCAACGCCGATGGTCCATGGCTCGCATTCGTCGCTGCCCCGCATGCGGTTGACGAGCTTGCCGAGCTGCGGCGCGTCGATGGTGACGATGTCGTCGCGCTTGTGGGTGAAGCCTTCGCCCTTGGTGTCGCGGTCCTTCACCGGCGCAAACATCGTGCCGAGGAACAGCGCAAATCCATCGGGATATTGATGCACGGGCCCGATGGTCTGGGCGACCAGATCGGTCGGATCGCGGCTGATCTTGCTGATCGAGGAATGGCCCTCGAGCACGAAGCCGTCGGCGCCTCTCACGGTAAGGCCGACATCCATCTTCCTGACGTCGTCGAGCGAGAAGGTCTGATCGAACAGCCGGAGCAACGGGCCGATCGCGCAGGACGCATTGTTGTCCTTGGCCTTCGACAACAGCAGCGCCGAGCGGCCTTCGAAGTCGCGCAGGTTGACGTCGTTGCCGAGCGCGGCGCCGACGATCTTGCCGGCGGCGGAAACGACGAGCACGACCTCCGGCTCCGGATTATTCCAGGTCGACTTCGGATGCAGCCCGGCATCCATGCCCGTGCCGACCGAGGACAGCGTCGGCGCCTTGGTGAACACCTCGGCGTCGGGGCCGATCCCAACCTCGAGATACTGGCTCCAGGCGTTCTGGTCGATCAGCACCTGCTTCAACCGCATCGCCTGTTCGGAGCCGGGCTTCAGCTTGGAGAGATCGTCGCCGACGAGGCGCACCACTTCCTTGCGGATCGCCTCCGCCGACGACGGATTGCCGCGCGCCCGCTCCTCGATCACGCGCTCGAGCATCGAGATCGCGAAGGTGACGCCGGCGGCTTTCAGCACCTGCAAATCGACCGGCGCGAGCAGATGTGGTTTTGTCACGTCGCGCCCGTCGGGCGGCGTGTTGGCGAGAATGGCCTCGAAATCGCCGATCCGCTCGCCGCGCGTGCCGCGCAACGCGGCCGCGGGATCGGCCTCCTCGCACAACGCGCTCACAGTGGGGTAACGCGCGGTGACGTCGAACACGCCGTCAGCCCGCACCGCAACCACGGCGGGTCCGCCGGCCTGCGGCAGCCAGACCCGTCCGACCAGCGTGCCGGCGGTGCCGTCCTCCGGCAGGACGTCTTTTGGCGTGAGCGAAATCATCGGCGTCTCCTTTTTTGATCTTGTCAGCGCTTGTTAGCACAGTCCGCGCGCTCGCGTGAAACAGCGGTCATGCCGTTGTCATAGAGGGGTAACATCGCCCGTCAATGCTCCCGTCGCTCCATCTAACATACTGAAAGACGGACCTTCATGACCGCCTCCGACCTCACCGACGAAGCCACCCGAGATGAAGCCTTGCGCGACGAAGCCTACCGCGACGAAGCCTTGCGCGCCCGCATCCATCAGGAGATGGCCGACAGCCTCGACGAGGAACTCGAGCTCGAGCTCGACGACATGAGGCTCGACGAGCTCGACCACGACGGCGCCGCCCGACAGCCATCGATCGACCGCAAGCTCTACTTCCGCGAATTACTGAGGCTGCAGGGCGAGCTCGTCAAGTTGCAGGACTGGGTGCAGCACGAGAAGCAGAAGGTCGTGGTGCTGTTCGAGGGCCGCGATTCCGCCGGCAAGGGCGGCGTCATCAAGCGCATCACCCAGCGGCTCAACCCGCGCATCTGCCGCGTCGCGGCGCTGCCGGCGCCGAACGAGCGCGAACGCACGCAATGGTACTTCCAGCGCTATGTCTCGCACCTGCCGGCCGGCGGCGAGATCGTGCTGTTCGATCGCAGCTGGTACAACCGCGCCGGCGTCGAGAAGGTGATGGGGTTCTGCACCGACGAGCAATATGAGGAGTTCTTCAAGTCGGTGCCGGAATTCGAGCGCATGCTGATCCGCTCTGGCACCATCCTGCTGAAGTACTGGTTCTCGATCACCGACGAGGAACAGGCGTTTCGCTTCTCGATGCGGATCCACGATCCGCTGAAGCAATGGAAGCTGAGCCCGATGGATGTCGAGGCGCGCACCCGCTGGGAGCTCTACACCAAGGCCAAGGAGACGATGCTGGAGCGCACCCATTTGCCCGACTCGCCGTGGTGGATCGTCGATGCCGTCGACAAGAAGCGCGCCCGGCTCAACTGCATCTCGCATTTGTTGAGCCGGATCCCCTATCAGCAGGTCATCCACCAACCGGTGGTGCTGCCGCCGCGGGTGCGCAACCCCGACTATCACCGCGGCCCGATCCCGCCGGAGATGTACGTGCCGGGACGGTATTGAGCTGGGCAGTCTCAATTTTCCCTCTCCCCGTTCTCACGGGAGAGGGGAAACACGCCTGCGCAATTTCGGAATAATAGAATAGTGCCACTGATTTGCCCGACATGTCAAGTTGACCTGTCGAATGCAGGTACGCTTCCGGCTACTGTGCATGGGGTTGTTTTCGATATTTTGGCAGTGCGCCCCTGTGGAGGCAGGCTAGATGCGATTAGCCTGCCGCGAGCCGGGCGAGCTGAAGAGATAGGCATCTCCCCTTCGCCACGCCTACCAATGGCGCAGCTGTGCGCCCTTGCTGGCACCGGAACCCGACGCTAGGCTTCCCCGATCTGGTGCATGGAGGCCCGCTTGACTCAATCCGACGACATCACAATTTCCGAAGACCGCCGCGACGCGCTGCGCTATGCGCTCGGGATCGGCAGCGGCGCGGCGCTCGCGGCCGCCATGGCCACCCCGGCCTCGGCGCAGACGACAGCCGACAACACGCTCGACCGGATCAGGGCCAACAAGGTGCTGCGGATCGCGGTGCTGCCGGGCGAGCTGCCCTATTTCAACAAGGACCTCGCCACCGGCACGTGGTCCGGCTTTTCGATCGAGATGGCCAACGATTTGGCCAAGCTGCTCGACGTCAAGCTGGAATATGTCGAGTCGACCTACGGCAATTCAATTCTCGATCTGCAGGCCAACAAGATCGACCTCGGCTTTGCGCTCAACCCGACGCCGCAGCGGGCGCTGGTGGTGGACTTCACCAACCTCGTATTCCCGCATCCGTTCGGCGCGATGCTGAAGAAGGGGCTGGAGGCCAAGACCTGGGCCGACATCAACAAGCCCGAGGTCAAGATCGCGGTCGACGTCGGCTCGGCCAACGAGGCGGTGGCGCGGCGCTTCGCGCCGAACGCCACCATCAAGTCGCTGAAGTCGCGCGACGAGGTGATGCTGGAAATGTCGTCGGGCCGCGTCGATTGCGTGGTCAACGCGCTGGTGCTCGGGCTGACCGCGATCGCCAAGAACGCGAACCTCGGCACCTACAAGATCCTGGCCTCGCCCTCGGTGACGATCGCCAGCGGCATGGCGGTGCGGCGCGAGCAGGACAAGCGCTGGCGCGATTTCCTGTCGGTGTGGGTCGACTACAATCGCGGCATCGGCCAGATGCGCGAATGGTTCGTCAAGGGCCTCGGCCTTGCCGGCGTCAAGCCCGAGGACGTGCCGGTGGAGCTGAATATCTGACGTCAGGCTGACCGTATCGGCACTGCGCCCCCCCTCTCCCGCTTGCGGCGGAGGGTCGGGGTGGGGGTGTCGCCGCGAGCGAGGCTCTTTGTGTGTAGAGAGCCCCCACCCGCTGCGCTTCGCGCAGCGACCTCCCCCGCAAGCGGGAGAGGTGAACCGCCGATGCCGCGATAACTGTGACTTCACACCTTGTCATACGTCAGCCCGCGCTCCAGCCGGCGCGCCACCAGCGTCGACGGAAACAGGATTGCAAAATAGATCAGCGCCACGATGGTGTAGACCTCGAGCGGCCGGTAAGTGTCGGCGTTGATCAGGGTGGCGTTGTAGACGAGATCGGGCACCGCGATGATCGAGACCAGCGAGGTGTTCTTCAGCTGCGTCACCGACTGGTTGACATAGGGCGCCATCATCGGTTTCAGCGCCTGCGGCAGGATCACGAGCCGCATCAGCCGCCAGCCGCGGAAGCCGAGCGCCTTCGCCGCGTCCCACTGCCCGACCGGTACGCTCTCGATCGAGCCGCGCACGATCTCGGCATAGAACGCGCCGCCATAGAGCGACAGCACGCTGACCGCTGCGACATGCGCCGGGATGTTGACGCCGATCACGACCGGAAACGCGTAGTAGAACCAGATGATCTGCACCAGCAGCGGCGTGCAGCGGAACAGCTCGATATAGGCGATCAGCAGCCAGTCGATCACGGGAATCCGCCGCAGCCGCAGCATGCCGACGATCAGGCCGATCAGGGTGCCGAGGATGATGGTGCCGATCGTGTAGGCCATGGTCCAGCCGAGCCCGAGCCAGAACAAATGGCTGTACTTGGCGAGGATCCCGAAATCCCAGACGTAGTTCATCCTGCCCCTCGGTTGCCACGCGCCTTGCGCTCGCCTTGCGGGCCCAGCATCGCAGGCGGCCTCGCGCGAGTCACGCGATATACCGGCCCGGCGAAAAAGCCTTCACGTCGAACGGCGGCGCAGCGCCCGCGATCATCGCCGCGACCGCGGACCCCGTTCCGGGGCCGGTGGTGAAGCCGATATGCTGGTTACCGAAGGCGAGCCAAAGGCCGCGATGCCGCGGCGCTTCGCCGATCATCGGCAGGCTGTCGGGCAGCGTCGGCCGCGCGCCGCGCCAGCGCTCGCCGACCGAGTCGCCGAATTCGACGACGCTGCGCGCCATCGGCACCACCGCCTCGAGTTGCGCATAGTTCGACGGCGCGTCGCGCGCAGTGAGCTCGACGCCGCTGGTGACGCGAACGCCCTGCTCCATCGGCGTCATCAGGAAGCTGCCCTCCGCATCATGGATCGGGCGCAGCAATTTGCGTGCCGGGTTCGGCACGAAATGCTGGTGATAGCCGCGCTCGAATGCCAGCGGCACCCGATAGCCGAGCGGCCGCAGCAGCTCGGCCGACCACGGCCCGAGCGCGACCACGACATGGCGCGCGGCGATCTCGCCGTCGGCAAGCTGCACGCGCCAGCCGTCGCCTTGTTGTGCGATCCGCCGGATCTCGGATTGCCGCACCGTGCCGCCGCTGGCGGCGAGCATCTGCGCATAGGCCTTGACCACCGCGCCGGGTGAATCGACCGATGCCGTCTGGCTGTGCAGCAGGCCGACACTGTAGGCAGGGATGATGTTCGGCTCGAGCGCGGAGATCGCCTGGCGATCGAGCACCTCGCTTTTGATACCGAATTCGGCGAGCGCCGCCTGCTCGGCCTTGGCGGTCGCAAGCCCGTCGCCGCGCCAGGCCTTCAGCCAGCCGGTCTCGCGGATGCGATGGCCGGCGCCCGCCTGCACGATCCAGTCGCGATGCAACGTCAGCGAAGTCCCGATCAGGCCGTGCAGCGCGGCGGCGCGCGGCCTGGTTTGCGCCGGTGTCGCCGCGGCGAGGAAGCGGATCACCCAGCCGGCATTCGCGAGCGCCCACGGAAGATTCCAGCGCAGCGCCGGATGCGTGTTGGTGAGGTATTTGGGCAGGTTCTTCAAAAGCTGCGGCGTGTTGAGCGGCAGGATCGAGCCGGACGAGATGATGCCGGCATTGCCGTAGGAGGTTTCGCTGCCCGGCTCGCGGCGGTCGACGATGACGACGGAGAGCCCGCGCTGCCGTGCGGCGAGGCCTGCCGAGACGCCGACCATGCCGGCGCCGAGCACGACGACGTCAACCTGTTGTGCGGACGCGCCTTCGCTCATGCCGTCACATCAAGGTCAGGCCGCCATCGACCGGCAGCGTGGCGCCGGTGATGTGGCCCGCTTCCGGCGACAGCAGGAAGGCGACGACCGCGGCGACCTCGTCCGGCTCGGCCAGCCGCTGCATCGGATTGGCCTTCGCCACCCGCTCCCAGGTCGCGGTGTCGAGCGCGCCGAACAGGCCGGGATCCTTGCGCGTATAACCGGGCATCACCGCATTGGAGGTGGCGCCCGATGCCGCGAGCTCGATTGCCAGCGACTTCACCAGCACTTCGAGCGCGGCCTTAGCGGCCGCCGATCCCGGATAGGTCGCACCCGGCACGAAACGATGCGGCCCGAAACTGGAGACCGCGACGACGCGGCCTTGCGCGTTGCGCGCGAGGTCGGGCAGCGCAGCCGCAGCGATTTCATGAAATGCCGCCGCCATCACCGCAAAGGCGCGCTCCAGCGCCTCGCGCGGCAGGCTGGCGAACTCGCGGCGGTCGGCAAAGCCCGCGGCGTGCACGATGCTGTCGATCGGCCCGAATGCGGCGCGCGCAGCCTCGACCAGCGACGTGCCCGCGCCGGCTACGGCGAGATCGCCGGTAGAGACCGCGACCTTCGCGCCCTTGCTGCGGCATTCTTCCGCAACCGAATTCAGCCGCGCGAGCCCGCTGGCTTCGGCGCCCTGGCCGTGCAGCATCAGCCCCTGACCGGGGCCGGCGAGCCGGCGTGCAACCGCGGCGCCGATGCCGGAGCCGCCTCCCGTGATGATTGATACGCGCATGTGGTGCGTGCTGTCAGTGCGATGAGAGACGGCGAACTATAGGTTCGACGTCGCGAAATGCAAACCGCCCCGTCAGCTCAACGCCACGGCTCGACCAGAATCTTGGTGTGCGCCTCGGGATTGGCGAGATCGGCAAAGGCCTGCGCGACGCCGTCGATGCCGACGCGGCCGGTGACCAGCGATGCGGCATCGACCTGGCCTTCCGCGATCAGCCGCAGCGAATAGGCAAACTCCTCCGGCGTGTAGCCGAGCACGTACTGGACGTTGAGCTCCTTGATGATGCCGAGCATCGGCTCGGACTTGTCGGTCTCCATGCAGACGCCGACCACGACGACACGGGCGCTGCGCGGCGCGCCCTCGAACACCTGCTGCAGCACGCCGGGCACACCGACGCATTCGAAGATCAGCGCCGGCTTCAGTGGCGGCAGCAGCGCCTGCATCGGCGGCCGCGCCGCCTTCTCGGCTTCGGTCATCTGGGCGTGCTCGGCCCAGCTCGCATAGGGCTGCGTCTTGGCAGGATCGACCACGACATCGGCGCCCATCTTCTCGGCGAGCAGCCGCCGTGCCGGCGAGTAGTCGGCGGCGACGATCGGGCCGAGCCCCCTGATCTTGAGCGCCGCGATCACCGCGAGCCCGACCGGTCCGCAGCCGATCACCAGCGGCACCTCGCCGCCCTTGATGTTGGCCATCGCCACCGCATGGACGCCGACCGCAAGCGGCTCGGTGAGCGCGGCGTGCTCGGCGGCAAGCCCATTCGGCACCTCGAGCAGCAGCGGCTCGCTGAGCAGCATCTGCTCGGCATAGGCGCCGAGATAATCGTTGGAATAGCCGATGCCCTTCGGGCCCTCCGGCGTCAGCAGCGCCGGCAATGAGCAGACGCGCGTGCCGGGCTTCAGCTTGCGCGTGGTGCCCGAGCCGTAATCGAGGATCTCGCAACAGAACTCGTGGCCGAACACGACGTCACGCGACAGATCCATCGGCGTTCGACCCGGCAGGAATTTGCTCAGCTCCACCATGCGGTGAGCATGCTTGCGCGCGTGCAGATCGGAACCGCAGATGCCGCAGGCGAGCGATTTGACCAGCACCTGGCCGGCGCCCGGCTTCGGCTCCGGCATCTGGTCGACGATAATCTCGCCGTTTCTGAAGATCGCAGCGCGCATGTTTCCTCCCGCGTGGGTTTCTTCCCACTCATTTTGATGCGTATTTCGTCCCGCGAAATACACTGTCGCGGATCAAGTCCGGGACAGGCTTTCGCTGCGGGAGGCTATAGCACGGAGGGTCACCACGTATAGCGCATAACGCCTTTGCCGGCGTAGGACTGGGTGACGTTGGAGAATTCACCCTCGAACGTCGCGGCCGCCGACCAGCCGTTGCGCCACTTGATCTCCGCCGAAGCCGTGGTCAGCGCGGACTCGCTGGCCTGCGCCGCGCCGTTGACCACGAAGGCCCCGCCCGGCAGCGCCTGGAACACGGCAGCGGCGGTGCGGTCGGGGTTGAAGTCATGCGCCCAGGCGACGCGGCCGCGCAGCGTCACGATGCCGCTATCGACCGCGAAGGACTTGTCGGAGCGCAGACCGAGTTCGCTCCTGACGTCGGTGACGCTCTTTGCCGCGTAATTCAGCGCGAAGGCGCCGCTGCCGGAGACCACGCTCTCCGCATAGTTCGGCAACTCGAAGCTGGTGAACTGCGCCGCCGCGTAAGGCGTCAGCCCGATCCAAGGTGTCGGGTAGCGATAGCCACCCTCGAGCCGGCCCGACCAGGCATTGGCCTTGAAGTCGGCGCGCAGATGATCGGCGCCCGCAGCGGTGACGATGCGGTCGGTGGTGATATCCTGCCAGCCATAGGCGAGCGCTGCGCTCACATACGCCGCGCCGACGGCGTGGCGGACGAACGCACCGGCCTGGAACAGATCCGAGCGGCCCCAGCCAAGACCGTTGACGCTGAAGCTGGTGGCGCCGCCGGCCAGCGCAAAGCCGGCGATGGTGTTCGGCGACAAACGATAGTCGGCGCCGACCGCGGTGCCATAGATGCTGCTGCTGGTGCTGTTGGAGCCCAGCACCGCGTTGCCACTGGTGGTCTGCGAACCGCCGTAGCCCGCCGCCCAGACGCTCCAGCGTTGCTCGAAGTCGAGCTGCCGCGGCGGCGGTGCCTTGGCGTAAATCGCGGCCAGCGCATCGCGTGGCTCGGTCGTGCGCGCCGCATACGCCAGCGACACGCTCTCCTCGGCAAACGGAGTGGCGCTCGCGCCGCTACCGAAGCCACCATCGCGCTCGGCGACGAACGGATCGGTCAGCAGCCCGAGGAACTGGTTCATCGCGTTGAACGTCGCCTGCTGCGAGCCGGTCGCGCTCTCGCCCGAGGCCTGGGTCAATCCATTCGGCGAGAGTCCCGCGTAAGCCACGTTGATGCCGCCATTGGCACCAAAGAAGTTCTGCAGCGTCGCGGCAACATTGCTCTGGTTGACGTTGAGCTTCGATTTCACGGCGTAATCGAGCGCGAGATTGAGATAGGCATTGTTTGCGTCGTAGCCGAGCGTTGCAACCAGACCCGACGGCAGCCCGGTTGAAGCGACACCGGCGAACACGCCGTTGCGACCGCCGGCCGCCGACAGGATGGTGTATTGCCTGGCGATCGTGCTGCCGGCGGCGATGCTGACACCCACCGATCCGGCAAGCGCCGCGGTGCCAGTCACCTTGGCTGACGTGGCGGCGGTCGCATTGAGCCCGACGAGATACGCCGCGCCAGACTGGAAGGCGAGATTGCCCGCCACGTTGAGGAATGTACCTGGTGTCGCATTGCCGGGCAGCAGAATGCCACCGCTCGCAATCGTCGTATTGCCGACGGTGCCGATACCGGAGAGCGCGCCGCCTGAATTCACCGTGACTGAACTCGACGACACGATCGAACCATCGACTTGCAGGACGCCGCCATTGACTACGGTGGCTCCGGTATAGGTGTTGACACCCGAGAGAGTCAGCGTGCCACTGCCGCTCTTTTCCAGATTGCCAGGCCCGGCCGGGCCGCAACCGCAGGGATCGGAATCGGCGATCACACCGCTGACGACGGTCGACAGATTGTTGCCGCCGACCGCGAGCGTGTTGCCGCCACCGATGTAGTAAGTGCCCGAGCCCGCGATCGAACCTGCGGTGATGCGACCATCACCGTTCGGCCCAAGGCTGCCGCCGAAGTCGACATAGCCGGTTCCCTGGGTGATGAACTGCGCGGCACCGCCGGTCGCGTTGTCGACGAACTTGACGCTCGCGCCGCTCTCGGTCGTGATCATGGCGTTTCCGGCCGTCGCATATGCGGCAAAGATCAGCGCGCCGCCGGACCGGTTGGTGATCGTCGCGTTGCCTGCGGTCGGCGCTTCGGTCGCGTCGCCGAACGGGCCGAAATAGGTCACGCCGCTGTTGTCGATGGTCGCGTTCGCCGCGGTGCTGCTCTGGAAGAAACTGACATAGCCGGTGGCGGACGTCGTCATCTTCGCCGACGCCGCCGACGAAAATCCGAGGAAATACGTCGAGCCGACGTTGTTACCATTGGTGTTGTCACCATTGGTAATGGTGGAATTGCCCGCGGTGCTGCTGTCGCCAAACACCGTGGCGCCGAAATTCCGGTTGACGATCACGGCCGTCGACGCCGTGGTGGAATTGTGGAACGTCGTGCTGGCGAACCCGTTGAAGCCGTCGTTGACGATCTTGGTGATGCCCGCCGTGTTGGCGTTGACGATCTCGAACCTGCCGTTGACAGTGACTTCGCCGACGATCGAGGCGGTGTGGCTGGCGTCGCCGAGTTGCAGCGTTGCGCAATTGCAGATCGTGGTGCCGCCGGCATAGGTGTTGGAGCCTGTCAACACCACGCGGCCGACGAAGGCCGAAGCGCCCAGCACTGACAGTCCACCGGCGCCGCCAATGTTGCCCGAGTAAGTGAAGGTGGATCCGTTGCCGTCGATGCTGCCGCCGGTAGCGCTGACCTGTGCGTTGTTCGCGATCGTGTAGTTGCCGCCGGCCTGCAGCGTCCCGCCGTCGAAAGTCAGCAGGCCGGTGCCGATCGCCGACGAGACGATCGCGCCCGGCGTACCCACGGTGCCGACGCCGACTTGCAGCACGCTGCTGCCGCCGGCAACGCCGCACGCAGTGCCGCAGATCGTGGTGCCGCCGGTATATGTATTCGCTCCGGACAGCACCAGCCTGCCGCCCCCGTTGAGCACGATATCGCCGGCACCGCTGATAGGCCCCGACATCGTGTTTGTGGTACCGGCGGCGACGGTGATGATGGGATCGCTGTTGATGACGATGGTGTTGGCGATGTTGAGGCCGTTGCCGTCCAGCACCAGCTTGGTGAGACCGGCAAGCGTCTCGCCCATCTTCAGCGTGCCGCTGCCGAGTGCATTGCTGTTGCGGATGACGAGCGTCGATCCGTCGCTCACCGAGGTGCCGCCGGTGTAGGTGCTGGCACCGGTGACGATCAGCGAGCGCCCACCATCCAGCTTGACGGCAACCGAGGCGTCGGTGGCCAAGCCATTGAGGCCCGTGATGCCGGAGATGGTGACATCGCCCGACGCGCCGGCCGCGCTGGTTTGCAGGAACGTCAGGCTGGCACCGACGCCATTTGCAATCGCAAGATTGCCACTGAGCGTTCCACCAATCGACGTCAGCGTATTGGCTCCGCCGGTGAAGCCGATCGCGTTGCCCTGCGCACCCGGGCCGCCGCCACCGGTGATCGTCCCGCTGTTGATGATGGTCAAGCCGCTACCGACGATTCCGGAACCGCCCGTGCCTGCTGCACCGGGCTTCCCCCGCGTGCCGCCGGTGGACGGCTCGCCTTGATTAGCGTCGACATCGGACACCTGCGCGCCGCCACCGCCGCCCGCGCCACCCGAGATCGAGCCGGAATTCCTGATCGTTGCGCCTGGCGCACTGACGACGATGCCGGTGCCGCCGTCACCGCCGCCGCCACCGACATCACCGGCGCCGCCCGCACCGCCATTGCCGCCTGTGATGCTGCCGCTGTTTGAGTGGATTCCTGCGCCGGTGATGGTGAATGCACTACCGCCCGCACCACCACCACCGCCGCCGCCAGCGATTTGGGCTGAAGGGTTCGAGGCGTTGACGCCACCGTCGCCGCCCCTGCCGCCATTGCCGCCCATCACTATCCCGGTGTTGTTCAGCGTCGCGCTGGACGTTCCGCTGAGACCGCCGCCGCCACCGCCACCACCACTCGCGGTAAATGAACCGATCGTTCCAGCAACGCCATCCTGTCCGGCCGCGCCACCGGCACCGCCGCCGGGAGAGGCGTTATTCCCGCCAGGGCCACCGGCACCTCCGGCGGCGCCCTCAGCGCCGCCGCCGCCACCACCACCGGTGCATTGGCACGACCGGTTCGGAGCGCCGCCGTCGCCGCCGACGCCACCGCTCACACCGGGAATGCCGCCGGCGCCGCCATATTGTCCTGTCGACTGATAATTACCCTCGCCGCCGACGCCGCCGTTTTGTGCGACAACCGGCCCGGCGAGCAGAGCGGTTGAAAGGATGATCGCGACCATCAACCAGCCTCGCAGACGGATTCGCGCGCAGCCCCACTTCCGCATTGCCCCAGCCCCAAATCGATAGCGCCGCGCGGACGCGGCTTGACCCGAATGGGCTATCTTGCAACTCGCGGGAGGCGCGTCTTCTCAAGCCGTGCACGGTCAGCGCATCAGGTCGGATTCAGGGCGTCTGTTGTAAAATGGATACGCGCGGTCAGGCGTTCGGCGACGGCTCGCTGGCCACCGCGATCAACTGCGAGCGGCGCATGCGCTCGCGGTGCGCGGTATAGAGGCCGGAGGCGACGATGAAGCCGGCGCCGAGAATGGTCCAGCGATCGGGGACTTCACCGAAAATCAGGAAGCCGAGGATGCTGACCCACAGCAGCTGCGTGTAGGAGAACGGCGCGAGCACCGAGGCATCGCCATAGCGGAACGCCAGCACCACGATCCACTGTCCGACGGTGGACGCAACGCCGATCAGGATGCCGAACATGATGTCGTGCCAGCTCGGCGCGACCCAGACGAACGGCACCAGCGCGCTGACGATGGCGACGCCGACGATGGACGAATACGTCATCACGGTGATCGGACGTTCGCTGCCGCTCATCATGCGCGTCAGGATCAGCGTGCCGGCCCAGGCCAGCGCCGAGACGAGCGGGAAAACCGCCGCGGGATGGAAGGCGCTGGTGCCGGGCCGCAGGATGATGAACACGCCGGCGAGGCCGACCGCAGTCGCGATCCAGCGGCGCATGCCGACCTTCTCGCCGAGGAAAGCAATCGACAGCGCGGTGACGAACAGCGGCGAGACGAAACTGGTGGCCGAGGCCTCCGCGATCGGCAGGAAGCCCAGCCCCGTGATGAAGATCAGGGAGGAGCCGAGCAACGCAGCACCGCGCAGCACATGCAGGCCGGGACGGCTGCTGCGCAGCGCGAACAGCGGCGTGCCCGGCAGCATCGCCGGCGTCATGATCAGCGCGAACACCAGGAAGCGGATCCAGGCGATCTCGATCGAGGGCAGCGAGGACGACAGATATTTCGCGGTGACGTCGGAGGTGCCGAGGAAGACCGTCGACAGCAGGATCAGCGCAATGCCCTTGAACGGCCGGTCGGTGCGCGCCGGTGCCTTGTTGCGTGCAACGGATGTTTTCGCGGGCAATGCAAGAGGAACGCTGTCCAGCCTGGCGGCTACGGCGGGGGGCGGTGTCACGGCAATCTCGATGAGCAAAATAAGGGGAATCTGCTGTTCGTACAGAACTCCAATTCCGCCGCAAGAACAATGCCCGAAAACGGGACTCCGATATGCACCAGCGCGCGCGACCGCCCGCCGCAGCCTGCGCGCGGGCCACGATCGCAACCGTTTGTTAAGGACTGTGTGGTGCGGAGCTTCTGATGATCCCGCAGGTTAGAGCATCGGCAGTGAGCGCGGCTTCGGCCCGCGCGGGAACGCCGCGTCGAGCGCGGCGATCTCGTCGCCGCTGAGCTTGAGCGTTCCCGCCGCGGCGTTCTCCGCGGCGTGGTCCGCGTTCGACGCCTTCGGGATCGCGAGCACTGACGGCAGCCGCGTGAGAAAGCTCAGCGCGACCTGCCGCGGCGTCGCCTGGTGCGCCTGCGCGATCGATTGCAGCACCGCGCCTGATTTGCTCGACGCGGACGGAAAATCATTGTGGCCGAACGGCGAGTAAGCGACCACGGCCACGCCATGCCGCTCGCACCACGGGATCACGGCGTGCTCGATGGCGCGCTCCCGCAGATGGTAGAGCACCTGGTTGCAGGCGATCTTGCCCTCGCCAGCGACATCGAGCAGTTCGTCGAGATCGTCTGCGTCGAAATTGCTGACGCCCCAGGAGCGGATCTTGCCAGCTGCGGTCAATTCCTCGAACGCCGCGACCGTCTCGGCGAGCGGAATGGTTCCACGCCAGTGCAGCAGGTAGCAATCGAGGCGATCGGTCTTCAGCCGCTTCAGCGAGCGCTCGCAGGCGGTGATGGTGCCACGCCGCGAGGCGTTGCTCGGCAGCACCTTCGAGACCAGGAACAGCTCGTCGCGGCGGCCCGTGATCGCGTCCGCGATCACGAGCTCGGCGTCGCCATACATCTCGGCGGTGTCGATATGGGTCATGCCGGCATCGATACCGCGCTTCAGCGCAGCGACCGCCGCCTTGCGGTCACCGCGATCGAGATACCAGGTGCCCAGCCCGATCACCGAGACCTGCGGCCCGTTGCTGCCGAATTTTCTTGTCTGCACGATCGCCTCGTTCTGCGTGGGTCGTATCTGGCCCTACGCGAGGACGATAAAGCAAACGGGCGACCGTGTCTCCACATCGTCGTCCCGGCGAAGGCCGGGACCCATACTCCGCAGCAGGCATAGTTGGCGGGACTCGTCATTCCACGCGTGCGTAACAACAGCGACTTGTGGTTATGGGTCCCGGCCTTCGCCGGGACGACGGCGGAATATGCAGCGCGTTCCCGCACCAACCCCAACGGCGCGGATCCTCCGATCCGCGCCCCGTATTGACTGCGTTACGCGCGGTCACACGTTGAGATTCATCCACACCGCCTTCGGCTCGGTGAAATTGTCGAGCGCGGCGGTGCCGTGCTCGCGGCCGAGGCCGGAGTCGCGCTCGCCGCCCCACGGCAACCGCACGTCGGTGTAGCCATAGGTGTTGATCCACACCGTGCCGGCGCGGGCCTTTTTCGCGAAGCGCTGCACGCGGCCCATGTCGGCGCTCCAGACGCCGGCGGCGAGACTGTAGGCGGTGCCGTTGGCGATGCGCAGCGCATCGGCCTCCTCCTTGAACTTGATCACGCTGACGACGGGTCCGAAGATCTCCTCCTGCGAGATGCGCATCTCGTGCGCGACATTGGCGAACACCGCCGGGCTGATGAAATAGCCTCGGTCGCCGACGCGTTCGCCGCCAGTGGCGAGCTGCGCGCCCTCGTTCTTGCCGATCTCGACATAGTCGAGGATCGAGCGCATCTGCTTCTCGGAGATCACAGGTCCGAGCACGGTGGCGCGATCCGCGGGATCGCCGATGCGCAGGCTTTCCGCGCGCGCGACCAGCCGCTCCACCACCTCGTCATAGGCGTTCTCCTGCACCAGGACGCGCGATCCTGCCGAGCAGACCTGCCCGGCATTGAAGAAAATGCCGGCCGCGGCAGCCTTGGCGGCGGCCTCGAGATTGGCGTCGTCGAAGATCACATTGGCGGACTTGCCGCCGAGCTCGAGCGAGACCCGTTTGAAGTTGCCCGCGGCGCCTTTCATGATGCCGCGGCCGACGCCGGGCGAGCCGGTGAACGTGACCTTGTCGACATCGGGATGATTGACCAGCGCGTCGCCCACGACTCGACCAGGTCCGGTCACGATGTTGAGCACGCCCTTCGGCAGCCCGGCCTCGAGCGCGAGCTCGCCGATCCGCAGCGCCGACAGCGAGGTCAGCTCGGCCGGCTTCATCACGACCGTGCAGCCGCAGGCCAGCGCCGGCGCGAGCTTCCACATGCCGATCATCAGCGGGAAATTCCACGGCACGATCGCGGCGACCACGCCGACCGGCTCGCGCACCGTGTAGGTCAGGGCATCGTCGCGGGTCGAGACGACGTCGCCGCTGATCTTGTCGGCCCAGCCGGCGTAGTAGGTCAGCGTGTCGATCGCGGCAGGAAAATCCTGGCGCAACACTCCCGCGATCGGCTTGCCGGCATCGAGGCTTTCCAGAGTAGCGATTTCATCGGCGTGCTGCTTGAGCAGCTCGGCCCACTTCAGCAGGATGTGGCCGCGCTCGGCAGCGCGCATGGTGCGCCACGGACCTTCGAAGGCGCGGCGCGCGGCGGCGACCGCGCGGTCGACGTCGTGCTCATTGCCTTCGGCAATGGTCGCGATCACCTGCTCGGTGGCGGGATTGAGCGATTTGAAGGTTTTTCCTGACAGCGAGCGGACGCGGGCGCCATCGATCAGCAGCAATTCATCCCGAACGGTTGGGGCGCGGGCGTCGCGCTCATAGTCATATGCAACCGACATCATATTTCCTCCTGGTGTTGTGACTCAACGTAGGAGGCTCTGATCAGCAGTAAATATGATATCTTGTGCCTATTGGTATGCCAGGATATGAAGTCGACTTCATAAATGGTGACCACGATGCTGCAGATCGAGATCGAGACCGTCTGGCGTTTTCGGAAAGAGAACTCGCCGCAGACCGCGGTCGTGATGCTCGGCATCCTCAACGAAATCAGGAAGACCGGGAAGATCACCAGCGCCGCCAGCGATGCGCAGCTGTCCTATCGCCATGTCTGGAATCTGATCGAGCAATGGTCCGAGTTCTTCGGCGTGCCACTGGTCGAGACCCAGCGCGGCAAGGGCTCGAAGCTGACGCCGTTCGGCGAACGGCTGGTATGGGCCGGCGAGCGCATGCAGGCGCGGCTCGGGCTGCAGCTCGAGAACCTCGCGCAGGAATTGGTCACCGAGATCAAGCCGTTCCTCGAACAGCGGCCGCAGGTGATCCGGGTCCATGCCAGCCACGGCTTTGCCGTATCCAAGCTGCGCGAGTTCCTCGATCGCGAGGGCGGCGTCGGCGTCGACCTGCGCTACGTCAGCAACCAGAACTCGCTGGTCTCGCTGGCTCAGGGCGCCTGCGATCTCTCCGGCGTGCATCTACCGCACGGCGAATTGCGGGCGCGGGGCATCAAGGCCTGCCGGGAATGGCTCGACCCGCGCGAGGATCGCGTGATCAACTTCGTGACGCGCGAAATGGGCCTGATGGTCAAGCGCGGCAACCCGTTGAAGATCACCTCGCTGAAGGATTTGGTCGAGCGCAAGGCCCGCTTCGTCAACCGCGACCATGATTCCGGCACGCGGCTGCTGTTCGATCAATTGCTGACGCTGCACAAGATCCAGCAAGGCCGGATCAACGGCGCCCAGCACATGGAGTTCACCCATGCCGCGGTCGCCGCCTATGTCGCAAGCGGCATGGCGGATGCGAGTTTTGGCGTCGAGGCCGCCGCTCGGCAGTTCGGCCTCGATTTCATCCGCCTGCTCACGGAGGATTACTTCTTCGTCTGCAAGCGTGCGTTCCTCGAGACCGAGCCGATGCAGCGGGTGCTCGACATCATGAAGAGCAGCGAGTTTCACACGGCCGTGGGCGCACTCCCCGGCTATGTCGCCTCGAATACCGGCGCCGTCAGCGGCGTGAAGGATTTCCTGGAGAAGATGCATTCCGACCGCTGATCAGCCACCCGCCGTGGCGGCTGGACTCACTGCGATCCGCCGCGCTATATTTGAGATTATATAGCGAAAGACTGGACGTTGCCGATGCGACCACCGCGCTCCGCCATTGCGATCCGCCATGTGGCGTTCGAGGACCTCGGGCTGCTGGCCCCGATCATGGAGCGCGCGGGCTGGAGCGTGTCGTTCTGCGACGCACCGGTCGACGACCTCTCCGATCGCGGGATTCGCGATGCGGACCTCCTGATCGTGCTGGGCGGGCCGATCGGAGTCTATGAGACGGACACCTATCCGTTCCTCTCGACCGAGCTTGCGCTGTTGGAACACAGGCTGCGCCGCGGACTGCCGACGCTCGGCATCTGCCTCGGCGCGCAACTGATGGCGCAGGCGCTGGGCGGCCGCGTGTTTCCGGGCACGGTCAAGGAAATCGGCTGGGGCCCGATCGACCTGACGGCGGACGGCAGATCATCCTGCCTGCGCAACCTGCACAGCAAAGTGCTGCACTGGCACGGCGACACCTTCGACCTGCCCAAGGAGGCCGTGCGGCTGGCCTCGAATGCCAATTACGAGAACCAGGCCTTCGCCTGGGGCCGCAACGCACTGGCGCTGCAATTCCACCTCGAGGCCGATCCGCGGCAGCTCGAGGAATGGTATGTCGGCCACGCCGTCGAGTTGTCCACGGCGAAAGTCTCGGTTCCCGAGCTGCGCGCGACGACGCAGGCGCTGGCGAGGTCCGTCGCCGCACAGGCAGAGCAGGTGTTCGGCGACTGGCTGTTATCCATCGCGCCCGGCGACAGCGTGCTTCGTTCCAGCGCCGGTTCGTAAACCGGACTAGCGCGTCGAAGGCAGGCGGTCGCCCTTGAAGCAATCAGGCGTTCATGACCTGCTGCCGGCATTCACCGCGTAGCTTCCGGGCCCGTAGACCGCGATCATCGCGAGTGCCCCGAGCAGGCCGAGGTTCTTCAGGAAGTTGATGGTCTGGGTGACGACCTGCGCCTCCGGTGCGGTCCAGAAATTGTGGAACATCAGCGTCGCCGCGATCGTGAACAGGAACAGGATGACGGCGGCGGGGCGTGCGAGCAGGCCGAGCAGGAGTGCGATGCCGCAGCCGAGCTCGACTGCGGTCGCACCGGCCGCAAGGACCGCACCGATGCCGTCGGCGCCGCCGAGACGTCCGGCGGTCGCGGAGAAGGCCATCAACTTGCCGATGCCGCTGTAGAGGAACAGCGGCGCAATCGCCAACCGGGCAAACAGCAGCACCGGGGAATCCGGAAGTCGTGCTGCGCCGGCATTCGCGGCCGTATGGGTAGAGCTGGACATCAGAGGCTCCTTTCGTCTTGATCGCTATTCCGCGGGCGCCGTGTCGATGGCCGCAGGCCGCACCGCAGCGGTCAGTCCAAGCGAGCCGATCGCAAAGGCACCGACGATCGCGGCGCCGCCGATCACCCAGAACACGATGTCCGGACCACCGGTCACCTGCTGCAGCAGCCCGATCACATAGGGCCCGAGGATCGCGCCGACCCGGCCGACGCCCAATTCCATGCCGACGCCGCTGGCGCGCAGCAGCGTCTCGTATGAGCCCGCGGTGAAATTGTTGAGCACGTGCTGTGCGCCGATGATGCAGAAGCCGGCGATGGCGACGATCGCGAGATTGACGCCGTGACCGCTGACGAACACCAGCGCCAGCACGGCGATGCCGCCGGTCAGCCACCGTGTCGCGAGGTAGCGCGGCGTCAGCGATATCTTGCGGTCGGCCAGCATCGCAAGCGTCAGCCCGCCGACGAACGACATCCCCTGCATCAGCGCGCCGAAGCCGAACGATGCGGCAAACGTTTCGCCGCGCTTCTGCATGACAGTGGGAATCCAGCCGGTCAGGCCGAAGATCGCGAACAGGCTGAGGAACGCGGTGATCCAGATCGTCAGCGAGACGCGGCGATAACGCGGGCTCAGCAGCGCCGCGATCGGGTTCGGCACGCTGCCGGCGTCGGCCGAGACGAAGCTCGCGTTGCGATAGATGGCGGCGCGTTCCGGGCGAAGCCGCGCGAGCAGCGCACGCAACTCTTCGGTGTGCCGCCGCGCCGCCAGGAATTGTGGGCTTTCGGGCAGCACCGAATGCGCGACGAAGGTCAGCGGGATCGATAGCGCGCCGAGGTAATAGAGGATCTGCCAGCCGTAATGCGGCGTCAGATAGACACCGACGAGCCCTGCGCAAACGCCGCCGAGCGACCAGCCCAGCGTCACGCCCCACAATGAAAATGCGTTGCTGACGCGGCGCGGCGCCAGTTCGTTGACAAAGGTCGTGCCGAGCGGCAACAGCACGCCGAGACCGAGGCCGGTCGCAAAGCGCAGCGCGCAGAAGCTCCAGAAATCGCTGCCGACCGTTGCGGTCAGCAGCGTGAAGACGTTGACGATCCAGAGGCCTGCGAGCAGCGTGCCGCGCCGGCCGAGCCGGTCGGCGACCGTGCCTTGACCGACCGCCCCGAACAGGAATCCGACGAGGCCCGAACTCACCAGCAGCCCCGCTTGGCTCGGCGACAGCCCCCATGGCTTTGCCACGTAGTGGATGACATAGGCCGGATTGAACGTGTCATAACCGTCGAACAACGTGATGAGCGTGATCAGGATGCCGAGGAGGATGTGCAGCCGGCCAACGGCCGCACTGGACAGCTCCTCATGCACGTCGATGTCTCGCGAAGTGCTCACGGTTTCCTCCATTGCAACTGATGCTGCGCCCTGCTCTGCGGCAGGTTGAAATAAACGCGTCTAGAGCTTGAACAGGCTGCGGGCGTTGTCGCGGCCGATCTTGATGCGGTCGCCTTCGGCGATCGTCGCCGCGTCGAACCACTCGGCGGCATGGTCGATGTTCTCGAACGGCCAGTCGGCCGAGAACAGGATGCGGTCGGCGCCGATCTCGAGCATCGCGTCGATCAGCGCCTGGGTGCGGAAATTGCCTGACGTCGTGATGTAGAAATTCTCCCGGAAGTAATCGGCGATCTTGCGCTTGGCCGGATAGACGTTCTGCGCGCGCATCCACTTGTTGTGATTATCGACCCGCCACATCGAATACGGCAGGCCCTCGCCCATGTGGCCGAGGATGATCTGCAGCCGCGGATAGGCGTCGAACAATCCCGAACCCATCAGGCGCAGTGCGTGCACCGCGGTCTCCTGGCCGAACGCCCAGGTCGGCCCCATCAGCCAGCGATGGCCCTCGTAGATCGCGGCATCCTTCGCCAGCGGATTGCGCGGATGCAGATAGAACGGAACGTCGAGGCGCTCGACCTCGGACCAGAACGGCCAGAACTCCTCGCGGTCGTAGTAGAGCGCGCCGTCGTGGCCTTCGACCTCGCTGAAGCCGTTGACGAGTGCGCCGCGGAATTTCAATGCGCTCACGCAGCGATCGAGCTCGCGTGCGGCGGCTTCCGGATCCTGCATCGGCAGCGCGGCCAGGCCCTGGAAGCGCTGCGGCCGCCGCGCGACCTGCTCGGCGAGGAAATCGTTGGCGCGGCGCGACAGCTCGAGCGCGCGGCCGCGGTCGGGAATGGCCTGGATCGCCGGCGCGTTGAGCGACAGCAGCATCAGCTCGATGCCGTGGGCATCCATCTCGGCAAGACGGCGGTCCTGAATGTCGAGCAGCCGCGCCTTGAGCTCGACCCAATCGTCGGCGGGCGAGAACCCGGCGCTGTCGCGAACCGTCTCCTCGATGGCGAAGTGCTCCTCCAGCGCGATCTTTCCCTGCATGGCGTCGTCCTTTCCGGCTCGCGGCGTTTCCGTGTTGACAGGACAAGACATCCGGTCCAAATACTTGTCAATGATAAAGTTGTAAATGCAAATAATTGAGATGCAACTGTTGCCGATGCGAAGACCGGCGGCTATTCCGGGCGGACCTCTCCTGCCAGGACCTAAGCCCGTGTACCGATTTTCGAATTCGCTGCCCTATCTGCTCGCCCGGCTCGGCGTGCGGATGGGCGACCTCTTCGTCCGCGTCATCCGTCACGAGAAGTTGACGCTGCCGATGTACCGCGTGCTCGCCGCGCTTTCCGAGCAGGGACACCCGTTGCGGCTCGGCGAAATTGCCGAGCTGACGTCGGCCGACGTCTCGACGCTGTCGCGCATCGTGGCCGAGATGAGCCGCGCCGGCCTCTTGACGCGCGACCGGCCGGAAAACGACCAGCGCAGCCTTCAGGTCGCGCTGACGCCCAAGGGCGCCGAGCTGGCTTCCCGGCTGATGCCGATCGCCCAGCATTATGAGGAAGTCGCAACCGGCGCGATGTCGGCAAAGGAAGCGGCCGAGCTCAAGCAGGTGCTGGTCGAGCTCTACAAGAATCTCGATCGGCTCGAGCAGGAGGTCGAGGCCGGCCTGATCGAGGTGCCGGCGGCGGCGGCGAAAGAGACGCGCGAGCCCAAAGTCGACGTCAAGGGCAGTACCGGCCGCCGGCGCAAGATACCGAGGAAATAGAGCCACAAATTCAGGGAGAGGACATGCGCAGGGACCCGATCATCATTGCAGGCGGCGGCATCGGCGGACTGGCCGCGGCAGTCGCGCTGGCCCGCAAGGGATTTCAGGTCACCGTGCTGGAGCGCGCGCCGCGCTATCAGGAGATCGGCGCCGGCATCCAGCTCGGACCGAACGCCTTCCATGCCTTCGACCATCTTGATCTCGGCGATGCCGCCCGCTCGATTGCGGTGTTCATCGATCAGTTGCGGCTGATGGACGCCATATCCGCCGCGGAGATCACCAGCATCGATCTCACCAGCTATTTCCGCCAGCGCTTCGGCAATCCCTATGCGGTGGTGCATCGCGGCGACCTGCATGGCATCTTCCTGCGCGCCTGCGAGGCGCATCCCCTCATCACATTACGCAGCGATTGCGACGTGGTCGGCTACGACCATGACGGCGAGACGGTGATCGCGCGGCTCAAATCCGGCGAGCGCATCACAGGCTGCCTCTTGATCGGCGCCGACGGACTGCGGTCTCGGATTCGCCAGCAGATGGTCGATGACGGCCCGCCGCGGATCGCCGGCCATACCACCTATCGATCGGTGATCCCGACCGAACAGATGCCGGAGGATCTGCGCTGGAACGCCGCGACCCTATGGGCCGGCGCCAAGTGCCATCTGGTGCACTACCCGCTCTCGGGCTGGAAGGTGTTCAACCTCGCCATCACCTGCCACAACGATCCACCGGAAGCCTTTGCCGCGAAGCCGGTCACCCATGAGGAGGTGCTGGAAGGCTTTCGCGACGTCCATCCCCGCGCCAAGGCGATCATTCACCATGGCAAGGACTGGAAGGCGTGGGTGACCTGCGATCGCGATCCCATCGAGCGCTGGGTTGACGGGCGCGCGGTGCTGCTCGGCGACGCCGCGCATCCGATGCTGCAATACTTTGCCCAAGGCGCCTGCATGGCGCTGGAGGACGCGGTCTGGATCGCCGAGCTGCTGGGCGAGATGCCGGATCGCTTCGAAGATGCTCTGGAGAAGTACCGGCAGGTTCGGCTGATGCGCACGGCGCGGGTTCAGCTGCAGGCCCGCGAACTCGGCACCCATGTCTATCATCCATCCGGCGTGCACGCGCAATTGCGCAACCAGCTGGTCCGCGAGACCAGCCTCGAGCAATTCTGCGACAAGCTGGCCTGGCTGTACGATTCGCCGTTCCCGGAAAGGCCCCGTGTCGCGGCCTAGCCGAGCCCGCTGATGTCGGCGACCAGCACCGTGCCCGTCACCGATTCCGTGATGTAGAGCCGGTCGCGGTTGACGCCGCCGATCGCGACATTGGTGCAGCTTTGTCCAGCGCAGGACTTGATCCGCGCGACGCACTCGCCGTTCGGCGCGAACACGAACACATGGCCGAGCGAGGCGTGCGCAACGAACAGCCGCCCCGCTTGGTCCATTGTCATGCCGTCGGGTCCGCTGGGACCGAACAGCGAGCAGAAGCGCCCGACCTTGGACACGCTGCCGTCCTTCATGAACGGCGCGCGCCACACCGCATTGTCGCGCGTCATGGCGACGAACAGCACCGCCTCTTGTGGATCCAGCACCAGCCCGTTCGGGCTGATGCCGGTGTCGATCAGGCAGTCGAGCTGCCCGCCGGTTTTCAAACGATAGACCCGGCCGGTCGGATCGTGCAGCCCGGTCTGGCCCTGGTCGGTGAAGTAGATATCGCCGTTCGAGGCGATGTGCAGGTCGTTGCAGCCGCGGAACGATTCAGAATTGCGCGAACGCAGCAGCGGCGTGACCTCGCCCGATTTGACATCGAGCTCCATCAGCCCGTGCCGGTAGTCGGCGATCAGGATGCGGCCCATCGGATCGATCTTCAGCCCGTTCGGCCAGCCGTCATATTCGGCGACCTGCGTCCATGACCTGTCTGGCGCGATCCTGAAGATGCGGCCGAACGGAATGTCGACGATGTAGAGATTGCCTGACGCATCGAACGACGGTCCCTCGATGAAACAGTCGGTCACCGCGCCGGGCCGGTTGGCGTCGGCCCATTCGCTCGCCACCTTGCGGCGGAATTCGGCCGGCACGGCGGAAAAGACCTCGGTCGGGATCAGTTTCGGCGGCGTTTCCAGGAACATCATTTTTTTGGTTCACCCGTTAGCGGAACGAGGGGACCATAGATCGATCCTTTCGTCATTGCGAGCGAAGCGAAGCAATCCATCTCTCGACAAGTGGAGGTATGAGTTGCTTCACGGAGCCTGTCATCGGGCACGCGTTCGCGCGACCCGTTGGCTCGCAATGACGTGGATAGAGCTTCCGCTCGCAGCGAAACCGATGTTCCGCGGCAAGCTCGGACGACCGCCTACTCGGCGGCCTGCGCGCTGCCGTAGGCTTCCGAGATCATGTAGCCGGACAGCGTGCCGTAGGCTGCGGTCCATGCGGCGGCGACGTCAGGCGTCCAGGCTTCGCCGAGGCCCTGCTCCAAGGTCCACAGCAATGCGCCGCCGACCACCGGATAATGCTCGGGCTTGGCGCCATAGCCGACATGACGCTTGGCGAGCGCACTCGCGGCCGGAAGCACCGACGGCAGATTGCTCAATCCATTGACGACGACGGCAAGCGTTCCCATCAGCTTCTTGCGCTGCTCGGTCATGTCGGATGGAAACATCGCCTTGACGCCGGGCGCGACCTCGAACAGGCGGTCATAGAAGATGACCGCCGCCTGCTCCGAGATCGGTGCGACCTTGGCGAAGGTCTCTTGGACGAGCTTGACCTGGTCTTCCGTCATGTGTGCCTCCGTGCACGCTGCTTCCTCGCCGCGCCATTGCGGCGAGGCAGAAAAAACTCTCACGTGAGCAACGCGCTGCTCATGCCGCCTCGACGAAGCTGTGGCGCTCATAGAGGAATTCGAGCACGCGCTGCCGGCATTTCAGGTAGCCCGGGTTGGTCGCGAGTTCGAGCCGCTTGCGCGGGCGCGCCAGGGGCACCTCGAGCACCTCGCCGATCCGCGCGCTCGGGCCGTTGGTCATCATGACGATGCGGTCCGACAGCAGCACGGCCTCGTCGACGTCGTGGGTGATCATCAGGATGGTATTGCCGAGCTTCTGGTGCAGCGCCATCACCGAATCCTGCAGATGCGCCCTGGTCAGCGCGTCGAGCGCGCCGAACGGCTCGTCGAGCAGCAGTACCTTCGGCTCCATGGCGAGCGCACGCGCGATGCCGACGCGCTGCTTCATGCCGCCGGAAATCTCGCTCGGTCGCTTGTCCTTGGCATGCGCCATCTGCACCAGGCTGAGATTGTGCATCACCCAGGCGTCGCGCTCGGTCCTGCTCTTGGTTCTGGCAAACACCTTGTCGACGCCGAGCTTGACGTTCTCGTAGACGGTCAGCCACGGCAGCAGGCTGTGGTTCTGAAACACCACGGCGCGATCCGGCCCCGGCGCGTTGACCTCGCGGTTCTCCAGCAGCACGCCACCATTGGTGGCGCCGGTGAGGCCGGCGACGATGTTGAGCAGGGTCGACTTGCCGCAGCCGGAATGGCCGATGATCGAGACGTATTCGCCCTTCTCGATTGTGAGGTTGATGTCCTTCAACACCTCGGTGGTGGCGCTGCCGCGGGTAAAGGTCTTGTCGATGTGATCGAGCTTCAGATAGGCCTGCATGACCGGTCCTCCTCAGTTCGCAGCCGTGCCGCGGGTCACGACTTTGCCGAGGCCCGCAATGAGCCGGTCGAGCACGAAGCCGATGATGCCGACATAGAACAGCGCCAGAATGATTTCGCTGATGTGCGAAGAATTCCAGGCGTCCCAGATGAAGAAGCCGATGCCGACACCGCCGATCAGCATTTCCGCGGCGACGATCGCGAGCCAGGACAGGCCGATGCCGATGCGCAGGCCGGTGAACATGTAGGGCGCGGCCGCCGGGATCATGATCTTGGTGAAGAACTCCAGCGGATTGAGCTGCACCACGGCAGCGACGTTGCGGTAGTCCTGTGGAATGTTGCGGATGCCGACTGCGGTGTTGATGATGATCGGCCACACCGAGGTGATGAAGATGACGAAGATCGCCGAGGGCTGGCCGTCGCGGAATGCCGCCAGCGACAGCGGCAGCCAGGCCAGCGGCGGGATGGTGCGCAGCACCTGGAACAGCGGATCGAGCCCGCGCATCGCCCAGACCGACTGGCCGACCAGCGTGCCGAGCCCGATGCCCACGATCGCCGCCAGCGAATAGCCGTAGGCGACGCGCTGAAGGCTGGCGGAGAGATGCCAGAACAGGCCCTTGTCGATGCCGCCATTGTCGAAGAACGGATCGAGGATCAGCTCCCTGGTGTCCTTGAACACTTTTGACGGCGGCGGCAGGCTGGAGCCGGCGCGCCGGCAGATCAGCTCCCACACCACCAGCAACAAGGCGATCACGATCAGCGGCGGCACCACGCGCGCCGCGGTCTCCTTCGCAATCTTTGCGTAGGTATCGGCGCGCGGGGCGCGCTTCGGCGTCATGGTCACGATCGGCGCCGCGGCTGTGGCCTGCGGGATCGCCACCGCCGACACTTCGGTCTTCATGGCAGGCATCGACATTGAATGAAAATCTCCGTGGTCGAAGGACGGGCCGCGCATGCGCGGCCCTATGGTCAACTCAGACGTCGACACGCTTGATGGACAGCGACTTCAGGTAAGCGGCAGGATCGGCGGGATCGAACACCTTGCCGTCGAACAAGGTCTCCTTGCCGCGCGACGTCGATGCCGGAATGTCCGATACGCCGAGCTCCTTGGCGGCCTCCTTCCAGAGATCCTCGCGGTTGACCTTGGCGATCAGCGCCTTGGTGTCGAATCCCGCCTCGTACTTGCCCCAGCGGATATCCTCGGTGAGGAACCAGAGATCGTGGCTCTGATAGGGATAGGATGCGTTGTCCTTCCAGAACCGCATCTGCTGCGGCGAGTTCTCGACCACCCGGCCGGTGCCGTAGTCGAACTTGCCCTTCATGCGGTCGGTAATGTCTTCGACCGGGCAGTTGATCCATTGCCGCTTGGCGCAGATCGCCGCGGTCTCCTCGCGGTTCTCCGCCTTCTCGCACCACTGTTGCGCTTCCATCACCGCCATCAGCAGCGCCTTCGCGGCCTTCGGGTTCTTGTCGACCCAGGCCGCGCGCAGGCCGAACGACTTCTCCGGATGCTTGTCCCAGAGCTCGCCGGTCGTGATCGCGGTGTAGCCGATGTCCTGATGGATGAGCTGCAGATTCCACGGCTCGCAGACGCAGAAGCAATCCATGGTGCCGACCTTCATGTTCGCCACCATCTGCGCGGGCGGCACCACGATGGTCTCGATGTCCTTGTCGGGATCGATGCCGCCGGCAGCGAGCCAGTAGCGGATCCACAGATCATGCGTGCCGCCCGGGAAAGTCATCGCGGCCTTCACCGCCTTGCCGGAGGCCTTCTTCTTCTCGAGCGCCGCTTTGAACGGCGTGGTGTCGACGCCGACCTTGAGATCGGCATATTCCTTGCCGACCGAGATGCACTGACCGTTCAGATTGAGCCGCGCCATGATGTACATCGGCGTCGGCTGATTGTTCTGCGTTACCTTGCCCGCCGAGATCAGATACGGCATCGGGGTCAGGATATGCGCGCCGTCGATGCCGTTGCCCTCGGAGCCGAGCACGAGATTGTCGCGCGTGGTGCCCCACGAGGCCTGCTTCTGCACCTCGACATCGGGCATGCCGTATTTGGCGAAGATGCCCTTCTCCTTGGCGACGAACAGCGGCGAGGCGTCGGTGAGCGCGATGAAGCCGAGCTTGGCGCCTTTCACTTCCGGACCCGCGCCTTCCGCGAATGCACCAGCGGGAAAGCTGAGCTTGGCTGCGGCGAGCAGCGCGGCGGCGCCGCTGCTTGCCTTCAGGAGCTGGCGACGGCTGATCGCGCGGCCTGGGGGCTTGTTGCTGGGCTTGGTCATCGGTCGTCCTTTGCGTCGTTGCGTTACGGTGTTGCGTCTTTGCGTCGAGCACCGTTCATCGGGTGGCGACGCGCGCAGGGCGCAAAAGGGCATGCACCGGGGATGCCCCGGACTGGCAGCGTCAGAAATCCGATGGGGTGGCCTCGAGGGACGGCTTCAATGGCGTCGACACCTGACTATTCAAGCCTTGTGCCAAGCTACCGCAGTGCAAAAATCGATTTTAATGCAATGTTTTGCGCAACTTGTCGCAGCACGCGCGGAGTTCTCGCACGCTGCCAAAGAATGCGATCCGCCCAATTCTTGTGCGCCGCACATGAATTGAGCAGAGCGCTTGGAGACCGCAGTGATCAGGCGTCTTCGGCGACCTTGGTGCCGAGCGGCGCTGGCGCCATTCCGCCGCCGGGCTTCACGTGGAATTCGTAGGTCATCAGGCTCCACGGGCCATCCGACCGCTGGCCGTCGGGCATCACAGGATCGGTGCGCCGCTCGACCTTGGCGATCAGTTCGTCCTTCACGCCGAACACGACGTCGGAGTCGATGTACTTGTCGCCCTCGACGAACACATGCGTGATCAGCGGCTCATGGCCCTTGGCGTTGACCAGGAAGTGCACATGCGCCGGCCGCATCGGATGCCGGTTGGTCTGCGTGATCATCTGCCCGACCGGACCGTCGGTCGGGATCGGATAGCTGCACGGCACGATGGTGCGGAAGAAGAAGCGGCCGTCGGCATCGGTGACGAAGCGCGCCCGCGAGGACGGGCCCTCGGCGGCATAGCTCGGCTTCTGCGAGTCATAGAACCCATCGTCGTCCGCGTGCCAGACATCGACCGGCACATTGGCCAGCGGCTTGCCGTCGAGGTCGGTGACGCGGCTCTGCACGAACATGCGCTCGCCGGGTAGGCTTGCCGAGATGTCGGTGCCGTGCGGCGTTACCTTGTGCTCGCCGACATAGAACGGGCCGAGCACGGTGGTCTCGGTCGCGCCGTCGCGATCCCGGTGGTTGACCGCATCGACCAGCATGGACACGCCGAGCACGTCGGACAGCAGGATGAATTCCTGGCGGATGTCGGTGCACTTCTGACCGGTGCGGGTCAGGAAGCCGATCGCGTGGTCCCATTCCTCGAAGGTGAGATCGGTCTTGCGCACGTAATCGTGCAGCGACTTCACCAGTTCCTGCAGCAGGAACTTGGCCCGCGGATCGGGCGTCTGGTCGAAGCTGCGGATGACGGCTGTGGTGAGCTCGGTTTCGTTGAACTGGGTCATCTCGGCGTTTCCCTTCGGCTCCCTTGAGGGCGCGATTGCAGGGGCGACCGTACACCACCGGCCCGGTGCCGGTAAGCAGCAGCCGGTTGGTGAAAGGGACACTTTTCGGCTATCAAGGCAGCCTTGCCAGCCGGAGAAACGCCTGATGTTAGCCCCCACGCCTGCCTCGCCCGAATCCGCGGGAATGTCGACCACCGCCCTCAACCGCCTCGAAGCGCATCTGAAGAGCCGCTACATCGATTCCGGCCGGTTTCCCGGCACCCAGCTCCTGATCTACCGCCGCGGCAAGATCGTGCATTCCACCGTCCAGGGCTTTGCCGATCTCGAGCGCAAGGTGCCGGTGAAGGACGACACCATCTTCCGCATCTATTCGATGACCAAGCCGATCACCTCGGTCGCCTTCATGATGCTGGTCGAGGAAGGCAAGGTCGCGCTCGACGAGCCGGTCGCCAAATACATTCCGGAATGGAAGAACCTCGGCGTGTTCGTCGCCGGCACCGCGCCCGCCTTCCTGACCCGCCCGCCGACGCGGCCGATGCTGATCGTCGACCTGCTGCGCCACACCTCGGGCCTCACCTACGGCTTCCAGCAGCGCTCCAATGTCGACGCCGCCTATCGCGAGAAGAAGATCGGCGAGGTCATCAAGGCCGGCACGCTCGACAGCATGATCGAGGACCTGGCGAAGATCCCGCTGGAGTTCTCGCCGGGTGAAGCCTGGAATTACTCGGTCTCCACCGACGTGCTCGGCTATCTCGTCGGCAAGATTTCAGCCATGCCATTCGAGCAGTTCCTGAAGGAGCGGATCTTCAAGCCGCTCGGCATGAACGATACCGACTTCTTCGTGCCTTCAGACAAGGCGCACCGCTTTGCCGCCTGCTATTCCGCCGACCCGCAGGGCGGCTTCAACCCGCTCGCCGCCGAGCGCAAGGGCACGCTGACGCTGCAGGACGATCCGGCGACCAGTTCGTTCCTGTCGCCGCCCTCGCTGGTCTCCGGCGGCGGCGGGCTATGCTCGACCGCGGCCGACTATCTGACCTTCTGCCGCGCGCTGCTCAACGGCGGCGAGCTCGGCGGCGTCCGGCTGCTCGGCCCGAAGACCTTGAAGCTGATGGCCAGCAACCATCTGCCCGGCGGCGTCGACCTGCCGGCCATGTCGCGCTCGATGTTCGCCGAGGCCGCCTATAACGGCATCGGCTTCGGCCTCGGCTTCGCCGTCACCATGCACCCGGCGCAGACCCTGATCGCGGGCAGCCCGGGCGAATTCAACTGGGGCGGCGCCGCGACGACCTCGTTCTTCATCGACCCGGCCGAGGAGCTGATCACGATCTTCATGACCCAGGTGCTGCCGTCGAGCGCCTATCCGCTGCGGCGCGAGCTTCGCACCATGGTCTACGCCGCGATCACCGAGAGCAATCTCTGACCAAAGGTTCTTCCGCGGCGCACGGTGTGCGCCGCGGAATTTTTCAGATTGCCGGTCATTTCCTTTGGCGGACTTTTTCCGCTTCCCCTAAGCTCACCGCAAACGGGCACCGACCCGGGGACATCGTGCCGAAACTGACATTGCCAGCGCGTCTCGCGCTTCTGGTCGCGGGGACGATGTTGCCGCTGCTCATTTTCGCGGTCGGGATCGTCTTCCACAATTACCAGCGGGATCGTCAGGCGGCCACGCAGCGCGTGCTGGAGACGGCGCGCAGCATCCGCCTGCTGCTCGATGCGGAAATGCAGCGCATGACCGGCGGGCTGCAGGTGCTGGCGCTGACCAACTCGCTGCGCGACAGCGATTTCGGCAATTTTCGCCGCGTCGCGGCCGGCTTCCTCGACCAGTACGGCAAGGACGGCGTGGTGCTGGTGGCCGACCGCAGGGGACGCCAGGCGTTCTCCTCGCTGACGCCGGACACCGCGAGCCTGCCGCCGCGCAACAATCTCGAGATCGTCGAGAAGGTGTTTACGACGCGGCAGCCGCAATACTCCAACCTGTTCTTCGGTGAGGTGAAGCGGCAACTGATCATCACGGTCGAGGTGCCGGTGATCCGCGACGGAGAAGTGCTCTACGACATCTCCTTCAGCCCGCCGATCGAGGTCTTCCAGGCCATGATCGAGCGCCAGCGCCTGAACCAGGACTGGACCATCTCGATCTTTGACGGCGACGGGATCAACCTCGCCCGCGTCCCGAATCCGCAGGCAACCATCGGGCAGCGCGCCGCGCCAACGTTGTTTACCGAGATGTTCCGCCGTAGCGAGGCGACACTGCCGACGGTCTCGCTCGAAGGCGTCGCGCTGATCACGGGCTTCACCCGATCGCGCGTCACGGGCTGGACGGTCGCCGCCGGGATCGCCGAGAACTCGCTGGTGGCGCCACTGTGGCGCTCGCTTGCGATCACCAGCGTGATCGGCGGCGTCCTGCTCCTGGTCGGCCTCGGCTTTGCGGTGCGGATGGCAACCACGATCGCGCGCGGCGAGATGCTGCACGACCTCCTGATCGAGGAGCTCAACCACCGCGTCAAGAACACGCTGGCGATCCTGCAATCGATCGCCACACAAACCTTCCGCAGCGCGAGCCGTGCCGAGCGCGACAAGTTCGAGGGACGGCTCGGCGCGCTCGCCGAGGCGCACAATCTGCTCTCGACCGACAAATGGCAGGGCTCCGACCTGCAGGACGTGATCAGCCGCGTGCTGCGGCCCTATCTGCTGAACGCCTCCGAACGGGTCAGGATGTTCGGACCCCGCGTGCCGCTGTCGCCCCGGCTTGCCTTGGTGCTGTCGATGCTCCTCCATGAGATGGCGACCAACGCCGCCAAATATGGCGCGCTGTCCAACGACACCGGCACGGTGACGCTGGACTGGGAAATCCTCAGCGAGAGCCCCGGACCGATGCTCCGGATAATCTGGACGGAGGCCGGCGGCCCACCGGTCGCGGCGCCGGTGCAGCGCGGCTTCGGCTCCCGCCTGATCGAGCGCAGCGCCCGCGACCAGCTCGGCGGCGAGGCCACGGTGGATTTCCTGCCCCACGGCGTCGTCTACACGGTGACCAGCACCCTCGAAACCGGCGACTGAGGGGGCAAATGGCCCCCGATCCTGCGACATCTTGGCACGCAAGTTGCTAAGATGGGGCGGGATCGGCCGGCAGGAACACCGGCCAAAGACAGGGGGAGTTCATGTCGACCATCGCCGCGAACGCTACAGTTGCACGCAAGCCGCTCTACACATCGCTGTTCGTGCAGGTGCTCGTCGCGCTGCTGCTCGGCATCATCATCGGCATGGCGGCGCCCGATTTCGCGATCGGGTTGAAGATCTTCAGCGATGCCTTCCTGAAACTGATCTCGATGATCGTGGCGCCGATCGTGTTCTGCGTGGTGGTGCATGGCATCGCCGGCGCCGGCGACCTCAAGAAGGTCGGACGCGTCGGCGTCAAGGCGCTGGTGTATTTCGAGGCGATGACGACGGTCGCGCTCGTGGTCGGCTTGATCCTGGCCTACCTGTTCGGGCCCGGTCACGGCATGAACATCGATACCTCGACGCTGGATGCCAAGGCGCTCGGCAGCTATGCCAGCAACGCGCAGAAGCTGAAGGGCGAAGGCATCGGCAGCTTCCTGCTCAACATCATCCCGACCACCTCGTTCGACGCGCTGTCGCGCAACGACGTGCTGCAGGTGCTGTTCTTCGCCATCATCTTCGGCGTCAGCCTGGCGCTGGTCGGCGGCGAGAAGGGTGAGAAAATCTCCTCGTTCATCGACGCGGTCTCCACCGTGCTGTTCCGCGCCATGGGCCTGATCGTGCGCTTTGCACCGATCGGCGTGCTCGGCGCCGTCGCCTACACGGTCGGCAAATACGGCGTCGGCTCGCTGAAGCAGCTGCTGTCGCTGGTGGCGCTGTTCTACGTCTCGGTCGCGATCTTCGTGCTCGGCGTGCTTGGCGCCGTGATGGCGCTGGCCGGCATCAACATCCTCAAGTTCCTCGGCTACCTGCGCGAGGAGCTGATGATCGTGGTCGCCACCGCGTCCTCCGACGCGGTGCTGCCGCAGGTGATGCGCAAGCTGGAGCATTTCGGCGTCAAGGATTCGGTGGTCGGCCTCGTGATTCCGACCGGCTATTCGTTCAACCTCGATGCATTCTCGATCTATCTGACGCTTGCGGTGGTCTTCATCGCGCAGGCGACCAACACACCGCTGTCGTTCGGCGACCTGCTGCTGGTGCTCGGCGTGTCGCTGATCACCTCGAAGGGCGCGCATGGCGTGCCGGGCTCGGCGATCGTCATCCTGGCGGCGACGCTCAATGCGGTGCCGAGCATCCCGGCGATCGGCCTCGTGCTGGTGCTCTCGGTTGACTGGTTCATCGGCATGGCACGCGCCGTCGGCAATCTGATCGGCAACTGCGTCGCCACCGTCGTGGTCGCGGCATGGGAAGGTGACCTGGACCGGGACAAGGCGCGTCGTGTGCTCGAAGGCACCGAGGCGGTCGACGTGACCGCGGGCTGAGCCACGCGGCACAGGGCCGGCAGCGTCCCGCGCATGGCGCGGGGCGCGCGCTTACTTGATAAGCCGCAGATACGGCGGCAACTGCCTGGTCGCCGGTTCCTGCACCGGCTCGTCCGACGCGATCATGTCACACAGCGCCTTCAACTCGGAATCCGTCACCTTGTGCAGCTCCATCCGAAGCTCGAGGATGGCAAGGGACAACAGCCGCGCCGTTTCCGTGTTCGCCCGGTCAGTCAGAAATGCCTGACATTCCTCCAGGGTTGCCAGCAGCGCCAGCAACCGTTCTTCCGTATTTGCGACCGGCATATCTTCCACTCCCGAAGCCGCGAGGTAGAGTCGAGGTGTTCCCCTCTTCCGCTTCATTTGGCCTCTCCTGCCAGAGTTCGCCGGCTTTCCGTAGGCGCACAATTGTTCCCGATGATTCAGAACTTTTAGGCAATTGTCCAGCAACATTCCGAAAGCCTGACTTGGACTTACGTCAAACTTTTCGCATTGGCGGCGATTCAGTCAAGCAACCGCAGACCGTCGCCGCGACCTCAGGATGCACTAGCTGGGGTTGCATCCATACTAGGACGCTCGTACAATATTGGCTGCCCGTAGAACTACGGGCGAGTGCAATGCCGCCCAGTAAGCATGCGCGCAAAATCTGTGTCGATCAAACTCGCGCTAGTTGTGGTTTGGTCAATATTTTGCCAAATGTAGAGGGCGGGGTGTCGACAGACACCTTGGCGCGGTCGACTACAGGTAGTCGACCGAGTCGGTACTTGGGTGCTTCCAATGCGCATGTGCGTCTGGATACCATCCCGCGATCTTCTTGGATTTCGTCGTTCAGACGAACTGACGATCCACTCGAGCTTAACGCGGTACATCATGAACGTGTCCCTGACCCGACCGGGCCAGGGATTCTCGATTTGAAGGACGGGTCACAAGAATGAACAGATCAGCAGCAAAGAAGATGAAGCAGCGCAGCGCCGGCAAGCCGGACATCGAGTTGGGCAAGCGGATTCGTTTGCGCCGTGTCGAGCAGAAGATCTCGCAGGCGGAACTCGGCGACAAGCTGGGCGTCAGCTTCCAGCAGGTTCAGAAGTACGAGAAGGGCGTGAATCGTGTCGGCGCCGCTCGCCTTCAGCAAATCGCGAGCGCGCTGGACGTGCCGGTGACCTTCTTCTACGACGGCGACAACAAGGCCCGCGAAGTCGAGAGCCTGCTGTTCCTCGACAGCGCGTTCAGCCTCCGGTTGCTGCGCGCCTACAGCAAGATCAAGGATCAGACCGTGCAGCGCCAACTGGTGTCGCTGATGGAATCGATCGCCGCCAACGAAGACTGAACGGCAGCACAGGTACGATCGCAACACCGCGAACGCGATCGACCAGAGCGAGCGGATCGGCCGCGACCGGTCATTGGGATCGCCACGCGCCGGTCGAACCGGGAAGATATCGAAGCGCTGCCATCGGCGATGGCAGCGCTTTTTCTTTGGCCGCGGCAGGCAAGGTTTTGCGCGCGGGCCGTTCCGGTTCCCGCTTCGGCTGCACATCTCATGCAGCGCTTGCGAGCGCGACCCGCCGCCATTCTGTCGCGCGGCCAATTGTCGCCCGCGCATGGAGCGACCTCACAACTCCCGCATTTGCTGCGTTGAACCGGCATCGCCAGAACCGAGTGCACCTGCCTGGCTTTTTGTCGCAGCAACGAAGCGGCCGCATGGACGTTTTCAGGCTTCAACCAAGGAGATCTCAATGAATATCAAGCTTGCAATTATTGGACTGGCCGCGCTCGCAAGCGCAGCGTTGATGTCCGGTGCGGCATCGGCGATGCCGAACGGGCTGCCACAGGCCAGCCACATCGCAGGCGAAACGTCCAATGTCGACAAGGTACGCCAGGTCTGCGATCGCTGGGGCCGCTGCTACTGGCAACCGGGCTACGGCTACGGACCGCGCCATCACGGATGGCATCATCGTCCACACGTCTACCCCCGCCATCATCACGGGTACCGTCATCACGGCGGCCATCACGGTGGCGGCCATCACGGTGGTGGACATCACGGTGGACACAGGCGCTAATCGTCAGCGAGGGGGCTTCGGCCCCCTCCTTTTTCGCATTAGAGCGCCGCCAGCACGGCCTTCGCAACATCGGCCGTGCCGTTGCTGCCGCCAAATTCGAACGGCTTGATGCCGCCGGCATAGACCTTGTCGACCGCGCGCTCGATTCCTTCGGCGGCTTCAGCGGCGCTCTCGAGGCCGTGCTTGTCGGCGAGCCAGTCCAGCATCATCGCTGCCGACAGGATCATCGCAGTCGGGTTGGCCTTGCCCTGCCCCATGATGTCGGGCGCCGTGCCGTGACACGGCTGAAACACCGCGTAGCGGTCGCCGATGTCGGCCGACGGCGCCATGCCCATGCCGCCGATCAGGCCGGCGGTGAGGTCGGATAGGATGTCGCCGAACATGTTCTCGGTCACCATGACGTCGAAGTCCCACGGGCGCTTCACCAGCGCAGCCGCAGCCGCGTCGATGTAGAGGTGATCGGCCCTGACGTCGGGATGACGCTGCGCGGTCTCGTCGAAGATGCTCCGGAAGAACGCGAACGCCTTGAACACGTTCGCCTTGTCGACGCAGGTCAGCCCGCCGCCGACGCGGCCGCGCGCCTTGCGGCGTTCGGCAAGCCGAAACGAGAACGCGAACAGCCGCTCCGAGGTCCGGCGCGTGATCACCATGGTCTCGCGCGCCTCGCTGTCGGTGACGACGCCCTTGCCCATCGAGGCGAACAGGCCTTCGGTCGATTCCCGGATCACGACGAGGTCGATGCCCTTCTGATCGGCGCCGACGATCGTGCTCGGCACGCCCGGGATCAATCGCGCGGGCCGCACGCCGGCATAGAGATCGAAGATCATCCGCAGCTCGATCTGCGGTGCGATCTCGGTGTTATCAGGATAGCGCACCGACGGCAGGCCACAGGCGCCGAGCAGAATCGCGTCGGCCTCCTCGCACAGCCGGATTGTGCTCTCCGGCATCGACTTGCCGGTCTGCTGGTAATGGCCGGCACCGGCCGGCGCCTCGGTGAAGCGGAATTTGAGGCCGGCCGAGGCCTCGATCTTGCGCAGCACCTCGAGTGCCGGCGCCATCACCTCGGGGCCGATGCCATCGCCACCGAGAACCGCGATGTGGAGTGCGTCGTTGGCGGACATCGGGATTCCTCAAGACATCTGGGAAAGGGCCACTTGTCATTGCGGGAAGCGAAGTGATGAAGCAATCCATCTATCCCGGCGCTGCGGCATGGATTGCTTCGCTCGCAATGACGGCAGCAACTACGGCGTCAGCACGGCGCGGCCGACCAGCTGGCCCTTTTGCAGATTGGTCAGCGCCTCGTTCGCCTTTGCCAGCGGCATCGGCGTGACCGGGATCGCCGGAATCTTCTTGGTCCGCACCAGATCGAGCAGCTCCTGCGTCTCGCGCAGATTGCCGACATAGCTACCCTGGATGGTGACCGCCTTGATCGGGATCAGCGGCAGCGCCCAGGTCGCGCCGCCGCCGAACAGGCCGACGATCACGAGCTTGCCGCCCTTGGTCAGGCAGTCGAAGCCGAGCTGCGAGGTCTGGGCGTTGCCGACCAGGTCGATCGCGGCGCGGATCGGCTGACCCGCCTTCCTGATGAGCTGCTCCAGCGCGTCGGGCGCTTTGCCGTCGACGGTGGCGAGTGCACCGGCCGCCTCGGCTGCCTCGCGCTTCCTGGCGTCGATATCGACCACGATCGCGCCCTTGCCGCCCATCGCCTTCAACAGCGAGAGCGCCATCAGGCCGAGACCGCCGGCCCCGAAGATCACGATCGGGGTGTCGAGATCCTTCTCGACCTTCTTCAGCGCGCTGTAGGTCGTGACCCCAGAGCAGGCGTAGGGCGCGGCCGTGACGGGATCGAGCCCCTTGAGATTGAGCAGATATTTCGGATGCGGCACCGTCATGTGATCGGCATAGCCGCCGTCGCAGTAGACGCCGAGCGCATTCGGCTTGATCGCGCACATGTTCTCGTCGCCGCCGAGGCAGGTCGGGCATTTTCCGCAGCCGAGCCACGGATACGCCAGCGTGACGTCGCCGACCTTGAGGCCGCCCTTGTCGGCGTCCTTCACATCCGGCCCGAAGGCGACGATCTCGCCGACCGTCTCATGGCCCATCGTGCGCGGCAGCGAGACGCCGCGGTCCTTCAGCGACAGCGGCTTGCGGCCATGGCCGAGATCATAGCCGCCCTCCCAGATGTGCAGGTCGCTGTGGCAGACGCCGGCGGCCTTCACCTTGATCAGCACCTGCGTGCCCGACGGCTGCGGCGTCGGCTGATCGACCTCTTTCAAAGGGGCGTTGAAATCGACGACCTGGAAACTCTTCATCGCTGTTCTCCCGAAGCTTGTTCTTGCGGCGGACCTTGCCACGCCTGCCCGCCCGGGACAAACGCTCAAGACCGCATTTACGAGCAAGCCGCCATGCAGCTCGCGCGAAGGCCAACGCACCACTGTTCAGGGGCGTGACTAGTCAGATCAGCGGATGATGGCAAGCGGCGAACTGGCCGGGCGCAACCACGCGCAGTTCCGGCACTTCGCTGGCGCAGCGCGCATCGGCCCGCGGGCAGCGGGTGCGGAAGCGGCAGCCCGACGGCGGCGCGATCGGCGATGGCGGCTCGCCAACCGGCACGCTCATGGTCGGCCGGACATCCGGATCCGGCACCGGGATCGCTTCGATAAGCAGCGCGGTATAAGGATGCGCCGGCCGCGCAAACAGCTGCTCCGACGGACCGACCTCGCAGAGCCGGCCGAGATACATCACCGCGACGCGATCCGAGACCGCCTTCACCACGGCGAGGTCGTGGGCGATGAACAGCAGGGTCAGGCCGTAGCGCGCCTTCATCTCCTCCAGCAGATTGAGGATTTGGGCGCGGATCGAGACGTCGAGCGCGGACACCGGCTCGTCGCAGATCACGAATTCCGGATTGAGCACCAGCGAGCGGGCGATGCAGATGCGCTGGCATTGTCCGCCGGAGAATTCATGCGGCAGGCGTCCGCTCACCAGCGTGGGATCGAGCCCGACCGCCGACAGCACCTCGCTGACGCGCCGCTTGCGCTCCTCGGGATCCCTAACGCCCGCGATCACCAGCGGCTCGGCGACGATGTCACCGATCCGGCGCCGCGGATTGAGCGAGGCAATCGGGTCCTGAAAGATCAACTGCACGCGCCGGCGCATCTTGCGCAGCGACTCGCCCTTCAGGGTGGTGAGATCGTGGCCGTCGAACAGCACCTTGCCGGAGACGGCCTGCCGCAATTGCAGCACGGCGCGGCCGAGCGTGGACTTGCCGCAGCCGGACTCACCGACCAGCCCCAGCGTCTCGCCGCGGGCGATCTCGAGGCTGACATCGGAGACGGCGTGGATGGTCTTGCCCCCCACCGAATACTCGACGACGAGGTTTTCCACCTTCATCAGCGGATCGGATGCGGCCTGCAACATCACGCGCCGCTCCCCGCCGCGATCGGATGGAAGCACGCATAGAGATGCTCCAGTGTCTCGGCCGGACTGAGCCGCGGCTTTTCCGTGCTGCAGCGCCCGGCGGAATAGCGGCAGCGCGGCGAGAACGAGCAGCCTTTCAGCGGCCGGGTCGGATCCGGCGGCCGTCCCGAGATTGCCGGCAGCGGCGTATGCGGCGGCACGTCGAGCTTCGGCAACGCGGCGAGCAGCGCCTCGGTATAGGGCATCCGCATTTGCTTGAACAAGGCCGGCGTCGGCGCGCGCTCGACGACGCGCCCCGCATACATCACCGCGACCTCGTCGGTGCGGCCTGCGACTACGCCGAGGTCATGCGTGATGATGATCATCGCCATATGCCGGCGCTGCTGCTCGCGCGCGAGCAGATCCAGGATCTGCGCCTGGATCGTGACGTCGAGCGCGGTGGTCGGCTCGTCGGCGATCAGGAGTTTTGGCTCGCAGGACAGCGCCACCGCGATCGCGACGCGCTGGCGCATGCCGCCGGACAGCTGATGCGGATATTGGGTCAGCCGCTGCTCGGGCGCGGGGATGCCGACCGCCGTCAGCAACTCGACGCTGCGCTGCCTGGCCTGGGCCAGATCGAGCTCCAGATGTTCCTGGATGGTCTCGATCAGCTGGGTGCCGATGGTCAGCACCGGGTTGAGCGAGGTCATGGGATCCTGGAACACGACCGCGAGCGAGCGGCCGCGCAGCTTGCGCAATTTCTCCGCCGACAGCGTCGTGAGATCCTGCCCGTCGAATATCACGCGGCCGGACAGTTTCGCCTTCCTGGGCAGCAGTTGCAGGATCGCGCGCGACAGCATGGTCTTGCCGCAGCCGGATTCGCCGACAATGCCGAGCGTCCTGCCGGCGCCTACGGCGAGATCGACATGATCCACCGCCCGCAGATTGCCGCGCGGCGTCGGCAGGTCGACCACCGCGTCCTCGACCGAAAGCAGCGCACCGTTCATAGCGCACCCTGCCTCGGGTCGGTCAGCGCACGCATCGTGTCGCCGATCAGGTTGAACGAAAGCACCGTCAGGAACATCGCAATCGCCGGAATGAAGGCGAGCTGCGGCGCTACCTCGAGGCTTTCGCGTCCCTCCCCGATCATGCTGCCCCAGCTCGAGATCGGCGGCGGCACGCCGAGGCCGAGGAAGGAGAGCGAGCCCTCGACCACGATGGTGACGGCGACGCCGAGCAGGAAGAAGGCGATGAGCGGCAACAGCACGTTGGGCAGCAGCTCGCGCAGCAGGATGCGCGCATGGGTGGCACCGAGCGCTTGCGCCGCGATGACGAATTCGCGCCGTGCCAGTGTCAGCGTCGCCGCCCGCGCGACCCGCATGAAGGCGGGAATGCCGAGCACGCCGAGGATGCAGGTCAGGTTGAAGATCGACTGGCCGAGATAGGCGGTGACCGCAAGTGCCAGGATCAGCGGCGGGAATGCCAGCAGCACATCCATGCTGCCGACCACGAAGGATTCGAACCGGCCGCGGAAATAGCCGGCGAGCATGCCGAGCGCGCCGCCGATGGTGACGCCGATCATGGGTGCGCATAGGCCGACGATCAGCGAGATGCGTGCGCCATAGATCAGCCGCGACAGTTCGTCCCGGCCGAGGCCGTCGGTGCCGAGCCAATGCTCGGCCGAGATCGGCGCCCGCCGCTCCAGCATGTCCATGTCGGTCGGGCTCGGCAGCGGCAGCAGGTCGGCGAAGATCGCGACCGCGAACACCAGCACCATCCAGCCGATCGCGCACCAGAACAGCACGCCGAGCCGGCGCCTGCGCCGCACCGGCGTCGCTTCGGTCTCGTCGAGGCTGAGCTCAAGCGTGGCCATGGCGGATCCTCGGGTCGAGCACGGCGTAAAGCAAGTCGACGATGAAGTTCATGATCACGAAGCCCGCCGCGACCAGCAGCACCACGCCCTGCAGGATGATGAGGTCGCGGGTATAGATCGCGCCGACGAGGAGGCGGCCGATCCCCGGCAATGCGAAGATCGATTCGACGATCACGGCGCCACCGATCAAGCGGCCGATATTGATGCCGGTGATGGTGACGAGGGTCAGCGAGGACGGCTTTAGCGCGTGCACGAACAGGATTCGGGAGGGCTTCAGACCCTTCGCCTTTGCGAGCGCGATGTAGTCCTCCTGAAGCGCTGCGATCATGTCGGAGCGCAGCACGCGCATGATACCCGGCCATTCCGCAAGCCCGAGCGTCAGCGCCGGCAGCACCATGAAGCGCAGATTGGCGACGGGGTCCTCAGTGAACGGCACGTAGCCCGTCGCCGGCAACATGCGCAGCTCGACCGCAAACAAGTAGATCAGCAGGATCGCGGACAGGAAGGTCGGCACCGACAGCATGCCGAAAGCCGAGCCGGTCATGAAGCGGTCGAACGCGGAGCCCGCCTTGGCGGCGCAGGCGATCGCCAGCGGCACGCCGATCGCAAGCCCGATCAGCTCGGCGAGGATCATCAGCTCGAACGAGACCGGGACGCGCTCGCTGACCGCCTGCCACACTGTCTGCCCGGTGCGGAAGGATCGTCCGAAATCACCCTGCAGGATGTGCCAAAGCCAGCCGAGATAGCGCAGCCAGATCGGCTGATCGAGCCCCAAGTCGTGACGCAGGGCCGCGACATTCTCAGGCGTCGCCTGGTCGCCGAGGATCACGTACGCCAGATCGCCGGGCAACAGCGAGGCGATCACGAAGGTGAGAACCGAAACCGCGATCAGCACCGGTACCAGGTACAGGAGCCTGCGCGCGACGAAGAACAGCATGAAACGCTATTCCTTCCAGGCGTAGGAGACGTCGAGCACCCCGTTGAACATTTTCGGCACGCCCTTCACCTTCACGCTCGAGATCGCGTAATAGGTGTTCTGGAAGGTCCAGAACCAGATCGCCTCCTTGTTGATCAGGCGGCTGATCGCGCAATAGTCCTCGGTACGCTGGGCGACGTCGGCGGTGGTTCGCGCATGCTCGAGCAGCCGGTCGAGCTCCGGATTGGAGTAATTCGCCAGCGCGACCGGGCTGCCGGTGTGGAAATTGGCGTACATCTGCGGATCGGGATCGGCGAGATCGACGATGCGCCACGGCGTCAGCTGGAATTGGCGCATGAAGGCGCGCGGCGGAATGGTCGCCTGATCGACCTGCTCGATCTCCATGTTGGCGCCGATGCGCTTCCAGAATTGCTGCAATACCTGACCGCCGGTACGGCCGCGCGGCGTCGCCGTGACCAGCATCTTGAACTCAACCGGCTTGCCGTAGTCCTTGATCAACGCTTTGGCCTTTTCGACATCGTAGGGCAGCGCGCCGTCATCCTTGCACTTCACCCAGGACCCGTCGCCGTACGGATTGCTGGCCGGTCGCGCCAGGCCATTGGTAATCGCTTGCGACATCTTGTTGCGGTCGAGCGCCATCACCAGCGCCTGGCGCACACGCACATCGTCGAACGGCGGGACCTTGGTGTTGAAGGCAGCGACTGCAGCCCCCGAGCCTTCATACGTATGCACGGTTAGACTGGTGTCCTTGCGCGCCTTGATAATGTTGTCGGCGTCGGCCTCGTCGTCCCAGACGATGTCGGCCTCGCCCGATTGCAGCGAAGCGAAGCGCGACTGCGCGTCCGGCAACGGCTTCAGGATGATGCGGTCGAGGTAGGGCTTGCCCTTGTCCCAGTAGTCCGGATTCTTCTCCAGCACCATGCGATCGCCGGCGTTCCAGGATTTCAGGATGTAGGGACCGGTGCCGACCGGGTTGCGATTGTAATCATCGCCCTTGGTCTTCCACGCGGTCGGCGACTGCATCACATTGTTGGAACTCTGGATCGACTGCGTCGCCGGAAAGTTCACCGACGGGTCGGTGAAATTGTAGCGCACCGTGAGGTCATCGATGACATCCACACTCTTGATGCTGGTGATGTAGAAGGCGCAACGGCACTTGTTGGCCGGATCCTTCTGGCGGTCGAAGTTCTCCTTCACCGCCTGTGCATTGAACGGGGTGCCGTCGTGGAATTTGACGCCGGGCCGCAGCTTGATGGTCCAGGTCTTGAAGTCCTCGGCATGCTCCCAGGACAGCGCGAGCTTCGGCTTCGGCTCGCCCTTCTCGTCGAGCGTCATCAGCGTGTCGAAGATCGCGGCTGCCGCGGTGTTGGCCGACGTGTCGTAGACGCCGACCTTGAGCGGGTCGAAGCCCGCGATGTCCAGCTCCTGGCCGACGGTGAGCGTACCGCCCTGCTTTTGCGCATGGGCCGGTGCAGCGAACGCCGCTGCACCTAATCCCGCCACAAGAAATATGCGCGCAACTGCGTGCGCGCGCCCGGCCAGCTTCATCGATGCTCCCTCCCAAATGGGCGACGTCCGGTGTTCCGGATCATCGTATGTCGGGCCGCAGCTTGTCCGGAATCGCCGCGCGCGACAAGACCGTAAAACGGATGAAAAGCCGCAGGCAGATCACGATGCGATCACGCGGACCGGCATCGTGATCTCGTCGACCGGTTTGAGTCCGAACCGTCGGGCCGATATCCCCTTTGCGCCAATGCGGCCTTCCAGGCCCGGATCATGCTCTAGCTGCGCGCCGTCTTTGCCGGTTGCGCTGCGAAGCCTGCGATCTGATCGTCGGAGAGCCCGATCTCCTTCAGATAAGATCGTGTGTGCTCGCCGAGCGTCGACATCCGCTTGCGCGCGCCAACCGCCGCGCCGGACATCCGGAACGGCAGATTGAGCACCTTGAAACTGCCGCCGCCGTCCTCGACCTCGGCCAGTGCGCCGCGATGGGCAATTTGCGGATCGGCGAGCGCCTCGCGCACGGTGCGATAGGCCGACGACGGCACGCCATATTCATTGAGCGCGGCAAGACAGGCCTGCGTGCTGACCGCGCGCGACCACGCCTCGACGCCCTCCATCAGGCTCGCCCAGTTGTCCCGCCGATCGGAATATTTGGCGAAGCGCGGATCGGACACCCATTCCGGCCGGCCGATCACCTGCATCAGGTTCTGGAACGTCTTCTCGCTGGCGATCGCCACCATCACGTAACCGTTGGCGGTCTCGATCGGGCCGAACATCGGCCGCTGGGTTTGCTTCACCTCGAATTGCGACCACTGCAACTCGTTCAGGGTCAGGCTCAGCATCGATTCCAGCATCGAGACGTCGATATGCTGACCCCTGCCGCTGGCACCGCGCTGATAGAGCGCCGCCGAGATCGCGCCGAAAGCGTAGACCCCGGTCAGCACGTCGGCATGGTAGATGCCGCAATAATCCGGCCGGGTGCGGCCCGGCTGGTAGGCGAGATGCGCCATCTCGTAGCCCGAGGCGGCATGGATCACCGGCGCATAGGCCGGCAATTCCGCCGATGGGCCGGTCTGGCCGTAGCCGGAGATCGAGCAAAAGATCAGCTTCGGATTGATGTCGCGGATCGAGGCATAATCGAGCTTCAGCCGCCGCATCACGCCGGGGCGGAAATTCTCCACCAGCACGTCGGCGGTCGCGATCAGCCTACGCACGGCTTCGACGCCGGCCGGCGACTTCAGGTCGAGCACCAGGCTGTGCTTGCCGATATTGAGCTGGCCGAACGCCGTCGAGCAATGGTTGCGCACCGGCGGCCGCGTCCGCATCGTCTCGCCTTCGGCGGGCTCGATCTTGATCACCTCCGCGCCCATGTCGGCGAGCATCCGCGTGCAATGAGGTCCGGCGATCGTGGTCGAAAAATCGAGCACGCGAAGGCCGTCAAAGCTCCGTGTCAAATTCCCCTCATCGTCGGCGGCTATTGTCGTTGCCAAGGCTTCCTCCAGCTTCGTCGTTTCCGTTGTTCGGCGTCGCGCGACCCTAAAGTGAGCCGCCCTGACGGGAAAGCGTCTCGTCCAGACCGGGACCGCGGGCCGTCTTGCATTTTACTCAAAGGCAGATTGGACCCGATCTTGCATAGCTCTGTCACGGGCTGGAACGAGGGCGCTTGTTGAAGGTCTTATTCGTCACGACGGAGATGGACGATTTCGTCCGCGTGGGCGGGCTCGGCGCCGTTTCCGCTGCACTTCCCCGGGCGCTCCGCCCCTGGAGCGACGTCAGGATCATGCTTCCCGGCTACCGGGACGTGGTCGAACAGTTCACGCATATTGAAATCGTTGGACAATGCGAGGCACTCGCCGAGATGCCGGGCTGCACGCTCGGGCGTGCATCGACCAAGGACGGGCTGCCGGTCTACGTGCTGCTGTGTCCGCAGCTCTACGACCGGCCGGGCAATCCCTATGGCGACGAAGCTGGCCGCGACTGGCCCGACAACGACATCCGCTTCGGCCGCTTTGCCTCCGCCGCTGCCGAACTTGCAGCCGGAACGCTGGACAAGAATTGGGCAGCGGACCTCGTTCACGCCAACGACTGGCAGGCCGCGCTCACACCCGCCTACCTCGCGTGGCGCAACGCGCGGATTCCGTCGATCCTGACCATCCACAATCTCGCCTATCAGGGCTTGTTTCCGAAGGCCTCGCTGCGGCGGATCGGCGCACCGGAAAGCTCATTCCACATCGACGGGCTGGAGTTCTACGACAAGCTGTCCTTCCTCAAGGGCGGCCTCGTCTACGCTTCGCATCTGACCACGGTCAGCGCGACCTATGCGAGGGAGATCACCACCGCCGAGCTCGGCTGTGGGCTTGAGGGCCTGCTGCGCATCCGCTCCGACGCCGACCAGCTGACCGGCATCCTCAACGGCATCGACGAGAGCTGGGACCCGCGCCACTGCGCACAGCTCGCCCAGCCGTTCGGCGCCGGCGACTGGAAGGGCAAGCAGGCCAATGCGGACTATGTCCGCCGGCAGTTCGGCCTTGCGGTCTCGCGCGGGCCGATCTTCGGCCTGGTTGCGCGGCTCGTGCATCAGAAAGGCGTCGACCTCGTGCTGTCGGCCGCCGACGAGATCATCAAGGACGGCGGACAGATCGTCGTCACCGGCAGCGGCGAACCCGCGATCGAGGACGCGCTGGTGGCCGCGCACCGGCGCCGGCCCGACGCGATCGGCGTCATCATCGGCTTCAACGACGCCCAGGCGCGCCGGATCTTCGCCGGCAGCGATTTCACCCTGATGCCGTCGCGCTTCGAGCCCTGCGGCCTCAGCCAGATGTACGCGCAGCGCTTCGGCTCGCTACCGATCGGCCACCAGACCGGCGGGCTTGCGGAGACCATCGCCGATGGCGAGACCGGCTTCCTGTTCGCCCAACCGTCGGCGGAATCCTTCCTTGGCGGCGTCAGGCGCGCCTTCGACGCCTATCGCGCCAAGGATCGACTCAACGCCATGCGCGCCAGCGCGATGGCCAAGTCCTACAGCTGGGACCTGTCGGCCGCCTGCTACGGCGCGCTGTACAGGAGGCTCATCATGCCGCGGGCAGCAGCCTCAGGCGCCCGCGTCGCAGGCTTGTGAAGTCGCCACGCTGGCATCCCAGCCGCATTGTGACATTCAGCCTGCGCCGCCGACCCCATTCGTGCGATCATGTCCGCGCCCAAGGCTTTCTGCCTGGACGATAGCGCACACATGAAATTGGCAATGATGGACTTTTTGCAAAAACCCAATTGCGATGGAGGAACATCATGGACGTCAACGAGGAGCGTCTCAATTCATTCATGGGAAAGATGATTGGCGATGTCGGCGCGGCCATGAACGCTTCGCTGATGCTGCTGGGCGACAAGCTCGGGCTCTACAAGGCTCTGGCGCAGCAAGGACCGATGAACGCGGCGGCCCTGGCCAAGGCAACGGGAACAGCCGGACGTTACGTTCAGGAATGGCTCTCGGCACAGGCCGCTTCCGGTTACGTCGAGTACGACAGCGCGACCGGAAAATTCTCGATGCTGCCCGAGCAGGCGCTTGCGCTTGCCGACGAGGACAGCCCGGTCTTCCTCGGCGCCGTGGGAAGCCTTGTCGGCGCGACCTTTCTCGATGAGCCGAAAATCACCGATGCGTTCAAGACCGGCAAGGGCGTCGGCTGGAACAAGCGCAGTGAATGCCTGTTCTGCGGCACCGCCCGCTTCTTCCGCACCAGCTACAAGCACTATCTGGTGCAGGAATGGCTGCCGGCGCTCGAGGGCGTCGTCGACAAGCTGAAGAAAGGCGCTGTCGTCGCTGACGTCGGCTGCGGCCATGGGGTCTCGACGCGGCTGATGGCGGAGGCGTTTCCGAAATCAACCTTCTACGGCTTCGACTATCACGACGGCTCGATCCAGGCGGCGCGGATGGCTGCGAAGGAGGCTGGATTGTCGGACCGCGTTCATTTCCAGACGCACTCGGCCAAGGACTTCCCAGCCAACAAGTATGACCTGGTGTGCTTCTTCGATTGCCTGCACGACATGGGCGACCCGGTCGGCGCGCTCAAGCACACCCGCTCCACCCTCGCCGACGACGGCACCTGCCTGTTGATCGAGCCGTTCGCCAACGATCGGCTGGAGGACAATCTCAATCCGATCGGGCGCGTGTACTACGCGGCGTCGACGATGATCTGCACGCCCGCGTCGCTGGACCAGGAGGTCGGGCTTGCACTCGGCGCGCAGGCCGGCGAGACCCGGCTGCGCGAGATCGCGCGTCAGGGTGGCTTCTCACGTTTCCGCCGCGCGGCGGAAACGCCGTTCAACCTGATCCTGGAAGCTCGCCCGTAACGGCGCCAACGCGATTGGACGGCGGTGTCATACCGCCGTCCAACGTTCAGATTGCAGTCTGATCCTTCGGCAGCGTCTTGCTACCAGTCCTGTTGCGATTGCCAGTAGTACTGGCCGCCGCGCCGGCGCGGATTGGCGGGTTGAGGATTGCCATAATACGGGGAGCCGTACTGGGTCGGCGCCTGAGGATTGCCGTATTGGGGATAGCCGTACTGGGTGCCGGACTGCGGATTCCAGCTGCGCTGAGAGAAGAAGCCGAAACCGTCCCCGTCCCCGCTCGCAACCATGTCGTCGGTTTCCATCGGCCTGGTCGGCTTGCGTGTGATGAAACCGCCCTGGGGCTGGTTGCTCAGCACGGCAACGAACTCGGTGCGGTAGTTGGTCTCGGCGCTCAGCGGCTCGTCCGAGATGATGATCGACGAGCGCGGCATCGCGGTCGGCGCAATCCGATCCAGCACATCCTGTGGAATAGTGACGCGGTCGAGCGCGTCCTTGGCGTTGTCGCCGTCGTCGATCGTCACCTCGGTCCAGCGCAGACTGCCGTCGTTATTGCGGGCCATCGCCGTGTAGATATGCGTGCCGATCGGCTGGTCCGGATCGCGGATCGTGACGGGAACCTCAATGCTCGAGTCGAACACCTCGCCACCGTCAGCCCATGGCTTGTGGGTGTTGCGCCGGACGTAGAGCTTCTGCGTCGCGCGGCTGATGTAGACGGAAACCGGCTCGAGCGCGAGCTTGGCCTCGGTCGCTGCCTTCTGAGTATCGGCCTTCTTGGTCTCGGCCGCCTTGGCGGCGTCCTTTGCGGCCGCCGCGGCGTCGAGCTTAGGCTTGGCGTCGCCCTGGGCCGCCTCGAACTGCGTCGTTGCTTCCGCGGCCTTGGCGGCAGCCTTCTGCTTCAGATCCTCGGCGCGCGCCTTGGCCTGGTCGGTCTTGGCATTGGCGAGCGTCTTGTCGGCGAATGCGAGTTCGGCGTCGGCGCGGGTCTTGGCCTTTTCCAGCTTGCGCAGTGATGCCGGCGTGAACAGCGCAGCTTCCTTGGTCGCGGCCACGGAGGCCTTCTTTGCCTCGTCGGCAACCTTGGCGGCATCCGCGGCTTCGCGGGACAGTGTCTCGGCACGCGCCGGAGCAGCCGCGATGGCCTGGGCGTTCGGCACGAACAGCGCGGGGTGAGTGAAATCGACTGGCGCCGGGTCGTTCGGCGCGATGATCACCCGCATCCCGATTCGCGTCCTGTCGAACAGCTTCTCGGCGAAGTCATAAGGCATCCGCACGCAGCCGTGCGAGGCCGCGTAGCCGGGCAGTGGGCCGCCATGCAGCGCGATGCCGTTCCAGGTGATGCGCTGCATGTTCGGCATCCATGCATCGTCGTACATGGTCGAGTGATGGTCCTTGTCCTTCTCGACCAGCGCAAAGACGCCGGCCGGCGTTTCGCGTCCCTTGACCCCGCTCGACACCGGCGCGCGGTAGATCCAGCCGTCGGCGTCGTAGAAGGTCACCTTCTGGGCCTTGATCGACACGATCGCCATGATCGGCTCGCCCGCAGCGCGCGGCGCGGTCGCCTCGACCGTTGCGGCGGGACGCTGCTGCTTTGCCGCGGCGCCGCCGGTCAATGACGCAAGTGTGACCATCGCCGCGAAGGTCACAAAGGCGGGAGGCCCCCAACGCCGCATCGGTCCGGTGATTTGCGCCGTCGTCGTTCGATTTATCATGCCATTCCTCGGTCGAAATGCCTGCCCGCGCTGCGTCGATCCCTACCAGATCACGATTTTGGATTGATTAATCCACGGGACTACCGGCTCGTTCCGCCAGCAAATCACTCATATATGACGGCGCATGCATGAGGAAGGGTGCGGCGGAGTGAAACCTGCCCGCGTCATGCCGTCCGCCGCGTCTCCGGCATGACCAGCCAGATCATGAACAGCCCCAGCGCGGCGACGCCGGCCAGCCCCATGAAGGCGGTGCTGCTGCCGAGCTTGTCGCTGACATAGCCGGCCAGCACCGTGCTGAGCGACGCACCGATGCCGACCGCCGTTCCGACAATACCCTGCGCCAGGTTGAAATGGCCGCTGCCGAACGCCACGTCGGCCACGATCAGCGGCACCATGACACTGAAGATCGCCGCGGTGATGCCGTCGAAGATCTGCACCATGACCAGCAGATAGGGATCACGCACCGTTGCGAACAACAGGCCGCGGATCACCAGCGAGGCGAATGCGAGCAGCAGCAGCGGCCGCCGGCCCCAGGCCTGGGCTTTGCGGCCGACCGACGGCGAGCACAGCGCGACGATCGCCTGCGGCACGATGATGCAGGCGGCGATCAGGACCGGCGCCCACTGGCTCGACCGTGTCGTGACGACGCCCGCCATCAGCGGCAGCATCGCGGCATTGGCGAGCTGGAACAGCATCATCGCGCCGGCAAAGATCAGCAGCGGCCGCTGCCGCACCAGAGCGAAGACGCTGGTGGCGCGCTTGTCGGGAACCTCGCGCTTCACCTCGCCATGAGCCTGCGCGATATCGATCTCGCGCTCGCGGATCCGCGCCAGCGACAGCAGCGTCGGGATCGCCAGGATGAAGGTCACGAGGAACACCGATCGGCTCGACAGGAAATAGCCGCAGGCGCCCATCAGCGCCGCAGCCGAGCCGCTGCCGAGCGAAGCGAAGCGCGCATTACGGCCGAGCCGCTCGCCGATCGCCAGCGGCCCGACCAGGCCGAGGCTGATCGCGGCGATCGCCGGACCCAGCACGCAGCTTGCGAGCGCGTGCAGCGTTGCGGCGAGTGTCACCACGGGAAAGATCGGCCAGAGCGCGTAGGCCAGCGCGGCGGCGCCGATCGCGGCGACCGCCCAGCCCGCAACGACCCGCTCCGAGCGCGCCGCATCGACGATCGCGCCGCCGGGCACCTGGCCCAAGAGGCCGATGATGCCGCCGATCGAGAGCACGAAGCCGATCTCGACCTGGGTCCACTTCTGCGTCGTCAGATAGACCGCGATGAAGGGGCCGAAGCCGGTCTGCACGTCGGCCAGGAAGAAGATGAACCAGTCGAGCCCGCGCTGGCTTTCGCGCGACGGCATCCGCGGTTCCTCAGGACTGGGTTGATCAGAGACAATCGGCACAATTTTGGTGCCGCCGGCTGATCGCTCGCCACGACCGTCGCCAACCATCTCGACGGAAGAGTTCGGACGCGCGACCAGCTTTAGCCCCCTAATGTTCGTAATCCCATGGATGAAGATTGCCGGCCGCGCCAAGCACGATCAGCGGCGTATCTTCCTTGTATTCCGGCGCAGCGCTCACCTGCTGCTTGTTGAGGTCCAGCGTGATGCTGTCGCTCTTGCTGGAAACGCCGGCGAAACGCAGTGCGTTCCAGTCGACCACGATCTTGCGGCTGCCGACGCCGAGGAAGCCGCCGAAATCGATCACCGCGGCGCGGACCTTGCCGTCGCGGTCGACGATGACGTCGACGATGCGGCCCATGTCCTCATTGGCGGAACTGCGCACGTCGCGCCCGAGAATGCCGTGCGCATCGCGCGCGCCGATCACGGTCACCGAAGGCGGCGGCGACTGTTCCTTTGACGGTTCTTTGGCCTGCTCCTTCGATGCAGCGGCTGCTGGCGGCGCAGGAGTTGCTGACGGCGCCTGGGTCGTTGGCGTCTTGCCTTCGTCGTCGGCGGCGCGGACGCCCGCGCATGTCAGCAGCGCCGCTCCAACCAGCATCACCATGATCCTCGGACGCATATACCTCTCCCCACGTTTTCGCCGCGCGCTGCGTGCGACGGCGCTCAATGCGTCAGCACGATCGACACCTGGATCTGGCCACGCGTGCGCAACACCTCGAGCGACACCTCGTCGCCGTGGCGGCGCAGCCGCAAATCGACGCTGGACGCGCCGAGCCTGAGGTCGCGCAGCACCACGTCGTTGAGGAATTCCGGCAGCCGCGGATCGCGCAAGCGGATCTCGCCGCGCGCGGTGTCGAACTCCAGCCCGAGTGCGGCCTCAAGCAGCGTGAACGGCGTCGCGCTCGCCCAGGCCTGCGGTGCACAGGCCACCGGATAGAGCACCGGGCCACGCCGGCGCTCGCGGCGGAAGCCGCAGAACAGCTCAGGCAACCGCCGCAGCTCCATATAGCTCGCGGCATCGAACAGGCCATTGAACAGATGCGCGACCGAGTGCTTGAGGCCGTAGCGCGCGAGGCCGAGTGCGATCAGCGCATTGTCATGCGGCCAGATCGAGCCGTCGTGATAGGACATCGGGTTGTAGCGCGCTTCGCCCGCGGCGACGGTGCGGATGCCCCAGCCGGAGAAGAATTTCTGGCTCATCAGGTCGGCGGCCACCCGCCGCGCGCGGTCCTCCCGCACCATGCCGGAAAACAAGACCTGCCCGGCATTCGACGTGCGCACCTTGCACGGCTGCTTGGCGCCATCGAGCGCGAGCGCATAGGTACCGAGTTCCTCGCACCAGAATGCCGCCTCGAATCGCTCACGCAGCCGCTCGGCCTCTGCATCGAGCTTCAAAGCCTTGTCGGCGAAGCCGAGCCGCCGCGCCGCTTGCGCGGCAAGCTGCTTGCCGGCGAACACATAGCCTTGCACTTCCGCCAGCGCGATATTGCCCTCGGCAAGCGTGCCGTCGGCGTGGAAGATGGCGTCGAAGGAATCCTTCCAGCCTTGATTGCGCAGCCCCTCCTCGGTGGCGCGCTGGTACTCGATGAAACCGTCGCGATCGGGATCGCCCGGGCCGTCGATCCACTGCAAGCCGGCCTCGACCGCCGGCCACAACTCGCGCAACGTCTCGACGTCGCCGGTGCGCTCCAGATAGAGCCCGGCGAGCAGCACGAACAGCGGGGTCGAATCGACGCTGCCGTAGTAATGCGCAAACGGCACCTCGCGCAGCGCCGCCATCTCGCCGCCGCGCATCTCGTGCAGGATCTTGCCCGGCGCTGCATCGGACAGCGGGTCGACCGCCTTGGCCTGGAACAGCGCGAGCCGCTTCAGCACGCCCTTGGCGATCCGCGGATCGACCCACAGCATTTGCAGCGCGGTGATCAGCCCGTCGCGGCCGAACGTCGTCGAATACCAGGGAATGCCGGCATAGGGATAACGGCCCTGCGGCGTCTCCGTCATGAGCATGTTGAGATCGGCCATCGCCTGGCACAGCACCTCGTTGAAGATGTTGTTCGAGGTCTCGATGCTGGCCGCGCCGGCCGACGAATTCCGCATCTCGCGGCGATGCGCCAGCAGGCCGCGGAAGAACGGCACCGGCTTCTGCATGATCGGCTTGTTGCAGGACACCGCGATGAACAGCGAGGTGACCTGCCCCGGCTCGAGGTCGAAATGATAGGTCGCAGTGTTGACCGACAGCCGGGTCGGCCGCGGATCGAAATGCAGCGCGGTGATCCGCGTCTGCTCGTCGAGGCCGCAATACTCCAGCACGACGTCGGTCGGGCCGAGCAACTTGCTCGAGCCGATACCCCGCCGCGGCCGCCGCTCGCCGCGCACCTCGAACAGGTCGGCGAAATCATTGTCGAACAGCAGCGTGAGATCAAAGCTTGCGGCAAGATCGCCGTGGTTCTGCAGGCCGATGCGCTGATAGGCGGTGCCGCGCCACAGGAAGATCGAGCGCACGATGTGCAGCGTATCCTTCTGCAAGGTCAGATGGCCGTCGCGATAGACGTCGGAATTGGTGAGATCGACCGTCAGCGCCGAATTGTCGTCGCGCATGTTGGAGCCGAGGAGCAGCGGCTGCACGTTCTCCAGCACCATTTCCAGCCGCGCGAGGTAGCGCGTGTCGGCGTTGAACAGGCCATCGGGCCCGCCCGCCGAAGCGCCGATGTCGCCATGGCTGTCGAGCACGATGAAGGTGTCGTCGTGCTTGAGCGAGCGCCGCGGCCGTGCCGCGGGCCCGGTCATCGGAATGTAGAACGGCTGTTCGGCGACGTGCTCAGTGATGCGAGCAGTGATGATCTGCGTAACGACGTCAGCTGCCATCTGAACCTCTGGCGACTTTGCTTGGCCTCAGTCTTGGCTCTAGTCTCGGCTCGAACGAACGCACCGGAACGCAACAACGCGCTTGATGACGCGGGGTCAGGCCGCGCTGGTGGAGAGCCGGCCCATTTCGCGCGCGACCAGGTCGCGGTAGGGACCTCTTCCCTTCACGAGGATATCGGGCGGACCATCCTCGACGATCCGGCCGCCCTGCAGCACGACCACGCGGTCGAAGCTGCGCAGCGTCGCGAGGCGGTGCGCGATCGCCACCACCGTACGCCCGCGCATCAGGCGCGACAACGCCTCGCGGATCGCCTCCTCGGAGTCTGCATCGAGCGCCGCGGTGGCCTCGTCGAGCAAGAGGATCGGCGCATCCTTCAGGAAGGCGCGCGCGATCGCGATCCGCTGGCGTTGGCCGCCCGAAACTTTGACGCCGCGATCGCCGACGATGGTGTTCATGCCTTCCGGCAAGCTTTCGATGAAGTCGCAGCGCGCCGCGATCGCCGCCCGCATCACCTCGTCGTCGGTGGCATCAGGCCGACCGTAGCGGATATTCTCCAGGATCGAACGGTGGAACAAGGAAATATCCTGCGGCACCACCGAGATCGCCGCGCGCAGGCTCTGCTGGGTGACGCGCGAGATGTCCTGGCCGTCGACCGTGATGTTGCCCAGCTCGACGTCGTAGAAGCGCTGCAGAAGGGTAAACAGTGTTGACTTGCCGCCACCGGACTGCCCGACCAGACCGACCCGCTGGCCGGGCTGGATGCGCAGGCTGAAGCGCTCGAACACCTGCAAGCCGCCGGGATAGCGGAACGAGACATTGTTGAAAGCAATCGCCGCGCCGCTCTTCACCAGCACCTCGGCTTCCGGATGGTCCTTGAGCTCGTGCGGCTGCAACAGCGTCGCCAGCGCCTCGGTCAGCCGGGCGACATGCTGGGTGACGTCGACCAGCGCGACGGCGAGATCGCGGGTGGCGCTGAGGATCGAGATGCCGAGCGTGCAGACCAGCACGACGTCGCCGGTGGTGGCTTGACCCTGCTGCCAGAGCGAGAGCGCCCAGGCCAGCATCGCGATCGTCAGAATGACGGTCACGCCGGCGTGAACCAGGCGGAGCTTTTCGAGATAGCGCAGGGAACGGCCGCGCGCGACGAGTTCCCGATTGACGGTCGCGTCGAAGCGGTCGTGCTCATAGCCGAGGCCGCAGAACGCCCGCACCAGCGGCAGGTTGTTGATCACGTCGACCATCTCGCCGTCCACGGCGGCCGCCCTGTTGGCGAAATCGTCATGTAGCGGCCTGCCGGCGGCCGCCATGCGGAACATCGCCACCACCATCGTTCCCGCGATCAGGATCAGCACTGCTGACATTGTCACGCTGACGGTTCCAACCAGGGTGATTGCCGCGAAGGTCGCGATGCAAGGCGGCAACACGTTCCAGACGAACATGTTCTCGACGGTGTAGACCGCGTTCGACGTCGCCGTGATCCGGCTGGTCAGCATGCCCGGCAGCCGGTCGGTGAAATAGCTCGGCGCGTGGCCGGTGAGGTGTCGGAACATGTCACGGCGAAGGTCGCCGCTGACGCTGACGAAGGTGTAGCTCGCGGTCCAGCTCGCGATCCGCCACAGAAAGTTGTCGGCGGCGATCAGCGACATGAGCAGAGCGAATGCCAGCCATACGCCGTTCGCAGCCAACGGTCCTGCCGACAATGCGTCGACCAGATTCTTCACGCCGTATTGCGTGCCTACCGAGCAGGCAACCGCCGCGACGACGGCCGACAAGATTACAACATGCGACGGGAGCCGCCGGCGCAGATAGCGCAGCACAAAGGGGAACGGCCGATGCGCGTATCCTGACAGATGGTCCATGACGTCCTGCAAAAGCTGTTGAAGGTGAACGAGAAAATTTTAGACGAAGCTCTCGTGCACGATGACGTGAAGGGCGGCGGTGGGATTCCTTGATGCAGCCATCACTGCGCGACAATTTTGCAACGTTGGCGTCCGCAAAAACGTGTTGGAGTGAGATGGCATCAGCAAGACCACAGTGTGATGGAAGAAAGAAGCGGCAGATCTCCCACACCTAAGGAACCTCGCACGTGCGAGAACGTTCCCGTCCTTGGCATGTCGCTGCCATCAGAGGGCTGAGGGTTCACCACATTACAAACATGGAGACGGAGAAATGCGCATCGCGCAGGTTGCCCCGCTGACGGAGGCTGTTCCCCCCAAGCTCTACGGCGGCACCGAACGGGTCGTGCACTGGCTGACCGAAGAACTTGTAACACTTGGACATGACGTGACGTTGTTCGCCAGTGGCGATTCACAGACCTCCGCGAAGCTCGATGCGACCTGGCCGAAGGCACTGCGGCTCGACGGTTCCGTCCGCGATCCCAATGCGCTGCACATGGTGATGCTGGAGCGCGTGCGGCAGAAAGCCGACGACGACGAGTTCGACTTCCTGCATTTCCATCTCGACTATTATCCGTGGTCGCTGTTCGCGCGGCAGCCGACGCCGTTCGTGACCACGCTGCACGGACGGCTCGACTTGCCGGAGCACCAGCCCGTCTTCAACACCTTCTCCAAGGCCCCGGTGATCTCGATCTCCAACGCGCAGCGGCGGCCGGTGCCGCAGGCGCACTGGGTGCGCACCATCCATCACGGCCTGCCGGAGAATTTGCTGACGCCGCAACCGGCCAAGCAGTCCTATCTCGCCGTGCTCGGGCGCATCGCGCCGGAGAAAGGCGTCGATCGCGCGATCAAGATCGCGACCCGCTGCGGCATTCCGCTGAAGATCGCAGCCAAGGTCGATCGCGCCGACCAGGAGTATTACGACGAGCTGATCAAACCGCTGATCACCAGCAATCCGCTGGTCGAGTTCATCGGCGAGATCAGTGACCGCGAGAAGCCGGATTTTCTCAGCGGCGCGATCGGACTCCTGGTTCCAATCGATTGGCCGGAGCCGTTCGGCCTCGTGATGATCGAAGCGATGGCCTGCGGCACGCCCGTCATTGCGTATAACCGCGGTTCGGTGCCCGAGATCATCGAGGACGGCTTGACCGGCTTCATCGTCGAGGACGAGATCAGCGCGGTCGCGTCCGTCGGCCGGCTCGCGACGCTCAACCGCGATGCAATCCGCAAGCGGTTCGAGACCCGCTTCACCGCACGCCGCATGGCGCTCGACTATCTCGCCGCCTATCGCAGCCTGATGGAAGCCAAGCCGCGCTTCAAGCTGGTGGCGAGCGCGGAATAGCCGTTGCAGCGGCCGATCGAATGATCCGGCGGACCGGCCGGCACCGTTCCGTCCGGTTCGTCGGGTCATTCGATTGTCAATAATACCACCGCATCCGGCGGCAATTCCCATGCAGCGACGCGGCTCGCAAGCGCGTATCGCGCGATTGCTGCGACGCAGCAGTCGAAACGTGCTTCCCGTGACCCTGGCCGATATCGCCTTTGCGATTGCCGAATTACGTGCTCTTATGCCCCCGCTTGAGCAAAAATAATAAGCGAGCGGACGGAGCAACCGAGCCGCAGTCGCACAGGGGGAACGCCATGACAGGGGACCGCAAGCCGTCGGCCATTAATAATGCCGCGCCAACCAAAGCCTCACGGACAAAGCTGAACCGCCGCAAATTCCTGGTCAAAACCGGCGGGGTGCTCGCGGCCGGCGCCTTCGGCGCCGTCCCGCTGCGCGGCTGGGCCGCCGACCCGATCAATATCGGCGCACTCTATCCGAGCACCGGCAGCATGGCGCAGATCGGCGTCGGCTGCGTTGCAGCGGCGAAGCTCGCGGTCGACATGGTCAACGAGGCCGGCGGCATCAAGTCGCTCGGCGGCGCCAAGCTCAACCTCATCGTCTCCGACGTGCAGAGCGACACCACGGTGACGCGCACCGAAACCGACCGTCTGATATCCGGCAACAAGCTGTCGGCAATCCATGGCTGCTACGCCAGCGCGCTGACCTTGATCGCGAGCGAAGTCTGCGAGCGTGCCAGGGTTCCGATCATCACCGGATCGAGCTCGGACCAGCTCAACAAGGGACGCACCTACACCTTCACGCCGTTTGCGCGCGCCTCGCAATTCGCCAAGGCGCAGCTGCAGATGGCCAAGCTCGTCAGCGACCAGGCCAAGGTCGCGGTGATCTTCGAGAACACCGCATTCGGCACCTCGACCTCGAACGGGCTGAAGGAGCTGGCGCCCGGCGAAGGCGTCGAGATCGTGATGTTCGAGCCCTACTCGGCCGGCTTCACCGATGCGAGTCCGCTGATCAACAAGGTCAAGGCCTCCGGCGCCAACACGCTGTTCTCGCTGTCCTACCTCAACGACCTCATCCTGATCGTGCGCACTGTGAAGCAGGTCGGGCTCAACATCGCGATCAATGGCGGCTCGGGCGGCTTCGTGATGCCGGACTTCTACAAGAATGTCGGCAAGGCGGCCGAAGGCCTGCAAGGCGTCGCGCACTGGAACCACGACGTCAACGACGATGCGCAGAAGGTCAACGCCGAATTCAAGAAGCGCACCGGCGAGTTCGCGTTCGAATATGCCGGCGGCCTGGTCGCGCAGACTTTCATGCTGGCCGACGCGCTGGAGCGCGCCGCCTCCGCCGATCCGAAGAAGGTGCGCGAGGCGCTCTCGACGCTCGACGTCTCCTCGGGCTTTGCTGCGATGGCGCCTGGCGGCAAGGTGAAGTTCGGCCCCGACGGCAAGAACGTCTATGGCTGTCCGGTCGGCGTGCAGTGGCAGAATGCCGATCTCGCCAGCATCTTCCCCAAGGAAGACGCCCGCGCCCCGCTGATGAAGACCTGAACGGCGGTCCCATCGCATGTGGGAGACACTGGCCCAGGCTGTCATCAACGGCCTGCTCATCGGCGGCATCTACGCGCTGGTCAGCATCGGCGTCACGCTGATCTTCGGCGTGGTCAAGATCGTCAATTTCGCCCAGGGCGAGTTCGTGATGATCGGAATGTATATCTCGTTCTTCCTCGCCACCCAGTTCGGCATCGATCCGCTGGTCTCGCTTGTGGTCTCGATGCCGGTGCTGTTCCTCGCCGGCGTGCTGATCCAGCACTTCCTGATCCGCAGGGTGCTCGGACCGAACGACATGCCGCAGATCTTCCTGACCTTCGCGTTGTCGCTCTTGCTGCTCAATCTCTCGCTGATGCTGTTCAGCGCCAATTACCGCACCGTCCACACCTCGTATTCGGATGAAGCCTGGCACATCGGCGGGCTGTACATTCCGGTCGCGAAGCTGATCGCCTTCGCGGTCGCAATGGCGCTCAGCGGACTGCTCTGGGTGTTCCTGCACACCACCGATCTCGGCCGCGCCATGCGCGCGGCATCGCAGAACCGCGACGTCGCGATGCTGATGGGGATCAATCCCAACCGTGTGTTCGCGGTTGCGTTCGGCACCGCGCTGGCGCTCGCCGGCGCCGCCGGCTCGCTCTTGATGCCGTTCTATTCGGCCTATCCGTTCGTCGGCCAGGTGTTCGTGCTGATGGCGTTCGTCGCGGTCGTGATGGGCACGCTCGGCAATGTGATGGGCGCGCTGGTCGCGAGCCTGATGATGGGCGTGGCGGAATCGCTCGGCATCCAGTTCGTCGGCGCCGATTCCGGCCTGATCGTGGTGTTCGCGCTGCTGCTGCTGACGCTTGCCTTCAGGCCGAGCGGGCTGGGCGCCAAAAGGGGCCGCTGATGCAGACCTCAGGCAACATGAAGTGGCTGTGGCTCGCGATCGGGGCCGTGGTCATGCTGGCGCTGCCCCAGCTCGTCACCTCGTCGTTCGCGATCGACATCTTCATCCGCATCCTGCTGTTTTCCTTCATCGGCGTCGCCTGGAACCTGATGGGCGGCTATGCCAAGCAGCTGTCGCTCGGGCACGCCGCCTATTTCGGGCTCGGCGCCTACACTTCGACCATCATGCAGGTGAACTACGGCATCTCGCCCTGGATCGGGATGATCGCAGGCGGCGTGGTCGCGATGCTGGCGAGCCTGCCTATCGGCTGGCTCTGCTTCCGCCTGCGTGGTCCCTATTTCACCATCGCCACCATCGCGACCGCCCAGGTGCTGATGCTGATCTTCCTCAAGTTCCGCGACTTCGCCTGGGGCGCCGAAGGAACCACGATCCCGAACCTCGGCAGCGCGCCGCTGATGATGCAATTCGAGGAGAAGTCGTCCTACTACTACGTGGTGCTCGGCCTGCTTATCGTTGGCCTCTGGATCACCCACCAAATCGAGAAATCCTGGATCGGCTACTACCTCGTTGCAATCGGCGAGGATGAGGATGCGGCCGAGGCGATCGGCGTCAACGCGCCGAAGATCAAGCGCGACATCTACATGATCAGCGCGTTCCTGACCGCGCTCGCCGGCACCTTCTACACCCAGTACATCTACTTCATCGATCCCGCGACCGCGTTCAGCTTCAGCGTCTCGATCGAGGCGGCGCTGGTCTCGATCGTCGGCGGCATCGGCACATTGTGGGGGCCTGTGATCGGCACCGTGCTGCTGGAGACCACCTCGGCGCTACTGCAAAGCTGGCTCGGCAGCTCGGTCGGCGGCATCCAGCTCACCGTCTACAGCCTGATCCTGATGGCCGTGATCCTGTGGCGGCCGACCGGGCTGATCGGGTTTGCGACCGACGTCTATCACCGCTATGTCCGGCGCAAGCCGGCACGCGCCTGAGGTTGCGATGGCAGAAGCACTCGTCATCAAGGGTCTCAGCAAGCGCTTCGGCGGCCTGCGCGCGGTGCAGGACGTCAGCTTCACCGTGCAGGAGAACGAGACCGTCGCGCTGATCGGACCGAACGGCGCAGGCAAGACCACGAGCTTTCATTTGATCACTGGATTTCACCGCCCGGACTCCGGATCGGTGCTCGCCTTCGGTCACGAGGTCGTGGGCCTCAGGCCGCATGACGTCTGCGCGCTCGGCATGGCGCGCACCTTCCAGGTGGCAAAGCCGTTCGGCGCGATGACGGTGCTCGCGAATGTGATGACCGGCGCGTTCCTGCGCGACCGTCATGTCGCCGCCGCCCGCAACAAGGCGCTTGAAGCAATCGAATTCGTCGGGCTCGGCGCCAGGGAGCAGACGCCGGCCAAGGACCTCACCACCATCGACCAGCGCCGGCTGGAGATGGCCCGCGCGCTGGCGACCCAGCCAAGGATCCTGCTGCTCGACGAGGTGATGGCCGGCCTCAACCCGGCCGAGATCGACCAGGCCGTGGCGCTGGTGAAGAAGCTTTCGGCGCGCGGCCTCACAATCGTGATCGTCGAGCATGTGATGCGCGCGATCATGGCGGTCGCCCGTCACATCGTGGTGCTCGACCACGGCCAGAAGATCGCCGAAGGCGCGCCGAAGGAGATCGTGGAGAATCCGGAAGTGATCCGCGCCTATCTCGGCTCCTACGTGCATCCGCCGGCGCAAGGCAACGCCCATGCTTGAGCTCTCCCGCGTCAGCGCCAGCTACGGCTCGGTCCCCGCCATCACCGACGTCAGCATCTCCATCGGCGAGGGCGAGGCCGTCGGCCTGCTCGGCGCCAACGGCGCCGGCAAGAGCACGACGCTGCGCGCCGTCTCCGGCCTCGTCAAGCTGTTCGGAGGCAAGGTCACGTTCGACGGCGTCGACCTCGCCACGCTGCCGCCCTACCGGATTCCCGAGCTCGGTATCGCGCACGTCCCGGAAGGCCGTCAGGTCTTTCCCGAAATGACGGTGCAGGAGAATCTCGAGATCGGCGCTTATACGCCGAAGGCCAAGGCGGATCGCGGGCGCACGATGGAGCTCGTCTACAGCATCTTCCCGCGGCTCGCCGACCGCAGGAAGCAGCTCGCCGGCACCATGAGCGGCGGCGAGCAGCAGATGGTCGCGGTCGGCCGCGGATTGATGCTGAAGCCCCGCCTGTTGATGCTGGACGAGCCGTCGCTCGGCCTCGCCCCCGTGATGACCGATGTGACGTTCGAGAAGATCGGCGCGATTCACAAGATGGGCACAGCGATCCTCCTGGTGGAGCAGAATGTCAGCCGCGCGCTGTCGCTTGTGCAGCGCGCCTATGTGCTGGAAAGCGGCAACGTGATCATGCAGGGCTCGAGCGCCGAGCTCGCGGGCAACAAACAGGTGCAGGCGGCGTATCTCGGGATTTGAGCCAGCGCTTATCGACCCGTCATCGCGCTCCTCCGGAGCGGGTGATAATTCCTAGGCTGCACCAAACATTCAGTGTCGTCCCGGCGAAGGCCGGGACCCATAACCACCGATAACCATTATTGAGCGTCGGCGGAACGACGAGTCTCGCCCACGACATCCGCTGCGGAGTATGGGTCCCGGCCTTCGCCGGGACGACGATAGAGTTTGTGACGCCGTTCGTTTCCCGGTTCACTACGTCACCACCGTCCGCTTCGGCTCGACGATCTCGAACATCCGGGGAAACTCGTCCATCAGCACCATCAGTTCGCCGAGCCGCAGCGGCTCGCCTGATACCTTGACCTTGCCGGCACCGACGGCCTCCGGGAACGAGGTCAGCTTGGCGATCACCTCGTCGAGCACGCTGCGCGCCAGCGTGAAGCTCGCGTGCGCGTCGCTCGCCTGCGCCCCCTTGACGTAGGTCAGCGCCGAGTTCTCGAGATTGAGCACGAAGCTCTCGCCCGTATCGGTAAAATTCCAGTTCAGCACGATGCGCTTGCCCTCGGCCTTGGGGCCATTGAGGCGAATACCGAGCACGTCCCAGAGCTGCTCGGTGCGCAGCGCAGCCAGCGTCTCGCGTGGCATCGGCGAGCGCGGCGGCGTCTTCGGCATGCCCTGCCGCAGCTCCTGGGCGCCGAACAGATAGGCGTTGCGCCAGGTCGAGCTCTCCGCGGCATAGCCGAGCTGCTCGAACGTGTCGGCCAGCAATGCACGGGCCGCCTGGTTGTCGGGCTCGGCGAAGACGAGATGGCTGACGGCCTGTGCGACGAAGCGGAATTCACCCTTGGCGAAATCCGCGGTTGCGCGTTTCAGGATCGCATCGGCGCCGCCCATATATTCGACATACTTCTTGCCGGCATCGACCGGCGGCAAGGCATCGAGATTGACCGGATTGGCGTCGTACCAGCCGAGATACTTCTGGTAGATCGCTTTCACATTGTGCCTGATGTGACCGTAGTAGCCGCGGCCGTGCCAGGCGCCTTCGAGACTCTGCGGCAGCCTGATCGTCTCGGCAATCTCCGCCGCGTTGAGGCCGTGGTTCATCAGCCGGATGGTCTGGTCATGCGCATATTTGTAGAGATCGCGCTGCTGGCGGATCATGGTGTCGATCCGCTCCCGCCCCCACACCGGCCAGTGATGCTGGCCGCACATCGCCTCGGCCTTGCCGCCCCACATCTGAAGCGCCTCGCCGAGATATTTCGACCAGGCCAGCGCGTCGCGTACATCGGCGCCGCGGAACGGCAGCAGGTTATGGAAGTTGTGCGTGCAGTTCTCCGCGAGGTTCAACAGCTTGTAGCGCGGAATGAAGAAATGCATCTCCGCCGGCGCTTCGCTGTTCGGCGCCATCTGGAATTCGAACTCGACGCCGTCGATGATGCGCGTATCGCCGGTCGCGATGATCAGATCGGTCGGCCGCAGCAGCGCCACGCCGCCCGCCGCCATGGTCTTGCCGAGGCCGCAATCGACCTGGCCGCGCACGCCCTTGGCAAGGAACGGCCCGAACTGGTATTGCGCGCGGCGCAGCATCGCAGGCCCCGCGATGATGTTCTCGGAGACCGCGTGCTCCATGAAGAAGTTCGGCGCGATGATCGGCACGCCGGCCGCCAGCATGGCGTCGTCCACCACGCCGCGCGCGCCTCCCCAATGGTCGGTATGGGTATGGGTGAAGATCACGGCGGCGACCGGCCGCCTGCCGCGATGCTGGAAGTACAACTCCATCGCGGCACGCGCGCCCTCGATCGAGGTCAGGGTGTCGACCACGATCACGCCCTTGTCGCCCTCGATCAGCGTCATGTTGGCGATGTCGAGCCCGCGCACCTGGTAAACGCCCGGCACCACCTCGAACAGGCCGTGATGCATGTTGAGTCGTGACTGCCGCCACAGGCTCGGATCGACGGTCGCAGGCGCCTTCTCGTCGGAGAGGAAGCCGTAAGGCTCGAGGCTCCAGACCACCCTGCCCTGGGCCGAGGTGACGCGCGCGTTCTCGATGGTGCCGAGGAAGCCGCGTGCGGCGTCGTCGAAATCCCTGGTGTCGGCGAACGGCAGCGCTTTCAGCGTCGCCGCGTGCTGCGCGATAACCGGCGCGGATGCCGCCTTCGGAAGTTCGTGCGACGTCTCACCTGCGGTTGTCTGGGTCATTACTCAAGCACTCCCTCATTTGGCAGAAATCAGTCCCGATCGCACATCCCTCAACGGAATTGCACGCCTTCGAACTGGCCGCTGCTGCGCCACTGGTCGATGTATTTGAAGTAGGCCAACGCGCCCGCCGGATAACCGACATTGAGCTTGGCGGCAGGCCCCGGCTCGCGTCCCTCATTGTTGTAATAGCCGGGCGTGCAATCGGGTCCGCCGATCATCCGGCCGACCGCAGTCAGCAGCAGCTCGACCCAGCGATCCTCGGCGTCCTTGCTGACTTCGATTTCCTTGAAGCCGTTGTCCTGCGCATGAGCGACCATCAGGGCGATGGTCCGCGCCGCTTCGGTCAGATTGTGCGGCACGTTGGAAATGAGGTTGGCGCCCTGCGTCGGCTGCACGAAGAACACGTTGGGGAAGCCATGCACGTGGATGCCGTGCTTGGTGCGCATGCCCTTGGCCCAATATTCCGACAGCTTGATGCCGTCGCGGCCCGTCGCGTCGAAACCCGCCCGCCGCTTGTACTCGGTGCCGACCTCGAAGCCTGACGCGTAGATGATACAGTCGAGCTTGTATTCCTTGCCCGCGACCACGATCCCGTTCTCGGTGATCTCTTCGACGCCCTTGCCGTCGGTATCGACCAGATGCGTGCCCGGCGTGTTGAACGCCTGAAGATAGGCGTCGTGAAAGCATGGCCGCTTGCAGAGCTGGCCGTACCAGGCTTTCAGATTCCTGGCCGTCTCGGCATCGCCGACGATGCTGTCGACCCGGTTGCGGATCTCCTCCATCTTCTCGAAGTCGGAATCCTCGAACACCGCCCGCATGTTTTCCACGGTGCGCTGCTCGCGCGGCAGCAGCATCACCTTGGCGCGGATCCGCTTCGACAGATCGGTCCAGCCATCCTGCACCAGGTCTTCCTCCGCCGATCCACCGGCCTGGTTGGCGGTGAAGTTCTCCAGCCAGCGTTGTTGCCAGCCCGGCGTTGCGATATCGGCGAACCAGTCCGGATCGATCGGGCCGTTACCACGCACGTCGACCGACGACGGCGTGCGCTGGAACACGTAGAGCTCCTTGCAGGCGCGCGCGAGGTGCGGAATGCACTGCACCGACGTTGCACCGGTGCCGATGATGCCGACCCGCTTGTCGGCAAGCTTGTCCATCGGCGCGCCCCGGGGATCGCCGCCGGTGTAGTCGTAATCCCATCGGCTGGTATGGAACGAGTGGCCCTTGAAGCGCTCGATGCCGGGAATGCCGGGCAGCTTCGGCACATGCAGCGGGCCGGTGCCGATGCCGATATATTGCGCGGTGAAGGCGTCGCCCCTGGTGGTGCGGACGATCCAGCGCGATTGTGCCGCGTCCCAGTCGAGGCTCGTCACCTCGGTGTGAAACAGCGCGTTGTCGTAGAGATTGAACTGCCGCCCGATCCGCTGGCAGTGCGCCAGGATTTCCGGCGCATGCGCGTATTTCTCCGACGGCATGTGGCCGGTCTCTTCGAGCAGCGGCATGTAGACCATCGACGCGGTGTCGCATTGCGCGCCGGGATACCGGTTCCAGTACCAGGTGCCGCCGAAATCACCGCCCTTCTCGACAATGCGGACGTCCTTGACGCCGGCCTCGGTCAGCCGGGCCGCGGTGGCGAGCCCCGCAAAGCCGCCGCCGATGAAGGCGAAGGTGACGTGGTCGGTCTTCGGCGCGCGCTCCACCACCGGCGTGTAGGGATCCTCGAGATAATGCGCGAGCTGGTCCTTGATCTGGAGATACTGATCGTTGCCGTCAGGACGCAGCCGCTTGTTGCGCTCCTCCTGATACTTCAGGCGCAGCCGCTCCTTGTCGATCGCGGCGGGTTTTGCGTCTAGGGCTTGCTCGGTCATCGTCATCGGAAGGGCGCCTCGTCCAGGGATAATTCGGTGGCTACTCTAGCGCCGCTCAGGCGGGATGTGCAGCAAGATAGGGCGAATTGGCGATCGACCATTCCGGCATCGGCTCCATCCGGAAGATCTGCCGCAGATGCACCTCGTCGGGGCCGTCGCCGATCCGGAGCAGCCGTCCCCACGCCAGCGCCTGATGGATCGGCGTATCGTCTGAGCCGCCCATCGCGCCGAACACCTGCATCGCGCGGTCGGCGATCTTCTGCAGCATTGCGGGCACCGCGACCTTGATCAGCGAGACGTCGCGCCAGGCGCCGTGATGGCCAGCCTGATCGAGCCGCCAGGCGCAGCGATACGCGAGCAGCCGCGCCTGCTCCAACTCGACGCGGGCTTCGGCGATCCAGCGCTGCACGGTGTCGTACTGGATCACGGTGCGCCCGAATGCGCTGCGCTCCGCGGCGCGCGCCATCATCAATTCGATCAGGAGTTCGCAGAGCCCGATCGAGCGCATGCAATGATGGATGCGCGCCGGTCCGAGTCGGACCTGCGCGACCTTGAAACCCTCACCCTCCGCGCCGAGCAAATTCTCTACCGGCACCCGCACATTGTCGAACACGAGTTCACCGATCGGCGCGACATGATCCTCGCAGCCCATCCAGCGTAGCCGCCGCACCAGCCGTACACCGGGCGCATCCATCGGCACGATGATGCAGGAATGCCGGCTGGTGCGCTCGGCGCCGGCATCGGTGACACCCATCACGATCAGGAAGCTGCAGCGCTGATGCGCGGCGCCGGTGATGAACCATTTGCGGCCGTTGATGATGTAGTGGTCGCCGTCGCGCACCATCCGCGTTGCGATGTTGGTGGCGTCGGACGAGGCGACATCGGGCTCGGTCATGCCGAAGGCGGAGCGCGTCTCGGCGTTGAGCAGCGGCGCCAGCCAGCGCTTCTTCTGCTCAGGCGTCGCGCAGGCCTGCAACGCGATCATGTTCGGCACGTCGGGCGCCTGGCAGTTGAACACCTCCGGCGCCCAGAACAGCCGCCCCATGATTTCCGCCAACGGCGCGTAGTCGAGATTGGAGAGGCGTGTGCCGGGTTCATCGTCGGCCAGTTCGGGCAGGCCGAGATTCCACAGGCCGGCCGCGCGCGCCTTTTGCTGCAACTCGGCCATGAAGGGCGGCGTGTCGCTCTGCGAACGGACGTGGTCGAGCCAGGTGCGATGGCGCGGCAGCACCTCCTTCTCGAAGAAGGCTAGCAGATCACGCCGCCGACGCTCCGATCGCTCGGATAGAGCGAAGTCCATACCGCCTCCCGTATTTTGGGCGAGAGATAAACCCATATCGAAACGATTTGCAAATTCATTTCGATATATTGACATTTATGGTCATTTAAGACCATTATTTCGTATGGCGGCATTGTCCACTCTCGAATCACAGGCGGATCCCTCCTTTGCGACCACCCTGGCGCACGGGCTCGATCTGCTGGCGGCCTTCCGCAACCACAGCGGCCCGCTCTCGAATGCGGAGCTTGCCGAGCACACCGGCCTGTCGCGGCCGACCGTTTCGCGCCTGACCTACACGCTGGAGCAGCTCGGCTATCTCAGGCGCGATGCCAAGGGCCGCTTCGTGCTCGGGCTCGGCGTGCTTGCCGCCGCCTATCCGGTGCTGTCGTCGCTCAAGGTCCGCCAGCTTGCGCGTCCGCTGATGCGTGATTTCGCCGCTTACACCGGCGGCACGGTGTCGATCGCGATGCCGTTCGGGCTCGACTTCATCTATGTCGAAACGCTGCGCACGACGGACGCGGTGCCGCACGTGCCTGACGTCGGCTTTGTCTCCTCGCTGGCGCCGACCGCAGTCGGGCGCGCGCTGCTGTCGCTGTTCACGCAGGACGAACGCAATGCCTATGTGGCGCGCGTGAAGGCCGAGCGCCCTGAGGAACTCGACTACGTCGAGCGGCGCACGCTGCCGGACATCGAGCTCTGCAACGAACGCGGCTTCGCGGTCTCGCTCGGCGAATGGCGTCGCGAGATTTTTGGCGTCGCCGCGCCGCTGTACCGCACGCCAGCCGGAGAGTGCCTGTCGGTCAATTGCGGCATCCCCTCATTCCGCTTCAGCGCCGAGCAGATCGAGCGCGAATGCGGGCCGCGCATCCTCGGGCTCGCCCGCAGCATCCGCTCGCTGGTGGCCAACGGCTAGACCACGCATCCCACGAATGATGCGGGAAACATTGGGAGGGAGAGATGCGCGGCATCACAACCGCCATGGCCTTGCTTGCGGCCATCATCACGGCGCTGTCCGGCAGTGTTCCTGCCCGTGCGCAGGACAATTATCCGAGCCGTCCGATCCACATCATCGTGCCCTACCCTGCCGGCGGCATCGTCGATATCGTCGCGCGTGCCGTGACCGAGCAGGTCGGCCGCGACTGGAAGCAGACCGTCGTGGTGGAGGCACGGCCCGGCGGCAACAGCAATATCGGCACATCGGCCGTCGCGCGCAGCGAGCCGGATGGCTACACCTGGGTCGTTACCGGCCCCGCGCTGCTGGTCAATCCGGATCTCTACAAGGACGCCGGCTGGAACGCGGCAAGGGATTTCAGATGCGTCGGCCTCGCCGTCTGGAATCAAAGCGTCGCGCTGGTGCATCCGTCGATGCCGGTGAAGAGCATCGGCGAATTCGTCGACCTGGCCCGCAAGCGGCCCGGAGAGTTCAACTTCGGCAATCCCGGCACCGGATCGTCAATCGACCTCAGCGCCCAGAAACTGTTTCAGGTCGCCGGCATCAAGCTGACCAATGTCGGCTACAAGGGCCAGCCGCAGGCCCTGATCGACCTGATGACCAACCTGATGCATTTCGAGATCGTCTCGCTCGAGCTGGCGCTGCCGCACATCAAGGCCGGCAGCGTCAAGCCGCTCGCGGTCTTCACCGACAAGCGCGTGCCCGACCTGCCCGACGTCCCGACCATCGCCGAAGCCGGCTTTGCGGAGGCCGCCTACGTTCCCTGGTATGGCATCTACGTGCCGGCCGCGACGCCGGCGCCGCTGCTTGCGAAGATCAATGCGGCGATCAACAAGGCGTTGCAGAACCCCGACGTGCAGCGCCAGCTGTCGCTCGCCAACATTCCGGGCAAGCCGTTGTCGCTCGATGAACTCGCCGCGCTGATGAAGGCCGATCAGCAGAAGCTGACCACCGTGATCAAGACCTCGGGAATGGCGCTGCAGTAGCTTCTGCTCAGTCGATCCTGTTTAGTCTTCGGACGCCGGCCCATTGTCGCGATAAGCCCACAGGCATTCGCGCGGCAGCGCGACCTGCGCCTCGACGCCGACCTGATGGCGCGCGGCGGTGCCGAGCTCGATCGCCTCCAGCCGTTTGCCGAACAGCTCGATGCCGTAGGCGGTCTGGGTGCCCTGGTAGCGCCGGTCGAGCACCTTCGCCGCAAATGTATTTGCGCCATCGGGCCGGCCGATCGCGATATTCTCGGGCCGCAGCGCCACGCGCACCTTCTCGTCGGGACTAAGCGCCTGGAATAGCGCGACCTCACCTCGCCGGCCGTCACCGAAATCGACCACGCCATAGCCGCCGTTGCAGGCGACCAGCGTGCCGGCGAGCTCATTGGTCGCGCCGGTGAAATTGGCGACGAACAGATCGGCCGGGCGGTTGTAGATCACATCAGGCGTGTCCATCTGCAACAGCTTGCCGTCGCGCATCACGCCGATCCGGTCGCCGAGCACGACCGCCTCGGCCTGATCATGGGTGACGTAGAGCGCGGTCATCCCGGTCTGCTTGAGAATGACGCGGAGGTCGTCGCGCAGCCGCAGGCGCAGTTTGGCATCGAGGTTCGACAGCGGCTCGTCGAGCAGCAGGAGTTGCGGCCGGTACACCATGCTGCGCGCCAGCGCGACGCGCTGCATCTGCCCGCCCGACAGCGCCACCACCGGCCGGTCGGCATAGTCGGACAGTCCGACCAGCGCCAGTGCATCGTCGACCATGCGGGCGGCATCGGTGCGGCCGACCGTGCGGTGCTTCAACGGATATATCACGTTCTGCCGCACCGTCATATGCGGCCACACCGCATAGGACTGGAACACCATACCGAGGTTGCGTGCCCGCGGCGGCACGAGGATGCCGCGCGCCGGCGATGACACCACCCGCCCGGAAATGCTGATCTCGCCATCGGTCGGGTGCTCGAGCCCGGCGACGCAGCGCAAGGTAGTCGTCTTACCGCAGCCGGACGGCCCGAGCAGCACCACGATCTCGCCGGCCGGCACGCCAAAGCTGACGCCGTCGATCGCCGGGCGGCCGATCGCAAACTGTTTCCTGAGGCCGCTGACCTCGAGCGTTGCCGTCATCGCTGCACCATCAGCCTATTGCCGATACCCGTAGATCTTGTCCCAGTCCGCGACCCATGCCGCATGCAGCTTCACGTACTCGTCGAACTTCGGATACCAAAGCTTGACCACCTTGGGATCGAAGCCCTCCGGAAACGCCGGCGGCTCCTTCAACGAGGTGAGATTACCGAGTTCCTTGATCATGAAGGTCTGCCCTTCCTTCGACAGGCACCAGTTCAGGAACAGCTTTGCCGCATTGGGATGGGCCGCCGTCTTCGGAATGCCGCTCGCATAGGGATTGACGGGCGCGCCCTCGGGCGGGAAGAAGATCTCGATCGGCGCGCCGTCCTTCTTCTTCTGGTAGATCACGTTGTAGAGCAGCGGCGCGATCGCGATCTCGCCGCGCACCAGCGCATCGGCGGTCGGCGCCCCGGAAGGATAGAGCACGGGATGGGTCGCGGCCTGCCCGGCCCAGTAATCCTCGCCGAGCACCTGTCGCTCGAACATGATCCGGGTCCATGTGGTGCCGCCGGACTGCGCGAACACCTGCCCGATCAGCTTGTCATATTGCGGCTTGGTCAGGTCCATCCAGGATTTCGGCGGATCCTTCACCAGCTCGGTGTTGTAGCCGATCGACCAGGCGATGGTGGCGCGCGGCCACAGCTTCGGCGAGATCAGTGCGTCCTTGCTGTAATCGGCCGCGTTCGGCGGCGCGTAGTCCTGGAACAGATCTTCCAGCGGCTGCATCAGCGCGCGATCGGAGTGGTCGACGACGTCGGCAATCAGCTTGCCGGCCGCGGCTTCGGTCTTCACGCGGGTGATGAGCTGGCCGCCGGGCGCGCGGACCATCTCGACCTTGATCTCGGGAAAGCGCTTGTTGAACGCCTTGATCACCTGTTGCTCGATCTCGGCAAAATTCGCGGTGTAATAGACGAGCTTGCCCTCGGCCTTTGCGGCGGCAATCAACTCCGCCGAGCCGAACTCCTGCGCCCGCGCGGCCGACGCCAGCGCAAGCGTTGCAACGCTCGCCAAGGCCAGTGTGGTGAAGGTTCGTCTATCCATCGCCAAATCCTTCCTCGTTTATCGTTATCCGGTCCGCGCCACGTTGCCCTGCGCCGCCCCGCGCGACAGCCAGTTGGCGCCGCCGATCAGGACACCGAGCAGTACGGTCTGCACCAGGCTGAAGGCCGCGGTCTTGCCGATATTGCCCCCCTCGTAATAGTCGAGCAGCAGCACCGACATCACCATGGTGTTGCTGGTGTAGAGGAACAGCGACGAGCCGAGTTCGCGGATCGCCAGCACGAACAGCAGCGTCATCGAGGCCAGCACGCCCGGCCGCGCCAGCGGCAGCACGATCGTCCCGATGGTGCCGAGCATGCCCCGGCCGCAAACCCAGGCAGCCTCTTCGAGCTCGCGGTGGATCTGCAGGAACGAGGTCGACAGCGCCTTCACGGTGTCGGGCATGAAGCGCGCGATGAAGGCGAGCGCCAGAATCCAGATCGTGCCGTAGAGACCGCCGGGCACGCCGATCCAGGCCCAGAGATAGGCGACACCGACCACGAGCCCGGGGATTGCGACCGGCAGCGTCGAGATCAGGTCGATGGCGCCGCGCCCAGCGACGCGGGTGCGATGAATGGTATAGCCGATCGCAAAAGCAAGCGCGCCGCCGACGACGGCGGTGATGACCCCGACCTCGATCGCGTTGTAGATCGACTTCATGGTCAGCGGATTGTCGAAGATGCTCTCGAAATGCATCAGCGAGTATTGCCGCATGTCGAACAGGCTCGCGGCGTCGCGGATGAACATGAACTTGCGGAACGCTGCGACGATCAGCGCCAGCGACGGCAGTACGACGACGATGACGAGGTAGACGATCCCGAGTGCGAAGGTGACCCAGCGCCATGGCCCGAGATCGAGGCTGCGTGGTCGGAACGCCTTCCCCGCAACGGTGGTGTAGCTGCGCCCGCTGAGCAATTTCTGCTGCAGATAGACCAGCAGCCCCGTGACCATCATCAGGATGATCGCGACCGCGGCTGCGGTGTTGTAGAGCGGCGGCGACCAGTTGGTGAGCTTGAAGATATAGGTCGTCAGCACGTTCAGATTGGTCGGCGCGCCGAGTACGGCCGGGATGCCGTAGATGCCGAGCATCACGATGAACGACAGCAGCATGCCCGAGACGATCGCCGGCATGATCAGCGGAAACGTCACCGTGAACAGGGTGGCGAACGCGCCGGCGCCGGAGATTTCCGCCGCCTCCTCCAGGCTCGGGTCCATGTTGCGCAGCGCCGACGAGGTGAACATGTAGACATAGGGCGCGTAGTAGATGCCGAACACGAACACGAGCCCCCACATCGAATAGAGATCGATGCGCAGGTCAGAGCCCATCCACTTGAACATCGTATTGATCAACCCAGTCTTCGGCGAGCCAAGGATCGCCCAGGCCACACCAGCCACCAGTGGCGGCGCGAACAGCGGCAGGATGCTGGCCGCGGCGATGAAACCCTTGAACGGCGTGTTGGTGCGAACCACGATCCACGAGAAGAACAGGCCGATCGCAACCGCGATGACCGTGCCGCCGCCGCAGGCGATCAGCGTGTTGAGCAGCGCCTCGCCGACATTCGGATTGGCGAGCACGGCGAGGAAATTGGCGATCGACAGATGGCTCAGGCTGAGGCGGATGCCGTCGACCACCGGGTTGGTGTCGGTCAGCGCGCCGAGCAGCAGCATCAAAACGGGATAGATGACCAGGAAGCCAAGGATCGCCAGCAGCGCCGCGACCCAGAGGCCGGTAAATGCGCGGCGCCGGGTTCCCTCCCTGGCGCTTCGCATGGCTTCGCTGCGCCAGTCGGCCTGTCCGTGCAATGCGCGCGTCCCCTCTTTGCGGCGCGATCTGACGTCACGCCTGCTTGTATGCCAAGCGTAGTCGATCGCGACTGTGACGCAAGCTATCCGAAAGTCGCTCCGGCGCGCTTCTGTGACGCAGCGCGGGAACACGAATTCGATTGGTTCACGCACCACAATCTCGGTGCCGTCCCAGCGAAAGCAGGGACCCATAACCACCGGGTTGTCTTGTTGAAGAGGGCTGCGGCCCCAGCGTCGCGCAACAATTGGCATTTGTGGGTCCCCGGCCTATGCGGGGACGACACTGAATTTGTTGCGCGGCCGCCGAGTCATATTTCGGCGTTCTCGCGACACAATTTGCGCGAGCTGTGCCCTTCGTTCCGCCCCTCACTCCGAGACTGCCCCTTCGGCCGCAGCCTGCTGGCCCCGTCCGGCAACGCCGCTTCGCATACGCATCATGCAATGGTGCGGCTGGGGAACGTGGGGCCGGCGTAGTACATGGCGATCGCGGAGACATTTTCAGGCATGCTCGAGAAGACCCCGACCACCGCAGCTGCGGCGCCGATCACCGATGGACTGCCTTGGGAACGACGGCGCTGGGCGGTGGCCGCGATTTTCACCGCGCTGGCGATGGCCTCGCTCGATACCGCGATCGCCAACATCGCGCTGCCCGCGATCGCCAGCGATCTGCATGTCAGCCCTGCCGAGGTGGTCTGGGTCGTCAACGTCTACCAGATCGCCCTGGTCGCCACGCTGCTGCCGCTCGGTGCGCTCGGCGAAATCGTCGGCCACCAGCGGATCTACATCGGCGGCCTCCTGCTGTTCACATTGGCGTCACTCGGCTGCGCGCTGGCGTGGTCGCTGCCGAGCCTTTTGGTCGCGCGCACATTGCAGGGGCTCGGCGCCAGCGGGCTGATGAGCGTCAACACCGCGCTGGTCCGCTTCGTTTATCCGAGCCGGATGCTCGGCCGCGGCTTCGGTCACAATGCGCTCGTGGTCGCGAGCGCCATGTCGCTCGGGCCGACCATCGCCTCCGGCATCCTCGCGCTCGGGCCGTGGCCCTGGCTGTTCGCCGTCAACATTCCCTTCGGAATCGTCGCCTTGCTGATCGGCATGAAGACGCTGCCGAAGACGCCGCGCGCCGCCCACGCCTTCGACTTCGCCGGTGCGGCACTGGCCTGCGCCTGCCTCGGGCTCTTCATCATCAGCATCGGCAGCGCCGCCCACAAGGCGGCGCCTGCGCTCGTCATCTCGGAGTTTGCCGGCGCCCTGCTGTTGGGCTGGATCCTGACCCGGCGGCATGCCGATCATCCGGCGCCGATGCTGCCGATCGACCTGTTCCGCCGTCCGATCTTCGCGCTGTCGGCCGCGACTGCCGTCTGCTCATTTGCTGTGCAAGGCCTCGCCTTCGTGTCGCTGCCGTTCTACTTCGAGGACATCCTGCACCGCTCGCAGGTCGAGACCGGCTTCTTCATGACGCCCTGGCCATTGGTGGTCGCCTTCATGGCGCCGATCGGCGGGCGGCTGTCGGATCGTTATCCGGCCGGCATCCTCGGCGGCATCGGCATGCTGCTGCTGGGCGTTGGCATGGTGCTGCTCGCGACCCTGCCGGCCGAGCCCGGCATCGCCAACATCGTCTGGCGCACCATGATCTGCGGCATCGGCTTCGGCTTCTTCCAGACCCCCAATATGAAGGCGATCATGTCGAGCGCACCGTCGCATCGCAGCGGCAGTGCCAGCAGCATCGTCGCGACCGCGCGGCTGACCGGACAGACCACCGGCGCCGCGCTCGCCGCGCTCTGCTTCGCATTGGCCGATCGCGAGGGCGCAACCGTGGCGCTGGCGCTGGGTGCCGGGTTTGCCGCGCTCGGCAGCGTCATGAGCTTCCTGCGGCTGGCTGTCGCCTCACCGCAAAAGGCATGACAGGCATGTTGCATGCGCGGAGCGCGGCCATACACCGCGCCATCAACTTTCTTCCGCACTGCAAGCGCATATTCTTGATTTGAACCGTTCCAGTTTCAAGGCCAACATCGCCCCGAAGTCCAGTCGGAGGATTGGACCATTCAGGGGAAAGCGATGGCAAACCTCAAAATCAACGGCAAGACGATCAATGTGGACGTCGAGGACGACACGCCCCTGCTGTGGGCGATTCGCGAGAATGTTGGACTGACGGGGACCAAATACGGCTGCGGCATCGCACAATGCGGCGCCTGCACGGTACATGTCGACGGCGTCGCGATGCGTTCCTGCGGCGTGACGGTGAGCGAAGTGGCCGGCAAGGACATCACTACCATCGAGGGCCTCGCAGCCGGCGGCGTGATGCACAAGGTGCAGCTCGCCTGGATCGCGAGTGACGTGCCGCAATGCGGCTATTGCCAGAGCGGCATGATCATGGCCGTCGCGGCGCTGCTGAAAGAGAATCCGAAGCCGACCGACGACGACATCAACGACGCCATCACCAATATCTGCCGCTGCGGCACCTTCCAGCAGGTGCGCGAGGCGATCCATGCTGCCGCGAACGCATGAGGAGGCAGCCATGAATCTGCAAGTCAACCAACACATCATGCCAACACTCAATCGCCGCGCCTTCGTGATCGGCGCGGCAACCGCCGGCGCCGGCCTTGCGCTCGGCCTCGATCTGCCGTTCGGCGGCCCCTCCGTGGTGCGCGCAGCCGACGGCGCGCCTGAAGTCAACGCCTGGGTCGTGATCCGACCCGACGACACCGTGGTGATCCGCATCGCCCGCTCCGAGATGGGCCAGGGTACGCTCACCGGCCTTGCGCAGTTGGTCGCCGAGGAACTGGAGTGTGACTGGTCGAAGGTCACGACCGAATATCCGACACCCGGCCAGAGCGTCGCCCGCAAGCGCGCCTGGGGCGATTTCTCGACCGGCGGCAGCCGCGGCATCCGCACCTCGCAGGACTATGTCCGCAAGGGCGGCGCCACCGCGCGCATGATGCTGATCCAGGCCGCGGCCAATGAGTGGAAGGTGCCGGCCACGGAGTGCAAGGTCTCCAATGGCGTCATCACCCACACGTCCTCGGGCAAGACCACGACCTACGGCAAAGTCGCGGAAGCCGCCGCCAGGCTCGAGCCGCCGGTCGACGTCAAGCTGAAGGACCCGAAGGACTGGACCATCGCCGGCAAGGGCCTGAAGCGGCTCGACACCGTCGACAAGACCACCGGCAAGATGACCTATGGCATCGACGTCAAGCTGCCGGGCATGCTGAACGCCGCGATCAAGGATTGCCCGGTGTTCGGCGGCAAGGTGAAGAGCTTCGACGAAGCCAAGATATCAGGCATGAAGGGCGTCAAGAAGGTGGTGCCGGTCGGCGACAGCGCCGTTGCCGTCGTCGCCGATACCTGGTGGCACGCCAAGTCCGCGCTCGACAAGCTGCCGATCGTCTGGGACGAAGGCGACAATGCAAAGGTCTCCAGCGAGACGATTGCGAAGTGGCTCGCCGAAGGTCTCGACAATGCGCAGCCGGCCTATGTCGGCAATCAGAACGGCGATGCCAAGGCAGCGATCGCAAGCGCGGCGAAGAAGGTGGAAGCTGTCTACAGTTATCCCTACCAGAACCACGCCACGATGGAGCCGATGAACGCCACCGTGCTTTACACACCGGACAAATGCGAGGTGTGGTGCGGCACGCAGAATGGCGAGGCGGCGTTCGCAGCGGCGCTCGAAGCCTCCGGTCTGCCGGCGGAGAAGGTCGACGTGCACAAGCTGATGCTCGGCGGCGGCTTCGGCCGGCGCGGCATGACCGACTATGTCCGCCAGGCGGTGGCGATCGCCAAGCAGATGCCGGGCACGCCGATCAAGCTGCTATGGTCGCGCGAAGAGGACATGCAGCACGGCAAGTATCACCCGGTCACGCAGTGCAAGCTGACCGGCGCGTTCGATGCCGACAACAATCTGGTCGCGCTGCACTACCGGCTGTCGGGTCAATCCATCCTGTTCTCGGTGCGCCCGGAAGCGCTGCAGAACGGCATGGACCCCGCCGCGTTCCAGGGCGTCGCGCAATCCGGCGAGGCCGCGATCGGCTATGCGGTGCCGAACTTGCTAGTCGAGCATGCGATGCGCAATCCGCACGTTCCACCGGGCTTCTGGCGCGGCGTCAACGTCAATCACAACGCAATCTACATGGAATGCTTCATGGACGAGCTGGCCCAGGCTGCCGGCCAGGACCCGCTCGAATTCCGCCGCAAGCTGATGGGCAAGCATCCCAAGCATCTCGCCGTGCTCAATGCCGTGGCCGAGAAGATCGGCTGGGGCACGCCGGCACCGCAAGGCGTCTATCGCGGCATCGCGCAGGTGATGGGCTACGGCAGCTACGTTGCCGGCGCCGCCGAGATCTCGGTGACCGACGGCAGCAAGATCAAGGTGCATCGCATCGTCGCCTCCACCGACCCCGGCTATGTCGTCAATCCGGCGCAGGTGGAGCGGCAGATCGCGGGCTCCTTCGTCTACGGCCTCAGCGCGCTGTTCTATGGCGGCTGCACCGTGAAGGACGGCCGTATCGAGCAGACCAATTTCGACACCTACAACTCGATGCGCATCAACGAAATGCCGAAGGTGGAAGCGGTGATGGTGCCGAGCGGCGGGTTCTGGGGCGGCGTCGGCGAGCCGACCATCGGCGTTGCGGCGCCGGCGGTGCTCAACGCCTATTTCGCCGCGACGGGAAAACGCATCCGTACTTTCCCGCTGCGCAACCAGAACATCTCTTTCGCCTGATCAAACCAGAAGCGGCGGCCGGATCGGCCGCCGCTTCCTTTTCCGGATTCTCGTGCATGGCCGTCACGCGTCATCCGACGCGCAGAGATGTGGTCCGTGGCGCCGCTGCCGTCGCAGCGGCGGCGCTGGCACGTCCGGCGCTGGCGCAAGCCGCACCACGCATTGCGGTGATCGGCGGCGGCTTCGGCGGCGCGGCTTGTGCGCGGGCGCTGCGGCGGCTCGACGCCAGGCTGCAGATCACGCTGATCGAGCCCAACAAGACCTTCACCGCCTGCCCGTTCAGCAACGAGGTGATCGCAGGCCTGCGTGAACTCTCCGCGCAACAATTCACCTATGACAAGGTTGCAGCTGACGGCATCACGGTCGCCGCGCAGGCGGCGACCAAGGTCGATGCGCAGGCGCGCACCATTGCGCTTTCCGATGGCGCGACGCTGTCCTACGACCGGCTTGTGCTGGCCCCCGGCATCGACATGCACTTCGATGCCCTGCCCGGCTATGACGAGGCAGCCGCCGAGAAGATGCCGCATGCCTGGAAGGCCGGCGTGCAGACCCTGCTGCTGCGCAAGCAGCTCGAGGCGATGGACGATGGCGGCTTGGTCGTAATCGCGGTGCCGGCCGCGCCGCTGCGCTGCCCGCCGGCGCCTTACGAGCGCGCCAGCCTGATCGCGCATTACCTCAAGGCCAAGAAGCCGAAGTCGAAGATCCTGGTGCTCGACGCCAAGGACAATTATTCACAGCAGAAGCTGTTCGAGAAGGCCTGGGCGGAGCTCTACCCCGGCATGATCGAGCGGATCGCGCTGTCGCAGGGCGGCCGCGTGACCTCGGTCGATCCGGCAACCAGCGAGATCGTCACGGACTTCGGCAACTACACCGCCGCGGTCGCCAATGTGATCCCGCCGCAACGAGCCGGCCGGATCGCGGAGATCGCCGGTGCCGCCGATCACACCGGCTGGTGCCCGATCGATCCGGTCAGCTTCGCCTCCAGGCTGGTGCCCAATATCCACGTCATCGGCGATGCCGCGATCGCCGGCGGAATTCCGAAATCCGCCTCGGCGGCGGCAGCGCAAGGCCGGGCCTGCGCAGCCGCGATCGTGAGCTCGCTTGCAGGCCAGGCAGCGGAGACGCCGCGGCTCGACGGCGCCTGCTACAACACCGTCGCTCCCGGCTACGCATTCTCGCTGAAGGGCGTCTATCAGCCGAAGGAAGATCAATATGCCGAGGCCGAGGTGACCACGAGTCCGGTCGACGCGCCGCGCGAGGTGCGCCAGCGCGAGGCCGATCAGGCGCTCGCCTGGTTCAAGACCATTACGGGAGACACCTTTGGCTAGGCTCGCCCTCGCAACGTTGCTCGCCGCGGCACTGTTCGCAGCATGTGCGCCGGCCGGCGCCGAAGAGCTGCGCCCCTATACCGTGGTCGGCGACGCGATCCCGCAACCGCTGACGGGAACCAAAGGCGACGTTGTGCGCGGCCGTACGCTGATCGTCGAGCGTTCCTCCACTTGCATCCTCTGCCACAGCGGCCCATTTCCCGAGCAGGCTTTCCAGGGAGACCTCGCGCCGAACCTCACCGGCAGCGGCAGCCGCTGGTCGGAAGGACAGTTGCGGCTCCGGCTGGTCGATGCGGCGCAGCTCAATGCTGTGACGATCATGCCGTCCTACTATCGGGTCGACGGGCTCACGCGGGTCGGCGCCTCATGGCGCGGCAAGCCGATCCTGTCGGCGGAGCAGATCGAGGATATCTTGGCCTATCTTGTGACACTGCGGAACTAGGACCGACCAATCGATGGCGAATTCAAACCACACCACACGTCGCACGGTTCTGGGCCTTGCCGGAGGTGCCGCAGCGCTGGTGATCGTGCGTCCCGCCGACGCAACGCCGGCGATGCTGCAGGCCGCGATCCGCAATGTCGTAGGTGAAGCCAATGTGCGCGCCGGCAAGGTCAAGCTCGACATCCCGCCGCTGGTCGAGAACGGCAACACGGTACCGATGACAGTCAGCGTCACGAGCCCGATGACGGCGGACGAGTATGTGAAGAGCATCCATGTCTTCAACGAGAAGAATCCGCAGCCGAACATCGGCAATTTCTATCTGGGACCGCGCGCCGGACGCGCCCAGATATCGACCCGCATCCGCCTCGCCGACAGCCAGAAGGTCACCGCGATCGCACGGCTGTCCGACGACACGTTCTGGTCGGCAACAGCTGATGTCGTGGTGACGCTCGCCGCCTGCACCGAGGAGGCCATCTGATGCCGTCGGCCCTGATCAACGTGCCGAAGAAGGCCAGGCGCGGCGACGTCATCGAGATCAAGACGCTGATGTCGCATATCATGGAGACAGGCTATCGCCACACCGCCTCGGGCGACGTGGTGCCGCGCGACATCATCACGAGCTTCACCTGCCGGTTCAACGGCACGGAAGTGTTTCGCGCCGATCTTTATCCTGCGATCGCGGCTAATCCGTTCATCACCTTCTTCACCACCGTGACCGAGAGCGGCAAGTTCGAGTTCGAGTGGATCGGCGACAAGGGGTTTTCGGAGACCGCGCAGGCTTCGATCACGGTCGAATGAGGATTGCCGCCTGCATCGCGCTGCTGACGGCGGTGGCGAGCACAGCGCTCGCCGCGGAGATCCCGCAAGCCGAGCGCCGTTCGGGCTACAGCTTCATGAGCCCGGACACCAAAGCGATGCAGGACGAGGACACCGCCAATCCCGGCATGCTGTTCGTGCTCGACGGCGAAGCGCTCTGGCAGCGCAAGGCCGGCACCGCAAACAAGGCCTGCGCCGATTGCCACAGCGATGCGCGCATCAGCATGAAGGGCGTCGCGGCGCACTACCCAGCCTTCGAGAAAGCGTTGGGAAAGCCGGTCGACCTCGAAGCGCGGATCAATCTCTGCCGCACCAACCACCAGCAGGCCTCGCCATTCGCCTATGAAAGCCACGAACTGCTGGCGCTGACAGCCTATGTCGCGCAGCAGTCACGCGGCATGCCGATCGCGACGGGCGACGATCCGAAGCTCGCGCCCTTCGTCGAAAAGGGCCACGCGCTGTTCATGCAGCGGCAGGGTCAGCTCAATCTCGGCTGCACCAACTGCCACGACGATAGTTGGGACAAGAAGCTCGCGGGCAGCGCGATCACGCAGGGACAACCGACCGGCTATCCGCTGTATCGGCTGGAATGGCAATCGCTCGGATCGTTGCAGCGGCGGCTGCGCGCCTGCATCACCGGCATCCGCGCGCAGGCCTATGACTACGGTAAACCCGAGCTGGTCGAGCTCGAGCTCTATCTGATGACGCGGGCGCGCGGCATGCCGGTCGAGACGCCGGCGGTCAGGCCCTAGCGCACCGGCTTGATCCAGCGAAGCGAAGCAATCCATTGCTCCCGGCTGTACCGGAAGATGGATTGCTTCAGCCTTCGCCGCGAAGATCAGCGTTCGGCGAACGCCTTCTCCACCACGAACTGCGCGGGCTCACCATGATTGCCTTCGACGAAGCCGCGGCCATTCAGCAACGTGCGGGTGTCGGCGACCAGCGCCGGCGAACCGCAGATCATGACGCGGTCATGCGCGGCATCGAGCGCCGGCAGGCCGATGTCGGCGAACAGCTTGCCCGAGGTGATGAGATCGGTGATGCGGCCGCGGTTGCGGAACGGATCGCGGGTCACGGTCGGGTAGTAGATCAGCTGATCGCGCACCAGATCGCCGATCAACTCGTCCTGCGGCAGCTTCTCGGTGATCATCTCGCCATAGGCGAGCTCCTTGACGCGGCGGCAGCCGTGCAGCAGCACGACCTTCTCGAAGCGGTCATAGGTCTCGGGATCCTTGATCACGCTGAGGAACGGCGCAAGCCCTGTGCCGGTGCCGATCAGATAGAGGTTGCGGCCGTCCTCGAGGTTGTCGATCACGAGCGTGCCGGTGGCCTTGCGGCTGACGATGATCTCGTCGCCTTCCTTGAGGTGCTGGAGGCGCGAGGTCAGCGGGCCGTCCGGCACCTTGATCGAGAAGAACTCGAGCGTGTCCTCGTAATTGGCGCTGGCGACGCTGTAAGCCCGCAGCAGCGGCTTCTCGCCGACCTTGAGCCCGATCATGGTGAACTCGCCGTTGCGGAAGCGGAACGACGGATTGCGCGTGGTCTTGAAGGAGAACAGCGTGTCGGTCCAGTGATGAACGCTGAGGACGCTTTCCTGGTTGAAATTGCTCATCGCACCAACCCCTGATTTGTGCTGCGGCGGGCAAGGGCTTGAACCAGTTGACCGGCCGGATCGTTTGTATACGATCATTCGTATACAAACGAATAATCCGGCTTGATCCAAATGTCAAGCCGGGCTCAAATTCCCGGGCAATTTCGGAAAGAAACGAAGGAAAACACCATGGCTCACGACGCGCCCCAGGCCACCGGCCCCAGCAAGCTGGTGATCCGCAATATCGGGCTATTGCTGTCGGGGGCGCTGGAGAGGCCGATCCTGGACGCCGATACCATCGTCGCCGAGAACGGCAAGATCACCGCGATCGGCCGCTTCAAGGACGTCGACACCGAAGGCTCCACCACGATCGTCGACGCCATGGGCACGACGGTCGCGCCCGGCCTGATCGACAGCCACGTCCATCCCGTCGCCGGCGACTGGACGCCGCGGCAGAACCAGACCAGCTGGATCGACAGCTATCTGCACGGCGGCGTCACCACGATGATCTCCGCCGGCGAGGTGCACATGCCCGGCCGTCCGCGCGACGTGGTCGGCGTGAAGGCGATGGCGATCTTCGCGCAGCGCGCATTCTGGACGCTGCGGCCGGGCGGCGTGAAGGTGCACGCCGGCGCACCGGTGATCGAGTGCGAGATGGTCGAGGACGATTTCAAGGAGATGGCCGCCGCCGGCGTCAAGCTGCTCGGTGAGGTCGGGCTAGGTGGCGTGAAGGACGGGCCGACCGCGCGGAAAATGGTCGGCTGGGCGCGCAAATACGGCATTCAGAGCACGATCCACACCGGCGGTCCTTCGATCCCCGGCTCCGGCCTGATCGACAAGGACGTGGTGCTGGAAGCCGACACCGACGTGGTCGGCCACATCAATGGTGGCCACACCGCCCTGCCCGACGACCAGATCCGCTGCATCTGCGAGGGCTGCAAGCGCGGGCTTGAGCTGGTGCACAACGGCAATGAGCGGTCCGCGCTGTTCACCTTGCGCACCGCGCGCGAGATGGGCGATCTGCACCGCGTCATCCTCGGCACTGATGCGCCGGCCGGCTCCGGCGTGCAGCCGCTCGGCATCCTGCGGATGGTCTCGCTGTTGTCCTCGCTCGGCGAGCTGCCGGCCGAGCTGGCATTCTGCCTTGCGACCGGCAACACCGCGCGGATGCGCGAGCTCGATTGCGGCCTGATCGAAGTCGGTCGCTCCGCCGATTTCGTGCTGATGGACAAGGCGCAGCATTCGCCGGGCAAGAACATCCTGGAGAGCGTTCAGCTCGGCGATCTCCCGGGCATCGGCATGACCATCATCGACGGCATCGTCCGCACCCAGCGCAGCCGCAACACGCCGCCCGCCGGCAAGGTGCCGGAGATCGTGGCGAAGTAGGTTACGACAGACGACCCGTCATCCCCGCAACGGCTCTGCCGTTGTCGCTGGAGGTGCTCGCGAAGCGAGCCTCGAAGGATGCACGGCCACCAGCCGAGCCGTCGACCCTTCGAGACGCCGCGCTCTGCGCGGCTCCTCCAGCGACAACGGCAAAGCCGTTGCGCGGGGGTGACGGTGAGAGATTGGTCCCTGGGGGGCAGTACAGCGGCGCTTGCTCAACCTCTTGAAGAAGCTGTTGGATCACGGGCACGGCATCGCGCGCCTTTGCCGCGCCGCCTCCGTAACCGAACCTTGTTTCCACCCGTCATCATTGAGGTGTATCGTGCCGCCACGCGAACCTAGCCGGCGGCGCTCGCAAGAGCCACGCGACGATTAAGTTCCTGCCGCATGCCGCCGTGCCGTTGGTCCAAACCAGGCAAACAGGAGGCAGCACGATGACGATGAGGCCAGATCCCACGTTTCACGCGTCGCCGAAGCTTGCGATGGAAGCTCCGGCCGAGAACTTCGCCTACACCGTGCTGCTCAGCCCGGACTTCTCCAGGCCCGACGCGCTCGCCGTCATCGACGTCAAGCCGGGCTCGCCGACCTACAGCAAGATCGTCCACACCGTGACGATGCCCAACAAGGGCGACGAGTTTCACCATTTCGGCTGGAACGCGTGTTCCTCGGCATTGTCCCCGCTTGCGGGGCATGCCTTCATCGAGCGCCGCTATCTCATCGTTCCCGGCATGCGGTCGTCGCGGATCTACATCATCGACACCAAGCCGGATCCAACGCAGGCCAAGATCCACAAGATCATAGAACCCGAGGAGGTCTTCCGGAAGACCGGCTATTCGCGGCCGCATACCATCCACTGCGGCCCGGACGGCATTTACGTCTCCACGCTCGGCGGCGGCGGCAAGGACGGCACCGATGGGCCGCCCGGCGTCTTCATCATGGATTGCGAGACATTCGAGGTGCTCGGACGCTGGGAGATCGATCGCGGTCCGCAGACCAAGCATTATGACTTCTGGTGGAACCTGCCGCGCGACTACATGGTGAGCAGCGAATGGGCGCTGCCGCCGCAATTCGAGAACGGCATCGTGCCGGAGGACCTGCTCTCGAACAAATACGGCCATCGCATCCACTTCTGGGATCTGCGCGCGCGACGCAATGTGCAGACCATCGATCTCGGCGCCAACCATCAGATGGCGCTGGAGGTGCGGCCCGCACACGATCCGGTTCGCGAATACGGCTTCGTCGGTGTCGTGGTCGATACCACGAACCTCGAGGGCTCGATCTGGACCTGGTGGCGCGAGGGCGGCAAGTTTCACATCGAGAAGACGGCGACGATCCCGCCAGAGCCCGCGCCGAAGGAGCAGCTGCCGCCGCTGCTGCAGGGTTTCGGCGCCGTGCCGCCGCTGGTGACCGACATCGACCTGTCGATGGACGACAAATTCCTTTACGTCTCCTGCTGGGCCACCGGCGAGATGCGCCAATACGATGTCAGCGATCCGCGCAAGCCGAAGCTCGCCGGATCGGTGCGCATCGGCGGGATCACCCGCCGCACTCCGCATCCCAACGGACAGGCATTTGCCGGCGGCCCGCAGATGGTCGAGATCAGCCGCGACGGCAAGCGGGTCTACTGGACCAACTCGCTGTACTCGACCTGGGACGACCAGTTCTATCCCCAAGGCATTCCCGGCGCCGAGGTGATGGCGAATGCCGGCCCGGGCGGCGGCCTTGAGCTGGCAAAGGATTACTGGGTCAGCCTCCCCGACGGGTACCGCGCGCACCAGATCCGGCTCGACGGCGGCGACTGCTCGACGGATTCGTTCTGCTATCCGTCGGCCTGAATGTGGGTGCCGCCGACTGGACACTGGCCTCGCTGTGGCTGGCGGTGATTGCGAGCGGCCTCTACCACGGGATCAACCCGGGCATGGGCTGGCCGCTCGCGGTTTCGGCCGGGTTGATGCAACGGAGTTCGCGCGCGCTGCTGGCCGCACTCGGCCCGCTCGCAATCGGTCATCTGCTGGCGATGCTGCTCGTGATCCTTCCCTTCGCGCTGCTGATCACCCTCGTTGAATGGCAGCGCACGATCCGGATCGGTGCCAGCCTGCTTGTGATCGCCTTCGGCATCTATCGGTTGATCGACCGGCGCCATCCGCGGGCCCTGGCGCGGATACCGCCGACGCAACTCGCCTTGTGGTCCTTCGCGGTGGCGATCGCCCACGGCGGAGCGCTGATGCTGGTGCCGATCTATCTCGGACTATGCCGCGCGGCCGAACCGGACCAAGGCCACGCCGCCGCCAACTCCCTGATCGACACCAACCTTACGATGGCCGTGCTGGTCTCCATCGTCCATGCCGGGGCGATGATCACGGCCGGCGGATGTCTGGCGTGGCTGGTCTACCGCTATCTCGGTCTCAAATTCGTGGCCCGGAGCTGGTTCAATCTGGACACGGTTTGGGCCGTCAGCCTGGTGCTGGTCGGCGCCGTCGCGCTGGCGCTTGGTGTTGCGACATAGTCCGAACGTGCCGCCCGTGGGCAACGCGAAGATGGTGACGAAGCGGGCTCGAAAGATGACCCGTCAGCGAAGCCTGCCGAGCAGCGCCATCAGGGTCTCGCGCTCCTTGGCGTCGAGCGGCGCCAGCGTCTCCCGGGAGATCACGAGCGCATTCGGCGCGGCCTTGTCGGCCATCTGCTGCCCGGCGCGCGTCAGGCTCACCATCAGCCGGCGGCCGTCATCGGGATCGGGCGAGGTCTCGGTCAGGCCGCGCGCGGTCAGGCGATCGATCACGCCCTTGATGGTCGCAACGTCCATCGAGGTCAGCCGCCCGAGCTGGTTCTGCGAGCACGCGCCGACCTCCGACAATTTCGACAGCGCCGCCCACTGCGTCGGCGTCAGGTTGATGCCAATCTCGCGGGCGAAAATCACGGCGTGACGCTGCGACACCTGGCGCAGGATGAAGCCGATCTGCTCGTCGAGCACGTAGCCGGGCTTCGCCGCCTTGACGGTTCGCTTCTGTGCAGCACTCCTCGCCATCGTTTCACCCCACCTTTACAGCGACAGATGCGCGTCGCGGATATCCGGACGCGCATCGAGTTCCGCCATGGTGCCGCCGAAACAGATCCGGCCGCGTTCGATGATGTAGGCGCGATCCGAGATCAGCCGGGCAAAATGCAGGTTCTGCTCGGAGACGACGATGCTGACGCCCTCTTTCTTCATCGCCAGAATCGCATCGACCATCTGCTCGACGATCTTCGGCGACAGGCCTTCCGACGGCTCGTCGAGCAGTACCAGGGACGGATTGCCCATCAGCGTGCGCGCGATCGTCAGCATCTGCTGCTCGCCGCCGCTCATGCGCCCCCCCGGCCGGCCGCGCATTTCGCCGAGGTTGGGAAACAGCTTGAACAGTTTGTCGCGATCCCATTGCGGCGCGCCCGGCCGTTTGGGCTGGCGGCCGACCTCAAGATTCTCCTCGACCGTCAAATCCGTGAAGATGCGCCGCTCCTCCGGCACATAGCCGAGCCCGCCGCGCACGATGGCATGGGTCGGCAGCTCCGAGACGTCCCTGCCCTCGAACATCACGCGGCCGGAGCGGTTCTCGACCAGGCCGACGATGGACCGAAAGGTCGTGGACTTGCCGGCGCCATTGCGCCCGAGCAATGCGACCACCTCGCCCTCGCCGACTTCGAGCGCGATGTCGAACAGGATATGCGCCGGGCCGTAGAAGCTGTTGAGGTCCTTCACCGTGAGCTTCATGCCGATGCTCCCTCGCGGTGGCGGGCGTCGTAAAGAAGGCCTTCGCCGAGATAGATCGCCCGCACCTGGGCGTTGCCGCGGACTTCCTCCGGCGAGCCTTCGGCAATCAGCGTGCCGCGGTTCAGCACCAGGATGCGGTCGGCGTGCTCGAACACCACGTCCATGTCGTGTTCGGTGAAGAGAACACCGATCGATTGCTCGCGCGCGATCCGCGCCGTCAGCCGCATCAATTCGACGCGCTCGCGCGGCGCCATGCCGGCGGTCGGCTCATCCATCAAGAGCAGCTTCGGCTGGTTGGCGAGCGCGATCGCAAGCTCCAGCCGCTTGACGTCCCCATAGGCGAGTTCGCCGCAGGGCCGCTCCGCATAGGCGCCCATGCCGACCAGATCGAGCAGCCGCCCGGCTTCGTCGCGGGCGTGACGCGCAGTCGAGGCCCACAGATTGAACAGCTGCCCGCCATGCGACACCAGCGCTACCTGGACGTTTTCGCGCACCGTCATGGTCGGGAACGTCGCGGCGATCTGGAAGGTGCGGCCGACGCCCATCCGCCAGATCACGCGCGGCTTCTTGCCGGTGGTGTCCTCGCCGAGCAGCTTGACGCGACCGGAGTCCGGAATGATCTGGCCGTTGAGCACGTTGAAGCAGGTGCTCTTGCCCGCGCCGTTCGGTCCGATCAAGGCGAGGATCTCGCCTGCATGCAGCTCGAACGAGACGCCGCGCACGGCATGCACGCCACCATACGATTTGGTCAAGTCCTCGACCGACAGCAATGTGGGAGCCATGCTCATTCGGCAGTCTCGATGCGGGAGGTCAGCACGGGCGATGCCGCTGATGAGGATTTGCGCCGGCGATGCAGGAAGGCTTCCAGCGTGCCGACGATGCCCTTCGGGAACGCAACCACGATCAGAACGACGAAGCCGCCGAGCACGAGTTTCGACCAATCGGTCTGGCTGACCAGCCAGATGTTGAGCGCCTTGTAGACGATGGCACCGACCACCGCGCCCGACACGGTCTCGACGCCGCCGAGCAGCACCATGACCAGCGCATCGACCGACAGCGAGATGCCCATATTGTCGGGGAACACGCTGCCCTTGAGATAGGCGAACAGCGCGCCGGCAAGACCTGCGACGGTGCCCGCGATCACGAAGGCGGTCCACTGGATGCGCTTGCCGTTGATGCCGACCGCTTCGCTGCGCAGCGGCGAATCCCGCGTGGCGCGCAGCGCAAAGCCGAACGGCGAGAACACGATGATGCGCAGGATCACGACCGCGAGCGCGGCGATGCCGAGCGACAGCCAGTAGAAATGCGACGGGCTCGCCGCCCATTTCTCCGGCCAGACGCCGAGAATGCCGTTGTCGCCGCCGGTGACCGACACCCACTGGAACGCGATCGACCAGACGATCTGGGCAAAGGCCAGCGTCAGCATCGCGAAATAGACGCCGGAGAGCTGCACCGCGAAGAAGCCGAACACCGCGGCGCCGAGCAGCCCGAGCAGCGGGCCGAGCAGCAGGCAGGCGATCATCGGCAAGCCTGCCATCTTGGCGAGCAGCGCCACGCCATAGGCGCCAAGGCCGAAATAGGCGGCATGGCCGAACGAGGCGAGCCCGCCGACCGACATCAGGAAGTGCAGGCTGACCGCGAAGATCACGAAGATCGCAATCTCCGAGCCGACGGTGAGCACGTAATTGCCGGCGACGAACGGCAGCGCGGCGGCGACCACCAGCACGGCGATCGCGGCAAGCCGCTCGTTCATCGTCAGCGGCCGCCACGGATTGACGGTGAGGCCGGGCGTACGTCGCGCCGGCGCCTCCGGCTTGCCGAACAGTCCCCAGGGCCGGACGATCAGCACCACCGCCATCACCAGGAACACCAGGATGATGGAGATCTTCGGGAAGATCAGGATGCCGAAGGCGTTGAGCTCGGACACCAGCACCGCGGCGACGAAGGCGCCGATGATGCTGCCGAGCCCACCGATCACGACCACGACGAAGACTTCGACGATGACGCGCAGATCCATTGCGTGATTGACCGCATCGCGCGGGATCTGCAGCGCGCCGCCGAGCGCGGCGAGGAAGACGCCGAGCGCGAACACGCTGGTGAACAGCCATTTCTGATTGACACCGAGCGCCGCCACCATGTCGCGGTCTTGCGTCGCCGCGCGCACCAGCACGCCCCAGCGGGTGCGCTGGAACAACAGCCAGAGCACACCGAGCACGACCGGCCCGAGCACGATCAGGAACAGATCGTAGCTCGGAATGTTCTGGCCGAAGAAATCGATCGCCCCCTTGAAGCCGGGTGCGCGGCGGCCGACCAGATCGTCCGGCCCCCAGATCAGCACCACGAGATCCTCGACCATCAGCGTCAGGCCGAAGGTGGCGAGCAGCTGGAACAGCTCGGGCGAATGGTAGATCCGGCGCAGCAGCACCATCTCGACCAGCACACCGATCGCGGCAACCGCCAGCGCCGCGACGACGATGCCGCCCCAGAAGCCGAACGCGCCCGAGAAGCGCTCGGTTAGCGTGAAGGCGACGTAGGCGCCGAGCATGTAGAACGCGCCATGCGCGAAATTCACGATCCGCGTCACGCCGAAGATGATCGACAGGCCCGAAGCGACCAGGAACAGCGATGCCGCGCTGGCAAGACCGGTCAGGAACTGGACGATATAGAAAGCCATAGGCGGTCCGCGTTGGAGATCAGCATCACTATCCTTCACCTCGCCCCGCCTGCGGGAGAGGTCGAAACTCAAGCGCAGCTTGAGTTTCGGGTGAGGGGGACTCTCCGCGAGCACAACTCGTGGAGACACCCCTCACCCCAACCCTCCAAGAGCGAGCTTCGCTCGTCTCGACCCCTTAAGAACGGGGAGAGGGAGAAGAAGCCGCAAACTCAATCCTTCGGCCGCAGCTTCTCGATTTCGGCATCACTCGGCAGATAGTCCGAGCCCTTGCGATAGGCGGTATCGACCATGATGCCCTTGCCGTCCTTCAGCGCGGTCTTGCCGGTGAAGGCACCTAACGTCGACTGGTGGTCGATCTTGCGGAAGGTAATCTCGCCGAACGGCGACGACATCGAGATGCCTTCCGCCGCCGCGATCAGCTTCTCCGGATCGCTCGAGCCGGCCTTGGCGAGGATCGCCGCCGCCGCCTTGATGGTCTGGTAGCCGACGATCGAACCGAGCCGCGGATAGTCGTTGTACTTGGCCTGGTAGGCCTTCAGGAACGCGTCATGCTCCGGCGTCTTGATCGAATACCAGGGATAGCCGGTGACGATCCAACCCTCCGGGGTCTCGTCCTTCAGCGGATCCAGATATTCCGGCTCGCCGGTCAGGAAGCTCACCACCGTACGGCCCTTGAACAGGCCGCGGGTGTTGCCTTCGCGCACGAGCTTGACGAGGTCGGCACCGAAGGTGACGTTCAGGATCGCCTCGGGGTTCGCCGCGGCAACCGCCTGTATCACTGGGCCGGCGTCGATCTTGCCCTGCGGCGGCCACTGCTCGTCGACCCACTGGATGTCGGGCCGTTTCTCCGACATCAGCTTCTTGAACACCGCGACCGCCGACTGGCCGTATTCATAGTTCGGTGCGATCGTCGCCCAGCGTTTTGCGGGCAGCTTCGCCGCCTCCTCCACCAGCATCGCGGCCTGCATGTAGTTCGACGGCCGCAGGCGGAAGGTATAGCGGTTGCCTTTCGACCAGGTGATGGCGTCGGTCAAAGGCTCTGCCGCGAGAAAGAATACCTTCTTCTGGTTGGCGAAATCGCTGACCGCGAGGCCAATGTTGGAAAGGAATGTGCCGGTGAGCATCGCGACGTTTTCGCTCGACACCAGTTCGTTCGCCGCGGTCTGCGCATCCGCCGGCTTGCCGCCGTCATCCTTGGAAATGACGACGAGCTTCTTGCCGTTGATACCGCCGGCCGCATTGATCTCCTCGACCGCGAGCTGCCAGCCCTTGCGATAGGGCTCGGTGAACGCCGGCAGCAAGGAGTAAGAGTTGATCTCACCGATCTTGACTTCGCTCTGCGCCAACGCGGGTGTCGTCATGGCGCTCGTTGCCATGGTCGCGACCGCGATCGCCAATCCCGCCCCTACGAAATAACCACGCATCCCGTCCTCCAGTTTTTCTTTCAAAGAGATTATCGCAATCCGTCTTCGCCCTTGACCTCGTCGACCGTCAGCCCGCCGACGCGCGGCAGCGGCCGACCGCTGTCGGTCACCGCCACCGCGACCATGATCTCGTTGGCCCGTGGCGCGTCGTTGATCTGCACCTCCATGCCGTCGAAATGGCTGCGCACGAAGGCGGCGTCCTTGTGCCCGAGCGGAATATCCAGCGTGGTGCCGGGCCCCGAGCGCTTCTTTGACGACGGGATCAATGCCGCCCCCTTCGAGAGCACCTTGCGCACCGGCGCGCCCATCTTGGGATGCAGGATCGCGGCCGCGTGCTCGAGCTCGCCATTTTCGCCGACGGCAGCGGCCTTGCCGTAGCTGTGCGCCTTGGCGCCGTCGATGCCGAGCGCGGCAACGGCCCGCTTCGAAAGCAATTCGCCGAGTTCCTCGCCGATCGCGATCAGCGGCGACAGGTCTTCGACATAACGGCCGGCAAACGGGTTTTCGATCACGGCGATCGCCGCGGCACGCCGGGTCGGCGGTGCGATGGTTTTGCCCATCTCCAGATGGGTCTCTTCGACCACGGTGACGATCTTGCGAATGACGGCGCTCATCTTGCCTCGCTCCCGGTCATGCCTGCGGCATGTGTTCTATCGTTTTTCCCTGAAACGCATGCGATGCCGACGCCTCAATCCCAGTTGCACCGACAATTCGCGTTTCGCCCAGTAGACGCAATGCCGCGCCCTCGATCAATCCCGACGTCAGGAGCATGCGCGCCCGCGCTGCACCCGCCTCGAGCGCCCGTTCGACCTCATGTTCCGCCAGATACCTGACTTCGCGCGTCACCAGCTGTGCGCCGAGGTCGCTGTCCGGCTGCAACTCGTTCGCCGGGACGCGTAGGATCGCGGAATGGCCCGGCAGATCGACCGCATTGGCGATCACGGTTGCGGCGGCATCGGCCTGCGATGCCGTCCGCGCCAGCACGGTGACGGCGTCGGCAATGCCGAGCGAGAAGCTGCGGCCATGCCGGCCGCTGGTCGCAATGCCGCGGACCAGCATGTCGCTATCCACGGTCATGGTGCGCATCATGCCATAACGGTCCGGTCGGTCCATCAGGCCGACGCTGAACTGTTCGCCATCGCCGAGATGTAGGGCGATATCGCCGCCATTGTTGACATAGGCGCGGTCGAGTGGTGCCGCCCGAAGCATCGCGCCGAGGATTTCTTCGGCGACCGAGCCCGCCACTGCCGCCATCGGCGTGATGAAACCGTCGGCGGCAAACGGCGCGACCGCCGCATGCATGCGCCGCGCGACCACGCCTTTCAGCGCGCAGTGCTGCGGATCGGCCGCGCTCCGCAACAAGGCAAGTTCGCCGCAGAGTTCGTCGAGCAGACCGGTGAAGCGCTCCGCCGCCGCCTGATAGGCGGATCGAACATCCACATCCCTGCCCTTGGCTTCAACGACCAGGTCAATGGGACCATCCTGCAAATGCAGCCGCTTGCCGTCAGGAAGAAGCGCGATTTGCGGGAGCCGTCTCATGCGCGCCGCCCCGGAAGGTACGGCATCGGCCGGACTTCGGCGCTATCGCGCAGCGACGACAGCGGCCTGACATAGTCCATATGGCCACCGAGCGCGGCGTAATCCGACAGCTTCATCGTGAATTCGATCGGCGCTACCAGCGCCGGGGTCGGCACATAGCCGAAGGCACCGGCCGGCATCTGCGTGACATCGACCATGAAGGTGATGCCGCCGCCGGGCCAGACATAGACCGGCGCGCCGCCGCTGGTCACCCGCGTCAACGCGTCCTTGACCGAGCGGGTCAGCCGCACCGGATTGTCGGTGACGCCGGCGCGCAGCGAGCCGCCGGCGCCGCCCATGAACAGCACGGTGCACAGCGCCGGCTCGCAATTCTCCTGGATGCGCTCGACCGAGAATTTCAGGTCCGCCGGCATCTCGGTCTCGATCGGCTTCAGCGCCTCGTCGAGCACGTAATAAGAAGCATGCTCGCCGGTGGTTGAGACCATCAGCATGGTGAGCCCCGGCCTCGCTTCCTTGGCATTGAAGGGACCCAGGATCGACAGCGGATCGGAGATGTTGGTGCCGCCCCATCCCGTGCCGGGATCGGCGACCTGGAAATAGCGGCCCGGCGTCGAACGGCGCCCCTTCATCTTGATACCGGTGTCGGCGATGTCGAGCAGCTTGCCGGCCTGGTGCTCGCTGAGCACCCCGGTGATGTGGTCGTCGACCACCACGACTTCATCGACCCTGCCGTGCCACTGCTTGGCGAACATGCCGATGGTCGCCGAGCCGCAGCCGACCCGCATCCGCTCTTCCGCCATGCCGTTGACGATCGGCGGCTTGCCCGCCTGCACCACCACGGTGGCGCCGCCATCGATGGTCAACTCCACCGCCTTGCAGTTGGAGAGATCCATCAGCGTGTCGCAGGTGACGCGGCCTTCCTTCTTCGAGCCGCCGGTCAGATGGTGCACGCCGCCGAGCGAGAGCATCTGCGAACCATATTCGCTGGTCGTGACATGGCCGACCGCTTCGCCCTCCGCGCGGACGATCGCGGTCTCGGGACCGAGATAGCGGTCGGTGTCGATCTTCAGCTTGACGCCGCAATAGGAGAAAATACCCTCGGTCACCACGGTGACCATGTCGACGCCGTCGACTTCCGACGACACGATGAAGGGCGCGGGCTTGTAGTCCGGATAGGTGGTTCCGGCGCCGATCGCGGTGACGAACAGTTCGGGATGACGGACGATCTTGCCGTCCCAGTCGCCGCTCGCCTGGAACGGCACCAGCTTGCCGCCATGCGAGACCGTGCGCTCGAGCACGACATGCGGATCGACGCGCGCCAGCGTGCCGTCGTGATTGGCATAACGGTCGCACGCGCCGGCCGCGCCCGGCTTGATGTAGCACATCACCGGACAGGCATCGCAGCGGATCTTGTCGCCGGCGGCGACGGTCATTGTGTCAGCCATCGTGACCAAGCCTGGACTTGTGGCGGCGGTCGATCATACTGCGCTTCCGCCTCCCTGCCTATATCGTTCGTATACGAATGATCCTGCGCGCGAGCCCGAGGCCTGTCAAGCGGGCTTTGCGATCAAACACTGCCATTCGCTTGCGCACCCTGTTCATAAAGCGTGCACTCGCTGCAGCGCGGCATGCCGCCGCTTGCACGTTTGTATACAAACGTTATCCTCATTGGCGGATTTGACGCTGACGCTGCAGCGCAAACATCGAGGGGAGAACCAGGGCAATGCGCCTGACCGTGAACGGCAGGAATCATGATGTCGACGCCGCTCCCGACACCGCATTGCTTTACGTGCTGCGCAACGATCTCGCATTGAACGGACCGAAATATGGCTGCGGGCTCGGCGAGTGCGGCGCCTGCGCGGTGCTGATCGACGGCGTTGCCGCGCGCGCCTGCGTGATTCCGATCGAAGGCTGCACGGGGCGCGACATCGTCACACTCGAAGGGCTCGGCAGCCGCGAGCATCCCGATCCGGTGCAGGATGCCTTCATTCGCGAACAGGCCGCGCAGTGCGGCTATTGCCTCAACGGCATGATCATCACCACCAAGGCGCTGCTGACGCGCAATCCCAATCCGTCCGAGCATGAGGTGCTGGAAGCGCTGCGCTACAATCTCTGCCGCTGTGGTGCGCACATCGAAATCATCCGCGCGGCAATGCGTGCTGCCGGCCACGCGCTCGAGGCGCGCGATTGATGACCGGTTCGGAGCAACGCAAGCGCGGCTCGCTGTCGGTCGTTCGCCCCGCGGTGCTCGGCGCGGAAGGCGCGTTCGAGACTTTCATCACCATCACATCAGACGGTTCCGTCAACGCCTATAACGGCCATGTCGATCTCGGCACCGGCGTCCGCACCGCGCTCGGACAGATCGTCGCCGAAGAGCTCGACGTCTCCTTTGCCCGCGTCGTCGTGATCCTCGGCGATACCGCCGTGGTGCCGAACCAGGGCGCGACGATCGCAAGCGAGACCATCCAGATCACTGCCGTTCCGCTGCGCAAGGCCGCCGCGCAGGCGCGGCACTTTTTGCTCGCGCGCGCGGCGGAGCGGCTCGAACTGCCCGCCGATGAGCTCACGATCGAGGACGGCCTGATCCGCGGCCACGACAACCGCAGCGTCAGCTATGGCGAGCTGATCGCGGATGAGACCATCCGGCTCGAGCTCGCCGACGACGTTGCAGTCAAGGCCGTCAGCGCCTATTCCGTCGTCGGCAAGTCGGTGCCGCGCGTCGACCTGCCGGCCAAGGCCACCGGCGAACTCGTCTACGTGCACGATGTGCGCGTGCCCGGCATGCTGCACGGCCGCGTCGTCCGTCCCCCTTACGCCGGCGTCGATGCCGGGCCGTTCGTCGGCACCAGCCTGATCGCGGTCGATGAAGCTTCGGTGCGCGATATCCCCGGCCTCGTTGCGGTGGTGCGGATCGGCGATTTCGTCGGCGTTGTCGCCGAGCGCGAGGAGAACGCGATCAAGGCCGCCGCGCAGCTCGAGGTGAGCTGGAAGCCGGGACCTGTTCTGACCAACCTCTCCGACATCGAGCAGGCGCTGCGCGCCAATCCTTCGACACCGCGCCAGCTGATCGACAGAGGCGACGTCGATGCCGCGATCAAGGCGGCGGCCAGGCCGATGCAGCGGACCTATGTCTGGCCCTACCAGATGCACGGTTCGATCGGCCCGTCCTGCGCGGTCGCCGATTACAGCGACGGCGCGATCCGGGTGTGGTCCGGCACCCAGAACCCGCACATCCTGCGCGGCGATCTGGCGCTGCTGATCCAGCGGCCGGAATCCGAGATCGACGTGATCCGGATGGAGGCCGCCGGCTGCTACGGCCGCAACTGCGCCGACGACGTCTCCGCCGATGCGCTGCTGCTGTCGCGCGCCGTCGGCCGCCCGGTGCGCGTCCAGCTCACCCGCGAGCAGGAACACGCCTGGGAGCCGAAGGGCACCGCGCAGCTGATGGACGTCAATGGCGGGCTCAATGCCGACGGCAGCGTCGCCGGTTACGACTTCGCCACGCGCTATCCCTCCAACGGTGCACCGACCTTGGCGCTATTGCTCACCGGGCGGATCGCACCTGAAGCGGCCGTGTTCGAGATGGGCGACCGCACCGCGATCCCGCCCTACGACTACGAGAACCTGCGCGTGGTCGCCAACGACATGCCGCCGATCGTGCGCGCCTCCTGGCTTCGCGGCGTCTCGGCGCTGCCCAACACGTTCGCGCATGAATCCTATATCGACGAGCTGGCCGCCGAGGCCGAGGTCGATCCGATCGAATACCGGCTGCGTTACCTGAAGGACAAGCGCGCGATCGATCTCGTCAACGCGGTGGCCGAGCGCGCCGGCTGGACGCCGCGCCCGGTGCGGCAGGAGCCCGGGGCGGAGGGCGACGTCGTGCGCGGCCGCGGCTTTGCCTATGCGCTCTACGTGCACAGCAAGTTTCCCGGCTACGGCGCGGCATGGTCAGCCTGGATTGCCGACGTCGCCGTCAACAAGGCAACCGGCGACGTCAGCGTGACCCGCGTCGTCGCCGGCCAGGACTCCGGACTGATGATCAATCCGGAGGGCGTGCGGCACCAGATCGAAGGCAACGTGATCCAGTCGACCAGCCGCGCGTTGATGGAGGAAGTGTCCTTCGAGCGCGGCGCGGTGGCGGCGCGGGAATGGGGTGCCTATCCCATCATCAAATTCCCCGACCTGCCTGCGATCGACGTCCTGATGTTGCCGCGACAGGACCAGCCGCCGCTCGGCGTCGGCGAGTCCGCCTCGGTGCCGAGTGCCGCTGCGATCGCCAATGCGATCTATGATGCGACCGGCGTGCGCTTCCGCGAGCCGCCGTTCACGCCGGAACGCATTTTGAAGGGATTGCGCGGCGAGCCGCCCGTTGCGGCCGCGGCGCTTCCCTCACCTGCGCCGCCGGCCAACCTCAACAGGTGGCAAAATCCGTTTGCGAAACGCGGCGGGGTGCTCGCCGGCATTGTCGCGATCTGCGCCGCGGCGATCGGGATCGGCGCGGCCGTCTTGCCGTGGCGCGCGATTGCGCCGATCGCGCGGCCGGATGCCTCGGTCTATTCCACTGCAACGATCGCGCGCGGCAAGGAGCTCGCGGCGCTCGGCGCTTGCGCCGTCTGCCACACGTCGGAGCACGGCATCGCGAATGCCGGCGGCCGGCCGCTCGAGACGCCGTTCGGCACGATCTATACGACCAACATCACGCCAGACGTCGACACTGGCATCGGCGCCTGGTCCTATCCCGCGTTCGAGCGCGCGATGCGCGAAGGCATTCATCGCGACGGGCGCCATCTCTATCCGGCGTTCCCGTACACGCATTTTGCCAAGACGAGTGATGCCGACCTGCAATCGCTCTATGCTTATCTGATGGCGCAGGCGCCGGTGCGTGCCGCGAGGCCGCCGAACGCACTGGCCTTTCCGTTCAACCTGCGGCCACTGCTCGCTGGATGGAATGCGCTGTTCCACCGGCCCAGCACATTCCAACCCGATCCGTCGAAGTCCGACATATGGAATCGCGGCGCCTATCTGATCGAAGGGCTCGGCCATTGCAGCGCGTGTCACTCGCCGCGCAATGCGCTCGGCGCCGAGCAGCAACGTGCCTATCTCGCCGGCGGCTTCGCCGAGGACTGGGAGGCGCCGGCGCTGACGTCGCTTTCGAAGGCGCCGATCCCTTGGAACGAGGATGAGCTGTACGCCTATTTGCGCACCGGCGAGTCCCGCCTGCACGGCGTTGCCGCGGGGCCGATGGCGCCGGTCGTGCGGGAGCTCGCCGCACTGCCCGATCAGGACATCCGCGCGATGGCGGTCTACCTCGCCTCGTTCAACGAGACCACCGATCGGCCCGCGCACGATGCGCTGGCTGCCAAGCTCGAAACCGCCACCGCCGTCACCACGGCCGCCTCGGCAGGCGCGCGGATCTATCAAGGCGCCTGCGCGGTCTGCCACGAGGTCGGCGGCCCGCCGCTGTTCGGCAGCCGGCCGTCGCTGGCGTTGAACAGCAATCTGCACAGCGACGTCCCCGACAACCTGATCCAGGTGATCCTGCACGGCATTGCCAAGCCGGCCGTGACCGATCTCGGCTACATGCCGGCCTTCAAGGACAGCATGAGCGACGGCCAGGTCGCCGAGCTCGCCTCCTTCCTGCGGCAGCAATTTGCCCCGGGCAGGCCGGCCTGGACCAATGTCGCCGCCACGGTCGGCCGTATACGGCAGACCATAGCGCGCTGACCTGCCATGTTCCGCCCGATACCCACTGGGCGGGCGGCGCGGGGCAGGCTAAGGTTCCCGCATGACCGTGACAGACATCGCGACCCGGACCTACAACCACGGCTGGCGGCTCGACCCGATCGTGCGCAGCCTGCTGGATACCGATTTCTACAAGCTGTTGATGCAGCAGATGATCCGGGAAAGCTATCCGGAAACGCGCACGACCTTTTCGGTGATCAACCGCTCCACCCATATCCGGCTTGCCGAGGTCATCGACGAGGGCGAGCTGCGCGCCCAGCTCGACCACGCCCGCACCATCCGCTTCAGCAAGAAGGAACTGATCTGGCTCGCCGGCAACACGTTCTACGGCAAGACGCAGATGTTCTCGCCCGATTTCATCAACTGGCTCTCGACCTTCCGCCTGCCCGAATACGAGCTGCACAAGGTCGACGGCCAGTACGAGCTGCATTTCCACGGGCCGTGGACCCACACCACGATGTGGGAGATCCCGGCGCTGGCGATCCTCAACGAGCTGCGCTCGCGCGCCGCGACCAAGACCTACGGCCGCTTCGCGCTCGACGTGCTCTACGCCCGCGCCAAGGCCAAGCTGTGGGCCAAGGTCGAGCGGCTGCGCAAGCTGGACGGATTGCGGCTGTCCGATTTCGGCACGCGTCGCCGCCACGGCTTCCTGTGGCAGCGCTGGTGCGTCGAGGCGGTGAAGGAAGGCCTCGGCCCGTCCTTCACCGGAACGTCGAACGTGCTGCTCGCGATGGACAACGACCTCGAGGCGATCGGCACCAACGCGCACGAGCTGCCGATGGTCGCCGCCGCGCTCGCCAACGACGACCAGGAGCTGCGCTGGGCGCCCTATCGCATCCTCGACCAATGGCGCCACGCCTATGGCGGCAACCTGCTGATCGCGCTGCCCGATGCGTTCGGCACCAAGCCGTTCCTGCGCGACGCGCCGGAATGGGTCGCCGACTGGACCGGCTTTCGTCCCGACAGCGCGCCGCCGATCACCGCCGGCGAAGAGATCATCAAGTGGTGGAAGCAGAAGGGCCGCGATCCCAAGGAGAAGCTGCTGGTGTTCTCCGACGCGATGGATGTCGGCTCGATCGAGGAGACGTTCCATCACTTCAAGGGCCGCGTGCGCGTCAGCTTCGGTTGGGGCACCAACCTCACCAACGACTTCGTCGGCTGCGCGCCTGATGGCACCGCGGAACTCGATCCGATCTCGATCGTCTGCAAGGTGACGTCGGTCGACGGACGACCGGCCGTGAAACTCTCCGACAATCCGGAGAAGGCGACCGGCATTCCGTCCGAGGTCGAACGCTATCTGCGCGTGTTCGGCAATGTCGGCCGCGTTCGCACCGCAGTTCACGTCTAAACCAACGCACCGATCACTCCGATCGACTGACCTGACGAGCTTCGCATGCCCGCACCCAAGCCGCCTGCCTTCGAAACCCTGAGCCTGCACGCCGGCCAGCGCCCCGATCCCGCGACCGGCGCACGCGCGGTTCCAATCTATCAAACCACGTCCTACGTCTTCCAGGATGCCGATCATGCGGCTGCGCTGTTCAACCTGGAACGTGCCGGCCATATCTACACCCGCATCTCGAATCCGACGACTGCGGTTCTGGAAGAGCGCATTGCGGCTCTCGAATGCGGCGTCGGCGCGATCTGCGCCGCAAGCGGCATGGCCGCGATGCATCTCGCCATCGCAACTCTGCTCAATGCCGGCGACCACATCGTCGCCTCCGCCTCGCTCTATGGCGGCACCATCAACCTCTTGGCGCACACGCTGCCGCGCTTCGGCATCACCACGACCTTCGTGAAGCCCCGTGCGCTCGACGAATTCCGCGCCGCGATCAAGCCGAATACGCGGCTCGTGATCGGCGAGACCATCGGCAATCCCGGCCTCGAAGTGCTCGATATCCCGGCGGTGGCACAAATCGCGCATGACGCGAAGATCCCGCTGCTGATCGACAACACCTTCGCGACGCCCTATCTGAGCCAGCCGATCGAACTCGGCGCCGACATCACGATGAACTCGGCGACCAAATGGATGGGCGGCCACGGCATCGCGATCGGCGGGGTCATCGTCGACGGCGGCCGGTTCGACTGGCGCGCCTCCGGCAAATTCCCGCAGCTCACCGAGCCCTATGCCGGCTATCACGGCATCGTCTTCGACGAGCAGTTCGGCAAGGCCGCCTTCATCATGCGCGCCCGCACCGAGGGCCTGCGCGATTTCGGCGCCTGCCTGTCGCCGACCAACGCCTTCCAGCTGCTGCAGGGCATCGAGACGCTCGGCGTCCGCATGGACCGCCACGTCAGCAACACCCATGCGGTGCTGGACGCTCTGACCGCGAACAAGGCGGTCGATTGGGTGCTGCATCCGTCGCTGGAGACGCATCCGGACTACGCGCTGGCGAAGCAGCTGCTGCCGCGCGGCGCCGGCTCAATCGTCAGCTTCGGCATCAAGGGCGGCCGCGCCGCCGGCAAGAAGTTCATCGAGTCCCTGAAGCTGATCAGCCATCTCGCCAATGTCGGCGACGCCAAGACGCTGGTGATCCATCCCGCCAGTACCACGCACCAGCAGATGGATACCGAGCAGCTCAAGGCCGCCGGCATCGGCGAGGAGCTGGTGCGGCTGTCGGTCGGCATCGAAACCGCTGAGGATATCATCGACGATCTCGGCCAGGCGCTGCGCGCCTCGCAAAGGACTTGAGCCCATGCAGCTTTCCGTCAACGGGTCAGACACCTTCATCGCCACCGGCGGCAAGCCGTTCGATCCCTCGCTGCCGGCTGTGGTGATGATCCACGGCGCCGGCTTCGACAGCTCGACCTGGGCGCTGCACAGCCGCTGGTTCGCCCATCACGGCTATTCCGTGCTGGCGCCGGACCTGCCGGGCCACGGCCGCTCCGCCGGCAAGCCGCTTGCGACCATCGCCGAGATGGCCGACTGGACCGCGGCGCTGATCACGGCGGCCGGCGCAGCGAAGGCGCGACTGATCGGCCATTCGATGGGCTCGCTGATCGCGATCGAGACCTCGGCGCGGCATCCGGACAAGGTCTCCGGCCTCGCCCTGATCGGCACCGCTGCGACCATGACGGTCGGCCCTGACCTCCTGAAGGCCGCCGAGGCCAATGACACAGCGGCGATCGACATGGTCTCGATCTGGGGCCTCGGCTTCAAGGCCGAGCTCGGCGGCAGCCTTGCGCCCGGCCTCTGGATGCATCAGGGCGCGCAGCGCGTGCTGCAGGAGGCCAAGCCCGGCGTGCTGTACAACGACCTCAACGCCTGCAACGCCTATCAGAACGCACTGACCGCCGCGGCCGCGGTCAAGGTGCCTGCGACCTTCGTCCTCGGCGAACGCGACATGATGACGCCAGCGAAGGCCGGCAAGACGCTCGCCGCCGCAACGCCGAATGCGCGCATCGTGGTGCTGCCGGGGGCCGGCCACATGATGATGGTCGAGCAGCCCGACGAGCTGCTGGCGGCGCTGCGGTAAGCCGCTGGCTCCTCCCCTCCCTTGTCGGTGAAGGTCGCGCGGATATAGTCCGCGCCGGATGACCGCCGCCAAAATATCGAAAACAACCCCATGCAAAGTAGCAGGGCCGCCGCCGGCCCTCGGACAAGCAGCTTGACACGTCGGGCAACTCAGCGATATCTTCTATTATTCCGAATTCTTGCGAACACCCAGCCCGACAGCGTAGGCGTCCGTCGCGAAGAGCGAATTAGCTTGCCTTGCGTTGAGTCCTTTTGCACTCTGATGCTAGGAGGCCGATCCATGAAAATGAAGATGATGACCGTCGCATGCGCTCTCGGAGCGGCCCTGGTGCTGTGTAACCTCGGGACGTCCGGTGCTGAAGCCCGGACGCGGAAGGCACAAGTCGTTCATGAACGAACGAGGGTCGTTATCCCGACGCCGGTGATAAGGCCGACTCCGTGGGATTATTATATTGTTCCACGATATCGCTATCGCCCTGAAGACGACCGGGTCGATCCATACGGGCCGCCCCTGGTGTCGTCTTGGGTCCTCTATGAGGGGTGGCGGTGGCCGTACTGGTGGTGAACAGCGATCACGCCAAATGGATCGCATTCCGGTGCCTCGGTAAGCAGCGGAAGATACCCGGACTGAGCAGTGTATCGACGGGGCGGCCAACTAATGCAACCGGCCCATGGCCGGGCTAGTTACTGATCATCGTCCAAGCGCTACCGGAACACTTGGACGGCGTCGTTGCGTTTGCCGTACCAGGCGACCAAAAATGAGCCGCCGAGGGGGCTCCTTGGCGGCTCACTTGGGGATGCGTTTGGGTTTGGGGGTAAACGCACATCTCCATCTACCAGCGCCTTCCCCTCATTTGTTGACCGAGATCAAGCAGAAGCCATTTTAGCTCTCGGATACTCGATGCACGTGCAGCGCAGTGACATCGACGACCCGATGCAGAATGAAAGCTAGATCGCCCGCTTCGTTCAGCACGGGGCTATTAAGAGGCTGCCAGTAGCGTTCGACGAACCCGCCGTTCGGGCTTCGCACGTCGTAGCGTTGGATTGCCATAGCATGCGGTTGACCAGTTTGGGCAACAGTGCGGAGGGAGGCAAACAGGTTCGCAACTCCGTCGGCCAGCGGATCGTCGGGATTATCGGGAAACACGTCAAACATCTTCTCCCCGGCAACCTTGCTGGGATCAATCATGGTCGCTGCGGCATACGCATGGTTTGACTCGACGATGTGCAGGCCCGGACGAGGATCAACCAGCAACAGCGGCGTAACCGCCGTTTCAAACTCACGTTGAAAGCGGCTGGTCAGTTTTGGCACGGGATGCGGGAATGCGCGCTCCCGCATGATTTGCGGAGTCGACTGCACCCCTGTCGAGCCAGCCAATAGGATTGCCAGCCTGCGTTTCGACACCAACAACTGCTCGCGGATGATAGCATGCGATTTCTCGCAGGACTGCTCAAACAGCAGGCGCTCGAAGTGGGCGATGTTCTGCTCTTCGATAAAGCGCTGCATGCTCAACTCTCTATCCAGAAAGCGGTTTCGTCGCTTCGCCCAGCAACTTGCCAGTCGAGCTATCGAGAAAATGCAGTTTTGCGCAGGCTGCGCAGACGAATGATTGGTACATGCGATCCGACGTATCGGCCGGAGCGGCGAGCCAATGCTGGACATTCATGCCGGTACTTGGACACTTGAAGATGATCGGGCGAGCCATGCCATCAATATGTGACGGGCTGACGGCCCGTGGAACTACGTATGTATACGTAGGCTATGAGGACGCTTTGGCGAGGTCCGGCGATCGTCGGTGCGGGGAACACAGGGTTTGCCGGGCTGGTGAGCAGGCAAGAAGCTGGCACAGGCGAATCGGTTTCGCTCCGGGAAATTCCCTAAGCAAACGAGCCGAATTTTCTGATCGGGTTGCCCCAGCTATAAATCGAACCATAATTGTTTTGCGGCGTTGGCGTGAGAGTAACCGCGCGCCGATGGAGCAATTGATGACGATCAAAACCGCTCGTGCGGACTTACTTGATGCGTTGGAGTGGCGACCAATAGCGACGGCACCGTTTGGTCCGGACCTTGAACTTGCTGTCCTTGACTAGGAGGGTACGCACGCGCTCATTTTTCCGTGCCGACGTGTTCTGCGTGGTTGGGTCAGATCAATGACGAAGGAGCCTGTCGACGCGTACCCAACCCACTGGCGTGACTGGAGCGGCCGCTTTAGCCCTCTTTTTTCACATCCTGTTTCTTGAGTAGAGCTGCGAGCTTCCGTTCTTCCTCGGCCAGTTCGCGCTCTATGACACGGCGCCTTTCTGGGTCCGTCTCCGTCTCGAGCAACTTCTTGAAGTGCTCGATGTTCGCGCGTGCAATCCAGTCAGGCATCGCAATCTTTGCCCAGCTTCATCCCTGCCGTTAAAGAAAATTGTAGTACCGCTCACGACCGCCGCAAGTTCCTTTTTTGGAAAGAGAACCCTCCTTTTGGGGGGGGCAACGAGGCACCGCAGGTATCGGCGCGCGGCGTCCCGCGCGAGAAGCGGTGCTTACCGGGTCCACCACTTGGCCGAGATTATCGGCTAGTTGCCCCCGCCTGCGACAAAGGCTCGCGATTTCTGCTTACAACGTGCCCGTTTTCCGTTCTTGTCTTTAGGTTCGCGCCACGGACGGCAAACTCGTAATCAAAAGTCGCCACGCCAGTTGAGATTATTTTTGCAGCCGGATCGATCGAGCGAAAATCGACTTCACCGTGGACCGTGCATATGTTCATCGCGACATCGATCTAACCGGCCATCTATCGCGCGACGGCTCAGACCAGCCCAAGACTTACGAAAACCCCGATCTCGATCAGCATGACCACAGCCGTGATCATCGTCACAAGAAACACATCACCTATCGTTGGAAACTGCATGGTTCGCCTCCAGTTCTCGCGATGACCAAAAAAGGCTACCGCCGAGCACGTGCGGAGGTTCTGACTTGGATCAATCTAAGACGGCGGCTCGAACCACGCGGTCATGGAGTAGCGTGTCAGCCCTTCGGACGAGTCGGCTCGACGATCGTGTTCACATCGACCAAATGCGGTCCCGTAGTCCTACGGTATTTGATGTAGCGCAACGAATGAGGTGGAAGGGGACCATTAGGGTTCGTTCAGTTGCGGAATGGGTTGCCGCGCGGGGCGGGACCCGGATTTGGAGCGCAACAAGGGCGGCTGTTGGGATAACCCCCTTACTAGCAGTCGCCCGAAAGAGGCCGCCTCGCCGGCGGCCTCTTCCTTCTCTGGTCTCAGCAATGGCTTGGCCGCTGTGCAGTTGCAAACTGATCTCACCTGCAGCATTTTTCAGTTTTGCTTGCGCTAGCGCAACGAAGTCGAGCAAGGAGGTTCGCTAGTTTCTCCGCAGAACTAGCAATTGTGTTGCGTCAGATAGCGTGATGGACAGGTACATAGCTCGCGCGAATATCGATCATTTTCTTGATCTCCTAGAGGACAGCGATGTCGGACTGCTGCGCGTTCAACTCGACAAGCTGAGCCACCATCCGGACCAACTGAAGTTTGTCGAGAGCAGAACAGACGATGGTCAGGTTCATTTCAACAAGATCAAACGTTTGCGAAATGGTCTTGCCGACCCGACGGCTCGCGCCGAGGCGGATGCCCTTCTTGCGGCACAAGAGGCGGTCCAAAAATTACTCCAAATCTGTTGCGAGCGGCTACGTGCCGACGCGCCTCACCAAGCCTTTGGAGAACCGCGATGCTGATCTTCTTACCGGAGCGGCTGCAACAATTGGGTCCGCCCAAGTGCATGGCGTGCGATATAGAACGAGAACTGATTGCCGCCGGGCCAACCGGCAACACGTATCAATGCCCGGCTTGCAGGGCGATCCTGCGGTTTGCCCTAGAAGCTCGCGAATCCGACTGGAACATCTCGGGCACACTTGTCGCGTGACCGCTGCGTTGTGCTGCCAATCCGCCACTTAATGTTAAGGCGAATTTGGTCATCACCGATCTCAAGAGGCATTTCCTGAAGCTGTGCGCCGACGAAGAGGTCGATGTCCAATGGTGCGACAATCCATTAAAGGCGCTTGCGCTGAGCGGTGAGCTGGAGTTCATTCGCACGCCGTGCATTACGTCGGAGATTGCCTATGCGGTCGCGATGCATGAGCTGGGCCACATCAAGAGCCGCAACCGATCCACCGAACAGATCGCGCGTGAACGCGCCGCGTGGGACTGGGCGCGACGCAACGCGTTGAAATGGACTCCGCGGATGGAGGCTTATGCGGCTGCCTCGCTGCGGTGGTACGAAGATCAGCCGTCAGAACCCGCAGGCAAACCCGACAACCAATGAAGGCCGCCGGGTGAACGCCAATGTCTCGGGCATGAAATGTGGCTCCCTTCCGCCCGGCTTTTGCCGGGCGGGCTATCCCGGGCGACTACGTTCGGGAAACCTGCGTAGGTCGTTGGGTCCAGCCGGTGAACTACGAGAGCGATCGAGTCGCCGAGCGGCGCGTGAAGGCGTAGTCGTAATTGCCCTCGCTTGCTCGATGATCTCCAGTGCAGGAACGATAACCCGCCGCGCCGAGATGTCGACCCCGCATTCTGCGATTGACTTCGTCGCGGTGGATCGGCAGCAGCTTTCAGGACCCGGGGCATCGTAACCAGGGGGAGCCGCCGTCATGGCAGGGCAATCCGAACCTGTGGCGCAAAGCGGCCGAGCTGCGTGCGGCGCTGATGCTAGTCGCCATGCGCAGCCTGACTTCGTGACTTCTCCTGCTTTAGAGTGCGCGCGGCAACCATGATCGCCTCAGCAAGCGTAGCCCGGATGAGCGAAGCGACATCCGGGGTCGACATGCAACGCGCAAGATCAATCCCGCATATCGCTTCGCTCATGCGGGCTACTTGCTACCTCCTGATCATGACGGATCGTGACTGGTGCTTTGCGACGCAGGGTTGGACACGGCTTTAGCACCGGCTGGCTTTTCCTCTGCCGCTTGTGCGAGCTTCCTCCATTCCTCGGCAGCCTGCAGCCAAGCTTCCCTCGCGCTCGCGGACGTGGCCTTGGCCGCCTCGTCTTCACATTCGGCGGCTTTCTGCCGGTATCGTTCAACGTCGTGCATAGGCATGCGCGTGGGCGACCACCGTGGCGGAAGAGCTCCAAGGTTAGCGCTGCGGCGCGCCGAAGCGCAGCCGTATGACTACGGTGCTCCCGCCAGAGAGCAGACCAAACCAACAACCGCGTGGCTGGGGGACAGCCCGGCAAGTCCTGAAGCTCTGCGACCCCCTCTACGACGGAAAGTCAGCAGACTTGACCTGAATGCGGTCGGCATGCAGCGACCATTCGCAAAGCCTTTCCGCTTCGCAGAATCGCTTCTTGGCGATCTCCTCGGCCTCACCCTCGGTCGGAGCGTCGATCTCAAGGATCCTCTGGCAAATCTCGGCCTGCCGACCGTTCTCGCCGAGCACATCTTTCATGAAGCAAATGACGAAGTGCGACATCGGGACCTCCCGCAACTTCTGTGAAGTTTGCCTCTTCTAAGCTCATCTGACGTGCGCATTTTTGACAGGGATCAAGCTCTAGCGGGATGTCGGTGTGGGAGAAGGTGGCGCGAAGCGTCGGGTGAGGGGTTCTCTCCACAGATGAGATCGTGGATAGAGGCCCCTCACCCCGCTTCGCTGCGCGAAGCGACCCTCTCCCACATCCGCCTTCGCCACGGCTACGGCGGACATGACGGGAGAGGGTGCAGCTCTCGCATGCGGACAGGATAATCCTCACTGCTTCGCAGGCTTCCTCCCGATCGGGTGGATGTCGATCGCGCGCACGCGGCCGAGGCGGAGCACGTCCATCGACAGGGTCCGGTCGATCCGGCTGTGATCGAGCGCGCGGATCAGGTCGTCGACACCGTGGATCTCGACGCCGTCGAGCCTGATCACGACGTCGCCGGGCAACAGGCTGGCGCGCGCGGCCGGGCTGTCCGGCTCGATCTGCATCAACAGCGCACCCATCTTGTTCTCGACGCCGGCGAGCACCGCATGCCGCCGCGGCACCGGCGCGGTTTGCCCGGCGACGCCGATATAGGCGCGGCGGACATAGCCGTGGCGGATGATCTCCGACAGCACGAACTGCGCGGTGTTGCTGGCGACCGCAAAGCAGATGCCCTGCGCGCCGTTGATGATCGCGGTGTTGATGCCGATCACCTCGCCGCTCGACGACACCAGCGGCCCGCCGGAATTGCCGGGATTGAGCGCGGCGTCGGTCTGGATCACGTCCTCGATGGTGCGCCCGCTGACCGAGCGGATCGAGCGGCCCAGCGCCGACACCACGCCGGCGGTGACTGTCGATTCGAAGCCGAGCGGATTACCGATCGCAACCACGAGCTGGCCGCGCCGCAAGGACTTGGAGTTGCCGAGCGAGGCATAGGGCAGATCGCGCGCGCCATCGGCCCGCAACAGCGCGAGGTCGGTGTCGGGATCGACGCCGAGCACATGGGCATCGGTGACGAAGCCCTCGGTGTCGCGCAGACGGATCTCCTTCGATGATCCGACCACATGGCTGTTGGTCAGCACGAAGCCGTCGGGCGAGATCACGATGCCCGAGCCGAGCCCGCCGCGCTCGCGGGCGCTCCGCACCTTCGGACCGGTCTCGACCCGGACCACGGCGGGCCCGACGCGCTCGGTGACGTCGATCACGGCATTGGAATAGGCGTCCAGCAACGCCCGGTCATCTTGCCGGGCAGCATCGGCCGTCGCCGCTGACGGCGTGTCAGCCGCGGTATCTGAGGTAAAATCCAGCATGGCGAGAATCCTTTGGTCCCCTCAGATGGTGACCGGCTCCCGCCGCCGCAAGTGGTTACGCCCGGGCCTGCGACGGCGTCAGTCCCCCGCCGCTGCACCGGTGATCCGCGCCCGCCGGGCCTTGACGGTCTCCTCCGTCACCGGTGCGGCCGCGTTGCCCCAGGAATTGCGGACATAGGTGACGACGGCGGCGACCTGGCTGTCGGTCAGGCGATAGCCAAGCGACGGCATTGCCGGCGAGGTCGGGAAGCCGTCGGTCGCCGCTGCCCGGCCGCCAGCGATGATGATCCGGATCAGCGTTGCGGGATCCTGTTGGATCGCAACCGCACTGCCGGCGAGCTTCGGAAACAGATGCGCGACGCCCTCACCGTTTCGTACATGGCAGGCCGCGCAGGTGTCGACATAGATCGCTTCCCCCGCCTGCATGCGCGGATTGGCGGCCGCCAGCGGCGTCGATGTCGGCGCGCTCGCCGCGCCGCGCTGCTTGAGGTACACGGCGATCGCCTTCAAATCCGATGTCGGCATCTTGGAGGTCGAATTCTCGACCACATCCTTCATCGGCCCGCTGGCGAGGCTGAAGCCGTTCTGGCCGGTCTTCAGGTATTGCACGATGTCTTCGACCGACCATTTGCCGAGACCGACCCGCGGATCATCGGTGATGTTCGGCGCGGTCCAATTGTCGATCTGGTTGCCCTCCAGATATTTGTCGTTGCGGCTGGCGCCGAACGCGTTGAACGGCGTGTGGCAGGCGCCGCAATGGCCGAGACCTTCGGCCAGATAGGCACCGCGGTTGAACTCGGCCGAGCGCGCCGGATCCGGCTTGAATGCGCCTGATGTGAAGAACAGCGCATTCCAGCCCTTCATCAAGAGGCGAACGTTGAACGGAAACGGCAGGGTGTCGCGATCGACCCGGTTCTCGACCGGCTGCAACGTCCGCAGATAGGCGTAGATCGCGTCGAGATCGCCGCGCTCGACCTTGGTGTAGTAGGGATACGGGAACGCCGGGTAGAGATGACTGCCGTCGGGACGCCGGCCCTCCTGCATCGCGCGCGCGAAATCATCGGCCGACCAGCTTCCGATGCCGGTGGTGTTGTCGGCCGTGATGTTCGGCGCCATGATCTCGCCGAACGGCGTCTGCAGCGCGAGCCCGCCGGCGAACGGCTGTCCGCGCGGGGCGGTGTGGCAGGCGACGCAGTCACCCGCGATGGTTAGCGCCTTGCCGCGCGCGATGTCGACATAATTATCCGGACCGGCGGCCGCACCGCCGGCGCCGAACAGCGGCAGCAGCAGGATCAGGTGACGCAGCCGCAGCGCCATTCCGCTCATCGCGGCACCAGCGCGCCCGGCGACTTCAGATATCTGAAGATCGCCTCCAGGCTCCAATAGGTCAGCGCACCGACCGTACCGGTCGGGTTGTAGCCGGCGTTCTGCGGGAAGGCGGACGCGCCCATCACGAACACATTCGGAACGTCCCAGGACTGCAGGTAGCGATTGAGCACGCTGGTGTTGGGATCGGATCCCATCACCGCGCCGCCGGTGTTGTGCGTGGTCTGGTAGGGCACCACCGACCACGGCACGCCGAGACGGCTGAGCCTGGTGCTGTTGGCGCCCATCGCCTTGGCAATCTCCTGGCAGCGCTCGGCCATCCAGTTCGCCATCTTCTGCTCGTTCGGCTGGTAGTCGAACGTCATCCGCATCAACGGCCGCCCGAGCGGATCCTTGTAGGTCGGATCGAGGTCGAGATAGTTGTTGCGATAACTCATGACGCTGCCTTGCGCGCCGACATAGGTCACGCGCTGATAGGTGTCCTTGACGGCCTTCTTCCAGGCACTGCCCCATGCCGGCGTTCCCGGCGGGACCGGGTGGTAGCGGATCGGCCGGCCGTTGGTGTGGGCCGAGGTGATCGACGCGCCGCCGACGAAGCCATGCGGGCCGTGATCGAAATTGTCGCTGTTGTAGTCGTCGAGCGCGACGCCGAGCGAGCCTGCCGCCGCGAACGGATTGAACTTCGCATCCTCGAAAAAGGCGGAGGCGCCGGAGCCGGTCTGATAGGCGTAGTTGCGCCCGACGACGCCCTCGCCGGTTGCCGGGTCATACGGCTTGCCGATGCCGGACAGCAGCAGCAGGCGGACGTTGAACAGGCTGAAGGCGCAGACCAGCACGAGATCGCCGAGCTGCTCGCACTCCTCGCCGCTGGCGTCGACATAGGTCACGCCGGTCGCCATCTTGCCGTCGGCGCTGAGATTGACCTTGGTCACCTCGCAGTCGGTGCGGGCCTCGAAGCTCGGCTCGCGCACCAGTGCGGGCAGCACGCAGGTCTGCGGCGACGATTTCGAGTAATTGGCGCAGCCGAACCATTCGCAGAAACCGCAATAGGTGCACGGCGCCATGCTGCAGCCATATGGGTTGGTGTAGGCCGCCGAGATATTCCCCGACGGCCGCGGAAACGGATGCAGGCCCATATCGGTCGCGGCCTTGGTGAACAGCGACTGCGCGTAGCCCTGCTTCAGCGGCGGCGTCGGGTATTCACGCGCACGGGCGCCCTCGAACGGATTGCCGCCGGGCTGGATCTTGCCCTTGATGTTGCCGGCCTTTCCGGAGATTCCCGCGACCTGCTCGAAGCGGTCGTAATGCGGCTCCAGCTCGTCATAGCTGACCGGCCAGTCCTGGATCTGGTTGCCCTCCGGCATGATGCCCGCGCCGTAGCGCTCGATCATGTGGCTGCGGATGCGGAAGTCGTCCGGCAGGAAGCGCCAGGTCTGGCCGTTCCAGTGCAGCCCGGCGCCGCCGACGCCATTGCCCGGCAGGAAGCTGCCCCATTTGCGGATCGGCAGCGCCGTCTGCGACGGGTTGTTGCGCATCGTCAGCGTTTCCTGCTTCGGACGCAGGAAGATGTCGTGACGCACCGCATAGCGCAGCTCGTCGGGCGCGGTGCCGATGTTGAAGTCGCTGGCGGTGTCGCGCCACGGCCCGCGCTCCAGCGCGACGACATCGAGCCCGAGACGCGCCAGTTCATAGGCGACGATCGAGCCGGTCCAGCCAAGCCCGACGATGACGACATCCCTGCGCGGAAGACGGCGGGCCATCAGCGCTCTCCCCAGGCCGGGCGACCCTGCATGCTGACCGGTGGCAAGGTGTAGGCCTGGTTGGGCCGGTCGATGACGTCGCGGAAATCGTAACGCACGCCGGGGAAGCCGACGAGCTTCCAGCCGACCATGTCGCGGTTGCCGCCATAGATCGGATCGGCGAAGAAGCCCTCGACCGTGTTGGTGTAGATCGCGGTGAACAGCATCTTGCCGGAGAAGTTCGGTAGCTGGACCTCGCCCTTCTCGAGCCCGGCGATCAACTTGTCCTGCTCGCCGGCATTGAGCTCGACAAAGCCGCGGTTGAAGGTCGCCTTGCAGTAGGCCTCCAGTGCGGCAATGCCGCTCCGATATTGCTGCCTGGGCGTCAGCTCCGATTGCAATCCCTGCGACGGCAGCGGGTTCTTCGAGAACGGGCCTTCCATGTAGAGCCAATCGTGTCCGCCATAAGGACCAGTGAGCTGGCGATCGATGAACGTCGTCACATCAGCCTGTTTGGCGCCGGGACCCAGCTCATCCGCCGGGATCAGACGCTCGGCAAAGGCCTCGACGACGGCGGCTTCACGCGCCGTGAAGAACAGATAGCCGCCCGGCACGACCGGGGTGACCGGATAGGCCTCGTTGGGCCGCCATGGCAGCACCTTGGTGACCACCCGCGCGCTGACGCCTTTGCTGGTGACGAGGAGGGCCGCGGTCGCGAGCAAGAACGCGCGGCGCGTCGCACCGGGCCCGGTGCCTTGACGGAATGCTGTGCTTCCACGGCTGCGATCAGTTGGCCCCACGCTCTCTCCCCTCAACGCGAGGCCCCGCGCAGCGTGCCGCCGCGCGCCCTGACCGGATCGAGCAGCGACCAGTCGCCGTCCGGCAGCACATGGCCCTTCGGGAACGGCGCGCGCAGCTCGAGCCCGAGCGAGCGCAGCACGCGGTCGTCGCGGTAGTAGCACTGCAGCACGACGCGGACGAGCGTGGCCGCAGCTGCGCCGCCACGCTTGCGAAACTCCAGCGCCACCGCATCGCGCCCGGCCTCGTCGAGCTCGGCGAGCGGCTTGCCCGCAAGCTGCGCCAGATGATCCAGCGCCTGCGCGACAAGCGCGGTGTCCCGGCCGAGCGTTGCCAGCATGTCGGCCTGGATCACGGCATCATCGGCTCCCGGCACCTTGTACTCGAGGCTTTCGGGAACGATCATCGCGGCGACGGTGCGGAGATCGGCGCGCTGGACTGCGGTCAGTTGTTTGCTATCGGACATGTCGGTCTCTGGCGATCTCAGTCGAACAGGTTGGCGAGGCGCTGCTTCATCTGGTCGGCGATGTAGAGCGCGAGGGCCTGGATGGTGGAGGTCGGGTTGACGCCACCCGAGGTGACGAAGATGCTGCCGTCGACGATGAACAGGTTCTTCACGTCGTGCGAGCGGCCCCATTCGTTGACCACGGAGCGTGCCGGATCGGTCCCCATCCGCGCGGTGCCGAGCAGATGCCAGCCGCCCCAGGGAATCGGATCGTTGATGCAGATGTCGGTGGCGCCGGCGGCCTCGAGAATCTCCCGGCCGCGCGCCAGGCCGTGGTCCATCATCTTCCGGCTGTTGGCGCTGATCGTGTAGTCGATCTTCGGCGCCGGGATACCGTGGCTGTCCTTCAGGACCGGATCGAGCGTGACGCGGTTGTGCTCCTCCGGCAGATCCTCGCAGATCGCCGACATCGCGAGGCGATGACCGTTGAGCTTGCGGAACACGCGGTGATGATCCTTGCCCCAGGGCAGGATGCCCTTCTGCTCGCTCGCAACCGCCTCGAACACCGGTCCGGCGCCGCGGCCGAACTGGATGCCGTAGCCGCGGACGAAGCCGCGCGACAGGTCCGTGTCGTAGAACTCCTTGCTCCACAGGCAGGTCGGCGGCGCGCGGTTGCTGTCGGTCGGCTCCTTCACGTAGCCGTAGACCTGCGCGTAGGGGTGGAACATCAGGTTCTTGCCGACCAGGCCGGATGAATTGGCGAGGCCGTTCGGGAATCTTCCCGACACCGAGTTGAGCAGCAGCCGCGGCGTGCCGACGCCGTTGCAGGCGATGATGACGACCTCGGCGGGCTGGAATTGCTCGACGCCGTCCTTGTCGTAATAGACGACGCCGGAGGCCATGCCCTGCTCGTTGGTCAGGATCTCGCGCACCCGGCAATGGGTCTTGAGCTCGACCCCGGCGCGGATCGCGTGCGGCCAGTAGGTGATGTCGGTCGAGGCCTTGGCGCCCTGGGCGCAGGCCGGCGTGCAGTGGCCAAGATTGATGCAGCGGGCCCTGCCCTCGTAATCCGTCGTCGCCACGGTCGTGTCCGACGGCCACCAGTGCCACCCGAGCTCGTTCATGGCCTTGCCGATCAGCGGGCCTGACAGCCCGAGCGGCTGCTGCGGCATCGGCGGATGGCTGAGCGGCGACAGCGGATCGCCCGACAGGCCCGAGACGCCCATCATGCGATCGTTCTCCTCGAAGAACGGCGTCAGCGCGTCGTAATCGATCGGCCAGTCGTCGGCGACGCCGTCGAGCGTCTTCACCTTGAAGTCGGACGGATGCAGCCGCGGCCAGTGCGCGGTGTACATCACGGTCGAGCCGCCGACGGCGTTGAAATTGACGACCTTGATCGGCGAATTGTCGTCATTGATCGGGTAGTCTTCCGGCCGCTTGCGGACGTTGGGGCTGGACGACCACTCGCCGTAGAATTTCGCCTCCCAGTCGCGGCCGGTGCTCGGATATTCGGCAGGGTTCATCCAGCCACCCTGATCGAGGCAGAGGATATGCATCTTGGTGTCGGCGAGGCTCCAGGCTATCGCGGCACCGGAGGCGCCGGCGCCGATGATCAGGACGTCAACGGGATCGTTCTTCATTCTTGTTTCCTGGCGATTCTCCCGTCATTGCGAGCGAAGCGAAGCAATCCATCCTCCCCGCGTTGCGAGGTGGATTGCTTCGTCGCTTCACTCCTCGCGATGACGGCGTGGGCTGGCTCAATTGACGATTCTCACCGGCAAGCTTCGTATACCGCGGATGAAATTGGAATAGAGCCTTTGCGGCGGGCCCATCATCTCAAAACGCAGATCGCGCGCCAGAACTTCCTCCCAGAGGATGCGCAATTGCTGCTCGGCGAGGCGGTCGCCGACGCAGCGGTGGATGCCGGCGCCGAAGGCAAGATGCTGGCGCGGCTTGGCGCGGTCGACGATGAATTCATCGGCCCGCTCGATCTTGTCCTCGTCGCGATTGCCGGAGATGTACCACATCACCACCTTGTCGCCCTTCCGGATCTGGCGGCCGGCGAGCTCGACATCGTGGCGCGCGGTGCGGCGCATGTGCAGCACCGGCGTATGGTAGCGGATGGTCTCGGAGACCAGGTTCGGGATCAGCTCCGGCCTCGCGCGGACCAGCTCGAACTGCTCGGGGTTCTCACACAGCGCCATCAGCCCGGCAGACATCGAGTTGCGCGTGGTGTCGTTGCCGCCGACGATCAGAAGCGCCAGCGTGCCGAGGAATTCGCGCGGTTGCAGGTTTCGCGTCGCCTCCGAATGCACCAGCATCGAGATCAGGTCGAAGGTGGGCGGCGCGTCGGCGCGCGCATCCCATAATCTGCGAAAATACTCGCCCATCTTGACCATCTCCTCGAAACGCTCGTGCTCCGAATGCACGACAGCGTCGGGCGATTCAACGTTGGCGATCGCGACATCGGACCACCAGGTCAGCTTCATGCGATCTTCCCAGGGAAAATCGAACAAGGTCGCCAGCATCATATTGGTGAGATTGGTCGAGACCAGCTCGACCCAGTCGAACGTCTCGTTGCGCGGCAGCGCGTCGAGCACAGCCGAGGTGCGCTTGCGTATCAGCGGCTCGAAATTGGCGAGGTTGGACGGCGCCACGATGGGGGCCACCGTGCGGCGCTGCGCCGTATGGCCCGGCGGATCCATCCTGATGAAATTTGCGAGTTCCTGGCCCTTGAGCTGATCGATCACCTGAATGCCGCCGATTTCCGACGAATAGTTGTCGTGATCCAGCTCGACCGCAAAAATGTCGTCGTACCGCGTCACCGACCAGTACGGGCCGTAGGCGGAGGCCTCGCAATGATGCACGGGGTCGTCGCGGCGGAGCTGCGCGAACAGCGGACGCCAGGTATCATCCTGGTAGAGCTTGGGATCACCGACATTGATCGACGTCGGCCTGCGCAGCGCCTCTCCCATCGCTTCACTCCCACTGGTTCCGTCGCCGCTTGGCGGGCGATCGTCTTGTCGGGCCGACGATAGAGGAAATCCCGCGGCCGAGTAAAGCCGCGGAACGAACGGTCCGCCGCGCGGAATGCGCACGGGCTGGCGCACCCTGCAAATCGCGATGGCTGCCCCGCTGTTCGATGTTTGTCGGCGGCAGGAAGACCGGTTAGCCTTGGCGGCAATCAACCAATCGGGGAGCAACGACAGGTGGCCGCATCGCGCCGGGACGACAGCCAGTCGGCTGCGCTGGACTACGACGTCATCATCATCGGCGCCGGCTTGTCCGGCATGTACCAGCTTTACCGGCTGCGCGAGCTTGGGCTGAAGACGCGGGTATTCGAGGCCGGCACCGGCGTCGGCGGCACCTGGTACTGGAACCGCTATCCCGGCGCGCGCTTCGATTCCGAAAGCTATTCCTACGGCTACTCGTTCTCGAAGGAGCTGCTCGAGGAATGGGAATGGTCGGAGCATTTCGCCGGCCAGCCCGAGACCCTGCGCTACTGCAACTATGTCGCCGACAAGTTCGATCTGCGCCGCGACATCCAGTTCGAGAGCCGCGTCACGTCGGCGATCTACCAGGACGAGACGCGAAGCTGGCTGGTCACGCTGGAGAGCGGCGCACGCCACACGTGCCGTTTCCTGATCACGGCGATCGGGCCGCTGTCGACGCCGACCCTGCCGCGCATCGAGGGCCGCGACGAATTCAAGGGCCAATCCTTCCACACCGCGCGCTGGCCCAAGCAGAAGGTGGATTTCGCCGGCAAGCGCGTCGCCGTGATCGGCACCGGCGCGACCGGCATCCAGACCATCCAGACCATCGCCGGCGAGGTCGGCCACCTCACCGTGTTCCAGCGCACCGCCAACTGGGCCGCGCCGCTGCACAACGGCAAGATCGACGCCGAGACGCAAGGCAAGATCAAGGCCGGCTATCCCGAGATCTTTGCGCGCTGCAAGGAGACCTTCGCCTGCTTCGTGCATACGCCCGATCCGCGCGGCGCGTTCGAGGTGAGCGATGCCGAGCGCGAGGCGTTCTACGAGAAGCTCTATGGCGAGCGCGGCTTCGGCATCTGGCAGGGCAACTTCAGGGACATCCTGATTGACCGCAAGGCAAATGCGACGATCAGCGACTTCGTCGCGCGCAAGATCCGTGAGCGCGTGAAGAACCCGCAGGTTGCCGAGATGCTGATCCCGACAAACCACGGCTTCGGCACACGGCGGCTGCCGCTCGAGACCTTCTATTACGAGGTCTACAACCGCGACAATGTCGAGCTGGTCGATCTGAAGGCGACGCCGATCGAAAGGATCACGCCCGAGGGCATCCGCACCAGCGACAGGGACTACGCCTTCGACATCATCATCTATGCCACCGGCTTCGATGCCATCACCGGCAGCTTCGACAAGATCGATTTTCGCGGCGCGCACGGCGCAAGGCTGAAGGAAAAATGGACGCACGGCCCGGAAACCTATCTCGGGCTGATGGTCGACGGCTTCCCCAACATGATGATGCTGATGGGCCCGCACACCGCGCTCGGCAACATTCCGCGCAGCATCGAATACAGCGTCGACTGGGTCACCGGCCTGATTCGGTTTGCCCAGGAGAGAGGCCTGACCTTCCTCGACGCCACCCCCGAAGGCACCGCCGGCTGGACCGATCACGTCAAGGCGCTCGGGGTCGGGCTGCTCTCCAACGAGGTCGATTCCTGGATGACCGGCATCAACCGCAACGTCGAAGGCAAGCAGACCCGCATCGTCGCCCGCTACAGCGGCAGCGCCCCGGCGTACCGGGCGCGGTGCGACGGGGTGGCGGCGCGGGGATATACGGAGTTGAATTTGGCTTAACTCTCGCAGCGACGCGAGGCGCCCGCCCACCCACCCACCGCCGTCGTCCTGGCGAAGGCCAGGACCCATAACCACCGCATTCAGCGATGTACGGGATCGTGGCCCCAGCAACGCACAACAATGGAGATTTGGGGTAATGGGTCCTGGCTTTCGCCAGGACGACGATGAGATGTAGGGCGGGTTAGCCGAAGGCGTAACCCGCCGACTGCGTGTCGCGAGATTGGTGGGTTGAGCTTCGCTAACCCACCCTACGCGCCCTACCACGCATCAATACACGGCCTCTTTCGGTGCGTCCGCGGCTCGACCTTCGGCACCGACCGGAGGCCGGCCATGATCCAGTGCCGCGTGTCGGCGGGATCGATCACCTCGTCGATCTCCAGCACCGAGGCGATCGAGACCGCCTTGCCGTTGGCGTAGAGCTCGGCGACCTTGGTCTGGAAATACTTCTCGCGCTCGACCGGGTCTTCGATCGCCTCCATCTCCTTGCGGAAGCCGAGGCGGACATAGCCTTCGAGGCCCATGCCGCCGAATTCGCCGGTCGGCCATGCCACCGTGAAGAACGAGGCGTGGAACCCGCCGCCGATCATCGATTGCGCGCCAAGACCATAGCCCTTGCGCAGCACGACGCCGAACAGCGGCACCGTGATGCTGGCGCCGGTGACGAACATCCGCGCGACGTGGCGCACGATCGCGGTCTTCTCGGCCTCGGGGCCGACCATGAAGCCCGGCGTGTCGCACAGCGAGACGATCGGGATGTCGAAGGCATCGCACAGCTGCATGAAGCGCGCGGCCTTGTCGCCGGCCGCGGCATCGATCGCGCCGCCGAGATGCTTTGGGTTGTTGGCGATCAGGCCGAACGGCTTGCCCTCGATGCGGATGAAGGCCGTGATCATGCCGACGCCGAAATCGCGCCGGATCTCCAGCACCGAGCCTTCGTCGGCCATCAGGTCGATCACATTGCGGATGTCATACACCCGCAGGCGATTTTCCGGGATCGCCCGGCGCAGCAGCCGCTGGTCCGGCGCCTTCCAGTCGGCCACCGCGCCCTGGAAGTAGGACAGATATTTCTGCGCGACCGCGGTCGCCTCTTCCTCGTCCTCGACCAGGATGTCGATCACGCCGTTCGGCGACTGGAACGTAACAGGACCGACCTCGGCCGGATGATAGACGCCGAGCCCGCCGCCCTCGATCATCGCCGGACCACCCATGCCGATCGAGGCGTTTTTCGTCGCGATGATGACGTCGCAGACGCCGAGCATCGCGGCATTGCCGGCGAAGCAATAGCCCGAGACCACGCCGACCACGGGCACCAGCCCCGACAGCTTGGCGAACTGAACGAAGGACGGGCCGTCGAGGCCGGTCATGCCGAGCCGGTCGGTATCGCCGGGCCGGCCACCGCCGCCCTCGGCAAAGAACACAAGCGGCATGCGCCACTGCTCGGCGAGGCCGAGCATGCGGTCGATCTTCTTGTGGTTCATGTGCCCTTGGGTGCCGGCCAGCACCGTGTAGTCGTAGGAGATCACCATGCAGCGCGCGCCATCGGCGCCAAAGTCCCTGGCGTTGACGGTGGCGACGCCCGCGATCAGGCCGTCGGCAGGCGTGTTCTTGATGAGATCCTCGACCTTGCGGCGGCGGCGCTGGGCCGCGATCGCAAGCGAGCCGTATTCGACGAACGAACCCTCATCGACCAGCTGCGCGATGTTCTCGCGCGCGGTGCGCTGGTTGGTCTTGCGGCGGCGCTCGACCGAGGCCGGGCGGTTCTCATCCAGCGTGATCGCCTTGCGCGCGATCAACTCGCCCAAATCAGGACGGATGTGATCGAGATCGATCGCAGCTTCTTCCGCCGCGGTATGGCCGTCGACCTCGGCCGGCTCGAGAAACAGAATCGGCTCGCCATGCATCAGGGTGACACCGGGACCGCCCGCGATCTTCGTCACCCGGCCGCCATGCGGCGCGGTGACCAGATGCTCCATCTTCATCGATTCCAGCACCGCGATCTGCTGGCCGGGACGAACCAGATCACCCTCCGTGACCTCGATCGCCACGATGGTGCCCTGCAACGGCGCGGGCACCGGGAGCGATCCCTCCGGCGCCGCCTCGGTTGCGACGGCCTTGGTCGTGGCCGTCTCGCTCACCTCGAGCAGCGGCGCGGCGTGCTCTCTCGCGGCGCCGACCAGCGCCGCCACGTGGGTATCGATGAAGTTGGTGCTGATCTTGTTCCGCCCAAAACTCTGATGCGCCAGGATCGCACCGAGGAACGGGATGTTGGTAGCAACGCCGCCGATGCGGAATTCACGCAAGGTGCGTGCCGCCTTGTGCACCACATCGGTCCACTTCGGGCTCGGCGAATGCACGATGACTTTCGCCAGCAGCGAGTCGAACGCGGCGCTGGTCCGGTAGCCGGAATAGCCGAACGTATCGACGCGAACGCCGGGGCCGGACGGCAGGTCGAACACACTGAGCGTGCCGCCGGTCGGCTTCGTCACGCCCTTCTCGTCCATCACCTCCATGTTGACGCGCAGCTGCATGGCATAGCCGCGCGGCAGCGGCACGGCTGATTGCGCCAGCCCGAGCGACGCGAGCGTCGCGCCGGCCGCGATCGCAAGCTGCGAACGCACGAGGTCGATACCGAGCACCGCCTCGGTCACAGTGTGCTCCACCTGGAGCCGCGGATTGGCCTCGATGAAGGCGAAGGCGCCTTCGCCCTTGCTTTCATCCGCCTCGTCGTCAACCAGGAATTCGAAGGTGCCGAGGTTGTCGTAGCGCGCGGCGGAGGCGAGCTGCTTTGCCGCCTCGATGATGCGCGCGCGCAAACCATCGCTCAGCGACGGGCTCGGCGCCACCTCGATCAGTTTCTGATTGCGGCGCTGAATGGTGCATTCGCGCTCCCAGAGATGGCTGATCGCACCATGACGATCGCCGATGATCTGCACCTCGATATGGCGCGCCTTGCGGATCAGCCGCTCGACATAGACGGCGTCATTGCCGAACGCCGCCCTGGCCTCCGACTGGCAGCGCGCATAAGCTTCATCGAGCTTCGCCGCGTCCTCGACCACGCGCATGCCGCGCCCGCCGCCGCCGGCGATCGCCTTGACCATCACGGCGGCATTGGCGCCGAGCGAGGTGAAGAAGGCCTTTGCCTCGTCGAGCGTCGTTGCGCCCGACGTCCCGGCAATGATCGGCACACCGCACTTTTTAGCCAGCGCCTTTGCCTTGACCTTGTCGCCGAACAGATCGAGCGCCTCCGGCGACGGGCCGACGAAAATGATCTTCTCCTCGGCGCAGCGCCGCGCCAGTTGGGTATTCTCGCTGAGGAAGCCGTAGCCCGGATGCAGCGCGTCGCAACCCGTGGCCTTGGCCGCCGCGATGACCGCCTCGATGTCGAGATACGCCCGCGCGCCACGGCCGGGGATCTCGTGGCTCGCGTCGGCGGACCGGACATGCAGCGAGGCCGCATCGTCGGCCGGATAGATCGCGACGGTCGCGATGCCGCTCTCGGCCGCGGCGCGGGCAATGCGGATCGCGATCTCACCGCGGTTGGCAATCAGCAATTTCTTGAACGACATGATCATTCCACCAAAAGTCAGCGATCCTTCATGGTCGGATCGAGCACGACACGCAAGGATTCCCCGAGCGCATTGAACGCCAGGGAGACGACGAGAATGGCAAGGCCCGGCGCGTACATCTGCTCCGGAGCGATTTCCATATATTGATAGGCGCGTGCCAGCATGGCGCCCCAGCTCGGGTCCGGCGGCTGGATGCCGAGGCCGAGGAACGACAGGCTGGCCTCCGCCAGCAGCGCCGCGGCGAGCAGCAAGGTCACCTGCACGATGACCGGCTGCAGCGTGTTCGGCAGCACATGGCGCCACAGCACGTGCCATGTCGGCGCGCCAAAGCCCCTCGAGGCGTCGACATAGAGCTCCTGCCGCACGATCAGCGTGCGGGCGCGCACGATGCGCGCCAGTGCCGGAAACATCGTGATGCCGATCGCGATCATGCCGTTGGTCAGCCCGATGCCAAGCGCGCCGGTGACGGCGATCGCGAGCACGATGGCGGGGAACGACAGGAAGGTGTCGATGATGCGGCTGATGACGTCGTCGATCCAGCCGCCAAAATAGCCGGCGATCAGGCCGACCGGCAGCCCGATCAGGACCGCGACGCCCACTGCAAGCAGGCTGGCATAGACGGTCGCCGGCGCGCCGTAGATCAGGCGGGAGAAGATGTCGCGACCGAGATCGTCGGTGCCGAGCAGATGCAGCGGGCCCGGCGGCGCCAGCATGTTGTTGACGTCCTGCGCGGTCGGCGCATAGGGCGCAATCCAGGGTGCGCCGATTGCGACGACGACCAGCACCGCCAGCACCAGGATCGACAGCGCCGCACGGAGATCGCCGGCAAGCCAGCGCAGGAAACGCCGCAGCCGGGTCGGCTTTGCGGGCACCTTGAGCGGAGCGAGCGCGGTGTCGGTCATTGCTCGATCCTCGGATCGACCGCGGCACACAGCAGGTCGGTAATCAGATTGACCGCGATCACGACGACCACCATGGTGAAGACGACGCCTTGCACGATCGGGAAATCGCGCTGGATCGCGCCGCGCACGATCAGGCTGCCGAGGCCGGGAATTGCGAACACCGCCTCGATCACGACCGTCGCCGCCAGCATGCGGTTGACCAGCAGGCTGATGATGGTGAGCAGATTGACGCCGACGTTCTTCAGGCCGTGCTGCCAGAGGATGCGGGACATCGACAGTCCCTTGGCGTGCAGCGTGCGGACATATTGCGAGGACAGCACTTCCAGCAAGGCGCCGCGCAGCTGGCGCGCCACCTCGGCCATACCATAGGCCGCGATCGCGACGGCCGGCAGCAGCGCGTGCCGGATCGCATCGATCGGCGAGACGCTGAAGGATTTTGCGCCGGTCGCCGGCAGCCAGTTCAGCTTCAGCGAGAATTCCGCGACCAGGATCATCGCCAGCCAGAAGCCGGGCACCGCGACGCCGAGCGAGGCGATCATGCTGATCAGCTTGTCGACCCAGCCGTTCGGCTTGATCGCAGCGATTACGCCCATCGGAATGCCGGTGACGAGTGCCAGCACCAGCGCGATCACGACGATCAAGAGCGTGTTCGGGAAGGCTCGGCCGATTGAGACCGCGACCTTCTCGCCGGTCAGAAGCGATTGCGAGAGATCGCCCTGCGCGACATGGCCGAGCCAGGCGCCATATTGCACCAGGAACGGCCGGTCGAGGCCGTAGATCTGCCTGATCTCGGTGATCCGCGCATCGGTCGCGTTGTCGCCCGCCAAGGTCACTGCGATGTCGCCGGGCACCAGCTTGAGCAGCGCAAACACCATGAAGGTCGCGAGCAGGATCACGGGCAGCGCCTGCAACAGGCGGCTACCGATGACCTTGACTGGTGACCGTCGTGCCATCGTTCAGCCTTCGAGCCAGACGTCGTCGTATTTCGGCTTGCCGAGCAGGTTCGGCCGATAGCCCTGCACCTTCTTGTTCATGGCGACCAGCTCGAACTGGAACGCCAGCGGCACAACGAGGGCGTTCTCCATCACCAGCCGTTGCACCGTGGCGAAGGCCTTGCGCCTGACCTCGATGTCCTCCGACGCACGCGAGTCCTTGATCGCGGCTTCGAGCGCGGTCGGTACCGGCGCACGGCCGCCATTGTAATAGGCGTCCTTGGTGAACATCAGCGAATAGGTCAGGCTTGGGTCCGGCCGTCCGGTCCAGGCCGAGAGCAATCCGGCCCCCCTCTTCTCCGGACCGAAGAATGCCGCAGAGGCTTCCGCAACCGTGCCGTTGACGAACTTCACGTTGATGCCGGCCTTGCGCAACTGCTCGATCAGGATCTCCTCGCGCTGTACCGAATCCTGATCGGTGTAGCCGCCGATCTCGATCGGGGTGCCCTCCTTGAAGCCGGCCTCGGCGAGCAGCTTGCGCGCCTTGTCGGGATCGTAGGGATAGAGCTTTGCGACCTCGGCGTCGTAGGCCCAGTGTGCCTTCGGCAGGTTCATGTAGGCCGGCTCGGCTAGCCCGGCGAGCGCGGCCTTGACGAAGGCCTCGCGATCGATCGCAAAGTTCAGCGCCTGGCGGACCTTGATGTTGTCGAACGGCGGCTTCGCCCAGTTCAGGAAGATCTGGAACACATAGAGCGTCGGGCCGTGCACGACCTTGACGCTCGAGGCGCGCTCGATGATCGCCTTCTGCCGCGGTGGCAATTGATAGATCAGATCGTTCTGCCCCGCGGTGACCGAGCGCGCGCCGGTGGTCAGCTCCGGAATGATCGATATCTCGATCGCGTCGGGATACGGCCGGTCCGGCTTCCAGTATTTCTCGTTGCGCTTGACCACGATCTTCTCGCCGTCGGCCCAGCTGACGAACGCATAGGCGCCGGCGCCGACCGGCTTGCGCGTCACGACGCCGCCATCCGCCGCCTTCAGCGCGGTCGGCGACACCATCATGCCGGCACGATCGGACAGGACGCCCGGCAGCGCCGTATCCGGCGTCTTCAGCTTCAGCGTGACCTGCTGCGGGCCGGTGACCTCGACCGCGTCGACCGAGAGCAGATCCGCCTTGATGTTCGACTTCGCATCGCTCCGGTTGCGATCGAGGTTGAACTTGACGGCTTCCGCGTCGAGCGGCGTACCATCATGGAAGGTGACGCCTGAGCGGATGTTGAGCACCAGCGTGTTCGGATCGGTGAACTTCCAGCTCTCGGCAAGCCCCGGCTTCGGCTTCAGCGTCTCGAACTCCCATTCGGTCAGCGTGTCGTACATCGTGAACAGGAAGGCGTGATCGGAGCCGGCGCCGCCGGTTGCCGGGTCGAGGCTCGACGGATTGGCCGGCGCCGAGATCCGCAGCGTGCCGCCCTTCTTCGGCGCGCCCTGGGCGAATACGCTGCCGCCAAGCGTGGTGCTGGCGAGCGCGCCCGAGATCAGCGCCATCGCTTCGCGTCGTGTCGGCATCGTCATGGCGTCGTCTCCAGTGCGTTAGGCGAAAAGTTCGGGCTATCGGCGAAATGACAGGCCACCCAGTGATCGGGCTTCAGCTCGCGCCACTCCGGTACACGGTCGGTGCAGAGCGGCTGCGCATGCGGACAGCGGGTGCGGAAACGGCAGCCGGACGGCGGATCGATCGGGCTCGGCACCTCGCCCTGCAGCACGATCCGGCTCTCCTGCCGCATCGCCGACGGCAGCGGCCGCGGCTCGGCCGAAAGCAGCGCGATGGTGTAGGGATGCAGCGGCCGCTCGGCGACCTCTTCAGTGGGCCCGAGCTCGACGAACTGGCCGAGATACATCACCGCGACGCGCTCGCTGATATGCGAGACGACGGCAAGATCATGCGTGATGAAGACATAGGTCAGCCCGAGATCGCGCTGCAGATCGGCAAACAGGTTGAGCACGTCGCCACGGATCGACATGTCGAGCGCAGCCACCACCTCGTCGCAGACGATCAGCTTCGGCTTGAGCGTCAGCGCGCGGGCGATCACGACGCGCTGCTTCTGGCCGCCGGAGAGCTGGTGCGGATAGCGTGCGCCGAACTCCTGCGGCAGCCCGACGCGCTCCAATGCCTCCCGCGCCTGCCGCTCGCGCTCAGCGCGGCTGCCGACACGGGCAAGCTCCAGTGGTTCCAGCACCGAGGCCAGGATCGTCATCCGCGGATTCAGCGCGGCATTCGGATCCTGGAAGATGATCTGGTAGTCACGGCGATGGCTCTGGAATTCCCGGCGCGGCAGCGCCAGCGGATCGATGCCGTCATGCAGGATGGCGCCGGCGCTGGGATTGAGCAGAAACACCAGCGCCCGGCCGATCGTGGTCTTGCCCGAGCCGGACTCACCGATGATGCCGAAAGTCTCGCCGCGGCGGACGTCGAAATTGACGCCGTCGACCGCCTTCACGGTGGCGCGGCGATCCGAGGTCTGGAAGCGGACCTGGAGATCGCGTACCGAGACGATGGGCTGGCTGCGCTGTTCAGTGGACGCGGCGGTCATTGCGTCGCGACCTTCGCGGCAGCCGGCGCATCGGGCGGATGCAGCGCGCCCGGCAGATTGAGCTCGGCAAACCGCCAGCAGCGCACCTTGCGGCCGCCGCCGGCGTCCTGCAGCTTCTGATCCGCCTCGCAGCCTTTGGCGGCATGCGCGCAGCGGGCGCGGAAGCGGCAGCCGGCCGGCATCTCCGCGATCGACGGCACCCGGCCCGGGATCGACGGCAATCGGCCGTGGCGCGGGCTCAGATGCGGCAGCGAGCGCAACAGCCCGGACGTATAGGGATGCAGCGGCCGCACCAGCGCCTCGTCGACGGTGGCGTCCTCGATCACCTCGCCGGCATACATCGTGATCATCCGCGTGCAGGTCTCGGCGACGACGCCGAGATCGTGAGTGATCAGCATCAGCGCAGTCTTCGAGGTCTCGCTGATGTCGCGCAGCAGCTCGAGGATCTGCGCCTGCACGGTGACGTCGAGCGCGGTGGTCGGCTCGTCCGCGATCAGAAGCTGCGGTCCGCAGATCAGGCTAGCCGCGATCATCACGCGCTGGCGCATGCCGCCGGAGAGCTGGTGCGGATAGTCGTCGATCCGCCGCTCCGGCGAGGCGATGCCGACGCGGCGCAGCATCTCCAGCGTTCTCGCACGTGCTTCCTCGTAGCTGACATCGCTATGGACGCGCAGCGTCTCCGCGATCTGGTGGCCGACGGTGAAGACGGGATCGAGCGCGCTCATCGGCTCCTGGAAGATCATCGCGATCCGCTTGCCTCTGATGGCGCGCATCTGCCGCGCACTGCAGGAGGCGAGATCGATGCCGTCGAACAGGATCTTGCCGTCGAGCCCGGCAAAGTTGCCCGGCAACAGCCGCAGGATCGACAAGCCGGTGATGGTCTTGCCGCAGCCGCTCTCGCCGACGATGCCGACGCGCTCGCCGGGCGCGATGTCGAAATCGATCCGGCGCGTCGCCTGCCAGATGCCCTGCGTGGTCTTGAAGCGGATGCCGAGCCCGCGCACGGACAGCAGCGGCCGCGCGCCGTCGCGCACAACCTCCGTCCTGCGCTGTGCCGGTGGCCCTGCTGCCATCAGCCCGCCGCCCGTTTCTTCTCTTTCACCAGCTGCTCCTCCATCAGCATCTCGGTGCCGATGATCCCCTCGCGGCTGAGCTCGTCGAGCTCGGCGTCAGAGAGGCCGAGCATGCCGGAAAGGATCTCGCGATTATGCTCGCCGAGCGTCGGCGGCACGGAGCGGATCGGATACGGCGCGTCGCCCTCGCGGAACGGCATCGACGGCTGCGGATGCTTCCCGATGAAAGCGCGGTCGACCTGCTTGATGAAGCCGCGGGCGTGCAGCTGCGGGTCGTCGAGCAGATCGATCGGCAGCCGTGCCACACCGGAGGCAACACCAGCGGATTGCAGCGCGGTCATCGCCGCATCGGCATCGCGGGTCGAAGTCCAGGCCGTGATTGCAGCCTCGATCTCGGCCTCGATGGTGCGGCGGCCCGCGGCAGTCTTGAGCTTTGCGTCGGTTGCCCAATCCGCACGACCGAGCAACCGCGCAAGTTTCGGCCACATCGCGTCATCGGACACCGCGACCACGATCCAGTTGTCCTCGCCATTGCAACGAAAGCAGCCATGCGGCACGAAATCCGGATGGCGGTTGCCATATTTCGCAGGCGGCTTGCCGTCGATCGAATGCGCGACGATCCAGGGCGCCGCGAACGGCATCATGCATTCGATCTGCGCGAGATCGATGAACTGGCCCTGCCCCGTGAGCTTTGCGTGGATCAGCGCAGTCAACACCGCGGCAGCGCCGTTGAGGCCGCCGACGGCGTCGCCGAATGCGGTGTGGCTCATGACCGGTGGTCCGCCGGCAGCGCCCACCACGCTGGGCAGGCCCGAGCCCTGCTCCAGCGTCGAGCCATAGGCGCGGCAGTCGCGATGCATGCTGCCGGCACCGAACGCCGACATCGACATCATCACGAGCTTCGGATTGATCTTGCTCAGCACGTCGTAGCCGAGGCCGAGCTTGGGCAGCACCTCGACCGAATAATTGTCGACCACGAGATCGGCATCGGCGAGCAGACGCTTTGCCAGCGCAAGCCCCTTGGGTCGGGTCAGATCCAGCGTGATGCCGCGCTTGTTGCGGTTCATGATGCAGTAGCGCACCGACTTCTCGTACATCTGCTCCAGCACATAGGCCGGGCGGCGGTCGACGCCGCGCCACCAGTCCGGATACTGCGTCGCCTCGATCTTGATGACGTCGGCGCCGAGATCGGCGAGCGTGCGGGTGCAGATCGGCCCGGCCCAGCCCATCGAGAAATCGACCACGCGGATGCCCTCGAGTGGCAAACGCTTGGTCGGAGAAGGCTTCGGCGCCGGCACACGCGGCGCGGCATCACGCCTCGCCTGCTGCTCGCCGAGATCAGGCACGCGGCCACCGCGGAGCGGCGGCGTTCCCATAAGCCGCTGCATCGTACCGGCGGAAAAGCCGGTCTCGTCGCCGACCGTGATCGGGACGATGGCGCCGCGCGCACGCTTTTCTTCATCGGCGATGAGATCTGCAATCTCCGGCACCGGCACGATCGGGATCTTGCGCTTGAGGCCCTCCGCGAACCATTCCTGCGCGGTACGCTGCTTGAGCTTCGGCAGGATCTTGCCTTCGATCTCGGCGACGCGTTGCAGCCGGTCGACACCCATGACCAGCGTTGGATCGTCGCGCAGATCGGTGAGCCCGAGCATCTCGCAGAACGCACGCCACTGCGCCGGGGTCACCGTGGTGACGCCGAGCCAGCCTTGCCTGGTCTCGTAGATGCCGACCGGAAAGGTCGGCCAGAACCGGTTGACACCGATTCGCCGCATGACGTCGCCGCGCTGGAACGCCTCGAACATGATGTATTCGGTGACGGCGATAGAGGCCTCGAACAGGCTGAGATGGCTTTCGCGCCCGCGCCCGTCCTGCATGCGGCCGAGCACCGACGAGGCGGCTGCGATGAAGCCCCACAGCCCGCCGAGAATCCCGGTCTGGAAATCCGGCGCGTGCGACGGCGGTCCCTGCTCGGGTCCGACCAGCTTCACGAGACCGGTGAGCGCGCGGATCGTGGAGTCGGTGGCAGCGAAATTGGCATAGGGACCACGATCGCCGAACCAGGCGAGGTCGAGATGGATCAGGCCCGGATTGTTCCGCTTGATCGCATCAAGATCGATGCCGGGACAATTGGCCGCATCGATGCCGCGCCCATCGAGCAGGATATCGCAGCCGGCAATCAGCTCATGCAGGCGCGACGCAGCACCCGCGTCGCTTTGGTCGAGCACGACACTCGATTTATTGAAGTTCAGGAACGCAAACCACGCGCTGTGCCCCTGCGGCGTCAGCGGCGCGGTGCGGCGAAGCGGATCGCCCGCCGGTGGCTCGATCTTCTGCACATCGGCGCCGAAATCAGCGAACAGCCGCGCGCAATAGCTCGTCGCCGCCGCACTTCCGATCTCGACTATCCGCAGATGCGACAACGCGCCCATCACGCTTCCTCGCGACAAAATGACCAGCCGATACCATCAACTGATTCAGTTTCTTGTTGCGTGAACTTGAAGCCGCGCCGACTGTGTGATGCAAGTGGAATTTTCTTCCGCTTGACGGAATTCACCGGATTGCTGCAGCACTTTGCAGCAAGCGTGCGCTGACGGTCTGCCGCCGTGCGGTTGACGCATTGCTCGATCCGCTATTGTGCTCTCATCAACATCAACAAACGCCGGGCAGGAAACCATGAGCAAATCCACCACCATCAAAAGCGTCGAGACGCTCGCCTGCGATGCCGGCTGGCGGAATTATCATTTCGTCAAGGTGACGACGTCGGACGGGCTGGTCGGCTGGAGCGAATATGACGAAGGTTTCGGCGCCCCCGGCGTGACCGCCGCGATCGAGCGGCTGTCGGCGCGCGTGGTCGGCAAGAACGCGTTTGAGCACGAGCGGATCTATGTGGAACTGTTCGCCGCGACGCGCCCCGCCGCCGGCGGCGTGGTGGCGCTGGCGTTAGGTGCCATCGAGAACGCCCTGCTCGATGTCAAGGCCAAGGCGCTCGGCGTGCCCTGCTACGATCTGCTGGGCGGCAAGATCCGCGACCGCGTGCGGGTCTATTGGTCGCATTGCGCGACCTGGCGCATCAATCATCCGGACTGGTACAAGCCGGCCATCACCGATCTCGACGGCGTCAAGGCGATCGGCGCCGAGGTGCGCGAGAAGAAGTTCTCGGCGATGAAGACCAACATCTTCGTCTATACCGACGGCAAGCCGCAGGGCTGGCGTCCCGGCTTCGGCGTGCCGTTCCAGCCCGAGATCAACGTCGACCGCACTGTGCTGCGCAATCTCTGCATGCATCTGGAGGCGATCCGCGACGGCGCGGGGCCGGATGTCGACCTGCTGCTCGACCTCAACTTCAACGCCAAGACCGAAGGCTATCTCAAGATCCTGCGCGCCATCGAGAAGATGGACATGTTCTGGGTCGAGATCGACACCTTCAACCCGCAGGCGCTGGGCTATATCCGCCGCCAGAGCCCGCACCCGATCTCGTCCTGCGAGACGCTTTTGGGCCTGCGCGAATTCCTGCCCTATTTCACCGAGCAGGCGATGGACGTCGCGATCATCGACACGCCGTGGAACGGCGTCTGGCAGTCGATGAAGATCGCCGCCGCTGCCGAGCATTTCGAGGTCAACGTCGCGCCGCATAATTTCTACGGCCACCTCTGCACCATGATGAACGCGCATTTCTGCGCCGCGGTGCCGAACCTGCGCATCATGGAGACGGACATCGATCGGCTGGCCTGGGACCACGAGCTGTTCACCCACGTGCCGGAGTTCGTCGATGGCCATCTCGTGATCCCGGATCGCCCGGGCTGGGGCACCGAGCCGAACGAGGAAGGCCTGCGCGCCCATCCGCCGAAGAACAAGGGCGGGCTGCTGAATTACGGGTTGAAGAAGTAGTGATTGCGCACCGCCCTCACCCCATCGTCGTCCCGGCGAAGGCCGGGACCCATAACCACCGCTCAGAGACTATGAACGCGGAAGCGGCCCAAGCGATATGAAACAACAAACGGCTGGGGTAATGGGTCCCGGGCCTTCGCCGGGACGACGCATGACTCCGAGTTGACGGCGCACGACCCGAGTTCATGCGCCGCTCAATTATCTTCCCGCACCGGCGTGAACGCGCTCTCGATCACGTCGCCGATCGGCTGCCAGGCGTTGCCGTCGAACTGCACCAGCCGCATCTGCTTGATCGGGCGAAAATCCTTCGGCCCGGTGTTGATCACGATCCCGGGCAGCGCGATCGGGCTCTGATAGTCCTTCAGCGAGGCGGCCTGCCGCATGATGTTCTCGCGCGACAGGTCGTTGCCGCACTGGCGCAGCACCTGCATCAGCGTGTCGGCGGCGGCATAGCCGAAAACGGCGTAGATGTCGTCCTTGTCGCCGTCGGGGTAGTACTTGTCCATGAAGGCGTCCCACGCCTTGATCTGCGGATCGTTCTTCCAGGAGGCATCGCCGGCATCCTTCAGGAACGAGGTCGAGATCACGCCGAGCGAGTTCTGCAGGCCTGCCGGCCGCAACGCACTGGCGATCGAGGCCGACGCATTGTCGAGGATGAACACCGGGTGCCAGTCGAGGTCCGCGGCAACGCGGATCGCGCGCGCCGCGATCGCCGGTGCGCCGTCGAACACCAGGATGTCGGCGCCGGAGCCTTTCAGGATCCCGATCTGGTTCTGGATCGCGGTCTCCGACGCGTCGAAGGCGAGATCGGCGACGATCATGCCGGCGGTGTCGCCGAGCCCCTCCTGCAACCCCTTGAACAGATCGCGGCCGAACTGATCGTTCTGCCAGAGCACCGCGATCTTGCGTGAGGGATAGGCGGCCTGGATGTAATTGGCGTAGATCCGCCCCTCGGCGCGGAAGGTCGGCTGCCAGCCCATGGTCCAGGGAAAGCTTTTCGGATGCGCCCACTCCTCGTCGCCGGAGGCGACGAACAGCTGCGGGATATTCTTCTCGTTGAGGTACTTCCGCACGGCGAGGTTGCTCGGCGTGCCGAACGAGCCGAACATCAACAACACGTCCTGCTTCTCGACGAGGTCGCGGGTCTGCTCCGTCGCGGTCTTCGGATTGGAGCTGTCATCGACCGAGATGAATTTGACTTTGCGGCCGTTGATGCCGCCATGCTCGTTGACCATGTCGAAATAGGCCGCTTCCGCCCGCCCGATGGTGGCGAACGCGGCGAGCGGCCCGGTGTAGGGCATGACGTTGCCGACACGGATCTCGCTGCCGCTTGCCTCCGGCGTCTGCTGGGCGCGCAACGGCGACGCCGCGAGCATCGCTGCGAGGACAAGGGATATCGAAAGCGCAGTTTGTCTTTTTGTTTGCATCAACATCGCCACAACGCCGGCACCAGCCGGCGCTCCCTCCCAGCGCGCGGAGCTTATCGCCCAAGCCACTGCCGGAAAAATGAAATGTTGATGGCGGAGACGGCCCTGTCTTCACCTCCCCCGCAAGCGGGAGAGGGAGCGCAGTTCCCACGCGGCGATCAGCGCAATGTTATGTCGAGCCAGCCCAGCGGGTTGACCGCGACGCGGTCGCCGCTGTCGACCAGAACCGTGGTCGTTTCGGCCTCGATAACAGCGGGACCGGCCAGCGCATGGCCCGGCTTGAGATCGTCGAGCGCATAGACCGGCACCTCGCGCCAGGCGCCAAACCAGGCCTGCCGCTTGCCGCGCGGCGCGCAGGGTGCGACTGAGGCGGCCTCGCCGACACCGTCGCCGCCGGGCGCCACCTTGCCGACCGCGGCGACACGGGCGTTGACGAACACCACCTCCTGCCCGCGCGAGGCGTAGGTGTAGAGTTCCTCGTGGCGGCGATGGAAGCGCTCCTCGATCTGCGCCACCAGATCCGCGGCGCCGAGGTCGAGGTCGCCGAGCGGCACATCGATCTCGAACACCTGCTCGCCATAGCGCATCTCGGCCGAACGCTCGATCGCGATGTCGCCCTTGAACCAGTCGCGCAGCCGGCCTTCCGCCTGCTCCTCCAGTCCGGCAAACAGTGCCCTCACCTCATTGGCGGAGATCCGGCCGGTGCCGTAATGGGTGCGGCTGACCTCATAGCGCAGATCACTGGTCAGCATGCCCCAGGCCGACAGCACGGAAGCGGCCGTCGGCACGATAATGCGCTTGATCTCGAGCTCGCGCGCGACTTCGGCGGCGTGCATGCCCGCGGCGCCGCCGAAGCTGAGCAGCGCGAATTTGCGGGGATCGACGCCGCGGCGCAAGGTCATCAGGCGGATGCCGTCGGCCATCTTCAGATTGATCATCTTGTAGATGCCGGCGGCTGCCTCGATCCGCGACAGCTCCAGCGCCTCCGCGATGCGGTCGACCGCGGCTTCCGACGCCGCGCGATCGAGCGGCCGCGCACCGCCCATGAAGGCCGCGGCATCGAGATAGCCGAGCACGACATTGGCGTCGGTGACGGTGGCAGCCAGGCCGCCATTGCCGTAGCAGGCCGGGCCCGGCACCGAGCCCGCGCTCTCCGGCCCGACCCGCAAGGTGCGGCTGCCGTCGACACCGGCGATCGAGCCGCCGCCCGCTGCGATGCTGGCGATGTCGAGGCTGCGCAGCGCAATGCGCTGGCCCGCCAGCATGCCGTCGGCCGACAGCGAGGCCTCGCCATCCGCGATCAGCGAGATGTCGGTCGAGGTGCCGCCCATGTCGAACGGCACGAGATCGGGAATCCCGAGCATCTCGGCGCAACGGCGGCTGCCGGAGATGCCGCCGGCCGGTCCCGACAGCACCGTGCCCGCGGCGAGCCGCGAGGCCTCTTCCACCGGCGCCATGCCGCCATGCGACAGCACGACGAACAGCGAGCCCTTGAAGCCGGCTTCATGCAGGCTGCGCTCGAGATTGGTGAGATAGCGCCGCACGGTCGGCGCGACATAGGCGTTCACGATCGTGGTCGAGACGCGCTCATATTCCTTGATCTGCGGCAGCACGTCGCTCGAGCGCGACACGCTGACATCGGGCAGTTCCTTCGCCAGCCGCTCGACCGCGGCAAGCTCGTGCGCCGGGTTGAGATAGGCGTGCAGGAAGCAGACCGCGATCGAGTTCGCGCCGGACCGCTTCACCTCGGCGATGACGTCACCGAGCGCTGTGGCATCGAGCGCAACCGCGGCGCTGCCGTCGGCCTTCAGCCGTTCGCGGACGCCAAAGCGCCGTTCGCGCGGTACCAATGGCTCCGGCGGCGGGGTGCGCAAATCGTAGCGATCCGGCTTGAGCCCCTCACGCATCTCGACGACGTCGCGATGGCCCTTGGTGGTCAGCAGCGCGACTTTGGCGCCCTTGCGCTCCAAGAGCGCGTTGGTCGCAACCGTCGTGCCGTGCACCAGGCGATCGGTCGCCGCGAGCATCGCCGCGCGTGTGACGCCGAGGCGGCGGGCCAGCTCCTCAAGTCCCGCCATGACACCGATCGACTGATCGGCCGGCGTGGACGGTGATTTCGCGAAAACGGTGCGCCCGGTTTGATCCGTCGCAACCAGGTCGGTGTAGGTGCCGCCGACGTCAACTCCAATCGTGTACATCGCCGCCCTATACCGCTTTCGAAACCAGACCTTGCGCCACGTCGCGCGCCCGCGCTTCCGCCGATCGCTTCTCCGGCGGACCCCAGCCGCCGCCACCGGACGATCGGATCTCCAGGCAATCGCCGGGGCGCAATTCGATGCCGACCTCCTTGGTCTTCAGCACGCGCGGCGCGCGGCCTTCCGACAACAGGCGATAGCGATGCGGCTCGCCGTCCTTGCCGCCGAGCATGCCGCAGGGGCCGTGACGCGCGCCGTCGCCGGCGGTGTTGCCGCGGGCCGGCTTTGCCGTCTCCAGCACCATGTCGAGCGCGACGCCGAGCCCGCCGCGATGCTGACCATCGCCGCCGGAATCCGGCCGGAATTCGTGCTGGCGGAAATGCAGGGGAAAGCGCACCTCGGCGACCTCGATGCTGCCGAATTTGAGGCCGCCGACCGAGTGCCACTCGCCGATCGACGAATAGCCGTCGCCGCCCGGCGATGCGCCGCCGCCGGGCCGCGCCTGGAACATGTGCCAGATGAAATTGCGCCCGTTGCGAGGATCCTCGCCCTGGATCGCGATGCGGAAGCGGCGACCCCAGCCGCCCATCACGCGATCCGGACACGACGCCGACATCGCCTTGATGATGGCTTCGACGATCTCGTTGGAGGGATGGCTGGTGCACAAGGTCACTGGCCTGCCAGGATCAGCCCACACGATGGTGCCCTGCTTCGCCACCACCTTGAGCGGCCGCAACGCGCCGGTGTTCTTGGGGATATCGGCGTCGATCAGATAGGCAAAGGCCATCGCCACCGCCGCCTGCATGTTGGCGTGCGACGAGTTGACGAAGCTGGTCGACTGCGGATCGGAGCCGGTGAGATCGACCTCGATGTCGCTGCCGGTCTTGGTCACCTTGGCCGCGATCTTGATGTCGGTGCGGCCGTGGCCGTCATCATCGAGCAGGGCCTCGCCGTAGAACACGCCGTCCTTCCAGCTCGACACCACGGCGCGGGTCTGTTGCTCGGTCGCGTCAAGAATGGCCTCGATGGCGGCTTGGACGGTCTCGGCGCCGAACTCGCTGAACAGTTTTGCGACGCGACGCTCGCCGAGGTGCGCGGCGCCCAGCATCGCTGCGAGGTCGCCGCGGAATTCCCTGGGGTTGCGGATGTTGAGCGCCAGCAGGTCGAGCAGGTCCTCACGCGGCTTGCCGGCCTCGTAGAGCTTGATCGGCGGAATCCGGATGCCTTCCTGATAGATCTCGGTCGCGGCGGGATTGTAGGCGCCGTGGGTGGCGCCGCCGATGTCGCTCTGATGCGCGCGCACGATGGTCCAGAGCAATCGCTTGCCGCCGTCGAACACCGGCACGAAGGCGGTGAGATCGGGCAGATGGCTGCCGCCCTGATAGGGATCGTTGAGCAGGATGACGTCGCCGGGCGCGACATCCTTGAAGCGTTCCTCGACCGCGAGCGTCGCCCAGGGCAAGGCGCCGACATGCACCGGAATGTGGTCGGCCTGCGCGATCAGCCGCCCGCCGGTGTCGCAGATCGCCAGCGAAAAATCGCGGCTGGAATTGAGGATCTGCGAATAGGAGGTGCGAAGCATGGCTTCGCCCATCTCCTTCACGATCGACGACAGGCGGTGCTGGACGACGGAACGGGTGATCGGATCGATCTTGGCGGACATTTTTGCCCTTGTGGGCGCATCGGACTGCGCAGAGAGGATCGCGGAACCGGTCGATCAGGACCGGAATTCCTTCTTATAGCCAGAGGCTTGCCATTCGCAAATCGGCCGGTTCGGCGTAACGGGGTATTCCATCGATCAGCAAGTCGTGATCGACAGGAATCCACCCGGCGACGGAATAGAACTCACGCCACCGCGTCCCACCCATGCAAGCCGGCCTTAAGGCCGGACCGCTCGGGCTTTCCGACAACTCCCAGGGTGACGCAATGCTTCCTCGATTCCTCAAACCCGGTCTCGCGCCGTTCGGCGCGGCCGTCCTGCTCGCTGTTGCCGCGGCCACGTTCGCGCATGACGGCGATCATCATCCGGCCGAGAGCGCGCTGTCGGCCGACGAGAGCGCCTTCCTCGCCGAGAACGATGCCGCGATGACCAAGATGATGAATGACATGGCCGCCAGGCCGAGCGGCGACATCGACCGCGATTTCGTCGCGATGATGACGCCGCACCACCAGGGCGCGATCGACATGGCGGTGATCGAGCTGCGCTACGGCAAGAACGAGCGGCTGCGCCGGATCGCACAGGAGATCATCGTCGAGCAGCGTCAGGAGATCGACGCCATGAAGCTCGCGCTCGGCGAACAGGTCACCGACACGACACCGGCCCCGACGCAACAACCGGGTGCGACACCCGCCCTGGCGGGGACCAGCCACGATCACATGAACATGCACCACGACATGATAAAGCAGGAGACCAAGTGATGACGAGCCCATTCATGAAGGGCCTGCTGGCCACCAGCATGATCGTGCTGTCGACGTCGGCGTTTGCCGGGCAGGCGCCGGGCGCCGTGTCCGCACCCGACATCCCGATCAGCCATCATGATCGCGTCTACGCCGCCGAGCAGTTCTCGAACACGGTGTCGGTCACCGATCCCGTCGACAACAAGTTACTCGGCGTCATCAGGCTCGGCGACCCGCAGCCCGGCAATTTCAGCCCGCTCTACAAGGGACAGGTGCTGGTCCACGGCATGGGCTATTCGCCCGACCACCACACCCTCGCCATCGTCTCGATCGGCTCGAACTCGGTGACCTTCATCGACACCGTGACCAACGCGGTCAAGCACGTCACCTATGTCGGGCGCTCGCCGCACGAGGCGTTCTTCACGCCCGACGGCAAGGAGGTGTGGGTCACCGTGCGCGGCGAAAACTACATCTCGGTGATCGACGCGAAGAGCTTCAAGGAAACGATGCGGATCGAGGTGCCGGCGGGACCGGGCATGCAGATCTTCTCGCCCGACGGCAAATACGGCTACATCTGCTCGTCGTTCAATCCGGAGACCGAGGTGGTCTCGGTGGCCGACCATCAGATCGTCGCCAAGGTGAAACAGGAAAGCCCGTTCTGTCCCAACATCGCAGCGACACCGGACGGCGAGCAGGTGTGGTTCACGCTGAAGGATGTCGGTAGGACCCAGGTCTTCAACGGCAGGCCGCCGTTCAATTTGATCAAGACGATCGACACCGGCCCGATCACCAACCACGTCAATTTCGCGAAGACGGCCAAGGGCACCTTCGCCTATGTGACCATCGGCGGCACCAACGAGGTCAAGGTGTTCCGCACCGACGACTTCTCCGAGGTCGCGACCATTGCCGTCGGCAACCTCCCGCATGGCATCTGGCCGTCCGGCGACGGCACGCGGGTCTATGTCGGCCTGGAGAATGCCGATGCGCTGGCCGCGATCGACACTGCGACCAACAAGGTGATTGCCAACATCCCGATCGGCCAGGCGCCGCAGGCCATCGCCTACGTGCCGAACGCCGCGCCGAACCCGGACGACCGCCAGAACCTGCAGGCGCTCGGCGTCGCCGGCCAGGCCGCCCACCTCACGCTCGCGGCGAAGAAGGACGCCAAGAGCGACAAGCCGCCGACCAGCATTTCGCTGTTCGACCAGGGTTTGATCCAGGTGGTGCAGGCATCGGTCACCGGGCTCGAACCCAAGCAGCACTACGTGCTAGGATTGGCCGAACGTGCCGATGGGACGGGATCGGTGCAGCCGCTGGCAGCCTTCATGACCAATCCCGCCGGCTCCGCGATCGTCAACGCCGCCGGTCCGATCCGCCAGATCGTGCAGAGCGCGGCCAAGGCGGAACGGCGTTATCTCGTCATCGCATCAGGCGAACCGGCGAAACCCGGTGCGGTCATTCAGGTGCAAACGCCATGAACGACATGCTGCGCCTCGTCGAGCCGCTGATACCCGCCTTGCGGCGGTATGCGCGGGCCCTCGTCCGCGACCACGCGGCGGCCGACGATTTGGTGCAGGACTGCCTGGAACGCGCCGTCATTCATTGGGAGCAGCGGCGGTCGGACAATCCGCGGCCGTGGCTGTTCGCGATCCTGCATAATCTCGCCATCAACCAGTTTCGCCGCGCAACGACGCGCGGCGTCCATGTCGCGATCGACGAAACCAACGAGGATGCATTCGGCCAGGACGCAGAGCAGGAGCACAAGGTGACCTACCGCGATGTCATGACGAAGCTCGCAAGGCTTCCGCATGACCAGCGTGCGGTGCTGCTGCTCGTCGGCGTCGAGGACCTGTCCTATGCCGACGCCGCCAAGGTGCTCGGTGTACCCATCGGCACGGTGATGTCGCGGCTGGCGCGCGCCCGCGAGCGGCTCCACCAGGAGTTGGAGGGCACTGCCGGCGATCTGAACAATAATATCGTGCAATTGCGGAACAAGTCATGAGCAACCGACCCATTACCGAAGACGATCTGCATGCCTACGTGGATCGCGCGCTGGAGCCGGAGCGCGAGGCCGAAGTCGCGGCCTATCTGGAAAAGCATCCGGACGTCGCCAAGCGCATCGCCGCCTACTCCGATGAGCGTAACCTGCTGCGATCGGCATTGCTGCCGATTGCCGAGGAACCACTGCCGCCGCAGCTCAACCTCGCCAGGATGATCGAGCGACCGCGCCGCCGCCCCTCGTCATTGCGCTGGGCCATCGCAGCGATGCTGATGCTCTCGATCGGCGGCCTTGGCGGATGGATGATCCGTGGCGCGACGCAGGCGCCGGCCGGCGGGCTTGCGGCGCTGGCCGAGGAAGCAAGCGATTCCTACAAGGTCTACGCCTCGGACCACACCCGGCCGGTCGAGCTGCGCGACAGCACCGAGCTTGTGCAATGGGTCTCGAACCGGCTGCGTCAGCCGGTCAAGCTGCCGGACCTGAGCAAGTCGGGATATCGCTTGATGGGCGGACGGGTGGTGCCGACCGCGCACGGTCCGGCGGCCATGTTCATGTACGACGATGATCACGGCGAGCGGCTTGTGGTCCTCACCCGCCCGATGACGTCGGATCAGAACGCACCGATGGCCGCGCATTCGGGCGGCGATATCGCCGGTTTCTCCTGGGCCGACGGCGGCACGGGCTATAGCCTCGTCGGGCCGCGCGGGGTCGATGCCTTGCGGCCGCTTGCCAACGAAATCCGCAAGCAGGCACAGACGATCTAGGCGGCGGAAGGCCTGGTGTAGATCAGGAACAGCACAACGCCGATCACCAGGGCGCCCGCGATGAACAGCAGCACCGCGGGCAAACCGAACAGCGCCGCGACGCCCGCGGTGCTCGATTGCAGCAGCGCCGCGCCGAGAAAGAACGCGAGATTGACCGACGACAACGCCTTGCCGGTGTCCTTCGCGTCGACCAGCTGCCGTGTCATGCCGTAGATCAGCGGCTGCGCCGACGTCGCAAGCCCGATCAGGACCAGCAGCACCAGGTCATATCGCGTCGGCATCACGGCAACGCCGAGCAGGTTCGAGACCGGGAAATGCGGCGCGCCGGCCGCCATCAGCACCAGCAGCAGCGCGGCGACGGCATGGGTCGACGCCACCATGGTGCGGCGATGCCCGAACTTGCGATCGATGGCACCGATGCAGGCCGGGCCGATGATCATCGCCAGCGTGAACAGGCCGAGCAGATTGCCGGCTTCGATGCGGCTCAGCCCCTTCACGTCCATCAGCCACGGCCCGCCCCACAGGCCGCGCAGCACCAGCGATGCGCCGAGCGACACCAGCGACAGCGCGATCAGTCCGCGCAGGCCGCGCGACAGGCCGAGCCGCAGCACCTCGGCCATCTGCTGCAAGGGTGAGGAATCGTCGGCATGCGCTGCAGGCTGCCGCGGCACCAGCGCGAACACCGCGATCAGCACGGCAATGCCGAATCCGGCCGAGATCCAGAAGCCGGCGCGCCAGCCGAGCTGGTCGACCACGAAGGCCAGCGGGCTGGCCGACAGCAGCATGCCGATATTGCCGATCGAGAGGATCAGGCCGGACCACAGGCCGAACTTCGCCGCCGACATCTGCTTGGCCGCCAGCGTCATCGGGCACATCAGCATGCCCGAGGTGGCGATGCCGAGCATCAGTTGCCCGAGCACGAAGCTCGCGGGACCCATCGCGAGCGCCGAGACCAGCGTCCCGACCACGGTACCTCCGAGCAGGCTCAGCGACACCGGCCGCACGCCAAATCGGTCCATCGCGGCGCCGACCGGGATTTGCGAGGCCGCAAAGGAGAAGTGGTAGATCGCGGTGAGGCTCGCCAGCGCCTGCGGCGAGGTGCCGAAATCGCGCGCCATCAGATCGAGGCTGATCGCGGGGATCGTGCGCAGCAGCGTCGACAGCATGTGGCCGGAGGCCAATGCCAGAAGTGCAAGGACCAGGGCGCGGAACCCGATCCCCGCTGCTTCCTTCGTCACCACGCCGTCCATCAGTAGCCCTTTCCCCGAGCAGTTGGGGGACGGGCGTAACATTATTGGGCTGACGGTGCCAAGTTTGAGGGCAGATCCGATTCGTTCTGCCGTCCTTGCCTCTCCCGCTTGCGGGGGAGGCCGGAGCGCATCTTCAGATGCGGTCCGGGTGGGGGCTCTCTCCACAATACGACTCGTGGAGAGAGCCCCCACCCCAACCCTCCCCGCAAGCGGGAGAGGGAGCGCACCTCTTATGCCGTAACATTCTTCATCAATGCTTATGGAACACCAGCGTGCGGAGCTCGATGCTCTCGCGCGGTGCGGCGTCCGCCGGCGTGGTCGGATCGACGAAGGCGGTGTGCGGTCCAAACCGGGTCCGGCCGTCGGTCGCCGAGTCGTAGCATTTCAGCAGGATCGCCTCGTCCGGCGTCATCTCGGGAATGTAGAACCAGCGATGGTTCGGATTGTACTTCACCGAATAGGTCTCGCCGCTGCGGTTCGGATAGATCAGGTCGGACGCGATCAGATCCTCCGGCGCGACCGTGGTGCCATCGGCCATCGCGAGCGGTGAATCACGCAAGGGACCTCGGATCGGACGCCACAGATTGATCACCTGGACGCGGCCCTTGACGAGTTGCTCAGCCTCGTCAGGCAAGTGCTCGAACACCCTGTTGTGGCCGGAGACGGCGGTCTGATCGACATGGACGCGGGTCGCGGGCTGGCGCGGGCCGCCGCCGCGGATATCAGCCGCACCCTCGACCCGCTTGCGCACGGTGTGATCGAAGATGAAGACACGATCCGCCTTCAGCGTCGCCTTGAGGAAGGCTTCGACCGCCGGGTAGTAGACGTTGCGGACTTCGTTGTCGTCGTAATAGTCCTTCACGATGGTCGGATGCTTGACCAGCGCGAAGCCCTCGCGGTCGAGCGAGAAGCTGTCGGCGATCAGGCGCCCGTCGAAGATCGGGACGTTGTGGGCTTCGGGCAGCGCGGTGGATTTGGGTTCGCCGGGCGGCGGATCGAAAGCGTAAGTCCGGGGCTTGCCCGGTGTCGGCGCGAGATAATTCAGTTCAGCGGTCACAAACGGCAGCGACTCGATGCGAGTTTCTTGAAGGCCCACGGTGATCTCCCGGACTCGATTGTTCGTGCGTTTGATCTTGGCGGTGCTGGAGAGCGCGGCAAGGGCACGACGAAAATAGCAACGTTGCGGTTTTGGAAGGCACTGAACGGGTAAAATCCTTGCCGCAGCGCTGCCTACGGACGAATGGATATCTTTGAGATCACGGGTTCGTTAGCGGTACAATCGTGCGAAGTTGAATCGCTTCCGCGGAGATGGTCCCATCTCGTCGTCCTGGCGAAAGCCAGGACGACGCTGAATGCTTAGCATCGCTTGCAAATTGCCTACAACCCCGCGCCCTTCTCCACCGCCGCGCCAAACGACCGGTCGACGATGTCGGCGGCGTTGACCTTTTGTCTGATCAGGCCCCAGCGGTCGTAGAGGTCGATGGTCTTCTGCTCGTCGGCCACCACGCTGTCGTCGATCGGCGCGATGCGTATCTTGGCGCGGGTCAGCCAGTTCAGCGCCACGGCAGGCGGGATGTTCATCAGCCTGCCCCACGTCGCAGCGTAGCCCTCGACATTGGTCTGCGACCATGCGCGCGCGGCCGCCAGCCGGCGCACGAAATCCTCCAGCTCGACACGCTTGTCCTTGATCGCGGCCGGCGTTGCGACCTGGAAGCCGAGGCCGGGCGTGATGCCGTCGGCCGTGATGACGCGGCGCGACTTGAACAGCACCTCTTCCTGGCTCACGTAAGGCTCCCAGGTCGACCAGGCGTCGACCGAGCCTTGCGTGTAGGCGACCTTGGCATCCGACGGCGCCAGGAACACGATCTGCACGTCGCTCGCCTGCCAGCCTCTCGATCCCAGCGCGGCCAGGATCAGCTGATGGCCGATCGAGCCGCGGCCGGTCGCGATCTTCTTGCCGCGCAGATCGTCAAAGCTTTTGATCGCAGAGTTCTCCGGCACCACGACCGCAAGCCCCTCGCCCGACTGCCTGACCGCGGCGATCGCCTTGACCGGGACGTTGGCCGCGGCCGCGAAGGTGAACGGCGCATCGCCGACCAGGCCGGTGTCGATCGCACCCGCGCCCAAGGCTTCCAGCAACGGCGCGGCAGCGGCGAACTCCTTCCATTCGATCTTGTAGGGGACGTTCTTGAGCACGCCGGCCGCTTCCATCACGGCCTGCGAATTGCCCTTCTGGTCGCCGACGCGCAACGTGGTCTGCGCGTCGGCAGAGTCGATGACGGCGAGCGCAAGCGCCGCCGCGACAAGGAGACGGATCATTCGGCGGCGATCCCCCGCTGCTGGTCGCGCGCTTCGATCAGCTTGCGGGTCAGCGGGATCAGCTCGCGGCCATAGTCGATTGCATCGACCAGCGGATCGAAGCCGCGGATCAGGAAGTGGCTGACGCCGAGATCGTAGTAATCGGCGAACACCTCGGCGACCTGCTCGGGCGTGCCGACCAACGCCGTGGTGTTGCTGTTGGCGCCGGTGAGCTTGGCGATCTCGGTCCACAGCCGCTTGTCGATTCGGGTCCCCTGATCGGCCAGCGCCAGCAGCCGCTTGGCGCCGTCGGTCGCGTGATTGGGACGGCGGTAGCCGGTCTGGTCCTGCAACGCGGTGGCGCGCGCGAGGATATGCTCCGCCTTCGCCCACGCCTTCTCCTCGGTGTCGGCGAGGATCGGCCGCACCGACAGGCTGAAGCGCGGCGTCGGCCGGCCATGCTTGGCCGCGGCCGCGCGCACCCGCGCGGTGACGTCGCGCACCTGGGCATAGGATTCACCCCACAGCGCGAAGGTATCGGCGTGCTTGCCCGCAACCTCGACCGCGGCATCCGAGCCGCCGCCGACGAAGGTGTAGATGCCGCCCTTCTGCAACGGCTTCACCTGCGAGAAGCCGTTCTCGACGTTGTAGTACTTGCCGCTGTAGTTGAACGGCTTCTCGCTGGTCCATTCCAGCCGCACCACGTCGAGGAATTCGCTGGTGCGGGCGTAGCGCTCGTCCTTGTCGTCGAGCGTATTGCCGTCCTGGCGCAGCTCGATGGCGTTGCCGCCGGTGATGACGTGCAGCGAGACCCGGCCGCCATAGAACTGATCCAGCGTCGCAAGCTGGCGCGCCAAAAGCGTCGGCGCGGTGAAGCCCGGGCGCTGCGCGATCATCACCTTGAGCTGCTTGGTGATGGTCAGGACATGCTGCGCGACCTGCAGCGCGTCCGGCGTGGTCGAGTGGAACGCCAGCAGCGCGCGGTCGAAGCCGGCAAGCTCATGGGCCTTGGCGACGGTCTCGATATAGGGCGGATCGAGCACCGGGCCGGAGCGGACGATCGTCTCGGAGGCATTGTTGTTGGTGATGAAGCCGATGAACTCGACCGGCATGACTGACAACTCCGTTGTTGTTGGCTGTTGTTTTCAGACGCCCAGCGCGGAGCGTCCGGCGGAGACACGGGTGGCATCGTCTTGCGGGGTATGGACACGGCCGCACAGCACGTCACGGTAATGCCGCTCCAGCGGATTGGTTCGCGACAGGCCGTGATTGCTGGTCAGCGACAAGGCATCCTCCACCACTGCTGCGGCGTTATTGGTCACCGTCAGCTTGATGATGTTAGACTCGATCGCCGACAGCGGGAAGCCGTTATCGAAATCGGCGGCGAAGCTGTCGATCAGGCGGGCATTGACCGCAAGACGGGCCTCGATGCCGCCGACGACCTCCTGCATGCGCGGCAATGTCGCCAGCGGCGCGCCGAGATTGGCGGGCACCCGCTCCTTGAGGAATTTGACCAGCCAGTCGCGGGCGGCGCGGGCGATGCCGTCATAAATCGCGGCGACGAAGATCGCATGCACGGTTGCCTGGGTGACGTCAGGAACCTTCCAGTCGTCGGGCCGGCGGACGTCGATCTCGTAATCCAGCGGAAACACGACGTCGTCGAAGATCACGGTGTGGCTGCCGCTGGCGCGCAGGCCAAGATGATCCCAGGTCTCCTCGATCCGCGTTCCCGGCAGGCCGGCTGGAACCAGAAACAAGCCGACACGGGCGTCCTGCTCGTCGGTCTTCGCCCAGACCGAATACCATTTCAGGATCGGCGCACCGGTCGAATAGATCTTGCGGCCGGTCAGCCGCCAGCCGGTCTCGGTGCGGCGCGCCGTGGTCGCGGGCAGGCCGCCGCGCGCGGGCGAGCCCAGCTCGGGCTCGACGCGAAGCGCGTTGATCAGCGCCACGCCTTCGACCGTTTCCCTGGCGAGCTTGCGCGCCAGACGGCCGGGCCAACGGGTGCTGCGCGCCATCACCAGATGCTGGATGTAATGCATCGACAGCACCAGCGCAGTCGACGGATCGGCCTTGCCGATGATACCGAGAACACGCGTGGCATCGCGGGCACCCGCCCCTCCGCCGCCGAGCGCCGCCGGCACGGTCAGCGCCAGCAGCCCTTCGCGCGACAGGTCGGCGAAATTCTCGAAGGGAAAGCTGGCATCGCGATCATGTGCGGGGGCACGCGCGGCAAACAGCTCGGCGAGCCGCAACGCGCGCGCGATGGGCTCAGGCTGGTTCGCCGGCGGCAGCTCCCGCGCCGCTGTCGTCACCATGTCGCCTCCAGCCCGAGCAGGCCGAGGATCTGCTTGCGCAGCTCCGCCAGATAGGGATCGCCGCGATGCCGCGGGTACGGCCGGGCCACGGCAATATCGGCCTTGATCCGCGCCGGGCGGTCGGAGAGCACGATGACGCGGTTGGCGAGCACGAGCGCTTCCTCGACGTCATGGGTGACCAGCAGCGTGGTGAAGCCCTTGCGCTGCCACAGCGCGACGAGCTCGGCCTGCATCGCGATCCGGGTCAGCGAATCGAGCTTGCCGAGCGGCTCGTCGAGCACCAGGATCTTGGGATCGTTGACCAGCGCGCGCGCCAGCGCCACGCGCTGCGCCATGCCGCCGGAGAGCTGGTGCGGATAGGCATTGCGAAACGAGGACAGGCCGACCAGCTCGATGACCGCATCGACCCGATGCCGCTGCGCCTTCAGGATGCCCTGCGCTTCCAGCCCGAGCGCGACATTGCCCCACACCGAGCGCCACGGGAACAGCGTCGGGTCCTGGAACACGACGACACGCGACGGATGCGGGCCACTGATGCGGACTTCATCCTCGCGCAGCGAGCCGCTGCGCGGCTTCTCGAGCCCCGCGACCAGCCGCAGCAGGGTCGACTTGCCGCAGCCGGACGGACCGAGCAGCGCGACGAATTCGCCGGGCGCGATGGAAAGATTGACATTGTCGAGCACCGGCAGCACAGCGCCATCGATGTCGAAGGCGTGGCTGACGCCTTCGACATCGAGTTCGGCGCCGACCGCAGGATAGCTGATCGCTTCGGCTGCGGATTGCACTACCATTTGACGACGCCCTTCTGCCAGACCAGCAGGCGATCACGCGTCCGGAACAGCAGCGTGATCGCGCCGGAGCAGAGCAACGACATCACGATCAGCGCCGCATACATATTGGCATAGGCCGCCCAGCCCTGCGCCCATTGCAGGTACCAGCCGAGCCCGGCCTTGACGCCGATCATCTCGGCGACCACGAGCACGGCAAAGGACGAGCCGAGCCCCATGAACAGGCCGACGAACACGTGCGGCAGCGCGGCGGGAATTGCGACTTTCAGCACCAGGAACGACGGCTTGGCGCCGAGCGTGCGTGCGACGTCGTAATAGGCCCTGCTGACGCTCGCCACACCTGACCAGGTCAAGACGGTCACCGGGAAGCCGGTGGCAAGCGCGATCAGGAAGGTCGACGCGCTCCAGCTCGACGGGAAGGTGAAGAAGGCGATCGGCAGCCAGGCGGTGGCCGGCAGCGGGCCGATGAAGCGCAGCACCGGATGTACCCAATAGCCGATCTTCTGCGACCAGCCGATCGAGACGCCGGTGATGAAACCAACGGTCGCGCCGATGATGTAGCCGCCGAGTTGCAGCTTGATCGAGGCGAACACGCTGTCGAGCAGCTTCGGCAGATCGTCGGTATAGACCTCGAGGATCGACTGCGGCGGCGGGAAGAACGGCAGCGGCAGCCAGGCGAATTTCGCGGTGGCGACCTCCCACAGCGTGACGAAAGCACCGAACGCCACCAGCCATGGCGCCCGCTTGCGCAGCGCCTGCCCGGCGTTGCCGAGATAATCCGCGCTGAACGTGCCGAACAGGACGAAGGCGGCGATGACGATCGCGCCGATGCCGAGCGAAGAGGTTCGCGACCAGTCGCCGACATCGGGCCAGTAGAGGCATGACACCCCGAAGGCGAGCCAAACGAGGCTCGCGGCGAGGCCAACGCCGTAGCTGCCGGAGAGGTTCGCAAACGTGACAGCAGCGCGCGGCGCGGCGGCGGCCGTCGTGTCAGACACTGAATACGTCGACATAGATCCGCTCCGCGAATTTGGCCGTGTCGGTGCTCTGCTTGAACACCTGCACCGATTTCAGGTCGTCGGCGTAACCCTTGAGCTCGCGCTTGAGCACTTCGCCGGTCGGATGATGGTGATGGGTGTGGTAGCGCGCCATCGCCTCGAGATCGGCGAGGCTCGCGGCCTTCGGCGCATAGGGCTGGAACGACTTCGCCGCCTTGTCCGGATTCTGCGAGGTGAACATCGCGGCATCGAGCAGCGCCTGGGTGATGGCGCGCGCGACATGCGGCTCTTCCCGCACCAGGCTGCCGCGCAGGCCGACGATGCAGCAGCTCTTGTCGCGGTACTCGCCGTCGAGATTGGAGGCGACCTCCTTGTACTGCGTATCCTTCAGCCAGAGATAGGCCAGCGGGTCCGACGACAGGAAGGCCTGTACCTCGCCCTTCTCGACCGCGACATTCAGCAGATTGCCGGGATAGGCGCGCCAGTCGACGTCCCTGACCGGGTCGATGCCGAGCTTGGACAACTGGATCGAGAAGAAATTCTTGTCGGGACCGGCGAGATCGCCGACCGCGACGATCTTGCCCTTGAGATCGGCGAGCTTGCCAATGCCGGAACTGGTGCGGGTCAGGACGCGCATGCAGCCGCCATGGGTACCGGCCGCGATCTTGACGTCAAACCCCTGCTCCAGCGGCTTGAGCCAGCGCAGCGCCATGCCGAGCCCGGCGTCGCTCTTGCCGGTGGCGATCGCCTCCAGCAGCTGGTCGGTCGAGCCGGAATAGTTGACGAGCTCGACGTCGAGATTCTGCTTCTGGAAGAAGCCGTGGTCGATTGCGACCGGCAGCGGCGCGAGGCAGACCGCGCCGGCATTCCAGGACAGCTTCAACTTGCGCGGGCTCCCTGCCAGTGGCGGCGCGTCGGAGGCGGTCTTGCAGATCGGGAACTCGGAGAAGTCGATCGCCGATGCGACCAGCCGCGGCCCGAAGGCCTGCGCGCCATAGGCGCCGATCGGCGCGGCAAGGGCTGCGGCGGCGCCTGCACGCAGTAACGTGCGGCGATTCATCACCGTCTTCTTGTTGTCGACAGACATTTTGACTCCTGCATTTCGGCAAGGCTCCGCCCCGCGCGCAAACGTGTCCGTCTGCGCGCCCCGTCGTTCGAAGCTCATGGTTCAGAAAAAAGCGGATTTCTCCGGCGCTATTGCGTTCAAAGCAACCCACTAATGATGCGGCGCGACAACTTCACCGTCAATGAAATGGAATTTCGAATGTGGCCAGTGCGGCAGCTGAACTCTCCACGATCGCAGCGCGCGACGACGAAAGGATTTTCGCTGCTGTAGCGGCGCAGACGGACAACAGGACAGCATCGATTGCACCAAATTTGACCGAAAGGTCGCCGCTTGCGCGATGTCTTCTACGCATGACGGCTCGGCGAGATCATCCTTGCTGCGCGCGGGCCGATTTCAGTTTTCCGTTTCGTTGACGGCGAACGGCTTGCTCATAGACTTGATCGAACGCTGCCGCGCTTTCCGACGAGCAGCGAATGAATCAGGAAGAAGAAGAAAATGCGTATGCGCAAACTGACCCGCCCGGGTTCTCCCTACACTCTCACCCGCCGCACCGCGGCCGCGCTGATCACCGCCGTGATCACGCTGTCGACATCAGCTGCGGCGTTCGCGGCTGATGCGATCGTGCTGCGGGTCGGCGACCAGAAGGGCGGCAACCGCTCGCTGCTCGAGATCTCCGGCTTTGCCAAGGACCTGCCCTACAAGATCGAATGGTCGGAATTCCCGGCCGCGGCGCCGATCCTCGAGGCACTCAATGCCGGCGCGCTCGACGTCGGCTATACCGGCGACCTTGCCTTCCTCACGGTCTATGCCGCGGGCGCACCGATCAAGGCGATTGGCGGGACGCGCGCCGATCCGAAGACTCAGGCGATCCTGGTGCGCGGGGATTCGCCGATCAAGACGGCGGCCGATCTGAAGGGCAAGCGCCTCGCCGGCACCCGCGGCGGCTGGGGCCAGTTCCTGATCGACGCGACGCTGGAAAAAGCCGGCAACCGGATCGAAGACGCGACCTTCGCCCCGCTCGGCCCGGTCGACGCCAAGATCGCGCTCGTTGCCGGTTCAATCGACGGTTGGGCGGTGTGGGAGCCCTACGTCTCCTTTGCAACCCTGAAGGACAAAGCGCGCGTCGTTGCCGATGGCGAAGGCCTGACGCCGACCATCACCTTCATCGTTGCCTCCGACAACGCGATCGCGACCAAGCGTGCCGCGGTGCAGGACCTCGTACAGCGGCTGAACAAGGCACGGCTGTGGTCGCTCGACCATCTCGCCGAATACGCGAAGAGCACGGCGGAGCTCACAAAACTGCCCGACGATGTGCTGTTCGCCGCCTACACCGCGCAGAAGACCTCACCGATCGCGATCGACGAGGCCGTGGTGAAGGAGGTGCAGGCCGCCTCCGACCGCGCCACGCGCTATGGCATCCTCGGCAAGACGCTCGATGTCGGCAAGGCCGTCGAGCGCAGTTTTACGGCAAGCGCAAGCTTCAACTAGCGATCCTCACCTCCCCTTGAAAAAGGGGAGGTCGGTTTGCGCAGCAAACCGGTGGGGACCCTGCCTCCGCGAGCGCCGGCGTTCGTGGAGAGCACCCCCCACCCGGCCCTCCCCCTTTCAGGGCGAGGGAGACGAGTTACGTGATCGCCCTAGCAAGCGCCTCACTTCGCACCACAATGGAGGTATCCGATGTCCGGCCCGCTCCATCTCGCGATAATCGTCACAGCACACCTGCTCTGCATGACCTTGTTGGTCGCGCTGTCGGTTTGATAGCGTTCTCCGAGGGCCAGCCCCAGGGAGAACAACAATGAACCTATCCATCAAAGACCGCGTCGCGGTGGTCACCGGCGGCAGCAAGGGCATCGGAATCGCGGTGGCGCGGCGGTTTGCGGAATCCGGCGCCAAGGTCGCGATCCTCGCCCGCGGCGCGGCCGACCTCGCGGCGGCGCGCGAAGCGCTCGCCAGGGACGGCCTCGTGGTGCGCGATTACGTCTGCGACGTCGCCAAGGCCGCCGACATCCGCAAGGCCCACGACCAGATCGTCGCGGATCTCGGCAAGGTCGACGTGCTGGTCAACAATGCGGGCACCGCGCGCACGCTGGCCTTCGAGAACATCAGCGACGAGGCCTGGCAGGAGGACCTCGACCTGAAACTGTTCGCCGCGATCCGCTTCAGCCGGCTGGTCTGGCCGGGCATGAAGCAGCGCAAATGGGGCCGCATCATCAACGTACTCAACACCTTCGCGAAGGCGCCGGCCGGCAATTCCGCGCCGACCTCGGTGTCGCGCGCGGCCGGCATGGCCCTGACGAAGGTGATGGCCAATGAAGGCGGCGAGCACAACATCCTGGTGAATGCGCTCTTGGTCGGCCTGATCATGAGCGATCAATGGGTCAAGCGGCACGCTGCCCAGGCGCCGGACACGGATTTCGGGGAATTCGCCAAGGGCCTTGCCAAGGGCACGCCGCTCGGCCGGATCGGCACGGCGGAAGAGTTCGCCAACCTCGCCTGCTTCCTGGCCTCGGAGCAAGGCTCTTACATCACCGGCACCGCCATCAATGTCGATGGTGGCCGGTCGCCGGTGGTCTAGAGCCCCGGCCCCGGTTCAACCCGGTCCGGAGCTCGAGACTTTGCTTTGGCGCGTTTTCTTCACGCGAACCGGTGTACTGCGCTCGAAAACGCTCAAGCGGGCAACCAACGGCAGGAAGCGACGGCTCAAAAGCAAAAGGCCTCCGTCACCGGAGGCCTTCTATTCTTAAACCGCGTCCTTGGCGGCCTTGACCGGCCGTGCGCGGACGATCTTCCGGGCCGGCTTGGCCTTGAACATCATCTCTTCGCCGGTGAAGGGGTTGGTGCCCTTGCGCGCCTTGGTCGCCGGCTTCTTGACCACAACGAACTTGGCGAAGCCGGGGACGAGGAACACCCCGGCCTTCTTCAGCTCCTTGTGGCCGACATCGACGAGCGAGTCCAAAACGTTCTTGACGTCGCGCTTAGAGAGTTCGGTGGTGGTCGCGATCTTCTCGATCACTTGCGACTTCGACAGTTGGGTAGCCATGGTTGCTCCATTGATTCTGGAGTGGGCACGATATGGCGGAAAACGCCGAGAAAAACAGTGTTTTCTGCACTCACCACAGCAATATCGCTGTGGACAGCCCCCGAATCAGGGTTTTTTCCAGTGTTTTTTCCAGTCAAGTCGCTTCCGACCCCTAAAATTACAGCGTTTGCGCGGCTTCGGGGCTCCCGAAACACCCCCTTCGAGAGAATCACCCGACGCGTCTCGGGCCGGCGGCGTGCGACAGTGTGGCGCGTAATTCGGGTTGCGACGCGCTGCCGCGCGCGTTCAGGTTTCGGAAACGATCCTCCAAAAGGCCGAGGCATTAGAAAATGACTTAGGTTCCCATTCCATCGTAACATCGCGAAGGGGGCGCCACGGCCGATCGGCCGGCTGCCCCGATGCAAGCCTTTATGTATGTTCCGGAGACCCGCGTATGGATTTGTCCCGCCTTGAGATCAACCGCCGCACGGCCCTTCTGACCTCGGCCGCGATTGCGGCCAACGTCATCAATCCGATGCGGGCATTCGCGCAGGAAACCCCGCGCAAGGGCGGCGTGTTCAACGTCCATTACGGCGCCGAACAGCGCCAGCTCAACCCGAGCATTCAGGCCTCGACCGGCGTCTACATCATCGGCGGCAAGATCCAGGAGAACCTGGTCGACCTCGACGCCAACGGCCAACCGGTCGGCGTGCTCGCCGAGAGCTGGGAAGCGACGCCGGACGGCAAGACCGTCACCTTCAAGCTGCGCAAGGGCATCACCTGGCACGACGGCAAGCCGTTCACCTCGGAGGACGTCGCCTTCACCGCGATGAACATGTGGAAGAAGATCCTCAACTACGGATCGACATTGCAGCTGTTCCTCACGGCGGTCGACACCCCCGATCCGCAGACCGCGATCTTCCGCTACGAGCGGCCGATGCCGCTGAACCTCTTGCTCCGGGCCCTGCCCGACCTCGGCTACGTCTCCGCCAAGCATCTCTATGAGAGCGGCGACATCAGGCAGAACCCGACCAATCTGGCGCCGGTCGGCACCGGCCCATTCAAATTCGTCAAGTATGAGCGCGGCCAATACATCATCGCCGACCGCAACCCGGATTACTGGCGGCCGAACGCCCCCTATCTCGACCGCATCGTCTGGAAGGTGATCACCGACCGCGCCGCCGCGGCCGCGCAGATGGAGGCCGGCGAGCTGCATTACAGCCCGTTCTCGGGGCTCACGATCTCGGACATGGCGCGGCTCGGCAAGGACAAGCGCTTCATCGTCCAAACCAAGGGCAATGAGGGCAACGCCCGCACCAACACCATCGAGTTCAACTTCCGCCGCAAGGAACTGTCCGACATCCGCGTCCGCCGCGCCATCGCGCACGCGATCAACGTGCCGTTCTTCATCGAGAATTTTTTGGGCGATTTCGCCAAGCTCGGCACCGGCCCGATCCCCTCGACCTCGACCGACTTCTACCCCGGACCGAACACGCCGCAGTACCCTTACGACAAGGCCAAGGCGGTCGCGCTGCTCGACGAGGCCGGCTTCAAGGCGACAGGCGGCAACCGCTTCGCGCTGAAGCTCTTGCCGGCGCCGTGGGGCGAGGACATCTCGCTGTGGTCGACCTTCATCCAGCAATCGCTGGGCGAAGTCGGCATCCAGGTCGACATCGTGCGCAACGACGGCGGCGGCTTCCTCAAGCAGGTCTATGACGACCACGCCTTCGACCTCGCCACCGGCTGGCACCAGTATCGCAACGACCCCGCCGTCTCGACCACGGTGTGGTACCGCTCCGGCCAGCCCAAGGGCGCGCCGTGGACCAACCAGTGGGGCTGGGAGGACAAGACCGTCGACAAGACCATCGACGATGCCGCGACCGAGGTCGATCCGGCCAAGCGCAAGGCGCTCTATGCCGATTTCGTCAAGGAGGTGAACACCGAGCTGCCGGTCTGGATGCCGATCGAGCAGATCTTCGTCACCGTGATCACGGCCAAGGCGCGCAACCACTCCAACACGCCGCGCTGGGGCTCGGCGAGCTGGCACGATCTTTGGCTTTCGGCCTAGCCCTGGATCAGTCAAAGTAGCGGCATGCGTATCCTGAGCCTTGCGGGGCGGCGGCTGGCCGCCTCGATTCCGACCCTGTTCCTGATCCTGATCGGCGTGTTCCTGCTGTTGCAGCTCGCGCCGGGTGACACCGTCGATGCGCTGATGGCGCAGATGGGCGGCGGCGATGCCGCGACCGCGCAACAGCTGCGCAAGTTCTACGGGCTCGACCTCTCGGTTCCGGCGCAGCTCGGCAACTATCTGTGGCACCTGGTGCGGCTCGACCTCGGCTTCTCCTCGATCTACGGTAAGCCGGTGGCGACGGTGATCCTGGAACGGCTGCCGCCGACCATCCTGCTGATGACCGCGTCGCTGTCGTTTGCGTTCTTCTTCGGCCTCGTGTTCGGCGTGGTCGCCGCGCGCGGCGTCAACCGCTGGCCGGATACCTTGATCTCGACGCTCGGCCTGATCTTCTACGCCACCCCTTCGTTCTGGTTCGGGCTGATGGCGATCGTGGTGTTCTCGGTCTATCTGCAATGGCTGCCATCCGGCGGTTTCCAGGACATCGGAACTGTACAGACCGGCATCCGAGGCGTGCTCGACATCGCGGCCCACCTCGTGCTGCCGACGCTGACGCTCGGGCTGATCTTCCTTGCGATCTATCTGCGCATCATGCGGGCCTCGATGCTCGAGGTCCTGAACCTCGATTTCGTCCGCACCGCCCGCGCCAAGGGCCTGGACGAGACCCATGTCGTCACCCGCCACGTGTTGCGCAACGCGCTGCTGCCGATGGTGACGCTGATCGGCTTGCAGGCCGGCACCATGCTCGGCGGCTCGGTCGTGGTCGAGAGCGTGTTCTCGCTGCCCGGCCTCGGCCGCCTCGCCTATGAATCGGTGGTGCAGCGCGACCTCAACACCCTGCTCGGCATCGTGTTCGTGTCCGCGCTCCTCGTCATTGTCGTGAATTTCGTCGTCGACCTGCTCTACGCGCGGCTCGACCCGCGCATCGCGGCGGAGGGCTGACGATGGACGCGGTGAAACGCTATTTCCGCAGCCCGGCCGCCGCGATCGGCCTGATCCTGCTGCTGCTCATCGTCGCGATGGCTGTCAGCGCCGGCTTGCTCTATCCGCGCGATCCGCTCGCGCTGGCGGGCCGGCCGCTGGTCTGGCCGTTCTCCAACCCGCGCTTCCTGCTCGGCACCGACAATTCCGGCCGCGACATCGCCGCGCAGATCTTCTATGGCGCGCGGATCTCGCTCCTGATCGGCGGCGTCGCCACCGTGATCGCGATCCTGATCGGCATTCTGGTCGGCGCCTTCGCCGGCTATTACGGCGGCTGGGTCGACAATGTGCTGATGCGGATCACCGAGGCGTTCCAGACCCTGCCGAACTTCGTGCTGCTGCTGGTGCTGGTCGCGGTGTTCGGCTCGACCTTGACCACGGTGACCATCGCGGTCGGCGTGGTGTCGTGGCCGGCGCCGGCGCGGCTGACCCGCGCCGAGTTCCTGTCGCTGCGCAACCGCGAATTCGTGCAGGCGGGCAAAACCCTCGGCATGAAGGACCTCCAGCTCATCCTCGGCGAGATCCTGCCCAACGCGCTGCCGCCCGTGATCGTCTATGCCAGCGTGGTGATGGCTGTCGCGATCCTCTTGGAAAGCGCGCTGGCGTTCCTGAGGCTGTCTGATCCCAACGTCGCATCCTGGGGCAATCTGATCGGGCTCGGCCGCGATGTGCTCCGGGTGCAATGGTACGTCTCGGCGATCCCCGGCATCGCGATCCTCGTCACGGTGCTCGCGGTGTCGCTGGTCGGCCAGGGCCTGAACGATGCGCTCAATCCGAGGCTGAAGAGCCGATGAGCGACACTGTCCTTTCGCTCGACGCCTTGACCGTGCGCCTGCCCAAAGGCGCCGACCGGTCGCATGCGCTGTCCGACGTTTCCCTGTCGGTCGCCTCCAACGAGATCCTCTGCGTGGTCGGCGAGTCCGGCTCCGGCAAATCGATGATGGCGAACGCCATCATGCGGCTGCTGCCGAACGAGGTGACGATCGAACGGGGCCGGATGATGTTCGACGGCCGCGATCTCTGCGCCGCCGATCCGGCCGAAATGCGCGAGGTGCGCGGCGCCGGAATTGCGATGATCTTCCAGGAGCCGATGACGGCGCTCAATCCGCTGCGCACCATCGGCGACCAGATCGGCGAGATGTTTGCGATCCACACCGGCCTGTCCAAGGCTGATATCCAGGCGCGCGTGCGCGCGCTGCTTGAAGACGTCCGCATCCCCGATCCCAAGGCCGCCGCAAAGGCCTATCCGCACGAGCTGTCCGGCGGCCAGCGCCAGCGGGCCATGATCGCGATGGCGCTTGCGCTGGACCCGAAGCTCCTGATCGCGGACGAGCCGACCACCGCGCTCGACGTCACGACACAGGCGCAGATCCTGAAACTGATCCGCGATCTGCAGCAGCGCAAGAAGACGGCAGTGCTGTTCATCACCCATGACTTCGGCGTCGTCGCCGAGATCGCCGATCGCGTCGTGGTGATGCAGCACGGCGCGATCGTCGAGCAAGGCGCGGCCGACACCGTGCTGAACGATCCGCAGCACGCCTACACCAGGCAGCTGATTGCGGCGGTCCCACCGCTCAAGGCGCCGCCGCCGCGCATCCTCTCCGGCAAGGACATTCTCACGATCGACGGCGTCTCCAAGACCTACCGCACCGGCGGCTTCCTCGGCCGCGGCGCGCGAGTGACGGAGGCCGTGAAGAACGTCTCGCTGCGCCTGCCGCGCGGCGCGACGCTCGGCATCGTCGGCGAGTCCGGTTCCGGTAAATCGACGCTTGCGCGCTGCATCGTGCGGCTGATCGATCCCGACCGAGGATCGGTCGTGCTCAACGGCAAGAACTGGGCGAAGCTTGGCCGCGAGGAGATCAGGCGCGAGACCCGCCACATCCAGATGGTGTTCCAGGATCCGTTCGCCTCGCTCAACCCGCGCCGCAAGGCGGCCGAACTCGTGGCGCAGGGACCGATCGTGCACGGCGCCGATCGGGCGAGCGCGATTGCGGAAGCGCGACAACTGTTCGAACTGGTCGGCCTCGATCCGTCCGCCGGCGATCGCTTCCCGCATGAATTCTCCGGCGGCCAGCGGCAGCGCATCGGGCTCGCACGTGCGCTGGCGCTCAAGCCCGATGTACTCGTCGCGGACGAGCCGGTCTCGGCGCTCGACGTCTCGGTGCAGGCGCAGGTCTTGAGGTTGCTTGCCGGGCTGCGCCAGCAGCTCGGCCTCTCCATCATCTTCATCACCCACGATCTGCGGGTCGCCGCGCAGATCTGCGATCTCGTCGCCGTGATGAAGGATGGCGCCGTGGTCGAGCAAGGGCTGACCTCGGAGGTGTTCGGCAGGCCGCAGCATCCGTATACGCAGGCGCTGCTGTCGGCGATCCCGGGCGGCGACTTCACACGCAAGCGCGATGCCTTGATCGCCTGATCGAGCCATCGCGCGTGGTGCGTCGTTGGTCCGCGTTCACCCTGAGCGGCGCGAGGCGAGGAGATACTCTGCCCAGCGTAACAACTCGAAGCGATCGCCCTTGACCAGCTCCTGGGCATCGCGCTGCCGATAGAGCAACAGCATCCACGGCGCGAGCTTGCGCAGCAAGCCGTGCGCCATGTACTGCACCGGCTCGGTGAACGGCAGCGCCAGCTCGCTCTCCGGCACGCCCTGCACCGCCTTTGCCAGTTCGCGGCCGAGCGGGATCGTCAGCGCGACGGCGCGGCCGTTGCAGCCGGTCCAGCCATAGGCGTTCGGTCCGAGGCGGTGCATGCGCGGCAGGAAATCCGCGGTCATCCCGACATAACCGTTCCAGACATAGTCGAAGGAGACATCGCCGATCTGCGGCCACAGGCGCTGCAACCGCTCCGTCACCCGCCCCTTCAGCCTCGCCGTCTTGTCGCCAGGGCCGAGCACGGCGCCGCCGGTGACCAAGCGATTGCGGGCGTCGTAGCGCGCAAAATACAGCTCGCCATGGGTGTCCGACATCGCCTGCCGGCCGGGAATGATGGTCTTGCGGACGTTGTCCGACAGCGGCTGCGTCGCCATCTGCCACGACAGCACCGGCATCACCTCGGTCGCGATCTCGGGCACCAGCGCTTTTGCGAACTCGCCGCTATAGGCATTGGTCGCGACCACCAGCGCACGGCCGGAGATCTCCCCCTTTTCGGTCTTCACCACCCACCGGTCGCCGCGGCGCTCGAAGCTCAGCGCGGGGGAACGGGCGTAGATGCGCGCGCCGAGGCCGAGCACGGTGCGCGCCAGGCCCCGCGCCAGCGCCAGCGGATTGACGTGACCGCCGGTCCTGTTCCAGAAGCCGCCGTACCACGCATCCGAACCGAGCATGTCCCTCGTCTGATCGCGTGACAACAATTCGACCGGCGCGCCGAATTTCGACCATTGCTGCACCCGCCGCTCCGCGATCTTGATCCGGCCCGGCGAATGCACCGGCTGCACCCAGCCGGCCTGCTCCTGCTCGGCCTCGATATTGTAGCGCTTGACGACGTCGAACAGCATCGCGGCGCTGTCGCGCAGCATCGCGACGAAGCGCTCGCCGGCCGCGCCGTGCCTCTTGATGATGTCATCGGGATCGGGGCGCGACAGCGTCGGGATCACCTGGCCGTTGTTACGACCCGAGGCGCCCCAGCCCGGCTCGGCGGCCTCGACGATCGCGACGTCGACATTGGCCTCGCGCAGATGCAGCGCGGTCGATAGACCCGTGAAGCCGCCGCCGATGATGACGACATCGGCCTGCTGTGTGCCGATCAGCTCGGGGCAATCGGGGCCAGGAGGCGTCGCTGCTGCCCAGAGCGAATTGGGCCAGCGCACGGCATTGCTGCTCATCATGATCCTTTCTTGCGGGGGCCTGCGCGTTCTGGTTAGCTTTACTCTACTCTCTCATTCCAGCCGGGAAGACAAGAAGTGGCACTCAAGAACGTCATCGGAATCGATCACGCCGTGGTCATGGTAAAAGACCTCGACAAGGCCGCCGAGAATTACAAGCGGCTCGGCTTCACCGTGTCGCCGCGCGGCACCCACAGCGCGCATATGGGATCGGGCAACTACACCATCATGTTCGACCCCGACTACATGGAATTGCTCGGCGTGCTGACGCCGACCGAACACAATGCTCCGGCACGCGCCTTCCTCGAGAAGCGCGGCGAAGGCATCGAACGCATCGCGTTCACCGCCGTCGATTCCACCGCCGGCGCCGAGGAGATCCGCGCGCGCGGCTATCCGCCGATCGGGCCGACCGATTTCGAGCGCCCGGTGACCTTGCCGAACGGCGCGGTCTCGGCGGCGAAATTCCGCACCTTCCAGTGGCCGACCGCCGAGGCGCCCGGCGGCGTCCGGATCTTCGCCTGCCAGCACAAGACCCGCGAGACGGTGTGGATCCCCGAATTGATGACGCACGCCAATGGGGCAAAACGCCTCAAGCAGGCGCTGATCGTCTCGCCCGATCCTGCAACCGATGCCGCGCATCTCTCCAGGATGATCGATATCGCGGTCAGAAACGATCCCGACGGTGCGGTTGCGGTGCCGTCCGGCGGCGACCGCGCCGACTTCGTGTTCCTGACCAGGGATCAACTCGGCAAGCGTTATCCCGGCGTATCGCTGGATGGCCTGTCCGAGCGCGGCGGCGCCGGCCTCGTGATCGCAGCCGACCTCGTCGCAACCGAGAAGGCGCTGGGCGCGACCGGCGTCAAGAGCGGCAGCGGAATCACCGTGCCGCCGGCCGCTGCGAACGGCACCCTGCTCGCCTTCGTCAAGGCATAACTGCCATACCTTGCGCGGCGCAACGTTATGCAGCGGCGCCGCGCATCTGGGGGCTAGGCAGACGAAGTCCAGACGCTACTATCTCTCCCAAACAAGAACCGTCCAGGGAGAGAAACATGTCGCATCACCTGATCTCGCGCCGGCAGATGCTGGCCGGCACGGCCGCCGCAGGCGCCGTTGGATTGACCGGATTTCCGGCTCGCGCCGAGGTCAACTGGAAGAAATATTCCGGCACCACGCTGGAAGTCAGCCTCGCCAAGGGACCGCGCGGCGACAATCTGCAAAAGTACATCAAGGAATTCACCGAGCTCACCGGCATCAAGGTCGAATCCGAGCAGGTCCCCGAGCAGCAGCAGCGCCAGAAATGCGTGATCGAGCTGTCGTCGGGCAAGCCGAGCTTCGACGTCGTGCATCTGAGCTATCACGTGCAGAAGCGGCAATTCGAGAAGGCCGGCTGGCTCGCCGACATGTCGGGCTATCTCAAGGATCCGAGCATGACGCTGCCGGATCTCGTCGAGAGCGATTTTTCGGCCGCCGGCCTGCAATATGCGCGCAACGACAAGGGCCAGATGCTGTCGCTGCCGTGGTCGGTCGACTATTTCATCCTCTACTACAACAAGGAGCTGTTCCAGAAGAAGGGCGTCGAGGTCCCGAAGACGCTGGAGGAGATGGCGGTCGCCGCCGAGAAGCTCACCGACCCCAAGGAAGGCGTCTACGGCTTCGTCGGCCGCGGCCTGCGCAACGCCAACATGGCGATGTGGACTAACTTCTATCTGAACTATGGCGGCGAATTCCTCGATGCCAAGGGCAACATCCTGACCGACGGTCCCGAGGCGATTGAGGCCACCAAGCTCTATCAGCGGCTGCTGACGAAATGCGCGCCTCCCGGCGTCGCCGGCTTCAACTGGATGGAGTCGATGGCCTCGTTCACGCAAGGCCGCTCGGCGATGTGGATCGACGCCGACGGCTGGGCGCCGCCGCTGGAGGACCCCAACGCCTCGCGCGTGGTCGGCAAGGTCGGCTACACGCTGGTGCCCGCGGGCCCCAAGGGCAAGTTCTCGTCGACCTATGGCGACGGCATCGGCATCGCCGCGGCGAGCAAGAACAAGGAAGCCGCCTATTTGCTCTGCCAATGGGTGGTCTCGCGCGGACAAGGCGCCCGCCTGCTGCAAGCCGGCGGCGGCGTGCCGTTCCGCAACTCCATCGTCGACGATGCCGAAGTCGCCAAGGGCGTGAAAACCAAGGAATGGCTGCAGTCGGTGGTCGATTCCGCAAAAATCTCGAAGCTCGGCCTGCCCGTCATCATCCCGGTCGCCGAATTCCGCGACATCGTCGGTGCGGCGCTGACCGCGACGCTGTCGGGCGCCGATCCCGCCACCGAATTGAAGAAGGCGCATGAGCAGTTCCGCCCCATCCTGGAGCGCAGTGAAAAAGCGTGAGCGTGGTGACACAGGCTGAGCGGGCGGCGGCCAGCAGAGCGTTTTCAAGCGAAGTGGGTACCGGTTCGCGTGAAGAAAACGCGTCAAAACAAGAGTCCAGAGCTGGAGGCTCTGGGGACGCCGCGCCGGCGCGTGAATGGCGGCCGCCGTCCTACTGGCCGTTCGTGATCCCGGCGCTCGTCGTGGTGCTGGCGGTAATCATCTTTCCCTGGGGGTTCACGATCTGGATGAGCCTGCAGGAATGGAAGGTCGGCTCGCCGACCGTCTTCGTCGGGCTCGCCAACTATCTGCGGCTTCCGACCGATCCGCGCTTCGTCGAGGCGGTCGGGCACACGCTGTCCTACACCGCGCTGTCGGTGGTGCTGCCGCTGGTGTTCGGCACGCTGGCGGCGGTGGTGTTTCACCAGAAGTTCGCCGCGCGCGGCTTCCTGCGCGGCATCTTCATCATGCCGATGATGGCCACTCCCGTGGCGATCGCGCTGGTGTGGACCATGATGTTCCACCCGCAGCTTGGCGTATTGAACTATCTGCTGTCGCTGATCGGCCTGCCGCCGCAGCTCTGGGTGTTCAACCCGACGACGGTGATCCCCTCGCTGGTGCTGGTCGAGACCTGGCAATGGACGCCGCTGGTGATGCTGATCGTGCTCGGCGGCCTCGCCGCGATCCCGACCGAGCCCTATGAGAGCGCGCAGATCGACGGCGCCAATTTCTGGCAGGTGTTCCGCTTCATCACGCTGCCCTTGATCATGCCGTTCCTGTTCATCGCCGGGATGATCCGCATGATCGATGCGGTGAAGAGCTTCGACATCATCTTCGCGATCACGCAAGGCGGGCCGGGCTCGGCGTCGGAAACCATCAACGTCTATCTCTACAGCGTCGCCTTCGTCTATTACGACCTCGGCTACGGCTCGGCGATCGCGGTGGTGTTCTTCCTCCTGATCGTGGCACTGGCGGCACTGCTGCTCTACTTGCGCAAGCGCCTGCTGTGGACGTCGGCCCTCGGGGGCGAGGCATGAATCTGCGTCAGATTCTCGGCCGCATCGGGCTATGGCTGTCGGTGTTCGTCATCGTCTCGCCGGCGATCCTGTTCTTTCTCTGGATGGCCTCGCTGTCGCTGAAATTCGAGATCGACAACGCCTCCTATCCGCCGGTGTTCATCCCGGAGCACTTCGCCTGGAAGAACTATGCCGACGTGTTCGCCTCCAACCGCTTCCTGACCTATTTCAGCAACAGCCTGATCGTGACCGGCTGCGCAACGGGGCTGGCGATGCTGGTCGGCGTGCCCGCCGGCTACGGCATTGCGCGGATGGCCGCGCATAAATCGGCGATCGTGATCCTGATCGCGCGCATCACGCCGGGACTGTCGTACCTGATCCCGCTGTTCCTGCTGTTCCAGTGGCTCGGCCTGCTCGGCACGCTGGTGCCGCAGATCATCATCCACCTCGTGGTCACGGTGCCGATCGTGATCTGGATCATGATCGGCTATTTCGAGACCACGCCGCTGGAGCTCGAGGAAGCCGCGCTGATCGACGGCGCCACCCGCTGGCAGGTGTTCCGCCATGTCGCGCTGCCGATCGCCAAACCCGGGCTCGCGGTCGCCTTCATCCTCGCGGTGATCTTCTCCTGGAACAACTTCGTGTTCGGCATCGTGCTGGCCGGGCGCGAGACCCGCACGCTCCCGGTCGCGGTCTACAACATGATCTCGTTCGATCAGCTGAGCTGGGGCCCACTCGCCGCCGCCGCATTGATCGTGACCGCGCCGGTGCTGCTGCTCACCGTGATGGCGCAGCGGCAGATCGTGGCGGGGCTCACCGCGGGTGCGGTGAAGGGCGGCTAGGGCAATATGAAGTGATGGGGTCGTCGCAGGAGACGCCGCCAAAATATCGAAAACAACCCCATGCAAAGTAGCCGGCGGCGGCCGGCGTTCGACCAGGCAACTTGACACGTCGGGCAACTCAGGGATATATTTCTAATATTCAGAAACTACACAAATGAGACCGTTACGCGCGTCACGGAACCCTCGCGCACGCCGAACAAGCTCCCTCGTCGACTCCCCGTACAGCGATGGCCGATCGAGCTTGGCTTGGCCTGGCGCGTCAAGGACTTGGGACAGAGACGTCAGCCCCAACCTTTTGAACCCAGCGTGGCGGATTTGACGTTCGTCAGGAGCGGGACACTCGTGCCACAATGCGGCAACACAGATCAGAGCACATACGCCGACGAGCCCATGATGTCAGAGTCCCCAGAGCCCACCACGCTCCGATTCTCGACCGCCGAATGGCCGGCGCAGAACCGGCTCGCGATATGGCGCGAAGCGATCGGACGCCGCGTCTTTCAATTCGACACGATGCCGTTGCATGACGGGCCGTTCCACGCCGAGACGACGGCGCAGGCGCTGCCCGAGCTGTGCTTTGGATCCTGGACCCTCGGCAATCTACGCACTGCCGTGACGCACGACCTGCTCGACGGCACCGACCACCTCATGCTCCGCATCTCGCTGAGCGGCACGCCCGTCCTATCGCACCGGGGTCGCGAGGTCACCGGCGCGGCCGGCGATGCGATCCTGATGTCGACCACGGAGCCGTGGGTGAGCATCTCTCCGTCGCTGACGCGCTTCCTCAGCCTGCGGCTGCGGCGCAACGCGCTAACGCCGCTCGTGTCGTATCCCGAAGATGCGCTGATGCGCCCGGTGCCGCGCGATACCGAGGCCTTGAAACTGCTGACCTTCTATCTCCAAAAGCTGATCCGCATGGAACCGATGTCGGCGCCCGAACTGCGGCAAGCCATCGTCACCCATATCTACGACCTCGTGGCGTTGGTGATCGGCGCCACCCGCGACGCGGCGGCTGTGGCGAAGGACCGGGGCTTGCGCGCCGCGCGGCTTGCCGCCGCCAAAGCCGACATCCATGCGCGTCTCTCTGATCTCGACCTCACGCTGATCACCGTCGCGGCACGTCAGAATCTCTCGCCGCGCAGTCTCCAGCGCCTGTTCGCCGACGAGGGAACGAGCTTCACCGAATTCGTCCTCAACGCCCGCCTGACGCAGAGCCATCGCCTGCTGACCAATCCGCGCTGGGGCGATCGCAACATCAGCAGCCTCGCGTTCGAAGCCGGATTCGGCGATCTGTCCTACTTCAACCGCACGTTCCGCCGCCGCTACGGCGCCTCCCCCTCCGACATCCGCGCCACGATGCGGCGTCGAGCGCGCTAGGCACGTGGGTCGCGTACATCGCGGAAGGTCCGGGTCGGGGCAATAGACGACATCGGCCCTTCATCAAGTTTCAACTAGATCAGCGAATGCAAGGCCCTGACCGCGGCCTCACGGCTTTCCGTCGGAACAAAGAAACTGACCGAATGCGATGACAAGACATACTTGTCGGCGATGATCCCGTGACGTTGCAGAATCTGAACCGCCTTGTACGGCAGGTCCGAAGAAATACCGCCGAAGCAAGTGAGGCTCACCGAACTGAGAGTCTCGCGCTGTTTGCGCAGGTCTTTGCTCCCCTCCAGCGTGCGCAGCAACGCGTCGAGCGTCTCCGAATCGGAAGTCATCATGATGCGGGTTTTTTCGGCGGCGAAAGCCGAGGCGAGGAGTTGCGGCCAAGGCAAGGCGTTTTGCTCGAGATGCAGCGCGAACTTCTCAAAGCCTTGATTGAGGTTCGCCGAATCGATCTCCACATGCTCAATGCGAGCCATCGAGTTGACGGCCAGGACTCTCCCGTTCTCCATGTCCGCGACCTCCTTCATCACTTGCGTGCTGTGTCGAGCGCCGCCCCACTTTCTCAAGACGAGGGGCACATTTCGGCTGTGGGCCAGCTCCACGCTGCGAAAATGCAGCACCTTGGCGCCCCAGAAGCACATTTCGGATAGGGATGCGAAATCCAGCTGACGCAAGGCTTTTGCATTTGCGACGATGCGCGGATCAGCCGAGCAAACTCCGTCGACCTCTTTGATAATCTCGCAGCACTCCGCTTGGAGTGCCGCAGCCATGGCGACCGCGGTGGTATCGCTGCCACCCCGGCCAAGCGTCGTGATTTCCTTGGTGAGCGGATTCACGCCCTGAAAGCCCGCCAGAACCACGATGCGTCCGCGATCGAGCTCTTCACGCACGCGAATCGGCCGCACATCCAGAATGCGTGCAGAGGAATGGGATCCATCGGTCATCACGCCGGCCTGACTGCCAGTAAAGCTGATCGCCGGCACGCCGAGATCAGACAGCGCCATGCTCATCAGGGACATGCTGATGCGCCCGCCGGTGGTCAATAACATATCGAGTTCGCGGCGATTGGGATGCGGGCTGACCTGATAGGCCATCCTGACGAGTTCGTCGGTGGTCTTGCCCATCGCTGAAACGATCGCCACGACACGATGGCCACGACCATGCAGATCGGCGACGCTGCTCGCGACTGCGCGGATCTTTGCCGGTGTTTCGAGACAGGCGCCGCCGTATTTTTGCACGATGGTGGTATTGCTAGGCATTCTTGCCCGCGTCGTGTTGAAAGGCGCAGCTGAACCGGATCAGATCGTTCTCCCTTTCGACGCTTTTGCGGTTTTTGATCGTTTCGCCACGACCTGCAGAGCGCCCCGGTTGCGCTTCTTGATATCCGCTTCCGCGCGCTGAGCTTTCGTCCCGCCGCGGTGAGCGGCGTATTCCTTGCCGTCTATCGGCGCGACATGCGGCGGATCTCGATCGAGATACGGTCGCCCGATTCCAAAATCCGGTCCGTGCGCATCGATCCATTTCCAAAGGGCCTCGGTGGAAACCCAACGCTCCGCCCGCGTCGCGCCTTTGACGCTCACGATATCGGCGGCAAGCCCGTGGCCATAGCCGCCACGGAAGCTTCCTCCATGGTACGACTTGTCGGACGCCGCCTTCAGGCCGCTCGCAATCGATTGACGGTAGTCATCGCGGAACGCGCTGGTGATGCCGGGCGACAACCCGGCCTGTTCGGCCGCGTAAAGCGCGTGAAACAGCTTGAGCCTGAAGCTCCGATCCACCCCTCCAATCACGTAGTCGATCATCGGCATGCCCATTCGTTCCGCCGCCTTCGGATCCTTCCACGTGAAATCGTTATCGACGCGCCTGGTGAACGTCCTGGTGACGGTCACCGTCTTGCGCTTCCTTTTGACCGTCACTTTCCGCTGCTCTTGCACGCTGATGGTGTCTTCCTTGGGCGTCCGCTCGTAGAGGGCCCACAAGTACCGGTCGATGCACAGATCAACGACGAGGCACTCTTCGAAAATATCCAGGGGTCTCGCGGCCTCCTTGGTGTCGCTCGACACCGGAGGCGTGCTCGCTATCGCCGTTTGCTCCGGCGATGTTTCGACCGGCAGCATCTGCGACGAATCCGGCAACGCAGCCACGACGATTGATTTCGGCTCGCTCGAGGTCGCTGTCGCGTCAGGGGCCGGCTGCGCCGGCATCGATTCAACCGCCATCGCCGCATCGGCGTAAGCGACAGCGCTGCCCATGACGCCGGCCCGCGGCGTGACGGTCGCGTCGGAGGCCGGCCGCGTCACGGGTTCGGCAGCCATCGCCACATCGGCGTTCACGTTGGCGACTGCAGCTGCCTGGTGCGTATCAGCCGGTTCGGCATTGGCGGCGAGAGATGATGCGAGTCCCTCGACGGGCACTGCTCCGGTGTTCCCGATGCCGGCAGAGCCGGCAAGCCAGGCAAAGAGCCAACCTGCGAGAACGACCGTCCCGCACAACTCCGGCGTCACCGTCGCAATTCGCCGCGGGTTCATCATCCCGAAGCCTCCAAAGGCTCGATCCGAGCCCTGTTGCACAGCCAAGCACCTGACGGCTTCGATCATTCGGATCAAAATGGAAACGCGCAATGGACGGACGCGGTTAACGCTACGCTTTTCCAGAAAGTGTTGCCCGACCGCAACGCGCGGTCGCTGGCAATCCGGCACGGAGGGAACGCGCCTTATTCGCGGCCGCAGCCCAGGTCGTGTACCGATAAAATGGGAAGCCGAGAAAAGCCCGGATGATGTCTCATCCAGCTGCCCAAGAGCGCACTTCGCGGAAAGTCCGAGCCGAGCCATGAGCGGACATCTGGGCCAAGGTCATTCGGCAACTGCTGCTTCCTGAACGTCCCCTTGCCTTCCTCCACCGTCGGATCGTCGAGCTGCTCGGTACCGGCCAGGCGATAGGCCGTGATGCCGGTGGAACAGCTTCGAAAACGCCGCCGCGGTCTCGTAACCGACCCGGCTTGCAATTCGTGCGATCGGCTCGTCGCTGGTTTCGAGCAGGAATGCCGCCTCTGCCATCCGGCGTTCGATGACATAGCGATGCATGGATTGGCCGACGAGCCTGGTGAAACGGGCCGAAAAAGCCGAGCGGCCGAGCCCCACACGCTGGCCGAGGTCGCTCAAGGCCCAGGGCTGCTCCGGGTTTTCGTGGATCAGCTTGAGTGCGGGCCCGATGTGCGGATCCGATATCGCCCCGAGCCACCCGCCTTCTCCGGGACCGAGGGACTTGATCCAGTTTCGCAGTACCTCGACAAAGAGCACTTCCGTCAATCGTGAGAGCGCGACGCGTTGGCCAGGACGCTCGAGCGCGGACTCGCTGACCATGCGACGCAGGATCGCCTCAAGCCACTCGCTGTCCGCCGTTGGCTTCAGCAGGAGCACGGGAGGCAGTAGCTCCAGCACGCTACCGAACAGCGGCCGTGAAACGGTGAAGTTGCCGCAGATCATGGTCGAGAGCGGCTTTGCACGACCGCCGTGACGAACGACGCCAAGACGCGGCGACGATCGATCGATATCGATGATCTGCAAAGGCTTGGCCCGGCGATCCGAATAAAACACATGCGGCTCGCCGCGGGTGATCACGACAAAATCACCCGCCGTCATCTGGATTTCCTGTCCCTGTCCCAGCGCAAGGGTCGCCGAACCGCGGCTGAGATAGTGAAACAGGGCGTAAGGGCGCGCCGGCAACTCCAGATTCCAGGGATGGCCGAGCTCGAAGTGAAAGAGCAGCGTCCCGCTGAGACGAACGCGATCGAGCACTTGGGCGAGTATGTCCATGCCGGCGAGATTAGAGCGGCGGACGATCCGACACAACATACGGACGATTGATCCCTATCGTCCGAAAGGCCGGCGGAATAGGTCACGTCGCGGCGGGCCGGCGTCACGTACGGCAACCATTTCGCCGATGGCAGATGGAAGAACCGCGACCTTGCTGGAAACGCCTGTCCATTCCTCCGGACCGTGTTCGTCCGATACGCCAATAGGAACAATCGATGCGAAATATCTTCCTCTCAGCCGCCGCCGTACTTCTGGCCGGAACGACATTGGTCGGCTCCGTCCATTCTGCCGAGTTGCCCAAGGGAGCAGCCCGCAACATCGTACTCGTGCACGGCGCTTTCGTGGACCAGACGAGTTGGCAGCCCGTTGCCGATATTCTCACGAAGAAAGGCTACAACGTCACGCTCGTCGAGAATCCGCTCACCTCCCTTGCCGCTGACGTCGATGCCACCAAGCAGGCGCTCGCCAAGCAGGACGGAAAGACCATCCTCGTCGGCCATTCCTGGGGTGGCGTGGTCATCACGCAGGCCGGTAACGATCCGAAGGTCTCGGCGCTCGTCTACGTCTCCGCTTTCGCGCCGGAGGTCGGTGAATCCCTCGCGTCGCTGGCAAAGGCCGGTCCGCCGACCGAAGGCGGCAACGCGATCCATCCCGACGCGAAGGGCAATTTGTACATCGATCCCAAGGTGTTTCCGTCAGCCGTCGCGGCCGACCTTCCTCCGGAAATCGCTGCGCACCTGGCCAACTCGCAGCTCCCGTTGAACCACGTTGCGTTCGAAGCCCCCGTCGACATTGCGGCCTGGCATGACAAGCCGACGTTCTACGTCATCAGCACCAAGGATAAAGTCGTCGCGCCCGAGGCCCAGAAGTCGTTCGCAGCCAGGATGAAGGCTCAGACGACGGAAGTCGCCGGCAGCCATGCCTCGCTCGTCGTGCATGCCAAGGAAGTCGCCGCGGTAATTGAAAAGGCCACACTCGCGAAGTGACGTTATCGCTCCCGGCGCGTTCGCGCCGGGAGCGATAACGCTCGCTCAAGGAATGCAGAACGCATCGAACGGAAACTCCTGCATGTACAAGACACTTCTTGCCACCATCGCTGTCTCAGCTCTCGCCACCGGGACTGTCGCGTCTGCTTCCGCCGTCAGGAAAGAGCCGCTGGATGCTGCGACCCTCAGCGCGATAAGATCGCGGTTCGGCAGGCTGATGGAATTGGCCAACAACCACGATTTCAAGGCTCTTCATGGAATGTTCTGGCAATCGCCCTCGACCCTGCTGGTGGCCAAGAGCGCGATCCCGTCCGAGGGGAACTGGGCCGGCTTTTGGGGCAACGAGGCGATTGATCAGAAGCTGCATGATATCGGCAGCTCCGGTCCGATCGTGCTCGAGCCAGATTATTCGAAGCTCAAGGTTGTCGGCCTGACGCGCAACGTCGCCGAGTCCTACGTGCCCATGAACATCACGGTCTCTTATGCGGGACAGGATGGAACAGCCAGGCCGTTTCTCATGATCATCAATTGGCTTCGCGTCGGAAAGGACTGGAAGATCGCTTCCGAAATCATCCTGCCGGTGCCGCCCGTACCCGCCGCGAAGGGCTAGGCACTTCGATCCGGCTATGGCGCACGTTGATGAGTGTGCGTCCTGATCTCATCATGCTCTACGCAGCGACCGCCTCCAGCACCGCGGCTGAATCGGTGACCCAACCGAAGATACCGCCCTGTGCCTTGATCATCTTCAGGCCCATCTCGTGGAACTCCGGAAAATAGGACGCGCAGCCGTCTGATATCACGACGCAGCGGTAGCCGCGGTCGTTGGCCTCGCGCACCGTGGTGTTGACGCAGACCTCGGTGGTGACGCCGCAGACCAGGAGATTCTCGATGCCGTATTTCTGTAGGATGTCGCCGAATTCGGTGGCGTAGAACGCGCCCTTGCCGGGCTTGTCGATCACGATCTCGCTGGCTAGCGGATAGAGCTCGGGGATGATGTCGTGGCCGGCTTCGCCTCGGATCAGTATCCGCCCCATCGGACCGGGATCGCCGATCCGAAGCGACGGCGCACCGCGCTCGAGTTTCGCTGGCGGTGCATCGGAGAGATCGGGCAGATGGCCCTCACGGGTATGCACCACGAGCAAGCCGGCCTCGCGCACCGCCGCGAGCACCGCGGCGATCGGCTGCACCGCGCGGGCAAGCTGGCTGACGTCATTGCCGAGCGTCTCGCCGAAGCCGCCAGGCTCCATGAAATCGCGCTGCATGTCGATGATGACGAGCGCGGTCTTGCTCCAGTCGAGCGTGATCGGCGCCGGCTCCGCCGCGATTGTCCCGCTTGAATTTGCCATGAAGCACGCCCCGAATGCGAGAAGACCTACATTTGATTAAGCAAACCGCGTGCCATTGCGCAATGATGCGGCTTGTGCCCTCAGCCGTCCGAAACGTCCGGCATCTCAATCTGTTGGGACATGCGCGCGGCCGTTCTCCGCGCCATCCTCCCAGGTTCTCACCGGCACCTGATTTGCCGGTTGTTCGATGTTGCTGGCATGATCGTTGCTAGCTCAGGGCCGGACGGGAGCCCGACCGAACGACAACAATCGTTCGCGAAAATGACAGCCCATTTCAAACAGGCGGGAGGACAGGCATGAATGGACTTGGCGGCCTCAACAAGTCACCCAATGGCGTGGTGATCGGACTGGTGCAGCTGCAGCTGCCCCTGGTCGCGACCAAGGCCGATCTGGCACGGCAGACCGAGCGCATCGTCTGGATGGTCGGCAAGGCGCGGCGCAATCTCGCCACCATGGATCTGGTCGTCTTCCCGGAATATTCGCTGCACGGCCTGTCGATGGACACCAACCCCGAGATCATGTGCCGGCTCGACGGCCCCGAAGTCGCGGCTTTCAAGCAGGCCTGCATCGGCAACAAGATCTGGGGCTGCTTCTCCATCATGGAGTTCAACCCGCACGGCAACCCCTACAATTCAGGGCTGATCATCGACGATCACGGCGAGATCAAGCTCTATTACCGCAAATTCCATCCCTGGATTCCGGTCGAGCCGTGGGAGCCGGGCGATATCGGCATTCCGGTGATCGCCGGTCCGAAGGGCGCGAAGATCGCGCTGATCATCTGCCACGACGGCATGTTCCCGGAGATGGCCCGCGAATGCGCCTACAAGGGCGCGGAGATCATGATCCGCACCGCAGGCTACACCGCGCCGATCCGCGACAGCTGGCGCTTCACCAACCAGGCCAACGCGTTCCAGAACCTGATGGTGACGGCCAATGTCTGCATGTGCGGCTCGGACGGGTCGTTCGACTCGATGGGCGAAGGCATGATCGTCAATTTCGACGGCAGCATCATCGCGCACGGCACCACGGGACGCGCCGACGAGATCATCACCGCCGAGGTGCGGCCCGACCTCGTGCGCGAGGCGCGGATGAACTGGGGCGTCGAGAACAACATCTATCAGCTGTGGCACCGCGGCTATGTCGCGGTGAAGGGCGGCGCGATGGATTGCCCCTACACCTTCATGCAGGACATGGTGTCCGGCCGCTTCCGCCTGCCGTGGGAAGATCAGGTCAAGGTCACCGACGGCACGTCGTGCGGCTTTGCCGCGCCGACCCGGCTATTCGGCAAGACCGCTAAGGCTGCCGAGTAGTCGGCGGCGCCCCTCGCGGCTACTTGAAGAAGTGCACGAGACCGATGCTGAGGCCCAGCAGCAGCATCAGCGACAGCGTGACTGCGGCCGTCACCCGGCCGCCGACGGTCGAGAGCACGCGGACATCGACGCCGAGCCCGAGCGCGGCCATCGAGACCACGGTGAGGATCGCCGCCGTCTTGGTCACCGGCGCGATCGCGATATCGGGCACCAGCTGGAACGAGCGCAGCGCGGCCAGCACCAGGAAGCCGATGATGAACCAGGGCACCAGCTTGAACGGGCTGATCGCGGCAGCCTTCGCAGGACCTTGCTCGGCGGTGCCGGCGGCCTTGCGCTGCCGCGCCACGAACAGCGAGAGGGCAACCACGATCGGGCCCAGCATCAGGACGCGCACCAGCTTCACCAGCGTGCCGATCTGGGTCGAGACGATGCCGGCCGGCACGGTCGCCGCCAGCACCTGTGGCACGGCGTAGACCGTCAGCCCGGCGAGGATGCCGTATTGCGTCGCCGTCAGCTTCAAGAGCGGGATCAGCAGCGGCAGGCCGAGCACCATCAGCACGCCGAGAATGGCGGTGAACGAGATCGACGAGGCGATGTCGTCGCCATCGGCCTCGATCACGGGCGCCACCGCGGCAATCGCGGAGTTGCCGCAGATCGAATTGCCGCAGGCGATCAGGATCGCGAGCTTGGCCTTGAGCCCGAGCAGGCGGGCGAGGCCATAGCTCACTGCCAGCATGATCACGACGGTCACGGCAATGGCGCCGATCAGCAGCCAGCCCGAGGCCAGGATCGCGGCGAAGCTGATGGACGCGCCGAGCAGCATCACCGCGACCTCGAGCAGCTGCTTGGCGCTGAAGGCAATGCCCGAACGCCAGCGCTCGGCGGGCTCCCAGGCGGTGCGGACCGCCATCCCGAGCAGGATCGCGACGACCAGGGCCTCGATATAGGGATGGTCGAAAACCCGCTCTTCGGCGGCCTGGACGCCGAGCGCGATGATCGTGACCACGCCGCAGAGCAGAATGCCCGGAATGAGCAGGAAAATGCGCTTCAGCGCCCCCTGCGTCTGCCCCTGATCTTGTTCTTGTTGCGGCACGAAATCCTCTTTTCAGAGAAGATTTTATGCGCCAGAGGGCGCCTCTTGGCTAATATCTTTTCGGACTGCCCCGATAGAGAGAAGTTATGTCCCTCAACCTGCATCTGCTCCGCCTGTTCGCGGCGGTGGCGAGAAGTGGAAGTTTCTCCCGCGCCGCCGATCTCCTGCACATCAGCCAGCCGGCGATCTCCAAGGGCGTGCGGGATTTCGAGCTGCAGGTCGGCTGCCGGCTGCTCGACCGCACGCCGAAGGGGGTACGGCCGACCCGGGAGGGCGCCGCACTGGCCCGCCATGCCGAGACGCTGTTCGCGGCCGAGCGCGCCGCCGAGGACGAATTGCAGGCGCTGCGCAACCTCGACAGCGGCTCGCTGCGGATCGGCGCCAGCACCACGATCGCGACCTACATGATCCCGGAATATCTCGGCGTGTTCCACCGCGCCTTTCCCGGCATCGACCTGCACGTCGTGAGCGCCAACACCTCTGACATCGCGGCGCTGATGCTGGGGCATGAGGTCGAGATCGCGCTAGTCGAGGGGCCGGTTGAGGACGAGAACCTGACCAGCGAAGCCTGGCGCACCGATGTGATGGTGCTGATCGCGGCTCCCGATCACCGCTTCGCGGCCGCCGCGGGCGCGATCGACGTCCGCCTGCTGAACGACGAGATCCTGATCGTGCGCGAGCCCGGCTCCGGCACCCGCGAGGTGGTCGCGCAGGCACTCGCCGCCCACCGGGTCGAGCCACAGCGAACCTTGGAAATCGGCAGCACCGAGGCGATCAAGCAGGCGGTGGCATCAGGCGTCGGCGTCGCCATCGTGTCGATCGCGACGATCGACGATCAGGTGCAGCTTGGAAAACTCAAGGTGATCCCGATCAAGGGCGTCCATATCGAGCGCACGCTGTGGCAATTGAAATCGCCCGGCCGGCTGGACGTGCCGGCGGCGGTCGCGTTCGAGGGGATCATTCGAGAGACAAAGGGCGCGAAGACGGCGCCGCGGACGCCGGCGGCTAGAGCGCGGCGAACAGACCCTGCACCCACGCAACGGCATGCTCGAAGCTGAACACGCCGGGCTCGAAATACACCGCGCGCGCCAACACGATGCCGACCACCAGCACCCAGAACACGCTGGTGCCCGCGGTCTTCAGCCATTTCGACACGCCCTCGCTCGCGGCCGAAGAATCGACCGCGGGAACCGGCTCGCCGAAGGGATCGAATGCGGATTGGCTCATCGTCGTACCATCAGGGAATACCGCAACAATGTCGCGACGACGGGGGCGGAAGCAAGGGTCGTGGAATGCCTTTTGCGGCTCCAGGCTGGAAGGACCTTTCGTTCGAGTGGAGCCGAGTAGAGTTTTCTTCTCCGGCGGCTAGAAATAGCCTCGCGGCCACCTTCCGAGATCGCACGCCACAAACTCCGTGTCGTTCCTGCGAAAGCAGGGACGACTATCTTTGCAGTCAGCCATCGGTGCCGCGCTGCGGAGCCAGGCGCGGCAGCGTGATCCGGACGCGCGTCCCCATGCCCGGGGCACTGTCCAGATGGAGCTCACCGCCGAGCCGGTTCGTGACGATGTTGTGCACGATGTGGAGGCCGAGCCCGATCCTGCCGATGTCGCGGCGCGTGGTGAAGAATGGATCGAAGGCCTGCCGCAGCACATCACGGCTCATCCCGCAGCCATCGTCGGCGAACAGGATTTCCACCTGGTCCTGACCCGACAGGCGCAGCCGGATCGTGATGGTGCCGCCCTTGCCGTCCGGAAACGCGTGCGCGACCGAATTGACGAACAGATTGGTCAGCGCCTGGCCGTAGGGGCCGGGATAGCTGTTCATCGCAAGACCAGACGGACAATCGACGTCGAGCGCCAGATTGTTCTTCGGCAACGCCGGACGCAGGTTCGAGAGCACCTGCTCGGTCACCTCGCCGAGATCGAACTGGCTGCGGTCGAAATAGCTCCGATCGACGGCCACCTGCTTGAACGATTGCACCAGATCGGCGGCGCGCTTGAGGTTGCCGACCAGCAGTGCCGACGCGCTTTCGACGACTTCGATGAAATCGCTGAGGCTGGAGCGCTTCAGCTTGCCGCGCGCGGCCTCGGCAGCGAAGTCGGCGCATTTCTGCTCCAGCACCGAGGCGACCGTGAGGCTGGTGCCGACCGGACTGTTGATCTCGTGCGCGACACCGGCCACCAGCCGGCCCAGCGCCGCGAGCTTCTCGGCCTCGATCAGCGAGGCCTGGGTCTCCTGCAGATGATGCAGGGCCTTCTCGGCCGCATCCCGCGCGGCGCGGATCTCGCGTTCGCTGCGCTTGCGGTCGGTGATCTCTTCGGCGGCAACGTTGACGCCGACGATGCTGCCGTTCGGCTCGCGCTGCGGATGCCAATGCGTGATCCAGCATCGCTCATCATTGTGGCCCGGGCGCTGGCCGTAGACCTCCACGCCGGTCACGGGCGCTCCGGTTTCCATGATCGAGCGGACGATGTCCTCGACCGCGGAGGCGAGTCCGGGCACGCAATCGTGCACCGTGCGTCCGAGATGACCCTCGACCGAAATGCCGCAGATTTCGGTGAGGCGCTGGTTGATCTGAAGGTAACGGCAATCGGGAGAGAGGTAGGCAAGACCGATCGGTGCAGTGTCATAGATCAGCTGCAGCGCCGGTTGTTTCGGGAACTGAACGTCCTGGACGACGGACGAGCGCATGTCCTTCCCCCCGTTCGGGCAAGTCTAGCGATTTGGATCCGGGGCGCAAATAGGCTCGGCCGAGCTGGAAACGGCGGTCCAATCTGTCCGGATTCGGCACGGATCGGGCGACAGCAGACTGGCGCTATACGGGCCGCCAGGTGCGGCGGTCTCAGCTATTCACTGCACCGTGCGGACGAAAATTCTCGATGAAGCGCAGCAGCACCCGCGCGCCGGTGTCGGCGTCGGCGAGTTCGACATGCTCGGCGGGATTATGGCTGATCCCGCCGCGGCAACGCACGAAGATCATGCCGATGTCGGCGACATCGACCATCGCCATGCCGTCGTGCCCGGCCCCGCTCGGCAGCTCGAACACGGCATGGCCCTCGCTAGCTACCGCCTCGGCGATCTGCGCCTTCAGCCACGGCGCACAGGGCACGCTGCGGTTCTCGTGGGTGACGTCGATCTGCAAGGCGAGGTCGCGGCGCTTTGCGATTGCCTCGATTTGCCGCACGATGTCGGCGACGGCGCGCTTGCGGTGCATGTCGCTCTGCGAGCGGATGTCCATCGTGAACGACACCTTGCCTGGGATCACGTTGGTGGCACCGGGCATGGCGCTGATATAGCCGACGGTACCTACGAGACCAGCCTCATCGCTGTTGCAGAACTGCTCGATCGCAACGATGCATTCGGCAGCGCCCGTCAGCGCATCGCGCCGCAGCTTCATCGGCACGGTGCCGGCATGGCCGGCGACGCCGGTGAGATTGGCGGCAAGCCGCGTCGCCCCTGAAATCGCGGTGACGACGCCGACCGGCAGCGCCTGCTGTTCCAGCACGGGGCCCTGCTCGATGTGCAGCTCGACATAGCCGAGCAGTTCGCGGCGGGCGCGCGCCGCCTTGCCGATATGGTCGGGGTCGAGCCCGAAGGCGATCAGCGCATCGCGCATCGACGTGCCGGCGCGATCGCGCGTGTTGAGCACGCTCTCGTCGAAGGTGCCGGCTACCGCGCGGCTGCCGAGCAGGGTCGACGCAAAGCGCACGCCCTCCTCGTCGGCGAAGCCGACGATCTCGATCGCGAACGGCAGCCGCTTGCCGCGCCGGTTCAGATCGGCAACGCAGGCGATCGCGGTGATGACGCCGAGCGGCCCGTCCCATCGGCCGGCATCGCGCACGGTGTCGTAATGCGAGCCGAGCATCAGGGCCAGCAGGCCCGGCCGCTCGCCTTCGTAGCGGCCGCAGACATTGCCGATCGCATCGAGATGCGCGCTCATGCCGGCCTCGCGCATCCAGGACAGGATCAGATCGGCCGCCCTGCGATGCTCGTCGGTGAGGAAGACGCGCGCCAGATGCTCCGGCGTCTCCGAGATCGCCGCGAGCTGATCGATCCGCGCCACGATCTCGTCGCCGAGGGAAGACGGGTTTGAGGACGGATTCGAGGACGGTCTTGTCTCACTCATGCTGTTTCCCATCGGTCCAACCCGGCGCCGGAGCCCGCTTCACTGGTAGCAGGCCCGGTCCGATTCACCAGCCGGCAAATGCCGCCGTCTGCGACGCTGCGGGCCCGGCTCGCATCGACCGCTCGGCGGTTAGCGGTTGCTTAACGGCATTGCATACAACGAAGAATGATCGCCCATAAATTAGGCATGATTGGTGTTGCCGATTCCAAAGGCGAACCACACCGATCATCATTCGTATTCACAATCAGCTACTTACGGAACTGTGACTGCCAAACGTGCTCTGGCACGAAGCTTGCGACACTCGGTCAAGCGCCGCCGTTACGGCGGCTGCGACAAGGACAGGCGGGCCGGCCCCGCCGGAGGGAGCAGCGATGGATTTTGGCAGGATTTCAAGAAGGCATTTGTTGCAGGGAAGCGCGGCGCTGGCATTGGGCAGCACGCTCGGAATTCGCGGCGCGGCGGCAGCGGAAACCACGGTCGGCTTCATCTATGTCGGGTCCCGTGACGACTACGGCTACAACCAGGCCCACGCCCAGGGCGCGGCGGCGGTGAAGAAGCTGCCCGGCATCAAGGTGGTCGAGGAAGAGAAGGTGCCGGAGACCGACGCGGTCGAGAAGACCATCGAGTCCATGGTCAATCTCGACGGCGCCACGCTGCTGTTTCCGACCTCGTTCGGCTACTACAACCCGCACGTCGTCAAGATGGCGGCCAAGTTTCCCAAGCTGCACTTCGAGCATTGCGGCGGCCTTTGGACCGACAAGGACCCGAAGAACGCCGGCAGCTATTTCGGCTACATCGACGAGGCGCAATACATCTCCGGCATCGTCGCCGGCTATTCGACCAAGAGCGGCAAGCTCGGCTTCGTTGCGGCCAAGCCGATCCCGCAGGTGCTGCGCAACATCAACGCGTTCACGCTCGGCGCCCGGCTCGCCAATCCGAAGGCGACCACGCAGGTGATCTTCACCGGCGACTGGTCGATGCCGGTCAAGGAAGCCGAAGCGACCAACAGCCTGATCGACCAGGGCGTCGACGTGCTGACCTGCCATGTCGACGGACCGAAGACGATGGTCGAGAACGCCGCGCGCCGCGGCGCGATGGTCTGCGGCTATCACGTCAACCAGTCGCCGCTGGCGCCGAAGGCCTATCTCACCGGCGCCGAATGGAACTGGGAAGCGCTCTATCCGAAGTTCGTCAAGATGATCGTCGCGGGTGAAGCGATCCCGAACTTCTATCGCGGCGGCCTCAAGGAAGAGATCGTCAAGGTCTCGCCCTATGGCGAGATGGTCTCGGCGGAAGCCCGTAAGCATGCCGACGACGTCAAGGCCAAGTTCATGTCCGGCGAGTTCACGATCTTCAAGGGCCCGCTGGTCGACAACAAGGGCAAGACGGTGATCGCTTCCGGCACCGATCGCGGCCAGCAGGATCCCGAGCTCGAGAAGATGGATTATCTGGTCGAGGGCGTGATCGGAGCCACCGCGTGACGACCGAGGCGGCGGAATCGGTGGAGGCGGCCGGCGTTGCTCCGGCTGCCGATCCCGGCTTCCTCCAGCGCTACGGCGCAAGCATCGAATACATCCTGATCCCAGGCGCGGCGCTGGTCGGCGCGCTCGCGGTGTTCGGCGGCTTCATCGCACTCTACGGCAAGAACCCGCTCGACCTCTATTTCTACATGTACTACGGCGCGTTCGGGACCTGGTTCTCCTGGCAGAACACGCTGACCCGCGCAGCGCCCTTGATCCTGACCGCGCTGTGCACGGCGCTGCCGGCGCAACTCGGCATGGTGATCATCGGCGGCGAAGGCGCGCTGTTGATCGGCGCGCTGTCGGCAACATCGGCGGCGCTGGCGTTGCAGGGCGCCGCCCCGATCGTGGTGCAGATCGCGATGGTGATCGCGGGCATGATCGGCGGCGGCCTCTGGATCACGCTGTCCGGCGGCCTCCGGCAATATCGCGGGGTCAACGAGACGATATCGAGCCTGCTGCTGGTCTATATCGCGCTCGCAATTTTGAACCATCTGGTCGAGGGACCGATGCGCGATCCGGCGAGCCTCAACAAGCCGTCGACGCGCGAGATCGGCGCCACCAACATGATCGGCAGCATTCCCGGCACCGACGTGCATTGGGGCCTGGTGTTCGGCCTCGTCGCGGCTGTGGCCGCCTACGTCCTGATCTATCACACGACCTTCGGGTTCGCCGCGCGCGTCGCCGGCGGCAACATCCGCGCCGCCAAGATCGTGGGGCTTTCCGTCGGCAAGCTGATCCTGACCGTCTGCTTCCTCGCCGGCAGCAGCGCGGGACTGGCCGGCATGATCGAGGTCGCGGCCGTGCAGGGCCGCACCAATGCCAACCTCGCCGCGGGCTACGGCTTCACCGGCATCCTCGTTGCATTCCTGGCGCGGCAGAATCCGCTCGCGATCATTCCGGTGGCGATCCTGCTCGGCGGCATCTCGGCCTCCGGCGGCCTGCTGCAGCGGCGGCTCGGCCTGCCCGATGCTTCGGTGCTGGTGCTGCAAGGCATCATCTTCGTGTTCGTGCTGGCAAGCGACGCGCTCTACGGGCGCATCGGCTTCCTCAAGGGAAAGACCTGACATGGCGGACGCTTCGCTCGGGCTCTGGACCGTTCCGCTCGCCGTATTCGGCGGCGCCATCCGCGTCTCGACGCCGTTCCTGTTCGTCAGCCTCGGCGAATGCATCACCGAGAGGAGCGGCCGCATCAATCTCGGCCTCGAAGGCACGCTGGTGATGGGCGCAATGAGCGCCTACGGAATCTCCTATCTGTCCGGCTCGCCATGGCTTGGCGTGCTCGCCGCCGGCATCACCGGCGCGTTGTTCGGCGCGCTGCATGCCGGCATCTGCTCGCTGCCGCGGGTCAACGATATCGCCGTCGGCATCGCGCTGATGCTGCTCGGCACCGGTTTGGCCTTCTTCCTCGGCAAGCCGCTGATCGAGCCGACCGCGGCAAGGCTGCCGGCGATCGATTTCGGCTGGTGGAGCGACATCCCGCAAGTGCGCGCGGCGCTGCGCATCAACGTGCTGTTCCTGATCGGCGTCGCGATCGCGCCGCTGCTCTATTGGGCGTTCAGGACCACGCGCTGGGGCCTGTTGATCCGCACCGCCGGCGAGAGCGCGGACGCAGCGCGCGCGATGGGCCATTCCGTGCTGCTGATCCGGCTGCGCGCCACCATGGTCGGCGGCTTCCTCGCCGGCATCGGCGGCTCGTTCCTGTCGCTGTTCTATCCGGGCAGCTGGAACGAAGGGCTCTCCTCGGGACAGGGTATCACCGCAGTGGCGCTGGTGATCTTCGCGCGCTGGGATCCGATGCTGTGCCTGTGGGCCTCGCTCGCGTTCGGCGGCGCCGCCGCGCTCGGGCCCGCGCTGCAATCGGTCGGCGTCACCTCCGGCTATCATCTGTTCAACGCCGCGCCCTACATCCTGACGCTTGCGATCATGATCATCACCTGCTCGCCGAAGCGCACGCTGACCGGCGCGCCCGCCGAATTGTCCATCACCCGATAGACCGCGAGATCATTCATGCCCGAGCGCTTCATCAAGTCCGAGCCCTACGCCTGGCCCTACAATGGCGATTTGCGGCCAGAGAACACCGCGCTCATCATCATCGACATGCAGACCGACTTCTGCGGCGTCGGCGGCTATGTCGACAAGATGGGCTACGACCTCTCGCTGACGCGGGCGCCGATCGAGCCGATCAGGAAGCTGCTCGCGGTGATGCGCGCGCAGGGCTTTCACATCATCCATACCCGCGAAGGCCACCGCCCTGATCTGGCCGACCTGCCCGCCAACAAGCGCTGGCGCTCGCGCCAGATCGGCGCCGGCATCGGCGATCCCGGCCCCTGCGGCCGCATCCTGGTGCGCGGCGAACCGGGCTGGGAGATCATCCCCGATCTCGCGCCGTTGCCGGGCGAGCCCATCATCGACAAGCCGGGAAAAGGCTCGTTCTGCGCCACCGACCTCGAGCTGATGCTGCGGCTGCGCGGCATCGAGAACATCGTGCTGACCGGCATCACCACCGACGTCTGCGTGCATACCACGATGCGCGAGGCCAACGACCGCGGCTTCGAATGCGTGCTGGTCGAGGATTGCTGCGGCGCGACCGACAAAAGCAATCACGACCATGCGCTGAAGATGATCAAGATGCAGGGCGGCGTGTTCGGCGCGGTGACGAAATCCACCGACCTGATCGGGGCGCTGTCGTGATCATCGGCGAACCGCCCGCCCCCACAGGCGCGTTCGGCGTCGACGCCATCGCCATGACGATGCGGTTCGGCGACTTCCTGGCGCTCGACAATGTCGAGCTCAAGGTGCGTCCGGGCTCGTTCCACGCTTTGCTCGGTGAGAACGGCGCGGGCAAGAGCACGCTCGTGAAATGCATCATGGGCTATTACCACGCCACCGAAGGCGAGATCATCGTCGGCGATCGCCAGCAGGCCATCGCCAATCCCAAGGACGCCCACGCGCTCGGGCTCGGCATGGTCTACCAGCATTTTACGCTGGTGCCGGCGATGACGGTCGCCGAGAATTTGGTGCTGGCGCGCGACGACGTGCCGGCCGTGGTCGACTGGCGCAAGGAGAAGAAGGAACTCGAGGCCTTCCTGGCGCGGATGCCGTTCAAGGTGCCGCTCGATGCAAAAGTCTCCGATATCTCCGCCGGTGAACGGCAGAAATGCGAGATCCTCAAGCAGCTCTATCTGAAGCGCCGCTTCCTGATCCTGGACGAGCCGACCTCGGTGCTGACGCCGGGCGAGGCCGACGAGGTGCTCGGCATGCTGCGCGCGATGGTGGTCGCGGGCGAACTCACCATCCTGATGATCACACACAAGTTCCGCGAGGTGATGGCGTTTGCCGATGACGTGACGATCCTGCGCCGCGGCAAGCTCGCCGGTACCGGCCGGGTCGCCGACCTCACCCCGGACGAGATGGCCCGCACCATGATCGGCGCCGAGCAGCTGACCGTGCAACCGCCGCGCACCGGCGAGACCGGCACGCCACGGCTCGAGCTCGACAAGCTCACCGCGCTGGACGATGCTGGCGCGATTGCCGTGCACGGCGTGTCGCTGACGGTGAAGAGTGGCGAGATCGTCGGTATCGCCGGCGTCTCCGGCAACGGCCAGCGTCAGCTCGTAGAAGTGCTGGCCGGCCAGCGCGACGCCGAGGGCGGCGTCATCCGCGTCCAGGGCGAGACCTATGCGGCAAGCCGCGAGGAGATGCGCCGGCACAAGATGTCGCTGTTGCCGGAAGAGCCGCTGAAGAACGCCTGCGTCGGCGGCATGAGCGTTGCCGACAACATCGCGTTCCGCGAGTTCGACCGCACCCCGTTCGCGCGCGGCGGCTGGTGGCTGAATCGGTCGGCGTTCCGCGAGGACGCCGAGCGCAAGATCAACCGCTACAAGATCAAGACCCGCACGCCGGAGACGCCGATCGCGGCGCTATCAGGCGGCAATGTGCAGCGCGCGGTGCTGGCGCGCGAGCTCTGGGGCGACGTCGAGGTGCTGATCGCCGCCAATCCCTGCTTCGGGCTGGACTTCGCCGCGGTGGCGCAGATCCACGCCGAGATCATGGCGGCCCGCAACCGCGGCGCCGCGGTGTTGCTGGTCAGCGAAGACCTCGACGAGCTGCTGGAATTGTCGGACCGGCTGGTCGTGATGTTCCACGGCGCATTTGTCCATGAGGCCCGTGCCAGCGAAGCCGACCTCACGGAGATCGGCCGGCACATGGCCGGCCACTGACATTCCAAGAGAACAAGTTTCAGCAGCAACCACAACGGGACCGCGCTCCCTCGCCCCGTTCTTACGGGGAGAGGGTTGGGGTGAGGGGCTGCCTCAGCGCAGACGGTGATAGCTGAGCTCGCGGAGACTCCCCCTCACCCGGATCGCATTTCATGCGATCCGACCTCTCCCCGCACGCGGGGCGAGGTAAGAAGAGCTCCACACTCGGACCCGACCTTAGCCGATCTCGAATGCGTCCGCGGCGAGATGCTTCAGATTGGCGTGCCAATGCTCGGCGATCGCGAGCCGGGTCGGCACCCAGACGTGTTCGTGCTTCTGGATGTAGTCGAGGAAGCGCATCAGCGCGGCGGCGCGGCCGGGACGGCCGACGACGCGGCAATGCAGGCCGACCGACATCATCTTGGGTGATGTCGCGCCCTCGGCGTAGAGCACGTCGAAGCTGTCCTTCAGATAGGTGTAGAACTCGTCGCCGCCGCCAAAGCCCTGCGCGTTGATGAAGCGCATGTCGTTGGCATCGAGCGTATAGGGGATCACGAGATGCGGCGCGGTGCCGGCTGCCTTGATCCAGTACGGCAGATCGTCGGCATAGGAATCGCAGAGATAGCGCAGGCCGCCCGCCTCCATCAGAAGCCGCAGCGTGTTGATCGAGGAGCGGCCGGTGTACCAGCCGAGCGGCCGCGCGCCGGTCGCCTCGGTATGCACGGCGATGGCGCGCGCGATCTCCGCGCGCTCCTCGTCCTCCGACATGTCCTTGTGCTCGACCCAGCGCAGGCTGTGGCTCGCGATATCCCAGCCCGCTTCCTGCATCGCCGCGACCACATCCGGATTGCGCTTCAGCGCCATCGCGACGCCGAACACGGTGGCCGGCAGCTTGCGCTCGGAGAACATCCGCCACAGCCGCCAGAAGCCGGCGCGCGAGCCGTATTCGAACATGGTTTCTATATTGGCGTGACGTTTTCCGACCCAGGGCTGCGCGCCCAGCACGTCGGACAGGAACGCCTCCGAGGCCCGATCGCCGTGCAGGATGTTGTTCTCGCCGCCCTCCTCGAAATTGACCACGAACTGCACGGCAACGCGCGCCGCGTCGGGCCATTTCGGATCCGGCGGATTGCGGCCGTAGCCGCGGAGATCGCGCGGATAGCGGGCCTCGGTCACATCAAATTTCCTCGAAGCGGATGTTCTGCGCGCCCTTCCACAACACCGTCTTGCCGAAGGCGGTGAGATTCTCGAGCCCCGAGGTCAGGGTGATGAAATGATTGCCGGCGAGCTGGCCCATCTTGCTGGCAAAATGCACGCCGCCATAGGCGAGCAGGATCTCGGTCTCGCTGATGCCACCGGGATAGAGGATGATCTGGCCCGGCGCCGGATAGCTGGTGTGGTTCTCGTAGGAGACGCCGAAATCGAGATCGCCGAGCGGCATCCAGACGCCCTCGCCGCTCCAGCGCACGTGGATCGCCTGGCTCTCGAACGGCATCGCCTTGCGGAACGCGGCGACCGTCTTCGGCGCGAGCTGCTCCTCGAAACGGGCGTCAAAGGTGAAATCGCCGGCGCGGACAATCAGTTTGCTCATCGGACTCTCGTGGGTAGCTGGAAGAAGTGATACCCCAAGCTTTGACGCCGGCCCACGCCGGACGCAAGGCCGATTCCGGCCGCGGAAGCCGGTTTTTTGCCGCAACGGCCTCCACCGCAACGCAGGTTTGACCAGGGTTGCATTGCACCCCGGCTCCGGCTTTGCGAACCTCTCCGCACGCGCAAAGGAGGACGGCCGATGACCACAAACAGTCTGCATGGACACGTGGCGCTGGTGACCGGCGGCTCACGCGGCATTGGTGCTGCCATCGTCAAGATGCTGGCGGACGCCGGCGCTGCCGTCGCGATCAATTATCGCGAACGGTCGGCTGAAGCGGAAGCGCTGGCAAAGAGCATCATCGCTGCCGGCGGCCGGGCCGTCGCCCTCGGCGCCGACGTCTCGGAAGGTGCCGCCGTCGCCGGCCTTGTCGAGCGCGCCAAATCCGAGCTCGGCCCGGTCGACATCCTCGTCAACAATGCGGGGATCGCGATCGTCAGGGGTGTCGACGACCTCACCGAACAGGATTTCGACCGCACCATCGCGGTCAACCTCAAATCGGCGTTTCTCTGCACGCAAGCCGTGCTGCCGATGATGCGCACCCGGAAATGGGGCCGCATCGTCAACATCTCCTCCGGCGCGGCACGCGGCGCCGGTGCGATCGGGCCGCACTACAACGCGTCCAAGGCCGCAATGGAGGGCCTGACCCGCGGCTATGCCGCGCGCCTCGTCAAGGAAGGCATCACCGTCAACGCCGTCGCGCCGTCGCTGATCGAGACCGACATGATGAAGGGACAGAGCGGCCTCGTCAGCCGGATCCCGATCGGCCGCTTCGGCACCGCCGAGGAAGTCGCGCAGGCCGTGATGCTGCTGGTCAACAATCCCTACATGACCGGCCAGACCATCGCGATGAGCGGCGGCATGGCGTTCAACTAGGCATGCTGGCTTGACCGCATCGCAGGTTTGCCCTACCGCTTGCGGCATGAACCGATCGAACGTCATCGCCTATTTCTGGTGGCTCGCCGACTGACAGGCGGGCCGGACGCGTTCATGCATCTTCGGGGCCGCCGCATTGGGCGGCCTTTTTTGTTCGGCTTCATCCAGCCCGCATGCGGTGTCCCCATTCAAACGAATGGAGGCACAAGTGACCAAACCGATCATCCTCACCGGCGACCGCACCACCGGACCGCTGCATCTCGGCCATTACGCCGGCTCGCTGCGCAGCCGCCTGAGATTTCAGGACACCCATACGCAATTCCTGCTGCTCGCCGACATGCAGGCGCTGACCGACAATGCGCACGACGTCGGCAAGGTCCGCAGCAACGTCATCGAGGTTGCGCTGGATTATCTCGCCGTCGGCATCGATCCCGAACGGACGTCGATCTGCCTGCAGTCGCAGCTTCCCGCGCTCGCCGAGCTGTCGATGCTCTATCTCAACCTCGTCACCGTCGCGCGGCTGGAGCGCAACCCCACCATCAAGGACGAAATCCGCGCGCGCGGTTTCGGGCGCGACATTCCGGCGGGCTTCCTGTGCTATCCGGTGGCGCAGGCTGCCGACATCACCGCGTTTCGCGCCACCATCGTCCCGGTCGGCGAGGACCAGGCGCCCTTGATCGAACAGACCAACGAGATCATCCGGCGGGTCAACGCGCTCGCGGGCCGTTCACTGCTGCAGGAAGCCGAAGCCATCATCCCGCGCGCAGGGCGGCTGCCCGGCGTCGATGGACGCGCGAAGATGAGCAAGTCCGCGGGCAACGCGATTCCACTGTCGGCTTCGCCCGATGACATCTCGGCCGCCGTGCGCGCCATGTTCACCGATCCGGATCATCTGCGTGTCGCCGACCCCGGCAAGGTCGAGGGCAATGTCGTCTTCACTTATCTCGACGCGTTCGACGACGATCACGACGCCGTCACGGAACTGAAAGCGCGCTATCGGCGCGGCGGTCTCGGTGATACGACCGTCAAGCGGCGGCTGGAGGATATCCTGCAAGCCCTGATCGCACCGATCCGCACTCGGCGCGCCGAGCTGGCCAACGATCGCGACCACGTCGTCGACGTGATCCGGCGCGGAACCGCGAAAGCGCAGGAGATTACCGAGCGCACCAGGCGCGACGTCATGGCGGGGCTTGGCTTGTTCCAGCTCTGAACGCGCTGTCATCAAGGCGTGGCAGGAACTGTGCTTGGCTATGGCCGTTGTCCGCTTGGCGAAACCGGATTTGGAGCCTGTCGTGATCGATCCGAAAACGCTTCTCGAACGCGCCGCACAGCTGGCTGATCAGGCCAAGGACGAGCAAGATACCGGCATCCGCGAGCGGCTGCTGCGCATGGCCGAGCACTACCGCGATCTCGCCGCGCATGAGGCCTGGGCACACGAGAACCCGCCATCGGTCGGCGCGCTCACCAGCGCGCTCAGCCCCCGCGCACATTGATCCGATCTTCGATCAGCCCACGTGAATGCGATAGCCCAGCGACTGACGTGCGCCCGGCGCGATGTGCATCAGGCCCGGCTTGCCGGCGAACTCGCCGTCGAACTCCGCGGGGCTGGCAAATCCGTGCCATGGCTCGATGCAGAGGAACGCCGCGCCGCCGACCTTCGACCAGATGCCGAGCTCGCGAAACCCGCGCCAGGACATTTCTATCGCACGGCCTTGTGTGGCTGCTGCCGGGCCCAGTGTCGCCGTGAAGAGGACCGATGTACTTGCGACCTGATCGAAGATCATCGCGTCGTCATCGAACAGCTGCTCCGACAGCGCAAGCGTTCTGCCCTCGACCGGATTGGGTTCAGGCTGCGGCCGCATCAATCCATCCTTCAGCCGCCGGATCGGCGCAGGTTCAGTCTTGCCGAAGGTCAGCGTGTAAGCCTCCTTCGGCAGCCCCGGCACCAGCGGCCAGTTGAAAGCGGGATGACCGCCGAGCGAGGCCGGCAGCATCTCGTCGCCGGTGTTGATGATATCGAAGGCCACGTCGAGATCGGCGTCACCGACGGTGTAGGCAATCTCCAGCCTGAACGCGAACGGATAGCGTGCCCGCGTTTCCGCATCGTCGATGAGCGCGAGCTTGCAGGATCGCGGTCCCTGCTCGACCCAGGTAAAGCGGCGATCCCGCGCAAAGCCGTGCTGTGTCATCGGATAGATTTTGCCGTGGTGGCGCAGCGTGTCGTTCTTCAGCCGGCCGACGATCGGGAACAGGATCGGCGCGTGGCGCGGCCATTGCGGGCCGGCCTGCCACAACACTTCCGCCCCTTCGGCATTCCTGAGCGACGATAATTCGGCGCCTTGGGCCTGAATCGTCGCGGCGATTCCATCGCCGCGCAGCGTGTAACTGTCGCTCATGCCTCGCCTCGCCGGTTGCGTCATGCCCCGACACGAGATGTTCGATGCTGGCGATGCCGTCAACCCCAAAGCGATGGGCCGCCCGCGCGTGGCGGCCCCAAACGCCACGCCTAGCCGGCGATCTTGGAGAAATCGGGCTGGCGCCGCTCGGCAAAGGCGGCAAAGGCCTCGCGCGCTTCCGCGCTCATCAGCCGCTGCTGGAAGATTTCGCCCTCGCGCGCCATTTGCGCGCTGATCCCAGCGGGATCGCGCATCAGCGCCTTGGTGTGCTGGAGCGAGCCGAACGGCCGCTTCGCCAGCGCGTCCGCCGCGGCGCGTGCCTTGGCGCGGAGATCCGCAAGCGGCACTACGGCATTGGCAAGGCCGATGGAGACCGCTGTCTCCGCCTCGACCGGCTCGCCGAGCGCGAACATCGCATAGGCCCGCGCATAGCCGATGCGCTGCGGCAGCAGATAGGTCGACGCCGCCTCCGGCACCAACGCGAGATTGACGAACGGCGTGATCAGCCGCGCGGTCGGCGCGAGGTAGACGAGGTCGCAATGCAGCAGCATGGTGGTGCCGATCCCGACCGCATTGCCCTGCACGGCGGCGACCAGCGGCCGCGTCGCCTTGGCAAGCCCGGCGAGGAAGCGCGACACGTGACGCTCGCCCTGCACACCGCGCGACACCGCCGCGAAATCGGCGAGATCATTGCCCGCGGTAAAGCTGTCGCCGTCGCCCTGCAGCAGCACGGCGCGGATCGCAGGGTCGCCTTCCGCGCGCTCGAGCGCGTCGGCCATCGCGCCATACATCGCGTTGGTGATCGCGTTCTTCTTGTCCGGACGCGCCATCGTCACGGTGAGAACGCCACCGTCCAGCGTTACGATCACTTCACTCATGTCTCACTCCTGTTGCTTGCTTCCTGTTAGACGCGTTGTCTTCGCGAGCCGGTACCCATCTCGCTTGAGAACGCGCTAGCCGTCTTTGTCCTTCGGAAACTTCTCTTGCAGGCTGGTCAGCCAGCGCGACACCACGTCGATCTCCGCTTCCGAAAACCCGTCCATCAGACGGTTGTTGATCGCCCTGGTCCGCGTTGCGGCGCGCTTGCCGAGCTCCTGCCCCGCGGCGGTCAGATGGAGCCGCTGGCTGCGCCCGTCCTCGCCGTCGCGCCGGCGCTTGACGAGGCCCGCACGCTCCATCCGGTCGGCGAGCCCGGACATCGCCGACGGCACGATGTCGACCGCCTGCGAGACGTCGCCGATCAGCGCGCCGTCATTGCGCCCGAGGAAGAACAGCACGCCGGCCTGCGCCGACGTCAGATCGTGGGCGGCCGTCTCCTGCTCGACGGCGCGCTGCAGCCGCCGATAGGCCACGGTCAGAAGAAAGATCAGCCGGTGTTCCGCTCTCATGCCGTCGTTATATATTTCGCATGCGAAATATCAAGGTATTTCGCGCGCGAAATATCTGGCGATGTCTGCTTGCCTTTTTGCGACGCCTCAATGCACCGGCATCCAAGGCCCGTAAAATAGGAGGATGAGCCCTCTCAACCGCTTCGATTGCGACATTTTGATCGCGACGCCGGATCGCTGCACTGCGCTCCAGCAGAAAACCCTTGATCGACAACGACCAAACAGGAAATCTTCCATCCGGGAGCCGCGGCTTGCATTGCGGCTCGGGCGGGGTCACGAAAGTGTCATGACGTCAGCGGCAAGTTCGGACAGGGAGCGCGTTGTCCGCCCGAAGCGGCCGCGCCATCTCAGCGAAGCCATGCGTTGCGAGACCGCGTTTCGCCTGATCCTGTCCGAATGCCTCGAGGAAGTCGCGACCAACCACGAGGCGCTGAGCTCCGGCGATCCGGCGGCGCTCCACCAGACCCGCATTGCACTGACCCGGCTGAAGGCGGCGGTTGCGTTCTACGGCCCGATGGTCGCGGACGCCGAATGGACGCGGCTGAAGTCCGAGCTGAAATGGCTGAGCGCCCATCTCGGCGCGACACGCGACCTCGACGTCGCGATCGAGAACAGCAAGGAGCTGCCGGAAGAGCAGATTCTAAGGACGGCACGCGCCGATGCGTTCGAAGCCCTGAAGGAGGCCTTGCAGAGCGACCGTTACTGGCAATGGTTCGACGGCATGTGGGACTGGGTCGGCAGCGGTCCCTGGACCGCGCGGCAGAACCGCCGCGCGGCACAACGACGGGCAGTGCCGGTCGCCGTGTTTCACGCGCGCCGGCTGGCGCGGTGGCATGGCAAATTGTGCCAGAAGGCCCGCGGGCTGCAAGGGATGGGCAAGAACAAGCGCCATCGCGTTCGGCTTGCCAGCAAGCGGCTGCGCTACGCCATCGAGTTCTCGGAAGGCGGATTGCCTCCCGACGATTACGCGTCCTGGCGGAACGTCCTGAAACATCTGCGCAAGGGACAGCAGCTGCTCGGCGAACTGAACGATGACGAGGTCCGCCGCACGTTGCTCGAACGTACCGATGCCCTCGCGCAGCGCGCCGATGAGCACAAGGCCAAGCACCAGCGCGTGCACGCGCGCAAGCGCAAGAGCCGCCTGCTGCGCCGCGCCGCGGCGGTCTATCGAAAAATCTCCAACTGAAGCGCGCGTCAGCGCGTCTTTCGTCGGCGCGGATCCTGCCCGCAAACGACAGGGGGCATAAAAATGATGTATAAAACATCACTTATTGGCCTTGTACCATCATTACTTGATGTGCATAAATGACATTCAAATAGACCCGACTCTCAATCGACGGCCTCAATCGATGATCACCGCAGCGCAGCTCCGGGCTGCCAGAGCCTTGCTTGGCATCGACCAACGGCAGCTCGCCGAGCTGTCCGGACTTTCGGTGCCGACCATCCAGCGCATGGAGGCGAGCGAGGGCACCATTCGCGGCAATGTCGACTCGCTTGTGAAACTGATCGATGCGCTCGGCACCGCCGGCGTCGACGTCATCAACGAGGGCGCAGTCAGCGGCGGCGGCGGTCGCGGCGTGCGGTTGAAGTCCGGATCCGGCTCGCCGAAGGTGCAGACATGATCCCGGCGGTCACTCAGCAGGTCTGGTGTGTTGCCGCACTGCTGGGAACGACCGCTCTCGCGATCGCAACGAGCCGATCGCGCCGATCGACAGCCATCGTCTACGGCGCGACCTTTGCGATTTCGTTGGTCGCATTGGCCGGAGCCCTGTTCTCGCTCATCTCCCACGCCAGTGCGACGGAACTGATACTGCCGATCGGCTTGCCGTGGCTGGGATCGCATTTCCGCCTCGACGCGCTCGCGGCATTCTTTCTCGCTGTGGTCAATCTCGGCGGTGCGGCCGCAAGTCTTTATGGCCTCGGCTATGGCAATCACGAGCCCGCGCCGCAGCGCATCCTTCCCTTCTTTCCGGCGTTCCTGGCCGGGATGAACCTCGTTGTGCTGGCCGACGATGCGTTCACCTACCTCCTGTGCTGGGAATTCATGTCGCTCGCGTCCTGGGCGCTCGTCATGGCGCACCACCGTGAGGCAGACAATGCGCGCGCGGGCTACGTCTATCTCGTGATGGCAAGCTTCGGGACGCTGGCTCTGTTGCTCGCTTTCGGCCTCATGGCGGGAGCCGGCGGCAGCTACAGTTTTGCGGCCATCCGCAGCGCCCAGCACGCCCCGCGCGAGGCCGCGCTGGTGCTCGGGCTGATGCTCCTCGGCGCCGGATCGAAAGCCGGTCTGGTTCCGTTGCACGTATGGCTGCCGCTCGCCCATCCCGCGGCGCCAAGCCATGTCTCGGCGCTGATGAGCGGCGTGATGACGAAGGTCGCGATCTACGGATTCATCCGGGTCGTGTTCGATCTGCTCGGCCCACCGAGCTGGTCGGCGGGTGTCGCCGTGCTGGCCCTCGGCGGCGCGACCGCCGTCATGGGAATCCTCTACGCGCTGATGGAGAACGATCTCAAGCGCCTGCTCGCCTACAGCACGATCGAGAACATCGGCGTCATCTTCGCAAGCCTCGGCCTTGCGCTGGCATTTCAGGCGAACGGCCTCGGCCTGGCGGCGGCCCTCGCCTTCACGGCGGCATTGTTCCATGTCCTCAACCATTCGTTCTTCAAGAGCCTGCTGTTCTTCGGCGCCGGCGCCGTGCTGACCTCGACCGGCGAGCGCGACATGGAGAAGCTGGGCGGCCTGATCCACCGCATGCCACTCACCAGCTTCGTCTTTCTCGTCGGCTGCGTTGCGATCTCTGCCCTTCCCCCGTTCAACGGGTTCGTATCGGAATGGTTGATGTTTCAAGCCGTCCTGCAAAGCCCCGATCTGCCGCAATGGCTACTGAAGATCATGGTGCCCGCAGTCGGCGCGTTGTTGGCGCTGGCGGCGGCGCTCGCCGCCGCATGCTTCGTCAAGGCCTTCGGCATCACGTTCCTCGGCCGCGCGCGGAGCCCGGCCGCGCAAGCCGCAGGCGAAGTCGATCGCTATTCGCTTGCCGCAATGCTTAGCCTCGCCGCGCTCTGCTTCCTCGCCGGCATTCTGCCGGGCGTTGTGATCGACGCGCTCTCCCCCGTCGCGCAGGCCATGATCGGCCACCGGATGCCGGTTCAGGCCAACGACCCCTGGCTCTCGATCGTGCCGATCGAGGAGAGCCGCAGTTCCTACAATGGATTGCTCGTCTTTGTTTTCATCACGGCCGCGGCGTCGCTGGCGGTGTATTTCATCCATCGCTTCGCATCGCGCGCGATCCGGCGCGGACCGGCCTGGGGTTGCGGCTTCGCCGATCCGACACCGGCCGCGCAGTATTCCGGAGCGAGCTTCGTCCAGCCGATCCGCCGCGTGTTCGGCACCTTGGTCTTCCAGGCCCGCGAGCACGTCGACATGCCCGCGCCGGGCGAACTGCGACCGGCCCGCTTCAGGGTCGATATGCACGATCTGGTCTGGGAGCGGCTGTACACGCCGGTGACTGAAGTCGTTTGGTTTCTCGCCGACCGGCTGAATCAGCTCCAGTTCCTGACCATCCGCCGCTACCTCAGTCTGGTCTTCGCAACCCTCGTCACATTGCTGCTGGCGCTCGCGATATGGTCGTGATCTCGGACATCCTCGTTCAGTTCGCTCAGATGACGCTGGTGCTGCTGCTCGCGCCGCTCCTGACCGGCGTCGTGCGCAAGGTCAAAGCCCGCCTGTTGCGCCGCCGGGGAGCGTCGATCTTCCAACCCTATCGCGACCTGCTGCGGCTGCTTCGCAAGGAGGTCGTGCTCGCCGAAAACGCGTCCTGGCTGTTCCGTGTCACGCCCTACGTGACGTTCGCGGCCATCTGGGTCGCCGCGGCGCTGGTCCCGACATTTGCGACCGGCTTGCAATTCAACTGGAGCGCCGACCTGATCGCGATCGTCGCTTTGCTCGGCAGCGCGCGCTTCTTCCTCGCGCTTGCCGGCATGGATGTCGGCACCAGCTTCGGCGGCATCGGCTCCAGCCGCGAGGTGATGATCGCAGCATTGGCCGAGCCGGCCATGTTGTTGATGGTGTTCTGTGTCGCGCTGATTGCCGGATCGACCCAGCTGTCGACGGTCGCGACCTTCATGGCGTCGTCCGAGGTGGGACTGCGCGTCTCGCTCGGCATGGCGATGATCGCCCTCATCATGGTGGCGCTTGCTGAAAACGCGCGCATCCCGGTCGACAACCCGGCGACGCATCTGGAGCTGACCATGGTGCACGAGGCGATGATCCTCGAGTATTCCGGGCGTCATCTCGCCATGATCGAGTTCGGCGCCTCTCTCAAGCTGCTGCTCTACATCTCCCTGATCATCTGCGTGTTCTTCCCCTGGCAGATCACCACCGAAGGCGCGGGTCCGCTGTCCTATCTGGTGAGCGTCGCCGCCTACATCCTCAAGCTTGCGGTCGCGAGCTTCCTGCTTGCCGTGTTCGAGACCGCGACGGCGAAGGTGCGGGTTTTCCGAGTTCCCGAGTTCCTTGGCGCCGCGCTCATGCTCGGGCTGCTCGGCACGCTGCTCCGGTTCGTGTCGCGGAGTTTCTGATGCACAACCTCGCCTTCGATATCGCCCATCTGCTCGCCGGCGGCCTCGTGCTGATCAGCTTCATGATGCTGTACCAGGACCGCCTGTATGCGCTGCTGAACATCTTCGCGCTTCATGCCGTGGTGCTCGCGTTGTCCGTCGCCTGGCAGGCGTTCGTCCAGAACGCGCCGCATCTCTACGTGACGGCGGTGATCGCGCTGGTCTTCAAGGCGATCGTCATCCCGGTGGCGCTGCATCGGATCGTCAAGCAGCTCGGCATTCATCGCGATATCGAGAACGCGGTGGGCATCGGCCCGACCATGTTGGCAGGCATGGGGCTCGTCGCCCTCTCCATGGTGCTGATGCTCCGCGTGACCGGCGCGGCCGATCCGTTGGCGAGGGAAGACCTCGCCTTCGCGCTGTCGGTGGTGCTGCTGGGATTGCTTGTCATGGTGACGCGGCGCAACGCCGTCAGCCAGGTCGTCGGCTTCATGTCGCTGGAGAACGGCCTGGTGCTGGCCGCGACCGGCGCCAAGGGCATGCCGCTCGTGGTGGAAATCAGCGTCGCGTTTTCGATCCTGATCGCCTTCATCGTCATCGGCGTGTTCCTGTTCCGGATTCGGGAGCGGTTCGACACCGTCGACGTCGGCGCGCTCGATGAATTCAGGGGAGAGCGGCGATGACTGCGGCGTCGGATGCCGTCGCCTGGGTTCTGCTGATACCGATCTGTGCCGCGGCGGTGCTTGCGGTGCTGCCCGGCTACCGGCTGACCGCAGGGATCAATATCCTGGCCAGTCTCGGCACCTTGCTGGCAGCACTTTCGCTGCTCGTCATCGAACGCCCGCAGCCCGGCCAATACCTGCTGATCGACGACCTCAACATCGTCTTCATCGTGCTCAGCACCTTCGTGGGCTTCACGACCAGCGTGTTCAGCGCGAGCTATATCGCCCACGAACTCGAAACCGGACGACTGACGCCGGGCTATCTGCGATTCTACCATGCCATGTATCAGGTCATGATGTTCGGCATGAACCTGGCATTCGTGTCGAACAATATCGGCCTGATGTGGGTCGCGGTCGAGATCGCCACGCTCACCACCGTCCTGATGGTCGGCATCTACCGGACCCATGCGGCGCTGGAGGCCGCCTGGAAGTATTTCATCCTGGGCAGCGTCGGCATCGCGCTCGCGCTGTTCGGCACGATCCTGGTGTATATGGCCGCGCTGCCGGTCATCGGCGAGGGTCAGGACGCCATGGTGTGGACGGTGTTGATCAGCCGCGCCGCAACCTTCGATCCGGCACTGCTCAACGTCGCCTTCATCTTCCTGCTGCTCGGATATGGCACCAAGGTTGGCCTGGCGCCGCTGCACGCCTGGCTTCCGGATGCCCATGCCGAAGGCCCGACGCCGATCTCCGCCGTGCTGTCCGGCCTGCTGCTCAACGTCGCGCTCTATGCGGTGCTTCGCTTCAAGATCCTGCTCGCTGCCAATCCTGATGCGATATCGCCGGGCCCGCTGATGGCGACGATGGGACTGACTTCGCTCCTGTTCGCGGCCTTCATGCTTTACCGCCGCCGCGACATCAAACGGCTGTTTGCCTATTCCTCGATCGAGCACATGGGCATCATCGTGTTTGCCTTCGGGATGGGAGGCCCGCTCGCCAACTTTGCCGGCCTGCTGCACATGGTGATGCACAGCCTCACCAAATCGGGAATCTTCTACGCCGTCGGCCACATCGCACAGGTGAAAGGCACGCAACGGATCGCCAACATTCGCGGCCTGACTGAAACCCATCCGGCGCTCGGCTGGAGCCTCGTGATCGGTGTGGTCGCGATCGCCGGCCTGCCGCCGCTCGGCATCTTCATGAGCGAATTTCTGATCGTCAGCTCGACCTTCGCGCGCCAGCCGCTGCTCGCCATTCCGCTGGTGTTCGGCCTGCTGCTCGCCTTCGGCGCGCTGATCCTGCGCCTGACCAGCCTCGCTTTCGGCGAGCCGCGCGGCAATACCGCACCGGCGGGCGCATCCTATTTGCCGATGTTCGCGCATTTCGCGCTGGTGCTGACTGCGGGGATCTACCTTCCGGGACCGCTGGTCGTCTGGTTCCAGCACGTCGCCAACCTTCTGGGGTAGCGAGGGAGAACGGGAGATGCCGAAATTGATCGATCTGATCCAGGCAGGCCGCACCGTCGAACGACACCATCCATGGCCGCGCGCGGTGGTGGACGGCGATGCCTGGCGTGCCGCCGCCGGCGCCCTCGCCGATGGCGGCTTGAGCCTGCTCGGGCTATGGGGCGAACCATCGTGCGTGCATATGGCGATCCTCGACGACCACACCTCCGATATCGGCGTGATCAGCCTGGATTGTCCCGATCGCCGCTACCCGTCGGTCGCGGCCTATCACCCTCCGGCGCTTCGATTGGAGCGCACCATCCACGACCTGTTCGGGTTGGAGGCCACCGGGACACCGGACCCCCGTCCCTGGCTCGATCATGGCCGATGGCAAATGCGCTTCCCGCTGGGCGAGCGTCTCGATACATCACCACCGGATGCGGCGCCTTATCAATTCCTTCCGGCCGAAGGCGACGGCCTGCATCAGATTGCGGTCGGCCCCGTGCATGCCGGCATCATCGAGCCCGGACATTTCCGCTTTACGGCGAACGGCGAGACCGTGGTCCGCCTGGAGCAACGGCTCGGCTACACCCACAAGGGCGTCGAAGGGCTGATGACGGGGAGCACCGTCGAGCAGGCCGCGCGGCTCGCCGGTCGGATCTCCGGCGACAGCACGGTCGCCTATGGATTGGCATTCGCGCAAGCCGTCGAGGCCGCGCAGCAGATTGCGATGCCGCCCCGCGCGGTCTTGCTGCGCGCGCTGATGGCCGAGCTCGAGCGACTGGCCAATCACCTCGGTGACATCGGTGCGATCTGCAACGACGCGTCATTTGCGCTGATGCAGGCGCATTGCGCCGTGCTGCGCGAATGCGTGCTGCGCGCGGCCGACGCTGCATTCGGCCACCGCCTGATGCGCGACCTTGTCGTTCCCGGCGGCGTCGCGCGCGATATCGCCAGCGATGGACCTGATGCAATCCGGGCTGCGCTCGACCAGACCCGCCAGCATTTCCCGGCGCTGGTCGAACTCTATGACAACACCGCCTCATTGCAGGATCGTACCGTCAGCACCGGCATCGTTACTCCGGCGCTCGCCCGGCAATTCGCTGCCGGCGGCTATGTCGGGCGTGCGAGCGGGCGCGATCATGACGCCCGACGCAAGCCCGGCTATCTCCCCTATGACGGCCTGCGTTTCGATGTCCCAGTTCTCAGCGACGGTGACGTCAACGCCCGGGTCTGGATCCGGATCCGCGAGGTCGAGCAGAGCCTTGCGCTGGCGTACCAGATCCTCGCCGGCCTCGAGGCCGGCCCGGTCAGAGTATCGCTGCAAGCTGCGACCGAACCTTGCGAAGGCATCGCGCTGGTCGAAGGTTTCCGGGGCGACATCCTGGCCTGGCTACGCCTGAACGGCGATCGGATCGAGCGATGTCATCTGCGCGATCCATCATGGTTTCAGTGGCCCCTGCTCGAGGCAGCCATCGAGGGCAACATCGTGGCGGACTTTCCACTCTGCAATAAGTCGTTCAACTGCTCCTATTCCGGGCAGGATCTCTGAGGGCTTGAGGCGATGCGCAAACTTCTGTTCCAGAGCCTGTTTCGCCAGCCATTGACGGAGCAAGCGCCGCGCCCGGATGACGCTGCACTCGCGGAGCTCGCGGCCATGGTCAGCCGCACCGCACGACGACGCCTCGGCCGCAGCCTCTCGATCCGCGAGGTTGATGCAGGCTCGTGCAACGGATGCGAGCTGGAGATTCACGCGCTCAGCAATGCGTATTACGACGTCGAACGGTTTGGAATCCGGTTCGTCGCCTCGCCCCGTCACGCCGATGTCCTGCTCGTCACCGGTCCAGTCACGAACAACATGCGCGAGGCGCTGGAGCGCACATACCGTGCGACCCCCGATCCGAAATGGGTCGTCGCTGCGGGCGATTGCGCCAGGGATGGTGGATGCTTTGCCGGCAGCTACGCGGTGGTTGGCGGGGTCTCGGCAGTCGTACCTGTCGATCTCCATATTCCGGGTTGCCCGCCTTCGCCGATGGCCATTCTCCGTGGCCTCGTCGGCTTACTCGAGGCGGTAGACTCCGGCGTCGCGGCAAAATGAGAGCACGCAGAAAGACACGCTAGCCACCCGCGCCTGCCTGGGGCGAGCGGCCAGCTAGCCGCTGTCGCGCAGCACCAGCTCGAAGCCGAGGTCGATGCGGCGCTCGCCGCCGCGCTCCAAGGTCAGCGTCGCCGCGGTGCGGCCGATCGCATCGCCATGCACGCTGATCGTGCTCAATGTCGGCGAGATCAGCTGGCCCATTTCGAGATCGCCAAGCCCGATCACGGCGACCGGCTGCGCCGATGCGGGCCCGTCGCGCAGCAGGCCGGCCTTGCGCAGCCCCGACATGAAGCCGATCGCATGGGCGTCGTTGGCGGCGAACACCGCGTCGACATCAGGCAGCCGTGCATGCGCCGCCACGCTGCCGGAGTCCTTGCGGTCGAGGATCAGTCGCCGTGGCTCGGAGAGACCGCTCGCCAGCGCCTCGTCCCTGAAGCCGAACCAGCGCCGCGTGCCGCGCGGATCGTCGCCGCCGATGAAGGCGAGCTGCTTGCGGCCCTGCGCAACCAGATGCTTCGCGACAGCGACCCCGGCCTTGTAATTGTCGAAGCCCGCGACCGCGTCGATCGGGTTGGCCGGCAGGTCCCAGGTCTCGACGATCGGAATCCGCGCATTGCGCAGCAGGCGGCTGCCCTCCTCGGTCGCCGGCGAGCCGACCATGATGATCGCCTCTGGCCGTCGCGACAGCAGCGCCGCCAGCACGCGGTCCTCGCGCACCGCGTCGTAGCGCGATTGCGCCAGGATCACCGAGAAGCCAAGCGGCTCGAGCTTGTCGGACAAGCCCTGCACCGTGTCGGCAAAGATCGAGTTGGCGATGGTCGGCACCAGCACGCCGACCGAATTGGTCCGCGCGCTCGCCAGTGCGCCTGCCACCAGGTTCGGGACATAGCCGAGGTCGCGCATCGCCCGCTCGACCCGCGCCCGGGTCTCCGGGGCAACGAGGTCTGGCATCCGCACCACCCGGCTCACCGTGATCGAGGAAACACCTGCGCGCTTGGCCACCTCTGAAAGGGTGGGCGCGGCACCGGTCGGGCCGGTCCCGGGTTCGGTCAGGTCAGAGCTCATGGGGCCGACCCTGCACGATTCCGGGTTGCCAAGCCACGATGTTAGCGCTAGCATTGCCTCATGTTAGCGCTAACATCAAACAAATAGGGAGAAACGGCATGATTTCAGACGAGCAGGCCCAGGCCTACAAGCGCGACGGGGTGATCGTGGTCCCCGAGGTGCTCAACCAGGAGACCCTCGGCAAGGTGCGCACGGTGCTCGCCGAGCTGGTGGCGGGCGCGGCCGCCGTGAGCGAGCACACCGACGTCTACGACCTCGAGCCGGGCCATACGCCGGAGACCCCGCGCGTCCGCCGTATCAAGGCGCCGCACAAGGTGCACCCGATTTTCGACGAGATCGTCCGCAGCCCCGCCGTGATCTCGATCCTGACCAGGCTGATCGGTCCCGGCCTCCGCCTGCACGGCTCCAAGCTCAACATGAAGTCGGCGCAGTATGGCTCGCCGGTCGAGTGGCATCAGGACTGGGCGTTCTATCCGCACACCAATGACGATATCCTCGCGATCGGCGTGCTGCTCGACGATTGCGATATCGAGAACGGCCCGATGTTGGTGACGCCGGGATCGCACACCGGCGATACAATGTGGGATCATCACGGCGAAGACGGCTGCTTCGCAGGCCTGATCGATCCCGACCAGATCCAGGACGACATCAAGCGTGCGGTTCCCTGCATGGGCAAGGCCGGCAGCATGTCGTTCCACCACGTGCGCGCACTGCACGGGTCGGCGACCAACACATCGGATCGGCCGCGCAATTTGCTGCTCTATGAAGTGGCCGCCAGCGACGCCTGGCCGCTGATGGGCGTGAAGGATTATGACGAATTCAACGGCCGCCTGCTGGCGGGTCCGCCGGTGGTTAGCCCACGGCTGACCGACGTGCCGGTGCGGATGCCGTTGCCGCCGGCCAAGCGGCAGGGATCGATCTACGAGACCCAGTCGGCGTCGAAGAAGTCCTACTTCACGCGCGCAGCCTGAGACTGACGACAATGCCCGCGGCCAGCCGCGGGCATTGCTGCTTTCAAGACATAAAAAACAAAACAACGGGGAAACGAATGACCGAGATGGCAAGAGAGGGTGCCAGCACATCGCGCCTGCGTGTGATCCTGGCCGCAAGCATCGGCTCCGCGCTCGAATGGTACGACTTCTTCCTCTACGGCACCGCGGCCGCGCTGGTGTTCGGCGAGCTGTTCTTTCCAAAGAGCGATCCGGTGGTCGGCACGCTGCTGTCGTTCCTGACCTTCGGCGTCGGCTTCGTGGTGCGGCCGTTCGGCGGCCTGCTGTTCGGCATCCTCGGCGATCGTTATGGCCGCAAGCCGGTGCTGGTTGCAACGTTGCTGATGATCGGCATCGGCACCACCGCGATCGGCTTCCTGCCGACTTATTCGCAGATCGGCATCTGGGCGCCGACCCTCCTGGTCGTGATGCGCGTCATCCAGGGCCTCGGCGCCGGTGCCGAGTATGGCGGCGCAGTGATCTACCTGGTCGAGAACGCGCCGCCGAAGCATCGCGGCTTCTGGGGCGGCTTCGCGCCGCTCGGCGTCTCCGTCGGCAATCTGCTCGCTGCCGGCGCCTTCGCGCTGGTGACGATGCTGCCGCGCGAGCAGCTGATGAGCTGGGGCTGGCGTCTGCCCTTCCTCGCAAGCTTCCTGCTGATCGTCGTCGGCATCTTCGTCCGCATGCGCATCACCGAGACGCCGGTCTACACCCAGGCGGTGGTCGCGCGCGGCAAGGTCGAGAGCAACCCCGCGATGGAGGCGCTGCGCCAGCACCCGCGCAACTTCTTCGTCGTGCTCGGCGCCCGGATGGCCGAGAACGGGCTCGGCTATTTCTTCCCGGTGTTCGGCCTGAGCTACGTGATCACCACGCTGGGCGTGCCGAAGGCGGAGGCGCTCAGCGCCTTGATGCTGGCCTTCACGATCGAGCTGTTTGCGATCCTCGGCTTCGCGGCGTTGTCGGACCGGATCGGAAGGCGGCCGGTCTACATGTTCGGCGCGCTGGCCGGCGTGGCGCTTTCCTTCCCGTTCTTCTGGATGGTCGGCACCAAGGAATGGATCATGATCGCACTCGCCTTCATCCTGGCGCGCGCCGCGGTGACGGCGGCGATGTTCGGACCGCAGGCAGCGTATTTCGCCGAGCTGTTCCCACCGCAGCGCCGCTTCGCCGGCTTTGCCTTCGCCCGCGAGCTCGGCTCGCTGCTGTCGGGCGGTCCGGCGCCGTTCGTCGCCACCGCACTGGTGGCGGCCTACGGCACCTGGTGGCCGGTCGCCTGCTACGCGATGTTCCTGTCGGCCTGCACGGTGGTTGCGATCTGGATCGGTCCGGAGACCTATCAGGAGAACATCGCCGAGGACGCGAGCGAACAGGCCGAACTGCCCGCGGCGATCCCGGCGCGGGCCTGATCGGTGGCGCAGCAACTGCGCGTGCTGCAGTCGCTCTGGGCGATGGAGCGGCGGCTGGCCGATGAGAGCGAATGGCCGCTGCAAACCCAGCTCGCGATGATCCGCGACGCCGGGTTTGACGGCGCCGGCGTGCGCTTCATCGATCCTGCCTTCGCGCGCGAGGTGACGGGCTTCCTTCGTGCGCATGGCATGATCTGGCAGGCACAATGCTATCCGAAGAGCGTCGACGACCTGAAACCGGTGCTCGAGCTGGTGGCACAGCTCGGCGCCGACCATGTCAACCTGCAGCCGGACGTTCGGCCACGCCGGCTCGCGGATTGCGTTCCCTTGCTCGAAGGCTGGCGGCGGCTGGCTGCTGAGGCCGGCGTTGCCGTGCATGTCGAGACCCATCGCGACCGCATGACGACCGATCTTTTTTTCATGCTCGATCTGCTCGACCGCTTTCCCGATCTGCGGCTGACCGCCGATCTCTCGCATTATCTCGTCGGCCGTGAATTCGCCTGGCCAATCGACGACGCCAACCATGCGATGATCCATCGCATCCTCGATAATGCCTGGGGCATCCACGGCCGCGTCGCGAGCCGCGAGCAGGTGCAGATCTCGCTCGGCTTTCCGCAGCATCGGGGCTGGGTGTCGCTGTTCACGGACTGGTGGGACTACGGCATCCGCTCCTGGCGAAGACGCGCCGGGCCCGATGCGACCCTGACCTTCCTATGCGAGCTCGGTCCGCCGCCCTATGCCATCACCGGGCCCGATGGGAGGGAATTGTCCGACCGCTGGCAGGACGCGCTGGTCATGAAGGACATGATCCGGGCGCTGTGGGATCGCATCGCGAACGAGCCGCACGGCGCGCCGCAGCGTTGATTCAAACAGGCCGCGGCGGCATTCTGAGGTGACTTGCAGTTCAGAACGCGCGAGGAGCAGTGCGCAATCGCCGCGCCGATCCACTTCGACGTCTCACATGCATCGCCATCCCGGCGATTGCCGCCGTGGTCTGCGCCAAGGCGACCGCGGCAGACCCGACGCTTGATGTCGCGACCATGCTGCACGTCGGGACGATCGACCCGCGTTTCCAGTCCTACAACATCGAGATGGTCGAGGTGACCGGCGGACGGTTCTGGAAGCCGTATGGAGCCGGCCGTACAAAGGCGGAGCTTTTCTCGGCACGCTCGCCGATCGACTTGCACGATGGCCGGCTACGCAAGCTCGCCGCGGCGCTCGCGCCCGCATACCTTCGTGTGAGCGGGACCTGGGCCAACAGCAGGTTCTTTGCCGATGCCGAGACGCCACCGGCTGCGCCGCCGGCCGGCTTCAAGGGCGTGCTGACGCGCCAGCAATGGCGGGACGTGATCGACTTCTCGCACGCCGCCGACGCTCCCCTCGTCACATCCTTTGCGATCAGCGCCGGCACGCGTGGCGCTGACGGCCGATGGAGCGCCGGACAGGCCCGGCAGCTTCTCGCCTTCACGCGATCGGCCGGCGGGCAAATCGCCGCAGCGGAGTTCATGAACGAACCCGATCTGCCGGCCATTGGCGGCGCCCCCGAGCATTACGATGCCGCGGCTTACGGCCGCGATTTCGCAACGTTCCGCACATTCATGAAGGACACCGCGCCCGACGTGACGATCCTCGGCCCAGGCACGATCGGCACCGGCGCGGATACTAAGGCCCTCTTCGCGGTATCGGCGGCAGGCATCGACGCGGTCTCCTACCATCATTATGGCGCGCTCTCGGCGCGATGCGCCGGCGATCGCACGGCAAAGCAGGCGTTGTCAGACCAATGGCTGGCACGAACCGGCAAGACATTCGCATTCTACCGGACGCTGGGCGACCGCCTCGCACCGGGCAAGCCGATCTGGTTGACCGAGACCGCGGAGACCGCATGCGGCGGCAACCACTGGGCCGCGACCTTCGCCGATACGTTCCGCTATCTCGATCAGCTCGGGCGGCTCGCCAAGGCCGGCGTTCAGGTCGTGATGCACAACACGCTGGCCGCGAGCGACTATGGACTGCTCGACGAACAAACCCATCTGCCGCGGCCGAACTACTGGGCCGCGCTGCTATGGCGACGGCTGATGGGAACCACCGTGCTCGATGCCGGCGTCCCCGAGCAACCCGGTCTCCACATCTATGCGCATTGCGCGCGCGACGTGCCTGATGGAATGACCCTGCTCGTCATCAACAATGATCGGCGGATGCGGCGCAGGCTGATGCTGCCGGCGGTCTCGCAACGCTACACATTGGCGAGCGCAAGGCCTGTCGACGGCAATGTTCAGCTCAACGGCAGCACGCTTGCGCTCGGGCCTTCCGACCAGATGCCCGCGCTGAACGGCGTACGGCTCCCGGCGGGAGCGATCATCTTCGCTCCCGCAACGATCACGTTCCTGACCGTTGCCAATCCGGGCAACCCCAACTGCCGGTGACGATCCGACCTCGCTAGGCCGCGTCGCGGTTGGCGTCGGCGGGCTCCGCCGGGCGCGCCACCAGATGGCCGAGCATGATCGCCGTCATCAACCGCTCCATCTCAAGCCATGCGGTGACATGCGACATGGTGGGCCGGCCACCGAGCGCGAGCTGATTGACGTCGTCGACCGCGGTCAATCCGCGCGGATAGAACTCGCGGAAGATCACGCGCTCGGCGAGGCCGTCGACCAGGCGGAAATTCAGCGTCTTCGATAGCTCGCCGAGGGCTTCGCCGACCAGGCGCTTGTTGCGTGAACCAATCGTCGACAGGCGGTTGCGCAGCACCACCCACTCGAATGCCGGCTGATCGTGCGCGCTGCGCTGGCGCCGCGCTTCCTCCACCATGTTCGAATAATGGCTGATGCCGGTCACCTTGAAGTCGTTCGGATCGACGGTGCCGAGCACGTCGAAGTCGAGGAAGCTGTCGTTCAGCGGCGTAATCAGCGTGTTCGCCAGCGAATGCGTGAAGGTCGTCAGATAGGTGTCGTGGCCGGGGCAGTCGATGACGACGAAATCGTGCGAGCGGCTGAGCCGCTCGACGATCTCGGCAAGCGCGCTGCGGCCGAGCGTCTCGACCTCGCTGCTTCTGCCGCTGACCGTCTCGAAGCACATATGCGCCGGGATACCGAGATCCAGCGAGGTTTCCCGCGCCCAGTCCCGCCGGTTATCGACGTAGTGCGTCAGCGACTTCTGCTTGTTGTCGAGATCGATGGTGGCGACACGCTGACCCGCCTTGATCAGCGCGATGGCGACGTGCATGGCAATTGTCGACTTGCCCGAGCCGCCCTTGTTATTTCCGATCACAATTACTCGTGCGTTTGTCATGGGAATCCATACCGGACGCTTGAGTGAAAGCTGGACGAAATAGAATTTAATGAATGGACTCGAATCTCCCTGATTCGACGAATCTCGACAAGAGTCGTCGCGCGATCATCGTGATCGAAATTGATGCGGCTGCGACAACATTGTCACAACCGCAATCCGAGCACGTATCGTGAACGCAACCAGCGCCCATGGGACTAGCGCCCTTGGAACTAGCGTCCCTGGAACACCGCGGCGCGGCGCTCGACGAACGACTTGATGCCCTCGGCCGCATCTGATGTGTTGAGCACGCGTTCGCGGATCTGCGGGATGATCGCAATTGCCGCCTGCTCGCCGGCTTCGATGAACTTGTGGCCCGCCTCTTTCGTCACCTGGATTCCGAGCGGCGCGTTGCGCGCGATGATCTCCGCAAGCGCCATCGCGCGTTCGATCTGCTGACCGGCTGGCACGACTTCCTGCACGAGACCGATGCGATGCGCTTCCGCCGCAGTGAACTCGTCGCACAGCAAAAGGTGATACATCGCATCGCCCCACCCGGCGCGACTGATGTAGCGGAAATGCGCCCCGGCCAGCGGCGCGATGCCGCGCTTGGCTTCCATCTGGCAGAAACGGCTGTCGTCCGCGGCGATGACGATATCGCCGGCCAGCATCATCTCGATGCCGACGGTGAACACGATGCCCTGCACCGCCGTGATGATCGGCTTCCGGCACCGCTTCGACAATCCGAAAGGATCGACGTTGCCCTCGGGCAGCGGCTTGCGGCTCGCGGTCGGACCGAAGAATTTCGGCATGTCGAGACCCGCGGTGAAACTGCCGCCGGCGGCACACAGCACGCCGACCCAGAGACCGTCGTCATTGTCGAGCAGCGTCAGCGCGTCGGACAGCTCAGCCATCATCTCCGGACTGAAGGCGTTCTTCTTCGCCGGATTGTCGATGATGATCTTCAGGATGTGATCATGCCGCTCGTGGCGGACCCGCCCTTCGCTCGCGCTGCCGGACATCTGTTGCTCCCTGCTTTGTGACTGAACATTTTCTGGATGATAGTTGTCATCCAGAAGGATGATGGTCATAATCCAGATGGAGAGTCAAACAGGGGCACCGCGAAATGGGCCATTCCCAGGCCGACAAGGCCAGGAGCCGTGAGCGCATCCTGAACGAGGCTGCGACGCAGATCCGCGACAAGGGGCTCGACGCGCTCAGCATCGGCAGCCTGATGCAGCAGGTGAAGCTGACCCATGGCGGCTTCTATGGCCACTTCGCCTCGCGTTCCGACCTGATCGCCGCGGCGCTGGAACAGGCGCTGACCCTGGGCGAAGCGTCGGCGCGCGCATCGCGCGATCCCGACAAGCCGGTCAGCGTCAACGCCCTGGTGCGAAGCTATCTCAGCCGCGCCCATCGCGACGCGCCGAAGTCGGGCTGCGCGATCGGTGCGCTGATCTCCGATGTGGGCCGCGCCGACGAGCAGTGCCGCGCGGTGATGGAACCACACATCGAATCCTTCATCGCGAAGATCGCCGAGACGTTGGGCGACGATGACGACAGCCGTGCGATCGTCGCCGTCAGCGCGATGGTCGGCGCACTCGCGATCTCGCGCGTCATCACCGATCCGAAGCGGTCCGATGCCATTCTGCGCACGGTGCGCGATGCCATCGTCGCGATGGCGTCAGACCAATGATTTCGCCCGCGCCGCGGGCAGCCTGATGGAGTGAGCCATGAACGACCGATCCGCCCTCGAGCCGACCGCCGTGCAAGGGAGCGTGCTGATTGCCGGCGTCGGCGCATCCAACGGCCTCGGCGCCGCGATCGCGCGCCGCTTTGCCGCCGGCGGCTATCCCGTCGCGATCGCCGGGCGCAACGCCGAGAAGCTCGCCGCGACCGCGGCCGAACTCGCAGCAACCGGCGCCAGGATCGCCCATGTCGTCGGCGATGCCTCGACTGCCGCGGATGTCGCGCATTTCGTCGAGGCGGCCGGGAAGCTCGCGCCGCTGGCGATGGCCGTGCACAATGCCGGCTCCAACCGGCCTGCACCGTTTCTCAAGGTCAGCGAGCAGCGCTTCGAGGAGCACTGGCGCGAACACGCGCTCGGCGGATTCCAGCTCGCACAGGCCGCGATCCCTGCCCTGCTCGCGCGCGGCGGCGGCACGCTGGTGTTCACCGGCGCCAGCGGCTCGCTGCGCGGCAAGGCCAACTACGCGCCGTTCGCCTCCGCCAAGGCCGCGCTGCGCGCGCTGGCGCAGAGCGTGGCGCGGGAATTCGGGCCGCAGGGCATCCATGTCGGCCATGTCGTGGTCGACGGCGGCATCGAGGGCGATCGGCTGCTGAGCCTGCGTCCGCAATTGAAGGACGACCGCGGGCCGGATGGGCTGCTCAACATCACAGCCATCGCGGACGCCTATTGGGTGCTGCATCACCAGCATCGCAGCGCATGGACGCTGGAGCTCGACCTGCGGCCATGGGCGGAACAGTTCTGACGGCACGGCGCCATCGTCGTTCTCCCGCGGAAATGGGTTGCGATCCGCCGGAATCTTGTCAGGCTACCCGACAAGGTCCGAGGAGATCGCAGCCCTGTCCCGGGAGAAGGCCATGTCGCAGCCCACGCCGATCCTGCATCATTTCGATCAATCGCCGTTCTCCGAGAAAATCCGCGTCATCTTCGGATTCAAGAAGCTGGCCTGGAACTCGGTGCGAATCTCCCGGATCATGCCGCGGCCGGATCTGATGCCTATGACCGGTGGCTATCGCCGTACACCGACGATGCAAATCGGCGCGGACATCTATTGCGACACCCAGATCATCATCCGCGAACTGGAGCGGCGCTATCCGACACCGACGCTGTTTCCCGCGGGCAATGCCGGGATGCCCTGGGCGCTCGGCATGTGGACCGACCGGCCGTTCTTCCAGAACACGGTCACCCTCGCGTTCGGCGTCATCGGCGACAAGGTTCCGCAGGATTTCATCGAGGACCGCGAGAAGCTGCGTGGCGGCAAGTTCGACGTCGCCGCCATGACCGCAGCGCTGCCGCAGATGCGTGACCAATTCCGCACCAACATCGACTGGATCGAGGCCCAACTCGCCGACGGCCGATCATGGCTGTTCGACGAGTTCAGCCTCGCCGACGTCAGCGCCTACATGAACGTGTGGTACGCACGGCAGAGCGTCGTCACGATCGACGAGATCATCAAGCCCTTGCCGCGTCTCGCGGCCTGGGAGGAGCGCATCCGCGCCATCGGCCACGGCGCGCGTACGGAGATGTCGTCAGGCGACGCGCTCGAGATCGCGGCGAAGGCGCAGCCGGAGACGCCGGTCTTAAGCGACCCCTTCGATCCGAACGGTCGCAAGCCCGGCGACATCGTCAGCGTCATGCCGGATGACTACGGCAAGATCCCGGTCCGCGGCGAGATCGTTTCGCTGTCGGCACAGCACATCGCGATCCGCCGGTCCGACGAACGCACAGGCGAGGTCGTGGTGCATTTCCCGCGGGCCGGCTTCCTGGTCATCCCGGGCTGATCGCCGCAGCCTCGGCTGCAGGCCGGATACAAGCGACCCGGAAACGCTGCGTTTCGCGGCGTGATCTTGCCGGGCCGCGAACAGGCAATACCTCCACAGTATCTCCAACCGAAGGCTCCACAGCGCCGGCTTGCGGACAATTCCCGCAGCAATACGACCTCTCGGCCTGCGTGCGATGGGTGGCCCGTGGCGGATGCTCCGCCACGCCGACAACCGGACTATGTAATGACGACCTCTCTCGAATTCGGGCTCGACACATTCGGCGACGTCACCAACGACGCTGCCGGCGCGCCGCTGCCCCACGCCCAAGTCATCCGCAACGTCGTCGACGAGGCGGTGCTGGCCGATCAGCTCGGGATCGATTTCATCGGGCTCGGCGAGCACCACCGGGCCGACTTTGCGATCTCCTCCCCCGAGACCGTGCTGGCGGCCATCGCCGCGCGCACCCAAAACATCCGCCTCGGCTCGGCGGTGACCGTGCTCAGCTCGGACGATCCGATCCGCGTCTTCCAGCGCTTCGCCACCGTCGATGCGGTCTCGAACGGCCGCGCCGAGGTGATCCTCGGCCGTGGCTCGTTCACCGAATCGTTCCCGCTGTTCGGCTTCGACCTCCGGCAATACAGTGAGTTGTTCGAGGAGAAGCTCGACCTGTTCACCGAGCTCCTGAAACAAGAGCCGGTGAACTGGGAAGGCAAGCTGCGGCCGCCGCTCAAGGGCCAGTCGGTCTATCCGCCGGTCGAGCACGGCCGGCTGAAGACCTGGATCGGCGTCGGCGGCAGCCCCGAATCGGTGGTGCGCGCGGCGCATTATGACCTGCCGCTGATGCTCGCGATCATCGGCGGCGATCCCAAGCGGTTTGCGCCCTATGTCGACCTGCACCAGCGCGCCTACCAGCAGTTCGGCCGGACGCCGAAGCCGATCGGCGTGCATTCGCCGGGCTACGTTGCCGAGACCGACGCGCAAGCCCGCGAGGAGCTGTGGCCCGACTACAAGGTGATGCGTGACCGGATCGGCAAGGAGCGCGGCTGGCCGCCGATGGGCCGCGACGAGTTCGTGGCCGAGGCCGAGCACGGTTCGCTCTATGTCGGCGCGCCGGAAACCGTCGCCCGCAAGATCGCCGCGACCGTGAAGGCACTCGGCGCGGCCCGCTTCCAGCTAAAATACTCGGCGGGCCCGCTGCCGCACGAGAAGCTGATGAAGAGCATCGAGCTCTACGGCCGCAAGGTGGCGCCGATGGTGCGCGACATGCTCGCCGCCTGATCGGCGAGAGCGAGCCCTTGAGCGAGCCCTTGCAAAGCAAAACCCCCGGCGTTTTGGCGCCGGGGGCTCTGTTAGATCTCAGTCAGGTCAACCGGGATCACCAGTTGCGCTGGACTTTGAGCATCATGGTCAGGGTGTTCTGATCCTTCAGCTCGTACAGGGCAGCCGGCTTGCCGACGGCAGCTGCGCCGTTGGGAACAACGCCCGCGTACTTCTGGTCCAGGTGGGTGTAGGTCAAGTCACCCGTGAAGGTCAGGTTCTTGACGGGGGTCCACTGGGTCTGCGTGCCGATCTGCGCGATGTTGTAGTCCGGGTTGCAGGAGGTCATGCCTGCGACAGCCGCACCGAGGAACAGCACCCGAAGTACCACCCACACCGTTGCCGCCGGGGCGCGGACGAGGGTCTTGGCGCACCGGTGCCGCCGAAGATGGTGTTGGCGCCAGCCGGACCACTGAGGTCGTGGATGTTGTAGCGCGTCGCAAGCGGATTGCTCCGGTTGTCCTCATGTCGTGCTTTCACGAGACTTTTGATGGACGCGCAGAGGGGCGCGGGCTAAGGCTCAATGACATTCTCTCTCGCATCCTCCGGAAGCTTCCCGTGAGTGGCAGGCAAAACAATTTCCTCGCTCAAGCGCTGCAACAAGGCGCAATGGCGTTACGAACGCAGCAGTTCGCTCAGGCGGAGCAGATTGCAGTCAACATCCTGAAATCCAGCCGCACGGACAGGAACGCGGCGCTTCTGCTCGCCCATGCGTTGAGGGGACAGAAGCGGGAAGCCGAGGCGATTGCGCCGCTCGAGCGGGTTGCGCGCCGCGGCGACGATGGCGAGGTCGAGACCTTGCTTGGCGCATTGTTGTGCGGTGCGGGGCGGGCCACGGACGGCTTGGCACAGCTTCGGCGCACGGTTGCACGCCGCCCGCCATATCTCCCTTCATTTCAGGAACTCGCCGGGCAGCTCGCCAAGGCCGGTCAATACGACGAGGCGATCGACACGGTCGAGGCCGGCCTCGCGCTGGCCCCTGACAGCGTCGATCTGAAGCTTGATCTCGGGCGGCTGCTGCATGATACCAATGACTTCGCGCGGGCTGCGCGTGTCCTGACCGCCGCGCGCGATGCTGCGCCGGGACGCCCCGACATTCTCAACCAGCTCGGGCGGGTCCTGATCCTGCATGGCGACTACGCCGCGGCCGCGGATGCTTTCCGCCGCGTGCTCGCCCAGTACCCTGACGATCGCTCGACCCGCGCCTACCTCGCCACATCTCTCTTCGAGCAGGGTGAGCGCGACGCTGCCGAGGCGGCGCTGCGCTCCGTCATTCGTGGTCAGCCCCAGCTTCTGGGACGCGCGGCGTTCGTCATGGCCGCGGGATCGCGTGGCCGCTTCTTCTTCGCGCAGAGCGACGCTGCGCGATTCCTCGGCGGGGAAGCAGGCTGAGCGGATCGGAGGAAGCGCCGTCGCGCCTCAAGCCCTGAAGTTTCTGCGGTAGAGGTTGGGCTGTCGCTTGAGCTCACCCCGGAACGCGCCGACGCGCTTGGCTTCCTCCGCGGTGAACGACGATGCCTGCGCAGTCCAGTCGTCGCGCTTGACCGGAATGCATTGCGCGATGGGGGTCCCCTTGGGGAGGACACCTCGGAAATTCCGGTCGTGCCAGTACGCCGGGAAGTGCACCCAATTGTCGATATAGAGGTCGGAATTGACCAGGCCGCTGAGCGTGGTGAAGGGCAGGTCGAAGCGGTTGACGGGATGCGTGAAGTAGATCGCGTAGCCTTCGGGCGCCTCGACGGTCCACAGATTGTGGAATTTGAGAAAGAAGCGGCCCGCTTCGAACAATGGTGTGCCGCTGACCTGACCCGGGTCGTGAAATCCGATCGGCGAGCGCGGAAATTCAGGTGTGCCTCCCGGTGGCAGGTCGTGGTCCCAGGTGATTTCGCCGTCCGCGACCTTGAGATCGCAGACCAGTGGCAGCAGGAACCCGCAGGTCATCGCGTCCACGAATGGCGGGCAGCGCTTGATGGTGTCCTCGTCGTGCAGGTTGATCGAGGAGAAGGCCTTCGCAGGCATGGCCTTGAGCCAGTCGGGAATGCCCTGCGCTGCCGGAATGGGCCGCGGTATCAGCCCCTCAAGCTCCGCCGGGCAGCGGAAATTGAGCGTCAGCTTGTTGGTGGTGGACATTGGGCGCTCCGATCTCCTGACGGACTACATCAATGCGTCGCAGCCATTCAAGCGCGTTTTCGCGAACAAGCGTGAACGTCCACGGTCGCTAACAGACGAAGAAGTGGCTGGAGGACAGGGTTTTTTGTTGTCTCTGATACACGCCAGCGGAACGACTATGGGCTTAAAAGCTCTTTATCGGCTTATGGAATTCCGGGGAGAACAAGCTTCAAAAATCTCGTTATGCTGGAGCGCTCGTTTAACGAGCGTTAGATCAATTTGTAACTCGCCTTATAGACGCTCCCTATGAGCATTTGCGAATCCCTGCGATTCCATTTTGCATAGCCCTTCGTCGAGATAAACGGATCAGCTGAACTCTCGGCTCAGAGGTTAGGTTTTGCAGGATGATAGGTGAACGGGTCTGCCGCCCATCCTCGGCCATGTCGCTCCAGCCAACCCATCGCCACTAACTTTCGGCACGTCGGATTGACGCGCTGTATGGAGGCTCCCTCCCCGAAGATGCGCTCAGCAAGTTGGCGCTCTGTGAGACCTGGCTGCTCGCGGATCATACGAACTATTTGTTGGGCTACCGTCATGGCAGGACAAACGTCCGCCGTGGACTGGTCTGCGTCAATGCCCCAATTATGACGTCGCGCGAAAGAAAAATGGCTAGCGAGCAGTCACCACCGGGCAAAGCAAAACCCCCGGCGTTTCCACCGGGGGCTTGTTAGCTTACAGTCAGATCAACCGGTATCACCAGTTGCGCTGAGCGCGGAGCAGCAGCAGGACCGTGTTCTGGTCCTTCAGCTCGTAAAGAGCAGCAGGCTTGCCGAGCGCGGCGCTGGGCGCCGAGACCGTACCAGCGTACTTCTGATCCAAGTGGGTGTAGGTCAGGTCTGCCGTGAAGGTCAGGTTCTTGACCGGGGTCCACTGGGTCTGGGTACCAATCTGCGCGATGTTGTAGTCGGGGTTGCAGGTGGTGATCGCGCCGCCCAGAGCATTGAGGGTGGTACGGACGGAGCCGCCCACGCCACCGACGCCGCAGAGCAGGGTCTTAGCCGTATCGTTGTAGGTGATGCCGGCGTAAGCACCGTAGATCGAGGTGTTCCAGTAGGGGCTCCAGTTGTGCACGTATGCACCGCGGAAACCCCAGGTCGTGACCAGCTGCTGCCCAGTGTTCACGCCGCCGATGGCACCGAACACGCTGTCAGGAGCAACGCCGAGACCAACGCTCTGGTACGCGCCGGGCAGATTGGTTCCACCATAAATGGTGTTGGCACCAGCCGAACCAGCGAGGTCCTGGATGTTGTAGCGCGTCGCACCGTTGGTGTAGACGCCCTGCAAGTTGATGGTGTCGCCAGGTCCAGTCGGGATGTTCTTGATCGACAAGGCCAGCTGACCAGCCCAGCCCCACTTGTCGTCCGGGTGACCGGTCAACTCAGTGCCGCCGTAGTAGGCCGCGTGGTTGTCATGCGCCGCGAACGACGCCTGGAACAGACCCCAAGCCTGGTCGACGCGCAGCATCGCGACGAGGTCCGGAGAAATCGTGCCAGCGTAGTCGCTGGTGCCGTAAGCGCCACCCGCGAGGATGTTGTTCACACCAGCCTGGTAGTAGGCTGTCTGATCCTGAGCCGACAGAGACAGCGACACGCCGTTGCCGAACTGAGCGGTGTAGGTGAACTGGTTCACACCAGTGATCGTACCGCCGCCGCCGACGAGACCGTCGTAGTTGTTGCCCGGATAGTTGGCCCACGGAGCCGAGAACTGCGAGACCGCCTTACCCATGGTGAAGCCGGCGAACTGGATGAAGGCGTAGTAGACGCCGACCGTACCGCCAGCAACCGCACCGGAGTTCGCGTTGTTCGGAGCCTGGACCGTGCCGATCGGCGAGTAAACGGTCGCGCCGTTGCCCTGGCCGGCGTAGGTGTCCGTCGTCCACGAGAACGTCGCATCGAAGAAGGTACGAACGACACCGTATTCGGTCGCCGTACGGGTATCGATGTTCAGGTCTTCACGAGAGCGCCAAGTGTAGCCGTTGGTGAAGCGGTTGTTCGCCGCGCCAGCGCCCGAGGTGTTACCCGTGTTGTCCGAGTTGGTGTTCGCCAAAACGTCCACACGCAGGTAGCCGCCCAGCTTGATACAGGTATCGGTGCCCGGGATGTAGTAGAAACCGGGACCATACAGGGAGCAAACCTTCACGTACTCGACCGCTTTGGCCTTGACGGGAAGATCGGCCGCCTGAGCTCCGCCGACCGCGACGAGAGCCGCCGCCGAGCCGAGGATAAGGCTCTTAACCATCTTCATGTTAAACCTCCAAGTTGCTCTATCTCAGGGAAGGTTCCGGTTCCGCCGGGTAAAACACCCTCAGGTTGGTTCCCTTTGTCCCTTAAATCCCCGCTCAGTCGCTTCGCGCCTTCGGACACACCCGCATGAACGCGAGGGACTTAAGCGAACCACCTAGAACGGGACGACCTTGGGATGCCCCCCTCCGTCGCAGTTCCATATGAGACAGAAGGCCCCCGATCACGCAACAAAAGACCGCTCGCGTGGAGGTAAGTTGCGGCTGTTTTCGGGCAAATGTTGCACAAATATCACGGGCATTTGAACTGCGGCATTTCGTCAAGACATTGAAATATAAAGACAATATTTGAGATACCGCTAGCGGGCACAAGTTTGGGCAACACCGGGCGGAACGGTGTGCAAAACGCGTAGTCCTACGGAGAAAACGAAAATCGAAGCCCGTTCGGGCGTCGCTGATTCCGTCTCCGTGCTCAATAATTCGGCCCGAAAATGGCGGTATCTGAACGACATAGCCCGCCCCAAATACCGTCGACTCGCGCCTGGAAGGGGGCATTCCGATTGCTCGGAGCAGGCTGGAAGACAGCGGACGGGCCGCCTCACATGTGCACTACCGGCGCTACATGTCACCGCGATGTCAGCACGCGGAATCAGTCGATTTGTTCTCCGTAGCCACCGCGCGACGAAATATCTCCACTGCGCGCGCGATGCACTCACACGACGCGAAGCAGCCCGATGCAGTCGCGAGTCTCGTCGCTGAAGTGAGTCAGAAGGCGCCGCGAAGCAGCGGCGCGATCGTTCGCATCAGGGAACGCCGACGACGAGGGCGGAGTAACGTCGCACTCACTCGTCCAAAATATCGAGCAGATCATCGATCCGCTCGAACGGCGGCTCGTTTGTCTTGCCTGAATAGAAGACGCGATCGCCGTCGCGTTGGAGCGATCGTGCCCTCGATTTAGGCAGCCTCCCCGGAAGGAACGTCGCTGCGACGGCCTCCGGCCCGACGTCGAGCCTCACGATACCCCGCCGCTTGCAATCGATCCGGAGCCTTGCCGCTGCAAAGAAATCCCGGGCGGCCGACGGCAGCTTGCCGAAGCGGCGAGAGGTCTCTTCCTCCAGATCTTCCAGATCGTCTTCGCTCCGGCATCTGGCGACCCGGCCATAGATTTCAAGGCGCATGGATTCCGATTGCACATAACTCCGGGGCAGCAGATCCGCGAGGGGAAGGTTGAGATCGGGCACCCAAAGATCCGCGGCCCGGTCGTTGGTCTTCTCCGACGCCTGTTTCAGAAGGTGGCTGTAGAGCACCGGCCCGAATACCTGCACGTGGCCGGATTGCCGCTCGGAAAGCAGATCTCCGGCACCTCTGAGATCCAGATCGCGCTCGCTGATCGCGAAACCGGCGCCTGGTTTGCTGAACTCCTCGAGAACGGCCAAACGCCTGCCCGATTGCTCCGAATTCGTTTCCGTCAGCATGTACGCGAAGGCGCGCGTGCCACCGCGTCCCACCCGCCCTCTGAGTTGGTGGAGCTGGGCCAGACCGAACTTCTCCGGCCAACAGACCACGATGGTGTTCGCCCGGGGAATGTCGAGGCCGCTTTCCACGATGTTGGTCGCGAGCAACACGTCGGCCTCGCCTTCGACGAAGCTCATCATTCGGTCGTCAAGCTCGTCGGCCGGCAGCTTGCCATGCAGGCAAACGATGCGCAGCTCGGGGGCCACCGCCTGCACGCGCGCCAGCAGCGGATCCAGATCCTGGATGCGCGGACAGATCAGGAAGCTCTGTCCGTGACGTCGCTGCTCGCGCAGCAGGGCAGCGGCAATGGCGGCGTCCGAAAGCGGCGCGATCTTGGTCACGACCGGAAGCCGATGCACCGGCGGGGATGCGATCACGCTGAGGTCCCTGAATCCGGCGAGACCCGCCGCAAGCGTGCGCGGGATTGGCGTGGCACTCATCCAGAGCGTATGGACGCTCTTCGCCAGGCCCGAGAGCTTGGCTTTCTCCGCCGCACCGAAGTGCTGCTCTTCGTCGACAATGACCAGACTGAGCTTGGCGAATTTCACGTCCTTCGCGGCGATCGCCTGGGTGCCGACCACGATCTTCATCTTTCCGCTTCGCAGGGCTTCCTTCGTCTGCTTCATCTCCGCAGCCGACGTCGCGCGCGACAAGCTGCCGACGTCGATGCCGAGCGGAGCAAACCGTTTGCGGAACGTCACGACGTGCTGCCTTGCCAGAACGGTCGTCGGCACGACGACGGCAACCTGCTTGCCCGACAGGGCAACGGCCGCCGCCGCGCGCAACGCAACCTCGGTCTTGCCGAATCCGACGTCGCCACAAACGACCCGGTCCATCGGATGACCCGACGCAAGATCATCCAGCACGTCCCGGATCGCCTTTGCCTGGTCGACCGTCATGAAATACGGAAAGCGCGCGACGAACCGCTCGTATGCGGGACCGGGAGCGACCAGCTTGGGCGCGCGCCGGCGGCGGCGCTGTGCGATGTGTTTGGCAAGCGCCTTGGCGGCGACCTGAATCTCCTGCTCCGCCCTGGTGCGTCGCGCCCACCACGTGCTTCCGTCCGCCCTGTCCAATGTCAGTCTGCCGCGCTCCGCCGCATACGGCCAGATCAGCGCAAGGTCGGCGGGCGGAACGAGCATGGCGTCATCCCCGGCAAATGCCAGGCGGATCATCTCGCGCGATGACCCCTTCCCCATGTCGTAGGTCTGCAAACCATCGAGCACGGCCAGCCCGCGCTGCAGATGAACGACCACCGAACCGCGCTCCGGCACGTCGGGATGATCGAAAGCCGCGCTCCAGGCTCTTGCCATCGGCTGCGGATGATGCGCCCGGCTGCCGAGCACATCGGTCGCCGTCACGACCACAAGCGGCTTGCGGCCCGAGCCGATGAAGCCGGTGTCGAAGTCGGCGAGCAGCCCCGCTTCGCCGCCCCGCCCCTTCGCCGCCTCGCTCCAGTCAGCGACGCGCTCCGCCTTGATCCCGCTCATGCGCTCCATCGCACGCAGGTCGTCCTCGACCGCCGCAACGAGCAGCAGCCGCGATCCGGCGCGCTCCGTGTCGGCGACGAATGCACGGAACGCCTTTCGCGACGAGGCGACCTTCGAGAAATCAGGCGTCGCGGTGAACGCCGCCTTGCGGGGCAGCGCACTCATATGTTTGTTCAGCCGCTTCCAGTCACCGGGCCCCAAGTACTCGCGGTCTGCCTCTCGGCGGCCGGCCGCCTCCTTGATCGTGCTCAGCCAGCTGTCGGCATGACCTGCAACTCCCGCGTCCGCGATCCAGCGGGCGCGCGGGCAATAATCCGGCAGCGCCGCCCGCTGCGCCCGCTTGCCTCCCAACGCGATCCGTTCCGACATCGGATCGATCAGCAGTTCCTGGGTATCGAACACGACGTCGTGTTCGTTGGGGTCTACGCCCGCGATCCTGCGGATCACCTCACCGGAATGCTCGATTCTGTACGGCCCAAGCGCGCCGGCGGGAAACACTTCGAACGTCATTCCGTGGAACAGGACGCTTCCAGGATAGTCAGCCTCTTCGTCGAGATCGTATCCGAGCGATTCCAGACGATCCTTGAGATCCTGCTCGGCATAGCGCGCACCGACCTTCAGGCTGATGCTGAGGCGGCCCCAGCTCGCGGGCAGCGGCAACCGTTCCATGATCGCCTCGGCCGTCGACACCAGGAAGACGGGCTTCCTGCTCTTCGCAAGACGCCGCAACACCGAGCTCCGCCGGCCGGCGATCTCGCGCGACGGCTCCAGCCCATCGAACGGCAAGGTGTTGAGCCGCGGGAACACCAGCACCTCGAGCGACGGATCGAGTGAATGCAGCACGCTGCCGAGGCGCTCCGCCCTGTTCTCGCTTTCCGCAAGGAAGACGATGCCGTCACGGCCGGACTTCTTCCATTGCTCGAGAAGATGCAGCGCCAGCATGCCGAGTGGCGAGGAGGAGGAGATCCCGGAACGCGTCGATCCCTTGCTGTTCTTCTTCGCGCCAGCAGCCGCGCGGGCCTTCTTGGTCTTCGCCACGTCAAATCCATCGTTATTGCGCAAGTTCGATCGCCCGGAGAAAAGCATCTCAGGTCAATCGCGGGCCGCCGGCGCCCCCCGACGCACGTGGCCAGCGCCCTCATTACAGCCTCGCAATCGCGTTGAATAGCGGCGGGTTCGGGATCAGTGCGGCATCGGGGCGTGTCTCGCTCCGCGCCACCATCCTGACTGCAATGCAGCCCTCACATCGGATCGCGCCACCCGGGCGTCGAGAACTCACTCGCTTGAAAAATCACAGCAAGCCAGCTGCAAGTCGTGCCAGCTCGAATTGTCTTAGGGGTGTGAGCCACCTCGGCGCCGATGCCGACGACGACGCGCAGGGCTGTTCGCCTTGCGCGGCGAACAGTTTCGATTGTCTTGAGACGTTCCTGCAAGGTCTTCTTCATCGCCGTCCCATTCACAGCCATTGAACAAGACGTTTCGGACATCGCGGGGCCGTCAGGCGGTCGCGCGGTGCTGCAGTGTCACGCAACAAAAACAGGGAAGGTTATCATGAAGGCGAACTCGTTCGCCGAACGCGTGCTGGGCACGACCTCGCTGATCGTGTTGTCGGCCGCCGCCATGATCGGAGCCCAGCAACCGGCTGCGGCCCAAACCGGCATCTACGGCGGCGGCAGCACACTGTCGTCGCTGGCGCGCTGCGGCAGATCTTCGACTGCTATGCGGGCGCGACGCTGGCTGATCCGGGCCCCATTGCCCTGCGCCGCCCGGCGAAACGTAGAGGTGCCGCAGCGGCGTGTTCGAGACGTTGACGATGGTGAAATCACCCGCGTGCGCAGCAGATGGGAGTATCGCCGCCATCGCCGTCACAACAAGCCGTTGATAAGATGAGCGATGCATGTGAGGCGAACGCACTGCGGACATTCACTGCAGCTACCGTGTGGCAGGCGATGAACGATAGCATCGCGCCATTGCAGTTTTATGGTATTTCCCGTTGTAATTGTCTTGCCCGCAATGCGATGCGCGAATGCCTGCGCTCTGCCGGGCGTTCGCGGGCGATTCGGCCAAGCTTGCGTGCGCGGTACACGAGATGCGCTGACGCCACGTCGCGCAACGCGAGCGCTCTCGGTGAACTGCGACGATTCATGTGCCCCTAACCCGCAGAAGCGTTCCGTTCACGCCGAAGTTGGCGACGAGTACCTTCTGACCGGGATGCCTTTCGGCAAGCCAAGTCTGCAACTGGCTCGACAGGGTATGCGCCTGCCAGCCAGCATCGCCCTTGTCCCGCATGGCACGGCCGAAGATCAAGGAGTCTACACGCATTCCGAAGTCGAGACCATGTCGCGTTCGCCCGATTGCCTGACCTTCCAGATCAGGCTTCGCGACCGCTTTGGTGACAACGGGGTCATCGGCGTCGTGATCGCGCGCAAGAAGGACACGACCTACGACATCGACACCTGGTTGATGAGCTGCCGGGTGCTCGGGCGACGGGTCGAGGAAGCCATCATTGCCGAGCTCGTCCGCCATTGCCGTTTGAATGGCGTCGACACGCTCGAGGGAAGCTACCTGCCCACCGCCAAGAACGCGTTGGTGCGCGACCTGTACAAGAAGCTCGGATTTGCGCCGGCCGGCGGCACGGATGACCACCACATCTGGAAGCTGGACATCGCCGAATACGACGTCCCGTCCTTGCCGTTCGAGGTTATTCGCGACAACGCCGCAAATGCCTGAGATCCGGCGTTCGCACGCCGCGCCGCCGACCCCGGAACGGTAGCAGAGGCGACCGGTCCTCGCACCGGCTGGCCGCGCCGCGCTTTCCTAGCCGATGGCAGTCGACGAAAAGGACCGTCGCGGCCGGCAGGCGCGATCGAATCGACCTCCCCCAGCAACGGCTCGCCGAATGGGAACTTGCAGCGACGAGCGAGAGACTTTCAATGCTCTCATCCCGGATGTCGCCCACGTGGCGGAGACTGATGTCAGCGCACGGAAGCCGGTCAGTTTCTGCCCATAGATGTGCTTTTTCAGGTACTTAGCGGCACGATAGATGGCTGGGGCGGGAGGGATCGAACCTCCGAATGGCGGAATCAAAATCCGCTGCCTTACCGCTTGGCTACGCCCCAACGCGCCGATCGAAGGCCACGCCGGGTCTATAGGGTGAGTCCCGCCATTTCAACAGGGCGGCGCGCGAAAAGGCACGAAAGCCGCAAGTTGATACCGGCACCCTCATTATAGGGCGACGCTGCGCTGGCCGAAACAGACCGGGCGATGTCCGCTCGGACAGTTGAGAGGCCGCTTGTTTCATGGGAAGACAATTTCCAAACGCCTCGTCGGGAGTAACGCCATGACCTACCGCGCGCCGATCAACGATATCCTGCTGTCCCTCAATCATGGTGCGGGGCTCGCAGCCGCCGTGGCGGCCGGCCATTACGGCGATTTCGACGGCGACATCACCGCTGCGGTGCTGGAGGAAGCCGGCAAGTTCGCCTCCGATGTGCTGGCGCCGCTGAACAAGGTCGGCGACGAGCACGGCATCAAGCTCGACAACGGCAAGGTGACGACCGCGCCCGGCTGGCCCGACGCCTATCAGCGCTGGACCGCCGCGGGGTGGAACGCGGTGTCGGGACCGGAAGCGTTCGGCGGCCAGGGCCTGCCGCTCGCGATCAACGCCGCCTGCACCGAGATCTGGAGCGCATCGAACGTCGCCTTCGGCCTCTGCCCCTTGCTGACGCTGTCCGCGATCGAGGCGCTCGATGCCCATGGCAGCACCGAATTGAAGAAGGTCTATCTCGAGAAGCTCGTCACCGGCGAATGGACCGGCACGATGCAGCTCACCGAGCCCAACGCCGGTTCCGACGTCGGTGCGCTGCGCACCCGCGCCGAACGCGCACCCGACGGCACCTACCGCATCAAGGGCACCAAGATCTTCATCACCTATGGCGAGCACGACATGACCGACAACATCGTGCATTTCGTGCTTGCGCGATTGCCCGATGCGCCCGCCGGCACCAAGGGCATCTCGCTGTTCCTGGTTCCGAAATTCATGGTCAATGCCGACGGCTCGCTCGGCGCGCGCAACGACATCCATGCCTCCGGCGTCGAGCACAAGCTCGGCATGCACGCCTCACCGACCTGCACCATGACCATGGGCGACAAGGGCGGCGCGATCGGCTTTCTGATCGGCGAGGAAAACGCGGGCATGCGCTGCATGTTCACGATGATGAACCAGGCGCGGCTCGGCGTCGGCCTCGAAGGTGTCGGCATTGCCGACCGCGCCTATCAGCAGGCGCTGGCCTATGCGCAGGAGCGCCGCCAGGGCAAGGCGGTCGGCCACAAGGGCGACGGCATGGATCCGATCATCGTGCATCCCGACGTCAAGCGCATGCTGATGCAGATGCGCAGCATGACGGCGGCGGCGCGCACGATCTGCTACGCCACCGCGGTCGCGCTCGACGTCTCGGTGCGTGCCAAGGACGCCAAGGTCCGCGCCGACGCTGCGGCGCGCGGCGCATTGCTGACCCCGATCGCCAAGGCGTTCTCCACCGACATCGGCAACGAGGTCGCCTATCTCGGCGTGCAGGTGCATGGCGGCATGGGCTTCATCGAGGAGACCGGCGCCGCGCAGCATTACCGCGATGCTCGCATCACCTCGATCTATGAGGGCACCAACGGCATCCAGTCGATCGACCTCGTCACCCGCAAGCTCGGCGCCAATGGCGGCGCTTCGGTGTGGGCGCTGCTCGACGAACTCGCCGCCACCATCAAGCAGGTCGAGACCTCCAACGATCCGGCATTCGGCACCGCCGGCGCCAAGCTCCGCGATGCCCATGCCGCGCTGGAGCGCACCAGCAAATGGCTGCTCGAGCGGCTGGCCTCCGCGCCGAACGAGGCGCTGGCCGGCGCAACGCCCTATTTGCGGCTGTTCGGCGCCACGCTCGGCGGCTGCATGCTTGCCAGCGAGGCGCTGGCCGCGAAGGCCAACGGCGAAGCCGAGCTGCAGCGCTACGTCGCACTGGCGCGCTTCTTCGCCGAGAACATCTCGGTGCAGGCGCCGTCGCTGGAAAAGACGGTGACGGAGAGCGCCGAGGCGGTGACCGGTGCGGACGCGGTGCTGGCGGGGTAGGCCTCGCAATCTCGCCCGGGCAGAACTCATCGTGGTCGTCCTGGCGAAAGCCAGGGCCCATAACCACCGCATTTGATCGTGAACGAGATCCTGGCCCCGGCGTCGCGCAACAATGCGCATTTGGGGTAATGGGTCCTGGCTTTCGCCAGGACGACAGTGAATGTGTGGCGCCACCTACATCCTCAACCGTCGTCCCGGCGAAGGCCGGGACCCATAACCACAGGATTGGGTTGGTGAGGAAAGCTGTGGCCACAGCGTCGCGTAACAATCACCTTCGGTGGTTATGGGTCCCGGCCTTCGCCGGGACGACGCTGAGTTTGTCGCGCCAACTTGTGAGTCGCACTCCCGCATTCTCGCGACACGATCTGTCCGAGCCTTGCTCCTGCTGCGAGGGCTTGCGCCGTCGGGCACATCAGTGATCGCACTTCCGCGATCCCGCCGGTACCGACCAGGACTCCCGTCGCAAGCCAATCCGTTTCGCAGTGACGGCAAACGGCCGCACGCCCGTCTTGTCAATGATCCCGGCGAAACGAGCGAAATTCTCTGGGACCGTCCACCAGATCATGCTTGCGGGCAGACTGATCGATCCGGCTGGCCGAATGGTCCGCCATCGCGTTGATGGCCGTACCGGCGAGGTTCTGCGCACGCTGCCGTCGCTTCTCGTCCTTCGATCGAACATCCCGGTCTTCGGCCCGCCGACGACAGAGTTCGTCAGAGATGCGTTCCTGGAGACATCCATCGCCTCGATAAGGTCGCTGCTTCATCTTGCACGCTCCCTCGAACAGGATTGCGGTACGGAGGACTAACTCTCTCGTGGGCCGCTGGTTCGCGGTGGCAATTGACCTTGTGCCGGGAATTTCGGCGCCAGCACTTTGGGCTTCCTCGGCGGAGCCGCAATCAATCCGTCCCGTATCGCCTGCTTGCGGGCAAGCTTGCGGGCTCGCCGCGCGGCCTCGGCCTTCTCCCGAACCTTTCTTTCCGATGGCTTTTCGAACGAGCGGCGGCGCTTCATCTCTCTGAAGACGCCTTCGCGCTGCATCTTCTTCTTTAGAACGCGCAGTGCCTGGTCGATATTGTTGTCCCTGACAAGAACCTGCAACGGATCACCTCTCGCGGTAGAAGACACGTCAAGCGCACAAATACGAATGCCCGCTCTATCGGTGACAGAGCGGGCCGCACTGCCATTCCAGTACATCCGTGAAACGGCAGCCGATCAACAAGGTGACGAAAGCTTCAGCCGCAGTGCTGATAGCACGCGCTGTCCCTTTCATCCGACGATGTCTTTGGAAAAGGGTCCTCTGGGACCGATCTACAAGGCTCAAGGCCAGTCGATACACAACAAGTATACACTTATCTCAGCTATGCAAGGTGCAATTGCCGGTTCCGGGATTTATCTCCCGCACTTCAAGCGTTCGAGGTCGTTGCCGGAAGACGATAGGCGCGCCGCCCGAGCGAGCGCGTGAGCGGTTCCTTGAATCGATGTCATTGTTGAGTAGCAAATCCGGACCTCCTGACGCAAAGTGCTGCGCTGCCGGGTGATTTCAGCGCGCCAGCACTCGAGAGCCTGGGCAGCTGCCATCACTAGTTTCGAAACACGAGGCAGCGCCCGCCGATTGCCTCAAGTCGCGCGCAAAGCTGGTTGGCTCGCTCACGGGTCGTCTCGGCGACCCGGAGCAGATACCAGGTCGCCGAACCTGGCCCGGCCATATGCGATCTCAGAATGAGCGGCGCGCGATCGCCCAGCACGGGCGCGAAGCGTTTCTGGAGCTGCTGGTAATCGGCGAGAACCCTGGATTGCGACGGACCGCCGGCCAATTGGAGGCCCCAAGGTCCCCACGCCGCTTGCTGTGCAATTGTCACGGACTCTATTGGGGCCGCAGGCAGCGCCCTGATCAGCATGCCGCGCACGATGTCATCGCAGGCCATGGCGGCGTCCGTGTGGACTCTGTCCTCGACCGAACCCTGCGCCCATTCCTCGGCAGACTTGCCGGTAATGATCCTCACATAAGCGCGTGTTTCGCCCGGCAGGTTGCCACGCCCAGCCAACCAATCCTGGACGCGCCGCGGGCCGCCATTATAGGCAGCCGCCGCAAGGCCGAGGTTGCCGAACTGCGCGCGCAGTTCGCGGAGCCAGCGGGCGGATTCCTGCAACGCCGGCAACGGCTCGAACGGGTCCGCGAGGCCGCGCCAGCGCGCGGTGCCCGGCATGAATTGGGCGATCCCCTGGGCGCCGGCCGGACTGACCGAACCGGGATCGAAATTGCTTTCCTGCCAGATCAGCCGGACGAAGAAATCCGGCGGCAGGCCGTTCTCCAAGGCAGCCTGCTCCAGCGCCTTGCAGTATTGCTGCGGCTCGCCGAGCTTCGGAGGCGATGGTGTTGGCGCCGGAGACGGAGCGGATGAGGATTGATGGTCAGGCGCCGACCGATCGGCGTGACCGTTGTTCTCTCCGCTATTCGGATTCGGACGGGATGTTTCAGTTTGCGCTGGCGCTGCGTCTCGTGCGGCCGGCGCCACCGCTGGATTGCCGACGGGCTCGGCGCATGCCAGGCGGACGAACAGCAGCAGGCAAGCCGAGCCGATAGCCGCTCGTGGAAATCGATCAACCCGCCGCGGCCTGAAAATCGACTGCATGAAGCGATCATCAAGATGGAGCTGTATGCGCTACCATATCATCGGCGCCCTCCGGCTGGCAGGAAATCTGGGGTGGGAGCTGGGCGCAGGAGGTTAACGGAACCACGTGAAGTTGGGCATGCCCGGCCTCAGTAATGCGGCATGCGCACGGGCCTAGTGGTCGGACAGGCTGCCGACGATCGATGCGCGGCGAGACAGTTCGATCCAGTTGCCGTCGGGATCGAGGATCATGGAAATCCGCGCGACCTCGCCGAGCGTGACCGGTGCAAGGCCTTCGCGGACGCCCTTGGTGCGCAGATCGTCGTGCACAGCGTCGATGTCGGCGACTTGCAGCGTGATGTAGCGCCAGCCGCGCGCGCCCCGAACCGGATCGACGGTCGCGGCACGATCTTCGGCGAGCAGGATCAGGCTCTCGCCGAGGCGAAACGCCGGACCGCCCGACCAGGATTGCTCGGCGAAGCCGAGAATCTCGCCGTAGAATTTGCGATGCGCGGCAAGGTCGCGCACCGCCATGGAAACCGCAATTTGGGTGATGCCGTCATGTCCAGGCGCCACCAGGCAAACGCTGTTGCCGTCGGGATCGGTCATGCGCTGCGGTGCGGCAACGCCGTCGCGCGCAACGATCAGCTCGCGATAGCCGCTCGGCGCCGCATCCGGCAGCGGCTCGACATGATGGTTGAGCTTGATCACCGAACCATGCGCGTCGTGCCGGTACTGCTTCTGCCCACGCCGGATCGGCAACATGTGGTCGAAGCGAACACCGGCGTCCTGCTGCCAGAACCGCAGCATCGGCTCCAGATTGTTGGTGGAAAGGCCAACGTCGATCACGTTCTTCGCGAGTTGCATGTCCGGCCTCCCCCGCCGCCGTGCGCGCTCGCTGGACCGGCTCAGCCGGGAAAGCGATCACCAAACATCGGCAGTCCGCAGCGCGACTGTTCGCGCGTCGCCTCATCCTGGATGACGTCCCAGTGCTCAGCGAGCACGTCGCCCTCCATGCGCACGATGTCGGCGACGACCCATGCCGCCGGGAGACCATGACCGCTGAACCGGCCGTGCAGAATGACGTAATCGCCGCTCGCCGCGCCGACATGGTTCTCATAGCACAGCGTCGCGGGCAAGCCCTTGACGAGATCGAACAGCCCGTCTCGGCCGGGCGCAATGTGGGCGCTGTGCTGGATGTAGCGCGGCGACCAGAGCCGCTCGGCGGCGGCATAATCGCGCTTGTTGAACAGGGTTTCGAACGCGTCCAATTCGAACTGCACGCGGCGATTCTGGTTCGACGCGTTCATGGCTTCGTTCCCTTGACGATATCAGGGTCACTCGATCAGGATTGCTTGCGGACCAGCGGGATCTGCAGATTGGTCGGCCTGTTCTGCTCGGTGTCGAAGCCGCGGCCGTCGACATTGCGGGCGCCCCAGAACAACAAGTCGCCCCTGAGATAGACCAGGTCGAATTCCATGAAGTTGGTGCCTTCCTTCAGCGCAAACGGCACGAAGGACTTACCGAAGATGCTCTGCGGCGCATCGACCGCCCAGGGCGCGTAGCCGGCAGCAGCAACCTTGTTGAGGACATCGACAAAGCCCTGCGCCAACGGCGTGACCTCGTAGGCCTCGTCGGCGACGAAATCGACCTTCTGCGCGCCCGCTGCGATCGGATGCGCGCCCTGCCACTGCATGTGCCCGACGATCCTGATCCGCGCCAGCGGCACCTTGCCGTACGGATCGGCCGAGTTGATCACCACGAGCTCGAACCGGTCGGAGGACTGATAAGTGAAAGCGCGCTTGAGATAGAGCGGCTTGATCGAGCCGTCCGGATTCTTGCTCGGCCGGATTTCGGGCGCGATGCTCTCCCAGTTTCCGGCGAGTGCCTGCTTGATCGTTGCGACGTCCGTATCCATGGCGCTTGCCCTTGGTTGATTGCCGGAAGATTGCGCGGCGGCACTGCCGAACCCGGTCAGCACCAGCAGCGGCAACAGCAATGCTCCGAGGTTCATCCGCATGCGCAAGCTCCGGCCTGGCTTCGCGCGGCCCCTCTGCCTGTGAGGCAGGGCCGGCACTGGGAATACGCTTCGCTATAGTGGACGCTGGCCGGCTTGAAAAAGACTTTGTAAGCTGGCCCCATGCCTGCGAGACATGCCTGCGAGAGATGGCCGCGCGATGGGCAGGCCGTGATCGGGAGACTGCGATGGAGCTTCGGCATCTGCGCTATTTCGTTGCGGTGGCCGATGCCGGCAGCCTGACGGTTGCCGCTGAGCAGAAGCTCCACACCTCACAACCTTCGCTCAGCCGGCAGATCCGCGATCTTGAGCAGGAGGTCGGCGCGCAACTCCTGAATCGCGGCGTGCAGGGCATCGAGTTGACCGCCGCCGGCAAGGCATTCCTCGACCATGCCCGCATGGCGCTGTTGCAGGCCGAGGCCGCCAAGGAAGCGGCACAGCGCGCAGCCCAACCGCCGAAGCCCGTCTTCTCGCTCGGCTTCCTGTCGGGCGCCGAAATCGATCTGCTGCCCGAGGTGACCCGTCTGTTGCGCGAGGAATTTCCCGGCATCGACATCCGCTTGTCGAGCGACTACTCGCCCTTGCTGGCCAAGGCCCTGATGCGGCGCAAGCTCGATGCGGCCTTCATGCGCGCCGACGACAACATGGAGGATCTGGCGTACAGGCGCGTGCGCACCGACCCACTGGTGTTCGTATTTCCAAGCAACCATCGGCTGGCGGCGCAGTCAGCCGTGGCGCCGGAAGACGTCGCGGGCGAGACTTTCTATCTGCCGTCCAAATCCGCGCCGGCGGTGCGCCGCGTCGTGCTGGACTATTTCAACCGCGCCGGCATCGATCCGAGGCCGGAGCACGAGGTGCATAACGTCGTGCACGCGATATCGATGATCACCTCGACGCATGGTGTGATGCTACTGCCGGCCTACACGGCCCGCTATCTGCCCGACAGCATCACGACCCGGCCGGTGCAGGGAGAGGCGCCGACGCTCGATCTCGTGATCGCCTGTCACAAGGCCAACAAATCCGCGATCCTGAAGCTGTTGCTGTCGCGGGTCGGCCGGCTGGCCGCGGCGCCCGCCTGATCCCTTCAATCCCGTGAGGACCAATATGCAAGCAGGCCTCGTTCAGACCTTTCGCGCCTTTGCCTACAACAATGCGTGGGCCAATCATCGCCTGCTCACCGCATGCGCCGGTCTCAGCCAGACGGAGTTCGCCGCCGCGCGGACCGGCTTCTTCCCGAGCTTGCAGGCGACACTGAACCATATCCATGTCATCGATCTGTTCTATGTCGACGCGCTCGAAGGCGGCTGGCTCGGGCCGAAGGCGTGGGCCAATGAAGTGCCCTACCCGTCGGTCGCGGCGCTGCAAGCTTCGCAACGCGCGATCGACCAGCGCCTGATCGTGCACTGCGATGCGCTGACGCCTGAACGACTGGATGATGTGGTCAAGGTCAATCGTGACACGACCGTGCAGACCGAGCGGCGCGACCGCCTGCTGATGCATCTGTTTCAACACCAGATCCATCATCGCGGCCAGGCCCATGCGATGCTCGCCGAAACCACCGTCAAGCCGCCGCAGCTCGACGAATTCTTCGCCGCCGGCGAGGCGCCGCTGCGGGAAGCCGAGTTTAAGGATCTCGGCTGGAGCGAAGCCATGGTCTGGGGCGGCTGAACGCCAGCTTCCACACGATCGGGCGGCGGGGGGATCAGTTCCCGATCCGGAACAAGGTCTTGAATCCCGACGCCTCCGCGCTCACCTCTGGTGAAACGTGGGGAACTCCAGACATGCCATTCGCCAATCACCGGGGCCAGCGCATCCATTACACCGTTGAGGGATCCGGGCCGCTGATCGTGCTGCAGCACGGCCTGCTGCTCGACGCCGCGAGCTGGAAGCAATGCGGCGTGGTCGACGCGCTCGCCGATCGCTTCCGCGTCGTCTGCGTCGACTCGCTCGGGCATGGCCTGAGCGACAAGCCCGCCGATCCCGAATTCTACGATCAGGAACAACGTGCCGGCGATATCGTCGCGGTAATCGACGATCTCGGCGACGAGCGCGCCCATGTGGTCGGACATTCGATGGGCGGCTGGGTCGCGGTCGGCGTCGCCCGGTTCTTCCCGGCGCGGCTGGCGTCGCTTTCGATCGGCGGCTGGGATTTTCTCACCGGGCTGCCGCGCGGCAATGCCGGCCCGCTGACATATGGCGCCTTCATGACGTTTGCGCGCCGCACCGCGCCGCAGCTCACGGGATGGGTGACGTCCGATCTCGAGGGCGGCGTGCGCGCCTGCTTCGATGCGCTCGGCCAGATCGACGGCGCCAGGGACGCCGTGCTCTCCTCGCGCGTGCCGGTGCTGCTCTGGAACGGACAGGATGACGCACCGCATGCGCCGATGCAGCGCTTTGCCGCGGAGAACGGCCTTGATGCGATGTCGGTCCCCGGCGATCATCTCGGCGCCCTGCTTCAGCACGGCGACACGATCGGCCGCAGCATCGGCTCGTTCATCGGGCGCGGCTAGACGGCGCACCTGAAACGCCGCCCGACTGCCCGCGGCATCGTTCGTCAGCGTCCAGCCTACGACCAACGTCCCCCCGCCCCGGAATCACGATATTCCGGTTAACTGCATTGCACCGGCATCATGCTCGCCCAGGGGGAAAAGCGATCCAGAACACTTGGGGCTCGCGCGGGATCATGTAGGATACTGGTGACGACCTCCGCCGGCGACGCTGCCGGCCGACAGACCGCCTGCTCTGGGACGCCTGATGACCGCGCATGTCATAGTCACCGACGAAGCCGCCACACGCGTAATCCGGCTGCGCAGGCCCGAGAAGAAGAACGCGATCACCGAGGAGATGTTTCGCGCGATCAGCGATGCGATCGACAAGGCGCAGAACAATCCGAAGATCCGCTGCCTGATCATCACCGGCGGCTCCGGCGTGTTCACCGCGGGCAACGACATCGAAGACCTGCTCGCGCAGGGCACCTCGTCCGGCGAGACGCCGCCCGCTTCGGACCTCGTCAAGTTCCTGTATTCACTGGCCCACAATGTGAAGCCGATCATCGCCGCGGTCGACGGCGTCGCGATGGGCATCGGCACCACGATGCTGTTTCACTGCGACTACGTGCTGGCGAGCAAGGCCGCGCTGTTCTCGACGCCGTTCTCCAATTTCGGCCTGGTGCCGGAAGGCGCCTCCAGCCTGCTGATGCCACGGACGATGGGCCACCAGCGCGCCTTTGCGATGCTGGTGATGGGCCGCACCATGTCGGCCGACGACGCCCGCGTCGCCGGTTTCGTCAACACCGTGGTGGCGCCGGGGCATGCCGAGGTCGAGGCGCACAAGGTGGCGCGCGAGATCTGCGCGCTGCCGGCCGAGGCGGTGGCGATCTCGCGCCGCCTGATCCGGCTGCCGCCCGAGGACGTCACCCGCCGCATCGAGCAGGAGAACCACCTGTTCAGCGAGCGGATGCGCTCCGGGGAGGCGGTCAGTGCCTTCAAGGCCTTCATGGCGCGCACGAAGGATTGAAACGAAGCGTCGCAAAATTGTAGTGGCGTCGCGTCATGATCGTGTGTTCCATGATCGTGCACGCCATGGACAGGTCATGAGACAACCCCACCTTTTGCCCCTCGCCGCCCTCTGTGCGCTCGGATTGGCCGCAGCAGGTCCCTGCCTGGCGCAGACCGCAGCGCCGGTGAGCTTGCGTGTTCTCGCGATCAACGATTTCCACGGCTATCTGCGGCCGCCGCCGGGCGGTATACGCATCACCGATCCCGCTGATGCGACCAAGAAGATCATGGTGCCCGCCGGCGGCGCCGAGCGATTGGCAACCATCGTCAAGCGGCTGCGCGAAGGCCACAACAACAACATCTTCGTCGCGGCCGGCGACCTGATCGGCGCGAGCCCGTTCTTGTCGGCGATGTTCCACGACGAGCCGACCATCGAGTCGCTGTCGATGATGGGGCTTGCGATCTCGTCGGTCGGCAACCACGAGTTCGATGAGGGCAAGGACGAACTCCTGCGGATGCAGAATGGCGGCTGCCACCCGATCGACAAATGCCAGGGGCCGCATCCCTTCCTGGGGGCCAAATTCCGTTATCTCGCCGCCTCCACGATCGACAAGACCACCGGCAAGCCTGTGTTTCCGCCCTATGAGATCAAGGAGTTCGACGGCATTCCGGTGGCCTTCATCGGGCTGACGCTGAAGAACACGCCGAACCTGGTGTCGCCGGCCGGCGTCGCGAGCCTCGAATTCCGCGACGAGGCCGAGACCGTCAATGCGCTGGTCCCCGAACTGAAGGTGAAGGGCATCGAGGCGATCGTCGTCTTGATCCACGAAGGCGGCTTTCCGACCGGCGACTACAATGAATGCCCCGGGATCTCGGGGCCGATCGTCGATATCGTCAAGAAATTCGACAAGGCGGTCGACGTCGTGATCTCCGGCCACACCCATCAGGCCTATGTCTGTGAGATCGACGGACGGCTCGTCACCTCGGGCGACAAATACGGCACGCTGGTCACCGCGATCGACCTTCAGCTCGATCCGAAAGGCCATGACGTGATCAGCGCCAAGGCCGACAACACCATCGTGAAGATCGGCGGCACAGCCAAGGACCCGGAGCAGAGCGCGCTGCTCGAATCCTACGACCGGCTGGCCGCGCCGATCGCCAACCGCGCCGCCGGGTCGGTCACCGAAACGCTCTCGCGCACGCCCGCCGAGACCGGCGAAAGCCCGCTCGGCGATATCGTCGCCGACGCGCAGCTGCGCGCGACGAGCTCTGAGCCGAATGGCGGCGCGATGATCGCCTTCACCAACCCCGGCGGCGTGCGCACCGACATCGTCAAGCGCGAGGACGGCGCCGTCACCTATGCCGACATTTTCGCCAGCCAGCCGTTCCGCAACCAGCTGGTGACGATGACGCTGACCGGCAAGCAGCTCAAGGACGTGCTGGAGCAGCAATGGGCCGACCCGAAACGGCCGCGCGCCCTACAGGTCTCGAAGGGTTTCACCTATGCGTGGGATGCGAGCAAGCCCGATGGCGCGCGCATCATCGCCGACCGGATGTCGCTCGACGGCAGGCCGATCGATCCGGCCGCGAGCTATCGCGTCACCGTGAACAACTATCTCGCCGAGGGCGGCGACGGCTTCACGGTGTTCAAGGAAGGCACGGCGCAGCAATTCGGCATCTACGACGTCGATGCGCTCTATGCCTACTTCAAGGCCAACAGCCCGGTCGGCCCGGCGGCGGGAAAGCGGATCGAGCGGATCAATTGACGTGCGGGCATGGAACATCCGGGGGGCGAGACGGGAGACAGGCCTTTCCGGCGAGCCGGTAACGGCCTAAATTAGGCGTTCCTCGCACGCGCCTCCATTGCGCCGGGAATTTGCATGACACTGCTTCTGACGCACACCGCCTGCCTCGATCACCTGACCCCACCCGGACATCCCGAACGCCCCGACCGGCTGCGCGCGGTTGCCGAGGTGCTCGGCGAAGACCGCTTCAAGGCGCTGGTGCGGGACCTCGCGCCGGAAGGCGACCTCGACAGCGTGCTGCTCTGTCACGGCGAGCACTATGTCGGCGAACTGCGCCACATCGCGCCGACCTCCGGCATGATCTATATCGACGGCGACACCTCGATGTCGCCAGGCACCTGGGAAGCCGTGATGCGCGGCGTCGGCGGCGCGGTGGCGGCGACCGATGCGGTGATGGAGGGCAAGCACCAGAACGCCTTCGTCGCGGTACGCCCGCCCGGGCATCATGCCGAGAAGTCGACGCCGATGGGCTTCTGCTTCTTCGACAATGTCGCGATCGCTGCACGCCACGCGCAGCGCAAATACGGCATCAAGCGCGCCGCGATCATCGATTTCGACGTCCATCACGGCAACGGCACGCAGGATATCTTCTGGGCGGATCCGACCGTGATGTACTGCTCGACGCATCAGATGCCGCTGTTCCCCGGCACCGGCGCGGTCGGCGAGCGCGGCGAGCACGACACCGTCGTCAACGCACCGCTTTCGCCTGGCGACGGCGGCACCAAATTCCGCTCCGCGTTCGAGAACCTGATCCTGCCGCAGCTCGAGAAATTCTCCCCCGAACTCGTCGTGATTTCGGCGGGCTTCGACGCGCATCACCGCGATCCGCTGGCCTCGATCAACCTGACCGGCGAGGATTTCGGCTGGGTCACGCGCAAGCTGATGGACCTCGCCGACAAGAGCGCCGGCGGCCGCGTCGTCTCCGTGCTGGAGGGTGGCTACGACCTCGAGGGCCTGAAAGAGTCGGTGGCATCTCACGTCACCGCATTGATGGGCAGGTAAATCCCCGCCACAATACCCCCGCAAAAATTCGATTGATTCTGCGCCGGGGCGAGCATGACCTGCGACGGGTCATGTTTGGACGACAAGATCCGATCACGGTCTGATCGGCGCACTGGGAACACATAATGGCCGAAAACACGCAGGCGGACGTCAAGAAGCTCTCCTTTGAACGCGCGATCGAGGAACTCGAATCGATCGTCAAGCGGCTCGAGGACGGCAAGGTCCCGCTTGAGGAATCGGTCGCGATCTATGAGCGCGGCGAGGCGCTGAAGCGGCGCTGCGAGGAATTGCTGCGCCAGGCCGAAGCCCGCGTCGACAAGATCACCACCGACGCCTCGGGCCAGCCGACCGGCACCGAGCCGCTGGACGTGCAGTAGCGCCGATACGCCGCGATCATGCGACAGGATGTCCGCCTCGGCGGGCGATTGTTGCTGTGTATTTCCGTTGACCGACCGCGGCACGAGGCGGCCCCGGCAATCGGGTGCGGCTACGAATCAGGCCGCTCCGGACCGTCCCGGCTGCCGCTAAAATAGCAAAAATGGAACCCGGTCGCGGTCCAAGCATTGAAAAGTCTAGACTTTTCAGGACGGCGCATAGGAACCCTGCGCCGCCTATCGGGTTGGCTTTGGCTACGGCTTTGGTGTAATGCTTCCAGTTCTATGGGCATTTGAGGGTGGCGGGCGGCCCGAATTTTTCGGGCGGCATGCATCTCAAATGGTTCGACAAAACTGAACCGGGACGGGTGAAGAGCGACCAAGGTGATGCATATCACGTGGTCCAATCCGGAGTGAATCTAGGCTTACAACCAGGCAGGGCCTGCCGGGACGGCACCCAGTGTCTGGCATTCGCTGCGCGGTGAGCGCGCCAACCCATCTCGCGTCGGGCCGTTCGTTCCGACAGGCAAAAATTGGAAATTCGCTGTGACCACATTTAGTAAAACGCCGCTTCTTGACACTATTCACACGCCGGATGACCTGCGCAAGCTGAAGGTCGAGCAGGTGCGGCAGGTTGCCGACGAGCTCCGCCAGGAAACCATCGACGCCGTATCGGTGACCGGCGGCCATTTCGGCGCCGGCCTCGGCGTGGTCGAACTGACCACCGCCATCCACTACATCTTCGACACCCCGCGCGACCGCCTGATCTGGGACGTCGGTCACCAGGCCTATCCGCACAAGATCCTGACCGGTCGCCGCGACCGCATTCGCACCCTGCGCACCGCCGGTGGACTCTCCGGCTTCACCAAGCGCACCGAGAGCGACTACGATCCGTTCGGCGCCGCACACTCCTCGACCTCGATTTCGGCCGGCCTCGGCATGGCCGTGGCGCGCGACCTCTCCGGCGGCAAGAACAACGTTATCGCCGTGATCGGTGACGGCGCGATGTCGGCGGGCATGGCCTATGAGGCCATGAACAACGCCGGCGCGATGAATTCACGCCTGATCGTGATCCTCAACGACAACGACATGTCGATTGCCCCTCCGGTCGGCGCGATGAGCGCCTACCTGTCGCGCCTCTACTCGGGCAAGACCTACCGCTCGCTGCGCGAGGCGGCAAAGCAGATCAACAAGCGCCTGCCGAAGATCCTGGCCAACCGCGCCAACCGCGTCGAGGAATATTCCCGAGGCTTCATGATGGACGGCGGCACGCTGTTCGAGGAGCTCGGCTTCTATTATGTCGGCCCGATCGACGGCCACAATCTCGACCATCTGCTGCCGGTGCTGAAGAACGTCCGCGACATGGAGACCGGGCCGATCCTGGTTCACGTCGTCACCCAGAAGGGCAAGGGCTACGGCCCGGCCGAGGCTTCCGCCGACAAGTACCACGCCGTCGTCAAGTTCGACGTCGCGACCGGCACCCAGGCCAAGGCCAAGCCGAATGCGCCGGCCTACCAGAACGTGTTCGGCCAGAGCCTCGTCAAGGAAGCCCAGAAGGACGACAAGATCGTCGCCATCACCGCGGCGATGCCGTCGGGCACCGGCGTCGACATCTTCAACAAGGCGTTTCCGGACCGCACCTTCGACGTCGGCATCGCCGAGCAGCATGCGGTGACCTTCGCAGCCGGCCTCGCCACCGAAGGCTACAAGCCGTTCTGCGCGATCTATTCGACCTTCCTGCAGCGCGGCTATGACCAGGTGGTCCATGACGTCGCGATCCAGAGCCTTCCGGTCCGCTTCGCGATCGACCGCGCCGGCCTGGTCGGCGCCGACGGCGCGACCCATGCAGGTTCGTTCGACAACGCCTATCTCGGCTGTCTGCCGAACTTCGTGATCATGGCGGCCTCCGACGAGGCGGAAATGGTTCACATGGTGGCGACGCAGGTTGCGATCAACGATCGTCCGAGCGCGCTGCGCTATCCGCGCGGCGAGGGCCGCGGCGTCGAGATGCCGGAAGTCGGCATTCCCCTGGAGATCGGCAAGGGCCGCATCATCCGCGAGGGCAAGCAGGTCGCGCTGCTGTCGTTCGGCACCCGCCTCGCCGAGTGCGAGAAGGCCGCCGACGAACTCGCTGCCCACGGCCTCTCCGCCACGATCGCCGACGCGCGCTTCATGAAGCCGCTCGACGAGGAGATGATCATGAAGCTCGCCCGCGACCACGAGATCCTGATCACCATCGAGGAAGGCTCGATCGGCGGCTTCGGCTCGCATGTCATGCAGTACCTGTCCGACAACGCCATGCTGGACAGCGGCATGCTCAAGTTCCGCTCGATGATCCTGCCCGACGTGTTCCTCGACCACGACTCGCCGGCGGCGATGTATGCCCGCGCGGGTCTCGACGCCAAGAGCATCGTTGCCAAGGTCTTCGAGACCCTCGGCAAGGACTACAAGACCGAGACCGTCAAGCTCGCCTAGAGCCCTTATCCGTTCCGATTGAATTGGAACGGAGCTCTGGATTTTTGTTTTGACGCGTTTTCTTCACGCGAAGCCGGTACCCACTTCGCCTGAAAACGCTCTCATTGCTCGGGCGGCGCCCCTGGTGCCGGCAAGTCCATGAAAATCTATCTGGCAGGTCCTGACGTGTTCCTGCCGGATGCCGTGGAGATCGGCCGCCGCAAGGCGGAGGTGTGCGCGTATCACGGGCTGACCGGGCTCTATCCGCTCGACAACAGCATCAATCCCACGGTCGCCGGCGCCTCGCTTACCATCTTCAAAAGCAACGAGGCGATGATGGAGTCGGCCGACGCCGTGATCGCCAATTTGACGCCGTTTCGCGGCCCCAGTGCCGACGCAGGCACCGTCTACGAACTCGGCTACATGGCGGGACGCGGCAAGCTGTGCTTCGCCTATTCGAACGATCCCACGTCCTACGCCAATCGCGTGGCGCGGCTGCAGCAGGTCGTGCCGGCATCCGACGGGCGCCTGATCGACGCGGAGGGGCTGACGGTGGAAGAGTTTGGCTTGCCGGACAATCTGATGATGATGCATGCGCTCGACCTGCATGGCAGTCCGCTGGTGACGCCGCGAGAGCCTGCGGCCGACCTCTGGCACGACCTCACCTCCTTCGAAGCCTGCGTGCGGCTGGCCGCCGCGCAGCGCCGGCAGGGCGCCAAATGAGCAGGCACGTGACCAAGACGGGCGACGACGGCAACGGCGCGTCCACGGGCAAGCGCATCGACGTGCTGCTGGTCGAACGCGGCCTGTTCGAAAGCCGGGCCCGGGCGCGCGCCGCGATCGACGCCGGCCTCGTCACCGCCGACGGCAAGCCAATTGCGAAAGCATCCGAACTCGTCGCGCCCGGCGCCGAACTGACGGCTGAACCGGCGCATCCCTATGTCTCGCGCGGCGGCGTCAAGCTCGCCGGTGCGCTCGAGCACTATCCGATCGACGTCGAGGGCCATGTCTGCCTCGATGTCGGTGCGTCGACCGGTGGCTTCACCGAAGTGCTGCTCGCCAATGGCGCGAGCCTCGTGTTCGCCATCGATGTCGGCCACGGCCAGCTGCATCCCTCGCTGCACGGGCATCCGAAGATCGTCTCCATGGAGGAGACCGACATCAGGAATTTCGAGGGCAAACGACTGCCGGCCCGGCCCGACGTCGTCGTGATCGACGTCAGCTTCATTTCGCTGAAGCTGGTGCTACCGGTGGCGCTGTCGCTGGGGGCAGCGCCGATGCATCTGCTGGCGCTGATCAAGCCGCAGTTCGAGGCGGCGCGCAAGCACGCCAAGCGCGGCGTTATCCGCAACGCGATGGTGCACCAGGAGATCTGCGACGATATCGCCGCCTTCGCCGCCTCGCTCGGCTGCACCGACATTCAGGTATTCCCGTCATCGATCACCGGCGGCGACGGCAACATCGAATTCTTCCTCGGCGCACGCCGTGGCTGAGCTTCTCACGATCGACCATGTCGGCCATCGCGGCGACGGCGTCGCGATCGACGGCGCGCAGTCGATCTTCGTGCCCACCACGTTGGCCGGTGAAACGGTCGAGGTCGAAGAGGTCCCCGGCAATCATCCCGACCGGCGGCGGCTGGTGCGGGTGGCGCAGGCAAGCTCCGAGCGGATCGCGCCGTTCTGCCCGCATTTCGGCGTCTGCGGCGGCTGCGCGATCCAGCACTGGAGCGACGCGCCCTACCGCGCCTGGAAACGCAACATCGTGGTCGAGACGCTGGCGCAGGCGAAGGTCGCGGCTGAAGTCGCGCCGCTGCTCGACGCCCATGGCGCAGGCCGCCGCCGCATCACGCTGCACGGACGGATGGGCACCCATGAGGTGCTCAAGGTCGGCTTCGCTGCGGCCGGTTCGCACGACATCATTCCGGTCGACCGCTGTCCGATCCTCGATCCGGCGCTCGACGGCGCGCTCGAGGCGGCCTGGGCCACAGCCGAGCCGCTGATCTCGATCGGCAAGCCGCTCGACATCCAGGTCACCGCGACCCTCAACGGTCTCGATATCGACGTGCGCGGCTCGGGCGCGCTGCCGACCAGCCTGATCACCACGCTGTCGCGGGTCGCCGAGAAACACCGGCTGGCGCGGCTGTCACGGCATGGCGAGTTGGTGCTGCAGCGCGGCTCCCCCGAGGTTGCGATCGGAAAGGTGAAGGTCGTGCTGCCGCCGGGCTCGTTCCTGCAGGCGACCGCCAAGGGCGAGGAGACGCTCGCTGCGCTGGTTCGCGAGCATTGCGGACGCGCCAAGCACATCGCCGATCTGTTTTGCGGCGTCGGCCCGTTTGCGCTCCGCCTCGCCGAGAAGGCGCGGGTCACGGCCTTCGACAGCGACGCCGGCGCGATCACGGCGCTGCAAAAGGCTGCGCAATCGACGCCTGGGCTGAAGCCGCTCAGGGCCGAGGCGCGCGACCTGTTCCGCCGCCCGCTGATGCCGCAGGAATTGCGCGACTATGACGCCGTCGTGTTCGATCCGCCCCGGCAAGGCGCGCAGGCGCTGGTCACCCAGCTTGCGGCAAGCAAGGTGCCGGTGATCGTCGCGGTGTCCTGCAACGCCGCGACGTTTGCGCGCGATGCAAAAATCCTGATCGATGGCGGCTACAAGATATCAGCCGTCACCCCGGTCGATCAGTTCCGCCACACCCCGCATGTCGAACTGGTGGCGCGGTTCACGCGCTGAAACATCGCGGCGACTATCGCAGCAGACGGCGGTCTCGCTATAATCGGCGCCGCATGTCCCACGATCCGCTGCTTGCACGCATCATTCCCGTCCTTGCCGATGTACCGGGCGTCGCCGCCATCGTGCTCGGCGGCTCGCGGGCGCGCGGCACCGCGCATGACGCCTCCGACTATGATCTCGGCCTTTACTACAGGGGTGACGCCGCGCTGGACGTCGATCGGCTGCGCTCGGCGGTAACGGGCCTGGTCGACGATCCCGCTGCCGCGCATCTGACGCCGGTCGGCGAATGGGGACCCTGGATCGTCGGCGGCGCCTGGCTTGCGATCGGCGGCCGCAAGCTCGACCTGCTCTACCGCAGCATCGATGAGGTCGCTGACGTCATCGAGGCCTGCCGGAACGGCGAGATCAGCATGCACTACCAGCCGGGCCATCCGCACGGATTTTGCTCGGCGATCTGGGTGGGCGAGGTCGCGCTGTGCCGTGTCCTGCATGATCCCGATAGCCGCGTCGCGGCATTGAAGGCGAGGACTGCGCCCTACCCGCCGGCCCTGCGCGACGCGTTGGTGCGGCGCTTTCAATGGGAAATCCTGTTCGCGATCGAGAATGCCGAGCTTGCACTGCCGCGCGGCGACAGCACGCATATCGCCGGCTGCGCCTATCGCGCGCTGGCGTGTATCGCGCAGGTGCTGTTTGCGCTGAATGGGCAATATTTGATCAACGAGAAGGGCGCGCTGGCGCAGGCAGCGAATTTTCCGGTGACGGTTCACGACCTCGCCGGGCGCGTCGCCGAGGTGTGGCGGCAGATCGGAGCCGGGCAGCATGCAGCCGCGTTGCAGACGCTGCGCGCGCTTGAGAACGATGTTCAGGAGATTGTAGGGCGGGTTAGCGAAGCGTGACCCGCCGCGCCTCCGCGGAACGAATGTTGGGTTACGCTTCGCTAACCCACCCTACATTGCTGCTACCGCCCCCAGCGATCCTGCCAGATCTTCTCGCCGATCGTGCAACTGACCCGCGGCTCCTTCTCGGCGGTCCGCACGACGGGCCGCTCAGGGGTGCGGCCGGCGACCTCGAGCAGCAGCTTGGTGCGGATCGCTTCCTTGAACTTCTCGCGATCCTTGATCGATACCACGAAGGAGCCGGGCCCGCCGATCACGCAATCCTCGTAGTAGTAGTCGAGATTCTCGATATCCATCGTCGAGTAGGACGGCTCCTTCACCATGATCGGCAGGCCATTGATGACGATGCCCTTGTCGAGCGCAGCATCACGCGCGGGCGTGATCGGCGTACCATTGTTGTTGGGGCCGTCGCCGGAGATATCGATCACGCGGCGCAGGCCGCGATGCGGATTCTCGTCGAACATCGGGATCGCGAAATAGATCGCGCCCGAGATCGAGGTGCGCGAGGCGCGGCGCACCGGTGTCTTCATGATCTCGGCGGAGACCGCGTCGGCGGATTCGGGGCCGTCGATCACCCGCCAGGGAATGATGACCTTCTGGTCGTTGGAGGCGGCCCATTCGAAATAGGTGATCGAGATCTTGCCGTTCGGGCCGGCCTTCAGCGCCTGCAGGAACTCCTTGGAAACGATCGCCTGCGCATAGCCCTCGCGCTGGATCGCGAGTTCGTCCATGTCCATCGAATAGGAGACGTCGACCGCGATGATCAACTCGATGTCGACGCTCGGCGTGGATTCCTTTTCGGCCAGCCGGCCTGTCTGTGTTCCCGGGCCGGGCGCGGCAACACCGGCCACATCGCCGCTGGCCAACATGCCTGCGACAAGCACCGCTCCGATCGAGACATACCAGCGCATTGCGGCCCTCCCGTCGTGTCCTGTCATGGTGACACGCAAATCAGGCGCCGAAAAGCGCAGATATCATCTGTCCTTCACATTCGAGTTAGAGGTCTGCAAGTTAGAGGCCTGCAAGGTAGTCGCCTTGAGCGTTGGACGTCACTTGCTGCGAATGCGGCAACGCGCGCCGTGCCGTTGCCGCAATGACGCCGTGCAAATCGAACGGTTCCAACATGTGCCCGAAGACGGTATTCTTACGGAGCAATCGCGAGGGAGTGCGATGCCCGATACCGTCGCCAAGCCGAAAACCCGGACCAAGACCAAGGTCGAGCGGCCACGCCTGCACAAGGTGATCCTGGTCAACGACGACTACACGCCGCGCGAATTCGTCGTCACCGTGCTGAAGGGTGAATTCCGCATGACCGATGATCAGGCCTACAAGGTGATGTTGACCGCGCACCAGCGCGGCGTCTGCGTGGTCGCAGTGTTCACCAGGGATGTCGCCGAGACCAAGGCGACGCGTGCCACCGATGCCGGCCGCGCCAAGGGCTATCCGCTGCTGTTCACCACCGAGCCCGAGGAGTAGCAGCCGTCACCGCTCGGCCGGCCGCGCGAGCTGCGCCCGCTGGCTCAGCGCAATGTCGGCGACGACCGCCCCCATCACCAGCGCACCGCCGATCAGGGCGCGAAGCGACGGCACTTCGGCAAACGCCAGCCACACCCAGAACGGCATCAGCGGCGTCTCGAGGGTTGCGATCAACGAGGCCTGCGCGGAGGGCAGCAACCTCGAGCCGACCGTGAACAGGGTAAGGCCGAGACCGACCTGGCATACTCCGAACATCGCGAGCACGCCGAGATCGGCGCCGGTGACCGCGCCGATGGCGAGCCCCAACGGCAGACTGACGGCGCTGCCGAGAAAGTTCGAGAGCGCCGCGGCGGCGATCATCGGCGTACCCTTGTGCCGCCGGATCACCACCGTCATCAGCGAAATCGCCAGCACCATCACGCAGGCAAGGCCGATCCCCCTGTAATCCGTGATGCCGCCGGCGCCGCTGACGGTGATCGCGACACCCGCGAGCGCGACGAGGCTTGCCAGCAATGTGCCGGGCCGCGCCCGCTCACCGAGCCAAAGCCAGGCGATCGCGGCCGCGGCAAACGGCTGCATCGCGATGAGAATGGCGACATTGGCGACGCTGGTCAGTTGCAGCGCCGGAATGAACGTCACCATGCCGAAGGTCGAGAGGCCGGCCACCAGCCATCCGCTCAATGGCATCACGACGAGATCGCGCGCGCCGCGCCAGCCCTGTGTGGCGATCAGGAACAGCGCGATCGCGCCGCCCCCGAACAGCCCGCGCCAGAACAGGATGGTCCAGGAATCGAAGTGTAACAGGCGGGTGAAGAACGGCGCGGTGCTCCAGGCTACGGCAGCCGCCACGATCAGCGCGATCCCGGTGCGGTGCTGCGCGTTCGTTTCAGTCACGTCGCACCGGCACTAGCTCGCAGCGGCGACCGGCGCCTCGTCGAACAGGCCGTAGACCCGTTCGGCCTTGGCAAATCCCGCGATCGGAAACTCGCCAAGATCGCTCCAGCCGCCGTCGTGAATGCCGGCGAAGCGCTCGGAAGCCACGACGGTGCGGCCGAGGCGGCCTGCGATCTTCTCGAGCCGCGCGGCGAGATTGACCGCAGGGCCGATGCAGGTGAAGTCGAGCCGGTTGCCGCCGCCGATATTGCCGTAGAGCACGCGCCCGAGATGCAGCGCGACGCCGAAGCGGAAGCGCTCGACGGCGTCGCCATTGGGGAATTGCAGCGCCTCGACCCCGGCGCGTGATGCGCGCGCCGCCTCCAGCACCCGCGAGCACACCTGCACCTCGTCGCCGAGATATTCGTCGACCGGGAATACCGCGAGCAGGCCGTCACCCATGAACTTGAGTACCTCGCCGCCATGGTCGCGGATCGCGGTGACCTGGCAATCGAAATAGAGGTTGAGGATCTCCACGACGGTCTCGGACGGCAAACGGTCGGACAGCGCGGTGAAGCCGCGCAGGTCGGACAGCCAAATTGCGGCGTCCATCGTGTCGGCATGGCCGCGCCGGATCTGGCCGCCCATGATGCGCTCGCCGGCCCGGTTGCCGACATAAGTGTCGAGCAGCAGCGAGGCGGTCCGGCGCAGCGTGACGATCTCAATGTAGCGCGACAGCGGGACGGTGATCGAGCGGATCGCATCGAGCTGCTCGTCGGTGAAGCCGCCCGGCTGCTTGGTGGTCCAGCTCGAGGCGTTCGGGGGGCCGGCGGTGTTGATCAGCGGCAAGCCGATATAGTCGGTGACGCCCTCGGCCTGCAGGTCCGCGACAATGGGAAAGCGTTTGCTGGCGGGGTCGTCGAGCCGTGCGCGTACTTCAACGCCCTGCTTGAGAACGATCGCCAGCGGGCTGACGGCAAATTCCGGGGTGTCCTCGATGTTGTGATCAACGCTGCCAATGTCGACCTCGGCGCCCGGCCTCCAGATGAAATGGCGGCCGTAGATCTCGGGATGCAGCGTGCGCACAAAGACGCCGATGCGCCACAACGGCAGCCCGGCCCGCACCAGGCGTTCGCAGCATTCCGCCATCATCTGCGCCGGGGTCGGTGCCGACCGCGCGCCCCCGATCATCCATGCGATGATGTCCCGAAGCTCCGACGCGTTCATGGCATTCCCCAGGGCGATCACCCGATCCGGTGACCACCAGTATATAGGGGATCAGCGCCCGGTCTGCCCGCGGTCGCGCAGAAAATGATCGGCCAGCACGCAGGCCATCATGGCCTCGCCCACCGGCACCGCGCGGATGCCGACGCAGGGGTCGTGGCGGCCCTTGGTCAGGATGTCGGTATCGGCGCCCTTGCGATCCACGGTCCGGCGCGTGGTCAGGATCGAGGACGTCGGCTTGACCGCAAAGCGCACCACCACCGGCTGGCCGGTCGAGATGCCGCCGAGCACACCGCCGGCATGGTTGGACAGGAAACGTGTTCCGTTGTTGCCGGTCCGCATCTCGTCGGCGTTCTCTTCGCCCGTGAGCTCGGCGGCGCCGAAGCCGGCGCCGATCTCGACGCCCTTGACGGCGTTGATGCTCATCATCGCTGAAGCCAGATCGCTGTCGAGTTTTGCATAGATCGGCGCGCCGAGCCCAGCCGGCACGCCCTCGGCGACAACCTCGATGACGGCGCCGATCGAGGAGCCGCTCTTCCTGATGCCGTCGAGATAGCTTTCGAAGAACGCCGCCTTGTCCTTGTCGGGACAGAAGAACGGGTTGTTGGCGATCTCGTCCCAGTCCCACTTCTCGCGGTCGATCTTGTGCGGTCCCATCTGCACCAGCGCACCGCGCACCTTCACCTCGGGCAGCACCTTGCGAGCGATCGCACCGGCCGCGACGCGGGTCGCAGTCTCGCGCGCGGAAGAGCGTCCGCCGCCGCGATAGTCGCGCAGGCCGTATTTCGCCTCATAGGTGAAGTCGGCATGGCCGGGGCGGAACTTGTCCTTGATCTCGGAATAGTCCTTCGAGCGCTGGTCGGTGTTCTCGATCAACAGCGCGATCGGCGTTCCGGTCGTGACCTGCACGCCGCTTTCCGGATGCGCCATCACGCCGGACAGGATCTTCACCGCGTCCGGCTCCTGGCGCTGGGTGGTGAAGCGCGACTGGCCGGGCCTGCGGCGATCGAGGTCGTGCTGGATCTCCTCCACCGTCAGAGGGATCATCGGCGGACAGCCGTCCACCACGCAGCCGATCGCGACCCCATGGCTTTCGCCGAAGGTCGTGACGCGGAACATATGGCCGAAAGTATTGAAGGACATGGCGTGTCGTAACGCGCAGGGTCGGCAGCGTCAAACGGGTTTCATGACCGCTAGGACGTGGCTGACCGGGGCGCCCTTAACTATATTTCCGCAGGCCCGCCGCGCCGAACACGTAGACCGCGCCCTGCTCGATTGTGAGGTCGGCGGCCGAGGCCGGGGTCTCGAAGCCGAGCGCCACCATCAGCGCCCGCGCGGTGCCGCCATGGGCGACCGCGACGGTGTCCGAAGTCAACGAGCCGTACCATTCGGTCATCCGCGCCTGCACGTCGACATAGCTCTCGCCGCCCTCCGGCGCGACCTGCCACTTCTCGGCGAGGCGGCGGGCATAGACGGCCGGGTCGGCGGCCTGCGCCTGCGCCAATGTCGAGCCTTCCCACGTCCCGTAGCCGATCTCGCGCAGCCGCGCGTCGAGCGCGTAGTCGCCTGGCGGCAGGCCGAGCTCGGTGCGCACCAGCTCCATGGTCGCGCGCGCCCGGAGCAGCGGGCTTGCGACGAACGGCAGCGTCGTCTTGTCACGGCGGTCGCGCGCCAGCAGATCGGCGAGGATCCGGCCGGCATCTGCCGCCTGGGCGCGGCCGCGCTCGTTGAGAGCAATATCCTGCACGCCCTGAAGCCGGCCTTCGGCGTTCCATGAGGTCTCGCCGTGGCGGATGTAGTAGATCGTTGGCACCGGCATTCGCTTCGAATTATTCCGCTCCGGAGGTACACCAGCACTTTGGCTGGCGACAAGCCCAAATCGGCCGCAGCCGAGCCGCCATGCGCGCAGCTCGGCGCAACCGGAATAGCCACGCCATTAGGGTGTTATGTTTGATAAGGCGACTATCGCCGAGACCATCGAAGACTGGGATGCATGACCGCGTTTCGTCAAAGTGTCGAAGCCATGATTCCAGCGCTCCGCCGCTATGCGCGCGCGCTGGTGCGTGACTCGGATATCGCCGATGATTTGGTGCAGGACACGCTGGTGCGCGCGCTGCGCTCGGAGCGGCTGTTTCTCGGCGGCGACGTCAGGAGTTGGCTGTACACGATCCTGACCAATCTGAACAAGAACCGAAGGCGCTCGCTGGCGCGGCGGCCGGCCTTCATGCCGCTGCTCGACAACAATGCCGACGCCAGCGGCACCGAGGCCGAGGGACGCGACATCGAGCGCGCGCTGTCGACGCTGGTCGAGGAGCAACGCTCGGTGCTGCTGCTCGTGATGCTGGAGGGCATGAGCTACCGGGAGGTCGCCGACATCCAGGGCGTGCCGATCGGCACGGTGATGTCCCGCCTCGCCCGCGCTCGCGCCCATGTGCGGGCCTCGATCGAGGGCCAGCGACCGGCGCTCCGGCGGGTGAAATGATAATGTGCGCGATGGCAGGTGTTGTGCATGAACGTTTTTCGAACAAGATTTGGCAGAGACGATTGATATGACCGACCCGAACATCCCCGTCACCGAAGACGAGCTGCACGCCTACGTCGACAACGAGCTGCCGGCCGAACGCCGCGGCGATGTCGAGGCGTGGCTCGCTGCGCATCCCGACGACGCGGCGCGGGTGCAATCATGGCGCGCGATGGCCGAGACATTGCATGCGCGCTACGACACGGTGCTGGACGAGGCGGTGCCGAAACGGCTCGAGCTCGAGCGGCTGGTGCGCCAGCCGCGCCGCTGGGTCTATGGCGCGGTGGCAGCGACGCTGATGGCCTTCATCGTTGGCGGCGGCGTCGGCTGGATCGCGCGCGGCGCTACGGCTGCACCATCGACCTTCCAGAGCTTCACGCTCGATGCGCTGGATGCGCATCGGCTCTACGTGGTCGAGGTCCGTCATCCGGTCGAGGTGCCCGGCAGCGAGCGCGATCATCTGCAGCAATGGCTGACCAAGCGCTGCGGCTGGGACGTCCGCGCTCCCGACCTCACCGGACTGAAGCTGGTCGGCGGCCGCCTGCTGCCGGGGCCGAGCGGACCGGCGTCGTTCCTGATGTATGAGAGCACGTCCGGCGAGCGCTTCACGGTCTATACCGCCAAGGCGAAAACCGAGGCGACCCAGATGCGCTATGCCGTCCAGGGCAGCGACGGCGCGCTGTTCTGGGCCGATCGCGGCGTCGCCTATGTCGTCAGCGGCGGCACCGACCGCACCCGCCTGACCCAGGTCGCGCAGGCCGTCTACGATCAGATGGAGAAGAACGGCGGCTGATCTCCCGTAAATTTACGGGAGATCAGCCGCCGACCTCGTGCCGTTTCGAGTAAGTGAATCCAGCCTCACTCGGCGTCCCAATTCCGACATTGAAAATTTCGATTCGCGTCATGGACGCGTCTCATTGTCGTACCGGATGCTCACGCGAAGATGATCTGCGCCCGATCCGCCGATCGGCGCACGCGGCCTCGATTGGGGTTTTGTGTACCGCGCTGGTCCCCCTCTCGAGGCCGCACTCTTTTTCCGCAGTCCGATCTGCACGCCGCAGATTTGGACTTCGGACGGCCGGTCATCCATTGACGCCCTCGCAACGCCCGCGTCTACCCCGATAGAGTCCGGGGTAGTTGCAGTTTCGCGTCTTTCGCGTCTTTTGGAGCACGCTCCCGGCGGTCAGCCGAGATCGCTGCGCGGATTGTAGGAATTTCGTTCCCGCCACGTCTGCATCAATGCCTCAAGCTCGGCATCGTTCCCGTCGGGAAGGATGATGCGGGTCGTGACGTAGAGGTCGCCGACAGCCCCGGCCCTCGCCAGCCCCTTGCCCTTGAGGCGGAAGGTACGGCCGCTGGAGGTGTTTTTCGGGATCGACAGTTCGACCGCGCTGCCGAGCGTCGGCACGCGGACCTTGCCGCCCAGCACCGCCTCATAGAGGGTCACAGGCAGGTCGATCCGCAGATCGTTGCCGTCGACCTTGAAGAACGGATGCGGCGCGATCGAGATGGTGATCAGGAGATCGCCGGGCGGATGGCCTTGCGCGGTGTCGCCCTGCCCCTTCAGCCGGATCTGCTGGCCTGCGGCGACGCCGGGCGGAATCTTGACGTTGAGCTCACGGCCGGTCGGCAGGCGCACGCGCTTGTCGCCGCCCCCAGCCGATTCCTCCAGCGACACCGTCATGGCGACCGAAAGGTCGAGATCGACGCCGACCCCACCGCCTTCAAATTCAAACGGGCTGGCCCGCCCGCCGCGCGCACCGCCACCGCCACGCGCGGCATTGCCGAACATGCTGTTGAGGATGTCCTCGAAGCTGCCGCCGCCCATGCCGCCGCCGGGGCCGCCGCCGCGGAAACTGTACTCGAAGCCGCCGGGACCGGCGCGGCCGCCGGCGCCGCCGCCGGGGAAGCCCTGGAAGCGCGGCTTGCCGTCGGCATCGATCTCGCCGCGGTCGAACTGCTTGCGCTTGTCCTCGTCGCCGACGATCTCGTTGGCTGTGTTGATCTCCGCAAAGCGAGCAGCCGCCTTCGGGTCGTTCTTGTTGTTGTCAGGGTGATGCTTCTTGGCGAGCTTGCGATAGGCGCTCTTGATCGTCGCAGCGCTGGCGCTCCGCTGCACCCCCAAGACCTCATAGGGGTCGCGCATCCGTCACGTCTCCTTCACGGGAAAATCAGGTTTGGCCGGGAGCCCATCCGGGCCCACTTTGCCTTTATGTGGGGGCTCAGTGGCATTTTTGCAACTAGCTCGGTGCCGGCACAGGCCGGAACTTTCAGGACTTGCTCCAAGGTTTCAGGCTATGGATTTGCCAGCGGCCTTGTCCAGACTTGCAAGCGGCGCCCTGCAGCCAGGTCTCGGTGGCTCCATTAACATAGCTGGCGAGAAAATCCCGGCACGTCTTGCCGTCGTCGCCCGCATAGGCCTGAGCCAGCGGCGTCACCGAGCCGCGTGCACCGGTCTGGGGATTTTCCCAGGGCTGGCTGGAATCCTTGTCACCCTTGGTCAGCACATCGGAGGCGGCGTTGCGGGCAAAGGCAAGATCGCTGTCGGTCGGCATCACCGCGCTGACCGGGGTGGGGCTGATCGAGCCCGTCACATCCTTGTCGTCCATCTTGGCGAAGGCATCGGTGCGCGACAGGCTGCAGCCGCTTGCGCCGACGCCGATCAGGATCAAGGTCACCACCGCGCCCGCGGGGTGGATCGCCGTTAGGCCAACGCGCACCCATGCCCTATATAGGGCTAGAAACGCGCTCTCGGACGCGGGCGAATGCAAATCGGGACTCCTGACATGACCGACACGACCTCCATCAAACACCCGACACCGTTAACATCGGGTGATTTCACCGCAGCGGAGGAGCCGTTCGCCCTGTTCGGCGAATGGTTTGCGGAAGCGGTCAAGTCTGAGCCGAACGATCCGAACGCGATGGCGCTCGCAACCGTCGATGCAGACGGGCTGCCCGACGTGCGGATGGTGCTGATGAAGGGCTTCGACGCCGACGGCTTCGTGTTCTACAGCCACATCGCCAGCGCCAAGGGCCGCGAATTGGCCGCAAACCCTAAGGCTGCTTTACTGTTTCACTGGAAATCGCTGCGCCGCCAGGTGCGCATCCGCGGGCCGGTCACGCCAGTGACCGACGCCGAGGCCGACGCCTATTTCGCCACCCGGCCGAAGCAGGCGCAGATCGGCGCCTGGGCCAGCAAGCAATCGCAGCCGCTGGAGAGCCGCTTCGCGTTCGAGCAGGCGATCGCCAAGGCGGGTGCGAAATACGTCATCGGCGAGGTGCCGCGTCCGCCGGGCTGGAGCGGCTGGCGGATCACGCCGCAGCGCTTCGAGTTCTGGCACGACCGTCCGTACCGCCTCCACGACCGCATCGAATTCCGTCGCGACGGCGCCAGCAGCGCATGGTCGAAGGTACGGCTCTATCCCTGAAAAACCGCGACCGTCATGGAAGGGCGAAAGCGCGAAGCGCGTCTTCGTGTAAGATGACCCCAGCCATCGACGTCCTGATCCCCAATCGTCCGAAGACGTCGATATCAGGCACGGCGCCGCGCCTGGCAAAAACGAAAGAAACTGTCGATGACCCGCCCCTCCAATGCACCGCGGCGCACGCTGCTCCTGACCGGCGCGAGCCGCGGCATCGGCCATGCCACCGCGATCCGGTTTTCATCCGCCGGCTGGCGCGTCATCACGCTGTCGCGCCATGCGTTCCCGGAAGTTTGTCCCTGGGGCGCCGGGCCGGAGGATCACATCGAGGTCGACCTCGGCAGCCATGACGACACCGTGCGCGCGATCTCAGAGATCAGGCAGCGGCTGGATAACGACGAACTGCACGCGCTGGTCAACAACGCCGCGATCTCACCGAAAGCCGCCGGCGGCGGCCGTCTCGGCACCATGGACACCGACATCGAGACCTGGACGCACGTCTTCCACGTCAACTTCTTCGCACCGATCATGATCGCGCGCGGACTGATCGAGGAATTGAAGCATGCCAAGGGCGCGGTGGTGAACGTCACCTCGATCGCCGGCTCGCGCGTGCATCCGTTTGCCGGCGCGGCCTACGCGACGTCGAAGGCGGCGCTTGCGGCGCTGACGCGCGAGATGGCGTCGGACTTCGGCCGCGTCGGCGTCCGCGTCAACGCGATCGCGCCGGGCGAGATCGACACATCGATCCTGTCGCCGGGCACCGAGAAGATCGTCGATCAGCAAATCCCGATGCATCGCCTCGGCACCCCGGACGAGGTCGCCAAGATCATTTACGTTCTCTGTACGGAGACGAGCTCTTACGTGAACGGTGCAGAGATCCACATTAACGGTGGACAGCACGTCTGATGCGCGAGCCCGGATCGTGTGAAGGGAAGGAGCTTCGAAGCGATCCCGGCCGCCGCCGCGGCCGTCATTTCGGGATTGCTTCAGTTGCAGGCGTAACAACGCAAACGAGGCTTCTGCCTCAAAGGACCTAGCCTCTAGTCCGCGTAGAACCGACGCGTCTTCTTCTCAGGCTGCTGCAGCGCGATGTCGTTCAACGCGCTGGAGCATTCGTCTTCGTCCTCGCCATCCAGCATCGCAGCGCCACAGTAGCGGCAAAGTCTCGGCGAGATCGCCTGCACCTTGCCTGCTGCGCGGTCCTGTTGATAGCGCGCAAAGTCAATGACGTTACGCCGTGGCGTTATGATCTTCTCAACCATTGCTGTCCTCCGGCTTCGAGGCGGGCGTTATCGCAGACAAGTTTCGCCCAAACGTTCAGCGCAACGCTCAAATTTTAGGAGAGGAAATAAGGCAGAAAACGCGTCCCAAAACGCGACGTGTGGAACCGGTCTACAGCCACTTCTTCCACCTGAAAATCCAGTACGGCACGATCGCAGCGAACAGCATCAGCACCAGCGCAAACGGATAGCCATGCGTCCACTCGAGTTCCGGCATGATCTTGAAATTCATGCCGTAGATCGAGGCAATCAGCGTCGGCGGCATCAGAACCACCGCCATCACCGAGAACAGCTTGATGATGTTGTTCTGTTCCAGATTGACCACACCGAGCATGGCGTCGAGCACGAAGGTGATCTTGTTGGAGAGATAGGAAGCGTGGTCGGTCAGTGAGGCCACGTCACGCTGCATGGTCTTGAGCTGCTCGCGCATGTCCTTGGACCATTTCACCCCTTCCACGATCGCCGAAAGGAACGTGACGAGGCGGCCGATCGAGACCAGGCTTTCGCGGACCTTGGAGGTCAGGTCGCCCTTGCGGCCGATCGCGATCAGGATCTGCGAATATTGCTTGGCGTGGCCGTGGCGCTCGCTCTCCGGCTCGAAGATGTCGTGGGAGACCTGGTCGATGTCGGCCCCGCAGCGCTCCAGCAGGTCGGCGCAGCGGTCGATCACCGCATCCAACAGTTCCATCAGCACCTGCTCGCCGGTGAGGCCGGGCGCACAGGAGCGCGCCAGCTTGTTCTCGACCAGCGCAAACGGCTTCGGCAGGTCGTAACGCACCGTAACCAGCCGATGGCTGGTCAGGATGAAGGTAACCGCCGTGGTGCGCGGCATGTCGGTATCAGACTGGCACATCAGCGTCGCGGTCATGTAGCGCGCGCTGTTCTCGATATAGAGCCGGCTGGAGATCTCGATCTCCTGCATGTCTTCCCGGGTCGGAACCGCGATCCCCGCGAGTTTCTCGACGGCCCGGTCCTCCTCGACGGTCGGGTTCACCAGGTCGACCCAGACCGCGCCCTCCGGCAGCGCGCCGAGGTCGGTGACGGCGGCCTTCTTGAGGGAGAAATCGGAGGGAACGAACACCGACAGCATCACGAACTCCGAGACACAGGATTGGAAACAGGGCTGACAAGGCCCGTCGACTTAGCGCGATTCTGGCTGGCGCTTCATGACCGGGCAATTAACCAGACATCCACCTTTGTGGCGGCCGGGCGACGGTGAATGTGACGTTGAAGCGGCTTCGATTGAACAACCGTTGCCTGTTTGCACAAAAACTGACCCTCACACCAGAAGACTTGCGGCAAAAAAGCCACAGGCGACGTCCCGCGATGCGGGAAAGGCATCTAAACTCTGGGAATAAAGGCACGTTTCGGCAATAATGCCCTCCATGGAATCGTGGCGTTTAGGGCGTAATCGTGGCGCTTTGAGACGCGGATTTTCGATTGGAACGTAATCATGTCGTCGTTCAAAGTTACCTTTGGGATCCTGGCCGCGGGCCTGATGTTGTCGGGCTGCATGCAGGCCACAACCTATGAGGCCACCAACACCGCCGCCTTCAAGCCGCATGACAAGGAACTGCTGGCCAAGACCACCTACGTCAAGACCCCGGTAGCCGAGCCGTTCCGCCGCGCCATCGTCGAATATCACCGCAAGGAAGCCCCCGGCTCCATCGTGGTCGATTCCGACAACCATTACCTCTACTACGTGATGAACGACGGCAAGGCGATCCGCTACGGCATCACCGTCGGCGAAGAAGCCATGGCTTGGTCCGGCATTGCCAAGGTCGGCAGCATGACCGAATGGCCGGCCTGGCACCCCACCCCCGGCGAAATCTCGCGCCTCGGCGTTCCGACCTTCGTAGCCCCCGGCCCGGACAATCCGATGGGTTCGCGCGCGATGTATCTCTACTCGGGCGGCAAGGACACGCTGTTCCGCATCCACGGCACCAACCAGCCGGAATACATCGGCTCGTCGATCTCCTCGGGCTGCATCCGCATGACCAACGAGGACGTCATCGACCTCTACAACCGCGTCAAGCTCGGCACCATCGTCGTGGTGCTGGAGCCGAAGCACGGCGACTCGCCCTACAAGCCGCAGATGGCGCTGCAGGGCGGCGGCAACGTCCCCTACTGATCCCAGTCACGTCGCAACCGCGATCAAAAGCGCCGGCTTTGCCGGCGCTTTTTTGTTGGCTGCGGCTTGGTCTCGGCAGCGCCTTCGGGCGCGGTCGCATCATCTGATTTCGCCGCATCGGGCTCGTCGGCCTTGCCGCGGTCGGCTTCGGACGCGTCCGGCCTGGATGGGTCCGGCTTGGACGCGTCCGATTTTGCGGCGACCTCGCGCGGCGGCGCTGCTTCGGGGCGCTCGGCCGGCAACAGCGGTGCGACGCGCGGCAGCTGATCGTAAACGTTCCACTGGCAGATCCGGTAATTGTTGCGGCGCTCCGTTAGGTCCAGATGGATGTGGTCCTCGTGGTACCAATCCGAGCCCGGACCGAGCACGGTGGAGAAGCGGGCGCAGACCGAATGCAGCACGGTCTCGCGCAAATCGCGCGGCGCGCTGCGGTCGGTCAGCGAGATCGACTTGCCGTTGACGAGACCGAAGGCGCGCACGTCGAGCGCATTGGCGCGGCCATGTTCGGAGAGCTGCGCGCCGACGACGCGATTGCGGCCGCGGCATTCGAACGAGTCGAAATTGTCGAGATTGCTGATCCCGCCCCCGAGGCTCTGCGCCAGCGGCGCGATATCGGAGCGGACCCAGTCGGCGACCGCACTTGCCATCTTGCAGCGGAGGATCGCCGCGGGCTTGACCGCGACCTTGCGCTTGTCCGGCAGCACGATGGCCTCGAGCCGCACCAGATCCTCGCCGCCGCAGCCGCCGGCGCCGTGGATATCCGGAATGCTCGGCGCAATCGCGATCTCCTCAGTGAGGGCCTGCCGGCAGGCTGAAAGCTGCGGCCTGGGCGGCTCGGCGGGCTTGGCTGCTTCGGCCGGCTTGGCGGTCTCGCCGGGCCTGGCAGCCCCAGCAGGCGCGGCCGGTGGCTGTGCCGCGGCCGCGGGCGGCGCTGGCTCGGTGGCCGCTGGCGCGTCAGCAGCTGCGGGCGCTTCGGTTGCCGGAGGCGCCTCCGCCGGACGCGGCTTCGGCAGCGGCACCGCCGAGCGGCGGACCGCCTTGTGCACCCTGTGCGGCCGGACTCCGAACAGATCGTCCCAGGGAAAGCCAGGCGTGCCGCGGGCGGCCTGCGCAGGCCCGGCTTGCATGCCAAGCCAAAGCAGCGCGGCGGCAGCGGTAACCATTGCCGCGGCGGCGCGACGAAACGCGCCATCAGGCCATTTTCGGCTTGCTTTCTCCGCGCTACAGTTCATGTCAGTTCCATGATTTTACTGCCGGCCCGTCCAAGATGCCGGTGGATCATGCGTGAGGATCGAGGAGGAATTTGCGTATGCTTGGCTTGATGCAAGATTGGCCCTTGCTGTGTCACAAGATTATTGAGCACGCCGCCAAATATCACGGCACGCAGGAAGTCGTGACCCGCTCGGTCGAAGGCCCCATTCATCGCACCAACTACGCCCAAATCCATGCCCGCGCGCTGAAGGTCTCGCAGAGCCTCGAACGCGACGGCATCAAGCTCGGCGACCGCGTCGCCACCATCGCCTGGAACACCTGGCGCCACCTCGAGGTCTGGTACGGCATCATGGGGATCGGCGCGATCTGCCATACGGTCAATCCACGACTGTTTCCGGAGCAGATCGCCTGGATCGTCAACCATGCCCAGGACCGCATCGTCATCACCGACCTCACCTTCGTTCCGGTGCTGGAGAAGATCGCCAGCCAGCTGCCGAGCGTCGAGCGCTACGTGGTGCTGACCGACAAGGCGCACATGCCGCAGACCACGCTGAAGAACGCGGTCGCCTATGAGGACTGGATCGCGGCGTCCGACGGCAAGTTCGAGTGGAAGACCTTCGACGAGAACACCGCCGCGGCGATGTGCTACACCTCCGGCACGACGGGCGATCCCAAGGGTGTCCTGTATTCGCACCGGTCCAACGTGTTGCACGCGCTGATGGCCAACTCGAAGGACGCGCTCGGCACCTCCGCGTCGGACACAATGCTTCCGGTGGTCCCCTTGTTCCATGCCAACAGTTGGGGCATCGCGTTCTCCGCACCATCGATGGGCACCAAGCTGGTGATGCCCGGTCCGAAGCTCGACGGCGCGTCGGTGTACGAATTGCTGTCGACCGAGAAGGTCACCCATACCGCGGGTGTCCCGACGGTGTGGCTGATGCTGCTGCAATACATGGCCGCCAACAACGTCAAGCTGCCGGACCTGCAGATGGTGATCTGCGGCGGCTCGGCGATGCCGCGCTCGATGATCAAGGCATTCCTCGACATGGGCAGCCAGGTGCGCCACGCTTGGGGCATGACCGAGATGAGCCCGCTCGGCACGCTGGCCACGCTGAAGCCGCCGTTCACCGATCGCAGCGGCGAGGAGCGGCTCGACATCCTGCAGACCCAGGGCTACCCGCCGTTCGGCGTCGAGATGAAGATCACCGACGATGCCGGCAAGGAACTGCCGTGGGACGGCAAGACCTTCGGCCGTCTCAAGGTCTCCGGCCCCGCGATCGCCAAAGCCTACTTCCGGGTCGACAGCAACATCCTCGACGATGCCGGCTTTTTCGACACCGGCGACGTCTCGACGATGGACGAGCACGGCTACATGCGGATCACCGACCGCTCCAAGGACGTGATCAAGTCCGGCGGCGAATGGATCTCCTCGATCGATCTCGAGAACCTCGCGGTTGGCCACCCGGCGGTGGCGGAAGCCGCCGTGATCGGCGTCCATCACCCCAAATGGGATGAGCGGCCGCTCTTGATCGTACAGCTCAAGCAGGGCCAGAGCGCCACGCGCGAGGACATCCTGAAGTTCATGGACGGCAAGATCGCCAAATGGTGGATGCCCGACGACGTCGCCTTCGTCGACGGCATTCCCCACACCGCGACCGGCAAGATCCTGAAAACGGCGCTGCGCGACCAGTTCAAGGATTACACCTTCCCGACCGCCGCGGCTTGACAGTTCACCCTCCCCTGGAGGGGAGGGTCGGCTCACAGCGAGCAAAGCGAGGCGGGTGAGGGGTTCTCTCCGCGGATAGAGACCCCTCATCCGTCGCGGACTACGTCCGCGCCACCTCCTCCCACAAGGGGAGAAGGGAAGAGTCGACCGCCACATCACGCCCAAATCCCTTGAATTCGCCGCAGGTCCGTGGTCTCACACGATGATTGGCGGCGGCTGAGGTCGCCGGGGGCAGTCTCAACCGGCAGATTTTTCGACGATGGCGCGCAGGTTTTCCGCTCCCTACCAGCAGGAGCCCGTGTCCGGTCTCGCCACCTGGTCGCGTAACCTTGCCATCTTCTCCGTCGTCGCGGTGGTGGTCTCGATCCTGATCGTCCGCTTTGGGTTCCTGGAGGTCAAACCGGCGCTGGCGACCTTCTTCGGCGCGCTGGGCCTCGCCGGCCTGTCGATCCTGCTCGGGCTGGCCGCCTTCGCCGCGATCTGGCAGAACGGGACCCGCGGCATGGGCCGGATCCTGCTCGCGTTCCTGATCGACGCCGCGATCCTCGCCTACCCGGGCTACCTGACCTATCAGTACCGCAAGCTGCCGCGGCTCTACGACGTCACCACCGACCCGATCGACCCGCCGAAATTCGAGGCGCTGGCGCGGCTGCGCACCGGGGAAGGCACCAATCCGGCCGCCTATGCCGGCCTCGCTTCGGCCGAGCGGCAGCGCACGGCCTATCCCGATATCGAAACCGTCGAACTGGAAACCCCGGTCGACCGCGCCTACGAGATGACCTTGCGGCTGGTGAACCGCCGCAAATGGCTCGTGATCGACGCGCGCGCGCCGCAGCCGCCGCGCCGGATCGGCCGCATCGAGGCGGTGGCACGCACGCCGATCATGGGCTTCCGCGAGGACGTCTCGATCCGGGTCACGCCCGATGACGAGGACTCGCGCGTCGATATCCGCTCCGCCTCGCGCTATTTCGACACCGATCTCGGCAGCAACGCCGCGCGGGTCAAGAAGCTGATCGAGGACCTCAACACCGCCGCCGACAACGAAAACGCCAAACCGGCGAAGAAGGCAGCCCCGGTCGCGCCGAAGGCGCCGCCGGCGAAGTCGGTGAAGAAATAAACTTCCCGTCATTCCGGGGCGCGCGCAGCGCGAGCCGCGCAATGACGAACTAAGCCATCCTGTACGTGCCGCCGATCACGGGATCGCCATCCGTCGCCACGATGCCGCGCGCGACCAGGTCCTCCAGATGCGCGAGCACGGAATAGCCGGCGGCATTGGCGAGCCGCGGATCGAGCCCGATATAGATCGCCCGCACCATGGTCGGGATGTCGGCCTCGCCCTTAGCCAGCCGATGCAGGATCGACGCCTCGCGCGCGCGGCGATGCCGCGCCAGGAAACGGACAAAGCGCGGGCCTTCCGGAATCTCTGGGCCATGGCCGGAGAAATAGAGCTGCTCGGGCCGCTGCCCCAGTTGCTCGAGCGAGGCCATGTAGTCGATCATCGAACCGTCGGGCGGCGCCACGATAGAGGTCGACCAGCCCATCACATGGTCGCCGACGAAATTGATGCTACGCTCGGCCCACGCGAACGCCAGATGGTTGGCGGTGTGACCGGGGGTGGCGACGGCCTCCAGCGCGAAGCCACTACCCTCGATGACGTCGCCGTGCTTGACCTCGATGTCGGGCCGGAAATCGCGGTCGGCGCCGGATTCCGGATTGTGCTTCTCGCTCTCGAAACGCGGGCGCGAGGCGCGGTGCGGCCCCTCAGCGTAGACGGGCGCGCCGGTCGCGGCCTTGATCCGCGGTGTGTTCGGCGAATGGTCGCGATGGGTATGGGTCACCAGGATATGCGTCACGGTCTCGCCCTTGACCGCATCGAGCAGCGCCTTCGCGTGCGCCTCATCGTCGGGACCGGGATCGATGATCGCGACCTTGCCCTGGCCCACGATGTAGCTCACCGTGCCGGTGAAGGTGAACGGGCTCGGATTGTTGCAGAGGACGCGGCGCACGCCGGGCCGCACCTGTTCGACCACGCCGGGCTTCAGCGGAAAATCGCGGTTGAACGGGATGTCGTCGTTGTCGGCCATGGCTGCTGTCCGTGCTTTCCGGATTCTCGTTTGACCTCGTCATGCCCAGGCTTGTCCCGGGCATCCACGTCTTCTTTTGGAGCCCAAGACGTGGATGGCCGCGACAAGCGCGGCCATGACAGCGTTTGGGTGGGCGCCGCTTTACGAGAACGCCTGGATGCCGGTGATCGCGCGGCCGAGGATCAGCGCGTGGACGTCGTGCGTACCCTCATAGGTGTTCACCGTCTCGAGGTTCGCGGCATGACGCATCACGTGATACTCGATCTGGATGCCGTTGCCGCCGTGCATGTCGCGCGCCATACGGGCGATGTCGAGCGACTTGCCGCAATTGTTGCGCTTGACGATCGAGATCATCTCGGGCGCCATCTTGCCCTCGTCCATCAGGCGGCCGACGCGCAATGAGGCCTGCAGGCCGAGCGCGATCTCGGTCTCCATGTCGGCGAGCTTCTTCTGCACCAGCTGGGTGGCGGCGAGCGGCCGGCCGAACTGCTTGCGGTCGAGCGTGTACTGGCGTGCGCGGTGCATGCAGTCCTCGGCGGCGCCGAGCGCGCCCCAGGAGATGCCGTAGCGGGCGCGGTTGAGGCAGCCGAACGGGCCCTTGAGGCCGGACACGTTGGGCAGCAGCGCGCTTTCCGGCACCACGACGTTGTCGAGCACGATCTCGCCGGTGATCGAGGCGCGCAGCGAGAGCTTGCCGCCGACCTTCGGCGCCGACAGGCCCTTCATGCCCTTCTCGAGGATGAAGCCGCGGATCTGGTTGTCGTGCGCGGCCGACTTGGCCCACACCACGAACACGTCGGCGATCGGCGCATTCGAGATCCACATCTTGGAGCCGTTCAGCTTGTAGCCGTCGGCCACCTTCTCAGCGCGGGTCTTCATGCCGCCCGGATCGGAACCGGCATCCGGCTCGGTCAGTCCGAAGCAGCCGACCCATTCGCCGGTCGCGAGCTTGGGCAGATATTTCTTGCGCTGGTTCTCATCGCCATAGGCGTAGATCGGATACATCACCAGCGACGACTGCACCGAATTCATCGAGCGATAGCCGCTGTCGACGCGCTCGATCTCGCGCGCGACGAGGCCGTAGGCCACGTAGCTCGCATTGGCGCAGCCATATTCCTCGGGCAGCGTCACGCCGATCAGGCCGAGCTCCCCCATCTCGTTGAAGATCTCGCGGTCGGTCTTCTCTTCCAGATAGGCCTTGGTGACCCGCGGCAACAGCTTGTCCTGCGCATAGGCCCGCGCGGTGTCGCGGATCAGGCGTTCGTCTTCGGTGAGCTGGTCGTCGAGCAGGAACGGATCATCCCACTGGAAGCTGGCGGCAGCCGGCTTGTCCTTGGACTGGGGGCGCACGCTCATGAAACATCCTTTCGCATCGTCGGTCGGAAATTGGCGGATAAATTAAAGCGCTATGCTGCGAAGCGCAATTGGTGATCCTCTCACCGTCATTCCGGGATGGCGCGCTAGCACCAGACCCGGAATCTCGAGATTCCGGGTTCGATGCTGACGCATCGCCCCGGAATGACGGGTGCTAGCAGTCCAGCCTCTCGTTCGAGACGATCTCGATGCCGAAACCGGACAGACCCTTGTAGTCGTGCACCGACGAGGTCAGGTGCCGGATCGAGGTGATGCCGAGATCGCGCAGGATCTGTGCGCCGACGCCGACTTCACGCCATTGCTTGTTGCGATCGGCCTCTGCCGATTTCTGCTCGCTCACCGGCTGGACCGGAACACCGGCGGCACCGTCGCGCAGATAGACCAGCACGCCGCGGCCGGCGGCCTTGAAGTGCCGCAACACGGCTTCCATCCGCGCCGGACCGGTGAAGAGGTCGGTCACGATATTGGGCTTGTGCAGCCGGGTCAGCACGTCCCGGCCGTCGCCGATGCCGTTGTAGACGAAGGCCGCATGCATGATCTCGTCGAACGGCGAGCGATAGGCATAGCCCTGCAGCGGGCCGATCGGGCTTTCGGTGGTGAAGGTTGCGACCCGCTCGATCAGCTTCTCACGCGCCTGACGATAGGCGATCATGTCCGCGATCGTGACATGCTTGAGCTTGTGGGCGGCGGCGAATTTCGCGACCTGCTCGCCCTTCATCACGGTTCCATCGTCATTCATCAGCTCGCTGATGACGCCGACCGGCGGCAGGCCGGAGAGCCGGCACAGATCGACCGCGGCCTCAGTGTGGCCGGAGCGCAGCAGCACGCCGCCGTCGCGCGCGATCAGCGGGAAGATATGGCCGGGGCGCGCAAAATCATTGGCGCCGGCATTGGGATTGGCGAGCGCGCGGCAGCAGGAGGCACGTTCGTCGGCCGAGATGCCGGTGCCGCCATCGGGCTTGTAGTCGATCGAGACGGTGAAGGCCGTGGTGTGGTTGGACTCGTTATGCGCCACCATCGGGTCGAGCCGCAGCCGGCGGGCGTCCTCGGTGGTGATCGGCGCGCACACGATGCCGGAGGTGTGGCGGATGATGAAGGCCATCTTTTCCGCCGTGCAGAACGACGCCGCGATGATCAGATCGCCCTCGCCCTCCCGATCGTCATCGTCGGTGACGACGACGAGCTCACCCTTCGCAAAGGCTTGCAGCACTTCCTGGATCGTATCGGCCATTGTCCTGACATCTCGCTTTATGCAGGCAGTGGATTAGCCGGGTTCCGATGTCAGCGCCAGTATCATTATGCAACCCGCCATGCGTCCGGCAGGCATACCAGGACCGGGGACGGACCTCATCTCCTGTTTGATTTCTTGTTTGAACTTGAACCCGCCAAAGAACGGAAGCCCACTTTTCCGGATCGTGCTCGGTAGCCCCGGAGCGAAGCGCGATCCGGGGGGTGTTTCTGCGTGCGTGGCCCCGGATTTTCGCTTCGCTCCATCCGGGCTACGCAATCGCGCCGGCGAAGGCGCGCCTGACGGCGCAATCGCCAAGTGGATGCACCCCTTACGGCAGCACCTCTCGCCGGTCGCTGAGCTGAGCATCCATCTCGGCCCGCTTGTCGTCGAGCAGGCCGGCGTCGGCGGCTTCGATCACCGAATAGAGCTCGCCGGCGTCGCTGAGCCGGGTCACCGTCACATAGTCGGCACCGGCCTCGTAGAGATCGTCGACGCCGCTGAGGAGATCCGCGGTGGCGACGATCCGCGCAGTCGGATTGAGGGCGCGGACGTGGCGCACCAGCTTTTCATTGTCGGCACCGACCAGGAGGAAGTCCGGCACGCTCAGGATGATGATCTCGGCCTTGCCGATGCCGGCGTGCACCAGCGTGTCGACATTGCTGATGTCGCCATAGATCACGTGCATGCCGCGGTCGGTCAGCGTGCGAAACACCAGCGGATTGAAGTCGATGACGCTGATCTGCTCGAGCAGCGACTGGTTCTGCCGCTCGATCTGGTTGACCAAGGCGCTCGCCGCGCGGAAAAAGCCGAGGATCACGATACGCCTGATCTCGCCGTGTCCCCCCTCCTGGCCGCCCTCGCCCACATGGTCGAGATCGCGCAGCCCGATCCGCTTCAACGGACCGATCAGGCTACGCACGATTTGGTCGCTGCGGCCCATCGCGAAGGTCGAGAGCACCGCCAGCACCACGAAGGCGAACGAGGCCGCGCTCGCGGTCTCGGTCCCGATGTGGTTGGCGGCAATGCCGGTCTGGATCACCACCAGCGAGAACTCGGAAATCTGCGCCAGGTTGATCGCCGGCAGCAGGCTGGCGCGCAAACCCTGCTTCATCAGGTAGAGCGGCGTGAACGTCGTAACCAGGCGGCTCACCACCGTGAACGCCGCGATGACGAGCGCGAGCCAGATCACCTGCAGGCCCGGGATCGGGATCGTCATGCCGAGCGCGACGAAGAACAGCGTGATGAAGAAATCCCTGAGCGTCGTGACCTTGGCGGTGACGTCGAGCGCATAGGGAAAGGTGGAGATCGAGACGCCGGCGACCAACGAGCCCATCTCACGCGACAGATGCAGCCGCTCGGCGATCTCGCCGATCAGGAAGCACCAGGCGAGCGCGCCGAGCAACACGAGCTCGGGCCGGCGCGCGATCTGGTGGAACAGCCGCGGCAGCACGTAGCGACTGAGCACCAGTGCGGTCGCGACCAGCACCGCAACGCGGGCGATCGACAGCAGCACGACGCCGATCTGCAGATTGTCGAGGCTCGGCTGCACCGCCAGGAACAGGATCGCGAAGATATCCTGCAGCACCAGCACACCGAGCGTGATGCGGCCCGGCAGCGTATCCAGCTCGCGCTTCTCGTAGAGCACCTTGACGATGATGACGGTCGAGGACAGCGCGCAGGCGACGCAGAGATAGACCGCATCGAACTTGCCGCCGCCGATCGCAAGGCCGATCCCGGCAAAGAACGCCACGCCGATCAGGCAGCCCCCGATCAGCTCGCCGGCACCGGCGAACAGGATGACCTTGCCGGCACGGATGATCTTCTTGAGGTCGATTTCCAGCCCGATCATGAACAGCATGAAGATCAGGCCGAGCTCGGAGATGACGCTGATCGATTCCTGGGACTTGACCCAGCCCATGCCGAATGGACCAATGAAAAAGCCGGCGATAAGGTAGGCCAGTATCAGCGGTTGCCGGGAGAAATGGGCGAGCAGCCCGATCCCCCAGGCAAACAGGATACAGAGCGTGATATCGCGAATCAGTTCATGCATGCGTCAAAGACTTCCTGTTGCCGCAACCTAGAGGGCCGGGCGTGAGGATCAACCGAGCAATGTGTCACATCCGCGCAGGCGGCATTTTTCTGGCAGTTCTGCTCTGCCTGCTCACCGCGCGCATGACGGAGGCGCTAGCACAATCCTCCGGAAGTATTGAACAAAATTTCGCGAACTCGCTGACCGCGGTGCCATCGGAAGGCCTTACCGCATCCGGTGCGTTCTACGTGCCGGTGTATTCCAGCGTGTCGATGAGCCAGGGCAAGCTCAGGGCCGATTTCTCGGTGACGCTCAGCGTGCACAACGCCTCCGAGACAAGACCGCTGGTGCTGAAGCGGATCGCCTATTTCGACACATCAGGCAAGATGGTGGAGAACTACCTCAAATCGCCGGTCGCGCTAAAACCGTTTGCGACCGTCGAGGTCTCGATCGCCACGACCGATACCCGCGGCGGCACCGGCGCGAATTTCGTGGTCGATTGGGCGGCCTCCGGCGAGATCGCGGAACCGGCGGTCGAGGCGTTGATGGTCGGCAGCGTCGGCGCCGGGCACTATGCCTTCATCAGCCAGGGCCGCCCGATCCGGCTGACCGGCAAGAACTGAGTCCATAGGAGGCCGCTTCCCGCGGACCTTCTCAACGACAACAACACGGAGCGGAACGTCCATGTCCACCTCAGCCCAGTTCGATTTTGCACCGCTGCTCCCGGCCGGCCTGCCTGCGCCGGCCGCGCGCTGGACCGGGCTCGCCAAATACAGCTTCGTCGGCGGCAACAACGATCCCGACCAGGTCCCGGTCGACGGGCTGCTGGAGGCGTTCAATGCCGTGATGAAGCGCGAGGGCAGGAATCTGGCGACCTACAACCTCGCGCACGGGCCGCAGGGCTACCTGCCGCTGCGCCAGTTCCTCACCGAGAAGCTGAAGCGCGATGCCGGCATTGCCTGCACCCCGGACGAGATCATGATCGTCTCCGGCTCGCTGCAGGCGCTCGACCTGGTCAACCACACCTTGCTCGCCAAGGGCGACACCGTGCTGATCGAGCAGGAGACCTATCAGGGCTCGCTGAACCGCCTGACGCGGCTCGGCGTCAACGCGGTCGGCATTCCCCTCGATAGCGACGGCATAAGGATCGATGCGCTGGCCGCGGCGCTCGCCGATCACAAGCGGCGCGGCATCACGCCGAAATACATCTACACCATTCCGACCGTGCAGAACCCGACCGGCTCGATCCTCCCCGAAAGCCGCCGCGCCGAGATGCTGAAGCTGTCGAAGGAATACGGCGTGCCGATCTTCGAGGACGATTGCTATGCCGATCTGATCTGGAACGGCGAACGGCCGCCCGCGATCTATGCGATGAGCAAGCACGGCGGCGTCATCCATATCGGCTCGTTCTCGAAATCGATCGCGCCGGCGCTGCGGGTCGGCTTCATCGTCGCGCCCTGGGAGATCATGTCGCGGATGCTGCCGCTGAAGACCGACGCCGGCTCCGGCGCGCTGGAGCAGATGGTGCTATCGGAATACTGCGCGCCGCATTTTGCGACCCACGTGCCGCGGCTGACCAAGGGCCTTCGCGCCAAGCTCGACACACTGATGGAGGCGCTGAACGAGCAGTTCGGCACGTCGGCCGAGTTCGAAGCCCCCAAGGGCGGCATCTTCCTCTGGGTCAAGCTGCCCGACCATGTCGACACCATGAAGCTCTATCAGGCGGCGCTCGCCGCCGGAGTCTCGATCAATCCGGGACCGGAATGGTCGACCAGCAAGGCACATTCCGGCAGCCGGCTCCGCCTCTGCTTCGCCAGCCCCTCGCACGAGCAGATCCGCCAAGGCGTCGCGGTGCTGGCGGAGGTCTGCCGCAAGGAGTTCGGCGTGCCGGCGCGCAGCAGCAATGTGGAGAAGCGCGGCTAGCGATCCGCATTCGCCGTCTCACGCGGTCAGGTGAAATTCCACATGCACCTGACCGCTGCCGCTCGACGGGAAATAATCGCAGAGCTGCTCGGCGGCGCCACGAAAATCGTACCAGCCCAGCGCGGCAAACAGCATGATGGTGTCGGCCATGCCGCCCTCGCCGTTGCACCGCACCGCGTAATCGGGGAGCATGTCGAGGAACTCCCGGTAACGGCGTTGCCGCCACAGCTCGAGCACACGCAGATCGACCTGGCGGTTGAATTCGCTGGCGATCGATGTCCAGGCTTCGGGGCCAAGCTTCTTGTTGGGCAATAACCGATGCGACAGCGATCCGCTGGCGAGCAGCGCGACCCGCTCGCCGGACCGCGCGATCGCACGGCGGGTCGCTTCGCCGAGCAGCCGGCTCTCCTCCATCGACGTGAACAGCGGCGACGCAACCGAGACGACCTTGGCCCAGCCATCCTGGTTCAGGTAGTGCATCGGGACGATGGTGCCGTATTCAAGACCGAGGCTTTCGACCTGGTGCGCCATCACATTGAGGCCATCGCTCTCCGCCTCGCTCGCAATCGCTTCCGCAAGCGCAGTATTCCCCGGCCAGTCATAGCGCAGATCCTTGATCATCTGCGGCGCCTCGTGGCTCGTGAACGAGCCGCCGTGCCGGGCATTGGCGTTGATGTGGTAGCCGAAATTGGACAGCCAATGGGTATCGAACACCACGAAGGTCGACACGCCGCGGTCCCTGGCGCGGCGACCCAGCTCATGCAATGCCGCAACCGCGCCGGCACGCGCATCGTGCAGCGGGTGATCGGGGCGTTCCGACAGCATCAGGGACGGTACGTGGCTGACCTTGGCAGCAAGAACGAGTTCACCCATCGGCGTGATCTTCTCCTTCCCGGTCAGGCCGCCTTGGCGGCGTCGCTGCGGAACGCGTTCAGAATGCGCAGCAGCAGCACGATCGAGACGTTGCCCTTGCCCGCCTCTATGAGAGCAATGTAGCGCTGCGACACGCCGGATCGGCGGGCCAGTTCGCGACGCGTCATGCCGATATTCGCCCGCGCCCCGCGCATGGCCTCGCCCAGTTGCCGCAGGAAGTCGCTTTCGGAAAACGACGCACCGCCAGGCCCGGACGAACGTGCCGATCGGTCTATGGAGGAACTATTTCCGGTCACGACATGCCCCTTATGATTGCTCATCATCGACGAGCGGGATTTCCTGTCCTTGACGCGGATCAATGACAGGAAATCGGCGGGGCCTGCCACTTATCGCACCGAAAATGGCGCCTGATAGGGCCGGCCGAACGGCACGCCGTTGACCACGGTCTGCACCGGCTTCAGCTGCAGATTGCCATCGCGCTTGTTGTTGCGGGTGTCGACGAAGGTGACCGGGCCTTCGATGAGATCCATGATCGCGACATCGCCGGGCGCACCGCGCTGCAAGGTGCCGATCTTCGGGGTGCGGTTGATGATCCGCGCCGGCACCGAGGTCGCCATCGCCACCACCTGATCCAGCGAGGAGCCCATCGCCAGGAACTTGCTCATCACGTTCGGCAGGAACGGGATGCCGGGCGAATTGCCGGAGAAGACGTGGATATCCGAGGAGATCGTGTCGGGCGTGCAGCCGGCGGGGATCGCGATCTCGGCCACCGTGAAATCGAAGCTGCCGCCGCCGTGGCCGACATCGAACAGCACGCCGCGCTGCTTGGCCGCGAGCGCCGCCGGCAGCAGCTTGCCGTCCTGCACGATGTTGGTGAAGGCGCCGGACATGTTCGGGGCGCCGGAATAGGCGTGGGTCAGGATATCGCCCGGCCGCAGCAGATCGAGGATGTCGGACATCAACTCCCTGGTCTCGACGCCGCCGATATGCACCATCATCCGCGCCGGCCAGCCGCACATCTCGCAGGCCTGGATGCCGCGCTTCAGCGGCTCGATGCCATGCTTGAAGATGACGTTCTCGGACATCCGCACCTTGACCCCGATCAGGAAGTCCGGGTTCTCGGCGAGCGCCATCGCGCAGGCTTCGACCTGGGCGTTGTCGATGTTGTAGAGTTCGGCCACCGGGAACGCCGACAGGCCGTTGTTGGCGATATGGAGGAAGGCGTAGATCCGCGTCCGCGACTGCGCCACAATGAAGCGTCGCAGCGCCGCGAGATTGTTGACGCCGGCATCGCCGGCCGAGACGACGGTCGTGGTGCCTTGGAATTGCACCAGCTCGTCGGCGGGAATACCGATCGCCGATCCATACGGATAGACGTGGCAGTGCAGATCGACGAGGCCCGGCATCACGAGTTTGCCCGACGCGTCGATGGTCTTGGCGGCGCGCGCCGCCGGGATCTCCTCTTCGATCGCCTCGATCAGGCCCCAGCGGATGCCGATGTCGTGCTTGCCGCGCAGCGATTGGCTCGGATCGATCACGTCGCCGCTCTTGATGACGAGGTCGAACTTGTCGTCCGGCCCCATCGCCGCAGCGGCCGGCCTTGCGATGACAGCAGCGGCGACCGATCCCGTACCTTTCAAGAAATCCCGGCGTGAAAATTCGCCCATGGCAACGTCCCCCCGAACATTGATTTTTGTAGCGCGATGATGCGTCGGGCGCAGCGGTTAGGCAAGACCGCCTGAACAACCGTTCAGAAAACTCCGCCGGTTTCTGAGGAACGTTTCGATGCCTGCACGGTTGCCTCCTCGCATCATTTGAGGAGGATGAGATGAAAAAGATTGGTTTTGTTCTTGCGGCGATTGGTACGCTTGCAGTGGCCGTTCCGTCGATCGCGAGCGCCGAGACCGTCGTGATCAAGCGCGGCCATCACCACTGGGATCGTGGCTGGGGCGCGCGGGCGGAGATGCGCCATGACCGTGGCTGGCATCGCGGCTGGCATCACGACCATGACCGCACCGTGGTGATCAGGCGGGATCGTTACTAAGCACCGGCACATACGAAAGACCGACACAACGGAAAATGGCTCCTCGCGGAGCCATTTTCTCGTTCTGCGCCCTGATCCGGTACTGGCAGGATTCAGTCCCACGCCGGTGCAAAGCCCGGATTGACGCAGCGCATGTCCTTGCGCAGCCCGGCGATCGCCTTGCGGTCGTCGTCGTCGAGCTTGACTTTCAGCGCGTCGAGATTGGCCTTTTGACTCTCGGCGCGCGAGGCTTTCGGAATCGCCGCAACACCGTCCTGGTCGAGCAGCCATTTCAGCGCCACCTGCGCTGCCGTTGCATTGTGCTTGCTACCGATTTTCGCCAGCGTCTCGTCGGTCGCGAAACGGCCCTGCGCCAGCGGGCAATAGGCCACCAGCGGGATCGATTTCGCCGCGAGATATTTCCGCACCGGCGCCTGGTCCAGCATCGCGTGATACTCGACCTGGTTACAGGCGATCGGCGCCTTGATGTCCTCGACCACGGTCTTGAGCAGCGCGGTGGTAAAATTGGCGACGCCGATCGCGCGGGTGCGGCCCTCCTCCTTCAACTGCATCAGCGTCTCGAACACGGCCGGCAGTTTCATGCTGCGCGACGGCCAGTGCACCAGATAGAGGTCCACGTGGCCGAGCCGCAGCTTCTTCAGGCTGGTGTCGAACGCTGTCCGGATCGCATCCGGCGCCAAATTCTCGTGCCAGACCTTGGTGGTCACATGCAGGTCCTTGCGCGCGACCTTCGATTCCGCGATCGCGGCCCCGATCGCCTCCTCATTGCCGTACATCTCGGCGGTGTCGATGTGCCGGTAACCGAGCCCGAGCGCGCTCTCGACCGCCGCACGGCAGGCATCGCCCTGCATGCGGAAAGTGCCGAGCCCGAGCTGCGGCAGGCTGATGCCCTGTGTCTGCAGATTGTCCATGGATAGCTCCTGACGCGTGGGACGCCGATGTCATCGACGACGTCACGCCAGTAAATCGGCTTTAAGGAATGAAATTGGCAGAACTGCCAAGCCCAGTCTGCCCGCAAACCGGCCCTTCGGGCAAGGCGCCCGCAATCAAGATGTCGCGACGGCTTTGATCGGCTCAGATATGCTGTGCCATGATCTGGCCGGGCCGCGCATCCGGACGCGGCTCGATGTCGACCGACCAGAGATCGTGGTTGTCGACGTCCTTCAGCGTCACTTTCATCACGCCGGTCTTGCCGTCGATGTCGACGCGGCCGAAAAATTGCAGGCCGAAACACGGAGCGAGATTGTCGCCCTGCTCGGCCGGGCAGCCCTTCTGGTACATCGCCTTCGGGCCAAAAGTGTTGTCGAGCTCGCCCGGCGACCAGGTGCCGGCATGCAGCGGACCGGAGACGAATTCCCAGAACGGCTCGAACTCCTGGAACACCGCGCGGTTCGGATCATAATGATGCGCGGCGGTGTAGTGCATGTCGGCGGTGAGCCACACCGTGTTGCGGATGCCGGCGCGCTTCATGAAGGACAGCAAATCGGCGATCTCGTGCTCGCGCCGCTCGGGCGGCCCGTCGCCGAGCGCCACGGCATCCAGGCTGACGAGGCCGATCGGCAGATCCGCGGCGATCACCTTCCAGACGGCATCCGACGCCACCAGCTCCCGCTTCAGCCAGGCGAGCTGGCTCGCGCCAAGGATGAACGCCTGGTCCGGATCGCCCTGCTTATTCCAGCTGGAATCGCGGTAGGAGCGCATGTCGATGATGAAGACGTCGAGCAGCGGCCCATAGGGGATCTTGCGATAGACCCGGCCGTCGCGCTCCGGCATCAGCCGCATCGGCATGAATTCGTGGAAGGCGCGGCGTGCCCGCGCCACCAGGCGCGAGCTGCCGTCCGTATCGTAGCCGGTCGCATCAGCGGTGCCGATCGGCGACCAGTCGTCGGCGACCTCGTGGTCGTCCCACTGCGCAAACATCGGCACCTCGGCATGGAAGGCGCGGAAATTCTCGTCGAGCCAGTTGTATTTGTAGTTGCCGCGAAATTCTTCGATGCTGTGCGCGACGACGGATTTCTCCTCGGTGACGATGTTGCGCCAGATCTCGCCGTTCGGCAGCGCCTGCTCCGACGGCACCGTGCAATCGGCATAGATGTGGTCGCCGGAATGGATGAAGAAATCCGGCCGCTCGTTCAGCATGGTGCGGTAGCTGCGCAGGCCGCCGCGCGCGGGGTCGATGCCCCAGCCCTGCCCGACCACGTCGCCCGACCAGACGAACGAGACCGAGCGGCGGTCGACCGGCGCGGTGCGGAAATGGCCGACGCGGCTTTCGCCGGCGATGCCGTCGCGATCCTCGAAGCGGACTCGGTAGTACAGATCTTGTCCCGGCGGCAGGCCATCGAGCAGCAGCTTTGCGGTGAAGTCGCGCTCGGGCAGTGCATCGGCGGACGCGGCGCGCAGGATGGTGGCGAAGCTCTCGACCGCGGCGCATTCGATATGCATGCGCGCGGCGCGGTCGGCGCGGGCCCAGATCACAGCGGAATCGCTGGCGACGTCGCCGGACTGGATGCCCGCGATCGCGGGCCGATCCGCCGCGCGGCTCAGATATGGCTTTGCCAGCGCGCCCAATCCCGCCAGCGCGGCCGTCGATGCCGAGCGCACCAGAAGCTGACGCCTTGTGAGGCCTCGCCCCCTCGCGGAGATCGCTGTCGGCATCGAATAACCTTCGTCGAATCGCAACGAAGGTTTTGCCTGCGCCGTTTGACTCCGCTCTTACGGTTTCTTGACTCCGCGCCGACGGTTTTGCGACGGCGGGATGACTCGGGGGATGGATCACGGAACGGTGTCGAATACCGCGCACTCAAAGCCATGCCCGTCATCCCCGCGCAAAGGCTTCGCCTTTGTCGCTGGAGGTGCGAGCGGAGCGAGCCTCGAAGGATGCACGGCCCGCCTGTGGCCGTCGATCCTTCGAGGGCCGCCGAAGAAGCGGCCACCTCAGGATGACGGGTTTCGCTTGCTGCGCGGATCAGAGCAAAGACGTAGCGCCGCCCTCACCGCTGCCAGTTGCAGATGCCGCCGGTGCGGCACGGCCAGGTCTGGATCCTGGTGTCGCGGGCTTCCGCATCGAGCGGATTCGAGTGGCGCCGGGCGAGCTTGGCGCGGGCGGGGACGCGCGCGACCGCGCGCTTGCGCTCATGCGGCGCCGTCACCTTGGTCGTGCGCACCGCCTTCTGCGGCTCGACCCTGGGCTGCTCGACCTGCGGCTCGACATTGGCGTGCTGATCCGGGCTACGATCGGTCTTCGCCTCGACCGGAACCGGCTCGAACTGCGCCGGCGGGCCAAGCGGCTTCGGCGACAGCACGGCCTGAGAGAGGTCGAGACTGAAGAACTCGCTCGGACGGTACTCGTCAGCCAACGGCGCGCCACCCAACGCCAGATAAGCGGCCAGGTACGCGGTGCAAACAGTTGCAACAAACGCGTTTTTCAGGACCATCAAAGGGCCTCCTGAAATCACTCGAACAGAACAGCCGTTATGTAGGAACCCGGCCGCGCGAATCCAGCCGCGGATCGCGGGCAGGGTTACCGGTCAACCAAGGCGGCCGCGGAAAGTTCCGCCGCCCACCACCTGGAGCCCCGTTCCAATGGGATCGGAACGGGGAAAACGCTCTGCCCTACTCCGCCGCCTGGGCCAGCGGCTGGCCGATCGCGCGCTCCAGCCGCGCACATTCGGTGCGGTAGCGGGCGACGTTGCCTTCCTTGATGTGGCCGTAGCCGCGGACGAGGTCCGCAGCCTTCGCCAGCGCCACCAGACGCGGCAAGTCGAGCGGCTTCTTGCCGTCGACATGACGCAGGATCATCGCGGAATAATCCACCGGCAGCGCGCGCTCCATCTTGCGCTCGGCGGTGTAGCCGAAGATGTCGAACGCGGTGCCGCGCAGGCCCTTCAATCCCGCCAGCAGGCCGAACGCCTTGAAGATCCACGGCCCGAACTCGCGCTTCTGCAAACGCCCGGTGACGGGATCGCGCTGCGCCAGCAACGGCGGCGCCAGCAGGACCTTCAGACCGGAATTGCCCTCGAACTGCTCCCTCAAGGCCTTGCTGAACTCGCCATCCGAATAGAGCCGCGCGACCTCGTATTCGTCCTTGTAGGCCATCAGCTTGAACAGGCCCTTCGCGAAGGCTTCGGTCAGATCCTGCGATCCCGGCGCTGCCGCGGCTTCGGCGGAGCGGACGCGCGCGACGTCGTCGAGATAGCGCTTGGCGTAGGCCGCGTCCTGATAGTCGGTGAGGAATTTTGCGCGGAACGCGATCGCCTCGTCGAGCGTCTTCTTCGCCGGCGCTGTGCCTGCGTTCTTGAAGCGCGCGGCGCTGACCACGCGCTGCAGATCATGCGCGGCAAGCCGGCCCCACGAGAACGCGGTCTTGTTCATCTCGATCGCGGCGCCATTGAGCTCGATCGCCTTCAGGATAGCCTCGAGCGACAGCGGGATCGCGCCACGCTGGAACGCAAAGCCGAGCATGAAGGCGTTGGTCGCGATGCTGTCGCCCATCAGCGCGGTGGCAAGCCCGGTGGCATCGAGGATGTCGAGATCGTCGGGCCGCACCGCGCCGTTCAGCGCATCGCGCATCGAGCTGGCCTCGAAATCGATATCGGGATCGATCACGAAGCTCGCGGTCGGCAGCAGATCGGCGTTGACGACGGCGCGGGTGACGCCGCGCTCGGCCCGGCTCAGCGCCGGCACGCTGGTGGCGACGACGAGATCGCAGCCGAGGATCAGATTGGCATTGCCCGGCGCGATACGGACCGTGGTCAGCATGTCGGACGTGGGTGCCAGCCGGACATGGCTCATGACCGCGCCGTTCTTCTGCGACAGGCCGGTGAAGTCGAGCGTCGAGCAGGCAAGCCCCTCGACATGTGCGGCCATGCCGAGCAGCGCGCCGATGGTGATGACGCCGGTGCCGCCGATGCCGGTAATCAGGATGTTGTAGGGGCTGCTCAGCGCGGCCGCGGGCGGCGCCGGCAGGTCCGCGAACAGCGCCTTGGGATCGGCGGCGGTGCGGTCGGCCTTGCGCAGCTTGGGATCCTGCACCATCACGAAGCTCGGGCAGAAGCCCTCGATGCAGGAGAAATCCTTGTTGCAGTTCGACTGGTCGATGCGGCGCTTGCGGCCGAGCTCGGTCTCCAGCGGCTGCACCGAGACGCAGTTCGACGCCATCGAGCAGTCACCGCAGCCTTCGCAGACCCGCTCGTTGATGAAGACACGCTTGGCCGGATCGGGAAACAGCCCGCGCTTGCGGCGGCGGCGCTTCTCGGCAGCGCAGGTCTGGTCGTAGATCAGGACGGTGAGGCCCTCGATCTCGCGCAAGGTGCGCTGTACGGCATCGAGCTCGCGGCGATGATGGATGGTGGCGCCGGACGGGAAATAGTTGGCGGGATACTTGTCCGGATCGTCGGAGACGATCGCAAGTTTCTTGGTGCCCTCGGCCCAGACCTGATGCGCGATCTGCGCCACCGTGAAGCCGCCCTCCGCGGGCTGGCCGCCGGTCATCGCGACCGCGTCGTTGTAGAGGATCTTGTAGGTGATGTTGACGCCGGCCGCGGCCGCCGCGCGCAGCGCCAGCAAGCCGGAATGCGTATAGGTGCCGTCGCCGAGATTCTGGAACACGTGCTGTTCACTGGTGAACGGCGCCTGCCCGATCCAGCTCACGCCCTCCGCACCCATGTGCGAGATGGTCTGGGTGTTGCGGTTCGGTACCGACAACGCCATGCCGTGACAGCCGATGCCGGCCATGGCGCGGCTGCCTTCGGGAATCTTGGTCGACGAGTTGTGCGGGCAGCCCGAGCAGAAATACGGCGTACGCTGCAGCTTCGCCGTGCCGGTGCCTTCGGCCGGGCGATCGAACGCCTCGAGCTTTGCCAGACGCTGCTCCAGCAGCGGGCTGTGATGGCCGAGCCTGCGCAGACGTGCGACGACGGCGGCAGCCACCATGGTCGGCGTCAGTTCGCCCTCGCTCGGCAGCAGCGGTGCGCCGCTCTCGTCGCGCTTGCCCACCACCGACGGACGCTTCGATGCGTCCATGTTGTAGAGGATGCGGACCAGCTGATCCTCGATGAAGCCACGCTTCTCCTCGACGACAAGCACGTCCTGCAAGCCTTCGGCGAAATCGCGCGCGCCGCGCGCTTCCAGTGGCCAGGTCAGCGCCACCTTGTAGATGCGCACGCCCAGCGCCTGCGCATCGGCATCGGTGATGCCGAGATCGGCGAGCGCCTGACGCAGGTCGAGATAGGCCTTGCCGGTCGCCATGATGCCGAGCCGCGCCGGCTTGGAATCCAGCACGATGCGGTCGAACCGGTTGGCGCGGGCGAACGCCGCGACCGCCTCCATCTTGGGCCCGTGCAGCCTGCGCTCGGCCTCCAGCGGCGGATCCGGCCAGCGGATCGAGAGCCCGCCCGGCGGCATTTCGAAATCGTCGGGCATGATGATCTTGATGCGATCGGGATCGCTGACGATCGAGGCCGAACTTTCGACGGTCTCGGAGATCGCCTTGAAGCCGACCCAGCAGCCGGAATAGCGCGACAGCGCAAAGCCGAGGATGCCGAGGTCGAGATAGTCCTGCAGCGTTGCCGGATTGACCACCGGCATCAGCGCCGAGGCGAACACCTGCTCGCTCTGGTGTGCGAGCGTCGAGGACTGGCAGCCATGGTCGTCGCCGGCGAGCGCGATCACGCCGCCATTCGGCGAGGTGCCGGCGGAATTGGCGTGCTTGAGCGCATCGAGCGAGCGGTCGACGCCGGGGCCCTTGCCGTACCAGATGCCGAACACGCCATCGACCTTGGCGCCGGGGAACATGCCGACCTGCTGGCTGCCCCACACCGCAGTCGCCGCCAGGTCCTCGTTGAGGCCGGGAACGAAGGCGATATCGTGCTCTTTGAGGAACGACTTCGCCCGCCACAGCGCGTGGTCATACATGCCGAGCGGCGAGCCGCGGTAACCGGAGATGAAACCGGCGGTGTTCAGCCCGTGCGCGCGGTCGCGTTCGCGCTGCAACATGGGCAATCGGACCAGAGCCTGGGTACCGGAGAGGAAGATTCGTTTGGTATCCAACCGGTACTTGTCGTCCAGTCCAACTTCCATCAACGCCATCAGTTTCAGGCTCCCCGCCGATCAGGTCACGCCGGTCCGAACCGGTCTCATTGTCTTGCCCATGATCATGCATCAGCATGCACTGATTTTGTTATGCATGAACAGCCCCGTTCCATGGCCGCAGGACATATCTCGTATTGCGGAGGCAAGGCCTTGTTTGCTCTGCGAGGCCTTGTTGCTCTGCGAGGCCTTGCCGAACCCCGGCATCTTTGAAACGGTGGCGCGCAAAGGGAGACCAAGGATGATTAAAGTCGAATCCGCGTTCACGACCGAAATCGTGGAGAACGGCAATCTGCTGGTGGGTCCCTGGCGCAGCCCGAAGCAGATGCTGCAGGCCCAGACCTACGACTCCCACGCTTCGATCCACGACGATGCAACTGCGCAGAAGCTCGGTTTCCGCGGCGGCACCATCGAAGGACCGACCCATTTCAGCCAGTTCGCGCCGCTGTGCGAGCGGATCTGGGGCCGGGCCTGGTTCATGACCGGATGCCTGTCGGCGCATTACCGCAACCCGGTGTTCGAAGGCGAAGAGGTGCAGGCCCAGATCGAGAAGCCGAAGCCGGGCCAGACCGTATGCACCATCGGGATGATCAAGCGCGACGGCACCGAGATCCTGCGCGGCACCGCCTCGATCGACCGCGACGGTAAGGAAACCGCACTCGCCCGCAGGCTCGGCGAATTGAAGCCGCTGACCGATCCCGTGATCCTCGCCGACATCAAGGTCGGCATGAAGACGCCCCGGCAGGCGATCAAGATGGATTTCGACCAGAACATGGGCGATCTCTATCCGTTCTCGCTGGCCGACAAGCTCAAGGTGATCACCGAGCCTTCGGACTATTATTCGCTCGAGCACAATCCCTGGGGCCGCGCAATCATCCCGATGGAGATGCTGAGCGTGCTGTTCCAGTACCGCGCGCGCGAGGACCGGCTGCCGGTCCGTGGCCCGGCGGTCGGGCTGTTCGCCGATCAGGAGATCCGGCTTGTGCGCGGGCCGCTATTCCCGGGCGAGACCTATTGGGTCGAACGCGAGGTGGTGGCGCTGTCGGGGAGCAAGCGCACCGAGAGCATGTGGGTGCGCTCGACCGTGTTCGATGCCGATGGCGCCGTGGTCGCCACCATGCTGCTGAACGGCGCCAGCATGAAGGACTCCTACGCCAACTACGAGCGCGAGCACAAAGCCCTCTACGGCTGAAGCGACAGCCGCCCCTTCCGCAAGCCGCCGAATCAAGGACAACAACAATGGCCCGCCTGCCCTATCTCGAAGCCGATCAGGTCGCCCCCGAATATCGCGACATGCTCAAGCGCAACACCAATCTGCACAAGCTGCTGGTCAATTCGCCGGACATGGCGCGCGCGTTCAACGGGATCGGCGGCTACATCCGCTTCAAGAGCAAGCTCGACCCGCGGCTGCGCGAGCTCGCGATCCTGCAAGTCGGCTGGCTCGAGAAGTCGGAATACGAGTTCACCCACCATGTGAAGATCGGCAAGGAGTTCGGCGTCACCGACGACGACATCCAGGGCCTGATCGCCGAGACTGAGGGCAAGCCGTCAAGGCTCGAGCCGCTGGCGAAGGCAATCCTCAAGGGGGCCCGCGAGATGGTGCGCCAGCTCGCGATGTTGGAGGCGACCTTCGCCGAGATCAAGCGAGAGCTGTCCGACGAGCACATGACCGACCTGGTGCTGACCATCGCGTTCTACTGCGCCGTGGTGCGCGTGCTCGCCACCATGCAGATCGACAACGAGCCAAGCTACAAAGAGGTACTGCAGCAGTACCCGATCCCGGGAGTGAAGTGAGATGCGCCTCAAAGATCGCGTCGCCATCGTCGTCGGCGCCGGCCAGAGCCCCGGCGAGGGCATCGGCAACGGCCGCGCCACCGCGCTGACCTTCGCCCGCGAAGGCGCCAAGGTGCTGTGCGTCGATCACAACCTGGCATCGGCGCAGGAAACCGTCGACCTGATCGTGGCCAACGGCGGCACTTCGGTTGCCTTCAAGGCCGACGTCACCAAGAATGCCGACATCAAGGCGATGGTGGCGGATGCGCATGGCCGCTGGGGCAGCGTCGATATCCTGCACAACAATGTCGGCGTCAGCCTTTCCGGTGGCGACGCCGAGCTGCTCGACATCACCGAGGAGGCGTTCGACCGCTGCGTGGCGATCAATCTGAAGAGCTGCATCCTCGCCGCCAAGCATGTGATCCCGATCATGCGCCAGCAGCAGCGCGGCTCGATCATCAACATCTCGTCGATGGCCGCGATCACGACCTATCCTTACGTCGCCTACAAGGCGACCAAATCGGCGATGATCGCCTTCACCGAGCAGCTCGCCTACCAGAATGCGCAATATGGCATTCGCGCCAACGTGATCCTGCCGGGATTGATGAACACACCGATGGCGGTGGACACGCGCGCACGCGAATTCAAGAAGAGCCGCGCCGAGGTCGAGGCCGAACGCGACAGCAAGGTGCCGCTGCGCCACAAGATGGGCACCGGCTGGGATGTCGCCAATGCCGCGCTGTTTCTCGCCTCCGATGAGGCGAATTTCGTCACCGGTGTGACGTTGCCGGTCGATGGCGGGGCAAGTGTGCGGCGCGGTTAACGGATAGCGAAAAATCCGGCCGGTTAATCGAGACGATTAACCTGTATGACGGTGTGCGGTTAATCTCTGTGACGACATCACGCGTTGTTGCGCCGCAATGATTCGAAAAAATTGAAGTATTCCAATGACACGGCGATGTGACGACGCGTCCACATAAATCGAAATCCTGACTCGTTGTGGTCGCACGAAATTCATCTGCGCTCTGTATCTCGCACGCCAAGAACTTCTGGAGTGCCTGGACCAATGAGCGAAGAATTCGAACTCAGACCCGATCAGTGGGATGCGCTGAAAGCGCTGCGGGCTCCCGCAGCGAACCCTTCACGGCTGAACCGGTTCGCCGTCGAGAGCCTGATCACGCTCGGTTATGTCGCCGTGCGCGGCGATTCGTTTGAGCTGACGCCCGCGGGCCGCAAGGTGCTGGTCCGCGGTTCGTCACTTCTGCTGCTGGATATCGCAGCCTGATCCTCTTCAAACTGACACGAGGCTTACACGCACGCGGCATCATGCCGCGTGTGCTTTTCCAGGGATGGTCGCCTCACCATGCTGCGTCAGTGGCTTCATGCCGGTGACAGTGCGCAGCAGCACATAGAACACCGGCGTCAGGAACAGGCCGAACACGGTGACGCCGATCATGCCGGAGAACACCGCGACGCCCATCGCGCGCCGCATCTCCGAGCCCGCGCCGGTCGACAGCACCAGCGGCAGCACGCCCATGATGAACGCCATCGACGTCATCAGGATCGGCCGCAGCCTTAAGCGGCTGGCCTCGATCGCGGCGCGGATCGGCGAGCGCCCGGCGAATTCGAGCTCGCGCGCGAATTCGACGATCAGGATGGCGTTCTTGGCCGACAATCCGACCAGCACGATCAGGCCGATCTGGGTGAAGACGTTGTTGTCACCCTTCGACAGCCAGACGCCGAACATCGCGGCCAACAGGCCCATCGGCACGATCATGATGATCGAGAGCGGCAGCGCCAGGCTCTCATAGAGCGCGGCGAGCACCAGGAACACCAGCAGGATCGCGAGCGGAAACACCCAGAGCCCGGAATTGCCGGCGATGAACTCCTGATAGGTCAGGTCGGTCCATTCGAAGGCAAAGCCCGGCGGCAGCGTTTCGGCCGCGATTCGGGTTGCCGCCTCCTGCGCCTGGCCGGACGAAAAGCCCGGCGCCGCGGCGGCGTTGATGTCCGACGACAGGAAGCCGTTGTAGCGGATCGCGCGCTCCGGACCTGCGCTCTGCCGGACCTTCAACAGCGCCGACAGCGGCACCATGTCTCCGGACGACGAACGCACCTTCAACTGCCTGATGTCGTCGGCACGCGCACGGAACGGCGCGTCCGCCTGTACATAGACCGAATAGGTGCGGCCGAATTTGTTGAAGTCGTTGACATAGTAGGACCCGAGATAGATCTGCAACGTGTTGAAGACCTCCGTGACCGGCACGCCGAGCTGCAACGCCTTGGTGCGGTCGATGTCGGCGAACAGCTGCGGCACGTTGACCTGGAAGCTCGAGAACACGCCGGCGATCTCCGGCGCCTTCTGCATCGCCGTCATGAAGGCCTTGGTCGCATCGTTCAGCGCCTCATAGCCGAGGCCTGCACGGTCCTCGATCTGCAGCTTGAAGCCGCCGATGGTGCCGAGGCCGTTGACCGGCGGCGGCGGGAACATCGCGATGAAGGCATCCTGGATGCCGGCATACTTCTTGTTGAGCGCCGCCGCGATCGCCGGACCGCTCAGCGACGGATCCTTGCGTTCGTCGAACGGCTTCAGGGTCGAGAACACGATGCCGGCGTTGGACGAGTTGGTGAAGCCGGAGATCGACAGGCCGGGAAATGCCACCGAGCTCTCGACACCCGGCTGGGTCAGGGCGATGTCGCTCATCTTGCGGATCACTTCCTCGGTGCGGTCGAGCGTGGCGCCGTCGGGCAGCCGGGCGAAGCCGACCAGGTACTGCTTGTCCTGCCCGGGCACGAAGCCGCTCGGCACCTGCTTGAACAGCACGCCGGTCAGGCCGATCAGCAGCACATAGAGGCCGATCACCACGGCCTTGCCATAGATCACCTTGGTTACGGTCCTGCCGTAGTTCTCCGACGACTTGGTGAAGACCTTGTTGAAGCCGCGGAAGAACCAGCCCAGCGACTTTTCCATGCCTCGGGTCAGCCAATCCTTCGGCTCGTCATGTCCCTTCAAGAGCAGCGCCGACAGCGCCGGCGAAAGCGTCAGCGAGTTGATCGCGGAGATCACGGTCGAGATCGCAATCGTCAGCGCGAACTGCTTGTAGAACTGTCCGGTGAGGCCGGAGATGAAGGCCAGCGGCACGAACACCGCGATCAGCACCAGCGCGATCGCGATGATCGGGCCGGACACTTCGCGCATCGCCTGGTTGGTGGCATCGCGCGGCGACAGGCCGGATTCGATGTTGCGCTCGACGTTCTCGACCACGACGATGGCGTCGTCGACCACGATGCCGATCGCCAGCACCAGGCCGAACAGGCTGAGCGCGTTGATCGAGAAGCCGAACACATGCATCACCGCGAAGGTGCCGACGATCGACACCGGGACCGCGATCAAGGGGATGATCGAGGCGCGCCAGGTCTGCAGGAACAAGATCACGACCAGCACGACGAGCGCGATCGCCTCGAGCAGCGTATGGATGACGGCCTCGATCGAGGAGCGCACGAATTGCGTCGGATCGTAGACGATCTGGTACGACACGCCTTCCGGCATGTTCTTCTTGATCTCGGCCATGGTGGCGCGAACATGGTCGGAGATCTCCAGCGCGTTCGAACCCGGCGCCTGGAAGATCGGGATCGCGACTGCCTGCTTGTTGTCGAGCAGCGAGCGCAGGCCGTATTCGGAGGCGCCGAGCTCGATCCGCGCGACGTCGCGCAGCCGCACCACCTCGCCGCTAGAGCCGGTCTTCACCACGATGTCGCCGAACTGCTCTTCAGTCGACAGCCGTCCCTCGGCGTTGACGGAAAGCTGGAGGTCGAGGCCCTTGACGCTGGGCGAGGAGCCGACCACGCCGGCCGCGGCCTCGACGTTCTGGGCCTGGATCGCGCGCACCACGTCGCTTGCGGTCAGCGCATGTTCGGCGGCCTTCTGCGGGTCGACCCAGACCCGCATCGAATAGTCGCCGGCGCCGTAGAGCTGGACGTCGCCGACGCCGTCGATCCGCGCCAGCCGGTCCTTGACGTTGAGCACGGCGTAGTTGCGCAGATACGTCATGTCGTAGCGGTTGTTCGGCGACAGCAGATGCACGACCATGGTGAGGTCGGGCGAGCTCTTCTTGGTGATGATGCCGAGCTGGCGCACCACGGCCGGCAGGCGGGGCTCGGCCTGCTGCACGCGGTTCTGCACCAGCTGGGTCGCCTTGTCGGGGTCGGTGCCGAGCCGGAACGTCACCGTCAGCGTCATCGCGCCGTCGGTGGTCGCCTGGCTCGACATATAGAGCATGCCCTCGACGCCGTTGATCTGCTCCTCGATCGGCGTTGCGACCGTCTCGGCAATCACCTTCGGATTGGCGCCGGGATAGGTCGCGCGCACCACGACCGACGGCGGCACCACGTCGGGATATTCCGAGATCGGCATCGCCAGCAACGAGATCAGGCCGGCCAGGAAGATCAGGATCGATAGCACGCCGGCGAAGATCGGCCGGTCGATGAAGAATTTCGAGAGATTCATGGCTCCGCCCCCGCGTGCAGCGCCTAGCGCTGCACGACGTGCTGGTTGGTTTCGGTAGATGCCTGCTGCATGCCGCGCGCGCCCATTTCGGCGACTTCCATCTTCAGAAGTGCGCCGGGGCGCACGCGCTGCAGGCCGTTGACGACGATGCGGTCGCCGGATTTCAGGCCGGCGGTGACGATCCGCAGGCCATCGACCGCACTGCCGAGCGTGACGGAGCGATAGACCGCGCGGCTGTCGTCGCCGACCAGCATGACGAACTTCTTGTCCTGGTCGGTGCCGACGGCGCGCTCGTCGACCAGCACCAGCGTCTGCTGCTTGGGCTGGCCCATGCGTACACGGGCGAACTGTCCCGGGATCAGCCGGCCGTCTTCGTTCTTGAACACGGCGCGGACGCGGATGGTGCCGCTCTGCCCGTTGACCTGGTTGTCGATCAGCTGAATGTGGCCCTTGGCGCTGAGGCCGCCCGACGTCACCATGTCGACCGGGATCTGATCGAGATTGCCGCGCTTGCCGGACGCGTCCGCGATCGAGTTCAGCGCGCGCAGCACGACCTCCTCATCGGCATCGAAGCTCGCATAGATCGGATTGACCGAGACCAGCGAGGTCAGGACCGGCGACGAGGTGCCCGCCGCAACCAGATTGCCGACGGTGACCTCGATCCTGCCGACCCGGCCGTCGACCGGTGCGCGAACCTCGGTGTAGTCGAGGTTGAGCTTTGCGGTCTGCAACGCGGCTTCGGCGGCCTTGACGTTGGCGATCGCCTCGCGATTGGCGTTGTCGCGCTGGTCGAAGTCACGCTTGGTGACGATGTTGTTGCCGACCAGCTGTGCACCGCGTTCGACTTCACTCGTGGTGAACACTACGCGGGCCTTGGCCGCCTCGAGCTGCGCCTGGGCCCGGTCGACCTCGGCCGCGTAAGGCGCGGGGTCAATCTTGAACAGGATGTCGCCGGACTTCACCAGTGCGCCCTCGGTGAAGTTGGTCGAAAGGATCGCACCCGCCACCCGCGGCCGCAGTTGGACGCGGTCGACGGCCTCGAGCCGGCCCGAGAAGTCATCGAACAGGGTGGTCGGCCGCGGCTGGATCACGGCGACGGTCACCGGCACCGCCGGCTCAGGGGCGGCGGCCGCGGTCGCCTGCGCCGCGTGGAAATAGTGGCCGGTCGCGAGCGAACCGGCCACCGCGAGGGCGCCGAGGATCACGACACCGCCGACGATGCGTCGGAAACGGCCGGAAACGGGATATTGGGTTGACGAGGGCATTCACGCGCTCCAGAGATCTGTAGTGTTCGCTACAAATGTGGAGCTGGACGCCGGTTCGCAAGATACTTATGTATCGAGCACTATGAATTTATTATCTCATTCGTGGGGAAATGGGAAGACGCGGAAAAACATCACGTGCAACAAGAGGATAAGCTAGGGACAATCCGTCATAGAAGCGGCACCCGGCTTACGGAGCAAGCAAAAATGGGAATGGGACGCCCCCGCGCCTTCGACGCGGACGCCGCTTTGGACCGGGCCATGGACGTGTTCTGGCGCCACGGTTACGAGGGGACCACGATCGCCCAGCTCACCGAGGCGATGAATATCAATCCGCCGAGCCTCTACGCTGCCTTCGGCAGCAAGGAAGGCCTGCTGAAGGCCGCGCTCGACCGCTACTCGGAAAAGCGCGACGCCTGGATGGAAAAGGTTCTGGGCGCCTCAAGTGCCCGCGAGGTGGCCGAGCGATTCCTGATGGAGCACGCGGACGCCCAGACCGACCCCGCCAACCCGCCTGGCTGCCTGCTGGTCCAGGGCGGCCTCGCCTGCGGCACCGGCTCGGAAAACGTTCCGTTCGAGCTGGCGGCGCGCCGCACCCACACCGAAGACCAGTTGCGCGACCGCTTTGTCCGCGCCAAAGCCGAACACGACCTCGGCGAAAACGCCGATCCGGTCACGCTCGCCCGCTATCTCTCCGCGGTGACATCCGGCATGTGCGTGATGGCCTCTTCGGGCGCCGACCGCACCACGCTGCGCGAGATCGCGGCAGTGTCGCTGAAGGCGTTCGATGAGCAGGCGAAGGCATAGCCATACGAATCGGCGAAGCCGTCGAAAGTCACCTCGCCCCGCTTGCGGGGAGAGGTCGAATTCGGGTGAGGACGACTCTCCGCGAACATAAATTTCACTGTCGTTTGCGGCACCACCCCTCACCCCTGCCCTCCAAGAGCGAGCTTCGCTCGTCTCGACCCCGCATCCGCCTTCGCCCGAAGGCGGGCTTCGGCGGACAAGAGTGCGGGGCGAGGGAGAAGAGGCCTCACCACATCGTCTGTCGCGCGCGCTCCGGCCATTCGCGATCGTAAGTCTCGCCGCCGACCGTGTGCTCGCTCATCTCGGCGAGGATCTGGCCGGGCGTCGGCAGGGCCTTCGGATCGACCCGCTTGTCCGGATTCCAGAGGTCAGAGCGCACGATCGCGCGGGCGCACTGGAAATAGATTTCGTCCACATTCATCACGATCACCGTGCGCGGGGCCTTGCCTTCCATCTTGAAGGAGGCCAGCAGCTCCGGCTCGGCCGAGACATAGGCGCGGCCGTTGACGCGCAGCGTGCTGCCCGAGCCCGGGATCAGGAATAACAGCCCGACGCGAGGATCGCGAACGATATTGCGCAGCGAATCGCAGCGATTGTTGCCGCGGCGATCCGGCATCATCAGCGTCTTCGCATCATGGATGCGCACGAAGCCCGGCAGGTCGCCGCGCGGCGAGCAGTCCAGCCCCTCGGGCCCCGAGGTCGCAAGCGACACGAATGGCGACTTCTCGATGAGCACACGATAGAGCGGCGTCACGTGATCCGCGACCTTCACGGTCGACGCGTCGTTCGGGAAGCCGTAGATCGCCTCAAGTTGCTCGATCGTGGAAATCACCGACATTCGTGCTGTTCTCCTTTGTGGCCAGTCGTCTCGTGCTACTCGTCCCAGCGCTCGCCCTTGATGATCCGGACAAGCTGTCGCGCGTGATATTCGGCGGTACCGGAATTGACGATGGTGAAATCGGGCGTCGACGCGCTTTCGTCGACTGTGCGGGCCAGCCGCTGTGCGAGCAGACCGTCGCTGCTGCGTGCCCGCGCGGCCAGCCGCGCCGCCAGCACATCCGGCGGCGCCGTGATCGAGACCACCACGGCATTGGCATAGTTGCGACGCGCCGCCGCGATCACCGTGCGGGAGACATTCGCGATCACGGTGCGTCCGGCGCGGATCTCATCGTTGATCGCGCGCGACAGCGCGTAGCGATGGCCATGTGCTTCCCAGTGCATGGCATAGTCGCCGGCGCCCACCGCACGCTGGAAGGTCTCCGCGCTGACCTCTTCATTGTCTTCCGAGGCCGAGGCCTGGCGGGTGATCAGCCGGCGGGCAAACACGATGTCGCAATCGTCGGCGCAGGCCGCCTTCGCGAGCCCCAGCAGCGTATCCTTGCCGGCGCCGCTCGGGCCGACCACCAGAATCAACCGGCCGGGACCGATCGCGGGGGCGTGCTGCGCGGCGACGGCAGGGACTTCGCTCATGCGACCCTGGCTCCCTCGCGCCAGACGCTGCGCACCACCGGCAGATCGCGCGCGACGTGGACGCGGATCAGGTCGGCACGCCTGCCGACCGCGATCTCGCCGCGATCGGACAGGCCAACCGCCTCGGCCGGCGTCTTGGTCACGGTGCGGACGGCGGCGGCGAGGTCGATCGCCGGCACATGCCGCGGCAGTTGCAGCGCCGCCATCAAGAGGCTCGACGGGATGTAGTCCGACGACAGGATATCGAGCATGCCCTCATTGGCGAGATCGACGGCGGCGATGTTGCCGGAGTGCGAGCCGCCGCGCACCACGTTCGGCGCGCCCATCAGGATGTCGATGCCGGCGGCGTGCAGCCCGCGCGCGGCTTCCATCGTAGTCGGGAATTCCGCGACCGCGACCTTGTCGTTGACGGCGTCGACCACGTTTTCATCCGTGGTGTCGTCGTGGCTCGCCAGCGGAATCCCATACTCGTGCGCCAGCGCGACGATCGCGCGGGTGTTCGCTACGGCATATTCCTTCTGATAAGCGAAGCGCCGGGCGAACAGCACGTCGAGCTGGGCGTCGGTCATGCCGCCGCCCTTGCCGCGGTAGTAGTCGCGCAGCTTGACCTCGTCGCGGAACTGGCGCTGGCCCGGTGTATGATCCATCAGCGACATCAGCCGCACGTCGGGCCGGTCGATCAGCTCCTTGGCCTCGGCGACGACATCGGGCATCGGCACCTCGCAGCGCAGATGCAGGAAGTGATCGGCCCGCAGCAGGTTCTCCTCGCGCGCCGCCGAGATCGCCGCGGCCAGCACGCCGGCGCGGCCGTCGACGTCCTCGGCGCCATCCTCGCGCCAGACCCGCAGCGAATCCAGCACCGTGGTGATGCCGGAGGTCGCGAGCTGCCCGTCATACGAGATCACGGCGGCGACCGGATTCCAGAACACCTTCGGCCGCGGCACGTAGTGCATCTCGAGATGGTCAGTGTGCAGCTCGATCAGTCCGGGCATCACGAGATCGCCACCGGCGTCCTCGGCAGCCTCGGGCGCCCTGCCCTCGCCGAACTCGGCGATCTTGCCATCTGCGATCGCGACCCAGCCCTGCTCGATCACGCGATCGGCGAGGACCAGCCGGGCGTTGCCGATGATGGTGTCTTGCTTGGCAGTCATTTCAAACAGTCCTTCAGGCAGCAGCGGCGAACGAGGTCACGTCCACGATACGGTCGGCAATCAGATGGCGGATTTCGTCGTCATGGACAATCGCCACCATTGCGACGCCCTTGGTCTTTTTCTCCGCAATCAGCTCGACCACCACTGCGCGATTCGCCGCATCGAGCGAAGCGGTCGGCTCGTCCAGCAGCAGGATCGGCAGGTCCGAGATGAAGCCGCGTGCGATGTTGACGCGCTGCTGCTCGCCGCCGGAAAAGGTCGAGGGCGGCAACGTCCACAGCCGCTCCGGAATATTGAGCCGGCGCAACAGGCGTCCAGCGCGTTCGCGGGCCTCCTCGCGCGCCACGCCGTTGACGATCAACGGCTCGGCGACGACGTCGATCGTCGCCACCCGCGGCACCGCGCGCAGAAACTGGCTGACATAGCCGATGGTCGAGCGGCGGATGCTCAGCACCTGGCGCGGCTCGGCGGTCGCAAGGTCGACCACCTTGCCGCGGTGGCGGATGCCGATCCGGCCGCTGTCGCAGCGGTAATTGCCGAAGATCATCTTCAGGATCGAGGATTTGCCGGCGCCCGACGGGCCCGACAGCACCACGCATTCGCCGGGATCGGCGTGGAACGAGACGCCGCGCACCACGGGCAGCTCGACGCCGCCTTGCAGATGCATGGTGAAGGTCTTCTCGGCGTTGGCAAGTTCGATCATCGCGGTCATTGGCAAGCTCATGGCGGAAGTATCGAGGAAACGAGCAGTTGGGTATAGGGCTCGCGCGGATCGTCGAGCACCTGGTCAGTGAGACCGGTCTCGATGACGCGGCCGCCCTTCATCACCATCACGCGATGCGACAGCAGGCGCGCGACCGCGAGATCGTGGGTCACGACGATGGCGGCAAGGCCGAGCGCGCTGACGAGATTGCGCATCAGGTCGAGCAGGCGTGCCTGCACCGAGACGTCGAGGCCGCCGGTCGGCTCGTCCATGAACACCAGCCGCGGCTCGGTGACGAGGTTGCGCGCGATCTGCAGCCGCTGTCGCATGCCGCCGGAATAGGTCTTCGGCGCATCGTCGATGCGGCCGACATCGATCTCGACCCGATCGAGCCAGGTCGATGCGGTGTCTCGGATACGGCCGTAGTGATTCCAGCCGACCGCCATCAACTGCTCGCCGACATTGGCGCCGGCCGAGACGCCCATGCGCAATCCCTGCGCCGGGTCTTGATGCACAAAGCCCCAGTCGGTGCGGAACAGGAAGCGCCGCTCCGCTTCGCCGAGTTCGGCGAGATCGCGCAGCACGCCGTCGCGCATCCGGTAGGACACTCGTCCCGCGCTCGGCGCGAGCTGCGCTGAGAGCAGTTGCAGCAGCGTCGACTTGCCCGAACCGGACTCGCCGACGATCGCCAGCACCTCACCCGGATAGAGCGCAAACGAGACGTCGCGGCAGGCCGGGAGCCGGCCGTAATTCTTGCAGAGCCCTTCGGCCACCAGCAGCGGCTGATCCTTGTCGAGGCTCGAGAGCTCAGACATGCGCCTTCTCCTTGTGCGGCGCCGCGCTCTCGGTGCCGTGATGGCCGGCGGCCTGGCGCTGCTCGCAGAAGTCGGTGTCGGAGCAGACGAACATCCGCCCGCCTCTGTCGTCGGTGACGATCTCGTCGAGATAAGAGTCGTCAGCGCCGCACAGCGCGCAGGGCGCGTCGAAGCGATAGCGCGTGAACGGATGATCCTCGAAATCCAGCGACACCACCGTGGTATAGGGCGGGATCGCGTAGATGCGCTTCTCGCGGCCGGCGCCGAACAGCTGCAGCGCCGCGCAATTGTCCATCTTCGGATTGTCGAATTTCGGCGTCGGCGACGGGTCCATCACGTAGCGGGCATTCACCTTCACCGGATAGGCGTACGCGGTCGCGATGTGGCCGAAGCGCGCGATGTCTTCGTACAGCTTGACGTGCATCAGCCCGTATTCGGCGAGCGCGTGCATGCGCCGCGTCTCGGTCTCGCGCGGCTCGAGGAAGCGCAGCGGCTCGGGGATCGGCACCTGATAGACCAGCACCTGCCCGGCATGCAGCGACGCCTCGGGAATGCGGTGCCGGGTCTGGATCACGGTCGCATCCGTCGTCGAGGTCGTGGTCGCGACACCCGCGGTCTTGCCGAAGAACTTGCGGATCGAGATCGCATTGGTGGTGTCGTCCGAACCCTGATCGATCACCTTGAGCACGTCGTCGGGCCCGAGGATCGCCGCCGTCACCTGCACGCCGCCGGTGCCCCAGCCGTACGGCATCGGCATCTCGCGGCTGGCGAACGGCACCTGATAGCCGGGGATCGCGATCGCCTTCAGGATCGCGCGGCGGATCATCCGCTTGGTCTGCTCGTCGAGATAGGCGAAATTATATGTCGGCGCATTCATTCCGCGGCCTCCTGCATTTCCACGGCCGCGTTGACCTCCGCGAACTCCTGCCGCAGCTTGCGCAGCAGGCCGAGCTCGGACTGGAAGTCGACGTAATGCGGCAGCTTGAGGTGTTCGACGAAGCCGGTCGACTGGACATTGTCGGAGTGCGACATCACGAACTCCTCGTCCTGCGCCGGCGCCGCCGCCTCCTCGCCGAGCTCGCGTGCACGCAGCGCGCGGTCGACCAGCGCCATCGACATGGTCTTGCGCTCGCTCTGGCCGAAGGCAAGGCCATAGCCGCGGGTGAAGCACGGCGCCTCTGACGTCGAGCCCTTGAACTGGTTGACCATCTGGCACTCGGTCAGCTCGATCGAGCCGAGCGGCACCGCGAAGCCGACGTCTTCGGCTGCGAATTCGACCTCGACCTCGCCGAAGCGGATCTCGCCGGCGAAGGGATGTTTGCGGCCATAGCCGCGCTGCGTCGAATAACCGAGCGCGAGCAGAAAGCCCTCGTCACCGCGCGCCAGATTCTGCAGCCGCAGATCGCGATCGGCCGGGAAGTTCAACGGCTCGCGCGTGAGGTCGCCGACCGACGCGTCGCTCTCTGCCTGCGGCGAGGATTCGATCAGGCCGTCACGGCCGAGGATGTCGGTGACCCGCGGCGTTGCCGCCTGCGAGGCTTCGGCGGTCGCCGGCTGCTCCGGCACAAAGCCTTCCGCGAGCTGCGGATCGAGCAGGCGATGGGTGTAGTCGAAGGTCGGCCCCAGGATCTGGCCGCCCGGAACGTCCTTGAAGGTCGAGGAGATGCGCCGCCGCACCTGCATCTCGCCGGTATTGACCGGCTCGGTGGCGCCGAAACGCGGCAGCGTGGCGCGGAAGGCGCGAACCAGGAAGATCGCCTCGATCATGTCGCCGCGCGCCTGCTTGATCGCAAGCGCCGCAAGCTCGCGGTCGTAGAGCGAGCCTTCGGTCATCACGCGGTCGACGCCCAGCGCGAGCTGCTCGGAGATCTGCGCCAGCGTCACCTCGGGCACATCGCGATCGCCGCGCCGCTCATGCGCCAACAGCCGATGCGCATTCTCGATGGCGCGCTCGCCTCCCTTGACGGCTACATACATCGCTCACACTCCGCTTGCGATCAGCCGCGTGGTGCGCGGGATCGCGACAATGTTGTCGTCATGGACCAGCACGACGTCGATGCCGCGCGGGAACAGCGCTTCATTGATCGAAAGGCGCTGGAACAGATCGCGCGGCTTGACCATCGCCTGCAGCAGCGCGCTGCCGTCGATGCCGGGCCCCTTCAGCTCGAAGGCCGGACCCTGCGTCAGGCTGTCGACCTGCAGGATCAGCGTGGTCGACCGGTCAGGATACTCGTTGCTGCCGAATGCGAAGCGCTCGAGCGCCGGCAGGTTCGCGGCATCGCCGATCAGCGCGAAGCTTGCGATCGCGGAATCCGTAACCACCGGCGCGCTGGCGTGAAACTTCAGCCAGCGGGCGACATCCGGCGTCGCCGACATCGCAGCGTCGAGCCAGATCGGCGTGTCGTGATCGAACAGCGTCAGCGCGATCGCGGCCGAGCCGCGCATCATCCCGGCCGGCGTTCCGACATCAGCGGCGACGCGCTGCACGCTGCCCGGACGCGCCATCGCATCCATCACGGAGCGGAACGTGGATTGCGCCGACAGCACCTTGTCGGCAAACCCTGCGGGCATTTCGGCAATCGTCGTCATTGCATCACCCCTCACCGCGCACCATCGTGTAGAAATCGACCCGCGTCGCCGCGGTCTCCGCGGCCTTGCGGGCGCGCTCGGCATTCATGGCGGTACGCAGCGGCGCGATCACTTTGGCCTCCACCTCGCCGGACAGCTCCGCCGACTGCACCATGGCGTCGCACAGCGCGATTATCTGCGCCTTGTGCGCGTCGCGGCCGAGCGTGTAGCCGAAACCGACCTCGCCGGTCACAAGCCGCACCGCCGCGCGCGACACCGTCGCCTCGCCGAGATTGAATGGCGCACCGTCACCGCCGATCCGCCCGCGCAGCATCACGAGGCCGTTCTCCGGCTCGCGCAGGTTCTCATGGCTGGGCACCGCGATCGCCGCGAGCCGGCCTGCGATGTCGGCCGCGGCGGAGTGCGCCAGCACCGTCATCGCGGCCTTGCGCTGGGCCTGTTTGCTGTCTGGATTCATCGGCAACCTTGCTTGCATCAAGTTGTCTATGATAATAGACAACTTGATAGCCGAGCGCCATGACTGTTTCGTGACAAACCAAAGATTTCTGGTATCACCGCGCCATGAGCATGCAGGAAAGTTCCGGCGTCGCCTTGTGGCGGCAGGTCGCCGACGGCATCGAGCGCGGCATCGCTGACGGCCGTTTTGCCGCGGGCGAAAAGCTGCCCGGCGAGATGGAGATCGCCGAGACTTACCGGGTCAATCGCCACACCGTGCGGCGGGCACTCGCCGCACTCGCCGAGCGCGGCCTGGTGCGCGCCGAACGCGGCAGCGGCACCTATGTCGAAGCCCAGCGCCTTGCCTATCCGCTGCGCTCACGCACGCGATTCTCCGAGATCGTCGGCGCCGGCGGCCACGAGCCGCGCGGCCAGCTGATCGATGCCGGCAGCGATGTCGCCAACCGCGAGATCGCGCGCGAGCTCGGCCTGAAGATCGGTGCGCCGCTGATCCGGATCGAAGCGGTGCGGCTCGCCGACCGGACGCCGATCTGTGTTTCCACCACCTGGCTGTCGGCCGAGCGGTTTCCCGATGCCGGCAGCGTGTTCGCCGACGTTCGCTCGATGACCAAGCTGCTCGGGCATTACGGCGTGAAAGATTACCACCGTTCATCGACCCGGATCACCGCGGCGATCGCCGATGCGACCGATGCCGCACGGCTCGATCTGCCGCTGGGACGGCCGGTGCTGGTGGTCGACGCCACCGACGTCGATATGCTGGATCGCCCGCTGGTGACCAAGCGCTCGCGCTTCGCCGCCGAGCGCGTCGAGTTTCTGGTCGAGAACAGCTGATCTCTCTGCTCCCTCGCCCCGCGCTTGCGGGGTCGAGACGAGCGAAGCTCGCTCGTAGAGGGTCGGGGTGAGGGGCTATCTCCGCAAATTCGAAAGCCGTGAGTCTGCGGAGAGTCCCTCTCACCCGGAATTTGCGCTGCGCGAAAATTCCGGCCTCTCCCCGCGCGCGGGGAGAGGCGAAAGAGAGGCTACACCACCGCGCGCTGGCCGATGATGGCAAAGCGCAGCTTGCTCGAGATGAAATCGATCGCAGCCACCGCGATCAAGATCATCAGGATCAGGAACGACACCTTCTGCCATTCCAGCACGCGGATCTGCTCGGCGAGTTGCAGGCCGATGCCGCCGGCGCCGACGATGCCGATGATGGTGGCCGAACGGGTATTCGACTCGATGAAGTAGAGCACCTGGCCTGCGATCACAGGCAGCACCTGCGGCAGCAGGCCGAAGCGGATTTCATGCAGCGCGTTGCCGCCGGAGGCGCGGATGCCCTCGACCTGCTTGCGATCCGCCGCCTCGATCGCCTCCGAGAACAGCTTTCCGAACGCGCCGAAGTCGGAGACCATGATCGCCAGCACGCCGGCGAACGGGCCGAGGCCGACGACATTGATCCAGACCAGCGCCCAGATCAGCGTATCGACACCGCGAATCGAATCCAGGAAGCGGCGCACCGGAAAGCGGATCAGGTTCGAGGGGATGACGTTGCGCGCCGCCAACAGGCTGACCGGCAGCGCCAGCAGCGCGGCGAGCGTGGTGCCGAGCAGCGCGATCGACAGCGTCTCGCCGAGCGCCTGCATGTAGAGCGGGAACGACGAGCCGGGATTCGGCGGGATCATCATCATGGTGATCCAGCCGAGCTGGCTCATTCCCGAGATCAGCCTGGACGGCGAAAAGTCGAGATCGACCAGGCCGTATGCAAAGATCACGAGCGCCGCCACGATCACGACCGGCATCGCCAACCGTGCCGACGCCGGGCGTTCGAACACGCCGGGGTACTTCGCACGCAGTTCCGCCGTGTCCGGCTTCGGCAGCTGGCTCATCGCCGGGTCTCCTTGCCGAACAGCCGGCCGCGCAGCCAGCCGGTCGAGATGTCGATGATGAAGACAGTGACGATGATGGTCACGAGCATCGCGCTGACGTCGGAATAGTAGAACTTGCGGATCGCGACCACGAGTTCCTGCCCAATGCCGCCGGCGCCGACGAAGCCCATCACCGAGGCTTCGCGGACGTTGATCTCGAAGCGCAGCAGCGCGTAGCTTGCGTAGCCCGCCGAGACCTGCGGCAGGATGGCAAAGCGCATGCAGGACAGCCAGCTCGCGCCGGTGGAGCGGATACCCTCGACCGGCTTCATGTCGGCATTCTCGACGATCTCGGCGAACAGCTTGCCGAGCGCCCCGGTGGTGTGGATCGCGATCGCCAGCACGCCGGCCATCGGCCCGAGGCCGAATGCGATCACGAAGATCAGCGCGAACACGATGCCCGGTACGGTGCGGGCAAATTCCAGCAGGCGACGGATGATGAAGCGCACCCACGGGCCCGGCGAGGTGTTCTGGGCGGCGAAGAAATTCAGCGCGAACGCAAACACAGCGCCGGTCAGCGTGCCGACATAGCTGATCAGCAGCGTCTCGCCGAGCATCTTCAGCCATTTATGCCAACCCCAGAACCATTCGGCGGGATCGGTCCAGACCCGCGCGCCCGAGTCGAGCGTGAGGATGCGATCGAAATAGCTGACGAAGTTGCCGAAATAGGTGAACAGCGTGCGCAAATTCACCTCTGCGCCGAATGCTGCGATCACCAGGACGGCGCAGAACACGGCCACCGCCAGCGCGGCCTTCAATCGCTTGCGCGCGACGGCCTTGCGGTACGTGTCTTTCAGCACGGCGAGCTGCGGCGCGGGAAGAATGGATACGGCGGTTGCCATGATGCTGGTCAGTGGAAGCTGGAGGTTGAAACGGAAAGAGCCGGGTCATGAAACCCGGCTCCGCGTGTCTCCGTGATGCGATCAGCTCGCCTTCTTGCGCAGCCGGTCGACGAACTTGATCAGCTCGATCGTGCTGTCCCAATCCTTGGTCGTGGCCGGATGGAAGCCCTTCTTCTGACCGTCGGAGAGACGGTCAAAGGCGGCCTTGTCCTTGGTCGGCGCTTCGAAGAAGGCCTTGGCGATCGCCGCCTTCAGGTCGTCCGGAAGGTCGGAATTGTAGGCGTAGGGCCCGTTGATGATCGGCGACGACTTGTTGATGATGCGGAAGTCGTCCTTCTTCATCGCCGAGCCGTCGGCATTCTTCAGCATGCCCTTGGTCAGCATCTGCGCGAGCGTCGAGTCGTCCTCGTTGGTCCACTGGTTGGCCGCGATATCGACGGTGCCCTGCGCCAGCGCCAGCACGGCGTTTTCGTGGCTGCCGGTGAACACGACCTTGCCGAAGAAGCCCTCGGCATCAGGGATGCCCATCTTGTCGAGCTCGAAGCGCGGCACGTTGTTGCCCGAGGTCGAGTTCGGATCGACCAGGCCGAGGTTCTTGCCCTTCAGGTCTTCCACCTTCTTGTAGGGGCTGGAAGCCTTGACGAAAAACACCGAATAGTAGCCGGTCGAACCGTCGGCGTTCATGTCGTTGGCGAAGGCGTCGGTCTTGACGCCGGTCAGGCGCGCGCGTGCGAACGAGGCCGAGCCGTAGCTGGCAATCTGGATGTTGCCGGCGCGCTGACCTTCGATCACGGCCGCGTAGTCGTTGGCAATGCGCAGCGTGACCTTCACGCCGAGCTCCTTGGACAGATAGGCCACGAACGGCGTCCAGCGCTCGGTGACGCCGGAGGCGTTCTCGGCCGGCACCACCGCGAAGGTGAGCTCGGGATATTTTGCTTTCCAGTCCTGCGCGAATGCCGAGCCGGTGAACGCCAGCACGGCGGCGCCGGCCAGTATGATGCGACGAGTGAACATGACTACCCCTCTTTTGTAGTTACACCTGTTGGCCAGGCAAAACGCCCGGCCTCGCAGATTGGAAAATGCGCGCCGCTCAGGCCGCGGCAGCGGTGCCGAGCGCCGGAACCGTCGTGCCGTCGGGCGCGGGCATTGGCGCGCCGCCCATGACGTCATTGGCCTCGAGGTCATAGAGCTCGCGCGCGATATGGTCGGTGAGCGCCGCCGGGGCGCCGTCGAACACCACCCGCCCTGCCGCCATGCCGATCAGCCGGTCGCCATAGGTTCGTGCGAGATCGAGCGAGTGCAGATTGCAGAGCACCGTGATGCCGAAATGCTTGTTGATGCGCAGCAGCGCGTCCATCACGATCTTGGTGTTGCGCGGATCGAGCGAGGCGATCGGCTCGTCGGCAAGAATGATGTCGGGCTCCTGCACCAGCGCGCGGGCAATCGCGACCCGCTGCTGCTGGCCGCCGGATAGCTGGTCGGCGCGCTGCGCCGCCAATTGGGCGATGTCGAATTGCTCGAGCGCCGAGAGCGCGAGCGACCTGTCCTGCTCCGGCCAGACCTGCGCCAGCGAACGCCAGGACGGGATCTGCGCCAGTCGGCCCATCAGCACGTTGGTCAGCACGTCGAGACGACCGACGAGATTGAATTGCTGGAAAATCATCGCCGAGCGCGCCCGCCACTGCCGCAGTTCCTTGCCGCGCAGCGCCGTGACGTCGGTGCCTTCGAACAGGATACGGCCGGAGGTCGGATCGGCGAGACGGTTGATCATCCGCAGCAACGTCGACTTGCCGGCGCCGGAGCGGCCGATCACGCCGACAAAGCTGCCCGGCGCGATCGAAAAGGATGCGTTATCGACTGCGGCCTTCTTGCCGAACCGGCACGTCAAACCTTCCACCACCAGCATGCAATGCTCCAACCGCGTCGTGTTGGGCCATCGCTATCCCCGGTGCTTGACAGTTATGTGACGTGGCGTTGCAGTGCGGCGATCGTCCACACCCCTTCCTTGTCGTTCGTTTGACGTCATCGCAACGTCATGATGTTGTCATCAAGCATCCCGATGACGAGCGCGCATCTCCCCGGAAGCCAAAGATTTACAAGAGTTGCGGAGGCCCCGATGGCCGGAAAAACACTCTCGGTTGTGCCGACGATCGACCCGACCGCGTCGGTGCGCGAGAGCAAGCTCGGCAAATACACCGAGGTCGGCGCGCGCACGATCCTGCTTGAAGTCAGCATGGATGACTATTCCTACGTCGTGAACGACAGCCAGATCACCTACACCTCGATCGGCAAGTTCTGCTCGATCGCGGCGATGACCCGTATCAATCCCGGCAACCACCCGATGCATCGCGCGACCCAGGCGCATTTCACCTACCGCGCCAGCGCCTATTTTCCCGGCGAGAGTGACGACACCGACTTCTTCAACTGGCGACGTGCGCATCACGTGCATATCGGCCATGACGTCTGGATCGGTCACGGCGCGATCCTGCTGCCGGGCCGGAATATCGGAACCGGCGCCGTGGTTGCCGCCGGTGCGATCGTGACCAAGGATGTCCCCGCCTACACCATCGTTGCCGGTAATCCGGCGCGCCCGGTGAAGCGGCGCTTTTCCGAGACAACAGCGGATCGTCTCACCGCGCTCGCGTGGTGGGACTGGGATCACGAAACACTTCGTCGTGTGCTGCCCGACTTCCGCAAGGTCGCGGTCGAGGAATTCCTCGACAAGTATGAGGCCGAGGCCGTATCCCGATCCCCGAACAAGCAATGGAGCGCCGCAACGTGACGGACATTTTCATTGAAGGCGGACGCACGCTGGTTGACGGTGCCTTGATCGAGACCTCGCTGCGGGTCTCAGGCCGCGACATCGGTGCACTCGACGCCGAACAGGGCCGCGCTGCGCTCCACTTCGACGCCGGCGGCCTGCTGGTGCTGCCCGGCATCATCGATCTGCACGGCGATGCGTTCGAGCGGCAGATGATGCCGCGCCCCGGCGTCGATTTCCCGACCGACGTGGCGCTGATCGACAGCGACCGGCAGGCGATCGCCAACGGCATCACCACCGTGTTCCACGGCACGACCTGGTCGTGGGAGCCGGGCCTGCGCAGCGCGGAGAATGCGCGCAAGCTGCTCGATGCGATCGAGGCGCTGCGGCCGCAGCTCGCCGCCGATACGCGCTTCCATCTGCGCCACGAGACCCATAATCTCGAAGCCGAGGCCGAGATCATTCAATGGCTCAGCGAAGGCCGCATCGACCTGTTCGCCTTCAACGACCACAGCAACGTCAAGCCGAAGAAGCGCAACCAGCTCGCCGAGCGCACCGGGCTCTCTATCGAAGCCGTCAACGACATGCTCGATCGGATCGTGGCGCGCCGTCCCGAGGTGCCTGCCTCGATCGCGCGGCTGGCTGCGGCTGCACGCGCGGCCAACATTCGCATGCTCTCGCATGACGACAACAGCCCGGCGATGCGTCAGGAGTTTCGGGCGCTGGGCGCCACGATCGCCGAATTCCCCGTCAATGAGGAGACCGCACGCGATGCCGCCGCCGCCGGCGACTTCATCGTGTTCGGCGCGCCGAACGTCGTGCGGGGCGGCAGCCACACCGGCTGGACCAAGGCATCCGACATGATCGCACAGGGCCTCTGCTCGGTGCTGGCCTCGGACTATTATTATCCGGCGCAGCTGCTCGCCGCGTTCCGCCTCGCCGCCGATGGCGTCCTGCCGCTTGCCAAGGCCTGGGACCTGATCTCGTCAGCGCCGGCACGCGCGGCGGGGCTTGCCGATCGCGGCGTGCTCGCCGCGGGCCGCCGTGCCGACATCATCGTCGTCGACGACAAGGTGCCGCTGCGGCCGCGCATCGTCGCCGTGATATCAGCCGGACGGCTGGTGCATCTGGCGGACGCGAGCTGCCTCGCCCACTCGCTCTCGCCGCGCAAAACGGTTGCGGCAGCATAGTCAGGACCTGTTCTGCCGCCATGGCCAACACGCCGCGCTACGCGATCTATTATGCGCCGTCACCCGATAGCGCCCTGCACCGCTTCGGTTCGACACTGCTCGGCTACGATGCCGTGTCGGGCGACGACCTGCCGTTTCCCGATGGCGTCGCGCCCGACTGGCGCGAGGTGACGGAGGACCCGCGTAAATACGGCTTCCACGCCACGCTGAAGGCACCGACCGCGCTCGCCGACGGCAGCAGCGAGGCCGAGCTTTTCGATGCCTGCGCCGCGTTCGCCGGCCGCGCGCGGCGCATTCCGGTGATCGAACCTGTTGTCGATGCCATCAGCGGCTTCATTGCCGTGATCCCGGCGAACCGCTCGGATGATCTGCAACAGCTTGCCGCCGATTGCGTCACCGAATTCGACGCATTCCGTGCGCCGCTGACGCCGGAAGATCGCGCGCGGCGCAAGCCCGAACGGCTCACGCAGCGGCAGCGCGACTATCTCGATCGCTGGGGCTATCCCTACGTGATGGAGGAATTCCGCTTCCACATGACCCTGACCGGACGGCTGGGCGAGGAGCGCCGCGGCCCGATCGTGGCGCGGCTGCGCGAGCGGTTCGCTGCGATCGAGCTTGGGCGGCTGGCGATCGACCGCATCGCGCTGTTCAAGCAAGCCGACGGCGCATCGCGCTTCCGGATCATCGGCAGCTGGCCGTTGCGCGCCACCTAATCGGGTTTCGCGAGCTCGGCCAACAGCCACTTCTTGAATGTCTGCAGCGCGCGATTTCGCTGCGCGCCCGGCGGATGAACCAGCCAATAGCTGCCGGCGACGTGGCCGACAGGCAGCAGCCGGCGGATCGTGCCGCGCCGTTCACTCTCCCCAATGAAGGGTTCGAGCGCGAGTGCAACGCCCGCGCCGCGTTCGGCAGCCTGCAGCGCGGCCACAAAGCTGTCGACCGAGATCGCGCGCGTTGCCGGCGGCGCAGGCTCACCGGCATGCCTGAACCAGAGCGGCCAGGCCGCGGGGAAGGTCGTCACGTGGATCAGGGCGGCGCGGCCAAGGTCGGCTGTGGTGCGCAGCTTCAACCGCCGCGCCAGCGCAGGCGCACCGACCGGGACCGTCCTCACATCCATCAGCCGATTTGCAACGACGCCTTCGGGCTTGTCGGGGCCGAAGCTGATGCCGGCATCGAATGTCTCGGTGTCGAAATCGACATTGCGGTTCGAGGTCTCGATCGCGAGATCGATCCCGGAATGCTGGGTGAGGAACGAGGACAATCGCGGGATCAACCAGGCCGACGCGAATTGCGGCAGCACCTTCAGCCGTAGCCGATGCTGGCCAGCCGCCTCGACTGCCGACTCCGCCTGCGCCAGCAGCGCGAAGGCGCGACCGCTCGCAGCAGCCAGCTTCTCGCCGGCATGGGTCGGCCGAACGACGCGATGGGCGCGATGAAACAGCGCGACGCCGAGATGGACTTCGAGATTGCGGATGCGATGGCTGATCGCCGAGGCGCTGACGTTCAGCACATCCGCAGCTTCCTTGAAGCTGCCGAGCCTGACCGCGACATCGAACGCCTGCAGGGCCAAGAGATGCGGCGGCCGGAGGCTTGCAGCGGCGAGGTCGTCCCTCCCCTGCAATGGTCGCCGGCGCCTCGGCCTCGGATTGTTCCTGCTCATCGGCCGATCCTAGCGGCCGGCCGCCGTCGATGTCGCGCGAAAAATCAGTTCGGATGAATGTCATTCATCCGAACCCGGCTCGTTTCGCTTGTCGCGCGAGGCGCAATACGAGATCCTGTCGCTCAAAGCACACCGGGCGGCGGCAAGCCCGGCTGACAGAGCGGGAGAACGGCGATGAAGGCACAGCTCGCGGACGAAGCATCCATCGTCGACCGCATCCTCCGGCATATCGACGCCAAATCGACCGATCTCAGCGACGGCATCTGGCGCGAATCCGTCGCGCATTATCTGTCGCAGGATCGCTTCGCGGCCGAGATCGAACACGTGTTCCGCCGCACGCTGACGCCGTTCTGCCCGTCGGCTGCGCTCGCCGGGATCGGCGCTTATGTCGCGCGCGACGCGGCGCTGACGCCTGTTGTCGCGATCCGTGGCGCTGACGGCGTCGCGCGCGCCTTCCGCAATGCGTGCCGCCACCGCGGCGTGCAGCTCGTCGACGGCACCGGCTGCCGGAAGGCGCTGACCTGCCGCTATCACGGCTGGACTTACGGCCTCGACGGCCGGCTCCGCGGCGTCCCCGATGATTACGGCTTTCCCGGCCTCGACAGGAGCACGCACGGCCTTGTGCCGCTCACCTGCATCGAGCGCGACGGCCTGGTGTTCGTCTCGCAGGACGATCCCGCTGCAACGTCGGACGCCCGCGACATGCCGACGCTATTCGGCGATGATTGGACGCTCTACGCCACCACGACGCAGGAGGTCGAGGCCAACTGGAAGATCGTCGCTGAAGGGTTCCTCGAAGGCTATCACATCCGATCGACGCACCAGGATACGTTCTATCCGCTGCAATACGACAATCTCAACGTGATCGAATCCTTCGGCCGCAACAGCCGGATCAGCTTTCCCTATCGGCGCATCGAGAAGCTGCACAACGTGCCGCCGGCCGAGCGCAAGACGACCGGCATGTTGACGCACGTCTATCACTTGTTTCCGAACGTGATGCTGTCGACCTTTCCGACCAACCGGTTGATGACTGTGCTCGAGCCGCTTGCCGCTGACCGCACCCGGCTCGTCACCTACACGCTGTCGAACCAGATCGCCGCCGAAGACGGCCGCGCCGCGGTCGCCCAGGGACGCGACTTCGTCACCGCGGGCGCGGCAGAAGACCGCGAGATGGCCTGCGCCGCGCAGCGCGGCCTCGCGACCCGGGCGAATACCCACTTCACGTTCGGACTGTTCGAAGGCGCGATCCGCCATTTTCACCGGAACCTGGCTGCGGTCATCGAGAGCCGAGCCGACGCCCGCTGATCCGCCCCAACATTGCGCAGCGAGGACCGAGCATGCTGGACCATCCCACCGTCAAATACCGAACCGAGCAGGCCATCGCGATCGTGACGATCGATCGCTATGACGAGGCGCGCAACGCGGTCAATCCGGAGACCGCGCAAGGCCTGGCACAGGCCTTTCGTACCTTCGATCGCGATCCGTCGCTGTCGGTCGCGATCCTGACCGGTGCAGGCGGCGCGTTCTGCGCCGGCTTCGACCTCAAGCGCACCGCGGCCGGTCATCGCGGCCACCGTGTCGAGAACGGCGATGGCCCGATGGGCCCGACGCGGCTGAAGCTGTCGAAGCCGGTGATCGCCGCAGTCGAGGGACCGGCCGTGGCGGGCGGGCTCGAGCTTGCGATCTGGTGCGATCTCCGGGTCGCGGCAACCGATGCCACCTTCGGCGTCTACTGCCGGCGCTTCGGGGTGCCGTTGATGGATCTCGGCACCGTGCGCCTGCCGCGGCTGATCGGGCACAGCCGCGCGATGGACATGATCCTCACCGGACGCGGCGTCTCCGGCGAAGAGGCCGGACGGATCGGGCTCGCCAACCGCGTGGTGGCGTCAGGCACGGCGCTCACCGAAGCACGCAGCCTCGCCCAGGATCTGTGCCGCCTGCCGCAGGCGGCGCTGCGCAGCGACCGGCTCTCCGCGATCGAGCAATGGGAGCTCGGCTGGGATCAGGCCACGCTGAACGAATTCCGCCTCGGGCTGGCGACGGTTGCGAGCGGCGAGACCGAGGCCGGGGCGCGTCGCTTCGCGGCGGGCAAGGGCCGGCACGGCGATTTCGCCGACATCGCCTGAGGAGCGCCTGCGCTACTCGTCGACCCGGGTGCGGGCGATGATCTCGGCGGCGCCCTTCGCGAGCAGCTCCATGCCGACGGCGCGGCCGAGTTCGCGCGGGCGGTCCGCCGGTCCGCGCCGCGTCGCCTCAATGAAGCCGGCGCCGGCCTCGTCGAGCACGGAGGCACGCAGCGTCAGCTCGTTTCCAGCGAGCGTGGCGTGGCCCGCGATCGGCGAATTGCAATGGCCGTTGAGCACCCACAGCACCTCGCGCTCGGCCTCTGCGGCAAGCCGCGACGGCGCGTTGTCGATTCCGGCAAGCCGTGCCCGCGTCGCCCAGTCGGTCTCGACGCATTCGACAGCGACGATGCCCTGGCCAACCGCCGGCAGCATCTCGTCGACGGAGAAATCATGCGCGATGCGCGCGGTCATGCCGATGCGCTCGAGGCCGGAACGCGCCATCACCAGCGCATCCGCCGGCCCCACCTCGCCGCCATCCGGCAGCCGCTGCTTGGCACCGCGATCGAGTTTTGCAATTCGCGTGTCGGCGGCGCCGCGGAAATGAATGACCGTCGCCTCCGGAAACAGCCTCCGCAGATAGGCGGCGCGGCGCACGGCGTTGGTGCCGATCATGAAGCCCTTGCCGCGCGAGGCGCGAAACGCATCCAGCGTCAGGCCCGGCCGCAGCACGAGGCTGTCACTGGCGGCATCGCGCGCCAGCATCGCGGCGAGGACGAGGCCCGGCGTCTCCTCATTGCCCGGCACGTCCTTCAGTGAATGCATCGCCGCCTGCAGCGTGCCCGATCGCATGGCTTCGCGGATCTCGGCGACGAAGGCGCCGCCCTTGCCGCCGTGACGCAGCAGCTTGCTGGTCTGGTCCTGGTCACCGCGGGTCTCGAACTTGACGATATCGACGGCAAGGTCGCCCGCCGAGGCGCGGAGCAGCCGCGCGACCTCGTCCGTCTGCGCGAGCGCCATCGCGCTCTTGCGCGTCCCTATCCGCAAAACCTGTCCCGACACGAAAGCTCCGCTGCGTGATCATCAACGGCAGGGGATTAGAACAAAAGGCCAGTTAAAACAATGGTTTTTGCCCCTGTCCGGGGACGCTCAGGCGATCTCCTCAACGAGCGCCACGCCGGCCTGCCGCATCGCTGTGGTCGCAGTCGCAAGCGAGCCGCCGAGATCGATTGCGCGGCAGCCCGGCAGCACGACCGTGGTTTCGAAGCCGAGCCGCCGCGCATCGAGCGCCGAATACTGCACACAGAAATCCGTCGCGAGCCCGGCCATCACGACCCGCTCGAGGCCGCGCTCGCGCAGATAGCCGGCGAGCCCGGTCGGTGTTGTGCGGTCGTTCTCGAAGAACGCCGAATAGGAATCGATCGCGGCTCGGAATCCCTTGCGGATCACGAGCTCGGCCCGATCGGTTGCGAGGTCGGGGTGAAACGCGGCGCCCGCCGTGCCCTGGATGCAATGATCCGGCCACAGCGTCTGCGGCCCATAGGACATCGTGATCGCGGAGAACGCCGCCGCGCCCGGATGAGAGCTCGCAAACGAGCTGTGGCCCGCCGGATGCCAGTCCTGGGTCAGCACGACATGGTCGAAGCGCGCGGCGAGCCGATTGACCACAGGCACGACGGCATCACCGTCGGCCACCGCCAGCGCGCCGCCGGGGCAGAAATCGTTCTGCACGTCGATGATCAGCAAGACATCGTCGGGCCCGATCTTCATCACGTTCCGATCCGCAACGACGCGCGTAGCTTGCGCAGACAGGCGATCACCGACAGTGCGGTGATGCGGCCGGTCTTCGGGTTCTCCGAGGGGATGTTCTCGATCATCATCGAGAATCGCGCCGAATCGGAATCGACCTCGATGCGGTGGGTGTTGCGCGTCACCGTCGGATCGGCCCAGATCTCGACCCTGGTGCGATCGGGGCCGATGCCGGCGAGCGACAGCGCCACCGCGACGTTGAGATTGGCCGGAAAGCCCTTTGCGGCGTCGCGCGCGCTACCCTCGAAGACGCGCAGCGGCTCGGTGATCCCTTCGATCCGGATGTCGTTCTCGACCAGATGCGGCGCGCCGACGAGGCCCGCGACCGGCTTCCGCGTCACCAGTCTCGCCGAATGAATGGTCCCGATCGCGGCCGCAGTCACGGCATCGAGCCCGATCAGCGCGCCGGTCGGCACGATGATCTGGCCACCATGCGCCTTCGCGAGGTCGACCAGGTCTTCGTTCTGCAACAGTGCGCCGACGCTGAGCACGACCGCGGTCTTGCCGCGCTCGACCACCGGCGCCACGATCGCGCGCACCAGCCTGCTCGGCGCGCACTCGACCACGATGTCGGCGACCTCGGCCAGCTCATCGATCGGCACCAGCTTCGGCGCCGACTTGAGCGCCGCGACCCAGCCGCGGTGCTTGTCCGGACTATTGGCCGACACCGCAACCAGGGTGAGGCCCTCGATGCCTTGATCGAGTGCCTTGACGACATCAGTGCCGATCGCGCCGAGGCCAGCGACAGCAACCCGTGTCTTTGCCTTGCCGTCGGCCATCATTTCCCACCGGCGAGCATCTTGACCAGGCGATAGAGATATTCCTCGCCCTCGTAGAACGATTTGACGAGCACGCGCTCGTCCTTGCCGTGGGCGCGGTTGTCATCGACATCGGATCCCAGTCCGGAATGGCCGTAGGTCGGAATTCCGGCATTGCGCAGATAGCTGCCGTCGGTGGCGCCGGTGCTCATCACGGGGACGATTTCGGCATTCGGCCAGAATTCCTTCGACAGCTTCTCGACCGATCCCATGATCTCTTCGTTCAAGGGTGACGGCGGGCTCAGCACGGCCTTGCCGGTCGAGGTCACCTCGATCTGCTTGTCGGCGAGCACGCGCTCGATCGTCGCCTGAACGCCTTCGACCGGCTCGCCGGGCAGGATCCGGCAATTGACCTTGGCGGTTGCCAGCTGCGGCAGCGCATTGATGGCGTGGCCGCCTTCCAGCATGGTCGCGACACAGGTGGTGCGGAGCTGCGCGTTGTAGCCGGGATTCTCCGACAATCGCGCCAGCGCCGCCGGGTCAGGCTGCGGCGCCAGGATCGCCTTGATATCGTCGGCATGCGACTTGTCGACCTCGGCGGTCTTGGTGAAATAGATCCGCGTGGTCTCGTTGAGATTCATCGGGAAGTCGTATTTGGAGAGCCGCACCAGGCCCTCGGCGAGCCGATAGATCGCATTGTCCTTGCGTGGCAGCGAGCTATGCCCACCGCGATCCTTCACGGTGAGCAGGTAGCCGATCGAGACCTTCTCGCTGGTCTGCACGCTGTTGCGGATCGCCTTGCCGTTCTTCAGGCCGACGCCACCGCCCTCGTTGAGCGCGAACTCGGCGTCGATCAGGTCGCGGTGGTTCTTGATCAGCCACTGCATGCCGAGAGCGTTGGAATCGAGGATCTCCTCGTCAGTCTCGAGCGCGACGATGATGTCGCGGTCCGGCTTATAGCCCTCCTTCTTGTAGCGGATCAGATTGGTGATGAAGGCGGACGCCATGTACTTGTCGTCGCCGGAGCCGCGGCCGTAGAAATAGCCGTCCTGTTCGGTGAGCTTGAACGGATCGACCGACCAGTCCTCGCGGTTGGCGGGAACGACGTCGATATGGGCGACCAGGAGGATCGGCTTGCGCGCGCCGGAGCCGTGCAGCCGCGCCACCAGATTGCCCTTGTGCGGTGCCGGCGAGAACACATGCACGTCACTCTCGGGGAAGCCCGCCGCGCGGAGCCGCGCGCCCATCGCCTCGGCCGCCTTCTGGGTGTCGCCGGTCGCGGTGGTCGTGTTGATCTCGACCAGCTCCTGGTAGATGCCGCGGGCAAATTGCTGCTGCTCGGTCAGTCCCTGCGCGCCGGCGCCGGACGCCAGCAGGACCGGCGCGACCGCTGCTGCGAGCTGCAGCGATCGAACCATGTTTCGGGTCTTGTGCGACATCGTGCTCTCCCAGAATTCCACCACCTGATTTGGAGATGAATTCAGACAGGCGGCACGCGCTTTGGCAAGACGGCGAGCCCTTCAATTTCCGCGCGCATGCTCCGCGCTTTCGCGCCCGCTATTTGGTGTCCTTATTTGGTATCCTCATTTGGCGTCCTTGGCCGCAATCACCTCGATCTCGACCAGGAATCCGGGATTGGCGAGGGCTGCGACGCCGACCACCGAACGCGCCGGCAGGTTCGGCTGGCTGCCGCCGAAGAACTGGGTGTAGCCCTCCATGAAGGCCTTGAAGTCCATCGGCGCAGCCGTGCTGTGCACCAGGAACACCTGCATCTTGACGACGTCGCCCATGCCGAGCCCCTGGCCTTCCAGAATGGCCTTGATGCGGTTGAAGACACCGACGGTCTGGGTCTTGGTGTCGCCATAGGCCTGCGGGCTCGACGGATCGGCATCCTTGTTGACGACCGGCGGCACCTGGCCGCTGACATAGACCGTCGTGGTGTTGCCGGTGACGGTCACGGCCTGCGCGATCGGGAATGTCGAATTGGGAATCGGATGCCTGACCACGTCAGCCGAGGCGGCGGTCGCCATCGCCGACAGCGCGGCGCCCAACACGATAGCGGTGAATTTCATCGAACTCTCCTCGAAATGGTTAGCGGCGGGCGTCCTGGACGTCCTTGGTCGTCACCGCGTCCTGATAGTTGTTGCCGAAGTGCGTCCGCAGATAATTCACAACCGCGGCGACCTGACCATCGGTCATCATGTCGCCGAACGCCGGCATACCGCGTCGGCCGTTGACGACGAGGTAGATCGGGTAGCTGCCGGATTCGAGATTCTTGTTGCCGGCGAGCGACGGATAGCTGCCGGCGCCGCTCGCGCCCGTCGCATCCGGCATGTGGCAGCCCTGGCAGACATTGCCGAACAGTTCCTCGCCGGTCATTTCCACGAAACGGTAGCCTGAAGAGAACGTGCGCTTGGTCACCCCGCTGTCCTGCCCAAGCGCCGCAGTCGCCGACATGAGTGCCAGCACGGCGATAACCGATGTTCCTGTCCGCACCATCATGTCTTCACCACGCGTTCGTGCAATCGGGTAATGGCGTCGAGCGCGGACAGCATGGCGCCCTCCTGCCAGGCCGGCAGCTGCGAAGCGTGCTCGCCCGCCAGCGCGATGCGGCCGTCGATCTGGCAGAGATTGCGGTATTGCTGCGCCCGCCCGGCTTCGGTCCACTCGCCGGCGCAGCCGAGCGTGAACGGCACCCGATGCCACGCCACCGCGACGCCGTTCTCGAACTCGCTCTTGTACTGCGGATGGATCTTGGCGCCGAACTCGACCGCGCTGGCGACCCGCTCGGCCGGCGTCATCGCGGTGAACTCGAAGGAATTGGCGCCCTCATACAAATAAGCACCGAGCAGGACACCGCGACCGCCGCGGTTGAAGCCATAGTTCGGATAGCCGATATTCCGGATCGGCAGGTCGGTGTAACTGATGCCGCCGTAGATCGCCTCATCCTCCTCCCAGAACCGCCGCTTGAACTGCAGCCCGACCTTCACCGAGGCGGCGTAGGGCAAGGAATCGATCGCATTCTTCATCGGCCCGCCGACATCGACCGGCAGCTGGCTCAGGATCGGCAGCGGAATGGTGCAGATGCACCAGTCGGCGGTCGCCTGCTGCACGGCGGAGGGACTGGCGGTGTCGACATAGCTCACCGTGACGCCGGAGCCGTTCTGCTGGATCTGTGTCACCTTGGCGTTATAGCGGATGAGATCGCCGACCTCGCGCGCGAACGCCTTGCCGATCATGTCCATGCCGCCGACCGGCTGGAACAAGGTGGTCTGGAAATCGTAGCGCGCAAAGCTCTGCAGATACCGCCACATCCGCGACCGCAGCAGTTCCTGGAGCGAGATCGGGTCGCTGGGCAGCGGATCGCCCATCAGGCCGCCACCGGGATCGCGTGCAAAACCGCGAAACTCGGCGGAGCCGAGATTGGCATTGTACTTGTAGTCGCGATCCAGCGCGCCCCAGTCGCGCAGCGCCTGCAGCAGGATCTCCTGGTCTTCCTTGCTGACGAGCTCGTCGAGCCTGCCCTGTTGCGTGACTTTCCCGAGCAGCTCCGAGACCTGGCCCTGGAAGTCCGCCTTGATGCTGCGAAAGCGCTGCGGCTTGCCGTCGAATGCGCGCGTCGCGTGCAGATAGGCATTGTGGTTGAGCTGGATGAAGGGTTCCAGCGTCACGTTGAGCCGGCGGCAGTAATCGAGCAGCGCGCGATGATGATAGGGAATCCGCCACGGGCCGGGATTGAGATACAGCCCCTGCTCGAACTGGCAGGTCTGCTTGAAGCCGCCGAGCTCGGTAAAGCTGTCGCCGCCGCGGATCGTCCAGTTGCGGCCGCCGGCGCGGTTGTTGAATTCGAGGATCTGGACCTTGTAGCCGGCCTTGCGCAGCTCCAGCGCCGCCGTCATGCCGGCAAGCCCCGCGCCGAGAATCAGCACCGAAGCGCCCTTCACGTCGCCGGTGAGCTTGAGCGGCCCCTTGTAGGCGGACTCGGATGCGAAGCCGAGGCTCGTCATCGCCTGATACATCGCCGAACTGCCGGCGATGGTCCCGATCAGCGCCAGCAAATCCCGCCGCCTGATCACAGATTCGTTCTGCACCCGCGTTCACCCAGCCGCTGATTTCGATGGCGAAGGGAAACGGTTGACGCGACCCGTGTCAAGAAAGCGCACGCGCTTCCACATGCACCCACACGCGCTTTTGATGCGTCGCGCGACCGAACCATCACACCACGCGCTCGCGATGCACGCGCCGGCAGTCCATCTCGAAGTCGAGCCCGACCACCGGCGGCCGGTCGAAATGCCAGGTCAGGCCGTCGCGAAGCGCGCCGCGGCGGCCGAGCTCGCTTTCGAGCACCGGGTAGGCATCATGCACGGTGTAGAGCTGCACCGCGGTGGTGTCGCGCCAGGAGGCGCCGAACGCGCTCATCCGGCGTTCCATCTCGCCAAGTACGAATTTGGCTTTGGCCAGGATGCCGGCCGGGCTGGTATCGCCGAGCGCTATGGTATGATCGCGATAATTGGCCTTGCCCTCGACCGACTCGCCGCTGCCGGCGATAACGAAGCTCGTCGGTGCGTCCTTCGCCGCCGGCACCGTGTAGCAGAAGGCGTGGAACGACGGCTCTGTGGGCGGATCGAGCTTCGGACAGACATTGCTGCGCGCCACCGGATTGGCGCCGTCGCGCATCGCGCCCCAGGCGATCAGCGTCTTGATGTAGATTTCGTTGAACGCCTTGAACCCGTCCTCGGTGAACGGCGCCGGCGAGCGCAGCTCGCAGGCAGCGAACGCGGTGAGCGGGCGGCCGGCATCCCCAATGATATCGGCAATCCGTTCAAAACCCGCGCTCAACGGCACCGGTTCGGAGAACCTGACCCGCGCGATGGCATAGCCGGGCAACGCACCGACGCCGCAGGAATACTGACTGACGCCGGGCATGAAGCGGTAGCCGCCGTCGGGAGCCTCGATGGTGCTGGTCATGGTGCCTCTTCAACACGATGATGCGGCCGTCGCGATAGCGCCGCGGGATGGAGGGTACGCGCGAACGGCTCGATTTCATCACGGTTGTCGTCCTGGCGAAAGCCAGGACCCATAACCACCGAATTTGATTGTGAGAGGGATTGTGGCGCCAGCGTCGCGCAACAAGTCTCATTTGGGGTAATGGGTCCTGGCTTTCGCCAGGACGACAGGGGATGTGCGGCACTGCCTACATCCTCAATCGTCGTCCCGGCCTTCGCCGGGACGACGGCGAGTGTGTGGCGCCGAGCCTCGCGCTTCAGTGCGCCTTGGCGATGTAGGGGCAACCGCCTTCAGCGAGTGGACGGAAGGCCTGGTCGCCCGGCACCGTCGCGAGATATTCGTAGAGATCCCACTTGCCCTTGGACTCTTCCGGCTTCTTGATGCGCATCAGGTACATGTCGTGCACCATGCGGCCGTCCTCGCGCACCACGCCGTTCTGGGCGAAGAAATCATTGACCGGGGTCTTGCACATCTGCGCGATCACGGTTTCCGAATCCGCCGAGTTGGTGGCGGCGACCGCCTTGAAATAGTGCCGCAGCGCCGAGTTGACGCCGGCCTGGTAGGCCGTCGGCATCGCGCCATGCCGCTTGAAGAACTCCTGGGCGAAGACGCGCGTCTCGGGCGTGCGATCCCAATAGAAGGAATCCGTGAACAGCAGATCGTGGGCATGCGCGAGGCCCAGCGCCGGCACGTCGGTCAGCGTCACCTGCAGCGCGACGAGCTGCATGCTGGCGCGGATGTTGAATTCGTCGGCCTGCGACACCGCGTTGCGGAAGTCGGAGCCGGCATTGGCGAGCGCCAGGATTCTTGCGCCGGAGGACTGCGCCTGCAGCAGGAACGACGAGAAATCGGCAGTGTCGAACGGATGACGGACCGCGCCGAGCACCTTGCCGCCCGCCGATGTTACGGCCTTGCTGGCGTCGCGCTCCAGCGCCTGGCCGAACGCATAGTCGGCGGTGAGAAAGAACCAGGGCGTGCCGCCGCGCGCGACCACCGCCTTCGCCGTCGCATTCGAGGAAGCGTAGGTGTCGTAGGTCCATTGCACGCTGGTCGGAGAGCATTGCTTGCCGGTGAGATCGGATGAACCGGAGCCCGAGATCAGGAACAGCTTCTTGCGTTCGCGGGTCACGGTCTGGATCGCGAGCGCCACCGCGGAATTGACGCCTTCGGCGATCACGTCGACACCCTTGTTGTCGATCCAGTTGCGCACGATGCCGGTCGCGACGTCGGGCTTGTTCTGGTGGTCAGCCGAGATGATCTCGATCTTGCGTCCGGCGACCGTGCCGCCGATCTCCTCCGCCGCCATTTGCGCCGCGATCACCGAACCCGGGCCGTTGCCGTCGGAATATTGCCCGCTCATGTCGGTGATGATGCCGACCCGCAGGACACCGTCCTCCGCGCGAGCAGCGCCGGCGGCAAAGGACAGACACGCGGCGACAATTGCGACCAGGACAGGCGAGCGTTTCGTGATGGACATTTCGTTTCCAAGGGTTCGGATGGTTCGGACGATCTCCTGAAGGAATCAGGGATCGCCGACAACCCCGTGGCCGGCATGGCGCTCTGCGATTCCGCGCACAAATTCCGGGAGAAGGAACATGGCTCGTCGCCGTTCATGCGAACGCCGCGACGAAATTTCGCCGCGGCGTTCCTTGCAGTGCTGATGGTTTCGAAATCGCCTCAGCGACGCTCCCACAATTGCCTTGCCAGAATGCCGACCTTGCGCTCGATCGCCTCGGCGGCATCGAGACACATGTCCTCGCGATAGCGCGAGCCGACGATCTGAACGCCGACTGGCAATCCCTCGTGCAGCCCGACCGGCACCACGGCTGCCGGCAGCCCGAGCACGTTCATCGACGAGATGAAGCGCAGATCGTTCCAGAACAACTCCTTGACACGCTGGTCACCGCCGAGATCGGCATTGACCTCCGGCGTCTTGCGCACCGAGGTCGGCATCAGCACCAGCGGATACTGTTCGAGGAAGGTCATCCAGTTCCTGATGTGGCGCGAGCGCTCCGCGATCGCCTTCATGTAGCCGGCCTGATCCAGCGGATTGGCCAGCGCCATGAAGCCGTGGAACGTCTTCTGGAAGTCGGCGCTGGAGGTCGCCAGCATCTGGTCCTGCTGCAGGATGCGGGTCTCGGTCATGATCAGGTCGCACCAGAGCTGCCAGACCTTGTTGAGATCGGGCACCTCGACCTCGCTGACCGCGTAGCCCGCATCGGCCAGATGATCGGCCGCCTTGCGCTGAAGCGCGATCACGCCGCGATCGGTCACCATGTCTTCAGGGATCTTGGCGAGCGCGACCTTGACCGGCGCGGCCGGCTTCGGCCCCGTCAATGGCGCCGGCACGTACCAGGGATCGCGCGGGTCGCGCTGCGCCATCACCTCGAGGCCGAGGCGCACGTCGGCGACGTGGCGCGCCAGCGGTCCTTGCGACGACATGAACTGCGCCATCAGCGGCCGTTCCGCCGTGGCGCTGGGATTGAACGCCGGAATCCGGCCCTGGGTCGGCTTGATGGTGGCGATGCCGTTGCAATGCGCCGGCCAGCGCAGCGAGCCGCCGATGTCGTTGCCATGTGCGATGGTGCCGATGCCGGCTGCGATCGATGCGCCGGCGCCGCCCGAGGAGCCGCCGCAGGTCACGTCCGCGTTCCAGGGATTGCGCGTCAGGCCGTGCAGCGGGTTGTCGGTGAAGCCGCGGAGCGAGAATTCCGGCGTGTTGGTCAGGCCGATGATGATGGCGCCGGCCTTCTTGAGATTGGCGGTCACCGGCGAGTCGCCCGGCGCGATATTGTCTTTGAAGGCAACCACACCGTTCGAATTGGCCTGGCCCTCGACGTCGATGTTGATCTTGATCGTGACCGGCACGCCGTGCAGCGGTCCCACAGCGCCGCCCTTCCCCTTGCTCGCCGCCAGCACCTCGTCGGCGACCTTGGCCGCCTTCAGCGCAGCGTCGCCGAGATCGACGACGACGGCGTTGAGCGCCGGGTTGGCTTCCTTCTTGCGGTCGAGATGGGCGCGGACCACCTGCTCCGAGGTCACGTCGCCTTTCTTGATGGCCGCCGCCGTGTCCACGGCGGACCATTGCCAGATCGGTGCATTCGTCACGTTGTGCTCTCCCTTGATGCTCAGTGTTTATTGTTGGTTTCGAAAACCGTGCGTTCAGTCGCGTGGATCGATCGGCGTCAGCGTCGACGCGCGCGCCTCGATCACCTCGGCAACGGCGAGACAGACATCCTCGCGGAAGCGGCCGGCGATCACCTGGACGCCGACCGGCACGCCGCCGGCGGTGCCCGTCGGCACCACGACGGACGGAAAGCCGAGCGCGGGGACGGCAAGCAGCGGTCGCTGCGCATCGAGCAGCGCACGCACCACCGTTGCGTCTTCCTGATCCTGATCGAAGCGGAACGGCAGTTGCGCCGAGACCGGCAGGATGATGACCGGGCAGCGCTCCTGGAACAGCTGCCAGGCTCGCACGATCGAAAGCCGCTGCTCGAAGCAGGCCAGCACCTGATCGCCGTCGAGTTCGGGCGCATAGGCAATATGGCAATCGAGATTATAGCGGCTTCGATCGTCGCCAAACTTGCGGATCATCGGCGCCAGCACGCGCCGCTCCTCGTTGATGACAAGGCGATGCCAGAGATCGGCGGCCTCCGCGAGCCGCGGCGGCGAGGTCTCCTCCACCGCAAAGCCAGCCTCGGCGAGCCAGCGTCCGGCGGCGCGCACCGCTGCGCTGACCTCCGGCGCCTCGTCGCCGAACGGCGCCGCCGCGATCGCAACGCCGACCGGGCGCTTCAGCGGTGCACCTTGCAGCGGGACCGGCAGCCATGTGCCGTCGCGCGCATCCGCCTGCGCCATCGCGGCGAGGCCTGCGCGCAGATCGGCGACCGAGCGCGCAAGCGGCCCCTGCACCGACATCATCTGCGCCGTGATCGGGCGATCTGTTGTCGCCGACGGATTGAACGAGGGAATTCGTCCCGGGGTCGGACGCAGGCCGGCGACGCCGCAGGCATAGGCGGGATAGCGGATCGAGCCGCCGAAATCATTGCCATGCGCGATCGCGCCCATGCCGGAAGCGACCGCCGCTGCCGCGCCGCCGCTGGAGCCGCCCGGCGTCAGGTGCCGACCCCAGGGATTATAGGTCGCGCCGTGCAGATCGTTGTTGGTGAACCAGCGGTGCGAGAACGCCGGCGTGTTGGTGCGGCCGACAATGACCGCACCCGCCTTGCGGAAATTCGCGACCACCGGGCTATCGTCGGTGGCGATCACGTCGCGGAAGGCGACGACGCCGTTGGTGGTGGCGTGGCCGCGCTGATCGACATTGACCTTGATCGTGACCGGCACGCCATGAAGCACGCCGAGCTCCGCGCCTGATTTCACCGCGGCATCGGCAGCATCGGCCGCCACCAGCGCTTCGTCGGCAAGCACCTCGACAACGGCGTTCAATGCCGGATTGACCTGCGCAACACGGTAGAGGCTGGACTGCACGGCTTCCCGGCTCGAGATCGCACCGGCCGCGATCGCGCGCGCCAGGTCGACGGCCGACCAGCTCCACAACTCATTCTCGCGCCGCGTGACCATTGTTGTTTCCTCCAACGCGTATGCAACAGTCAGCCGATGCGGTTCAGTCGAGCCGCAACGGCTGGTGAAAGACCGGCAGATCCATGCGCCGGTCTTCGGCGGGGACGACCACCGCTTCTGCGCTCAGCACATGGTCGAGCATCACGCGCCGGGCGCGCGCGGCATTGCCGGAGCGGAACGCGGCCATCAGACGCTTGTGAAACTCGATGTTCTCGCAGGTGAAGCTGGATGCGAATTCCTGCACGCCGAGCTTGCCGATCAGATGCCGGATCGCCTCGTTGACGAAGCGGGCGACCAGGCCGAGCAGCGGATTGGGGCAGGCCTCGATCAGGATGTCGTGGAAGTCGATCTCGGCGTGACGATGATGCTCCCAGTCCGCGATGCCGCCGGGATGATGCTCCTGCACAGCGATCGCCTTGTCGAGCGCCGCGAACTGCGCCGCCGAGAGGTGGCCGACCACGCTGAAGGCCAACTCCGGCTCGATCAGGCGGCGGATCTGGTAGATCTGCGCGGTCGAGATCGACTGGAAATAGAAGTAGTTGCTGAGCAGGCCGACGATCCGGTTGATCGACACCGGCGCCACCCGCGCGCCACCGCCGGGCCCGGTGCTGTTCTGTACCAGCCCCTGCACCTCCAGCGACTTGAGCGCCTCGCGGATGGTCGAGCGGCTGCAGCCGAACATCTCGATCAGCTCAACCTCCTGCGGCAGCCGGTCGTCGGGCTGCAAGCCGGCCTGGAAGATGTGGCTGCGGATCAGGTCGGCGACCGCGTCCGAGCGCTTGCGCTTGATCGAGGCGCGCCGCGACGAGTCCAGCGACGGTAAAGCCGATTTATCCATTTTATAATCATAAATAGGATCGAGACGGCTTGGCAAGGGGCGATCGCTCCAAAAGGCCGTGGTACCCGGGGGCTCATCCTGGGCACGACGGCAGACCGAACATTCGGGAATTGGCGAGAGACGATCGCTCAACTGGACGTGCGCTGTGCCTCGAGGCTGCGGCTGTAGCGCGACATCGCAAAGCAGAACACGAAGTAGATCACCCCGACGAAGACGTAGACCTCGACGCTGAACGACTGCCAGGCCGGATCGACGATCGCGGTCTTGGCGGTGGTCAGGAGATCGAAGATGCCGATGATCAGCACCAGACTGGTGTCCTTGAAGAAGGCGATGAAGGTGTTGACCAGCGGCGGGATGACGTGGCGGATCGCCTGCGGCAGCACGATCAGCGCGTTCTTCTCCCAATACGACAGCCCGAGCGCATCGGCGGCCTCATATTGTCCGCGCGGCACCGCCTGCAGGCCGCCGCGCACCACTTCCGCGAGATAGGCGCCGGCGTAGAGGATGAAGGCGATCTGCGCGCGCAGCAATTTGTCGATGTTGACGCCGTCGGGCATGAACAGCGGGAACATCACGCTCGCCATGAACAGCAGGCTGATCAGCGGCACGCCGCGGATCAGTTCGACATAGAGCACGCAGAGCGAGCGGATTGCCGGCAGCTTCGAGCGGCGGCCGAGTGCCACCAAAATTCCGAGCGGGAAGCCGAACGCCAAGCCGAAAGTCGCGAGGATCAAGGTCACCGGCAGCCCACCCCAGCGGTCCTGCGTCACAAAGGACAGGCCGAGGAAGCCGCCCCACATCAGGCAGCCGATCACGATCAAGGCCGCGGCCCACAGCAGGAACAGCTCCTTGCGCCAGAAGCTGCGGCGGCTCGAGACCGCAAACAGCGCGATGAAGATGACAACCACGAGCGCCGGCCGCCACTGCTCGTCGAACGGATAGGTGCCGAACAGGATGAAGCGGTACTTCTCGGGCACGACGGCCCAGCAGGCGCCGGCGCCGCGCAGCGCGCGGCAGGCGCTGGTGTCGTTGCCGGAGACGGTCCAGATCGCGTTGGCAATGCCCCATTGCCAGAGGCCGATGCAGGCCTTGCCGAGCACGAACAGCAGCAACAGCGTCATGATGCTGGACGGGATCGAGGCGAACAGATTGGCGCGCAGCCACGCGGTGAACTGGCCGCCGAGCGCGCGTGGCGCGGGCCGCGGCCCGATCGGCAGAGGATCCTGCGGAAGGTGTGCGACCGAGCTCATCTCAGCGCTCCACCAGCGCGATCCGCGCATTGTACCAGTTCATGAACAGGCTGATGCCGAGGCTGATGGTGAGGAACACCATCATGATCAGCGCGATCGACTCGATCGCCTGCCCGGTCTGGTTCAGCGTGGTGTTGGCAATCGAGACGATGTCCTGGTAGCCGACCGCGACCGCAAGCGAGGAATTCTTCGTCAGGTTCAGATACTGGCTGGTCATCGGCGGGATGATGACGCGCAGCGCCTGCGGCAACACGATGTGCTGCAAGACGAAGCCGCGCTTCAGCCCGAGCGCCTTGGCGGCCTCCGACTGGCCGCGCGGCACTGCCTGGATGCCGCTGCGCACGATCTCGGCGATGAACGCCGAGGTATAGGTGACGAGCGCGATCAGCAGCGCAAAATATTCCGGCGCCAGGGTCAGCCCGCCGACGAAATTGAAACCGCGCAGCTCCGGCAGCATGATGCTCCAGCTCGCACCCAGCAGCCACGACACCAGCGCGGGCAGCGCGACCACGAGGCCAAGCGCGTAAGGCCAGGCCGGCCGCGCTCTGCCATCGAGCATCTGCTGCGCAACCAGGCGGCGCCTGACGAGATGGAGCGCGATGAGGCCCGCGACGAGCGCCAGGGTCGTCCACCAATTGGCCTCATGCAACGGGACCGACGGCAATATGAGCCCGCGGTTGGAGAGGAACACGCCCTCGACCGGCTTCCACGCCTGGCGCGCTGCCGGCAGGCCCTGCATCAGCACGTACCAGAACAGCAGCTGCAGCAGCAGCGGCAGGTCGCGCAGCACCTCGACATAGACGGCGGCAAGCCGCGCCAGCAGCCAGTTCGACGACAGCCGCGCGATGCCGACCAGCGTGCCGATCACGGTCGCCAGCACGATGCCGATCACGGCGACGCGCAGGGTGTTGACGATGCCGACGATGAAGGCGCGCAGGTAAGTGTTCTTCGGCGAGTAATCGATCCAGGAATCCGCGATCGGCATGCCGGCTTCGCGGCCGAGGAAGGCAAATCCCGTCGAGATGCGCCGCACCGAGAGATTATGGACCGCGTTCGACCACAGCCAGGCGACGATGGCGACCGCGATGGCGACCACCAGGACTTGCCAGAACAGGCCGGCGACGCGGGGATCGCTGAGCGATAGCCGCCAGGATCGCGAGGGAGGGCGTTTCGGCGTCGATGTCGTCACAGCACAAGGATCCCGGTGAGAAGCGCTCTTCTGCCATGCGCAAGAGCATATTCGGGGCTGCGCACTTCATATGTTGCACCAAATTGATACTCGTGCAACATATGTTTCATGGCCCAGGCTCAGCCGAAACCATCGCCCCTGAACGAATTGTGCAGCGCATTACCGTCGCTGCCAATGCGGTTGCAGGAGGTCGGGCGGTTTGTCGCAGCCAATGATTACGACGCCACCACCCGCTCGATGCGCGAGCTCGCCTCGGTCGCCGGCGCCGATCCTGCATCCTTCACCCGTCTTGCCAAGGCGCTCGGCTATTCCGGTTGGGACGAATTGCGCGCCGCACTGACCGAGGCGCGACGGCCGGCGCAGGGATCGCCGTTTTCCGGCCGCGCCAGGAGCCGCCGCGTCGGGCCCAATGCCGATGTCAAACTGGTGCACGACAAGATCGAAGCTGAAGCCGCGGGGTTGGCGCGGATTTCCGCAAGCGCGATCGCTGACGCCGCGCGTGCGCTGCACGCCGCTGACAGGATCTGGATCACGGGCTTTCGCAGCTGCCGGAGCGTTGCGGAACTCCTGACCTATCAGCTTCGCCTGTTCCGCCCCGATGCCGTGCAGCTGGTCGGCGGTTCCGGCCCGTTCGATCTCGACCACGGCGCCTTCCGCTCAGGCGACGCCGTGGTCGTGGTCGGCTTTGCGCCCTACACCCTGGTCAGCGTCGAGACGGCGCGTGCAGCGCATCAGGCGCACGCCACGCTGATCGCGATCGCCGACACGATCAGCGCGCCGATGGCCGAGGGCGCCGATCATCTCCTGCTGTTCGAGGCCGCCTCCTCGCCCGGCTTCTTCCCGAGCCTCACCGGCGCGATCGCCGTCGCCCAGTCGCTGGCCGCCGTCGCCTTCACGCTGGGTGGTGCGAGCGCCAAGCGCAAGCTGGAGCAGACCGAGGGCCGGCTTGCCGAGATGTCGCAATATTTTGTCGAGAAGGGATAAGTATCATGGCCGCCAACAAGAGCCGCGTGATGCATCGCAGCCTGCGCGAAACCCCACCGAAGGCAATCGGCGGCGACGGCGTCTGGCTGATCGCGGAAGATGGTCACCGCATCCTGGATTCCTCCGGCGGCGCCGCAGTGTCCTGTCTCGGCCATCAGCATCCGCGCATTCTGGCCGCGATCGCAAAGCAGGCTTCCAAGCTCGCCTATGCGCATACCGGCTTCTTCTCCTCCGAGCCTGCGGAAGAGCTCGCCGAGCGGCTGGTCGGCCACGAGCCCGGCGGCCTCGGCTATGTCTATTTCGTCAGCGGCGGGTCGGAGGCGATCGAGGCCTCGATCAAGCTGGCGCGGCAATATTTCATCGAGCGCGGCGAGCCGAAGCGCGCCCGCTTCATCGCGCGCCGTCAGAGCTATCACGGCAACACGCTCGGCGCGCTGTCGGCCGGTGGCAATGCCTGGCGCCGCGAGCCCTATGCGCCGCTGCTGTCGCCCTCGTTCAGCCACGTCACCCCGGCTTTTGCCTATCACGAGAAGCGCGACGGTGAATCGGAGGCCGCGTTCGTCGCGCGGCTCGCCGCCGAGCTCGAGGCGGAATTCCAGCGGCTCGGCCCCGACACCGTCGCGGCGTTCATCGCCGAACCCGTGGTCGGCGCCACCGCCGGCTGCGTGCCGGCGCCGGAAGGCTACTTCAAGGCGGTACGCGAGATCTGCAACCGCCACGGCGCGCTCCTGATCCTCGACGAGGTGATGTGTGGCATGGGCCGCACCGGCACGCTGCATGCTTGGGAGCAGGAGGGCATCGCCCCGGACATCCAGGCGGTCGCCAAGGGGCTCGGCGGCGGCTACCAGCCGATCGGCGCGATGCTCGCGAGCGGTGCCATCGTCGATACGGTGCGCAACGGCTCCGGCGCGTTCCAGCACGGCCACACTTATCTGGCGCATCCGCTCGCCTGCGCCGCCGCGCTCGAAGTGCAGAAGGTGATCAGCGAGGAGAAGCTGCTCGACCAGGTCAAGGCGCGCGGCCGTCAGCTCGAGCAGCGGCTCACCGAACGCTTCGGCAATCACCGCCATGTCGGCGACATCAGGGGCCGCGGCCTGTTCTGGGGCATCGAGCTGGTCGCCGACCGCGGCACGCGGCAGTCGTTCGATCCCAAGCTGAAGCTGCATCAGCGGATCAAGTCCACAGCGTTTGCCGGTGGGCTCGGCTGCTATCCCTCGGGCGGCACCGCCGACGGCCAGCGTGGCGACCATGTGCTGCTCGCCCCACCCTATATCGCAACTTCCGGCGACATCGACATGATCGTCGAAAGACTAGGCGCTGCAATAGACAGCGCGCTCAAGGACATTGGCCATTAGCAGGAGGTGTAAGATGTACAGGGGATTGATCACAACAGCCGTTCTCGTCGCAGGCATCGCGAGCGCAAGCGCAGCGACGCTCGACACCATCAAGCAGCGCGGCACGCTGGTGTGCGGCGTCTCGACCGGCTTTGCCGGCTTCTCGGCGCCGGACTCGCAGGGCAATTTCAAGGGCCTCGATGTCGACTATTGCCGCGCGCTTGCCGCCGGCGTGCTCGGCGATGCCAGCAAGGTGCGCTACGTCGCGCTGACCGCGCAGAACCGCTTCACCGCGCTGCAGTCCGGCGAGATCGACGTGCTGTATCGCAACTCGACGCAGACTTATCTGCGCGGCACCACTCTCGGCCTGCGCCAGGGCCCGGTCAATTTCTACGACGGCCAGGGCTTTGTGGTGAAGAAGGACCTCGGCGTGAAGGAGCTGAAGGATCTCAAGGGCGCCACCGTCTGCGTCGCGCAGGGCACCACGCATGAGGTGACGCTCGGCGATTACGGCCGCGCTAACGGCATCGACTGGAAGCCTTTGGTGTTCGATCGCCCCGACACCATGTACCAGACCTTCTTCGGCGGCCGCTGCGATGCCATGACCCAGGACGCCTCCGCGCTCGCCGGCGCGGTCGCAACCGCGGCGCCGAAGGCCGACGACTATGTCGTGCTGCCGCAGACCATCAGCAAGGAGCCGCTCGGCCCGTTCACCCGCAACGGCGACGAGGTGTGGAGCGACATCATCACCTGGCTGCATTACGGCCTGGTCGAGGCCGAAGAGCTCGGCGTGACGCAGGCCAATGTCGACGAGATGACGAAGTCGCAGGTCCCGGCGATCCAGCGCCTGCTCGGCGCGTCCGGCGATCTCGGCTCCCGGCTCGGCCTCGACAACAAATGGCTGGTTGCCGCGATCAAGGCCGGCGGCAATTACGGCGAGCTCTTCGAGCGCAATGTCGGCAAGGCCAGCCCCCTGAAGCTCGAGCGCGGCCTCAACGGCACCTGGAGCAAGGGTGGCTTGATGTACGCGATCCCGTTCAAGTAAGCGCTTCTTACCTCGCCCCGCTCGCGGGGCGAGGGCCCCTCACCCTTGCCCTCCAAGAGCGAGCTTCGCTTGTCTCGATGCCGCGAAGAGCGGGAAGAGGGAGAAGAAAACCACGACCATGCGCATCACGCTCATTCACGCCCTGAAGCACTCGATCGTGCCGATCGAGGCGTCATTCGTAAGGCATTGGCCGGAGGCGCGGCTGATGAATCTGCTCGACGACAGCCTGTCGGCCGACCTTGCGCGCGACGGCAAGCTCACCGAGCGCATGACCGAGCGCTTCCTCACCATGGGCCGCTATGCGGTCAGCACCGGCGCCGACGGCATCCTGTTCACCTGCTCGGCGTTCGGCCCCTGCATCGAGGCGGTGGCGCGCGCGCACGCGCCGATGCCGGTGCTGAAGCCGAACGAGGCGATGATCGAGCAGGCGGTGGCGAAGGGAAAGCGCATCGGCCTGCTCTCGACCTTTCCGCCGACGCTGGTGTCGATGCCGCCGGAATTTCCAGCATCGGTCACGCTGGTGCCGAAACTCGCCGAGGGCGCGCTGGCGGCGCTGGATCGCGGCGACCGCGCCGAGCATGATCGCATCGTGGTCGAGGCGGCGAAGGATTTGCGGGACTGCGATCTGATCGCGCTCGCGCAGTACAGCATGGCCCCCGCGGCCGAGCGCGTCACTGATGCCACCGGCCGCGAGGTGCTGACGACGCCCGACAGCGCGGTCAAGAAGCTGAAGGCGCTGCTCGGAATCAAGTAGGCGCGCCCATCATCGCCGGGTTCCGGCGGTAGTGGCTTTCGGCCCGTAGCCGACCAACAAATCTATCGATAGTGTGCCGCGCGGCCTCGGCGGAGGCTCGTGACGTCACCTTCTGCCGTCACACAATTTTCCTAAGCTGAGGCGGCCGACTTCCGGCCGAGATGAGGGCAGACTCCCGATGCGAAACACCTCCTTCCTTGTGATTGCAGCCATCGTTGCTTTTCTCGAGCCGGCCGCCGCCCAACAGGCCCCGCCTGCGTCATCGCCGGGCGCCGCCGCCGAGCAACTGACGCACAAGATGAACGCCTATGTCGGGTGCATCAACCGTCTCTCGGCGCGATCATACGAATCCCGCGAACGCTACTTTTCCTGGGCCGCCAAAAGCGGTCCCACCGGCAAGGAGCGGATCATCTACGGCACCTACACGATCTACGACACGTCCGACTGCAAGACGAGCGTCGCAGCCGCCAATGCAGCGGACCCGCACGATGCCGGGCTCGAAGCCGCGGCGAATGCCTATGTTGCGGCCGTCACCACGCTCGAGCCGCTGCTGAAGGAGGCGGACGACTACTACACCCAGGAGAACTACAAGGACGACAAGATGGCCAAGGGCAAGGCGCTGCATCCGCGCCTGGTCGCGGCATGGGACGCGTTTGCCGGCGCCGACAAGGCGCTGCGCGCCGGCGTCGAGGCGATCAATGACAAACGTGCCGCCGAGCAGCTGGCCGCGATCGAGGCGAGCGAAGGCCGCAAGTCGCACTACTATGTCGAGGCCCTGATGATCCAGGCCAAACGCGTGCTCCGCGCCCAGCAGGCCGACAAACCCGACCTCGACGCGATCACCCAGGCGCTCAACGAATATGAGACCACGGTGAAGGCAACCGAGGAGGCCTCCGGCAAGGACGGCGACGCCAAGCTCGGCTCGATGTTCATCGGCAGCGCCAAATCATTCCTCACCACCGCGAAGCAGCTGATGCGCCGCGCTCGCGACAAGGTGCCTTACAGCTCCGGCGAGAAGATGATGCTGAGCAACCCCGGTGCCGGCTGGATGGTGGAAGGATCGCCGGCCCGGCTGATGCGCGACTACAATCAGCTCGTCGATGGCTACAACCGCGGCGCCCGCATCTGAGTGGCGGCACCGAAGCCCAAGCCGTTGCGTAGGGTGGATTAGCGCAGCGTGATCCACCTGCGCAACGGCCGTGGCGGATTACGCCTTGCCGCGAATCCGCCCTACGGAGCCTACGCTCCTGCGTCATTCACATTCAAATCGACGCCCTGCGGATCCCTGATCGTCGACACCGTGATCAGCGAGATCAGCGACAGCACCGCGATATAGACGCCGACGCGCCAGGACTGGCCGTAGGTGCCGATGATCCATTGCGCGATCATCGGCGCGAAAGCGCCGCCGAAGATGGCGCCGAGCGCGTAGCCGATCGAGACGCCGGAATAGCGCACCTTGGCCGGAAACAGCTCGGCATAGAGCGCCGCCTGCGGGCCATAGGACAGGCCGAGCGCAATGGTGAGACCGACCGCGCTGATGAAGAACAGCAGCAGGTTCTTGCTGTCGATCAGGAACCACATCGGCACGGCCCACAGCACCATCAGCCCGTAGCCGATCTGGAAGCAGCGCACGCGGCCTATTCTGTCGCCGAGGATGCCGCCGAGCAGCGTGAAAATGAACCAGCTCACCGCCGCCAGCGTACCGACCAGCAGCAGCTGCTCCGACGGCATCTTCAGCGTGTTGGTACCGTAGCTGATGATGAAGGCGATCAGGATGTAGCCGGCCGCATTATTGGCCATGAAGATCAACGCGGTGCGCAGGATCTCCTTCGCATGATTGCGCATCAATTCGCGCAGCGGCGCGGAGGATTCCTTGTGCCGCCGCTGCATCGCCAGGAATACCGGGGACTCTTCGACGGTACGGCGGATCACGATGCCGACGACGATCAGGAGGATCGAGAGCAGGAACGGAATCCGCCAGCCCCATTCGATCATCGCCTGCTTGCCGAGCGTCGCGGTCAGCACCCACAGCACGCCGGTTGCCAGGATCATGCCGAGCGGCGTGCCGATCTGCGGGAACGAGCCGAAGAAGCTGCGCTTGTCGCGAGGCGCCGATTCCACCGACATCAGCGCCGCGCCGCCCCACTCGCCGCCCGCCGAGAAGCCCTGCAGGATGCGGAGAAGAATAAGGAGTGCCGGCGCCCAGGCGCCGATCTGCGCGTAGGTCGGCAGCAGGCCGACCAGCGCGGTCGCAGCGCCCATCAAGAGCAGCGTGACGACCAGCATGTTCTTGCGCCCGAAGCGGTCGCCGAGATGACCACAGACGATCGCCCCGAGCGGACGGAACAGGAAGGAGAGTCCGAGCGTCGCAAACGAGACGATCTGCGCCAGCAGCGGATTGTTGGCATTCATCGGCGCGAAGAACAGCGCACCGAACACCAGGCCGGCGGCCTGGGCGTAGACGAAGAAGTCGTACCACTCGATCGTGGTGCCGACGAGCGTTGCGGTGAGGACTTTGCGCTCCTCATCCGACAGCGTAGCGCCGCGCGAGCGCGCGGAGATTTCGATGGACATGTGGCCTCCCCAAACCCGTTCTTGGCCGTGCGGACGCGATCGGCGGCGATGCGCCTGCCCCGCACGGATGCTGGTACCGGGATAGCAGAGCTTCCGGCGCGGGACGAGGAAAATAGTTGCAACAGCAACGATAATGCGCCGACCAATGGCTTTGGAACCGGTTCCATGACCCGGCTACCTCACCCGCCGCCGACGGTCTCCCATCCCAAAACGCAGATTGTGCAATGCAGCAAGGCCGCTATGCTGGGAGTCTTCAAGAGGTTTTAAGTGTCTGACATCAATGCCGATGCCTGGGTGTCCTCAGGCCACCGCCCGATGGGCTTTCCGGAATTCGTCGTCGTCATTGCCTCCATCATGGCGCTGAACCCGCTGGCGATGGACATGATGCTGCCGGCGCTGCCGAACATCCGCTCCGCGTTCCAGATCGCCGACGCCAACCGTCCGCAGATGGTGCTGTCGATCTTCCTGGTCGGCTTCGGCGTCGGCCAGTTCGTAATGGGCCCGCTGTCGGACCGCTTCGGCCGCCGCCCGGTGCTGCTCGGCGGCATGGCCGTCTACACCATCGCCGGTCTGCTCGCGATCATGGCGCCCTCGTTCGAGACGCTGCTGCTGGCGCGCGCGCTGCAAGGGCTCGGCACCGCGGCAACCCGCGTGATCGCAACCTCGATCGTGCGCGACTGCTACGCCGGACGGCGAATGGCGAGCGTGATGTCGCTGGCGATGATGGTGTTCATCGCGGTGCCCGTGATCGCGCCGTCATTCGGCCAGGCCGTGATGCTGCTGACGCATTGGCGCGGCATCTTCGTGCTCTTGATGATCTACGGCGTGATCGCGCTCGCCTGGAGCGCGATGCGGATGCCGGAGACGCTGCCACTCGAACTGCGTAAGTCGCTGGCGATCCCCGAGGTGCTGTCCGCGTTCCGCCAGACCGTCACCAACCGCCAGACGCTCGGCTACGCGCTTGCCGCCGGCGGCGTGCAGGGCTCGCTGTTTGCCTTCGTGTTCTCTTCGCAGCAGATCTTCACCGAGGTCTTCAAGCTCGGACATTACTTCCCGGTCGCCTTCGCAGCATGCGCCGTCGGCGTCGCGATCGCGGGCTTCCTCAATTCGCGCATCGTCGGCCGCATCGGCATGCGGGTGATCTCGCATGCCGCGCTGACCGGCTTTGCAATCGTCGCCGGCGCGCTGTTCCTCGCCGTGAAGACCGACACGCTGTCGCTGCCGCTGTTCATGGTGCTGGCGGGCCTGATGATGTTCGCGTTCGGTCTGATGATGGCGAACTTCACCGCGCTTGCGATGGAGCCGCAGGGCAAGATCGCCGGCACTGCGTCATCGCTTTACGGCACCATCACCACCCTGCTCGGGATCGGCGTCGGCACTACCATCGGCCAGGACTACGACGGCACCTTGCTGCCGTTCGCGACCGGCTTCTTCCTCTGCACGCTGGCCGCGCTCGCCGTCGTACTGGTGACGGAGAAGGGCCGCATGTTCCGGCCGCATCATCATCCGATTTGATGAAGTAGGGTGGGTTAGCCGACGGCGTAACCCACCATCTTTGTTGGCGAGCAAAACGGCGGATTACGCTTCGCTAATCCGCCCTACGGAGCCGCTGCTTCGCGCCCGCACTGGCGCCACCGCGCGCCGCGTCGCCGCAAATCCCTCCATCCCGAGCTGCCACTGCAGGCCGACGATCGCGCCCTTGGTCGGCTGCAACAATCCGAGCGCGCTGAACAGCGTGAACGGCAGCCAGATCGCGAGTTGTAGCCAGGCCGGCGGCGCGTAAGTCATCTCCATCCAGAGCAGCGCCGGCACCACGACGTGTCCGACCACCACGATGACGAGATAGGCCGGGAAATCGTCCGCACGCTGCGGAGTGAAATCCTCGCCGCACACCTCGCAATGATCCGCCACCTTGAGAAAGCGGCCGAAGAGATGACCGCGCCCGCAGTTCGGGCACTTCATCGTAAAACCGCGCCACATCGCCTTGGGCAGGGAAACCGTCTCGGTCATTGTCGTCATCCTTGACCTGATCTGATGATCCATACAATATGGATTCTATAGCATACAATCAAAGACAAATCACTGGATTGCATGGATTGGATCCCTACAGTTTCGGAGTGGCACGGCCCGATGTTCCTGCGCATCGTCGATGCGCTTGCCGCCGATATCGCGAGCGGCCGGCTGGTCCGCGGCCAGCGGCTGCCGACCCACCGCGCGCTGGCGAGCGCGCTCGATATCGATCTCACCACGGTGACGCGCGCCTATGGCGAGGCGCGGCGGCGCGGGCTGCTCGACGCCCGGGTCGGCCAGGGCACCTTCGTCTCGGAGACCACGGCGCGCGCGGCGTCCGAACTATCAGCCCCCGTCAACATCGACCTCTCGATGAACCTGCCGCCGCAGCCGGTCGAGGCCAATCTCGACCTGCGGATCGCGCAAGGGCTCGCGACCATCCGCTCCGAGGCCGGATTTTCAGCCTATCTCGGCTATACGCGTCCCGGCGGTACTGCCGACGAACGCGAGGTCGGTGCCGCGTGGCTCGCGCCGCGTGTGCCGAATGCATCGGCCGACCGCATCGTGATCTATCCGGGATCGCAGGCGATCATCTTCAACGCGCTGCTGGCGCTGACCTCGCCCGGCGATGTCGTGGTGACGGAGGCGTTGACGTTTCCCGGCATCAAGGCCGCGGCGGCGCGACTCGATGTCCGCCTGGTCGGCGTTGCGATGGACACGGAAGGCGCCCGTCCCGACGCGCTCGACGAGGCCTGCCGCAAGCACAAGCCGAAGGCGGTCTATCTGGTGCCGACGCAGCAGAACCCGACCACGGCGACGATGAGCGCTATCAGACGCAGCGCGATCGCCGACATCATCAGCAAACGCGGCTGCGTCCTGATCGAGGACGATGTCTACGGCCCGCTCGAGCCGCAGGTGGCACCGATCGCAACCCTGATTCCCGAACGCACCTACCTTGCCGCGAGCATCGCGAAATGCATCGCGCCGGCCTTGCGCGTCGCCTATCTGGTGGCGCCCGATGCGAGCGCCGAGCAGCGGATGCGCGCCAGCATGCAGGCCACCATGCAGATGCCGCCCTCGCTGATGGTCGCGCTGGTCACGCAATGGCTGCGCTCCGGCGTCGCCGCCGACATCATCCGTGCGATCCGCAACGAGGCGGCGGCGCGCCAGCAACTCGCGGCCCGCTTCCTCAAGGGCGTCGCCTATGCGGCGCGGCCGGCGAGCCACCATCTCTGGATGCCGCTGCCGAAGCATTTCGACGGCACCGACCTGCTGTCGCATCTGATGCGCAACGGCCTCGCGGTGGTCGGCGAAGACGCCTTTGCGGCAGGCGATGCCGCGCCGCGTGGCCTCCGCGTATCGCTGGGCGCGGCGCGCAATCGTGCCGAACTGAGCCAGGCACTGCAGGTACTGTCGAATGCCGTGCGCACGCCGGTCGGCGCCACGCAAATTGTATGAATTTCGACCATCGTTCGGGAATAAACTCGCCCGAAAATGATTATGGTGCGGGGGCGCCTGCGCTAAAACGGCGGCGTTCAGGGCATCAGGCAGGGGCGAGCTTTTCAATGTCGTGCAGATATGATCGGACGGCGCGACATGCCGTGCGGACGCTTCGCGGGGCTGCGACCGCGATCTTCTGTCTTGCACTTGTCACAGCAGACGCGGCCCGCGCCACCGACGCCCCTGCTCCGTCGCCGGAGAAGCTCGAACGGATCACCGCGTTCTTCGACAACGAGGTTGCGACAGGAAAAATTCCAGGCGCCGCCATCCTGATCCAGCAGCACGGCAAGCCGGTCTATCTGAAGACCTTCGGCTACCGCGACGTCACGACCAAGTCGCCGATGCGGCCGGACACGATGTTCGCGCTGCATTCGATGACCAAGCCGATCACCAACACCGCCGCGATGATGCTGGTCGACGAAGGCAGGCTGTCGCCGCAGGATCCGCTGTCGAAATACATTCCGGCGTTCGCCGACGTGAAGGTCGGCATCGAGCCGGATGGTGGCAACGATCTGGACAAGCTCGAGCTGGTGCCGCCGATCCGCCCGGTCACGATCGAGGACCTGATGCGGCACACCTCGGGCATCACCTACGAGTATATCGGCGCCGACTGGATCCAGAAGCTCTACCGCGCAGGACACCTGTTCGACGGCAAGTTCGACAACAAGGAATTCGTGGCGCGGCTGGCCAGGCTGCCGCTGTCGCGCCAACCGGGCACGATGTGGCGCTACGGTCATTCCACCGACGTGCTCGGCCGGGTGATCGAGATCGTCGCCGGCAAGACGCTCTATCAGTTCGAGAAGGAGCGCATCTTCGATCCCCTGAAGATGAACGACACCAGATACGTGCTCGATGCGGAAACCGAACGGACGCGGCTGGCCGAGCCGCTGCCCTCCGACACCATCCTGATCGAAGGCGAGAATGACCGGCGCGCGCATCCGGAATGGGAATCCGGCGGCGGTGGCCTGGTGTCGACCATTCTCGATTATGCACGCTTCGCGCAAATGTTGCTCAATGGCGGCGAGCTTGACGGCAAGCGCTATCTGAGCCCCACGGCCTTCAAGACCATGACCACGGACCATATCGGGCCGGGCTCCGGCGTCGGCCGCGACTATTGGTACTTCCCCGGCGACGGCTTTGGTTACGGCTACGGCATCGCCGTGCGCACCGATCCCGGCATCGCCAGGCCGCCCCCGCCCGGCTCGATCGGCGAACTGAAATGGGACAGCGGCAGCGGCACCTATTTCGGCGTCGATCCGAAGCTCGACATGATCTACATCATGCTCGAGCAGACCCAGAACGAACGCCAGCGCATCACGCCGGCATTCCGGAAACTGGTCTACGACGCGTTCAGCCCGGACTGAAGGTGAACTCACAATCCGCCACGTCTGCTTAACCCACAAAGGGCGACACAGAAGCCGACGTGTATTGGTGTCGCCCTTGGCTTATTGGCTGCCGATGAAACCGAGCAACGACGTCGTGCATGAAAGGACCCTATCGTCGGCGTGGACGTTTTCAGCCAAGTTCATATTCCCTGCAGTCTGGATATCGGGGTTCGGGTTGGGAACCATCCTTCTTTGGTGGGGCGACCTTCATGACAGAACCGACGCATTGCCACCCCCGCATATGAAGATCGCGTTTCTGGCGCTGTGGGTATTGGGATAGACATTTATCCTTTGGACCAGCGCCGGCCTCAAGCGGGTACGCATAGACGAACGTCATCTCCATGTTTCCAACTATGTTCGAGAAATCAGCATTCCCGTCACGGCGATAACTGACGTCAAGCAAAATCGCTGGATCAATTCCCGACCCGTCACGATCTATTTTAGGGGCGCAACTGAGGTTGGCGACAGGGCGACGTTTATTCCCAAGCAGCGACATCTTATCAAGTTCTGGCGCATTGACCCGGTCGTCAATGAGTTGAAGCAACTGGCGGGGCTGACTGGATAGTCCTCGAGGTATGAATTGCTCAGCTGCCTGCGGAGAGGCTGCCGTAATGCCGTGCCTGGAATGGGATATCATGCGAGCACCAGCGCATCACGCCCGCGTTCCTGAAACTGGTTTACGACGCATTCAGCCCAGACTGAGTGCCGCAGCCAGCTTCGTCATTGCGAGGAGTGAAACGACGAAGCAATCCATCTATCCATTTGCTCGCGGATAGATGGATTGCTTCGCTTTCGCTCGCAATGACGGAACGAAAAGCATTCCGCCTTACGACTTCCGCCGAACCGTTTCCTGCCTGCGCCGTGCTGCGGCCGCGATCAGGCTCGCGGTGCATTCGTTGCAGACGAACGCACACTCATCCGTAAACAGGCCGATCCGTGGCTCGAATCCGATCGCACTCTCGTCGGCGAGCCCATCGATAGTGCCACCGCAGCACACGCATTGGTGGCGCGACGCCAGTTCCCGCTCCATGACGCGCTCCCGCTCTCACTGCTTCCCGCTCTGCAGCTTTCCTTTCGCTATATACTATCGTATATATCGAGCCGACAAGGCAGGCGGGTGAACAATCCGGTCGGGAACCCTGCAGATAACAACCATCGACCGGAGACGATCGCCTCACAATTCCTGCCTGGTCCAACCAGGTTCATTGAGGAAACGCGATCATGATAAAAAGCAACGGCGACGCGGGACATCCGCGCGCAACGGGAGAACTGCTCAAGATCCGCCGCGCATCGCTTCTGAGCGCTGCGGCCGTCATCCTTGCGCTCGGCTCGGCCGGCATCGCGCGCGCTGAAACCGCTCCGGTCGGCGTGCCCGACAAGAGTTTTCCGGAAAGCGTGACCTCGACCTCCGACGGAACGCTTTACGTCGGCAGCTTCAACCATGGCGGCGTGACCAAGATTGCCGGCGGCAAGGCTGAGCAACTGGTCAAGCCGGGTGCCGGCGACAGCCGCTCGACGCTCGGCGTGCTCGCCGACGAGAAGAGCGGAACGCTCTATGTCTGCTCCAACGACATCAGCGCCATGGGCGTCGCGGGTCCCAGCGACGTCAAGGGCGCCTGGCTAAAGACCTTCGATCTCAAGAGCGGCGCGCCGAAGGGCAGCTTTGCCCTGACCGATCCGAAATCGTTCTGCAACGATATCGTGGTCGGCGCCGACGGCACCGCCTATGTCAGCGATTCCTTCGCACCGTTCGTCTACAGCCTGAAACCCGGCGGCAGCGCGCTGGCGACGTTCGCGACCGATCCGCAACTCGCGCCGGCCAACGACGGCGTCGGCCTCGACGGCATCGCGATCGGTGCCGACGGCAACCTCTATGTCACGACCTTCATTCCGGCCAAGCTGTTCAAGATCGAAATCAAGGACGGCAAGGCCGGCGCCGTGACGGAACTGAAGCCGTCGCGGCCGCTCGACCATGCCGACGCGCTGCGCGCCCATGGCGGCGGCTTCCTGCTGATCGAGGGCAACGGCAAGCTCGACAAGGTCACGGTGAAAGGCAGCGAGGCCACCATCGACACCGTCAAGGATGGCCTGGCCGAACCGGTCTCGGTGACGCAGGTCGGCGATGTCGGTTGGGTCGCCGAAGGCAAGCTGTCCTACGTGATCGGCGACAACAAGGGCAAGGACCCCGGCCCGTTCAAGCTGACGCCGGTGGCGCTGCCGAAGTAGTCACCATTGTCATCGCCCGGCCTGTGCGCAATCGCGCACATGGACCGGGCGATCGATTACGCCGCTGCCCCTCGGCTCAAGCACTGCTGCCTCTGGAATACTGGATCACCCGCCTGCGTGGGTGATGACACCGCGCAAGCTGAAGCAGGTCTGCACGATTTCGGAATAATGGAAAAATACAGCTGATTTGCCCGACGAGTCAAGCCGCCATGTCGAACGCCGGCAGCCACCGGCTACTTTGCATGGGGTTGTTTTCGATATTTTGCCGGTGTGTCCCTGCGGCTCGGCACCGATGCGGTCGCGCCGCCGTCACGCCTCAGCCGCTAGATCACGTAAAACCCGTGCGTGCCGTCACGTCGCAGCTGGTCGACCAGGCCGTATTCCCAATCGAGATAGGCCTGCATCGCCTGCTCCGCGATGCCGGTGCCTTCATAGGGACGACGATAGCGGTGCGCGGGGGCGGGCCTCGGCACGGCACGCGGCGGTCCGACCTCGAGCCGGCCGTCATAGCCGCCGTCGAGCACATAGACCTCCCAGCCCATCTGCGCGAGCCAGGACGCCGTCATGTCGGCGCGGATGCTCCTGTCGTCGGTCAGCGCGATGCGTGCGCCGCGCACCGGCGCGGCCATGTCGATTTCCTGCACCAGCTGGCCTCCGGCATAATGCCGAAAGCCGGTCAGATGGCCGGTGGCGTATTCCTCGGCATCGCGCACATCGAAGCAATACAGCGTGCGGTGTGCGTCCTCTTCGAGCGCGGCCAGTTCAGCCGCGCCGATATGACGAACGCCGGCCCGATAGGCGACGTCGCGCGCATTGTCGGCGGCGCCTTCGAACGGCCCGACGTCGCCGCGCGCGCCGGCGCCGTGCTCGAGCTCGTGCTTCGCCAGCGTCCAGCCGATCGTGCCGTTGCGCAGCGCCCGCACCTTGTTCGGCAGCCCGGCATTGATCAGCGATTGCGTACCGATGATCGAGCGGGTGCGACCGGCGCAGTTGACGATGATGGTGGTGTCGGGATCGGGCGCCGCGCGCCCCGCGCGCAGCACCAGCTCTGCCCCAGGCACGCTGACCGAGCCCGGGATGTTCATGGTGGCATATTCGTCGAAGCGGCGCACATCGAGGATCGCGATGTTGGCCTTGTCCGATATCAGCGCAGCGACCTCGTCGGCGCTCAGCGACGGCGTGTGCCGGCGCGACTCGACCAGCTCGCCGAATGCCTTGGCGTAGGAATTGACGTCCTCGAACACCTCGTAGCCGGCCGCCTTCCAGCCTTGCAAGCCGCCGGTGAGCGCCGCAACGTTGCTGTAGCCCAGTGCCTGCAACGCGCCGGCTGCGGCAGCGACCAGGCCCTCACCATTGTCATAGAGCACGATCGGCACGTCCTTGCGCGGCAGTCGCAGCTCGGCTTCCAGCGCGATCCGGCCGGCCGCCATGTTGGCGGCAAACAGCGGATGGCCGGTGGCGAAGTCCGCCTCATGCCTGACGTCGAGCAGCGCAATCTCCCGGCGCAGCAAAAGCATTGCACGGATCGTCTGGGGCGTGACGTAGGAAACTGTCATGAGATGCTGGCCTTGGGCGGGATATGCGCAGGCCTGCTCTAGGCCGAAATCGCGCGCCGTCAATAGCCTTAACCCGCCCGCAACCCCGATCTTCACGAGAAGGGGTTGCGGGAACGAAAGTCTGTCATCCCGCTTTGCCCAACCGGGGCAGCTTGCTACGTTCCAATCGGCCCCGTTAACGCCCGATCAGGCCTTCCAGACAAGAGAAGGCAGCGGGGCCCGCCTGAAGTCCTGGGAGGATGACCATGAGACCCGTCGTAAACGAACCGCTGTCCCGCCATGCCCTTGCCTTCGTGCTGGCCGGCGGACGCGGCAGCAGACTTCAGGAGCTCACCGACAAGCGCGCCAAGCCGGCGGTGTATTTCGGCGGCAAGTCCCGCATCATCGATTTCGCGCTCTCCAATGCAGTGAACTCCGGCATTCGCCGCATCGCGGTGGCAACGCAGTACAAGGCGCACAGCCTGATCCGGCATCTGCAGGGCGGCTGGAACTTCTTTCGCCCGGAACGAAACGAGAGCTTCGATATCCTGCCTGCGAGCCAGCGCGTCTCCGAGACGATGTGGTATGTCGGCACGGCGGATGCGGTCTATCAAAACATCGACATCATCGAGGCGCACGGCACCAAGTACATTTTGGTGCTGGCCGGCGATCACGTCTACAAGATGGACTACGAGATCATGCTGAAGCAGCATGTCGAAAGCGGCGCCGACGTCACTGTCGGCTGCCTCGAAATGCCGCGCACGGAGTCCTCCGGCTTCGGCGTCATGCATATCGACGAGAACGGCCTGATCCAGTCGTTCCTGGAGAAGCCGGCCGATCCGCCGCCGATGCCCGGCAAGCCCGACAAATCGCTGGCCAGCATGGGTATCTATGTCTTCAATTCGGAATTCCTGTTCGACGAATTGCGCCGCGATGCCGCCGACCCGAACTCGGCCCACGACTTCGGCAAGGACATCATCCCCTATATCGTGAAGCACGGCCGGGCGATCGCGCATCAGTTCAACGATTCCTGCGTCCGTTCCGGCGACGATCCCCGCTCCTACTGGCGCGATGCCGGCACCGTCGATGCCTATTGGGGCGCCAACATCGATCTCACCGACGTGGTGCCCGAGCTCGACCTCTACGATCGGTCATGGCCAATCTGGACCTATGCCGAGATCACCCCGCCCGCTAAATTCGTCCACGACGAGGACGGACGGCGCGGCCAGGCGGTGACCTCGCTGGTCTCGGGCGCCTGCATCATCTCGGGCGCGGCACTGCGCCGGTCGCTGCTGTTCACCGGCGTCCACGTCAACTCCTACGCCAATGTCGAGAACGCGGTGATCATGCCCTATGTGAATGTCGGCCGCGGCGCGCGGCTCCGCAACGTCGTGATCGACCGCGGCGTGCGGATTCCGGAAGGGCTCGTGGTCGGCGAGGATCCCGAATTCGACGGCAAGCGATTCCGCACCACCGAGAACGGGATCACGCTGATCACGCAATCGATGATCGACAGGCTCCCGACATGACACCGATCCGCGTCCTCGCGGTCGCCTCGGAAGTCTACCCGATCGTCAAGACCGGCGGCCTCGCCGACGTGGTCGGCGCGCTGCCGGCGGCGCTAAAGCAGCACGGCGTCACGACACGGACGCTGGTGCCCGGCTATCCCGATGTGCTCAAGGCGCTGGCCTCCGCGGAAACGCTGCTGCACTGGGGCGAATATTACGGCGGGCCGATCCGCGTGCTCGGTGGCTCACATGGCGGCGTCGATCTTCTCGCCCTCGACGCGCCGCACCTCTATGCACGCCCCGGCAACCCCTATGTCGGTCCCGACGGACGCGACTGGCCCGACAACGGCATCCGCTTCGCGGCGCTGTCGCGGATGGCGGCCGAGATCGGCCGGGGTGCGATCGAGAGCTTTGTCCCCGATATCGTGCATGCGCATGACTGGCAGGCCGGCCTCGCGCCGGCCTACCTGCATTATGGCGGACAAAAGCGGCCGGGCACCGTGATGACCGTGCACAACCTCGCCTATCAGGGACAGTTCTCGCCTGACATGCTGGCGGCGTTCGGTCTTCCCGGAGAGGCCTATTCGCTTCACGGGGTCGAATATTACGGCACCATCAGCCTCTTGAAGGCCGGTTTGCAATTTGCCGACCGCATCACCACGGTGTCGCCGACCTATGCGCAGGAGATCCAGAGCGACGAAGGCGGCATGGGGCTCGGCGGCCTGCTTCGCGAACGCGCCGACGTGCTGAGCGGAATCCTCAACGGCATCGACATCGATGTGTGGAATCCGGCCACCGATCCCGCCATCGCCGCGCGCTTCAGCGCCGCGCATATCGCTGATCGCACAGCCAACAAGGCGGCGCTGCAGCGGCGCTTCGGGCTCGATCCGGCGCCAGATGCGATGCTGCTCGGCGTCATCAGCCGGCTGTCATGGCAGAAGGGGCTCGACCTGCTGCTCGAGAACATTCCGACATTGCTCGGCGAAGGCATTCAGCTCGCGCTGCTCGGCAGCGGCGATCGCGATCTGCAGGATCGCTACGCCGCGCTGGCGCGCGACAATCCGGGGCGGATCGCGGTTGTGATCGGCTACGACGAAGCGCTGGCGCATCTGATCCAGGCAGGCTCCGATGCGCTCGCGGTGCCGTCGCGGTTCGAGCCGTGCGGCCTCACCCAGCTCTGCGCGCTGCGCTACGGCGCGGTCCCGATCGTTGCCAATGTCGGCGGCCTTGCCGACACCGTGCTGGGTTTCGACGAAGCCGCGCTCACGGGCAGTGCCGCAACCGGCGTCAAGTTCGCGCCCGTGACCTCGGAGGCGCTCGCCCACGGCTTGCGCACAGCGAACCTGCTGTTCAACGACAAGGTGACCTGGCGCCGGCTGCAACAGGCCGGCATGGCCACCGATGTCTCCTGGCACAATCGCGCCGGCCGCTACGCTGCGCTCTACCGCGAGCTTGCTGCCGCGCGAGGATGAGCGCGATCAGTTCAGGAGATCGCAGGATGCGATGCGGTTGATGTCGGCGAGGCGCCGGTCGGGATTGCCCTTGAGATCAAGGCTCGCCACGAGATCGAGCAGGCGACCATAGGCGCGATCAGCGACCGCGACGGGCAGCGGCTCCTCGTCAAAGGCCTCGATGTAATTGCCGACGAGACCGCTCAGCAGCCGGCACATCGCCCGCTGCTCGGGCTGATGCCGGCTCACGGTCTCGAGTTTTTCCTGGAGGGTTCGGTAGGTGCGCAGGCCGTGGGGCTGCTGCGAAAGCCAAGTATACAGATCAGGCGCGTGCAAATCAGAATTTTGTAAATCAGTCATATCAGCCTCTTCAAGCAGGAGAAGAAGCTACCGGTTTATATAGCCGATCGCGGTTCCGCGCCATGACGTTTTTTGCATGCATCCCCTGCCCGGCCGCGCAGGCCGTGTCATCGGATCGGCACGCGGCCTCGCTAATGTACTTGGGTTTTGATGAGATTCGCGAGCGCCGGCAGGATCCTGTAGCGCGCGATCTCGTGCGGATAGTCGCCGCGATTGGCGAGCAGCACGATGCCGAACCTGTGCGCCGGGACCAGGCCGATATAGGCCGAGGCATTGTTGAGACCGCCGGGTTTGTCGACGACGGTGACGCCGTCGAGCCGCACGTGCTCCCATGCCATCGCCTGCCCGAACTTCGCATCCACACGAAAACTCTCGTGCATGGTCGTCTGCAATGCCGCGCGCAATTGCGGATCGATCACCGCGCCGTCGAGATAGGCGCGCAGCAGCATGCCGAGATCGCGCGCCGACGAGAACACCTGGCCGGTGCCGGGAAAATCATAATAGCTCTGCTGATTGCCGGGTGGGCCGATCGCCGTGCCGTCATGGAAGTAACCCTGGACCATGCGCTGCATGATCTCCGGCGCCAATGCCGCGCGATTGGCCTCGTCACGATCCGGAACGAAGGTCGAGGTCATGCCGAGCGGCTTGAGGATGCGCCCCTCGATCAACGTCGCGATCGGCATGCGATAGCGCTGTTCCAGCACCAACTGCAGCAGGACATAGCCGGCATGGCTGTAGATGCGCTGCTTGCCCGGCTGCTCTCCATGCTGCGGCGTCCAGGCATTGAGCATCGCGATGAACTGATCGCGGCTGAAAGTCTCGTTCGGCCATGGCGGATGATCGGTCGGCAGCAGCAACCCCGAAGTATGGTTGACGAGCTCGCTGACCGTGATGCGCCTGACATAGTCCCCGTGCAGCTCGGGCAGATACTGGCCGACCGGATCGTCCAGCCGCAATTCGCCGCGCTCGGTGCCGAGTGCAACCAGTGTCGCCTCGAACAGCTTGCGCAGCGAGGCGAGATTGAACAGCGTGTCCGAGGTGACTGGCCGCTTTGCCGCGGTGTCGGCGAATCCATAGTTGAAGAAGGCGACCCGGCCGCCGGCATAGACCGCCGCGGCAAGGCCGCCCGGATCGGCCGCGGTCGCGGTCGGCCCCAGTTCCGTCGTGACGATGTCCCTGATCTGCGCATCCATGTCGGAATCAGCCCGTGCCGCCGTCAGCACACTAGCGGCGACGGCAAGCAGGACGGCCGCGATCCAGGCGAAGAGCCATTGTCTCAAGAACCATTGTCTCATGCAGAACGAATTCAGGATGATGTTGCGATCTGACTCACAGCTGGATCTGTTCAGCCATCGAGAAATGGCGACATCGCGATCCTAGCGATGGAACCCAGACGTCCGAATTCACGATCGCGCGCCTTGCACCCGTTCCCGTATCGGCTGGGGAACGGGCGGCCCGATCGCGGTTCCGGCGGTCACACCCGGAAACCACGATCGCGACCGCCCTCCCACTCCAGCCACGGCGCGGGAACTGCAATGGAACTAAAAAATGCGGGACGTTTGAAAATACGGGAAATGTGCTGCGACGGACAGACAATACCGACGCTTGCCGGGCTCGCCGCCGATATGTCTGGGTTCGTCACATTCCGCTCCCAACCGGGGACGGTTTCTTACTAGCAACAATTCGTCAATCAAGGGTTGCATAGGCCCATGAGATTCGATTGACAAGATATTGTTGCCTGCGACGGATTGTCCTGTTCCCGATGCAGGACGCGCGCGATGCCGTGGTTAAGCATGGCTTAACCATCGAACACGCGGCGCGCTCGTTTATCCGGTCCGCGACCGGACGATGGACCGTGGCAACGACGCCAGCAGCAGCACCATGCAGACGCACAGCAGCACGATGTCCTTGAACAGGAACTCGCCGGCCAGGTTCCAGGCCATCGGGTCGGTCGACAGGCTCCACTTCACCACACCCGGTGTCGTGAAGAAGAACGACCAGGTCACTGCAAAGGTCATCACGCCCATCAAGGAGCCGATTGCGGACAGGATCGGGCTGAACGCGCCGGCGGCAAGCAGCACGGCGATGCCGAATTCGGTGACGCCGAGCACATAGGCCTCACCGCGAAGGCCGAACACCGACAGCCACGAGACGAACGGGCTGTTGCTGATGAATTGCGCGATGCCCTGCGCCGACTGCGGCGTGAACTTCTGCATGCCGAACGACACGAAGATCACCACCATGACCCAGCGCAGGATCGTGAGCGGACGATAAGACCCCTCGCCGTGTTCGGCTATATTGAACGACAGATTCATGCGGATGTTTCTTCCCTCGCTGCGATGCCACCATCAGCCGCGGCTGTGGCGTTCGTGGCAGGATTACGCAGCGCGCCCCGCGCGCGTTACGCGCCGAAGGGCATCACGTCCTTCACAAGGATGTGCGGTCGAGGTGATCGGCGGGGACCGTGGGCGGCCGCCGCCTCATGCGGCCGTGAGCAACTCGCCTACCTTCTCGTAGGCTTCGCCCTTGAACCGCATCAGCTGAAATTGCTTGATCGGCACATAGTCGCTCGGCGTGGTGTTGAGGGTGATTCCGGGAATCAGCAGCGGGGCGGCGAACTTCTTCAGGCTCGTCGCCTGGTGCAGGACATTGGCCCGCGTCAGCTGGTCGCCACATTGCCTGATGACGTGGGCAGCGGTTGCCCCGGCGGTATAGCCGATCGCGTAGAGGTCGTCGGCGCGATCGGCGTTCGGGACGTAGCGGTCGAGAAACGCCATGTATTGCATCATGTCCGGCGTGTCGGCCCAGAGCGGATTGCCAAGGTCCATCCGTGTCGCGAACGCCAGGATGCCTTGCGCGGTCTCGAAGCCTGCGGGCTTCAGCGTCGCGCGCACCGAGGCGTTGCCGGCGCCGAGGAAGACCTGCGGCCGCCATTCGAGCGCGGCCATCTTGCGCAATGCCTGGCTCGCCATCTTCGGGATCGTGATCAAGAACACCACGTCAGCGCCGGACAATTTCATCTGGACGATCTGTGAATCGATGGTGGGATCGCCGACCGAGTAGTTCAGCTCCGAGGTGATCTGCGCGGTCCTGGCACCGAGACCGGTCTTCAGGCCTGCCAGCGTCGCCTTGCCGGCATCGTCGTTCTGATACAGCAGACCGATCTTCGCACCGGGCATGGTGGCGGCGATGTAGCGGCCGACGACACCTCCCTCGATCTCGTAGGTCGATCCACCGACCATGGTCCATGGATTGCCCGCCGGGTCCGACAGCTTGCTGGCGGCTGCCGCTAGGAACAGCTGCGGGACCTTGCGCGCGTTCATGTATTTCTGGACGGCGATGTTGCCTGGTGTGCCCATCGCACCCGCGATGAACAGCACCTCGTCGCCTTCGACCAGGCGCCGCGCCGCCTCGACCGATTTCGGCGGGCTGTAGGCATCGTCATAGTTGATGAACTTGATCTTGCGGCCGTTGATGCCGCCGGTGTCGTTCAGCATGCGGAAATAGGCATCCATGGCGTTCGCAAGCACGCCGAACGACGACACCGGGCCGCTCAGCGGTCCGAACTGCCCGATACGGATCTCCTGATCGCTGGCACCGGGATCATAGGAGGCGCCGGCAAATGCCTTGCCGCCGATGGATGCCGCAAGGCCAGAAGCCGCCGTTCCGAGCAGCGTTCGACGGCTGATCGTTTTTATGGGTTTCCTCCACTGGATTTGGACGCCTTATGCGGCGCCTCGTTCGAATGCGGCGTGATATTGCGCGGCGATCTCATCGACGATGTCGGCCGCTCCCGCCACCGCGTGCACGCCCGAGACTGAATGACCAGCGCTCCAGACCTCGATCCAGCGCCGCGGTCCTTCCGTCTCGCTCTTGCCGCCGAACTTCTCGCGCGCCCGCGCTTCCGACACGGACTCGTCGAGATTTGCGGGATCGAGACCCGCGGCGACGATCGAGGGCCGCAGCATGCTGGCATCGAGGCCGGTGAAGGCCTTCGTCAGCATGATGTCGTCGAGCGTGCTGTCGACCAGCATTCGCCGATAGGCATCGCTCGCCATGCTCTCGCGCGCCGCGATGAAGCGCGTTCCCATATAGGCGAGATCGCAGCCGAGCAGCCGGGCCGCGGCGAGCGCGGTGCCGTCGGTCACACCGCCCGCGAGCACGACCGGGCCGTCGAACATGGCGCGCACCGCGCGCACGAAGGCGAACGGATTAGCCCAGCCGGTCTGCCCGCCGGCACCCGCCGTCAGCAGGATCAAACCATCGGCGCCCGCCTCGATCGCCTTCTCGGCATGCCGCAGCGAGGCGATGTCCGCGAACACCAGACTGCCCACATCATGCAGCGGCGCGACCGCCGCTGCGGGAGATCCCACGCTGGTGATGACCATCTCGACCCCGTGCCGGACGAGACAGGCGAGATCGTCCTTGAAGCGTGGCTGGCGGACGATGAGGTTCGGACAATGCGGCGCGGCGGGGCGGCCGAGCCCGGCGACATTGCGCTCGATCCGGGTCAGCCAAGCATCGAGCTCCTCGACCGAGCGGGCGTTCGCGGTCGGAAACGCGCCGATCGCGCCGGAGCGGCAGACCGCCGTCACGAGATCGACGCCGGACACGCGCAGCATGGGAGCTGCGATCAGCGGCAGACGAAGCCGATCTGCGATCGCAGCGGGAAGCGCGCTCCGGCGGGCAGCGGCCTGCATCGCTAGCGTCCCTTCCAGACCGGCTTGCGTTTTTCAGCGAACGCCTTGAGGCCCTCGGTGCGATCCTCCGACTTCAGCGCCCGCTCCGCGATCGGGCCCTGTGCAGTCCAGCCCTCCTCATCGCTCCAGTTCGCGGCCTGAAAGATGATCTCCTTCGACGCGGCGAGCGCCGTCGGGCCGTTAACGAGGAGCTCGTTGCCGAAGGCAACTGCGGCCTCGAGCGCTTGTCCGGGTTCGACGAGCCGGTTCACGAGTCCGAGGCGCTCGAAGTACTCCGCGCCCTTGAACTGCCCGGTCAGCGCCAGCTCCATGGCGACGTGATAGGGAATCCGCTTCGGCAGCCGGAACAGTCCGCCACCGATGGCAACGACATTGTGCCTGACTTCCGGCAGGCCCATCTTGGCGTCCCGCGCGGCAACGATGAGATCGCAGGACAGGCAAAGCTCGAGCCCGCCGCCGACGGCATAGCCCTCGACCGCCGCGATCAGCGGCTTGCGCGGCGGTCGGCGAAACACGCCGAAGCCGCCGCGCTCGGTGATGCCGCGCTCGCCGCGCGCCACCGCCTTGAGATCGGCGCCGGCCGAGAAGTTGCCGCCCGCGCCGGTGATGACACCGGCGAACAGCGCGTCCTCCGCGTCGAGCAGATCCATCGCATCGGAGATGCCGCGCGCCAGCGCCGCGTTGCAGGCGTTGCGCGCTTCGGGACGGTTCAGCGTGACGACGAGGATGTGGCCGCGCCGTTCGGTCAGAACGACCTGTTCGTTCTCAATGCTCATCGCTGCGCCTCACAATGCGAAGGTAAAGCCGCCATTGACCGGATAGGTCTGGCCGGTGATCCACGCGCTCGCATCGGAGGCGAGGAACAACACCATGTTGGCGACGTCCGACGGCAGGCCCGGGCGGCGGATGACGTATTTCTCCATCATCTTCTTCTGCCGCTCGGGATCGGCCTTCAGCCGCGCTTCGATCGCGGGCGTTAGCGTCGCGGCAATCGCCACGCAGTTCGCCGTGATGTTGTGGCGGCCGAGCGAGCGCGCCACCGCGCGAGTGAAGCCCGCGGCGCCCGCCTTTGCGCCCGAATAGACCTCGAGGCCGGCCTCGCCGGCGCGGCCGGCATCCGAGATGATGGTGACGATGCGGCCGCCCTTGCGCTCGATCATCTGCGGAATGCAGGCCGAGGCGCAGTTGATGACGCCGTAGAGATTGACGCCGATGAAGCTGTTCCAGACCTCGGGGCCGGTTTCCCAGAACGGCTTGCGTGCATCGGGATCGGGGGTCGCGCCGGCGTTGCCGGCATTGTTGACGAGCACGTCGATCGGGCCGAAGGCCTGTTCGGCCTTGCCGACCATCGCCTTGACCGAGGCGAGATCGGTGACGTCGGCCTGCACCGCGATCGCCTTGCCACCGGCGGCATTGATCTCGCGCGCGACCTGCTCGGCGCGATCGAGGAAATAGTCGTTGACGACGATGCCGGCCGCGTTGTGCGCGGCGAAATGCAGCGCGATCTGGCGCCCGACGCCCTGTCCCGCACCGGTGATCAGCGTCACCTTGCCATTCAGATCAAGAATATCACTCATACGTTTCTCTCCCGTCCCTTCCAGTAGGGCTCGCGCAATTCGCGCTTGAGCAGCTTGCCCATCGTGTTGCGTGGCAGTTCGTCGACGATCGACAGCGTGCGCGGCCGCTTGTACGAAGCAAGATGGTCGCGGCAGAAGTCGAGGATCGCAGCCTCGTCCGCGATGTGGCCCGGCTTCAGCTCGCAGAACGCCTTGACCTGCTCGCCGAACTCGTCGTCGGGGATGCCGATGACGGCAACGTCCTGCACATCGGGATGCCTTAGGATCGCGGCCTCGATCTCGGCCGGATAGATGTTGACGCCGCCGGCGATGATCATGTCCTTGGCGCGATCGGTGATGAACAGATAGCCGTCGTCATCGAGCATTCCGACATCGCCGACGCGGAAATACCCGTGGTCGTCGCGCGTGTCCGCTCCGAGCGGCTTGCCGTTCAGATAGGAGCGGATCGTCACCGGCGTCCTGATCCAGATCTCGCCGGACTGGTTGCGCGGCAGCTCGCGCCCCTCGGCATCGCGAATCGAGATGTCGACATGCTTGTGCGGACGGCCGCTGGAGCCGGGCTTGCGCTCCTGCATCTCGGGCGGCAGGAAGCTGATCATGCCGACCTCCGTCGCGCCATAGCCTTCGCCGAGCACGCCCGAGCCGAAATAGCGGATGATCCAGCGCTTGAGCTCGTAGGGCACCGGCGCTGCGCCGACCGATAGTGCGCGGATCGACGACACGTCGTAGGCGTCGAGGACATCCTTCGGCAGCGCCGCGAGGCGCTTGTACATGGTGGGAACGCCGGTCCAGTTGGTGACGCGATGTTTCGCGATCAGGCGAAGCGCGCCTTCCGGATCAAAGCGGCGCATCAGGATCACCGGATTGCCGAGCTGGATTGCGCCCCAGACCTGCGATGGCCCTGCGCCATGATGCAGCGGCAGCGTCAAAAGCGACACGCCGCCGGGTTGGCCGCGCCGGGTCTGCGCGACGTCGCTGAGATATTCGGCGGTGCGTTGATCCATCTGCACGCCCGGCTGCACCACCGAGACCACACCCTTGGGCAGGCCCGTGGTGCCTGATGTATAGAGGATCAGCGGCGGCCGGCCGGTCGAATGCAGCGGCGGCTCGGCAGGCGTGTCGAGCAGTTCGGACAATGCGACGAAACCGGGCGACACTGTACCGATCGAGACCGCGAGCTTGATCGGCAATCCGTCGAATGCGGGCCGCAGCGCCGCCGGATCGTCATCGTCGCAGACGATGACCTGGGCGCCGCTGTTGGACAGTACGTACTGCGTCTCCGACGGCGTCAGCCGCCAGTTCAGGCCGAGCAGCGAGCAGCGCAGCTTGCCGATCGCCTCGCTCAGGATCGGCCACTCGATCCTGATCTGGGTCCGCAGCACCACGATGTCGCCGGCGACGACGCCGCGAGCGGCGAGGCCATGCGCAACGCGGTTCGCGGCATCGTTGAGCTGCGACCATGTCGTCCGGTGATCGCCCTCGATGAAGGCGATATCGTCGGGGCGATTGGCAGCCCAGTATTCGACGCTGTTCGGCAGGATGCTCATTTCGTCAGCCTCCGTTCCAGCGTCGCGATGAAGTGCGCGCTGACGACCTCGAGATCCAGTCCCTCCGGATCGACCAGCCACTGCGCCACCGATCCGCGCAGCGTGGCGAGGATGAGCGCACTTTCGGTCTCCGGATCGATATCCGCGCGCAACCGACCCTCGGCCATGCCCGCCCGCAGGGCCGCAGCGATCTCGCCTCGGGTTTCGCGATTGAGTTTCGCCACGGTGGCCGTAATCGGCGGTACGGTGAGCGCGCCGGCCAGCACGGCGTGAAAGGCGCGCGCCATGACAGGATTCCGTGCCGGCATCACGAAGTAATATCGGCACGACGCAAGCAGGCTGTCGTAGCCGGTCAGTCCCGGTGCGGAAGCGCGGCGCTCGCTGATGAAGGATTCGATGATGTAGGTGCCGAGCGCCGACAGCAGGTCGGCCTTGGTCTTGAAGTAGTGCGATGGCAGACCGCGGCTGTAGCCGGCGCGTTCGCCGGCCTCTGCCAGCGTGATCGCTTCGAGCCCGTTTTCGGCGACGATCAGCGCGGCCGCTTCGAGAATCCGCCGCTCCGCTTCATCGCGCCGCTCGACCTGGGTCCGTCGTGACACCGACACGGGCGCGTCATCTCGCTGCTCCTGCGCGCGTCGAACTGCTCGTGCCATTCAGCTTCACTCCCTTTGCCGTGCGGCGACTTTCTTGCTTGCATTCAAGCTAGAATAATGTTTGTTGGTTGGTCAACAAGTTTCTTGGAGGAGAAACGCATGCAGCCGAACAAGCTATTGAAACCAGCGCTGTATTCCGTGGAGGCGCACGACGGGAGTGGGGCAACAGCCCGCCTCAAGGGCGGGCGCTGCCGCTGCGGATACGTCTTCTTCCCGATGCAGACCTATGGCTGCGAGCGCTGTGGCAGCCATGGCGGCGCACTGACGCCTTGCGAACTCTCGGCCAATGGGACGCTGCTCGCCGAAGCGACCGTTCACCTGCACGCCGACAAGAACCGCCCTGCCCCCTTCACCATCGTCAAGGTCGCGCTCGACGACGGGCCCGTGATCCGCACCCTGCTGGCCGACGGCAGCGCGGCCGTTGCGCCGGGCCAGCGCGTGACCGGCAGGCTCGCCGCAGTCGGACAGAGCGAGAGCGGCGAGACCGTGCTCGATCTCCGCTTCAGCATCGCATCCTGATCGATCCGGAGGTTCGCCATGACACGATCACTCAACGCGTTGCGCCCGGTCTACGTCGTCGGCATCGGCTGGCATCGCTATCAGAACCCGAGCGAGACGCCCTATGTGGAGCTCGGCCTCACCGCGATCCGCGCTGCACTTGCGGATGCGCGCATCGAATGGCCCACGGTCGAATCGACCTATGTCGCGACCGCGCTGCTCGGCATGGCCTCGGGGCGGCCGATGCTGCGCCATCTCGGCGCGACCGGTGCGCCGCTGATGCATGTCGAGAATGCGTCGGCGTCCGGATCGACCGCGTTCCGCCATGCCTGCATCGAGGTCGCGAGCGGCATCTCCGACGTTGCGCTGGCGGTCGGCGTCGACAAACGCAATCCGGTGCGACGCCCCGACACCGGCATCGGAAACCTCGCCGAGGACGCCATCGTCCCCTTCACGCATTTCGCGCTGCTGACCAATGAATACGCGGTCCGGCACAACGCCTCGACCGACGATATCGCGCTGGTCGCGGTGAAGAACCACCGCAATGGCGCCAAAAATCCCCACGCGCAGCGGCAGCAGGAGCGTACGCTCGACGAGGTGCTCGGCGGCAAACGGGTGTCGGGATCGCTGACGTCACTGCAATGCACACCGATCGGCGAAGGCGCCGCGGCCGTGATCGTCGCATCCGAGGACGGCATTCGCCGGCTAGGCATCGACGCCGGCCGCGCCATTCGCACCACGGCCTCGGTCGGCCGCAGCGAACGGGTCTATCCGCCCGGCGCCGGCTTCGACGCCGCGCTCACCAAGGAGACCGCCGAACTCGCATTGGCGCAAGCTAAACTCGCACCAAAGGATCTCGACATCATCGAGCTGCACGACGCCTTCACGGTCGAGGAGCTGCACTACATCGAAAGCATCGGCCTCTGCCCTGAAGGGCACGGCGTTCGCATGCTGAAGGACGGCGCGCTGGATATCGGCGGGCAATGCGCGATCAATCCCTCCGGCGGCCTGATCGCGATGGGGCACCCGATCGGTCCCACCGGCATCGGCCAGATCGGCGAGATCGTGATGCAGCTGCGTGGCGAGGCCGGCCCGCGCCAGCATCGCGGCGCGCGGATTGGGCTGGCGCATATGGTCGGTGTCGGCGCGGTCTGCTACGTGCACATCCTGCAACGGTGACGCCGCATCCTGGAGACGCGCCAGCTCACGCGCGCTGGCGCAGCGGCCGCGCCGCGTCCTTCGCCGGCACCGGCATGGTGAAACCGTACAGGAACAGGTCCACCACCATGTCGGCAAACTCGCTGGGGTCGACGCCGCCCTTCGGGTCGTACCAGGTATGGCTGAAGTTCAGGATGCCGAACAGCATCATGCTGTAGATCTTCTTGGTCCGCCTGACGATCTTGCCTTCCTTGTCGAGCTTGACCAGAAGGTCCGAGACCGTGTCGACGAGCTGGCGCTCCAGCGCCTTGATGGCATCCTGCTCGGTCTCGCCGAGGAACGAGAGGTCGTTGAGGATGACGCGCTGCTCGTCGCTGGAGCGCGCATTCAGCGCGACGATGGCCTGGATCGCGGCGCGGAACTGCTCCAGCGTCGCCGCCTTGCCGGCCATCGCGGCCTCGACATCGGCGATCATCTCGCGGATATGCGCATCGAGGATCGCGAACAGGATCGCTTCCTTGGAGTCGAAGTAGTGATACAGCGCGCCGCGGGATAGCTTGCAGGCATCCGCAAGGTCGGCGATCGAGGCGCGCATGTAGCCCTGCCGTGCGAACAGGCCGCAGGCGGTGGTGAGAATGCCCCGCTGGATCTCGTCGTAATTTTCTGAGCGCGTCCGCGCCATTACATTCTCTCTCGTGCACCATCGGCGCCGCCGGAATCGGACGGCACTCGTCTCTCTATACTACCGCCGCTCCGCGCCCTCCTCCCCTTTGCGGGCTCCGTCCACCAGAACTCTTCGACTTCCCGTGTCCCGGCCTTGACCTGCGTCAAAAAATAATTTGAACGACCGGTCGGATTATATTAGAGTGCCTGGTATCAAGCAAGCGGATTGCGCACGCCGGGACCAACCCGGCGGCATTGAGGGAGGCTGAGCGTGGATTCTCAGAAGGTCGATGCTGTCGTGATCGGAGCCGGCGCAGGCGGACTGTGCGCCGCGGCACGGCTTGCCCATGGCGGCCTGCATACGCTTGTCGTCGACGACAAGGACCGGCTCGGCGGGCGCGCCTCGACCGAGGAGATCGACGGCTTCAAGGTCAATATCGGCGCGATCGCAATCGAGTTCGGCGGCGTGTTCGAGGAGACCTTCCACACCGTCGGCGCCCCGCTCGATATCCGCGCGCCCGAGCCTGCGAGCTCGTTTTTCATCGACGGCAAGGTGATCGATGTCGGCCGCGGCGGCTGGTCGCTGCTGCTCGGGCAGCTCACCAAGCAGGCCTCGCGCATCCTGGAGAAATTCGCCGACGCCCGCTCCGGCAACCTGCCCGATGGACGGCAATCGACCGAGGACTGGCTGAAGGGCTACACCAGCAACGCCACCGTACACGCGCTGTTCCGCAATCTCTGCGCGGCGATCTTCGCCTGCAACGCCGCCGAACTGCCGGCCCGCGCCTTCCTCACCTACTTCACCAGCAAGGGCGCCTTCAAGAAGTTCGGCTTCTGCCCGCAAGGCACGATCGGCGTCTGGAACAGTCTTGGGAGCGCAATCCGGCGCAATGGCGACATCTGGCTCGGAACGCCCGCGACCTCGATCCACATCTCCGATGGCCGTGTCGAGGGCGTCACCGTGCTCCGGAACGGGGAGAGGGTGCGGATCGACACCGATCTCGTGATCAGTAATGCCGGACCGAAAGCCACCGTCGCGCTCGCCGGCAGCGAGGCTTTCCCAGCCGATTACATCGCCAAGGTGAGGAATGACCTTCGCCCGGCCGCCAACATCGTCATCAACGTCGCAAGCCGCGAGCCGCTGATCAACCATCCCGGCATCGTCACCTTCGGCAAGACGCGCCGGCTCTGCAACATGGCGAACCTTTCCACCACCTGCCCCGAACTGGCACCGCCCGGCTGGCATCTCTACGTCGCCTACGCCGTGCCGGTACCGGCGCTCGGCGATTTCGACTCCGACGCGGAAGTCGCGCTTGCGCTCGAGGACCTTCGCGAGCAGTTCGCGAATTTCAACCAGGCCAAGATCCTGTCGATCCGGGTGATGCGCGACGATTGGCCGGCGCAACGCAGCTGCGCCGGTTACGACCTGCCGCGCGAGACCGGCATCGAAGGCCTGTGGTGCGTCGGCGACGCGGTGAAGCAATATGGCAATGGCGGCACCCAGGCTTGTGCCGAGACCGCCAAGATCGTGACCGATGCGATCTTCGCCGCGCGGCCGCGCCGATCGGCCGGCCGGGTCTGAGCGCGATGCCGACGACCATCCCGCATCCGACGCCGCCGGTAGCGCCCCAGGCCGTGCCGGCGCCGGAGTGCCTGCTCGAATTCCGCAACATCCGGATCGTCTACGACAACGCGATCGAGGCGATCCGCGATGTCTCGATCGCGGTGCCCGAGGGCAACATCGTCGCCCTGCTCGGCTCCAACGGCGCCGGCAAATCGACGCTGCTGAAGGCGATGTCCGGCATCCTCTATACCGAGGAAGGCGTGATCGAGAACGGCAGCATCCGCTTCCGCAACGACGAGGTGCATCGTCTTGCGCCGGACGAGCTGGTCCGCCGCGGCATCGTGCAGGTACCGGAGGGCCGCCGCGTGTTCGCGGCGCTGACCATCGACGAGAACCTGCAGATGGGCGGCTACACCCGGACCAGCGCCGAGGCGCGCGAGCGACGCGACAAGGTGTTTGCGCTGTTTCCGCGGCTTTACGAGCGGCGCGACCAGATCGCCGGCTACATGTCCGGCGGCGAGCAGCAGATGCTCGCGATTGGCCGCGCGCTGATGACCGATCCGGTGCTGCTGGCGCTCGACGAGCCGTCGCTCGGCCTCGCGCCCTTGATCATCGACCGCATCTATGAGGTGATCGTCCGGCTGCGCGACGAGCTGAAGATGACCGTGCTGCTGGTCGAGCAGAACGCGCAGCGCGCGCTCGACATCGCCGATTACGGCTACATCCTGGAGACCGGCCGCGTCGTGCTCGACGGTACGGCTGCAAGGCTCACCGCCAACGAGGACGTCCAGGAATTCTATCTCGGCGTCTCCTCCACCGGCCGCAAGAGCCTGCGCGACGTCAAGCATTACAAGCGCCGCAAGCGGTGGCTGTCGTGACCGCGCTGCTGACGATCGAGAACCTGTCAAAACGCTTTGGCGGCCTGCAGGCCGTCGCCGAGGTCAGCCTCGATGTCATGCCGGGCGAGATCTGCAGCGTGATCGGCCCGAACGGCGCCGGCAAGACCACGCTGTTCAACATGATCTCGGGCGTGCTGCGGCCGAGCGGCGGCCGGATCACCTTCGACGGCATCGACCTTGCGACCATTTCGCCGTGGAAATTCGCCGCCGTCGGCATCGGCCGTACCTTCCAGAATCTGGCGCTGTTCAAGCATGGCACCGTGGTCGAGAACATCCTGACCGGACGCCACACCCATCTGCGCTCGACGGTGCTCGACGCCGTGGTGTTCTTCGGCCGCACCCGCAAGGAAGAAATCGCGGCCCGGCAGCGCGTCGAGCACATCATCGAGTTCCTCGAGATCGAGCATGTCAGGGACGCCGTGGTCGGCACGCTGTCCTACGGCCAGCAGAAGCGCGTCGAGCTCGCCCGCGCGCTCGCCTGCGAACCAAAGCTGCTGCTGCTCGACGAGATGGTCTCCGGCATGAACCAGGAGGAAACCGAGGATATCGCGCGCTTCGTGCTCGACATCCGCGACGAGCTCGGCATCACCGTCGTGATGATCGAACACGAGATGCGCATCGTGATGGACATTTCCGACCGCATCCATGTGCTGAATTTCGGCCGCAAGATCGCCGAGGGCACGCCCGACGAAATCAGGCGCGATCCGGCCGTCGCGGCGGCCTATCTCGGCGGCCAGCGCGCCGAGGCAATGAAGGCGGGCGCGTGATGTCGACGCTGGACAGCCTGCGCACCGCTCATCCGCCGCTGCAGGCCAGCGCCGCGCGCAACGCAACCGTCGCAGGAGCCGACGCGCTGCAGGCCGCGCTTGCAGATGCCGCCATCACCATCCCGCAATTGCTACGACAGCGCGCCGCCATGCACGGCGACGCGCTGGCGCTGCGGGAGAAGGATTACGGCATCTGGAATCCCTATTCCTGGCGGCACTATTACGCGACCGCGCGCGCGGTTGCGCTCGGCCTGCTCTCGCTCGGCATAAGGCCGGGCGACCGTATCGCCATCGCCGGCGAGAACACGCCGGAATGGTTTTACGCTGATCTCGGCGCCCAGATGATCGGCGCGGTCGCGGTCGGCATCTATCCGACCAATCCCTGGGTCGAGCTGCAATATATCGTCAAGCATTCCGGCGCCCGAATCGTCGTCACCGGCGATCAGGAGCAGACCGACAAGGTGCTCGACGCGATGGCCAACAATGGCGGCCTGCCGGATCTGGAGGCCATCGTCTGCATCGACATGAAGGGCCTGCGGCATTATCGGCAATCGGAGCTGATGTCATTCGAGGCACTATGCGAGCGCGGCAGGGCCTATGCAGGGGTGAACCCGGATGCCAACGCCAACCTCGATCGGCTGATCAGCCAGGGCGCACCCGACGACGTCTGCATCCTCGTCTACACTTCGGGCACGACTGGCCCACCCAAGGGCGCGATGCTGACCCATCGCAATCTCGTCTACGCCGCCTATGCCTACGCCACGACCGTCGGGATCGCAGACAAGCCATTCGAAGCGGTGAGCTATCTGCCGCTGTGCCACGTTGCCGAGCGCTGCTATGGCACGGTGACGCATCTCGTGCTCGGCGGCACGGTCTCCTTTGCCGAATCGATCGACACGGTCGCGATCAACATCCGCGAGATCGCGCCGACGTTCTTCGTCGGTGTGCCGCGCATCTACGAGAAACTGCAACAGGGCTTTCTGTTCAGGCTCGGCGAGAGCGGCCGGCTGAGGCAGGCCTTCACCAAGGCCTGCCTCGCCTGGGGCCGCACGCTGTCCGACCGTCGGCAGGCCGGCAAGGAAGGCTGGCTCGATCGTGCCGCCTATGGGTCGCTCTATCTCCTGATGTTCCGCAATCTGCAGCGCCACCTCGGCTTCGCCTACAGCCGGCACCGGCTCTGTGCCGGCGCCTCGATCTCGCCGGAGACGCTGCGCTTCTTCGACATCATTGGCCGCCCGGTGTCGCAGGGCTACGGCCTCACCGAAAGCGGCGGCGTCGCCTTCATCCAAACCGAGGGTCACCACCGGATCGGCGGCTGCGGCGTGCCGCTGCCGCAGACCGAATGGAAGTGCGATGCCGACGGCGAGATCCTGCTGCGCAACCCCGGCATCTTCAAGGGCTACTTCCTCGACGAGAAGGCCTCCACCGCTTCGCTCGAACAAGGCGGCTGGCTGCGCACCGGCGACATCATCGACATCCTCGACAATGGCGAGATCGCCGTGGTCGACCGCAAGAAGGCGATCATCATCACCGCCGGCGGCAAGAACATCGCCCCGTCGGAGATCGAGAACGCGCTGAAGGATTCCGAGTTCATCAAGGAAGCGATCGTGGTCGGTGAGGCCAAGAAGTACCTCGGCGCTATCGTCCAGGTCGATTACGACAACGTCGGCCGCTGGGCGCGCGACCGGGCGCTGGCTTACACCAATTACAAATCGCTGTCGCAGCTGCCTGAAGTGTACGAGCTGGTCGAGCGGATCGTGAACGAGACCAACAAGCGCTTCGCCCGGGTCGAGAATATCCGCCGCTTCGCCGTCCTGGAGAAAGAGCTCGACCATGACGACGGCGAGCTGACCGCCACGCAGAAGGTGCGCCGCGCGATGATCGAGAAGAAGTTCGCGCGCGAGCTTGCCATCATCTACCAGGCGGAGGGCTGAATGCAGTATCTCATCCAGCTTCTGATCTCGGGGCTCGCGATCGGCGCCATGTACGGCCTGATCGCGATGGGCTTTGCGGTGATCTACAAGTCCACCGGGCTGGTCAATTTCGCGCAGGGCGAGATGACCATGATCACGGCCTATATCGCCTGGACGATCTCGACCACGGTCAGCGGCAACGTGTTCGTCGTCGCGATCGGCGCCATCCTGGCGGCGGTCGTACTCGGCCTCGTCATCGAGCGGTTGGTGATGCGGCCGATGTTGGGCGAGCCGGTGTTCGCGACCGTGATGGTCACGATCGGGCTCGCGGTGATCCTGCGCTCGGCGATCAACTTCATCTGGGACGCCTACCCGCATGGGCTCGATATCGGCATGGGCCGCGGCATCGTTCATCTCGGCGGCATCGGCGTGCGCACCGGCCAGATTGCCGTGATCGCGACGTTGTTGCTCCTACTTGCTGCGATCTGGGCGTTCTTCCGCTACAGCAAGGTCGGCGTCGCGATGCGCGCGGTCGCGGCCGACGACCGCACCGCGCTGTTGATGGGCATCAGTGCCACGAAGGTCCATGCGTTGGCCTGGGCCGCGTCCTCCGCGATCGCCGGCATCGGCGGCGTGTTCTTCGCACTGTCCTACGACCTGTCGCCGGCGATGTTCCAGCTCGGGCTGAAGGCATTTCCGGCCACGATCCTGGGCGGGCTCGACGCCGTGCTCGGCTCCGGCCTCGGCGGCCTGCTGATCGGCATCACCGAGAACCTCGCGGGCGGCTATCTCGGCTCGGGCATGAAGGAGGTCGCGGGCTTTGCCATGATCATCGTTGTGCTGATGGTCCGCCCGTTCGGCATCTTCGGCGAACGCGACATCGAGAGGGTCTGATGCGCACGGGCGATTACAAGCAGAGCTATGGCGAGTTGGTCGCGCTGATCGATTCCCCGCCGGTGTGGCTCTGGTCGGCCGTGCTGCTGCTGGCGCTGATCGCTGCACCCTGGCTTCTGAACTCATACGCGCTGTCGTTCCTGATGATCATCCTGATCACGGTGACAGGCGCGCTCGGGCTCAATATCCTGACCGGCTACACCGGCCTGATCTCCCTCGGCCATGTCGGCTTCCTCGTTACCGGCGCGTATGCTTACGCGGTGCTGGTCTCGAAGTACCACATGCCGCCGTTGGTCGGTTTCCTTGGTGCCGGGATCGTACCGGCGCTGGCGAGCCTGATCGTCGGCGCGCCGTCGTTGCGGCTCAAGGGGCTCTATCTCGCCATCACCACGCTCGCCTTCTCCTTCATCATCAACACCGTAATCCTGGAGATGCGCTGGCTGACCAACGGCGCCCGCGGCATCCAGGTGCAGCGGCCGGAGATCCTCGGCATCAGCTTCGACGGCGATGCGGCCTTCACCTATCTCTGCCTCGCCTTCGCAGCCTCGACGCTGTTCGCCACCCTCAACATCCGCCGCAGCCGGGTCGGCCGCGCCTTCGTCGCGATCCGCGACAACGACACCGCGGCCCGCGTGATGGGGATCAACCTGCACGCGTACAAGCTGTTCGCCTTCGTCACCTCGGCCTTCATCACCGGCATCGCCGGCGCGCTTTACGGCATCTATCTCTCCTTCGTCAGCGTCGAGGGCTTCCCGTTCCTGCTGTCGATCGAGGCGCTGGCGATCCTGATCGTCGGCGGCCTCGGCTCGGCGCTCGGCGCCGTGCTCGGCACCGTCCTGATCGTACTGCTGCCGGAGGCGACAAGGCTGGTCTTCAGCCTGTTCAGCGCGCAGATGGACGCGACATTTACGACCGGTGCGCAGGAGCTGAAGAGCATGCTCTACGGCCTCGTCATCATCCTGTTCCTGCGCTTCCAGCCGAGAGGGCTGGTCGGTGCCTGGCACGACATCAAGCGCACCTGGGTGCACTGGCCGCTGCGCTACTAACCAAAAAAAGACATAACACCAAGAGGAGGAGACAATGATCAGACATCTGGCGGCGGCCTCGCTGCTGCTTTCCACGGCCTGCCTTGCCATCGGCCCCGCTGCTGCCGCCGACCCCGGTATCACCGACACCGAGATCCTGATCGGCGACGTCGAGCCCCTGACCGGCCCGCCGGCGCTGCTCGGTGTCGCGGCCTCGATCGGCCACAAGATCGCGATCGCCGAGGCCAATGCCGCCGGCGGCATCAACGGCCGCAAGATCAAGTATGTACTGGAGGACGACGGTTACGTCACCGCGCGCACCATCCAGGGCGTCAAGAAGGTGATCGACGTCGACAAGGTATTCGCGATGATCGGCATCTCCGGCTCGGGCCAGTCGATCGCGGTCATGCCGGTGATAGAAAAATCCGGCATCCCGACCGTGATCGACGTCGCGCCGGTCAAGTTCCTGTGGGAGCCGCCGCGCAAGAACGTGTTCGTGGTCGGCCAATCCTACGAGGAAGGCATCATCCACCTCGTCAACTTCCTGGCCGACAAGAACCCCGGCAAGAAATGGGGCCTGATCACCCAGGACGACGATTACGGCATCACCGTGCGCGACGGCTTCGACTCGGTGGTCAAGGCCAAGAAACTGAACGTCGTCTACAGCGGCAATTACAAGAAGGGCCAGCAGGACTTCTCGTCCGACATGCTGCAGCTGAAGGATTCCGGCGCCGAGGTGTTCCTGGCCGGCGGCATCATCGGCGAAAACATTGCGATGATGAAGGAGCTCGAGAAGCTCGGCATCAAACCGGTGACCGGCATCTTCTGGCCTGGCCGCATCGAACCGGTGCTGAAGCTGATGGGTCCGGCCGGCGACGGCATCTATGCGGTCGACTATGTCGAGCCGTTCGCGGGCGCGGCCGGCAAGGCGTTCCTCGAGAAGGCCATGCCGCTGGTGTCGGAGGCCGAATTCAAGGGCATCAACCGCTACACCATGACCGGCTATGCCGCCGCGAAGGTCCTGATCGCAGCGATCGAGCGTTGCGGCAAGCAACCGACCTGGGCCTGCACCATCTCGGAGCTGGAGAAGACCAGGAATGTCGAGACCGGCGTGATGGCGCCGATCAGCTTCGGCCCCGGCGTCCGCTTCTCCAACCAGAAGCTGCAGATCATGCAGGCCGATACGGCGACGCTCAGCTTCAAGCCGGTGAACTAGAACGATGAATGTCCTGATCGTCTTTGCCCATCAGGAGGCGCAGTCGTTCAATGCTGCGCTGCTGGCGCGGTCGGTAGCGGAGCTGACCGCGCTCGGGCACACGGTCAGGATCTCCGATCTCTACGCCATGCGCTTCAACCCGGTAGCGACCGCCGAAGACTTTGGCGAGCGGCGGTTTCCCGACCGGCTGCAGTATGACCGCGAGCAGAAATACAATCTGCAACAGGGGGCGCTCAGCGGCGACATCGCCGCCGAGATCGAGAAGCTGCTGTGGTGCGACCTCCTGATCTTGCAGTTTCCGCTGTGGTGGTTCTCTGTTCCCGCCATCATGAAGGGCTGGATCGACCGCGTGTTCGTCAACGGCGCGGTCTATGGCGCCGGTCGCCGTTACGACACCGGCGGCCTCGCCGGCCGCCGGTCCATGGTCGTGACCTCGACCGCCGCCTACCCCGGAATGTGCGCGCCCGACGGGCTGGTCGGCGCGCTCGACGTGGTGCTGTGGCCGATCCAGAATGGCACCCTGGCCTATGCCGGCTGCAAAGTGCTGCCGCCCTTCGTCTCGTATTCGGTGAACTTTGTCGACGAGGCGACGCGGCATCGCTACCTCGACGACTATGCTCGGAGGTTACGGCAGCTCGAAACCACCGAGCCGTTGTTCTTCCATCCGCTCGCGGATTTCGGCGAGGACTGGCGGCTGAAGCCGGGGATCGCGGCGCAGACGGTTGGGCAGGGCAAGCCAGCAACCTCGTCGAACGACGCAAAGTAAGGTTGTCGCGACGGACATGCGCTCCCTCGCCCCGTTCTTACGGGGAGAGGGTTGGGGTGAGGGGCTCTCTCCGCGAGCCGCGTGCGTAAATAGACCGGTACCCCCTCACCCGGATCGCATCTGCGATGCGATCCGACCTCTCCCCGCAAGCGGGGCGAGGCAAGAAAGAATCACATCCGCTTGGCGACCTCTTCCAGCATCACCTCGGTGGCGCCGCCACCGATCGTCAGCACGCGTGCGTCGCGCACCATGCGCTCGATCGCCGTTCCGCGCATAAAGCCTGAGCCACCATGCAGTTGCAGGCAGCCATGCACGACCTCGTGCAGCACCTCAGGCGACAGTGCCTTCACCATCGAGACCTCGCGCAAACACTCCTGCCTCGCCGTCGCAAGCTCAGCGGCCTGATAGGCCAGCGCCCGCGCCGCGGCCGCCTTCGCGGCGAGCTGGGCGAGCTTCAGCCGCACGCCCTGCTGGTTCCAGAGCGGACCGCCGAACGCCTGCCGCGTCTTTACATAATTCGTCGTCAGCTCGATCGCCTTGGCGGACTCGCCGGCGCAGATGCCGCCGATGCAGATGCGCTCGTTCTGGAAGGTCTCCATGATGCCATAGAAACCCTTGTTCTCCTCGCCGAGCAGGTTTGCCGCCGGCACGCGCACGTCCTGAAACGAGATCTCGGCGGTGTCCGAGCAAAGCCAGCCATGCTTGTCGAGCTTGGTTGCCGTGATGCCGGGCGTGTTGCGCTCGACGATGAACAGCGAGATGCCGCGGCTGCCTTTGGCATGCGGGTCGGTGCGCGCGGCGACGATCAGGATGTCGCCATAGACCGCGTTGGTGATGAACATCTTTGCGCCGTTGATCACCCAATGATCGCCGTCGCGCCGCGCGCGCGTCTTCAGGCCCGCGACGTCGGAACCGGCATCGGGCTCGGTCACCGCGATCGAACAGACCGTCTCGCCGCGGATGATCGCAGGCAAATATTTCTGCTTCTGCTCCGGCGTGCCGCGCAGGCTGATGTGCACCGCCGACATGTCGGTATGAACCAGGATCGACGAGGTGAAGCCGCCAAAACTCGAGCGACCGAGCTCCTCGGCGAATACCATCGAGGCCAGCGGCCCCATGTCGGTGCCGCCATACTCGGCCGCATGGCGCATGCCGAGGAAGCCGAGCGCGCCCATGCGGCGATAGATCTCGCGCGGGATCTTGCCGTCGCGCTCCCACGCCTCGGCATGTGGCGCCACTTCCTTCTCGACGAAGCGGCGCACCTGCTCGCGCAGCATGCGCAGCTCCTCGGGCAGATTGGGCGGCTCCGGGAAATGGAACTCGGTCTCAGAGAGCTGGCGCGGATCGGAGGTCATGACGTTCATTGTGGCGCCCTCTCATGGCCGATGTGAAGATGGCTGCGCAGAAAAGTCGCGAGGGATGCGATCGCCTCTCGCGCCTGCGGAATCTCGGGGAACATCTGAAAGACGTGGATCATGCCGTCCCAGACCTGGAGTTCGACGTCGCAGCCTGCGGCCTTGGCGCGCACGGCAAGCTCGGTTGAATCGTCGCGCACGGTTTCGCGATCACCTGCCTGAACAAGGAGCGGCGGCAGACCGGCGAGATCGGCATAAAGCGGCGAGGCCAGCGGATCATGGGGGTCACCGTCCTTGCCGAGATAGTTCCTGGCGAGCGCCAGGATCATTGCACGCTGGTGGATTGGATCGACCGCGGCCCGGCTCTGATAGCTCGCGCCGCTCGCGGTGAGATCGGTCCAGGGCGACATCAGCGCGCCGGCGGCGGGGAGCGGCAGGCCGCGATCTCTCGCCGCGAGCATCACAGCGAGCACGAGATTGCCGCCGGCAGAGTCCCCTGCGAAGGCAATATCGGCAGGACGCAGCCCCTGATCGCGCAGATAGTGATAAGCAATCAGCGCATCATCGAGCGCAGCCGGAAAGCGATGCTCCGGCGCAAGGCGATAATTGACCGAGAGCAGGCGGCAGCCGGATGCGTCGGCAATCCGCGCGGCCAGCTCGCGATGCGAGGCGACCGAGCCGATGCGGAAACCGCCGCCATGAATGTAAAGGATGGCCTTGTGGCGCGGCGCATCCGAGGGCACAAGCCATTCGCCGTCGATGCCACCGGCTGAGACCGGCTCAATCGTTACCGGCGCCGAACCGCCGGAAAAGGCCGCATCCCAATCGCTGCGCATCTGCGCCATCGATGTGTCGCGGCTCCAGCCGCGATAGATGGCACGCAGGCGCTCGATGGCCCGATCGACCGGTGTGATGGCAATATCGTCGCCCGCGGTACCCATCAGCCGCCGATGCCCATGCCGCCGGACACGCCGAGCGTCTCGCCGGTGATGTAGGCGGCCTGGTCGGAGGCCAGAAACAGCGCGGCGGCCGCAACCTCCTCCGGCTCGCCGAGCCGGCCGAGCAGCGTCGCGCCCGTCATTGCCTGCAGGATCTTGTCGCCGCCCTTTGCCACCGCCTGCTCGAGCATCGGCGTGCGGATCGGTCCCGGCGCGATTGCATTCGCGGTGATGCGAAAGCGCGCATTTTCCCGCGCGATGCTCCGGGTAAAGGAGATCACGCCGCCTTTGGCCGCGGAATAGACCGCACCGCCCTTGGAGCCGAGCCGCGCCGCCTCCGAGGTCACATTGATGATGCGGCCGAACCGCGCCGCCTGCATCGCCGGCAGCGCCGCGTGCGTGCAGGCCAGTACCGAGGTGAGATTGACCGCAATCAGCCGGGCCCAATCTTCCGCCGTCGTGTCGGTGAAGAAGGCGTGCTGATCGACGCCGGCATTGTTGACGACGATGTCGAACGGACCGTCCTGCGCCATCACGGCCTGCACGGCCGCGGCATCGCTGACGTCGAGCCCGGCGACGCCGGCGCCCGTCTCGCGCGCAAGTTCGGATGCTGCCGCGACATCGAGATCGGCGATCACGACCCTTGCACCTGCTCCGGCAAAGCTGCGCACGATCGCCGCCCCAATGCCCCGCGCGCCGCCGGAAACGAAGGCGCGGCGGCCATCGAGACGTCCGAATGGCAAGGTGCCAGCCACGTTTTAGTGCCCCGTGAACACAGGCTTGCGCCGCTCGATCACGGCGGCGAGCCCTTCGCGCGCATCGGCCATCCCCGAGAGTTCGGCCACGGTGCGCGCCTCTTCCGACAAGCACTGCTCGATGCTGGTGCCGGTGCCGGCCCAGACCAGCCGCTTGGTCGCCGCCAGCGCCTTCGGCGCGCCGGCCGCGAGCTCGCGCGCCAGCGCGAGCGATACATCGGCGAGCTCGGCATCGGGCACGACCTTGGTGACGATGCCCATCTGCAACGCTTCGGCAGCAGGGATCACCGGGTTGGTCAGCAGGATCGACATCGCGCGCCGTAGTCCGACCAGCCGCGACAGCGTGACCGAGACGCCGGCATCCGGCGCCATCGCCACCCGCGTCGCGCCGGCGAGGAACTTTGCCGATTCCGCCGCGATCACGATGTCGGACGCGCAGACCAGGCCGAAGCCGCCGCCGCCCGCCGCAAAGCCCTGCACCGAGGCGATGACGGGCGCTTCCAGCCGCAGCAATCCGGTCACCGCATTCTGAAGATACGCGGTGGCCTGGCGGATATAGTCCGGCAGCTTCTCGCCCTTGGAGGCAAAGGCGCGAACATCGCCGCCCGCGCAGAAATTCGTCCCCTCACCGCTCAGCAGCACGACGCGCAGATCCGGATGGCCGTGGCAGACCATGATGGCGTCGCACAGCGCGCTCAGCAACTCGGCGCTCATGCCGTTGGCCGCATCGGGCCGGTTGAGCCGCAGCCGCGCGATGCCGTGGGTGATGTCAAGCAGAACGGGGCCCTTGTCGATCATGGCGAAACCTTCCCTAAACCAGGAACGAGAGCGTGTAGATCGCCTTGTCGTTGTTGACGAGGATGACCTTCTTGCTGGCCATCCGCAATTCACCATCGACATAGCGCAGCCGGTATTCGTTGCGCGCCGCCCACAGCGTGTCGTCGCGCAGACTGGACTCGAAGATCAGGCTGTTGCTGGCGACCGCGATGTCGCCATCGTCCGGCTGCTCGTCCATCAGTTCGATGTTGGAGATCAACCGGCGCAGGTTCGACTGCGGCGTCTGGGTGAAGTGCTTGCCGGTCATCAGCTGCCGAACGCGCAGCGCGATCCGCGAGCGGTTGTCGTAGATGATCGACATCTGCCGCTCCGGATCGATGTCGGCCCCGTTGGCCGGCACCCAATAGACGCCGTCGTCGGTCCAGAGCTTTTCCCAGGCCTCGTATTGATGCTCGTCCTGCAACCGCGCCTCGCGATAGAGGAAGGCGGTGATGGCGCTCATCAATGTGGCGCTGCTCTCGCGCGACAGCATCAGATGGGCTCCATCAGATTGCGATAATGGGTCCAGATGCCGCGCGACGGCACCTCGTCGGTGACGTGGCCGACCGTGAAGCCGAGTTCATCCTGCCGCTGGCGCTTCTCGCCGCGGCCGAGGAAGATCCATTCCGGATTGCGTGCCAGCACGCCGCGGTGGCAGCGCTCGTACATTTCCGAATCATCCGCGAGCAGGAAGCCTGCCGGGCCGACCGAGCCCATGGTCTGCTGGCGCAGCCTTCGGTTCAGATCGGGCGCGCCCTTGAATTGCAGCGCGGTGACATGCTGGACGCTGTCGTCGACGCCGAGCGGCTGGATCACGAACATCTGGATCTCGGCGATGAACAGGTTCGGGAAGATCATCACATGCGGCGTGCCGTCGATCATGATCTCGCGCGCCGCGGTGTCGCCATAGGCGGCTTTCATCCGCGCGGTGTAGTCGGGCAGCCGTTCCTCGCTGGTGCCGAACCAGCTCATCGGCGCATCGCGCTTGCGGAACTCGGGTCGCAGGTCGATCTCGGTATGGCCGTTGCCGTAATCGCGCGTCAGCGCAGTCGATGCGCCGCCATAGAGCTTGCCGATCATGCTGTCGGCGACGCCGAAGATCGAGGTGTGCACGAAGGCCGGGTGATAGCCGTCGCACTCGTTCTCCAGGATGAACTTCCAGTTCGCCTTGACGCGGTGCTTGAGGAAGCCTGCCGTGATCTCCACCTCGCCCTCCGGCGACGTGCGCACCAGCCGATCGATGGTCTCGGCGGCGCCGCCGAGATGTTCCCTCAGGGTCGGGCCATCGGCCGCGAACGAGCCGAACACGAAGCCGCGGTAGGACTCGACGCGGGTCACGCGCCCGAGCGCCAGCTGCGCCTTGTCCTGTCCCTCGTAGCCGTCAGGGAAGGCGTAGCCGACCAGCCGGCCGTCATTGGCAAAGGTCCAGGAGTGGAACGGACAGGTGAATGAGCGCGCACTGCCGCGCTCGAACGAACAGACCTGGTTGCCGCGATGCGAGCAGCGGTTGAGCAGCAGATTGACCTTGCCCTGCTCGTCGCGCGTCATGATCACGGATTGCGGGCCGATCGACTTGACGACGTAGTCGTTGGCGTTGGGCACCTCACTTTCGTGCCCGACATAAACCCAGGTTCGGTACCAGATGTTCTTGAGCTCGGCCTCGAAGATATCAGGATCGGTGTACAGCGATCCGTGCACCCGGTCGGGTCGGATCAGCCGCTCCCATGGCGAGACGCCGGTCATCATGTTCATCGCTCCGTCTCCCTCGCCGGCCGGTTGCCGCGGATGCCTGCATCGGCCGACAATAATAATCCGAACGACCGTTCGGTCAATAAATAGCACGGGCGCGACGGGCGGGCAAGCTTCTTTACGAACCCCAGCGCCGATCGGCGGAACAGCGTGCAACGATGCAATCACCGGTGGTTGGCGACGCAACCGTCTCAGCCTTGCGCCGCGCCACCGTCGCGTTCGCCGCCTGCGATCTGCTGCAGCATCGACTTCGGCGTCGTCGCGAGCTCGATCTTGAGTTGGTCGCAGATCGCCCGGCGCAGCAGCCGCTCGATCGCGGCCGCGGCATCGCGATTGCCCGCACGCACGCCCTCGCCGCTCGCCCAGAGCAGAAGCTGCCCCAGCCGCCGGTCGCCGTCGTCGCGCAATGCCTCGATCGCAGCAGCATCGGACACATCGCCTCGAATGCGCGGCGTCGGCGGAATCTCCGGATGCACCATGCCGTCAGCCAACCGCTTGACCGTAGCAAAAGTATCGTCCTGCAGACGCACCTGCTCCAGCAACGGCTCGGCCTTCCAGTCGGCCGCGAGCTTGAGCCCGTTCAACGCGTAGATCGCTGAGAACACCTGGCCGCGGACGAAATCGTCGCTGCTGTTCGGCACGACATGGCTTTGCAGCGCATCGATGACGCCGTCGATCAACCGCTCAAAGGATGCACTCATGCTGCGGCCTCCAATGCGCGCTCGAAGGCCCGCACGATCGAGGGCATCTGGCTTGCCATCACCGCGAGCCGCATGTCGTTGAAGCGATCGACCTCGAAGGCGCGCACCGCGCACATCTGGATCGCCGCGGCCTGATACAGCGCATAGGCCTCATAGAAAGCGAGGCTCTTGTCCGAGACCGCAATGCCGGAGGCGCGCTGATAGAGATCGATCACCTCCGCGCGCTCGAGCACACCATAGAGCTTGCGGCTCCTGGCATTGAAGGTCGGCATCATCGCCCAGGCCAGATCCTCATGGGGATCGCCGAGGTGAGTGAGCTCCCAATCGAGGATGGCGGTTATCCGCCCGTCATGCTCGATGAAATTCCCGATCCGGTAGTCACCATGCACGATGGTGCGGCATGACGGCTGCGGGCAGTTGTCCTCAAGCCAGCGTCCGCCCCAATCGAGCAGCGGATAATAGCGCGCGGTCGGACGCGCCAGCGACGCGCGCCAGCCGGCGATCGCGCGGACTTCGGCGCGTTCTCCGCCCTGCTGCAGCGATGCGAAGGGCGTTCCGACCGGATCGATCCGGTGCAACGACGCCAGGATCTCGACGAACTGCCGGGCGATCGCGCGTTTGTGGTCCGGATCGATCTCGTTCGCGGCCCACGGCGCGGGAACGTCGCCCTCGACATGCGCGCAGATGAAGAAAGGAAAGCCGATCTCGGCCCCATGCTGTTCTGACGACACCAGCGCCGGAACCGGCACGCCGCTGCCGGCCAGCGACTGCAGCGCACAGACCTGCGGCAGCACCGAGTAAGGCGCAAACAGCCCGTTCGGCGGACCGACCCGCAGGATCAGCTTGCGATCCCCGTCAGCCGCAGAACGCGCCACGAAGGCATAGGTAATCCAGGAGAAACCCGACGATTTGCGCCCGAAGCTCGTGATCTCCGTCCGGCTCCCAGAGATCCGCGACAGATGCTGCGCGAGCGCCGTCCGCACCGCGTCGTCATTGACCGCGACCGGACGAACAGGCCCCGGCGCGTCGGGCACATCATCGGGTCGCATCGCAACGTCCTGCATCAATTGACCGACCTCGTATAGCCCTGCCACTTCTCCTCGCGCAGCACCGATTTCATGATCTTGCCGGAGCCGGTCAGCGGCAGCGGCTCGAGGCGGATGTCGACCGAGCGCGGGCATTTGTAGCCCGCGATCAAGGTGCGGCAATGCGCGATCACCATCTCCGAATCGAGCCGCGCGCCGTCCTTCGGCACGACAATGGCGTGCACCGCTTCACCCCATTGCGGATCGGGCACCGCGATCACGGCGCATTCCCTGACTTGCTCGTGCTGGAAGATCGCGTTCTCCACCTCGCCGGAATAGACGTTCTCGCCGCCGGAGACGATCATGTCCTTGAGCCGGTCGACGATATAGACAAAGCCGTCCTCGTCCATCCAGGCACCGTCGCCGGTGTGCAGCCAGCCGTTGCGCAGCACGCGCGCGCTCTCTTCGGGCTTGCGCCAATATCCGAGCATCACGCCGGCGCCGCGGATCGCGATCTCGCCGACCGTGCCGCGCGGCACCTCGTTGCCCGCGGGATCGATGATGCGGATTTCGACACCGGGTGCCGCCCGTCCCGCCGATTTACGCTTCGCCGCCAGCGGACCTTCCAGCGCGTGATATTCCCAGGGCAGGATGGTCGCCAGCGCCGCGCTCTCGGTCATGCCGTAGCCCTGGTGAAAGCGCCAGCTCGGCAGCACCCGCATCAGCTTGACCAGCAGCGCATCCGGCATCGGAGAGGCGCCATACTCGCAATCCCTGACGCTGCTCAAATCATAGCTGCCGAAGGACGGATGATTGAGCATCATGTTGAGCATGGTCGGCACGAACAGGCAGTAATCCACTTTGTGCTCGGCGATGGTCCGCATCGCAAGCTCGGGCTCGAATTTCGGGATGGTGACATGGGTGCCGCCCACCAGCGTCAGCGCGATCATCGGCGAGGTGCCGGCCAGATGGAACATGCCGGCCGAATGCAGATACCTCGTGTCTTCGCGGAACCGGAGCGCATAGATCCAGACCAGCGATTCATAAATGATGTTGGCGTGCGACAGCATCACCCCCTTGGGGAAGCCGGTGGTACCGCCGGTGTAGAAGATGCCCGCGAGATCGTTGTAGGCGCCGGATGCGTCCTCGATCGGCGCCTGCGCGACGAGTTCGTCATAGCCCTGCATGCCGTCGGGGACCCGTCCCTCGTCCAGATAGACCATCGCGGTGAGTGATTTCGCGCCGCGCAGTCCCGATGCGGTCTCGGCAAAGGCCTTGTCGGCCAGCAGCAGTTTCGGCGTGGAGTCGTCGATCGCATAGGCGTTCTCCGCAACCGCCCAGCGGGTGTTGAGCGGCACAGCGACCGCACCGGCCCACGCGATGGCATAGAGCGCCTCGATGTAAAGGTCGCTGTTGTGCGCGAGGATCGCAACGCGATCGCCGGCCTCGACGCCGAGCCGCCGCAGCCCGCCCGCGGCGCAGGCGACGCGATGGCCGATCTCCTTCCAGCTTCGGGACCGTCCCGCATGGATGGTGCCGGGCGCATCCTTGCGCAACTGCACTGCCGAGATGAGCGCCTGCGTCAGCTTCATGTTTCCTCCTCGCCGCCATGCGGCCGCGCACGCCTGCGGATGTTTCCGTCATGCGTAAAGCCGATATGCCGCCCGGAGATTCCAGTTGATAATCCGGACAGACGGTCTATTATTACACAGCCAGTGCGACGGGTAAAGCCCTTGAAGGCACCGCCGCAGGGATCAACGAGCCCCGCAAAAGAGGGCGTCATGGGAGGGAAGGATGCGGAAGCCAATCACAACGCTTGCCGTGTGGGCGTTCGCGCTCACCGGCGCGCTCGGAACAGCGAACGCCCAGAAAGCCTATGGTCCAGGGGTCAGCGACACCGAGATCCTGCTCGGCGCCAATGCGCCCTACAGCGGACCGGCATCGATCTATGCGAGCTTCCCGAAGACCATGCTCGCCTATTTCACGATGCTGAACGAGACAGGCGGCATCAACGGCCGCCACATCAACTTCGTAACCCGCGACGACGCCTATAGCCCGCCAAAGACGGTCGAGGTGACGCGCGCACTGGTCGAGAACGACAAGGTGCTCGCAATCATGGCGCCGTTCGGCACGCCGACCAACGCCGCGATCCAGAAATACCTCAACAGCAACGGCGTCCCACAACTTCTCGTGCAGAGCGGCGGCACCCGCTGGAACGATCCCAAGCAGTTCCCCTGGACGACGCCCTACTCGCCGACCTACGTCAACGAGTCCCGGATCATCGCCCGCTACGTGCTGCGCGAGAAGCCGGATGCCAAAATCGGCGTGCTGCTGCAGGCCGACGACATCGGCAAGGATTTTGTCCTTGGCCTGAAGGAAGGGTTGGGCGCCAAAGCCGACACGATGATCGTCAAGGAGGCAATGTATCAGTCGACCGAACCCACGATCGACTCGCAGATCGTGAATCTGAAGGCGTCCGGCGCCGACACCATCCTGATCGCCGCGCAGAACAAATTCGCTTCGATGGCGATCCGCAAGATCCACGAGCTCGGCTGGAAGCCGCTGATCTTCCTCGGCTCGACCGCGAATTCGATTGCCGGCGTGCTGGTGCCGGCGGGGATTGAGGCCTCGACCGGCATCCTGACCACAACCTCCTACAAGACGCCGAACGATCCGGCGTGGGCCAATGACAAGGGCATGACCGATTATCTCGCCTTCGCTGCCAAATACATGCCGGGGATGGACCCGAACGACGTGATCGCGGTGACCGGCTACACCACGGCTCAGCTCGGCGCGATCATCCTGCAGCGCTGCGGCGACAATCTCACGCGGGAGAATGTGCTGAAGCAGGCCACCAACCTCAGCGGCATCGAGTTGCCGATGCTGCTTCCGGGCATCACGATCCAGACCACGCCGCAGGATTACGCGGCGATCACCGAACGCCGCTTCGCTCGCTTCGACGGCAAGACCTGGGTGCTGTTCGGCGACATCGTGGGCGCGGGCCCGGCCAAGGATTGATCCCGCGCATCCGATTGACCGAACCGGCTCAAACCTAAGGACAAGAACAATGCTGACAGCCCAGGACGATCTCATCGGCCACCAGACGCCGCAGCCGTTTGCCAAAGCCGGCGGCGGCGATGCAAGGTTCACCGAGCGCTACTGGTACACCGCGCATCCGATCGATGGCAGCGAGCTTTTGATCGACATCGGGCTCGGCTATTACCCGAACCGCAACGTGATGGACGGATTCGCCGGCATCACGATCGGCCGCCGCCAGCACAATTTCCGCGCCTCGCGCCGGCTCGGGACCCGTCCCCTCGAGACGGAGGTCGGCGGACTCAGGATCGAGATCGTCGAGGGCAATAGCCTGCACAGGGTCTCACTCGCCGACAATCCGTCCGGAATCAGCTTCTCGCTCGAGTTCAAGGCGAGCTTTCCGGCGGCGCAGGAGAAGCAGAATTTTCGCGAGCGCAACGGCGTCGTCGAGGAAGACCTCGCGCGCGTCTCGCAATTCGGGCGTTGGCACGGCTGGATCGTCGCCGACGGCAAGCGCTATGATATCGAGCCGGAACGATGGTGGGGACAGCGCGACCGCTCCTGGGGCCTGCGCTCCGAGATGCGCACCGACGAGACCAGACCGCCGGTTGCAACCCATCGCAATTTCTTCTGGACCTGGTCGATGTTCCAGTTTCCGCAGTCGGCGCTATCGATCTTCATCAAGGAGCGCACGCCGGGCAAGCCGCATTATCTCTCCGGTACCGAATTTCGCCGCGAGGCCGACGGGTCGGTGACGCATCGCGAGGTGACCTCGGTCGAACACAGGATCGAATGGGCCGACGATCCGCTCGGCCAGACCATCGCGGCGGCCGACTTCACCTTCAGCTTCGATCGCGGCGAGCCGCGCCGCGTCAGGATGCACGGACTGCCGACCCGGTTTTATCTGAAGGCCGGCATGTATGGCGGCCTGCAAGGCTGGACCCATGGCGACGACCGCGGCGAGAACCATGCCGCGCACGATATCTGGAACCTCGACGAAGCGGCGACACGCGCCGTCGCACGCACGCTGTCCGACCATGTCGTCCGGCTCGAGAGCGGCAACGAGACCGGATTCGGCATCAGCGAATATGGCGTCGCCGCCGGCTATCCGCGCTATCCGGGACCGCAGAAGTTCCCGGCGATGTGATCGGGATGGACGGGCAAGGCAAGTGCGTCGCGGACGGGCACGACGCCGCGTGCGATCCGTGGGACAACAAGGCGGCGGAGGCGCTGGTTTCGCTCGAGACCATCGCGCCGCTGCGCTATCGCAGCCGCTTCGGTGACGGCAATCTCAACGGGCGCTCCTACGGCGGCCAAATCCTCGGCCAGGCTATGATGGCTGCAACGCTCAGCGCGCCGGAAGATCGCCCGGCGGCGATGCTGCAGCTCTTGTTCCTGCGCGGCGCCGATCCGACCCGGCGCATCACTTTTGACGCGGCAGTCCTCCAGGATGGCAAGCGGTTCTCCTCCCGCCATGTCGTCGGCAGCCAGGGCGACGGACGCACGGTACTGAGTGCGCAGGCCACGTTCTGCGCACCGCAGCCGGGTCCGCGGCACGCAGCGCGGTTTGCACGATCGGAAGATCCCGAGAGCCTGCCCGATCTGAGCATGATCCCCGATGGGTTGATGGCGCAGTTGCGACCGCTCGGTCCGTATTCGCCGTACATCAAGCCCAGCATGGATTTCCGCATCCCCGAGATCGAGCGTCAGCTCTCGGCCGTGACGGCAGAGCCGCGCCTGCGCTTCTGGATCAAATGCCGCCAGCCACTCACCGCCGGTTCCCGCGCCCAGGCCGCAGTATTCGCCTATCTCTCGGATTGGTGGCTCAATTTCTCGAGCGTCGGCGGCCATCTCCGCGATCTGCAGGCGCGCGCACCGCTCTATCTGTCGAGCCTCAATCATTGCATCTGGTTTCATCGCGCGTTTTCACCCGACGCCTGGATGCATGTCGAAACCGAGAGCCCATGCGCCGACGGTGGCCGCGGGCTATCGATCGCCCGCGTCCATGACCGCGATGGGGCCATGCTCGCGACCTCGATCCAGGAAACCCTGATGGTGCATCCCGGCGGAGATACGTAAGCCACGCCGTGACAGGTGAGCGCGTGTCGTGATCGCGGCTGGGTTGCAGCTGTTGCCCGCCATCGGTTCCATCGCCTGTTGAATCCCTGCAACACCGCCAGACAAAATGCGCAATCTTGCAGATTGCGCGCTTTGAATCACGAAGGCGCCGCATCCCTGTCAAATCCTGCCCGCGGGTGGCGCAACAAGAACACTATGGGGAAAACCTACATGCAGCAGGCAGTCTCGGGCGCACGGAGTGCGGAATCGTCTGGATATGTCCTCTACTTCCAGCTCGCCAGCAATGGCGCGAGACGCGCGTGCAGTCTGACGATCCAGGCGGAAAGTGCCGACGAGGCGGCACGGATTTTCCGCGAGAACTGGGGCACGATCGAATCGATGGCACGCGACGGCGTGAGCACGGCAATGGTCGGCTCGGCGTCCGTCAGCCTGGCGATGTCGTGAGGCGCATCGCGCCTTGCACGAGCTACCCTACGCTTGAGGCGCGACAGCAAGACGACTCCTGACCTCAGACCAGGATCGCGCAACCATTTGACGCGCTAACTGACAATCAAGCATGAGATGCGGGGCTCGCGCACACGCGCGAGCCCCGTCGCGTCTTAGAACGGTTCAAATCCAATCCGGTTAGAGGGATTCAAGTCTGCTCCGGTTCTTTTCGCGCGCGCCGACTGCTAGAGGCGCGGCGTGAATCAGTTTGCGTGAATCGGAAGTCCAAGAGTGCCTGTGAATGCTGATGGCCGGAATGTCGGTGACCGTCGAAATGCTGCCGACAAGGGCCGCACCCACCTGCTGATCGGCGCCGCATTCCTTCTCGCCGATGTCTCCTCCGCGGTGACGCCGGCAAACGCCCAATCGAGCGTCCCCTTGCCACCGGTCACGGTCGAACAACCGACACAGAAGCGCAAGCCCGCGGCCGCGGTGCAGCGTACGCAGGCGGTTGCCGCGGCACGGCAGCGCGGCCGGACTACCCAGCCGGCGCCACCGACAGCTTCGGAGCGCGCGGCGGCCGGCGCCGCCGCGCTGAACGAAGCCAAGCTCGGCTATCGCGCGATGCCGAGCTCGACCACCTTGCGCAGCGGCGCCTCGCCGCTCGACACCGCGCAGACGGTCAACGTCGTACCGGAACAGGTGCTGAAGGATCAGCTGCCGCGCAATCTCGACGACGCGCTCGCCAATGTCAGCGGCGTTACCCAGGGCAACACGCTGGCCGGCACCCAGGATGCGGTGATGCGCCGCGGCTTCGGCGACAACCGCGATGGCTCGATCATGCGCAACGGCATGCCATTGGTGCAGGGCCGTAGCCTCAACGCAGCAGTCGAGAGCGTCGAAGTGTTGAAAGGCCCGGCGTCGCTGCTCTACGGCATCATGGATCCCGGCGGCATCGTCAACACGATCAGCAAGCGTCCCGAACTGTATCAGCACGGCTCGGTGACCCTGCTCGGCTCGACCTTCGCCAACAACAAGAGCGGCGCCGACGGCACCATCGACATCACCGGACCGATCGGCAATGGCGGCCTCGCCTATCGCTTCACCGGCTATGGCGTGAGCGAGGACTATTGGCGCAATTTCGGGCGCCACCGCGAAATGCTGGTCGCGCCGTCGCTGGCCTGGTACGGCGACAACACCACGGTCCAGCTTAATTACGAGCACCGCGAATTCATCACGCCGTTCGACCGCGGCACCGCGTTCGATCCCGTGACCAAGGCGCCGCTGGCGATCCCGGCGACGCGCCGGCTCGACGAGCCCTTCAACAACATGTGGGGCAATTCGGACCTGATGCAGGCCTCGGTCGAGCACCGGTTGAACCAGGACTGGAAGCTGTTCGCGGCCTACAGCTACAACACCGAGACATTCAGCGCCAACCAGCTCCGCATCACCGGCATCAACGCCAAGACCGGTGCCGAGACCCGCAGCAATGACGGCACACAGGGTTCGCTCAGCAATTCGAGCTACGGCACCTCCTATCTGCAGGGCAACGTCTGGCTCGGCGGCATCCGCAACGAGGTGCTGTTCGGCGGCGACGGCCAGTATCGTACGATCTACCGCGACAATCTGATCCGGCAGGCGACGCCGAGCTTCAACTTCTACAACCCTGTCCACGGCCTGATCACGCCGGGCACCACGGTGTCCGCCGCCGACAGCGCCCAGACCGACAAGCTCGGCCAGTGGTCTCTGTTCTTCCAGGATACGCTGCACCTGACCGAGCGGTTCGCGCTGGTCGGCGGCGTGCGCTACATGGAATACGACCAGCTCGCGGGCAAGGGGCGGCCCTTCACCACCAACACCAACGTCTCACAGGACAAGGCGCTGCCGCTCGGCGGCGCAATCCTGAAGCTCACCGACGAGGTCTCGCTGTATGCGAGCTACACCCAGTCGCTGAAGCCGACCTCGACCATCGCGCCGCTCACCGGCGGCGTCGTGATCGGTTCCAACATCGCCCCGGAAGAGGGCACCCAGTGGGAGACCGGCGCCAAGTTCGACTTCAACAAGCGGATCTCCGGCACGCTTGCGCTTTACGACATCGACAAGAAGAACGTGCTGGTTTCGCAGCTCAACTCCTCGACCGGCATTGTCGAGTACCGCACCGCCGGCAAGGTTCGCTCGCGCGGCGTCGAGTTCGACGTCACCGGCAGGCTGACCGACAATTGGAGCATGATCGGCAGCTACGGCTATAGCGACGCGCGTGTCACCGAGGATCCGACGCTCGCCGGCAAGGCGCTGCAGAACGTCGCACTCAACACCGCCTCGCTCTATCTGGTCTACGATTTCGGCACCACCCTGCCCGGCCGGCTGCGTCTCGGCGGCGGCGCGCGCTATGTCGGCGACCGGCCCGGCGATGCCGCGAACAGCTTCATGCTGCCGGCCTACACCGTCGCCGACGTCTTTGCGACCTACGAGACCAAGGTCCAGACGTTCCCGGTGGTCTACCAGTTCAACGTGAAGAACCTGTTCGACACCGTCTACTATCCTTCGGCCGTCAGCAATCTGGCCGTGGCGATGGGCGATGCGCGGCGCTTCTCGCTCTCGGCGACGGTGAAATTCTAGCATGGCCACGGCGCGGACAGCGATCGGACTGCTGGCCGTCCTGGCCGCGTGCGCCTGCACGCCGGTCCGTGCCGACGAGCTGACGCTCTACTCGACCCGTGAAGCCAATCTGGTCGAGCCTGCCGCCGCGGCCTTCACGGCAGCGACCGGCACCAAGGTCAACACCGTCTTTGTCGAGGACAGCCTGGTCAAGCGACTAACAGCAGAAGGCGACACGTCACTCGCGGATGTTCTGCTCACCATCGGCCTCGACAAGACGACACAGCTCGCCGCGCGCGGGCTGACGCAGGCGATTGTCTCTCCTGCCCTTGACCAGGCGGTGCCGGCGAACCTGCGCGGCAACAACAACCAGTGGATCGCGCTCACCATCCGTCCGCGTGTGGTATTCGCGCGCAAGGACAGCCCCCTCGCCACGATCACCTATGAAGAGCTTGCCGACCCAACATGGCGCGGGAAATTGTGCATGCGGCCGGCCGCACACCAGAACAATGTCGCGCTGGTCGCGGCCTATCTTGCGCATCACGGAGCAGATGCGACGCAGTCCTGGCTCGCCGGGCTGAAGGCCAACCTCGCCCACAAGCCGGTCGGCAAGGACAACGACGTGATCCGCGAGATCGCGGAAGGACGCTGCGACATCGGGATCGGCAACACGGTCGCGCTCGCGCAGCTTCGCGACGGCCGCGAAGGCAATGATTGGCGCGCATGGGCGGACGCCGTGAAGGCGGTGCCGACTGCGTTCGCGGGCGGCGGCAGTCACGTCAACCTGACGGGCGCCGCGATCGCCCGGCACGCGCCGCACCCGGCCGCGGCGCGCGCGTTCCTGGAATTCCTCGTCACGCCCGGGGCCCAGACGATCTTCTCTGCCGCCGAGCTGGAATACCCGGTGCTGGCGACCGCAAAGCGATCCGCGATTGTGGAGGGAATCGGATCGTTCCGCGCCGATGCTCTCTCCATCGACGAGGTCGCCGCGCAGCAAGCGGCCGCAATTGCCCTGATCCGAAAGGCTGGATTCGATGAGTGATATCCGACGCCCGATCAAGGCCGCGCTGCTGCAGGTCCACTCCATTGCCGGCCTTGCGCTGGCGCTGCTCTGGGCGGTCGTCGGAATCACCGGCGCGACGATGGCCTTCGAGGACGAGATCGAGGCCAGCCTGAACAGCCACATCATGCGCGTCGACGCCAGTGCGACGCGGCGGCTGACACCGGATGAGCTGGTCACACGGCTGCAGTCGGCGGGCGACTTCGGCAGGGCCTCCGCCGTGACGATAGCAAGCGACCCGTCAGCGGCCGCACGCATCCGCTTCGCCCGCAGCGAAGGCGGCTCGCGGCCCTCCTCGGTCTATGTCGACCCCTATGATGGGCACGTGCTCGGCTCGCCGCGCGGCGAGGACTTCTTCGCCACCGTCCGCAAGCTGCATCGCTGGCTGCTGTTGCCCGGCGACGGCAACGGCATCGGCCGCAAGATCACTGGCACTGCCGCGATCTGCCTGATCTTGATGCTGATCACCGGCCTCGTGCTGCGCTGGCCGCATCGCGCGCGCAGCGTGAAGATGTGGCTGAAGCCGAACCTCGGCCTGCGCGGGCGCGGCCTGCACCGCTCGCTGCACGCCGTGATCGGCACCTGGGTGCTGCCGGTCTATCTGGTGATGACGCTGACCGGCCTGTGGTATTCGTTCGAATGGTACAAGGCCGGCGCCAACTGGCTCTTAGCGCGGCCTCAGGCCACGGATGCGGTCACGCAGCCCAAAGCGCCACGCGGCGCGGCTACCGCCGTGGACAAGGGCGAAGCCAAGACCGAAGCGAAAGGCGAGGCAAAGCCGCTCGGCTTCGATCGGGTCTGGACCACGTACCTGAAGCAGGAGAACAATGACTACGGGCGGGTCCTGCTGACCCTGCCGGCCGGCGCGGGCACGGCCGTGCGTGTCCGGTCATGGTCGAAGGATTCGTCGCTCGAGAGTGTGCGTGACGAATTCCGGATCGATGCCGTCACCGGGCGCGTGATCTCGTCGGATCGCTACGCGGACAAGACGTTCGGCGAGCGTGTCCTTGCCGGCGTGCTCGACATTCACCGCGGCGCCATCCTTGGGTGGCCCGGTAAGCTCGCCTTCATGCTGGCCGCGGCCATGATGCCGCTGTTCGCCGCGACCGGCGTTCTGCTCTATCTGTCCCGCCGCAGGCACCGGCGCCTCGCACGGCAGCCGGTCGCAAGCCTGGTTCCAGGCGAATAGCTCGATCCGCCTGGAACAAGCGCTGCCTGCAATCAAGGCTGCAGCTTCGCCGCCACCAGCCTGGCCAGTGCGTTGACGCGCCGAGTGGCGTCGTCATACAGCTGGCGATCGCGGTCGCCGCCGCCGACCCGCACCTCGACGACGAGCCGCCCCTTCCGGATCACAACCGAGTTCATCTTGCTGATGCTGGCCTCATCACCGAGTCCGGGGACATCGGCATCGGCATCGCTGGTCTTGCGCGCGATCTGATAGAACTTCTTCGACAGCTCGTCGTTCGCTGCCATGTTGTCGATGATCAGGCTGGCGTCGTAAACCGCAAAGCGCTTCTCGCCATTGACGATGTCCGTACGGCTCGTCGGGTAGACGCAGCGGATCGGCTTCGGCAAGGCTTCGACCTTGTCGATGCGGGATTCCAGCTTGAGCTGCGCCATCGTCTTGCGCGGCGGATCGATCTTCATGTCGCTGAAATTCGCACGGACATCCTCAGGCGACAGCAGCGCGCAGGCATCGGGCCACTGGTCGGCGGGCGCCGCCGACGATGTCCGGGTATCCTCGGGGATATCGACGCTGCCGTTCGCGGCAATCGGCGTATCGTCCTCGACCATGCCTGTGCCCGGCTTCCATCGCTTGGCGGCCTGTGTCGCCAGCGCGACGACATTCGGCTGCGTCTGCGGCGAGTAGATGTCGAGGTTGACGACATAGATCAGATCCGCCTTGCGAACCCGAACCGTGACGGTTGACGGCGACGTCTCCACGAAAGCCTCGTCGCCGATGCCGGAGAGTGGCTCCAGCTTCAGGTTCAGCTTCGGATCCTGCTGAAGCTTCTCGCGCGTCGAGCGCATGTTGGCGAAGGTCGCCGTCGAGCCCCGCAGGCCGTCGATCGGCTCGCCCGATTGCACGATGGTGATGGTGGCGAATTTGGTCAGCTCGGACTTCGACGTCGGGCTCGGCAGCTTCACCGTGTACATGCAGCTTTGATTGTACTGCGGACCCTTGTAGACCGGGCTCAGGGTCCCGCCCTTGCTCGCAACCGGTCGGCCGGGGAACAAGGCTTCAAGGTCGCCTTGCGTCAGCAGCTTGCAGGCGTCCGGCATAGTGGCGCCGGCCTGCGCCGACGGCGCATCGGGCTTCGGAGCAACCGTGGTCTGCGCCAGCAGTGGCGACGCACCGAGACAAATCATGACGGGAACAGACCAAGTTGCGCATTGCTTGAAAAACATGGAGAGACGACTCCTCGATTTTCTTGCGACGCGCGAGATCGAGAATGGGGAATCCCGATCGACAAGCTTGCGCGTCAATTTCTTCGTTGGCTCGCCAGCATTTGGACGAGACGCGGACTATTCAGCGACGCCAAGGAAAAAATGAGGCAGAATTCTTCGCGCGGGGGTCACAATCCCACGGTTTCACGTGACACTTTTGCGTCACACCGCATGGAACTGGTGACACGAGACCAGATTCGCGAATTGATAACGGCGATCAGCAGAGATCGCACGCCGCGACCCGCGCGCGCAACGCGGCGTCTGTCTCGGCCGCGAGCGCGAGCAGTCCGCGGTAGGGATCGCCTGATATCCCGAGCACGGCGGCGAACGCAGGCTCGGTCTTGAGGCCGCCTGCCCTCAATTTGCTGATGGCCCGCCGCAGCCGTCCGTCATCCAGCGCAAGCAGCCGCCGTTCGACATCGAAATGAATCCAGCCCGGCTGCCGGTCCACCGGGCGCTGGTCACCGAACAGTTCGAACGGCCAGCCGTCCCACACGAACCGGGCAATCACCGGCCGCGTTTCCGAGGTCCATCGGTAGAGGGCGAAATCAACGGCCGATCGATAGTGGGCCCAGACGGTCTCGGCAAACGCGTCCGCATCGAACGCATGACAGACGACATCGATGTCGCTGCCGGCTATAGCCAGGTCGAGCGGCAGCGTTCCGACAACGCGTGGGTCGAACGGCTCGAGCCGCTCCATCACGGCGGAGCTGGTGACGGCGGATGCGTAGTGCCCGACAGTCATCGCGTGGCATTCCCTCGAATTCGCAGGGTATCACACGCGCGTGGAATGCGTGAACCTCCACACCGATGCCTTGAGAGAGGGTTTGCAAACGGAACGGGGCGATCCCGACCGCGTCGGCATGGTCGAAACCGCCCCGCCAAATAGAGAACAGGCGGGACTGCTCGCAATCCCGCCTGTCCAGCCGATGGTCGCTATGACCCGTTCGATAAATTAGCCGAACTGGTTCATCGTGTTGTGGACGCCGCCCGCCTTGAGGGCAGCCTCACCGGCGAAGTACTCCTTGTGATCGTCGCCGATGTCGGAGCCCGCCATGTTCTGATGCTTCGCGCAGGCGATGCCCTGACGGATTTCCGCGCGCTGCACGTTCTTGACGTAGCCAAGCATGCCCTGCTCGCCGAAATACTCCTTCGCGAGGTTGTCGGTCGACAGCGCAGCCGTGTGATAGGTCGGCAGCGTGATCAGATGGTGGAAGATGCCGGCGCGCTTGGCCGAATCCGCCTGGAAGGTACGGATACGCTCGTCGGCTTCGATCGCCAGCGGCGTGCCGTCGTATTCCACCTTCATCAGTTCGGCGCGGTTGTACTTGCTGACATCCTTGCCGGCTTCCTTCATCGCGTCGTAGACCTGCCAACGGAAGTTGAGGGTCCAGTTGAACGACGGCGAGTTGTTGTAGGCCAGCTTCGCGTTCGGAATGACCTTGCGAATGCGATCGACCATCGAGGCGATCTGCTCGATATGCGGCTTCTCGGTCTCGATCCACAGCAGGTCGGCGCCGTTCTGCAGCGAGGTGATGCAGTCGAGCACGCAGCGATCCGCACCGGTGCCGGGACGGAACTGGTAGAGGTTGCTGGGCAGCCGCTTCGGACGCATCATCTTGCCGTTCTGGTTGATGATGACGTCGCCGTTGCGCGCATTGGCAGCCGTCACTTCCTCGCAATCGAGGAAGCTGTTGTACTGGTCGCCGAGGTCGCCGGGCTTGTGGCTCACGGCGATCTGCTGGGTCAGGCCGGCACCGAGCGAGTCGGTACGGGTCACGATGATGCCGTCTTCGACGCCGAGCTCGAGGAACGCATGGCGGCAGGCGCGGATCTTCGCGATGAACACCTCGTGCGGCACGGTGACCTTGCCGTCCTGGTGGCCGCACTGCTTCTCGTCGGAGACCTGATTCTCGATCTGCAGGGCGCAGGCGCCCGCCTCGATCATCTTCTTGGCAAGCAGGTAGGTCGCCTCGGCATTGCCGAAGCCGGCGTCGATGTCGGCGATGACAGGCACGACGTGGGTCTGGAAGTTGTCGATCTTCTCGATCAGCGCCTTTTCCTTGGCCTTGTCGCCTTCCTTGCGCGCCGCATCGAGCGCACGGAAGATGTCGTTGAGCTCACGGGAATCCGCCTGGCGGAGGAAGGTGTAGAGCTCTTCGATCAGCGCCGGCACCGAGGTCTTCTCGTGCATCGACTGGTCGGGCAGCGGGCCGAACTCGGAACGCAGCGCCGCGATCATCCAGCCGGAGAGATAGAGGTAACGGCGGTCGGTATTGCCGAAATGCTTCTTGACCGAGATCAGCTTCTGCTGCGCGATGAAGCCGTGCCAGCAGCCGAGCGACTGGGTGTACTTGGTGCTGTCGGCATCATAGGCGGCCATGTCGGCGCGCATCAGCGCAGCCGTGTAACGGGCGACATCCAGACCGGTCTTGAAGCGGTTCTGCAGGCGCATGCGCGCCACGGCCTCGGCGGTGACGCCGTTCCAGGTGTCCTTGGTCTTGAGCAGCGCCTCGGCCGCCTCAAGTTCGCTCTGATACGATGCCGGTCCCTGGATGGCCCGGTCGCTGATCCCGCGCGGTTGGAAGTTCATGTCTGTGATCCCTTCGGTGACGAAATAACTGGTCTCTTTGTAAGCCCAGTCTCGCCGGGAGCTAGACCTGGCGCGGAAAACTTGTCATAACTTACAAGAAACCAATGTATTGTTGTAAGAATCTTACAAGTGTTGGATGAGACAATGGTAACCTCAAGCGCCCGTTCCGTTTTCATGGGCCCGCGGTTGCGGCGGCTGCGGCGCGACCTTGGGCTGACCCAGGCCGACATGGCGGCCGACCTCGAAATCTCCGCCCCCTATGTCGCCCTGCTGGAACGCAATCAGCGGCCGGTGACGGCGGATATGCTGCTTCGCCTGGCGCGCACCTACAAGATCGATCTGGCCGATCTCGCCGGCGACGGCGGCGCCGATCACACCGCCCGGATGCAGTCGGTTTTGAAGGAACCGATGTTTGCCGACATCGACATCCCCGCGCTCGAGGTCAGCGACCTCGCGGTCAGCTATCCCGGAATGACCGAAGCGTTCCTGCGCCTTTACACCGCCTATCGCGAAGAGCAGTTGGCACTCGCGGAGCGGCGGGCCCCGGACCTCGTGGGCGGAGGATCGCACCCGGGTCAGGAGAACTTTGACGCCAACGATCCCGTCGCGGAGGTCAGGCGATTCCTTGCCGCCCGCCGCAACAATTTCGCCAATCTCGACGATGCCGCCGAGCGTCTCGTCCACGAACCGGCCGGACCGGCCGGATTTATCGAGCGGCTTCGCGAGCGTCACAAGCTCCAGGTCCGCTATCTGCCGCCGAACGTCATGCTCGGTTCGGTCAGGCGACTGGACCTCCATCGCAGGCAATTGCTGCTCGAGGACTCGCTCGATACCGCGGGCCTCAATTTCCAGCTGGCCAAGCAACTCGCCTATCTGGAGCTGGAAGGCGAGATCAGTGCGGCCGTGGAAGACGGCAAGTTCACCAGCAAGAGCGCCGAGTTGCTGGCCCGCCGCGCACTCGCGGCCTATGCCGCGGCCGCGCTCATCATGCCGTATTCCGTGTTTGCCAAAGCGGTCGAGGCGCGTCGTTACGATCTGGAGGCGCTGGCCCGCCAGTTCGGCGCCAGCTTCGAGCAGATCGCGCACCGCGTGACGACCTTGCAGCGGCCGGGTCTCGAGAAGGTGCCGTTCTTCCTGATCCGCGTCGATCCGGCCGGCAACATTTCCAAACTGCTTGATGGTGCCGGCTTCCCGTTTGCGAAACACGGCGGCGCCTGTCCGCTGTGGTCGGTCCACGATATTTTCAAGACGCCACGCCAGATCGTCACGCAATGGCTCGAATTGCCCGACGGACAGCGGTTCTTCTCGATCGCGCGCACCGTGACCGCCGGCGGCGGCGCTTTCGGCGCCATCCGCGTCGAGCGGGCGATCGCGATCGGCTGCGCCGCCGAGCATGCGGGCCAGCTGATCTACACGCGCGATGGACAGGGGCCGAACGCGGACAATCCAACCCCGATCGGCGTTGCCTGCCGGGTCTGCCATCGCCCGAGATGCGCGGCGCGGTCAGCGCCGCCGATCGGACGCGAGATTCTTCCCGACGATTTCAGAACCTCGAGCGTTCCGTTCGGCTTCTCGGCCGATTGACGCGCTCGATCAGCCCTGCGGCCGGTTCGCGTCATACAGCACCCGCACGCGGATGGTGCCGTCGATGTCTTTCAAGTCGGCCAGCAGTCCCTCGCCCTCGCCGCCGACAACGTCGGTCTCGAGCACGACATAGCCGACTTCCGGATCGGTCTGCAGATATTGCGCCAGGATGTTGATCCCGTGCCGGGACACCGCGTCGTTGACCTGACGCATGACGCCCGGAACATTGCGGTGAACATGGATGAAACGGGTGCCGGTCGGGCGCGCCGGCAATTGCACCTGCGGAAAATTGACCGCCCCGAAGGTCGACCCGACATCGGAATAATCGATCAGCTTGCGCGCAACCTCGCCGCCGATGCGATCCTGCGCTTCTTCCGTCGAACCGCCGACATGCGGCGTGAGGATGACGTTGGGCAGGCCCTGCAGCGGCGAGACGAAGCGCGCCTCGTTCGACACCGGCTCAATCGGAAACACGTCGACTGCGGCACCCGCGAGCCGGCCCTCACGCAAGGCGCCCGCCAGTGCATCGAGATCGACGACGGTGCCACGCGAATTGTTGATCAGATAGGCCTCGGGCTTCATCAGCTGGAGCTGGGCTGCGCCAATCATGTTGGCGGTAGTCGGCGTCTCCGGCACATGCAGCGATACGACGTCGCTCGCTGCGAGCAACGCGTCAAGCGATTCAGCGGGCTCGGTATTGCCATGGCGGAGCTTGTCGGTCTGATCGAAATAGATCACGCGCATGCCCATGGCTTCCGCGAGGTTCGACAGCTGCGAGCCGATGTTGCCGTAGCCGACGATGCCCAGCGTCTTTCCGCGCACCTCACGGCTGCCTTCGGCGGACTTGTCCCAGCCGCCGGCGTGTGCGGAGACCGAACGCGGAAAGATCCGGCGAAACAGCATGACGATTTCGGCGATGGTCAGTTCCGCCACGCTGCGGGTGTTGGAGTATGGCGCGTTGAACACGGGGATTCCGAGCTTTCGCGCGGCGTCGAGATCCACCTGATTGGTGCCGACCGAAAAGCAGCCGACAACGAGCAATCGGTCGGCGGCCTCGAGGATCTCCGCGGTCAGCTGGGTCCGCGACCGAATTCCCAACATATGGATACCCGACAGCGCTTGCTTGAGCTCCTTGGGCCCCAGCGCCTTGGGCAGGCGTTGCAACTCGGTATAGCCGTTCGCCTCGAACATCCGCACCGCGGAATCATTCACGCCCTCCAGCAGCAGCACGCGTATTTTGGTCTTGGGCAGCGACAGCATCATCAGGATCCGGGCTCGTGGGTTCGGGCAGGTCATGCACGAACGCAGTTTCGACGGATCTGGTGATAACATAGAAAACAATCGCGTCAGAAGCCGCCATGGGCGGCACGCCGTGCGATTTCCGATGAAGCCGCCTCGATTCGCGCGTCCAGGCGCATGGCCGGGAACCGATTCAGCCAGATGTCCCGGTCAATTCGGCGGCAAAAGGCTCCGTTGCGGCTGCCGGGCATTAGAGCTCCGGCTCGCGGGCCGGAGCTCTGTCGATCCCGTTCGTGCTCGGCCTCGTCACCGAGGAAGCAGCGGGTTACTGGCAGGGATAGCGCCGGCCGTCCTTTGCCTGGAACGTATTCGACGCCGGATCGTACGAGCGATAGCGCTGGGCGCAGGACGTCGCGTGCTGCTGGGCGGCCGCAGCTTCCTGCTGGGCAGCGGCGTTGGCTGCACCGGCCGCGATGACGCCCCCGATCAGGCCACCGACCAGTCCGCCGACGGCAGCGCCGCCATCGCACTGCCCATAACGGCACCAGACCTTCTCGGTCACGGCCGGCACTGCCGCCGCAACACCGGCACCGTGCTGGAGCGGAGCCGAAATCGCGGAGGCGGAAAACATCATAACGCCGGCGGTGGCCGTCAAAACAGCTTTCAGAACGCGAGCCCTACGCATCATATCTCCTGCTTCATTGCTGTGGGCACAGGCCGGCGCCTGCGTCCGATTTCCTCAACATGGATGGCTCACCCGGTCTCGGACCGGACGACACCCTTACACGCGCGGCCGGTTACAATTCGCGCGTCAGCCTTGCTTCACAGATGGGCGGAGTTCATTGACCGGCCGCGTTCACGACACGGCAAAGGTTGTCGCCGACCCCCGGAGCCAATTGTCCCGGCGGTAAGATGAAGCTCGCATCGACGCGACTGCCTTTGCCTTCCTTGCGGACGACGACTTGCAACGTCTGTGGCCGGCCGGATCCGGTGGTCTCCTGCTGCGTGGTCAGGGTGCCGAGTTTCTTGTCGATGTTCACACCGACAAACCCCTCGGCCAGAACGGCGCGGGACACCTTGTCGAGCGCGACACTCGAATTGACCGACGGGAAGATCATCCAGGTCTTGTGGATCATGCCCGTGACCATCGGAACGCCCGTGCTCTGGACGTGATCTGCGCAGCTATCGGCCAGCGCAGGTATGGACGAAAGAACCGTGAGCGCGACTACGCAAGTTATCCTTGTAAGCATGCTTTCATGACCCGTTTGAGTTGGTCGAAAGCATTTAGGCCAAATGGGCTATGAGTCCATGGACGGCATCGCATTCCGGATGGAGGCATTCGGATTGTGGCTAACACCATCAATCGCGAGCGCTGCGCATTCGCGCGTGCCCTCCAACGTCAGCGCGTTGGCACGAGATCGGAACTTTCGCGCAATCCAGGCGAGCGAATGAGATCAAATGTTACCTTCGGCGCCTCGGTTGCGCGATCTGGATATTGCGTTCGAAAATCGGATATTGAAGCGAGCGCAGACCGAACTCACCAAGCTGTGCTAGTGTTGTGATGCGGTCTATGCGTGTGGCGGACGCCCAGCGATGGACACCCGATCCCCGATGGATCGGGTCATTTCGCGGACGGCAAACATCCGATGGTTGGGAATTTGATGGTCGAAGACATCCTCGCTGCACCTCCGACGCGATCGGGATCATCGTTTGAAGAGCTGCTGGAAATGCTCCAGCCGCACGGGATCAACGCGCACTCCTCGCCGCAGCCTGACGAATCGTTTCGCTGGCATGCGGACATTGCAATTGGAGCGGAAATCGATGTCGTGCGGGCGGAACTGTCCGCGGGTTGGGACTGGAACTATTCGTACGAGAGTACGTCGGGAGAGCTCGCGATCAGCCTGCTGAATGCCGGCAGGGCCGAAATGACCATTGCAGGAAAGAGCGTGCAACGCACGCCCGCCGAGATCGCAATCGTGCCGCTTCCGACCATGCAGGCGCAGCGGGTCGAAGCGGTCGATGGACGATACGCGAGTGTCACGCTCACCCTGCACACAGGCATGGTGACGAAGGTGCTGTCCGCGACGTTCGGGAGCACGGCGCTGGAAGACCTCAATCTGACACCGATCGTCGATCTGTCGACCGGCGCCGGGCAGACCCTGCTTCAGCTTGTTCGTGCCAGCGCGACCGGCTTGTATGACGGCATCCTGGCGCGCTCTCCGAAAGCCAGCGCCCTGCTATCCGAAGCTGCGATCCAGCTCATCCTTGAGAACGTCCCGCATCGGCTGAGCGACCGCTTGAACCGCTATCCGCCGGATGCGCCGCCGCGTTACATCAGGCGGGCTGTCGAGTATATGCGGGCCAATCCTCATCTGCCGCTGACGATCTCGGATATTGCCGCAACGGTCGGCGTCAGCAGCCGACTGCTGCAACTGGGCTTCCGCAAGATTCACGGCACGACGCCGGTCGCCTATCTGCGACAAATTCGTATCGAGGCAATTCACGATGAGCTGTCGCGACCGGAGAACATGCTCCCGGTCAGCGAAGTTGCACTGAAGTGGGGCTTTACGCATATGGGCCGTTTCGCAGCGGTGTATCGCTCCGCATTTGGCCTGTATCCGTCCGATACGGTGCGGCGAGCCCGCGGGTTCTGCGGCTAGAATGCTCCGATCGACGCCGCATCGGATCAGGAAATAGCCATCCCTGACGTCTTGTCGAACATATGCGTTCGCTCGAGATCGAGCGCCACGTCGATGACTTGATCCGGCTCCGCGGCGACGCCGACCGGCATTTGCGCGGTGAACGCAAAGCCGGCGACCGTCCCGATCACCAGCGTGTGCGGCCCCAGCGGCTCCACGTCCTTCACAAGCAACCGGACGGAAGACCCCTCCGGCGCACCTTGCCGCAACACATGGTCGGGCCGTACGCCGAGCACCACGGCCTTGCCGACGCTTGCAGCGTAGGCAGCCTCACGGGACCTCGGCACTCGCAACGCCGTACCGGATGGGGCGGTGAAGGTGAGCGCGCCGTCGCGGGCTATGATCTCGCCATCGATGAAGTTCATGCTGGGCGCGCCCATGAAGCCCGCGACGAAGAGATTGGAGGGCTTCTCGTATATCGTAATCGGATCGGCCGCCTGCTCGATCCGGCCTTTGTTCATCACCACGACCCGATCGGCCATGGTCATGGCTTCGACCTGGTCGTGCGTGACATAGACGATCGTCTTGGCGAGACGGCGGTGCAGCGCCTTAATCTCGGTCCGCATCTCGATACGGAGCTTGGCGTCGAGATTGGACAACGGCTCGTCGAACAGAAACACGTCCGGGCTGCGCACGATGGCACGGCCGATCGCGACGCGCTGGCGCTGCCCGCCGGAAAGCTGCTTGGGCCGGCGTTGCAGGTACTGCTCGAGGTCGAGGACGCGCGCCACCTCATTGACGGCCTTCTCGATGCTGGCGCGCGACTCGCCGCGCACCTTCATGCCGTAGCCGATGTTCTCGCTGACCGTCATGTGCGGATAGAGCGCGTAGTTCTGGAACACCATCGCGCAGTTACGCAAGCCGGGGCGCAACTGCGTCACGTCGCGATTGCCGATGCGGATGGTCCCGCCGGTGACGGCCTCCAGTCCCGCGATCATGCGCAATGTCGTGGTCTTGCCGCAGCCGGACGGGCCGACCAGCACGACAAACTCCTCGTCGGCCACCTTGAGGTCGAGCCCTTCGATGATCTTGTAGGGTCCGTATGCCTTGCTGACGTTCTCGATCTCGACGTGCGCCATGGAATCCTTTTCCGTCCCTTCGTCGACGGCTGGTCAAAATCCCGGATGACGCGCGTGCATCATCCGGGACGTCTCACTGAAGAGTTAGTTCTTGGGCGGGAGGCCCATCGCCGCGCGATAGGCGGCAAGCTGCTTGGCCCGGCCGAATTCGTCGGTCAGCCGATTCCACTCCTTCGCCATCGCGTCGAGCGCCGCCTGCGGCGTGGTTTGGCCGGCCAGCGCCTTGCCGAGCTCGATCTCCACGACCTCGGTGTAGGAGAAATAGCCGGGCAGACGCATGTCGAGCGCGACGTTCTTGGCGTTGATGGAGTCCGATTGCGCGCCGAGATATTCCTTGGCCTCTTCCGGCGAGAAGATCTTGCTCCACAGTTGCAGATTGGCGGTGTGCGATTTGCGATAGGGATTGACGCCGCTGCCGCCGGTGATCGCCGCCTGGCCCGACACCTCGGGGCTCGTCAGCGTCTTGACGAAGTCCCACGCCGCCTGCTGGTTCTTGCCGGCCTTCGGCACCGCGATCTGCCAGCCGCCGAACGCCATGAACGGGCCCGGAAGCACGCCCGGAAACTTGTCCCACTTCTTGGTCTTGGCGTTCCATATCTCGTCCGAGCCAGGCAGCATCGCCGAGCCGACCTTGCCCGAGATCTTCGACTGCTTCGGATCGGCGGCGATGACGCCGGTGTCGCCCCAGCCGATCGATTCCGCCACCTGGCCGCCGGCCACCGCCGCGTTCACCTCGCCGAACGAGAAGTTCAGCGCGTTGGGCGGCCCGAGCTTCGATGCGCGGATGTATTCCTCGAGCCCCTTCACCCAGCCCGGGTTGTTGATCTGCGCGTCCATCGTCTCGGGATCGAAGAACATCGCACCCGGATAGTTCGGATTGTTGGCGTAGGCCGCCGCATGGCTGAAGAAGAACCAGAATTGCTGACCGCCGCGGCGGAACGCTTCCGCCGTTCCCCACAGGCCCTTGTCGGGTCGTTGGAAGAACTCCGCAATGTCGAGATACTGCTTCCAGGTCTTCGGCGGCGCGAGGTCGTAGCCGTACTTCGCCTTGAACGCGTCCTTCTCCTTCGGATCGCTGAACAGGTCGGTGCGGTACGTATAGGTGTGGACGTCGCCGTCCATCGATTGCGAGTAGATCTTGCCTTCCCACACCATCAGGCGTTCGCGATAGGCCGGCTCGATATCGTCCCAGTCCTTGCCGGACTGCATCTCCTTCGGCATCTCGCTCAGATAAGGGACGAAATCCGGCAGCCAGGCAGGCGCGAAGCTGACGAGGTCGAACGTCGCGTCCGACGCGGTGAGCGATGTCGCGATCTTCGGATAGAGCTCGGACCATGGAAACTCGACGACATTGACCTTGCCGCAGGTCTTCTTGGCCCATTCGTCGGCGCCGAGCTTGAGCGCGGACGCGATATACGGCCCAGTCTGCGACGCCACCGTCAGGGTGACGCCGGTGTAATCCGGACTACAGGCAGCATTCGCCTGACTCGCCGCGCACGCCATCGCGAGCGAGGTGGTCAGCATCAGGAACGTTCGTCGCAACATCGTCTAGTCCTCCCTACATGGCTTTTTGCTATTTGATGGCCCCGAGCAGCAGGCCCGACCGCATCATCCGGCTGAGCAGGCCCGCCATGATCATCATGGGAACGATTGCGACGAGCGCCGCAGCTGATATCGCCCACCATTCGTCGCCGCGCTGGCTGTTCTGTCCCGCCACCAGGATGGGCAGCGTCTGCCATCTGGAATTGGTCAGGAACAGCGCGAACAGAAACTCGTTCCAGACGAAGGCCAGCGTGATCATGAACGTCGCCAGCAGCCCATTCATCGACATCGGCACCACGATGCCGAAGAAAATGCGCCAGCTCGGCACGTTGTCGACCATCGCCGCCTCCTCGACCTCGATCGGCACCGCCTCGAAGAAGTCGCGCATCAGCCAGACCACGATCGGTAGCGAGAAGGCGACGTAGCACAGCGTCAGGCCGACGAAGCTGTCGATCAGCTGGAAACCGAGCCGGCCGATCTCGCTGTAGAGCAGATACAGCGCAAAGGCCGTCACGATCGGCGGAAACATGCGCTGGCTGACGAACCAGAACAGGATGTCCTCATTGCCGAGAATCGGTCCGGGCAACGGCAGGCGATTAGCGACGACGGCAGCGATCAGCGCGATCGGAAACGCGAGCAACAGCGCCTGCGGGCGAGTGAATCCGAATGTCGTGTTGAAGAACAGATAGCCGCCGAGCGCGAGCAGGAAGAACACGAGGCCCGCACCAAGGCGCACCTTGAACTCGAACCGCACCAGCGCATAGGCCGCCATTGCGCCGATCGCGGTGGCGATGGCCGCCGCCGACAGGCCGACGATGGTCGAATTCAGGAAGGTGCGGAAGAACTCGCCGCGGATCCCCTGATAGAGATCGATGAAGGGCTGCAAGGTCGGCGTGAAATCGATGAACGGCAGATAGGTCGGCCCACCGACGACGCCCGGCGGCGTCTTGAACGCCGTCACCACCACCCAATAGAGCGGAAACACCGTGATCAGGCACCAGGCGAGGACGCCGACCGTAACCAGGCGGCGGCTCCACGGCGACAGTCCGGTCAAGCCGTGTCCGCTCATCGGCGCTTCTCCAGATGAGGCCGCAGCAACGCCAGATAGGTGACGCCGATGATCGTGATCGCGATCAGGAACAGGAAGCTGAGCGCCGACGTATAGCCGAGATTGAACTTCTTGAAGCCTTCCTGATAGGCGAACAGTGTCAGCGTCTCGGTGTCCACGCCCGGCCCGCCGCCCGTCATCACGAACACCGTGTCCATGATCTTGTAACTCTCGATCAGACGGATGAAGACGATCGCGGCCGAGATCGGCAGCAGCATCGGAAAGGTGATGCCCCAGAACTGCTGCCAAGCGCTGGCGTTCTCGAGCTCGGCAGCCTCGTAGACGTCTTCGGGCAGCGTTTGCAAACCGGCCAGCATCATCAGGATGACGAACGGGGTCCACTGCCAGACCTCGACCGCGATGATGCAGGCGAGCGCCCAATGTCCGTTGGTGAGGAACGGCAGGTTGACCAGGCCAAACTTCGACAGCAACTGGTTAAGCGGCCCCATCGTCGGGTTGAACATCATGCGCGCGACCAGCGCGACTGCGACCGGCGCGAGCAGCATGGGCAGCAGCAAGGCGACACGAAACAGCCGCTCGCCCGGCACACGCGCGTTCAGCGCCAGGGCGACGCCGAAACCGATTGCGTATTGCAGCCCGACGGCGATGAAGGCAATCAGCGTCGTCGTGAAGATCGCGTTCCAGAACCGCGGCTCCTGCAGCAGCGTGGCATAATTGCCGAGCCAGACCACTCGCGGCGGGATCGGCGGGATCAGGCGATAGCTCAGGAAGCTCGTGGTGAGCGAATAGATCAGCGGAAAGATCGAGATCGCCAGCACGACGAGCACCGCCGGCCAGATGAAGACATGCTTGATCGGATCATTCCGCATCATCGCGCGATCATCCCTTCAGCAGCGCGTCGATCTCCGCACGTCGCGGCATCGCGGGTGCGGTGCCCGGTCGCGTCACCGAGATTCCGGCCGTGGCCGAACCGAAGCGTGCGGCTTCGAGCGGATCGGCGCCATCCGCGAGCGCCGCCGCGAAACCGCCGACGAAGGCATCGCCCGCGCCGGTGGTCTCGACCACCTTGCCGGCGGCGAAGGGCGGCACATGCACCGAGCGGTCCCGCGCATGAAACAATGCGCCGCGTTCGCCGAGTGTGATCAGCGCCGTTCCGGCGCCTTTCGCCAGCAACGCATCACCGGCCCGGCGGGCGCCGGCGAGATCGCTCACCGCAATGCCGGTCAGCCCTTCGGCTTCGGTCTCGTTGGGAACGACATAATCGCAGAGCGCAAACAGACTGCTATCGAACTTGATGGCCGGCGCCGGATTGAACACGGTGATGCTGCCGGCGGCGCGCGCGATCTCGAGCCCGCGCCGCGCCGCATCGACCGGCTGCTCGAGCTGGGTCACGAACACGCTGGAGTCGCGAATCGCATCCGCCACCGCGTCGACATCGGCCGGACCGATCCCGCCTGCCGCGCCCGGCACCACGATGATCGCGTTATCGCCGCGTGTCTCGTGGACGTAGATGAATGCCGCGCCGGTCGGCGCTTCCGCCGTCCTGACGACGCGCGGCCGGATTCCCTCGGCCTCCCAGGTCTTGATCGCAAGCTCGCCGAAGGCGTCGCTGCCGATCCGGGAGATGAAGCTCACGCTGGCGCCGGCCCGTGCGGCCGCGACAGCCTGGTTGGATCCCTTGCCGCCCGGCCCCATGGCAAATCCCGACCCGGCGATAGTCTCGCCGATCGCCGGCATGTTGCCGGCGCGGAACGCGAGGTCGACGACGAAGACGCCGAGGACGGCGACACCATGCTTGCTCATGTCATCACTCCCCGTCGGGCGCGATCACGCCCTTGCTGAACAGGAAGCAGCCATAGAAGCGCCGCTCGCCAGTGGCGATCACGCAATAGGCCGTCTTGGCCTTCTCGTAGAACGCATGGCGCTCGACACCGATCAGCGGCCAGGATCGTCCCTCGGCGCGATCGATCGCGGCCTGCACCTCGCGCTGCACGGGCGGCACTTCCTGAGGCTGTCCGACGATCTCCATGCGAACAGCCGCATCGTCGACGAATGTATCGAGCGGCATCACGGAGAGAACGGCTTCGACCGCCTTGGCGGCGCTCACATTGTCGATGCGCAGCAGCCGGCCAAGCACGCTCTGGCGCGCGATCGAGTCGGCCGGAAAATTGGTGTCGCACACCACCAGGCGATCGCCGTGCCCCATCGCCCGCAGGGCGTAGAGCACGTCGGCATTGAGCAGTGGATTGATGCCCTTGAGCATGTTGCGTCCCTCCCTTGTCTTCAAACCACCGGACTCTGACGGTCCGGATCCCCATCCCTATCACCGTAAGGTGACGTCCCTTTCGCTGGAAAGCGCGCTAGTCGCCATAGGGAATCCAGATGTTCTTCACCTGCACCGCATGCCGGAGCAGGATCGGTCCCTCGCTCGCGGCCTTGTCGTACCAGTCGAGCGCGAGGCCGTGATCGACCAGCGTGCGCTTGAGATTGCCGATCGAGTACCGTTCGGCCGCCGTCGAGGCCTCCTGCGATCCGAACACCCAGAGCGCGTCGACATCGTCATGCTCGGCAAGCACCTTGACCAGTTCGTTGCGATCGCCGGTGACGATGTTGACCACGCCGCCCGGCACGTCCGAGGTCTCGAGCACCTGGTAGAAATCGGTCGCGGCGAGCGGATGCCGCTCGCTCGGCACCGCGACGACCCGGTTGCCCATCGCAACCAGCGGCGCCACCAGGCTGATGAAGGCAAGCAGCGGCGCCTCGTTGGGACAGGCGACACCGACCACGCCGACCGGCTCATACATCGCCAGCGCCACGCCGCGCAGCGGCGGCGCGTGGATGGTCCCTTCGAATTTGTCCGCCCAGGCGCCATAGCTGAACAGCCGCTCGATGCTCGCGTCGACTTCCGCGCGCGCTTTTGCTGCCGAAACGCCGGTCATGTCGGCGATACGCCAGGTGAACTCGTCGCCGCGCGCGGACAGATTCTCGGCAAGATAATAGAGGATCTGGGCGCGATTATGCGCCGTCGCCCGCGCCCAGCCCTCGGCGGAGCGCGCCGCGGCCACCGCATTGCGGATATCCTTGCGATTGCCCTCGCCGGCCTCGCCGAGACGCCGGCCCTTTGGCGAGAGCACCGCGCGCGAATAATTGCCGTCAGGGCGCACCTGCTTGCCGCCGACGAACAGTTTCGTCGTTCGATCGATCGGTGGCACGTCGAAACCGGCGCCGGCGCCGGACGCCGTCGGCAGCGGCGCTGGCTCGGCCCGCGCCTTGCGGCCGCTCCAGGCCTTCGGCTTGAGATACTCATACATGCCTTCACGGCCACCCTCGCGGCCGAAGCCGGACTCGCGATAGCCGCCAAAGCCGACGCTGGCGTCGAACAGATTGGTCGCGTTGACCCAGACCACGCCAGCCAGCAGTTTCGGCGCGATGTCGAGCGCCAGCCCGATCGTTTCGCTCCACACGCTGGCGGCAAGGCCGTAGCGCGTGTTGTTGGCGAGCATCACGGCCTCGTCAGGCGTGCGGAACGTCATCGCCACCAGGACCGGGCCAAAGATCTCTTCGGTCGCAACCGTCGAGGACGGATGCACGTTCCAGAGCAGGGTCGGCGGATAGAAGCAGCCTTCAGCCGGCATCGCACCGGGCGCCTGATATTTCTCGGCGCCCTCCTTCACCCCGGTCTCGACCAGCGCCTTGATCCGCTCGAGCTGAACGGGGGCGACCACCGCGCCCATATCGATCGCCTTGTCGAGCGGCATGCCGATGCGAAGCATCTCCATGCGGCGGATCAGCCGCCTGCGGAAGGTCTCCGCAATGCCCTCCTGCAGCAGCAACCGCGATCCGGCGCAGCAGACCTGGCCCTGGTTGAACCAAATCGCGTCGACGACACCTTCCACCGCGCCATCGATATCGGCGTCGTCGAACACGATGAACGGCGACTTGCCGCCGAGCTCCAGCGTCAGCGACTTGCCGGTGCCCGCGGTGGTCTGGCGGATCAACCGTCCGACCTCGGTCGATCCAGTAAAGGCGATCTTGTCGACGCCGGGACTTTCGACCAGCAATGCGCCGGTCGCACCGTCGCCGGTGACAACGTTGAGCACGCCCGGCGGCAGCCCGGCCTCGGCCGACAGTTCGGCGAACAGCAGCGCGGTGAGCGAGGTGAACTCCGCCGGCTTCAGCACCACCGTGTTGCCCGCGGCAAGGGCCGGCGCGATTTTCCAGGCCAGCATCAACAGCGGGAAATTCCACGGAATGATCTGGCCGATCACGCCGATCGGCACCTGATCGGCGAATTCGCGCTCCTGCAACTGCGCCCAGCCCGCGTGATAGTAGAAGTGGCGCGCGGCGAGCGGCACGTCGAGATCGCGGGTTTCCCGGATCGGCTTGCCGTTGTCGATCGCCTCCAGCACGGCGAACAACCGGGCGTGACGCTGCAGCATGCGTGCCAACGCATAGAGGTGACGGGCGCGGCCATGACCGCCAAGCTTGGCCCATGCGACCTGCGCGGTGCGCGCGGCGCTGACTGCCGCATCGACATCGGTAGCGTTACCCTGCGCGATGCGCGCCAGCGCCTTGCCGGTGGCAGGTTCGCTTGTCGCGAGGTGCTTGCCCGCATGCGGCGCCGTGAACTTGCCGGCGATGAAATGCCCGAACGTGGCGCCATGCCGCGTCAGCCAGGCGCGTGCCTCGCCATCCGCCTCGGGCGCGGGGCCATACTCCATGGTCTCGAAATAGCTTGCGACGCTCATCGCTGGAGTCTCATCCCACGGGGTGGCGGTTGAAAGCCGAGTAGTGGCCGGTCACGTGATGCTCGAGCTGCCGCTCGATGTCGGCGAGCAGGCTGGAGGCGCCGATGCGGAACAGGTCCGGCTCGAGCCAGTCGCGACCCAGCTCTTCCTTCATCAGGAACTGATAGGTGAGCACGTCCTTTGCCGTCGAAATTCCGCCGGCCGGCTTGAACCCGATCCTGTAGCCGGTGCGCTCCTGATAGAGCCGGATCATCCGCAGCATCGCCAGCGTCACCGGCAGCGTCGCATTGACGCCTTCCTTGCCGGTGGAGGTCTTGATGAAATCGGCGCCGGCCATCATGCAGACCATCGATGCCTTGGCGACATTGCGCAGCGTCTTGAGGTCACCCGTGGCCAGAATCGTCTTCAGATGCGCGTTGTCGCAGACCGCGCGGAAATCCCGGACCTCGGCGTAAAGCGCCCGCCAGTCGCCGGTCAGCACGTGCTCGCGCGTGATGACGATGTCGATCTCCTGCGCGCCGTCCCGGAGCGATGCCTCGATCTCCTTCAGCTTCAGCTCATGCGGCACGAGGCCTGCGGGAAACCCGGTCGAGACCGCAGCAACCGGGATGCCGGATCCATCGAGCGCTTCGACAGCTGCGCCGACGAACCGATGGTAGACGCAGACCGCGCCGGTATGCAGGGCGCGCCCGGCAAAGCCGAGCTTCTCCATGACATCGCCGCGCACCGGCGCCTTGGCCTTGGCGCAGAGGCGCTTGACCCGCTCGGTCGTATCGTCGCCATTGAGCGTCGTCAGGTCGATGCAGGTGACGGCCTTGAGAAGCCACGCCGCCTGCGCGTCCTTCTTCACGGTGCGCCGGCCCGGCAGGCTGGCAACCCGCCGTTCGGCGGCCGACAGGTTGATCCTGATGTCGTCGACCCAATCCATCTCGAGCGCACGGCCGCTGTTGCGCGGCAGGGGATGCACATGCTCGTCGCCCGGGGAAGGCGATTGCACGGCCAATGGGGACGGATTCTGTATGAAGACGCTCTGCGTCATGGCGGCGCCGTGCGGTCCTAGCGAATCGACGAGGTGGCCAGATAGATTGAATGTGCCGATCGCAACATGTGATCCTCCCCTGACCTTGCCGCGGGTCTGCCGCCTGCCGAGGACGACATCGTCTCGACACCGGATCAGCCCGCTGGACTGAATGTTATTATTGTAACAGATCGACGTTGCTAAACTCACAACATTGTAAGATCATTGTCAATCGGATAAGCAAGCTCGGCGATCAAAATGGCTGAAACTTCCAACGCACGACCAAGCGAGACACGCGTCCAGCGCCTGCAGAGGCTGCGCCGCGCCGTCGAATCGAGTGGCGCGCTGCACCTGAAGGACGCCGCCGAGCTCCTCAAGGTTTCCGAAATGACGGTGCGGCGCGACCTTGCCGGTCCGGAAGCCGCACTCGCTTTGCTCGGCGGCTACGTCGTCAATGCGGCGTCACCGACCGGGATCAAGTACACGTTCGAGCAGGAGATCGATCAGCACACCCAGGACAAGCGCCTCGCCTGTCGGGCTGCCGCCGCCTCCATTAGGGAAGGCGACACGATCTTCATCGACTGCGGCACCACGATGCAGTCGCTGGCGGATTGCCTGCCCGAGGATCTGCCGCTCTCGGTGATCTGCTATTCGATGAACGTGGCGTCGATCGTGACGCACCGGCCCAAGACGCAGGTGATGGTGATGGGCGGTCTCTATCATCCCTCGTCGCAGTCCTTTGCGTCCGATGACGGCCTGTCCTACCTGCGGCGGCTCGGAATCAACAAGGCCTTCATCTCCGCCGGCGGCGTGCATTGGACCCGCGGTGCGAGCTGCTCGAATTTTCACGAAGTCGCCGTCAAGCAGGCCGTCATCGAGACCGCGATGGAGAGCGTCCTGGTGATCGACGCGAGCAAGCTCGGCAGTCTCAAATCGGCATTCTTCTCCGACATCGGCGCGTTCTCGCGGATCATCGTCGGCGGCGCGGCGTCATCGGACATGCGCAAGCACTTCCGCAGCCTTCCCGTCGAGTACGTCACCAGCGCAACCTGATCCGAGCGGGGGCTGGCACGCCCGGATCAGGCTGCTCACGATGCGCAGGCTCGCGGGACCACGCATCGAACTCCTTTGGCTTAGTTGCAGGCCGGCTTCGCCTTGTTGCAGACGTCGGTCAGCTCCGGCGGCGGCTCCTTCTTGAACACCGTCTTGTAGGATTCCAGCACATTGGACTGCGTCACCGGCAGCGATTGCACGCCGACCCAGGCCGGCGTTTCCTTGCCCAGCAGCGCATTCATCATCGCCATCGCCTCCGCGACGCCCTGATCATAGGGGCGTTGCGACCCGGTCGCCTTCAGCGGCCCGCCTTTGGCGATCTCGATCGCCGATTGCAGGCCGAGGTCGACGGTCGTGACGGGAATGTCGATGCCCTGCGCGCGCATCGAGCTCAACGTGTCGAGCGCCGGCTGATCCCAGACCGCGTACAGGCCCTTGATGTCAGGATTGCCGGTGAGGAAGTCACCCGCGATCTGCGATACTTTCGGGGGGTCGGTGAAGTCGACCTGCTTCATCTTGATATCGGGACGGTTCTTCTGCATCCATTCGCGGACGCCCTTGGTGCGCTCGTTGGTGCTGAAATAGTCGACGCCGAAATTGACGAGGCCGATGGTGCCGCCCTGCGGCATGCAGGAGGCCAGGATCTGGGCTGCGATCTGTCCGTTACCCAAATTGTCCGCCGAGATCATCGAGGCGTATTCCTCCGGATGCTTGAGGCCGGTCGGAATGCTGTCCATCAGCACCAGCTTGATCCCGGCCTTGGCGACCTTCTTGTAGGTCGGCGCGGTCGCGGTGAAATCGACCGGGATCGAGATAATGCCGTCCGGATGCTGCTGGATGGTGTTCTCGATGTCGGCGATCTGCTTGTCGACCTGATATTCGGCGGAGGCGACGCCGGTCACCGTCACGCCGTACTTCTTCAGCGTATCGGTGATGCCCTGGATCTGCAGCTGCGCCCAGTCGAGGTTGACGGTCTGCATCGAGATGCCGACCTTGAAATGCTTCTCCTTGACCTTGGCGGCATCGGCGTCCGACAGCGCAAGCACCTCGGGCGAGGCGGCCTTCTCGCCGTGCGGCCCTTGCCCGACGATCGATTTCGGTCCAAGCGTCGCGAGATCGACGCCCTTGACGCAGGTTGCCGGCACTTCGGCGCGCGCCGAGGGGACGATCGAAATGGCCGTCGCCGCGATCAGTGCGGTCAGCGGCAGGGTTTGTCGCAAGATTGGCTTCATTGTTTCCTCCCTTTTTTGGTCGCCGATTAACCGGAGGCCAGCGACCTTGCCCCTACGTTTTCCAGGACCGTGCTCTAGCGCTTCGTGAAAGCGACCGCGGCCACGATGATCGCTCCCTTGATGACGAGCTGCAGCGGCGAGCTGACGCCGAGCAGCACGAGACCGTTGTTGAGCGTGCCGATGATGAGGCTGCCGAACAGCGTTCCCAGGATGTAGCCGCGCCCGCCGAACAGGCTGCAGCCCCCGAGGATCACGGCGGCGATGACGTCGAGTTCCATCCCCTGCACGACGTCGGGCCGCGCAGCGTGCGAGCGCGCGGACAACACCAGCGCCGCAAGCCCGGCCAGCGCGCCGGTCAGCACAAAGGCCGCGGTCGTCACCCATTTGGTATTGATGCCGGAATAGAGCGCCGCGGTCGGATTGCCGCCCACCGCATAGATGCGGCGGCCGAACACGTTGTAGTGCAGCAGCAGGATGCCGACGATCATCGCCACCAGCGTCCAGGCGATGGGAACGGGAATGCCGAGGAACGTGCCTTCGCCGAAGATCGCAAAGTAAGTCTCGTTGGTGATGATGACCGGCTTGGTGTTGGTCACCATCATCGCCAGCCCCCGCGCCATGCTCAGCGATCCCAGCGTGACCAGGAAGGACGGGATCGAAAGCTGCGTGGTCAGGATGCCGTTGAGCAGTCCGACCAGCGCACCGGTGCCGAGCCCGGCAACGGCGCCGACGATCCAGCTGTTGCTGATCTGGCTCATGGCGAGCGCCGCGGCCATGCCCGACAGTGCCAATGTCGATGCCACCGACAGATCGATCTGACGCGCGATGATCACGAAGGTCATGCCGACCGCGATGATCGACACCAGCGTGGTCTGGCGTCCGATATTGAGGAAATTGTCGACCGACAGGAACCAGGGCGAAGACAAGCTGAACACGACGAGCAGCACCACGAAGGCGATGTACAGCATGTAGGGCCGCTCGCCCCGCAGCAGATTTTGCAGCAGCTTGCGCCGACGATCGGTTCGGGTCGACGTGGCGACGACATTGGGCGCGGTCAGTTCGGTCATGCGGGCAACTCTTGCAATAGGCCTTGTCCGGAGGCCTGGTATATTTGCAGCAGATGATGGAGCTCTTCGGCATCATTGATCTCGCCGCGCGCAAGCGTTCGCGCGACGCGTCCGTCGACGATCACGGAGATGCGGTCGCAGAGCTCGATCAGCTCAACGAGATCCGACGAGACGATTAGTACGCCGCTGCCGTCGCGCGCGGCATTGCGGATCACGCCGTAGATTTCCTCGCGTGCGCCGACGTCGACACCGACCGTCGGCTCGTCCAGCAGCAGCACGCGCGGCCGCGGATCATTCCATTTTCCGAACACGACCTTCTGCTGGTTGCCGCCGGACAGTGTCCTGACCAGGCTGGAAGCACCTTGCGCCCTCACCGAAAGCCGCGCGACCGCAGTTTCCGCACGTCGGGCCGCAGCGCGTTGCTGCATGAACCCCCAGCGCGAGAAATGCGGAATTCGCGGCAAGGTGATGTTGCGCTCGATCGAATGGTCGAGGACCAGGCCCTGCACGTGCCGATCCTCCGGCACCAGTGCGACGCCCTGATCGATCGCATCGGCCGCGCTCTTCGGCAGCCATGGCCGGCCCTCGATCTCGAGCGTGCCGCTCTCGGCCGGCCGAAGCCCAAAGATCGTCTCCAGAATCTCCGTGCGCCCGCTGCCGATCAAGCCGGCAAGGCCGTGGATCTCACCCTTCATCACCGACAAGTCGACGGCCGACAGCCGATCGTTCGACACACCCGACAAGAACAGAACCGGCGATGAATCGAACGAACGCGCTGCCGCGGGCGCGGCACGCGATGCTGCGGGCGCCAATCGATCGGTGCCGATGATGGCGTTCACCAGCCGCTTCATGTCGGTCTCGGCGGTGACGAACGTGCCGGCGTTGGCGCCATCACGCAGCACCGTGACACGCTGCGAGATCTCGAACACCTCGTTGAGCCGATGGGTCACATAGATCACGCCGACGCCGCGGCGCGTCGCCTTGCCGATCGCATCGAACAGGATGCGGACCTCATCCGAGGTCAGCGAAGACGTCGGCTCGTCGAGGATCAACAGCCGCACCTCGCCCATCAGCGCCTTGGCGATCTCCGTCATCTGGCGGTACGCGAACGGCAGCGAGCCGACCGTTGCTTTGGTATCGAGGGGAATGCCGAGTTCACCCAGGAACGCTTCGGCCCTTGCCATCAGCTCGCGCTTCCGGACGAAGCCGAACCGCGCGCGCGGCTCGCGGCCGAGCAGCAGATTGTCGGCGACGCTCAGGGATTCGACGAGACTGAGGTCCTGATAGACCACGGCGATCCCGGCCTCGCGCGATCTTGCCGGGCTGTCGAACGTCGCTGGCCTGCCGGCGATCTCGATGGTGCCGCTGTCGGCGGCATGAACGCCGCTGAGGATCTTGATCAGCGTGGATTTTCCGGCCCCGTTCTCGCCCAGCAGCGCATGCACCTCGCCGGCACGGACCTCGAGGCTGACGTCGCGCAACGCCCGCACGCCGCCGAAGCGCTTGTCGATGCCGCCGACCATCAACAGCGACGTCGACGGCCGAGACTCTGCCGCGTCCGAACCCGACAATTCCGTTTTCCTCCCGTCACCCGCGCCAGGCGCTGATGCGATGGTGACATCTTGTTATTTTTGCAACTTATTGTGTTATAATTCTATCACATCGGGCGACCTGTCAATGGGAGATCACGCCGTCAGGCGCTCCAATTGGGGCGGCCGGTCGCGATCAGGTTCGGCACCGCCCGGCACACGCCGCCGGCCTCGCCACGCGCGATGGAAGCCGGCAGGTTGTGCTAGGCTTCAGTCGCTCATCTCATCAAAGCCAACGCCGGTGAACCGCGATGAAACTGAGTGCTGCGATTGCCGTCGCCCTGATCTGGTCGTGCCTTCCTGCGACTGCGCAGCAAGGCGGTGCCGCGCTCTACGCGCAACGCTGTGCGCAGTGTCACGACAGCAGCAACACCGATATTCGCGCACCGAGCCGCACCGCGCTGCAATCGAAGTCGTTCGAAGAGGTTCTGGGTGCGATCACCACCGGCGCGATGTCGTCCTTCGCGCAGGGGCTGAGCAATGACGAGCGGGCGGCCATCGCCTCGCTCGTCACCGGCAAGGCCGCCTCGCATGCGTCGGCCGACAGTGCAGGCCAATGCGCGCAGAGCGAGACCGGCTTCCCGCAACCGATCGATGGGCCACGATGGAACGGCTGGGGCGCGGATCTCAACAACAGCCGGTTTCAGCCGGCGGCAATGGCCGGCCTTACGCCAGACCAGGTCCCGCGGCTGCGCCTGAAATGGGCCTTCGGGTTTCCCGGCACGTCCGCTGTCTACGCTCAGCCGACGGTCATCGGCGGCTTGCTGTTCGTCGGCGGCGGCGACCGCAAGGTCCATGCCCTCGACGCCAAAACCGGATGCACCCGCTGGGTGTTTCCAACCGAGGCGCCGGTCAGGGCGGCCATCAGTTTTGCTCCGCTGGATAACGGCCAGTCCGCCATCGTCTTCGGCGATGTGCTGGCCAACGTCTACGCGGTGAATGCTGCGACCGGCGCGTTGATCTGGAAAAGCAGGGTCGAGGATCATCCGGCCGCGCGGATTACCGGTGCGCCAACCTTCTATTCCGGCGTTGTCTATGTCGGCGTGTCATCGATCGAGGAGGCGACGGGGTCCCGCCCCACCTACCAATGCTGCACGTTTCGCGGCAGCGTCGTGGCGCTGAAGGCCGAAACCGGTGCGCAGATCTGGAAGACCTACACCATCGCTGACGCGCCGCATCCCGCACGGACCAACGCCATCGGGACCCAGCTGTTCGGTCCGGCCGGCGCGTCGGTCTGGTCCGCACCGACGATCGATGTTCAGCGCCAGGCGCTCTATGTCGCGACATCGAACAGCTATGCCGACCCGGCAACCGACACCAGCGACGCCATCCTCGCGTTCGATCTGGCGACCGGGCGAATGCTTTGGCATCAGCAGGCGACACCGAAGGACAGCTTCGTCGTGGCGTGCTTCGGCACCGACCAGAGCAACTGTCCGCAGGATCGCGGTCCCGACCACGACTTCGGACAATCGCCGATCCTGGTGACCTTGCATGACGGTCAACGCGAGCTGGTCGTCGGCCAGAAATCCGGCGTCGTACATGCACTCGATCCCGACCATGAGGGCAAGATCCTGTGGCAGACGCGGATCGGCCAAGGTGGCCCGCTGGGAGGAACCGAATGGGGCTCCGCCGCCGACCAGGACCGAATCTATGTGGCCAATTCCGACGTGCGGTTTTTGAGGGACGGCTCGAGACGTCTCAATTCAAGCGAAGGCGGTGGCTTGTTCGGCCTCGATCTTGCGACCGGTAAAGTCGCGATGCAGGTGGCGCCGGTTGCCTGTGGCGATCGTCCCCAGTGCAGTCCCGCGCTGTCCGCCGCGGTCACCGTCATTCCCGGCGCCGTGTTCTCGGGCGGCGTGAGCGGCTTTCTGCGCGCCTACGCCACCGACGATGCGCGGCTGCTTTGGGAGGTCGACACCGCGCGCGACTACACCACGGTGAATGGCGTTCCGGCCCGTGGCGGCGCCATGGACGGCCCCGGCGCGGTCGTCGTCGACGGCATGCTGTATGTCAATTCCGGCTACGCACAATGGGGCGGCCTGCCCGGCAACGTTCTGCTGGCCTTCGAGGTCGGCAGCCCCTGAGAGGCGCCATTTCAGGATCTGCGCCGACACGTTGAGCACCACTCGCGACGGGCCATTCGTGCTTTGATGTCGGCCAGGATCGGCTGAGAGGTCCGACGGGAGGCCTCCTGCCAGCCGACTTCGCTAGCTATTACAGTTTTTGATGGGGCCATAATTGTCGATAGATCGATCGGGCGTTGCGAAGCTTTTGCTCATTCAAAGTTTACCCAATTTTGATTTTTTGGTTGACGACGATGGCCTGCGTGTCCGGGCACAATTGGCGATGAAAAAGAATTCATTGGAAGATACCGAAGAAGTTTGCCGGCTGACCACGAGACCGGCCTGCCGGGCTTTCGATCCTTGTCGAACGATTCGCATTCGCGATGACCGTGGACCTTTGCTGAAGCGACGAATCGGGCAGGCTGCGCGAATGGGAGCGGTCGCACTCTTCGTTGCCGTGGCATCCAGTTATCAAACGTTCGCCCAGGCCGGCACATCGACCGCAAATCTGACCGTTCAGATCACCATCACGGCGGCTTGCACAATCAACGCTGCGACGCTCAATTTCGGGAGCGTGTCCGGAACAACGCTCGCGACCACCTTGCAGTCGGGCAGCACAACCGTCTCCGTCACCTGCACCAATGGCAGCCCGTACTCCATCGCCATGGACAACGGAGCAAATGTGTCCGGCAGCCAGCGGCGGATGACGAATGCCGGGAATTTCATCAACTACAATCTCTATACTGATGCAGCCCATACCAACCCCTGGACCACGGCTACCAGCAGCACCACCTGCACGACCACGAACGGCTGCTTTCTCGGCACCGGTAACGGATCGGCACAGACGGTCAACATTTACGGCACCGTTCCCGCCACCGGCACCGCACCGAGCACCGGCACCTACACGGACACGGTGGTCATGACCATCACCTATTGAAGAAGGGGCCGCGGCAGCGGCCCGCTGTTCTGTTGCATCTGCGTATCGACGAAATGCCTTCTTGGCGCATGATTTCGAAATCGATTGGGCATCGCGATGCATCAAAATTCGACTCTGCTAGCCGCGTTTGCCGCAAGCTTGGCATGCCTGGAGGTTGCCCATGCCACCGCGCTTCGCGTCGAACCCGTTATCCTCGAACTGAATGCGCCGGCGGCGGCGGCTTCCCTGACGCTGCGCAATGACGAAGATGCTGACGTCGAGGTCCAGACCCGCGTGCTTCGCTGGTCGCAGTCCGACGGCAAGGAGAGTCTTGAACCGACGACCGATGTGGTGGCATCACCTCCGGCCGTCAGGATGGCACCTCATTCAGACTACATCGTGCGGGTTGTGCGGGTGTCGAAACAGCCGGTCAATGGCGAAGAAAGCTATCGTGTCATCGTCGACCAATTGCCACGAGCGGGCGGCAGCCAAGGTCGCAGCGTCAATCTTTTGATACGACAGTCGATCCCGGCGTTTTTTCGTGGCCGCGAGATCAGCCGGCCACAGGTTTCCTGGGCGCTCCGTACCGAAGCTGGCCAACTAACCGTCGCGACCAGCAATGCCGGCGACGAGCGGTTACGCATCGCGAACTTGCGGCTTAAGGATTCTTCGGGAGCTACCTTGTCGTTTGGCAACGGTCTCCTCGGCTATGTCCTCGGACATTCCTCCATGAGTTGGGCCACGCCGAAATACCCTCGCGGCTTTGGATCTGGCGGATCCATCTCTGTCACGGCGGAAACGGACAAAGGCCAGACTCATGCGGTTATTGAGTCGCCGACTCGGCGGTAGAAGAGGCTTCACGCTTGTGTTCATTTTTGCACTCCTCGGCATGGTCCTCTGTGCCGGGCGTTCGCGCGCGGGGGAAAACCAGACAAATCTGCAACTCGATGTCGTGATCAACTCCGTGCCCGCCCGAACAATCGGATCATTCGTGCGGTTCGACGACGGTCGTATCGGCGGAACGCTGGAGGAACTCGAAAGCCTCGGCCTGCAACCGGGCCCATCGCATCGACCGGGCGAGATCATCGCATTGGATGATATCCCGACCCTAAGGTATCGATATGAGGAGAGAACACAGCGGATATTCATTGCCGTCGACGAAGCCGGACGCAAGCCGCAGCTCTTTGACGCAGGCGGCTCCAGCGGGAACCTGCCAAAGGCGCGGGCCGATCCCGGTGCGGTGCTGAATTATGACCTGTTGAGTTCAACCAGCAACGCAGCTACCCCGAGATTAATCGGCCTCGGTAACACATCGCTTTTGCTCGATGCTCGGGCGTTTTCACCTTACGGCACCGCCGAACAGTCGGCGATCGTCCGCACTGGTCCGCAGCAGCCTGCGCAGGCCACACGGCTGAATTCGTCTTTCCAGTATTCCGACCCAGGCCGGATGATCAGCTACGTTGCTGGGGATACGATCAACGGCGGACTGGCCTGGTCACGGCCGGTCAGGATCGGTGGCCTTCAGGCTCAACGCGATTTTACCCTGCGGCCCGATCTCATTACCGCGCCGCTCGCGACCATCGGCGGTAGCGCGGCAGTGCCGTCAACCGTCGATGTCTATGTCAACAACATCAAGACATTTTCTCAGGACGTCGCGTCCGGCCCTTTCAGCGTAAACAACGTACCGCTGATTTCCGGCGCCGGCACGACGCAACTCGTGGTGAGGGATTCGGCAGGTCACGAAATTCAGACGTCGGCGCCGTTTTATGCGACCTCGAGCCTGCTTGCGCCCGGACTGAGCAGCTGGTCGGTGGAGGGCGGATTGCCGCGGCTATCCTACGGCTCGAGCAGCGACGTCTATGTCGGCTCGCCGGTCGGCTCTGCAACCCTGCGACGAGGCATCTACGATGGCTTGACGGCAGAGGCGCACGTCGAAGGCGGAGCCGGCGTCATCAACGGTGGCATCGGTGGTACCTTCAGGACCGGGACGATCGGTGTCGCCGCCGTGGCCCTGGCCGGCAGTGGAAGCGGTACGAACCGCGGTCTGCAGAGCTACGCTTCCTATGAGACCCGGCTCTTCGGCGTGAGCATTTCGGCGAGTTCGCAACACACCCTCGGCACCTATGACGACCTTGCCTCGGCGACCGCAAAATTGCAAAATATCGTGACGTTAAACGGCGGCCTGCAAAACCTGAACGGTCTGTTCAACTACCTGCCCGGCAGTATCTCTTCGTTGTCGAACTCGTTTGCCTATGTGACCGGCATCTATGGCAGCGCCCGTGCGCCGGTCGCACTCGATCGCATCACTTTCAGCGCTCCGATGCCGTTCGACCCCCGAGCCAGCCTGAGTGCAAGCCTTGTCGGTCTGCGCGATGACGCAGGCAATCGTTCCAATATCGTGACGGCCTCTTACTCGCGTTCGTTGCCCTACAATGCGTCGATATTCTCCACCGTCTTCCACGATTTCGGTACCAAGAAGAATACCGGCATATTTGCCGGTTTGAGCATCCCTTTTGGCGACTCAGCTTCGATCACGACCGGAGTTTCGAGCGGACGGACCGGTACAACCGGTAGCGTTGATGCCGTCAAGTCGCTCGGGCCGGAGCCTGGCAGCTACGGCTGGCGCGTGCACGATTCCGAAGGCGCATCGAGTTACCGGGAGGCCACGGCTTCCTACAGGTCGAGCTACGGCACCATCCAGGCAGGCGCAAGCCAGGCCGGAGCCGGCAGCGTGGGATCGCTGGAATTGCGCGGTTCGATCACCACCATGGGAGGCGGTGTTTTCCTTTCGAACTGGATCGACGACAGTTTCGCGGTGGTCGCGACTGGCGTGCCGGATGTCGAGGTCCTCAGCGAGAATCGCCGGGCGGGTGTCACCGATTCCAGGGGCATGCTGCTGATCCCGACGCTCCGGTCCTACCAGAAGAACAAGATTGCGATCGACCCGACGAACCTTCCGGTCGACGACGAGGCAGCAACGACGCATGACATCGTCGCTCCGGCAGATCGCGCCGGGTCGCTCATCAGATTCGATGTCCGCAAGGAGACGACGGCTGCGCTGGTTACCTTTATTGGGCCCGACAATCGCGTTCTGCCGGCTGGGGCTGTCGGCCATATGACCGGTGGAGTAGAATTTGTCGTAGGCTACGACGGACAGGCCTATATCAAGGGGCTCTCGTCACTGAACGAAGCCGAAATCGAGTTTGCCGACGCACGCTGCCGCGCCACGTTTGCGTTCATTCCGCGGCCGGGCGAACAGGTTCGGATCCCCGGGGTCGTGTGCCAATGATGCGGTCATTTCCCACGTAAAACAATGCCTTCGTGCGTCAGTTTCCTCGATCATCCGTTCTGACCAACCCGCATTGCGAGATCGAAATCGTGGTCATTGGCTCAAAGCGAACCCTGGTCTTTGCCTTGCTCCTGCAATTTGCGGCATCGTTTTCGGCCTACGCCCAAAGCTGCTCCGTTACCTCGGCGTCCGGCAACTACGGATCTGTCGACATCCTGGCGGGTGGCGCCGTCGATACGACCTCGACATTTACCGTAACATGCAGTGGCTGTGCGCTCGGCTGCACGGTCAATGCATGTGTGCAATTCGACCAAGGGGCGCCCAACAGCAACAGCTCGGTTCGATCGCTGGGAAGTGGAGCGAATACGGCAATACATGAGCTCTATTCGGACTCCGGACGGACGCAAGTCTGGGGATCCTGGGGATACGGAACCACCGCGTATGGCTCCGGTGGCGTCAGCATCAATCTCAGCCTTCCTCTTTTGGGCGGGTCCACACAACAAAGCCTGACCGTCTATGGGCGCTTCCTCGCCAATCAGCAGGCAACGATACCCGGGACCTACGTCTGGAGCACGGCGTCTCCGGTCGTCGCCTACGCGGCCTATCTTCTTACAAGCCCGAATTGTTCGTCGAACCCGGGAACGACAACAAATGCAGGCTCCTCGCCATGGACGGCGACAATCGCCGGAAATTGCATTGTTTCGACCACGCCGCTCAACTTCGGTAGCGCTTCGCTGCTGACGGCGAATATTGACGGCGTTGGGACGATTTCGGTGAAGTGCACCAATACGACCCCCTACTCGATTGGCCTCGACAACGGATTGCACGCAAGCGGCAGCCAGCGGCGCATGCAGGCAAGCTCCAGCTTCATCAACTACAATCTCTATACGGACGCGGCCCGGACCGGCGCCTGGACAAGTACGACATCCGCTACAACCTGCACGTCCGGTGCCAATACCTGCGTGCTTGGCACAGGAACAGCGTTGAACCAGAACATTTCAGTCTATGGACGTGTTCCACCGCAAACCTCGCCCCCTCCAGGAGCCTACGCCGACACCATCGTCGTCACCGTGACCTTCTAGCCCGATCTTCCCATAGCGCGACCACCGCACCAGAAACGTGCCCATTTCGTTCGCGCGCAAGTTCGCGCACCGCAATCATTCGACGAAATCGGTACAGATGATTTGGGTGACGATAAGCGCGTTGGGCGGCTTTCGATGGTCGCCAGCTTATCAGTTGAGAGACGATCCAAGAGAGCCGCTGCTCAGTAACTCAGCACGAATGCGTCGCTGAGAAGTCCATTACACTCTTTCATGTAGAGAGATGAGGGAGAATGAGGGAATGAATTATGTCGCGTCCAAGCAAAAGAGCCCGGCTCTACAGACGTAAAGCCCGCTATCGCGAAGGCAGGCTCGTCGCCCAGTCTGTTTGGATCATCAAGGACGGAGACCGGCATATCGCCACAGGATGCATTGCGAGCGCGTCTGAAACAAACCGCCGCAGAAAGCAGGGCAAGCGCTGGGAAACCACATCGCGCAAAATATCAACCGGAGCGGAGCCGAAGAGATATAGAAGACATCGATTGCGCCGACGTGCTGTCGATCTATTTGACCGATATCGGCGAACCAGGTGATCAGTTTGATGATTGAACCCAAGGATCGATCGGCTCAACGATCTTTTGGGGTGGCAAGAAGCTGTCGGCAGTCAACGCAGCGATCAACCATCATGCAAAGAGGGCTTTCACCGGGGCATGGTTCGCGTGTCCCTCCCGCCGAAAGGCGAGGCGCGCGACCGATGGCTGACACGCACCGAGGCGGCAGCCCTGTTCTGGCAATGTTGGCGCTATCGAGAGAAGCAGACCATCTACGCTGGCAGTTCAAAGGGCGACCCGGTACGGCCAGACCGCCGACCACTGCGACACGTGGCCAGATTTATCCTGATCGGCCTCTATACCGGCACCAGGGCCGGCGCCATCGCCACCCCCGAGTTTGGGCACTCGTACGTTGATCTGGAGCGTGGTATCTTTTACAGGAGGCCGATCGGGAAGCGAGCCACCAAGAGGCGTCAGACGCCCGCTCCACTTCCACCCCGGCTACTGGCTCATATGCGTCGCTGGAAAGACCGGAAGCTGATCGGCACCTGCTTCGTCGAGTTCAATGGCAAACCGGTGGCTTCCGTCAAAAAAGGCTTCAAATCTGCCGTGGATCTGGCCAAGCTGCCCGGGAAAGTCACTCCGCACACGTTGCGCCACACGGCAGCGACCTGGCTGATGCAGCGCGGCGTGCCGATTTGGGAGGCTGCCGGGTTCCTCCGCATGTCGCCGGAGGTCCTGCAGGATACAGATGGCCTTCACCTCCCGATCACTTGCGCGGGGCGGCTGCAGCTATTCGCCAAAAAGCGCGGTATGTTTCGGTGGTCAAATCGATGGTTGACTCGGGAACGACCACCGATGAGAACAAAAAAACCTAGGGAAAGATGGTCGGAGTGGCAGGATTCGAACCTGCGACCCCTGCGTCCCGAACGCAGTGAGCATCTTCTAACTTATTGATTTTTCTTGTGTGGTGGCCACTCCCGTCCCGTTTTGTTCACGGTCGTTTCACCCAATTCATTGCGATTTCGTTGCGGCATTTCCTGACGAGAACGGCGCTCGCTGAGATGTCGAGCCGGCGAGCTGCAATGTGACCTGACCAAGTTCAAAATCAGCATCTGATCGCAAGGAGAAGCAATCCTAGCGATTTCCGAGCGCCCCTAAACTCTGCCGCATGAACACTGGTTTTTACGTAACAAGCTCAGTTCTTTCAGAAGACCGACCCTGATGACGTCTCCGGAAAAGGTGATCTGGCGGCGCCCACGATCGGCACCGATTGCACCCGGCCATCGACCGGACCTGCCGCTCGCCAACTTCCTTGACTGCGTCGGTGACGAGTTACTCCACGACTGCTCCAAAGCGCCACCCTCGGGCTTGTCTGGGTAGCCAGCTAAAACAGTAAGCCAAGTCTTTTCACTACTCATGCATTTCATTGCTGGCGCGGGAGGGATCCGACCGCCGAATGACGAAAACAAGATACGTCGGCGTCGCCAGCTCTATGCTGTGGCTGGTCCACCGTAAAAATCTTGGTCCGTTTTCTGACAGCGACGTAAGGTCATGTCAGGATCGCCACACTGCGCGTCGGGCTCAGATTTTTCAAAGCACAGTTTGCCGCTTACTGCGCGCTTGCGGCGTTGGCACGACCATTGCTCCAGCAAAGATCAGCTTCAAAGATACAGAGGAAAACGGTCATGCTCTTCTTCCCTAGTTCGCGCGTCCTACACCGAACAGCGATCCGCGCGTTTACTTGACCGGGCGCAATACTAGACATACGGATCCGCAATTGTCGGATCGCAAATGCATTTACCGCCGCGGTACTTGCCTTAGGTTCATTCGCCCATGAAATCCGCGATTGTGTTCGACTGGAATGGCACGCTGCTCGATGATGCCAATGCGGTGCTTCAAACCATCAATGCAATTTTGAGCCGCTTCGGTCGCGCAGCCGTAGATATGCGCAGGCTTCGAGAGGAATTCGAACTCCCTCTTTCGGTTCTCTTCCGCAACCTAGACATGTCGAAGGATGAAATCGACGTCGTGGAGAGAAATAACAGCGCCATTTTTCATGACACTTACGAATTCTTGGCGCGCAACGCTGCCTTACGCAAAGGGGCACGAAATGTTTTGCTCGCCGCTGATCACAGAGCCGTTCACACCATTATTGTCAGCAATCACATTGTTGAACCAATTCGCGCACAAGTGCGAAGACTTGGAATCAAGACTCACGTCACGGACATTTTGGCATTTGAGAACCGCGCAACCCAGTTTAAGAGCGTGAACAAGGAAGAACGTCTGCGCTTGTATATGCAGGCCAATGATATACCTCCACAAAGAACCGTCATCGTGGGTGACATGCCAGTTGAGACGGAGATTGCCCGCAATCTCGGTCTTATCAACGTATCAATAATGGGGGGATTCGTTTCCGAAGCACGCTTGCGCGCCGCGGGGCCTGATTACATGATTCATGACCATCACGAATTATTACCCATTTTGCAGAAGCATTGCATTCTTCCGATCGGATGAGTCACCACAAGAGCATAACAGAAGAATCTGCCGGTTGGCGCGCTCTTGCTGTCCGCTTGGTCTTCACACCATTCGACGAGAGTGGTCGGCGATCAAGTTCTTTCGTCACACGGGCGAACTATCAGTCAGTTCAGTCCGAAAGCTTGCGCCAAATATCGCGATCCGTTCGGCGCCCATGTGAGTCTACACGGTCGGTCTGAGTCCGTCACATGGCACGATGCTTGCTGGAATCATTCGCTACCGAGAGGCGAGGAAGACACTGCGAGGGGCTTGGAAAAACAACATGAGCAGAACGGCTGTGATCGGTGACGTCATTTCAGGCACCGATGTTGTGAAGCGTGCAGCGCGCATCGGTGCCGAAGTCAAAAATATCAAGCTATCGGGCGATCTACCGGACCACACGATCGACGCTATTAACAGCTTGTTGCTCGAGCACAAGGTGATCTTCTTCCGCAATCAAGGACATCTCAATGACGCCGAGCATGAGCGCTTTGCCGCTCGCCTTGGAAAGCTAGTTCCCCATCCGATGCTCGGTCCTACCAAGGGGATGGCGTCGCTCCTCGAACTGGACTCCAGTCGCGGCGGCGGTCGCGCCGATGTTTGGCATGCGGATGGGACCTTCGCCGAAGCCTATCCCAAAACTTTGGTCCTACGAGCCGTTGTAATGCCAACGTTCGGAGGCGACACCGTGTGGTCGAACACAGCGGCTGCTTATCTTGATCTACCGGCACCGCTACAGCGGCTTGCAGAGGAACTATGGGCCGTTCACAGCAACGTTTTCGATTACGCCGGAATCGCGCGCGTCCGCGAGGTCGACAAGAGACACTTTGACGAGGTGTTCACCAGAACGGTTTTTGAGACCGAGCATCCCGTCGTGCGCGTCCACCCCGAAACAGGCGAGCGGGCGCTGGTGCTCGGCGCCTTGGTGAAGCACTTTATTGGGGTCCCAAAGTACGACGGACAAAAGCTGTTCGATCTGTTCCAGTCTCACGTCACCGCGCCCGAAAACACTGTGCGCTGGAACTGGCTAGAGGGCGATATCGCGATATGGGACAATCGCGCAACACAGCATTACGCAGTCAACGATTACGGTGACCAGCATCGCGTCGTACGTCGGGCCACGATCGATGGTGACGTGCCCATCAGCGTAGATGGCCGGAGCAGTGTAACGCGCCTGAAGGTAACCGAATAGCGGCCCATCGACGCCCAGCGCCCTCGCATTGAGAACAGATAAACCTGGTTTGCCGGCGTTGCTTCGGGCAGAGGTGGAAACACGCATTCCCACACGATATGTCAGCTGTTGGGCCAAACTCGGCGGCGCCTAGGTTTATGCATCGCATTAAGCGTCGCGCGACAGCTTCGAGAAACCTTAGGCATCACTGTCTTGCGCCGGCGACCGGTGCGTCGCCTCGACGTTTCAGTTTAGAAAACCCTCGATCGGTGGCCATAAAGCGCGCTAACATGGGAGCGATAAGCTTAGTCGGTTCGACGACTTGACCACCTTGAAGCGAAAGGGCCTCTGCATATGCAATGAGATCACGATGCACGGCCGCCGGCAGCTCCGTACTCACTTTGACCGGCTTGTCGTCTGGAAGCTCTCCTATTTTGAGTTTTGGCATGTTGTCACCCTCTATACGGCGTAACTATGAGGTCACGATTGACAAGGACACGAACCGGGAAACCAGGCCGCACGGTCAAAGTGGGCTGGATATTGAGACTGCGTCGAACCACCTGCTGTCCGGTTTGGTTTAGTGAGTCGGAGGCGCCGTGTCGCAACGCCTGGATGATGGCGCTGTCGTTGCTATTGGTGTCCGAACCAGCCCCTAGTTCGGTCCCGACCGCCAGAAACGTCGATAGTGCCGCAGCCTTGAATAGCTCTGCCCAGTGATTGTCGACTTGGTCTTCCAGACCCGCATACCCAGCGCTATCAGCGCCAGGCTGCCGCTCGAGAACGATAGAATGTCCATTCGGCATAATCAGCCGCGTCCAGACCAGTAGGACACGGGACTGGCCGAAAGTAACCTGACTATCGTATGTGCCGATCAGACGCGCTCCCTGAGGCACAAGCAGAAAGCGGCCGGTCGGCGTGTCAAAAACATTCTCGGTGACCTGCGCGGTAATTTGGCCCGGCAGGTCCGATCGGATCCCGGTAATCAGGGCTGCCGGAATGACCGTCCCAGCCTGCACGACATATGGTGAAGCCGGCTTGGTGATGCGGTCGGGGCTGACCGTGCGACGGTCCACAGAAGCATTCACGAAGGCAAGCTTTCGGTCTTGACCGTTCTGCGCCAATCCGTCGTCGCCAGTGCTCGATAAGTTCGGCGACGCGACGCGGTCGCCTTCAACAGCCGCAGCGGCAGGCGGACGTCCTTCTCCTCCCTTGGTCGGAGCGAACAAATGGCTAATGCGGGCTGCCTCGGTCTCCTGGTCTCGGCGCTGCTGTTCCGCATCAGCCCCGATCGCCGGCGAGTGGCCTTGGGCAGCAAGGATTGGCCGACCGAGGTCGCCAGGGAGTGGCGGACCAAGCTGCGGTATTGGCTGGCGCGGAACGCCAGCATAATCCTTCGGCAGCGTCGTAAGGCCATCGGCAACATTGTGATGGTCAGTGCTGTAGAGTTCATCGGCCGCCTGGTTTCGGGCACGATTGTTCTGCAGCGACCACAGGACTGCTCCACCAATGACAAAGAGGGCAAGCGCGCTCCCTCCGGCCAGGACTTTTCGCGACAACCGTGTCACGCGCGGATGCTCCGCTCTCAGTCGGAAGCTTTTGGACTGCTCCTCTTGTGTCTCCGGCGGATCTGCTTGCTCGTGATCGTTTCCACTCTGGCTGATCATGACGACGGCCTCCCGTCGGTCCTGACAATCCTGACCTTTTGCTGGCGCTCACTGCCGAGCCTCAGCTCAGCTGCTCCAAACAGCCGATCGACGATTAACACGTTACCGTAGGCGCGATAGTTGACGAGCTCGGTCTTCCCGTCAGGGCCGATGACAAAGAGCGGTGGCATCTCTCCCTGGACGATACCTTTAGGGAATTCGACGTAGACCTTGCGGCCATCGTCGTATGCGGCGAGCGGCCGCCAGGGTGGACGGTCCCCTTCAATGGCATAGCGGGAGATACGCTGCCCTGGATCCGGAAGAGGGGGTCTCAGAGCGACTGAACGGGATCGTTCGCGCGCTGTTTCAGGATAGTACCAGGCAACAGACGGCATATATGGCCGCTCGCGGGAGCGGAGCTCAATCAGGTAGGTGCGCCGGTCGGTATTGACAATGAGGTTAGTCTCGATCGATGCGCGGGTCGGCTTGACCAGGATATGGACGCGTCGCGTATCGCCGCTCCCGCTCTCAGTATCGCCTACGACCCAGCGTACGGTATCTCCGGCCGCGATGGGCCCTGATCCCGTCAGTTGCTCTCCCTCCTCGAGCGCGACGTCCGTGATCTGCCCCGGCGCGGCATAGATCTGATAGAGCGCCCCGGGACTGTAGGCGTAGATCTGCGCTGCGTTGAAATATCCCCGCTTCCGCGGTTCGACCCGGGCTGCGCTGTTTGCCGTCTCAACCCGGCTCACAGGGTCGGGCTCTTCCTTCCCTCCTGACTTGCCGCCGAGAGCCGGCTTCCAGAGCGGTGGAACGTGAAGCGGTCGCGACTTGTCATCCAGAGGCGCTGGCGGCGCCGGCGGCGGCGGGATTTCCGCGTCATAGCTGATCTGTGGCGGGATGTAGGTCGCGCACCCACCGAGCGCCGACGAACAAAGCAGAAGAGCGGATAGAAATGCTCGCTTCGATGTCACAAGCTCGGACCAAGTCGAATTGCACCTACTGTACACGATAGGACGCTTCGAATAAACGTAAGACGGGGTCTTGGTCACTGACTCAACTCCTTTGACCAGTTGATGGCGCGGACATAGACGCCAAGGGGATTCTTGCGCAGGCGTTCGGCATCGCGCGGCATCTCGATCACGACGGTGAGAATTGCGGTCCAACGCTCGGTCGAACTCAGCGAGCCATTATCGTAGGTGCGCTGGATCCATGCGACCCGAAAGCTTTCTGAAGACGCGCGAATGACGCTCGACACGTCGACGGAGATTTGCGCCTTACCCAGTTTGGCAAAAGGGTCATTGTTGCGCGCGTAGTCGTTGAGCGCAGCGGCGCCGCGATCGGTCGCAAAATCGTATGCCCGGAGCCAGTTTTGGCGCAGAACGATGCCGTCGGCCGGAAGGCCCCTGACATCCTCGATAAAGCGCGCCAGATGGTAGGCGATCTGTGCATCAGTGGGTTGATAGTCGATGTTGGCCGGCGCGACCCTTTGGGCCTGGCCAAGATGGTCGACTTCGACCACCCAGGGCGTGATCGAGCCTTGATTCGACTGCCGGACAAGCCCACCAGCGAGACCGGCTGACAACATCAAGCAGCCGAATGCCATAAGGCGCCAGTTCTTGGCTTGCACGCGCGCTGATCCAATGCGTTCGTCCCAAACTTGAGCTGCTTTCTGATACGGCGTGACCGGTGCGGGCATGCGCCCGTAATGAACGGAAGTTCGTTTGAACATCGATGGTTGCCCCTGGTATCGAGTGATCGGTTTCAAGTCGGGCGATGGAAGGGTTGAGGTGCTGCTGTGCGGCGTAGGTACAGTGGTGCGTCTCAGCGCTCTCCTTCGGACAAATCGACGGAGGAGCCGCTGCCACCGTGATCGCCCGAGCGGACCGCGTGGCCGGCAGCCGAAGCACCATGCCGAATAGTCTCGGCACGCTTCATCCGGCGCGCCCAATCAGGCCGCCCCTCGGCCGAGGTGCTCGCCGCCCGTTCGCCCGCTTGCTCACCTCCGACGGCAGCCGCTGCGCGACGCAAAGGACTCATGGCAGCCGAAGCGCCAGCCTCCGCGACGCCGGCAAGGCCGCCGCTTCGATAGGCGGCTGACGCTCCGCTTAGGACAGCGCCGCCACCGCGCGCGGCGCCTGCAATCGCGCCACTAGCGAGACCAGCACCGGCCGCTACACCAGCACCTGCCGCAACAAGCCCGCCAGCAGCCAAACCCGATCCAATCGCCGCACCGGCGCCGAGCTGCGGTCCCCCAGATACCAGGCCGTTTGCAATACCCGGACCGAAGATGCCGAGGCCCAGCAGGGAGAGCGCCGCGAGCACTAGCGTCATTGCGTCTTCAATGGTCGGCTGAGCGCCTCGGAAACCAGAGGTGAACTGCGAGAACAGGGTCGAACCGATGCCCACGATGACAGCTAGGACCAGAACCTTTATCCCCGAAGATATTACATTGCCCAGGACCCGCTCAGCGGCAAAGGCGGTCTTGCCAAACAGACCAAATGGAATGAGCACGAAGCCGGCCAGCGTCGTAAGCTTGAACTCGATCAGAGTGACGAAAAGTTGGATCGCCAAAATGAAGAAGGCGAGCAGCACCACGACCCATGCGAATAAGAGAACGACGATCTGAACGAAATTCTCGAAAAAGCTGATGTAACCCATCAGGTTCGAGATCGAATCGAGCAGCGGTCGGCCGGCATCGAGTCCGACTTGGGCGATCTTTCCCGGCCTCAGGAAATCGGATGCGGATAGGCTTGCACCCGACGCTTTCAGCCCAAGTCCGGCAAAGCTCTCGAAAACGATGCGCGCCAGGTTGTTCCAGTTGCCGATGAGGTAGGCAAAGACGCCCACGAAGAGGGTCTTCTTGACGAGCCGCGCGATGATGTCCTCGTCAGTTCCCCAACTCCAGAACAACGCAGCGAGAGTGATGTCGATCGCGGCGAGTGTCGTCGCGAGATATCCAACGTCACTGCCCAGCAACCCGAATCCGTTATCGATATAACGCGTAAACGTTTCCAAGAACTGGTCGATGATCCCGGTACCCATCATGGCTTGCTCGCCTCGGGTGTCGCCGGTTGCGGATATGCTTGCGGGATCCGGCTCTGATCCTTTGGGGCGGGCGCCAGCCCTGCGAAGGAATCATTCTGGCCAGGGTCTGCTGGGCCGATTCTTTTGCCAAAGAAGCGACGCCGGTTTTCGTCCCAAATCTGCTTGCAATGCCGATAACCCACTGTGTCCTCTGGAGTGACACCGCGGCAGCGTGCGAGCTCGGAGCTGGCTGCATCGGTCCCTTGCTCCGCCTTCGGTGCCGACCGAGACTCGTCTGGTCCGCGCAGCTGAATCGTGCAGGCAGCGACGGCCACTAGGCCGATTGTCGTAAGCAGCGAAAGCGCCTTGAATGCCTTTACGTCGGTCATCAGTGGAACATCTGTACATTGGAGGATTGATAGCCCTGTCCTGGTGTTAGGAAGCGCTTGAGCTGCTCTCGACCCTGATCCTGGGCCGCGGCGCGCTGCGCCGCTTCGAGGCTCTGCGCCCTGCCCTGCGCCGCCGTGGCCGCCGTGAGATCGGCAAGTTGTTGCGCTTGAAGCGCGAGGATCTGATTGCCAGCCTGCGTTGCCTGCAGCGCGCCGGCGGCCCCCTGGCTTGACGTCACGAGCGCGGATGTCTGGATGCGATTGGTGTCGAGGTTACCAACGATGCCGGCTTGGACGCGAAGCGCGTCTTGCGTCGCGGCATAGGAATTTTGCCATCGCGCTTGAGCGTTGGCGACCAGCAACTGGTTCGACTGGTTGCTGGTGGCTGGCGCGTAGCTGGTCGAGAAGGCACGATCGATTTCCTGGACGTCGTAGGCGATGCGCTGAGCCTGCGCCAGCAACTGTTGGGTCCGCTGAATCGAGGATAGAAATTGCTGCAGCGACGAATACGGAAGGTTCGCCAGATTCTTCGCCTGATTGATCAGCATCTGCGCCTCGTTCTGCAACGAGGTGATCTGGTTGTTGATCTGCTGAAGCTCGCGCGCAGCGGTCAGGACATTCTGAACGTAGTTGTTGGGATCGAAAACGATCAGCGCCCGTGCGGGGATCGCAACGCCAAGCGCCAGCGCAGTGACGCCGGCTGCGGCCAATAGGGCAAGACGCCTCATGGCGATTTCTCCAGATTGACGAGATTGGGAATTAGATCTATGGCCCAGGCGACGCCACGGTGCTGGAGCCAGGCCGGCACGAAGCCGTCAGGTCCATGTTCGGCGAAGAGCTGCGCGATGGCAGCTTGGTCTGTCTTGGAAGAGGCCGCGGTGAATGCGAGCGCAACCTCACCAAGCCCGAGTTCGAACATCCGGTTGCCGCGACGGGACTGGCAGTAATAGTCGCGTTTTGGCGTTGCCCGACTCAATAACTCGATCTGGCGGTCATTGAGGCCGAAGCGGCGGTAGATGGCGGTGATTTGCGGTTCGATCGCCCGTTCGTTCGGCAGCAATAAGCGAGTTGGGCAGCTTTCGATGATCGCCGGCGCGATCGCTGAGCCGTCGACATCCGAGAGCGACTGGGTAGCGAAGATGACGGAGGCATTCTTTTTCCGAAGCGTTTTCAGCCACTCCCGGAGCTGCCCCGCGAAATCCTCATCATCGAGGGCAAGCCAACCCTCATCGACCATAAGGAGCGTCGGCCGACCATCGAGACGGTCCCCAATACGATGGAAGAGGTAAGCCAGCACGGCCGGCGCAGCACTCGTTCCGATCAAGCCTTCGGTCTCAAATGCCTGGACCGACGCTTCGCCAAGGCGCTCGAATTCGGCATCGAGCAGGCGCCCCGAGGGACCACCCACGCAATAGGGTTGCAGTGCACGTTTCAGGGAGTTGGATTGGAGGAGGACTGACAGGCCGGTCAGGGTGCGTTCCTGCATCGGCGCCGAGGCGAGAGATGTCAGCGCCGACCACAGATGATCCTTGACCTCCGGGGTGATCTCGATTTTTTCCCGTGCCAGGATCGCGCAGATCCATTCGGTGGCCCATCCGCGCTCTGAGGGATCATCGATCCAAGCCAGCGGCTGCAGCGCGACGGGCCGATCACTTCCGTCAGACAAAGCACCGCCCAAATCATGCCAGTCGCCGCCCATGCCGAGCGCGGCCGCCCTGATCGAACCACCGAAATCGAACGCAAAGATCTGGGAGTTCGGGTAGCGGCGGAATTGCAGTGCCATCAGAGCGAGCAGTACCGACTTGCCGGCCCCCGTCGGTCCGACCACAAGGGTATGGCCGACGTCGCCGACGTGGAGGGAAAATCGGAACGGGGTCGATCCCTCGGTCTTGCCGAACAGGAGGGGCGGCCCCTTGAAGTGCAGATCCCTCGCCTCGCCGGCCCATGTGGCGGAAATCGGAATCATATGGGCGAGGTTGAGGGTCGAAACCGGCGGCTGACGCACGTTGGCGTAGACGTGCCCGGGCAGACTGCCGAGCCAGGCTTCGACGGCGTTCACCGTCTCGATCATGCAGGTGAAATCGCGGCCCTGAACGACCTTCTCGACTAGCCGTAGCTTTTCATCGGCAGCACTAGGATCCCGGTCCCAGACGGTGATGGTCGCCGTGACAAAGGCTTGTCCGATCTGATCGGACCCCAGTTCCTGCAACGCTGCGTCAGCATCGAGCGCCTTGTTGTGGGCGTCGGTATCGAGCAGCGTCGACGCCTCGTTGGTCATGACCTCCTTGAGAATGGCGCCAATTGACTTTCGCTTGGCGAACCACTGCCGCCGAATCTTGGTCAGCAGCTTGGTGGCGTCTGTCTTGTCGAGCATGATCGCCCGGGTCGACCAACGATAAGAGAATGGCAGGCGATTCAGGTCGTCTAGGATTCCCGGAGTCGTGGCGCCCGGAAAGCCGACAATTGTTAGGACCCGAAGATTGGCTGAGCCCAACATCGGCTCTAGCCCGCCGGTCAACGGCTGGTCGGCCAAGAGCGCATCGATGTACATGGGAATTTCGGGCACTCGAACCCGATGACGTTTGGTCGAGATCGTCGAGTGCAGATAGGTCAGCGTGTATTGATCATCGAGCCAGGCGCATTCGGGCATAAATCCTTCAGCGAGTTGAAGCACGCGGTCGGTTTGATCGATAAAACCACGGAGTACTTCGTGAGCAGCGGCCCCAAAAGCGCGGTCGCGACCCTCGTAAAGCAGTCGTTCTGCCTTGGCGGCTCCTTCCTCGGGGGGCAGATAGAGAAAGGTGAGGAAATAACTGGACTCATAGTGGGCGCCCGCCTCTTCGAACTGAGCTCTGCGCTCGGCGTCGACCAGTGCGGATGCGACATCCGGAAATGTACTCGGAGGATAGGCCCCGGCAAAATGGCGCTGTGCCTCGACGAATACGGCCCAACCTGATCCGAGGCGGCGCAGGGCGTTGTTCAGACGACCGGCGACGGCGACAAGCTCAGCCGGGACCGCGCTGTCGAGGTCGGGGCCACGGAATTTCGCTGTCCGTTGAAACGAACCGTCCTTGTTCAGGATGATTCCCTCGTCGACTATGGCGGCCCACGGCAAGAAGTCCGCAAGACGCGCGTTGGAATGGCGGTATTCGGCAAGGTTCATCATGGTAGAGAGCTCAGGCGTTGAGGTGGCCGGGAATGCGAAGATGTCGGCGCACGACGTCGACAAACGCAGGATCGCGCTTGGCTGCCCAGACGGCGGCCATGTGGCCGATGAACCACAGGACAAGGCCCGCGATCCAGAGCCGAAGCCCGAGCCCCAAGGCTGCAGCAAGCGTACCGTTGACGATCGCGACCGACCGTGGCGCGCCGCCCATCAGGATTGGCTCAGTGAGCGCGCGATGAACGAGCACGACAAAGCCTGTGACTGGTTCATCCATCAGATCACCACGCCGCCGCCGAAGGAGAAGAACGAAAGGAAGAAACTCGAGGCGGCAAACGCGATCGACAGACCGAACACGATCTGGATCAGCCTGCGGAAACCACCCGACGAGTCTCCGAACGCGAGCGTGAGCCCGGTTACGACGATGATGATGACGGCAATGATCTTGGCGACCGGCCCCTCGACCGACTGCAGGATCTGATTGAGTGGCTGCTCCCACGGCATGTTCGATCCGGCAGCCCAGGCCGGTGCCGACGCCAAAAGAAGCATCCCGGACATGGCCAGTGAAGCGGCATCTCGAGGAAAGCGAAATTGCGGACGCATGTCAGTCTCCTGTTGATGAAAGGTCGTAGTCGCCGGCGGGCCCTAGCCCGGTGACGAGAGCAAGCTCAACGAGGCGACGGTCAGCGCCGCGCCCCGCAAGCACAGCAACGAGGTTGATGGTCTCAGCGATCAGGGCGCGCGGAACCGTGATGACGGCTTCCTGGATGAGTTGCTCGAGCCGCCGCAGGGCACCGAGCGCAGTGCCCGCATGAATAGTGCCGATGCCGCCGGGGTGGCCGGTGCCCCAGGCCTTGAGCAGATCGAGTGCTTCAGCACCGCGAACTTCGCCGACTGGAATCCGGTCAGGACGCAGTCGCAGCGAGGAGCGAACGAGGTCCGATAACGTGGCCACGCCATCTTTGGTACGCAAAGCGACGAGATTGGGCGCTTTGCACTGAAGTTCGCGGGTATCTTCGATCAGCACGACCCGATCAGAAGTCTTTGCCACCTCGGCTAAGAGCGCATTCGTCAAAGTTGTCTTGCCGGTCGATGTCCCGCCGGCGACGAGGATGTTCTTGCGTGAGGCGACTGCGCTTTTCAGGATGTTGGCCTGTTCCGATGTCATGATCTCTTTGACGACGTAGTCATCCAGCGTAAACACGGCGACGGCGGGCTTGCGGATAGCAAAGGCCGGTGCTGCAACGACTGGGGGCACGAGCCCTTCGAAGCGTTCGCCGGTCTCAGGCAATTCGGCCGAGACCCGTGGCGCGCCGGCATGCACTTCGGCGCCTACATGGTGCGCAACCAGACGAACAATGCGCTCGCCATCCGCTGCGGACAGAGTTTCGCCTGTATCGGTCAGGCCATGCGACAAACGGTCGATCCACAGCCGCCCATCTGGGTTGAGCATTACCTCGATGATCGATTGATCCTCGAGGTATCCGGCGATCGCTGGGCCAAGAGCACTACGCAGCATTCGCGCACCGCGCGAATTCGCCTCCGATTGAAAGGAATGGATTGCCACCGTTGCCCTCCCCGAATGAGGGCGTCCACAGAGGGGCGCCCAGATGGGGACGATTAGAAAAGGCACCAACGGACTTAGCGCAACAAGCGCTTTCGGTGATCGAAGACTGGCGTAGAAAAAGAAAGATTGAGAGGCGATTTTTTTGACACCTACTCAATCGTATCGGTTCGCTGCGAGTTTGTGCTCACCACTCCGCATCGTCATCCGGGGGCAGGAGGATGGCCGAATTCTGGTACAAGCCAACTGACTCGGCAGGTTCGAAGGTGCTAGCCGACATCTCGAGACAGATTGAACCCACCCATGACGCAAAGGACCGAAACCAAGGCAGCGCGAACCAGAGAAACGTCGCGATCTGCAGCGCTACGTTGAAACCGAACGCTGCTTGATAGGCTTGGACGGGCCTATGGCCATCATTCGCAGACCATTGCTCCAGGATAAGACCTGTTGCGTATTGTGCTAGAAACGCCCAACCAAAGTGCAAGACGTTCAAGGCACCGTTGGCACGACCGGCAAGCTCTGGCGGAAAGTAATCCGCCACCACGGCGAAGCTGACCACAGTTGCCGTTCCTACAATTGCGACAACAGACCAGAGCAAGATAGATGGCAGAGACACTCGCAGGATCAAGGCACACTCGGCTGCGATAAATAGTACCGCAGCTATCGCCAATATTGTCTCCGCCCCGATTCCCCTTCGTTTGACGCAATGGACTGTCATACCGAACAACCAGGCACCAGCGCTAAGTACGATCGACATAATGAAGAGCTGTCTGACGAGACTTGCGCGATCAAACCCCTCTACGTCGGTCAGCCATGGCGATGCCCACAATCCCTGCAGAGACCAAGCCGATCCAATGCAAGTCGCCGACAACGGGGCCATTCGCCAAAAGCGCCGATCGCTGAAAACGGAGCTCAGGGTGGCGGAAGCTGTTGATGGGGCTACGCTTCGTTCAGGCACCACAAGATAGATGAGAATGGCCGTCGTACCGGTCGCGACTGCCAGAATCTCAAAGAGCTGCCGCCAGCCCATCGACGTCAGCAGGTGTTCGACGGGAGCCGTCGCGGTCACCGCTCCTAGCGAGCCCAGCATGATCATATAGCCGTTCAGTAAGGCAACTTGTTCCCTAGGGAACCAAAGGATGATCGACTTCAGTCCTGCGGTCAGTGCCGCCGCCACGCCAAGCCCGATCATTGCGCGCGCGATCAAAAGCGACAGGAAGCCAGTCGATACCGCAAACAGTCCGCCGCCGACGGCTGCGAGCAAGAGCAGAACGCTCTGGACGCGACGCGGACCAAAGTGGTCCAACAATATACCGACGGGGATCTGGGCCGCCGCCAGAACAAGAAAATAGATTGACGTAAGCAACCCGAGGTCGGCAGTCCCAAGCCCGGTGTCCGAGCTGAGATGGCTGGCGATCACGGCGTTGATCGTTCGAAACAGATACGAGAGATAGTACCCAGCTGCAAAAGGGAGAAAAACGCGCGCGATTCGACGCCATGCTGTTGAAATTTGCATGCTGGCCCCTTTGCTCTCAGCTCACCCGAGCCGATAGCGCGTCCAGCTTTTGTCAGTTCGGCTAACTCGCGGTGGTAGTAGGCTGGCGTAGAAAAAGAAGGAGCGGCGAAATGGTCTATCGACATAGGTTCAATCAGGCTCTTAGGCCGATTCCTGACGGCGGATATCTTCTGGAATCTCGCGCAGAAAGCTTTGCCCCTTTTGCATACGACGCCCGAGCGCCTCGACAAATCCTTCAAAGCGCTCCCTTCCCTTTGCTTGAGCGGCCGCTTGCGCATCGTTGGGCAACGGTGGCGTGATCGTCAGCCAAAAACGAATGAAGAGGGCCAAGGTCTCGGCTGTCAGACCAACGTCACGTTCCAGCCTCTGCATCTGACGGGAAAGCCGATCCAAACGGCGGGTAAATGCTGCTTCCCGCCTGTCCGCTCCATCCGGTGACAGAAACGAAGCGACGGCCGCTTCCACGATTGCAGACCGCGAAAGCTTTTTGCGATCGGCAAGATCAGAAATCTGTTTCAGAAGCTCGGGCGGGAAATAGACGTTCATCCGGTCGCGCATATCGCCTCAGAGCTCCATACCGTCATTCGGGTCCATAGCGACTTGACGCGCGACGCCACGCATCTGCATAAGTCGAGACTGGCGGACCGCATCCTCGTCGTCGTCAAGAACGGCAGCAAATTCCTCTGCCGGCGTCAGTTCGGTCGTTTCCTTGACGATCGCGACGTGATCGGGGAGTTCCGGCTCACGACGGAGCCCGCTGTTCGCCGTGTCTTTCTCGGTCTCCGCGGCCTTGTCAGTTGGACCTCCCGCCGGCTTTAGCGTTCGGAGCGCTGACCACCCGTCCGTTCGCGATGATCGGCTGGCCCTCGCCGGATCAGGCGGCAGTAGAAGCCGCTCGGCGAATCGCCGATCCTCGTAGTAGCGGACCTTCTTGGCCCGGATCGGCGGCGTGCCCGCCACCATGACGATCTCGTCCATCGACGGAAGCTGCATGACTTCGCCCGGGGTCAAAAGCGGCCTCGCCGTTTCCTGGCGCGAGACCATGAGGTGACCGAGCCAAGGATTCAACCTGTGCCCGGCGTAGTTCTTCATGGCCCGCATCTCGGTCGCCGTACCCAAGGCGTCGGACACACGTTTGGCCGTCCGCTCGTCGTTGGTCGCGAAGCTGACGCGGACGTGGCAGTTGTCTAGGATGGCGTTGTTAGGCCCATAGGCCTTCTCGATCTGATTGAGCGACTGCGCGATCAAGAAGCTCTTGATGCCGTACCCCGCCATGAAGGCGAGCGCGGACTCGAAAAAATCGAGCCGCCCCAGCGCTGGGAACTCGTCGAGCATCATCAGGACTCGATGCCGGCGGTCGCAGGCGTGCAGGTCCTCGGTTAGGCGACGACCAATCTGGTTCAGCACCAGACGAATCAACGGCTTGGTCCGTGAGATATCGGATGGCGGCACTACGAGATACAACGTTGTAGGGTGGCTATCCGCGATCAGATCGGCGATCCGCCAATCGCAACGGCAGGTCACCTGGGCCACCACTGGATCACGGTACAGCCCGAGGAACGACATCGCCGTGGATAGGACACCAGAACGTTCATTTTCCGACTTATTGAGGAGTTCGCGCGCGGTCGATGCGACCACGGGATGAGCGCCCTGCTCGCCGAGGTGCCGAGCAGTCATCATCGCCTTTAGAGTGGCTTCGATCGGCCGCTTCGGGTCGGAAAGAAAAGCTGCGACGCCGGCCAAGGTCTTGTCTGCCTCGGCATAGAGGACATGGAGTATGGCGCCGACCAGAAGCGAATGACTGGTCTTCTCCCAATGGTTCCGCTTGTCGAGCGAGCCTTCGGGGTCGACCAGGACGTCGGCGACGTTCTGGACGTCGCGAACCTCCCATTCCCCGCGCCGGACTTCGAGGAGCGGGTTGTAGGTCGAGGACCTTGGATTGGTGGGGTCGAACAACAGGACGCGGCCATGCCGCGAGCGAAAGCCCGCGGTCAGTTGCCAGTTCTCGCCCTTGATGTCGTGGACGATAGCCGAGCCCGCCCATGCCAGCAATGAGGGAACGACGAGGCCGACACCTTTGCCCGACCGGGTCGGTGCAAAACACAGTACGTGCTCCGGTCCGTCATGGCGGAGGTAGTCGCGGTCGAGTTTGCCAAGCACAACGCCATCCGGGCCGAGAAGACCGGCCGCTCGAACCTCGTCGGCATTAGCCCAGCGCGCCGAACCATAGGTTTCGACGTTCTTGGCTTCACGCGCGCGCCACACCGACATGCCGATCGCCACCGCGATCGAAACGACGGTCCCGGATGCTGCGATGAAGGCGCCCTCGACAAAGATTTGAGGCGCGTAGGCGTCGTAGACGAACCACCACCAGAAGAAGACCGGCGGGTAATAGATCTTGAAGCCTAATAGTTCGAACCAGGGTCGCCCAAGCTCCGGTTGCCAAGCGAGCCGCCAGGCCGTCCACTCGGTGGCTCCCCAGATGGCCAACAAAACGATCAGACCGACAACGATTACCTGTCCCCAGAGGATTTTGGTTCCGGACATCCCGAACGCCCTTCCGCAACTGAATTGGAGAGATTGCTAGAGGCCGAGGTCGCGCTTGCGGCCAAGGCCCCATTCGATGCCGCCGCCGTCCTTCACGACGCCGGTGACGTGCTGGCCGAGCCGCTTTTCGAGTTCACGTGACCAGGGCACGAGCGCGAAGCCGAGCCCATTATCGATCATGGCGAATCGTCCCGAGGTAAGTGTCAGCCGCTGGCGATACGTGCCGGCCACATGCTCCCCGGAAGCGGCGTTCACATGAGGCAAGCCGGTGTCGGCCGAGACCCTTGCGGCCACGTCCTCCAACTCGCGCCGGCGCAACGTATTAAGGAGATCGCGCTGCAGAATGATGCGTTGGCCCTGCCGCCGCGCCAGGCCCTCCTGGATCAGATGCTCGGTTCGGGCTTCCATGGCGTCACGGGTCTCGCGGCCGAATCCGCCCATGGCGAGCGGCATGGGCTCGCGTTCGACGAGCCGGTGGTCGAGCCAGGTCGCGCCCTTGGCGGTGACCTGCGCCCCAAGATCGATATCGGAACGGGGCGCGAGCACCAGGGTGGGACGCGGATCGCCGGCTTGACCGAAGCGTCGGACTTCGACGATGCCGCCGACCGGTGGCGCATGTTCGAAGGCCTCGAGCCCTCGAAAGCGCACGTGGTGAGCGCGTCCGTCTGTTCCATCGATCGTGGCGTAGGCCTCGCCGGTCAGTTGGTCGTGCAATCCACGATCGACCAGTCGTCCGATAATCTGGGATGTCGGCTGTCCGCCGTCGATGACGAAGTCGGCAACGCCGCGCGCTTCCCCGCGCTCGGTAAAGGCACGGTGCATGGTCTTGATGATATCGCCGCGCAGGCCGAGGTCGCGCAAGCTACGCTCGGCCTCGAGCCCTACCATCCATTCCCCAGGTGCGGCGGATGCGGCCAGGCCCATCTTCTCCAGGTGTTGAAGGCGAGCGACCATCAGGCGCCGGATCTCGGGGTCGGACTTGCCGGGCTTCTCTGGGCGAAGATCGATAGTGCCCGTCTCGTCTGCAGTCAGCCGGATCTCCCGATCGAGCCGCGTCCATCGTTCCGCCGTGACTTCCCTCTCCAGCGAATTGCGGATCTCATGCTCCGGTTTTGGCCCCAGTTCGATGGCGACCAGTTCCTCGGCGCGTGAACGCAGTCCCCTGCTGATGTAGTCGCGGGAGATCACCAGATCCGCCCCTTCCTCATCTACTCCCCGAACGAGAATATGAACGTGAGGGTTATCGGTATTCCAATGATCGACAGCCACCCAATCGAGCCGCGTGCCTAGATCGGTCTCCATCTGCGTGGCGAGATCGCGGGTAAAGGCGCGCAGGTCGTTCATGTCGCCGGCATCCTCCGGTGAGACGATGAATCTGAAATGATGCCGGTCGTCCTTGCACCGCTCTGCGAAAGCCGCGCTATCGGCGCGGTCGGTGCCCGCATCGAACATCTCGGCGCGCTCACCACCCCGAGTCACGCCGTCGCGCTTCAGATATGAGAGGTGGGCGGTCAGTGGTGCTGAACGGAAGGCGCGCCCTTTATGCCGAACCACGCGCGCCTTCACCACAGCGCGCCGCCTCGGGCTGAACAATCTGGCGCGGCTGAAGGCGAGGCGCCCGCGGCCAAACGTCGAGCGCCCATAGGCCGCCGAACGCCTGCCGGCCATAGCCTGCGCTGGGGTGTGCCCTGCTTTCTTCGCCGCCCGCAGCACCTGGTTGATGAAACTCTTCGGCTTCGGCGCGCGCGTGCTGCGAATGCGCCCAGGCCGAATACGCAGGTCGCTATCGGCTGCGGTCACAGGCGGCCCTCCAGCTGGGCGAAAGCGCCTACAGTGCCGAGATTGTCCTTGATTGCATTGTTAAAGATGCAAGGCGCGGCACGCGCCCCGACCGACCGGCACGCCAGAACCCAAGCCATGCCAATGGCTTGCGGTTCGACCGGCGAGCGCCTTTTATCTCGCCTTCCTAATCGGGCGTTCAAAGCCAACTCATTCCTACGCTTTTCTCCGACTCTTCGCACTTCAGCCATGACAGGGCTCCCTGCATCGACAACGGACAGACGTCACTACACCGCGCTTGCGATCCCATTCACCGGACGAGGTCCATGCGTTCCTTCGCGTTCAGCACTTGGACCGTCGCATGCTCTTCATCAGGTTGGTAAACAGGGCTATCCAAGCAGACCGACGCTCTCGTCCCCGAGCGGAGGGCGCACCAAGCCTGGACGGCTGTGGATGTATGCCCACGATCAACGGAGCTTGGCTGGACCTGAGCCGCCGGCTGCAGTTTATGTGTTCGCGTCCGACCGCAAGGCGGAGCGCCCGGCTGCGCGTCTGGCGCACTTCAAGGGCGTTCTGCACATCGACGGATACGCGGGATTCGGTCGGCTGACTGACGCCGGAAACGTCATCCTCGCCGCGTGTTGGGCGCACACCGGGCACAAGTTCTACGAAGTTGCGCAGTCCGAGGACATGCCCGTCTCGCACGAGGCCCTGCGGCGCATCGCTAGCCTCTATGCCCTCGAAGCGCAGCTGCGTGGTCAATCGCCGGCGCATCGGCTGGCGATGTGGCGCGCATTCGCCAAGCCGGTCGTTGACAGCCTTCGCTTCTAGCTGGAGGTGCAGCTTCCTCAACTGCCCGGCCGCGGCAATCTCGGAGAAGCGATCGGTTATGCACCGTCGCGCTGGGATGGATTGACCCGCTTCCTCCATGAGTACTGCATCGAACTTGACACGAATCCCGTCGACCGCGCGATTTGACCGGTGGCGTTCGGAGGCAAGAACAATCTCTTCGGCGAGAGCGATGGCGCTGGGGTATGATGGCGTTATAGAGATGACCCAGTCTTCCCGAAACGGGGAAGATATCAAGCTGCTCTGCGAGTCCATTGCGGCGCTTCGTGAGTTGCTTTCACGCACGCAAGACGCGACGGACGAGTCGTTTGACGACGGCCATTCGGTTGATATTTGGAAGAGCGAGGAACTCTGTGCCGCAATAGATCGGGCTGAAGCAGTGATCGCGAAGGCGGAAGCTGCCATGGCTGCGTGCCGCACAGAGTAGGAGTTCTCTGGCTCGGAGCGTTGCCACGTAAGGCCGTTAGGCACGTCAAGACCCGACGTCATGTGCGGCCCCTGGACGCATACCGTCGTGTTGCAACCAGTCCCTGCTCTCGGACTGTTTTCCTCGCTGAACCACGCGATCGCCTGCCATGCTGCACAGCTGATCATCGCGCTGTTCCCGAGTTCGACCGGGCGACAAACACGTCAGTGGCCGTGGGGACCATCTGCAAAACATCTCGCGACGAGATTGCAGTCGTTGCGCCGGTCGAGGACAGGAACGCCGGCTTCCGATCGCCCGCCTTGACTGGGTCAATTCGCCTGACGAACAGCGTCGCAGCTGCTGACGGCTGCTGGCTCGCGGCCCAAGTCGCGGGCAGTTCGATGCCGAGCAGATTTGCAAGCTTGGCCACGTATACTCGCGTTTCGTCTGACAAAGGACCGCCCGCGAGATGCCCGTCGTAGCAAGTTGGGCCCGCGTTGTACGCGGCGAACGCCTCGGGCGAACCATAGCGGTCAAGCAGTTCGGCGAGATACGCCGTGCCGGCTAGAATGTTGTTGCGCGGATCGTAGGGATCGCTTCCGAGATGATAGCGTTCGCGAAGTTCCGCCCAGGTCGCCGGCATAATCTGCATCAGGCCGATTGCGCCCTTTGGGGACTTCGCGTGTACGTCACCAGCGCTTTCGATGCTAATGACTGAACTGATCAAGTTCTCCGGAACCGCAAAGCGTTTTGACGCTTCGTAGACGAAAGCCGCAAACGGGTTGCTCGTCTGAGAGACCGCTCGAACCGCAGTCGATCCATTCTCGGTCTGACCAACACTATGCGACGCAGTCAAAATGAGCAGCAGTGGCACGACAGCCCAAACGCGGATCCCCGGTCGAACCAAAGATGCCATGTTCGCTTCCGTCCAGTGTAAAGCTGCTTCGCGGCGGCCGTTGGACCGCCCTGGACTCCCGCACCCATCGGCTTTGCGGAGATTGACCGGGAGGGAGGAATGGTCCGCCAATCGATCGATCAGAGGAATGGCGTGGCGCCGTGAACCCCGCAAGATCAGTCCTCCCATGTCCACACCGGGATGGCACGGCCGATCACGGCCGAGGCCGGAAGAAGCCCAAAATATCGACCGTCGAGGGAGTCGACCGACTGCCAATTCATGACAAACAGCTCGCCGTCTCTGACGACGCGGCAACCCTGCCATTTCGGCAGCGGCCGGCCGCGTCCGTCGCGATCCCGCGCCTCGCCCACTGCAATGTCGTCGACCGAAATTGCGGATCCGCTTCTGCAGACTGTCTGCCCGGGCAGAGCCAAGACTCGCTTAAGCATAGGGACGCCGAGCGGCAGATAGCCGTTGAAGTCGAGAAAGGTCGCAAGCGGTTCCGGCGGCTGAACGGCGACCAGCTCCGTGACAAAGAAGCGCTTCGCTGGTCGCAAGCCATAGAGACCGATCGGCACGCTTGCCGATGCATTCCAAATGTAGATCGGCAGCGGCTCCAGGGCGATCGTCGCGACGACAGCGGAAGCTACGGCAAACGTCGTGGTCAGCGTCCATAGACGGTCCGTCATCGCATCAGCCTTTGACGATGTAGCCAAGCCTGGTGGCGGCTCTTCGTGTAGGGACGTGGGTTTTCGTTGACGGACAGGCGATTGTGAACGTGATGCCAATGATCGGGCGCTACATCAGCCGGATCGATGCCCAGCGCATCGATCGCGTCGATCATCTGCAGCGCCCGTTCGACTTTAGGCCAGCCGGAGAGCCGCAGCAAAATCTCACCGCCGGGCTTTACATAGGGCACGGTCGAGCAGCGCTGTCCTGCTGCGACCGCGCGCAAGATGTCGATCCGCGAAATGACCGTGCCAAAGTCGTTGGAAGTCCAACGGACGAAGGCAAAGATGCCGCCGGCTGCGAATGACAGGATACGCCGGTGGCGATCAAGCTTCCGTTCCTTGACAATGCGACCGAAACGAACGCGGTTTTCAATACGCTTTTCGAGCCACAGCACTTCCACTTCGGTGAGATCGCTCATGCCGCCGCTCCTTGAATCTCGAACCGGGAATCGTATGCTTTCGGCTGGTTGAAGCGCGTCCGAAGGAGAGCAGAACTGGCCATCCGGCGCGGCGCAAGATCGCCAGGAAGCGTGCGAAACAGGTCGCGCGGCTCACGCTCGGAGCGGCCGTAGTGCGCTGGGGATTTGCTGACGGGCATGGCTTAGCGCCGCTCTTTACCCGCATAGGGAATTGGCGCGTGCCGCTTTGCGGGCAGTACGGTGCCGGCACCGGGATCGGAGGTCGATTTCTTTCTGCCCAGTTTGGCCCAGGCTGTCAGGTCGGCTACTGAGTAGACCACACGCCCGCCGATCTTGTGGTATTCGGGACCGGTTCCGTACGTTCGATGTTTTTCCAACGTGCGGCCGGACAAACTCAGAAAGCGCGCGGCTTCGGACGTGCGAAGGTACCGCGGCGGTTTATCCGTGTTCAGATCGGACATCTGAAAAGCTCCGTGATCGTCTGGAGCGCGAGCGAGGTTCGCCGCGCATCGACGGCCACAATCGCGGAGCAGCAGTGATTAAGGGGATGCCGAAGATGACGGGGTCATTTTCGATACCCTCACGGAAGACGTATTGGTTCTCGCGCTCGGACCGCAGAAGCTTGCGACGAGATGCACAATCCGCCTCGAAATGTCCGCGAGCAGATCGCATATCGCGACATCGCATAGCTATCCGGCGTCTCGACCAAGAAGCAGATCAGCGTCGAATTAACCAGAAAGAATTCCCGACATGCGGCGGGCGAAGGACCAGCTTGAGTCGATCAAGGTCTGCGTCCAAGACCGCAGCCGGATGACGATTAAGCAAATCGGCAACGAGTTCCGGGAGGCGAGGCGCAGTTTTGCATCGGACCACTTCAAGCTAGTCGAGCCGGAACGGGAGCATTGGAACGTTGGCCGAACCGTCTAATATGCGTCGGCCTACAGGAAGGATCTCGCCAAGGAGCTTGACGGTGTCGTCTGGCAGCTTGCGCAGCTCACTCGTGAAGGCCAGCGCGGCGTTGAGACAGACAGGACCGTGTTGCCTCCCAGCTGGAAATTCGGCAGCGGCGATATCTCCGGCGGCGGCCGTCGAGAATAGCGATTTTCGTCATCGGCCTGGCGATCCCCAAGATCTAGGCTCCGCGACAACGAGCCGGAGCCGGCATCGGAAGACAATGCGAAAGGCCGTGAGCAGCGCGATCGCTGGCTGAGGGAACGCAAGATGTTGCGGCGGTTTCGCAAGTCTCACAGTTCAAGGCCACGTTCTGCGAGCACATTGTGCATGACCTCGCGTTTGATCTCGCCGGCGACCTCGTTTCGGACCTGGGCGCCGAGCACGCGCTCGGCATCCGCATCGCCTAGCAGACCATGCTCGGCCAATCGCTGATCGAGCCGGCTCTCAAACTCCTCGCCCATGGCTTCGATCAACCGGTCTTGCATCGCTTCATATTGGTCCGGAGCGATGCGTTTCAGCACCGTCTCCCAGGGTTGCCAGCGGGCTGCCATGTAGTCGGTGAGCTGGTTCGCTTCCTGCTCCCGGACCAGGTCTAGCGCCCGCGCCGCATCGTCCTGGCTTACGTCAGAGACCGCCAGGAAGCTCATGTCGGGCGCGACGTGACTGAGCTCCAGCGGCTCGCGCAGCAGATGTTGGTAGGCCAGGTAGACTTCGACGTCGTCCACATTCGGATGGTCGCCGGCGAGCAGGTTGACCCTATCGCGCGCGATCTGGTCCAGCGCCTCCAAGCGGAACGCAATACGGCCGCGCTGAATCAGTTCGCCAAGCCGATCGTCATATACTCCCTCCTCGACGTCAGCGTTGAGGCGCGCAGTCTGCATGCCGTTCCAGTGCAAGGTAACACGATCGTCGCAAGTCTCGTTGGCCTCGGAAGCCTGTGCAAAAAACTGCTCGCGCAATCTCGGATTGGCTGCCGCCTGCCGCAGATCATCAGCCACTGCCTGCCGAAAGTCGTCATTGCCGTAGTTCACGTTCCCTCGCAGCCTCCCCAGGAACCGTGCGTAGTCCTGGGCGCCTGCTTCATCCGCAAAGTGCTGCCATTCGGCCAGCGTCGCCGGGTCGTCGGCGAGCCAGTGCGCGGCAGCCTCATACAAAGACCGCTGAGCAAGCTGCGGTGGCGTTCCGACCGCCGCCAGATTGGCGAGGACATCGTCCGGCAGTGGGTTATCCTCCAACTCGAGGGTCTCCAAATGCGGGTAATTGAGACTAAGATGCGGTACACGACTCTCGACGAGACCCTCAGGCAGGCTGGTCAGCTGGTTACCGCTAAGATTAAGCGATTCAAGCGTGCTCGGAAGGGTCGCTGGCAGGTTCGCCAATTGATTGCGACTGACATCGAGTTCAATGAGACCCCATGGGAGAGATTCGGAGAGCTCGGTCAGCTGATTTCCACTAACCGCGAGCGAGGTGAGACGGCTCGGGAGAGCGTCGGGCAGGCTACTGAGTCGGTTGTCGTTTGCATTCAGCATCTCGAGCCCAGCCGGAAGGTTGGCGGGCAGACTGGTCAAGCTGTTATCGGCCACCTCTAGCCAGGAGAGGGTTGCCGGAAGAGCGTCGGGCAAACCTGTCAACCGGTTATGGCTAATGAGAAGATGCTGGAGACCGGGTGGGAGCATAGCGGGCAGGCTGCTTAGCTCGTTGTGCCTGGCGTACAGTTCCTGCAACCTTGGCGGCAGGGCAGTGGGCAAAGCGGTCAGGGACAGGGAGGACAAATCTAGCGAATGCGAGCTCGTGTTGTCCGAAGCCCTAATTCGCATGCGCCCCTGTCGTCGGTTCTCGGCATCGCCCTGCCCCTCTTCGGCAACCCAGTTGTCCAGGATCCCCGCGCGCACGGAGGCGGGGGTCCGATACCCCGTCAAGACTTCGAACAAATTTGCCACGGCACGGTTGAAGCCGGCGAGGTAGCTTTCCTGCTCCCCTTCTTCAAAAGTGTCCGGATCTGAACGTGTGCTCCGCTGCGTCTGTCCTGTATCCATCAACTTTCTCCGCCTTTAGAAACTAAAGAGTACGCCTGCCACTTCGTAAGGCTCCGAAGCAGGTCGCTGCGCGCCAACGCAATAATTATTCGGGCGAGTGCCACGTGCGCTGCAGCGCCCACTCCCGGTCGAAGTGGTACAGCTTCACGCGAATCCCACAGCGGCCAATAGATCGAGTGCAGGATCCCTAACGTGGGAGCGTTCCGTCCTTGGCAGGCCTACCTGTCGATCACCTGACGAGTATTGCCGTAGGGGCGACCCGTTCGCTCAACCGTTGTCACCGCTGGTGATCGAAGCCTTGCGATGATGGCCGTTTGCTTAACGGCTGGTCATATGCAACGCCGAATTTGACGCTTGATGGCGATTTCGGGGTAAGGGCAATATGTGACTTTAAATCTGCGTCGGAAACGCCACGATTACAAATGACAGGAGGATCTGGCCGAGCGAGCGAGTTTATGCGCCCGTTACGACGGCAACATCAAACCGCGGCGATGTCTCAGCAAGCGTCGCCATGCTCGGACAATTTGCTGAGCATTGGGATCGAACCGGGAGATCGGCTCGAAAGGCGCCGCGACTTCGTACGCCGCCTCTCGCCAGCCGCGACGCGCCCCGCCGCCGATTCCAGTCAAAAACAACATGCTCTCTAAGCTCAGCCGACGCGTGTTCAATGGGGCGCCGGATAGCAGCCTCTTACTCCCAGGATGCTTCCCCTGTCTCGGGGCTTCAGGAGAAGGCCCCGATTAATGGCAGTGCTGTAAAACACAACGGCAATAACACCGTAGGTGTAGCAGCTTTCGCCGCCGGCTCTTCGGAACGATCAAAGGGCGATGGCCGTGCGGCTCAACGAGGAGCCGCACAGCGACGACGCGCGCAAGTTAATCGGGCCGGTAGCGCTCACCTGCACCGCCCGGAGCCGCGCCAAGCTCGCAAGAGTCGCTGGAGCAAGCTATGGTCCATTAACAAGTCCAATACCGGAGCTGTGTGGACGGGCTCCTAGCGTGCGATTGTCTCTCGGCATCTACATTCTCGGGTGATGAATGAGCCGAACGTCATTGGGGCCTCCTGGCCCCAAGAGGGCGGTGTAACGCTCGCCTCGAATGTCGTAGTCTTTTACCGGCTGCGTCTCGTCCGGCAACAGGCCCCAGCGGCCGAGCCTCGAGAGCATCGTGTCCGGGGCGGGTTGGGTGCCGTGCGAAAAATTCTCGGGAACGGCGAATGATGCAGCATAAATCTCGCGGGCCGCGGGGGGCGTCCTCTCAGCCCTGGAGGACGCCGGAGCGGCATGCTCCATCGAACGTCCAAGCAGCGCTAGTGAGGCTCGATTCGCAGGCTGCGCGCTGGGCTGCGGAACGTGTTCCGGTCGAGATCCGAGAGGAATGGCAGCGCCTGGCGCATTGAGTGGGGTGCTTCGCCTCATCGCCGCCGCGGGCACGAATAGCGCCGTGTAGCGGTCATTGTGAACGATAAAGCTGTTGGGCCGGCTGTCCTGGCTCGGCGGGATGCTGCTACCGTCAAGCGCCGCCGACGCGTGCTGGTCGCCGTGCCGGAAGTTGAAGGGATGAACGACGGTTCCTGAATTCAGGGTCTGCTGATGGCGCGCGGTTGGCTCGAGAGACGATGATGGGCCGGCGTCTTCCACCATCGCCCACAGCTGATCCTGATCGTAACCTTCCTCAGGAAGGACCAATGGCGAGCCGACCGCTGGCCCGAGAGGCGACGGTGCTCCGGCGCTTTCCATCAGCACACGAGCCATTGAAGTGCCCGGCTCGCTCAGCTGGCGCTCAATGGCATCCAGTTCCGCATGGCTTAGCGACCTCTGCCTCTTCGCAGGCCTCAGGTGCCCGCTGTAATCCTCACCCATGAGGGCCGCGTGACTTGAAGGGGGGGCGCTCCCGGTCAGCTCGTTCAGAGCCGGCTGGGATCCGTCGCTCCAGTTGAAGTGACGAACGGCTTGTGCGGGATCCGGTGTTTGGTGATCGTGCGCGGTTGGCTTGAGAGACGATGCTAGGACGGCTTCGCCGATGATCCCTCGCGGCGAATCCTGATCGTGACCTTCCGCAGTCAGCCCGCTCGGCCAAGTCGAAGCTCCCCGCGCGCTGTGCTGCGCAGCGACGTGCCCGACGCCTCTGGTGACTGCGTCTTCGGGATGAGGACCGCTGGCCCCAAGTTCCAACGCCTCGGTGAGTCTACGGTCTTCGCCAGGCAGATGAGGATAGTAGCGATCTGGAGAAACAGGAACCCCTGCGACGGCAGTGGTATCAAGCTGCGGCACTTCATCCAGGTACGGCTCAAACTCCGCTCGCTGCTGTTGCGGTTGTGTCACCGCAGCGTTGTAAACAGCGAAATCCCGGCCGAACGGGTTGATGCTGTTAAATGGGTCCATATCCCCTCCTTGATTCGGTTCGCAATCCTGAGCAGGTTCACTCTCTGGTTCTCCCTTTATTGGGATCAGCTGTCGACAAGCTGACGCGCTTAGAATTCCGACTTGGCTGTGATCGTCTCTGGAGTGCCGTTTGGACTTAGAGAGCATGTTGTTTTTGACTGGAATCGGGGTTCCCGGAGCGGGCGATTTCTGATTCAAGCTCCATGCTGGAGTGCGGAGGCCAGCGTGGATGATGCGCCCCTATTCGAAAGGCATCCGTGAACGCGCCTTGGCTCGCGGTGACGCGGGCGAGATGGTTCGGTCGATCGCAGAGGCGCTACAGATCAGCCCCTCTACGTACCAGATCACCGTATCTTCTTGCCGCCCTACAGCCCTGACCTCAACCCGATCGAGCACGTCTTCGCCAAACTCAAACACCTCGTGGGAGCCGCAGAGCCTCGTGACGTGGAGGCAACCTGGCGGAAGGTTGGTGAACTCCTCGATCTTCTCCCAGGAGGAGTGCACCAACTACTTCAAAAACCCAGGCTATGCTTCCGTGTAAATACATCATGCTCTAGCCGGCTCGAAGTGAAGGGTCACCGCGAGCAAGCACAGTCAAGCGCGTCCACGTCGTGCCGCCTACGCAAAGCGCGCCGAGGTAAGCGAAGGCCTCACGCCAGGCCAGCGACGGCACTGCGATCTGCGACAGCGCGAGCACCACATTGTAGCCGGTGATGGCAGCTGGGACAGCGAATATGGTCGCGATCATGACGCGCCGGGCCACGGATCGGCTAGCAGCGAAGGTGATCTCACCGACGGCAAATGTCAGCACGCCAGCGGCAATTGCGACGAGCAGCGCGCCGATGACGCCGGCGCCACCATGGAACGCTATCATCCCGAAATTAAGTGCGACGAAAAACGGCAAGGCATACACTGCCAGCGCGAAAACCGCCCAGCAGAACAAACCGATGCCGAGTGCGTTGAGAACAAGCCCAAGGGCGGGCATGGTGGCGGCTCCAATTGCATGGATTTGCAAGTCGCGCCTTCCACCACCACCACGGCGCGACTTCGGATATAAGGTCTGAACGAGGCGGAGTTGCGGCGCGTACAACTCCGCTTTGATGGTTTGGAGGCGAGACGACGGCGCTCACGCGCCGCCGAATCTCCAAACGGGGATGCCGAAACGCCTCGCCTTGTCGGCGAGGTTGTCCTGGATCCCTGTACCCGGAAAGTGCATGACGCCGATCGGCAGCAGTTCGAGCATGGCGTCATTGCGCTTGAAGGGAGCCGCCTTGGCATGCTTTGTCCAGTCGGGCTTGAAGACGATCTGGGGTACCTTGCGGGTGGTCGCCCATTTGGAGGCGATCAATTCGGCGCCTTTGGGCGAGCCGCCATGGAGCAGGACCATGTCGGGATGCTTGGCACGAACCTTGTCGAGGCGATCCCAGATGAGGCGGTGGTCGTTGAAGTCCAGCCCGCCGGTGAGTGCGATCTTCACTCCCGGCGGCAACATGACCTCGGTCTCGGTACGACGCTTGGCGGCGATAAAGTCGCGGGAGTCGATCATCGCTGCGGTGAGCGTGCGGTAGTTGACCAGCGAGCCCGACCGAGGACGCCACGACGAGCCGGTGTGGACCTCAAATCGTTCGATCGCCTGATCGCGAAAGATTTCCAAGCAATTTCGGCGCTCGATCAGCGTGATGCCCTCGGCCGTCAGGCGCTCAAGCTCGACCGATCGCACCTCCGACCCGTTCTGCTCCCGTTGGCTCTTGTGCTGAGCTTGTTCATTGTCGTCGAGCTGACGTTCAATGCGGTCGACGGCACGATGGAACAGGTTGACCGTCGACCAAAGGAGTTCGTCGAGGTCCGGCTCTAGCCGCGTATCGCTCAGCGTGGCGACCAGGGCGTCGAACATATCGACGATGGCACCGGCGATCGTTTTCGCCTCGGGAAGGGGTCTTGGATCTGGCTGGTCGTCGAAGGGACGATAGCCGAAGAGCTGCAATTCACTCAGGACGTAGTCGGTTGGAGACGCCGCCTGCGCCGGTTCGATGTCGTCGTGGTCGGTCATGGGAAGAGGTCCTTTGCCGGATTGGCCGCGCCCATCGCGGCCTTCGTGGCGATCACTCAGACGGCGGGCGGAACGGGCCAGAACCCGGAGCGGCTTGTCCGCCGAAGCCCGCTAGGGCGCAGGCGGAAGCGGAGGGCCGAAGCGGCAGCGGAGGATGGCGGAGGCCGGCTATTTTGCTTCGCGATGCAAAGCGCGCCGCTCGGATCGCTGGCGTGCCTTCTCATCGCCTGCGCGCGGCGGAAAATAGCCGGACGCAGCCATTGCCGGCCCGAACCGCTTGCCGTCCGATCGCCCTCTAGAAGGCCGTGGTCGCGTGCCCTTCCGGCATTGGCCCAATCTACCACCGATGCATCGCGCTCGATCGAACGATGGCGGCTTTTTCCGCGGCCGGCGGGAGCGAATGCAAGAAGCGAACGACATCTTCTGGTACGAGTTGAAGCCGCAACGCTGCTCGGAGTGCCTCAGGGCCGAAGATGTGCAGATCTTCATTGAAGTCGCCCAACCGAGGGGACAGCGCGATCGCTTCAACGCCGGCATCTTCCGCGCGCTGGGTAAGGTTAGCCTGTACGGCATCTCCGGCGGCATCGGCGTCGCGGGCGATATAGAGCCGACGTAGCCCAGCCGGCAGCAACATGGCCGAGAGGTGATTGGCCGACAGCGCCGCTGTCATCGGCAGGCTCGGCAGTACACAACGCAGCGACAGCATGGTCTCGATACCCTCGCCGGCAGCGATCACGTCGTCCGCCAGGCCGAAACGAACGGCATTGCCGAGCAGGTCACCCATGGCGCGTCGTGGCGTGTCGACAGGGGCCTTGCCGAGCCGGACGCGATCAAATCCGTCAGGATCGAGCCAGGTGCGATGCACGCCGGAGATCCGCCCGGCGAGGTTCGTGACGCAGGCGATCATCGCTGGCCATGTTTCGGTCGGCAAATGCTCGTCCGGTCGATAGTAGCAACGTGGGTGGAAGCGCAAGCTGCCACCATGGTGGATGCGGGCTATTCCGCGACGTTGCAAATAAGCTTCGACCACAGTCCCGTCGATTGGGCTGGACATGGCAAAGAGGCGACGGGCGGCTTGCTGCGATCCGGCCAGCACGGCTGGACCCACCCCTTCCGGGGTAGGTTGCCGCTCGGAACGAGGTAGCTTCAGAAAGCGTCTCGCCTCCTCGGCCACCTCGCGAAAGTCTCGCAAGGCCAGACTTTCGCGGATGACGTCCAGGAGGTCACCATGTTCTCCGGTCGCGGCATCGGTCCACTTGCCGGCGGGTCCCTTCGGCGATTCCTGGAGCCGTACGAACAACGAACGGCCCGGCGTGTTGCGGACGTCGCCGACCACCCAGTACCGTCCGGCCCGCTTACCATTGGAGAGATAGTGCCTGCATACCGCCTCGGCCTCGCGCGCGAGGCGGCGTGCCAATTCGGAGGCGTCGCGGGGCATCACGCGGCCTCCCGTCCACCGACGCGCGCGACCGGATAGCTGTCGAGCACCTTCGCCAGGACCTCCACACCGCTTGCGTCCGTGGGCACGAACATGCGGAGCTTCCAGGAGATGATCTCCCCGAACAGACCATAAGCCCGCAGGCGATCGCGCATCGTGTCGTTGAGTCCCGACAGTTCGATGCGGGTTGCGCCCATCAATCGGACACGGCGAAGCTGGAGGTCTTCGGCAAGATCGAGGACGATCTGTCCCTCCATCAGCGCGGCAAAGGCAGCGTCCGGCGTCAACGTGGGCGCATCCGCGGCAAGGACGTTCGCGACCCAGGCGGCGGAGACCTTGCGGCCGATGATGCGTTCGCCCGCGTCGGTCTGGAGGCGATAAACTCGGCTTGATTCGTTCGGCAGCCGCTTCCAGATGGGTAACAGCAAGCCGGCCACGACGTGGATCGTACTCTCCGAGAACTCGGGTAGCTCTGCGAGTTCCGCCACCCAGGCGGCGGCAAAGCGTTCGCGATCCGATTCGGCCCAATGGCTTTCCGCCATCATGTTGAGGGAGACGCTGTGCTGCTCCATCGGCCGTATCAAGCGGATGCGCCGCTCGATCTCGCCGTCGTCGAGCATGAAACTTGGCGCCGGGAGCTGCACGGCCGCACGGGCCGAGCGTTCATTGAACAACGGAATCGCGCGATGATCGGAAAGCCGAGCCAGAGCCTCATCGAGACTTAAGGGATGATTGCGCCAGCGCTGGGTCAGCGTAAGCAGGCGGGTCTGCGCCCCCGTGCCCGGATGGGTGTAGACCGTCCGCCGGTCGCAGACGACAAAGCTCTCGGCGCGGAGCGTTTCCAGCCCAATGTCATAGCTGCCGGAAGCAACCGCGCCCTCGATCCGAGCCATCAAGAGCTGTTCGAAGGCGGTGAACAGGACGTTCTGTAAGTCGATGGTGAGCGCCAGCAAACGATTGAGGAAGGTCGTGATCGGCGGCAGCTCATCCCTCAGCCCATTGGCATCGGTCAGTTGCAGGCCTGTCGCATCCTCAAACCTCTCGAGCGAGCAGCCGTCGATCCTGCCGCGAACGAGCAACGTGTAGAGTTGACGCAAGGCATCACGCCCGTACCGGCTTTCGAGATTGTCCTCCGGCCGGAACAGGCCCTGCCCTCCGGTCTGGCGCTGACCGCGTGTGATCGCACCCAGCGTGTCGAGCCGGCGCGCAATGGTGCTGAGAAAGCGTTTTTCGGCCTTGACATCCGTCGCGATGGGACGAAACAGCGGCGGCTGCGCCTGATTGGTCCGGTTGGTCCGGCCAAGCCCCTGGATCGCGGCATCGGCCTTCCAGCCGGGCTCGAGCAGGTAATGGACCCGCAACCGGCGATTTCGGGCCGACAGTTCGGCATGGTAGCTCCGTCCCGTGCCGCCCGCGTCGGAGAACACGAGGACGCGCTTGACGTCATCCATGAAGGCCGAGGTTTCCGCGAGATTCGCCGAGCCCGCTCGGCCCTCGACCACCAATCGGCCATGCTTGCGAACGATGCGGCGCGAACGGCCGGTCACTTCGGCGACCATGTCGGTGCCGAAACGCTGGATGACCTGGTCCAACGCCCCAGGAACAGGCGGCAGCGAGGCGAGCTTTTCGATCAAGCGATCGCGGCGCAAGACAGCCTCCCGGCTCTCGACCGGTTGGCCGTCGCGATAGACAGGCCGCGAGCAAAGATTACCCTCTGAATCAGTGAAGGGCTCGTAGAGCTGCACCGGGAAGGAATAAGCGAGATAGTCGAGGACATACTCGCGAGGCGTAATGTCGACCTGGACGTCGCCCCAATCTTCGGTCGGGATCTCGGCCAGGCGACGCTCCATCAGCGCCTCGCCCGTTGAGACGATCTGAATCACCGCGGCATGGCCGGCGTCGAGATCACGCTCGATCGATTGGATCAGCGAAGGCGTCTTCATCGAGGTCAACAGATGCCCGAAGAAGCGCTGCTTGGCGCTTTCGAAGGCGGATCGCGCCGCCGATCTGGCCTGTCCGTTCAGCGTTCCGGTTTCGCCGGTGACGTTGGCGGCCCGCATCGCGGCGTCGAGATTGTTATGGATGATGCTGAACGCGTCAGCATAGGCGTCGTAGATGCGAACCTGCTCGGACGTAAGCTGGTGCTCGACGAGCTCGTACTCGACGCCCTCATAAGACAGCGAGCGGGCGGCATAGAGACCGAGCGCCTTTAGGTCACGAGCCAGGACCTCCATGGCCGCCACCCCACCCTCCTCGATCGCCTCGACGAACTCGGCGCGCGTGGCGAACGGGAAGTCCGCGCCGCCCCAGAGCCCGAGGCGTTGCGCATAAGCGAGGTTGTGCACCGTGGTGGCGCCCGTCGCCGACACATAGACCACCCGAGCATTCGGCAAGGCGTGCTGGAGCCTCAGGCCCGCGCGCCCCTGCTGAGAGGCCGCCTGGTCGCCGCGCTCGCCCTTGCCCCCGACCGCATTCTGCATGGCATGGCTCTCGTCGAAGATGATCACTCCGTCGAAGTCGGAGCCCAACCATTCAACGATCTGGCTGACACGCGAAAGCTTCTCGCCGCGCTCGTCGGTGCGTAGCGTGGCATAGGTTGTAAATAGGATGCCTTCCGAAAGCCGGATCGCCGTCCCCTGGCGAAACCGGGACAGCGGCGTCACCAGCAGGCGCTCCATGCCGAGCGCCGACCAGTCGCGCTGGGCATCTTCGATCAGCTTGTCGGATTTGCTGATCCAGACCGCACGGCGGCGGCCCTTGAGCCAATTGTCGAGCAGGATTCCACCGACCTGACGTCCCTTGCCCGCGCCGGTGCCATCGCCCAAGAACCAGCCACGGCGAAAGCGGATGGCATTCTGAGCGTCCTCGCACGCGGCGGCCACAACATCAAAGGTCGGATCGACCGTCCAGGAGCCTGCCAGGAATTCGGAATGTGCTCCGCCGGCATAAATGACGCTCTCGAGCTGAGCGTCCGACAGAAGTCCATCTGTCACCACACGTGGCGGCAGATGCGGACGGTAGGTCGGCTTCGGTGGCGCGACGGATGCCATTGCCGCGGACTGCACGAGTTTGGTCGGATGTGGATGCGATCCGGAAATCCGGATCGACTGCAATTCGTACTCCTCATAAAGCGCATCGGTCAGTCGGGCGCTTTCCGGCGGAGACCAATCGACTGTCTCGTAGTTGAGCTCTACGCCTCTTGGCGCCACACGTCCCGACGTGGACGGTAGACACGGTACAGCGGCGGCGGTCGATCTCGCCTTCGCTGGACCACAACGAATAAGGTCGCGCCCAACCGGCGTAGTGACGACGGGTAGCCTCGACGGCACATGCCGGGCCACCCAGCCAAATAAGGTGGCGACATCGCTCGCCATGCCCGGTGAAGCGGGAAAGATTTTCGGATCAGGCGCAGGCAGCTTGTCGATCACAAGCAGCCTTGTGTCCGTTTGTGTCCCGTGCTTGGCGTAGACGGCGCCGTCAATGGCGGCAGAAAACGCAACCCGCCCGCGTTCCTGGAGACGAACAAAGGCTTCCGTCCATGCCGGATTATCGGGCGCAAGGCTCTTGCCGACGATGGCGACAAGACGGCCGCCGTCGCAAAGGCGCGCCAAGGCTGAGGTGATGTGCCGGAGAGCTGCGTCCGGCATCGATCGTTCGACATTCGCCACAGCCGAGAACGGCGGGTTCATCAAGACGACGCTCGGGGCAACCCTCGCCTCAAGGTGATCATCGATCTGGGCGGCGTCAAAGCGGGTGACCTTAACGTTGGTGAACAGCTGATCGAGCAATGTCGCGCGCGGCTCGGCCAACTCGTTCAACACCAGGGCGCCGCCCGAAAGCTCGGCAAAGATCGCAAGCAAGCCTGTCCCTGCCGAGGGCTCGAGAACGCGATCGGCAGGCGTAACGCCCGCCGCCACAGATGCAACAAGGCCGAGCGGAATCGGCGTCGAGAATTGTTGAAGTGCCTGGCCATCCTCGGAACGCCGCGTATGGGTCGGCAGACAGCTTGCGATCCTTGCGAGCATCGGCAGCATGGCAGCCGTCGAACCCGCCTTGGCGCGCATGGTCGGGCCGAACTTGCGAAGGAATAGAACGGTCGCCGCCTCGCAGGCGTCATAGGCGGTCTTCCAATTCCAGGCACCGGCCGCGTCCGAGCCGGCGAAGGCAGCCTCCATGGCGCTGCGCAGGACAGCGGCATCGATGCGACGACCGCGTTCGAGCTCAATCAAGAGCTGCCGTGCGGCGCGGAGAGCCGCAGAGGTTAGACTTGCAGCGGCACGCATCGAGAGCGGCGCGGCGGCAGCGCCGCCGGTGAGAGATTCGGTCATGGCAGGATGTCTTTCGGAGAGCGGGAACGGGTCGAGCCGGCTGGCGCTCTCTCTGGACCGTGCCGGCTCAAACCCGTCTCGGCCGCTCTCTGCCTCTCAGGAGGCGGCCGCGCGCCCTCACGCCGCGCCACCACATTCGGCCGGGCGACAAGACGAAATCACTGCCGGACACGGCGTGGACGGGCGCGGGATGAGACGTGCGAAGGAAGGCGTACGGGACGGCCGGAGCCGTCCCGCGATGAGGCGTCATTCGGCGGCATCGAGCTGTGGTTCAGCCTCGTCGCCACCCTCCTCCTGCCCTTCGTTGGCGAGGAATTCGGGGAGCGAGCCAGCCTCCCCTTCCTGTTCGACTGGCGAGGCGGTGGCGTCGACCAGGCGCAGCAGCTCCGGCAACCAGCCCGAACCCTCGAGAAGACGCTCGGCCTCGCTGGCCATCTCGGACTTCTTCAGGTGATCGATCAATTGCGCGGACGATTCACCTCGCGCCTCCCGCACCGCCTCCAGGATACGCGGCTTGGTGACGCGGCCGAGATAGTTGTCAACAGTCGGTCGCCAGCCGGACTGAACCATGTCGAGGCCGACAGCACGCGCCAGCACATCGGCCTGATCGAACCGAGAGCAGACGCCGTGAGCATAGACACGGCCCTGATTGTAACGGTTGGCCGGCTCATGGACGGCGTTGACCGCAAATGACGCACAGTGAGCGAACAGGGATGCCTGTGCGGCACCGTCAAGGGCCGTGAGCGCATCCCAGAGATCGTTCTCGCTCTTGGGCAGCCGGGCCTTCCAGGACTCGTGCCGGGCCTCAACTGCCTTGGCAGATGCGCTTTCCCTGAGCCCGGCAGCTTGAGCGGGAAAGGTCGGCGTACGAAGTCCGATCTCCAGACATGTGTTGGACGATCCGTACCGGTAAAAGGCCGTCAGCACGAAATTGTGCAGCACCGCCTGGAACGCGATTGCCGGATGTTGTGCCAGCGCGTCCCGCAATGCCAACGTACGATGCGCCGTCAGTTCGGTGATGAGTCGATCCGGCAACGGCCTTGCCGCATCCTCATCATGCTCCTCCGGCTCGGTCGATGCACCGGCGAGCGAAATCGCCGTGCCCTGGACCGAAGCACCGGGCTCCTGCCCTTCAGTCACCGCTACATCGGTGCCTCGCTCGCCTTCGACACCGGTCGCAGGCTCCTCGTCCTCCGGTCGGACATAACCCCGATTGACAGAAAGCCGCCCTTCGCAATCGATGCTGACGAAGACGCCGGCTCTGGCCATCTGGTCCGGCTCGAAGATGTCCGGCCGGTTGTTGAACGCTTCGAGCGCCTGCTCGAGTTCGCCGAGCCGCGCGTCCACCTCACCGGGCAGTTCGTCAGCGCCTTCAAATCTTGCCTCAAGCGCGTCGTATTCCGCCTGGAGAGTATCGAAGCGCGCCTGCTCCTCGGCGGTGAGAGCCGCCGGATCTGCCTCGAGCCGGCGGAGCCCGTGGTCATGGCCGTAGGGAAAGCTGGCGGCGGTCACCTCTATCCACTTCCAGCCTTCGGCGGCGATCGCCTCAGCTTCTGCCCGCAACTTCTCAGCCACGAGACGCTCCAGCAGCGCAACGTCCTCGAGCCAGCCGCCGCCATCTTCTTCGAAGAGATCGCGCAGCACGCCGCCGCCGGCCGCTTCATAGGCGGCGAGGCCGACAAATCGGGCGCGCCTGTCGGACACCCGCACCGCACGCTCGGTCAGGAGGCGCCTGATCTGATACGGCTCGTCATAACCCGACTTGCTGACGGTCTCCCAGACCTGTTCCTGCCGGCCGTGATCGGCGGTAACCGAGAACGCCATCAACTGTTCGAGCGACATGCCGTCGTCGGCGTAAACCTCGAGCAGCTTCGGGGACACCGCCGCAAGCCGCAGCCGCTGCTTCACGACGTTGACGGATACAAAGAAGATGGCCGCGACATCTTCCTCGGACCGCCCTTGCTCGCGCAGGGTCTGGAATGCGCGAAACTGGTCCAGGGGATGAAGCGCGACGCGGTGCACGTTCTCGGCGAGCGAGTCTTCTTCCGCGGTGATCACGTCACCCATGTCACTGACGATGCATGGGACCGGCTCGGCCTTCGCCAGACGCTTCTGCTTGACCAGGAGCTCAAGTGCGCGATAGCGGCGACCTCCGGCCGGCACCTCGAACATGCCGGTTTCCCGGCCTTCGTCGTCGAGGACAGGCCGGACGTTGAGACTTTGCAGCAGGGAGCGCCGGGCGATGTCCTCGGCGAGATCCTCGATCGAGATGCCGGCTTTGAGGCGCCGCACATTGTTCTGGCTCAAGATGAGTTTGCTGAAGGGAATGTCGCGCGACGACGACAGCTTGATCTTCTGAACGGCCTTTGCCATGTCAGTTTCTCCGAAACGGGCGGCCGGGAGCCTCTCTCTCGGCCTCCAACCCGTTCACGAACATGCCTGCCCCTCTCTCGCTCTCGCGTTCTTGCTGGCGCAATGGCGGTGGTCGGCGGCTGCCGCGCTATCGGAAAACTGAGTTGCCCGAGCTCGGATGCGATCCAGTTCACCTCTCGTTTCAGAAGTCGAGGTCACGTGGGTCGAAGCTGCAAGCGAGTATCGCGACACTTGGCGTGCATCTTTCGGTGCCGCGCCGGTTTTGGCGACGGCGCTACGGTCTCCGAGCCGCCGCGGAATTGCCGGCCCGCGACGGACATCAACGTCTCCCCGAGAGGCAGCGCCATCCCCGAACTGGTGAGCCGGAAGAGCGCAGACGAGCCAAGCCGGAGAACGGAATCCCCGGCTTGGCCGCAATTACGCCACGCGGTCGAGCAACTTCTTGGCCTTGGCCTCCATGTCCAGGCGGACATCCTGATGCGGCCTGTCGCGCGCGACGGCGGTGATGCCCTGCATGAAATCGAAGATGCTTTCAGGCGGGCGGCCTTCCTCCGCCAGCACCGCCTCAATCACCTTGCCTGTCTCGGCCTTGGAGAAGCCGCGGCGGCGCAGAAACTCGGTGCGATCCTCGTCGCTGCGTGCCACGATCCGCTCGCGGGCGGCCTTGATGCCGTTGACAAAGGGCATGGGTGAGGAGTCGGCGAAGTTCAACAGTGCCGGGGCTGCCTCGTGAGCAAAGCGGGAGGCTGCGTATTTGGAATGGCGGATGGTCATCTCCTCGAAATCTTCCACGCCCCACAGATTGCGGTTCTGACAAACCGCACGAAGATAGAAGCTCGCCATGCCGAGCGTCTTCGCGCCAACTTCCGAGTTCCAGCAATAGAAGCCTCGGAAATAAAGGTCGGGCGAGCCGTCCCGGAGACGACCGGCCTCGATCGGATTCAGATCATCGACCAGAAACAGGAAAACGTCCCTGTCCGACGCGTAGAGGGTCGTCGTGTCCTTGGAAATGTCGACGCGGGGATTGTAGATGCCACTTGACCAGTCGAGCGCACCAGGCACCTTCCACCGTGTATCGCCTGTGCCATTGCCAGCGATGCGTTGTACGGCCTCAACCAGCTCGTGGTCGTAGATCCGGCCATAGTCGGGACCGGTGACAGCGCGAAGCTCGATGCGGCTATCCTCGGTCTCGAGCGTTTTGATCTGCTCGACGCGAGTGGCGGTCAGGCCATATTGCAGGTTGATTGCTGCGAGCGCCGCGGGGAGCTGCCGCAGGTAGGTGGCCGGAGCGCCAACCTGGCTTGCAAGCTGGCCGAAGCTCCAGTGGGTCGGGGCGAGCGGCGTGTCCGAGCCGGGCAGCATCAAGGCCAGGCGCTCAGGATCGGCACGGTTTGCCTCGACATGGATGAGCGCGCTTTCGACCACGCGCGTCCGGCTGCGGTCCGCGCGCTCGCGCACCGTGCAGGCCAGTTCGTTGAGCGACAGATAGCGCTCATCCGCCGGACGACAGAACCACTCCGAGGACACCCGACCAATGCGCTCGCCGCGGCTCACATCCACTCTGTAACCGAAACTGGCGTTGCGGCTGGCATCAACAATTTGCGTATTCATGGGAGCAACCTCCATGACGGGCGCCGGAAGACTCTCCTCCGACCCTTAACCCGTCATGGCCAAGGCCAATCCCCTCTGCCTCTCCTGTATCGTCGGTCGCCAACGGCAACGTCCAAGACGTGCGACCAAGGCCTTCTACCAAGGCCCTCGACCAAGACCCGCGACGGCGACATCCGCCGCGCCGCAGCTTCCGTCAGGGATGGAAGCCCGAAGGGTGAAAACCCGGCGCAAGCCGGGTTTCAGCGCCAGCCGACAGCCCGGTCCCGCAGGGAGACGGCAATAAACTCAGCCAACGCTTGACAAGACATTTTGAACATGAGCGGGCAGAAGTCCGACGTCCCTGGCAGATTGTTGCGGACGCGATGCCGTATCGAATTCTGCCCGGAGTTCGCGAACTGGAGTTCGGTATCGACATAGGAGATTTTGTCCGCCGTGGGCAGATTGAGTTCGCGTCCCAACAGCCATTCATAGAGAAACCGGATGCGACGCGTGTAGAGCCCGGTCGGCGTCTGCTTCACAAGCTCCGCAATCTCCTCCTTGCCGCACGGCGAGGAAAAGCCGCTTCAGGATGGCGAGCTCTATTGCTTCGTTCTTGAGCGCAAAAGTCAGATTTCTCTCAAGGGTCGCGGCAGGCGCATGACGCGGCGTGTAGATGCGCCATCTTCTCACAGTCGAGCGCGAGCGGCCGGCTGTTTGCGCTTTTGCAATTCGAGGACGAGAAGGTTCTTGCCCAAAGCCAGGCCCGCCTTCGCCGACTCGCTCCGCCTCGCAGAAGGCCGCGCTTATGCGCGCACAGGCGGCGACGAACGCCCCCGTGTTTGAAGCCGCTAAGACGCGCGCAAAACCTGGGCGGGGGGCCGGCGCCGGAGGAGCCGGCCCAGATCGATCCGTGCAACCTATCCAACAGCGAGATATTCTCGCTGGCTCGCGCAGAAAAAAGAACCCCGCCCAATAGTCTGGGCGGGGCTCTGAAGGATCGAGGCTCACTCGCCGTTCTTGCGCGGGCGCGACCACAGCAGCGTGTAGCCCTCGCCGCCTTCGTCGTCGAACAGGTTCGCGTAGATCGGTGCGTTGAACGAGGGGTCGTCGAGCTTGAGCGAGAGGTAATCGCGGCCCTCTTCGGAGCGCTTCGACCAGGCTGCGCCGATCTCGGCCCGGCCTACATAGATGCGGTGGCTCGGAGCGTTGTCGTTGGAGCGGTTGGTCTCGGCGACGATGCGGACGCCCTTGGCTTGCAGGCTCAGGGTGACAATCTCGCCCTGGAAATCGTTGCCCAGCTTCTTGAAAGAACCGATGTTAGCCATGTCACTTCTCCTGTTGTGTTTCGAGCCCGCGACCACCGCGGCCTCGATGGCGATCTAAAGGCCGAGGACGATCGGCGACGCACCCGTTCGGGCCGGAGCGCAGCGGAGGACGTCGTTGTGGCGACTTTCTTGTCTCGCGAGGAATGGGCGAAGCCCAGGGGAAGAAAGTCGCATCAACGGCGTTGCGGCTCAGACGATCGAGGCAAAGCCGGTCTTCGGCCAGATCAAGCCATCAAAGAGGCCACGTGCGTCCGCGTGCTGAAGCGCAATTTCAAGGAGAAGATTGGCCAATCTCGGTTCAGCTGTACAAGATGTTGGAACGATTCAGCGAAGAAAGAGAAACGATCTGCTGCAAAGGACGGTATCGTCCGTGAACGAACATCGAGAGCGCGCAATCCGCCACCGCGACGAGTGGGCTAGGCCGAGATTGCTGCAGCCTGGTCGAAGCGCACCGAAGAGGCGGATTTGCTTCTCGTTCTCGTCATCTTGCCCCCGCATTCAACGAACCGATCTACCCGAACTTGCTCGACGAGGAAGGAGACGAAGGATCATCCCTCGCGTGTGGCGGCCGTGAGAATGGTTGAGGCGGCTCCGCCAAGTCTAGCCGGCTCGAACGGGCGGCTCACCGCAAGCAAGCACAGTCAAGCGCCTCCGCGTCCTGCCGCCAACACGAAACGCGCCGAGGCAAGCGAAGGCAGCCCGGCAAGCAATGCGATCTGGGGCAGGCAAAACATCTGCCTCTCGATGGCCATCTTCCGTTGGACGGTTTCGAATTCCGAGCATGAGCAGCTCGCCATTGCCCAGACCAACGAAAATCCACGTTGCCAGAGAAATTAGGCCTATTAGCCAGCGCGCTAAAAGACGCTTTCGTCAAGCCCCTTGAGCGACAGGCCCAGACCTGCACGATCCCGGAAGAGCAGCCTGATACCACATAAAAAACGGCCCCGGGAACGGCGGACTGATAGTCAAACTGCAGAAATCGCTTGAACCTCACGCCACGTCAGGGCGTAGCCTGGAAACCGTCAGCAGATCCTGAAGACGCGAAGCATCGGATCGGGACGTCACACAACCAAATGACAGAGCTGGTTCGGCGTCATCGTGAGTATTGCGCCGTTGTACCCCTCAACGCGAAGCGAACGGCGCAGCCGCATTAAGCCAAAATCGCTACCTCGCAAGCAATTCGATCCAGGAGACATGGATGAAATTAGCGAAGACCTCTGTAATCGCATGCGGCATTTCGGCTTTCCTCGCATACTCCGTCATTGCGCAAAGCCTCGCCACCGACGCCAGGGCTCGCAAAGGCATGCAAGACAGGAGCGTACAGAGCGGCATGAGTGATGATGACGATTCTTCGCCCAAACTCAGGACCGCGGGCGGGAAAGTGGGCAGGAAATCGACCAAGAGCGCGAAGAGTGCAGCCGGCGGCAACGCACCGGACAAGGAGACTGATTGATCCGCAACCAACAGCACACCGGTGGGTGGGAAGCGACTGACGCGAGGCCGTGTCCGGGTAACCCTCCACTCGCACCCTCTGGCCGGAGGTTCAGCCGCACCAAGATGAACTGTGACGGTCGTCGATCTTCAAGGAATACGACAAGGACGAAGGTTCAGCCATTTAACTCGCGCGTTTGCCGTGGCCGCCCGACGGAAGCCATGAAACTAACCCTGATCAATAGCACCGCAACGGCCGCAATGCTCAACTGCCCGATCGAAGAGGAGCAGTTGCAAAGGCTGAACGGTGACCCGATGCGATCGTTGTGCACGATAGCATTGGGTACTGCCCTCCGATCCCGTACGACCGCGTCAGGTTACCGACATTCATGTTCGGAAGCCGCCCGAGGAGTTGGCTGGCGCGGCGTGAAAAAGCACAACTTTTTGGTCTCTCGTCGGTTCTTCACAGTCTGGCACGCCGGTTGCTGAGTGATGCACGGCTTGGTTGCTCAATCACGACCTCCTGAGGCCCAAGCCGCTTCGTAGCGCAACTCGTGCGGGCGGATCTCCCGCCGCCCGCACGTTTTTCATGGCTTCGACCTGGCGCCGCGCTTCATGAGCTTATGTTTGCCCCGTGAGGACGCTGCGCGCGCCCGTCTGGCACGCGAGTTGCTCGGAGGAATACGGCTTGGCCCTCATGTATCGCGCCCCCCAGAGATGGCCAAGCTTCCACCCAGACTAGCGCGGGTGGTCCCCCAAGCCGCCCGCGCGACTTTCCATTCGTCGCGGGTCTGCCGAGATCGGCCCCGGCGAAACGCTGTGGAGATTATCGGCATGATCCGTGGAGAGCTTTAGAATCGCTAAAGCAAGCGCTCATAGACCAGCCACTCACAGTTGCTCACGGAAACGCGTTGTGATGGAGAACGGAGTGGACGCCCGATGCATCTTGAGTATTCAATACCGTGGGCGCAGCAGCAGCATTAGCGATCGGCGCGCACGATGCTCTCGATGTTGCGCCGAACGTCGGCATCATGCTTGGCGCATTATTGATTGTCGCCTTTCCGCATCGGTTATCGCTAGCCTTTTAAGTTGCTGTCAAACCGAACGGCGCGATGACAGAACCGGTTGATGATCGCCTATTACTCTTAGATTTCTGCCGGCTCGACCGACATGGCTCCGCCGGCGCAGCGCTATGCCCCCCGGCAGGAGTTTTCGTTCCGAGATCTCACGATGCGCGGCTCTCGTGACTGTCCGACACCAGGGCCATTTGTCGCGGTCTTCCGCTCAGCCGCGACCGAAGGTGGGAGTTTCATCTCCAGGAGCTGCGCGCGCGACATACCAAACCGGCCAGGAGATCCGATGGTGACGCCGAGCGCGGCGAAGCACGGCGGGTCACTCCCGAAAAATGATTCCACAAGCGCCGTGTCGATCACGTCGTTTTGGACTGCTGCCATGGTCACTTTCGTTGGCTAGTACCTTTGGAGGAACCGGCCGAGGCGCAGCAGGACGGCAGGAAGTTCTTCCACATTCGCCTCAGCCGGATCCGACAAAAACATGGGTGCGGCACTGCCGCTTTCGCAAGTGCCTGGAAGGCCTTGAAACGATACGCCCCCCTTCTAATTTTATGGGTAGCCACGCAGTAATTGCACGGCACAATCGGGCGCCTGCTACGGGGCGCGTGCAGGCACCCGGCAAGTGTCCGGGGTGCTCTTATCCATGTTGCTCAAAGGAGCATATGGCTATGACCACGCTTGATCTCGCTCCCCTGTGGCGATCGACGGTTGGATTCGATCGTCTGTTCGACCTTCTCGCGGACTCCGGCCGATGGACCGGCGCGGACAATTACCCGCCCTACGACATCGAACGTGTCGGTGAGGACCACTACCAAATCACGCTGGCTCTTGCCGGCTTCCCGCCTGACACGGTCTCCATCACGGCCGGGCAGAACACACTGACCGTTGAGGGTCGCAAGGCCGACAAAAGCGGCCATCAATATCTCTATCAAGGCATCTCTGCGCGCCCGTTCCGACAGATCTTCAATCTGGCCGAGTACGTGCAAGTGAAGAGCGCCTCGTTCGAGAATGGCATGCTCAAGATCGATCTGGTTCGGGAGGTTCCCGAGGCGATGAAGCCGCGCCAGATTGCGATCAACACAGGTGCTGATCACCAGAAAGATGAGAACAAGCATGCGGCGTAACACCGCCTGCTCACAATTGAATTTTGCGGCGAGGCTTTATCGCGTCGCGAATTTTGGAACAAAGAAAGGAGAAAATCCATGGCTATCACCGATCTGACCCCCTGGGGCCGCGGTCGTGATCTGACCACCCGTCGCTCCGAAAACTACAATCCGGTTCTAACCCTGCACCGGGAGATGAACCGGCTATTCGATGACGCCTTCCGCGGCTTCGATGTCGCGCCATTTGGCGGCAGCTTTCTCGAGCAGTCGATGAATTGGCCGAGCATCGAGGTCAACGAGAGTGACCAGGACGTGAAAGTCACGGCGGAGTTGCCAGGTCTCGACGAGAAAGACGTCCAGATCGAGCTCGCCAATGGCGTTCTCTCGATCAAGGGAGAGAAGAAGACTGAGACGGAGGAGAAGGATCGCCGGTTCAGCGAGCGGTACTACGGCAGATTTGAACGGCGCATCCCGATCGAAGACGTGGACCAGGACAAGATCTCTGCTGCGTTCAAGAACGGAGTTCTGACTGTCACCATGCCAAAGCTGCCGCAAGCAGAATCCAAGGTGAAGCGTATTGCGATCAACTCGAAATGACACAAATCGATGGGAGCGGTCTCCGCTCCCGTCCTATTTCCAATAAGAGCGGGCGGGGGTGTGCCCGACCATGGACACAAAGCGGAAATCCAGTTTTGCAGGCGCTGCGGATGTTGTTGCGCATGCAAAGATCGCGGCTCAACACATCGAGGAACTGAAGGTCGCCTGTGCGAATGGAGATAAGAGCGCGGCCCGCCGTTCGCTGCGCCAGGCTATCAGCGAGCTCGAGCTGGCGCGCGCTATGGTGAGGACCGGTATTGATTGAGTCCGCGCGGATTTGGCGCTGCGTCCGAGTCAAGCAGACGGCTGGTGCGTAGCATCGCTTCCAGCTTGGCTGAGAGTTCCTTGGAGAAAAACGGCTTGCTGAGAAGCAGACTGCCGTTCATGTGTTTGCTAGGCTTTTCGATGAGACTTGGATAGCCACTGCAGTACACGATCGGCAAGCCCGGCTGCTGCCGTTGAAGCTCAAGTCCGACGTTGAGTCCAGAAATGCCGGGCATCGCGAGATCAATAATCGCCACATCGATTGCTTGATGAGAAAGGGTCGACAGCGCGGCATCCAGATTATCAGCCGCAATCGCCTGGTATCCGAGATCGTCAAGCATGTTCCGTGTCGTTTCGAGCACGCTCGCGTCGTCGTCCACAGCAAGGATGCACTCCCGTGCGCCCATGCAAGGAGTGCCCAATTGGCGATCTTCGCCTCATACAACTGCACTGGTCGATATTCGCACGGCAAACCCGTAGACCTGCGACAACCCAAGTTCCGTTCTCTTGTCGGGCTCCTTGGACCGGGCGCTCCTTGGAACAGGTAAAGGCCAGCATAGTTGCCAGCCCATAGTACCGAGATAGGTAGGCCCGGCAGGCGACCGCGGCCGCTCTCGGCTCTGGGCGGTGCTCTCACAAGGCGGTCCGAATTGATGCCAACCCTCCCCATGACTGCGGCCGGTCATGCCGCCCTTAACGACGAATGGCCGACCGCACTAGAATCAAGCGGCCTCAGCTTGCCGAGCGCATTCAGCAAGCGATTGCCGACGAGCCCAACCTTATTGAGAATTCGGAATATCAGGCTGCGTTGGGCGAGCAAAGGATCAACGAAGCTCGCATCGCCGAGTTAGAAAGCAAGCTTGCACGTGCAGAAATCATCGATGTGTCAAAGCTCTCCGGCGAGACCATCAAATTCGGCGCGACGGTCACACTGACGGACCAGGATACGGGCGAGGAGCGAATTTGCCAAATCGTTGGCGAGGCGGAAGCCGACCCGGCAAAAGGCAAGATCTCGTTCAGTTCCCCGCTCGCACGGGCGTTGATAGGCAGGTCCAAAGGGTCAGTCGTAGCCGTCCAGACGCCAGGCGGTGACAAGAGTTACAAAGTTGAGCAAGTAAGATGGCTGCCCTAAAAGCAGAGGGGCTGGGCTTTTGAGCCAATACGTCTGCCAGAGCATGAATTTGGCAGTCGACCGGCCAGATTGTCTTGAACCTTTTGCATCAATGCAGCAGGCGAGTGGATGTGCTGCTTGCCTGGACAGGCGGAGCAACTTTCACGACGGCGGAACTGGTTTGACCGCCCCGCACGATGGTGAGCTTCACATCTTGACCGACACGCGCCAGGCCGATCTTGTTACGAAGTTGCGACGCGCTGCGGATCCGACGGTCGTCTGCCATGACAACAATATCGTCCTTCCGCAAGCCGGCCCTTGCAGCCGGAGAGTCTGCCGCGACCTCTGCGATCACCGCGCCCTCGTTGCGCCCTTGTTTGGTCGACGGTTGGAGTTCGCGCAGTGAAACGCCAATGCGGCCTCGCTCAACGTGTCCCTTATCTACAATCTGCTCCATAACGATCCGGGCCATATTCGCGGGAATTGCAAAACCGATCCCGACATTCCCTCCGCCCGGCGAAATGATTGCGGAGTTGATGCCGACCAATTCGCCGCGGAGATTCACCAATGCGCCGCCGGAATTTCCCGGATTGATCGCAGCGTCGGTCTGGATGAAGTCCTCAAAGCCTTCCTTGCTCAAGCCAGTGCGACCCAGCGCACTGACGAGCCCGGACGTGACGGTCTGGCCGAGTCCAAAGGGATTGCCGATCGCGAGCACGAAATCCCCGACCTCAAGCGCATCACTGTCGCCGAAAGGAAGCGCCTGAAGGCCGGCAGGGTCTTGGATCTGCAGCACTGCAACGTCAGTTGGCGCATCGCGCCCGATTACCTTCGCAGTTAACTGCCGGCCGTCCTTGGTCGTAATCCGAACGACCGAGGCGCCTTCGACAACATGATTGTTGGTCAACACATAGCCGCGCCTGGCATCGACGATGACTCCCGAACCGGTCGAATTGATTTCCTTCTCGACCTGCTTGGGAATGTCGAAAAACTCACGAAAGAACGGGTCGCGGTAAAGCGGATTGTCCTCACGAATACGGCCGTGCACGGAAATATTAACGACCGCGGGTGTCACCTGTCGAACTACCGGCGCCAATGTTGGCACAGAACCACCTGTCTTCAGGTCTGGCACTTGAGCTACTGCCGGATGAGACACGCAGAGCACAACAAGCAGGAGCCATGCCAATATTGTTCGACGTCCTAACATTTCAATTGTCCTTGGAATCGCCAGTCAGCGGCAGACGCGCCCGTTGCAATGCTACGATCGGAATTGCCCACAACGCCGCGGCGTGGCCGAGCAGCACGATGCCTAGGACAGCGCCCGTGATCATCGCAGAGACCTCCGCTGTGCGGCGGCCCAGGGCCGCCGCAGCCGCATGGGGACGCCACCGCCACCGGGCGGATCGTCATCGCCGTCTCTGTCGAGTAGCCGCAACGCTGCCAGTATGTCGGCCAACTTCACAGCGTGGCCCATTCCGGGGACCTCCCGCATGCCGGGACAGGATTCCACGGCGTACATATCCGACGCCCACGAGGACAGGATGATTCGCTTCTCAGGCGTCGAGAGCTCCATGTCATTCAGGACTTCCGCCGGAGAAGTGTAGTGAGCGGCGGGGTGGAAGAATGGGTGCAGATCACCGCCGTCGATTTTTACGTTAGTCATGGCTCGCCTCCCTGTTCACTCCTTTCCAGGGGATGGTGCTCGTGATTTGGGTGGCGGCGTAGTCGATGCGCCACCCACGTTGAGATGAGATCGGTCAGGAACGTCCGATGACATCGCCGGTCCACGGATCGAAGCTACCTAAGCTGCCTTCTTCCGCTCAATTTGCGACGAAGCAGCCGTTGCACCGATCTGGATCTTGCGCGGCTTCATCGTCTCCGGAATCTCTCGAACGAGATCAATGGTCAAGAGACCGTCCCGGAAGGATGCCTGCTTGACCTGGACGTACTCGGCCAGACTGAAGACTCTCCGGAACGGTCGCGCCGGAATACCTTGGTAGAGATACCGGCGCGCAGCCCCGTCGGACTTCTTGCCTTCGATCGTGAGCGCATTTTGCTCCGCCATCACGGAGATGTCACTAGCGCCGAAACCTGCTACGGCCAGCGTGATTCGATAGTGATCCTCACCGGCCCGCTCGATATTGTATGGCGGATAGCTATCCTCATTCGGCCGGCGCGACATGCCGTCGATGAGGCCAGCCAAGTGATCGAAGCCGACGCTGGTGCGCCACAGTGGCGTAAAATCAAGTGTCCTCATAGCCAAGTCCTCCAAAGAGCAATATGGATACGAAGCAAGGCAGGATCGGAGTTTCGATAATCGTCGAACACCCCGGTCCAGCCTCGTGCCGAGCCCGGCCTGGCGCTCGACACCCGCAGTCGCGGTCGAGAAACGAATTAGAACTAACGTCCGTGAGTTCAAGAGGAGCATGCGCATTTTTCTTCAAGAGGCTCCCTTGGCGGCTCAGTGACTAGGCGGCCACGCGATCCGCAAGAGCACTCTGGCGTAGATCATCCATTACTTGCTACTTGCTGCTCTCGCTCAATCCGGGCTTGATAGAGCTGGCGCTCTTGCTCGCTCCTCGCGGTTGAGAGCAGGCGCTCGTAGTGACCGATCACCTTCAGACAACCTCGGATGAGGAAGTCGCGGACGGTAAGCTCAACTGTTGCTTGAGGTTGCATCGGAGTTCCCGCGCACGGAATGCCTCGCCGAACTCAGCCCGGACATGAGTGCCGCTCTTGACGAGATTGCGCAAGGTAGGGAGCGGCCTTCGCGGGCCGCTCTCTGAGGTTCAGCTTGTTGCCGCCAGTCCCGCGGGATGGGGCGACGGTTGCGGCCAGATGCCGGTCGGCGCAGAGGTCGGCGGCAGCAAGATGTCGATCTTCATCGTTGCCGCCGCGGGCTGCCACTTCAGCCACGGCATCGTGTCGAGATACGGGATTGGCGGCAGTGGCAATCCAGTGAAGGTACCCTGTGTGGCCTCGGCTCCCCGCGGGCTTTCCACGCCGTAAGCACCGAAGGCCGCCAGGGACATTGCGCCGGCCCCTACTAAAGCAAGCAGGCCTCGCCGCAGATTGCGGTTGGTCTCCGTCCGGGCGGAGAACGTATGGTGATAGCTCAGCATCTATACTCCTCCCATCGTTCGAAAACAGATCCAGGCAATGGTGACAAAACTCAGGGAGAACATGAACCAATGGATCGTGTCCTGCCTCATCCTGAGCCGACGACGATTAGACTTGTTCATGGGACACTCCATCTTTGGAAGCGGTCTTCTCTCCTCTCATCGGTGGAGCCCGGCCTTGATCGGCCGGGCTCTCTCGTTCAGAAGTCCATGGCGGGAGCGGCCGGAGTTGGTTCAGCCTTCTTCGGCTTCTCGGCCACGAGTGCCTCGGTCGTGATCAGCAGCGAGGCCACCGACGCAGCGTCCTGCAAGGCGGTGCGCACGACCTTTGCGGGATCGATCACACCGGCTTTCACCAGATCCTCGTACTCGCCAGTTGCCGCGTTGAAGCCCCAATTGTAACTCTGGTGCTCCAGAAGCTTGCCAACAACCAGTGAGCCGTCTTCGCCGGCGTTCTGCACGATCTGCCGAGCCGGCATCCGGATGGCGCGACGAACGATGTCGATGCCGGCCTTCTGGTCGGCGTTCGCGGTCTTGATGCCGTTGAGCGCTTCGAGGGCACGCAGGAGGGCAACCCCGCCTCCGGGGAGAATCCCCTCCTCCACCGCCGCTCGAGTAGCATGCATCGCGTCGTCGACACGGTCTTTGCGTTCCTTGACTTCGACCTCCGTCGCACCACCCACACGGATCACTGCGACGCCTCCGGCGAGCTTGGCGAGGCGCTCTTGCAGCTTTTCGCGATCATAGTCGGAGGTCGTCTCCTCGATCTGGAGCCTGATTTGCTGGGCGCGCGCCTCGATATCCTTCTTGGCGCCCGCGCCCTCGACAATGGTGGTGTTGTCCTTGTCAATGACGACCTTCTTGGCGCGCCCGAGCATCTTCACTGTGACGTTTTCCAGCTTGATGCCGAGGTCCTCGCTGATGACATTGCCGCCGGTCAGGATCGCGATGTCCTCCAGCATGGCCTTGCGACGGTCGCCGAAGCCCGGCGCCTTGACGGCCGCGACCTTCAGTCCGCCGCGCAGTCTGTTGACGACCAATGTCGCAAGCGCTTCACCTTCGATGTCCTCCGCGATGATCAGGAGCGGCTTACCGGACTGGACGATCTGCTCCAACAGCGGCAGCATGGTCTGCAAGCCGGACAGCTTCTTCTCGTGAATCAGAACATAGGGATCCTCGAGTTCGACGCGCATCTTCTCGGGGTTCGTGACGAAGTAGGGCGAGATGTAGCCGCGGTCGAACTGCATGCCCTCGACCACTTCGAGCTCGGTGTGCAGGCTCTTGGCCTCCTCGACGGTGATCACGCCTTCATTACCGACCTTGTTCATGGCGTCGGCCAGGAAGCGGCCAATCTCGGTATCACCATTGGCGGAGATTGTGCCGACCTGGGCGATCTCGTCATTGGCGGTGATTTTCTTGGCGTGGGATTTCAGATCGGTCACGATGGCCTCGACAGCGAGGTCAATCCCCCGCTTCAGGTCCATCGGGTTCATGCCGGCGGCGACGGATTTGCTGCCCTCCTTGAAGATGGCCTGAGCGAGCACGGTCGCCGTCGTGGTCCCGTCGCCGGCTGCCTCGCTCGTCTTTGAGGCGACCTCGCGCACCATCTGCGCGCCCATGTTCTCGAACTTGTCTTCCAGTTCGATCTCTTTGGCGACGGTTACGCCATCTTTGGTGATGCGCGGCGCACCGAACGATTTCTCGATCACGACGTTACGCCCCTTCGGACCGAGTGTGACCTTCACCGCGTTTGCCAGAGTGTCGACGCCCCGCAGCATGCGCTCTCGGGCCTCGGTTGCGAACTTTACGTCCTTGGCAGCCATTTTGATCTCTCCTTTCCTCTTATGACTGTCAGCTTTCCTCTTATGACTGTGAGCGCTACGCTGCCTTCTTGACGGCGCCAGCCTTGTCGATGACACCCAAAAGGTCGCTCTCCTTCATGATCAGGAATTCCTCGCCGTCGATCTTGACCTCGGTACCAGACCACTTGCCAAACAGGACACGGTCACCGGGCTTGACGTCGAGTTGAATGAGCTGGCCTTGTTCGTTGCGTGCACCGGGGCCAGTGGCGACGATCTCGCCTTGCTGCGGCTTCTCCTTTGCTGTGTCTGGAATGATGATGCCGCCGGCGGTTTTCTCTTCGGCGTCGAGACGTCGCACGAGCACGCGATCGTGCAAGGGACGGAAATGCATGCACATCCTCCTTGGGTAGGTTCAGCGATGTCCAAAACCGGGTCCATAACAGCCCCCGGGCAAAAATCCACCTAGGAGCGAGGGTTCCACTTTCAAGAGGTTGGAAGAAAATTTTTGCGGCGAACGCCGGATCGTCGATATTGCTCGCGGCTCGTAACCGGAGAGCATTCTCCTGCGTCCGGAAACGCTCAGCGCACCTTGAGAATTGAAAACCGTCAAACCGAGACGTTGTCTCGGCTTCAGAACAACTCTGCGCGGCAAATTGGAGCATCGTCGAAAGGAGGGTAACCAGAGATGCGGAGCTTAATGGTACTTGCTGCTCCAATCGGGATGGTGATCTCGCTGCAGGCGAAAGAAGCGGATTCGTCGCGAGCAGTGCGAAGCTCCGAGGCCACCGTTAAGCAGCTTGTCAGTGATCAAAGCGGCCAGCCCCCGGGCAAGAACAAAGTCCGGCGGCCGCAAGGACCGTGTTTTCTCGGCGGGAGCCATCGTGCTTGATATCTGCACCGGCTGCTGATTCATCGATCAGCAGCCGGCCAGCAGTTTCTATGTTCTGCTTCTACTATGCGCTCGCTGAAGCAGCCGCAAGCTCCGGAAGGCGTGCGCACAGCGTCGACTTGATACGCTGCAACGCACGCTGCTCGATCTGGCGGATACGCTCACGCGAAATACCGAAGGTATTGGCAAGATCGTCAAGCGTTCTTTGCTCATCTGCCATGTAACGGGCTTCGACAATGGTGCGTTCTCGCGGAGAAAGCGCACACAGCGCCTCCGAGAGTGCGGCCTTCTGCCGTTCTCGGTCTCCGGCCTCCACGAGCAGGGTTTCAGGATCAGGAGATGAATCTGCGACCCTGTCCTGCCACTGTTCGCCTTCCTCGTCACTGAGTTGAACATTCAGCGTCATGTCGCCACGAATCCGCCCGTTCATCTCGACGACGTCGGTTTGCTTGTCCTGAAGATGGTCAGAGATCTGCTTCACGTGCTCCGGCGAAAGCTCGCCATCGTCCGGCGTACCAAGGCGTCTCTTCAACTTTTGAAGATTAAAGAACAGCTTTTTTTGCGCCGCGGTTGTGCCGAGCTTGACGAGCGACCATGATCGCAGGACGAATTCCTGTACGGACGCCTTGATCCACCAAGCGGCATAAGTCGCCAGGCGAAATCCCTTCTCAGGGTCGAACCGCCTGACGGCCAGCATCAATCCGACGTTGGCTTCCGAGATGAGGTCGGCGATGGGCAATCCATAGCGCCGATATTTCAGCGCGATCTTGGCGGCCAATCGCAGATGGCTCGTCACCAGACGGTAGGCAGCTTCGCGATCCCCAGAATCCCGAAGCCGCCTTGCATACATCACTTCTTCGGATGCATCGAGCAGCGGGAAGCTTCGGATCTCTTGCAGATACCGAGACAACCCGGCTTCCGAATGGATGGCAGGGAGTGCTGACTTGATTGACATGACTTGCCCTCCCTCAGAAGCCATCGCCGCTCTTGAGTTCTAACGAGCGGCCAGACGGAAGATGCAGCTGCGAGACCCCACCGAGGCGAGTAAGGCTGATCGGCTGCCAAGCGACAATACGGGTCGTTTTCATATCCAAATCCTCCATGGAGCAAAATGGTACGAGCCGCCGTGTCGCCTGACTTAGCTGGGCCATGAGGCGCCCAGCGACACTCAGGCCGGCGGCGCCAAAAGAACTGCGAAACCAGCGGGTTGTTCCCCGTATCAGCTAGCCAATTCGTCGGAAGCCAAACTGCCGCTGCCCGATGAGGCGGAGGAGGAGCCCGACGCCTCAGGCGGCTTCCGAGTGCCCAATCCGTCAAGGGTTTCAAACATCTCGTAGACTTGGGACATTCCGAACCTTGGGCGAGACGTATACCTATCGAAGTCGGGTAGCGGTGCGGCACGGCTAAGTTTAAATGGATTGCGCCGCCGGCGAGGCGCTCATCTGCGAGGCCGACGATCTGCTCTGCCAGAGCTGGAACAAAAAGATCTGCGCCGACGGCGGGCCCGGTCGACGCATCGCCGTCGATCGACCAGGCCATCAAGCCGGCTATCCGTGGCTCGAAATCAATTGCTCGCGGTGCAAGACACCGCGCGCGGTCGCGCCTAGCCGCGCTGCGCCACGTTCCGACAACCAATGTGCGCGATCTCGCCGGTCGCCTGCGCTACGTGAAGTGCAGTACGGCGGGCAAGCGGCCGGCCGCGGAGCTGCTGCAGCTGTGGCGGCGCTTCCCGACCGGAGATGCGACGTGACCGAGCTCATGCGTCGGCGCGACAGAGCCGCAGCCGGGCAGAAATGGAACATCCTCTATAGCGACGTCGTCGTTGGCTCAATCGGGCTGCGCACCGGCGCACCGAACCATGCCGATCAGTGGGAATGGAATGCGGCTTTCATCCGGGCTGCGACCGGTCGAGCGGAGGCCCGGCCGCGACCTTTCTGAAGCGCGCGCGGCGTTCGAAGTGGCATGGGGCGAGTTGCTGCCGCCCCTAACCAAAGCGAATTTCCAGGCCTGGCGCGATCATCGCGATTGGATCGCGCGCAAGCAGGCCATGTGGGACCGCGGCGAAAAGCTGCCTTCTCAACTGCCGTCGTCGCTGATGCGCTGTCCCTGCGGCGCGACGTTTGATAGCCCCCGTCCCGCCGAAAGCCAGATTCACACCCCTCACATCTATGCTGCACAAAGGCGGGATGGAATTCGACGATGAAGATGAAGGAAGACCGGCGCTGGGCGGACCCGGAGAAAGGCTGCCCGCCGGATCATGGAGCACGCCCGCGCCTTTGAACCGATCCAGGACGACCGGATCTACATTGAGACGATCAACTATCCGATGATCTACCAGGACAAAGGCGACGCCGGCCGAGTACTGGGCCGGCTTACAGTACACCAAGGGGCGGGACGTTCGTGAGGATGCTGCAGCCGGGCAAAGACCTGTTCGCCTGAGTTGTCGGTTGTGCTGCTGCGCAAGTAGGCTGAGAGGTTCCTTGCAACCTCTAGCTATCCGGAGCATTGTCTAAACATCCCGGCCAAGGCTCTGCCCGTAGGCGCCGGTGGCTGAGAGACCGATCGCGCTCCCCGCCTGCAGGCTTAAGAGAGCGCCATGCTTGAACAGCCCCATTTCGATCCCTATTCGATCCCGGCGCGTGTCTGTCTCGCTATCGCGATTTTCGGCGGTTCCTTGCTTATTGCAGTGCTGTTGCTGACCGCTCTCATTGCGCACTAGGGCCGCGCCTCAAATGTACGTGCGCGGCCTAGTCTTATACCGCTTGGCCGCGCTGTGCGCTCAAGTAGGCGGACCAACTGAGGTAAGGCCGCCTACAAACGCGCGGCATTTGTCGTTTCGACCCAAGCATTAAGTTCAATATTGAACCGTTACGTCCTGAGGTAGTTTACCCTCATCACCGGCCGAGGCTCTGCCCGTAGGCGTCGGTGGCTGAGAGACCGATAGCGCTCCCGCCTGCACAACAGGGAGCGCGGCTATGGCCGAACAGCGCAACTATCGTCCTGACCAAATGTGGTTTGAAAAGCTCGCCGGTCAGGCACGCGAGCTAATCGAGCACTCGCTCAAACTCCTCAATGATCCAGTGCCGGATACGTTTGCGGGCCGAAAATCCCATGAGCCCTTTCCCAAAGAGGAAAGCAGATACGGGATCAACGATAGAAAATCGGACGTATCCTAAGACAGGGCCGGAACTTAGGCGCTGTAGTACAGCTTGCCGATGATCGATCCACTGTTCGCGCGCTCCCAGCTTGCTATCGCCGAAAGTCAAGCGTTGCGCATACAACGAAAAACGCTCGCCGATCAGCGGGACGCGCAGCTGGCAGATCTGCGGAAATCCATCCAGGACAGCGCCAGCGCGCGCGCAGAAATCAAGGCACATCGAGAAAATGGGGAGTAAGGCCGCTTCAGTTGTCGACCTTGCTCCTCTAAAGAGACGGCCCCAGCGAGGGGACTGGCTGGGGCCACTACTGATGCCCAGATGCAGTCGGGGGGCAGTGGCGGCATCTGAGCGTCCGATAAACAAGACTCGGCCACGTTCGTTCCTACGCCGTATAGAAAAGGCCCCAGCACCTTGGGTACCGCGAAAGCTGAACTTTCGTGACGATGCTGCAGCCAAGCAAAGACCTCTTCGCAGAGACAGCGGGGATCCTACTTGCGAGGTCTAGAAACTTGTAGAATCATTCTGAGGCCAAATCCCGACGCGGGACTGGCAAGTGGCCCCGACATCGGCCTCCGCAGGCCCCCAAGGTTGTCGGGGCCACTCCTATTTCGGACGGCCTGTCTGATGCGCGCAAAGAGGCCCCAGCGAGGGATACAAGCTGGGGCCAAGGAAACCACTCAAACCAAGCGGTCGCGAAACGCCGCGGTTGCAACTTTGTTCCCGAACGGTCCCAGCGAGTAATCGCTTCCGCCGTTCTTCGGCTTTAGGGGGTGGTTCGTTTGTTCCAACGCTCGGCCGCCTGCCTAACGGTCGGCGCATTGGGACCGAAAGCTGAACATTCCTTGCAGACTACAAATTTTGGGTCAATGTCGCTGTGGATCCAAACTTCCGAACCGCCGCAGAAGGGACAGGGCCGCAGCGGTTGTACAGAAATGGGGAATCCGCGCAGCGGATCGATAGCAGGGCTGTCGCTAGTCTTCCTGGGCATTTTAACACGAGCGTTTAGGATGATAGTTCTGGGCCGATGTCGACGACCTCGACGAAATGATGACCGACGTCGCTATTGAAGCCGATGAAGTCCCACTTCACGCCGTCGCCTTGGCAAGTAGCGCAACGCGCCGGCTGCCACTCGGGATGCTTCGTGCTTGAGCGCACAAGGACCCAATAGAAGCCACCTGGAGTCAAATGCGTGACGTCCGTCATCGAATCATTTGCAGCAGCGCAGTGAGGCGCGCGCCGATGCGAGTTGCCATGATTACCTGCACGCCAAAACCCACAGTTGGCCGCCTGGTTCCCGTTTCACGTTGCCCTATTTATTCCCGGCGGCACGCTTCCTTAGCATGGCTAGACGTAGGTTTACGGCCGACTCCGAACGCCCGAGCTTCTGACCAATCTCGCGCTGCGTCAGATCGGTTTCTCGCGCCAACTGCAATAACCTCAGTTCGTCCTCGTGCGACCATACCGGCATGGCTTCTCCGAATCATTTCCTCATCAGATGCCAAAGATGATTGCAGATTCGATTTTGGCCGTCTGTCCAATTTCATACTCGTATCTCCGATGATCCTGGTCCTCGTTGATAGGAACGATCGGCTTGGCGACGAGTCGGCTCACCGCCCCCAGCTTGTTCAGGCGCCCCCCGACTGCTGGAGGAAAACCCGTATCGCTCGGGTTGGCGGCCCCCTGGTTGGGGCCGTTTTCAGTTCGCCGCGGAAGCCAGGTGGTGCTTGTCCAAAGTTGATCGTCACGATTCACATAGTTCAATGCCGACGCTCCATCCTTCGAGCTAATCGACGAAGCTCGTATTTCGCAGATGGTGGTTGCAGATGGAATTTATTGGACGCCCGATGCGGGGACGTTTCCTCGTTCGGCAGGGTGGCAACGGCTGGATGGTCTACGATAGCGAACTCAAAGGGCCGGCTCAGATAGAAAAGAACGGGGCGTTCGCCGAGAAGCTGACAAAAGAGCAGGCTGAGATTTTGGCGAAGCTGTTTACAACTCGCGAAAACCGTCCCCTGACAAAAAAGGCCCCAGCTTAGACTGCTGAGGCCGGCAAGTAGTCCCACGTGGCTACTCAACGTCGTTGGACTGCTGCTTGTTCCCCGAAGCGAAACGGCCCCAGCGAGGTGCCGGCCGGGACCGCTCCAAACTGATCGAGAATATGCCCCGGGTCTTCGGGAGCAAGAGCCGGGGTCCTGAAGGCGCTGGCGAAGTCTTGCGGCGTTACGAGGCAGGCCGCGAAAAAGCTGGCGCGCAAGCTGCACGGCGGGCTGTCCGGTCGCTGCCTTGCGAAGCGCCTTTATGGCGAGCGCAGCATGGTCGGCGGCTTCGTCGTTTCCGGCCTTTTTAATGGGCTCCAGCGTAGGTAGTCTCACTTGATTTCTGGAGGGCTTGGTTTCGGCAAACCATATTTCGCCGCACGCATCTCTGCCAGATGTCGGTATGCCGAGGCTTGCTTTAACAGCTCTGCCTTGAACGCTCCATTCTGCTCAGTGACCGCTAACTTCTCGAACTCAACGGCGCGTTCCAAGTATTCCGTAAGCATCTTCATGATTGAAAACAATCCCGCGAGCGCCCTGACAGCGAGCTTCGCGCTTCTGAACTAGGTAGTCAATCACATCGACGCGGAGAGTAAATCGAGCTTCTACCTTCAAATTAGTCAATTTAGCTTTCGTTCCGCGACCCAGTCAGACGGGGCGTTTGCCCGAACTAGCAGCTGGTCCACTTGTGCGTCGGAGAGGCCGACGACCGCGATCATGTGCTGGACCAGAGAATCTACGCGGCGGATTTCGGTTCGCGAGATCCGAATCGTCCTGGACGTTCGCATTCGCCGCGATCACTACCTTGAGCCGCGGCCCATGTGCCGAGCTCGTCAAAAGGCCCGTTTCAAGCCGAGTTCGGTAGCAGGAGGACGGCACCGGAGCCGGCGGATTAAGAAAACCAATCACCGCCGGGTCGTCGACGATCTGCTCGGTCACCATCGGCGCCGGTTGCTCACAGACAAACCATCCAACCAACGCTGTTTCGTTCTACGAATCCCATCAGCTTTATCCCTCCAACCATCCGCGCGTAAAGCAGCGGTAAGACGTGCTCGTATTGGATGATCGCGCGGTAACCTGCGCTGATGTATCAATCCAAATGCGCGGATCATTTGCGTTGCCGGAAGTGGTGGTTGATGCTTCCAAACCGTTCCCGCCGACAGAATAGCTAGGTGCGCTGTCGGTAAGGCCGGTTTCGTGCGTTCATCAAACGGTGTTTAACGCCGTCGGACACTGGCGAGCGCAAAGGTCCGCAACGTCGTCCCGACAGTCGCGTTTATATCCAGCGCTGAACCAGGCCAGAAACATTTTCTACTTCGCTGCAAAAGTCGCCGCATGACCGGATGGTCGACATAGCTCTGGAATGCCGCTGCGAACTCGACCGTCTCGCCTTCTTCGATCGTTTTGTGATCTCCGGAAATCGCCCCGAGGGGATTTATGGGGATCTTCCGGTTCAGGTTCAGAGATTAGGTGGTCGCACAGCTGCCAGCGTTGGCCGAGGGCTAGCGCAGTCCCAATCGTTTCGGGACTGGATTTTAGCCCTTGCTAGCAGCTAGGGCTAATCGCCGTTGAGTTTACTTGGCTTTCGTCGACGTCACGACCGGCAGCACGCGCCTCGATCGCCGCGATACCGGCATCGACCGGCAGCTGGATCGGATCCGTGGTGCGCTTGCCGCGGCCATCGCCATTGCGGCGGCCGTTCTCGTCAAGTGCGGTCAATCGCGCCGATCTCCTCGAGCCAGGCAAGCCGCCGGCGGACCGAATCCTGCGATAGGTCGCAATCCGCCGCCGGCGACGGGATACCGACCCAGCACATGCCGTCGCCCTCGACATACTCCCCGAACGCGCGAAGCACGCTTTTTGCGGGAGCAAATGAATTCGCGCGCGAGAGTTTCCTCTCGCGCAGCGAGCGACGTATCGCGGGAATTGACAGAAGGCCCGGCCGGAACCGCGCCTTCTCCTCGTCACCAGCCGTACCAGTAGGGATAAACCGGCCGATAGTAGCGGACGACCCGATACGGGCGGCCGTAGTAGTAGGGTGGCGGGCCGTAGACCGGTCCATAATAGACCGGGGGTGCGGTGGCGGCCGCTAATGTTCCAGCGAACAGCCCGAGAGCAAGCCCGGGGCCAATACCCGGACCGCCCCAACCATGGTGACGCCAATGGGCCGAAGCCGGCGCAACCGTTCCAATGAGGAGCGTTGCCGCCGCGACGACTGCAAAAGCAAGCTTTCTCATGTCCCTTTCCTCAACTTCTTAAGCGCTTACGCGCTTGCCTCTTATCATGCTCCAATTGGCCGAAGCTCGGTTCGGCTATACATTGAATTAGAACCGTCCGGGCCGAGTTCAAGTAACTCGTTGACCAAAGAGGGTGAGAGCCATGGTGACATGACGCGCAGACGATCTCGCAAGCCTAGAACGGCGGCGCCTATTCGGGAGGGAGAGCGACGTCAGACCACCGGAGGCTTTCCTTCGGCAGCTCCTTGATCGGCAGATCAACATCGCTCTTTCCCAGCGTCTCCTTCAGGGAGCTTGCGGCGGAACACCTGATCCAACAATATCCTTTACCTAACGGTCGAAAATTGCGGCGGTCTTCTCCGCGTAGCCGCGCTTGTGGCCCGGGTCAGGCCCGCGGCCATGTTCTCAAGCTCAAGTGACCAAAAGCCGCTCGTACTCACGCATGATGATTTTATAGCAGCTGTATGACGAAGCCCTCTAAACTCTTGCAATCCACAATGGTGATCAAACCTTTGGCCCATCAGCATCGGCTGCAGTTTCGGCGTCTTGTGAGCAATGAAACGAGCGGCTTGACTTCTGCGCTTCCTCCAGTCGGGAAAAGCTTTCCGGCGCCCGCCGTTAATATGGAGCTGGATACGCTAGCCATCGTATTGATCTCGTGCAGGTGGTTCCCCAAGTGAGCCTTGCTCCGCAGGCGCGCGAGCGGGTTTAATGAAGCCCGGCTTCACAGGCGCACTGCTTCCAACTAAAGCGGGCCCCGCCTGGTTCGCGACCTGGCGAGCGGGTCGCCCCTTTATCGAGCGGCGCACCCGCTGAATGGAAGGCCGGGATTGAATGCGCCGTCGATCGTGACCGGCTCAGAAGCGCGTAAGCGGCACCTACTATAAGTCCACGAAGCCGGCAAAGACGTATTGGCTAGTCCTCGAATGGACAACAGAGGGGCTAGAAGATAAGGTCAAACAACAGCACTGCGCCGGCAATGCTGAGAAAAACGATAATGAGGTCCAATCGCGGCCTTCTTCCGACATGGTCCCACCTTAGAAACGAACGGCCCCGGCGCACTGGGGAGCACCGAAGCCGTTAAGTAGTCCCACTCCATCGTGGAGAGATAACTTCGCGGGCTACTGCTTGTTCCCGGAAGGAAACGGCCCCAGCGAGAAGGTAGCTGAGGCCGATCCGACGCCAAGCGAATCCAAGTCGGCAAAGACCTGTTGGCCGAAAAGAAAGAGCCCCAACTGCGAAGCTGGGGCCAGTGTGAGGCTGGGCGTCTCAGTGCCAGTAGCGGTGCGGCACCGAACAGGCGGCCGATGCCGCGGCATGCGCTTCGTTCCTATTCACAAAAAGGCCCCAGCATCCGGATCATGCTGGCGCCAGGCCGGATCGCCCGAACCGCTGTCCACCGAGAGGCAGCGGTCGTCGTTTTAGGGCTGAAGGAATACGGAATAAAAATTGCCTGCCCTATTGCTCGGATAATGCAAACGACGCCGGTTCCGGAAATAACCCGTGTGAACTTTGGAAAGCAAAAGAGCCGTTTTTCCTGCCCCTTGACGGGATTGCCGAAGACAGTTTCACTTGGCGTCTCAGCTCTCTCCAGGCTGAGAACCCCTACCGTGCAAGGCGAGGCCCCGTAGGACCCCACAACGGGGCCTCGCTGCGGATTGGTTATGCGACGGTGGGCCGGCAAGCTGTAGCAATTCGACTTGACGTACCCAAGCCAAACTTGGCTCTTGGTTTTGCGTGGAGTTGCGTTATGCGCTGGTCCCGTTGGACACCCTCGATGGTCTCTTTGCCTGGTCAGACCGTCTTCCCGGTCGCGCGCTGACGACTTCGGGAAGGTCGGCCCGGCATGGCCTTAGGCCGACCTTGAGGCGACCGGCCTTAAGAGGGTCATTCAGCAGAACACCGCGGTCCGCTCCGGGCCATGGCTGCGATCATGCGCTCCATCGTTGCGCCCGGCCGCGACGGGGCATGCACCTCAGCTTAATTGGCGCTGATATCCGTCTCTCCGCCGGCAATGATGACCGTATCGATGCCATCGCTGCATAGCTGCTGATGAAGATCGCTGCCTTTCCACGGCGAATAAACGTGTTTGTCGAAAGTGCGGGCCGGGGGAGCAAACTTCGCGAGGTCGGGGACTAATCCCACCACCTCTGGCCCGATGCTGTCGATTGTCATCGCCCCCACGGTTCGGAGTCGTGCCGCCACATACCCGCTCATTGGCCCGGCTTGCCGGCCGGAATGAAAGGAGTGAACAAGCTTCTCTCGGGATGGGCAGCTGTGACGGCGAGGATATTCGGGAGAACTCGCGGGAGCCACGGCATCTTCCAGTCGGTGGCTTCAGCGAGCATTCGCTGCATATCGACGCAGATATGAACCTCGCTCTCACCGGGCGGCCCGTACCGAAGTTCATCGTCCTTCGCCATTGTCTTAAATCCCGGAAAGCCAGCTCCAACAGAGCGAGACCCATTAGTTCCTGCGTGCTCGAGGGTTGTCGCCAGAAACTCGCCGAGCCCGGCAGCAGGTGGACGTGGCGTGATAGATTTTAGCAAGAATATCGACGCGGGCTATCGGAGCGGTCCCGGCCAAACCTGACGGCGCTAGCAAGGCGACCGACCCGGGTTAGCATGACGACGTTCCCGAATGGACGGCTCCGGCGAAATGCGCCATTCGTTTGTCTTGGCATGCGAGAAGATGAGCGCGCGGAAGGTGCAGTTCTTGAACTCAGAAGCATCGCACCCAAAAGAAAGCGCGCGGGCCCCGCTCCTGAGATCGCGAGCATACCGCGCGCCTTCGGCTGATCTTTTCTATCGCTTTCCGCGAATGTTCTGCACCTAGCTGAAAATGCTTGATCGGAAAATGCCGTTTATCGGACCCAGCATGTTCATCTTACTGCAGCCCGAGCAGAGCTTCTGAGGCAAACCAGACATTCGCACCTCAGTGATGCATGAAGATTGCAAGAAGAATGATGATCGGAAGCGGTATGCCAATCAGCCAGAGAAGCGCTCCTTTGCCGAAACCCATAATTTCCTCCTCAGGTTTGTGAATGACGTCAGACCAACCCAACCTCGAAATCGTTGTTCCTGCAGCTGGCAACCAAATCGGCCAAGCAGTCAGTACCGCCAGAAGCCCCTCCCAGTGGCCTTCTTGCTTCCGACTCCGTAACCCATGACGCGCGCTCGGCCGAGGGTCCGCTATGGTCCTAATTGGAACCGGGTTCCCTGCCAATTGTTGTTGTGCGCCACTTATGAGGAGCACCGCATGGCTAGGAAGCCGAAGAAGCTGGAAGACCTTTTCCACGAGACGCTAAAGGACATTTATTTCGCTGAAAACAAAATCCTCAAAACCCTTCCGAAGATGGCCAAGGCGGCGCAGTCGCCCGACCTCAAGGCGGCGTTCACGCAGCATGAGCGCGAGACGAGAGCCCAGGTTAAGCGGCTCGACCGCGTATTCAAGATCATCGGCAAGCCCGCGCGCGGCAAAACCTGCGCCGCCATCAACGGCATCGCCGAAGAAGGCTCCGAGATCATGAAGGACTTTAAGGGAATGCCCGCGCTCGATGCCGGTCTTGTCGCAGCCGCCCAGGCCGTCGAGCACTATGAGATTTCGCGGTATGGCACACTGTCCACATGGGCTGAAGAGCTGGGCTACGATGAAGCGGTCCAGCTACTTGAAGAGACCCTGACCGAAGAAAAGAAGACTGACAAGACCCTGACGGGCATCGCCAAGTCAGTTGTCAACGTTGAAGCCGAGAACGAAGAGGAAGACGCCTGACTGATGCCAAGCGCGACTCCAGCTTGAACGACGCCACTTTTGACAGGTTTCTAGCAGGCGATCCAGAAAGATCGCCTGCCCCCTCAGGATTTTCACCCACGCCTCTTCGACGCCCAACCATGCGACACGGTCGAACTCTGCAAAGCGCTGCAGCCGTCCGTGGCGCCACACCATTTCAAAGCAGCTGCTTTGAAACTCGACCGCACTCCAACGGCTCGCCGACGCCCAGCCATGCACGAATTTGCCGCCGAGCTGCTTTGCCTCCCTCAGTGCTATGAAAATGCTAGGCGGCACATGACCTGTTTCTTCCGCGAACTCGCGTTTAACTGCGGCGGAGCTTCACTTCAAAAATCGGACCTTTGGGAATAGTCCACGCGCCCTCATCCTTGTTCGTCCAGACGGCCTCCCACGATGCCCAAGCAGGACTTCAATCGAGGCACATTCTTGCGGAGTTTCTCAAGGCTCGGATGCGAGCCGGTCTCGTAAAGTTTGGCAACCATATCGGCGATGGCATCGCCTATGCCCGTAATGTTGGAGAGCGCGCCTGCTTCGATGAGCCTCCCCGCTGCTGCGACAACGCTGACAGGCTGGTGGCCGCACGCAGATAGGCCTTTACACGGTAGGGATTACGGCCGCAATCCGCGACAGCTGGCCGATCAGGCTGGTGGTCGGTCGTTTCCGATGAGCTGGATCAGCACCCAGTGCTGCCGCAAGAGGCTCGGTTTCTCAGGAAGCCTTCTGCTCCGCCTAAATTGATCGCGGCGCTGCGGGGGCTGATAGCGTCGACCCCCGCTCGGCCAGCAGGTTGATCTGCAGCTCCAGGTGATTGCGCCGCTCGAAAGCCCGATCCGAGATGTTTTGCCGGATCAGGACGCAGGACGTCAAAAGGACAGCCTCAAGCGCAAGCACGAGGGAAAGAAGCGGAAAGGGATATTCATCAAAGTGCCAGCTGGCTTTCGGTGCGAGCGTGTTAATCCACAGCCACAGGCCTACGCCGCAAGACTGGATCGCAAAGAAATAGGGCGTGCCGACGAAACGGCCGACGGCGTGAAGCGCGCGATGATGGAGGAGGAGTTGCTCCTCGTCCTCCTTTTCAATTCGCAGGATCGCCTCAATATTTCGTGCCGAAGCGCCCGAGGCGTGATCGGATGGCGCAGCGTCCTCCACTAGTCAGCCGCCCGTTCGGCGGCGCGCCGGGCCCTTCGCCCCGTCGCCTTGACGCTGTCCTCGCCGGCTTTCTCCGCTTTCGCGCGAGATTCGCAGGTCTTGCGCAGCTGTTCGAGCTCCTCATCGGTCAGGTGCTCAATGCCGACCAGAGAATTTCGGGCGGCGCCGACGCGGATCAACTCATCGAGTTTTACCTGCATGGCAGCGCTGTCGCGGTTCTGCGAATTCTGGATAAGGAAAACCATAAGGAAGGTGACGATCGTCGTGCCGGTATTTATGACGAGCTGCCACGTATCCGAATAGCCGAACACTGGTCCGGTCACAGCCCAAATGATGACGACCGCCGCGGCGAGCGCAAACGTCGAGGCATGCCCCGCGGCTTGCGCCGTCCGGCTCGCGAAGGCGCCGAAGAACTTTGCGGGACCGCTCTGCTGTTCCTGCAATTGCTTTTTAGTCCTCATGATCATCTCGCCGGACAGCAACGGCACGGAACCTGCAAAGTTCCACTGGCGTCAGCAGGCGGCCAAGACAACAGGCTACCCCGCGGAACCGCTGTTTGATCCTCCCGACTTGACTCGGTCGGGGTGACGCCTCGGACTTCCCGACGCTGGCCTGCGAGCGATCCGGCCATATCTCCTGCGCCGCGTCTCGACAACGGAGCGGCGGACGTCGAACCCGTCGCGGGAATGCTATCAAATCCCGACGTACAGGGCGTCTTCGCCGTCCCGGAGACATATCGCACGCAATTGCGTCTATGGTCAGGCCCTTCGACACGGAGGCCGGCAGACAGGAAGTTCTCGTCGGATTGACACGTTCGACGGCCTCGGCTCGCGACCGGCCGGATAAGTGCCCGGTGTGGTTGCCTTCGCTCAGGGCGCGCTCTTGGAACGCCGTGCTTGCTCGCCTCTCTGACGCGCCGGCTGCGAGAGTGGTCGCACGTTCGTGCGATTGCTTCGCTCTCGTGGCTTGACCGAACCGCGCTGCTTGGCGTAGGCGTGGGTGATCTCCGCGCCCATCAGGATGATCTGCGAGGTGTAGTAGACCCAGATCAGCACGACGACGATCGAGGCAGCCGCGCCGTAGGTCGACTCCAGACCTTGCTTGCCGATGTAGAGGCCGATCGCAGCCTTCCCTACTTCGAAAAACAAAGCCGTCAGGAGCGCACCGAGCCAGACATCGCGCCAAGCGACCAAAACATCCGGTAGCCATTTGAACATCATTGCGAACATTATCGTGACGACGGCAAACGACACCAACGTACTGACGACATGTAGCAAGCCCTCCGGCAGGTAGGGAGCTACGAATTTGCCGGCCGCGGCCAGGCATGCGGTCACCAGGAGCGAAACGAGCAGCAAAAAGCCGAGGGCCAAAACGGCGGCGAACGATAGCACGTAGTTGCGGGCGAAATGCCAAATCCCGCTCTCTTCCGATTCTTCGACCTCCCACACGACGTTGAGCGCGTCCTTCAACTGTACGACGACGCCAATCGCGGCGAACAAAAGGGCGCCGAGGCCGAGAACCGTCGCCAGAATGCCCTCGGCGGGGCGGCTGGCTCCCGCCAGCATCGCTTCGATTGCTTTGGCTCCGGTGTCCCCGAGCATGTCCTTCAAGGAGGAGGTGACTTGTGAGGTGACGGCGTCGTAGCCGAAGAACAGCCCCGCGATCGCAATCGCGATCACGATAATAGGACCCAAGGAAAACACCGAGTAGTATGCAAGGGCGGCGCCCTGCCGCGCATCCTTGTGGCTCGACCAACCGGTCGCCGCCTCTTTCGCGACCGTCCACCACATTGCAGCTTCTCCGGTTCGGTTCAGGCTTATGGCGACTTCACCTTTTCCCGTGCCGCATTCGCAGCATCGATGCCAGCTTGCTTCACCCGATCGATGGCTTCGGCGCCGACGTCGCCGACTTCGGCGCTCAGCGTATCGGAGGCTTCGCGCAGGCTTTGCGATACGGCGCTGGCGCGCGTGTTCAAGTCGGTTTTGATATCGTCGCTGAGCTCGCCCACCCATTCGTTCTCGATGTCGGAAGTCTGGAACGCACCCGCAATTGCCGCACCGATTGTCAAGCCCACGGCACCGAGGACGAGCGGCTGCCGGTCAAGCATGCCTGCCAACGATGACTGCGCTTTCGTGAAAGCCTCTTTTCCGGGCATGCTGAGGTTCTCGCGCGCATAGGCGACGCCATCGTCGAATCGATCCTTGATCTTGTCCGCCGCTTCCGACATGGCATCTGAAGCCGCGCTAGCGGCCTCGCGTGTGGTTTCACCGAAGCCCGTGGCGTCATCATGATCCATTTCTGGCGCGGTCGGCGGCGCAGCGGTCCTTTGGAGCCCGGACGCGGCCGCGCGAACATTGCGCGCGCCGAGATCAACGATCGGCGAAGCCCCCGCTGTCGCCGATCGCGTCGCGCTCTTGAGCTTCTCGTCGCCTGCCAACAGCCAGACCGCACCGCCTCCGATCAGTGCTGCGGCGAGCGGGTTTTCCCGCACCGCCGTTACGAGACTATCGAAAAAACTCGTCTGCGTGCTGCTCATCGCACCATCCCTTTCACGGTATCCTTGTCCTTATCGAGCTGCCGCATGGTTTCCCGCGGCACCAGACCGCGGGCATCTAGCCGGTTGATGCCGATCGCGAACAGTATACCCGCGATCACCGCGGCCACGATCGCCGACGTCAAATAGGAGAGCGGCTGTGACCATCCTGCGCCGATCATCGCCGCCGATAGGGCGAACAGCGCCATCACCAAGGCTGGGATCACCAGGAGGACACCGCCGGCGATGAAGACCAGCGCGCTGCCGACCTTCTGAACCTTTTCGCCTAACTCGGCTTTGGCGAGATCCACCTCGTTCTGGAACAGTTTGGCGAACTGCGACAACGCGTCGCCGAGCAGCGTCGAGATGGTTCTAAGATCGTTCTGACTTGTCCTGATATCGTTTTGGATGCTCATGACACGTTGCTTTGCTGCGAGGATGACGATTGTTCGCGGTGTTTCGAAGATGAGGAACGCCCGCCCGACGCCCTCAGAAAACGGACTGCCGCGAAACCGGCAAGGACCGAAATCCCTAGAAACGCGGCCGGCTGCCGCTTCGCAAAATCGGTGGCGCCGTCGACCAGGTCGCGAAAACTTCCGTCGCGGACTTTATCGGCCGCGTCATCGACATATTCGGCGGCGGAAGTCATGCCACGAGCAGCAAACGGCGCATCGCTCTCGAAGGCGCGCGCCGCTTCACGAATGTTATCGGCAAGGCGCGCCATGAAGTCCGCACCCGACCGCTGCTTGTCGCGCGCCTGGTCCTCGATCTGGTCCACTGTCCCGGAAGCCACGTCTTTGGCGGCGTCAGCCGCTTCCTTGAACTTGTCGCTGGCGACATCGGTCGACGCTCGGAGGGCGTCGCCGGCGCGCTGCTTCACCTCCGCGCCGGCATCGGCCATCTGGTCCTTCAGGGTCTGCGAAGGGCCGGTATTCTGGTTCTGCGTGAAATTCGTCTCTTTAGTCAGGTCCACATCGCTCATGATCGTTCTTTCAAGTGTTCGGGTTTGGGGAAGGACTGAAGGCCGCCCTGACGACGTCATCGGCAGCCTCTTTGAGTCTGGCGGCCACGTCTTCTGTCATGCGGCTGGCGTGCCCGCCGAGATCGGCCTCGCCGACGCTTCTTGCCGCCGCGTCGGCCGCCGACATCGTCGCATCCTTGGCTGCTTCGAAACCGGATTGTGCAGCCCCGCCCGCCGCCCGTTTCACGCTGTCGCTCGCCGGGCCCATCGCCTTGGCTTCGGCGGTTGTTTCGGGAAGAGCCGCGGCAAGGATGGCGCCGATCGCGATCCCAAGACCGGCGATCAAGGCGGCATTGTCGCCGATGACCTGCCGGGCCTTTGCAGGCGCCGTGGCCGCCGCGTCCTTGACCGCGCCCGCTCTCCCCTTGACGGCATCCATGCCGCTCTTGAGCGTATCGCCGACAGTGCCGGCGGCCTGCGCCGCCCGCTTGCCAAGATCGTCGGCCAGGGCGGCAGCGGCATCTTGCGCATCGCTGGCCATGTCGCTGGCCTGACTTTGAGCCGAATTCAGCCGATCTCTCATGTCGCTGCTCGGCGCGTCCACTCGGTCGGCGGGCTGATCCAGCATCTCTCCCGCCTTCTCCATCACCGGTGCGGCCGCTTCCGCGGCCCGCTCGCGCACCGTCTTCGAGGTCAGGGCAAGGCCAGCCCCGATCATCAGAAGTGGTAGTGGAAAACCGCGCGCCAGGCGCAGCAGCGGGATTGCGACCGCGGTGCCCGCAGCGACCGCCTGCATCGGATTGTCCATGGCTTGTTGCTTCAGCGCCTCGACCCAGCTCTGGGTCTTGTTGCTGATGTAATCGGAGACTTCCGACTTGATGTGTTGGGGCGAGACCTTGTGACGGAGGTCGTCAGCGGTATCCGATATCCGTTCCCTCAACCTATCGACCGTCGCCGCGAACTCGGCACGGCTTCGCTCGCACTCCCCCCTCAGCTCCTCCACTGATCGCGTCATGGAATTACCCTCTTGGATTTTTGGTCGGTTCTTTCGGGACGAACTCACGCTTTGTTGAATCGTTCCTCAGGAGCAGAAGAGAGGCAGGCCCAGAGCACCCCACTTTGGTTTAGGCTCAGCAGTCCGCGCGCCCGGCCGAAGCGCTTGAAGCAAGCGACAGGAACGCGCCGACAAGCCGGTTCGTTGCTTTTCCATGGACCGGCTCCTGCTTCGCTTCATGTCCGTCACGCCCAGATATCCCCTGTGGGTGCGGTACCTCTTGAGCCTCGGGCTTGTCGGGTTGGCATTTGTCGCCAAGCTCCTGCTGGACGATCAGTTGAGACCCGATCCGCTGATGCTGTTCATCCCGGCCATTTTCCTGGCCTCAGTCATCTTCGATCGCGGCTCAGGCGTTCTCGCCACCGGCGCGAGCGCGGCGCTCGCGGCGCGATACTTTATCCCTCCGCCTCCGAGCGCCGCTATCGCGCCGCTCCTGATCTTTCTCGCTAGCGGGCTATGTCTTGCAGGGGTAACGGAAGCCCTGCGCACGGCAGAAGCACTCGGAGGCAAAGGCCTACGCGGACGTTCTCATGATGGAGTTGGCGCACCGGACCAGGAACGACCTCGCGACGATCATGTCGATCCTCCGTCTGCAGGCGCGATCGGACCCTAATCCCGCCGTGCAGGCGGCGATCCGCGCTGGCGCGGATTGAGGTTGTCGCGAAGGTTCATGACCGCCTGCGCGACACGCCGGTCAACAGCTCGGTCGACCTCCCCGCTTATCTTGAGGCGTTGTGCGGGAGCCTTTCGGATCTGCACCGGGGAGTGCGCCCGATCGCGATACGGGTGTCCTGCGACGAAATCGCCGTCAAGAGCTCGCAGGCCGCATCCGTCGGCTTGATCGTCAACGAGCTGGTGACAAACGCGTTCAAGTACGCGTTTCCGGAGGGGCGCCCGGGCGTCGTGGAAGTCGACGTCCGCAAGAGAAACGAAAAGGTCGTGATCACGGTGAGGGACGATGGAATCGGATGCCCCGCCGAGGCGAAGAGCGGTTTGGGAACCCGCTTGATTAATCTGATGGTGGCCCAGATGCAGGGAGGCATGACCAGGGCGCCTATGGCGCAAGGCTGCGAGGTGGAAGTCGTGGTCGTCATCGAAAGCTGATCACGAACGCCTGCCCGAAGTTGCGGAATTCAATCGCTGATGCATCCGACTCTCAACATGCGAGAAGCCGCCTTGGCTTCGAGCTTCTGCACATAGTCCGCAAGGCTGAATTGGCGCTTGAAATTGCGGGTTGAAATGCTGCGATGGAGGAACTGGCGCTGGCCTTTTTCAGGCTTACTGCCCTTGATGGTGACTGATCGGCGTGATCGAGATGTTCTCAGGCGCGACGCCCGCAACGGCCAGCGAAATCTGGTAACGGTCGTCATCCGCTCGATGTTGTAAGGCGGGTAATTGTCCTCGCCCGCCCGCTGGCCATTTCCGCGAGGTCAAGATCGAAACCGATGGTCGAGCGCCGGAGAGACGAAAAGTCGTGACTGCGCAAGCCAAATCCTCCAAAGAGCAAGATGGTTACGAGCGGCAGCGGGCAGGACCGGTGCCCGTCTCACCCAAGCCTCGACGCCATCCTTTGAAGGCGACAAAAAAGCAAAGCGGATTTTGGTTTCAAGAGGGACCGGAAAAATTTCGAAGCCGTCGTCCCCAACCGGGCGTGCCGGTGCCGGGCTGGATCGCTCAAAGCGCCGAGCCCGCCCGCCGGCGGCTCTTAACTCGCGTTTAGCAGGTCCATCAGGAATTCAATTAAGGCGGTACAAAGCAAAGTTTAAAAGCGATGCAAACGCTACCCAGCCCGCATACGGGATAAATAAGAGCGCAGCAAGCCGATTGGCCCGCCATTGCAGGCCTATAAAAAACAGAATCAGGCCCAGCAGCAGAATGATGACCGAGAGCCCCATGGCCAAGTTGTGCAAGCGGAAAACAATAGGAGACCAAAGAAAATTAAGCGCCATCTGTCCGAGCCAAACTTGGAAGGCCAGTCCATTGACCTCCTGCAGGTAGGTGCGCCAGCCCGCGATTGCGATCATCACATACAGAATTGTCCAAGTTGGCGCGAACACCCAATTCGGAGGATTGAATGTCGGCTTCTGCAGTGCGGCATACCATGCACCAGGCAAGTTGGTTGCGCCAATTAGCCAACCAATACCCACGACGGCAACAAGAAAGATGAGCAGGCTTCGATTTCGTGCTTTCATGATCCAATATTGCACGTTCAGCAGAGGCAGGAATAGGCAGTCCAGACATCGGCGGGCCAATAGTCCTGAGGCGCCCCTCGCGGCGTCTTGCCCGACGGTAAGCTATGTTGTCCGGCTGGAGCCGCGATCCGCCGGCATTTACAACAGGAACCATCGATATCGACGTCTGTTTGTCTCGTATGAGTGAATCGTTGCCAGTCCTCGTAGAGAGGTCGATCCAGATCGCCTGGGACTTGCTCGAACGCTCCGGCGAGATCACAGATCCTGGCGATGAGAGCCGCTTCTTCTCAGAAATATCGATGACATTGGTGCGGGCTGGAGAGCATCGGCAGCTCATGCTTGCGAACAATGCGATCGTGTCCCATTGCGTGGTGTAGCTGAGTGTGGGTCACCACGTTCGCCGACCTGGGCCGGATCGGTCAGCTGGCGATAGCCGGGAGGCTGACGGTGGGATCATCGCTCAACGGGGCGATCGTTTCCAGTGTCATGTAGCGGCCGCGCTGGACGGCCCACTCGTCGTTCTGTTCGAGCAGGATCGCGCCGACCAGGCGGGTGATGGCGTCCTCATTGGGAAAGATGCCGACCACCTCGGTTCTGCGCTTGATCTCGCCGTTGACGCGTTCGAGCGGATTGGTCGAGTGCAGCTTGGCCCTGTGTGCGGCCGGGAAGCTCATATAGGCGAGCACGTCGGTCTCTGCCTCGTCGAGGAAGGCGGCGAGCTTCGGGACCTTGGGGCGGAGCTGGTCGGCAACGCGGCGCCATTGCGCCCTCGCGGCCTCGGCATCGTCCTGGGCAAACGCGGTGGCGATGAAGGCGGAGACCACGCGCCGCCCGCTCTTGCCGGCATGCGCCAGCGCGTTGCGCATGAAGTGCACGCGGCAACGCTGCCAGGTGGCGTTGAGCACCTTGCTGACGGTGGCCTTGATGCCCTCGTGGGCGTCGGACACGACCAGCTTGACGCCGCGCAGGCCGCGCCGCGCGAGCTTGCGCAGGAACGCGGTCCAGAACGTCTCGGCCTCGGACGGGCCGATGTCCATGCCGAGCACCTCGCGGCGGCCGTCGCTGTTGACGCCCACCGCGATGATGACGGCGACCGAGACGATGCGCCCGTTCTGGCGAACCTTCACATAGGTGGCGTCGATCCACAAATACGGCCAGTCGCCCTCGATCGGACGGGCGAGGAACGCCTTCACCTTGTCGTCGATCTCACCACACAACCGCGAGACCTGGCTCTTGGAGATCCCGCTCATGCCCATGGCCTGTACCAGATCGTCGACCGAGCGGGTGGAGACGCCCTGCACGTAGGCCTCCTGCACCACCGCGGTCAGCGCCTTCTCGGCCATGCGGCGCGGCTCCAGGAAGCCCGGGAAGTAGGAGCCTTTGCGCAGCTTGAGGATGCGCAGTTCGACGGTGCCGGCGCGGGTCTCCCAGACCCGGTCGCGGTAGCCGTTGCGCTGGGCCAGACGCTCGGGATTCTTCTCGCCATAGGCCGCCCCGGTCTGGCCTTCGACCTCTAGCTCCATCAGCCGCTGGGCGGCAAAGCCGATCATATCGCGCAACAGATCGGCATCAGGGGTCTTCTCCACGAGCGTGCGGAGGTTCATCATCTCGTCGGTCATCGGTGGTTCCTCGAATCAGGTTGGTGTCAGCAACCCGACCCTACCGACGAATCATCGATGACCACCGCAAAGCCGCCCGCCCGCTACGGCGCTGTTTGGGGGCGCGCGTGCAGGCGGCTTTGCTCTACCGAGCTACACCATCAGTTGGGACACGACCAACAATGCGATCGACGCTTATCGCCTCTACAAGCGTCTGCTTGCGGCATGATCAACTCCAATTGTCCGTTCTGCGGCGGCTGGGCTGGCTCCGTGAAAACCATTCGCATCTGACGAGACCCGCGCGACTTGCAGTGTAGTGCAGCAACGAGGTGTGCGACCGCTCCGACGATATTGACCAAGGCGTGGAGAAGCCCAATGTGAGCGGGCCGTTCGAGGAGAGCCGCTCGCCACGAACCAGCAGCTGGCGGTGTTATTGCAGCCGTTGTAGGGTGATAGGTTGAGCGAGATACCCTCGCGCCAGCGTTCGAAGCCGCCTAGATTCCGTGTCGGTTTTGGGCTAGCGCAAACGGCATTTGTACTTTGGGCTGGCTTTGCGTGGGCCATTCTTGTCGAGGGCTACGGCGCTCTGCAAAAGATCATCGGCCGCTACGCTGTCGACCGTGCCGCTGAGATGAACCGCAGCGAAGCCGCGGTACGGCTCGGAGCCAAGTTTCTCAGTCTAACCTTGGCGGAAAATTTGCTGCTCTTCCCGTCCACAGCGACGGTCCTAATGGAAATGTGCCTGGTAAACCTATTCGTCTAAAGTCGATTGCCAAAATTCACATAGTTCAATGACCGCTTACCTGGCGGAAGCCCAATTGTGGGATTGCACCTGCCTGTTGGGGCGCCAGTGAATTACGCCGAACACCCTACGCAATCCAGATTCCTCGTTCGGATGGGAAGGACGGGCTGGATGGTCTACGATCGAGAACGCAAGGGTCCAGCACTGCTAAAGAATGGCGATCGAGCTGAGAAACTTACAAAGGAGCGCGCTGAATTCATGAAGCAAATCTTGCAGAGCCAGGGCGACAGGTAAGAGACAGGACCCGCTGGACGTGGTGTTTGCGGATGCCATCCGATGAAAATGGTTGCCGAGTATCCAGCGCGCGCACGAGTTCGAGCGAACGGCTACGCATGAAAGTGAACTCAGGAAATGGGATTGCCGTCGCCAAGGACGGAAGGCCAGTCCAACCAGGCCTCCGGCTGGCTAGCTCACTCGGACCCGCGTTTCATACGAAAGACTCGCCGATGGTCAGTCCAACGCTCGATGAACTCGTGGACATTCAGATATCCCTTAGCCCGCCTTTTTGCCTCGTCGTCACGTTAGCTAGTGAACCCATAGGTAGTAGCCCGAACAACGACCGCGGCATCGAGGACGAAAGCTTCACAAACCCTTCAACCATTTCGATAGATCAACAGGGCGCTCTCGCCCACGTAATGGAAAAGCGCTTGTCAACGAGCCAGAATGCGTCCCCAGCCCTTTTGGGAGCAAGAGCCGGGGCACGTTCATCCGCCGATGCCGCTCTTCTTATGAGCGACGCAGACCAACGCTCACCGCGCGAGCATCGTTCCTAGCGACTTCTTCATTGCTGCTCCGAGCCGACGCTTAATCTGCTTCCGACCGGTACCGCCCTTTTGCGTTCGTTTTCGCCAATCGGAGCAAGGGGTCTAGCCAAGGCGGATCGGCAACTGCTGTCCGCCGAGCGGATCCTTGGGGCACTTGACGGGCGTTTTGATCCCCGGCAGGGATTTCGCTCAATCCCGATATCGAAGGTAAAGGCTGGCCGCTCTCCAGGGGGTTCGACGCTGACGCAAGTCGAGACTTCGACCTAGTTCCGGCGCCTCACGGCTGCATCGAGCACTCATCGCTCCCGGAGAAGCTGCCTCACAAGTAAAGAGGAAGCCCATCGTGTCTTGAAATTGCCGTGGCACAAATTGCACTAGCGGCCACCCAGCATCCGGGCATAGGATTTCAACCTCAATCGCGAGAGTTGTGTCATGGGCAGTGATATACCTTTTAGTGCGCTCATCGTGGCGCTCGGGCTGAGCCCCATCGCAATCATGGCTATTGCCCTATTCATGTAGAACCAAACGCAGGCCGCTTGACGGCCTCTTCTTTTGGCCTCAAGCAGCCGAATGAGTGTGAAACTGTATTGTGGGTGCCGATGAAGCTGCCGATCGTTTGACGAAGTATATCGCACCGGCGAAGGCCTCTTGGTGAAGACGAAGACTGGGTTAGCGACATTGCCATCGAAATGCAGATCGAGGACGGCTTGATCTGGGTCTATGGCGTCGGCGAAGATGGCGTTCAGGCGTTCACCGACTTTGGCATCGAAAACCTGGAGCTCGTCAGGTTACAAGGAAACCCCAAGCTGCTCACGCGCTCGCAACGGGAATGATCCACGAGCCTGCGGCGTACCCAGCAAGGGGATTACCCGCCGAGGCCGAGTCGACGTTAAGCCAAAGGATCGCCTTATTGGATGAGAAGAAGGCCGACGACGGGGAACGACGAACGACATTGCAGCGAAGCTAAGAAAGCCTCACGCCACCTGGTCGATATGGTCAAGCCTGACCGTGTTCGCAGGATGAGCTGGCCCTCTGTGAGCGTATGCTACTTGGCGCACAAGAGGCGGGCCGAGCGAGGGAACCGAGCTTTGCCACTTTTTCCCGTATTCTTACGGACGCGTTAACCATTCTTAGGTATGCGCGCGATTTGCATTTTGTGCCAAACTGTATCTATCAGGATTTTGCCAACAACCTTCCTGGGGCTAGAGCAAGCGCCGCTCGCATGTATTTTAAGCGGGCGGCGTTGCGTTGAATCCTTACAAAAATTGGCTCCGCACTTGGGGTTAATCCGCCCTCTCCGCGGCGCGCTTCCTAATAAGGATCAATCGCCCGCTCACCGCTGCCTCAGTCCGCCCGAGCTTCTGAGCGATCTCGCGCTGCGTGAGGCCTGTTTCTCGAACCAATTGCAGTAGTCGCTGTTCGTCCGCTGCGGACCACGCGGGCATTGGAACTCCCCAAAATTGTTCCGTCCTGAAATGTCGGAGAGGATCGCAGATATTGGCTAGCCTGTCTGTCCGGTTTTTCACCGGGCTCTAATCTGTCGCAGGGCGTGTCCTTACCACAACGAGCACGAGGTAGAGCGCTATCCGTATCCAGGCCCCGTGTCCTGATTTGATTCTTGGCGTGTCCTAGTTCGGATTAGACGAACGGGATGTGCTCAGCCCATCATTTTCCATCGGTCGCCATCTGTTGTCATAGCTTGTTCCCGTCAGGTTCCCCATGAGATGATCCCCGCCTCTTGCGGGGAGGCCTTCCATGAAGGACATGCAGGCGCACTTGGAAAAACTTCGGATCGAGGCGGAAGAGTGTGAGCTAATCAGCAAGCTGGCAACCAGTCCGACTAAGAAAGAGCTATTCGCCAAGCTGGCAGCTCATCATCGGACACTGGCCGATGAGGTCGAGCGGACGATAAGAGCAACAAAGCCTTCGTTCCTTAACAACATAGGATGCATCGGCGCATTGTACTGCGTCACGCCGTCGGCTGGGAGACCGAGCGCGCCCGCTGCCGAAGCAACAAGCGCGGCCATGGCCGACACCGATCGCGCTTCGCGCGTGCACTATGAGGCTTTCCAAGATTACGTAACAGGGCGCGTTTGTGAGCTGCTCTCGCGGGCTGCGGAATTACTTAGAGTGCCAGCGCCGGACATCTTCATCGGCCGCAAGACGCGGGAGCCCTTCCCCCAAGGAGGAGCAACTCACCAATTGGAGCGCTCGTCCGCCTGCTGCTAAATGAGAACATGGATGACTTATTGAAACCGGCCGATCAGTTGATGCTTGGAAGGCGCCGGTCTGTGCAGCTCAAGCTGGCTAAATGATCTCGAAATACCGCCGGCGTTCAAAGTCTGTGACCCGATGTTGAACGGCCTCCCATTCCCAACGGCGGGAGCAAGAAAACGCTTCAACAAACCTTTCACCGAAGACATCATTGGCTGCCGGAGACTGTGCAAACCGATATGTTGCCTCTGCCAAGCTTTGAGGCAGCCTCCCAGATGGAAGGCAGGCCTCCGCGCTTGCATCACCGACGATCGAAGCCGGGAGCGCCGCATTTGTCTCGATACCCAATATGCCGGAACCGATGGCACATGCGAGGGCAAGATATGGGTTCAGGTCTGCACCGGGCAGCCTGTATTCGAGACGATGTGCAGACGGGTCTCCCGGAATGACGCGTACCGCGCAGGAGCGGTTGTCGATTCCCCAGCTCGGATAGATTGGTGCCCAACAACCAGGTACCAATCTCTTGTAGCTATTGAAATTCGGCACAGCGAGCACACAGAATTCATTCATGTATTTCAATTGCCCGCCGATGAATTGCTCCATAAGCTTAGAGACGTTGCGGAACGCCTCACTATCGTAAAATACATTTTGACCATCTGAGGACATCGAGAGGTGAATATGGCCGGACTGGCCCGGCCATTTCTCGGAAACCTTGGCCATGAAGGTAGCCATCATGCCTCGCTTCTGCGCCCAGGCTTTTATCATCGACTTGAATATGATTGCTCGATCGGCCGCTTCCAGGGCATCACAATGACGAAGTGACGCTTCAATCACGCCTGGTCCCGTTTCAAAGTGCAGCCCGCTGAGAGGGATTCTGGACTTCTCACAAAGCGCCAGGATCTCACCGAACAACTCCCTGTGCGCGACAGACCGCGCAATCGAGTAGCCGAATGGGCCCCGCGTCAAAGGAGCCCATTGGCCGAACGGCTTGTCTTCAATTATGTCGGCGTTCTCCTTGAACAGCATAAACTCAAACTCGAACCCGGCGCTGCAGCTGTATCCGCGGTCGGCAACCCTTTGCAGGACTTTACGCAGAATACCGCGCGGGCAGACACTCTCATGTGCGCCCGCAAACTCAGCCAGATAGAGATATTGATCGCCGGCATAAGACACCGAACGGCCGGTGCCGGACAGAACGCGCAGATCGGCGTCCCCAAATACTGACTGCGGCTCTTGCGTGAAGCCCGCCGGAATGACGCGGTCCGAACAATCCCACGCGAGCACCGCTTCGGAGAACTTGATGACCTTATTCCCGGCGGAAAGATCTTCACCCAGAACGTGTTTGCCACGAAGGATGCCATCGAAGTCGCTCACGCCGATCATCGCCGCAGCGGCTGAATTCGTGCAACTGTCGCAGATGCCGGTCATTGGTTCGCTTCCTGCGGCACCAAATCGAACACCTGGTCCATCCGCATCGCACGCAGTTGGCGATAATCTTCCTCAAGCTGTATCAGGTCGTTGTTCACGAGATACACAATGCCTGGCGTCGACGCCAAGTCGATCGTCGGAACCAGGTTTTGCCCTATCGGAACGAACGCAATGGCGTCCGCGAAGCTCGGCAGCTTGCCGATCGCATCGAGTCCGGGATAGCCGGCAACAACACCGCCCATGTCGGAAATCAGCGAGACGCACAGTGCATGAGCCTGTCGCTTGTAAACCCCGCGTCGCCTCATATACCCAGCAAAGCCTTTGGGATCTGCGTAACGCCACGCGGTGAGCGTCAAATGGTTATGGCCCAACGCCATCGTCCTAGCTTTTGCCGACATGGTTCCTTGCAGCCTCGCTCCGAAGTCGACCAGAACCGGTCCCCGATCATCGACGATGATCTCGGCATGAGCAGGTCCGTCGGTGATCCGAAGCGCCCGCAGCGCACGTTCAAGGTAGTCGGACAGTTCAAGAACGATTGGCTCCTTACCTCCCAATAACCGCTCGAGTGAGCAGACCGAAGACGCGCCCTCAATAGGAACAGTGTCATAGGTCCAGGCCTCCGTGACGAAGGTCTCGCCGTCGATCGAGACGGCATTTACGGTATATTGCTGGCCGTTGATTTTCTCCTGTCCAAGCGCCAATTGATTGAGCGTTCCGACACGGTTCGTCTTACCGACGATCGCAGTTACAGCGCGCTGAATATCGGCATCCGTCGAGCAAAAGAACACGTCCTCCGTGCCTGTGCTGTTCAGCGGCTTGATCACAAGCTCATCGAAGCTCTCTTGACGCTTCCATCTTGCGATCACTTCAGCATTGTCGGACACCACTTGTCTGATCGATCGCACGCCTGCTGAGGCCAACGCTTCAGACAGGCGCGATTTGTCCCGTCGGGCGGCCGAAAGGGCGGTGCCATTTGAAGGCAAGCCCAGCCGCTCCGAGATCGAATCGGCCAGCTCAACTCCTGTCTCGCACCCCGCTATGACGAACTCCAGCTCCCTGCCCTGGAGAGCCCGAAGATGATATTCAACAATCTCGTCGTACCCTATGCGCTCGGGTGGGCGAATGACTTCATCATACAGATTCGCATTGAAATGCGATTGAAAGATCGACGGAATCTGTGCAGCCGACATCACATGCACTGTTGAAATTCCATACCGCTTGAACTCTTCCGGCAAGAAGCGGCCGGTCGAATATGCGTCGACGATTACACAATTTCGCTCGTTCATGCGGACCTCCGGTACTGCAAACAGACGTTGCCGACGGCAACAGCCGTGATGAGAACATTTCCAACGAACGTATGCGGCGAAGGCACGATACGAGAATCGAAGTATTGGAACAGAAACGTGATGACAGGAGCGGTGGATAGGACCATGTTGACCGTGAAGGGTTCGACGCGGCGAATACCCTCCTGGAACAAGAGCAATGGAACGATGATCGTGGATAGCCCAATCGTCGCGATTGCAAGCCAATGCTGCGAGATCTCGAGCACGATGGAGGAATGGTCGACCAGTCCAAGCAGCAAAAGGATCGTTCCGTAAAAACGATGCGCCAACACCTGTCGACCCGAAAATCCGCGGTCGAATAGCAGCTTGACGAGTATATTTGTAAGAGCGAGCGATAGGCCGGCCACGATTGCCAAGACGATGCCGAAGGACGATCGAGCTCCCCACTCCACCCCGGCGTTGCCGGTTTCCGAGATCCATATCATGTAACTTCCAACTGCCGCGATCGTCACGCTCACGACGATATCGGATGCTGGAGGGACGCCCTGGCGCCTGATCAGCGCGTTTAACCACACCGTCGCAGCGGGTCCTAGCGCCACCATGAACGCGACGACGATCGCCGGTTCGGTGTATTTCAGGCCGATAAACAACCCGATCCAACTGATCGCGGTCACGACATTGAGCGACACAAACACCAGGAGCGCCGACTTCGCAACCCGTGCCGTTCCTCTCTCGTGACCTGCCAGCAGATTAAATGTCAGACAGACCGCGGCAAAGGACACGAGGAGAGCGACGAACGCATCCGCCCGCTGAAAATACGATGCCGCATAAACTTCGCCTGCCGCGCTCAGGACGACATAGAGCGCCACAAAGAGAACTCCCAGAGCGAAGCGTCTTGTCAATCGCCCACCCGTGCTCTGCGGGCGGGGCGGCGCGGCCCGCCCCCCGGACCACGCTTGTCCATCAGTTCCGGAAGACTCACCTTTCGACCTGGGCGGACCGCGCTTGGTTTGAAACGTCACAATCCGCCTCTAATGTTTCTTCGTTTGGCAGTACGCAACACACGCCTCTCCAAAAGCCGTGAACAGTCGCTGGCTCAGGAGATCAGTTGAGGCGTGCCATTCGGGGTGCCATTGCACACCGATTTGCAACGTCGGCGCGCCGACGACCGAAGCCGCTTCGACCAGTCCGTCAGGCGCCCATGCCTCGCGCCTCAGTGCGGTGGCAAGCAGCTCTATGCCTTGATTATGCAGGGAGTTCACTTGCGCTTCGATGGCGCGCACGATCGGAAAGAGCGCACCCTCAGGGGATATCCTCACGCTGTGCGCGGCATCGTACTGACGGTCTCTTGGGCGATCTGGTTTCTCGGCATGCATCAGGCCACTTCCCAGTCTCCACTCGGCAAGCGATGGATGGAGAGTGCCGCCGAAATAGACGTTGAGCTCTTGAAGCCCGCGGCAGATGCCCAAGATCGGCATTCCGAGCGCGATGGCGCTCCCAATGGCTACCGCAGAGAGCCTGTCCCGCGGCCGGTCACGGATTCCCCCATCAACGTCCTGTTGGTCAGCCGGCGGAAGTGATGCAGGCGCCTTCAAGACGGCAGGGTCAATATTCGATTCGTCCCCTGTCAAAACCAGACCGTCGAGCGCGCCCATGATCGCGAGGCCGACCTCTAGCCTCGCATCTTCCGCGTCGATCGTCGGCAATATGACGCATGCCACGCCCGCATGATGAAGCAGGGCCTTGAGGTATTTTTGCCGCAGCCAGTCGCGATGCACACCATCGACCAAAAGACGGTTCGAGGTGACGCCGACCACGGCACGGGCGTTGTCTGAGCGTTGCAATGTCACGCCACGTGCCCCTTCGCATGGGCATCAAGCGATTGCTCATACAAGCGTCGATTTCGCTCCTTCAACTGAGTTATGACACTGGGTTGACCTTGCGGCCCCTTGACGAAGAGCCCTCCCCAGCTCGCGGCAACCTTTGCGTAACCCGGATCCTGCATCCGGATCTTCTGGGCCTTGTGCAACAGCCAGAATGGGATACCCGGCGAGAGGTGATGCTCGAGGTGATACTCGTCCAGGTTTTGTCCAAGAATAGCCCGCTCCAGGAAATTTCCTTTCCGATTCCTGGTTAGATAGACGTTCTTCGTTTCGGTCTCGCACATCGGCGAGTGCTCGGCGAGCTCGACAAACCAGCCAAGAACCTGAAACGCTGTGAGATAGGGGACGATCCAAAACAGGATCACGATGTGGAGCAGCCCAAGAGCGTATGATCCGGCCAGGATGCCGATCCAGAAGAGGTAAAAGCCATACTTGTCGACAAGTATGCTTGACCGGCTCTGGTCCTCGGAATCTGTGATCGAAAACCGGTTGGTCCAGAGATACTTCAGGTAGGCCAGTGTCGCGCCACCAAATATCGGCTTCCAGATGATATTGAAGGCGTACCGCTCAGGAGGCTGGACGTCGTAAACACCATTGGCCATGAAGAACTTCAGGTCGGGATCCTTCTCCGGGTCGCCGAGATACGGATGATGCAGATAGACGTGCGAGATCCGGTAGGCCCAGTGGCGCTGGAACAGGGGATAGGCCGCGAACAGAATGCCGAGGACGTAGTTCCAGGTCGTGTTCTTCGCGAGCGTACGGTGAGCCGCATCATGAGCGATCGTGGTCAGGCCGCGCTGGTAGGCGCCGATCAGAAGAACGGCGAGCGGGTACAGCCACCAGGAGACGCAGACCGTCGCGAGCGTGCAAGCGGCAATTACAGCGTAATCCTTGGCGATGTAGATCGCTCCCATCACATTGTCCGGCCTCAGCTCGGACAATTGCTTATTGATCTCCCGGCTGAACTGAACAGCCTCATAACGAGACGACCTCAGTTTCCAAGCATCTGCCTGATTCATGAGAACCTCCTCCTGATCGCCTTACAAGTTGTCAGATTGCGGAAAGCGCCCTGTCCAGATCGCGCACGATGTCGTCGACATCTTCGATGCCCACGCAAAGTCGGATCGAGCCGCCAAATATGCCGGCGGCTTCGCGCTTCTCCCGCGGAACAGTGGTGTGGGTGGTTGAAACAGGATGCGTCACGAGCGTACGGGCATCCCCGACATTCGAAACGTGATACATCAGGTCGACATTCTGGATGAATTTCCGCCCGGCCTGCTCGTCTTCAACCTCGAACATGACCATCGCGCCGTGTCCGTATGCGGGATTGAGTGTCTGGTCGACAGTTTCCTGATCGGCCCCCTCGAACAACCCCGGATAGAAGACGCGGCGCACTTTTGGATGCTCCTTAAGAACGTCGGCCACGATCCTGGCATTTGCGCAGTGCTGTTTCATGCGAAGGGGCAGCGTTTCAAGGCCTTGGATCAGCTGAAAGCTCGCAAAGGGGGCAATGGCCGCGCCAGTGTCGCGCAACCAGGTCATGCGAGCCTTCAGGAGAACCTCGCTTTTTCCGAGATCATCGACATCTTGCAGCGCGTTGCGCCAAATGATGCCGCCATGCGCCTCGTCAGGACTGTTGAACAAGGGAAAGCGAGAGGCGCCCCGGTAGCTGAACTTGCCGTTGTCAACGATCAGACCGCCCAGCGTCGTGCCATGGCCGCATATGTATTTCGTAGCGGAGTAAGTCGTAATCGCAGCACCGAGATCTGACGGCCGACATACCAGCGGGGTCGTCGTATTATCCACCACCAACGGAACGCCATGCTTTCGGCCGATCTCAGCCAGCTGTTTGACCGGAAGCGGAATCAGGCATGGATTTGAAATCACCTCTCCGAACAGGCAGATCGTGCGATCATCGATGGCACGCTCGAAGGTCTCGGGCCTTCGCGGGTCTGCCGTCCTGACGCTGATACCAAGACGCTTCAGCGTGTTGTGGAGCAGGTTCCAGGTATTGCCATAGAGATACGGTGAGGCGACGATATTGTCCCCCACCTCGCCGCTTGACAGGTTGACGATGGCAAGGAAGGTTGCCGCTTGACCTGATGCGACGGCGAGCGAGTCACTCCCCATGTCGACCGCGGCATACCTTCTTTCCAGCGCGCGGGTTGTCGGGTTGATGATCCTCGTATAGGTGAATCCATCAGCCTTGACGTTATAGACGTCCGCAATGTGATTCAGATCGCCATCAAGTTCGTAAGCCGTGTTCTGATAGATCGGCACTGCGACAGCTTTCGTCACCGGATCGCGTCGGTAGCCGGCGTGCAGAACGGCAGTTTCGGCAGAGAACGGGAGCTGCGGGGCCTTTGCGAAGGACGATGACATCTCGACGCCACGCTCGCAGGCTTGGCGGGTTGACGGCGTCCCCATGGATGAAGCCGGACCGGACCGAAAATATGTACGAAAGGCGCACCCCAACTGCTCGATCCAACTGGGCTGGATCTCGCCAATGCAACCGACCCGAAAACTCCGCGTGGCAAGGTGCAGCTTTGAGTAGACGTAAAGGTTGTGGGCTGCCAGGTGCCGATATAACCCATCGAATCCTGCCTGATCCGCGATTCCGGACGGCGTGCTGAACGCGACGCAGACCGGAGACTGCAAGTCGGCGGACAGTAGCGGAGACACTACCCCTTCAAGTTCTTGGATGAGATCGTCTCTGACCTTCTCATACCTGCGGCGCCTGGCATCGATGCCCTCCCCCTCCAGAATCTCTAAGGCCTTCGTTGTTGCCTGAACGATGTGGGTGGGTGGGGTCGACCGCCACTCTCCGGTACGCTCGAGCGAGAGCCATTGGTCTCTCACGTCGAGCACAAATGACCTTGGTTCTTGGACCGCTTTTTCCAGCAGTTCGCGAGACGCGATGACAAAAGCTACTCCTGGCGGCCCTTCGATACACTTATTGCTCGATGTCACCAGGACGTCTGGTCCGCTACGGCTTAGGTCGATGTCAATCGCGCCAAAAGAGCTCATGCCGTCGACGATCGTCTTGACACCACGCCGCCTCGCCTCCTCTATGATCGCGTCAAGCGGATTGACGATTCCGGTCGTCGTCTCGCAATGCACAAGACATAGGTGAGTAACGCCGGGATTTCGGCTCAGCTGCTCGGCAACTTCCTGGGGATCCAGGGGCTCGGTAGCTCGCTTGACAAGCTTCAGCGCTTCGACGCCCCACAACCGCAGAATCTTGAAAATGCGTTCGCCATAGATGCCGTTTATGCAAACGAGCGGCTTGTCGGCCCTAGACACGAATGAAGAGAGCGCGGCTTCCATTGCAAAGGACCCGCCCCCCTGAATGGGGACCACCGAATAGTCCTTGGCACCTCCCAGCAGATTGAGCATCAGCCGCCTCATGCGGGCGGTCACTTCCTTGAACTCACCATCGCGCGATGCGAGGTCGAGCAGCATCTGGCTCCTGACCGCCAGCGACAGCGACAATGGACCAGGCGTCAGCAGAGAGCGTTGTCTAGTCACACCAATTCCCCTTAAACCGTATTCGTCGATGGATCTGAAGCGCGAAGATGCGACCTCACCCCCTTGGGCGCAGGCTTTCTCGGTTCATCTGCTGCTGGGAGAAACACCATAGGCGCGGGCAAGCTTCGCCAGCGGCCCACCACATCATACATGCAAGGATTTGAGCGCCGTCGCATTGCTAGCTAGGCGTCGATCGGTTTACACCAAACCCGTGCATTCAGGCGAACGTTGGGGCTCGGACGAACGTGCACGTCGGGTCCATCGCGCGCGGATATCGATCCGCGCGTGACGGACATGATGCGTTCCGTTGCTGATGAGCCTGATCCTGCGTGAGCCTGAGACTTGAGACATTCGCATACTGTCACTCGTTGGAGAATTCGGGACGTTGACGACCTTTGCCGTCTATTTTCAGATCGTACAACTTGACGTTAGGTGCGTTTCAACCCTCTCCCGAACTCTTCTCGTGTGAATTTTTTCTGACGTGCACCTCCAAAGGAAGCGATAAGCCAACTCGAGCGGCTGAACGATGTGATTTGTGGCAAGCGAGCTCGGAGTTTTCATAGTTCGACGTCAGGATCGTCCCGCAGTCGATCATCACGGCGGTGTGCGGGTCGTGGTTGACGGCTGATCCAGAGTGCCGCCGCCGGGGGTGCGCCGTCGTGGAGCTCGAATGCTCAACTCGATCGCGGAGCAGCTCAACGGCTTGCGGACCGATGAGCCTGCCCGCAGTCATGAGGCGTTTGAGCTCGACGGATAGTCCTTCGAGCCGTTCTGCTCGGTTGGCTCCTCTGCTAGATCTGCCAAATGTCGAGCGCACTCTCGATCCGGCGTCCGGCTCGAGGCCGGTGTCGCTCAAGCTCAAAACAGAGCGTCGAAAATGCCGGAAATCGAGCCAGCGATAGCCTCGCCCTTAGCGTCTAACCCCCTCGCTCGGGCCGTTAGCGGCCTTGGGTCGAGTTTTTCCCCACGAGAACTGACGCCAGCAAGCTGCGGGCTCATTGAGGAGGTGAGCGGTCCGGCATAAATTGGATGTGGGGGGCGACCGGCGTCGCGAGCCTCTCTCGCGGCTTTCGCATTGTCCCCTGCCGGCCCGCCTCGTGCAGACATGTTCACAGCCAGCCCCGCAGACGGCCCTTTGAAGCTCTCGCGCGCACGTGAGGGACACGGCCCAAACTGAAGACAGCGCGCCGGAGGGTAGGCCTAGCGCCCGAGCGTCGGGACAGGCTGCTCCTGCTTCCCAAGTCAATGTACTGGCAAACAATTGCGCCGGATGCGGCTAGACCCGGAGGAACGAGTTACCCTTCTTCATCGTGCGCGAGAGATCGAAGCTGGATGGCCGCGACGGCGGCAGCTCGGCTACGAGAGCCTTGGCGTGGCGCAAGTCGGACGCGCGGGAAGCGGCGTCAAGGGAAAACTCAAGCCACTGGAACTCGGACTTCCTCTCTGGCCTTTGTCCTGGCATCATAGATTTTGACCTGGAGCATGGGACGGCGCTTCTTGAGCTCCTGGGCTCCTGCGAAGGCCCCATCCCTGGTCGCGAATTCGGTTTTCAATTGACCGTCGATTTCGAGCACATAACCAGAAACCGGCAATCGACGTGTGGACGCGACCATTTTGTTCCTTTGGAGCATGAGTCCGATTGATGCCTGTGCTTAACCCGAGTCGCTGTGGCCGGGCCAGCAGGCTAGTGAGGGCATCTCCTGCTATCGATGGTGCGATGCGAGGGTGGTTTGACGAACACTAACCGCCAAGAATTGCGCGAGTCATCAAAACATCGATCACGGCCTGGGCCATTTGCTCAGGTGTCTGCTCCATGGTCCTGAGATGAATTTCGGGTCTTATCGGCGCTTCATAGGACGCATCGATGCCGGTGAAGTTCTTGATCTTACCGGACTTCGCCTTTGAATAAAGACCTTTGGGATCGCGACGCGCGCATTCTTCGATCGGCGTATCGACAAAGACTTCGACAAACTCCTCCTTGCTGACCAGACTGCGCACCATGTCTCGTTCGGCCCTGTGGGGCGAGATGAACGAACAAATTACGATCAGGCCACTGTCCGTCATCAGCTTGGCAGCCTCCCCGGCGCGCCGAATGTTTTCCATGCGGTCGACCTCGGAGAAGCCGAGGTCCGCATTTAATCCGTGCCGCAGGTTGTCCCCATCCAGCAGCATGGCATGCCGGGACATTGCGAACAGCTTTTGATCGACGATGTTGGCAATCGTCGATTTTCCTGCGCCGGACAGGCCGGTGAACCAAATGATGCAGGGCTTCTGGTTCTTGAGGTCGGCCCGCTCCTTCCGTCCCACTGCAACGGGTTGCCAAGCGACGTTGGTCGCCCGCCGCAGTGGACATGCGATCATCCCGGCCGCGACCGTACGGTTTGTATACCGGTCGATGACGATAAATGATCCGGTCTTGCGATTGGCCTCGTAAGGATCGAACGCCGCAGGCCGGTTGGTTGATATATTGCAAAAGCCGATCTCGTTAAGGCCAAGCGTCCCGGCTGACAGGTGCTCCCGTGTATTGACGTCGATCCGATGATTGATCGCGGTAATGCTACCGGCTATGGTCTGCGATCCAATGCGCAGAATGTAATTGCGCCCGACAACGAGCTGGTCCTCATCCATCCAGATCAGATGAGCGGCGAATTGGTCGGCGAGCTCCGGCCGCTCGGTCGGACGTGCCAGGAGATCGCCACGGCCGATATCGATTTCGTCTTCAATGGTGATCGTGATTGCATCGCCGGCCTCGGCGCAGGACAGATCGCCGTCCTGCGTCACAATCCGCGTGACGCGCGTGGTCCGTCCAGACGCTGCGACGACGATGTCGTCGCCCACCGAGATGCTTCCCGAAGCCACGGACCCGGCGTAGCCGCGGAAATCCAGGTCCGGCCGGTTCACCCACTGTACCGGAAAGCGGAAGGCCTGCCCGGAGCTGTCGCACCGGATATCAATACTCTCCAACTGGCCGAGCAGGCAGGGACCATCGTACCAGTGAGTGTTGCCGGAGCGGTCGACGACATTGTCGCCGTGCCTGGCAGAGATCGGAATCGGAACGATCGATTCGAAGCCAAGATCGCTGGCAAAGGCCACATAGTCGGCGACGATCCGATCAAAGCTCTCTTTGCTGTAGTGGACGAGGTCGATCTTGTTCACTGCCAGGACGAGATGGCGGATACCAAGGAGCGAACAGATGAACGAGTGGCGCTTGGTTTGAACCAGCACGCCCTTGCGGGCATCGATGAGGATGATAGCGAGCTGGGCGTTCGAGGCGCCCGTTGCCATGTTGCGAGTATACTGCTCGTGGCCGGGCGTATCTGCCACCATAAACGAGCGCCGTTCCGTCGCAAAGAATCGATAGGCCACATCGATCGTGATGCCTTGCTCTCGCTCGGCTTCAAGCCCGTCGACGAGCAGCGCGAAATCGATCTCACGGCCGGTCGTGCCGTGCTTGGCGCTGTCCCGTTCCAGCGCCGTCATCTGATCATGGTAGATCATCTTGCTGTCGTGCAGCAGCCGGCCGATCAGTGTCGACTTCCCGTCATCCACCGAACCGCACGTGATGAATCGCAGCTGATCCTTTGGCTTGGCCTGGACAGACTCCGTTATCGCCTTGACAAGCATCAAAAGTAGCCTTCCCGCTTCTTTTTCTCCATCGAAGCGGCTTCATCGGCATCAATCAAGCGCCCCTGGCGCTCCGACACCGTCGCAGTCTGCATCTCTGCGACGATGTCTTCGATCGTCGTCGCGTCGGATTCAATAGCCCCGCTCAACGGATAGCAGCCCAGCGTGCGGAAACGGATCATCCGCATTTGCGGCGTCTCGCCAGACAGAAGCGGCAATCGCTTGTCGTCGATCATGATCGTCGCGCCATTTCGACGCACGATCGGTCTTTGCTTTGCGAAGTAGAGCGGGACGACCGGGATCTTCTCGCACATAATGTATTCCCACACGTCGAGCTCAGTCCAGTTTGACATCGCAAAAACGCGCATGGTTTCGCCCTGGCGAATCCGCGTGTTGAACAGGTTCCAGAGCTCCGGCCGCTGATTGCGGGGGTCCCAAACGTGCCCGGACGAACGGAAGGAGAGTATCCGTTCTTTTGCGCGGCTCTTCTCCTCATCACGCCGGGCGCCGCCAAACGCGGCATCGAATTCGTGGAGGTCGAGGGCCTGCTTCAGGGCGTCGGTCTTCATCACCTGGGTATGAAGCGCGGAGCCGGAGTCGATCGGATTGATCCCGCGCGCGATGCCCTCCTCGTTTACATGGACGATCAGGTCGAGGCCGAGGCGCTTGGCTGTCGCGTCCCGGAAGCTGATCATCTCACGAAACTTCCAGGTCGTGTCGACGTGAAGCAGGGGAAAAGGCAGCTTTGCGGGATAGAAGGCCTTGATCGCAATGTGCAGCATCACGCTCGAGTCTTTTCCGATCGAGTAGAGCATGACCGGCTTTTTGAACTCGGCGACCACGTCACGCATGATTTCGATCGATTCAGCTTCGAGACGGCGCAGATGTTTCGGCAGCATGTGTCTTCTACGATGCGGGATCTCTAGTTCGTTCAGTACCGCGTTTGCCTTGCGATAGGCCCGATAGGCGTTGCAGCGATCGGCGCCTGCCATAGCGCATCGGCGTCCACCGGGTCAAACAGCGGATAGCGCTCCATCCTTCGTTCGGCGTCTGCCAGCAACCAATCGAAGCGCGGCTGGACACGCGAGCAGGCGGACTTACTTCCGCTTGCCAGCTAGACAACGAGCTCGATAAGGCAGGCAGCACATTTTGACCATAGTCCTGGGAGGATCATCGCTCGTGATTGTTGCTCCCCTCCTTGAGCCGCACAATCTCGCCCCGCAGCGCCTCGATAACGGCGTCGCGATGCCGAACGGCCTCTTGCTGTGCACCTCGATCCGATTCCGAAGCCAAGAGTGCCATGCGCAACTGCGCCTCCATCGAACTCGTCAGCTCCTGATTTTGGTCGAAGTCGGTTCCGGATAGATGCTGCCCATCGTGCCCTGTGGACGCATTTGGTGTGGTGCATGAGTTCTCGATTGGCCGCCGAATACCAGGGGTCAGCTTACCGGGGTTGGCTGAAATGTTCGACCATGCCCGTTCCTTGCTGAGGCGCAGATCCCACCACATTCGAAATATCTGACGATATAGCTCGGTGACCTCGCGCCCTTTATCAAGCACTCCGGCTTGTTGTGCGTGCCGCAATTCCGCTTCATATCCGAGCCGTATCATCAGCTCGACGCCGATCAGATCGGTTATCGTTTGCATCTCTTCGACGTTCAATTGGACTTGCCACGCGTCGACAGACTTCTCATCGACGGTCCTTCTTTCAAGGATTTTCCGATCTCCAAAGCTGCTGGAGTGAAGATAATCGGCCCGAGCCGTCGACGTAGCTGCGGTGTCTTTTGGATCACAGCCAAGGCCTGCGATGAGACGCTGAATTTCCTCCTCCGGACACGCCGCCAGGCGTTCGTACTGCACCACCATCGTCTGCCGGCGATCGCGGTGCGCAGCGAGTTTGGGCAGGCCGAGAACCAGATCAGCAAGCGAAGAGGCAACAACGTCAGGCAGGCGGAGCATGAGATCAGCAAGCGAGGACAAGCTGACCGAACGGGAGCTTTTCGCCTGAAGGGGGACTCCCCAAGTCGACTTCAGGGATGCGGCAATGGCGTAGGGATTGCGCATCAGAAGAATATGCGGCGCCTCAGGATAAAGAAGATCCAAATAGTCGAGCACCATCCAGTAGCGTGGTGTCTTGTCCACGATGATGCGCTTGCCCGCCGAGGACAGATACGCACCGTACGCCGCATCCGCAAAGGCACGGCTGACGGCAGCGCGATCGATCCTGCCCAAGAACTCGGAAGTTGCCGTTTCGATCAGAGATGTTCCGGCCGGGTGACGATGGTCCACCCTGCCAAACGCCTCAAGAGCCAGCATGAGCCAAGGCTCTGGTGGAGCTGTAATTTCCGGATGCTGTTGGAGCAAATGCGCCAACAGCGTCGTTCCGGACCGTGGAAGGCCGAGCAGAAAGCAGACCATGGCCCCGCGGTTTGCATCCTGGCTCAAAATACCGCTCCTGATGTGCTCGAGGAAAGCGACCTTCGGACCACACACTTGTTCGCTCGAGGACGACGGCGGCCGCGCAATTTCCCATCGGCCGATTGCTCGCGACACTTTGCCATACGAGGAGGGAGGCGCCTGCAATTCATGGTCTGAATCCGTCGAATTGATGAATCGCGCAAGCGTTTTTGGCAATTGCAATCGGCAGCCTGCCGCCTACTCGCAAGGCTAGTTGTGACCAAAAGCCAGCTCAACTATACGAAGGAAAGCCGCCGATATGGAATCGGATGAGAAGACTATACTGCGGTTTATCGGGCAACCACCACACAACACTGTTGGCGAAGGCGTGAAGCGACGACACTAGCCCCAGGCAACCGAGCGTCAAGACGTATCGTCTCGGCTTCGGATGCAATTTGCATTGGCTTCGATGATAGCCCACCGGCGGACCTCGTCGTTGAACTTGCCTTGTCACTTATCGATTGCTTTCTGCACAATCGGCCCGATCTCATCGAGGCTGATGGTCTGCGCCCAACGGCTCGCGGTGCTGGACATTGCAGTCCGACCGCGTGCAAGTCGTATCCTTTAATCAGAGGGAAAGATGGCGCGCCGAGATTTCGCGACACGCGGCGCAGATGTTCTAACGTTCCTCGCTCGAGACTTTGACCGCTCGATGATCCGGCAAAGGAGTGAGCAAGCCGGCGAGTAACCAATGAAGCAGACCATGGACGTCTCGTTGGTAGGGGCATCAATCTTACCGGCGTGTGGGATCGACCCGACAAAGCCGCCCGTGGATGCCGCCGGTTCGTCAAGACAATGAGCGCTCTGTTGCCGCAACTGCTCCGGCCAGTTCATGATTGGCACACTCCCCTTTCGTCCGTACCGTACCAAGCATTTGATTTGCCTGCTCTTACGGCGTTGTCGCCACTTCTCATTCGCGCTAAGGCAAGCTGGTAAAAGATGGAACCAGAGCTTCGATGCCGCCAGATTTGCTCGGCCCAGCAAACGCGCTTGGCAGTATCTCTACTGACGAACTGGAGACGATCCGGCCGTTCGTGTGGGAGATCAGATCGATAAGTGCATGTCTCGAAGAGCTTGCGAGATTCCGAGCCGATGTCCTTGGCATCACCGGGCCGCAGTGGATGATCCTGATGGCCGTGGCCTATTTAGGGAAAGAGAATGGTGTCCCCGTCAACATGGTGTCAAAGTTGATGCACGTCGATCCTTCCTTCGTCACGACCCATTCAAAGCTGCTCGAGAAAAATGGATTCCTGCGGCGTAAGCACTGCACAAGCGACGCTCGGGTCGTGCAGATGACGCTGACAGCCAAAACTCGTAAACGTCTGGCATCTTTGACACGGCAGGAAGCACTGGATGAGTTCGCTTCTGATGAATTCGGGGTTAACGGATCAAGCGAGTTCATTGCCAAGCTGGCCGCAATCAGGCGTCGTCTGGAGAAGGTCTACCGCGAGAGCGGTTGTGCCCTTCCGAAGACCAAACGCACGTCCGTCAGAAATGATGCCACGTAGCCATGTCAACGCTTCCAGTCTTCGAGTTTTCCTTGAAGCAGCGCGGACGAAGGTGGTTGTGGTCCGTGCATACCGACGAGGGCAAGCAGATGATGAAGGGCTCAGGGCGCAGCCGCTCGGCCGCCAGATATCAAGCCAACCGAGCGCTGTTTTTATTGTTGCTGAGCGCGCCGTATCGTTCCGAAGCTCGAGCTCACCAGCAGGCTGGGCGGCGCACTCTTGCGCCCAAATGATCTTCGAGGAACGCCCCACTCGCAAGGTTGTTTCTATCGGCTAACCCGTGGGCTCATGACTGCGCCGCGTCCCAATTTTTGCAGAATCCACTCTTAGGCCATAACGACGCCCCTCTCAACTGTGATCAGCCTGCCATCGCAGTAACAACGAGGTAGCTACGAGCCGACCCCTGACGAAAGCTGAACATTCTTGAGCAGTTTCGGGCGCGTCCTTCGTACAGACCTCGATATTGCGGGAGCTGAATCTCGCGCTTAAGCAAATCGCGCAGAGCTGGCGTAGATCTGCAGGCTCATCTGACTTAGTGAGTCACCAGTTTTTTGCCGAGATATAGCCACAAAGCGCTTTCCAAGAATCTCATCGAAGATGCCGGACGCTCGAGGCCGCTCCGCCATCGCCAGGCTCCAACCAGCACGCGGCGTGAAAAGCCCATCTTCATCTCCAAATCGATCGTCGCTCGAACCTACGAAGATCTTGACGCGCCGCCGATCGCGGACACACACGCTCTGCCCTGTGTTGGAGAAGCTCCTTGTCGAGGCAACCGACCGTGACGTCGTAGGCGACAAGCTCTCTTCTGATCAGCCAGCTAAGGACTCCGGGACCTCGTCAAAGCTGATCGGCCGCAGAACCAAGCGGCCAGTCCTCTGGCAGGTACACGCCGAGAAGCAGACCAGACGTTCGTCGTACCAGGAATGCAGACTGTACTCACTGAGTTCCCTGGATTCGATCACCTCACAATGCTACGTTCTTGGACAGCAGCAACAATCGCGGCGCTGAAATCGATAGGAAATTAGCCGGGCTCGAAGTTGGTTGATCAACGGTTGGGCCGAACCACCTGTTGCGACACAATCCAACAGCCAATAAGGGCGGCCCGGAGCCGCCCTACTGTAGCAATCAACAGCGCAGCCCAATTAGCTACCGCTGATGTCCCAGTCCGATTCCGAGATGTAAGGCCTTCTGGCGTAGCGCACCGACAGAGCGTTTGGTCATTTTTGATATTTTTGTGACCGGGGTCCGAGCCTTTGAATGGACCTTGAGTTCTTTGATATCTGCCTTAGTCCACTCGCGCCGCTTAACGCGTTTCTTGGTTGCTTTTTTCACAATGAATGCTCCTTTTGAGAGGAGCGGCTTCTAACATAGTTTTTTCACAGCGACGACCGTAAAAAGGAGGCAAGCATAGAACTCCCGCAAAGGTGCAAGGCTCTGTCATGTGTTCAGAAGCAATAGCTACAGCGCCTTCCCAGTTGTTCGTGGAGGTTTTCGTATCGAGAAATTTGGCCACGAATTGGCGTATCCAGTCTCCTAATTGACACACCGTTGTTGGAACCCAGCAGGCTGTTACAAGCCTTTGAAACACCATGAGAAAGCGAATTGCGATTAGCCAGAGAACTTCAGGTAGGGTCGAGATTTGTATCCAGCTCAGAGGGATCAGGCATTGAATCCGGCAGACACCATCGCGCTCTCATACTATGGTCATCGATAGCGAGTGGGCCACTGAGCAGCCACTGCTGATCACGGCGCGTTGCCGCCATCAACAGGCTGCTAACCGTCCGACCTTCGTCTGTCCCACAGTTGCGGCTGGTCCATTGGCACTATTTGGACCGGCACCGGAGGCTGATCGGGCTCCTCATCGGCGATGGCGCGCCAGGCCGCGCCGTCGAGATCGTCAAATTGGCCGCTCTTCAGCGACCACAGAAAGCCAAGCAGACCGAGGAAGCCGAGTGAAAGGGCGAGCGGAACCAGATAGATCAGCACTTCCATCAGAGGGCCTCGCTCCTTCGCGCCCGCAGCGCGTTAAGCATGACCAGCACCGACGAGCATGACATCGCCGCGGCGGCAATCAGCGGCGTCACCAAGCCGGCGATCGCAACGGGCACAGCCAGGACGTTGTAGACGACAGCAAGACAGAGATTCTGCCGCATCAGCCGCAGCGCCCCGCGCGAGGCAATGACCGCCTTTATCACGGGCCCGAGATGCTCGCCGAGGAAGATCGCATCAGCGACCGCCTGGCTCATATGGGTGGCGGTGACAGGCGACATCGAGGCATGGGCTGCTGCGAGCGCGGGCGCGTCGTTCAAGCCATCGCCGACCATCAATCCCTCGTATCCTCTGCTCGTCAGATCTTCGACCCGGGCGACCTTGTCCGTCGGCGAGACGTTGGCCCGCCACTTGTGAATGCCAAGCGTCTCGGCCGTCCGCCGAACAGCTGGCTCGCGATCCCCGAAAACGATCTCCACCATGATGCCAAGGCGTGCGAGGCTTGTGGCAACCTCGACCGCGTCCGGCCGCATCCTTTGCCTGATGGCAAAGACATGCCTCGCCTCGCCGTGGCTGTACGCGACGACTGAGGCCTCGGGATCATGGCACAGGATCTCGTCAGCGAGGCTGTCAGCGCCGCAGAACGAGGGGCGGCCTAGCCGGATCGGCGCGCCCTCATAGTAACCGCGGACGCCCCGTCCCGGCTCCTCTTCAATATCGGCCAGCGGCTCGTTTGCGCCGGCAGCACGCGCCAGGGCGGCGGCGACCGGATGGCGGCTCGACAACGCCAGCCGGCCCGCCAATTTGACGACATTCTCGGGAATGCCGGCGAGATTGGCGACATCGAGTTCGGGCAGCGTCAGCGTCCCGGTTTTGTCCAAGATCACCCGATCCACCTCGGCGATACGCTCGCTTGCATCCCCGGCATTGAGCAGCACGCCGGAACGGAACAGTGCGCCAGCGGCCACCGTCTGCACCGCGGGGATAGCCAGACCCAGCGCGCAGGGGCAGGTGATGATCAAGACTGCGATCGCCGTGACCACCGAATCATGAAAGGTGGCGCCAGAGGCAAGCCAACCCAGCATGGTCAGGAGGGCCGTGATGTGAACGATCGGCGCATAGAGCCGCGACGCGCGTTCGGCGAGGCGCAGATAGCGCGAGCGCGCTTGCAGGGCATGATCGAGCAGCCAGGAAATCTGAGCAAGCAGTGTGCCGTCCGAGGTCGCCGCTACACGGACGCGCAGAGTGCCGGACCGTACCAATGTGCCGGCGAACACCGCGCTGCCGGGCGTCGCGATCACCGGCAAAGTCTCGCCGGTAATAAGGCTTTGATCGATCTCGGAGCTTCCCTCGATCACGTTGCCGTCGACTGTACAGCATTCGCCGGGGCGCACCAGCACGATGTCCCCCGGCTTGATCGCCGCCACCGGAACGGTTCTGATCTCGGTCGGGCTAACGAACTTCGCCGCAGTCTCCGCCTTGAGTGCTGCAAGGTTGCTGGCGAAGGCGCGGGTGCGTCGCCTCATGTTCTGGTCAAGATAGCGACCTGCGAGCAGAAAGGCGATCAACATGATCGCCGCATCGAAATAGGCGTGCTCGGCATGAGCGATGGTCTCGATCACCGACGTCGCCAGGACGATCATCGGCCGATCCACGGTCACCGAATCGGCGCCGACGACGTGGACGGACGTCTTGGGCGGCCCATCGATGTCGATGGCGATTACCCGATCGAAGTCGCGCCTGTTGAGCAAACGCACGGTATAGGCGTTGCGAACCGATCCATCGCTAAGCCTGACGGCCATGGGATTACGATCATGCAGAACGCTGAGATCGAGCATCGTTCTCGACAACAACTCGTAAACCATCACCGCGCAGATGACCGTGATCAAAAAGGCATAAACGAGCGTGCGCGGGCGTACCGGCTTGAACAGCTCCGGCTTGCCGTCCATCCGCCAGCGGATATTGATGTCGTTGTCGTAACCGATCAGGCCGCTTTTGCGTCCGATCTTCTTCATGACGGCATCGCAGGCATCGATGCACAGCCCGCACTGGATGCAGCCCAGCTGGGCGCCATTTCGTATATCGATCCCGGTCGGACAGACCGCCGCGCATTGATTACAATCGATGCAGTCTCCGACCCTTTCGCCGCGTGCTCGCAGATCGAATGATTTCTTCAATGAGCAGCGCCGCTCGCCGCGGTCGCATTTGTAGGCGACATTGAGGGCCCATTCGTCGGTGAGCGCGGCCTGGATGCGCGGCCAGATATGTCGAAGCGGTCAGGATCCCAATCCAGATATAGGCGGTTGCGGGCGCTTGGAACGTTGCCAGATCGTGCACCAAGGTCGGCGCGTCGGCGAAGTAGAGCACCCAGGCGCCGCCGGTCCACCAAGCAATCATCAACCAGATTGCGTGCTTCAGCACGCGCTTTGCCGCGCGCCCTGCTGTCATCGGGCGCGCGGCGGCCTTCAGCCGCTCGCGACGGTCGCCCTCGACCCGGCGCTCGACCGCATAGAACAGGTCGGTCCAGACCGTCTGCGGGCAGAGATAACCGCACCAAATCCGCCCGCCCAGTGCGTTCATCAGGAACAGCACGATGGCAGCAAGCACGAGCAAACCGGTGAAGTAATAGAGCTCTTGCGGCCACAGTTCGATGAAGAAGAAGTAGAACCGCCGGTTTGGAAAATCGAGCAACACCGCCTGGTCGGGAGCGCCGAGGCCACGATGCCAACGCACGAAGGGCAGCAGATAGTAGATCCCCAGACACACCACCATCAGCCGCCATTTGATCGTGCGGAAAGTACCGCGGACGCTCTGCGGATAGACCTTCCTATGGGCTGCATAGAGGAGTCCATCCTCGTCACTCACCGGCTCATCGAGCGAAACGGTCTTGTTTACGGTGGGCTTCATAACCGACCTTACATCGGGCGCGGATGGCTCGCATTGATCCTGGGTCACCGGCGCGCAGGTTTTGCGGCGCATCTCGCCTATTGTCCGCCGCCGAGCGAATGGACATAGACGGCAAGTGCCCTGACTGTGATGGGATCGAGCCGCCCGCTCCAAGCCGGCATGATGCCGGCGCGGCCATAGCTGATGGTCTCGACCAGCGTGTCCTCGTCCGAGCCGTACAGCCAAATCCGGTCAGTCAGATTCGGTGCGCCGAGTGCCTGATTGCCTTTGGCGTTCTCGCCATGACAGACCGCGCAATTCTCGGCAAAGATCTTGGTGCCGGCCGCAGCATCGAACTTGGCTGCCGTGGTCAGGCCTGACAGCGATCGCACGTAGTTTGCTACGGTGACAATCTCGGTTTTCGTGAGGATGCCGTCGCGGCCAAAGGCCAGCATTTGTCCCTCATGGGCCTGGGCATGCCCGGAACGTGCGCCGAACTGGATGGTCTGCAGGACCTGGTCGAGCGATCCGCCCCACAACCAGTCGTCGTCATTGAGATTCGGATACCCCTTGGCACCCGCGCCACCGCTCCCGTGGCATGGCGCGCAATTGTCCGCGAACACCGTCTTGCCGCGCGCGCGTGCCAATCCCAGCAGGGCCGGATCCTTCTCGATCTCGGTAAGAGACGCTTTGCCCAGCACGGCCATCTTCTCGCCGCGCAGCTTCTCAAGACCTGCAAGGTCGTTGACGACGCTGGCGCGAGTCGAATAGTCAAACACGCCTGTCGTGTAGCTCGAGAGGAGCGGCCATGCCGGATAAACGACCCAATAGCCCATCGCCCAAAGGATTGTGGCGTAGAAGCTCAGAATCCACCAGCGCGGCAGCGGCGTGTTGAGTTCCTTTATACCATCCCATTCGTGCCCCGTCGTGGAGCGGCCGGAGATGTGATCGATGTCGTTGTGCTCGGTCATGATCTGTCAGTCCCGGCGTAGCGGCATGCGCGCCGCAGAATCAAAACGCCTCTTGTTGCGAGGCCACAGCGCGTAAACGACGATGGCTATGAAGATGCCGACGAACAGCGGCGTCCAGAGCGTCACCACGAAGCTCGATGCCAGGTTCTCGATGGAAATAACGGCCTTCATCAGAGGATCCTTCAGCGCAGATTGGCTTTTTCGTCGTAGAGCTTGAAATCGATCAACGTGCCGAGCATCTGCAGGTAGGCGACGAGCGCATCGAGTTCAGTCGGATTGCCGGCCCTGCCGTCGAAATTGCGCACAGCGGCCTTCGGGTAACGCTTCTGGAACGATTCGACGTTCGCGCTGTCAGGATCGAGCTGCGTCTTCATGTCGGCGACAGCGTTCTTGATCTGGTCCTCGCTATAGGGGACGCCGATCGCCCGATTGGTGCGCAGATGTGCGACCATGTCGGTCAGGTCGACCTCGGTGTTCGCCAGCGACGGATAGCCCGGCATCACCGATTGCGGCACGATCGCGCGCGGATTGGTCAAATGCGTGACGTGCCATTCATCGGAATATTTCCCGCCAACACGTGCGAGGTCCGGGCCAGTCCGCTTCGAGCCCCATTGAAACGGATGGTCATACATGCTCTCAGCGGCCAGCGAGTAATGCCCGTAGCGCTCGACCTCGTCGCGTAACGGCCTGATCATCTGCGAGTGACAGACATAGCATCCCTCGCGTAGGTAGATGTTGCGGCCGGCAAGCTCGAGCGGCGTATACGGCCGCACGCCGTCCACCGCCTCGATCGTGCTCTTGAGGTAGAACAACGGCGTGATCTCGACCAGGCCACCGATCGCTATCACGGCAAGGATGCCAGCGATCAAGATGATCGAGTTCTTCTCAAAGATCTTGTGTCGGTTCCAGAACGACATGCGATGACCTATTCCGCGACCTGGAGCGCTCGAGCGTCCTGGATTTGATCAGCTTCCTGCGCATTCACCGTCATCCAGAGATTGCCGGCCATGATCAGCGCGCCGATCAGGAACAGTGCGCCACCCGCGGCACGGATGATGTAGAAGGGATGCATGGCCTCGACCGACTCGATGAACGAGTACTCGAGGAAACCGAGCGAAGTATAGGCGCGCCACATCAGCCCCTGCAGGATGCCGGACACCCACATCGCGGAGATGTAGAGCACGATCCCGATCGTGGCGATCCAGAAGTGCCAGTTGACGAGCTTGAGGCTATACAGCTGGCGATTCCAAAGCCAGGGAATCAGACAATACAGCGCGCCGAATGATACGAAGCCAACCCAGCCCAATGCGCCCGAATGCACATGGCCGACCGTCCAATCCGTGTAATGGCTGAGCGAGTTGACGACCTTGATTGCCATGGCGGGACCTTCAAATGTCGCCATGCCGTAAAAGGCAACCGAGACCACGAGCATACGAAGTACTGGGTCGGTGCGGAGCTTGTCCCAGGCGCCCGAGAGCGTCATCATGCCGTTGATCATGCCACCCCATGAGGGCATCCACAGCATGATCGAGAACGTCATGCCCAGCGTCTGCGTCCAGTCCGGCAGGGCGGTGTAGTGCAGATGGTGTGGTCCGGCCCAGATGTAGAGGAAGATCAGCGCCCAGAAATGGATGATCGAGAGACGGTAAGAATACACCGGCCGTTCGGCTCTTTTCGGAATGAAGTAGTACATGATCGCAAGGAAGCCAGCGGTCAGGAAGAAGCCGACCGCGTTATGGCCGTACCACCACTGAAACATGGCATCCTGCACGCCGCCCCAGGCAATGTAGGATTTCGAACCGAACACCGATACCGGCAATGCAGGATTGTTGCCAAGGTGGAGCACCGCAATGGTGACGATAAAGGCGAGATAGAACCAGTTGGCGACGAAGATATGCGGCTCCTTCCGTTTCAACAGCGTCGCCACGAACACAATGAGATAAGTGATCCAGACGATGGTGAGCCAGAGATCGGCGTACCACTCCGGCTCGGCATATTCCTTCGACTGGGTGACACCGAACAGATAGCCAGTACCCGCGATCAGAATAAAGAAATTATAGCCAACGACCACAAACCATGGCGCAAGATCGCCAGCCAGGCGGGTGCGGCAGGTCTTTTGCACGACGTAGAAGGAGGTCGCGATGAGCACGTTTCCGCCGAACGCAAAGATCACAGCCGATGTGTGCAACGGCCGGAGCCGACCGAAGCTCGCCCAGGGTAGATCAAAGTTCAGTGCAGGCCAGGCAAGTTGCGAGGCGATCAGCAGACCGATGGAAAAGCCCGCAATGCCCCAGAACATCGCCAGCACCGAGGCGAACTTGATCGGACCGAGATTGTAGTTCGGTCGGCCATTGATCTGCGCCGGCGGTAATTGCGCCGGCCGTTCATAGTAGCGATTGAGGATGACGCCCGTGGCGGTCAGACTGGCGGCGGAAGCCAGCAATGCGTGGAAGGTAAACGCAGAATCGTGTCCCATCGCTCCGGCGAAAAAGAAGACGTAGGCAGAAACTGCAAATACCGACATCAGGCCTGCTTCACCCATCGTCGTGGATTTCGAGGCAAAGGATGGGCTTGTCATGGCTTGGCCTTCTTTGAAAGCGGGATGCTTGGGGGATTATTTCCGGCGAGCTAAGCGATTGGGTTCATCAATCGCAAAAGCGCTGCGGGAGGCCGTCGCCGACCTCACGACCGAGCGCGCGCAGGGTTTGTTCGTTGGGGCAGTCTTTCAGCGGATTTCGATACTTCCCTGTTTGGAGGTTGGCGGCGCAACGGGCTTTGGCCTGACATAGGCCGCATACTCGCTGCAGATCGCGCAGTACGTCGCCATGGCGGGCGGCAAGCGCATGCTCGGAAAAACCGGCAAGTGCGAGGCGCTTGCTCAAGAGTTCGGGAGAGCCCGGACTTTGCGCCAGGGTTCGAAAAGCGGACGTAGACAGATTAAGCTCGCGCGCGATCGCATCGATGTCCTGCGGGCTCAAGCAAGCCAGCTCGGACGTCCGAGACAGGCTCGCTCGCAATCGGCCGAGCAAATTCCTAAACCGCCAAGGACGACCGATATGTGCAGGTTGGCTGACCATGTGGCATGTCCCTCGGAGCAGCATAGCTGCTGGAGGCGGGTTTGTTTTTGACCTGCATCAAATAAGACCAATGTAAGAGCAAATCGTTCGATCCGGATCGCCCTGCCCCCGGGGGCCGGCGAGACTGCGCCGAGGCCCATTTCGTGTTGCGGGCAACAGCACGCCTGCCGCATTGGCGACAGCATCGCGAGCTCTTTCGAATCGATACTCGGCGCGATGTTTTACAAGATCGCGCTTGAACTCGCGGATTGACCATCGCCATGAAATTCGCAAGGACCTGCGCTAGCCGAACTGATGCTCGCCGCCCCACGCCGGGGACAACGCAGGCGGGGCTCGCAGCTCCATCGCATCTGCGAAAATGGTCCAATCGCGGACGCCTTTTTGCTTGCAGAAGTCGCTCTCCGCCTGCTGTGCAGCAGCACTCAGCGATGCGGCATCGACCTTGAACGCTGCCTGACAGGCACGATGCTCGTGGCCGGTATCGTCACAGACGGTCTTAATGAAGCGAACGTTAAATGAAGGCATGACTACCCTCTTGCGGCGGGTTTGCTTATCCCTGCCTATTCTGCCATTAGCACGCGGAGAGTATTTGATTTGTCTCAAGCAGCATCCAAGTAATCGGCCACTCACCGTGACTGAGACCGTTCCGACGAGTGCTGGCGGCCCGGCGATATCGTCAGCCAGAGCTGCGTCCCCGTGATCGTGAGCAAATGGAGCGAACCGCCCCTAGCTCGCGCCTGACGACCCGCCCTGCCGCCGCAATGGCAAAGCCGATGACTAGGCTCGCCGCAGCCAAGGTTTCGATAAGGCCAAGGTTCAGGGCTTCCGCGCCAAAGCCTATGGCTGCGATCAGCGCCGGCAAGGCCACCTACAATGCGAGGCGAGCAATCACTAAGAATCTCCTTTGCGCCTCTCGCATCATTGATGACACTTTTGTTACGGTCCGATGCGGGTTGCGCTTCAAACATTCGCACGATTGCGCGGCCTGTATTTTGATTTCCATCAACCCGGCGGCATCCAGGATTTGTCGGCACCAAAGCACGACGCGAGCGGATCGCCCGAACTGGAACATGTTTGGCCCCCTGTCCCGTTCGCGGCGAGCGGTACGCCGCCACTCGTTCTAGACGCGCATCGCTTTTTTTGACCTGGATCAATACTTCAGCGGCGGCCCAGCGATAGAAACGATCTCCAGTCAAGGTCAGACATATGGCTCACAGAAAGACTTGGCGCCCCATCATCTTTTCGTGCTCAAATACGGGCGACCGTGTTCAAGGACTGCTGCCGAACGACGCAGTCGAGCCAAGCGCCAACGACCTGCACCCGGTAACCTGCGTCGCCTGCGATGGTGTCCACGTCATCGACCCGCGCACCGGCCCGACGCGCGGGGCCGAGCGCAGCTAGCCGATCCGTCCCACGACCGACGTCGTAGCAAGGAGATGTCCCACCAACAAAGGATGTTCGATATGACAGGCCACGGCGAAACTCGCTCGGCGAGGGGCCCAATTGTGGGCCGCGGTCCAGTCCGGTTTCTGCAAAAACCCGATCATGACCAACCGGGGAAGGCTTGAGCAGGTCCGAATCAGTTCAAACGAAGGTGGCAACGTGCTTCGTAGCATCAATGCCGATATTTGGATCGGCGAGAGGGTCATGCCCCAGCACGATGGGTTCGACGATGCCTCCGCCGACAGACCCGAGGCGGCGACTGCTGCGATCGAGACCGCGCGCCGCCTGCGCAATATTGGGCTGAATCAGGTCGCGGGGCGGACAAGCGATGTGGTTCGTACTGTCTGAAAGGTTACTTGAATTTGTCAGTCGGCGGCGATGAACACCGTCCAGGATCTAATGGCAACGTGACGTGGGAGCGGATCGAGACGGCGCCCTTCGATCGCGACCTTGAGATTGGCGTGATCGAGGGTAATACCATTCATCGGCTGGTCTTCCCTTGCCGCCGCATCTTCGGCGGCTGGATCAAGGCGAAGACCGGAGAACGCGTCGCTGTGCAGCCCACGCACTGGCGCATTTGGTTAAAATAGCGATGGCTATCCTGCAACAATATAGCGGCGCGAATTGACGCGCATCTGCCTCCGGTGGCCCTCCCGCGGCCAAACGATGTGGGATCGATCGAATGAGAGGGTCTGCCGGCAAATATGTCCGACCACATCTGGTATCGCTATGGCACTGCCGCGGCAGCCGCCGCGCTCGCCCTCGTGCTCCGCGCGGCGCTCAATCCGTATCTCGATGACCGCTCTTTTACGATCATCTACCTTCCGGCGATCGTTTTTGCCGCTTTCGCCGGCGGCCGCGGACCGGCGAGCTTCGCGACCCTGCTCTGCCTCGTCATCAGCGCGGCATTTCTTGGGAAAAGCCTCCTCACTGTTTCCGCAAACATGATCGATATTGCCGCATTTGCGGTACTAGGTCCCATGCTTGGCTTCATGGGCGACCGGCTGCGGCAGGAATCAGAGCAGGCGCGATATCGGCAAGTTCATCTGCAGTCGATCCTGGACACCGTACCGGAAGCCATGATCGTCATTGACGAGAAGGGTATCATTCGCTCGTTCAGCGCCGCGGCAGTGCGCTTATTTGGCTGGTTGCCGGACGAAGTGGTTGGAAAGACTGTATCCAAGTTGATGCCGCAGCCCTACCGGGCCGAGCATGACCGCTACATTGAACGTCATTTGACCACCGGCGAGCGGCGCATCATTGGCATCGGTCGCATCGTGGTCGGCGAGCGGAGCGACGGCTCGACCTTTCCGATGGAGCTTGCCGTCGGTGAGGCCAAAGTGCGCGGCGAACGCTTCTTCACCGGCTTCATCCGAGACTTAACCGAACGGCGGGCGCAGGAACGGCGGCTGCAGGAGCTGCAGTCTGAACTCGTCCATGTGTCGCGGCTAACAGCCATGGGTGAGATGGCATCGTCTATTGCCCATGAAATCAACCAGCCGCTCTCCGCCATCACAAACTACATGCGCGGCGCAAAGGCTCTGCTGGCGTCAGACAAGCCGAACGCCAATCGCATTGGTGATGCGCTCGAATACGCCGTCCAACAGGCTCTGCGCGCCGGCGATATCATCAAGCGCTTGCGGGAGTTCGTTGCCAAAGGCGAGACGCAGCATTCTGTGGAAAATCCGCTCACGCTACTTGAAGAGGCTGTAGCGCTGGCCCTACTCGGCGCCAAGGAGCAAGGCGTGCGGGTGACAATGCGCAGCGACCGCGATCTGCCGTCAATGATCGTAGACAAGATCCAGATCCAGCAAGTCGCTCTGAACCTGATACGCAACGCGATCGAGGCGATGGCTTCCTGTCCGCGCCGCGAATTGACCGTCGGAGTCAGCAAGGTCGATGGTCTCGCCAGGTTTACCGTTGCTGATACGGGTTCCGGCATCAGCCCTGATGTCGCCGACCGCCTGTTCCAGCCCTTTGTCACGACGAAGGAACACGGCATGGGTGTTGGACTATCAATCTGCCGGACAATCGTGGAATCCCATGGCGGCCACATCGTGGCGGAAGCAAATCCGGGTGGCGGCACGATCTTTCAGTTCACGCTGCCATTTGCGGACGTCGGTGAAGAAGCATGACCGGGCGGCGCATTCTTGTGATCGACGATGACGCCGCGATGCGGGATTCGCTGGCGTTTCTGCTTGATATTAGTGGTTTCTGGGTAGCAACCTACGAGACCGCGACCGAGTTTCTCAATGACATTGCAAGCGGTCCGATCGACTGCGTTATATCAGACATCCGCATGCCAGGAATGAGCGGCCTCGAACTGGTCCGCAAGCTGAAGGCCGATCGCCTCGACTGTCCGGTCGTCCTGATAACCGGTCACGGTGATGTATCACTCGCAGTTGAAGCGATGAAAGCGGGTGCGGTTGATTTCATCGAGAAGCCGTTCGAGGACGAGGTGCTGTTGCGTGCCATCAACGCTGCTTTAGAAGCGCGGCCAACGAAGCCAGACGATGACGCGGTAAAACTGCAGGCAGAAGGGCGCCTTGCCGACCTCTCGTCGCGCGAACGTGACGTCCTGCAGGGACTGTTAGCCGGCAAGATCAACAAGGTAATCGCCCATGATCTTGGCATCAGCACCCGGACGGTCGAGGTTTATCGCGCCAACCTGATGGCCAAGACCAATGTACGCAGCATGTCCGAGTTGATGCGGATTGCCATCGCCGCAGGATTCTAGCAGGGGTGCGAGCGGCACGGTCCAGGCGACGAACAGGGGTTCGAAAGATCTTGGAGAATTCGTCCAGGAATGATCCTCAATCGCGAGCGTGGCGCGCCTTAAAAACGTATTGCCCAGCGGAGCCTTGAGCATAGGCGAGGACCACAGACCGGCAATGGAGAAAATCAAGACGAGCCCAGCGAACGATGCACCCGCACGTCGTGCTGCGCCCGCCCTCCGTCTGCGACAATGTCCTCGCATGCCGCTGATTGATTCTCCAGCAGCCGTTGGAGAGGCTTGAGCATTGGCGTATCCGGCTTGACCGCGGACTAACCAGCCGCACATTATCTTCCGTATTGGCCATCCTCTCAGTATACCTGTTGTCGATGAGGGTGAATGTCGAGCAGGCAACGGGGAGAATCGACGGCATCCGCGATCTCGGGCTGCCCCCTGCGCAGCAAATCGCTGTGCACGAATCGTGCAGGCTTCGCAGTTGACATGAGCGATGCAACACATGCCATGCTTCTTCTACTTGGCATCGGACTCTGCGCGAACTGTCCGTGGCCGGTTTGATCCTGCCTAACCAAATCGGCGAGCGTATGAAGCAGATCAATTGTCCGGCCCAGATTTGTGCTCCGATGGGCAGTAATCCTTTCACGCCCGGAGAACGGCAATGTTCGGGAACATATTGGTCCATCTTCCCACGGAGCTCCCGGTGCGGGCTGCGGTGAACGGTTCGATTTCCTTCGCACTGAGCACGGGCGCGCATCTTGACGTTGTGGCCATCGGTTATGAGAGGACCATTATTCCGCTCGCCGCACTCAGCGGGATGGCCGTCATTTCGGTCTTTGAAATCGAGCAGGCGCGTGCGTTGGAGAGAGCCGAAGCGGCACTTCGTGTCTTTGATCTGCGGGCAAGGAGCTCCGGCATTTCTTATGCGAGCCGCGCGCTCAGTGCGGTTCCAGCGGAGGCGCGTCGAAGCATCTGCGCCAGCGCGCGAGTGCACGACATGACTATCGTCACGCAGCCCCAGAGCGGCTACGAGAGCTATGACAACGTTATTCCCAAGGACATCCTGCTCCAGGCCGGCAAACCAGTTCTTTATCTGCCAAGCGTCATCCACGGCTCTTTTTCGGTCAGACGAATTGGGATTTGCTGGGACGGCGGCCGCCTTGCGGCCCGCGCATTGCACGACGCGATGCCGCTGCTTCGCGAAGCGGACGCGCTGACCATCATCGCGATGATTGATGCGCACGAGGTCCCGGCGGAGAGCTCCGCCGACCATTTGGGACGGTATCTTGAAAGGTCGGGCCTTCCTGCAAGGATCGTGTCGCTCCCAGCATCCCAGTCGGTGCACCGCGCCCTCATGTCGCTTGTGGCGGACGAAAGCCTCGACCTGCTGGTGATGGGCGGATACGTCCGCTCTCGGCTGCAGGAAAGGCTGCTCGGTGGCATTTCGGGAGATCTGCTTCGTGCAAACGTCATTCCGGTTTTGATGTCGCACTGAAGGCAAGAATTGTAGATGCGATATGCCGCCAGATGCGCCCCGGACCCAGTCGATGGGCGCAGGGCGGGGCACCAGCCGCCCGCCGATCTGGAGAACAGGAGCGCCGTTTGTCCCGGCTTTCGCGGGCCCGCCGTCGCTCCATCGACGAGGCGGGGCGAAACCGCTGAACATGCGCCGCGGTTTTCGAACGTTGCACGTACGCTGCCGGTCTAGAGAAGCGGGACAATCTGGTCACCGCCCACCCGAGGATACCCGAGCTCAACTTCAAGCCGAACGGCCAAGTCAGAAATGCAGCTTCCTCATTCAAACGCGGCTGGTCGGCTTTGAGCCGAGCCGCATTCGAGCTACCGAAAGGCTGCGTCGCCCCCATCGAGAATTCTTCTCACGGCATACGTATAAATACTTAGTGGGTTCTACTTAGGGGAAACATCCAAATTTTCCAGTTCATCAGAAGCGGCCAATCTCCGCTCCATTGACGTTTCGAAGATCGAGTCTGCCATGTACGCTCAGGCCACGAGTATTCACGAGATCAGCCATCATCCGAGTAGCGTCTTGTGCAGGCAATCTCGTCCCTATGGACCGTTTGGTATGGTTGCGACCCCGATGCGGTTCGCTCGCAATAGCGAGATCTACGGCGAGGACGAAGCAGCCGAACACCTATACCAGGTGGTATCGGGTGCTGTACGAACCTACAAGATCATGGAAGATGGGCGTCGTCAGATTGGAGCGTTTTATCTGCCCGGTGACATCTTCGGCTTTGAGGCCGGAGACAGCCATATCGCTTCGGCGGAGGCGGTCTGTGAGACGCACCTTTTGATGGTAAAGCGCAGCGCCCTCATCGTTCGCGCCAGCCAAGATTGCGAGCTCATAAGGCAGCTCTGGGACGCGATGGCGCTTGAGCTCCGCCGCTTTCAGGAGCATCTGATGCTTTCTATTAGCAGCGCTGAACAGCGGGTCGTGGCATTTCTGCTCGATATGTCTCGCCGTACAACGAAGAACGCTGCGATCGAACTGCCGATGTCACGGCAGGACGTTGCCGACTACCTTGGCTTGACGATCGAAACGGTCTCGCGCACCTTCACTCAACTCGAGCAGAATGGCGTGATTGCCTTGCCGACCTTGCGCCGAATCGAGTTACGTAACGACAAACTGCCGAGCCGCGTTGCACAGAACTTGGGCTAAGCTCAAGAAGCGCTGTGAATGCGCGGACTTCCTTGCACCGAACAGCGCCGACGGATCGCAGCACGTGAAGGACACCCGAACATCGGCTCGGGAGATCGCGCACAGATGGCAGGATCGCTCGCTTACATTGTTCCGCCCTGGAGCACCGCAATGATCATCGATCTTTTGCTTCGAGAGCATCGCAATATTGACCTACTTCTGGTCGCCCTCCAGCGTGAATTGGAGATCTTTGAGCATGGGGCCCGTCCTGACTATGAGGTCATTCGCGCGATTATCAGCTACTTCGAGGTTTACCCAGAGGTGTACCATCATCCTCAGGAAGACCTGATTTTCTCCAAGCTTAGAACTCGCGATCCGGATGCGGCTGCAATCATCGGCGATCTCGCGCATGAACACCAGGAAGTCATCGACCGCCTGCACCATTTTGCTCAAGCTATCGATGCTATCCTCGCGGATCGTGAAATCCTTCGGCAGGACGTCGGTAACATCGTACGCGACTTTATATTGCGGGAGCGGCACCACATGATGTGGGAAGAGCGAGATTTCTTCCCCGCCGCCGTCAAGGCTCTATCGGCTGAGGATTGGACGGAAATCGCTTCCGCCCGCACTGATCATGGGGATCTGCTGTTCAGCGAGACGGCGGAAGCGACTTCCGATGCACTAAGAGCGCATATTCTGCAATTAGAGCAAGAAGCTGAAGCCGAACGGAGTTCGGTGGCGTTTTCGTCCGCAATGGCCGGCAAGCCGCCAGATGGCGCCAAAGCCGATGGACCGTAATTGATCACTGACTCTGCACGGCGGGCAGTGCAGGTCATGCTCATCTCATTGAAATGAAGGTGACAGTCCTTCTGGCGCGTACGCCGCGCGCGGCCAGCGCGACATCCGCGCCCGATGATCACTTGCAGCCCGGCCCTTCGCAAACAGCACGGCCGGGGTCCGGCTGGTCCCGTAACGTGAACGTCGCGGGGCAATTGGCAATACCGCTCGACCAGCGCCCCAGTGATATTACGGAATATGAGTGCCCCTTACGTCCACCGACCGACCGCGATCGATCGTTGCGGCACTGCTGGACCTCTTCTTGCCCGGAACAGGGCAGGACCTTCATCGCGATCCAAAGTGCGATGCGTACGTTGCGGGCATGCCCTACCAATCTTGGCTTTAGGGCCGCTTTCGCCATCAACAACGCGGATATTTTGAGCCAGCGCAAAGCCTATCCGCCGCGTGTCCGGTAATCGGTTGGCGAGGGAAGAAAGGCACTCTGAATGCGACCGGACTTGGCACAAGCCTACGGGCAGCAACGGCTGCCGCGCTACACCAGCTATCCGACGGCCCCCCATTTCTCAGCTTCGATTTGCGAATCAGACTATCAAACGTGGCTCAAGTCGTTGGGCGCGCAGCAATCCGCATCGATCTACGTGCACGTGCCGTTTTGTCGACGCATGTGCTGGTATTGTGGCTGCCACACTTCTGTCACGAAGCGCCAGGAACCGATCTCGTTCTATGCAGCGGGACTGCGGACCGAAGCTTACCTCGTTGCAGAAACCCTTGGCCGACGGCAACCGATCACTCATATCCACTTCGGGGGCGGCACCCCGACGATCATGACACCTGAAACGTTCGCTGATCTGGTCGGTTCGTTGCGCCATTCATTCGCAGTCCTGCCTGATGCCGAGATCGCCGTAGAGATCGATCCACGCATGTTGAGCGAGCCGATGGCCGAGGCTCTGGGCTATTGCGGGGTCAACCGGGCGAGCCTTGGTGTCCAGAGCTTCGATCCAGTTGTTCAGCGGGGCATCAACCGTCTGCAGAGCTTCGGACAGACCGCGACCTCGGTCGATCGGTTGCGCCGTGCCGGCGTCGAACGTATCAATTTCGACTTGCTCTATGGCCTGCCCCGGCAGACGGTCGCTTCGTGCCTGGATACCGTCGCCAGATGCCTCGAGCTTCATCCGGACCGGTTTTCGGCCTTTGGCTACGCGCATATTCCTTCCTTCAAGAAGCATCAACGTCTGATCGATGCGTCCACCCTGCCCGACAGCGTCGCGCGCCACGTCCAATCCGAAACGATCACGGAAGCTTTGGTTGATGCGGGATATGTCCGCGTCGGAATCGATCACTTCGCCCTACCGGACGACAATCTCGCCCTGGCGAGCCAGGAAGGCAGGTTGAGGCGCAATTTCCAGGGCTATACTGACGATAGCGCGGACACCTTGATTGGTCTGGGCGCCAGCGCCATCGGCCGTATGCAACAGGGCTTTGTCGCGAACGCCGTCCCGACGAAGGACTACCTCGCTCGCATCAGCGAGGATCGGCTCGCCATCGCAAAGGGCCATTTACTGACTGACGACGATCGCTTCCACGCCGAGATTATCGAACGAATCATGTGCGATTTGACAGTCGATCTTTCCGAGACATCCCGTCGTTACGGCCGGGATCCAAGCTTGGCCGTCGTTGATCGTTCTCGCCTCGACGGCCTTATCGCCAATGGCGTCGTGGTGATGGATGATGGCCGGCTTTCGATAGCCGGTGGCGCAGAGTTCCTGGCCCGGAGCGTCGCATCGATCTTCGACGCTCACCTTACTCGGAGCGGGGCTACACATAGTCTGGCGGTCTAAACCAGACTAAGCCGAACCGAGCCGTTTCAGATCCGAGTTCGACATCACCAAACTGGTTTATGCTCTGGATCGCGAGCAGTCGCGGCGATCAAGAGCACGCTGATCGGCATGCCGTTCGCCGGCTCTTCGTCGAGCTGCACAAGATTTCCAACAGAGGTTGGTATAAAAACTTGACTAGACCAATGACTAGCTGAAGCGGGATCAATAGCAAGCCGCAGATTGCATTGGTCACCACGATAAGATCCTTGCTGTGCGCGTTATCGTATGGTCCCGTTGATCGAGCCCATCGTTTCCGGCAGAAAAGCGTACCAACGTGCGCTTGGTGCCCGTCCATGATCGCCCGGCACGACCGCCCCACATTTCTCTGCCCTGCAGAGCGTTGCGAAACCACTCATAAGTGACAAACCTTGGTGTAGATTTCTAATCCAGGCTATATCGGCCGCATACCAGGGCACGATTGAGCTACGCGAGCTTGCGCCTTAACTGGGGTCAGATTTCGGCGGATATCCCCGCCATAATCGAACCATCGGCGCCCTCCTTCCGCCGATGGAAGTCAGCACGTTGCCTAGCAGCGTCGCTCCTCCCGGACACACTTCCGCCCGGCCGCTAAAGGCGGCCGGGCCTTTTTCTGCTCACCAATGCCTCCCACAATTATCGAGCCCGCAAATCGTTGACAGGCGACCGGCCTTCTCGATGAAAGACCAGACCAGGTCAACGGTCGGCTGGAGTGGATGCAGCGCGTAGTTCGCGGGCGGCGGAGACCATGTTCACCAGCGCCGGGCGAACCTCCTCCCATTTGCGCGTCTTCAGGCCGCAATCCGGATTGATCCAAAGTTGCGAATCCTGCAGCCGCTTTCGAGCCAAAGCCACGAGCTCTTTCATCTCGCTCGAATCGGGCACGCGCGGAGAATGGATATCGTACACACCCGGCCCGATTTGATTTGGATATTTGTAGTTCCGGAACGCGTCGAGCAGCTCCATTTTCGACCGCGAAGTCTCGATCGAGATGACATCCGCGTCCATTGCAGCAATCGCATCGATGATGTCGTTGAATTCCGAGTAGCACATGTGGGTATGGATCTGGGTTTGATCGGCGACGCCCGATGAGCAGATGCGGAAGCAATCCCCGGCCCACTCGAGATAAGCCGTCCACTCCGATCGGCGCGGCGGCAATCCTTCGCGCAGCGCAGCCTCGTCGATCTGGATCATGGCTGCACCAGCATTTTCGAGATCGCCGACTTCGTCTCGGATCGCGAGCGCTATTTGACGACAGACCTCGGCTCGGGGAATATCATCGCGAACAAACGACCAGTTCAAGATCGTCACTGGTCCAGTCAACATCGCCTTCATCGGCTTCTCGGTTAGTGACTGCGCGTACCGCCACCACCCCACGGTGATCGGTTTCGGCCGTGAAACATCGCCAAACAAGATCGGCGGCCGGACACAGCGCGAGCCATAGGATTGTACCCAGCCGTTTTTGGTAAATGCGAAGCCGGCGAGTTGTTCGCCGAAGTACTGCACCATGTCATTGCGCTCAAACTCGCCGTGCACAAGCACGTCGAGGCCAATGTCCTCCTGCCAACGTACGGCACGCGCAGTCTCTTCCTTGAGGAACTCGTCGTATTGTCCGTCGCTCATCGCGCCTCGCGCGTGCGCTGCGCGGGCATTACGAACCTCTGCAGTCTGCGGAAACGATCCGATCGTCGTTGTAGGAAACGCCGGTAGTTTGAAGCGCTTGCGCTGGATCTCGGCACGGCTGGCAAATGGACTGGCGCGCCGGCGCGTGGCCTGGTTAATCGCTCTCATCCGGATGGCGACATCGGCATCTCGGATCTTTGGCGAAGTCCCACGATCGGTGGTGATGCGCTCCGACTGCGCAAGAGCGCCAGCAACATCCTGATCGCCTGCAAGAGCGCGCGCCAAGGTCGCAAGCTCGCGAATCTTTTGAACGGAGAATGCTAGCCAACCCTTGATGTCTGAAGCGAGCTCCGTCTCGAGTTCAACATCGACCGGCACGTGAAGCAGCGAACAGGATGGGGCGATTTGTATGCGATCTTTGCCCAGCTTCGCGATAGCGGGATCGAGCCGTTGGCGCAGTGCCGACAAATTCGTCCGCCACACATTGCGGCCGTCTATCGCGCCGAGTGACACCACGAGATCACTTCGCTTGGCGGTAATGATCTGGTCCAATAACGTTGGCGCCCGAACCAGGTCGACGTGCAGGCCGGCGACAGGTAGGCGCAAGGCGGTGGGAAGATTGTCGCCGAGGCCACCGAAATAGCTGGCGACCATGATCTTGATGGCCGGCCCTTCCTTGGCGAGCCGGTCATAGGCATGTAGCAAGGATTGTCTTGATTCCTCATCCAGATCAAGAACCAAGCAGGGCTCGTCGAATTGAACCCAATTTGCCCCGCGTTTGGCCAATTCCTGCAGAACCTCGATATAGACCTGTATCAGGTCATCCAGGAGTGACAGTGGCTGGAACGCAGGATCAGCACTCTTGCCTAGCTTTAGGAATGTGACCGGGCCGATCAGGACAGGGCGAGTCTGAAAGCCAAGGGCCTTGGCTTCCTCATACTCGTCGATAGGCTTGCGAGAGGACAGCCTGAAAGTCTGTCCGCGATGGAATTCCGGGACCATGTAATGGTAGTTGGTGTCGAACCACTTGGTCATCTCCTGCGCGGGTGCGCCATCGTCGCGAGATCCGTGGCCGCAACTCGCACCCCGGCCGTCGTATTGTGAACCGCGTGCCATGGCGAAATACGTCTTGAGGGAAACGGGCTCGGCTTTCGAGGCGTAGACTTCCGGGATGGCGCCGACCATGACGCTGGTGTCGAGCACCTGATCGTACAGCGAGAAGTCGTTCGACGGAATGACGGTGACACCGAGGGACTTCTGGCGCGCCCAGTTCGCGGCACGTAGGCCGGCTGCGTCCTCAAGCAACTGCTGTTCGCTAATTCTCCCGGCCCAATAGCCTTCGAGTGCGACTTTGAGCTCGCGTCTTGGACCGATGCGCGGCGTTCCGAGCGTGGCAACCGGAAGGGAGAGAAGAGACATAGCGCTAACCCCATGTTGGGGGCAAAGGCCATGGCGGACGCAGGCAGGAGAAGTCGCCCGAGCGACGGCTGCTTGGCGCACCACCGGGACACCCCGCCCGTGGATGAACATATTGTCGGGGCAGGTCTCCTGGCTCGCGGGTCATTGCCGCCGTCCGGCCTTCCCGAAGCCGCGCGGGCTTCAGTGACTTTGTTGGACAGTGGCTCGCCGCTCACAGTTGCGGGGGCAGCGCCGGCATTGGCACCGGCTTCCCTCTTAGCTCCGGATCAAACGGAAACCGGAGAACCTCGACGACTTGGATTATCGGCAAGAGAACTCGGCCGTCAACCTCTCAAATTGGTGCTGCGGCCTGTCTTACGCGAATGACACTCCACGGCCGCGCTTGATCGCGACGTGGACGCCACTCTCCAATCATTAGATATCGGAAGGCCATCTCGGAGGCGCGTGGCGTCGGGCGGCGTGTCTTATCCATGGAAGAGACGAATGCGCCCAGCACGAAGAAGCTCACGGCGCCGCGCAAGACGCTTTTCATGCGGCCCGGCTTTTGAACGATTCATCGAGCACGCTTCGATGCGCCCTTTCTTCTCCATCAATATCCACGGATCAGTGGCGAATAGGCGCAAGAGGTATTCGCTAACTCCAGCAGCGTGCTCAGCGGACGTGTCGATGTGCGACCAGCCAATCCTGGTAGGCGTCACGCCGACGTTTTGGTGATAATGGCCAAAGCAAGCATGTTGAATCACCACAACCCAAAAGAGAGCCTCGCAATGAAAATGGCTGTTTGGAGCGCCCTCGGCGTCTTTGCTACTGCCGTCTTTACTGTCGGTCTGTTCGGCTGGATGGCAAGGCCTTTTATGAGCCGCCCCGTCAGACAGATGCTCTCGGAAGTGTTGAGTAGTTCAAGCCGAAGCTAGCAAGACCTGAGGCTTCCCTCTTGCCGGTCGACACGGCTGCGTGGAAGCGCAGCTCCTCTAATGTTGACTGCAATGACGAGCGGGTAGACGGCGGCCCATAACGCTGCGCGAGCGGAGAATGCCACGTCTCGTCCGCCTGCTTGATCCGTGAAGTTCCTTAACGTCGATTCCAGATCGCGCGCCGCTGAAGGGCGGCTCCGCGTTGGTGTAGGCCGCAAAGTGCCAAGCACAACAGGCTGGGGCGCAATCGACATTCGTGGTAGCGGCAACGCCCCCGGATCACACGGATCGATGGCGGCATACCTGCTCCCAATTGTCGTCAAGACTCCGGCAGCGAGGCATTCGCCCGCTGTCGAAGATTCAGTGCGTGACAAGAATCATTCACGGAAGTCGTGGCGAATAGGCTGAATGGTAATATTAGAACGTGCGTAGGTCGGTAAGTCGACAAAGACAGTACAAATCTGCCGCGAACTGCCGGTTATTGCCTGGCACGAACAATGCAAGTGCTCATCTTGTCCAGGCTTCTCCTCCTGGGCAGGTCCAGCATTGCAAATTGAGGCTTTGGCTGACCACTGAAGTTAGCGGCGCGTGACATCGAGGGACGGCGCCTGCTCGCGCGGGACATCGGCAGGCGCCTGCGTCACGTTGCCGCTAACTTCTTGCGATCTGCGCATAGCACGCTGAGGAAGACGTGCCGCTTTGGATTGACGTGTGGAAGATAACCAGATGAGCCGGAAGCAATGAAGAAAACGTCTGGAAGGCGCGTGCTTTGGTTCTGTATCGCTCGGTCGCTGATCTGCCTGGCCGGGCTGGCGGCGACGAGCAACAATGTTCGCGCCAACGACCACACGCTTGTCGAAAGAGTCAAGTCAACGTGGCGAGCGCAAGATGGTGAGACTATAGAACAAATCATTTCCAAGGTCTCGAAGGTGGCTCACTTTGTGCCTCGATCGTGGGGAGTCGCTGAAGGAATTGAGCGAACAGAGTACGTTTATTTTTCATGGACCAGGCACCCGGACAACAGATCAGACGAACAGTACGCTATCACTTGGAAGATCGCGACTGACGGGACGATTAAACTTGCATCGACATATGCAAAGCCGATTGAATTGGGCTGGCGCGCCTTGGCGCTCTCGTTGATCGCCAGTGAGGTCACAGATGGCGAAAGGGACGCGAATCTTCACTTTCTGCATGATCCGGCCAACTTCAACTTCGTGACGACTGCGCAAGGCAAGCTCGGCAATCTTCTGCGGCACGGCCGCTGCCATATCATTGAACCCGTTGTAGTGGATTACGTGTCGAAACCCAATGCCAAGCCGACCGAGAAGGGCGATCTGTGGCGCGTTCTGCTTTTGGTGAACTGTAAGATTCCAGGCCCCCATTATTTTACCCACAACGGCGTCATCACTTTCGAGAAGAGCGAGGGACAAGATTGGGAGCCGCAATCTTTCTTCGCTAAGCGAATCGCGGCTTATCCTCCAGGCTCCTGGTTCGATCGGATAGAGCCAAGGGAACGGGAAGCAATAGAGAGGGCGCGAAAGGCCTCGGCCAATGGTCACACAAAGCAAGATCGCGGCGCAGCTCCTTGACGCCGAGCGCCTCGGAGTAGCAGCAAAGCACACGCGCTCGGAAGCGCTGACTTGTCCTGTAACGTTTTTGCGACAAACCGCGAGCCTCTCGCAGCTCGTCATAGGGCAGCACCGTTGCTCTCGGCCCATTCCGCGAAGCAAGCGATGCCTTGACCAGGCGCGCACGTGCCAGCTTACGAGAGCCGGTTTAGCCCTCCCCGCTCACATGCAGCGAGCGGACGCCAATCTGCGACGCGGCCAGCTCTAGATCCATTCTTCGTGGGAGTTGGCCTAGCGATGCTTGCGGCCCCTGCTTTGACCAAGCGTGCGCGCAGCGCATCGCTTCAACGGACAATGGCACCCGCAGGAGCGTGACGCCGAAGGCGGCACGCGGGAGCGAGTGCAGCGACGAGACCGGTTAAAAGGGTACCCGGGAACGGGGCAGTGATAGCGACGCCGGCATACCTCATGGCGGCGGGCCCCTTTCCCGAGTACCCCCGGCGAGGAGTTCTGCAGCCATGCTGCGTCGGATCGGCCGCAGAATTGGGACGGAAGATCTGGATTTCCTCACGCGGATCGTTTGCGCGTCGTAAATCCTGATCTGAAGCATGCTTCTTTCGCGCTTCCCCACCCGCCCGGGCGCCGTCTCTCGTTACAAATTCGGCTTTGAGTCGGCCGTCCACTTCAAGCCCGCAACGAGAGATCGGCAGTTCACGGCTGCCCACTGCGCCTCTGGATCGCGATGCCCTTCCGAAGGTCGGACGCCTTCTCCCCGCCGACGGAGCGCTCGATGTTGTCAAATTCGCTAAGTATGGATCGCTCTGCCTTTCGCCGGCGTACCCGATCGTCTGACCACGAAGTTCGCGCAGCTGAGCCACTCGCTAACGTGCGGAGGCGCCGCCTGGTCCCTATGCATCAAGACTTTTGAAGACCGGGCTCACCGCGTAGATCGGACCGAACACGGCCTGCAGTCCTTCGGTGCCAGATCCCGATTTTGGCCCGACCGCAGAGCTCGTCGTTGCTGCATGAAACCGGACCTGCAAATTGGTGGCTCGTCTCTCTCGCGACCCATTTGGCGACAAATATAATTGTAATATCAATTAGAGCGTGGAACCGCGCCCTTACTAAGGTACCTAAGTATGGACACCCATATACCTGGGCAGAGGTACCCATGGCCTACAACATTAAAGACCGCGACACTGACCGGATCATTCGTGAATTTGCCACCCTCAAAGGCAAGCCGATCCTCGATTGCATTCGCGAGGCTTGCGAACATGAAATTCAGCGTGAACGCCTAAAGACGCCGCTCTGGGAGCGGGTGCAACCGCTGCTCGACCGCATCGCCCGCGCTCCCAAGCCTGACCGCCGATAAGGCGTTTTTCGACGATCTATCCGGTGATGCCTGATGACGATCGATGCCTCAGCCCTGGTCGTAATCTTGCTACGCGAGCCAGACGCGGCTGAGGTCGTTTACCTCACCATCGCGGTATACGAACGATCTGTGCTCTCATGCGCGTCAACGCATGGGGTGCGCCGGAAGCGGAGGCGGCAGTGCGAAAGTTTCTCGACGCCGGATCCATCCGCGTGTGCGCGATTGCCGACGGCATGATATCGACCGCCGCCATGGCATTCGATCGGTTCGAAAACGCGCGACATCCGGCTCAGCTCAATCTTGGCGACTGTTTCGCCTCTGCCTGCGCCAAGACCTATCGCGCGCCACTGCTGCACAAGGGTGACGACTTTCCGCGAACCGATCTCCAGCTGGTCTATAAAGGATAGACCGCTGGCAACGTCTGTACGATTACCCCGAGCCCCCTGCCGTGCCCCGAATTCGCGGCGCTGATGCCAGCGGCCGACGAGCGGCTTTCGGAAAACTCCGATCCGCGACGGCTGGATCGCACGCAGATCGTTCGTGCCGGTGGTGTCGAAGTCGGCGCTACCGGCCGCCGAGGAGCCTTCCAGATCACGATGCAGCCCTTGTGACGGTTGAGTTCCAGGGCGCCCGCGTGGACGTGCGCGGGACGCCTGGCTTTGCTGCGTTGAGTGATGCGTTCATTGCGGTCCGACGGACACGTTCATGCTGACGCCACCCGGGGACACCTCATTCGCAAGCGAGGGGCGCACGGGCGCTTGTCCGTCGTCACAACGACACCCAGGAACAGGCGAAGGTGTTTGTTCGCGGGCTCACTGTAGCCTTTCCGGCAATCAAAGTGTCAGCACGGTCGACATGATCGCCGGCCAACCGTCAACTGGCGGGATGGGCAGCGTTCTACAAGTTCACCGATTCACCACGTACCTATTCCGGCGCATCGACCATGTCGTATTCTGGAAGATAGCGCATTGGAGGGCGCACAAATACCGATCTCGCATCAAACCTTTGATGCGGAAATGGCCCCCCCCGGAACCGGGCAAGTTGAAACCAGGCTCGTGTTCAGTCGGAATGAGCGCGGCGCGCCGGAAATGCACTTCACCGGCTTGTCTCAAGTGCGAAGGCGGAATTCCGGTGGCGCAATCCGTGGGCACCGAATACCCCTTCTCTTCGGTAAAACGATTGCGCTTCATGCTCTGGCCCTCGTCGTGTGGCCAGAGCGCACTTCAAGCTGGATTGAGCCCACGGGATGCGGCAAATGAGGCAGGCGCACCCTAGGCGCGCACTGCACTCTACGACTATCGTTCGCGAGAATCAGGGAAGATAGACGAAGTGTGTCAACGTGTCCTCACCGGTTAAAGTCACATAAAGTCATCCTCGTACGCGTATCCGGAGCTTGCTACATGGGTATTACGACGCTCGCCGTCGTCTACTTTAGCGAGATATCGTTCAGGTTTGTTGGCGCGCTGCCATTCACCTGCGCTATTCGTTGTCCATTTGTCAGGATGCTGAGTAGGATCAAGTACCATATTGCAATCGTCGACCTCTACGAAACCTAACTTCGCCGCGCGAGCTTTCGATTCTTCGTTAAGTGGATACCATTTGAGCAACGGTTGCTCGCCTTCTCGCGCATCTCGCCGAAGCTGATACTCGAGCAGAATATCGCCTGCGTTCTCCACCAAGGGATGGGCAAGCTGAAGATCGACGACGGAGGTGATGTGTTCTCGCCCGGGAAACAGTTCTCGCCACCTGTCGTCGTGGAATTCGTTCATGCTGTATCCGCCTTCCGTCCGCAGCAATGCGACAGTTTTGTTCCCAAGTTGATAGCTGTAGTATCGCGCTTCCTCCGAATCTCTGGTCGAGCCATAGTCCTCTGCAGCCTCTCTGACGTTCTTGGCTCGTGTCGATACGAAACGCGAGTACTCCCGCGGATTCTCGGCGATGCGCATTATTTCATCATCATTTTGGAAGATCTTTGCTTCTCTGCGAAACGTATCCTTGTCGATCGGCTCTATCGGAGGCTTGGTCACGAGAGAATACGTTGGCGCTGCAGAAGAGGAGGTCGGCTCCGCTGCGGACAGGTGCATGTTAGCGAACCTGCCCTCGAAATCTCTTTCATCCGCGTGTTCGTCGTGGGATGCCCACGTAACTGGTTCATAATACCCACCAATTCGACCGTACATGAGGATCCGTACTCCTAAGGCAAGAGGGTTTCTTATTGATTTGAGGCGCATTGAGCCGCGCCAAAGTAGCCAGGCGAAACTTACGGCAAGCTGACTAGGAGCTTGTTGTTTTTTGGAATCGGGATTCCCCTCGAGTGGGATTTCCGATTCGACCTCCATGCTGGAGGCGGAGGCCAGCATGGATGACGCGCCCCCATTCGGAAGACATCCGCGAATGAGCCATGGCGCGGGCTGACGCGGGCGAGATGGTTCGTTCGATTGCGGAGGCGCTACAGATCAGCCCGTCCCTGCGTGACGAATTGGAAGCATCTGAGACGGGATATCGGGGGGACCTGCCCCGGTTAGATCGGCGGTCATAAGAAGCGGGTTCTGTCGGATACCAACGCCGACTGGCTGCGCGAACCCATTCGCTCGGGGCCATTCACCTTGCGCAAGCTGGGAGCTGACTGCACGGGAGATCAAAACAGACGTGCGGGCGGTGTGGACTGTTGTTCACGCCGAGGAGCTCAGCTTCAAAAAAACGCTTCTGCCAGCCGAGCAGGATCGCCCAGACGTCGCCCGTAAGCGGAGCTGCTGGAAAGCGCACCAAGGCAGGATCAATGTCGCGCGGCTGGTTTTCATCGACAAGACGTGGATCAAGACCAATATGGCGCCGCTACGCGGCTGGAGGCCTTGTGGGCAGCGCCTCCAAGCTATCCCCGCCAGAGGCGCCCGCCGTATCTTCTTGCCGCCCTACAGCCCTGACCTCAATCCGATCGCGCAGGTCTTCGCCAAACTCAAACACCTCGTGCGAGCCGCAGCGCTTCGTGACGTCGAGGCAACATGGCGAAAGGTTGGTGAACTCCACAATCTCTTCTTCGAGGAGGAGTGCACCAACCACCTAAAAACAGCATGCTCTAACGGTTGCGCCCGATGTCTGGCGGCGCATCGACGAATCTACATCGAAAGATCGCGTGCTGTACGATGGCGCTAGCGAACGCGTTGCAAGCCATGTTCATTTACTTTGATTGTTTTCTCTTACCGGGAGCACTCGGTTGTTTTCTAATGCACCGAGTTCGACGCAGTGCCCGATGATTTTGAGCAGGGTGCGGTGTGCGCCTACTGAGAGAGACGGTCGAGGCCGGAAGCCCACCGCAACTCACACAAGAAATCGCTTGAATCTCACGTTACGTCAGGCCGTAGGTTGGCAATCACAATCGAGCTTCCACCAACCAAACATCGAATGATGCAGCACAGGCCAAGTAACCGACATGGTGCGATCAAGCAGTCGAATGCGGCGACGCCGGATTGCACGTGTTTCTGAGCACATGGACCAAGAGCGAAAGGCTGTCGGGATGAAACGTCGCGCGATGATAACCGCATTGCTCGCCATCATCACAACTCCGGCTTGCGCAGCGAAACTCAGCGGCCCTCCGCGCATCGTCGATGGCAATACCATTGAGATCGAGCAAACCAAAATTCGGCTTTCGGGTATCGAGGCGCCAGAGACGGATCAGATCTGCCTCGACGCCCACGGCCAGAAATGGGCTTGCGGCATAGCTGCTCGCGATGAGCTTATCAGGCATTCGAATGGACGAACGTGGGATTGTCATACCACAGGGGTGGATAAGTACGGCCGGTCACTCGGCAGCTGCTTCATCGCGGGCGAGGACGTGAACGCATGGATGATAAGCTCGGGCTGGGCCCTATCATCCGATCCTCACACCTACATTATCTACGAGGTTGTAGCGAGCAATGCCTATGCGGGCCTATGGTCGGGGGCGTTCATTGCTCCTTGGGACTGGCGTCGCCGCAACAAGGGCACGATCGTTGTCGGCGCGAGCTCGATACCGATCGACGCTCAGGAACTTCTGCTCGGATCCGCTTTGCTATCCGACCCGCCCTCACCCGAATGTGTGATAAAGGGCACGCTGGGCCGCGGGGGCGAGCGCACTTATCACATGCCCGGGCAACTCGGTTACGGACAAATCGATATGACGAAGAAGCTGGGTGATCGATGGTTCTGCAGCGAAGCGGAGGCTGAAGCCACTGGATGGCGTAAAGCGGCGCGATGAGGCGACACATGCACGCAGACCGTTCCCCTAATATGTCTTGCTCGCTGATGATAAGGCCGTCGCGCCGGTCGCTATTGCTGTCGCTGTTCGCGTTTTCGGCGGTTGGCATGCGGCTTGGCGACAACATCGTTAACGCGAAGGAAGCAAAACAGCTGCCCAAGCCGGACAATCTGCTCTCGCCGGATGCCGCGCTCAGGCGGCTGATCGAAGGTAATGACCGATTTGTCCAGGGCGCATCACGAGGCGACGATTTCAAGCGCGAGCGTCAGGTTTTAGTCGATGGACAAAATCCATATGCGGCGGTTCTGAGCTGCGCCGATTCTCGCATAGCGCCTGAACTTGCTTTTGACAGCGGACTTGGTGACCTGTTTGTCTGCCGCCTCGCCGGCAATTTTGCCAACGATGTCACGATCGCGAGCATGGAATACGCAGTCGTCGTGCTAAATACACCGTTGATTTTAGTACTCGGTCACGATCATTGTGGCGCGATAGACGCCACGATCAAGTCGCTCAACGACGACAAGCCGGCGCCGGGGCATATTCCATCCCTCGTCACTGCGCTTGCGCCTGCCGTTCGGAAATCGCGCCAGCAAAGCGGTGATGCGTTCGCCAATGCCACCCGGCAAAACGTAATCGATAACGTCGAGAAACTTAAATCGGCGGGCCCGGTTCTGAACGCGGCAGTTGAGCAGAACAGACTAAAGGTCGTCGGGGGTCTGTACCGGCTCGACACCGGCAGGGTCGATCTACTGAACTGACCTGCACTTTCGCAGTCGTTTGAACCGCCCAGCACGGCTTCGGTTGAGTTCCGCAAAACTCACCCGTCCATCGGTAAATGCACCGGATGTGATCCGCTGCACAATTGACATACAGCTTCGGGACAGGACACCACTTTGTATGCGCGGGCTCTTTATCCTCCTCTTACTTTACGTACTTGTGTTGGCAACGCGCGGCCAGCACCCACACAATTCCTGCCGCGACCGAACAGGGCCCATGCCTTCCGTCAATGCACTGGTCAACACAGTTGGCTGAAGCCGCAGAAATGTGCTGCGATGGATGTCGGGATCGAATCGGGGCTCGGCGACACCGGACAAATTTCATATCATCGCCGGATCATCCGTTTTGGAACCGATAGAGATCGTTCCGTTAAGCCCCCGACTCAGATCGGGCTGAAGATCACATACAGCAGAATTAGGATCACGACGGCGGTCCAGCCTGCTGATGTGAGGAACACTGTTGCTCGCGACGGCATCTAACGGTCTCTCCTGCATCAGCCAACGAAGCGACCGCCAATCTCGGAACATCGCTGAAACTGTAAGACCATACTTTGGATCCGCAATAAACCAGCAATTTTCGCGCGCGCGACAGTTGCGATCACGGGCTGGAACGCAGAACATTCTTCTGCGCGTCACCTACACCCGTCGAGCCTGGCACTCAAGGATTGACGGACGTCCTGAGAACTTGTCCAACGAGCTGTGGTAGCTCTGCGTGGGCGCGCCTTGTCAATTTGAATTCCGAAGCGGGTGCGTCGGCAAGCACCTTTGAAGACCGTTTTGCCGATCCCGACATCAGCCTGATCATCCTGCGCGGCCTCACTGCACGTCGCCCCAGGTCTCCTCGACCAACGCATCGATCATGTCGGATACATCGTCTTGCCCGACGTTAAGTGTCAGCGAGATCCGCAACCGTGCCGTTGCTACAGGCACCGTTGGCGGCCGTATCCCGCGGATATCAAAGCCGCGCGCCTGTAGCGCAGAAGCGAGCCGCATCGCACGGGCGTTGTCGCCCACAACATAAGGAACGATTTGCGAATTCGAAGAACTCGCGCGACCGCACAGAGCGCACTGCCGATGTGCAAAGTCGATCAAATCGATCAGACGTCGTTGCCGGTCGGGCTTCTCCTGCAGGATTAAGGTTGCCTCTCGCACCGCGACGGCCATTAGGGGTGACGGAGCGGTGGCGAAAATGAATGGACGGCACCGATTGACCATAAAGTCGCGCAGCACGCCGGAAGCCGTGATAAGGGCACCCGCCGCCCCCAGTGCCTTGCCGCAGGTGTGGATCACCAAGAGATTTTCGCGCCCCTCATAGGGCGCAGTGAGGCCCCGTCCTTGCTCGCCGTAAACACCTGTGGCATGAGCCTCATCCACGATCAGGAAGGCCTCTTGGCGCTCGGCGATTGCTACCAGATCCTTAAGCGGTGCGAAATCTCCGTCCATACTGTAGAGGCTCTCCACCACGATCCAGACGCGTCCTCTTCCGCCCCTGGCGCGCCAGTCGCCGATCGTGTCTTCGATCGACTGGACGTCATTATGGCCGCTTATCTGGAACTCGGCTCGGCCCGCTCGTGCGCCTTCATGAAGGCTAGCATGCGCGAGCGCGTCGAGAACAAGCAAATCCCCCTGCTGCGGCAGCGTTGTCAGAACGGCAAAATTTGCAATGTAACCGCCACCGAAGAACAGTGCGGTCTCGGCCCGGAAGAACCGAGCGGCGTCCGCTTCTAGAGCTTCGTGCTCCTCACAATTTCCGCGCAGTAGCCGTGACCCACCGGCTCCGATCGGCGTTCCGACCTCGAGCGCGGTGAACAGAGCCTTCTTCATACGGGGCGCACTCGCCAGCGCCAGATAATCGCTTGAAGCAAAATCAGTCCCTTTGCGCGGCTTCAGGCCGCGGAGCCGATCGTCTTCATGCAAAGCTTTTCAGAGCCGCGACATAGCCATTAAGCGGCGTATTCATTGATCAAATTTCCTACCGCTTGCAGCAGCGCGCAACCGACCGCGTCTTCGTGGCACCGATCTCACCTTGTGTCATGTCACCGATGCGCGTCGAATTTGCAAGCAACTGCGCCGCTGGCCGAGAAGCACGGCGCCTAAAGTCCATCGGGAATGCCCGTCCGGCGAACAAGCCGCCTGCTCGGCTGAATCCCGCTTTTGACCGTCGCGACCAAAACGCACCAGGATCGCTCAGTGGCACCACTGATCGCACGCCTTTGACTTCGTTGCATAACATCAAGCAAGCAGGACGCGCATTCCGATGCGATCCTCGAAGCGCTCGCAAATGCAAGTAATGCCGACGTTGCTCCCCTTGATGCCAGTCTTACCAGGTGGCATCTGCGCCCCTATCGTCCACACCCAAAAGCCCCTCGCCGAACGCCCGCCGAGAGAGTGAACCAGCCGGTGCGGGCCACCCCACCTCGTCCAGCTATGTGGCAGATTGTGGTTCCAAATGCGCGCGCAAACTTCGTACAAAGCGGACACGCGCGTATTCGCTCAGCGAGCGTGATCCAATCGTATCAGAAGCACACGTTCAGCACCTGAGCGCTCGTGCTTTTATCGTGGCTTGCATGAATCCTCGCGACATCCAGGACGGCGATTGATCGCAGAGTGACGCCAGGTGCTGCACGAGATCGACTTGATCTTCCTCACCAAGCTTGTGCCATCCGCTTCTGACTTATAGCTGAGGTATCGGTCACCATGGCGGAGATCGAATTTACTCCACTGCGACTTATGTCGTGAGCCAGGATCCGCGGGATGAAAATCCATCAAAAGAGGCGCTCCAAAGCCGGTTTCAAGCGTCACCCGGGACCAAATTGCATTCAAACATCGCGCTCAGTGAAGACAATGGTGCCGTGAAAAGCGTCTCGTTGGCGACAATGGACTAGGACCAGGGACATGACCAGTCACTTCTACCGACTGCTTTACCGGTTCCGCATGCGCGCATATGCCGAAACACTGTTCTGGCGTAGCGGGTACGAGAAGGAGGAACGCCTCCGGCTGCAGTTCAGCCTGATTCGGGTTGGGAGCGAACTACGGCAATCCGGGCACTGGTCCAGCCCAGCCTGTCAGCCGGTGGGGGACGCGGCCGAAGTCATCGTCAAGGCCTCCTGAGGAGGCGAGAGGTCGTGCCGGCGATACAGGCAGCAACAAGTGCAGTTGGTACGAGAGGATGGCATCGGCGTCTACAACCGCATGACAGACGCGAGATGCACTGACAGGAGGAAATCATCAACGTGATGGTCGTGCTGTCGGGATAGCGCCGGGGGGCTGCCGGGCATCATGCCCACTTGCCGCGATCGCATCACCACATGCGCTATTCCGCGCTGGCTGACTCTCGCTTGCCAGCACCTGTCCCGGACCCGAGCCGTTCGGTCGGATCGCGGCCCAACTTCGGCTTCAACTGTGCTAGTTCAATAAAGTCGTCTGCCTGCCGCCGAAGCTCGTCTGCGATCATCGGCGGCTGGATCGTGTTGGCGGAGATGACGGTGACGCTGACGCCGCGGCGCTGCACGGCCTCGACCAAGGAACGGAGGTCGCCGTCACCAGAGAACAGGATCATCTGATCGATATGCCCGGCGAGTTCCATGGCATCGACCGCAAGCTCGATGTTCATGTTACCCTTCACTTTACGCCGCCCGCTGACGTCAAGGAATTCCTTGGTTGCTTTAGTGACGACGGTATAGCCGTTATAGTCCAGCCAGTCGATGAGCGGCCGAATCGACCAATACTCCTGATCCTCGGCAATCGCCGTGTAGTAGAATGCCCGCAGCAACCGGCCCTGCCTCCGATACTCCTCAAGCAGGCGCTTGTAGTCGATCTCGAAACCAAGCGCCTTGGCGGTCGCGTGGAGGTTGGGACCATCGATAAAGATAGCAAGCTTTTCGAATCGGGACATCACTGCTCCAGCTTCCAAAATGGTGCGCGGGGCCGCGCAGGCTATGAACTAGCCACTTACGCGGAAGAGCCGGAGAGTTGGCAGCGAAGGGGCCTCTTCCAAGGACATGGGACGAGATTTTTATCTAGCTCATGCACAGATCGCGCCTCCTATTCCATCGACTTCATATCATCGGCCCGAGGATCCAGCGGACGCCTTTTCGACGTTCCGTTGATTGCCCGTGATGGGTTCGCGTGCGAGATCCAGCCTGTCAAACTGCCCGGTCGAACGGTGTGCACAGGCGCAGCACTGCAATCAGCGTTATGCTTTGGACGAATACCGTTGAGCGCAAGGATAAGCGGAACGGAAGCCGCCACCGCGATCAGACCGTACTCGATGGAGGTCGCCCCAGTCTTGGTCGGCCAAAACCGCAGAAAAGCAGATGATCTCATGACAAATGTCATTTCTGGCCGCCCCCCCCGGCTTGGAACTCTGGCGCAGCAATTCCTTTCACCCTCCGTCCCTGTCGCCTTGTCACGTGGGTTATCTCAGATCGCTTCACGAAATGCGCTTTGAGGCACACAATCTCATGCTTGCAGCACGGTTCTTCCACTGTTCACGTCCCCGCTGATCAACAGCAGCCTGCCATCTCCGTCCGCCATGCCGGCCAATAAATACCTTGTTCCCTTCGGCTGCGCTCGGCCGAACTCTGTACGCAAAGGACAAACAGCCTGGTTTGCTACCCGAGCGTCGCATTCGCGCTCTCACCCGAGCATTGACCGCCCCGATCAGGTCTTAAGATGTGACCAGGCGCAAGATCCTGCGCCAGTCCAAATGCGGTCGTCGTAAACCCGGGCAACAACCCAGCCATAAGACGTCGCGAAAGCGGGTGCAGCTTGCCTTACAATAGACTCAGCATCTTGGCGCATAATCATCGCGACGGCCTCTTTTGGAGACAGCCCCAAAGACTCCACTCGTTTCAATACAATGAGTTGAAGAGGCATAAGCGGCCGACACAAGCTTATAACAACAGCAAGCCTTTTGCTCGAGGGACTTTCGATCATCAATGTGCAATGCGCCGCGCATCTTGCGAATCAGCCCGTGTTCTTCGAATCGGACCAGCGTCTCTGCGCCTCCGGCACCGCGCAATCCGAAGGCATTAGAAAGATAGTCATATGTGACCGGCAGCATACGGGCGTCAACAGCATCACTCGCCAAACAAAGCCAGGAGGAAAGCCGCTGTTCGCGATCGTGTCGAACTCCGCACAATCCTGTCTGAACGCACTGAAACGTCAGCGCCTGGATGTACTTAAAGAGATGCACTCGGATCTCTGGGCGCAGCTTTATTATTCGACGCAAATCCTCGACACGGATCCGCCGCGCGCTTCCGGCAAAGAGTACGACCGATTGATGCGTCGCAAGGTGCCCTCCCCATAAGAACGAAGCGCCGACCACCCCTCGATATCCTACGAGTGCCGTTTCCAGCATGCTTCCCGCCGTGACAATTCTCAGTGAAGCCAGGCCCGACTCCATGAAGTAGACGTGCTCGACATGCTTATTCGGCTCATGCAGAGCCATGCCTTTTTGCAGGGTGATCGGCTCAAGGAACTCCCCTATTGCCGCAAGGCCTCGCAAGGACAGCCGCACCAGAATCGCATTTTTGACCAAGGCTCACTCCTTGGGGCGAACCAAAAGAGGTTAAAGCATCAACCGCGTGTTGACCGCCCGCTTGCGAGCCGCACTTCTGGAGCAGTCTGGTTGTCGACGACAGCGAGTACGTGGTCGGTTATGGTCTCCTGGCTGCTTTTCTTGTGGCATGCCCGGCAAGTGGACCCGCCTCTGCGGAGACCGGGCGGAGCCTGCCCACTTGCTTTGAAGCGCCAAACCACGCTGTGCCACAAACTCACGGGAGTTCAGGTCTTCCACGCGTTTTACGACGTCGCGCGAGACAATATCAGCCACACAATCAGCTCTTTGAGGCACCCATTCTCTTGCCTGCAACGTCCCAGCGGGCAGTGCTTGTCCGTCATTGCCAATGTTTCATATAGAACGTGTTGTCACGGTTCAGTCGTATTTTCTTTAGAACCTGCGCAGTAAAGGACGCTCCGACAAAGACCGTACGTGAGGTACGAACAACTCAGCTTTTCGACAGCGCGTGTCGTCCTGGTACCAGATTGGATCGTTTCGTGCGATGCAGAGGTCTCAGGAGAGTTTCCATGCGTGCGGCCGGAGCAAAATCTCGTCGCATCTTAAAACCGTATGGGGTGTGCCTACGACCTGCCTTGCCGCGCCTCGCCGCTTCCACACCGGCGGCCATAGCGGCATTGGGGCTAAAAACCTTATCGCGCGTGCTGCGCGAAAAATGCGCGCTCAAACGCTCAAGTCTGAAACTGTCTCCGATGACGTTCAATGCTCCATACTGACGCGAAACGACTTGGCAAGCGACAACCATCTTCGTCAATCACTGCTCGGAGCTGTCTGAGTCGAGGAGTCCTACGAGAGGGAGTCGCGGGCTCCCTCGCAGTGAGGGCTAGGTAAGCTGGCGACGCAAATGTTGCGCCTGGAGATTCCGCCCGCATCTGTCCGCTTCGTACAAAGTTTACATCTGCCAGCGAACACAATCTATCAACCAAGACCATGCAAGCAGCGCGCAGGAGTGAACAGGTGTGAGACAGGCCGCAAGTCATGCCGCGCCACGATTGGCAGGCGATCCCGTTGTGATAAGAGGCTTCAGGATCACGCCGATGATGAGACTATTCCTGTTTTCTGCACTGCTGCCTTTGCTATGAAGGCGCAAGCCGTCAGAAGCAGCAGGTCACTGTCAATCAAACACGATCGAAGCATTTCATTATACGGCGAGGCACTGAACGCGATATCGCGCCAGGAACATCCTTGTGATCCTTGCCAAGATCAAATCATGGTAGATTATGACGAACTGATATGACCGATTCACAAAAAGCGTGGACGCGTAGTGCCGAGGGCATCACGGCGCCGCTGCGGCACGCGACCTTCAGGCGCATCTGGCTTGCGAGCCTCCTGTCCAACGTCGGTATCTTGATTCAAGGCGTTGGTGCGGCCTGGGCCATGACCCAAATGACGTCGTCGGCTGACAAGGTCGCGTTGGTGCAGACCGCACTCTTACTGCCAGTGATGCTGATTTCTATGCCGGCCGGGGCGATCGCGGATATGTATGACCGCCGCGTCGTGGCGCTGGCTTCACTTGGATTGGCGCTTGCCGGAGCAGCCGGGCTGACGGTGGTCGCCTGGCTTGGGTTGGCCACGCCCAACCTCTTGCTCATGCTATGCCTCGTTGTCGGCAGTGGCATGGCACTAATGGGACCGGCTTGGCAATCGTCGGTTAATGAACAAGTTCCGCTGGAAGCACAGCTGCCTGCTGCGATCGCGCTGAACGGCATCAGCTACAATATCGCGCGGAGCGTAGGTCCGGCAATCGGCGGGGTCGTGGTAGCAACCGCGGGAGCAGTGGCCGCATTCGCGCTCAACACGTTGTTGTATCTGCCGCTGATTATCGCGTTGTTGCTTTGGAAACGCATCAGCGCGCCCTCACGCCTGCCGCCTGAAAGATTGAGCCGCGCGATGGTGTCTGGCATACGCTATATCAGCAATTCGCCCTCGATCAAGATTGTGCTGGCCCGCAGCCTCGTGACCGGCATCATTGGCGGTGCTATCACCGCTCTGATGCCGCTGGTGGCGCGCGATCTCCTGCATGGCGACGCGCAGACCTACGGTATCATGCTCGGCGCTTTTGGCCTTGGTGCGGTGGTCGGCGCACTGAATATCACCGAACTGCGCAAGCGGTTGAGCGGCGAGGCCGCGATCCGCGCTTGTGCGCTGTCCATGGGCGCGACGATGGCTGCGGCTGCGCTCAGCCGCGAACCGGTATTGACCGCATCGGCACTCGTCCTGGCAGGTGCCATGTGGATGATGATGTGGGCGGTATTCAATATTGGGGTGCAACTGTCGGCGCCGCGCTGGGTGGCCGGACGCTCGCTTGCAGCCTATCAGGCGGCGAGTTCTGGCGGGATTGCCGTGGGCAGTTGGGGTTGGGGCCGTCTGACCGACGCGGCGGGGGTCGAAACCGCGCTGCTGGTGTCGGCCGCCCTGATGCTCGCCTCCCCCCTCATCGGCCGTTGGCTGCCTATGCCCCGCATCGACGCGCGGGGTGATGACCTTGAGCCGCTCGCCGATCCCGAGGTACGGCTCGCCTTGACCGGACGCAGTGGCCCGCTCGTCGTCGAGATCGAATACCGGGTTGCACAGGAGAATGCCAGGGCGTTTCATAACGTGATGCAAGACGTGCAATTGTCTCGGCAACGCAACGGCGCCTACGGCTGGTCGATCGCGCGAGACATCGCCGATCCGGAATTGTGGACCGAGCGCTATCACTGTCCAACCTGGCTCGACTATTTGCGTTGGCGGAATCGATCGACGCGGTGGGAACGTACGCTGGAGCAGCAGGCGATTCGCTTCCACATCGGCCCCGCGCCGGTACGGGTCCGTCGCATGCTGGAAAGGCCGTTCGGCTCGGTACGCTCGAATGACGACTTGATCGAGTACGCAGCTGAACTGCGAGGGGAGATCGCAAGCCCGGCAACGGCACTACGTAGCCGGCCGCGGCCCCCCGTCAAGTGACCCAGCTTGCGGGCAGGTCGCCCCAGAAGGCAGCAATCGACACTTCACCACATGGAAGTTGCGTAGCCGGACGCGTTTTGCATTGCCTCGCGAAAATCGGAAAGAGCGTCAAGCCGAGTAAACGACAATCGCGTGACAATTTCTGTCGAGAGCGACGAAACGTTCGGGCTTCGCATCTCATATTCTACCTTCACGCTTACTGCGCGTACGGTGACTTTGCAGTGGGCCAGCCGTACATGTGCAGCACGTTGGTCGCGTCATCGAGCAGGTCCAGCAATATGTTGTGCTCGCCTCGCCGTCGGCGGATAAGCGCTTTCTTTGGATGAGAGCCCAGCCCGCGCAGGGTGCAGAATCATCATTAGATTTCGTTCCATAAGAGCTTGTTTATTTCCAACGTTTCGAAACTCCATCAGCCGCATTTCTTACGCCAAACTTCAACAAAATACCGCTGAATAATGCTGCAAATATGCGGCATCATCCGTGCGACGCAGGAAGCGCAATCAGAATCGAATAATTTGCTTTCGAAGCTCAAAGAGACGAACTGCTGCTGCGCGTCTCTCCTTAGCTCTGCAATTGAGGATGCTTCATGGGCAATCATGACCTTGTCTCCGGAAGCCTCGTTGTGCTGACTGCGACCAGCTTCGCACTACTCTGCACGATCCTGCCCGTCTTTTGCCTTCATTTGAAACCGCGCTGGTCGTCGTGCGCGTGTTGTCAAGGCGATCACGCGGTCGAGCATCAAGTGCTTTCGCATCTCCAAAGAAGATGGTCGCACCCGACCTGAACGATCGTCCTTCCTTCCGGCTCGACCGAGCGCTTGGTCTCAACTGGCGGCGCTTCTGACGCGATGAGCTCTGTACGTTACGGACTGATCTACTTCTTTCATAAACGCCCGATTTAGCTAGTGTCCAACTAAGGTCGCCCTGTGCCTTGAGCTAGCGGGCGGCATGAGATCAGACGCGCAGCGATCAGCTCCCGCCGATAGCTCCCTACCGTTTTTTGTTTCCGCAGAGCGAACTGTGTCTCATCAAGTCAAGGTAGGCTTCTGCTCTCTCGTAGCAGTACAATCGAACGGCCTGATGCGCGACCATGACTTTACCTCGGGCTGCTTCCTGGCACTGATCGCAGCCGGGGTCGCCTTGCTCTGCTCAAGCTTACTCGCCGCCGCGTTCCCCCTGTGAGGACTACCCCATGAAAACACCCATGCTAATCGGCTTTGCACTTGGAGCATCGATTGTGCTGTCCACCGCGACATTGGCTGATGAAATCACCATCGCCGTCGCTGGACCAATAACCGGGGGCGAGTCGGCCTTCGGCCGGCAAATGAAGAACGGCGCCGAGATGGCGGTGGAGCAGCTCAATGCTTCCGGCGGCGTACTCGGCAAGAAGCTAGCCCTCGACATCGAGGACGATGCCTGCGACCCCAAGCAGGCGCGATCGGTAGCGGAAAAGGTCGCTGCCGCCAGGATCCCGTTCGTTGCCGGGCACTTTTGCTCTTCGTCATCGATCCCGGCCTCGGAAGCCTATGCGGATGGCGGTGTGCTGCAGATCACGCCGGCTTCGACCAACCCGCTATTCACCGAACGCAAGCTATGGAACGTGGCGCGCGTCTGCGGCCGTGACGACCAGCAGGGCCAGGTTGCCGCCCAGTACATCGCGAAGCAATTCAACGGCAAGAACATCGCGATTCTGAATGACAAGACGACTTATGGAAAGGGACTTGCCGACGAGACGAAGAAGGCACTCAACAAGGCCGGTATCATTGAGAAGATGTACGAGTCCTATAATAAGGGCGACAAGGATTTCAACGCGATTGTCTCACGACTGAAGCGCGACAATATCGACCTCGTCTATGTCGGTGGCTATCACCAGGAAGCGGGCCTTATCTTGCGCCAGATGCGCGATCAGGGCCTGAAGACCATCCTGATGTCGGGCGACGCGTTGGCTGACAAGGAATATGCTTCGATCACCGGCGCAGCTGGAGCAGGTACGCTATTCACCTTCGGGCCCGACCCACGCAAGAAGACGACGGCGGCTGCGATCGTCGATAAGTTCAGAGCCAAGAATATCGACCCTGAGGGCTACACGCTATACACCTACGCTGCGGTGCAGGTCTGGACGCAAGCCGTAACCAAAGTTGGCACCATAGACCCGAAGAAGGTGATGGACACGATCAAAGCGGGCTCTTGGGACACTGTGATCGGCACACTGCAATACGACGCCAAGGGTGACATCAAACAGCTCGACTACGTCGTTTATAGGTGGGACGACAAAGGTGGCTATAGCGAGACTAACCCGACCGCGTTCTGATCCATCTTAGCGCAAGACATCAAAGTTAGCGCATCCAGGAGGTAGGACGGGATCAATGTCGATTGATCCAAGGCAGCAGGCTACCGCCAGAACAAATTGAATGTCTGAAGTCAGCCTATGCACGGACAATGCCGCTCGCGCAGCTTGGTTGATCGAGACGCCCTATCGCCGAAATCGTCGAAGAAGGTCATCGAGATTGGCGCAAGTGGGGTTGGCGATCGGCAGAGATATCAAAGCGCGCCTCATCGAGCAGCTTGGTGTCCGCAGACCGCCATGGGTCCAAAGCCAGCGCCGCGCACATGCGCAGTTTGGGCGCAATTTCCGATCGATGCACAGGCTGCCACCGGTTCGACGCCTCACGGGCTGGACTCAATTGGAGCTGATAACTTGGCCCAACGCAGACGCCTAGCGGCGGCACCAGTGAGGCGTTCCTTCGCCGGACTGCAGTCACCGGCTGCGGCTTATGGAGATTTTCGACCATCGGGCCGCGCGACGCTCATTAGCTCGGGCGCTTTGTTCCACGAAAAAGTTCGACCGGAAATTGGCGGCCCCGCCTCGGGGAAAACAAGGCGGGGCCGCTCCCCCTCCCCCCTGGGGCGCCGCGCTGCGGATCACAACGGAAATCGTCTAACTGCCGTCCTCTGTCTCTTATGATCACACGCCCAAGCGATCTACCTGCTTTGCGGCTTCCGCTCCTCGGCGTTTTCCGCGACGTGCCGCAAGACGAGCTGAGAAAGCTGCACAACCAGATGTTTGAGACGCGCTATTTCCTGCCTGCACCGCGCCAACTCGCGCTCTTCTTCTGTCACTGTCGACACTTCATAGCGATCCCCAGCCGCGTGACTCATGTTGGACCTCAATTCGAGCAGGTAATCACGAACGAGGATTCAGACACATTCCCTGCCTAGAATGTACTGGAGCCCCGTATTTCTACGCCAGTAAAAATACTGTACGATGCGGTCGAACGATCTCGCTACCCCGGCCCAGCGTGCCATCCCCGCCACAGATCTGAGCGTCTCGTACAGAATCTTAGCTGGCATGACGGTCAACGCGATCGAGCAGAAGCGCTGCGCGGCTTGAGCTCGTGGGAGTCCTGGACAGTGGTCGTCTTCATGTCCCTTTCATACAGCAAGACATCGCCGATGCATGCGGGCCCTCGACCGTTCACGTGAATCGGACGATCCAGGAGCTTAGGCGTAGGACGTTCATTGAATGGAACGGTCATGCTGTTGATCTTTTTCAGCGAGATCAGTTCGAAATTCCGCCCCTCATACTTCCTGCGTTGAATTTCTTCGGCCGCCGCCTCGTACTCTGCGTACCAAGTAAATCAACAAGCGCACGCCAACTCCGATCCATACCGCCGCTATTCGACCTGCAGTCGCGTTCGCTCGGCTGTTTTCTTGAACTGCTTGAGCATGGTTACAACGTACGCGACCTGCCTGAGGTTACGGTCGCAAAGCTTCGTCGCCGCAGTGGTCTGTGCGGAGAATCGAAAAACCGCGCTGGCGAAATCTCCAAGCGCTCACGTGCACTGTTGCGACTCGCGGATTGATTAGCTGCCTGTGAGAAATCGAGAGCTTAGATTTTCATGGCGCGCGCCGCAGCTCAAACGACTTGATTCGTACCTAGCGTCACGTTGTAGCATCTCAAAGCAGGACGCGAGGGGTCGCGGACAAGCCAGCGGGGCCACTCCGCCAGAGGCGCGACAACGACACCTAAGCGGTCGACTTTGCTTTACGAGGATCGTCAAGATCATACCGATTAGATGAGTGGCGTCGATGACAGATGATCCCGGGTTCTCCGTGCATTAGTGAATATCGCCTTGGTAAAAAAGGAAAACAACGCCCAACCGACATCGATCCTTTCGTGATTGGAATTTGCGGTGAATGTATCACCGCAAATAGCCGTCGGCAGCCCTCCCTCTGTCGACGGGAGCTGGCGCGACGCTTAGCAGCCTCGTTCGCCCAGACTGACTTCCGCCCGGCCCTCGAAATGAGGCCGGGCTTTTTTTGCGATAAAATGCGCGGCTTTGCTGTTCTAGTTAACCTGCGTCTGATGATTGCGAAAAGTTCAGGAGACAACAGTCCTGGTGATCTTCGAAATGCTGCCCGCATGGCCTTTGTGACGCTTAACCTAAGGAGCTCGCGAGCGCCCCCACATCGTGCAGACACGTTTGCCCACCCACGTCAGCTACACAGGTTAGATGAATCGGACAACCGCCCGACCTAGCCATCTGTCATATTCACGCGGTAGTGGCTTGGACGGCCTTGAATCGTACGTAGCGTCACATTGTACGATCTCTCGGTAGTTCGCGATGATATTTGGCGGATGATACCCGGCAGATGATCATTGGCAACCTAGCCAAGCCGCTAGTGTGGGGAATCGTGCAACTGCCGCGCGTTCATCGTTGGCTATGGCAGTTATCTTGAGCAGGCGGTTACTGATCAATAGGGCTTTGATTGCGCATCGTCGACATTTGGTGCCAGAGGTGGGATAATGACGGCCGATATCGTTGATGTATGCGTTGTCGGGAGTGGTGCCAGCGGGTCGACCGTGGCCTACGAGATCGCCCAACACGGCTTGCGCGTGCTGCTTCTCGAGGAAGGTCGGGCGCTTCCTCCCGGCGCCTCGCTGGCGAGCGTCCAAAATGGTATGGATCCCGCCCTCGTGAGGTCTGCGGCAGGTACGTTGACGTCGTTTGGACGTCCCTGGACTGTGTGCGCGCTCGGCGGCGGAATGACTTTGTATGCCGGAATAGCCTTCCGCTATCGGACCATCGATTTTGATGCGCGAGCGCATGTAGCCGGAGACGCGCTTGACCCTACCTGGCCGATCAACTACGCCGAACTACGCCCGTTTTACGAGGAGCTAGAACGGCGCATCGGAGTGGCCCGCCTAGCCGGAGCGGACCCATTCGAACCACCAAGCGATCCTCCCGTTCTGCCCCCGCATGATTACAGCGCGAAGGGGCGGTTGATCGCCGATGCCGGCGGACGCTTAGGCCAGGTGCCTTTTCCCACTCCGTTGGCAATCAACTCCGTACCCTATCGCGGCCGGCCAGCCTGTGATTGCGACGGACCTTGCAACGAACACCCGTGTCCTACCGGCGCGAGGGCCGACGCACGCTCGCCGTTCACAGATGTCGCCCTGCCGCCCGGCGCGCTGACGGTTGCAGTCGGCAGCAAGGCTGTACGCATCGATCTGGCTAACGTCAGCCGCGCGGGTTCGGTGGAATGGCTGGACACTCTCAGCCGACAACGTGCGCGGGTCCGCACCCGCTGCGTGGTACTCGCCGGAAATGCGGTGCAGTCTGCCGCCCTACTGCTAAGATCGGTTCAGCGGGCAGCGCCCAACGGCATCGGCAACGCCTCCGGCATGGTCGGCAGTGGCATCTCGTTCAAAATCAGCGGCTACGTGTCCGGTAGCATCGCAATAGATCCGATGTCCGCGCGCCCGGCCGGTGGCCCGTTCTCCACCGTTGCGATCTCCGATCACTACCTGGACGAGGAGGCTCCTTCGGGACTCGGCGGAATGATCTACGAAGCAAGTCGGGTTGAGCGCACGGACCACGACGGAAAGATAACACTACGGCTGCATTTCCTGGCGGCCGACCAACCCATGCGCAGCAATGCGGTCCGACTGGCTACCAGCCTGGATCGGCTGGGTTTGCCGAAGATCATTCTCGATTACTGGACCCATCCGCTGGACAAACGCCGATTAGGCTATTTGTGCCGACGCGCGTCGAACTTGCTGGCGGAGGCCGGCGTGAAACAAGTCGATTTTCAGGATTCCAACTATCAGTTCGGCAGCGGACATCTGCATGGCGGCTGCCGTGCCGGCGTCGACCCGACACAATCCGTGGTCGACCGCTGGGGCCGGGTGCATGACATCGACAATCTCTATGTCGCGGATGGCAGCTTCTTTCCCTATTCCGGAGGCGTCAATCCGACATTCACCATTCAGGCGAACGCCCTGCGGATCGCTCGAAGAATAATCACGCAGCTCACCTAAGGGCATGATTATCAAACGGAGACGGCTGATGTCGATCGCCACCCCGACTGCAACCCCGGCTGCGACCGACGCGCACAGATCAGCACTGCGCCGCGCGTTGCGCGTCACCGCGTCGGAAAAATGGGATCTCAACAGGCGCTTTCCGGTCGTCATGACGCGCGCTTCGGGTGCGCATGCATGGGACATCAATGGACGGCAATATGTCGATTTCACTTCCTGTAGTGGTGCCGCGCCGCTCGGAGCCGGATACGAGCCGGTCGTGGCGCACGCCGTCGCCGAGATGCGCCGCACAGGCGGCGTATTGCCCGGACCGCTGTCCGTGCACCGGGTTGAACTGGCCGAACGGTTGGCGGAGATCTTCCCGGTCGCGGAACGCTCAATTTTCTTCCGCACGGGATCGTGTGCGACTACCGCCGCCGTCCGCCTTGCCCGCGCATTCACAGGGCTGAACCATGTGCTTACCAGCGGATATCATGGCTGGCACGACTGGCAGTTGCAGGACCGACCAGAGAAGGGGCTACCCAATCGGGACCGAGACAGCGTGGATTTCCGCTACAACCTGGACTTGCTCGACGAGTTGGCAAGCGTCCAGCGCGTCGCCGCGGTGATCGTCACCCCCGAGGTCAACTTCTTCCCGCCCGAATACCATCAGGAACTACAGAGGCTGGTGCATCGGCACGGCGCCTTGCTCATCCTTGATGAGGTGATGACCGGATTCCGCTATGGCATTGGCGGCTACCACATGGCTGTCGGCCTCACGCCCGATCTGATCACGCTGAGCAAAGGACTGGCCAATGGAATGGCGCTATCCGCAGTCGCGGGTCGCGCGGACGTACTAGCTGCCGCCGAGAAGACATACACGGGCAATACCTACCAGCGCGAGGTTACCCCGTTCGCGGCCGCACTGAGCACCCTGCACGCGCTGCGCGACGGGATCTTGCTGGCTCGGATGCGCGAGGTTGGCAAGCAACTGATCAAGGGGCTCAACGAGGTTTTCGTCAGACAGCAGGTCGCGGCATGGGCATTCGCCTGGCCGACTATGTTCGATGTCGTATTTGCCAACCCCGAACTTGGCCACGCCTTTTTCCAGGAGATGTGGGCCCGGGGTTTCCTCATGCAGTACGGTGGCCGCTTCATGCCATCGGCGGCGGTATCCGACGCCGATGTGCAGGCGGCTGTCGAGGCCGCTGGAGAGGCCCTGCCGGCGGCTCTGTCCCGTATAGAGAGCACCGGCGGCGACGGGGATCCAGTCGCCGCCGCTGTACGGTTCGCCAGGGATCATTTCGTGGCCACCCCGGAGGCGGTTCGGCGCTGGTTCACCGGACCCGTCTGCGGATGAGCAGGCATTCTCCAACAGAGAACACACCCATGCCGCTGCCCAATCCATTTTCCACATCGCCGGTGCTGCTCGGCGGCGAGAACCGCTCTGGCACCACATTGCTGAGCATCGTGCTGGATTCGCATCTGGATCTGGTAGCCGGGCCGGAGATCGACTTCCTCGAACCGCCCAATCTCGGCACTCACATCTTGAGCGCAATTGACCTGCTGGCGGCCGGCGATTCCCGTGTCGTGGGCATGACCAAAAACACGGTCGATCCGTTCTGGTATGATGGGGTGCATTTTGTGGTCCAGTGCCGCCGGTTCGGCCTCGACTTCGATGATATGCGTGGGTTGGTCAGCAAGGTGATGGTCGAGATGGGCGACGACATTGTTTCGTTCGCCGCCCGATGCCGCCTTATCAACGAGATGGGCGAGTTGCGCCGAGCTCGTAGTGGGGCCCGGCGCTGGGGCTTGAAACTGCAGCGCAAGATTGCCCAGACCGACGCCTTCGCCCGGCAGTGGCCGCGCGCGCATTTCGTGCATATCGTACGGGACGGCCGCGACGTTGCCGCCTCTCATCTGAAAACCGTTCCTGATTGGGGATACCAAACTGTTGCCGACGCCGCGCGCGGTTGGCTGGAAGTGGTATCTCAGCCACACAGAATCGCGCCGCCTGGCCGCTATCTTGAGGTGCGTTACGAGGATCTTGTAAGCAGTCCCCGTCCCACTCTGGCCCGAATCCTGGATCATCTCGGCTTGCCTTGGGATGAGGCCGTGCTGCGTCACGCTGAATACGAGCACGTATTATTCGAACAACCGCACGGCCATCCGGCCGCCGAGGCTGCGGGGAAGCCGCTGCACCGAGGCAGGATCGGTCGCTACGTCCAAGATCTGACGCGAGCCCAGATCGAGGAATTCGAGCAGATCGCCGAAAGTGAGCTGAGCCGACTGGGGTATCTGTCGGCTCCCCGCCTGTCTGGCGACGCGTGAGCCGCCCGCGCTGTTCCGCCGCGCCTCGCGGACTGCCACGAAGCTATCTTGCGCTGCTTGTCGGCCAGACCATTTCGCTGCTGGGCTCTAATGTAACCATGATGGCGCTGCCGCTAACCGCAATCACGTTGCTGGACGCGGGACCGGCGCAAACGGGGCTGCTGTTGGCCTGCGGTCGAGCGCCGTACCTAGTGGTGAGTCTGTTCGCAGGGGTCGTCGTGGACCGCCTCCCGCATCGGCGAATCCTTTTGACCGCCAATCTGGTGATGGCGGCGACGCTGGCCACAATTCCCTTGTTCGCCAGCCTTGGACATCTTGGACTGGTTCAGTTGTACACGACGAGCATGCTGGTTGGGGTTGCCGCAGTGATCGCTGACGTGGCTTATCTGGCGTGCATACCCACCCTGCTAGATCGCTCACAGCTGGTTCGGGCACAGAGTTCATTGGAGCTCAGCCAAGCGGGCGCGATGGCAGCAGGTCCGTTCCTGGCCGGTTGGCTCGTCAACGAATTCTCTGCCCCGACCGCAATACTGGCGGACTCGATTTCATTTTTGCTTGCCGCCGCGTTGCTGTCTCTGGTGCCCCTGCGTAACGCTGGGTGCTCGGAGGCCGCGCCGAGAGCAGTGCTCGGCCAAGTCGCCGAGGGTTTGGCAAGCCTGTTCGGCAATCCGATTTTGCGGGCAGTCACGTTGGCCAGCGGCACATTCATCTTTTGGCACAACGCGTATTCTGCGGCGTTTTTGCTGCATTTGACCAAGGATCTCGGGTTTGACAGCCGGCTCGTCGGCATGGCGCTCGGCATCGGTGCGCTTGGCGGTGTGGTCGGCGCGGCTAGCTCACCGCGGATGGGCCGGGCGACCGGCCTCGGCCCAACTTTAATGATCGGTTTGGCGGTGAGCGCCGGCGGAATGAGCTTGGCGGCCCTGCTCACCCAGCCCTGGTGGGCCGCAGTGGCATGCGTGACCCTCTCTCAATTCATGCTGTGGATCGGCCAAGGGATCTACAACGTGCAGCAGGTTCCCATTCGATATGCGTTGGTCCCGCCGCACTTACAGGGCCGGATCAATGCGAGTATCCGCAGCGTGGTGTGGGGACTGGCCTCATTGGGGGCGCTCGCCGGCGGCGCGGTCGCTGCTGGGACGAGCCTGCGTACCACGTTGCTCGCGAGCAGCGTGCTTGGCATGGCCTCCATAGTGTGGATTTGGCCGCTGCGCCAGGCGCGCAGCTTGCGTCTATGACCGCGACGGACTGGCTCATGGACATCAAAGAATTTGGCGATCTTGATCGGCAGCCTGGGCGGCTGATGGTTTGGCGGATCAACGTCACCGAGCCGATCAGCTGGCGGGCTGACCCGCGCCGCCCGTCCTATGTGCAAGAGGAACATCTTCGCTCTGCGGACGATGGCCGACCGGGCTGGCTCGGCGCAGCATTCGAGTTGCCAGGCGAGCTCAATGCCGCTGCGCTGACCAAAGCGATCCTCGGCTGGGTCGATCGGCACGAGGTATTACGCAGCCGATTGGCCAAGGATGGATCGGCAATGCGTCGCGCCACGATTGATCCAGGCGCTGCAGCGCTTGAGCAAACCGTGGTGAGTGACTGCGCCGATAGCGGCGAAACTGCTCAGCTGCTCGAAAAACTGTTTGACGCGGAGACCAACCCGCTGCGCTGGCCGGCGTATGTCTTCGTGACGATCAGCCGGCCGACATCCACGAGTCTCCTACTCGCCTCCGACCACTCTGTTAGCGATGGCTACTCGATGGCCTTGGTACCGTATGAGATCCACGAACTGTACACAGCCGCGATCCGTCGAGTGGAACCCCAGCTGGCGGCGGTGCACAGCTATCTGGATCACGCCGAGGCCGAACGAGAGCGATTGACCGATCTAACCGATGAACATCCTGCTATCTGCCATTGGCGCGAGCTGATCGCGGCGAACGGCGGTCAATTGCCGGACTTTCCGCTATCCTTCGATACGCCGGAGAGATCCTTGCAGCGGAGCGGAAAAATGTGGCTGCTCGATGCGGCTGGCGCATGCGAATTCGATCGCGGCTGCAGGTCCCAGGGCGGAAACGCGGCGACGGGAATTTTCGCCTGTCTGGCGCTGGCAGGAAAGACACTGGCGAACCAACGACAATTCCACGCCGTTGCACCCTTTCACACCAGGTACGATCTGCGATCGATGCGTTCGGTTGGATGGTATGTCGGGATGAGCCCGGTGAGCTTCCGGGTGGCCGATACGTTGCCGGAAATCCTGAACGCCGCCCGGTTCGAACTCAAACGCGCCAAGAAAACGGCTCAGGTGCCATTTTCAAAGGCCATGGAGCTGGTCGGCACCACACTGCGCGACCGTTTCATGGTATCCTATATGGACAATCGGACGGTGCCCGGGTCGGACCGCTGGTCCCACTGGCGGACAAGATTTCTGATTAGCCGCAGCTCCGATGCTTACGAGACATACCTATGGGTCAGTCGCTGGCAGGACGGAATTTCCGTGAACTTTCGCCACCCTGGGACCATAACCGCGCGAAGTGCAATGGATGACTATCTTGCTGAAGTGGCAGCGCAGGCCCATCTGATCAGCGGCGCCCGTTCGCTGCCGCGGCTCTCAATCGACTGACAGTTCTTGACCAAGAACCGCTCGCGTTACGATCGCGATCATTCGTGCTTGGGCGACCAGAAGCGAGCTAAATTCAGCAGCTTGCCGATAGCGCCACCTGCTCCGAGGCGGGCGTAAGCATGGGCCCTATCTACTCCATCTTTTGGTTCGGGCGACTTTTTCGCGGGGGGCTTGCGAGCGATCAAGATGATCCTCGCGAGGCCACGTCGACAACATTCTTGCTCCGCAGAGTAGCATTCACAGTGCCGACAAGCATGTCGGATTTAAAACAACTCAGATATTGCAATCAATTGCGAGCTAGCATCCTGATATCCATGTTCTTTCTACATTGAGCTTGCGATGGCACAGTCATTGCAATTCTTCATTCAAAGAATAGACTCCCCCGCACGGCGGGCCACTGATGCTTCGGAATCATGCGCTGCTGCAAGCATACTTACACATGATGGCGCAGAAGCTCACCGACGATGCTTTGTACCAGCGACGTATCGCAGATTGCGGGCTGCAGCCGATGAGGGGCGACAAACTCGCTATGCACCGCCCCACTAGCGAAGGGCTGAACGCGAATGTTTCAGCATGCCTTCTCATCGACGCACAATAGCGACGCTAAGCGTGTAATCGAAGTGGCGCATCTTAAGGATCTACGAGAACTGATGCAGATGCTTTGGCATTTGTTCGTAGCAGTGGATCGGCTTCCTAGAGGACCAGAGCATACAGCAGCAGTTCAGACGATTAAACGCTTTGAGCGCCGGCTGGCAGTGTTGGTTCAGGCATCTGAGAAAGCTCGAGCTGCTCGCCTCAGAGGCGCGGGCCGTACCAGCCCGCCAAACAAATGATCTCCAAACAATCACAAACGTTATCGAGGGTTCCACCTACGTGCGCTATCGCCAAAGCCCGCATGGCCACGTTGGAACGCGCCTGTCCGGACCGCAGTATCCATTCGCTTGGCGTTCGGCCGTCCTGCAGCGCCACGCTGCAGAGAACCGGGGCAGGTCTTCCAGCGGTGAATGAGGGCCGGATATGTGGCAGGCGTTAGAAGCGCGTATTCTTGAGCAATACATCCCCCTCTACAGCACGGGGATAATGAGCCGCTACTTCGAATGACGGCAATAGATCAAGAATGGCTTGTAACGACAGTTGCCCTTCGTAGAGCTCCCGGTCGCTATATTCCGTGTAGATGAATCGCGTGTTGCTCAAGGTCTGCATGCCGCCGGCGATCACGTCGGCTTCGGCTCCCTGGACGTCCATCCAGATGAAATCCACCGTGTTCAGCCCAGCTTCGTTGCACCAATCGTCAAGCCGCCGCGTTTGAACCGGGACGGGGCCATCGAAACGAACCCAATCATACTCGGTAAGATGATTTTTCGGGCGGCGTATCGAACCGGAAAGGTCCCACTCCTTCGCATCACCATCTGCATTGCTTGGATGGAAATCGATCGTTCCATTTCGATCGCTGATCGCGATTTCAAGCAGTTTTACCTTAGCCAGGGACGGGCCCAGCTTCTTTTTGAAACGCGCGATTGCTCGGGGGTCCGGCTCAAAGCTGTAGATTTGAGCTTGCGGGCACAGGTCGAGGAAATGTTGCGTATCAGTTCCGTCATTGCAGCCGATATCCAGGATAACAGGATTCGGTTTCTGAAGAAGTGAGACGATGTGCTGGTGTACTTCTACAGACGACACTGTTTATCTTTCCATTGGCGCAAGGATCGGGTGAGTTTCATTCTCGATACCGCAATCACACGCCGGACGCCCCGGCACAACGTATATCAACGTATATATTTAATGTGCTCGCCCAGCCCCTTCATCCATGGCGGCGACCAATGTGACACGAACGAACAGGAACCTATCACTGGGAACGCCCAGCAATTGCCCTGCAACGACAGCTTTATCAGGGGGCAACCAGGACCTGCACGAGGAGCGAATAGCAGATTCCGATGTGCCTCCAGCAGCCAACGGATAGGCTTCGTCGCACTTTAGAGGGGCCGCTTTTGATGGGGCGGTTTCGGGCAGGGTTGTCGCTTCCTGAATGACAATGGCAATCTCCTCGAGCGCGGTTAACGACCGGCCGAATATTACACTGCCAGATAACGGCTGCCTTTCCAAATTCGCGCAGCCGCAACTTTTCGAGATCGCAGTCATGGATTGCTCGGCCTGAAGCGGGACGCGATCACGCTGAACGTTCCTGGGGACGACTCCAGGTCGGCCGGTCGCGGCTTAAGGATGACCATCGGACTTCTCGCACGGATAAGCGTACCGCTCCAATACGCATATCAACCGGCAACAGCATATTATCAGTCGTTGGTGCACGCATTCCGACGCACTGCTGCACCGAGTTTGTCCGGATCCAGACAATCATCGTTTCTCGAAGGCACGCACATACCACGAAGCCTTCGCAAAACTGCACTGTGCGCGAGGCACGAAGATTGCTTTTTGTGGACGGCATCGGCACCCGCGCTTCGCAGCATCGATGATGTGGTGACGAGTTACGAGACGGCGTCGCTTCGCCTTTGAGAGACACAAACAACCTTGGCAGGGAGCAGTGACAGCTGAGTCACAGGAGAAAGGAACAATTGGTCGTTGGCGATTGCCTCGGCGCGGTCGGCGGCGGACTTCATAGCCATGCCAGTCGATAGGCTGATTCGACAATCACGATACTTTCTACACCTGTGTTTCGTGGGCCTCGTATTGCTTGCCGGCATATCCATGCTGGTGGCGAGCATGTCTGGGGCGCCGCTCACTTGCTCCAATGACTGCGGTTCGGGGAGTTCTCAAGCAAAGCTCCTTTCGCTATCAATCTTGGATTTCAAGCGATCGCAACGACGTCCCGTGCCGACCAGAGCTGTCGTCGACCTCTTCTGTCTCGATCAGACCAATGCTCCGCAGGCTACAGCCAGCTTTTCAGCACTCTCGTGCCCTGGCCGCCGGACGAAGTCACTGAGCAGCGACGACCAACAACCGAACTGCATTCGTCGCATTCCAGAACAATGTGCGGAGGATCAGGTTGCGGATTCTGCCGGAATAGAGGTTACCGGGCAGCAGCGTCCGAATCTCTATGCGGATTGGCCTCCCATTTTTGATCCGATATCCACTGTCGCCTCGTGGGGAAGCTATACATTTACATCCTCGAACGGCACCAGGATCACCTACACCCTGATCATGGCCTTTAATGCCAGCCGTGACGGCTTTGGGCCACAGGTGTACATGGACGCAGGCAATAAGGCCGCGGTTTGCGCGATCTCTCCGTCCGACACGGAAACAATCTCAGGATTGCGGAATTCGTTGGCTCACGCTTTTGTCCAAGAGGCTGGCGATCCCGGCAGAGGATTTCCCCGCGTAAACGTGGAACGATCCATGGCGGACAATTGGGCTACCGAGGCGACGAATGGCATTCTGAGCCGTTGTCTGCTGGCCAGGAATGGTGGAGCCGCTCCAATAATGATAGCCGCTCATGGATCAGGGTATTGACCTTGATTGAGTTCAGTCTGTCCCGGGACCGCCATTTTCGGGGACAATTCTGCAAATCAAAGACACGGGTGATACTTGCTGCCAGGTGGCACCAACGTTCTGGCGCCAAATGTGAAGCAGCACTGATCCTGGCAAACGCAGCACCGGCAATTGAAAGCCACTGATTGCTCTGTTGGCCGCCAGCAACGCGCAGATCTAATCGACCTTCATAGAAGTAAGCCCGGCCAGAAGACGGCGGCAATTCAGCAAGGTTCGCTGAGGGCGAAACACATACACGACGAGCACAGATCGTCAGACCGAACATCGTGGCGTACTGGAGAGTCCTCCGGTAGGGCAGAGCCGGCGGACCAGCTTGGCGGTTGCCTTCATGAGGTTGGTAACTCGCACGGCAACGAGCGTTCTAGTTCATCGCGCTTACGAGCGTGAACACCGGCCGACAGCGCGCTGTGGCAGCGGTAATTGCACGAACCAAAGCTTCGAGCATCGTCACCTTTGACAATTCGTGTCGTGGCTGCGCCGATCCGCGTCAAATCCGAGACGTCAATGTCGCAGAAGCTACAGTCATGGCTCGCCAACGTCAGCAAAGGTTCAATGGCACGTCGATTGCTTCAGATGCGCAACATTCCGCTCTGTCGATGACGGCTCGCAATCCCGTAAAGGCTCAGATGGTCTCGTCCGATTGATTGGAATCAATGCTATGTTGGAGCCGTCGCGAGGATCGTGCTGCGCGAGAGTTAGCCGGGATTGTCGCCGTTCTTCTCCCGCTCGGCAGGTATGCCTTACTGAGCCAGCGACACCTCTGGAGTGGACAGTTGCGATCGCTGGCCGCCGTGGCTTAATACTCATGGTCGCGGGTGTTGTTGCGACTGCCTGTGCCGTCATTGCGACCGCGACCGCATCGGCGCAGGGTTTCATCTACAATCAACACCAACCGCGAGCTAACAGGGCAAACCTGATCGACGACAATCACATGCTCGTTCAGGCGACCGAGGTCGATTACGACTACAACAACCAGCGCATCTCGGCCGTCGGCAACGTCCAGATGTTCTACAACGGCACCAGCGTCGAGGCCGACAAGGTCATCTACGACCAGAAGACCAAGCGTCTTCATGCCGAAGGCAACATCCGCATGACCGATGCGGAAGGCAAGATCACCTACGCCAACATCTTGGATCTCAGCGACGACTACCGCGACGGGTTCGTCGATTCGCTGCGCGCCGACACCGAAGACCAGACCCGCATGGCGGCGACCCGCGCCGATCGGTCTAGCGGCAATTACACCGTGTTCGACAACGGCGTTTATACCGCCTGCGCGCCCTGTAAGGATGATCCGAAGAAGCCGCCGCTCTGGCAGGTCAAGGGCGCGCGCATCATCCATAACCAGACCGAGAAGATGCTCTATTTCGAGAACGCCCAGCTCGAATTCTTCGGCGTTCCGATGGCGTATCTGCCCTATTTCTCGACGCCCGATCCGACCGTGAAGCGCAAGAGCGGCTTCCTGATGCCGGGCTTCACCACGTATTCGGCGTTCGGCGTCGGCGTCGAAATCCCCTATTACTTCGCGCTCGCGCCGGACTTCGATGCGACCTTCAATCCGCGCATCACGTCGAAGCAGGGCGTGCTGTTCCAGGGCGAATTCCGCCAGCGCCTGTCGAACGGCGCCTATCAGATCCGGCTCTACGGCATCGACCAGCTCGATCAGGGCGCCTTCGCCGGCCAGCCCGGCGACCGCCAGTTCCGCGGCGGCGTCGAGACCAAGGGTCAGTTCGCGCTGAACAACAAATGGACCTGGGGCTGGGACGGCGTGCTGCTGTCCGACTACTACTTCATGTCCGACTACCGGCTGGCCCAGTACAAGGACCCGTTCGGATCGTTCCTGTCGCTGCCGACCGAGGCGATCTCGCAGCTCTATCTGACCGGCGTCGGCAACCGCAGCTTCTTCGACGCGCGCGCGATCTATTATCTCAGCTACTCGGGCAACCAGAATCAGGTTCCGGTGGTCGCGCCTGTGATCGACTACAACAACGTGATCAACAGCCCGATCTTCGGTGGCGAGTTCAGCTACAAGGTGAACTTCACCAACCTGACCCGCGAAACCGCGGTGTTCGACCCGATCACGGCACAGGCCGCCAACCCCCATAACCCGTTGTGCACGACCACGTCCGCCGACCCGATGGCGCGGACGCCGTCGCAGTGCCTGCTGCGCGGCATGCCGGGCACCTACACAAGGCTGACCGCCGAAGCGCAGTGGCGCAAATCCTATACCGACCCGCTCGGCCAGATCTGGACGCCGTTCGTCGGCGTCCGCGCCGATGCCATCAACGCCGACATCTCGAACCAGCCGGGCGTTTCCAACTTCCTGCCGGTCGGCGACACCCAGACGGTCCGCCTGATGCCGACCGTCGGCTTCGAATACCGCTACCCCTTCATCAACGTGCAGCCGTGGGGCACGACGACCGTCGAGCCGATCGCGCAGGTCATCATCCGGCCCGACGAACCAAAGGCCGGCAAGCTTCCTAACGAGGACGCACAAAGTTTTGTATTCGATACCAGCAACCTGTTTGCGATCGACAAGTTCTCCGGCTACGATCGCGTCGAGGGCGGCAGCCGCGCCAATGTCGGCGTGCAGGCCACCACGCAGTTCGATCGCGGCGGCAGCATCAAGGCGATGTTCGGACAGTCTTACCAGATGTTCGGGTTGAACTCGTTCGCGGTCGCGGACGTCACCAACACCGGCATCGACTCCGGCCTGCAGAATCCGCGCTCGGACTATGTCGCCAGCCTCGCCTACTCGCCCAACCGCACCTACACGTTCAGCGTCCGCTCGCGGATGGACGAGGCGACCTGGAACATCAATCGGTTCGAGGCGCAGGCCAGTGCGAACTTCGATCGCTGGTCTGCAAGCGTGACGTATGGCGACTATGCGGAGCAGCCGGAGCTCGGCTATCAGGCGCGCCGCGAGGGGATTATGACCACCGGTTCGTTTAAAGTCGCCGCGAATTGGGTGGTGACGGGTTCGGCGCGTTGGGATCTCCAGTCCAACAAGATCAATCAGTATGTTTTCGGCGCTGGCTATGTCGACGATTGTTTCGTTCTGGCGGCGAACTACGTAAGTTCTTACAACTACTCCGTTGGTTCGGGACCGCCAGTGCCGAACAAAACCTACCTTCTCACTCTCGGTTTACGAACGATCGGGATAAACTCGGTCAATTTTTGAGCGACGGTGTATCACTTCCGGAGGGGGACAATTCACAATGCGACTTCTGGAAAAGCACACTGCTTCTTTACGGAAGCCGGTCTGAATCGAGACAGTTGGCACATCTGTTATTCCGCCACGACATCATATTCATCGAGCGGGGCTTCTTAACGAACTCTTCAGTATCGCACGCATCGCCGTACCAAGCTACCTGGAGACTGTCTGGCAAACTAATCATGTGCAGCCCTGCCAGCATCGGTCTGAACTCTGGAATAGCCGGCGGCAAGACATTTCTGCAATGCTCATCGGATCCATTTTTTCGCCAATCGGAGTTGCAAGGGATTGCCGCTCTGGCACGCGGCTTTGATCAAAGTAATCTCGGCCACTGCAATCGAGAACCGCGGAGCCAATATGGCCGGATTTGACGATACGCAGTGTCATGTTCGCAACAGCTTGGCTGGTTGAGTACATGACGGCGTCTGTTTCCGACTGACACACACAGGCCATGCGTGCGATTCAGCTGAACCGCAAGCAGAGTCGCTCCGCTCGTCTTTGGCCTGGCTCTTGCAACAATGGCTTTGCTCAGAAAGCGCCCATCGTCAACTCGCTCGAATGCTCAGGAGGCCTGCATGAATTTCCGTCCGCTTCACGACCGCGTCGTGGTCAAGCGAATCGACGCTGAAGAAAAGACAGCTGGCGGCATCATCATTCCCGACACAGCCAAGGAAAAGCCATCGCAGGGCGAAGTCGTCGCGGTTGGCCCAGGCGGCCGTGACGAGACCGGTAAGCTGATTCCGGTCGATATCCAGGTCGGCGATCGGGTGCTGTTCGGAAAGTGGTCAGGCACCGAGGTCAAGGTCGACGGTCAGGAGCTGTTGATCATGAAGGAGAGCGACATTATGGGCGTTCTCACCGATGTGTTTTCGACGAAGAAAGCCGCCTAGTCCAGCGCTCCACGTCCATTCAGCCCTTGACGAACGCCTTGCCCCGGGCGCGTCGAAGGATGAGAGATAAACTGAGGAATTTCGATTATGTCAGCCAAGGAAGTCAAGTTCGGCGTAGAAGCGCGAGACCGCATGTTGCGCGGTGTCGACATTCTCGCCAACGCCGTGCAGGTCACCCTCGGTCCAAAGGGTCGCAACGTGGTGCTCGAAAAGTCGTTCGGCGCCCCCCGCATCACCAAGGACGGCGTCGCCGTCGCCAAGGAGGTGGAGCTCGAGGAGAAGTTCGAGAACATGGGTGCCCAGATGGTGCGCGAGGTGGCGTCGAAGGCGGCGGATGCTGCCGGCGACGGCACCACCACCGCGACCGTGCTTGCGGCTGCCATTGTGCGCGAAGGCGCCAAGTCGGTCGCCGCCGGCATGAACCCGATGGACCTGAAGCGCGG
>NZ_NWTG01000020.1 GCF_002532045.1 Bradyrhizobium sp. C9 | reverse complement strand
CTACTCAGAAAGCTCTTGTGCCACGGGGGCCGTCCACATATGGGTCCCGGCCTACGCCGGGACGACGTTGGAAGGTTCATCGCTCCGCCCACAACGCCTTCACGATCGCATCGAGCCCATCGGTGAGCGCGGCGGGGCCGGGCTGCAGGATGATCGGCGACTTGATCTCGACGATGCGGTCGTTACGCACGGCCGGAATATCGCTCCAGCCCGCGCGTGTGCGGATTCGGTCGGGCACGACCTTCTTGCCGCACCAGGAGGCCAGGATCACGTCGGGCATCGCCGCGCGCACGGTGTCGGGCGTGACGATGCGATCCTTGGCGGCCTTGTGCGCGCGCAGATGCGGCAGCGCGTCCTCGCCGCCGGCGATCCCGATCAGTTCGGACACCCAGCCGATGCCGCTGATTAGCGGATCATCCCATTCCTCGAAATAGACCTTTGGCCGCGGCGCCGGACGCGGCGTTGCCGCGATTGCAGCCAGCCGTTGTTCGAGGCCCTGCGCGAGCTGCCCGGCACGCTCGGCAGCACCGACCATCGCGCCCAAGATGCGGATCATCGCAAGGATGCCGGCGACATCGCGCTGATTGAAGACATGGACGGCGACACCGGCGCGCACGAGATCGGCGACGATGTCGGCCTGCAGATCGGAGAAGGCGAGCACGAGATCGGGATCGAGCGCCAGGATCTTCGGAATGTCGGCGGAGATGAACGCCGACACGCGCGGCTTCTCGCGTCGGACCTGCGGCGGCCGCACCGCATAGCCGGAGACGCCGACGATGCGGTCCTGCTCGCCAAGCAGATAGAGCGTCTCGACCGTCTCTTCGGTCAGGCAGACGATCCGGCGGGGAGGGAAGTCACCCATATCGGACGGTATGCAGACTCGCCAAGGATTGTCACGGCGGCCATGACGTCATCTGCACCACTACCTCGGAGGTCATTGCCGGACCTGATCAGGCAATCCATCATGCCGGCACCAACATCGAAGACGGCCGAAGGCGCGGGGGCTGCCCGCGCAACAGCGCCGCAAGAAAAAAACCAGGGAGAGTCCATGACGCCGCTCGAAAAGATCCAGTCGATGAAGATGCCGTTTGCGGAACTGAAGGGCGTCACCTTCACCGAGGCCGGCCCGGATCGCGTGGTCGCAAAAATGCTGGTGCGGCCGGACCTCTGTACCCTCCGCAACACGATCCACGGGGGCGCGGTGATGGCCTTCGCCGACTCGGTCGGCGCCGCCGCCACCGTGATCAACCTGCCTGAGGACGCCAAGGGCACCACGACGCTGGAGAGCAAGACCAACTTCATCGGCGGAGCCAAGGAGGGGACCACCGTGACCGCGACGGCGACACCAGTTCACCGCGGCCGGCGGACCCAGGTCTGGCAAACCAGGCTGGAGACCGAGGACGGCAAGCTGGTCGCGGTGGTTACGCAAACGCAATTGGTATTATGATGAGGCAATGATGTGATTTATCGATCACATCATTGTTTACTTAAATGAATCTGGATACTTGAATTATATGGTGCGACGCACAATATAGGGACTGCTAGGGACTCGACGCCTCCTCGAGGGCTACCAAGAGGAGTTATGAAATGAACTATGATTCCATCCGTCCGACGTCCGCCAAGGGCACCGTGCGGACGTTGAGCCAGCAGGAGGAGCTTCCTCTGCTGCGCGATCACCTGTTGCGACTGGATCGTACCAGCCGCCATGATCGTTTTCATGGCTTCATCGACGACAGTTTCATCCGCCGCTACGCCGAGCGTTGCGCCAATGACGGCACGGTCATCATCGCCTATTTCGAGGATGGCGTGGTCCGCGGCGCGGCCGAGCTGCATCCGCCGGAGCAGTCACCCGATACGCAGCCGGAAATCGCCTTCAGCGTGGAGCGGTCGGTGCGGCGCAAGGGTGTCGGCAGCACGCTGTTCCGCAAGCTGATCGCCGAGGCGCATGCCAAGGGCTACGGCAGCCTGCGCATCACCACCGGCGCGCAGAACGACGCGATGCGCGCACTCGCCACCAAGTTCGGTGCGCAGCTGACCTTCCGGCACGGAGAGTCGACCGGCAGCATCGACCTGACCGAGCAGCACCAGGCTGAACCGGCGCCGGTCGCTGCACCGGTTACGCCGGTCGAGGCCGCGCGCGCGATTGTCGACATGAACCGCGCCTACTGGCGAATGGTGATGCAGATGTCCGGCTGGGGCCGCGCGGCTTGAGCGAGACCTTTCGTCAAATACAAAAAGGGCAATCCGCTCAGCGGATTGCCCTTTTTCTTTGAGTAACCGGATGTCGTTGTTCAGGTGCCGGTGCGCTTGGCGGGCGCGAGACGGCGGACCACGCGGCGCTCGACCACGACGGAGCGCTGCGCGCCCTGTTCGCCGGCGATCACGCGGGTTGCCGTGCCGGTGCGGGCGCTGACGCGCGCGGTTTTCTTCACCTCGGCCAGCACCTCTTCATAGGGCAGCCCCATCAGGGACGACGCGATCTCGGCCTGGGCCTCCACGTCATCGGTGATGCCGATGGCGGCGAAGATTGCCTCCTCCAGCGTCGGCGGATCATGCCGCACACGCCGGGTGCCATACTTGGTATTCCAGTCTCCGCTCATCGCCGCCTCATCTTTGAATCGCGGGAGATACGTAAGGTCCCCAATGTTGCATTGCAATATGAATATGAGATGGCAATCCAGCCATGCAGCTAGAGTCTCTCAATCTTGTGAGCGTCATAAAGTTCGATGGTGGTCGCTGCAGCTGCAAGAGATTGCAGCGAGCGGACGAAATCGCGTGAGGCGGGGACCGTAAAATGTGCCGCCAGCGCTGCGCGGTCGGCCCATTGCTCGAAAAACACCAGCTTGAGCGGGTTTTCGCAGTCGACATGCACCGCGTGTGAGATGCAGCCGGGCTCGGTGCGCGAGCGATGGACATGTTCGAGGCTCAATCGCCGCACTTCGTCGAAGGAGTCGGGGCGGGCGGTGACGCTGCCGGTGACGACGATCATGGTCTCCCCCTGTTGTTATGGGGCGGCTTCCGCCCCTGATGCATTGATCGGCTGCTGCGGCCAGCGCTTCAGCGCGGCACGGCCGGCATCGGTCAGCACATAGATGCCGCGCTCGGCGCGATCGAACCAGCCGTAGACATTATGCAGCAGGATCTTGCCGGCGTCGGGAATCTCGGCGCGGAGGTCGCGCACCCGCCGGGGGCCATCCGACAGCGCACAGGCGCAGGCCAGCGCCTGCTGCCGGTAGGCGGTCATGATCGGCGCGCGCGTCGATCCGCCCATGGCGGGATCGCCCTTACGCTTCCGATGCTCGGTGATCAGGCGCGAACGCTTCTTCGGATTGCGACGCGGTGCCGCAGTCGGTGGCGGCACCAGCACCTCGACGTCGCCGCGGTCGGTGACGCCGAGCATGCCGAAGCCGAGCCGCCGGCACAGATTGCGATAGCGCGCGTCGCTCTCGCGGCCCTTGCCGCGTGCCGATACCTTGGCCGCGATCCACACCTCATCGGCCGCCGCGGCGCGATCGACCGCCTGCAGGATCAGTTCGAGGTTGAAGGCGAGCTTCAGTTCACCGATCACCACGACAGGCGGATCGCTGCCGCTCAGCGCCACGAGGTCGCAGCCACCGATCTCGCCCTTCACCGTGAAGCCGAGCTTTTCCAGGAAGCGTTTGACGGGCAGATAAAGCGCGGTTTCCAACGGATGGGCTCCTGCGGCATCCCGCCGCGACTCAGGTGCCAGCATAACGCGGAATGGAGCCCATCGAGGCGGATGGAATTTGCCCAAAGTGCGGCCAGGCGGCTATTATTGGGCCGGGACAGGGTACGACCATTTCATGATCCGGAACGGCCTCTATCACATCACCGTCGAATTTCTCGATGGGGTCTCTGGCGGCAACCAGGGCGTCATGGTGCTGCGCGACGGCCAGATGCGCGGCGGGGACTCGTTCTTCTTTGCCCATGGCAGCTACACCGCGGCCGATGGCAAGTGGAAGGGCGAGGTCACCAACGAGGAGCATTCGCCGACCTATGGCGAGCGCCCGGTGTGGGAACGCAAGGTGGTCACGATCGGTTTTACCGGCACCTACACCGACGAGACCGCCGAGGGCGACGGCATGGCGCTCGCCGGCAAGCAGAGCATCCGCTTCAGGTCGAAGCTGCGGCTGCTGGTTGCCGACTAAACCCGCCCGTTGACCGGCAGCAACGCGCCGGTGACGGCGCTCGCGGCGTCGCTGGCGAGGAACAGGATGACGTCAGCGAGTTCCTTCGGCGTCACCCATTTGGAGATGTCGGCCTTCGGCATCGCGGCGCGGTTGGCGGCGGTGTCGATGATCGAGGGCAGCACGGCGTTGACCGTGACCTTGCCCTTGAGTTCCGCGGCGAGCGACTCGGTGAGGCGGTGGACGCCGGCTTTCGAGGCCGCATAAGGACCCATGCCGGACGCGGCCTGCAAAGCGCCGAGCGCGCCGATATTGATGATCCGTCCGGCGCCCGATTTGATGAGATGCGGAATCGCCGCGTGCGACGTGTTGAAGGCGGTCATCACGTTCATCGCGAACATGCGCTGCCAGGTCGCGGGATCGCCGTCGCTCACCGCCTCGAAGGTGAAGCCGCCCGCGATGTTGATCAGCCCGTCGAGCCGGCCGAAATGCGCCGCCGCCTTGTCGATTGCAGCCGTCGCCTGCGCGGTGTCGGTGAGGTCGACATTGCCGAGCTCGATGCGATCGGCGGTCGCAGCCAGCTGCGAGGCCGCATGATCGATGCCGGCAACGCGCGCGCCGCGCGCCAGGGCTTCTTCGGCGACCACCTTGCCGAGCGCGCCAAGCGCGCCGGTGATGACGATGGCTTTTCCGTTCATGGCGGTCTCCGTATCAGCAACAGGTTGCTGCCCACTATGATCAGGCGGATTTCATTTGCAATGCCGCCGGTTTCGTCTCCTACTGCGCGCATTCATCAATTCATTCGCCTCAAGGATGTTTGCGATGCCGACACCGAGGGCCTGCGAAACCCATCTCGAACTCGTCAAGTTCAGCTACGGGTTGCCGCATCTTGCGCAAGCGCTCAAGCGCGACCGGAAGGTCAAGATCGTTGCCCTCGGATCATCATCGACCGCGGGAGCCGATAAAATTCTCCCATTTCCACCACGGCTGGAGATCTTATGGCGAAGCCAGAAGCAGTCCTTCGGCCGGATGATCGACATCGTCAACCGAGGGATCGGCGGGCAGGAGGCGCCGGAAGAGTTCTCGCGCATCGAGTCCGATGTCATCGCCGAAGCGCCGGTGATGGTGATTTGGCAGGTCGGCACCAATGCCGTGTACAGGAACTACAACTTCGATCAGGTGCAAGCGACATTCGAGGCGGGACTAGATGTGCTCGCCGGGCTGCCGCTGGACGTCGTTGTGATGGATTCGCAATACACCCAGGCAATCATCGGCGCGCCAGATGTGCTCGAGCTCGCCAACCAGTTCATGCCAATGATCGCCGACGTCGCTGCAAGCAGGAAGGTCAACCTGTTCCGCCGCTTTGCGCTGATGAAGCAATGGGTCGATGCCGGAATTCCGCTCTCCGAACTCGACGATGGTGCACAGGAGCATCTCCATACGAGCGAGTGGGCGACCGATTGCGTCACTCAGGCGTTGCTCGACGCGATCAACGATGCGGTGGCAGGCAGCGCGAGCATGTCGTCCTGACTACGTAAGACTACGGTGGTGGGCCAGTTGGATAAAATTTGCGGCAGTTCCGTAAGTCGTTTTCAGAACCCTTTGCTTAGAAGCGGAACTCTAGCCAAGGTAGGGGTTATGCGAATGGGAAATCTTCCGGATCACGGTTTACCGCTCGTTCAGCTTAAGGAGCAGCGGCGCGATCTCGTGGTGGCGCTGCAAAACCGCAACGGACCAGTGGGCAGCTGGGAGCTGATGCAGATCGCGGCGATTCAGCAGGCGATCTCGGCGTTCGAGGATGTGATTGCGGACCTCGACGCGGAGCTTGAGCTCGAGGCCGCGGCCTGAGCTCTTTCAGGATGGTCGCGTTTTCTTCACGCGAACCGGTGTCCGCTTCACTCGAAAACGCTCTCGCGTAAATTGATCAGATCTGCAGATAGCGGGCACCAAGCGCCTCGCGCTCGGCCGGGCCGAGCCCGAGGCCTTCGCGGAAATAGCCGTCGAGACTGCCATAGTCGGCATCGATCGCCTCGAACGCCGCCTCAAGAAACGCCGCGCGCACCGTGCCGAGCACCTGCTTGACGTCATCGGGCAGCTCGGTGCTGTGGGCCGGGTCGCGCTTGTAGAACTGGTTGGTCAGGAGATAGTCGTCCGCGATCACTTGATCGGACACGCCGAGCGCGTGCAGGATCAGCGCGCACGCAAAGCCGGTGCGGTCCTTGCCCGCGGTGCAGTGGATCACCAGCGGGGCGCGGCTCTCGAGCAGATGCTCGAACAGCGTGCGATAGCGCGGCGTGTTGTCCTGGACATAGCCGCGGTAGGAATCCCGCATCACGTCGATCGCGTCGGATTCGAGGAGTTGACGTTTGCTGGCGATCGACCGCAGCGAAGCAACCACCGTCGGCTCGACCGGCAGTGAATGCACGGTCACGTCGCCCATGCTGCACAGCGCCTCGGCGCGCTCGGCAACACCGCGGAAGTCGAATGCGCTTTTGACCCCGAGCGAGCGTACTACGGCGATGTCCTGCTCGGTGAGATAGGCAAGATGGTTGGAGCGGAAGATCTGCCGCCAGCGCACCGTCCGGCCGTCACGCGTCTGGTAGCCGCCCAGGTCGCGAAAATTGCTGGCGCCGGCGAGATTGAGGTGACGGGCAGGGGCTTCTGACATCGGGTGGGCCTGTTGCAGCTGATGAGGTCTTGGCGCAGAAATCCTGGCGCGGGAAATAGCGGTGCAGACAGGTCTATAACCGGCTCGTCGGGGGGAGAATATGACTTATCGCGGAGGCGCCATTCTCGTCGGCGCAATTCTTGTCGAGATTCTTGGTTCCTCGGCAGCACCGGCGCAATCCGCCTTCCGGAATTATCATTGTGCCGACGGCACGCAGTTCATTGCCGCCTTCTTCAACGGGGACACCCGCGCGCATCTGCAACTCGACGGCAAGGCGGTGACACTAACGAAGCGTCTGTCGCTGACGGGCGCGCGATACAAGGGCGGTGGTGTCACGCTCGAGACCACGCGGGCTGGACTCACCAGGCTCCGGCACGCCAAGCGGCCGGTGACGGCCTGCGAGCCGGCATGAAAAAAGGGCCGAAACGCTTCGTTCCGACCCTTTCCTACTGCTCTGTTGCCGTCTGACGTTTTTGCGTCACGCCTCTCTGCCTGATCGACATCAATGATCGCGGCTCGGCTTGGCGTCCTCGATGGCCGCCTGATGGTACCAACTCTCGCTGCAGGCGGAGGTCTGGACCTCAGCAGCCAGCTCGCGCGCCGTCCGCGTCTCGCCGTAGCGGCGTCCGCCGAGCGCTGAGCGGCCCCCAGCCGGGAATTGATAGATCGTTGCCGATCCCTGATTTTGGCCCGTCGTGATCATGTCAAACTCTCCTATGGCCGGAGCGAGCCTCCATGGTGCGCCCGACTCATTCGTGTGTCGTTACCGTCATTTTGATATCGACCTCGGCCCGGCCGGGTGCAAGTTGACCAAGAAATAGTCATTTGCTGTCTAATTTGTGTGCAGATCGCGGTTTGCATCCTGCGAGGCAGGATGCAGCTGACCAACGCTTGGGCCGAGCCGATGGTTGCCCGGCGCCCGATGGTTGGACACGGACTGTCACACGGCGCTGCCGCCGCATTAATCGGCTGATGGTGCCGTAGCTGAATTTGCTGCAGAAACGAGCGGTGGAGGGCGCTGAGAGAAGATTTTGGCTGATCGCGGCGCATGCCAGCTGCGCTGCTTTGTCGCAGCTAAAAATGCAATGTCCGCTGTGGACATCCGCGAGGAGGGCGGGTGCCGCAGTGCAGCGACTGGCATTTTAATTGCTTAGTAACAGCTGGCCGATGGTGGCCGGGTACGCGTGCGGCGGCCGACTGGCTTTCGGTTCCTCACGGTTTTGCATCATCAACAGAGAGGTTCAATGACCAAGTACAAGCTCGAGTATATCTGGCTCGACGGATATACGCCGACGCCGAGCCTGCGCGGTAAGACGCAGATCAAGGAATTCGCGTCGTTCCCGACCCTCGAACAGCTTCCGCTGTGGGGCTTTGACGGTTCGTCCACCCAGCAGGCTGAAGGCCACAGCTCTGACTGCGTGCTGAAGCCGGTCGCCTGCTATCCGGACGCCGCGCGCGAGAACGGCGTGCTGGTGATGTGCGAAGTCATGATGCCCGACGGCAAGACGCCGCATGTCTCGAACAAGCGCGCGACCATTCTGGATGACGAAGGCGCCTGGTTCGGCTTCGAGCAGGAATACTTCTTCTACAAGGACGGCCGTCCGCTCGGCTTCCCGGGGGAGGGTTATCCGGCACCGCAGGGCCCGTACTACACCGGCGTTGGCTACAAGAACGTCGGCAGCGTCGCCCGCAAGATCGTCGAAGAGCATCTCAATCTCTGCCTCGCCGCCGGCATCAACCACGAAGGCATCAACGCCGAAGTGGCGAAGGGCCAGTGGGAATTCCAGATCTTCGGCAAGGGCTCCAAGACCGCCGCTGACCAGATGTGGATGGCCCGCTATCTGATGCTGCGCCTCACCGAGAGCTACGGCATCGATATCGAATTCCACTGCAAGCCGCTCGGCGACACCGACTGGAACGGCTCGGGCATGCACGCCAACTTCTCGACCAAGTACATGCGCGAAGTCGGCGGCAAGGAGTACTTCGAGAGCCTGATGAAGGCCTTCGACAAGAACCTGATGGATCACATCGCCGTCTATGGCCCGGACAACGACAAGCGTCTGACCGGCAAGCACGAGACCGCGCCGTGGAACAAGTTCAGCTATGGCGTGGCTGACCGTGGTGCGTCGATCCGCGTGCCGCACTCCTTCGTCAACAACGGCTACAAGGGCTATCTGGAAGACCGCCGCCCGAACTCGCAAGGCGACCCCTACCAGATCGCTTCGCAGATCCTGAAGACGATCTCCGAGGTGCCGACCGGCGCCAAGGCTGCGGCTTAAGCAGCTGTCGGACCCGGATGGAGTCATCCGGTACCGCAATCGGGTCCGCCAGGGCGACTGCCTTGGCGGACCTTTGCATTTTAACGACAGTCTTTGCGGCGGGCTTGCCGCCGAAAGCGGTTTCGCTGCGTTATGAACCGCGCTAGACAACGGTTGTATCTTGGCTGCCGGGGACACGGCGCTTGTTTGAAGGGTTTTACAAGGTCCGGTTCGAGCTGGGCGGCGCCGTCGGCCGCAGCGTGATGTATGTCGGCGACGGCAAGATGCTCGGCGGCAACTCGGCCTTCGCCCATATCGGCACCTACCAGAAGACCGGCGACGAGGTCGCGGTCGAGATCCAGACCGTCCGCCACAACCCCGATCCGACCTATCGTGCGATGGCGGGCACCGATGATGCGACGCTGCTTGCCAAGGGCGGGCCCGACGGCGAGCTCTACCGTTTCAAGGGCGAGCTGAAGGAATTGCCGGGCGTGCCGTTCCAGTCGGTGATGACGCCGATCACCGAGGACGAAGTCCCGATCGCAGGCGGGGTCGGCGAGGGCGGCATCGTCAACGGGCTGTATTCGATCCACATCCAGCTACTCGACGGTGTCGACGGCAGCCTCACCGGTGTGATGCTGCTGAACAACGGCCGCATCCTCGGCGGCGATGCGTTCTTCTACTATCTCGGCACCTACACGTCAGAGAAGGGCCGCTGGAAGGGGCAGGTCCTCAATCAGGAGCACACCTCGGCGATGGGCGAGAACCCCGTGTTCGGCGGCCATGAGGTCGGGATCGGCTTCGCCGGTACCTGCGACGCGGAAGGCGCCGTGCTCGAAGCGACGGCGCTCGCCGGCAAGCGCAGCCTCCGCCTCAGGGCTACGCTGAAGCTGATGCGGCGGGCGTAAGCGGGATGGACAATTCGGTTCGCGTGCTCTCGACGCTGGCGCTGAAGGGCGCGGTCGCGCGCCTTGCCTCGGCCTATCAGGCGGCAAGTGGTGAGCGGATCGATGCCGATTTCGCGCCAACGCTGGCGCTGCTCGAACGCCTGCGCGGCGGCGAGGCCGCCGATCTCGTGATCCTGACCCGCGAGGGCCTCGACGAGATGACCGGCGAGGGCCGCGTTGCGCGCGAAAGTGTTGTCGATCTCGCGCGCTCCTATGTCGGTGTCGCCGTGAAGGCGGGCGCTGCGCATCCCGATATCGCCAGCGAAACCGCATTGCGTGCGACGCTGCTCGGCGCACGGGCGGTGGCCTATTCGCGACTCGGCGCCAGCGGCATCCTGTTCGCGCAGCTGATCGCGCGTCTCGGCATTGCGGAGGCGATCAACGCCCATGCAGTGATCATTCCGGCGGGCTTCACCGCGGAAAGGCTCGTCAGAGGCGAAGCCGACCTTGCGATCCAGCAGATCAGCGAGTTGAAGCAGATCGATGGCATCGAAATCGTCGGGCCGATCCCCTTGGGCTTGCAGACGCCGGCGGTGTTTTCGGCGGGCCGCATGGTCGCCTCAGAGCGCGCCGCGGCCGCCGATCATTTGCTGCGGTATCTCGCGTCGGCCGATGTCGCGCCGGTGTTGCGCGAGACCGGGCTCGAGCCTTGAATTTGCCTGCACCACGACGCAACCTGCCGGTCATGTTCAGACCTCTCCATGCAATCGTCCTTGCCGTGGCGCTGGCCACACCTGTGCTTGCTCACGCGCAATCGGCCGACCTCGTGCTGTGCGACCGGCTTGCCGCCGATCCCACCGATCCCGACAAGCCGGCTGACGTGAAGGGCGTGCCTGAAGTCGCGTCGGCGGATGTCGCGACCGCGATCAAATATTGCGCCGTGGCGGCAAAATCGTCGCGCCGCGCGATGTACGAGCTTGGCCGTGCCTATGCCGCCAACCGGCAGGCCGCCGAAGCAATGTCGGCCTGGCGCAAGGCGGCCGACAAGGGCTCGACGTCGGCGATGGTCGAGCTCGGCGTGCTCTACGGCAACGGCACCGGCGTCGCCAAAGACGAGGCGCAGGCCCGGAAATTGTTCGAGCGCGCGGCGCAGGCCGGCAATGCGCGCGGCGTCAGCAATCTCGCAGCCCTCGGCGGCAGCGTTGCGTCCGACCCGGCACGTGCGCGCGAATTGCTCGCCAAGTCGGCCGAGACCAATGCGGAGGCGCAGTACCAGCTCGGCATGATGCTGGCAGAGGGCAAGGGCGGCGCGCAGGACGATGCCGGTGCGCGGGCGTTGTTCGAGAAAGCGGCTGCGCAGAACCATCCCGGCGCGCTGGAGCGGATGGGCGCCTTCGCGCAGGCCGGCCGTGGCGGACCGAAGGACAGTGACGCGGCAAAAGCCTATTACGAACGGGCGGCCGCGCTCGGCGATGAGGATGCCAAGAAGGCGCTGGAGCGCGCCCGCTGCCCGTACGTGATCAAGGACAAGCGCGGCAATGCGGTGACCAACCTCTGCTTCTAGTCAGACAGGAACACTCGCGCTCGCATATCGTTGACGTGCGAAAGGCACTGGCGAGGCGACGTCATGATCCGCAAGCTGCGTTCCGGCGAGTACCGGCTGTATTCTCGCAAGGTCAATCCGAAGACCGGCAAGCGCCGCAATCTCGGCACCTTCAAGTCACGCGCGGCAGCAGAGAAGCACGAGCGCGACGTGCAGTACTTCAAACGCCACTAAGCGTGTGTTCTAGAGCGTTTTCGAGCGAAGTGGACACCGGTTCGCGTGAAGAAAAGGCGTCAAAACAAGAATCTAGAGCTTCGGTTCTGATTCAATCAGAACCGAAGCTCTAGGGCGCAGGGCAGGCTGCGCCGGTCCTCACCCAGGCCTCGACCAAAGCGCCGGCCTCTGCCTGCGTGCCGGGCGCCGGCGAGCGGCCGAAGCCGGGATGCCAGGCCCAGCCGACCAGCGTGTCCTTGCCGATATGCTCGATCAGATCCTCGACCTTGCGGCCGCCATTGCGTGCGGGATCCCGGATCTGCTGGCAGATCTCGCCGATGGTCTTGCCGGCCCACGCCATCTCGCGCGGCGCGAGGTGCCATTCCGGGTGACCCGGCACCCGGCCGGGATCGAAATTGGCGTGCTGGTGGCAGATCGAGCAGCGCATCGCGTTGGTGCCGTGGCCATCGGCGCCGCGCGTGACCGGGGGCTGGTGCATACGGCTGATGTCGCCCTGCCGCGGGCTGTCGCCGGCGGGGTGGCAATTGGTGCAGCGTGGATGGGTCAGCACCTTGCCGAGCTCGGTGAAGATCGCCGCCGAGCGCTGTTCGACATTCGCTATACCGGCAAAGCTTTCCGGCGAGGCGAGGGCGTGGCTTGCGCTCTCCGACGCCGCGTAGCCGGCACACAGGCTGGTCGCGAGCGCCGTCAGCACCGCAATGATCCGAAACCGCGTTTCCGATGTCATCGCGCGTGCGCTCATTTGTTGGCGGTCAGATAGCGCGTGGCATCGGCGAGGATCACGTCGCGCACCGCTTGATGATATTTGATGTAGCCGGTACAGCGGCACAGGTGGCCATCGAGCGCGTCCGCAATGACGGTCTCGAGTTGGTCCCGCGGCACCGGCTCTCTTGCCAGAAGTTCGAGCAGCACCTGGCCCTCGTTGAGGAAGCCGGCTGTGCAATAGCCGCACTGGAACGCGAAGTGCTCGATGAAGGCCCGCTGCAACGCGGAGAGTTCGCCGTCCTTGGCATGGCCCTCGACGGTGCGGATGGCCTTGCCGTCGAAGTTTGCCGCCGGCACCACGCAGGTCGGGGTGGTGTAGCTCGTGCCGTCGAGGTTATCGATGATGACAGCGCAGCTCAGGCATTGCGCCGCGCCGCAGCCGAACTTGGTGCCGGTCATGCCGAGCATTTCGCGCAGGAAATCGTTCATCGAGAGGTCGTCGCGGATCTCGATCGGGCCGTGCTTCTGGCCGTTGATGGTGAGGTTGAGCGTCGTCACGCAAGCGCTCCCTTGAGCAGGCTCGTTGTCACCGGCAATGAGCGGAAGCGATGGCCGGTGGCATCGTTGATGGCGTTGAGCAGCGCCGGCACGATCGGGATCATCACCACCTCGGCCATGCCCTTCGGCGGTTCGTCCGGCGTCAGCGGTGGCAGCATCTCGATCTCGAGATCGTGCAGCGGCAGGTCGGAGCCGCGCGCGATCAGGTACTGGCCGAGATTCCACTGCCCGTTGCCGGGCCCGCCTTCGAATGGCGGCAGAGTTTCGAGCAGTGCGTAGCCGACGCCCATGGCAAAGCCGCCATGCGACTGGCCGAGCACCACCTCGGGCACCAGCGCCTGGCCGCATTCGAACACGCTGTAGGCCTTGGCGATGCGCAAGATGCCGGTCGCACGCTCGATCTCGACACGCACCAGCGTGCCGCACATCGAGGTGTAGGCGGTGCCGATCCGGTTATTGTCGGTCGACGGAAACTTGACGCTGACGCGGTCGATCCGCTCGAACCGGCCGCGGCCGCGGCGGATCGCCAGTGCATCGATCTCGGCGCGGTACTGCTCGCCGAACAGCGGGAAGCGCGCACGAGACCAGGCCCAGCGCGAGAAGCTGTGCGCCACCGCGCCGGTGACGAAGCCGCGCGCGTGCGCGGTCGCGGCAAGCTTGGACAACGGCAGCGGCGCGAGATCATCGAGCACGAGCTGGCCATCGTTCCAGCGCGCTCTTTCCCATTGCCGGGCGCGTGGGTCGGCCTTGCCGATCTGCCAGAGCTCGAGTGCCGCCGGCCACAGGCCGAAGCGGAAGATGACGCGGGCGGCTTCGGCCGAGGAATGCGTGCCGACATGCGCGCCGATCGAGGCGCTGGTGGCCGAGCTGATCGCCGGCACCCAGCGCGGGTTCTTCTCGGCGAGATTCTGGGTCTTCTGATCCATCGTGTAGGGATCGCCCGACGTCACGAGCCCGAGCGCCTCGTAGCTGTCGACCCGCGAGACGGCGACCTCATCGGCGACGGCGCCGAGATGGCCGGCGACGCGGTTGGCAAGCGCGGTGCCGATGCCGTTGCCCATCTCGACGTGGTCGCAGAAGATCATGATCCGTCCCTCGGGATCGATCTCGACCCGGCCGAGCGAGCAATCCGCGCCCGCGCCGTAATCCTTGGTGACGCAGGCCAAGCCGGTGCCGACGAGCCGGCCCTCCGGCGCTTTCTGCTTGAAGTCGGCGCGCTGCCGCCAGATCGGATGCGTCTCGAGCTTGTCGAGGATTTCGGGCGTGCGCACCGACACGATGTAGGGGTTGCCAGTCATGGTCCGGCCGTTCTGCTTCAGCGCGTTGTTGCGGCGGAACGCGATCGGATCGACCTTGAGTTCGCTGGCGGCCTCGTCGATCAGCACTTCAAGTGCGGTCATGGTCTGCAGCGTGCCGTAGCCGCGCATCGAACCGGCGGTGACGCCGCGCGAATGCAGCGCCACAGTGGTGACGTCCACCTTCGGGACGTCGTAGATGCCGATCGCCGCGGTGGCGGCCACAGTCGCGACGTTGGCGGAGAAGTTGGCGAGCCCGCCGCCGTCGAGCACATGGTCGGCGGCGAATGCCGTGATCTTGCCGCTCTTGCGATCGATGCCGATCCGCGAGCGCATCTTGATCGGGTGGCGTTTGATGCCACCCTGGAATTGCTGGTAGCGGTCGTGCGCCAGCCGCACCGGCCGTCCCGGGAAGAACATCGCCGCCAGCGCCACGTAGAGCACGAACGGGGTGTGGTCGCGGCCGCCGAAGCCGCCGCCGACATGGGCGAACTGCGCGTTGATGTGCGAAGGACGATACGGCGGGCGGGCCTTGCCGAGCAGATGCGCGATCGACTCGGTCGCCTCATAGGGCGACTGCACCCCGAGCACCAGTTCGAGATTACCGCTGTTGTCGCTGTACCAGGCGAGCCCGCTCTCGGGTTCGAGGAACATCGGATCGACCGACTGGGTCTCGAACTCGCGGTCGAGCACGAGCTGCGACGGATCATCCTTGGCGAGCTGGGCGCGGATCTCCTCGCCATGGATTGCGGCTTTGGCGTAGTCGGCCTTGGTCTCCTTGGCGAGCGGCAGCCAGACCGGCAGCGCCGCGTTCTGGATCCGGCTCGGCGAAACCCAGCCGGCCTGGATCGGCGAGTAGACGTCGGGCGCCTCAGGCGTGGCGCCGGCCACGCGGGTGAAGCGATACGCGCCGAAGTTCGGCAGGATCACCGGACCAGTCTCGTCGCCGAACTTGACGAAGCCGGCATCGCGCAGCGCAAGGCGTGCCCGGTCGAAGGCGTCGAACTGCTCGAAGATCAACAGCGCGACCGGCTGTCCGAGATAGATCGGCGTCGTGCCGACCGGGCAGAAGAGATCGCCGGTGTAGAACTCCGGCACCCGCGTGCCGATCTTGTCGAGATCGGCCGCAGTCACGACGACCGAGGGCTTCGCCGGACCGTCGAGGCGGCCGAGGTCCATGCCGGCATAGACATGCGTGGCGTCGTTGGCGCGGACCAGGATGGCGTGCGAGGTGGTCGCAGGCCAGCCCGGCATGTCGGCGGCACGAAAGTCGGAGGCGTAGAGCTTTGCGCCGGTGACCTTGGCCACCCCGTCGACGCGGCCGGCGCCCTTGGCGGCCGGATTGAAATGGCCGCGCCCGGGAAGCGTCTCGCGGGTCGCGAAGGCCGGTTCCTTCGCAAGCGCCAGATGCGACAGGCTGACCGAGATGCCGCCTGCCGACAACCACTTCACGAAATCGCGTCGCGAGGGCTGCATGGTCTGATCTTTCATCAACGCTTCGGCGGCGCATCGCGCCGCAGTTTATGAACTGGCAAAATACACGCTGCAGTGTTGCGGCAAAGCGAGCGCGATCGCAATGCCGCAATAGGTCGTAGCCTTCTCACTTGTAGATCTGGCGCTCACTTGAGGTCGGCGATGGTGGCCGGTCCCGGACCCGGGGTGATCAGGGTCGGCCATTGCTTGGAACCGAATGGTACCAGCGGCGGCAGGAAGGTCGTCATGCCGCGCTTCTTGGTCTCGGCGATGATCGCCTCGCGCGCATCGCCCCCCATCAGCTCGTAGTCCATCAAATGGTAGCTGCCGAAGAACAGCGCGCCGACCGAGCGGTCGGCGATGATCCGGGTCAGCGACTCCAGCATGTCCGAAGGCGTGGTGGTGAAGGAGATCGTCTCGATCAGCATCAGGCGACTGTTGATGGCGTCAGGCCCGAAGAACTGCGCCAGCACGCTGAAGATCACGTTGTTCTGCCGCGCGACGTAGATCGTGTTGCTCGCGCCATAGGTCTTGTCCCAATCGGGGCCGAGCTGGGCCTTCCAGTCGGCCATGACGGTCATCCAGTGCGCGACCTGGGTCTGCGCGGCCCAGGCGACGTTCTTGGCGAGCAGCGGCGCCTGCTTCTTGCCGAATGCCTCGAGCGTCGCGAACGGGATCGCGCCGGCGGTGAGGCATTCATCCATGAAGGCGATGTTGTTCTTGAGGATGGCGCGGTTGTTGTCGCGCCAGTCCGCTTGCATCGGCGTGGCATCGAGCCCGTCGAGCGCCGATTGCATCCGGCTGCGATAGGCCTGCATCGAGCCGCGCCACGCCTTGTCGTCGGGATTGTTGACGTAGGGGCCGACCACCTCGGCCAGCGCCATCGTGCTGTGGCCGACCGACTTGAGCAGCTGATAGACGACCGGCACCTGCGGCGCCTCGGTCGGCGGCTTGCCGGGCCGGTACAGGATCAGGCGGCCGCCGGCGCCGGAGAACAGGCCGAGGATCACCGGATGCTTGTCGAGGATGTTCTTCTGGAAGATCCGCGCCGCATCGCCATAGAGCTCGAACATGCCGGTGTTGAGAGCCAGCACGTCCTTGGTTGCGACATCGGCCGGCGTGGAGGCGGTCTTGCCCGCGATCGGTGCCATGTAGTCGGGTAGCGACTGGGCCAGCGCCGCACTGCTGCTGCCGAGCAGCAATGCCAGCGCGGCGGCCAGGCGAAAGCGATTGATCATGTGATGCTCCTCGAAGCCTCGCGCCAACGCCGCGGCCGGGTGTCGCCGCGCGATCATCGGCGGAATGCGCAAATGCCTGGACGCAATGAACTGGAGAGAAGTGAACAGGGCGTATAGATCCCGCGTGACGCAGCACAATGCGGGCGGTGCCTACAGCTAAGCGACGAATCACTTGCTGTCCACACCCGGACATTGCGGGACTTGCCCTGCGCCAAAACACCCAATGGTGCGGCCTTCGGCCCGGTGCTATCTCGCGAACAGAATCAATTTTATTTATTGGATTTTTGCGTGCTCAACGGACTTTACAAGGTCGAGTACGGCATCAACGGCGCATTCGGCCGCAGCATCATGTGCTTGCACGACGGCAAGATGATGGGCGGCAATTCGGGTTTCGCCCATCTCGGCACCTATCAAGTGACGAATGGCGAGATCGCCGGCGACGTGATCACCGAGCGTCACAACGACGATCCCAACTTCAAGCCGCTGATGGGCGCCGACGTCGCCGTCATCAAGGTGCGCGGCCGAACCGAAGGCTCGACCATCCTGCTCGAGGGCCGGGCGGATGCGATGCCGGACGGCGTGTTCTGGGCGAATTTGGCACCGCTCGATGACGAGGCCCTGCCGCCGCGCGGGGAGGTCGGGCCCGGTGGCATCGTCAACGGCCTCTATTCCATCCAGCTGCGCGCGCTCGACGGCATCGATGCCGGTCTCACCGGGGTGATGCTGCTGATGGACGGCCGCATCCTCGGCGGCGATGCGTTCTTCTATTATCTCGGCGCGTATTCGTCCGCGGACGGCCGCTGGCGCGGCGAAATCGTCAACCAGGAGCACACGCCGGCGAAGGGCGAATACCCGGTGTTCGGCGGCTACGAGGTCGGCATCGGTTTTTCGGGGACCTGCGGCGAGGACGGTGCCGGGCTTGAAGGCATTGCGCTGGCCGGCAAACGCAGCCTTCGCCTGTCGGCCGTCCTGCGGTTGATGCGCCGCGCCTAGTTCAAGCGCGGCTCGCTCTCAATCCTTGATCAGAAGCACGCCGCCGATGATCAGCGCGATGCCGGCCAATCGCGAAATCGACATGGGATGCTGCGCCAGCCCGAACACGCCGAAATGGTCCATCGCGATGCCCGCGGTCATCTGACCCGCGACCACCAGCGCCAGCAAGGTCGCGGCGCCGAGCGACGGCAACAGCAGGATCATCAGCAGGATGAAGACACCGCCGAGGAAGCCGCCGCTCCAGGCCCACCACGGCACGGCCGAGACCAGCTTCCAGGACGGCACCGGCTCCCGCGTCGCGACCAGCACGATCGCCATCGTCACGAAACCGCCGAGATAGCTGACGAGCCCGGCCCAGGCCGGCGAATTCAGCGCGGAGCGGAGGTTGCCGTTCAGGACCTGTTGAACAGCCACGGCGATGCCGGCGCCGAGCGCGAGCAGATAGAGAAACCAGACTTGCATGTGGCGCCCCAAAACCGGTCGCTGAAGGATTTCATGTCATATTCGATCGGCAACGTCCGTGGCATGCGTAAAGCACGGCGCGAAACCCTCAGGAATGGGCTTCCACCCACGTCCCAGATCGAATAAGAGGCCGCAAACCCTCAGTTCCCAGTATTTGAGCATGATCCGCCTCGATAACGTCTCCAAGCAAGTCGGCCACCAGATCCTCTTCATCGAAGCCTCCGCGGCGCTCCAGAAGGGCGAGAAGATCGGCCTTGTCGGCCCGAACGGCTCCGGCAAGACCTCGCTGTTCCGGATGATCTCGGGCCAGGAGATCCCCGATGAGGGCCAGGTCTCGCTCGATCGTGGCATCTCGATCGGTTATTTCAGCCAGGATGTCGGCGAAATGTCCGGCCGCAGCGCGGTCGCCGAGGTGATGGACGGGGCGGGGCCGGTCAGCGTGGTGGCCGCCGAGCTTCGGGAACTCGAGGCCGCGATGGCCGACCCCGACAAGGCCGACGAGATGGACGACATCATCGCGCGCTATGGCGAGGTGCAGCATCAATTCGAGGAGCTCGACGGCTACGCGCTCGACGGCCGCGCGCGCGAGGCGCTGTCCGGTCTCGGCTTCAGCCAGGAGATGATGGACGGCGATGTCGGCAAACTCTCCGGCGGCTGGAAGATGCGCGTCGCGCTGGCGCGCATCCTTTTGATGCGTCCCGACGTCATGCTGCTCGACGAGCCGAGCAACCATCTCGATCTCGAAAGCCTGATCTGGCTGGAGCAGTTCCTGAAGGGCTATGAGGGCGCGCTGCTGATGACCTCGCATGACCGCGAGTTCATCAACCGCATCATCAACAAGGTGGTCGAGATCGACGGCGGCCAGCTCACCAGCTACTCGGGCAATTACGAGTTCTACGAGCAGCAACGTGCGCTCTCCGACAAGCAGCAGCAGGCGCAGTTCGAGCGGCAGCAGGCGATGCTCGCCAAGGAGATCAAGTTCATCGAGCGCTTCAAGGCGCGTGCCTCGCACGCCGCCCAGGTGCAGAGCCGGGTCAAGAAGCTCGACAAGATCGAGCGGGTCGAGCCGCCGCGGCGGCGGCAGACCGTCGCGTTCGAATTCCAGCCTGCGCCGCGCTCCGGCGAAGACGTCGTCAGCCTGAAGAACGTCCATAAGGCCTACGGCAGCAAGCGCATCTATGACGGTCTCGACTTCATGATCCGCCGCCGCGAGCGCTGGTGCGTGATGGGCATCAACGGCGCCGGCAAGTCGACGCTGCTGAAGCTGGTCGCGGGTTCAACCGAGCCCGACGACGGCGCGGTCGCGGTCGGCGGCAGCGTCAAGATGGGCTATTTCGCCCAGCACGCGATGGACCTGCTCGACGGCGAGCGCACCGTGTTCCAGTCGCTTGAAGATGCGTTTCCGCAGGCCGGGCAGGGCTCATTGCGCGCGCTCGCCGGCTGCTTCGGATTCTCCGGCGACGATGTCGAGAAGAAGTGCCGGGTGCTGTCGGGCGGCGAGAAGGCGCGGCTGGTGATGGCCAAGATGTTGTTCGATCCGCCGAACTTCCTGGTGCTGGACGAGCCGACCAACCATCTCGATCTCGCCACCAAGGAGATGCTGATCAATGCGCTCGCCGAGTTCGAGGGCACGATGCTCTTCGTCTCGCACGACCGCCACTTCCTTGCCGCGCTCTCCAACCGCGTGCTGGAACTGACGCCTGATGGCATCCACCAGTATGGCGGCGGCTACACCGAGTACGTCGCGCGCACCGGGCAGGAAGCACCGGGCTTGCGGAGCTAGCTCAAGCTCTCCACTTTGCGCAAAACGCTTCGACGTTGCCGGACTGAAACTCCGGCAGGCGCTCCCAGATGGTTTCCGGCGGCCAGTTCCACCAGGCGATCTGCGACAGCTCGGCCGCGATCCTGCGGCTGAAGCGCTCCTTGATCGGCCGGGCCGGCACACCGCCGACGATGGTGTAGGGCGCGACATCGCGCGAGACCACCGCGCCGGCCGCCAGCACCGCGCCGTCGCCGACGGTGACGCCGGGCAGCACGATGACGCCATGGCCGATCCAGACGTCGTTGCCGATCACGACGCGGTCCGCGCGCCGCTCGCTGAAGAAGCCGTGATCGCGCTCGGCGGAGGCCGAGTAGTATTCAGGGCAATAGGTGAAGCGATGCTGCGAGGGGCGCTCGACCGGATGATTGGGCGCGCCGATCCGGACCTGCGCGGCGATCGCGCAGAACCGGCCGATCACGGCGTCGGCGACCATACAGCCGCTGCCGAGATAGGAGTAGTCGCCGAGCTCGGTATATTCGATCGCGGTGTCGCCGAGGACCTCGCAACAACGTCCGATCTTGACCTCCCGCAGCTTGACCGTCGGCTCGATGACGGTTTCAGCAAGCTTGGGGCGGGAAGGCTTCGGTTCAGTCATAAGGATTGTCCTCGATGCGGCGAGCGGCGGCTTCAGTCGCACGATTTCCATGACGGCGAGATGACAGGAGACGCCGGATCTAACGGCCGGTGAGGCGGGCGATGGTCTCGATCTCGTTGGTCCATATGCCGCCGGAATAGTTCTCGGGCAGGCGCCGGAAGAGCTCGGCATCGTCGACCCCGGTCGAGAATTCGCCGCCCTGATAGGGGCCGAGCACGAACACCACGCTGTTTGCCGCCGCCATGCGGTTGAGGAAACGGTCCGGCCATCCCCATAGCCACGGCGCGTAGTTGATCGGCACCAGCACGATGGCGTTGCGGCAGACCTCCGGCACGATGCCGGTCCAGCCATAGCCGAGATAGCGGATGAGGCAGCTCTTGATCGTCGCGCGCGAGATCGTCCGCGTCCCCGGCGCAAGACGCCGGATCGCCTCGATCGGATCGTCGCCGCCATAGACCATGATCAGCTTGCGTCGCTCGGCGGGGAGCTGGTTCAAGACCGCCGCGAGCTTCTCGCCCTCGGCGGGGTCGCGGCTCTTGACGTTGATCAGGAAGCGGCGATCCGGAAACGTCTTGAGCACTTCGTCCAGCGACGGCATCAGGCCGATGCCTTTGCCGCGGAATGGAAAGGTCTTGCCGCCATCGGCGGTGTAGCCGTAGCCGATATCGAGCATCTTCAGCCGTGCCATCGACTGTTCGCGGGTGACGCCCTGGCCGTCGGTGCGGCAATCGACGGTCCAGTCGTGAAACACCGCGAATTCGCCGTCGGTCGTCGGGTGGACGTCGAACTCGACGATATCGGCGCCGCGATCGAAGCTCGCCTGCATCGAGCGGATCGTGTTCTCGAGATAGTCATGGGTGGGCGGCAGCATGCGCGCCGCGGTGCAGGTGTCGTTCCTGAGGTCGCGTTCGTCGAAGCGTTGCGCCATGCCGCGATGGGCGAGCAGCACCGGCTTGCCGCCGGCGTGAGTTGCAAGAAGACTGGAGTTGTTGAGGTAGATGCCTGCGGTGATGGCAACGATCGCCGCTGCCGCGTATTTCAATTTCCTGCCCAAGCCATAGTTTCCCTGCTGGATGGTCGCTCCGGGTAGGGAGCGTTTGAGGTCGATTTGCGGCGACCTAATCCTTCAAGCCGTCGACTGCGGCAATTGCCCTCAGCGTCGCGTCCCTGAGCGCCGTGCTGTTGGCGGGGTTCGACTGGCGGTTGCGGCCGGGATCGTCGAAGTCGTGGGTCGCGCCGGGATAGACCACGACATCGATCCTGCTGCCGGCAGCGATCGAGCGGCGGGCGACGTCCTGGCACCGTTCCGGCGAGACCTCTTCGTCGTCCGACCCGAGCAGCATCGTAATCGGCGCGGCCGACCGTAGCGTCTGCTCCAGCAGCGCCGCCGGTCCGCAACCCGGATAGAACACCAGCGCGGCGCGATAGCCTGACGCCGCCGCGCCCTGCCGCTGCATCACGTTCAGCGCGGTGCTGCCGCCGTTCGACCATCCTTGCAGGAAGATGCGATTGCGCTGGACATCCCTCTGGCCGCGCAGCCAGCTCAGTGCGCCCTTGGCATCGAGCGGCCGCACGGTCTTCTCATTGACGTCGGCGCGATCGGGATCGTCATGCGTGAAGCGGCCGAAGCCGTGCGCCTTGCCGCGCGGCCCAAAGCTGTCCGGCAGCAACGCGAAATAGCCGCGGTCGGCCCAATACTGTCCCCACATCGCGTGGCGCTTCGATAGGCCGCCGGCGTTGCAGGTCGCGGACGGATTGGTGCGCGAGACCAGCGTGCAGTCCTTGTTGACGTTGATCGAATAGGGCCCGCCGCGGCCGTGCAGCAGCACGATCGCGGGGTGCGGGCCCGCCGTCTGCGGCCTGAACAGATAGCCGACGATCTCGGTTGCGCCGTCGGCGCTCGGAAAGAAAACCGTGTCGGGTGCGGCCGCCGCCGCAGTCGGCAACGTCGTGAGCATCAGGAGAGCCATCTGAATCGCGCGCCGGGTCATCCCGACAGCATGGCCAACATTTCGGATGAATTGCGGCATGATGGTTTGCAGCGATGCAAAGCCGCATGGCGCGCTGCGCGGCGCTCGGCTTGTCGGACCAGGGGCTGCCCGCTACGCTTCCCGGAAAAGCGGGAGTGAAACGGCATGAAGCAGATCAGGATCGGCGACATCACGATCGACGCGGTGATCGAGCGCGAGGGGCCGTGGCGGCGGCCGCAGGATTTCTTCCCGACCTATGACGACGCCGTGTTCAAGCATCATCTGAAGACGATGGAGCCGGAAGTCTTCGATGCCGCGCGCGGCATGATGGTGATCACCTATCAGACCTTTGTGGTGCGGACGCCGCGCTACACCATCCTGGTCGACACCTGCACCGGTGAGGACAAGGGACATCCGCCTCCGTTCGATTTCCCGGGCAAGGAGCGCTGGCGCAACGAGCTGTTCGCGCTCGGCATCTCCTATGAGCAGATCGACTACGTGTTCTGCACCCATCTGCATATCGATCACACCGGCTGGAACACCACGCTGCGCGACGGGCGCTGGGTGCCGACCTTCCCGAACGCGAAATACGTCTTCCACAAGGGCGAGTATGCCGCCTGGGAGGCCGAGAACGCGAAGGGCGCCAATCCGCCCGGCACGGTGTTTCGCGACAATTGCCTGCCGATCGTCGAAGCCGGGCAGGCGCTCCTGGTCGACGACGACTATGCGCTCGACGACACCGTCACGCTGACGCCGACGCCGGGCCATTCGCCCTGCCATTGCTGCGTCAACATCTTCTCGAAGGGGCAGCGCGCGGTGGTTGCCGGCGATCTGATGCACCACGCGATCCAGTGCCGCGAGCCGGACTGGTCGGCAAAGCCGGATTGGGACCCGAAGCAATCGGCGGTCTCGCGGCGAAAGTTCTTTGCCTCCGTGGCCGGGACCGACACGCTGATCCTGCCGATCCATTTTCCGGCGCCTACCGTCGGGCTGATCAAGGCGGACGGCGACCGCTTCGACTATCGCTTCAAGCGCGAGTAGGGCGCGGCAGTCGGCAGCTCGAGGTCACCGCGCCGCGCGGGTCCTGCGCGGAACCTGGGTCAGAAACCGTTCGAGGTCGGTGCAGAGGCGATGGGCAAGCTCCTCGTCGATCTCGAACGTCGCGACGGTGCCGGCGCAATCGATTGCGATGGTGCCGCGCAATGGTGCGGCGGAGACGGCCGATACCGCGATGCTGGTTGCTCTGTGCTTGGTCATATCGTCAACTTCCCCTGAAGGCCGGTTGCCGCCAATCCTCATCTCGGAATGACGGCGCGGCCCTTTCGCTTTCGCTCTTCGATGAATCGCACGCCGATCTCGCTGCCGTCGACACGAACCAGCTCGCAGCGGCGGAACGCCAGTCCGCGCGAGGACAACACCAGGAAGAACTCCTGGGCCTTCAGCACATCAAGCGTTCCGGCGACCTCGAGCCGGGCACCGCTTTGCGAGACGTCGAGCAGGATGCAGCTGCGCCGCCACGTGCCGTCGACTCCCATGAGATTGACGTGATGACGCGTCTCAAGCTTGACGCGCTCCGCCCTGCGGTCACCGTACGCCATGACGCCACTCACACGGCCTGAACGGGTTTCGCAGCGAGGCCGGCATCGATCGCGGCGCGGATCGCGTCCCGAAACTCGGGCCGTGCAAGCTTGAGCAGCCGGGCCTGCTGGCGCGGCGTGGATTGCCTGATGAGGTCGGCGAGCACGCGGTGAGGCAGGTCCTCGCGCGAGACCAGCGCGGCTGCGATGTCAGCGTCACGCTCGGCGGCATCGACCATCATGGCAAGGCCGGCGCTGGTCATGTCGGCGCCGGGATTGCGCGCGAGCGCGCGAAGCACATTGCTGTCGCCCCGCATCAGCAGAATGTCCGTGAGTTCCTGGTTGACCGCCTTGCGTCCTGCGATCGCGCAGAGATGTCCCTCGGCCCGCATCCAGGCAATGTCGATCAGATCGGCGTCCGGAATGCAGGCGCATTTTCGCAGGATCGGAGCTGCGACATCGGCATCGTCATGGTTGGCGAGGCGACGGGCGAGTTCCCGCGGCACCAGATGCAAGTCGGCGAGCGAGCGGCTGAGCGTGGTCAGGGTCCGCAGCTCAACGCTCTCGGTCAGGCGGATCAGGATGTCGTCGAACAGACTGACCTGATGTTCACTGAGGCGGTGCGCATCGTCGAGAAACAGCCCGGCCACCTCCTGCAGCATGCGCGTGCGGAGGTCCGGGGAACCGGCTCTCAAGACATGGTCGAGCTTGGCAATAAGATCGGGCGAGGCAATGGCTGTCATTGCGGTCCCTAAAATGTTCCGCGACGGGGAACATCATCGTTCCCGATGCCAATGTGCTCCCCGAATCTTTAATAGGGGTATAGAAATCGATGTGGAGGTTGATCCCAACGGTGGATATCCCGGCAAACACTATCGAAATTCGGCAGCAGCGCTATTTTGCCAGATTGTCGGGTTCGACGAGCGGACCGCATTTTTTCTGAATTGAGTTCATTGGACGATTCGAATTTTGTGCATGCAATTTATCAATGCGGCCGGCGCGCCGTGCGCGGCGCCGCGCGCCGATTTTAGAGATCATTTCACAGGAGCGGTCATTTGACGGCGCCATTGCTGGTGCCGAGAGTCTTTCGTTTTGACGATGTCGATGCATTCCGGAGTTCGATCCGGGATCTGGATGTTGATTTCACGCCACTCGCGCGGAAGATTTCGGCCGAGCAGATCATCCTGAGTTTGCCGGGATGCGAGCTCAACTACACGCAGTCGTTCCCGCGGATCGTCGACGCGCAGCTCGCGCGGCATACCACCGCGGTCGGCTTCACGATGGATGACGGCGTTCCGATGCGGTTCAACGGCGTCGAACGCGATCGTGCGGTGATCGTGCTCGGCGGCGGCGGCGCGTTCTACACCTCGGTGGAGGAGACGCCCCGCCAATATGTCTCGATGATGTTCACGCCAGAGATTGTCGACCGTGGCTGGCCGAGTCCCGGACTCCATTTCAGCATTCACGAGATCTCTCAACGTGCGCAGGATCGGCTGCGCGAGGTGGTGAGGCAGGTTCTGCTCGTCACGTCGGATCAGGTCACGATCGCGGAGTTTGCCACGGGCGCGTCGATCAAGGAGACGCTGCTCGCTGCGGTCGACAATGCGTTCGCCGAGATCGTGCCGGCCAAGTGGGCGATGCGGGCCAATACGACGCGCCAGTTCAAGGTCTTCAACGACGCGCGCGCCATCCTGGCCGGCGACGTCGCTCACCCGATCTACAGCGGCGAGCTCGCCAGGCAGATCGGCGTGTCGGTGCGCACGTTGCATGATGCGATCCAGCGCTATCGGGGCATCAGCCTGCATCGCTATCTGCGGCTGCGCCGGCTCTGGCTGGTGCGCCAGCAACTGCTTGCCGGGGCGCCGAGCGTCAAGGCCTGTGCGCTGGCCTACGGGTTCTGGCACCTCAGCGATTTTTCGCGGAGCTACCGGTCGCAGTTCGGGGAAGCGCCATCGGAGACGCTGGCGGCCTCGCGCCGTGCCGGCGTCGCGCCCGCCGATCCGGCCGGCGGCAGACACGAATCGTAACAATTCGCCTGAACGGAATGTTAACGGGCGGTTGCGAATCTGTGGGTACGATTCCACCAGAGGCCGCCTGATGCATCCCCGACGATTTGCGCGTGTTCGTCCGTCAGGATGCGTATCCAGCGTGGTCAAACTCCAGCTCGAACCGAAGGCGCCCCTGATCGAATGCCGGCTGGTGGATTATTCCGCCGGAGGGGCCTGCCTGGAATTCTCCAAGCCGGTCCAGTTGCCCGAGCGCTTCGAGATGTTTCACGGCAACACCCGGAAGCGTTGCCGGCGGGTCTGGAGCAAGGGCGTCCGGGTCGGCGTCTCGTTCTGATTGTGCCGATCAACAGCGGTTCGGGCCGCGCCCTGCGCGACCCGATTGAGTCCCGATGAAATCTGTCCCGATTGAGGGCGCTAATTAAGCGCCGCCGAGAGGCTCAGGCGCCGCTCTGGCACTTCTTCATAAACGAGTTCTTGGCCGCGCCGGCGAGCTTCTTGCCGTCGGAGCCCACCGCCTTGGTCTCGCAGGTATCCATCGTGCACTTCTTCATGAACGAGGTCTTGGCCGCGCCGGCCAGCGGCTTGCCGTCCTTGCCGACGGCCTTCGTCTCGCAGGAGGCGTCCTGTGCAAATGCCGAACCGGCGGCAAAGGTCGCGATCACGGCCGCCAAGAAAATCCGCTTCATCTGGGTTCTCCCTAAACCAAACCAGTGGACGGATTGGATATCGGATTCCTGGCCCGATCAAGTTCCCACGGCCGAATTTGTCTATAAAATACCCGGATTGCCGTGAGAAATTTCCGTGTGCAGCGCGGAACAAAATGGGGAAACGCGGAATGGAATTCGAGACGCTGGTACAGACACGCAAAAGCGTGCGCGGCTTCAAGAAGCAGCCGGTGTCCCGGGCGACCGTCGAGGAGATCATCGAGGTGGCCAAGCGCGCGCCGTCCTCAATGAACACCCAGCCCTGGCACGTCCATGTCCTGACCGGGGCGCCGCTGGAGGAAGTGCGGCGCCGCAACATGGAGGAGATGATCGCCGGCGCCAAGGCCAAGCGCGATATCATCAGCCACGGCGAGTACCAGGGCGTGCACCGCGGCCGCCAGGTCGACATTGCCAAGAAGTTGTTCGGGGCCATGGGGATCGCCCGCGACGACAAGCCGATGCGGCAGGACTGGGTGCTGCGCGGCTTCCGCCAGTTCGACGCGCCGGTATCGCTGGTGCTGGCCTACGACCGGATCCTCGATCCTGGCGCGGTCTGCCATTTCGACCTCGGCGCGCTCTGCTATGGCATCGTGCTGGCGGCCTGGGATCGCGGCCTCGGCAGCGTGATCAACGGCCAGGGCATCATGCGCTCCGACATCGTGCGCGAGGTCGCCAATATCCCGGAAGACCAGGTGATCATGACCTGCGTCGCGATGGGCTATCCCGACGACAGCTTTGCCGCCAACGCGGTGCGGTCGGACCGCGAGGCCAACAGCGATTTCGTCCGCTACGTCGGCTTTGCCGAGTAGGAGGCTGCAACCAGCGCGGAGCCGCGGCAGCACCGGCGATCTGGGCACCGATCGTCGATCGCTTTCTTGCAGCCAATCACCTCGTGCTGCGCGATCGCCTGCTCGACGCGCTGCCGCGTTCTGCGCAATTGCGCACGCGCTGACCGCGCCGCGGGATATCGAATTCCGCACCATGAAACCATCGCGCGAGCGTGAGCGTAGGCGTTCGTTTCCGCTATTCCTGCCGACAAAAAATGCGCTACTGATTTTGTGAAGCGAAACAGCACAGGCGAGGAATCCCGGATGAGCGATGATGAACAGACAGCCATGATCCGCGAGACCGTCGCCAGATTCGTCGATCGCGAACTGATCCCGCTCGAGCCGCAATATCTGAAATCCAAACTGCCCGGCAGCGAACATGCCGAGCTCACCGCAGAGCAGCGCAAGCGGCTGCGCGACGTCTCCAAGGAGCTCGGCCTCTGGGGCCTCGATGCGCCGGAGGATCTCGGCGGCCACGATTTGCCGACGCGAACGATGGCGGCGGTGCATGAAGAGCTCGGCCGCAGCTGCGTGCCGTTCGTGCTGCCGCCGGATTCGCCGAACCTGCGCATGCTGCAGGCGGTCGGCACCGATGCTCAGAAGAAGAAATATCTGCAGCCCTATATCGAGGGCCGGATGGCCTCGGCGATCGCGATCTCCGAGCCCGGCGCCGGCGGCGATCCCGCAGGCATGAAGACGCGGGCGGTGCTTGAGGGCGAGCAGTGGGTGCTGAACGGCCGCAAGATCTGGATCAGCAATGCGCGTGCCGCCGACTTCATCATCGTGATGGCGCGCGTCGGCAACGACCAGCGCCAGGGCGGCATCACCTCCTTCATCGTCGAGAAGGGCACGGCGGGCTTCATCATCGAGCGTGAGATCCCGATGGTCGGCGGCGGCTCGACCTATGAGATCGTGTTCGAGGACTGCCGCATCCCGAAGGACTCCGTGCTGGGCGAGGTCGGCAAGGGCTACGCGCCGATGCAGCTGCGGCTGCGCACGCGGCGGCTCGAGATGGGGTCGACCTGCGTCGGGATCACCAAGCGCGCGCTCGACATGATGTGCGAGCACGCCAAGCAGCGCGAGACCTTCGGCGTCAAGCTCGCCGAGCGCCAGGCGATCCAGTGGTGGATCGCCGACATCTCCACCCGCATGCATGCCTGCCGGTTGATGGTGCGCGAGGCCGCGGACAAGACCGATCGCGGCGAGGACATCCGCCATGAGGCCTCGATGATCAAGGTGTTTGCGACCGAGATGGCCTATGACGCCTGCGACCACGCCATGCAGACCCTCGGCGCGCTCGGCGTGACGCTGGAATTGCCGCTGAACGCGCTCTGGCAGAAGGCCCGCCTGATGCGGGTGTATGAAGGCCCGAGCGAGGTCCATCGCCAGGCGATCGCCCGCCGCGTGCTCGGCCTGCGCGGCGGCTAGCACATGGAGCCACGTCAGCTTTCGATCACATTATGACGAACGTAGGATGGGTAGAGCACAGCGAAACCCATCGCTTCGCTGCGAGTGTTGATGGGCTTCGCTGTGCTCTACCCATTCCACGGATTCACGCTACGCCGCGCGCACGTCGGAGAGGAAGCGGTTGACCTGGCCGGCGAGGTCCTTGGATTGCGTCGAAAGCTGCTCGGCCGCGCCCAGCACCTGGGTTGCCGCCGCGCCGGTGTCGTCGGCGGCGCGCTGCACGCCGGAGATGTTGGAGTTGACCTCCTGGGTGCCGCGCGCGGCTTCCTGAACGCTGCGCGAGATCTCCTTGGTCGCCGATCCCTGTTCCTCGATCGCGGCGGCAATCGCGGTGCCGATCTGGTCGATCTCGGTGATGACGTCGACGACGCTGCGGATCGCGGTCACGGTCTCGTCGCTTGCGGTCTGGATCGCGGTGATCTGCTCGGAGATCTCCGTGGTCGCCTTCGCGGTCTGGCCGGCCAGCGACTTCACTTCCGAGGCGACGACGGCAAAGCCGCGGCCGGCCTCGCCGGCGCGGGCCGCCTCGATGGTGGCGTTGAGCGCGAGCAGGTTGGTCTGTGCCGCGATGCTCTGGATCAGCGTCACGACGTCGCCGATCTTCTGGGCGCCTTCGGCCAGCGAGCGCGCGGTGTCGCCGGTGCGCCTTGCATGGTCGACCGCACGCGCGGCGATCTCGGTCGAGGTCGCAACCTGGCGGGCGATCTCCGAGATCGAGGAGGTCAGCTCCTCGGTCGCGCTCGCGACCGTCTGCACGTTGGTCGAGGTCTGATCCGACGCCGCGGCGACGACCGCGGCCTGGCGGTTGGTGGCGGCCGCGGTCGCCGACATCGATTGCGCTGTGTCCTCCATCACCGAGGACGCCGCGGACAATCCGCCGACCAGCTCGGTGACCTTGGCTTCGAAGGCGCGGGTCAGATCGTCGAGCACGCGGGCGCGGCGCATCTTGACGTCGTTCTCGGCTTCCTTCTCGCTCGCGAGGCGATCGGCCTCAATCCTGTTGTCCTTGAACACCTGCACGGCGGCGGCCATCGCGCCGATCTCGTCGTTGCGCGCGGCTCCCGGGATCGTCTCGGCGACGTCGCCGGCGGCGAGGCGCGACATCCGGCCGGTGAGGGCGGCGATCGGGTTGAGGATGCGGCGGCGGACCACGACGATGAGGCCGGCGCTGACGGCAATGACCGCGAGCAGCCCGGTCAGTGCAATCGCGAAGCTGAAGCGCGCCGACGAATAGGCGCTCGCTAGCACCTGCTCGGCATTCTCGTAGAATGCGTCGCGCACGGTAATGATGGCGGCGAGGCCGACCTGCGATTCCGGATAGTAGGTGTCGAGATCAACTTCATACTTGCCGGTCACTGCGCCTTCCTTGGCAAGCTTCAGCGCTTTGCCGAAGCGCTCGACATAGTCGGCCTGCATCTTGCCGAGCGCCGTCATGACATTCGCGGGCGTCGCCGGATTGTTGCGCAATTCCTGCAGCGTCGAGAGGATCTGTTCGGTGCGGCCGGTGGAGCGGTAGAGCTCCATCTTCTCTTGATCGGTCGCGACGCGCTTGGCGCCGACCAGCGCCTTGTGCAGGCTGGCATTGAGGCCGCCGGTGTCGCGCAGCATCCAGGCAACGTTGGCGTAGCTGGCCTGGCGATAGGCATTGCCGTCGAGGCCGGCAAGGCGGCGCACCTGCTCGTCGAGCAGCGTGGTGACTCCGGCGTTGAACACGGAATTGTCGGCGACGATCTTGCCGGAGGCGGCGCGGCGGACATCGGCCGGACCTGAGATGGCAGCCGCGATGGCGTCGCGCAGCCCGGCAAACTTCACCTTCAGCGCGTCGATCTCGCGCGCGAGGGCTTCGCCATCATCGAGCGATCCCGGCAGCGTGGTGCGCACCTGGTTGACCTTGGCCAGCGCGCCGTCGGTCAGCTGACGCTGGCGGTCGAGTTCGGCGATCTGCTTCGGATCGATCGTGCCGCCGGCGAGCAGCAGGTTGGTGGCGTAGCCGCGCTCGGGGTTCATGTAGCGCGGGATATCACCGACGGCGCGGACGATTTCGAGCCGGCTCTGCGCGGTCGAAACCTTGTCCATGGTCTGGTACTTGGTCACCGCGACATAGGCCGACAGGCCACCGCCGACCGCGGACAAGGAGACGATCGCGGCCGTCAGGAGAGTACCGATTTTCATGGGATGCGCGCCATTTCTTGACGGGAGAGGGAGAGGCCTCAACCGTACCGGGTGCGCATTAAGCTTGGGTTTATGATGCGGGAGCCGCGGGGCTGCCGCACATCCGTATGGTCCGAAAGTCGAGGACGCCGGGCCGCGCGCGGCGGCGCGATGTGACGATCAGTGCCCGTCGTCCTCAGCGCCCTTGGTTGCGGCGCGGTGCTGGGTCGCGCCGCCGGTGCCCGCTTCGCCGCAGGGAAGCTGGTTCCAGGTGCCGTCGGCGGCTTGCTGGTAGGCCTGGCAGCCGGCCGAATTGGTTGAGGTGGCGGCTTTCTCGTCGGCTTTCTGCCGCTCGGCGCTCTTCGCCAGCGCCGGCGTGGCAATGGCAGCGATGACCGCGAGCGAGCCTGCGAAAACCAGCTTTGCGATCTGCATGTCGGGTTCTCCTTCTCGAAGCGAAAAACATATCCAGAAAACAAATCTGGCGATTTTTGGCCGCGGCGGGCGACCTGCGACGAATTGCTTAATGCGGGCAAAACGCGCCGGAATGCCCGTTAACATCCGCGCGCCGGTCGCGGGACGGCTGTCGCAGCGCCGTGGTAGGATCGCGCCATCATGACCCACCGCATTCTCGTTCTCTACGGCTCCTATCGTTCGGATCGCATGGGCATCCGCCTGGCGCAGTTTGTCGTCGACGGCCTTCGGGGGCGCGGCGACGATGTCGAGTTGATCGACGCCAAGGAGGTCGGCCTGCCGATGCTCGACCGGATGTACAAGGAGCATCCCAAGGGGCAGGCGCCGGCCGTGCTCGAAACGCTCGCCGGCAAGATCCGCGACGCCGATGGATTCCTGTTCGTCACCGGCGAATACAATTGGGGCATCCAGCCCGGGCTGAAGAACCTGACCGATCACTTCCTCGAGGAGTGGTTTTGGCGTCCGGCGGCGATCGCAAGCTATTCGGCCGGGCGGTTCGCCGGAGCGCGCGCCGCGACCGCCTGGCACGGCACGCTGTCGGAGATGGGCATGGTGGTGGTGTCGAGCACGATCAGCGCGGGGCCGATCGCGCAGACCCTGTCGGCCGAAGGCAAGCCGATCGGCGAGGGCGGCAAGTCGCTCGAACGCGCCTTTCCACGCTTTGCAGACGACTTCACCTGGTGGATCGAAGCCGCCAAGGCACAGCGGGCGCGCAAGGCGCCGCCATACTGAAAACGCCGGTCTGCCAGCCAGGAGTTTCGGGATCATGAGCCTCTTCACATCGCCCTTCGATCCCGCGCGCGAGGCAGCCCTGGTGACCGGCGCCGGCAACGGCATCGGACGCGCCATCGCGCAGGCCCTGGTCGGCGAAGGTGTGCGCACGGTGTTCGCCGACCTGCATGAGGACAAGGTGCTGGCCGCGATCGAGGCTGCGCCACATCCCGAACTTGCTGTGCCCTGGATCGGCGATCTTGCGCAGCGTGCGGCGTGCGACGCCCTGCTGGCGCATGCACAACAAACGGTCGGGCAGGTGACGCACTTCGTCCACAGCGCGTCGCCGCCGCGCCGCGAGGCCGATCATGCGATGGCGGTCGATGAAGAGACCTGGCGGCAGATGCACGCGGTCAATCTCGATGCCGGTTTTCATCTGTCGCGTGAACTGGCGCGCAAGCTGATCGCGGCGCAGACGCCGGGTTCGTTCCTGCTGCTCACCTCGCTGCATGCGGGTACGCCACGCAACCTGCCGCATTACTCGACGGCGAAGGCCGGCATGGCAATGCTGGTGAAGGAGCTGGCCAAGAGTTGGGGCCGCTATGGCATCCGCGTCAATGCGCTGGTGCCTGGCGCGATCGCAGCCGGCGGCTTCGTCGCCGATCCCGCGCTGGCCAGGCACATTCCGCTCGGCCGGCTTGGTCAGGCGGACGATCTCGCGCCGATGGCGCTTGCCGTGCTCTCGCACAAGATCTCCGGCTACGTCACCGGCGCATCGATCGTGGTCGATGGCGGCTTGTCGCTGACCAACTGGTTCGCCCCGCCGGAGCTCGATTGAGATCGGAGTTTGCTACTTGGTCCTGATGTAGCCCGCGAGCCGCGACTTCTGGTCCTGGCACCAGGTCGTCATGCTGCCGGCGCGGCGCTGGTCGAGGTCGGTGCTCTGGGTCGCGATCGCGACTTCGGTCATCAGGTCGTCGGCCTGCTTCTCGCCCATCTTGCCGCCGGTATGCATGAAGGCGATCGCCTTGCGCACCTGCTCGGTGGTGCCGTCGGGCAGGTGCATGTCCTGCGCGCGCTGCACGAGGTCCTGATAGACCAGATCGGTGCCCGGGCACTCGACCTTGGCGGCAAAGGCTTGCAGCACCATGGTGACATAGGCCGCGCGCGGATCGGCGTGGGCCGGTGTTGCCGCGACAATCAGGCCGCCGATCAGCAGAGCGTAACGCATCGAATTCCTCCCGATGTTTTAGACATTTTGTCGCAAGGCTAGCGTCCGCGGGAACCGACTGCAACCGTAAGGACACACTTGCTGATGGAACCGATCAAACAGCCGTGTTCCGGTCTGGGCTGCCACGATTTCAGCACGATTTCGGCAGCAAGTGCCACAACTTGACGCAGGGGAGAATGATCGTGTCGAAGTTGGGGCTTGCTGCGGTGCTGATGGGTTCGCTCGCACTTGGCGGCTGCATGCAGGCGACGCTGTCGCCGGTGACGGATGCCGCGATGACGCCGCGCGACCGGCAATTGCTGGCGCATCCGCCCTATGCGGACGCCAAGATTCCGGATCAGTTCCAGCGCCACATTGTCGATTACACGCGCAAGGAGCAGCCGGGCTCGATCCTGGTCGATACCGACGCGCGCTACCTCTATTACGTGCTGCCCGGCGGCAAGGCGATCCGCTACGGCGTCGCCGTCGGCGAGGAGGCCATGGCGTTCTCCGGCGTCGCCACGGTCGGCCGTCTCGCCGAATGGCCGGACTGGGTTCCGACCAAGGACATCCAGGAGCGGCTCGGGCCGTATCCGGCGCGTGTCGCCGGCGGACCGGCCAATCCGCTCGGTGCCCGCGGCATCTATCTCTACCAGGGCAACAAGGACACGCTGTACCGCATCCACGGCACCAACCAGCCCGAATATATCGGGCAGGCGATCTCGTCGGGCTGCATCCGCATGAACAACGCAGACGTCATCGACCTCTACCAGCACGTCAAGCCGGGCGCGACCGTGGTCGTGCTGCCGCCGGGACAGAGCGCGTAATTCGCCTATTGAGAGGCAAGGGCGCCGATCGCGTTATCGCGATCGGCGCCGTTTTACGTTCAACCGTTAGCTGGCCGTCAGCGCAGCGGCATCGGCGGCCGAACCACCGGGCCGCCATCATCCGCGTCGACAACAGAGGACTGCTGTGGTTGCACCGGCCGCGGTGCTACCGTCTGCGGTGCGGCCGCAACGGGCGCCGGCAGCGGGGCCGCTGATGCAGCCGGTGGCGGTGGGATGTAGGCCTGTGCCGGCGGGTATGACCGGCGCACTGGCGGTGAAGCAACGGCCGTACGTGGCGCGGTCGGGGGCGGTGCGATCGAGGCACGCGGGCGCGGCGCGACCGGCCGCGGTTCGACGGCCCTGGTCTCGGTCGTCCGTGCGACCCGCTGCGTCAACTGATCCTGGCTCGCCTTCAGCTGATCGATGCTGGTCTTGAGCTGCTCGATCTGCTGTCCCATCGACGCGAGATCGCGCGCCATCGACTGCAGCAACTGCGTTTGGTCAGGTGCGGCTGGCGCCGCCGACGCGGCGGGCGCGACCGGCGCCACTGCTGCTGCGGCCGGAGCAGGCGCGGCCGTTGCCACGTCCTGCGGTGCAGCAGCCGGAGCAGCCGCAGCCGGCTGATCGGCGGCAGCCGCCGCCTGCGCGGGCGGGCTCGCCTGGTCGACAGCGGGAGTGGCCTTGCCTGGCAGCAGCGAGGTCAGGGCCTCGACCTGCGGCACGTACTCCGCCACCACCTGCTTGACGCGATGCCCGTAGTGTTGCCACGCCGCGGTGCCCATCGCGCCGACGATCGCGAACACGAACCAGAAGGCACGGATCGCCCATTTGTTGGTCGGACGCGGCGCGCGCTCCAGTCTGATGTCGTCCAGTCTGCCGTCATGGCTTGCGGCGCTGTATTCCGGCGCGGCCGGCGGCGCCGTAACTGGGATCGGCGTCACCGGCGGCACCGAGGCGACCGGCGCGATCTGCGGCGTGGAAGAGGGCGCAAGGCTCGGGCCGAACCACGGCTCGCGTTGCCCCGACGCTGCCTTTGCGGTAGGCGCCGGCGCGGTGGCGGCATTGTCGGTGCGGGTTGCAGTGAAGCTAGGTTCGATCGCGAAAATATCGTGCGGATCTGCGTCTTTCAGTGTCGATTGCATGGCGGTCCCCGTTTCAGTCCAAGGTCAACCGCAAATGGGCGGCCGGCAATTTGAGCTCTGTATCGACCCCTGGCCCTGTCCCCACGACTCCAGTCCGGTTTGACCAAAGCAAGGCGAGAGGGTGGAGAGGTTGGGGAGTTTCGGGAACCACACAGGGAGCTGAGGGGGCTGGTGCCGGCCACGCGCGTGCGGAAGCGCCGGGGTGGCATTTCCGGGTGAACCTCCCTGGTTGTGTGGCGCATCCACCACACCCGAGGGGAAATCGGGGCGCCTGCAGCATGTCAGACCGCGCTCTGCCACCGTTCCGCCCCGATTGGATTCGGCCATGCGGGTGTTGGATTTTCGGCTTGGGCTGGGGCGCGAGTTGGGGATGCAACATGTCACGCGACGATGCAGTCATTTCGTACGTCGACGTCAAACGCAGCGCACGCGGGGCCGCAATTTCGTTGGCTCGTGCGCGAAAGCCGCTGCGGCTCTGCGCCATCGTGATCGGCGCCGCGTCGCTTGCCGCCTGTGCGCAGTCCTCCGCGGTCAGCCAGCGCTCGCAGGCGCTCGCGAGCCGGCCGGTATCGGCCGAGCCGATCCGCGCTGCGTCATCGGCGCCGCGCATACATGTCGCAGCCGCGCGCAAGCACACGCCTTATGCGGCGCGCAAAGGCGGCGACACCAGGATCGCGTCGCAGGGCGTCGCGAGCTTCTACAGCGAGGGGCAGGAGACCGCGAGCGGCGAGAAGTTCAACGCGCACGAACTAACCGCCGCGCATCCGACCTTGCCGTTCGGCACCAAGCTGCGCGTCACCGACGTCAAGACCGGCCGCTCGGTCACTGTGCGCGTCAATGACCGCGGGCCTTACGTTCCCGGGCGCATCGTCGACGTCTCGTATTCTGCCGCACAGTCGCTCGGCATGATCGGCAAGGGCGTCGCGAATGTCCGGCTCGACGTCGTGCAGTGAGCTGCACCGTCAGCCGGGTTCGGGAATTTTGCCGGACGGATCGGGAAAAAGTCCCGGCTTTGCGCGCGCTTTAATCCTGTTGTCCGGACGCCAGCCGCAAATAGAATTGTCGCCGCTACTTCCCCGCGCTCGCGTTTTTCAGGCGCGTGGATTTCTACCCAATGAACCTTCCCCGCCTTGGCGTCCCACCGAGGCGGGGTTTTTCGTTGCGGCATGCGCGTCGCGTGCGCTGCCGGCCGCGGCAACGCCTTGCATATGCTGGATCTGCCGACCTCGATGGGAAAGTTGATCTAGCGGCGACCGTATATTGCGCTCTGTCGTATCCGGCGCCTGTGCTTCCACCAAATTGTCATGCTCCCGGCGAATTGCGGCCCAACGCCGCTGCCAACACACCGCCGAATGGATGATGTCGGCGAGGGACAAGCATTGGCCTACAAGATGATCGCAGAACGCGAGAACGAAACGGTCAGGATCGAGCGGGAAAGCACCTTCATCATCATCGCCAAGGCCAAGGTCTGGGCGAGCGAGGGATGGCAGGTGGTGATCACCGACAAGGACGGAAAATCATACCCGCCGGAGGAATTCGACAAGCTGCTCGCGGCGTAATGCTAGCGCTGCGCTGATACCAGCATCATCATGGGCCGTTCCAGCTCGTCAGCCAGTTCGGGCACAGCCTTGATCTGCTCCCGTGTCGGGGAGAATTCCTCGACATGGCGAAGCATGAAGCCGGCGCCGATCAACGCGTTGAGCGTGGTGCCGATGGTGCGGTGATATTTCAGCACGCCCTTCACATACCAGTCGGTCCGGCGTTCGCCCTCGATGAAGTAGCGGTTGACGGGCCAGGTCTTGCGGCCGTCCTGGTCCTGTCCCCAGTCGGGATGGGTGGCGGCCATGTAGATCGGATGCTCGATGGTGAAGACCAGATGCCCTTCCGGGACGAGCGTGCGATACAGCATCCGCGCCAGGCGATCGAAGTCCCTGATGTAGTGGAAGGTGAGGGCGCTGTAGGCGAGGTCGAACGTGGCCTTCGGCAGCTCCAGCGTTTCAAGGTCGGCGATCTCATAAGCGACGGCCGGATCCTGCGTCATCGCCGTGGCGCGCGCGATCATGTTCTGCGAGAGGTCGACGCCGAGCACGCCCGAGGCGCCTTGCTCGCGCATCCAGCGCGACGCCCAGCCGAAGCCGCAGCCGAGATCGACGACGTGCTTGCCGGTGATGTCGGGCAGCATGGCGCGGATGGCGGGCCATTCGGGGGCCCCGAGCAGCCCGCGGACCTGCCGCGGCAGCTGGCTGTAGCCGGCGAAGAAGCCGGGATCGTCATAGATGTTCTGCGCCATGGGTCCGGCAACTCGCGAGGGAGCGGGGTTCGCCTCTCTGTAAACGCCGCTGCGGCGCGTGGAAACCGCTGATTGTGTCGCGCCGGCCGGGATGCTGGAACCAGACACGGCGTTCGGCCGTTTTGAAGTCAGTCCGCTGGAACGCGCGATCACGCCTGTCCCTGCGGCGCCGGACAGCAGAGGAGAGCGCCATGATAGCCGAGATGCAGATCCACACCATCGCGCGGCAGATGCTGGAGAAGCACGGCCTGCAGGCGATCGCCGAGGCGGCCCAGAACGCCATCGCCTGCGAGAGCAAGGGCGAGACCGAAGAGGCTCGCGAGTGGCGTCATATCGAGGACGCCATGAAGATGATGCGCGGACCGCACCAGAGCTGACCGCGGTAGCGCGCGACCCCTGCCGGAGTGCTCTGGCGCCGTGCGCCGGATCTATCTGATTTGCGCCCCCGATGCCGCTTGCCTTCGCCGGAGTTTCCGGGAACTGTGTCCAGGACAAGCAGCAAGCAAAATTTTCTATCTGGGGGAATTCGCCATGAGCTTTTCACTCTACGACGCGACCGTTGCCAACTATCTGCAGATCCTCGGCGCCGCCTCGGGCTTTCTTGACAAGAGCCTCGCGCATTTCAAGGCGAGCGGCATCGATCCGGCCGAGATCGTCGAGACCCGGTTGTTTCCGGACATGTTGCCGTTCCGCTTTCAGGTGGTCTCGCTCGCGCACCATTCCCGCGGCGCGATGGAAGCTGCCAGGACCGGCGTGTTCGTCCCGCCGTCCGGCAAGCCCGACCTGGACTACGCCGCACTGCAGGCGCTGGTGAAGGACGCGCACAGCGAATTGTCGACGCTGACGCCGGACGCGGTCAACGCGTTGCTCGGGCGCGAAGTGATGTTCAAGCTCGGCGAGCGATCGATGCCGTTCACGGCCGAGGGCTTCCTGATGTCGTTCTCGCTGCCGAACTTCTTCTTTCACTCGACCACGGCCTACGACATCCTTCGCCACAAGGGCGCGCCGCTCGGCAAGCGTGACTTCATCGGCCGATTGAACATGAAGAAGTGATCGGGGCGCGCGCCGCCTGGTCTTGCTGAGGCGGCAACTTCAGCCGCTATGCGCAGCAGGACCACGATCGCGCGCGGACAGGCGCGATCAGTTGAACCCGGAGCCTACGGACGCTAGCCCGCCCTGCGCCAGTGTGGCACGGGATCGAGCGGCGTCCGGTACAGCTCGCGCCGGTCGATGTCGGTGACGCGCACGGCGCAGCCGCGCGCCTTCAACTCCGGCTTGACCTGCGACAGCTCGTTGGCGAGCTGATCGGCGCGATCGGAGGCGAGGCTGATGTTTTCGAGGATGATCGTTCCTTGATTCCGGAACTCGTCCCCCACCACGAGATCGAAGGTGTAGTACGGCATCCGAAGTTCTCCGTTTCGGTTTGCATCACAGGGTAACACTGAGTCGTGCGTTCCCTAAGATGCATCGCGCACAATCGTCGGGCGATCGGCGCAAAAACGATGTGCAACGCTCCACGCACGAGAACGATTATGCAGCGCGGCACGGCGAAGGAGTCCTGTCATCCAGCTCACCGCGGTGCCGTTAAGATTTGATTAAAACTGTCGTCGCAAGCTTGGGACCAGGTGGAATTGCGGCGGAACCGGACTCCGGGAACCGGCAGCCGCAGGAGAAGGCCGGTGGCGTAACGCCCATCGGCCTTTTCTCGTCGATCGAGCCCTCAAATTAGTCGCGCAGCGTGGCCTGTCGCCTGGCGCGGCATTTCGGACCGGGCCCGCGCATGTAGTACAGCTCGGGGCGATAGGGGTTGATGACGCCCTCGATCAGCGCGACGCAGCGCGCAACGACTTGGGCGAAGTGGCGGCGCAAGGGCTGCAGGGCGCGTTCCATCGTCATGGCACGCCCTTAGTGCAATTCGCCGAGGATGGCGGTGAACGGCAGCTCGAAGATCTCGGTCCCGATATCGTCGGTGACGTGGACCGCCCAGTTGCGCCAGTCCTCCACGCTCGGTGTCATGACAAAGCTGCGCGCCAGCTGCTCCGCATGCACCCGCACCTCGGAAAAATCCATCGCGGCGCCGATGCGATCCAGGATGACGTGCTTGTCGTCGGAGCAGTGAAAGTAAACTGCAGACATCTTCCGATTCCCATGCCGAAGCGATTCTCGTGCGCTGGAATAGCAGCGCAGGCCGGCAGTTAGAATCCGGGTGATCCCCCATCGGTAAACTACGGGGAATCCAGACGATTTGAATCACGCGGCCGTGATCGTGGGCGACGTCAGTAGATCGGCTCGCCGACCGCAACCTCGCTGCGCGGTCCGAGCACGATGACCTTGCCGCCGGCATCCTTGGCGCCGAGGATCAGCAGTTCCGAGGTGAAACCGGCGATGTTCTTCGGTCCGAAATTGCAGACGCAGACGACCAGCGAGCCGACCAGCGCTGCCGGCTCATAATTCGTGATCTGCGCGCTCGACCACATGATCCGCCCGGCGCCGACGTCGACGCCGACCTTGTAAGACGGGTTCCTGGCGCGCGGAAACGGCTGCACCTCGACCACCTTGCCGATCCTGATATCGAGGCGGGCGAAGTCGTCATACGTGGCTTGCGGCTTCAGCGGAGACATCTGCCCTCACGGTTTCCGCGGACGGCCGGCGAACACGTCCGCATCGAAGGTCTGGGGATTGACCGGATCGTAGCGCGACCAGTCCATCGACGGGTCGCTGCCGTAGCGTGCCTGCCACGCCGTATCCGTCCTGAGCGCCCCGACGACGGCGGGGCGAATCTCGAAATGCAGCATTTTGCGCGGGCCGACCTCGCCGATCTTGTCCTGCTTCCTGATCTTGGTGCCGATCGCAACCGGCCGGCCGTTGGCGCCGACGATGCGGCCGAGCTGGGCATAGCGGCTGAAGACGACGTGGCCATTGGGATAGACGTGCTTGACCACGACATAACGCCCGCAGTGGCCGATGTTGAAAGCATCGACCGAGGCCTGGTCATCCTGCTCGACCCGGATCACGACGCCATCATCCATCGCGGTCACCGGAGCGCCTTCCGCGTCCGACGTCATGTCGACGCCTGGATGAAACTCCGCCGTGCCGCATCCGCAGGGCGGCTCCTTGGCAGCCGTGGCGGGAGCGGCCTCGGGGGTCTGGAATTCATTGACCAGCAGCCCTGGTCCTTGTTGGCCGGTGTACAGATGGATCACGAACAGCGTCAGGCCGCTGCCGAGCGGCACTTCGCGCGGTAGAAATGCGCGCACCACATCCTGGATGAAGACGAGCGCCTCCGCCCCCTTCGCCGAGCGCACCTTGATGCAGCGCGAGGCCTGCACGCCGTCGATCTGATCAGGCTTGAACCCCAGCATCCGCATGGTCGTCGCGACCGACTGCACGGCGCAGGTTTCCTCATAGGAGACCAGCGTGACCTCGAGCCGGTACGGCTTCGCGCCGTTGAGGTCGACACCAGTCTTGGGCCGCGGCTGCGCCAGCAACTCGTCGAGGTCGGCGGTCTTGTAGCGGGCGTAGTCGAACGCCAGCGCGGGGGCTGTGAGCAGAGCCGCGAGCCCGGCGATGCAGATGGCCGCAATAGAAGTCTTCGGACCAGCCCCGATCATGTTACGCCCCCGTCAAGCCCCGCGCGGCTCAGCGCTCCTGAAACGCGAGGCGGATGCCGAGCGCGATGTAGATCGTACCGACCACGCGGCCCTGCCACTGCCCGATGCGGCGATTCCGCCGGATCCATGGGCTGATCTGGCCGGCGGCGAGCGCGAGCAGCGAGGTGTAGGCCGCGCTCATCGCGACGAACATCAGGCCCAGCGTCGCGAACTGCGCCACCGCCGAGCCGTGGCCGGGATGCACGAACTGCGGCAGGAAAGCGAGGAAGAACAGCGCGGTCTTCGGATTGAGCATCTCGGCCCAGATCGCCTGCCGGAATGCGCGCCTGGGATCGATCGGCTGCGGCGCCGGCAGATGCAGGTCGTCATTCTTCTCGAACAGAGCGCGGATGCCGAGCACGATCAGGTAGATCACGCCGGCATATTTGACGATCGAGAACGCGAGCGCCGAGGTCATCAGCACGGCCGACAGGCCGAACGTCGCCATCGCGGTGTGGACGAGGTCGCCGAGCGCGATGCCGAACCCGGTCGCGACGCCGACGCGCGGTCCGCCGGTGACCGAACGCGCAAGCACGAGCAGCACGGCCGGCCCCGGAATCAGGAACAGGCCGAGCACGACGGCGGCGTAGGTGAGGAGGGTGGTGATGTCGATCATGAGATGTGTCCCGGATGTCAGGCTGCAGGGATCGCGACCGCGGCGAAGCGCGGCTTCGGATCAAGCATCAGCTCAGCGCTTTCGACAATGCGCATTTCTTCGGTTCCTCGCTCCGCCGTGCGCACCAGCACGCCGTGGATGCCAGAGGCGGCCTGGCTCAGCGCCTCCGGCGTCGCCAGGCCACGCACGCGGGCGGCGACGAACAGCGCGGCGAACAGGTCGCCGGTGCCGGACGGGCTGATCGGCACGCGCGGGGTGCGCACCCGCCACGCTCCCGCGCGCTCGATCGCCAGCGTCTCGATCTCACTGTGGGGCGTGCCGTCGAGCTCGGCACTGGTGATGACGATGATCGCAGGCCCCCGCGCCATCAGCGCGCGGGCTTGCGCGATGACGGCATCGGTCGTCGTCACGCGCGTGCCGCAGAGGAATTCGAACTCGAAATGGTTGGGCGTGATGATGTCGGCCAGCGGACAGAGCTGGTCGCGCACCAGCGGCGGGATGTCCGATCGCACGAACATGCCGCGGTCGCGGTCGCCGAGCACGGGATCGCAGCAATAGAGCAGGGCCGGGTTCTCCGCTTTCGCGCGGGCGACGAAGTCGGCGACCTCCATCGCGATGTCGGCCGAGCCGAGATAGCCCGACAGGATCATCCGGGCACTTTCGACCGCGCCGCGCTCCTCGACGCCGCGCAAGAGGTCGGCGACCAGCTGCACATCGAGCACCCGTCCGCGGATGGTCGGATAGCCCGGCCGGTTGCTGAGCAGCGTGGTCGGCACGGCGACGACGTCGATGCCGTGCAGCTGGATCGGAAAGGTGGCCGCGCTGTTGCCGACATGGCCCCAGGCGACCTGTGACTGGATCGAGATGACGGTCATGTCGTGCGCATCACCCGAACAGCGCGGCGTAGATCACGTAGAGCCAGCCCAGGATACCGTGGATGATCGCCCACAGGATCGAATGGTTCTTGGTGTAGGAGATCGCAATCGCCAGCGCCGAGCCGAACCCCACGCCGTATTTCGCGCCCTCGACGCGGACGCCATAATATCGATTGCCGTTCATGGAGGTCCTTCCAGCGAGAGGGCGCGATCAGTGACAGCGTAACCCGCGAGTTGGCGCGAGTTCAACGGTGGATTGGGATATCGAGGCTATGACGGTGATGGAGTTGGAGTGCGCATCTATCTCCATTCGCCGGGACGACAGCGGAGCTGCGGCCGCTCGGGCCCTCGGTCCCGGCGGTCACGCTCCGATCAATCGAATGTGTCGAACCAAGCCGCCGGACAGGCAAATTCGCTGCGTCGTCGCGGAATAATCGGGCCGCGCCGCTCGTCATGGTTTCAGCGAAAGCGCTTCAGCAGGCCGGCGAGATGGCCCCATCCTGTTGAATCCAGCAGGAGACGCTCGATGATCACGATCAAACACGTCGCGGCGGGTTTGCTCGCCCTGACCGTGCTGACGACATCGGCCATGGCGCGCGAAGTCCCGTCCGGCCCATCCGCGTTGGTGAAGGGACATGCCGCGGCCGCCGGCCGCTGGGGCGGCGGGCCGCCACGCATGGTCGTGCCGCGCTACGGGGAGTTCGAAACGCTGCCCCGGGATCAGCCCGGCGGCGTCTGCGATCATGGCGACAATGCCATGATCTGCTGAGCCGGACGGTGCATGGCGGTGATCTCCGGCAAAAGTTGCGCTAGCTTCGCTGGGTCGTCTCCCTCCAGCCGCGAGCGCCGCCGCCATGCACATCCTCCGTCCCCAATTCCGCATCGAGGACGACCGCGCGCTGGACTTTGCGGCGGCGCGCGGCTTCGGCGCCATCGTCGCCGCCGATGCGCGCAGCCCGCGGGCGTCCCATGTGCCGTTCGTGATCGAGCGGCGCGACGGTCGCGTGATCGTGCAGATCCATCTCACCGCGAAGAATCCGCTGGTCGAGCTTGCCGACGGCGTCAGGCGTTTCCTGCTGATCGTCTCCGGCGACGACGCCTACATCTCGAACGACTGGTACGTCTCGCGCGATAACGTCTCCACCTGGCTCTACGAGGCGGTGCATTTGTCCGGCGTCGCGCATTTGCGCGATCACGGCGAGAACCGCGGCCACGGCGACGCGCTGCTCGCGGCTTCTGAGGCGCGGTTGTCGAAGCAACCCTGGGACCTCACGCAGATGGAGCCCGGCAAGCGCGAGGCGATGCTGGCGGGGATCAGGGTGATCGATCTCGTCGTCGACGAGATCGAGGGCCAGTCCAAGCTCAACCAGCACAAGAGCGATGCGGATTATGTTGCGCTCGTCAACCGGCTCGCACATGCGGAGGACACCTCAAGCCACAGGCTTGCGGAGAAGATGCGCGCACTGCGACCTGGGCTTGCGTATGAGGGTGATCGCGTAGGGCGGGTTAGCGAAGCGTAACCCGCCATCTTCGTTTTGTGGACGGCGGATTACGCTTGCGCCAATCCGCCCTACAAATTCGATTGGTGTGGAGATCGCAAACCTGTTGTTAAGATTTGCGCCGCGCTGATTTGTTCGATTCCGATTCGTTCTTTGCGAACAAAATGGAGTCGTATCGAGAACGGTTAGGGTGCGCCCTGCAGGAAGCTCGCGACTTCATCGTTGAATCGGTCCGCCTGTTCGACATTGAGAATGTGAACGCCGGGCAGCAGAACGAGCTTTGCATTGGTGATGGTCGCTGCGATCTCTTCGCTGTGACTGGCCCGCGTGACGGTGTCGCTCTCGCCTCCGATGACCAAGGTCGGCGCTGCGATCAGCGAGATGATGCGACGAAGATCGACATCGCGCAGGGCGGCGTAACAGCCGGCGAGGCCGCGCGGCGGGGTGGTGTGCACCATGTTGCGGAATTCGTCGACAATCTGGTCCGGCGCAGCCAGCATCGTTGCGGGAAACCAGTTGCGCATGAAGGTATCGGCGATTCCGTCCATGTCGCTGACAGCCAGCACGGCGCGGATCTGGTCGTCGAACGGCAGCTCCGAGGCCAGATAGGACGCGGTGTTCGAGAGGATCAGGCGATCGATGCGCTCAGGCGCGAAGATGCCGAGCCATTGCCCGATGAATCCGCCGAGCGACAGGCCGAGGAAATGTGCGCGATCGATCGCGAGGGCGTCGAGCAGTTCGACCACATCGCGGCCAAGCCGGTCCATCGAATACGCGCCCGCAGGCGCGTCTGAACCGCCGTGACCGCGGGTGTCGTAGCGGAGCAGGCGAAAGGACCGACTGAGAGCTGGCACTGAGCGGTCCCACATGTGCAGGCTGGTGGCGATCGAGTTCGACAGCACGAGCACCGGCCGATCGTCGGGACCGTCGATCCGGTACGCAATCCGGCAGCCGTCCCGTGTGGTGAAGTGTTGGTCGCCGCCCATTTCGTCAATTCCTTCTGCTGCTGGAAGCCCACGGCTTCGCGTCGCCCCAGGCTAGGGCTCGCGCTCGGCAGGGAAAATTACTAAGATCGATCAATCTCTGTAGGATTTCTGGACAATGGATCGGATCAAGCTCCACGACCTGCGCTGCTTCGACGCGGTCGCGACCAAGGGCAGCTTCCAGGCTGCCGGCGCCGACCTGAACCGCTCGCACCCGTCGGTGTTCGCGGCGGTCGCTCGCCTCGAGCAGCAGCTCGGCCTCACCCTGCTCGATCGCAGCGGATACCGCGTCGGGCTGACGGATGCAGGGCAGACGTTTCACGAGCGCACGCGGCTGACGCTGCGCGAGCTCGATCTGCTGCAAACCTATGCGGACCAGCTTGTCAGCGGGGAAGAGGTTGTGCTGCGTGTCGTCATCGGCGACCTCTGTCCACGTCCGCCCATCCTGCAAATGCTCTCGGGGTTCTTTGCCAGATATCCCAACACGCGCCTGCATCTGGAATATGAGGCCGTTGCGGGACCGCTCGAGCGCTTGATCGATGGTGACGCCGACCTCGTGTTTCATCGCGCGGACCGGTCCGATCCGCGCTTCGAGCAGATCGAGCTCTCAACCACGGCCATGGTGCCGGTTGTCGCTCCCGGCTTTCTGCCGTTCGCGTGGACCAAGCGGGTCACGCCGGAGCAGATGCGCCCCTTCACGCAGTGCGTGATCCGTGACACGGCGCGGCGATCGTCGTCGGAAAGCTTCTTCCTGATCGACGGCGCCCATCGCTGTACCGTGCCGGATCAGATGATGAAGAAGGAGCTGATCCTGCATCGTCTGGCGTGGGGCCATCTGCCGGCGTGGCTGATCGAGGATGAGCTCAGGGATGGCCGACTGATCAGCATCGCGGGACCGAATTTTCCTGGCCGCGAGGAACATCTGGCGGCAATCCGCCATCGGCAGCATGCGCACGGACCGGTCGCGGAAGCACTTTGGCTTCATCTCGAAGATTGGCGGCGCGCAGGGCGGGGCAGCAAACGGCGCCGCGCAAAGCACGGGCGATGACAGTCTTCGTGTGACCGCAAGCCTCGCGCAAACGTCTTGTTAAGAAACGCTTCGCGCTGATTTTTCGATTCCGATTCGTTCCCCGCGAACAAACTGGAGTCGAATGGGGAACGTGATTGTGATGCGAGTCGTCGCCTGATTGCTGAAGCAATCGAACGCAATGCACGCGAAATGCGCCGAGATATTCCGCGCCGGGAGCGATTATCCCGTCCCGGTACAACATCGGCTCCTCAGATGCGTCGGATGCATACGTCCTGTTAATGCTTGAGTCGCGCTGATTTTACCGATTCCGATTCGTTCTTCGCGAACAAATTGGAGTCAGATGCAGAACGGAGCTGTGGCGCGCGATGTGTTTCTCTGCTCCACTCGGTGCGCACAAGAGAGACCGCGCCGATGGCCAGGAAGACAGCTAAGAAGACAAGCAGGAAGACGGCAAAGCCCGCGTCGCGACGGACGGTGCTGGCGATCGACATCGGCGGCACGCATGTGAAGGTCATGACCGACGGGGAGCGCATCAAGCGCGAATTCGAGTCAGGTCCAGCGCTGTCCGCCACCGAGATGGTGCGGCAGGTCAAGGCGCTGACCAGGGACTGGTCCTATGACGTGATCTCGATCGGCTATCCCGGACCCGTGGTTCACAACCGTCCGCTGGCCGAGCCGCATAATCTTGGCCGCGGCTGGGCCGGCTTCGATTTTCACAGCGCGTTCGGCCGGCCGGTGAAGGTCGTCAACGATGCGCTGATGCAGGCGATCGGCAGCTATCAGGGCGGGCGGATGCTGTTTCTCGGTCTCGGCACCGGGCTCGGCTCGGCGATGATCGTGGAGGGCGTTTACGAGCCGATGGAGCTCGGTCACTTGCCCTACCGTAAGGATGGGACGTTCGAGGACTATGTCGGCGCTGCCGGCCTCGAACGGCGCGGCCGGAAGAAATGGCGCAGAAGCGTCGATGACATCATCGCGCGGCTGTCGGCGGCGTTGGAGCCCGACTACATCGTGCTCGGCGGCGGCAATGCCGACAAGGTCGACAACCCGCCAGCGAAAGTGAGGTTCGGCGACAACGCCAATGCCTTCGAGGGCGGATTCCGGATGTGGAAGAAGGCAATGCGCAAGCCGCGCGGCGCGCGTCGGTGAAACCAGAACTGCCACCAAATTGCCTTAACTGCTGAAGTTCCGCGCTGCTCCGTGGCCGCTGTTCCTGGAACTGATCGGGTGCGCCGCTCGTTTTATACGGCATGACATCCCGTTCCATGAGGAGTGACTGATGCGAAGCTTGATTATTCCGGCCATTGCGGCGTTGGCGATCGGCGCAGCGACGCCGGCGATGGCCTATGATTCCGGCAGCCAGATCTCGATGGAGGCAGCCCTCGACGTCGCGACAAGTATCGGCGTCGTCACGGTGTCCAACACCCAGTTCCTCGGCGACGAGTGGGAAGTCGAGGGCCGCGACCGGCTCGGCCGCTGGATGCAGGTCGATGTCGACGCGCGCACCGGCGAGGTGCGCAATGTGGACCGCGGCTGGTAGCGGCGTATTCACCGCAGCGTGAGCAGCCGCGTCGGCGATCGGTCCTGATGTCGTCAGCTGGGTGACATCACGCACGCACGATGCGAGCTGCGGTTTTCGGACGGCCGGCGGCGCAGGGTGCACGCCGGCCGTTCGTTATCCAGAGTGTTCGATGCAGTGTTTTGGCGGAATGGCACAAAGGTGGAGTATGCTTACGGCAGATTCTTATGGATCAGCCCACGCGGTGATCCCTCGAGATAAGGAGACTGGCCGTGGTCAAACCGTTTCCGTCCAGAACCCACATCGGCAACCACCTGCTGCATCCGGAAACCCAGATGCTCAACTACGGCTACGATCCGCAGCTGTCGGAGGGCGCCGTCAAGCCGCCGGTCTTCCTGACCTCGACCTTCGTGTTCAGGACTGCCGAGGACGGCAAGGACTTTTTCGATTTCGTCGCGGGCCGGCGCGAGCCTCCGGAAGGCATGGGAGCGGGGCTGGTCTATTCGCGCTTCAATCATCCGAACAGCGAGATTGTCGAGGACCGGCTTGCGATCTATGAGCGCACCGAGAGCTGCGCGCTGTTCTCCTCCGGCATGTCGGCGATCTCGACCACCGTGCTGGCCTTCGCGCGGCCCGGCGACGTCATCCTGCATTCGCAGCCGCTCTATGGCGGCACGGAGACGCTGTTCACCAGGACGCTGGCGGGGTTCTCGATTAGCGCGGTGGGCTTCGCCGACGGCCTCGACGAGCATGTGGTCCGCGCCGCTGCCGACGAGGCCATGAAGAAGGGCCGCGTCGCGATGATCTTCATCGAGACGCCGGCCAATCCGACCAACGGCCAGGTCGACATCGCGCTCACAAGACGCGTCGCTGACGCGATCGGCAAGGCGCAGGGCTTTACCCCGATCATCGCCTGCGACAACACGCTGCTCGGGCCGGTGTTTCAGCGGCCGATCGAGCACGGCGCCGACCTCTCGCTGTATTCGCTGACCAAATATGTCGGCGGCCACTCCGACCTGATCGCGGGCGCGGCGCTCGGCTCGAAGAAGCTGATGAAGGACGTCAAGGCGCTGCGCGGCGCGATCGGCACCCAGCTCGATCCGCATTCCTGCTGGATGATCAGCCGCTCGCTGGAAACGCTCAGCCTGCGCATGGAGAAGGCCGACCGCAATGCGCGCATCGTCGCCGACTATTTGCGCGACCATCCCAAGGTGGCGCAGGTACATTATCTCGGCCACCACGACGCGGCGTCGCCGGCGGGGCGTGTGTTCGCAAGCCAGAGCAGCGGCGCCGGCTCGACCTTCTCGTTCGATATCGTCGGCGGGCAGCAGGCGGCGGAAAAATTCCTCAACAACTTGCAGATATTCAAGCTCGCGGTGAGCCTCGGCGGCACCGAGTCGCTCGCGAGCCTGCCGGCGACGATGACTCATTCCGGCGTGCCGGCCGACATCAGGAAGAAGATCGGCGTGCTCGATACGACGATCCGGCTCTCGATCGGGATCGAGCATCCATCGGACCTCGTCGCCGACATCGCGCAGGCGTTGAGCAAGGTGTGAGCAAATGCGCAGGGCGGGTTTCGCGCAAGTGTAATCCGCCGATTGTCCGGAAAGAGCAGCGGACGACGCCTTCCGCCTTCGCTCGTTGAGCTGCCACGGACGTAGTCGGCTAATCCACCCGTTATTTTTGGAGAGACACATGTTGGCGATCACGGCGCTCATCCGGGCGAAGAGGGGACACGAAGCGACGATGCGGCAGGCATTGCTCGACGTTGTCGAGCATGTCCGGGCCAACGAACCATCTACTGTCGGCTACTACGTGTCGCAAGATGCATCGGATCCCCGCATATTCGCGATCTACGAGCGATACCTTGATCAGGCGGCCATGGACCGGCACAACAATTCACCGGCCGTGGCGAAGTTCTTCGATGTGGCGAAGCCTATCCTCGACGGCGATGTGATATTGGCGTCGGCGAACGAGATTGCGAGCGTAGGGCGGATGGTCGGCTGATCCGCTCTCGGTGTTGCGCTCGCTAGGCCTTCTTCACGAACTCGGATTTCAGGTTCATCGCGCCGATGCCGTCGATCTTGCAAGCGATGTTGTGTCCATCGCTCCCCTCAGTGAGCCGGATGTTCTTGACCTTGGTGCCGCCCTTGACGACCGATGACGAGCCCTTGACCTTGAGATCCTTGATCACGATGACGCTGTCGCCGTCCGCCAGCGGATTGCCGTGCGCATCACGCACGCCTGCTTCGTGCGAGGCTACCGTGATCGCGTCGCCGCTCCATTCATAGGCGCATTCCGGGCAGACCCAGAGAGCCGCGTCCTGATAGGCATGCTCGGAATTGCATTTCGGGCAGTTCATGGCCGCGTCCATCGTTGAGATCCGTCTCCGTCGTGACGGGCGGCACCGTAGAGGTGCACGCGGGCAAAGCAAGAAAAAACCGTCGCGTATGCGGCTGAGCGGCGAGCGCGCAGGGCGGACCAGCCAGACTTGAGCTAAATCCGGGCGGCCTGCTGCTGATTGCCGGCTATCAGGCCCGCGCCGTGGGGCTGACACTAGCGGTGTTCTCGATCGCAACCGCGGTCGCGTTCCACAGCAATTTCGCCGACCAGAACCAGATGATCCACTTCCTGAAGAACGTGATGATGGCAGGCGGACTGCTGCAGATCGCAGCGTTCGGCGCCGGCGCGCTCAGCCTCGACAACCGCGCCAGGCATGCCGTGCCGCAGGCCGTCGCTGCGCATTGAGCCGAATGCGAACCAGCGACCGCTGCCGCGCAAAAAGCGGCAGCGGTTGGCTGCGTGACGCTACGCTTGCGGCTTGATGCCGCCGGCCTCGGCGATCAGTTCGAACGAGTGCAGCCGCTTCTGGTGATCGTAGACGTCGGACACGATCATCAATTCGTCGGCGCCGGTCTCCGCGACCAGCGCATCGATGCCGGCGCGCACCGTCGCGGGCGAGCCGATGATGCTGCGGGCGAGCATCCGCATCGCCTGGACCTTTTCAGATGGCGACCAGTAGGTCTCGATGTCGTCGATCGGCGGCTGGCTGAGGCCGCGCGCGCCGCGGAAGATGTTGGTGAACGACATCTGCTGCGTGGTGGCGAGCCGCCGCGCTTCCGCGTCGGTGTCGGCGGCGATGATGTTGACGCCCACCATGGTGTAGGGCTGCTGGAGCTGCTCCGACGGCTTGAAGCGCGCGCGATAGATCCCGAGCGCCTGGATCAGCAGCTCGGGGGCGAAGTGCGAGGCGAAGGCGTAGGGCAGGCCGAGTTCGCCGGCCAGCATCGCGCCGAAATTGCTCGATCCCAAAATCCACAGCGGCACGTCGGTGCCCGCGGCCGGCACCGCCTGGATGCGCTGGTTGGGACCGGCGGCGGCGAGGAAGGCCTGCACCTCAAGCACGTCCTGCGGAAAATTCTCGGCGGATTCGGGCGTGCGGCGCAGCGCACGCAAGGTGAGCTGATCGGTGCCCGGCGCACGGCCGAGCCCGAGGTCGATCCGGTCAGGGAACAGCCGCGCCAGCGTGCCGAACTGTTCGGCAATCACGTAAGGCGCGTGGTTCGGCAGCATGATGCCGCCGGCGCCGACCCGGATGGTCTTGGTGCCCGCCGCAATGTGCCCGATCACGACAGACGTCGCGGCGCTCGCGATGCCGGCCATGTTGTGGTGCTCCGCCACCCAGATCCGGCGATAGCCGAGCGCCTCGGCATGGCGAGCGACATCGCGCGCATTGTACAGCGCGCCGCGCGCGTCGGTCTCTTCGGTGACGCGGACGAGATCGAGAATGGAGAGGGCGGCCACGGGAGCTCCGGAATGAGAGGAGGGTGCGCAAGGGACGAGGCCGGTGGTATCGGGCTGTGTCCACGGTGGGTGCGAAGCGGCAGGGCTGCCGTTTCATGCAGATGCATATGGATACGGTCGCCACGCGGGTCAATCCGCCTGATCCGACCGAGGTGCGCTGAAGCGGCAAGGCTGCCCGCCGCAAAATATCGAAAACAACCCCATGCACAGTAGCGGGTTGCAGCCGGGGACTCGGAAAAGTGACTTGACGCGTCGGGCAACTCAGCAGTACTTTTCCATTATTCCGAAATTGTGCGAGCGCCCGCCGGCCGCCCGAGTGCGAGGGCAGCCGTGTAGGATCGGTAGAGCGCAGCGAAACCCATCATGTCTCCGCGCGGACATTAAGTTGATGGGTTTCGCTGCGCTCTACCCATCCTACGGCCCTGATCGACCGCCGCCGCCCGAGAATCGTCGCGTGAGCCCCCAGACGATCGCGGCCGTGGCGGCCGTCGCGAGCAGATGCTTCAAGGTGTGTCCGCTGACGAAGCCAAGCGTGTCTGCGATCTGATGGTCGAGCACCTCGGCGATCTTGGCCAGCACGTACAACCCCATCGCGGTGGCGAACGCGATGCGCTCCGTGCGCGGCGCGCGATAGATCGCCTGCCAGAGCGGGATCAGGATGAGCGGCAGCACCTGCAACAACAGATACGGCCGCAGGTCGCCCGCGCCGTGTCGGTCGGTATAAACCCACCACGCGACGCCGGCGGTGGCGTAGAGGGCGAGCACGATCGCTTCGATGTTCGCTGTCGATCCCGGGTTCGTCGTCGACAACGGCCGGGTGTCGCCGCGGACGCCGACCAGCAGGCCGGCGCCGGCGAGCGCGATCGGCAGCATGTCCCAGGTCAGCCGGTCGTTGCCGGGGGCGAGGTGAAAGAAGGCGGACCCGAATGCGGTCAGGAACAGGCCGATCAGGAACAGGCGATAGCCGGGCCATCCGGCGCGCAGCCGGTCGCTGTCGCGGTGAGGGCGCAGCGCCAGCCAGCCCCAGATCGCGACCAGCGCGAAGCCCGCGTTCGACAACACGTCGGCGGCGTGGGGGATGCCCAGGAGGGCCGAGTGGTCGGCGAATTCGTTGTAATTGGCCGGCTGCGCGATGCGTCCGTGCAGCGCGAATGCCGCAATGATGCCGATCGTGACGATTGTCGGGGCGACTTTCACCCATGGTTTCGCGGGCCGCGCGGACCCGGTCAGTCCGTCCATCCGGAAGGTCGTTTGCATCGCCGGCTCCAACAAAATGAACAATGTTCAATAATTGACCATGAAAATGAGCAATGTTCAAGTTCTATTTTTGAGTCTTGATCACCGTCCACGGGGAGGTGCGCTCCGCCGAGTTGCGAGCAAAGGCCGCTCGTTGCGCTGCCCTTGTGATTGCCGTCGGCGTTGCGACGGAAGGATTGCGTCCGACGAGCAACGTCCACATCTCAGGAGATTGATCGGCTGATGGTGCAGAAGGCGGATTGTCGAAGGGCAAACCGATGAGGTTCGCGGATTTCGTCCCCAAGAGAAATCAGTCATGGCGAAATCAGTCATGGCGAAGACAATCCTGGGCCGACATTGCCCGGATCGCAGCGGTTCAATTTTGTGGCGAGGCCCTCGGGTGGCTCGGCATTCTTCTGATCTTTTTCGCAGGTAGCATCAGCATCTACGCAGGACTGGCCGCACTCTTATGTTGTGCGCTGGTTCCGACGCTGCTTCTGCGGCGAGAATTCAGACTGGACATCGAGGCTCTGGATGACCCCAACGACAATCCCCGCGCGAACCGGTTGATCGGCAATGCCTCCTCCGGTGCCTCAATCGGAAGGCGTCGGAGCGCACTTGGCCAGGTTGCCCCGCGTCCGGATAATCGCGCGACCCGCGCGCTCCGCGCTTTGGAAGATATGGCATTTCGATTTGTGGTCGAACTTTCCAAATCCGTTGCGATCGTCATTGCAATGACGGTCGGGATGGCCCTTGCAGCTGAAATGGCCACGTTCGCTCTATCCGACCGGGATGTCAGTGGCGTCTTTGGTTCGGGTCTGGCCGGAGTCGCCGGCGGCCTGTTTGGCCTGGTCCTCGCCGTCGTGATCGTCCTCAGGCGAATTGCCGATATCGAAGATTGATCGGGCGGCTGTGCCGGGAAGGTCGGCCGGTCGCCCGCAGGAGCCAACGGGTCGCGCGAACGCGCGCCAGATGACAGGCTCCGCGATATGCGGGGTCGGTTGGGGGCCGCGCAGGGCGTTTCAGCGCCGCGCAATCTGCCGAAAATGTGCTGATCGGCGCCTTACGCCGGTGGCCGATCGACCCTACCTTCGCTGAGCGCTTGCCGCAGAGCCTTGACCGATCCGATCCGGAGCGAACCTATTCCCCAACTCATTTTCGGCCTGACCAGCCTCTTGATCCTGGCCCGCTTCATCTGGCCGCTCGACTGGCCGCTGCCGGCAAAGATCGTCGCAGCGTTGCTGGTGCTGGCCGCCTTGCAGTTTCACCGCTGGAACCGATGGTCGTCGGGATCGGAGTTCTCGCCGGAGTTTCCGCGTCCGGTGGTCGTGCTGTTCAACTGGGCGTTCGGCGCGGTCATCCTGCTGGCGCTGCTGCAACTGGCGCTCGATGCGGGACTGTTGGTCGCAGCGCTGATCCATGGCGGCTTCGTCGGCGCGCCTGACGGCGTTCGCTACGCACTTGCAGCGCTCGCGGCCGCAGCCGCCGCGATCGGCGTCCATCAGGCGATGCGCATTCCACCGCTGAAGGATATTGAGGTCGAGATCCGCGGGCTTCCGCGCCAGTTCGACGGCTACACCATCCTGCAACTGACCGATCTGCACATCAGCCGGCTGTTTCCAGCGCCGTGGGCGCGCGAGGTCGTGGCACGATCGAACAAGCTCGGCGTGGACCTGATCGCGATCACGGGCGACCTGATCGACGGCACCATCGATGCGCGGCGCAAGGACATCGCGTCGTTGCAGGATCTTGTGGCCGCCGATGGCGTCTACGTGATCTCGGGCAATCACGAATATATCTTCGGCTATGACGCCTGGATGGCGCACTACGAAGCGCTCGGCCTGCGCTCGCTCGAGAACAGGCACATCGTGCTCGAACGCGGCGATGGCCGGCTGGTGATCGCAGGGATTACCGACCGCGCGTCGCGCCGCAGGAAGCAACCCGTCCGCGATCTTGCCGCGGTGCTCGAAGGCGTCCCCAACGGCGCGCCCGTCGTCCTGCTCGATCACCAGCCGAGCGACGCACGCAACTCGGCTGCGCTCGGCGTCGCGCTGCAACTCTCCGGACACACCCATGGCGGATTGATCTGGGGGATCGACCGCCTGGCCGCGCCCGCCAATGCCGGCTTCGTCTCGGGCCGCTACGACGTCGACGGCATGACGCTCTACGTCAACAACGGCACCGCGCTCTGGCCGGGCTTTGCCTTGCGGCTCGGCCGCCCGTCCGAATTGACGCGGATCACGCTGCGGGTGGTGGGCGATGCCTGAGTGACGAGCATCTCTCCAGATTCGTAGGATGGGTAGAGCGAAGCGAAACCCATCATTAGCGCCGCGAATAATAATCGATGGGTTTCGCTGCGCTCTACCCATCCTACGCGACTACGCTGCTTGCGATGATGCGCGCCGTCGTCACAAAAATACCTCAGCGATGAACGCGCCGCGGTGCTCGCGCGGCTTAAGACATTGGTCATCTCTTTGCTTTCATTTTCACGACCTCATTCAGCAAAGAGGCACCATGTCTGACATCACCATTCCCGGCGGAAAAATTCGTTCCTTCGTCGAGCGGATCGAGAACCTTGACACTGAAATGGCGGAACTGAGCGAGCAGAAGAAGGAAGTCTTTTCGGAGGCGAAGGGCGAAGGTTTCGACGTGAAGATCCTCAAGGAGATCATCAAGCTGCGCAAGCAGGACCAGGACGAGCGCGACGAGCGTGAATCCCTGCTCGATCTCTACATGCGCGCCATGGAAACCGCGCCGGCGGAGAAGGAAGCGAAGGCGGCGTGAGGCCGGAGAGGCGCGTTCGCGTGATGCCGTAGGCATGCAGCGAGTAGGGCGGACCCGATTGGCCAATCCGCCCTACGCTTGCTCGGCGCCCATGATCAGCGATAGCGTGGCGCTGCGTGCACCGGGAGGACGTCATGGAGCTACACAGGCGAGGACACCGATACAGGGATGTGGAGACCGGCGTCACGCTCGACACTTGGTTCCCGAAGCGGGACGCAGCGGTGGTGCGCCACTGCCTGGCCGAGAAGCACGGTCTGATCGAAGGTGACCACGTCGAGGTTACGATCCGGCATCTCGACGATCGTCCGGCGTCGACCGAGGACGCCTGGTTTCGCCTGCACCTACTGTCCGAGCGAAGCGTCAAGCCGAACGGCCTCAACCTCGACGGCATCTTCGACCTGCTCACCAACGTCGCCTGGACATCCGCCGGGCCGGTGCTTCCCGGCAAGGTCGATGATCTGCGCACCAAGGTGGCAGCCGATTGGCACCATCTGATCGTCTACTCGATCGACAAGTTTCCGCGGATGGTGGACTTCGTGGTGCCGTCCGGCGTGCGCGTTGGCGATGCGGACCGCGTGCGGCTCGGTGCGCATCTCGGTTCGGGCACGACCGTGATGCATGAGGGTTTCGTCAACTTCAACGCCGGCACCCTGGGCGAAGCGATGGTCGAAGGTCGTGTCACGCCTGGCGTGATCGTCGGCAGGAATTCCGATGTCGGGGCGGGCTCGTCGATCATGGGGACCCTGTCGGGCGGAGGCAAGACCAAGAACGCGATCGGGGAGCGCAGCCTTCTCGGCGCGAACGCCGGCATCGGGATCTCGCTCGGCGACGAGTGCATCGTCGAGGCGGGGCTGTACGTGACGGCGGGCACCAAGGTGAAACTGCCTGATGGCAAGGTGGTGTCGGCACGCGAGCTGTCCGGCCGGTCGGGCCTGCTGTTTCGGCGCAACAGCCAGAGCGGGGCGGTCGAAGTCCTGCCGACCGATTCCTCGCGTTGGGGCGGCCTCAACACGGCGTTGCACACAAACGACTGATCAGTTCGTAGCTCGTAGGGCGGGCTAAGCCACCGGGCCGCCCTATGCTTGCTGCGGATAAGCGGGTGGAGTGATTTGGACATGGTCATGCTTTCGCGAAGGCTTGTCATTGTTGCAGCTACGCTCGTGCTCGCGACCTTGCCGGTGCGCGCTCAGCAGAGCACCGAGTACGATGCGTGCATGGACAAGGCCGAAGGGGTGTCAACCAAGATGCTCGATTGCGGCAAGTCCGCCATCGCGCAGTGGGACGTCAGGCTCAACGCCGCCTATCAGGCGCTGCTCGCAAGGTCGAAGGGCGCGGCGCACGCGCAATTGCAGACCGAGCAGCGGGCCTGGCTGAAACATCATCTGGGTGAAACCCATCGCCTCGCCGCGGACCCCGACAACGGATCCGTCGCGTTCCTCGACTCCCAGGCGTTCGAATTGCAGGACATCTCCGACCGCACGCTGCTTCTTGAAAAGCGTGCCGGCCAGTAGCCAGTAGGGCGGGTTAGCGAAGCGTAACCCGCCGATTGGTGCGAAGAACGGCGGATTACGCCTACGGCTAATCCGCCCTACGCTCGCTGATCGATGGCAAAAAAAGCCATGCTCCCGATATGGCGAATTGCAGCGCGATTATTCCGAGGTTGTCGCGACCTGCAGGCCATTCCGACCAAATCAATCCGCGATCTCAGAACGAACCTGTCGACGGGCGGAAACACCGCGACGTGCCGGTCGTGCGACGCGTATTGACCGCGCGCCGCGCGGTCCGTATTGGCGGCCTCGGAAAATTCCGATGCAACGATACGGGATGGGCTCGATGCAAGTGACTTTGATGAAGGGCAAGATTCATCGCGCGCGTGTCACCGAAGCGGACTTGCACTACGAGGGCTCGATCTCGATCGACCGCAATCTGATCGAGGCCGCCGGCTTCCTGATCAACGAGCGCGTCGACATCTACAACATCGACACCGGTGCGCGGTTCTCGACCTACGTGATCGAGGCGCCCGCAGGCTCCGGCGCCATCGGCCTCAACGGCGCCGCCGCGCGCCTCGCGATGGCCGGCGACAAGGTCATCATCGTCGCCTATGCCGGCTTCGATGCCGAGGAGGCGCGCAGGTTCCGGCCGCGCGTGGTGATGGTGGACGAAAAGAACCGGCGGGTGGAGGCGGGTGAGGTTTCGTCGGCAGGGGTGTTGGCGGAAGCCGCGTCGTTCGACAGCGTAGATGAGTTAGCGTGATCTGTCGGTTGCAAGGAACGGCGGATTGTGCCCTCCGCCAACCCGCCCTATCCTTGCTGACAGCGCGAGTTGGCGAAGCATTGCGCTAGGGCTAGTCCACCATGCAAGGTGGCCATCGTAGGAGCTGCGGAAGCTTAATGCGCATAGAAAATCAACTCGGTAACTGATTCTCGCTCCACGCCTTTAGAAGCTCCCATTGTTGAATGTACGTGCGGTATCGCGGCGGCAACCTCTGCGTGTGAGAAGTGGCTCGTCAACATCGCAAGTAAGTTCGTCTCAGGAGCCTCCATTAGGCCGTCCCTCGGATAGTTGAGCACTAGTTCGACGCCTAGCTCAGCGGTGCGCTCAATGAGTTGCTCAAATTGACGGTGAACCTCTGACTTCACAGAAAATTTTGATGTGAAGCGGTCTGATCTATAGAGCCCCTTTCCAACAGGCTCGGGATAATCATAACGCAGCAATGTTTCCCACAGATGATAATACCGTGAGTAGTGATCGGCGGTATATGGCGGATCGGCATATATGACGGCCGGACGTTCGATGTCTCGCTTCAATTGAGCAAGGAGCGTATAGGTGAACAAGGGCTGCATGCTCATTCTTCGGCGTCCTGTAGATAGCGCGGGAAAAGGCCGCGCCAACGCGATTTGTTAACGTGAAGAATTGGGATGGAATTGTTGGGAGTCTTGTGACTCAAAACGTACAGAAGACCGCAGTCCCCGTATCCCTTAGGTTGTTGTGAGTCGGCGCGTTCGCAATACGAGAGAAGCGTCTCTCTCTCCGCAGCAGTGAACCTCTGGCACGATGGTGAAAAGATATTTTCGTTTCGCTGGATACGGATTTTTGCACGGACGGACAGCATGGTTTCAGATTCTATCTTGTTGATGGCGGGCTCGGTTGCTGCCGTAAGAACGAGAAAGAATTGCGCATCGCTAGCGACCAGTTCGAAGACGATCGGCCACTTTCGGCAGACTTGCTTGCCCGTGCCGGAAAAATCGTCGATGAAGACGATTGTGTCGGCCGCAGTTGCTTTCTTTTTCGGAAGATCAATCAAATTGCAGAAGAGATAGTTGTACTTTTCTGAAGTCAGATTATTTGCCTCTCTGAATATGCGCACCATGGATTGACCGCTTTCACCAGCATCCCCGAAGCCAACAAAATACCAGTTGCCATCTCTTTCCTGCTTGTTCGTATGCCACCCGGGAAGTGCCTTCAGGGCGCGTCGGTAACCTTCGTGAATTTGTATCTCCGATACGACCTCTACGCAGTCAAGAACGCGAGCCGCGATATCGCGATCGTCGTCGGTGAAGCGTTGTAGCCATGCGTTTATTGCTGCGCGGTTCGGCGGATGCCGGTAGAACCGAAACCTGTCTAACCAGTCGTCTCTTCTTGAATTGTCGATGGCAGCTCCGCGACGAAGTGGAGCTCTCATCGCGGACGCCTATCAGCAGCAGCCAAAATCTTTCGTGTTTGAATGAGTAGCCATACTTCGCTCCAGCCTGAGTCGTGCTCAGTCACCTTATGGTTGTACCTAAAAGGGAAATCCTCGCGAATACAAGGGGTTCCGGATACGGCAAGCAAAAACAACGACTTCAGGGAGCTGAAGTCGTTGTTTGTTTGGAAACGAACGGTAACTGGCCGCCGTCAGCCCCTCACGAACACCCCGTCGTGCTGCCGCAAGTATCGCACTTCATGCAGGTGCCATTCCGCACCAGCGTGAAGTTGCCGCACTCCGAGCACATCTCGCCCTCGTAGCCCTTGGCCTTGGCTTCGGCGCGACGCTCCGCCTTGCTTGGGGCGGCTGCTGCGGCGGTGCCGGGCTTGCTCCAGTTCAGGGCCTCGAGCTTCTCGGTCGGCGAGAGGTCGTGGCTGACCTCCTGCTTCAGGGCGACGGCGCCTTCGATGGTGTCGGAGACGCCGCGGGCGGTGGCGCCGTGCGGGGCCATCGCCGTAACGCGGCTGCCGCCGGCGGGGGCGTTGTCGGCGTTGCCGCTGACAGCAGTCGAGCCGCCGCGCATGACGACGAGGTTGTCGGTGCGCGAACGGGTCAGGCCCTTCGACAGATATTTGGTGGCCTGGTGCTGGGCGGGCGCCTCATCCGGCTCCTTGCCTTCCTCGACGCCCTTGCCGAGCGCGTCGAAGCCAGACTCGTTCGGATCGACATGGGCCAGATCGAAGCGGCTCATGTAGCTCACCGCGAGCTCGCGGAAGACGTAGTCGAGGATCGAGGTCGCGTACTTGATGGAGTCGTTGCCCTGCACCGGGCCTGCGGGCTCGAAGCGGGTGAAGGTGAAGGCGTCGACATATTCTTCCAGCGGCACGCCGTATTGCAGACCGAGCGACACTGCGATCGCAAAATTGTTGATGAAGGAGCGCAGCGCCGCGCCTTCCTTGTGCATGTCGATGAAGATCTCGCCGAGCCGGCCGTCGTCATATTCGCCGGTGCGCAAGTAAACCTTGTGGCCGCCGACCACAGCCTTCTGGGTGTAACCCTTGCGGCGATCCGGCATCTTCTCGCGCTCGCGCATCACGACGATGCGCTCGACCAGCTTCTCGACGATCTTCTCCGAGACCTGGGCGGCACGCGCGGCCATCGGCTTCTCGTAGAGCGCTTCCACCGCATCGTCCTCGTCCTCATCGTCGGAGATGAGCTGCGAGTTGAGCGGCTGCGACAGTTTTGAGCCATCGCGGTACAGCGCGTTGGCCTTGAGCGCCAGCTTCCACGACAAGAGGTAAGCGGACTTGCAGTCCTCCACCGTGGCGTCGTTCGGCATGTTGATGGTTTTCGAGATCGCGCCCGAGATGAACGGCTGCGAGGCCGCCATCATCCGGATGTGGCTCTCGACCGACAAATAACGCTTGCCGATCTTGCCGCAGGGGTTGGCGCAGTCGAACACGGGATAGTGCTCGGCCTTCAGATGCGGGGCGCCTTCGACCGTCATCGCGCCGCAGATGTGGACGTTGGCAGCCTCGATCTCACGCTTGGTGAAGCCGACGGCCTGGAGCAGGTCGAAGCCGGGGACGGCAATGGCTTCCGCGCCGATGCCGAGCTGGTCGCGGATGAAGTCTTCGCCGAAGGTCCACTTGTTGAAGGCGAACTTGATGTCGAACGCGGTCGGCAGCGCCTTCTCGACCTTTGCGATCGCTTCGTCGGTGAAGCCCTTGGCCTTGAGGGTGGAGGCGTTGATACCAGGCGCATTCGACAGCGAACCGTGGCCGACGGCGTAGGCCTCGATCTCCGCAATCTCGCTCTCGCGATAGCCGAGCGCGCGCAAGGCCGACGGCACCGCCTGGTTGATGATCTTGAAGTAGCCGCCACCAGCGAGCTTCTTGAACTTCACCAGCGCGAAATCAGGCTCGATGCCGGTGGTGTCGCAATCCATCACCAGGCCAATGGTGCCGGTCGGCGCCACGACCGTAACTTGCGCGTTGCGATAGCCGTTGACCTCGCCGAGGGCGAGGGCGTCGTCCCAGGCCAGCTTGGCATGCGCGACGATGTCGGCCTGCGGGCAGGAGGCGTGATCGAGCGGCACGGGATTCACCGCGAGCGCCTCGTAGCCACCGGCGTTGCCGTGGGCGGCGCGGCGGTGGTTGCGGATCACGCGCAGCATGTGCGCGGCGTTCTTTTTGTAGCCCGGGAAGGTGCCGAGCTCGGCCGCCATCTCGGCCGAGGTCTTGTAGGAGATGCCGGTCATCACAGCGGTCAGCGCGCCGCACAGCGAACGGCCTTCCTTGCTGTCATAGGGCAGGCCCATGGTCATCAAGAGGCCGCCGATGTTGGCAAAGCCGAGGCCGAGGGTGCGGAACTCGTAGGAGAGTTCGGCAATCGCCTTCGACGGGAACTGGGCCATCATGACGGAGATTTCGAGCACGATGGTCCAGAGCCGGCAGAGGTGCTCGTAGGACTCGATGTCGAACCGCTTGGTGGTGGTGCTGTAGAACGTCAGCAGGTTGGCCGAGGCGAGGTTGCACGCCGTGTCGTCCAGGAACATGTATTCCGAGCACGGATTGGAGGCGCGGATGTCGCCGGACGCCTTACAGGTGTGCCAGTCGTTCATCGTGGTGTTGAAGTGCAGGCCGGGATCGGCGGAGGCCCAGGCGGCGTAACCGATCTTCTCCCAGAGGTCGCGCGCCTTCAGCGTCTTCGTCACCTTCTTGGTGGTGCGGCCGACCAGATTCCAGTCGCCGTCGGTTTCCACCGCGCGGAGGAAGTCATCCTTCAGCGACACCGAGTTGTTGGAGTTCTGGCCGGAGACGGTGAGATACGCCTCGGAATCCCAGTCGGTGTCGTAGATGTCGAACTGGATGTCCTTGTAGCCCTGCTTGGCGAACTGGATGACGCGCTTGATGTAATTATCCGGCACCAGGTTGCGGCGGGCGAGCTTGATCTCGCGGCGCAGCGCCGGGTTCTTCTCGGGATCGAAGCAGTCGTCGCCAGAACCTTCGCAGTTGACGCAGGCCTTCATCACGGCCTTGAGGTGCTTCTGGTTGATCTTGGAGCCGGTGACGAGCGCCGCAACCTTCTGCTCCTCCTTCACCTTCCAGTCGATATAGGTCTCGATATCCGGATGGTCGGCATCGACCACGACCATCTTGGCGGCGCGGCGCGTGGTGCCGCCCGACTTGATCGCGCCCGCGGCGCGGTCGCCGATCTTGAGGAAGCTCATCAGGCCGGACGAGCGGCCGCCGCCGGACAGCTTTTCGCCTTCGCCGCGCAGGCTGGAGAAGTTGGAGCCGGTGCCGGAGCCGTACTTGAACAGGCGCGCCTCGCGCACCCAGAGGTCCATGATGCCGCCCTCGTTGACGAGGTCGTCGCCGACGCCCTGGATGAAGCAGGCATGCGGCTGCGGATGCTCATAGGCCGACTTCGATTTTGTAAGTTTGCCGGTCTTCCAGTCGACATAGTAGTGGCCCTGGCCGGGACCATCGACGCCGTAGGCCCAGTGCAGGCCGGTGTTGAACCACTGCGGCGAGTTCGGCGCGACCATCTGCTTGGCGAGCTGGAAACGCAGCTCGTCGAAGAAGGCGAGGGCGTCTTCTTCCGTCGAGAAGTAGCCGCCCTTCCAGCCCCAATAGGTCCAGCAGCCGGCGAGGCGGTCGAACACCTGCTTGGCGCTGGTCTCGCCGACGATGCGCTCGTTCTCGGGCAGGGCAGCGAGCGCCTCGGTGTCCGGCACCGAACGCCACAGCCACGACGGCACGGTCTCTTCCTCGACCTTCTTCAGGCGCGCGGCGACGCCGGCTTTACGGAAATACTTCTGCGCCAGCACGTCGGAGGCGACCTGCGACCAGAACTCCGGAACCTCGACGTTCTCGGCGCGGAACACGACCGAGCCGTCCGGGTTGCGGATCTCAGATGTGGTCAGGCGGAAATTGATCCCGGCATAGGGAGACTGTCCGCTGGTGGTGTTGCGTCGTTCGATTCGCATGGTCGAGCCCCGTCTCTTCTTCTGCCCGGCCCCACGTTATTCGCAGGTTGCCGGAATGTTATCTGTTCGCGGACATCGGGACACGTGTGGGCACGCCTCCCCGTCATCCGCAGCTCAGCCGGTGGATCCGGCCTGTTTTCTCTCGTCCGCGAGGGCCCGGTTTGACCCGGTCCAGCGGCGGCATGGTCCCGCGGCGGCGCCCGACTGGTCGGGTCCTCCGGGTCATGCATTCAACGCCCCAAACGCTCACGCGACACGTCACGCGTACGCTTCTTGCGGGCCGGTTACGGCCTCTGTTTCCGGGTCCTTCTCGGCCCGTTCGTCGTCCCGACGGTGGCCCAAAATCAGGGCAGACAAGCCCTTCACCCGCGGCCCGAAGGCCTGGCGGAGTGGTCATTTTGGAACCCTTGTGGGAGCGACCGGCGGGGACCCAAACACACTCGCGCCGAACAGGTTGAAAGCTAGGCCATGTCCGTTGCGCCCGTCAAGGACTAGTGCGAGTTTCTGAATCAAACACTAAATATGGTGGACGGAGGGGGATAACAGGGGTCGGTGCCGCGCCTGTGATCGAGCCAACTATCGGTGAGTCCTCAGGGATTCCCAAGCCAAAAAAATTCCTGGTCCCTGTGGATTGGAGTTTCGCCCCGCTGTTCACAGGCGAAGTATTTATTCGCCGTGGCGGATTGAATTTTGGGGACTCACGTAACCCTACGGGCAAACTACGGATCAGGCATGTCAGAGCCGTGATGGTCGGGCGACAAAATCGCGGGCAAGCTGTGGCCGACTCACTCCTCTTCACACCCTTGCCGGGTTCCATGACAGATCCGAAGCCTTCCGGGCGGACGCGCCTTGCGCCCGCCGGCCTGATGTTCCTCGCCATCACCTCGGTGGGCTGGGGATTCAACTGGCCATCCACCAAGTTCCTGCTCAGCGAGCTGCCGCCGCTGACCCTGCGCGGCATCACCGGCGTGATCGGCGCCGTGCTGCTGGCGGCGCTGGCGCTGCTCCGCGCCCAGAGCCTGCATGTCGAGGCAAGGCTGTGGCCGCGCCTCGTGCTCTATGCGGCGCTCAACGTCTCCGGCTGGATGGTGCTGATGGGGCTCGCGCTGCTCTGGCTGCCGGCGAGCGAGACCGCGTTGATTGCCTACACCATGCCGGTATGGGCCTCGCTGTTGGCCTGGCCGGTGCTCGGCGAGCGGCCGACGTGGCTGCGGACCATTGCGCTGGTGATGGCGTTCGCCGGGCTTGCCGCGATCATGGGCGGCAACGGCATTTCCGCGAGCAAGGACAAGCTGCCGGGAATCATCATGGCGCTCGGCGGCGCGTTCGGCTTTGCGCTCGGCACGGTGCTGGCGAAGAAATACCCGCTGGTGATGCCGCCGATCCCGGCCGCGGCCTGGCAGATCGGTCTCGGCTGCGTGCCGATCGCGATCATCGGCCTCATGATCGAGACCACGCATCTCGACCGCGTCACGACGGTCGGCTGGTGGCTCTTGGTCTATTCGACGCTGATCCAGTTCTGCGTCGCCTATGTCGCATGGTTCGCCGCGCTTGCCCGCCTGCCGGCCTCGGTGGCGGCGATCGGCACCATGGCGGTGCCCGTGATCGGCGTGATCGCCTCCGCCGTCGCGCTGCACGAGCCGCTCGGGCCGACCCAGATCACAGCGCTGCTGTTCACGCTCGCCGGCGTCGCCTTGGCGACGCGGTAGCTCACATCACTCGCCGAGCGCCTGCTGCAGCATGCTGGCGAGCTGCGCCTTGCGATAGGGTTTTGCCAGCAGCAGCACGCCTTCGTCGAGGCGGCCGTGATGCACGATCGCGTTCTCGGTATAGCCCGAGGTGTAGAGCACCTTCATGCCGGGGCGCCGCTTGGCCACCTCGTCGGCGAGCTGGCGGCCGTTCATGCCGCCGGGCATGATGACGTCGGTGAACAGGAGGTCGAACTTCTCGCCCTTGTCGACCAGCGCCAGCGCGGCGCGGGCATCGGGCACGGCGATGGTCTTGTAGCCGAGCGCGCCAAGTTGCGTGACCACGTAGTTGCGCACCAGCTGGTCGTCTTCCACGACCAGGATGACTTCGCTGCCGCGCCGCGGCGGCTCCGGCGCAGGCGCCTCGACCTCGACCTGGCCGCGGGCAGGGGGCAAATAGAGCTTGATCGTGGTGCCGTGGCCTTCCTCGCTGTAGATCTTGATGTGGCCGCCGGACTGCTTGACGAAGCCGTACACCATGCTCATGCCGAGGCCGGAGCCCTTGCCGACCTCCTTGGTGGTGAAGAACGGCTCGAACACCTTGTCCTGCACCGCGTGCGACATGCCGGTGCCGGTGTCGCTGACCGCGAGCAGCACGTAGCGGCCTGGCGTGATGTCGGGATTGACGGCCGCATAAGCGTCGTCGAGCACGATGTTGCTGGTCTCGAACAGCAGCTTGCCGCCGTTCGGCATCGCGTCGCGGGCGTTGATCGCCATGTTGAGCAGCGAGTTGGCAAGCTGCGACGGATCGATGTGGACGCTGGCGACATCGGGCGCGAGCACCTGATCGATCTCGATCTGCTCGCCGAGCGTCGGTCGCAGCAGCTTGGCGATATCGACCACGGTGCCGTTGATGTCGACGGTGCGCGGCTCCAGCGGCTGGCGGCGGGCAAAGGCGAGCAGATGCTGGATCAGCTCGCGGCAGCGCTCGGCGGCGCGGTCGATCAGCTCGGCGGTTTGCACAAGCTTCGGCTGCGAACGCAGGCTGTCGACCAGCGTCTCGGTGGTGCCGGTGATGACCGTCAGCATGTTGTTGAAGTCGTGCGCGACGCCGCCGGTCAGCTTGCCGATGGCGTCGAGCTTCTGCGCCTGCTGCAGCTTGTGCTCGGTTTCGCGCGAGGCGGTGATGTCGTGATAGATCAGCGCCGCGCCGGTGATGGCGTTGTCGCCGTCGCGCAGCGGCCGGCCCGACACCACGAGGTGAATCTCCGGCGCGCCGCGCACCGGCCGGGCGACGAATTCCAGCCCGTCGAATTCCTCGCCGCGCAACGCCTTGGCCGAGGGCATGTCATTGGCCTGCATCGGCGTGACGCCGTCGGCCTGGAACACGTTGCTCATGGCGCGCAGCTGCCGGACCGTCATGCCCGGCTTGTAGCGCAGCATCTTCTCGGCGGCCGGGTTTGAGAGCAGCACGGTGCCTCCGCCGTCGATCACCAGCACCGCCTCCGCCATGCTGCGGAAGGTGGTTTCCATCACCGAGGTGGAACGGCGGAGCTCTTCGAGCGCGGTGCCGAGATCCTTGGTGCGCTCGGCCACCTTGCCCTCGAGCGACAGATTGGTCGCCTTGGTCGCGCTGAGCGCGCCCTGCAGTTCGCGGCTGGCGCGCCGGGCCGCCAGCGTCAGCGCGACCGCGAGCAGCAGGATCATCACCACGCCGGCAAGGTCGACCGCCAGCAACAGCCGGCCATTGGTCTTCGACTGTTCGGTGCGAATCCCGAGCAGGCGGCGCTCTTCAGTGACCAGGCGGTCGAGCGCCGCACCGACCTCGTCCATCAGCGCGCGGCTCTCGCCCGCGGAGATCAGCGCCGCCGCGCCGGCGGTGTCGCCCGCCGTGCGCAACCTGATCAGTTCGGCACCGAGCGCAATGGCGCGCGCGACGTCTACCCTGGTGCCCGTGATCAGCCGCGCTTCCTCCGGGGCCGACTTCACCGCAGCCATCAAATCGTCGAAGGCGGCGGTGAGGGCCGTGCTCTGCTGGCGAAACTCTTCGGCGAAGGAGGCGTCGCCGGTCAGCGCGAACCCGCGCGCCGCGCTCTCGACGCCGCGCGGCAGCGAACGCGCATCCGAAATGCGCTTGAGGATGGCGAGTGCGTGATCGACCGAATCAATCTCGCTGCGCGACTTGACGTCCAGCCCGATCGACGCCGCGCTGATGACGAGGAGGATCGCAAGGCCGCTGCCGAGGATGAGACGCTGGGAAGCCATCGACGATTAGTACGAGCAATTATTTGGAAAGACGAGCAGAAGGAGCGGACTTCGCAAGACATTCGTTAACGGCGGCAACCAGCGCCTGCGGGGTAAACGGCTTGCGCAGGCAGGCCGACGCGCCGAGCTCGATCGTCATCCGCAGGAAATCCGGCGCCCGGTCGGCGTTGGCGAAGGCATAGCCGGACATCGCGATCACGGGAATATGGGGCGCGCGCTCGTGGAAGATGCGGATCGCCTCGAAACCGCGCATATGCGGCATGAAGACGTCGACCAGCATGACGTCGAACGACGCCTTGTCCAGCGCGCGCATGCCCGCTTCACCGCCATCCGCGACGGTGACGTCGAAGCCCTGGCGCTGCAAACACACCTCGATGGCAACGCACACCATCGGGTCGTCATCGACCACGAGAACGCTCGGCACGATGCATCCTCTATCTGCGGCCTCGCGTGCCGGCGACTCGCTTGGCCCGTCTGCCGATTAAGGCGGAACCTAGACGGAAAGTCTGTATCATAGAATGCATATGCTGTTTGCTGACAAGCAGATTTCCAGCTAGCCCTGACACCATCACTTGTATTTGTCCGCCTACATTACGACGGGTCCATGACCGTAGTTCCAGTCGCCGGCCGCGCCCCGCTGTCACCGCTCGGTCTCGCATTCCTGGTGGTCGCATCGACCGGCTGGGGTCTCAATTTCCCGATCATGAAGTTCCTGCTCACCGAGTGGCCGCCGCTGTCGTCGCGCGGGCTCTGCGGCGTGGTCGGCGCGATCGCGCTTGCTCTGGTGGCGGTCGCACGCGGGCAGACGCTGCGCGTCCCTGACGGCATGTGGTTGCGGCTTGCCCTGGTGTCGACGCTGTCGATCGGCGGCTGGGTCGCGTCGATGGGCCTGGCGCTGATCTGGCTGCGGGCCAGCGAGGCGGCCGTGCTCGGGATCTCGATCCCGGTGTGGGTCGCGCTGGTGGCCTGGCCGGTGCTCGGCGAGCGCGTGTCGTTGCCGCGTGCGCTCGCGCTTGCGGTGGCGCTGGTCGGGATCGCCGCGCTGATCGGCGGTGGCGGTCTCGACGCGAGCCTCGGCAAGTTGCCGGGTCTGCTGTTCGCACTCGCGGGCGCGCTCTGCGTCGGGCTTGGCACGGTGCTCACAAAGTTCTTCAAGCTCGCAATGCCGCCGCTGTCGCTCGCCGCCTGGCAGCTCGCGATCGGCTGCGTGCCGATCGCAATCGCCGGCGTCCTGATCGAGCAGCCGCAGCTTGCCGCGCTATCGCAACTCGGCTGGGCGTCGATGGTCTACATGACGCTGATCCAGTTCTGCCTTTGCTATGTCTGCTGGTTCGCGGCGCTGGAGCGGCTGCCGGCGGCGACCGCGTCGATCGGCACGCTGCTGGTGCCTGTGGTCGGCGTGCTGGCGGCCGCCGCCATGCTGCGCGAGCCGCTCAGCACGAGTGATATCGCCGCGCTGGTGGTGACGTTCGCGGCCGTCGCGGTGGCGCTCCGGACATGAAAAAGGGCGGCGTTGCCGCCGCCCTTCGCAAGCTCAAGCATTCAACCCGTGATTACGGGCAGGGGTGCCGCAGGCCGTCAAAGCCGAGATAGGTGCCCGAGGCCGGATCGTAGGACCTGTAGCGCTGCGCGCAGTAGCTCGCATCGCCGCCCGGCGCGGCCTCGACGGCGACAGGCGCGCTGTCGTCGTAATAGCCGTAGCTGTCGTCATAGTAGCCGTATCCGGGGCCATAGCCGCCGTAATACGCGCCCGAGGCGAGCGCTCCGCCGACGACTGCACCGGCAACCGCGCCCGGCCAGAAGCCGCCGCCACGGTGATAGCCGCCATGCCAGCCGCCGCCACCGCCGCGCCAACCACCGCCGCCGCCACCACCGGCCCAGTGGCCGCCGCCGCCACCACCACCGCCATGCCAGCCGCCGCCACCGCCCATGGCACCGCCGCCGCCGACATGGCCACCGCCGCCACCGCCGCCGCGCGCACCACCGCCACCGCCCATCGCGCCCATCTGTGCGGCAGACTGGGCGAACGAGACGGTCGGCGCCACAGCCAACGGCAGCGCAAGCGCCAGCGCCGCGGCGGTGCTCAGAACCTTCATATTGATCATTTTGGACTCCATCAAAACGGACAATGTCTAACCAACTCTGCGGTGTCTAACCAACTCTGCGGTCGGACGTTCCCGCGTTCCACATTGATTGTCCGTCATCTTTGCTTGACCGGCGGCGCATGTATGGCAGGTGAACAAAACTCCTCGTGACCGCGTCATTTGGTCGCCAAAGGGCCTGCAAGCCGGTCTCTTCGGGAGTGTCGGGCTACCTTGGCGGCGGCTGGACATTTGGAGATTCAGGTGGCATCAGAGCCGAACTGCCTCGAACCGACGACCGGCCCACGCATGAAACAATTCCTGCTGAAATTCTTCACCTGGTGGAACGGCCAGACCTTTGGCACGCAATTCTGGACCTCGCGCTACGGCGAGCTGGTCGGCGAGGACGAGCAGGGCAATCGCTACTACCGGACCAAGGGCGGCGAGATCGACCCGACGCTGCATTTCGAGCGCCGCTGGGTGATCTACAACGGCTATGCCGAAGCGTCCCGGATCCCGGCCGGCTGGCACGGCTGGCTGCATCACACGGTTGATGTGCCCCCGACCGAGGACAAGTACGCGCCGCGGGAATGGGAAAAGCCGCATCTGCCGAACATGACCGGCACCGCGCAGGCCTACCGTCCGTCCGGCTCGACGCTGGCGAGCGGCCGCCGCCCCAAGGCGACCGGCGACTATCACGCCTGGACGCCGGGGAGCTGAGCTTCACGCATTGTTGTTTCTGCCGCGCGCGTGCGTAACGCCGCGCGTGCAGCGCACGCGCCCGTTGCAACGGGAGTGCGTGCCTGTGGACAACGGTAACAGCGGGGACAGGTGGGCCACATCCGATGCTGTCCGCTTGCGCTGAGCGCGCCTTCGCGGCTCAATGAAGCCATCTTACGGAGATGGGAAACCATCGCGTCGGATCGGGCTCCAGATCGCGACTGTCCCGATGAGCAGCGGCCTCCGAGTTGGATGCGGCCGGGAGATAGGCCCCCGGTGCAGACGTCCGGAAATCGCCCGCAAATGTGAGGCTGCCGTGAGACAGGAAGGGCCGCTCGGGAAACCGGGCGGCCTTTTTCTTTGTCTCACGATCGGGTCAGGATAGCCGTGCCGCGGCGCGGCTCATCAATTCGCCCCGGCGCGCGTGTGCCGGTCCCATCCGCTCCTTCATGAAGGCGAGGATCTCGGCCGGCGCGGTATCGGGCGAGCCGGCGTTGAACGGCGGGGCCGGGTTGTATTCGAGCCTGAGCTGGATTGCTTCGGCGGTCTTGCGATCGACGAGCTCGGACACCAGCGTCAGCGCGAAATCGATGCCGGCGGTGACGCCACCGCCGGTGAAGCGGTTGCGGTCGACGCAGACGCGCGTCTTGGTCGGGATGGCTCCGAAACCCGACAGGAAATCGATCGCACTCCAATGCGTGGTGGCGCGATAGCCCTTCAGCAGACCGGCGGCGCCAAGCACCAGCGAGCCGGTACAGACCGACGTAACGTACTTCGCTCCCTCGGCCTGCTTGCGCAGGAAGGCGAGCATCTCCTCGTCGCCGACCATGTCGTCGGTGCCGAACCCACCGGGCACGCAGATCACGTCGAGCTGCGGACAGTCGGCAAAGGTCGTGGTCGGCGTCAGGACCATGACGGAGTCGGTCTGAACGGGTTCGATGCGTTTCCAGATCAGATGCACCTTGGCGCCGGGGACCGAGGAGAACACCTGCAGCGGGCCGGTCAGGTCGAGCTGGGTCACCTTCGGAAAGACGAGCAATCCAATCTGCAGGGGTTCGGACATCGGAGCTCTCCAAATAGCGCTTGACGGAACCACGATGCCATGATGGCCTCCTGTCCAAAATGGCGTAATTCCCTCATTTTCGGACGTGGCGTCGCTAGCAACGTAATGCCATCTCCCGGTATTCGGCATTGCGAGGATTTGGCAGATGATCGGCATCCTGATCTTTCCCGACTTCCAGCTGCTCGACGCGGCCGGCCCGATCGCGGCGTTCGAGATCGCGGCGCGCTTCGCCAACAACCCGCCTGATATCAAGACGATCGCGCTGAAGGCGGGACCGGTGCGCTCGTCGTCCGGCGTCGAGATGCTGGCGCGCGGCTTCAAGCCGTCGGCGGCGATTACGACGCTGATCATCGCGGGCGGCAACGGTGTGCGCACGCCGGCGACGTGTCCTGTCACGCTGTCATTCGTGCGGCGGATGGCGAGCCGCGGCATCCGTGTCGCCAGCGTCTGCTCGGGCGCCTATGTGCTGGCCGAGGCCGGCCTGCTCGACGGCCGCCGCGCCACCACGCATTGGCAGCGCACGCCGCATTTCGTGAAGACCTATCCGAAGGTCAAGCTCGAGCCGGACCAGATCTTCGTCCGCGACGGCAACATCTGGAGCTCGGCCGGCATCACCGCGGGCATCGATCTCGCGCTCGCCATGATCACCGAAGACTACGGCGACGAGGTCGCGCAGAACACCGCGCGGCAGCTCGTGCTGTACCATCGGCGCAGCGGCGGGCAGTCGCAGTTTTCCTCGCTGCTGGAATTGAAGGCGCCGAACGGCCGGTTCGGGCCGCTGCTCGCGTGGGCGCGCGAACATCTCGACGCGCCGCTGACGGTCGAGGACCTCGCCGACAAGGCCGGGATGAGCTCGCGGCATTTCACCCGCGCCTTCATCGCAGAGACCGGCACCACACCATCGAAAGCGGTGGAGCGATTGAGGATCGAAGTGGCGCGGCAGCGCGTGCAGTCGTCGGGCGAGGCGATCGAGCGCGTCGCCGAGATCACCGGCTTCCGCGATCCGGAGCGGATGCGCCGCGCCTTCATCCGTGCCTTCGGCCAGCCGCCGCAATCGCTGCGCCGGGCATCGCGCGCGGGGTAGGCTGTCGACTTGCGGAAACTCCGGCGCGCTGTTGGCGAGAAGGGCGATCATTCCGACGGCGAAGCGAACACAGCCGCCGACCAGGGACCGTCGCCAAATTCGCCGGCGTTGCCGGCAGAGGCAATTTGGGTTTGGGACAAGCTCGTTGTCCGATCTCACACGATCCATGCCGTCGTTGCACCGATGAACCGGCGCGAAGGTTCCTGTGACCCACGTTAGGTGGGGCGTTGAGGACCCGAGGAGGTTCCACATGACAAAGCATCGAACGATTACCGGGTTCGTCGCCGTCGCCCTGCTGGCTGTCACGGCAACCGCTGCGACCATGAGGTCGCACGCGCCGCGGACCGAAGGCGTCGTCGTCTCCGACACGGATGCGCTCCCGGCCAAGGACTTTAGCGACCGCTGGTCCCCGATTTCAGCCTTGGCTCCAGCCGAGCGTGCGCCTGACGCGCGCTAAACGGCTCATCGACGCAGGTCCGGCCCGTTCGCGGACGCGCCGCGCGCAGAGATTAGCGCAGCACAAACGTCCCGCGGACGCGGGGCAGGATGTTGAACGACCTGATCTTTGAACGACTTGATCTCAAACGACTTGGTCTTGAATAGAACTAACGGTTCCGCCGCGCCGGACTAGCGCAGCCATTCACCTTACAAACGACCAGGACGAACGCTGAATATCCACGGATGGCTGAGCACAAAAGGTGCCCGAGCCGAAACATCAGTTGCTCAATGTGTCGGTCGCGATCTTCTTCTTGAGTGCCTCGCAGGTATTCCTGACCTCCGTGGTCATCAACGAGACGGCTTCGATCTGGAGGAAGAAACGCTTGCCCTGATCACGGTAACCCGCGGCGAACTCCTTGATTTCCGCGATCATGTCATGGACACCCGCCACCATGACCTCGCAGTTCTTGGCAGCCAATTGCAATTCAGATCCAAGGGCCTCGATCTCTTTCACCGCTGCTTCGTATTCGCGCACGACCGCCTCGGCAGACAGTTTGCCCACCTCGTTGACGCCGTTGCGGTGCTCGACATAGTCCGGCATCGCTGAGAGCGGCCGAACGTTGCCGCGTGGCCGATGCGAACCGATCGTGTCGATGTCGCCCTCCGTGGTTTCCAACGGGGCGCGGGCGAGGACTTCTGCACTAACACTCATGCGAACGCTCCATAAGTTGTTACGGCGAATGGAGTTTAGCAATGTCAACGGATTTGTCTCGCTTTTCCACAAGTTTGAGGCAAGGTTGTTTGTGCGTTGCAGCAACGCAGATTCCACTTTTCCGGGAGCTGGTTCATGGACATCTGCGCCTTCGGCCGGGCCACCGCCGCCGTGCGAGCGGCGGGAAGAGGATCAGGCGATGTGCATCACGCCTGCTCGCCCTTCGCGAGGTCCGACTGACGCTTTCCAGGCAGACGTCGAACGTATACGGCGCCCCAGCCGAGCCCGAGCATGGCGGCGGCGAGCGAGCCGAGGAGCACGCCGAGCTTGGCCGCGTTCAGCAGTGCTTCGTCCGTGAAAGCCAGCATGGCGATGAAGATCGACATCGTGAAACCGATTCCGGCAAGCAGGCCGATGAGGCAGACGCCGCTCCATGAGAGGCCGGGTGCCAGCCGACAGCGCCCCAATTTGACCGCAAGCCAAGTCGCGCCGATCACACCGACCGGTTTTCCCAGGACAAGTGCAAGCCCGACGCCCATCATCACAGACTGGGCTCCGGCGGTGAGATCGGTCGTTGTCAGGGTGATGCCGGCGTTCGCCAACGCGAACAGGGGCATGATGCCGAAGGCGACCCAGCCATGCAGCGCCGTTTGCACGCGCACGACGGGCGGCAACATCTCGCGGCGCGCGATATGGAGCGCACGGCGCCGCGACCTGAGGCGATGGGTGTCCTTCCATGCCGCATCGTTGTCGCGCAACTCGGCAACCACGCGCGAGACCATTTGCAGCGGCGACTCCCGCAGCGGCATTGAGCGCACTGGGGTCATCAGACCGAGCACGACGCCGGCAAGGGTCGGATGCGCCCCGGTCATCAGAAGCCCGGTCCAGACCAACGCGCCCGGCGGAACGTAGGCGAGGGCGGAGCCGATGCCGATCCGTTGCAGCCCGAACACCATCAGCATGCCCAGCGCCGCCACAACAAATCCAGCCGGCGCCAGTCCGCCGCTGTAGACAAGGGCGATGATCAGCACCGCGATGACGTCGTCGATGATCGCGAGTGCGAGCAGGAACACTCTTAAATTGACCGGGATCGATCGACCCAGCAGCGCGAGCGCCCCTACTGCAAAAGCGATGTCCGTTGCCGTGGGGACCGCCCAGCCCCGACCGCGCACAGGATCGAGGTTCAGGCCAGAGTAAATCAGGGCAGGGACGATGACGCCGCCGGCCGCGGCGATCACGGGCAGGATTGCCTGGTCGAATCTGCTCAGCGCGCCCTCATGGATTTCGCGCCGAATCTCCATGCCGACGACGAGGAAGAAGATCGTCATCAGCCCTTCGTTGATCCAGAAATGCAGCGACCTCGAGATCACGAAGCCGCCGAACCCGATCGAGACGTGCTGATGCCAGAGCGCGTGGTAGCTGTCGGCGAAGGCAGAGTTGGCCCAGATCAACGCCGCCGCCGCTGCGGCCAACAGCACGCCGCCGCCCACAGCTTCGACGTGCAGGAAGCGCTGGAGCGTCGTGAACGCCCGCTCGGCAAGTCGTTGAACTCGCGGGAGGTCCTGGGTGGGTAATCGATGATCCATCGGGCGCGCGCTTTCCGCGTGGCGGCCCGACCCATCGCTACACCTGTCACTGCGCCCTGCAGTTGACACCCGCGAGGGGTTTTGCACAGCAACCGGTATAGGGCAACCCTGTTCGGTCGCACTGCGACCGTTTGGCATAGCGTCCGATGCCCGATTCCGAAGCGAGCCGCTTTTTCGCGGACCTGCCGTCGGCGCGCCGTCAGAGCCAGCCGACCAGCGCGTTGAACTGGGTTGCAGCACCAAAGACCAGCAGAACCGCAATGCACGCCGGCAGCGAGTAGGGGTTCCGATCGTTCTCTTGCGACATGGCGGCACCAAACCGGGAGGGATTCCCAAGGGTACGAAAGCGCGCTGATTTCCTCGTCGAATATCGAGGCGAGCGCATAGGAATGCGAGGCGAACGGTGCAGGCGAGTTATAGGCGCGGAATAAGTGTCAGCTCTGGCGCTCGCCGGCTTCCAGCAACCCGAGCCTCGCTGCAAGCCAGCGCGTGGTGGAGGCCTGGACCAGGATCGTGGTCAGGATCGCGACGAACGTGACGGAGGCGATCATCTGTGCGCCCGGTGCCTTCATGCCCAGCAGCAGCCCGGCGAGCGCAGCGGGAATGACGCCGGTTTCGCGGGTCCAGCACATGAACAGCAGTTCTGCAAGACTCCAACGCGCGCGGCGATCCGGCGCCGCGCACAGGAACACGGTGATGGGGCGGGCCACGAACATCAGCACCAGCGTGACCGCGACGCCGGCAAGCCAGTATTGGTGCATCAGTGCAAAATCCACCTGGGCACCGAGCAGGATGAAGATGAAGAGCCGGAGGATGAAGGCGGTGGTCAGGACGAACTCGCCGAGCTTTTGGGATTCGTCCGGTTCCATCGCGAAGCCGAAAGCCTCCTTGTTGCCGAGCATGATGCCGAACACGAATACGGCCATGAAGCCGGAGGCATGCAGGCCCTCGGCGGCGAAATAGGCGGCGATCACCGCGACGACGGTGACCACAGGAGCATATTCGGCGAGGAAGGCCCATTTCTCGTGAGCGATGAACATCGCTGCGAGATAGCCCAGCACAATGCCGGCAATGATGCCGATGATGGAATGCTCGATCAATTGGCTCAGCGAGGCCCAGAAGGAGAACGTGCTGCCGGTCGCAAGGCCGAGCAGGGTAAGCGTGACGATCGCGCCCATCGCATCGTTGAAGGCGGATTCGCTCATCACGGTCTGGGCGACGCGGTCACGGATCGGGACCTGGCGGAAGATCGGCACCAGCGTTGCTGGATCGGTCGAGGCCAGCGTCGCGGCGAGCAGGAACGCCACGATCGGGGGAACGCCGAGTATGAATTGCGCGGCGAGACCCGTTATCGCCGCGGTGATGATCACGCCCAAGGTTGCGATCACGACGATGGTGATCCAAACCTGCTTGAGCACACCAAGCCGCAGCGTTGCCCCGCCGTCGAACAGGATATAGCTCGCACCGAACAGCAGGATGATCTGGTTCAGTGCGGAATCCGCACCAATATGCACGAGCCCGAGCGCGTGCGGCCCGATCGCGATGCCGGTGAGCAGGAACACCGCGACGTCGGGAATCCTGGTTTTCTGCGCGATCAGCGCGGCGATCGTGCCGATCGCCAGGATCAGGCCGCATGAGAGCAGCGTGTGCCTGGCGATCTCGATCGAGGGCGACACGCTCAGCCCAGCGTCTTCAGCCAGGCGCTGATCTCGGTCACCGCGACATTGGCCTGGTTGAGCAGCTTGCCCATGGTGAAGAAGCCATGGAACTGGCCGGGGAAATGCCGGTAGGTCACCGGCACGCCGGCGTCCTTGAGGAATTTCGCGTACTCGTCACCTTCGTCGCGCAGCGGATCGGCGCCGGCGGTCAGCACATAGGCCGGCGGCAATCCGGCAAAGCTCTTCGCGCGCGCTGGCGAGGCGCGCCAGTCGCTGTTGTCTGCGTCGCCGAGATAATGGTCGCCGAACCAGCCGATCACCGAATGCGTCAACAGGATGCTGGTCTCGGGCTCGCGATGCGAGGGATGCTTCCGCGAGAAATCGGTCGCGGGATAGACCAGCAGCTGGGCGGCGAGCTTCGGTCCGCCGTCGCGGGCGGTGAGGGCAACCACCGCCGCCAGATTGCCGCCGGCGCTGTCGCCGCCGACGATCAGGCGCGAAGCGTCGATGCCGAGATCCCCGGCGTTGGCGGCGACCCATTTGGTCGCGGTGACGGCGTCGTCCACCGCGGCCGGGAAGCGATGCTCGGGCGCGAGGCGGTAGTCGACCGAGATCACGATCAGCTCGCCTTCATGGGCGAGCTTCTGGCAAACCACCTCATGGGTGTCGAGATCGCCGATCACCCAGCCGCCGCCATGGAAGAACACCAGGCAGGGCGCGAGCCCGTTTGTCCTGCGCAGCGGCTTCGGCGTGTAGATGCGGGCCGGGATCGCGCCGTGCGGCGCCGGGATCGCAAGCGCCTTGCTCGATTCGAGCGCCGGCGGCTCGGGATTAGAGACGATGCGGGCGGCCCGATAATAGTCCCGCGCTTCCGGTGCGGTGAGCGATTCATAGGCGGGGCGGCCGGCCTCCTGGAAAGCCTTGTAGACAGCGGCGGCATCGGGATCGAGAACGACGGGCATATTGATTGTGACCTATTGATGTTGGTTTTTCATTGATGTCATTCCGGGGCGGTCCGCAGGACCGAACCCGGAATCTCGAGATTCCGGGTTCGATGCTACGCATCGCCCCGGAATGACGGGTGTGTCAGGCGGCGGTGCGGCCGCCATCGACGGTGTAGGCGGAGCCGGAGACGTAGCTCGCCTCGTCGGAGGCCAGGAAAGCGACGATCGATGCGACCTCGCTTGCGAGGCCGAGTCGCCGGGCCGGGATGCGGTCGACGATCTTCTCGACCGGCGGCGGCGCGTTGCCGCCGGAACGTCCCTGCAAAATGGTGCTCAGCATCCGGCTCTCGATCATGCCGGGGCAGACGCAATTGACGCGCACGCCGGTGCCTGAGCATTCCCAGGCCGCGCTCTTGGTCAGGCCGATCACTGCGTGCTTGCTGGCGCTGTAGACCGCGATCATCGGCGATCCCATCAGGCCGGCGATCGAGGCGGTGTTGATGATGCTGCCCTTGTTCTGCTTCAGCATGACCGGCAGCACATGCTTCATGCCGAGGAAGACGCCGACGACATTGACGTCGAGCACCCGGCGAAAGCTCTCCAGCGAATATTCCGGGATCGGCCTGATGTCGCCCTCGATGCCGGCGTTGTTGTAGAAGGCGTCGATGGTGCCGAAGCGGTCGACGGCGGCGCGGACATAGTCCCTGACCTCGTCCTCATCGGTGACGTCGGCAGTGATCGCGAAGGCCTCGGCCGAGGCGGGCAGGTCCTTGATGGCGGCCGCAAGATCGGCCCCCTTGCGGTCGACCGCGACAATCCGCGCCCCGCGTTCGGCGAGCAGCCGGAGCGTCGCGGTTCCGATGACGCCGGCAGCCCCGGTGACGACGGCGACCCGGCCGTCGAGCCTGATGCGATCTGGCATGTTTGGGTTTCCTCTGGCTGGTCCGGTTCGATCCGGATTTTCTCTGGTTTTCACGCGGTGCCGCGTGGCTTCAGCGTGAGGACTATCACACGTGTTCCCAGGGGTGACCAGAGGCTGAACCGGGCTTGGCCGGGGGCCGGGGACGGGCGTCCGCGCGCCCTTTCCCCGCCGTATTCGGCGTGTTAACCGGTGGCCTGCGAGCGGCCGATATCAAGGTAGACTGTCGCGAGCCCGATTCGCCCTTTAAAGCCCGCGAGATGCTTCGAACCATTGCCCTGACTGGCTTTGCGGCCTTGGTTGCCGCCTCAACCATCTCGCTTGCGCCGCCCGCGCGCGCGCAGATCGGAACGATTTTCTCCGATCCGGCGCCGCGTCCGCCCGGCTCGATTCCGCGTGGCCAGGTGGCGCCGCCCAGCGACGACGACGAGGAAGTGCCGGAATTGCCGCGCGGCCGCCTGCTGCCGACCCAGCCGCGGGCGTTGCCGCCCGGCCAGGCGGTGCCGCCGCCCGGCAGCGTGCAGTCGCAGCCCTTGGCGCCGCCGCCAGGCAGCACGGTCGCGCCGCCCGGCGTTGCCGTACAGCCGCCGCAGCCCGGCGGGCCCGCCGTTGCCAACACGCCGCCAGGCGCCAATCCGCTGCCGGGCCTGCCGCCGGGGCAGCGTCAGCCCAGAGGGACGCCGCAGGGCACCCCACAGGCTACCCCGCCGCAGACACCTGCCGCGTTGCAGCCGGGCGATGAGGTCGTGCAGGAGCCGCCGTCGACCAAGATCACCAACAAGAAGGCGAGCTTCTCCGGCCTCGACAAGATCACTGGACGCATTATCAATTTCGACGAGGACATCGGCGAGACCGTGCAGTTCGGCGCGCTGCGGGTGAAGACCGACGCCTGCTACACCAGGCCGTCGACGGAAGCCGCCAACACCGACGCCTTCGTCGAGGTCGACGAGATCACACTGCAGGGCGAGGTGAAGCGGATCTTCTCGGGCTGGATGTTCGCGGCGAGCCCAGGCCTGCATGGCGTCGAGCATCCGATCTACGACATCTGGCTGACCGACTGCAAAGGGCCGGACCAGACCATCGTGACCGCCGCGCCCGATCCGCCGAAGGCGCCGACGCCGCCTCCGCCGCCGGCCCAGAAGCGCGCGCCACCAAAGCAGGCTGCGCCGCGTCCGCCGCCGCAACCGCTGCCGCAATACCAGCAGCAGCCGCCACCTCCGCCGCCCCAGCAGCAGCGGCCGGGCGGGCTGTTCGGCGGGTTGTTCGGGAATTGATCGGCACTGCGTAGCCCGGATGGAGCGTTAGCGAGATCCGGGTTCTTTCTGCGCGGACAATGCGGCCCCGGATTACGCGTCGCTTCATCCGGGCTACATGATCGACGCAGTCAATTGCGCGCGGCGATGATCGCCAGCGCGTCGGCCCCCTTGACCGGCTGCGTGGTGTCGAGCTTGCGGAAATCCGCCGGTGCGCCTGCGATCGCCTTGTCGAGCAGCGCGCGATAGCGGCGGCGCGAAATCTCCACCGCGCCGAACGTCTTCAGATGCTCGGTGACATATTGCGTGTCGAGCAGCTCGAAGCCGCCTGCGATCAGCCGGGCCACCAGATGCACCAGCGCTACCTTCGACGCATCGCGCGTGGTGTGAAACATGCTTTCGCCGAAGAAGGCGCGGCCGAGGCTGACGCCGTAGAGGCCGCCGACCAGATTGTCGTCCTGCCAGACCTCGACGCTGTGGCAATGGCCCGACGCGTGCAGCCCGAGATAGAGATCGCGGATGCGCTTGTTGATCCAGGTGTCGTCGCGGCCGGGCTGCGGCGCCGCGCAGCCGGCGATCACGGCCTTGAACGCGGTATCGACAGTGACGGTGAACTGATCCGAGCGCACGGTGCGCGCGAGGCGTGAGGCGACACGGAAGCCGTCGAATGGAATCACGCCGCGCAATTCGGGCTCGACCCAGAACAGGGTCGGATCGTCGGCGCTCTCCGCCATCGGGAAGATGCCGCAGGCATAGGCGCGCAGCAGCACCTCGGGCGTGATCTCGGAGGAGGCGGAGTCGCGTGCGGTCATGCTGCTGAGGATAGCAAAGCGCGGACGGTCTTGCGATGGGGCCGGCTGCGGGGTCGCGACGTGTTGACGAAGCGCGCCGGTTCCTCCACAAGCCGCGCCATTCCGCCGCAGTTTCCCGAGACGGACTGCGCGGCCATGCTACATTGCCACAAAAGATGGCGCCGCCGCCCGGGACATGGCGGCTCGCGCGCCGACAATCAACACGGGTGAGGGGGACGCTGCATGAAATCGTCATGGCGGACGTTTGCGCCGTTGCTGGTCTGGCTGGTGATCTATCTGGTCCCGGTGCCATCAGGGCTGAACGCCAATCAGTGGCACTATTTTGCGGTGTTCGCCGCTGTGATCACCGGGCTGATCCTCGAATCGATGCCGGTCGGCGCGGTCGGCCTGATCGGCCTCACGGTCGCCGGGGTCGGCGGCTATGTCGAGCCCGACCCGAACAAGTCGCTGCGCTGGATGCTCAGTGGCTTCTCCGAGAGCACGGTGTGGCTGATCGTCGGCGCCTTCGTGTTCTCGATCGGCTACCGCAAGAGCGGGCTCGGCCGCCGGCTGGCGCTGCTCCTGGTGCGCGGGCTCGGCCGCCGCACCATCGGGCTCGGCTACGCGGTGGCGTTCTCCGATCTGGTGCTGGCGCCGGCGACGCCGTCCAACACCGCGCGTTCGGGCGGCACCATTTATCCGATCGTCAGCAACATCCCGCGCATCTACGGCTCCGAGCCCGGTCCGACCGCGGGCAAGATCGGCACCTTCGTGATGTGGACGGCGTTCGCGACCACCGCCGTCACCAGCTCGCTGTTTCTGACCGCGCTGGCGCCGAACGCCGCCGCGCTCTCGATCGCCAAGAAGCTCGTCAATATCGAGGTCGGCTGGTCGCAATGGTTCATCGGCTTCGCGCCGCTGGGTATCCTCCTGCTGCTGCTGGTGCCGCTGCTGAGCTACGTGATCTGCCGGCCGGAGATCAAGGAGAGCCCGGAGATCGTGACCTGGAGCGAGGGCGAGCTCGCCAAGATGGGGCCGCCGTCGCGCCACGAATGGATCATGGCGGTGCTGGTGCTGCTCGCGATGTTCTTGTGGATCTGCGGCTCCAATCCCAATATCAGCGTGCCGCTGCTCGGCTCGAACTTCATCAACGCGACCACAGTGGTGTTCGTCGTGATCTCCTTGATGCTGCTCACAGGCGTGATCGCGTTCGAGGACATCGTCGCGGAGAAGAGCGCCTGGGAGGTATTCTTCTATTTCACTTCGCTGCTCACGCTGTCGTCAGGTCTCAACGAGATCGGCTTCATCAAATGGGTGGCCGAGGGTTATGCGAAGCCGCTCTCCGGCACCTCGCCGCTGGTCGGGATGATCCTGCTCGTCACGTTCTTCTTCTGGATCCACTATTTCTTCTCGAGCATCACCTCGCATACCGCCGCCGTGTTGCCGGTGGTGCTCGCCGTCGGCTCCAGCATTCCCGGCCTGTCGGTGCAAACCCTGATGCTGCTGTGCGTCTATTCGCTCGGGCTGATGGGGGTGATCTCGCCCTACGCCACCGGACCGGCGCCGATGTATTACGGCAGCGGCTATATCGGCAAAGGCGACTTCTGGAAGTTCGGGTTGATCTTCGGCGTAATCTACTTTGCCGGATTGTTGCTGATCGTGTTGCCCTGGCTACAGATGATCGGGTAAAATAGCCACAATCCAGCGAGAAATAGCGCCCGACCGGGAAGGAGGACTTTCCTTTCCGATTCTTAACGCGCTTTGTCAGACCGAAGCGTTCAAAATGCTTCCTCGGATGTGGCGCGCGCGGACTTCAAGGGACACATAGAGCGGCGCGAGCTCGTTCGTGTTTCTTCGTGGGCAAGTTTATGGACCAGCATATCAAGAACCCGTCGATTGTGGCGCCCGAGCAAGTCGGGCGGCCGTCGCGCTGGCGAGGCTTTCTGACAGGATGTGTCGTGCTGGCGGTGCTCGCCGGCATCGTGTGGTGGACGCGGCAGCAGGCCGCGCCGCCACAGGCCGGTGGCGGGCGCAACGCCGGGCCGATGTCGATCGTGCCGGAGACCGTCGGCAAGGGCGATATCGGTGTCAGCCTGAATGCGCTCGGCACCGTGACGTCGCTCGCGACCGTGACGATCCGGAGCCAGATCAGCGGCTACCTGATGAAGATCGATTTCAAGGAGGGCGACGAGGTCAAGAAGGGCGACCTGATCGCCGAGATCGATTCGCGTCCCTATGAGGCGACGCTGGCGCAGGCCAAGGGCACGCTGGCGCGCGACGAGGCGCAGCTGAAGGGCGCCCAGGTCGATCTCACCCGCTATCAGAACCTCGCCACGCAGAACGCCGTGCCGCATCAGACGCTCGATACCCAGGTCGCGCTGGTCGCGCAGTATCAGGGTACGGTCGAGGCCGACCGCGCGTCGGTGAAATCGGCCGAAGTGAATTTGCAATATTGTCACATCGTCTCGCCGATCAACGGGCGGGTCGGACTGCGCCAGGTCGACCTCGGCAACTACGTCACGCCGGGCGACACCAACGGCCTTGTCGTGATCACGCAGCTCGAGCCGATCAGCGTGCTGTTCACGCTGCCGGAGGACAATCTGCAGGCGGTCGCGAAGCGGTTGAAGGACGGCGCGGTGCTGCCGACGGCGGCCTATGACCGCAGCGGCGCCAACAAGCTCGCTGAGGGATCGCTGCAGACCTTCGACAGCCAGATCGATGCGACCACCGGCACGATCAAGCTGCGCGCTCAGTTCGAGAACGACAAGCGCACGCTGTATCCGAACCAGTTCGTCAACATCCGCCTGCTGCTCGACACCCATAAGGATGCCACGACGATGCCGACCGCCGGCATCCAGCGCGGCGTCCCCGGCACCTTCGTCTATCTCGTCAACGCTGACAGCACGGTCTCGGTGCGGCCGGTGAAGATCGGCGTCACCGACGGCGACCGCGTCGAGGTGCTCTCGGGGCTTGTGCCCGGCGACCGCATCGTGATCGACGGCGCCGACAAGCTGCGCGAAGGCGCCAAGGTGGTGGTGCGCTCCGCCGCCGATGCCGCGAACCCGGCCGGTGCAGCCAAGGGGACGGCGAACGGAGCTGCGAAGGGAGGCGACAAGCCAGATAGCAAGGGCGGCGGTGCTCCCGACAAGGGGGGAGGCGGCGACCATAAGGGTTCCGCGGACGGGCAGAAGAAATGAACCCGTCGCGGCCATTCATCCTGCGGCCGGTGGCGACGACCCTGATGATGATCGCCATCATGCTGTCGGGCATGCTGGCGTTCAGATTCCTGCCGGTCGCGGCGCTGCCGGAGGTCGATTATCCGACCATCCAGGTGCAGACCTTCTATCCGGGCGCCAGCCCCGACGTGATGACGTCGTCGGTAACGGCGCCGCTCGAGGTGCAGTTCGGCCAGATGCCGAATTTGAACCAGATGAGCTCGGTGAGCTCGGCCGGCTCGTCCGTCATCACGCTGCAGTTCGGCCTGTCGATCTCGCTCGACGTCGCCGAGCAGGAGGTGCAGGCCGCGATCAACGCCGCCGGCAATCTGCTGCCGTCGGACCTGCCGGCGCCGCCGATCTACGCCAAGGTCAATCCGGCTGACGCGCCGATCCTCACTCTCGGCCTGACCTCGAAGACCATGCCCCTGACGCAGGTGCAGGACTTCGTTGACACGCGCCTCGCACAGAAGATCTCGCAACTGCCCGGCGTCGGCCTCGTCAGCATCAGCGGCGGCCAGCGGCCCGCGGTGCGCATCCAGGCCGACATCCGCAAGCTCGCGGCCTATGGCCTCAACATCGACGATCTCCGCACCACGCTCGGCAACGCCAACGTCAACACGCCGAAGGGCAATTTCGACGGCGCGATGCGCGCCTACACCATCAATGCCAACGACCAGATCCGCAATGCCAGCGATTACCGCTCGCTGATCATCGCCTACAAGAACGGCTCGCCGGTTCGTCTCAGCGACGTCGGCAACGTCGTCGACGGTGCGCAGAACGACAAGCTCGGCGCCTGGATGAACGAGACGCAGGCGATCATCCTCAACATCCAGCGCCAGCCCGGCGCCAACGTGATCTCGGTGGTCCAGGGCATCAAGGACCTGTTGCCGCAGCTGCAGGCGACGCTGCCGGCCGCGATCGATCTCAACATCCTGACCGACCGGACCGTGACGATCCGGGCTTCGGTGCGCGACGTCGAATACGAGCTGGCGCTTGCGGTGATCCTGGTCGTGCTCGTGATCTTCGTGTTCCTGCGCTCGACCCGCGCCACGCTGATCCCGAGCCTGTCGGTGCCGCTGTCGCTGGTCGGTACGCTGGGCGCGATGTATCTGTTCGGCTTCAGCCTCAACAATCTGTCGCTGATGGCGCTGACGATCGCGACCGGCTTCGTGGTCGACGACGCCATTGTCGTGATCGAGAACATCTCGCGCTACATCGAGGAGGGCGACTCTCCACTCGAGGCGGCGCTGCGCGGCTCCGAGCAGATCGGCTTCACCATCATCTCGCTGACGGTGTCGCTGATCGCGGTGCTGATCCCGCTGCTGTTCATGGGCGATGTCGTCGGCCGCCTGTTCCGCGAATTCGCCATCACGCTGTCGGTGACGATCCTGATCTCCGCCGTGGTGTCGTTGACGCTGGTGCCGATGGCCTGCGCAAAACTCCTGAAGCCGGAGAGCATGACGCGCGAGAACACCTTCCAGCGGCTCAGCCGGGAAGGTTTCGACGCCGTCATCGCGATCTACGCCCGGATGCTGAACTGGGTGCTGGATCGCCAGACGTTCGTTCTGCTGATCGCGCTCGCCACGTTCGGGCTCACGGCGCTGCTCTACGTCATCATTCCCAAGGGCTTCTTTCCGGTGCAGGACACCGGCGTGATCCAGGCGATTTCCGAGGCGCCGCAATCGGTGTCCTATGCGGCGATGGCCGAGCGGCAGCAGCGGCTCGCCAGCGCGATCCTGAAGGACCCCGATGTCGAGAGCCTGTCGTCCTTCATCGGCGTCGACGGCACCAACACCACGCTCAACAGCGGCCGCATCCTGATCAATTTGAAGCCGCATGAGCAGCGCAAGGCCGGCGTCTCGACTGTCATGGACCGGATCAAGGCGAGCACCGCCGCGCTGACCGGCATCACGCTCTACATGCAGCCGGTCCAGGACCTCACCATCGAAGGCACGGTGAGCCGGACGCAGTATCAGTTCATCCTGCAGGACGCCGACCCGAACGAACTCGCGGAATGGACGCCGAAGCTGGTCGACAAGCTCAGGGAATTGCCGGAGCTCAGCGACGTCACCAGCGACATCTCGGCGCAGGGACTTTCGGTGTTCGTGGACATCGACCGCGACCAGGCGGCGCGGTTCGGCATCACGCCGGCGACGATCGACAATGCGCTGTACGATTCCTACGGCCAGCGCATCGTCTCCACGGTCTTCACCAATTCGAACCAGTACCGTGTCATCCTCGAGGCCGATCCGTCGCTGCAGAATTCGCTGGATTCGCTGTCGTCGATCTATCTGCCGTCATCGGTAGGCTCGACGCCGGTGCCGCTGTCCGTGATGGCCAGGATGCGGGTCGAGACCGCGCCGTTGCAGGTCTCGCATCTCGGCCAGTTCCCGTCGGCAACCGTCTCGTTCAACCTGGCGCCGGGCGCCTCGCTCGGCGGCGCGGTGACCGCGATCAAGCAGGCGCAGGCCGAGATCAACCAGCCGCTCGGCATGATCACGAGCTTCCAGGGCGCGGCCCTGGCGTTCCAATCCTCGCTGTCCAACCAGCTGTTCCTGATCCTGGCTGCGATCATCACGGTCTATATCGTGCTGGGCGTGCTCTATGAGAGCTTCATCCATCCGCTGACGATCCTGTCGACGCTGCCTTCCGCCGGCATCGGCGCGCTGCTGGCGCTGATGATGGCGGGCCAGGACCTCACCATCATCGCGATCATCGGCATCATCCTCCTGATCGGCATCGTGAAGAAGAACGCGATCATGATGATCGACTTCGCGCTTGATGCCGAGCGCAACGAGGGCAAGCCGCCGCGGGAGGCGATCTACCAGGCCTGCCTGTTGCGGTTCCGGCCGATCATCATGACGACGATGGCAGCCGTGCTCGGCGCGCTGCCGCTGATGCTCGGCAGCGGCGCCGGCTCCGAGCTGCGGCATCCGCTCGGTATCTCGATCGTCGGCGGCCTCTTGGTGAGCCAGCTGCTGACCCTGTTCACGACGCCGGTGATCTATCTCTGGTTCGATCGCCTGGCGCTGCGGTTTGCCGGGCGGGCGGACGAGGTCGGCGAGGCGAGCGGGTCGCGTTGAGCCATGGATCCGTCAACGCCCTTCATCCGCCGGCGGGTCGCAACCACGCTGTTGACGTTCGGGCTTGCGGCGGCGGGCCTTGTCGCGTTCTTCAAGCTGCCGGTGTCGCCGCTGCCGCAGGTGGATTTCCCGACCATCTCGGTGCAGGCGACGCTGCCCGGTGCCAGCCCGCAGGACGTCGCCACCACGGTCGCCAGCCCGCTTGAGCGGCATCTCGGCCAGATCGCCGATGTGACTGAAATGACGTCGTCGAGCTCGGTCGGCTCGACCCGGATCACGCTGCAGTTTGGTCTCAACCGCGACATCAACGGCGCAGCGCGGGACGTGCAGGCCGCGATCAACGCGGCGCGGGCCGATCTGCCGACCAGCCTGCGCAGCAATCCGACCTATCGCAAAGTCAACCCGGCCGACGCGCCGATCCTGATTCTGACGCTGACGTCGGACACGCTGACTCGCGGCGCTCTCTACGACGCCGCCTCCACGGTGCTGGCGCAGAAGCTGTCGCAGGTCGAGGGCATCGGTGAGGTCGTGGTTGGCGGCAGCTCGCTGCCCGCCGTGCGCGTCGATCTGATCCCGCAGGCGCTCTACAAATACGGCATCGGTCTGGAAGACGTCCGCGCGGCGCTGTCGAGCGCCAACGCCCACAGCCCCAAGGGCGGCATCGATGTCGGCGACCAGCGCTACCAGGTCTACGCCAACGACCAGGCCAACAAGGCCGACGACTACAGATCGCTGATCGTGGCCTATCGCAACGGCGCGCCGGTTCACCTCTCCGATGTCGGCGAGGTGGCCGACGGCGTCGAGAACCTGCGCAATGCCGGGCTCGCCAACGGCAAGCCCGCGGTGCTGCTCATCCTCTACCGCCAGCCGAACGCCAACATCATCTCGACCGTCGACCTGGTGAAGGGGCTGATGCCGCAATTGCAGGCATCGATTTCGCCGGCGATCGACATCGGCTTGGCGGTTGACCGCTCGACGACCATCCGCACCTCGCTCCGCGACGTCGAACGGACGCTGGTGCTGGCGGTGATGCTGGTCATCATCGTGGTGTTCGCGTTCCTGCGCAATTTGCGCGCCACCTTCATCCCTGTCGTGGCGGTCTCGGTGTCGCTGGTGGCGACCTTCGGGGCGATGTACCTGATCGGCTACAGCCTCGACAATCTGTCGCTGATGGCGCTGACGGTCGCGACCGGCTTCGTGGTCGACGATGCCATCGTGGTGCTGGAGAACGTCACCCGCTATATCGAGGAGGGCCTGAGCCCGCTGGAGGCGGCGCTGAAGGGCGCCAACGAGGTCGGCTTCACCGTGCTGTCGATGAGCATCTCGCTGATCGCGGTGTTCATCCCGATCCTCTTGATGGCCGGCATCGTCGGGCGGCTGTTCCGCGAATTCGCGATGACGATCTCGATCTCGATCCTGATCTCGCTTGCGGTGTCGCTGGCGACCACGCCGATGATGTGCGCCGTGCTGCTCAAGCCGGATCGCGGCGGCCACGGCCGGCTCTATTGGGCCAGCGAGCGCTTCTTCGAGACGATGCTCAATTTCTACCGCAGGACGCTGACCGCGGCGCTGCGGCATCCGCTCTCGGTGATGCTGATCCTGGCGGCGGTGTTCGGCCTCAACTTCTATCTCTACGATGTGATTCCGAAGGGTTTCTTTCCGCAGCAGGATACCGGCCGGCTGGTCGGCTCGATCCAGGCCGACCAGAGCGTGTCGTTCCAGCTGATGCAGCAGAAGCTCGCGCAGTTCGTCGGCATCATCCAGAAGGACCCGGCGGTGGAGACGGTGGTCGGCTTCACCGGCGGCGGTCAGACCAATTCCGGCTTCGTGTTCGTCTCGCTGCGTCCGCTTGACCAGCGCAAGATCGGCGCCGACGGCGTGATTTCACGGTTGCGCCGCGAGATGGCGGTGGTGCCCGGCGCGAGCCTGTTCCTGCAGGCGGTGCAGGACATCAGGGTCGGGGGCAGGGCCTCGAACGCGCAGTATCAGTACACGCTACAGGGTTCGACGCTGGAGGAGCTCAATGACTGGACGCCGAAGATCGCGGCGGCCCTGCAGCGCGATCCGAACCTCGCCGACGTCAACAGCGACCAGCAGAACAAGGGCCTGGAATCCGACCTCGTGATCGACCGCGACGCGGCGGCCCGGCTCGGCATCACGGTGAGCCAGATCGACAACACCCTCTACGACGCCTTCGGCCAGCGTCAGGTGTCGACGATCTATGTCGCGCGCAACCAGTACCATGTCATCATGGAGGTCGCGCCGCGCTACTGGCAGAACCCCGAGACGCTGAAGGACGTCTACATCAGCACGTCGGGCGGATCGGTCGGCGGCTCGCAATCGACCAACGCGGTGGCTGGCACCGTGGTGGCGCCGGGAACCTCGAGCGCGGCCAGTTCGGCCAATGCCCAGGCCGCGCGCAACCAGGCTACCAACTCGATCGGTTCGACCGGCAAGGGCGTGGCCTCGACCGGATCGGCGGTTTCGACCAACAGCGAGACCATGATCCCGCTGTCGGCGGTGGCGGCGTTCAAGCAGGGCGCGACGCCGCTCGCGGTCAATCACCAGGGCCTCCTCGTCGCCAACACCATCTCGTTCAACCTGCCGCCGAACGTGTCGCTGAGCACTGCGGTCGGCAGCATCGAGGCGACCATGAACCGGATCGGCGTCCCGGCCACGATCCGCGGCACCTTCCAGGGCTCCGCAAAAGCGTTCCAGGACTCGCTGAGCAACCAGCCGTTCCTGATCCTGGCGGCAATTGTCACGATCTACATCGTGCTGGGCGTGCTCTATGAGAGCTACGTCCATCCGCTGACCATCTTGTCCACACTGCCCTCCGCAGGTGTGGGTGCCTTGCTGGCGCTGATGGCATTCAAGACCGAGTTCAGTATCATGGCGCTGATCGGCGTCATCCTGCTGATCGGCATTGTGAAGAAGAACGCCATCATGATGATCGACTTTGCGCTGGACGCGGAACGCAGGCGCCGGCTGGAGCCGATCGAGGCGATCAAGGAGGCATGCCTGCTGCGCTTCCGTCCCATCATGATGACGACGATGGCCGCGCTGTTCGGCGCCGTGCCGCTCGCCGTCGGGATGGGCGACGGCGGCGAGCTGCGGCAGCCGCTCGGCATCGCCATCGTCGGCGGCCTGATCCTGAGCCAGGTCCTGACGCTCTACACGACGCCGGTCATCTACCTCTATCTCGACCGGTTCCGCTTGTGGGCCCAGCGCGTCCGCCGCGGCAGCGCCATGCCGATGCCGGGCTCCTCACTTCAACCGGGCGAGTAAATGCCGACAGGTGCAGCGTTGCATAGTTTTCGAATCTTGCGGAAACCGGTCCGGTTTCGGCGCATGGCCGCGTTCGGCGGCCTTGGCCTTGGTCTGAGCCTTGGCCTGACGGGCTGCATTCCCGGGGTGGAGAAGCCCGAGCTGAGCCTCGAAGTGCCGGCGAGCTATCGCGCCGCCGCCAAGGGCGATGCCGACGCCGCCGTCCCGGCGCTCGCCTGGTGGCGCGGCTTCCGCTCGCCCGAGCTGACCGGGCTGATGGAATCCGCGCAGCAATACAATCTCGATATCGCGGTGGCGATCGCCCAGATCGTGCAGGCCGACGCGCAGGCCGGGGTGTCCGGCGCGGCGCTGCTGCCGTCGATCTCGGGATCGGCGAATGCCGAGCGTCAGAAGGTCGCGACGGGATCGAGTTCATTGCTCGGCGGGAGCAGCGGGACGTTCTCGCAGTACAGTCTGGGGCTGAGCGCGAGCTATATCGTCGACTTCTGGGGCAAGAATCGCGCGACGCTGTCGGCGTCGGAAGAGAGCGCGACGGTCGCCCGCTACAATCGCGAGGTGGTCGCACTGACCACGATGGCGACGGTGGCCAACACCTATTTCCAGGTGCTGGCGGCGCAGGACCAGATCAAGGCCACCCGGCGCAATCTGGCCGCGGCCGAGCGCATCCTGGCCTTGATCAAGTCGCAATTTGCCGGCGGCACCGCCTCGCAGCTTGATCTGTCGCAGCAGGAGGCGCTGGTCGCCACGCAGCGCGCGGCGATCCCGCCGCTCGAGGTGACGCTGGGACAGAACACTGCGGCGCTCGCGCTGCTGGTGGCGCGCGCGCCGGCCGATTTTTCGGTGCGCGGCGGCAGCACCACGCAGATCTCGGTGCCGCGCATCACGCCGGGGATGCCGTCGGAATTGCTCTACCAGCGGCCTGACGTGCGGCAGGCCGAGGCGCAGCTCGCGGCCTCCAATTTCAGCGTCGATGCGGCGCGCGCGGCGTTCTTCCCGCAAATCCAGCTGACCGGCACCACAGGCTTCCAGAGCGCGGCGCTCGCCTCGCTGTTCGCGCCGGGCGCCTGGTACTACACGCTCGCCGCAGGGCTGACCCAGCCGCTGTTCGACGGCTTCCTGCTGGAGAGCCAGTTCAAGCTCGCCAAGGGCCAGCAATTGCAAAACCTGCAGGCCTATCGCAAGGCGGTGCTGTCGGCCTTTGCCGATGTCGAGAAGGCGCTGATCGCGTTGCAGAAGTATACGCTGCAGGAGCGCTTGCAGTCCGACGTGGTGGCGAGCTCGCGCAAGGCGTTCGAGGTCTCCGAGACGCAGCTGCGCGGCGGCACCGTCAATCTCATCACGGTGCTGCAGACCCAGCAGACGCTGTTCACGGCCGAACTCAATCTGGTGTCGGTGCGGCTCAACAAGCTGCTGGCGGCGAGCAGCCTGTTCCAGGCGCTCGGCGGCGGCTGGACGCCGGCCGGTACGCTCGCGGCGGCAGTGCCATGAGGTCGGTCATGCAGCGGTTTTCCGCACTCTTCGTCGTTACTCTCGTCATCGCGCTCGGCGCGCCGGCCGGCGCGGCCCGCGCGCAGCAACGGCCACCGAGCAGCGTTCCGCTCGCCTTCGGCATGAGCGCCGACCAGGCCAGCCAGTCGCTCGGCGTCCCCCTGAACTACGTTCGCGGCACGCCGGGCAATGAATTGTTCGTCGCGCTACCGAACATCAGGGGCAGTGTGCTGTCGCGGCGCAGCGACGGGCTCTATCTGCAGTTCGGCAAGGGACGCCTGATCGCCTGGAAGGGCGATTGGGGCACCATTCCGCAATGAGGGCCCTGGCCATGACCGCCATCAGAGCACTGATCGCCTGCGCTGCCATCGCGCTCGGCACGGCCGCTGCCTCGGCCCAGAACCTGTCTCATGACTTGGCACCGCAACGGCCGCTGCGTTACGGCAGCACCGGCGGTGCGTATTTCGACGGCAGGAACGACGATCGCGACTTCCGCAGCAACGGCTCGTTTCCGGGCAGCTTCGCCGCCGATCCCTTCAGCGCGGGCTTCGGCGCGGCGGGCCTGTTCGGCTCGACGCCGTATCACTCCGCGCGGCCCTATCCGTCGCAGGTGATCTTCGGCGCGCCATGCCAGGATTGCCGTCCGCATCGCACGCGGCGGCACCGCGACGCGCACGATTGAGGTGCTCGGGAGCAGAAGGCGCTTCTAGAGCTTCTGTTCTGATTGAATCAGAACCGAAGCTCTAGATTCTGCTTTGATGCGTTTTCTTCACGCGAACCGGTGTCCACTTCGCTCGAAAACGCTCTAGCCCTTGCTCAGAAGGTCGTCGATGATGCGCAGCTTCATCCGGCCGGCCTTGTCGATGATCTCCCGGCGCAGCGCGTCCTTTTCCATTTCATATTGCTCGTGCGGGACGCGGTGGCCGCCGCTCGCGGTCATTCCGAATTCCTGGAGCAGGGCGTTGTGCCGCGCCTCCCACGCGATCACATGCTCGGTCATGAGCTGCGTCACCGCCGGAAGGAAGCCGGGATGGCCAGCCAGGCCGCATGTCTCCGTGGTCTGCGGATCCTCCGCCAGCATGATCACGTTCCACTCGTCGTAGCCGATCAGATCCAGCTGCGCGTAGAGAAACGCGCCGTGCGGCCCGTCCCAGATCTTGTGGTCGATGACCAGGAACGGCAACGCACGGCAGTAGCCGTGGCGCGCCGTCATGTCACGGTTGAAACTCTCGGTGCGCTCCTGCAGACGTTGGTTGGCCGCAGCGAACACGGCGAGGCGATTGTCCGCCGCAGGCACGACGCTGGCTGCGTCGTCGGGCACGAACCCCGCATCGCGCAGCATCGGCCCGATCCGCGGATCTTCCCACTGCCTCTTGTGAAAGGCGGGTGCCGCGCTGTCGGCACCCGGTGCCGGACGCAAGGGCTCCCCAGGGTCGCCCGCGGTCGCCTGCTTCTTTCCAAAAACCACCCTGCGCTCGAACATCGTGCCGTTCCTGCCAAGCTGGGGGAAAAGCATGGCAAGCAATGCCCAGATTTGTCTTAACCCGGTCAGGGCAGGCGGCTGCGATCGAACAACGCGGTGACGCGACCGTTAACGCCGACACGAAAATTCGATCAATCCGCCACCATCAGCGGCCTAACTGGCGGCGATGCTTGTCGATTTCGCCGGCGCGGGGGTGACGCGGGCGAACCGCACCACGAAGCGGGTGCCCTTCTGGCTGGGGTCGCGCTCGACGCTGGCGTCGAGCTTGACGGCCATCGCCGCGACGATGCGCTGGCCCATGCCGGTGCCGCGTGGATCGGCCTTGTCGGCGAAGCCGACGCCTTCATCGCTGATCGCAAGCTGCAATTCGTCCGCGTTCGGCTTCAGCTCGACATGGATCGGGCCGGCGCCGTCGGGATAGGCGTATTTCACGGCGTTCATCACCAGTTCGTTGACGATGATCCCGATCGCGACCGCACGGTCCGGATCGATCTCGACCGGGTCGGCCTTCAGCGTCAGCCGCGACATCTTGTTGCCTTCGGCCGATCGCCTGAGATCTTCGAGCAGCGCCTCGAGATACTGGTTGAGCATCACGGTCTTGAAGTCGTGCGAGGTGTAGAGGCGGCGATGCACCTGCGCGACGGCGGCGACACGGCCCATCGCATTGGTGAGCGCCGCCTTGACGTCCTGCTCGCTGGCGGAATTGGCTTGCAGATGCAGCAGCGAGGCAATGATCTGCAACGAATTGCCGACGCGATGGTTGACCTCGCGCAGCAGAACCTCGCGCTCGGCGGCGAGCGCGGCGTAGCGGTCGCGCGAGGCGTGCACCTCGGCCTCGGCCTCGTCGCGCGCCTTCTGGATCGCGGCGCGCCGGATCGCGCCGTTCACCGCGACCTGGAGCAGGGGGATGAATTCGCCCCTGACGTCCTTGACCAGATAGTCCGCCGCGCCGGCCTTCAGCGCGGTGACCGCGATCGCCGAATCCTGCGAGGCGGTCACGAACACCACCGGCGGTGCGTCCGCAATCTTGAGGATCTGCTCCAGGGTCTCCAGCCCGTCGAGGCCGGGCATGTACTGGTCGAGCGCGACGACGTCGATGCCGCCCTGGGCGAGCCGGTCGAGGCCGTCCTGGCCGCTTGCGGCGTGCACGACCTTGTAGCCCGCGCGCGTCAGCCCGCGTTCGACCAGGCGCGCCAGCGCCGGGTCGTCGTCGATATAGAGCAGTGTCGGTGTTGCGCTGGTCATAGGGAAGCTGGCGGCACCTGGATCACGGAAAAGAACAGGCCAAGCTGGCGAATGGCGTTGGCAAAGCTTTCGTAGTTCACCGGCTTGGTGATGTAGACGTTGCAGCCGAGTTCGTAGCAACGCTTGATCTCCTGGGAGTCGTCGGTCGTGGTCAGCACGACCACCGGCGTCGCCTTGAGATGCTTGTTCTCCTTGACCCGCTTCAGAATATCGATGCCGGTCATGTCAGGCAGATTGAGATCAAGCAGGATGAGCAGGGCCTGGCCCTTGCGCTCGACCGCGCTGCCATCCTTGCCGAACAGGTAGGTCACGGCCTCTGTACCGTTGGTGAACGGGATGATCTCATTGTTGACACCTGAGCGCCGGATATTCCGCTCAATCAGGCGGGCATGGCCCTCGTCGTCCTCGATCATGATGATGGTGACTGGATCGCTCATGATTCCTTATCCCGGTTCCTGCCTGCGTTCTTGCCTGACCATTTGATGGGCAGCGTGATCGTGAATGTGCTGCCGTTGTGAAGTTCCGATGCTACCGACATGGTGCCGCCTAGTCTGCGCACAAGTGCGCGGACATGGGCAAGCCCGATGCCCTGACCGGGCTTGTCCTGGGTTCCGGCACGGCGGAACAGATCGAAGATGCGCTGGTGGTCCTTCGGATCGATGCCGCGGCCATTGTCCGTGACCTCGAAGATCGCAAAGCCCAGCTTGGTGCGGCCCTCGATCGCGATCGCGCCGGGGACGCCGCTCTTGAGGTATTTGAGCGCATTGTCGATCAGGTTGGAGAAGATCTGCTCCAGCGCGAGGCGGTCGCTGACGATATCAGGCAAAGCGCCGATCTCGACGGTCGCATTGGCCTCGGCCGCCTGATGCGCGACCGTCTTGACGATGCCGTCGATCAGCTCGCGCAGATCGATCCGCTCCGGCTTGAACTCGCGGCGGCCCTCACGGGTGAGATTGAGGATGGCGCTGATCAGGCGGTCCATCTTGGCGATCGACGATTTGATGAAGCCGAGCGATTCGTTGAATTCGTCGGATAGCTGCTTGTCGGAGCCTTCGAGCTCGGGCTCGGCCGCATCGGTCGCGTCTTCCATCGCCGGGGCCAGCGATGCGGTGCGATTGAGCGTGGCGATGCGTCTGAAGATGTCGCCACGCAACTCCTCCAGCTCGCTGGTGAAGCCCATGATGTTGACCAGCGGCGAGCGCAGGTCGTGGCTGACAATGTAGGCGAAGCGCTGGATTTCCTCGTTGGCCTCGCGCAGGTCGGCGGTTCGTTCGTCGACGATGGTCTCGAGATTGACGTTGCTGTCGCGCAGCTTGGCCTCGGCGTCGTCGCGCGCCCGCGACGATTGCCGCAGCAGCACGAGCGAGATGGCGGCGAGCGCCAGGACCATGCAGGAGCCGGCGATGGTGACGGAGGAGGCGAGCACCTGGGTCCTGTCCGCGGTTGCGGTGCGCGCCGCCAGCAGGCGGTCCTCCTCGGTGCGCATGTCGCGGCCGATCCGGGCGATCGCTTCCAGCGCGTCGGTCGATGTGCTCTTGCGCAGGACGTCGACGCTGGTCGCGGTGTCGTTGTTGTTGACGCGTTCGATGCTGAGGGCGAACTCGGCCAGCCGCTGCTCGACGGCGGCTCTCAGCTTCGCGGCGTTGGCGACCTGCGCCGGATTGTCGACGGTCATCATCTGGAGATGGCCGAGCGCGGCTGGGAGCGCTGCCGCGGCCGATCGGTACTCGGACAGGTATTGTGGTGCTGACGTCAGCAGATAGGCCCTGGTCGCGCTTTCGGCGCGCCTGATGTCGACCAGCAGGCTGGCAACCTGGCTCTCGACCTCGACCGTATGGACCACCAGGGCGTTGTCTTCACGCGCCTTGTTGACCAGCAGGACAGACGCCACGCTGACCGCGACCAGCACGAAAAATCCCGCCGAAAGCAGCAGGGTCTGCAACGTGGACCGGCGTCGTGAAACTTGTGTCACGACGATCTCTTCGCGGGAGTGGGATTCAATGCGTCCCCGTGGAAAGCCAATAACCCTTCAATACGTTAGTACGTTTGAGCAGGGCGCTGGGTTCCACAAAGTTCCAAACTATTTCGGGGCGTCGGATGGCTGGCCGGCAAGATACTGCTCCAGCCAGTGGATGTGATAGTCGCCCTCGATGATGTCGGGCTCGCGCACCAGCGCGCGGAACAGCGGCAGCGTCGTCTCGATGCCGTCGACCACCATCTCGTCCAGCGCCCGGCGCAGCCGCATCAGGCATTCGCTGCGGGTCTTGCCGTGTACGATCAACTTGCCGACCAGCGAGTCGTAATAGGGCGGAATCACGTAGCCCTGATAGACGGCGGAATCGATCCGCACGCCCAGGCCGCCCGGCGCATGGAATTGCGTGATCCGTCCGGGCGAGGGGCGGAAGGTCTGCGGGTTCTCCGCATTGATGCGGCACTCGATGGCGTGGCCGATGATCGCGATGTCGCTCTGCTTGGCCGGAAGCTCGCCGCCGGCGGCGATCCGGATCTGCTCCAGCACCAGATCGATGTCGGTGATGCTTTCGGTGACGGGATGCTCGACCTGGATGCGCGTGTTCATTTCGATGAAATAGAACTCGCCGTCCTCGTAGAGGAATTCGATGGTGCCGACGCCGAGATACTTCATGTCCCGCATCGCCTTGGCGCAGGTCTCGCCGATCCTGGCGCGTGCCGCTGCCGCAAGCACGGGCGAGGGGCCTTCCTCCCAGACCTTCTGGTGACGGCGCTGTAGCGAGCAGTCGCGCTCGCCGAGATGGATGGCGCCGCCGCGGCCGTCTCCGAGAATCTGGATCTCGATGTGGCGCGGCTTCTGCAGGTATTTCTCCAGATAGACCGAGGCGTCGCCGAATGCCGACTTGGCCTCGTTGGCCGCGGTCGTGAGCGCCAGCGCAAGGTCCGCCTCGGTGTGGGCGACCTTCATGCCGCGGCCGCCGCCACCGGCCGCCGCCTTCACCAGCACCGGGAAGCCGATCTCCTTGGCGATCGCCATGGCGTCGTCGTCCGCCGTCACTGCGCCGTCCGAGCCGGGCACCACGGGAATGCCGAGGCGCTTGGCAGTCTTCTTGGCCTCGATCTTGTCGCCCATCAGGCGGATGTGCTCGGCCTTCGGTCCGATGAAGCCCAGATTGTGATCGGCGAGGATCTCGGCGAAGCGCGCATTCTCGGACAGGAAGCCGTAGCCGGGATGCACGGCGTCGGCGCCGGTGATCTCGCAGGCGGCCAGCAGGGCCGGGATGTTGAGGTAGGAATCCTTCGACGGCGGCGGGCCGATGCAGACGCTCTCGTCGGCGAGCCGTACATGCATGGCGTCAGCGTCGGCGGTGGAATGCACCGCGACGGTTGAGATGCCGAGCTCCTTGCAGGCCCGGAGCACGCGAAGCGCGATCTCGCCGCGATTGGCTATGAGGATCTTGTCGAACATCGCAGCGCCTGACGTTGACGGAAGCTATTCAATGATGACGAGCGGCTCGCCGAATTCGACCGGCTGGCCGTCTTCGACGAGGATCTGCGTCACGGTGCCCGCGCGCGGCGACGGGATCTGGTTCATCGTCTTCATCGCCTCGATGATCAGAAGCGTCTGGCCTGCCGTGACCTTGGTGCCGACTTCAATGAACGGCTTGGCGCCGGGTTCCGGAGCCCAATAGGCGGTGCCGACCATCGGCGAGGGCACGACACCCGGGTGCTTTGCCATATCGGTGGCGGCCGCAACCGCGACAGCCGGCACTGCCACCGGCGCGGCAACCGCATGCGCGGCTGACGGAACGGATGCGGCGATGCTGATGTTGCGTGCGACCCGGACGCGCAGGCCGGCGCGTTCGATCTCGATCTCGGTGAGGTTGGTCTCAGCAAGCAGCAGCGCGAGCTCGCGGATGAGGACGCTGTCGTCGCTCCGGGCGTCGTTCTTGGAGTCGTTCTTGGACTTTGCGGCTGATTTGTCGTCTGGCTGGCGCGCCATGTTGTTTGATCCGAAATCTCTGTCTGGTGACGGGGAACGTCAGGATTGACGATTAAGTCTTTGGCTTGGCATCGGTCTTCGCACCGATCCTGGTGGCGAGGCCGATGATCGCAAGCCGGTAGCCGTCGATGCCGAAGCCGCAGAGTGACGCGAAGGCGGCTTTAGCAGTGAACGAATGGTCCCGGAAGCTCTCGCGGGCGTGGATGTTGCTGACATGGACCTCGACAGCCGGGATCTTGACCGCAACCAGCGCGTCATGCAGCGCGATCGAGGTATGAGAGTAGCCGCCGGCGTTGATGATGATGCCGACCGCCTTCTTGCCGTGGGCCTCATGGATGAAGTCGATCAGTTCGCCCTCGCGGTTGGACTGCCGACAGTCGGCGGTCAAGCCGAACTGGCGCGCGGTGTCCGCGCACAGCTTCTCGACGTCGGCGAGGGTGGCATGGCCGTAGGTCTCCGGCTCGCGCGTCCCCAACAAGTTGAGGTTCGGGCCGTTCAGCACATAGATCGTTGCGGCAGCAGCCATTCCAGAGATTCCTGCCAAAGGTTCCGGCGGAGGGGAAAGTGGGCCGGGTTATAGGTAACAACCGGCCGCAGGGGAAGTCTTTAGGTGAAATCGGAACGTCTTCAACAGCTTCCTCCACCCTGTTAGATAGCTGCCATAACCTGCGGAAATCGCTGATTAACCAAACCCGGAGGTGGGCAGCCTGTCGGCTGCGCTCCCGCCAGCCATCCACCGGCGCCTGCGCTCTGCGGCCGCATGCAAAAACCCCGCCCCTGAGGGGGCGGGGTTGAGATCGAGGCGAGGGCCCGTCATGGCACCGCTCGCGCCGAGGCCGAGGTCAGCCCTCGATGATGTAGACGATCTCGTGGGTCTCCGGCTGCACGATGATGTAGCGGCCGTGGACCAGGATGAACTCGTAGCCGCGCCACTGCGGATAGATCGTCACGACGCGTTCCGGCACCGGGTAGAAATGCACGTCTGCCGGGACGCGGGTGCCGACCGACACGTTGAAGTTAACGTTGGTGACTTCAGTGACGTGCTCCGACTTGATCGCGGTCGAGATCTGGGTGCGCTTCTCGGCCGGCGGCGCCGCGGTGGCCGACGTCGCCGCGTTGCCGGTGGTCGTCTGGCTGCGGCTGGTGTCGTTGCTCTGGGCGCGGTTGGTGTCGGTCGGGCTCTTGGTCTGAGCGTTCTGGTTGGTGGTGGCGCCGCTCTTGTCACGGCTCTCGGCGGCGTTGTTCATCTTGCCGCTCTTGTCGTGCTCCTCGGCCTTCATGTTGCCGCTCTTGTCGCGGCCTTCGGCCTTCATGTCCTTCGAGCTGTCCTTGGAGCCCTTGGTCGCATCGTTCTCCGAGCTCATGCCCTTCGACTTCTGCGTGTTCTCCTGCGCGCCCTTGGTGGCGGCGCCGGACTTTTCGGACTCGGCCCCCTTCATGCCCGACGGGTCACTCTTCATCCCTGAAGACGACTCGCCGGTCGTGGAGTGCTCCGAACCCTTCATGCCGCCCGTATCGCGCTGCATGGTGCCCGACGATGCGCCACCGGATGGCGCACTGTGCTGCACGGTCGCGCCACCACCGGCCCCGGTCTCCTTGTTGGCGCCGCCGGCGCTCTGTGCATTCGCGAAACCGGTACCGGCGATCAGCGCCGCCGCAGCGACCGAAATAAGAAAGCGTTTAGACATCATATTCCTCCTCGTTCTTCAGCATTGCCCGCGCCGACAACGGGAGAGGATGTGCGATGTTCCTGTTGATTTGCGGTTCCCCGCGGTTTGTTTCCTGTGTGAATGCGCGATGAACAATTCGCGCTTCAACCGCAGGCCCAGTCGAACTCCATACTCGCAAGATCGAGCTGGCCGTTGCCGCCGCCGAAATTGAAACCACCGAAATGTTCCTCGATCTCGAGATAGGTCGCGCTGTATTTCGGCGTCCACTGGTTCGGAAACATCGTGCCGCCGAGATGGTTGCGGCCGTGCAACCGCTCGAGACCGCGTGCTCTGCCTTGCTCGTCGTAAGGCGCGATGTAGTCGCCGAGCTCGCCCTTGTGCAGCAGATGATCGCGCGGCGGCTTGCCGACATTGGGATCGTCGTCGCGCGGCGCAAGGGCGATGCCGTAGGCGTGGTGCCCGGTCTCAGGGATGCCGCCGAACAGGCGGTACCAGTATGTCTTCTCCAGCTCGTCGATGCGCCGGGAGCGGCCGACATTGACGTCGAACGCGGTGCGCGCCGCGCCCTTCACGAGCCAGCGCGGAGGCGGATTGTTTTCCAGCAACGGATTGCCGACAAGCTCCGGCGGCCGGCAGAACGGCCCTGCGAACTCGATCTCGGTGAGCCAGATCGCCGCAAAATTGTGGTCGATGATGTCCTTCATCCGAAACTCCATCGGATGACGGTTCTTTCGATAGGCGAAGTAGGGGAGCAGATTGGGATCGGATGGACGCGCGATGGTCTCTGCCGCGAGATATTGCGCGACCGCGTCGATCTCGTCGGGTTCGTCATATTGCTGATCGGCGAACATGGCGAGCGCGACATAGGCGTCACCCTTGGCGCGGTACTGCGTCGGGACGCGCAGCGTGAAGCAGTGCTGCATCGGAAAGCCGTCATGGGGACTGAGCGGCCATTGCTCGGCGCGAATGCCCGGTGGCAGGCCGTAGCACCAGCCATGATCGCGGTCGGTGCCACGTTGCGGAGCGGTCTTCAGGAGTGTGAGATCGTAGCCAAGAGTTGGCGGGACAAGGGTTGGCAGGGCCAGGGGCACGGCGCGCGACTTCCGTTGTTGGTGATGCCCCTTGGTTGCGCCCAGCGCGGAAGCGGTTCGGTGCCGCAAACAAAAAATCCGGCTGCCTGGCAGCCGGATCTTGCTTGGATGGATGAGCGCTGTCGAAGCGACGATCAGCAGGTCGCCTTGCCGCAGCGGGCAATGCCGATCTTCTCCTTGAGACCGTCGACGCCGACGGCGCCGATCACGACCTGCTTGCCGATCACGTAGCTCGGCGTGCCGTTCATGCCCATGGATTCGGCGAGGCGGAAGTTCTCCTCGATAGTCGCCTTCACTTCGGGGCTTGCCATGTCCTTCTCGAGCTTGGTCATGTCGAGACCGACGTCCTTGGCGACCGCCAGCGCGCGCGCCTTGTCGGCGGCGCCGCGGCCGCCCAGCAGCTTCTGGTGAAACTCGAGATACTTCTTGCCGGTCGGATCCTGCATGCGCACGGCGACCGCGACTTGCGCCGCCTCGACCGAACCCTGGCTCAGCACCGGGAATTCCTTCAGCACGACCTTCAGCTTCGGATCCGACTTCATCAGGTCGAGCATGTCGGACATCGCGCGCTTGCAGTAGCCGCAGTTGTAATCGAAGAACTCGACGAAGGTGACGTCGCCATCCTTGTTGCCGAGCATGACGCCGCGCGGCGAGTTGAAGATCGTGTCGGCGTTCTTGGCGACGCTCTGCTCATGCTTCTCGGCTTCGGCGGCAGCCTGCCGCTTGCTGAGCTCGTTCATCGCCTCTTCGAGCACCTCGGGATGCGCGATCAGGTAGTTGCGCACGATGGTCTCGATGTCGCCGCGCTGGGTGTCGTTGAAGCTCTGCGCGGACGCAGTGAGCGGCGCGGCGCAAATGCCGAGCGCGAGCAAGGCAGGGGCGAGAAAACGAAGCGCTGGCATGGCAAAATCCTTGTTCGAGGTGGCCCGAAATACGGCAGGGCCGCGGGCCGGTTTCGGTGATCGTTGTATGGAACTACGGTTTATTTCTAGTTGTTTTTCTGACCCGGCATGGGCTTGGCGCTCACAATGTCGTCAGCTTTGACCCAGCCGGGCGTGCCGATCGCGAACCGCGTCTTGGCGCGCGAGGCAAGTTCGCGGGCGGTCTTGTTGTCGCCCCGCAGATAGGCGGCCTGCGCCGAGGCAAGGTCGGCCTGGGCATAGTCGCCCTTGCGGCCATAGGCCATCGCGAGCTGGGTATAGCCGAGCGGCGCCTCCGGCTCGCGCGCAACGGCGGCGCGCAGCATGTTGATCGCATCGTCGGTGTAGGCCTTGTTGTCGGAGGCGACCAGCGCCTGGCCGAGCAGCATCTCGATCAGCGGTGAGCTGCCGGAGAGCTGCACCGCGCGGCGCAGCGGCGCGATGGCCTCCGCCGGCCGGCCGCCTTCGAGCAGCGCCTGGCCGCGCAATTCGTAGAAATAGGGATTGTTGGGCTGGGCCTGGATCAGGCCGTCGATCTGCGCGATCGCCGAACGCAGGTCGCCGTGCAGATAGGTGGTGATCGCACGTGCATAGCGCGCCGGCATGCTGGTGTTGGACAGCGGATAGCGGCGGTAGACCGTGTCCTGCCGCTCCATGAAGCCCGAGATCTTGGCGCGCATCATGTCGTGACGCAGCTGCAGCGCCGGATCGTCCTTCTTGTCCCAATAGGGGCTCGAGCGCGCCAGCTCCTCCAGCGCGGAAACGCGATCGACCGGCATCGGGTGCGATTGCAGATAGGGGTCGGCACCGCGCGCGGCGAACAGGCTCTCGTCGGTGAAGCGCTTGAACGTCTCGTACATGCCCTTGGCGGACTGGCCGGTCGCGTTCAGGAACTTGACGCCGGCGCGGTCGGCGTTTTCCTCCTGCTGGCGCTGGTAAGACAGCAGCGTGCGCTGAATGACCGACTGCGGCGCCGAGATCGCGGCGGCACCGGCGCTGGAGAGGCCGTTGCCAACGCCGCCACCGGCAGCGCCAGCGGCCAGCGCACCGACGCCGAGCAGCATCGCGATGATCATCTGGGTCTGCGCCTGCGCCAGCTGCTCGCGCATCTTGGCGAGATGGCCGCCGGCCAGATGGCCGGTCTCATGCGCCAGCACGCCGATGATCTGGTTTGGCGTCTCCGATTGCAGAAGCGCGCCGTAATTGACGAAGATGCGGCGGCCGTCGGCGACGAAGGCGTTGAACGAGCCGTCGTTGATGATCACGATCTGGATGTTCTGCTTCTCGAGACCCGCGGCGCGCAGGATCGGCCGGGTATATTCGCGCAGCAGCTGCTCGGACTCGGTGTCGCGCAGCACCGGCGGGCCTTTCTGCTGGGCACGCGCCGGGACCACGGGACCAACGGCGAGCGCAACCGCGGTCAGCAATGCGGTCAGCTTGAACCCGGTCAGCTTGGGGGTTCGGGTGCGAAGCGTGAGGCGGAACAGCATGGGCGATCTATCGGCGATGGCTGGCCGCGCCGCGGCAACGTCCGGTTCCCGATCCGACCGGATCAGACGCGTGGCACAGTCTGTTGTTTTTGCAGTTCTTCTTCACGCGAACCGGGTATGCACTTGGTCTGAAAGCGTTATAAGGAGCCACCGAATGCGGCCAGTCTGGGGCGGTAGCCGGTATCGGAACCCGAATTCGGCAGCGGCCGTGCAATAGCAGAAATCCATGCGTGAATCGATACCGAGAGACCGACTGAACAGCCTGTTGACAGCGTCCGGCCGGAGCGATGTTCCGCCGTTCATGGTGATGGACGTGATGGCCGCCGCGGCGCGAATCGAGGCCGCCGGCGGCCATGTCATCCACATGGAGGTGGGGCAGCCTGCCGAAGGCGCGCCGAAGCCGGCGATTGCCGCTGCGCAGGCCGCGCTGGCCGGCGGGCGGATCGACTACACCTCGGCGCTCGGCATTCCCAGTCTGCGCGCGCGCATCGCCCGGCATTACCGCGACACGTATGGCTGCGCAGTCGATGCGGAGCGCATCATCGTCACCACGGGCTCGTCGGGCGGGTTCATCCTGGCGTTTCTTGCGATGTTCGAGCCGGGCGACCGGGTCGCCGTCACCGTGCCGGGCTATCCGCCTTACCGGCACATCCTGACCGCGCTCGGCTGCGAGCCTGTGCTGATCGAAACCTCCGGCGACACCCGCCATGCGCTGACAGGCGAGGCGCTGCTGGCCGCCCATCGCAAGGCACCGCTGAAGGGCGTGCTGGTCGGCAGCCCTGCGAACCCGACCGGAACGATGATGTCGCGCGAGGCGCTGTCGAACTTGATGGCGGCCGCCGACAGTGCCGGCATCCGCTTCATCTCCGACGAGATCTATCACGGCCTCGACTACGCGTTTCCTGCGGTGACGGCGGCCGAGCTGTCGCCGAACACGCTCGTCATCAACTCGTTCTCGAAGTACTTCTGCATGACCGGCTGGCGCGTCGGCTGGATGGTAGTGCCCGACGTGCTGGTGCGGCCGATCGAGCGGCTGCAGCAGAACCTGTCGATCTCGGTTCCGACCTTGTCGCAGATCGCCGCCGAAGCGGCCTTCGAGGGCCGCGAGGAGATGGAAGCGATCAAGCGCGGCTATCAGGAGAACCGCCGCATCCTGATCGAAGGCCTGCCGAAGGCCGGGCTGACCAAGTTCCTGCCGGCCGATGGCGCGTTCTATCTCTACGCCGACGTCTCCGACTTCACCTCCGACAGCTTCGCCTTCGCCAGCGAGATGCTCGAGAAGGCGCATGTCGCAGCGACCCCGGGCGTCGATTTCGATCCGATCCACGGCCGCGCCTTCATCCGATTTTCCTATGCGCGTTCGGCGGCGGAGATGCAGGAAGCAGTTGCGCGGATCGCGCATTGGCTTAAATAGCCGGAAAACTTCAAGAGCCTTCCAGGTACGTCTTGTCGGCCAGATCGGGTTTCGCAGCGCGATGCCTGGTTTCGGCGGAGCGGCACGCGACAGATCGCCGCGGATAAGCGGCAGGGCCCACACAGTTCCATTTGACTTGAACCGCCAAGTTGATCTTGGCTATTTCCGCCATTTCTGAGGGGGAGTGACACATGGCAGCGGCAACCGTTGCCACGGCTTCACCGGCGTCTGCCGGTAGCAAGCCGTGGTACAAGATTCTCTACGTCCAGGTTCTGATCGCGATCGTGCTCGGTGCATTGGTCGGCTGGCTGTGGCCCGGCATTGCCACCAACGACTGGATCAAGGCGCTCGGCGACGGCTTCATCAAGCTGATCAAGATGGTGATCGCGCCGATCATCTTCTGCACCGTGGTGTCGGGCATCGCCCATATTCAGGATGCCAAGAAGGTCGGCCGCATCGGCGTCAAGGCGCTGGTCTATTTCGAGGTGGTCTCGACCTTTGCGCTGGTGATCGGCTTGCTCATCGGCAACATCGTGAAGCCGGGCGCCGGCTTCGGCAATGCGGCGGCGAACGCCCAAGCTGTTGCCGGCTATGCCAAGCAGGCCGAGGCGCAGAAGAGCGTCGACTTCGTGCTGCACATCATTCCGGACACCGTCGTCGGCGCCTTCGCGCAGGGCGAGATCCTGCAGGTGCTGCTGTTCTCGGTGCTGTTCGGCTTTGCGATCATGGGCCTCGGCGAGCGCGGCCACACCATCCGCTCGTTCATCGACGACGCCGCGCATGCGGTGTTCGGCGTGATCTCGATCGTGATGCGGGCAGCGCCGATCGGTGCGTTCGGCGCGATGGCCTTCACCATCGGCAAGTTCGGCACCGGCGCGATCCTCAATCTGATGGGGCTGATCGCGACGTTCTATCTGACCGCAGCCCTGTTCGTCCTCGTGGTGCTCGGCATCATCGCGCGGATCGCGGGGTTCTCGATCTTCAGGTTCCTGGCCTACATCAAGGACGAGCTGTTGATCGTGCTCGGCACCTCGTCCTCCGAGAGCGCGCTGCCGTCATTGATGGAGAAGCTCGAACGTCTCGGCTGCTCGAAGTCGGTGGTCGGCCTCGTGGTCCCCACAGGCTATTCGTTCAACCTCGACGGCACCAATATCTACATGACGCTGGCGACGTTGTTCATCGCGCAGGCGCTGGGCTACGACCTCTCGTTCAGCCAGCAGCTCACGATCCTGGTGGTGGCGATGCTGACCTCGAAGGGTGCCTCCGGGATCACCGGCGCCGGCTTCATCACGCTGGCGGCAACGCTTGCGGTGGTCGATCCGCGGCTCGTGCCGGGCATGGCGATCGTGCTCGGCATCGACAAGTTCATGAGCGAGTGCCGCGCACTGACCAATCTGTGCGGCAACGGCGTCGCCTGCGTGATCGTCGCCTGGTGGGAGGGCGAGCTCGATCGCGACAAGCTCAATGCCAATCTCGCCCGGCAGATCGACCCGACCGACATGGAGACCGCGCTGACGACGGACTAAATCCGCCTCAGCGGTCAGAAGCGATCCAGCCGATACGGCGAGGTGTCCACCGAGGATGCCTCGCCGTTCATCGTTTCGGCCAGCACCCGCGCCGTCGCCGGGCCGAGCGTGAAGCCCTGATGGCCGTGACCGAAATTCACCCATAGCCCGCGATGGCGCGGCGCCGGCCCGAGCACCGGCAGCATGTCGGTGGTGCAGGGGCGGGTGCCGAACCAGGGCTCGGGCTCGACGCGGCTGCCGATCTCGATCAGCTCGCGTGCGGCCGCTTCGGCGAAGCCAAGCTGGATCGGCGTCGCCGGCGCGTCGGGGCTGGTCAGCTCCGCGCCGGTGGTGATGCGGATGCCCTTGGCCATCGGCGCCATCGCATAGCCATTCGCGGTGTCGACCAGCGGCAGGTCGAGCGAGCGGCCGCCCTGGTAATGCATATGGTAGCCGCGCTTGCGCACCAGCGGGATCCGGTAGCCGAACTTGCGCAGCAATTGCGGTGACCATGGCCCGAGCGTGACCACGACGTGGGCGGCATCGATCCGGCCGCCTGTCGTGTCGACCGACCAGCCGGTTGCGGTCTCGGTCAATGTCTGCGCGTCGCCGCGCAGCAGCGTGCCGCCGAGACGCTCGAACAATCCGGCATAGGCCGAGACCAGGCCGCCGGGGTCCGACACGGTCCATGGCCCAAGCCAGTGGATCGCGCCGGGCAGGTCGTCGCGCAGCAACGGCTCGGCCCTGGCGAGCTCGCTGCCGTCAAGCACGCGAAACTGCACGCCGAAGTCACGCTGGTTCTGCTCGGCGACGGCGATCGCCTGCTCCAGTGCAGCCGGGTCGCGATGCAGCAGGCGATAGCCGGCGCGACGGATCAGATTGTCGGCATGCGCATCGCGGATCAGCGTGTCGTGCTCCGCCGTGGCGTGGGCGATCAGGCGTGCCCAGGCGATGGTGGCTTCGCGGTGCCGCTCGGGTGTCGAGTTCCACCAATAGCGCAGCAGCGGACCGGCGTGCCGCGGCAACGAGGCCAGGCGATAGCGCACGTCGTTGGTGCGCCCCATCGCGATCCTCGCGAGCGTGGCCGGATCGCGCGGCATCGGATAGGGCCGCACCGCCTCGCTCTGGATGATGCCGGCATTGCCGTAGCTGGTCTCGCGGCCTGGTTCCTTGCGGTCGACGAGCGTCACCGACCAGCCGCGGCGTTGCAGGTGAAGCGCCGTGCTGACGCCCACCATGCCGCCGCCAAGAACGATCGCGCTTTGCATTGGGATCCGTCTCCGTCAGGCTCCGTCACGCCGGCGCCTGACGAACGGATGGCCTGTCCAATAAAAACGCCCGGCGTGAACCGGGCGTTTTGAACTTCCAGGTGGCGCTAGTTGCCGCCGCCGCCGAAGCGGCGCGACCACCAGCCCTTGCGCGCGGGAGCTTCGGCCGTGGCGGCCTCCGGTGCGGGCTGCGGGGCAGCGGCTGCGGGTTCAGGGGCGGGGGCAGCTTCCTCCGCCGGGCTTTGAGCCAGCGCCGGTGTTGTCTCGGGTTGCGGGCTCGACGCGAAGCTGACCTTTTCGCGCACCGTCGAGCGCCGCCGCTGCGAGCGGTCGGCGTCCGCCGTGTCCTCGGCCGCAGGCGCTGTAACGGCTTCGGGCTCGGGTGCCGCGGCCGCAATCGCCTCAACCGGCGCGGCCTCGATCGGCTGCCATTCCGTCGGCTGGGCAAACAACTCGGGCTGCGCCAGCGAGGGAGCCGGCTCCGCGTCGCGGTTGTCGAAATCGGCGACCGCGTCGGTGGCTTCAGGTGCTGCCGCCGGGCTCAGCTCATCGGAGATCGATCCGGCGAGACCGTCTTCCGGTCCGCCACTGCCGCGCCGGCGACGGCCGCCGCGGCGTCCACGGCGCCGCGGGCGGCGATCGCCATTGCCGGCCTGGTCGTCGCGGGCAGCGCCCTGCGCATCGTCGCCTTCGTCCTCATCGCCCTCGGTTTCGCCCGCGGCAACCGCCTCGGTGCCATCGGGCAGGACATGCATCAGATCGCCGTCCTCGCGCGGCTGCTGGACGCCGTCACGCGGCTCGTTGGCGCCACCACGGCCGCGGCGCCGACGGCGGCGCTTGCGGCGCTGACCGTCGCCTTCACCCTCGGCGGCGCCCGTTTCCTCGCCGGCCGTCCGGTCGTCGACGAGCCCTTCGGTCTCGTCGGTCTCGATCTCGGCCTCGTACTCGAACAGTTCTTCCTCGTCATCCGGCTCATCGACCTGCGCCGGCGCAGCGGCAGCTTGCGCAGCAAGCAGCGCCTTGGCGGCTTCGAGCGTGTGCACCTGCTCGCCGCGATCGATGATGTAGGATTGCTGACCGTGTACCGTGGCGTCGGCCACGATCGACAGCGAGACGCGGAAGGAGTCCTCGAGGTCGCGCAGATGGCCGCGCTTGTGGTTGAGCACGTAGAGCGCGACGTCGGTGCGGGTGCGGACCACCAGATTGTGAGTCGCGCCCTTCATCAGGATTTCTTCGATGCCGCGCAGCAGCTGCAGCGCCACCGACGAGACCGAGCGGACGTGACCGCTTCCGCCGCATTGCGGGCAGGGCTCGGTCGAACTCTCCAGCACGCTGGCGCGGATGCGCTGGCGCGACATTTCCAGGAGACCGAAATGCGAGATGCGGCCGACCTGGATCCGCGCGCGGTCCTGGCGCAGGCAGTCCGAGAGCTTGCGCTCGACCGCGCGGTTGTTGCGCTTCTCGTCCATGTCGATGAAGTCGATGACGATCAGGCCTGCGAGGTCGCGTAGACGCAATTGACGCGCGACTTCTTCCGCGGCTTCCAGATTGGTCTTGAGCGCGGTGTCCTCGATATGGTGCTCGCGCGTGGCGCGACCGGAGTTGACGTCGATCGAGACCAGCGCCTCGGTCTGGTTGATCACGATGTAGCCGCCGGAGCGCAACTGCACGGTCGGCGAGAACATCGCGTCGAGCTGGCTTTCGACGCCCATGCGGGAGAACAGCGGCTGGCCGTCGCGATATTGCTTCACCGCGCGCACATTGGCCGGCATCAGCATCTTCATGAAGTCGCGCGCTTCACGGTAGCCGGCTTCGCCCGCCACCTGAATTTCGTCGATCTCCTTGTTGTAGAGGTCGCGCAGCGAGCGCTTGATCAGCGAGCCTTCCTCATAGACCAGGGTCGGCGCCTGCGACTTCAGCGTCAGGTCGCGCACCGTCTCCCACATCCGGATCAGGTACTCGAAGTCGCGCTTGATCTCCGGCTTGCTGCGGGAGGCGCCAGCGGTACGCAGGATGATCCCCATGCCCTCGGGCACGTCGAGGTCCTGCACCACTTCCTTCAGCCGCGAGCGGTCCTGGGCGGAGGTGATCTTGCGGCTGATGCCGCCGCCGCGCGCGGTGTTGGGCATCAGCACGGCATAACGGCCGGCGAGCGACAGATACGTGGTCAGCGCGGCGCCCTTGTTGCCGCGCTCTTCCTTGACGACCTGCACCAGCATCACCTGCCGGCGCTTGATCACTTCCTGGATCTTGTACTGGCGGCGCGGGCGGAACGCGCGCTCCGGAACCTCCTCGAGCACGTCGTCGCCGCCGACGGACTCGACGACATCCTCTTCCTCGCCTTCCTCGCCGTCGTCCTCATCATCGTCTTCGCCGGCATCGTCGCCATGCCGGGCCTCGGGCGCGGCTGCGTCCGCAAGCGTCGCGTATTCGGCGACGCCGTGCTCGTCGGCCACGGCGTGAACGTCGTCGGCAGTCCCGTGCGGCGCGTCGTCGGCATGCGCGGCGTTTTCCGCGACCTGCTCCTCATGGGTCCGCTCGGGCTCATGATTGACCTCGGCGGTCTCGACGAATTCCGGCGCGGCTGACGCAACGGAGGCTTCGACCACCGCAGCGACGGGGTCGGACGCGGCGTCGGCGGCCGGCGCCTGGCTCACGACGGCGGCGTGGTCGTGATCGTGCGTATGATCGTGGTCGTGGAGGTGATGATCGTGATCATCGTGGCCATGATCGTCGTGACCATGGTCATGGTGATGCTCATGATCGTGGTGATGGTCGTCGTGATGCGCATGGTCATGCGCCTCATGCTCGTGACCCTCATAGGCGGCCACGCCGTGCTCGTGATGCCCGGCATCATGTTCATGATGCTCGGCATCGACCGGGTGCTCGTGAGCCTCGGCCGCCGGCTGCGTCTGCGCGTCGGCGGCACCCTCGATCACCTCGCTCTGGACACGGTCGCCATGGCCGCGGCGGCGGGCATTGCGATGGCGCGACCGGCGGCGATGGCCGCGGTTCTCGTGCTCTTCCTCGGCCTCGCGATGGGCGCGCTCGTCGGCCTCGATCAGCGCCTGACGGTCGGCGACCGGGATCTGGTAGTAGTCGGGATGGATTTCGCTGAAGGCCAGGAAGCCGTGCCGGTTGCCGCCATATTCGATGAAGGCAGCCTGCAGCGACGGCTCTACGCGCGTGACCTTGGCGAGGTAAATGTTGCCGCGCAGTTGCTTGCGCTGGGCGGTCTCGAAATCAAACTCTTCGACACGATTGCCACGGACCACGACGACCCGGGTCTCTTCCGGGTGGGTGGCATCGATCAACATCTTGTTGGGCATTTTGGAGCTCTTGACGGCGGCGGGCGCGGATCATGGCGCGCGCAAACTGCGCCGCCCGGTGACGCGACGGTCCACCTGATTCGGGGGTGAGGGGAAGGCCAAAACGCGTCTCGCGGCGCAGCGCCGGACGGGAACCCACCGGGTTGATGCGACGGGCGAAGCTTTCACCTCGCGTCAGCGCGATCATTCGGGGGATCCTGGTCGGCAATGCAGTCTGGCGCATTAAGCGTCGGCCCGTCTAAACATGTTGGCGGCGAAATTGACCGCCGTATCTTTTGCTGAAGGCCCCGCCTGGCGCCGAAGCGCCTGCCGGCCATCGCATATCGAGAGCCCCAAGGAATCCACCAAGGGGCCGGATAATCGGTTACGCCGTGTCTCAAACCGTCCCTCTGGCGAGGGAGTGTGTCTGGGACCGGACGCCGCTCGGGCTTGAATCCGCCTCTCCGTGTCAGCCGCGCGCGGCGCTGGCTGGGGAGGGACCGGAAAAACACGGCGGGATCTTCGACTTGGAAGGTTCCACCGCTGCACCGAGAGGCTGAACGCGACACAACCGGGAGTACTAGCCGTCAGCACTCCGTACATACGTGGATTGCCCGCCGCGTGCAAGGGAAGCGTCACGCCGCCGCAACACTCGGTTCTTTTCACCGTCGCGTCATTAGGCTGCGATTAACCGTGCGGTTCTAATGCGGTAAGAAGCAGCTGGGAGGCTCCGAATCGGGTGGAGAACCGCGCAAAACACCTTGTTTTCTTGGGATGCGGGCTGTTGTGCGCTGCAGCATTGACGCTTGGCGTGGCCAGCGCCCCGAGCGCGGCCGAGGGACCATCGGACGGTCAGTCGTCACCGGCCGCCAATGCTCCTGCCGCCGGCGCTCCGAATTTCCCGGTCGCATCCGGTGCCAGGCTCGCCGGCGACGACAAGCAGACCCGATTCATCCTCGATCTCGACCGCAAGATCGAGTTTCGCGCCTTCCCGTTGGCCGACCCCTACCGCGTCGTGGTCGATATCCCGCAGGTCAATTTCCAGCTCGCTGCCGGCACCGGCTCGGCGGCGCGGGGATTGGTGAAGGCGTTTCGCTATGGCCTGGTCATGCCCGGTGGCTCCCGGATCGTGTTCGACATGACCGGCCCGGTGAAGATCGCCAATTCCTATGTGCTCGATGCCGCCAACGGCCAGCCGCCGCGGCTGGTGCTGGATTTCGAGCAGGTCGATCGCACCAGCTTCGTGCAGTCGCTCGCGCCGGAGGGCCGGCCCGAACTGAAGCCCGCGATCTCCGAAGGCAACACGGCAAGCATCCCCGCCGTCACCACGGCGGCACTGCCGCCGGTTACGACCACCGACCCGCGTCCGCTGATCGTGATCGATCCCGGTCACGGCGGCATCGACAACGGCACCCAGTCCGGCGACCAGACCGAGAAGAACCTGGTGCTGGGCTTCGGCCTCGCTTTGCGCGACCGGATCGAGAAGTCGGGCAAGTATCGCGTGGTCATGACCCGGTCCGACGACACGTTCATCCCGCTCAACGACCGGGTGAAGATCGCCCGCTCGCAATCCGCGGCGCTGTTCGTCTCGATCCACGCCGATGCCTTGCCGCGCCGCGAGGGCGACGCCCAGGGCGCCACGATCTACACGGTGTCGGACAAGGCTTCCGACGCCGAGGCCGAGCGGCTGGCGGAAGCGGAAAACAAGGCCGACGCGATCGCCGGCGTGAACCTGACCGACGAGCCGACCGACGTCGCCGACATCCTGATCGATCTCGCGCAGCGCGAGACCAAGACCTTCTCCAACCGCTTCGCCCGGCTGCTGATGGACGAGATGAAGACCACGGTGCGGATGCACAAGCACCCGCTGAAATCGGCCGGCTTCCGGGTGCTGAAGGCACCCGACGTGCCGTCCGTTCTGGTCGAGATCGGCTACGTCTCCAACAAGGGCGACCTCGAGCATCTGGTCTCCGAGAACTGGCGGAACAAGGCTGTCGGATCGATGGTCCAGGCGATCGACACGTTCTTCGCCAAACGGCTGGCAACTGCCGGACCGGCAAAGTGAAATTGGCCGCCTGAAAAGCCGGGGCCGTTGCCCGGAAGCCCTAGTTTGGCCACAGCGGCGACGCTATAGACAGGGACCGCAGGTCCGCAGAATCGACCATATTGTCCGGCGGCTTTTGTTTATTCGCGTGCGCAAGGCGGCTCGCTGGGCCAAGGCCTCGATGTAAATACCTCGTTGTGTGAGGCTCGCACTTTTGGACAGGCGCTTCTGACGATTGAGCGCCGGAGGGTAGGAACGGAACGTCGATAATGCGCCTGCTCGTGCGGTTCATGGGTTTCTTGTTCGCCGCCGGAACGGTCGTGTTCCTGGTCGGTGTCGCCGCCGTCGCCGGCGCCATCTGGCATTTCTCCAAGGATCTGCCCGACTACTCGCAGCTCCAGGACTATGAGCCACCGGTGATGACCCGCGTGCACGCCGCCGACGGCGCGCTGCTCGGCGAGTACTCCAAGGAGCGCCGGCTTTATCTGCCGATCCAGGCGGTGCCGAAGCTCGTGATCAACGCGTTCCTCGCTGCCGAAGACAAGAACTTCTACGAGCACGGTGGCATCGACTATCAGGGCATGGCGCGCGCTGCGATCCTCTACGCGCAGAACTACGGCTCCAACCGTCGCCCGCAGGGTGCCTCGACCATCACCCAGCAGGTCGCCAAGAACTTCCTGCTGACCAACGAGGTCTCGTTCGCGCGCAAGATCAAGGAAGCCTTGCTGGCGATGCGCATCGAGCGCGCCTATTCCAAGGACCGCATCCTCGAGCTCTACCTCAACGAAATCTATCTCGGGCTCGGCGCCTACGGCATCGCGGCGGCGTCGCTGGTCTATTTCGACAAGTCGGTCAACGAGCTGACGATCGCGGAAGCGTCCTATCTCGCCTCCTTGCCGAAGGCGCCGGCCGCGCTGCATCCGGTGCGCAACCGTGACCGCGCGATCGAGCGTCGCAACTATGTGATCGACCGTCTGCTGGAGAACGGCTGGATCAAGCAGGCCGACGCCGACAAGGCGCGCAAGGACCCGCTCAACGTCACCAGCCGCTCGAACGGCGCGCACATCTTCGCCGGCGAATATTTCGCCGAGGAAGTCCGCCGCGACATCTTCGAGCGCTACGGCGAAAAGAAGCTCTACGAGGGCGGCCTGTCGGTCCGCACCACGCTGGATCCCAAGATCCAGGTGATGGCACGCAAGACCATGGTCGCGGGTCTCGTCAATTACGACGAAGCGCAGGGCTGGCGCGGCCCAGTCCACAAGCTCGATGTCTCCGGCGATTGGGGCGTCAAGCTTGCCGACGTCAAATCGCTCTCCGACATCTCGCCGTGGCGGATGGCGGTGGTGCTGGAGACCAGCGATCAGTCGGCGCGGATCGGCTTCCAGCCGGGCCGCGAGCTCGGCGGCGCGGTCAGCAAGGAGCGGCAGACCGGCATCATCACGATGGACGGCGTGCGCTGGGCCAAGACCAAGGGCAAGGCGCCGACGGCGGTCTCGCAGGTGCTGCAGCCGGGCGATGTGATCTATGCCGACCCGCTGGTGACCAAGGAGGGCACTGCGGTCGAGGGCCAGTATCGCCTGCGGCAATTGCCTGAGGTCTCCGGCGCGATGGTGGCGATGGATCCGTGGACCGGCCGCGTGCTCGCGATGGTCGGCGGCTTCTCGTTCGACCAGAGCCAGTTCAACCGCGCGACGCAGGCCTACCGGCAGCCCGGATCGTCGTTCAAGCCGATCGTGTACTCGTCGGCGCTGGACAATGGCTATACGCCGTCGACCACCGTGATCGACGCGCCGATCGAGATCGATCAGGGGCAGGGCGCCGGCGTGTGGCGTCCGGAGAACTATTCGACCGGCAAGTATTACGGCCCGACCACGCTGCGCAACGCGCTGCAGCGCTCGCTCAACACCGTGACGGTGCGGCTCGCGCAGGACATCGGCATGCCCTTGGTCGGCGAGTATGCAAAGCGCTTCGGCGTCTATGACGAACTGCCGAACTATTTGTCGTATGCGCTGGGTGCCGGCGAAACCACCGTCATGCGTATGGTCACGGCCTATTCGATGTTCGCCAATGGCGGCCGCCGGGTGAAGCCGACGCTGATCGATCGCATCCAGGACCGCTACGGCCACACCATCTTCAAGCATGACACCCGCGAATGCCGCGGCTGCGACGCGCCGGGCGGCTGGAAGAGCCAGCCGGAGCCGCAGCTCGTCGATCGCCGCGAGCAAGTGCTCGATCCGATGACCGCCTACCAGATCACCGAGATGATGGAAGGCGTGGTTCAGCGCGGCACCGCGACCGTCGTCAAGGAGGTCGGCAAGCCGATCGCCGGCAAGACCGGCACCACCAACGACGAGAAGGATGTCTGGTTCGTCGGCTTCTCGCCGGACCTCGCGGTCGGCGTCTACATGGGATACGACAAGCCGCGCAATCTCGGCCGCACCGCCACCGGCGGTCACGTGGCGGCGCCCATTGCCCGCGACTTCCTCAAGCTTGCGCTCGCCGACAAGCCGCCGACCCCGTTCAAGGTGCCGGCCGGCATCAAGCTGATCCGCGTCGATGCCAAGACCGGCATGCGGGCCGGCCCGGGCGATGGCGGCAACACCATCCTCGAAGCCTTCAAGCCGGGCACCGCGCCGCCGGACAATTACTCGGTGATCGGTGTCGCCGATGCCGACGGCCGCAGCCCTGCGCCCGGTCCGCAGCCGTCGCAGAGTGGCGGACAGCCGGATGGCGGCTTCTTCATGCGGCCGGGAACCGGGGGGCTGTACTAGCGATCGTTTCGGCCGAATCGCCGGGATAGCGCGGCCAAGCCGATTGCGCTTTGCCGCGCCGGTCGTTACATCCCCGGCAAGCTTTTTCACCAACACCTGAAAGACCATGCGCGCGGAAATCGAACGCCTTGTTGAAGAGATCAAGCAGTCAGTCGGGCTGCTGAGGAGGCATCTTTGACGTCGAACAATCGACGGCACGCCTCGCTGAGCTGAACAAGCTCGCTGAAGACCCCAATCTCTGGAACGATCCCCAGAAGGCCCAGCGGCTGATGCAGGAGCGCACCTCGCTGGAGGACGCGCTGTCGGGCATCGGCAAGGTCGAGCGCGAGCTCGAAGACAATATCGGCATGATCGAGCTCGGCGAGGCCGAGAACGATGCGGCCGTGGTCGCCGAGGCCGAGAAGGCGCTCAAGGACCTCAAGAAGGAGGTCGCCCGGCGCGAGCTGGAAGCGCTGCTCTCGGGCGAGGCCGACAAGTTCGATTCCTACCTCGAAGTCCATGCCGGCGCCGGTGGCACCGAGAGCCAGGACTGGGCGCAGATGCTGCTGCGCATGTACACGCGCTGGGCGGAGAAGCACGGCTTCAAGATCGAGTTCCTCGAGGAGCAGCAGGGTGAAGAGGCCGGCATCAAGTCGGCCACCATCCAGATCTCCGGCCACAATGCCTATGGCTGGCTGAAGACCGAGGCCGGCGTGCATCGTCTGGTGCGCATCTCGCCGTTCGATTCCAACGCGCGGCGGCACACCTCGTTCTCGTCGGTGCAGATTTTCCCGGTGATCGACGACTCGATCAAGATCGAGATCAAGGAGTCCGATGTCCGCACCGACACGATGCGCTCGGGCGGTGCCGGCGGTCAGCACGTCAACAAGACCGAGTCGGCGGTGCGCCTGACGCACATCCCGACCGGCATCGCGGTGGTCTGCCAGGCCGGTCGCTCCCAGCACAAGAACCGGGCCCAGGCCTGGGACATGTTGCGCGCGCGGCTTTACGAGATCGAGCTGAAGAAGCGCGAGGAGCAGGCCGCTGCCGATCAGGCCGCCAAGACCGATATCGGCTGGGGTCACCAGATCCGCTCGTACGTCTTGCAGCCGTACCAGATGGTGAAGGATTTGCGCACCGGCGTGCAGACCTCCGACACTTCGGGGGTGCTCGACGGCGATCTCGATGAATTCATGGCGGCGACCTTGGCGCAGCGTGCGTTCGGCACCGGGCCCGGCTCCGTCGAGGATGTGGATTAGCCCATGACGCGCGTCGCTTTCATCGGATTGGGACGCATGGGCCACGGCATGGCAGGCCGTTATCTCGATGCCGGCTTCACCGTTGCGGTGTGGAACCGGAGCAAGGCCAAGGCCGAGGATCTGATTGCGCGTGGCGCGCTGTGGGCGACCTCGCCGGAGGACGCCGCGATCGACGCCGATGCCGTCGTGACCATGGTCGCCGACGACGAGGCATCGCGCGCGGTCTGGCTGACCAAAGACGGCGCCGCCGCCACCATGAAGGCCGGGACGCTCGCGATCGAGTGCTCCACGGTCTCGTATCAGCATACGCTGGACATGGCGCGCGAGCTGCAGAGCCGCGGCCTGATCTACATCGATTGTCCCGTCACCGGTCTGCCGGAGGCGGCAGCTGCCGGCAAGCTGACGCTGCTGGTGGGCGCTGACCCGGCCGATCTCGAACGGGCGCAGCCGTTCCTCGCCCCGATCGGCAGCACGATTCGCCATTTCGGCGCGGTCGGCACCGGCACCGTGTTCAAGCTGATCAACAATCTGATCGGTGCGGTGCAGATCGCAAGCCTCGCCGAGGGCGTTGCGATCGCCGAGCAGGCCGGCCTCGACATGAAACTGGTCGCCGAAGCACTGGGGACCGGCGCGATCGCAAGCCCGCAGGTGATCCGCCACAGCAAGCGGATGATCGAGCGCAACTTCACCGGCGCCTCCTTCACTGCGGCATTGCGCCACAAGGATGCCGACTATGCCGTGCGGCTCGCAGAGACATTGCTAGCCGGTGTGCCCGTCAGCCGCGCCGCACTCGCTGCCTACGAGAAGGCCAAGGCCCATGCGCCTGACGGCGACGAGGGTCAGATGATCGAGATCGTGTCGCGGCCGAAATAGGCAGAGCCGCCATTCACGGAAATCGGGTGGCCATCACCGCCGCGCCCGGCTAGGCATCTGCGCCAGCGCAGATGAGTGCCCGCCATGCCTTCCGCCGACAACAGGATCGATCGCCGCGACTGGGGGCTGCTTCTCTTTCTGTCGGTGCTGTGGGGCGGCTCGTTCTTCTTCAACGGCGTCATCCTGCGCGAATTGCCGCCGCTGACCCTGGTGCTGCTGCGCGTCGTGCTCGGCGCGCTGATCCTGCTGCCGCTGCTGCGGGCGCGGAACATCGAGTTCCCGCGCGGCCTGGCCGGCTGGGCGCCGTTCGCCGCGATGGGGCTGTTCAACAACGCGCTGCCGTTCTCGCTGATCGTGTTCGGCCAGACCTATATTCCGAGCGGGCTGGCCTCGATCCTCAATGCGACGACGCCGCTGTTTGCGGTGGTCGTGATGGCGGTGGCCGGCGAGGAGCGGCTGCAGGCGCGCCGCGTCGCGGGCGTGGTGGTCGGGCTGATCGGGGTCGCGATCCTGCATGGTGATGCGCTCGGCTTCGAGAGCAGGCAGGGCATCGGCATCCTGCTCTGCCTCGCCGGCGCCTTCAGCTACGGCATCGCGGCGCTGGTCGGGCGGCGGTTGCCGCAGCGCGTGCCGCCTTTGGGCACGGCGACGTTCCAGATGATGGCCTCCAGCGTGATGATGGCGGTCGTCGCCGGCGTGGCCGAACGGCCCTGGCTGCTGCCGATGCCGCATCTGACCACGTGGCTCGCCGTGCTAGGGCTCGCGGCGCTGTCGACCGCGCTGGCCTACATCGTGTTCTTCCAGATCCTGCAGCGCTCCGGCGCGACCAATGTGATGCTGGTGACGCTGCTGCTTCCGGTCACCGCGATGCTGCTCGGCTATCTCGTGCTCGGCGAGCCGGTCGCGCCGCGTGAGGTGATCGGCGCGCTCGTGATCGCCAGCGCGCTGCTCCTGATCGACGGGCGCGTGCTGACCTGGTTCAGCCGCGCGCCTGCTTCCACGCTGCATACCAGCCGGTGAAGCGGCCGCTGTCGCGCTCGCCGCCGTGCCAGGCGGCATGAGCGGTACCGTCGTCGGCGACCAGCACCACGGCATCGAGGCCCCTGGAGCGGCGCAGCGTGTCCATCGCCTGCGCCGGCGTCTGCGCGATCGGGCCTGCGACGTTGAACGACGTGTTGACCGACATCTCGACGCCGATATGGCGGCCGAGCGCCTTCAGATAGGCGTAGGTGAGGGGATCGTCGGCCTCGCGCACGATCTGGATGCGGCCGGTGCCGTCGGCATGTACCACGGCGGGAATCTTCGCGCGCGCCTCCGGCTTCGAATGCGCCGTAAGCACCATGTAGTTGTAGGCGTTGTAGTCGGCGTCGGACGCGCCGTCTTCCAGCTCGAAATAGTCGCGCGCGGCTTGCAAGGTCGCCATCGGCGCCAGCGGCCGGATCGCCTCGCGATATTTGACGCGCTCGTTGAGCCGCTCGCGCACTTCGGGGTCGCAGGGGTTGGCGAGGATCGAGCGATGGCCGAGCGCGCGCGGACCGGTTTCGGCCGCGCCTTGATAGATCGCGATCACGCCGCCTTGCGCCACCATACCGGCCATCAGATCGGCAACCGCATCGCGCCCTTCAGATGTCGCGACATTGCCGATCTCGGTCGAGGCGACGTCGTCGGCGCGCAGCGCCGCGGTGATGTCGGCTTTCGAAGGCGGCAGGCCGCAATAGAAGGCGTGCGACAGCGGCGCACCGCGCGCAGCGCCCGCCATATGCGCAAACAGCCAGGCCGCGCCGATCGGCACGCCGGGATCGCCGGGCACCGGCGGCACCCACATGTGCAGCCGCGTCCTGCGCTGCTGCACGCGTTCGAACCACGCTTCGTCAAAGTGCTCGAGCAGCCGCATGTTGCCGAGCGCGTTCAGCGCCACGCCGCCGGTCAGCACCAGGCGGTCGGTGCCGGTGATGCGCAGCAGGTGATCGATGACATGGATCATCGCGTCCTCGAACACCAATTGCGTCGCGGCGGCCTTGTCGACACGGTCCTTGGTGTCGGCGCGGTGATTGATGTCCTCGACGCGCAGCACGGCGTCGGGATTCCAGAGCTGGTCGGGCCGCAGCGGCGGACCGAGAATGTCGATCAGCGGCTGATGATAGGGGGTGTCGGCGGGGTCGGCGTACCAATTGGCCATCGCGCGATTGAGCTGCACGCTGCCATTGGGCCCGAGCTGCAGCACCGCCTTCAGGCGCTGATAATAGGGATTGGTGGCGCGGTTCATGTCGCCCCAGGCGGCGGCGCCCATGTAGCGGCCCTCGCTGGAGAGCCAGGTCCAGCCGCCTTGGCTCGACGAGATCACGGTGTAGAAGGCGCCGAGCGAATCGAACAGGCTCTCGTTGCAATAGAGCTGCTTCATCTCGCCGTTCTCGGCGACATAGAGCGAGATCGAGCCGACGTCGCCGGTGCCGTCAAGCACCGCAATCGCGACAGGTTCGCGCACATCGGCGAACGGCGATGCGGTGAACGAATACCAGGCGTGATTGTCGTGATGCGGCATGCAGATCAGCGGCAGCTGTTCGCCGAGCCCGTACATTCTGCCGAGCTTGCGCGAGATGCGCCGCACCTGGTCCATTTGACGCAGGTTGATCGCCGGCGCGATCGGCGCGCGCAGCAATTTGATGCTGGCCGGCGCTTCCTCGAGCGAGGTGCGGATCAGCATCGCCAGCAGCGCCGGGTAATCCCACGTGGTGACGAAGGCTGCGATGTCGCCGATGTCGCGGCCCATCCGCTGCAGCACCTTGCGCATGTCGTCGAGCGCGTGTTGCGGAAACTCGTTGGTGTGTTTGTTTCCGGAAAAGCGCTCTTCCTCGTTGTTGACGATCAGGCGCGGTCCGTCCTTCTGGGTGACCTCGACCAGTGCGACGCCGGTGTTATGGGTGCCGGGGCAGGCGAGGCCGGCGATGTAGACCGTCTCGCCCCGCTGCAGTCTTTCGCGGATCGAAGCGATGGTGCGCTGCGCGAACTCGCCATTGACCTTGTGCAGGCCACGCTTCGCCAACGCGGACTCGCTGAGGCGGCGCGTGAGCTTATAGCCCGCGGCCGCAATACGCGGATGCCGCGGACCGGTACGAATGTCCGGTTTACGCAATCAGAACGCCTCGACTCGTGATCCCCAGATCGACTTCAATCATAAATAGCGCCAGGCAACAATGCCGTTTCGCCCAACGGAAAAACCCAGCGCTTGCCAGCACATGCGTCTCTTGCGAGACTTGCCGCCAAAACCAACGACAAAAATCGGGGAGAAAACGATGCCGGCTCGTTCTGGATATATTGGCGCGATCGTGGCCTTCGCAAGTGCCGCATTGATCACGACCTCGGCGACAGCGCAGAAGAAATACGATCCCGGCGCAAGTGATGGCGAAATCAAGATCGGCAACATCATGCCGTATAGCGGCCCGGCGTCGTCCTACGGCGTGATCGGCAAGACCGAGGCCGCGTTCTTCAGGATGATCAACGAGCAGGGCGGCATCAATGGCCGCAAGATCACCTTCATCAGCTACGACGATGCCTATTCGCCGCCGAAGGCGATCGAGCAGGCGCGCAAGCTGGTCGAGAGCGACGAGGTGCTGCTGATCTTCCAGGCGCTCGGCACGCCGTCGAATTCGGCAATCATGAAATACATGAATGCCAAGAAGGTGCCGCAATTGTTCGTCGCCTCCGGCGGCACCAAATTCGGCGACCCCAAGAACTTTCCCTGGACGATGGGCTTTCAGCCCAACTACCAGAGCGAGGGGCGCATCTACGCGAAATACATTCGTGACAAATTCCCCGACAGCAAGATCGCAGTGTTCTGGCAGAATGACGACGCCGGCAAGGATCAATTCAAGGGCCTGAAGGACGGTCTCGGCGACAAGGCGGGCATGATCATCGCCGACAAGTCCTACGAGGTCTCAGATCCCTCGATCGATTCGCAGATCGTCGCGCTGCATCGATTCCGGCGCCGACATCTTCTTCTCCTGGGCGGCGCCGAAGGGATCGGCGCAGGCGATCCGCAAAGTGGGTGAGCTCGGCTGGAAGCCGAAGTTCTTCCTCGCCAACACCGCGACCTCGGTCGCCTCGGTGCTGAAGCCGGCAGGACTGGAATATTCCAAGGGCATCATCTCGACGGCCTATCTGAAGGACCCGACCGATCCGACCTGGGACAAGGATCCGCCCGTCATCAACTGGCGCGCCTTCATGGACAAGTATTATCCCGACGGCGACAAGGGCAACGCCAACAACCTCTACGGCTATGTGCAGGCCGAGGCCATGGTGCAGGTGCTGAAGCAATGCGGCGATAATCTCACGCGCGAGAACGTCATGAAGCAGGCCGCCAATTTGAAGAACTTCCACTCCGACCTGATGCTGCCGGGCATCATGGTCAACACCTCGCCTGACGACTACTACCCGATCGAGCAGATGCAGTTGATGCGATTCAACGGCGAAGCGTGGGAGCTGTTCGGCGACGTCATCACGGGTGAGGTCGGGCACGACGCGACAAGGTAGGCGGTTGCTGGGAGGCGCTGCTCGCGCCGCAACACCATCGTCGTCCCGGCGAAGGCCGGGACCCATACGCCGCGGCGGGTGTTGTGAACGGGACTCGTCATTCCAGCGTTGCGCGACGAGCAGCATCGGTGGTTATGGGTCCCGGCCTTCGCCGGGACGACGCTGAATCTGTTGCGCCGTACTAACGCGACGGCCCACCGCAAGCGTCCGTCAGGATCTTCTCCGGCCGGCGGGCGCGCAGCGCCATGCCGCCGGCGACGCCGACGCCGATGACGTACATCCAGCCCTCGTGAAAATCGGACAGATGCGAATTGAGCAGTGAGCTCGTGATGTTCTGCGCGACGATCGCGAGCCCGATCCAGCTCACGAGATCGCGGCCGGCGAACAGGCCGATGTGGCTGATCCACATCGCATACAGCAGCAGGATGCCGATGAGTCCCCACTGGATCGCGACATTGAAGGTCTGGTTGTGCGGGTTGTTGATCACCTCGGCTTCCAGGCCGGTTTTCCCGACTGCATCCAGCGTGAACATGTGTCTGATCGCGCCGGTGCCGTGCCCGATGAGCGGCGCCTCGGTGATGAATTTCACCGACTTCCGCCAATAGGTCAGGCGCTGCGCGGTAGAGGCGATGCCTGAGGTATCGTGCGCGCGATACTCGATGCGGACGTCGGCGATGCGTTGACGCAGGTAGGGGGACGTCGTCCACACCAGCAGGCTGGCCAGCGCGACCACGGCGAACAGCAGGCGCGTGGCGCGGCGGGACAGATGCAGCGAGGCGAACAGGACCAGCAACACCGGCATGGTGACCAGCGCGGTCCGCGCCGAGACGACGTAGAACATGTTGGCGACGAACAGCAGGATCAGCGCGAGGGCGCCGGCTGCGATGCGCCATTGCCGGGCCCGCAGCGCCGTCAACGCCGGCAGCATCAGCGCGAAGGCGCACAGCACGAATTCCTGGCTCTGGTCGAGGTAGTTTTTGACCGGTACGCCGTCGGAGGCGGTGTGCGCGAGCTTGAGCTGCGGCAGCGCCAGCACGATCCAGGACAGGATCATCAGCAACGTGCAGGACGTCAGGAAAGCTGAGAACACCCAGAGCCCGCGCTGCGAGCGCTGGAAGTAGCCGAGCAGGAACGGCAGCAGCAGCAGCTTGCCGAGCGGCTTGATGCCCTGCAGCCGCTCGGCCCAGTCGGTCTCCGACCATGCCACGCCGATCACGGCGAGCACGACCAGCGCGACCGGCAATGCAAAGGCCGGCTGCGCGAGGTCGAGAATGAACTGCTCCCAGTCGATGGCCGGGATCAGGGCGACGAGCCACAACAGCATGAAGACGGCGAGCGCCGTCGTCGACCATGGCAGCGAGGCGGCTGCCAGCACGATCAGGATGTCGGTCGTGTGGACATAGGCGATCGAGCTGGACCAGGTACTGACGCGGTCGCGCCAGCGCATTACGGGCTCGGCGACGTCGCCGAACGCGTGGGATTCGGTGGTCATGATGAGCCTACACGGTGGCGCCGTCGAATGCGGCGATCGCGGCAGGCAGCGCCGGCACGGCGGCCACGGCGTCCGCAACGACCGGATGGGACAGCAGGTCGCGCGCCTGGGTGTGGTGGCCGAAGCGCTCGGCGAGCTCGGCCCGCTGCGCGCGGATCTTGCTCCGCCATTGCTCCTGCTCAGCCAGGACCCGATTGACCGAGGCGCCGATCGCGTCGATCGAGAACGGGTCGAAATAATCGGCGAGCTCGCCCGCGACCTCACGGAACACGGCGATGTCGGAGCACAGCACCGGCGTGTTGACGGCCAGCGCCTCGATGATCGGGACGCCGAAGCCCTCGGCGAGGCTCGGCATGATCAGGCCGTGGGACTCGGCGATCAGGGCCGCCTTCTCGTGCTCCTCGACATAGCCGGAGAAGCGGACGTTGGGCGGTGCGTTGCGGGTCAGGCTGGGGTCCCCGGTGTAGCCGATCACGACGAGATCGGCCTGCGGCAATTTGCGGAAGGCGCGGATGACTGCGGCGAGGTTCTTGCGCGGCTCGGCGGAGACGATCACGACGAAGTACGGCCGTCCGCTCGGAGCACAAGCTGCCGGCAGCGCCTGTGCATCGAACCTGGTGCGGGGATAAACCACCCGCGCCGGCAGATGCGCGAACTGCGGCAGCAGGGCACGGAACCGGCCCAGGCTGTAATTCGAGACGAAGGCGAGCTCGTCGGCCTGCTGCAGGCTGGTGAACAGCCGCGACAGGAACAGCCGGGTCGCGACATCGCTGAGCTTGAGGTCGGTCAGCGGAAGCAGGTCATGCACGACGCAGATCACCTTGGCGCCGCGCTGGCGCTGAATCGCGACCCGCGTCGGCGTGTCGACGAGGATGACGTCGTAGTCGCGTGCGTCGATCCGCGGCGGCGGCAACCGCAGCAGCGCCGAGGTGTCCTGGTAGCTGTAGAATCCGGGCTCGAGCAGGAAGTCGCCGAACAGCTTGAGATGGCGCAAATCGGTCGGGATGTATTCGAGGCCGTCGGCATGGTTCTCGATCAGGCTGACGCCGGCCGGCAGCAAATGGACTGCGCGCAGGAAGCTGACCGCGAATTCCAGCGAGGTCGCGGCGCGCAGCTTGCCGCGGAACCAGTCGACGGTGCGGCGCAGACCGCCGCTGCTGCGCATCACAGGCGCATTCATGTCGGCCTCGTCGAGGAAACGATAGAGCGCGAGCAGCTCGATCAGGCGCGACCCGTCGGGCAGCAGCCTGGTGCGCTGCTGTCGCTGGCGCAGCTTGCGGTAGCGGCGCGTGGTCTCGACCAGCAAGGTCAGCTCGTGGCCGTCGCCGGCCAGCGAGCGGATCAGTTCGCGCGTGAAATGGAAGATTCCGCGCTTGTGGTTGGGTTCGCCGAGCGCCTCGCTGACGACCAGGATCTTTGTCATGCGCTGATTTCTCTGAGCTCGAGGTGATGCGGGACGGGCGGATCCAGCGCAACGGTGCTGGTGATGCGGCCGTGATCGAGATTGATGATGCGGTTGCAGGTCCGGCGCAGCAGCCCCTGGTCGTGCGAGGCGATGATCACGATCGCCGCGGCCTCGACCATCTTGCGCAGCCGTTGCTCGGCCTTGGCCGAGAAATTCTCGTCGACCACGCTGAGCCATTCGTCGAGCAGCAGGATGTCGGCGGGAAAGGCGGTCGCGGTCGCGAACAGCACGCGCATCAGCATGCCCGACGAGAACATGCGCAGCGGCAGCCGCTGCATGCGTTCCTCCAGTTCCGTGAACGCCCAGATCTCGTCCAGGATCGCCGGCGTCGGCTTGCGACCGGAGATCCGCAGCAACAGGTTGATATTGTCGGCGGCGACGAAATCGAGATTGACGCCGGCGCCGAGGCCGAGCAGCGGCACGATGTTGCCGGAAATCCGGACCTCGCCGCTGGTTGCCGGAAACACGCCGGCGATCAGCCGCAGCAAAGTGGACTTGCCGGAACCGTTCGGCCCGGCGAGGCCGATGCGGGCGCCGGCCTTCGCTTCGATCGAGATGTTGTCGACCGCGCGGATGGTGCGCATCTCGCTGGTCTGGCGGAACAGGCGGCCGAGCAGGCGGCGCTTCAGCGAAAAGTCGTAGGCGCCGTACAGCGGATAATCGAGGCAGACGTCGCGGAGGTCGATGCTTGCCATGTGCTAGATCCAGAACGCCGCTTTGCGCAATTGGGCGACCGTCACGGTCGCGGCGACCGCGAGCGCGGCAAGGCAGGCCAGCACATAGATCACGCTCGTCGTCGCGACATGGCCCGATGCCAGCGGGTCGCGCCAGACCGCGAACAGGTGCGTCAGCGGATTGAGCCGCATCACCGTGGAGCCGCGATCGATCATCTCAGGCGTCCAGATGATCGGCGAGGCCAGGAAGGCCAGCGTCAGCGAGGACTCGATGATCGGCTTGATGTCGCGGTAGCGCGTCGCCAGCGCGCCGAGCACGAGACTGATGCCGAGCGCTGAGATGACGAACAGGACGAGGCCGGGCAGGGCGGCGATCACACCGCCGACATCCCGTGGCGTCAGCACGAGCCACAGGATCAGCGGCACGACCGCATTGTGGGCCGCGAACAGCGCCTGGCGGAAGGTACATTGCAGCAGGAAGATCACCGGCGGCAATGCGCGATCCTTGATCAGGCTGGCCGAGCCTTGCAGCGCGGTGGTGGCGTCGAGCACGACGCTGTTGAGGAAGGTCCAGGCGGTGAGGCTCGCCGCCAGCATCGGCAGCCGCGCCACCGCGCTGGCGTTGGAGAGATGGCCGATGACCGAGCCGAGCACGGCCACCATGATCGCCATCTGGATCGACATCCAGAAGGGTCCAAGGAGGGAGCGGACGTAGCGATGGCGGACGTCTGACCAGGCCAGCGCTGCCGCGATCTGGATCGCGCCGACGAGACCGGCCGTTCGGGGGCGCGGGGCTGGGGCTAGTGACCCTGCGTCCTTTGCGGCGGCCTCTTCGGTCACAACCTTGCGGTACACCGTCTCCACTCCCTCCTTGAAGGCTGATGTCGAGTATCTCGTGATCGCGCGATGCCGCGCGGCCTGGCCCATGCGGCGCCGCCGCTCGGGATCGTTGATCAGCGTCTCGATGGCGTCGGCGAGGGCGGTTGGATCGCCGGGCGGCACCGTGATGGCCTCGAGGCCGTCGCGAGCGACGTGCGGAACGCCGGTGTCGAGCGCGGTGTTGACGATCGGACGGCTCGCCGCCATCGCCTCGAGCTGGACCAGCCCGAAGGTCTCCGCATTGGTCACCGACGGCATCACGAAGACGTCGGCGATGCGCATCAGCTTGACGCGCTCGCTCTCGGACACCGAGCCGAGCAGGCGGACGCGGTCCTGCAAGCCGTAGTCGCGGATCAGCTGCTCGAGATGGTCGCGCTCGCGGCCCTCGCCGACGATCCAGACCTCGAAATTGCGTGCGTGGGCGGCGCGCACCAGCACGTCAAAACCCTTGTAGGGCACCAGCCGGCCGCAGGCGAGGACGAGGCGGCCGCGGGCGTTGATGTCGTCGGCCTGCGCGGCGGGCCGGTCATATTTCTCGACATCGACGCCGAACGGAACGGCGTGGCACTTGTCGGAGAACTCCTGCAGCAGCGGCGTGGTTTCGATCAGCACCGGATCGGAGACGATGATCGCGGCGGCGTGCCGCAAGGTCCGCCGCATCATCGGCTCGACCAGGAAGCGCAAGGCCGCGTGCGAGACGATGTCGGCGTGCCAGTGCACCACCAGCGGACGCGCGCGGCCGAGCCCGAATGCGAACACCAGGTCGGCGAGCGGGAAGGGTGCATGCAGCGCCAGCAGATCGTGCTCGGCGATGCGGCGCCACAGCCGCCACGGATAGGTCGGCGCCGCCGGCAGCGACAGCACGTCGCCGAACGAGTGCACGCGCTCGACCGCAACGTCATTGACCACGATCTGCCGCTCGCCGCCTGCGCGCGAACAGACCAGCACGGCGGCGTCGAACGTGTCCTTCAGGGAGGCGCAGATGTCGCGGATCACGGTCAGCGTGCCGCCGAACAGGTCGGGATAGTAGACCTTGAAGATGTGCAGCACCGACGGACGCCGGGCCGGCGCGTTCAGACCAATCATGGGCGGCTCGATCCGGATCATGCGACGAACAGGGCGACGACGAACGGCAGCGCCAGCGCTGCGGCGAACACCAGCGAGCGCAGCAGCGCCGGAAATACCGGCTCGATCGGGCCGCATGGCGCCTGCGGGGCGAAACAGAAGGCCGCCTGCGGCGTGAATCGGAGTGTGGTGGCGGCGAACCGACCGGGTTCGCGAGACGAACCGGGTTCGGAAGACGAACCGGGTTCGTGGGCCGAACGAAGAGACATTGCGTCGGATTCCCTGCTGAATGGATTCTGGATACGTGGGAAAATTTCACACGTCAATGGAGCCGGACTAAAATGTGGGATTATGTCCCACGTATGGCGGTGGATAACTTTTTTTGACAGGAGGCATCGGGGGCATGCCGGCGCGATCGCGCCGTGACGGCGCGAGGCGAACAGGTCTGGCGTGCTAGCGAGGTGTCAGGCCGGCGCGGCGGTGCTGCCGGCTGCGGATGGCTGCAACTGGCGTCGGATGGCGGGGATGTCGAAGTGGATCCGCTCGGGCAGCATCGCGGCCGCGGGCCGCTGCAGATCCTGCTCGATGACGACGCGCTTGCCGCCATCCGATGTCAGCGCGATCGAGATCGAGTTCGCGCGCGGCTCGGCGGTGAGACCAGCATGCGCGCGGCTGGCATATTCGCCGGCGCGCAAGCCGCCGAAGCCGAACGCGAGCAGGCGGCCATAGATGTACAGCGCGAGCAGATCGGTTTCATTGAAGCGGCGCGGTGAGCCGGGCGCCACGCCCGGCAGGCAGGGATAGCCGCCCGCCATCACCGTCGACACGAACTCCTCGTAGGGAACCTGGGCGATCCGGCAGGCTTCCGCGATCGCAAGGTCGAATCGGGCAGGCGTCATGGAGCGATCCGTAGGGATATCGGCGCCCGCAGGCCGCGCCGTGTCCGGAGGTTACTTTTGTTTCCCATAAGTGGGAAAATATCACACGTCAAGTAAGGTGGGCAAAACGGTGGGATTGTGTCCCACGCGGCGGACGGCTAAAAGTTAGGCATGAATGCCAAGTCCCCGAAGTCGAAGCTGGGATCGCCTGCGCCGATCGCCGCCGCGAAGCTGCACGCGCCGCTGGCGCGGATGCTGCGCCCGCTGGTGCGGCTTTGCGTCCGCGGCGGCATGACATTTCCAGCGCTGACCCAGCTGCTGCGCGAGCTCTATGTCAACGTCGCCGAGCACGACTTCGCACTCGAGGGCAAGGAGCAGACCGACAGCCGCGTCAGCCTGCTGACCGGCATTCACCGCAAGGAGGTTGCGCGGCTGCGCGGCGCGGGCGCGCCGGTCAATGCGGTGCCGGCGACATTGTCGCGCACCAGTGCGATCATCGCGCGCTGGCTGGCTGCGCCCGAATTCACCGATGCCAAGGGCGATCCGCTGCCGTTGCCGCGCACTGCCGATGGCGGCGCGCCGTCGTTCGAGACCTTGGTCGAATCGATCACCAAGGACGTGCGGCCGCGTGCGGTGCTCGACGAATGGCTCGACCGCAAGCTCGTCACCGTCAATGACGACGACGAGATCATGCTGGTCGAGGAGGCCTTCGTCCCGCATGGCGACGACGATCGCAAATGGCATTATCTCGGCCGTAACCTGCACGACCATGTCGCGGCCGCCGAGATGAACGTGTCGTCGGCGACACCGCGCTTCCTCGAACGCGCGGTGCATTACGACGGGCTGTCGGCCAAGCTGGCGAAACGGCTCGAGGGCCGTTCGCGCGAGCTGGCGATGGAGGCGCTGAAGGTCGCCAACCGCGAGGCCAACCGCGCCTTGGCGAAGGACAAGGGCGGCGACTACCGCTGGAATTTCGGCATCTACATCTATCGCGAGGGCCCCGACGGCCCGGTCGATGACGATGCCGATGAAGGCGGTGCGGCATGAAAGGCCCGACTGTCATTTCCCGCCGCGCGCTGCTGATCGGCTTCTGGTTCGCCGGAACCTCGCTCGCGGGCGCGCAGGTCAAGAAGCGCGGCAACGATCAGGGCATCGGCGGCACCGGGATCACTGGCTCCGACCAGGGCATCGGCGGCACCGGCATCGTCGGCGTGATCCAGCGGTTCGGCTCGATCTATGTCAACGGCGAGCGCGTCGCTTATGCGGCCGACGTACCGGTCCGGATTGACGGCGAGGCGGCGAACGCGAAAGCGCTGCGGATCGGCCAGCTCGCGCGCGTGGTGGCGGAGCGCGATGCCGGCGGCACACTGTCGACAAAGCGGATCGATGTGGCGAGCGAAGTGACCGGGCCGGTCGAGCAGATGAAATCGGGCGAGCTGACGGTGCTCGGCCAGAAGGTCGCCTGGAGCGGCCGCGACAGCTGGTTGAAGGTCGGCGCGCATGTCGCCGTGTTCGGGCTGCGCCGCACCGACGGTGTCGTCGTCGCAAGTCTGGTGCAGGAGCGTCATGACGCCGCGATGCGCGTCGCGGGACCGCTCGAGCGCGACCGCGCAGGTAGCTTGCGGATCGGCGAGCTCAAGCTCAGCGGCGTCGATGCGGCGCTGGTCGGTCAGCGCGTGCAGGCCGAAGGCCATGTCGCGCAGGACGTGATGCAGGTCTCGCGCAGCCGCGCCGACGACTTCTCCGATCTCACCGGCGCGAAGCGGCTGTTGATCGAGGCCTATGTGCGGCGGGTCGGCAATGACCTGCAGCTCGGCTCCGGCTTCGTCGCGCGCGATCACTCGCGCTTTTCGCCGGCCGCCGATACGCGCGTGGTCGTCAATGCGCAACTGTCGGGGACGCGCGAACTGCGCGTCGAGTCGGTGCAATCGGTCACGAGATTCCCGGGCTCGTCGGTGAAGAGCCCCGGCACGCCGGGCCGCGGCTCCGGCGGCGGTGGCTCCGGACCGGGACATGGTTCCGGACCGGGCGGGCGCGGCGCCCCTGGTGGTGGCGGCCCCGGTGGTAGCGGCCCGGGTGGCAGCCCTGGCGGGCCGCCCGGCGGCGGGCCGCCAGGTGGTGGCGGTCCTGCGCCAGATCCCCTGAATGGCGGAACCACCGGCCCGGGTCCGGGCGGCTTCGGCTCGCCCGGCGGACCATTCGGCCCTGGTGGTGGCGGCGGTGGCCCATTCGGGCCCGGCGGCGGATTCGGTGGTGGCGGGCCGCCCGGCGGCATGGGCGGCGGTGGCCGCCGCTGATCCGGCAAAACAAAACCGGCGCAGGCTTGGCCAGCGCCGGTTTCAGAACATGCGGTGCGATTCGAAAGCTTTAGCCCGCGCTGAGCCGGACGCCGGCGCGGAGGAATTTCTGCGGATCGACCGCTTCGCCGTCGATGCGGGTCTCATAGTGCAGATGCGGACCGGTGGAGCGGCCGGTCGAGCCGACGGCGCCGATCACCTGGCCGATCTTGACGTACTCACCGACCTTGACGCCGATCTCGGACAGATGGCCGTAGCGGGTCGAGAGGCCATTGCCGTGATCGACCTCGACCATGCGGCCGTAGCCGCCGGCCCAGCCCGCCGACACCACCTTGCCGTTGGCGGTGACCCGTACGGGATCGCCCTGCGCAGCGCGGAAGTCGAGCCCGGTGTGCATCGCCGGACGACCGAGGAACGGATCGGAGCGCACGCCGAAGCCACTGGTGAACTCGACCTCGCCGACGACAGGCTTGCGGTATGGCACCAGCGCCAGCGTCTGATTCAAGCGCTGCATCTGCGCGCGGTTGATGTTGATGCGGTAGAGCTGGCGCTCGAACGCGCCGGCGTCGGGCGCGAGCTTCACCGGAACATAGGGGCCGCCCATGCCGGAGCGCGGCGTCGCAGCTTCGAGCTGCGCCATGTTGAGGCCGAGATCGGAGATCACGCCGCGCATCCGACGCACCCGCGATTCGATGCCGTCCTCGACCGAGGAGAGCGCGGCGACCTGGCGCCGCTCGACCTGATCGAGCGAGGTCTGCAGGCGGACCAGGACGTTGTCGACGCCCTGGGCCTTGGCGAACTGGTTCGGTTGCGCCTTGGCGATCAGCGGCGCGCGCGATTCCAGCCGCGCCTCGCGATCCGGCGGTGCAACGAAGATCACGGTGTCGCTGATCGGGGAGGGCTTGGGCGTGCCGGATGACGGCGCGGCGTCGGCGCGGCCCTGCGGCTTCATCGATCCGGTGGTCGCAACATCAGGCATCGCGCCGAGCGCGGTGGCGCGTGATTCCAGCGCCGACTGCCGCTTCATGATCTGGTCGAGCTTCTGGTCGAACTGCTCCTGATCGAGCAGCTGGCGGCTGGTGGTGCGGTCGACCTTGGCGCGCAGCTCCGAGATGCGGTCCTCATAGGCGTATTGCATCTCGGCCTGGCGCGCGATCAGCCGGGTCAGGACGTCGTCACGGAACGCGAAATAGGTCGCAGTCGCCGCCGACCACATCCCGAGCAGGACCACGGTGCCGACCGCGATCCAGAACACCACAGGCCCGAACCGGACCTGCTTGCCGGCATGGACCAGCGTATAGCCTTCGCCGGAGGCCGCCACCGCTGCCTGTTGAGCGACCGGACGGCGCGCCGGCGTCCGGCCATGGTCCTGAGGATGATGGTGTTTCTGGTGATGACCGGACCGGCTCGACATCGGTACTCCCGCGGCCGGTCGGACCAAGCTCCGTACGGCTAATTTGCGGGGGCGATTTGAGCTCGCCATGGTTAATTTTCAGGAAACGGAACCTCTCCATCAGAGCGATCGGGCGGCCTCCAATACCGCTTCGGCGTGGCCGTCGACCTTCACATGGCGCCAGATGCGGGCGACTTTTCCACTGGAATCGACCAGAACCGTGGTGCGAATAATTCCCATGAAGGTCCTGCCATACATGGATTTTTCGCCCCAGGCGCCATACGCCTCCAGCATCTGATGGGCAGGGTCCGAGGCCAGCGGCACGGACAGCTGGTGTTTGTTTCGAAATGACTCCTGCGCCTTAACCGTATCGGCGGAAATGCCGACCACTTCGGCCCCTGAAGCCGCGAACGCGTTCTTGAGCCGGGTGAAGTCGATCGCCTCGCGCGTGCAGCCGGGGGTGTCGGCGCGGGGATAGAAGAACAGCACCAGCTTCTTGCCGGCAAAATCCCTCAGCGAAACGCTGCCTCCGCCGTCGCGCGGCAGGTCGAAGTCAGGCGCCGCGGCGCCCTCCGTGAGTGTGACGGCGGACGGCTTGGTCACGCTCGCGGCCGCCTTCGGCTTTAACGGTTTCGATGCGGCCTTGTGCGAGGCTTTGCCTTGAACACCCGCTGCGCTCTTGGTCTTTGCGGTTTTGGCAGCGGCCTTCTTCGCAACCGTCGTGCGGGTTTTCATCGCGGACTTCCCAGTGCTTGCGCTTGCGGCGCGCGCAACCTTTGTTGCGACCCGCTTTCCGGTTGTGTTGGAGGATTTCTTGCGCGTTTTCTTGGACATACGCCTTCCTTTCGTCGCTTTCCGAAGATCAACCATTGCGGTATTGCGGGTCTTATTCGCAGCGGCCGCTGGGCAAGTTTGATGGCCACGGAGTATGGTGACAAGGAATTCGACGCGTTACCCGTCCGCTTGCTGAATTGGCTTTCGATTGGTTGGTTTGGTCCGTTCCGGGGGCCATCGGCGAGTAACATGATTAGGCGAGGATAGGCGGCGATGCCGGCAAGGGAGCGCTCGATAACAGTCGACGGGCGCCCCGATGGCGGTAATCAGCTTCGCCGTCAGCACCGAGAGGCAATGGCAAGGAACACGTCGCCGCAAGGTCCAAATTCGCGCGCCGGGACTGACTTCTCGCAATGGGAAGACGATGGCGCGTGGGACGAGCAGGATGAGGCGGCGGGCAACCGTGCGCGGCAATTGCTGGCGCGTTCCAACACCAACTTGCATCGTTTCACCGACTTCTGCTCCGGCATGCAGCGCTGGCTGAACGGCGAACGCTGGATCCGTCGCATCGGACTGGTCCTCGTGGTGCTGGTCGTGCTGTTCGCGACCTGCTTCGGCGCATTGTGGTGGCGGCTCGGCGCCGGTCCAATCAATCTCGATTTGGCGACGCCATGGCTTGCCGCGGCGATCGAGGAGAACATCGGCCACGGCAACACCGTCGAGGTCGGGGGAACGCAGATCGAGCGCGCCGGCCGCGTCAGGATCGCGGTGCGCATCCGTGACATCATCGTCCGCGACCGCGACCATGCGGTCGTTGCGAGCGCGCCGAAAGCCGAAGTGCGCTTGTCCGGAACGGCATTGCTGATGGGCCAGTTGCGGGCGGAGAGCCTCAATCTGGTCGATGCGGAACTGTCGGTGCGCATCACGCCCGACGGCAATGTCACCGTGTCGGCCGGCGATACCGCAAAACCGCTCGCCACCGGCGTTGCATCCAAGCGGGACGCGGGGCTGCCGCCGACATTCCCGCGGCCGCCAACCGCTGCACCGCCGCCGCCGGTTGCCTTGCCTCCGGTGGCCTCCGGGCCTGCGGCGGCCGCACCCGATTCGGCCCAGAGCGGGCTGCTCGCCGGCCTCGACTGGCTCGACAGCCTCAGCATGACCGGCCTCGACGGCCAGAACCTCAACGAGATCGGCCTGAAGAACGGCAATCTCGTCGTCGACGACCAGCAGCGCGGCAACAAATGGAGTTTTGAGAATATCAGCCTGAGCCTGCGGCGCCCGAGCGGCGGCGGCGTTGCGCTCAGCTTCGGCGAGGACGGGGCAAAGCCCTGGTCGGTCCGCGTCCTGGTTGGACCGCAGCAGAACGGCGTGCGCTCGGTCGACATCAAGGCCGACAAGGTCTCCACCCGCAACATCCTGCTCGCGATGCGGACCAAGGATCTCACCTACACCGCCGACCTGCCGCTGTCGGGCGAGATGAAGGGCGAGCTCGGCCGCGACGGCCTGCCGACCTATTTCCGCGGCAAGCTCAATGTCGGCGCCGGCAACATCATCGACACCGACACGCCCGATTATCCGATGCCGGTCGATTCGGCCGAGATGAGCGTCGAGTGGGATTCAGGGCGGCGGGTGCTGCTGGCACCGATCAAGATCGTCTCGGGCGCCAACCGCATCACGCTGCTCGGCCATCTCGAGCCGCCGAACGACAATGTCACCGACTGGCAGGCGGGCCTGTCCGGCGGCACCATCGTGCTCGCCGGCGCCGACAAGGACGAACCGCCGCTGATCTTCAATCGCATCAACATCGGCTTCCGGTTCGACACCGAGAAGAAGCGGGTGCTGCTGACCCAGGCCGATATCAGCAATGGCGAGATCGGCGTCGCCGGCACCGGCAGCATCGACTATTCGGGCGAGCCGCGGTTGCAGCTCGGCTTCGCCGGCACGCCGATGTCGGCCTCCGCCCTGAAGCGGATGTGGCCGATCATCATCGTTCCCGAGGTGCGCGAATGGGTGCTCGAGCGGATCGACCGCGGCACGCTCCAGCGCATCGATGTCGGCGTCAACTCGCCGGTGCATAATCTGTCGCGCAAGGGACCGCCGATCCCGGATGACGGCCTCTCGGTCAACATCGTCGCTTCGGGCGTCACGGTGCGTCCGGTGGACAAGATGCCCGCGGTGCATGATGCGGATCTGAAGGCCAGGGTGACCGGCCGCACCGCGACCGTGACCATCAACCAGGGCATTGCCGATACGCCGGCCGGCCGCAAGATCACGCTGTCGGATTTCAGCTTCGAGGTGCCGGACATGGCGCCGAAGCCGTCGCCGTCGAAGGTCAAGTTCCGGGTCGACTGTCCGGTGCCGGCCGCCGCCGAGATCCTCGCATCCGACCGGCTCAGCGATCTCTCCGGTCCGCCGATCGATCCCAACGCCAGCAAGGGCAACGTCACGGCCACGATCAATCTCGGCATGCCGGTGACAGGCGGGCTGACCAAGGCCGACACGCAATATTCCGTTACGGCCGATATCTCCGGCGTCGCCGTCGACAAGCTGGTGATGAACCAGAAGCTCGAGGCCAACACGCTGAAGGTGATCGCGAGCAACGCCGGCTTCCAGGTCAAGGGCGACGTCAAGATCAACGGGCAGGCGGCCTCGCTCGACTACCGCAAGCCGGCCGACGGCGATGCCGACGTCAAGCTGCAGGCAACGCTCGACGACGCGAGCCGCGCACGGCTCGGGCTTGATCTCGGCCCCGCGGTGTCCGGCGCGATCCCGATCAAGCTGAGCGGCAAGATCGGCAGCGGCGACAATCCCACCACCAAGATGGGCGTCGAGGCCGATCTGACTCAGCTCAAGCTCGACAACATCCTGCCCGGATGGGTCAAGGCGCAGGGCAGGGGCGGCAAGGCGACCTTCAACGTGGTGCCGAAGGGGCAGTCGACGCGGTTTGAGGATATCTCGATCGAAGGCAGCGGCGTCTCGATCAAGGGCGCGCTCGAGGTCGACCAGAACGGCGACCTGATGAATGCGAACTTCCCGACCTATGCGCCGTCGGACGGCGACAAGACCTCGCTGCGAGCCGATCGCGGTCCCGACGGCGTGATCAAGGTGACGATGCGCGGCGACGTGTTCGATGGCCGCGGCTTCCTGAAATCGGCGATCTCCGGCCGCGACAGCGATCCCAAGAGCAAGACCAAGACCACCGATTTCGACGTCGATCTGAAGCTCGGCGCGGTGGCCGGGTTCAACGGCGAGGCGCTGCGCGGCGTCGATGCCAAGATCTCGCGCCGCAACGGGTTCTTCAAGGCGTTCACGCTGAGCGGCAGGGTCGGCCGCGACACCCCCGTCAGCGTCGACATGCGCGGCCGCCAGCAGGGCCGCGAGGTGATCTATCTGCAGACCGGCGACGCCGGCGCGTTCCTGCGCTTCATCGACACCTATTCGAAGGTCGTCGGCGGCCAACTCACGCTGGCGATGGAGCCGCCGATCCCCGAGCCGAGCCCGAGGGAAGGACTCATCAACATCACCGGCTTCTCGGTGAAGGGCGAAACCCAGCTCGACCGCGCGGTCGCCGGCGGACCGGTCAGCACCCAGAACGGCATCGGGTTCGACGCGTTGCGCGCCGAGTTCACGCGCCAGAGCGGCCAGCTGTCGATCCGCAACGGCGTGGTCAAGGGACCGAGCATCGGCGCCACCATCGAAGGCAGCATCGACTATGTCGGCAACCAGGTGCGGATGAACGGTACCTTCATTCCGATGTACGGCTTGAACAACATGTTCGGCCAGATCCCGTTCTTCGGGATTTTCCTCGGCGCCGGCAGCAATGAAGGTCTGATCGGCGTGACCTATGAAGTGGTCGGCACGCCCAGCCAGCCGGTGCTGCGCGTCAACCCGATCTCGGCGCTGGCGCCCGGCCTGACGCGCAAGATCTTCGAGTTCAAGCAGTACGGCCCGAACGATCTGCCGACCACGAACAATTAGCCCGTCGGCCGATTCACTCTGCGGCCGCCGAAGCCCGGACGAGATTGCCGGGCACGACGACTGAATCATGCATCGTGACGAGCGTGACGCCGCAGTGGACATGCGGTCGATTGTCGCACGCCCGTAACAGTCCGCCCGCAGATTGCGCGCGCCGGCCGTCGACATGGCGCGCGGCTTCCTGCCCCTCGTTTTCTGAGAAAATCTTACATTGGGAGAAAAGCAATGATCGCCAAAGGATTGCGCCCGCCTGTGGGGCTTCCGCTGTCTCGGCCGGTTTTTGCGTTGACGCTGCTCGCCTCCACGGCGCTCGCCAGCAGTCTTGCGCACGCCGACGGCGACGACGTTCATTTCCGGCCGGGTCATCTGTTGTTGAGCCGCGCGGTGTTCGTCAACAACGCCGTCACCATCACGCCCGGCGTGACACAATTGCCGCCGAACTGCGTGTCGCCCAATTGCGTGACCGCCACGGCTGACGGCACCTATCCGACGGTGTTCAACAACGATGGCGTCGACGGCTCGTTCGGCCTGACTGCGAAGATCCTGCTCGACGAACTGCGTCTCGACGGCAGGCATGTGCAGTCGCTCGAGGTGCCGAACAGCACCCAGCGCGGCATCTCCCAGAACAAGGACCAGTTGGTCACCAGCTTCTCGTCGAAATCCGAGCTGGCGCTCAATCTGTCGCTGGATCATCGCAGCGTGACCTTCATGGGTTATCTCGCTCCGATCGGCACCATCGACGTGTCGAACTCCAATACGCCCGACGTCATCGATCCGACCAATCCGGTGCCCGGCACCTATTATCGTCTGGTCGCTAAGGTCGACGAGAACGGTCGCTTCCACTTCACCAAGGTGAATGGCTATAGCGGCAACAACGGCCGCGCTGCGGTGTTCAACGATCGGCACGGCGCCGGTGTGTTCTACACTGCGGGCAACGCGGGCAATGGCGGCAACCCGCAGCCTGCGGGGTCATCACGGGTGCCGGCATGCAGATCGCGAGAGAGGCCGACACGCCGCTCGCTCGCCAGGCGGATCCGGGCGGACCTTTCCCGCTCGGCAGCTTCAACATCACCGAACTCGGCCAGAAGGCCGACAAGATCGGCAAGGACACCAATTTCCGCGGCCTTACCGTGTTCAACAACGTGATCTACACGACCAAAGGCAGCGGCGGTAACGGCATCAACACCGTGTACTTCATCGACACCACCGGCAACGCCGCCAACGGCAGCCCGAAGGCGTGCCCGAACGGCGTCGGCCTGCCGGCTCCGTCTGCGACGCTGCCGACGACGCAAATCTTCTACGATGGTTCGAAATTGGCGACGCAGGGCGTCGCGCCGTACAACATGTGCGTGCTGAGCGGCTTCCCGACGGCGCTCAAGGGCACGACCTCGTTCCCGTTCGGCATTTGGTTCGCCGACGCGAACACACTTTATGTCGCCGACGAAGGCAACGGCACCGCGACATTCGATCCGGCATCGAACAGCTATACTGCTGCCAAGGCACAGACATCAGCCGGATTGCAGAAGTGGGTGTTCGATAGCACCGCCGGCGCGTGGAAGCAGGTCTACACCATGCAGGCGGGACTTGGCCTCGGCGTGCCCTACACGGTGCAGGGCTATCCGACCGGCAACAACGCCGCAACCGGCAAGCCGTGGTCGCCGGCCACCGACGGCCTGCGCAACATCACCGGCCGGGTCAATCGCGACGGCAGCGTGTCGATCTGGGCGATCACCTCCACGGTGAGCGGCAGTGGCGACCAGGGCGCCGACCCGAACAAGCTCGTGATGATCACGGACAAGCTTTCCGCAACCACGCTGCCGGCCGGCGAGCGCTTCGTCACGCTGCGGACCGCGAACTCCGGCGAAGCGCTGCGCGGCGTGTCGTTCACGCCGGGCACCGGCGATGGCCGGGAAGAAGCCCATGACCGCGGCTCCTGCGGCCGCGACCACCGCGGCGACGATTGCCGCGATATCGACTGAGCGAAAGACGTCGTAGCCTTCGGCCTCTCCCCCATGTGCCTGCGGGGAGGGGCTGTCGACCAGCCGAGTTCATGAGCATTCGGTTCAGCGCCGCAGCGCCGGCACCACCAGGAACGGGATCAGGCCGAGCACCACGTTGACGAGCGCGAAGGCGATCAGCGGATTGTAGCTATGGGTCCAGTCATGGATCAGGCCGCCGCCCCAGGAGCCGAGCGCCGAGCCGAGACCGCTGCCGATCATGATCGTGCCGTAGATCGTGCCGACGCGCTCGCCGCGGAAGATTTTCAGCGCGGTCGCGGTGATCAGCGGGCCGCGCGAGCCGATCATGCTGCCGAAGCAGACGACGAAACCAGTCAGCAGCCAGTAGTTCGGATACCACTGCAACAGCCAGAGCAGGATGATGCCGAGGATCGAGACGCCGTAGCTGAACAGCACCGAGGGGCGGCGGCCGATGATGCCGTCCAGCGTGGATACGCCGAGCATGCCGACGAACAACGCGACACCGGAGAACCCCCAGGCGGTCGCCGCCTGCAGCGGCGGGAAGCCGACATCGATCAGGTAGGCGACGATCTGCGCCGTCAACGCATACATCGCAATCGCAGTGAAGAAGAAGGTCGAGAATAGTGCCCAGAAGGCATGGTGGCGCATCGCGCGGAGCAGCGTCCAGCCTTCTTCGGCGAGGCCGGCTTGCGCCTTCCTGACGATGTGCGGCGATCCGCCGGCGAGCAGCCGCCACGGCAGGAAGACCAGCGGAACGAGCAGGCCAAGCGCACCGATGCCGAACACCTGATAGGCCTCGCGCCAACCGATCCGGTCGATCAGCACCTGCGACAGCGGCAGCAGCAGCAGCAGGCCGGCGCCGGTCGCCGAATACATCACGGCCATCGCCGTCGGCAGTCGCGGCCCGAACCAGCGCCCGAGCAGGATCGAGTTCGAGACGTTGCCGATCAGCGCGGTGCCGAAGCCGACGCAGAGGCCGACGCTGAGCTGGAATTGCCAGAGCGCTTGCGCGCGTGAGGCGACCAGGAAGGCGCAACCGAGCAGCGACAGTCCGAGCGCATAGACCACGCGCGGACCCGAGCGATCGAACAGGCGTCCGACCAGGGGCGCGGTGAGGCCGCTGGCGAGCCAGGTCAGCGAATAGACCGACACGACGGAGGCGCGATCCCAGCCGAAATTTTCCGAGATCGGTTTGAGGAACACTGTGAAGCTGTCGCTGAGACCGCGCCCGAGCACCGACAGCACGAAGCAGAGCGCGAGCACGTTCAGGGCGACGCGCGACTGTTTCGCCGGCGTTGCAAGCGTGTCGTTCGGAGGCGTGGTCTGATCCATCGGAGAGGAGGGAGCGCGCTTTGGGCGCTCCCCACAACCGACAAATACGAATGCGCCTATGCAGGCTTCAGCAGGACGTGGCGCTTCTTGCCGAGCGATAGTTTGACCACGCCTTCCGGCGTCAGATTGGCTGGCGTCAGCAGCATCTTCTCGTCGGTGACGGCAGCGTCGTTGACGCGCAGGCCGCCGCCCTTGATCTGCCGGCGCGCTTCGCCGTTGGACGCGACGAGCTCGGCCTTGACGAAGGCGGCGAGCACGCCGACGCCGGCTTCCAATTCGCCGCGCGGAATTTCCACTGTCGGCAGGGTTTCGGCCAGCGCACCTTCCTCGAAGGTGCGGCGGGCGGTTTCGGCGGCCTCATTGGCCGCGTCGCGACCGTGGAGCAGGGCGGTTGCCTCGGTCGCCAGCACCTTCTTGGCTTCGTTGATCTCGCTGCCACCAAGCGCTGCCAGCTTGTTGATCTCGCTCATCGGCAGGATCGTGAACAGCTTGAGGAATTTGACGACGTCGGCATCCTCGACGTTGCGCCAGTACTGCCAGAAGTCATACGGCGAGAACTGGTCGGCGTTGAGCCACACCGCGCCCTTGGCGGTCTTGCCCATCTTGTCGCCGGAGGCGGTGGTCAGCAGCGGCGTGGTCAGCGCGAACAGCTGCGGCGAGCCCATGCGGCGGCCGAGATCGACGCCGTTGACGATGTTGCCCCACTGGTCGGAGCCACCCATCTGCAGCCGGCAGCCGGCGCGGCGCGACAATTCGACGAAGTCGTAGGCCTGGCAGACCATGTAGTTGAATTCGATGAAGCTCATCTCCTGCTCGCGCTCGAGGCGGAGCCGCACCGAGTCCATCGTGAGCATGCGGTTGACCGAGAAGTGCCGGCCGATATCGCGCAGCATCTCGATCCAATTCAGCTTCGTCAGCCATTCGGCGTTGTCGAGCATGATGGCGTCGGAAGGCCCATCGCCGTAGCGCAGCACCTTGGCGAACACGCCGCGGATGCTCGCCTTGTTGGATTCAATCTCCGCGACGGTGCGCATCGCGCGCGTCTCATCCTTGCCGGAGGGGTCGCCGACCATCGTGGTACCGCCGCCCATCAACGTTATCGGCTTGTTGCCGCTCTGTTGCAGCCAGTACAGCATCATCATAGTGAGGAAGTTGCCGATGTGCAGCGACGGCGCGGTGCAGTCGTAGCCGACATAGGCGGTCGCTTCGCCCTTCGCGGCAAGCGCGTCGAGGCCCTCGAAATCGGAGCACTGGTGGACGAAGCCGCGTTCCTGTAAAGTGTTCAGGAAATCCGATTTAAATGCAGTCATTTGTCGGCGAGCCAGATCATTCTTGTTTTACGGTTTTTGCATCTATTTGCGGAACCTTGACGCTTGAGGCTGCCGCAGGCGGACGCGCAGTGGCATTATAGGATGTACTTGTTTGAGACAAGCCGGGGGTTCCCGGCTGGGGCGCTTCTACAATGATGTTAACGGCACTCGGTCTGATGAGCGGCACCTCGCTCGACGGGGTCGACGTGGCACTGATCGAGACCGACGGCCGCCAGATCAAGGCCTTCGGGCCGACGGGCTATCGCCCCTATACCGACAGCGAGCGGAACTTGCTGCGCCATGCGCTGACCGAGGCCGTTCATCTGACGCGGCGCGATGCCCGGCCGGGGATCTTGCGGCAGGCCGAGCAGGCCGTCACGTCAGCTCATGCCCAGGCGGTCGCCAGCTTCACGGCGCAGACCCGGATCTCCGCCCAGGACATCGACATCGTCGGGTTCCATGGCCAGACCGTGCTGCATCGCCCCGAGCGGAAGCTAACGGTGCAGATCGGCGATGCCCTGGCGCTCGCTAGGGCGATCCACATTCCGGTGATGCATGATTTCCGTTCCGCCGACGTCGAGGCCGGCGGGCAGGGTGCGCCGCTCGTGCCGGTCTACCATCGCGCGCTGGTGCAATCGCTGAACCGCGAGGGGCCGACCGTCGTGGTCAATATCGGCGGCGTCTCCAACATCACCTATATCGATGGAACCGACACGCTGATCGCCTGCGACACCGGGCCCGGCAACGCGCTGCTCGACGACTTCATGTTCCGCCAGATGCATCAGCCGTTCGACACCGGCGGCAAGTTCGCCGCGCTGGGCAAACCCGACGAGGCCTGGATCGCGCAGGCCCTGAGACTGCCGTTCTTCTCAGCTCCGCCGCCGAAATCGCTCGACCGCAACGACTTTGCCGGCCTCAAGCTCGGTGCCGTCGCGCCGGCCGATGGCGCCGCGACATTGACCGCATTCACGGCGGCGGCGATCGCCCGCGTGGTGCCGCTGCTGCCGAAGCTGCCGAAAGGCTGGATCATCTGCGGCGGCGGCGCCTCCAACCTCACCATGCTGCGGATGCTGCGCGAGCGCCTGGCGCCGGCGACCGTCGAGCCCGCCGAGGCGCTCGGCTGGGCGGCGGACGCGATCGAGGCGCAAGCCTTCGGCTTCCTTGCCGCGCGCGGCATGAAGGGGCTGCCGCTGAGCTACCCCGCCACCACGGGGGTGCCGATCCCGATGACCGGGGGCATCATCGCGCGACCGTGATTTAGATGCAAATGCATCTACCTTGACAGTTCCATGCCGCTGTATTTAATTCGATGCAGTTGCATTGAACGCGAGGTTCGTCATGGCCGCCCTGAAGCTGATCAGCCACAAGCTCTGTCCCTATGTGCAACGCGCGGTGATCGCGCTGCATGAGAAGGGCGTGCCGTTCGAGCGGATCGACATCGATCTCGCCAACAAGCCGGACTGGTTCCTGAAGATCTCGCCGCTCGGCAAGGTGCCGGTGCTGGTGGTGACCGGCGACGACGGCAAGGAGGTCGCGCTGTTCGAGAGCAACGTGATCTGCGAATACATCGAGGAGACGCAGGGCGGCGCGAAGTTGCATCCGCAGGATGCGCTCACCCGCGCCGAGCATCGCGCCTGGATGGAGTTCGGCTCGGCCATTCTCGGCGATCTCTGGGGGCTTGAGACCGCGACCGATGCCGCGATCTTCGAGAACAAGCGGCAGGCTGTCACCGCAAAGTTCGCGCGCGTCGAGGCCGCGCTCGGCGCAGGTCCGTTCTTCGCGGGAGAGAAGTTCAGCCTGGTGGATGCGGTGTTCGCGCCGGTCTTCCGCTACTTCGATCTGTTCGACCAACTGACCGATCTGGCAGTTTTCACCCACACGCCAAAACTTCGCGCCTGGCGCAGTGCGCTGGCGCAGCGGCCGAGCGCGCGCAGCGCCGTTTCGCCTGAATATCCCGCGCTGCTGCACGCGTTCCTGGTCGGCCACCGCGCGCATATGCTGAAGCTTGCCGCGTAAGCCATGTCGCACTCCATTGCCTGGTTCGCGCTGGTCGTCGCCGGTCTGCTCGACGTCGGCTGGGCGATCTCGATGAAATATGCCGAAGGTTATACGCGCCTCGGCTGGACGCTGGTCTCGCTGGCGCTGCTCGCCGCGTTCGTGTTCCTGCTCGGGCGCGCGTTGCAGGTGCTCGGCGTCGGCGTCGCCTACACGGTATGGACCGGCATCGGCGCGGTCGGCACGCTGACCATGGGCGTGCTGCTGTTCAACGAAGCCTTGAATCCGATGAAGGTCGCCGGGATCGCGCTGGTGCTGGTCGGCATCGCCGCGCTGAAATTCGCGCCGGAATAAATCCGTCGAGACCGTAGCCCGGATGAGCGAAGCGATATCCGGGATCTACGCCGTTGCGACCCGCATGTTGCTTCGCTCACGCGGGCTACAAGGTCCGCAGCCTCACCGCACGTTGGCGAGGCGCATGTCGAGATAGCCGGTCACCGTCTCCATCAGCGGCTCGAGCTTGCCGTCGAAGAAATGGTTGGCGCCGGGAATGACCTGCTGGTCGATCACGATGCCCTTCTGCGTCTTCAGCTTCTCGACCAGCGTGTTGACGTCCTTGGGCGGTACCACGGCATCCTTGTCGCCGTGCACGATCAGGCCCGACGACGGGCAGGGCGCGAGGAACGAGAAGTCGTAGAGATTGGCGGGCGGCGCGATCGAGATGAAGCCCTCGACCTCCGGCCGGCGCATCAGGAGCTGCATGCCGATCCATGCGCCGAACGAGAAGCCCGCGACCCAGCAGGCGCGCGCCTCCGGATTGATCGCCTGCGCCCAGTCGAGCGCGCTCGCCGCATCCGACAACTCGCCGGTGCCGTGATCGAACGAGCCCTGGCTGCGGCCGACGCCACGGAAGTTGAAGCGCAGCACCGAGAAGCCGCGATGCGCGAACGCGTAGTAGCACTGATAGACGATCTGGTGGTTCATCGTGCCGTGGAACTGCGGATGCGGATGCAGGATCATCGCAATCGGCGCGTTCTTCTGCTTGGCCGGGTGGTAGCGGCCTTCGAGACGGCCAGCAGGGCCGGTGAAAATGACTTCAGGCATTGTGTTCCCTTGATTGACGCGTTCCCTTGATTGACGTCGATCAATCAACCGGTTGGAGCCATCTTCGGCGACGGGCGCGAGCAGAGCGGCTCATGATGAAATCGGGCGCAGGCGCCGCCGGGCGGCACGCTGGAGGGCCTTCTAGCATGACGCAAGGGGCAAAAATCAAGGAAATTGTGCCGCTTGGCAGAGGCCAATCCGCTCCGTGACGCGCGCGCCGCCGGCGCGTCGGCGGCGATCCGGATCAGTACGTCGAATTGCTCGTTGGCTACCTGAAGTTTTGCTTTGTCATATTGCTATCGCGCTTGGCACGCAGGCGAATGTCTTGCCTGGCAACACGGCGGGACGTCCGGCGAGCATGAAAAATCTCGGGCATCGGTGACTCTGATCTGGTCTCGCTGCCCGACTGTCGTTATGTCGCAATGGAGGGCCGCAACCACGGTGGTTGCCGCGGACAAGCTCGATGGCCGATCGCGTCTATCTCGACTGGAATGCCACCACGCCGCTTCGCCAGGAGGCGAAGGCGGCGATGGATGCGGCGTGGGAATTGAGCGGCAACCCGTCCTCGGTGCACAGCGAGGGACGCCGCGCGCGCCGGCTGGTCGAGGATGCCCGCAATGTGGTGGCCAAGGCGGTCGGCGGCCGGCCGCAGGACGCCGTGTTTCTCTCCGGCGGAACCGAAGCCAATGCGCTCGCATTGACGCCGGGATTGCGCCGCGCTGCGGGTGCGCCGGTCGGGCGGCTCCTGGTGTCCGCGATCGAGCATGCGTCCGTGCTCGCGGGCGGGCGGTTCGCGCGTGAGGCGATCTCCGCGATCAATGTCACGCGCACCGGGGTGATCGATCTCGATCATCTGCGTGCGCTGCTGGCTGACGGTACGCCTGCTCTGGTCTCGGTGATGCTGGCGAACAACGAGACCGGCGCCATCCAGCCGGTGGCCGACGTCGCCGAGATCGTTCACGCGGCGGGTGGTCTGCTGCATGTCGATGCGATCCAGGCGTTCGGGAAGATCCCGTTCGATCTCGCCTCGACGGGAGCCGACCTCGTGACGCTGTCGGCGCACAAGATCGGCGGACCGAAGGGCGCCGGGGCACTGGTGCTTGCCGAAGGCATTGAAGGATTGGAGGCGTTCCTGCGCGGCGGCGGACAGGAGCTCGGGCGGAGGGCAGGGACCGAGAACGTCGCGGGGATTGCAGGCTTTGGTGCGGCCGCGAAGGCCGCGATGGCGGCGCTGAAGGCCGACGCTGCCCGCGTCAGGGGGCTGCGCGACCGGCTTGAGCATGGGCTCCGCCAGACGCCGGACATGGTGATCTTCTCCGATGAGGTGAAGCGGTTGCCCAATACCGTTCTGTTCACGGCACCCGGCATGAAGGCCGAGACGGCGGTCATCGGATTCGACCTGGCCGGGGTCGCGGTGTCCTCGGGTTCCGCCTGCTCGTCGGGCAAGGTCCAGCCGTCTCACGTGTTGGAGGCAATGGGATACCGTTCGGAGGTGTCCCAGGGAGCGGTGCGGCTCAGTCTTGGCTGGTCTACCACGGAGACAGACGTGGATTTCACCCTCAAGGCTTGGCGAAAGCTCGCCGATACCCTAGTTAAGGGGGAACGACGAAACACAGCTTGAACTGTTCTAAGCCAGTGATTTCGTGTTCAAAGCATCGTAAGCGATTTTTCTGAACTTGAGATCCACCGCGGTCCTTGAAACCGCGAGCGGAGGATTGAATGCCTGCTGTACAAGAGACGGTCGAGCGCGTCCGGCGCATCGACGTCGACCAGTATCG
>NZ_NWTG01000019.1 GCF_002532045.1 Bradyrhizobium sp. C9 | reverse complement strand
GTTGGTTTTCGGATAAAGCGAAATATTTTCGCGCGCGAGGATTGACAGGTTTCTGCTGAGTTGCCCGTCGGGTTGTTTTGCCGCAGGTCCCGGTGCGATGGCGGATCCGGCTCAGTGCCGCATGGCCGTCTCGACGAACTCCAGTACGGAGCGCGGGACCTCATCATATTCGACGAAACGGCGTCGCAGTTCGTCGGCGATATCGGTCGTGACGTCGCGCGACCATCCTTCGCTGGTATTGAAGGCTATGATGCGGACCGGACGGCTGTACTGGTCGTCCAGGAGGCGGCGGATCAACGTTTTCCGGTCGGCGCCTGCTTCATCGGTCTCGCACCAGGCGCGGCCAAGCCGGCCGAAATCGTTCAGCACCAGATAGGTGTCGTGGTCGATTTGGTGCGGCACGATCGAAGGCGAGCGAGGCATAGCTGGTGCTCCGGTACGCCACAATATCGTGTTCCGGTCGGCTGGTGCATTGGAAACTTCGAGGTATATCCGCTGGATAAGTCTCCGAAGGCGCTCCGCTAGCAGGTTGCCCGATCACTCGCGCAGCTTGCGGTCCAGGAAGCCGACATAGGAGTTATCCGGATCCAGCTTGACGGCCAGGCGAAGCGCGGCACGGGCGGCGGACTTGTCGCCCTCAGCCGTGGCCTGGTGCTCATCCAGAATCGCATTGGCCACCGCGCGCGCGGTGTCGAGACGGGCCTCGTCGATGGATTTGTCGGCAAGATAGGTTTCGACGGGCTCGCGGAGGCGCTTCAGTTCGTCCGCGCTGACCGAACTCAGCGGATACCAGTTGTAGTATTCGAGGCGCGGCCGATCATCCGTGAGGCTCGGCACATCCCTGACAAAGGCCGCGAGCCTTTCATCGGCGGCGATGAACGTCGCCAGGAAATCCTCGGGCGAGCCCAGGCCGTTGGCTGTCAGGTCTTCAGCCACCCCCGGCTTCGACATGCGCGCGGCGAGCACGCGAGGATCGATTGCCAGCGGATCATCGGAGGCGATGGCCACGCCTTCCATTCTGGACGGCAACCACAGGGAAACGTGCTTGAACTGGCCCATCATGGCCTTGAGGATCATCTTCGGAAGAATGCCGCGGTTGAAATCCAGCGGCACCCACTGCGCAAGAACGGCACCGGGGCGCATCTTCTGCTTTGCCAGCGCGTAGAATTCCTCTGTGTAGAGGTTGATGACGCCGGCGTCATGGGGCGGCGGGGGCTCGAGGGTGATGACGTCGAATGTCTCGTTTGTTCCCAGCAGGAAGTGGCGTCCGTCCGCGACGATCTGATGGACCGTGGGATTTAGATAGAACTGCTTGTTGATCGGCACGAAGTGGGGTGCAAACTCGAAAACCGTCGGGGCCAGATCGACTGCGTCGATGGATTTCAGTTCCTGATGGGTGCTGACCGCGCCCACCGTGGTTCCGGTCCCGATGCAGATGACGACCGCCGTTTCAACGGGGCCCGGGTGCAGTAGAATGGGATAGTGCCCCATCGCAGCCATGTAGCGTCGTCCCTCGGGACGGTTGTTGGCATAGCTCTTCGAATTCACCACGAGTTGCTGATAGGTGCCCGCCGCCTTCTCGCGATACTCGACCACCGCAAATGTCGCTTGTTTGGTTTCGCGCAGTTCGAGGACATTGCCGCCTTCGATCGCAGTCAGGACCCGCTCCAGATAGTGCGGGGTGAAGAGCAGGAGCGCTGCGGCGATGATGCTTGCTGCGACGGCCCCTTGCCGCCACAGGCTGCTTTCTCTCACAAGACCCGCTTGCGATACGGTGGTCGCGACAAAGAGCAGGACGTTCAGAACGATCAAGGCGGTGAGCGCCCCCTGGCTGCCCAGATAGGGGATCAGAAGAAACCCTGCCGACAGGGAGCCCACCACGCCGCCAATCGTGTTCAAGGCGTAGAGCGTGCCGATCCGGCGACCCAGCGCGCTCATCTGCATCACGGTCAGTTCGCTGGCCAGGGGAAAGCTGATGCCGATCAACGTGGTCGGCAGCAACAGCGCAACGGCACAGATCAGGAAGAATGAGACATCACCTCCCAAAAGCGCCTGCGCCGGGACTGGAACCAGACCTGACACGATGGGCGACAGCGCTGCTTCCACCGTGCGCGCCTTGCCGAGTATTCCGACGGTCAGCGTGGCCGCAACCGCGATGAGCAACTGCGTCACGGCGAAGTATCGCAGCAGTTGATCCTTGCGCGGCGCGAGCAGCCTCGCGCAGATCAGGGCGCCGATCACCAGCCCAAGCAGGTAAACGCCGAGCATGCCCGAGAAGGCGTAGACACTCGAGGTGCTGACGTTGGTCAGGAAGCGGAACCAGACGACTTCATAGGCGATGGACACGAATCCGGAGCACGCGAAGATCGCGATGAGGATGGACGTCCCGCGATGCCCCGGCCCGGCGGTTTGCACCGACGCCTCCGCCGCGACCGGCGACAGGGGGCTTGCGCCGCGCGCGAGGAGCAGGGCCACGCCGCCGACGCAGACATAGAGGCCTGCTGCGACCAGGCCCGATCCGGTGATCCCCCAGAGCCCCATCAGGACAAAGCCGACGGCCAGGGTGCCAATCGCGGCGCCCAGGGTGTTGAACCCGTAGAGCAGGCCGATGCGATTGGCGAGGTCGGTTTGCGTGCGGGTCAGGAACTTCACAAGGAAGGGCAGGGTCGCGCCCATCAGCATCGTCGGCAGCGACAGGATGGCGAGCGACAGCGCGACCATGAGCGGCAACCGGAATGGGGACTCGAGGTCCAGCATGGGCGACAGCCAGCCCACCCACGTCGACCAGTGCGACAGGAACGCGGTCACGCCCAGGGAAACGGCCGCGAGCGCGAGTTCGAGAAAGCCGTAGATCTTTAGGGGGCGGCTGACGGTGTCGGCGATCCGGCCCCCGAAAGCGCTGCCCAGGGAGAGGCCGAAGAAGAAGCTCGCCACTGTAACGCTTACCGAGACGGTCGCGCTTCCCAGCACGAATTGCAGTTGCTTGAACCAGAGGACCTGGAGGATCAGGGATGCCGCGCCCGATGCCAGGAAGATCGCGGTGACCAGGACCCGGTTCTTCAGGCTTATGGCGTCTCGAACACCATCACGATTGGGCACTGGACAGGCCTCCCATTGATCGGGAGCACTGGTACGGCAAATGCTGTTAATATTGCCCTTATGGGGCGGTCTGCTCACATTTGCGCTGCCGGGGCGCAGCTGCTCCGGGAGCTTTCCCAAGGCGATCCTCCCTGGCCGGGAGCCTGATCGATCGCCATCCGCCAGCGGGGCTGGCATGACATCGCGTCACGGCTGATATAAGCAGCATTGGACGTTATATGTCTGCGGAGATTGCGCATGAAAGTGATAGGCCTCGCGGGCTGGAGCGGAGCCGGCAAGACCACCCTGCTGTCGCGGGTGATCCCCTATCTGCTTGGCCGGGGCTTGCGCGTCTCCGTGATCAAGCACGCCCATCACGAATTCGATGTCGACATTCCCGGCAAGGACTCCTGGGTGCACCGGCAGGCCGGCGCGACCGAGGTGCTGGTATCCTCGACGCGGCGCTGGGCGCTGATGCACGAGCTGCGCGGCGCGAGCGAGCCGCGGCTGCCGGAACTGCTCGCCAAGATGGCGCAAGTCGATCTGGTCGTGGTCGAGGGCTTCAAGCGCGAGCCGGTCAACAAGATCGAGGTGTATCGCGCCGCCAACGGCAAGCCGCTGCTATTCCCCGACGACCCGCGCATGGTCGGGATCGCCAGCGACGTCGCGATCGAAACCAGGCTGCCGGTCGCGCATCTCGACGACATCGAGGACGTCGCCGAATTGATGCTGCGCTCGGCTATTTCGGTCGACGATGTGCTGGCTTCGGCCGCGGCGGAAAGCTGACAGGGCGAGAAGGTGCCGCCGTTGACGATGCATGACGGCTTCGCCATGGTCGAACCATGACCACGACAAAGCTCGATCTCACCGGCCTGAAATGCCCGCTGCCTGCGCTGAAGACGCGCAAGGCGCTGAAGAGCGTGACCGCGGGTGATTTCCTCGAAGTGCACTGCACCGATCCGCTTTCGGTGATCGATATTCCGGCCCTCATCCAGGAGACCGGCGACAAGGTCGAGATCACCGAGCGAAGCGAGGTCCGGATCGTTTTCCTGATCGAGAAGGCGAATGGAGCGATAGATAACTCAAATGCTGCAGCGCCGCGTACGCGCTAGATCCGGCTTGATATCTACCTTTTGCCAATCGACACCTATTTTCCATTCTGCGCGAATTGATAATCTCCGCCGGGTCGCGGAGATGGAGCTGTGCCAGGATGTGGGCACATCGGCAGATGACGGCTGGCCTGCGTCCAGATCACGGGCGGCACGGTTGGGCATATCGGGTCGTATCGGGGGTTAGCATTTGCGAAATGCGCGTGGTTGGTCCCGGCGCATCGAGGAAATGTGCGGAGCGGTCGCCTGACGGTGGCCGCAAAGGGCTGAGACGGGATCGAAGACGCAGACGCGCCTGATAGCGGCGGCTGCAGGGGAGGAGTCAATGACCACAATGAGCAGCGCCGGACGCGTATCCGCGGCAGGCGCAGGTTTCCTCGACAAGGAACACACGATCGCGACCGCCGGCTTCAACCGCTGGCTGGTGCCGCCGGCGGCGCTGTGCATCCATCTGTGCATCGGCATGGCCTATGGCTTCTCGGTGTTCTGGCTGCCGCTGTCGCGCGCGATCGGGCTGACCGCGCCGAAGGCTTGCCCCGACATCTCCCTGATGCAGGAGTTGTTCACGACGACTTGCGACTGGAAGGTCGCGAGCCTGGGGTGGATGTACACGCTGTTCTTCGTGGTGCTCGGCGTGTCCGCGGCGGTGTGGGGCGGCTGGCTCGAGAAGGTCGGACCGCGCAAGGCCGGCTTCGTCGCCGCGCTGTGCTGGTGCGGCGGCCTCGTGCTCGGCGCGATCGGCATCATCACCCATCAACTCTGGCTGATGTGGCTCGGCTCCGGCGTGATCGGCGGCATCGGTCTCGGCCTCGGCTACATCTCGCCGGTGTCGACGCTGGTGAAATGGTTCCCGGACCGCCGCGGTATGGCGACCGGCATGGCCATCATGGGGTTCGGCGGCGGCGCCATGATCGGCGCGCCGCTCGCCGACAGGCTGATGAACTACTTCAAGACCCCGACCTCGGTCGGCGTCTGGGAGACCTTCCTCACCATGGGCGCGATCTATTTCGTGTTCATGATGATCGGCGCGTTCCGCTACCGCCTGCCGCCGTCCGGCTGGCAACCGGATGGCTGGACGCCGCCGGCCAAATCCAACGCGATGATCTCGACCAAGAACGTCCATCTCGACAACGCGCACAAGACGCCGCAATTCTGGCTGATCTGGTGGGTGCTGTGCTTGAACGTGTCGGCGGGTATCGGCGTGATCGGCATGGCCTCGCCGATGCTGCAGGAGATCTTCGCCGGCAAGCTGATCGGGCTGCCCAATGTCGGCTTCAACGCGCTCGACGCGTCGCAGAAGGCGCAGATTGCGGCGATCGCCGCCGGCTTCGCCGGTCTGCTGTCGCTGTTCAACATCGGCGGCCGTTTCTTCTGGGCCTCGCTGTCGGACAAGATCGGCCGCAAGAACACCTATTACACGTTCTTCGTGCTCGGCATCGTGCTCTACGCGCTGGCGCCGACCTTTGCCGCGATGGGATCGAAGCTGCTGTTCGTGCTCGGCTTCGGCATCATCCTGTCGATGTATGGCGGCGGCTTCGCCACCGTGCCGGCCTATCTCGCCGACATGTTCGGCACTCAGTTCGTCGGCGCGATCCATGGCCGTCTGCTGACGGCGTGGTCGACCGCGGGCATCATCGGACCTGTCGTGGTGAACTATATTCGCGAGTTCCAGCTCGCCGCCGGCGTGCCGCGCGACCAGCTCTACAACACCACGATGTACATCTTGTGCGGCATGCTGATCGCCGGCTTCATCTGCAATTACATGATCAAGCCGGTCGATCCGAAGTGGCACATGAGCGACGCCGAGGTGGCGAAGCTGCAGGCCGCGACGGCGGCCGGCGGCAACGGCGCGACCGGATCGTTCGGCATCGGCAAGGGCGGTCTCGACGGCAGGGCGGCGCTGTTCTGGCTGTTCGTCGGCATTCCGCTGGCCTGGGGCATCTACATGACGCTGCTTAGCGCGGTCAAAATCCTCTGACCGACCATCATCGCCGCGGGCCGCCGATTCCCGGCGCCCGCGGCATTCGCTTTATTCAATGAACAGAAAATCGGATTGGGGGATTTCAATGTTTCGCACCCGGATTTGCCTTGCCGCCGCGCTGCTTGCCGTAGGGCTTCACGCCGCGTCGGCCCAGACCGCGGCGCCGGCAGCACCGGCACCGGCCGCAACCACCGCGGCCAAGCCGTCGAAGATCAAGCTGACGATGGAGAAACTGAAGGCCATGAAGGAGCAGTGGCGCGCCAACAAGCCCAAGCTCAAGGCCTGCCGCAAAGAAGTGAAGCAGAAGGGGCTGACCGGCGACGACCGCTGGTTCTATATCTCGGACTGCATGGCCAAGAGCTGAGAAGACCTGAATCGGTCGCCCTGGAATGCGCTGGTTTCAAGGGGCGTGACAGCGGTCGCTGCACGCCCCTTTTGTTATTGAAAAGGTCACTCCGCCGCGGCGGGGGTTGCCTTGGCGGGCTCGAGCGCTGCGGCGATTGCGTCGTCGACACGTTCGAGCCAGATGAACTCCAGCTTGGCGCGGGCGCCGGCGGGGATGTCGTCGTAGTCGCGCCTGTTCCGCGCCGGCAGCATCACCCGGGTCAGGCCCGCGGCCGCGGCGGCGACCACCTTCTCCTTGATGCCGCCGACCGGAAGCACGAGGCCGCGGAGCGAAATCTCGCCGGTCATCGCGGTGTCGCTGCGCACGGTGCGGTCGGTCAGCAGCGAGGTGAGGGCGGTGAACATCGCGACACCCGCGCTCGGGCCGTCCTTCGGCGTCGCGCCGGCGGGAACGTGGACGTGGATGTCGCTCTTTTCGAACACGGCGGGATCGATGCCGAGCTGCGTCGCGCGGCTCTTCACCAGCGTCAGCGCGGCCTGCACGCTCTCGCGCATCACGTCGCCGAGCTGGCCGGTGATCATCAGCGCGCCGCGGCCCGGCGTGCGCGAGGCCTCGATGAACAGGATGTCGCCGCCGACCGGCGTCCAGGCAAGCCCGGTGGCAACGCCCGGGATGCTGGTGCGCATCGCGATCTCGTTCTCGAACCTCGGCTGGCCGAGCAGCGACACGATGTCCTTCGGCGCGATGGTGACATGGCTGGTGCTGCCATCGGCGATCTGCACCGCGACGTTGCGCAGCACCTTGCCGATCTCGCGCTCCAGATTGCGGACGCCGGCTTCGCGGGTGTAGCTCTTGATGATCAGTCGCAGCGCGTCCGGCTCGATCTCGACCTGCTCGGCCTTGATCCCGTTGGCCTCGAGCTGGCGGCGCACCAGATAGCGCTTGGCGATCTCGAGCTTCTCGTCCTCGGTGTAGCCGGCGAGGCTGATCAGCTCCATGCGGTCGAGCAGCGGCCCGGGGACGCCGTCGAGCATGTTGGCGGTCGCGATGAAGACGACGCGCGAGAGGTCGAACGGCACGCCGAGGTAATTGTCGCGGAAGGTGCCGTTCTGCTCGGGGTCGAGCACCTCTAGCATCGCGGCCGACGGGTCGCCCTGGATGCCGCGGCCCATCTTGTCGATCTCGTCCAGCATCATCACGCAGTTGCGTGCGCCGGCCTTCTTGATCGCCTGGATGATGTTGCCGGGCAGCGCGCCGATATAGGTGCGACGATGGCCGCGGATCTCGGCCTCGTCATGCACGCCGCCGAGCGAGACGCGGACGAACGGTCGCGACATCGCCCGCGCGATCGATTGGCCGAGCGAGGTCTTGCCGACGCCGGGCGGCCCGAGGAAGCAGAGGATCGGCGCCTTGCCGCCCGGCGCGAGCTTGCGCACCGCGAGATATTCGATGATGCGGCTCTTGATCTTCTCCAGGCCATAATGGTCCTGGTCGAGGATCTTGCGTGCCTCGGCGATGTCGATCGGCTTCTCCTCGGGAATGCTCCAGGGCAGGTCGATCAGCCAGTCGAGATAGCTGCGCACCATGCCGGACTCGGCCGCCGCCTCCGGCATCCGCTCGTAGCGGCGCAATTCCTTCTGTGCCTGGCTCTCGGCCTCCGGCGGCATCTTGGCCTCGGCGATCGCCTTGGTCAGCTCGGCGACCTCGGCCGCCTTGCCGTCGCCTTCGCCGAGCTGGCGCTGGATGGTCGCCATCTGCTCGCGCAGGATCGCCTCGCGCTGCCGCTCGTCGAACACCGCCTTGGTCTTCTGCCCGATCTCCTGGCTGAGCCGGAGCACCTCGATGCGCTCGGCGAGATGCCGCGAGACCTTGTCCATCCGCGCCACGAGATCGATGGTCTCCAGGATGTCCTGCTTCTCCGCCGGCTTGATGTCCATGTAGGAGGTCGCGAGGTCGGCGAGCGTCGCCGGCGAGGTCGTGCCCTGCAGCGCGGCGATCAATTCGGGCGGCGTCTGCGGCAGCAATTGCGCGGCCTCCAGCGCCTGGCGCTGCAGATTGAGGAAGCGCGCCTCGATCTCCGGCGAGGTGGTGGTCGGCTCCGGAATCTGCAGCACGCGCGCGGCGAGGAACGGCGTGCCGGGCAGATAGTCGAGCACGCGCATGCGCTGCACGCCCTGGCAGACCAGGTGATGGCTGTCGTCGGCGCCGGTGATGTAGCGCACGATGTTGGCGACGGTGCCGACGCGATAGAGCCCGTCGGGGCCGGGATCGTTGGCCTCGGGATCACGCTGCAGCAGGATGCCGATCGGCCGCTGCTCGCGCACCGCCTGCTGGGCCGCGGCAATCGAGGTCGCGCGCGCGATCGTGATCGGGATGATGACGTCCGGAAACAGCACGGTGTTGCGCACCGGAACGATGATCGTCGCGTCGCTCGGGATCGGCGCCGAGCTCGCCGGATTTGAAATGTCTGAAGCGGCCATGTCGAAATCCCTTAGCTCGATTTTCCGAGCCGCAGGCCGACGCAGCCATGCGCGGCAAAGCGGCTGATGGTGTAGCGGCCGGTCGGCAGCGTGATGCGGCGCTCGAAGCGGCCCTGCGGCAGCTCGAGGCGCAGGATGCGGGCGTTGCGCAGCTCGGAAGGTAGGGTACGGCGGCCGGAGATCACCAGCGTACCGCCGTCGAGCGCGGCCTCGACCTCGTCGGGGTCGACCCCCGGCAGTGCGACCAGGATCAGGATTTCCTCCTCGGTCTCGATCACGTCCATCGGCGGTTCCCAGCTCGGCTCGCTGCCGCCCGCACGCGGGTGCAAATTGAGGAAGCTCTGGTGCAACCGCTCGGCGCGGGCGAGTGCCTCGATCGCATCCGTCAGCATCCAGTTGGTCTGATCCTTGGGCCGCATGGGCTCTCTCCACGTCGCATTGGGAGGCGACGTTACCGGTCTTGCCGTCGACCGTAAACCGGCCCCTTGCGCCGCCGATCGAGGGTAAAATTGTCCGAAATCTCGCGATTTGCGCTACGGCCGCGATCCGCCCTGCGCGTCCGGCCGCTTATGCCGCGGCTATGTGACAGGGCTACGGGTCCTCTCGAATTCCTACGGCCGTCCCAGCATGTTCTGGCGTGACGCGGTGTGCTCGCGCGCGCCGCTGACAGGAAGGTGGGATATGACCTTGCTCCATTACCACGATGCCCGGCCGCACGGTTCGGCCGGTGCGATGCCAGCGACGCTGCGGCGGGCGATCCGACGGATCGGCCTCGCCTTCAGGACCGTTCACCGCGCCATCGCCGTCGCCAAGATCCACCGGCTGCGCAACGAGCTGCTGCTGCATCGCGGCCATGAGGATTGGGCGCACACCCATCTCCACGTCGGCATGCTCGGCGGCGATGCCGAGAAATATCCGCGCGCGCCGGTCGTGCTCGGTGAAAAGTGGGACTATTGAGATGCGCGCGGCTTCATTGATCGCTGCCCTGCTGCGTCGCGCCGCGGAAGGCATGCTCAAATTCCTCGCCTGGATCGGCGAGGAGCCGATCGGCGGCTACCGGCCCGAGGCGCATTACATGCGCGGCCCGGGACCGGCCTGGCGGGCCAAGCATCAGCCCGGTCAAGTGGCTTCGCTTCGCCGCGTCAGGTGATCGAGCAGATTCATCGGCAGCGGGAACACCACGGTCGATGAGCGTTCGCCGGCGATGTCATGCAGCGCGGCGAAATAGCGGAGTTGCATCGCCTGCGGCTCCTGGGCGAGGATCCGGCCGGCCTCGACGAGCTTCTCGGCAGCCTGCTGCTCGCCCATCGCATTGATCACTTTGGCGCGCCGCAACCGTTCCGCTTCGGCCTGCTTGGCGATCGCCCGCACCATGGTTTCGTTGAGATCGATGTCCTTGATCTCGACCGCGGTGACCTTGATGCCCCAGACGTCGGTCTGCTTGTCGAGGGTCTCCTGGATATCGGCGTTCAACTTGTCGCGCTCCGCCAGCATCTCGTCGAGCTCGTGCTTGCCGAGCACCGAGCGCAGCGTGGTCTGGGCAAGCTGGCTGGTCGCGGCCATGTAGTCACCGACCTTGATGATGGCGCGCTCGGGATCGACGATGCGGAAGTAAAGCACGGCATTGACCTTGACCGAGACGTTGTCGCGGGAAATCACGTCCTGCGGCGGCACCACCTGCACCATCACCCGGAGATCGACCTTCACGAGCTGCTGCACCACCGGAATCAGGATGATGAGCCCCGGGCCCTTCACTCCGGTGAAGCGGCCGAGCGTGAAGATGACGCCGCGCTCATATTCGCGCAGCACGCGCACGGCCTGGGTCAGGAAGATGATGACAAGCAGGACGACCGCCGCATAGGTGAAATAATCAAGCATCATGCTGTACCTCCTTCGCCGGCGGAGGCCGGCGCACGCCGTACCACCAGCGTCAAATCGACGATGTTGGCTACCTCGACCGTCTCTCCAGCCTTGAACGCCTCCGTGCCGCGCGCCTGCCAGCGTTCGCCGTTGGTGAAGACGTGACCCGTGGTCTCGGACCAGTCGAGCACCTCGGCCGGTAGCCCGCGCATGGCTTGCGCACCTGTCCGGCGTGGGCCGTTGCGCGCGCGGCGCAGCGCCCCGAGCACGACCAGAATGAGACCTGCGAACATCGCCGCGACGATGCCGATGAGCGGCCATGACAGGTGGTATCCGGGCGCCTCGATCCGAAACAGCATGGCGGCTCCGAGCACGAAGGCGACGATGCCTCCGAGGCCGATCACGACGGTCGGGTTGAAGGCTTCGATCGCGAGCAGCGCCATCCCGACCAGCATCAGGGCGAAGCCGGCATAGTTGATCGGCAGCATGTTGAGCGCATAGAGCCCGACCAGCAGACAGATCGTCCCGACCACGCCGGGCGCCACGGCGCCGGGTGACATGAATTCGAAGATCAGGCCGTAGATCCCGACCATCAGGAGCACGAATGCGATGTTGGGGTCGGTGATCACAGCAAGCACGCGCGAGATCCAGTTGGGATCGATGGCTTCGATCACGGCATCCTTGGTCGCCAGGCGTTGCGTCTTGCCGCCGGCAAGCTCCACCGTCCGGCCGTCGATCTGCCTGAGCAGGTCGGCCGGATCATGCGCGGTGAACTCGATGACATGGGCCTGCAACGCGGCATTGGCGGAAAGAGTGGCGGCATCGCGGACCGCTTTCTCGGCCCAGTCGGCATTGCGGCCGCGCAGTTCGGCGAGGCTGCGGATGAAGGCGACGGCATCATTGGTCACCTTCGTCGTCATGGCATCCTTGGTCGTGGACGGGTTGCCGCCGTCCTTCTGGTCCTTGCCGTCCTTGTCAGGGGTGCTGCCCGGCAGGCCCGGCATCGGGCCGCCGATCTGCACCGGTGTCGCGGCGCCGATGTTGGTGCCGGGCGCCATCGCCGCGAGATGGGTCGCATAGAGAATGTAGGTCCCGGCGCTCGCGGCATGGGCGCCGGAGGGCGCAACATAGCCGACGACGGGAACGGGCGAGGCCAGCACGTCGGTGATGATCTCGCGCATGCTGCTGCTGAGACCGCCCGGCGTATTCAGGCGTAGAATGACGATCTCGGCGTGCCGCTCGGCGGCCTTTGCCAGGCCATCCTTGACGTAGCTGGCCGATGCCGGCCCGATCGCTCCATCGATTGAAATGGTCAGGGCAACGCGGTTGTTGTCCGCGGCCGTACCGGGACCGATGGAAACAACCAGAGCGACCAGGGCGATCGCCACAACGAGAGCCGCCTTGAAGGTCTGCACGGCAAGCACTCCCTTGCCGTGGATATGGGATGCCGTTCCGGAACCTCAATACGGCGCGGTGTCACGGACGCCGTGGGCTGATTCCATTGTGCGTTGCGATGGCTGGCGTCGGGTCGGTCAAGCTCATTGCGCAGCGGCGAGGTACTCGTCGGCAAGCTCAGCCATCGCCTGTGCGACCTCGGCCTTTGCCGTCGTACCCAGCTGCACGATCGGCAGCCGCGTCGCCGGCTGCATGAACCCCAACAGCGCCAGTACGAACTTCAGCGCAGCGGGTTGCTCGCGCTCCAGCAGGGTCGCGAGCGGCAGCAGCCGCTGGTGCAGCTCACGCGCCTGGTACAGACGGCCCTCACGCAGGTGCCGGGCCACCGCGACGCATAAATCGGGCGCGAGGTTCGATACCGATGAGATGCAGCCGTCACCGCCGGCGGCCATATAGGCGAGCGACACGGTGTCGTCGCCGGTCAGCATCCGGAACGTTGCCGGCAGGCGTGGACGCAGGCGCCTGAGGCGAGCGACATCGCTGCTGCCGTCGCGCAATCCGATGAAACGGGGCGATGCGGCGAGCTCGACCAACGTCTCGTCTGCCAGCCCCTTCACTGTCCGCGACGGGATGTCGTGCAGGATCACGGGCAGCGTCGTGGCCGCGGAGACGGCGCGGAAATGCGCCGCCATGCCCCTTGGCATTGGCTTGTTGTAATACGGCACGACCGACATGATGGCGTCGGCGCCGGCCGCTTCTGCCGCGCGCGTGAACGTGACGGCACGATCCGTTGCGTTCGATCCGGCGCCGGCGATGATGCGGACCCGCCTGCGCGCGACGTGGGCTGCGATGCGAACCAGCTCCGCGCGTTCCGCGGGCTCCAGCGTCGAGCTTTCACCCGCCGTCTCGCCGACCACCAGCGCCGAGGCGCCGGCCGCGATCTGACGCTCGCACAGCCGGCCGAATGCATCAGCGTCGATCTCGTCCCGGTGGTTGAAGGGGGTCGGAAGGTCAGGGATGAAGTCCGACAGCCATGCCATCGAATCCGATTTCGCAGCTGTTTGCGAGGTGACCTTCGCAATCGCTTTCGCAGTCATGGGGGTGGCTCAGGCCACGCGGCTGATGGGGAGGGACGCGGTCTCGCCGCTCATATCGAGCTCGAGTTCGCGCGACAGCTCGACGATCATTTCGGGGTGCTGGCCGTTCTCGAACAGCGCGTATTTGACGGCCTGGGCGCGGTTGACGAACAGGCCGCCATAGAGGCCGTTCTGCTGCTGGGCGACCCATTGGCCGCGCTGGTTGCGGCCGATGAAGACGATGGTGGACGCTGCGCTACACGAGGGAGGTTCGACGAGTTTCACGGTTGTAGTCCTTCAGGTGGAAGTCACGCGTTCAATGTCTGTCGTGCCGGATATGAAATCGAGCGCGGCGGACGGCCGACTTCATAAGAGCGGCATAGGATTTGAGGGGTGAGCCTAGACGTGCTGGACGATGCCGGTGCCGAGCGCGCACAGCGCGACATAGGCGGTCATCTCGTCCCAGTGATTGAGAATTGCGGCGAACGGCATCTCGCGTTTGGCTAGCCCGGCGAACGCGCAGATCAGCGCCGACATCCAGAGCAGCGTGACGAGGCCCCTGCCGAAGCCTGCGCCGGCGAATGCCGCGAAGCCGATCATGATGGCAAGCCGGAAACCGAACCGGACCATGACCTGGACCGACTGCAGCTGCTGCGGCAGTTGCTTGGCGTTCACGACGGCGCCGCCGTCAGCCGATATTGTCGACGAACAGCGGCTCGTAGAGCTGGCTGATGCCGCGACGGACGGTGGGTACGCTGGTGCGGTTCTCAGGCGCCGAGATTCGCTGCGCCTCGACGAAGCCGCTGAGGATCGCAAGCGCGAGGTCCGCATGGCGGGTCTCGATCGACTGGTCGAGCCAGTCGGGCAGCTCGCGTTCGCGCGACAGCGCGCAATGCCACTCACCCTCGTCATAGACCAGGCGGCGGACCTGCCATTGCGGCAGCTCGAGGTCGAGCAGCGCGATCGCTGCATCGGTCCATGCGCCGGACTGGATCAGGCGCTCGACACGGGCGCTCTTGCCGCTTTGTCCGGCCGCGGGAAACCGCCGGCAGGTCTGGCTGATGATGTCGGCCATGAACTCGGCCGACATCGCGTAGGCGTCGCGCAGCCGGTCGCCGAGATCGGTGGAGGTGGGTTGGGATAGCATGGACATGGCGTCATCTCGTCGAAGATGCGGCCGAAGGCATTGGCCGCAGGCCCAAAATGGCCGGATGGCCATTTGAAAACGAGATGAGGCGAGGGGTGGAGATATAGGGATTCCATAAAGATTATCTGTCGTCCCGGCGAAGGCCGGGACCCAACCACTGAACTTGGTTGTGAGATCAGGCTGGGGCCCCAGCCGTCGCAAAACTCGGCCCTGTGGTTATGGGTCCCGGCCTTCGCCGGGACGACGGCTGAGAGCGTGGCCGGCACACAGGCACTTATACGATTCCTATAACGTCCTTATGCGTCACATCTCGAAAACCTATGCCCCGGATGGCACCTCACGGTCATCCGGCGCGGAGCGCTTATACGGTCGCCCGCGCCGCTTGGACGCATAGGAGTCTCTCATGATGGACATTCTCATGGCGGCGCTCGCGATCGGCTTCTTCGCGGCCGGCATCGGCTACGCCTACGCCTGCGAGCGGTTGTAAGGGAGGCAGCGATGATCTTCGATTACTCGCTCGCCGGCCTCGTCTCGCTCGGCCTGCTGCTCTACCTCACCTACGCACTGCTGCGGCCCGAACGCTTCTAGGCGGTTCGCGATGTCAGCGCTTTGCACAATTCTGTTGGCCGACGCGGTGCTGACCGGGCTGTTGCTCGGCGTGTTCGCGTCGCTGCTGCGCTTCGCACCCATTCGAAAGGTATGACGCAATGACCGTCATCGGCTGGATTCAAATTATTCTGTTTTGCGCGATCGTGGTCGCGCTGGTCAAACCGCTCGGCTGGTACATGACCCGCGTGTTCAACGGCGAGCGCACCTTCCTCTCACCCCTGCTGCGCCCGGTCGAGCGCGGCATCTACTGGGTCGGCGGCGTCGACGAACGGCGCGAGCAGCACTGGCTGACCTATACGGTCGCGATGCTGCTGTTTCATGTCGGCGGCTTCGCCATCATCTACGGCCTGATGCGGCTGCAAGCAGTGCTGCCGTTCAACCCGGCCGGCCAGACCGCAGTTGCCGAAGATCTTTCCTTCAACACCGCGATCTCCTTCATCACCAACACCAACTGGCAGAACTACGGCGGCGAGAGCACGCTGTCCTACCTGGTCCAGATGCTGGGCCTGACCCACCAGAACTTCCTGTCGGCGGCGACCGGCATCGCGCTGGCGATGGCGCTGATCCGCGGCTTCACCCGCTCGTCGATGCGCACGGTCGGCAATTTCTGGGTCGACGTCACGCGCTGCACGCTCTACGTCCTGCTGCCGATCTGCATCGTCTATGCGCTGTTCCTGGTCTGGCAGGGCATGCCGCAGACGCTAGGTGCCTATGTCGATGCCACCACGCTCGAGGGCGGCAAGCAGACCATCGCGCTCGGACCGGTGGCTTCGCAGGTTGCGATCAAGATGCTGGGCACCAATGGCGGCGGCTTCTTCAACGCCAACGCCGCGCATCCGTTCGAGAATCCGACCGCGCTGTCGAACCTGGTGCAAATGATCTCGATCTTCGCGCTCGGCGCTGCGATGACCAACGTGTTCGGCCGCATGGTCGGCAACGAGCGCCAGGGCTGGGCGATCTTCGCCGTGATGGGCATCCTGTTCGTCGCCGGCGTGACCGTCACCTACTGGGCGGAAGCCAACGGCACCTCGGCGCTGCAGGCGCTGGGTCTCACCGGCGGCAACATGGAGGGCAAGGAGGTCCGCTTCGGCATCGTCGCGTCCTCGCTGTTCGCCGTGATCACCACCGCCGCGTCCTGCGGTGCGGTCAATGCCATGCATGACAGCTTCACCGCGCTCGGCGGCATGATCCCGCTGATCAACATGCAGCTCGGCGAGGTCATCATCGGCGGCGTCGGCGCCGGCTTCTACGGCATGCTGCTGTTCGTCGTGCTGGCGATCTTCGTCGCCGGCCTGATGGTCGGCCGCACCCCGGAATATGTCGGCAAGAAGATCGAGGCGCGCGAGGTCAAGATGGCGATGCTCGCGATCCTGGTGCTGCCGCTGATGTATCTCGGCTGGACTGCGGTCGGCGTGGTGCTGCCGTCGGCGGTGGCCTCGATGGCCAATGCCGGTCCGCACGGCTTCACCGAGGTGCTCTATGCCTATACGTCGTCAACCGGCAATAACGGCTCGGCCTTCGCAGGCCTCACCGGCAACACCCTGTTCTACAATCTGACGCTCGCCTCTGCGATGTTCGTCGGCCGCTTCTTCATGATCGTGCCGGCGATGGCGATCGCGGGATCGCTGGTCGAGAAGAAGTCGATCCCGGCCTCGGCGGGCACTTTCCCGACCACCGGCGGCCTGTTCGTCGGCCTCGTCATCGGCGTGATCCTGATCATCGGCGGTCTCACCTTCTTCCCGGCGCTCGCGCTCGGGCCGATCGTCGAGCACCTCGCCATGAACGCCAACACCCTGTTCTGATTGAATACGTCCGGAGTGACATCCATGGAAACCATGAAACTGCAGAAGCAGGTGACGGCGTCGACCATGCTCGACCCGAAGATCCTGGTGCCGGCGATCTGGTCGGCCTTCGTCAAGCTCGATCCACGGCTGATGATGAAGAATCCGGTGATGTTCGTGGTCGAGGTGGTGGCCGCGTTGACCACCATCATCTTCGTACGCGATCTCGTCACCGGTGGCGCCAATCTCGGCTTCACCTTCCAGATCATCCTCTGGCTCTGGTTCACGGTTCTGTTCGCCAACTTCGCCGAAGCCGTCGCCGAAGGCCGCGGCAAGGCGCAGGCGGAATCGCTGAAGAAGACCCGCACCGAGAGCCAGGCCAAGCTGCTGACCGGCACCGACCGGACCTATCGCATGGTGCCCGGCACCTCGCTGAAGGTCGGCGACATCGTGCTGGTCGAGGCCGGCGACAACATCCCGTCCGACGGCGAGGTGATCGAGGGCGTCGCCTCGGTCAACGAAGCCGCCATCACCGGTGAATCCGCGCCTGTTATCCGCGAGTCCGGCGGCGACCGTTCGGCGGTCACCGGCGGCACCCAGGTGCTGTCGGACTGGATCCGCGTCCGCATCACCGCGGCGCAGGGCTCGACCTTCATCGATCGCATGATCAAGCTGGTGGAGGGCGCCGAGCGGCAGAAGACGCCGAACGAGATCGCGCTCAACATCCTGCTCGCGGGCCTCACCATCATCTTCGTGTTCGCGACGGTGACGATCCCGAGCTATGCCGCCTATGCCGGCGGTTCGATCTCGGTCGTGGTGCTGGTGGCGCTGTTCGTCACGCTGATTCCGACCACGATCGGCGCGCTGCTGTCGGCGATCGGCATCGCCGGCATGGACCGCCTGGTGCGATTCAACGTGCTGGCGATGTCCGGCCGCGCGGTGGAAGCCGCCGGCGACGTCGACACGTTGCTCTTGGACAAGACCGGCACCATTACGCTGGGCAACCGCCAGGCGACTGCGTTCCGCGCCATCCGCGGCGTCTCCGAGCAGGACCTCGCCGACGCGGCGCAGCTTGCCTCGCTGGCCGACGAAACGCCGGAGGGCCGCTCGATCGTGGTGCTCGCCAAGGAGAAATACGGCATCCGCGGCCGCGACATGCACGAGCTTGCCGCGACCTTCGTGCCGTTCACGGCGCAGACCCGGATGAGCGGCATCGATGCCGGCACCTCGTCGGTCCGCAAGGGTGCGGTCGACGCCATCCTCGCCTATGTCGATGGCGGTTCGCCCCGCACCGTCGCATCGGGCAATACCGTCCGTGCGGTCGCCGCGACGATGAGCGCGGAAGCCCGCGAGATCCAGTCGATCGCCGATGAGATCGCCAAGGCCGGCGGCACGCCGCTGGCGGTGGCCAAGGACGGCAAGCTGCTCGGCGTCGTGCACCTCAAGGACATCGTCAAGGGCGGCATCCGCGAGCGCTTTGCCGAACTGCGCCGCATGGGCATCCGCACCGTGATGATCACCGGCGACAACCCGATGACCGCGGCCGCGATCGCAGCCGAGGCCGGTGTCGACGACTTCCTGGCGCAGGCAACCCCCGAGGACAAGCTCAAGCTGATCCGCGACGAGCAGTCCAAGGGCAAGCTGGTCGCGATGTGCGGCGACGGCACCAACGACGCGCCGGCGCTCGCGCAGGCCGACGTCGGTGTCGCCATGAACACCGGCACCCAGGCGGCCCGCGAAGCCGGCAACATGGTCGACCTCGACTCCAATCCGACCAAGCTGATCGAAGTGGTCGAGATCGGCAAGCAGCTCTTGATGACCCGTGGTGCGCTGACCACGTTCTCGATCGCCAACGACGTGGCAAAGTACTTTGCGATCATCCCGGCGATGTTCCTCGCGTTCTACCCGCAGCTCCAGGTGCTGAACGTCATGCACCTGGCAAGCCCGCAGAGCGCGATCTTGTCGGCGATCATCTTCAACGCGCTGATCATCATCGCGCTGATTCCCCTGGCGCTGAAGGGCGTCAAGTATCGCGCGGTCGGTGCCGGTGCGCTGCTCAGCCGCAACCTGATGATCTACGGCCTCGGCGGCATCATCATCCCGTTCATCGGCATCAAGGCGATCGACCTCATCGTCGCCGCCTTGGGCCTGGCTTAAGGAGCCGCAATCATGTTGAGAGAAATCCGCCCCGCCATCCTCGTGCTGGTCCTGCTGACTGCGATCACGGGCCTTGCCTATCCGCTCGCCATGACGGCGATCGCCGGCGTCATCTTTCCGAAGCAGGCGCAGGGCAGCCTGATCGAGAAGGACGGCAAGGTGATCGGCTCCGCCCTGATCGGGCAGGAGTTCAAGGAGGACAAGTACTTCCACGGCCGGCCGTCGGCGACGACGGCGCCCGATCCGAACGACTCTTCCAAGACCGTGCCGGCGCCGTACAACGCGGCCAATTCCGGCGGCTCCAACCTCGGCCCGACCAGCAAGGCGCTGAGCGACCGGGTCAAGGAGGATGTCGAGAAGCTGAAGGCGGAGAATCCGTCGGCCAACGTGCCGGTCGATCTCGTCACCACCTCGGCCAGCGGGCTCGATCCCGACATCTCGCCGGACGCTGCGCTGTTCCAGGTGCCGCGGGTGGCCAAGGCGCGCAGCATGTCGGAGGACGCGGTGCGCGAGCTGGTGACGCAGAACACGCAGGGCCGCTTCGCCGGCGTGATCGGCGAGCCCCGCGTTAACGTTCTTGCGCTCAACCTGGCGCTCGACGCGGCAAAGGCGAAATAGGGGAGTAGGCCCGCTCTCGCAGGATGACTATATTGCGGTATGGCCAATCAGCGTGACCCCGATAAAAGACCCTCGCCGGATGCGCTGCTGGAGGCGGCGCGCCGGGAGACCGATCGATCAGGGCGGCTGAAGATCTTCATCGGCGCCGCCCCCGGCGTCGGCAAGACCTACGAGATGCTCTCGAGCGCCCACGCCCGCCTCAAGGCGGGCGTCGACGTCGTGGTCGGCGTCGTCGAAACCCACGGGCGGGTGGAGACCGAGGCGCTGCTCAGGGGTCTCGAGGTGATCCCGCGGAAGCGGCTGGCCTACCGCGACCAGACGCTCGAGGAGATGGACCTCGACGCCCTGATCGCGCGGCGGCCGCAGCTTGCGCTGGTCGACGAGCTCGCCCATACCAACGCGCCGGGCAGCCGGCATCCCAAGCGCTATCTCGACGTCGAGGAACTGCTGTCGCACGGCATCGACGTCTACACCGCGATCAACATCCAGCACATCGAGAGCCTCAACGACGTCGTCGCGCAGATCACCCATGTGCGGGTGCGCGAGACCGTGCCCGACTCGGTGGTCGATCGCGCCGATGCGATCGAGCTGATCGACCTCACGCCCGACGACCTGATCCAGCGGCTGAAGGAGGGCAAGGTCTATGTGCCGAAGCAGGCGGAGCGGGCGCTGGAGCACTATTTTTCGCCCGGCAATCTCACCGCGCTGCGCGAGCTGGCGTTGCGCCGCACTGCCGAACGGGTCGACGAGCAGCTGCTCACCCATATGCAGGCCAATGCGATCCAGGGGCCCTGGGCTGCGGGCGAGCGCATCCTGGTGTGCCTGAGCGAGGATCCGCGCGCGGCCGGCCTCGTGCGCTACACCAAGCGTCTGGCCGACCGGCTGCATGCGCAATGGACCGCGGTCAGCATCGAGACGCGGCGCAGCCTGCAATTGAGCGACGAGCAGCGTGACCGGCTTTCCGACACCATGCGGCTCGCTGAATCGCTCGGCGGCGAGGCGCTGACCCTTCCCGGCGTCGGCCGCCGAATCGCCGACGACGTCATCAATTTCGCCCAGGCCAACAACGTCACCCAGATCATCATCGGCAAGTCGACGCGCTCGCGCTGGTTCGAGCTGACGCGCGGCTCGGTGGTGCACGATCTGGTGCGCCGCGCCGGCAATATCAGCGTCAACGTGATCGCCGGCGACGAGCTGCCGGTCGGCAAGGCCGCGGTGCAGACCGCGCAGCGGCAGGAGCCGTTCAATCCGCGGCCCTATCTGATGGCGCTGCTGCTGACGGCCATCGGGCTCGGCGCGGCCAAGCTGATCCAGCCGTTTTTCGGCATCGAGAATGTCGACCTCGTGTTCATCACCGCGGTGGTCGGTGCCGCGGCGCGCTACGGCCTGTGGCCGTCGCTGCTGGCCAGCGTCGCCGCCTCGCTATGCTACAATTTCTTCTTCCTGCCGCCGGTCTACACCTTCACCATCACCGACCCGACCAATGTCGCGGCGTTCTTCTTCTTCATGCTGATCGCGCTGATCGTCTCCAACGTCGCGGCGCGGGTGCGCACCCAGGCCGACACCGCGATCGGCCGCGTCCGCACCACCGAGTCGCTGTATGCGTTCAGCCGCAAGCTCGCCGGCACCGCGACGCTCGACGACGTGCTGTGGGCGACCGCCTACCAGATCGCCCTGATGCTGAAGGTGCGCGTGGTGCTGCTGCTGCCGGAGGGCGACATGCTGACCGTCAAGAGCGGCTATCCGCCGGAGGACCAGCTCGATCAGGCTGATCTGGCCGCTGCCAACTGGGCCTGGGGCAACGATCGTCCGGCCGGTCGCGGCTCCGACACGCTGCCGGGCGGCAAGCGGCTGTTCCTGCCGATGCGGACCGGCCGCGGCCCGATCGGGGTGATCGGCATCGACGACGATCGGACCGGGCCGCTGTTGACGCCGGACCAGCGCCGGCTGCTCGACGCGCTGGTCGACCAGGGCGCGCTCGCGATCGAGCGGGTGCTGCTGGTCGAGGACATGGACCGCGTCAAACGTACGGTCGAGTCCGATCGGCTGCGCGGCGCGCTGTTGACCTCGATCTCGCATGACCTCAAGACGCCTCTCGCCTCGGTGCTCGGCTCGGCCTCGGCGCTGCGCGATCTCGGCGCCAGCCTGAGCGATGCCCAGAAGCATGATCTGCTCGCCACCGTGATCGACGAATCGGAGCGGCTCAATCGTTTCATCGCCAATCTCCTGGACATGACCAAGCTGGAATCCGGCGCGATCGTACCCAACACCGCGCGCCATGACGTCGGCGAGATCGTTGGCAGCGCGCTGCGCCGCGCCGCCAAGATCCTCGTGCATCACCGGGTGTCGCTCGAGCTCGCCGCCGATCTGCCGATGCTGGAGCTCGACGCCGTGCTGTTCGAGCAGGTGCTGTTCAATTTGCTCGACAATGCCGCCAAATACGCCCCCTCGGACACCACGATCTCGATCCGCGGCGCGCGTGACCGCGATACCATCGCGTTGCAGATCCTCGACGAGGGTAACGGCATTCCGGCCGCCGAGCTCGAAAGCGTGTTCGACAAGTTCTACCGCGCCGAGAAGGGCGACCACGTCCGCCCCGGCACCGGCCTCGGCCTTGCGATCTCGCGCGGCTTCGTCGAGGCGATGCGCGGCACGATCGCGGCTGCCAACCGCTCCGACCGGAGCGGCGCCGTCATCACCATCCGCCTGCCTGTTACGGCCGACACCAACGCGCTGGACACTGCTGCATGAACGCAACGCCGATCAAAGTCCTGGTCATCGACGACGAGCCGCCGATCCGCAAGCTCTTGCGGATGGGCCTGAGCACGCAGGGCTATGACATCCTCGAAGCCTCCAACGGCAAGATCGCCCTGGAGATGCTGGGCGAGGGGCCGGCGCTGATCATCCTCGATCTCGGACTGCCTGATATCCAGGGCCACGATCTCTTGCGCATGATCCGCGGCCGCAACGAGAGCGTGCCGATCGTGGTGCTGTCGAGCCGCGGTGACGAGGCCGGGAAGGTGCAGGCGCTCGATCTCGGCGCCGACGATTACCTGACCAAGCCGTTCGGCATGGACGAATTGCTGGCGCGGCTGCGCGCGGCGCTGCGCCACCAGTTGCAGGTGCAGGGCGAGCGGCCGGTGTTCCGCTCCGGCGATCTCTCGGTTGATCTGGTCCGCCGGATCGTCAAGGTCGGCGACAAAGAGATCAAGCTGTCACCGAAGGAATACGACCTGTTGCGCGTGCTGGTGCAGCATGCCGGCAAGGTGCTGACCCATCGCTTCCTGCTGAAGGAATTGTGGGACGAATTGACCGATGCGCAATATCTGCGCGTTTATGTGCGCCAGCTTCGCCAGAAGATCGAGGCCGATCCCGAGCGCCCGCAATTCGTGCTGACCGAGACCGGCATCGGCTATCGGCTGCGCGCGGCGGATTAGCTTCGGAACTTTCACTCCCATCAAGGCTTGTTTTCCCTTACCGGGAGAGAAGCCATGGCAAGGAAATACTCGCGGAAGGCATCAAGCGATGTCGAGCGTGTGATGAAGAAGCGCAAGGCCGGCACGCTGCGCAGCGGCCGCTCCAAGAAGAAGGTGACGAGCCGCAAGCAGGCGATCGCGATCGGCTTGTCTGAGGCCCGCGCCAAGGGACGGAAGGTGCCGAAGAAGGCGTCCAGGAAGATGGCCAAGAAGCGCAAGACGGCCAAGAAGCGAAAAGCCGCGAAGAAGCGCTGAGACGGGCGGCCCCGCATTGCTTCGTTGTGCTCGGGCCTAACCCGGGCTTCGATCTCCCCGGCGACGGAGACGGCGAGGCGAAGCTGGGCCGCGACGCATCGGTTCGGCTCATCCAAACAGCTTGAGTTTGGAACTTGAATGGATACCGTAGGTTTTGGTTCCTGATGGTCGCACCGGGGTGGCGGCCGGTGTTTGCGCCGAGGCCTGCACGTGCCGCTGAGAAATCTCACCACCTATCGCAAGAAGCGCGACTTCGAGAAGACCAATGAGCCGTCGGGCGACGTCAAGGTGGCGCCCGGCAAGCAGCGGCGCTTCGTGGTCCAGAAGCACGACGCGACGCGGCTGCACTACGATTTCAGGCTGGAGTTCGACGGCGTCTTCAAGTCCTGGGCGGTGACCCGCGGGCCCTCGCTCGACCCGCATGACAAGCGGCTCGCGGTCGAGGTCGAGGATCATCCGCTCGACTATGGCGATTTCGAAGGCACGATTCCCGAAGATCAGTATGGCGGCGGCACGGTGCAGCTATGGGACCGCGGCACCTGGGAATCGGACGATCCCGAGCGCGGCTTCAAGAAGGGCGACCTGAAATTCACGCTGCATGGCGACAAGCTGCACGGCAGCTGGGTGCTGGTGCGGATGAAGAACGACCGCTTCGGCGGCAAGCGCACCAACTGGCTATTGATCAAGCATCGCGACGAATACGCCGTTGATGGCAACGGCGAAGCGGTCCTCGGCGAGGATCGCTCGGTCGCCTCCGGCCGCTCGATGGCAGAGATCGCAGCCGGAAAGGGCCGGGCGCCGAAGCCGTTCATGCTGGCCAAAGGCAACGGCAAGGCCAGAGCGGATGCGGTCTGGCAATCCAATCACGGTATGGCCGCGGACGCGCGGGCAAGAACCAAGGCGCCGGCGCCCAAGGACAAATTGCAAGCGCAATTGAAGACGAGGCCGAAGGCGCAGTCGAAGCAGGTGACGGAGATGCCGGACTTCGTCACCCCGCAGCTCTGCGCCGCGGTCGAGAGTCCGCCCAACGGCGCGGGCTGGTGCCACGAGATCAAGTTCGACGGCTACCGCGTGCAACTGCGCGTCGAGGATGGCGAAGCCGTTGTGAAGACCCGCAAGGGGCTCGACTGGTCCGACAAGTTCGGCGCCATCGTGAAGGAGGCCGGCAAGCTGCCGGATGCCCTGATCGATGGCGAGATCGTCGCGCTCGACGAGAACGGCATTCCGCATTTCTCGACGCTGCAGGCGGCATTGTCCGACGGCAAGACCGACCAGCTCATCTTCTACGCATTCGACCTGCTCTTTGCCGGCAATGAGGATCTCCGCCCGCTGCCGCTGACCGAGCGCAAGGTGAGGCTCAAGGCGTTGCTCGCTGCGCGCAAGGGCAAGCTGATCCGCTATGTCGAGCATTTCGAGGAGCGTGGCGACGCCGTGCTGGAGTCCGCGCGCAAGCTCGGGCTGGAAGGCATCGTCTCCAAGCGGCTCGACGGTGCCTATCGCTCCGGCCGCTCCGACGACTGGACCAAAGCAAAAATCCGCGCCGGCCACGAGGTGGTAATCGGCGGCTGGAAGACCACGGGCGGCAAATTCCGTTCGCTGATGGCGGGCGTCTATCGCGGCGATCATCTGGTCTTTGTCGGCATCGTCGGCACCGGCTTCGGGCAGGACACGGTTCGCCGCATCATGCCGGCGCTGAAGGCGGCGGAGTCGGACACGAGCCCGTTCGGCGGCAAGGATGCGCCGAAGAAGACCCGCGACGTGCACTGGCTGAAGCCTGAACTCGTCGCCGAGATCGAGTTCGCCGGCTGGACCGATGCCGGCAATATCCGCCAGGCCGCCTTCAAGGGCCTGCGTCAGGACAAGCCGGCGCACGAGGTCGAGGCCGAGCGGCCGGTCGTAACCAGAGTGGTGAAGCCGATGGCGAAAGCAAAATCCGGCGAGGTGATGGGCGTCGCCATCTCGCACCCGGACAAGGCCTTGTGGCCCGATGCCGGCGACGGTGCACCGGTGACCAAGCTCGACCTCGCCAGCTATTTCGAGGCGGTCGGCGCCTGGATGATCTCCTACCTCAAGGGCCGGCCGTGCTCGATCGTGCGCGCGCCTGACGGCATCAAGGGCGAGACGTTCTTCCAGCGCCACGCGATGGCCGGCACGTCGAAGCTCCTCAAGCTCGCCAAGGTCTCCGGCGACCGCAAGCCCTATCTGCAGATCGATCAGGTCGAAGGCCTGGCCGCGGTCGCGCAACTCGGCGGCCTCGAGCTGCATCCCTGGAACTGCGCGCCGGATGCGTATGACACGCCGGGCCGGCTGGTATTCGATCTCGATCCCGCGCCCGACGTCACGTTCTCCGACGTGATCGACGCCGCCAAGGACATGCGCCAGCGGCTGACAGCGGTCGGTCTCGAGAGCTTCTGCAAGACCACAGGCGGCAAGGGCCTCCATGTCGTGGCGCCGCTGCTCACGGGCGCCAGGGACAAGGTGACCTGGAAGGAAGCCAAGGCGTTCGCGCAAGGCATCTGCCAGTGGATGGCACAGGATGACCCCGAGCGCTATCTGATCAACATGTCGAAGGCCAAGCGCACTGGAAAGATCTTCCTCGACTATCTGCGCAACGACCGGCTCTCGACCGCGGTCGCAGTGTTGTCGCCGCGAGCGCGTCCGGGCGCCACGGTGTCGATGCCGCTGACCTGGGCTCAGGTGCGCGGCGATCTCGATCCGAAGAAGTATACGGTGCGGTCGGTGCCGGCGTTGCTCGCCAGGAGCAAGGCTTGGGACGGTTATGAAGATGCGGCCTCGTCGATCAAGGCGGCGATGAAGAAGCTCGCGGCACAGTAGCAAACATTCAGGCAAGCTTGTGCCGCTGGCTTTATCGTCGTACCCCGCGAAAGCGGGGTATCCAGTACGCCGCGGCTTATCGGTTCAATCATCGGCGCCTCTGGAATACCACATCACCCGCATGCGCGGGTGATGCAGTCGTGATGTGGTTAGTGCGCGCACGTAGTTGCGCGGGCTACAGGCGTCCCAGCAGGAGCAGGATCAGCAGGATCACGATCACGAGGCCGAGACCGCCGCCGCCGTAATAGCCGGTGCCGTAGAACGGTCCGCCGCCGAGGCCGCTGAAGCCGCCAAGCAGCGCGATGACCAGAATGATAAGAATGATCGTTCCAAGTGACATCTCAGTCCTCCTCAGCCCCGCGGGCCTGTCGTCGCTGCCCTTCGGGAGGAGAAACAACCCGCAACTATGAAGGTTCCGGTTTGAGCGGCGCGATAAAACTGTGTGATCTTCCATTTGCGTTGGAACAGAACTACATCAACGGAATCCATGGAGGAGTGCACCGCGATGTCGGCTCCGTTGATCGTCTCGATCCCCCACAGCCTCGGCCGCGACGAGGCCATGCGCCGCTTGAAGACAGGCCTGTCGCGCGCAGCGGCGAACGTGCCGGTCATGACCGTCGACGAGGAGCGCTGGGAGAATAACCGCATGAGTTTTCGCGTCCGCGCGCTGGGGCAGGTCGCGGCGGGACATCTCGATGTCGAGGATAGCCATGTGCGCCTGGAGGTGACGCTGCCGTGGCTGCTGCAACGCTTCGCCGAGGTCGCGCAGGCCGCCATTCAGAAGAGCGGGCAGTTGCTGCTGACCAAGCGCTGACGCGCGACGCTAGCTGCGCGCGCGGATACGCCCAGCGGCGTGCTTCACGCCCGCCGTGGTCTTCGCCTTCAGCACCGCGACCGGCAGCTCGGCGAACAGCGTCGAGAGCTGATTTGTGCTGTCGCCGCCCGGGACCGCATATCCGGTCAGGTCGATCTCGCCTTCAAAGGCCTCAGCGCGCGGCCAGCTGCGTCCGCCCTGCGTGAACGGGGCAAATGATTTCGCCACCGCGACGATGACCGCCTCGCGGCCATGGCGTCGCGCGAAAGCAATGACATGATCGCTATGCGGGCCGGTTACGGCGAGCGGTTCGTAGCTGCCACTGGTGAAGACGTCGGCCATTTCGCTGCGCAGCTGCAGCAGATGCCGCGTCCATGCGAACTTCAGGCGGCCATCGCGCCAATCTTGCGCCAGTGCGTCCCAGTCCGGCGTCTCCAGTGCGGCAAGCAGGTCCGCGCGTGCGGCGAAATCGACCGGACGGCGGTTGTCGGGGTCAACAAGCGAGAGATCCCAGCTCTCGGTGCCCTGGTAGAAATCCGGTACGCCCGGCATCGTCGCCTTCAGGGTGATCTGGCTCAGTGAATTCAACGCGCCGATCAGCTCGATGCGCTCTGCCAGCGTGTCCAGCGCATCGAGGAATTCGGGAGAGGCGTTGCGATCGAGGATCCGCGCGATGAAGGTCTTTACACCCGCCTCGTAAGCTTCGTGCGGATTGAGCCAGCTGGTCTCCTGCTTGCCCTCGCGCGCGGCCTTCAGGGCATAGGCCTGGATGCGTCCAACCAGCGATCGGTCGTCCGGATCCCAGGCGCCGAGCAGGGCCTGATACAGCATGTATTCGAACGTCGCCGAGGGTGCGCGCGCCTCGCCGTCGAGCACCAGATGGGGCGCGTTCAGCACCTTCCAGCGCGCCACCGCGCTGGTCCATTCGCCGGGGATTTCCGCCAGCACCATGATCCGGGCACGGGCGTCCTCGCCGCGCTTGGTGTCGTGGGTCGCGGTCGCCGTCATGCCGTGGGGCCATTCGCGGGCGCGGGCCTGCATCATGGCATGGAAGGTCTCGGGCGCGATCGCGCCGGCCGCCGGATCGCCGCCGACCTCGTTGAGCGCGAGCAGGCGGTGGTAACGGTAGAACGTGGTGTCCTCCAGCGACTTCGCCATCATCGGCCCGGTGAATTGTTGGACCTTCAGCGCGAAGCGGCGCACCCGCGGCGCGCTGTGCGGCGGCCGGCCCGGTTTCAGGAGGTCCATGGTCAGGGCATCGCGCAGGAAGTCGAAGATGCCTTCGTCCGCGGCGAACCAGTCGGCGCGGGCCCGCTCGATGGTCGCGCTGATCAGCGCGCGGTCATGCGCGGCCGGTCCCGAGGCGGTGAGATAGGTGCGATAGACCGGAAAGTGCAGCACATAGAGTTCGAGCGCCTGCCGCAGGCTGTCGGCGGAGAAGTCGCGCGTCGAATAGTGCCCGCTGGCAATGCGCGCGAGCAGCCGCGCCAGCACGGTGAATTCGCTGGTCAGCAAGGTCTCCAGCACGCGGCGCTTGGCCGCGCGCAGCACCGGCGTCAAATTCGGTGACTGGTTGCTGACCTGGCGCCAGATCTCGTTGAGCGGATCGAGTCCGCCGCCGTCGACCAGCACTTGGCTGATCGTGTTCATCCACTCATAGCCGGTGGTGCCATGGACGCCGCTGAATTTCGTCAGCCTCTCGTCCTCGCCGAGGATCTTCTCGATCACGATGTAGAGCGGCTTTGCCTTGGCGCCCTGCGCGGAGCGGATCAGGCGGCGCAGGCGCTGGAAATACTGGGCGGGGTCGCGCAGGCCGTCGATATGGTCGAGCCGCAAGCCTTGCAGCCGGTCCTCCGCGATCAGCCGCTTCACGAGGCTGTGGCTGGCCTCGAATGTGGCGGCGTCCTCGACCCTGAGGCCGGCCAGCGTATTGACGTCGAAAAAGCGTCGATAGTTGATGTCGCTGGAAGCAAGCCGCCAGTGGCCGAGCTTGTAGTGCTGGCGTTCCAGAAGATGATGCAGTGCCAGCGTCTGTGTCGGCCGATCCTCACTGGTGCGATAGGCATCGAGCCCGCGGGCGATGATCTCGGAGCTGCCCTCGATCGCCTGGATCGCGGCCTTCAGGGCCGGCGCTTCCTTGCGGTTCGGGTGACGCAGCCCGCGATACCTCGCGGCGAGTTCGAGCAGCGCGCGTCCGGCCGGACTGTCTTCCGCACCGGCTTCACGGACGAGGGTTCGCAGCACCTCGCCATAGCGCTCCGGTGCGATCGGCAGGCGGTGCTCGAAATACCACGCAGAGAAACTGCCTTCGCCCGCGTCGTAGCGCAGCTCGATCTCGCCGCGCTCCAGCGCCTGGCCATAGGACGAGCCGAGGATCGGCAGCAGCACGCCGCCGCGCGCGCGATAGGGCAAGAGATCCCAGTCGATGTCGAAGGAGACCGCGTGCGGCGACACCGGTCCCCATTCCAGCACGTCGAGCCACCACGGATTATCAGCAAAGTGCACGCCGACATGGTTCGGCACGAAATCCAGGATCAGGCCGAGGTCGTTCTGCTTCAACGCATCGCTAAACCGCGCAAAGCCTGCTTCGCCGCCAAGTTCCGGATTGAATTTGGTGTGGTCGACGACGTCATAGCCGTGGGTCGAGCCCTTGCGCGCCTTCATGAACGGCGAGGCATAGACATGGCTGATGCCGAGCGCCTTCAGATACGGCGCCACCGCGGCGGCGGCATCGAAGTCGAAATCGGCAGTGAGTTGCAGTCGGTAGGTTGCGATCGGGATCGCCGGAGGCATTGTGCTATCCGATGTGCCAGCGCACCGCCCAGCCGGGGAGGTCGCTCGACAACGCGCCGCCCCAGATCACAGTTCCCTTCGCTTCCGTTGCGCCGGTAATATCCCGATCCGACAGATTGGCCGCCAGCCACAGCGTGCGGCCGTCGCCCATCCGCCAATGCGCGGACAACAGATCGCCCGTGACGCGGTCACCGCCGAAGCGTGCCCCGATGAGCCGCGGCGTGATCTCGCGCCGGCGCACGGCGAGCAGGTCGCGCACCAACGTCAGCCGCGCGCGGGCGGGATCGTGGCCAAGCGCCGCCCAGTCGAGCACGGCCGATCGCACCGTCTCCTCGGCAAGCGGATCGGGAATGTCGTCGCCATATTTGGCATAGGCCCAGGCGAATTCCTTGCGCCGGCCGGCGCGGACGGCGTTGGCGAGGTCGCCCTTGAAATCGCAGAAGAACGGGAAGGGGGTCGTCGCGCCCCATTCCTCGCCCATGAACAGCATCGGCGTGGTCGGCGCGATCAATGTGACCGCCAGCGCCGCCTCGATCGCCTGCGGCTTTGCGATGCTCTCGAGGCGATCGCCGAGCGGCCGGTTGCCGATCTGGTCGTGGTTCTGCAGGAAGTTGATGAAGCAGATCGGCGACAGCGCGCCGCTCGGTTCGCCGCGGGCCTTGCCGCCCCAGAACGCCGAGACTTCGCCCTGGTAGATGTAGCCCGACGACAGCGCCCGCGCGAGGTCCTGCTTCGGCGCCTTGTAGTCGCCGTAGTAGCCCTGGGTTTCTCCGGTCAGCAGCACATGCCAGGCGTGATGATAGTCGTCGTTCCACTGGCCGCGGAACTTGCCGTGCGGCGGGTCCTCGGCGGCATCGAGCAGGCTTGCGATGTTGTCGCCGTTCTCGAGCACGAGGTTGATGTGCCGCCCGGTCTCGGTGGCGAGCTTGCCGGCAGCCTTGCTGAAGTCATGCAGGATGGAGATTTCGCCGGCTTCGACGATGGTGTTGACCGCGTCGAAGCGCAGTCCGTCGAACCGATAGTCGCGCAGCCAGCTCACGACGCTGCCGATCGCAAATGCCCGCACCTCGGGCACGCGATAATCGATTGCGCTGCCCCACGGCGTATGCGCGTCGCTGAAGAAGGAGGGCGCATAGCGGCCGAGGTAATTCCCCTCCGGGCCGAAATGGTTGTAGACCACGTCGAGCATCACCATCAACCCGCGCAGATGCGCTTCGTCGATCAGGGTCTTGAGGTCTTCGGGGCGGCCATAGGCGCAGTCCGGCGCGTACCACAGCACGCCGTCATAGCCCCAGTTGCGCTTGCCTGCGAAATCCGCCAGCGGCATCAGTTCGAGCGCGGTGATGCCGGTTGCCACCAGATGATCGAGCTTGTCGATCATGGCGCGGTAGGTGCCCTCCGGCGTGAAGGTCCCGACATGGGCCTCGAGAATGACGGCCTCATGCCAGGGACGGCCGCGCCAGTCGGTCGCGCGCCATTCGAAAGCTGAGTGATCGATCACCTCGCTCGGGCTGAACACGTCGTTCGGCTGGAACGCGGCGGCCGGGTCGGGCACATCGACCTCGTCATCGACGCGGAATTTGTAGCGCGTACCAGCGCGCGCGCCTGCGATCTCGGCGATGTACCAGCCGGCGGCATCGCGCGTGAGTGTATGCGGTCTGTCGAGCAGGAGATCGACGCGCTTGGCCGCTGGCGCCCAGAGCCGGAAGCGCGTGCCATCAGGTGTCAGCTCAGGGCCGAAATGCTGGGCGCTCATGCGGAGCCTGCAAATGCCAGCACCGAGCGCGGCGGTGCCGTGGTGTCGGCGCCGGCTGCGAACTGCTCAGTCGTTTGTTCGGCCTTGGTCGTGTTCAAGACCTGCTGCCAGCTCCTGTATTCCGCCATCCTCGGCATCCTGAACACGATCTCCTGCGGCGCGGCATTCAGCACGATAAAGATCGGCGCCTGCCCAGGTTCCATCGGCCCCAGCACGTAGGCGAGGAACCGGCTTTCAGGGAATTTCCAATCGGACTCCTTCATCTCCTCCGCTGATGGCGTCAGCCAGATCACGCCATAGCTGCCGTCGGCGCGGCGGCCGTCGAGCCAGCTCTGGCAGCGGATCTGGCCGAAGCGCTGGCGGAGCGCGGTGAGATGACCGATGAAGGCGATAGCGTCGTCGTCGGTGCCGAGGTTCTCCCAGCCGATCCAGCCGGTTTCGTTGTCCTGGCAATAGGCGTTGTTGTTGCCGGCTTGCGTGTTGGCGACTTCGTCGCCGGCGAGGATCAGCGGCGTGCCCTGTGCGAGCAGCAGGCAGGCCAGCGCGTTTTTCCTGAGCTGGCGGCGCAGCGCGATGATGGCGGGATCGTCGGTCGGGCCTTCATGGCCGCAATTGTTGCTGTGGTTGTCGTTGGAGCCGTCGCGATTGTCCTCGCCATTGGCCTCATTGTGCTTTTCGTTGTAGCTGAAGAGATCGGCGAGCGTGAAGCCGTCATGCACCGTGATGTGATTGACGCTGGCGCGGGTCGCGCGATTGTCGTGGTGAAACAGATCCGAGGACGCCGTCATGCGGCCGGATATATCGCCGATCAGGCTGCCTTCGCCGCTCCAGTAGCGCCGCATCGCGCTGCGATAGCGGTCGTTCCACTCCGACCATTGCGACGGAAACGCGCCGACCTGGTAGCCGCCGAGACCGAGGTCCCAGGGCTCCGCGACCATCTTGGCGGTCGCCAGCACCGGATCCTGGCGGATCGCGGCGAGGAAGGGATGGTTGCGATCGAACCCGTTGGGTCCGCGCGCCAGGGTCGTGGCGAGATCGAAGCGGAAGCCGTCGACATGGCAGACCTCTACCCAGTAGCGCAGCGAATCCATCACCATCTGCAGCACGCGCGGATGGGTGAGATTGACCGAGCTGCCGCAGCCGGTGAAGTCGTCGTAGAAGCGCGGGTTCTCGCGGTTCAGCCAGTAGTAGGAGGCGTTGTCGATGCCGCGGAAGCACAGCGTCGGGCCCATATGGTTGCCCTCGGCGGTGTGGTTGTAGACGACGTCGAGCAGCACCTCGATGCCGGCATCGTGCAGCCGCGCCACCGTGGTGCGGAACGAGTCCAGCGCATTGTCCTGGGCGTAGCGTGCCTCCGGCGCGAAGAAGGCGATGGTGTTGTAGCCCCAGTAATTGGCGAGCTTCTTCTCGACCAGGACGCGGTCGTCGATCAGGCCGTGGATCGGCAGCAGCTCGATGGTGGTGACGCCGAGCCGCTTGAGGTGGTCGATCATCGCCGGCGACGACAGCCCGCCATAGGTGCCGCGCAGGTTCGGCGGCACATCCTCGCGCTTCTGCGTCAGGCCCTTGACGTGGGCCTCGTAGATGATGGTGTCTTGCCAGGGAACGTGCGGCCGGATCTCGCGGCGGCCCCAGTTGAAGGTCTCGTCGACCACCACGGCCTTCGGCATGCCGCGGGCATTGTCGCGCCGGTCGAACGAGAGATCCTCGCGCGCACTGCCGGTGCGATAGGCGAAATGCGCATCGCTCCACACCAGCCGGCCGGCCAGCCGCTTGGCGTAGGGATCGAGCAGCAGCTTGTTGGCGTTGAAGCGGTGGCCGCGCTCCGGTGCGTAGGGCCCGTAGACGCGATAGCCGTAGAGTTGGCCCGGCGAGACGTCGTTGAGATAGCAGTGCCAGACGTCCTCGGTGCGCTCCGGCATCTCGATCCGCTCGAGCTCGCGGCGGCCCTGGCCGTCGAACAGGCACAGCTCCACCTTCTCCGCATTCGCCGAGAACAGCGCAAAATTGGTGCCTCTGCCGTCCCAGCTTGCACCGAGCCGTGCGGACGTACCCCCGGTCAGTCGCATCAATCAGCTTTCCGGTACGAGGAAGATCGCGGCCAGCGGCGGAATGGTCAGGCTCAGCTCGGGCGTGGCGCCCTCCGAGGCGCGGACCTCCCCGATATTGCCGACATTGGTGCCGCCGTAATGGGAGGAATCCGAGTTGAACACCTCGTGCCATTTGCCCGCGAACGGCACCCGGACGCGATAGTTGCGGTAGACGTTGGGCGAGAAGTTGAGGACCACAAGGCAGCGGGCGCGCGCATCGTTGCCCTTGCGGATCCAGCCGAACACATTGTTGCTGGCGTCGTCGGTGATGGCCCATTCGAAGCCGGCCTGGTCGCAGTCGAGCTCGTGCAGCGCCGGCAGCGCGCGATAGAGCCGGTTGAGGTCGCGGACCAGGTTCTGGATGCCGCTGTGCCTCGGCTGTTGCAGCAGATGCCAATCGATCGAGTGGTCGTGATTCCACTCCCGCTCCTGGCCGAACTCGCAGCCCATGAACATCAGCTTCTTGCCGGGATGCCCGAACATGAAGCTGTAATAGGCGCGCAGATTGGCGAAGCGCTGCCAGTCGTCGCCGGGCATCCGGCCGAGGATCGAGCGCTTGCCGTGCACGACCTCGTCGTGGGACAGCGGCAGGATGAAGTTCTCCGAGAAGGCGTAGTGCAGGCCGAACAGGATATCGCCGTGATGGAATCTGCGGTGGATGGGATCCTTGCCGATATATTTCAGCGTGTCGTGCATCCAGCCCATGTTCCACTTGTAGCCGAAGCCGAGCCCGCCATATTCGACCGGGCGCGACACCTGCGGCCACGCCGTGGACTCTTCTGCCGCCGTGGTCGCCTGCGGGAAATGTGCGAACAGTTCGGTATTGAAACGGCGCAGGAAGTCGATCGCCTCGATGTTCTCCCGGCCGCCATATTTGTTCGGGATCCAGCCGCCGGCGGGGCGGCTGTAGTCGAGATAGAGCATGGAGGCGACGGCATCGACGCGCAGCCCGTCGATGCCGTAGCGGTCGAGCCAGAACAGCGCGTTCGACACCAGGAAGTTGGTGACCTCGGTGCGCCCGTAATTGTAGATCAGCGTGCCCCAGTCGAGGTGGCGGCCCTGCAACGGGTTTGCGTGCTCGTAGAGCGCGGTGCCGTCGAAATTGCCGAGACCGTGCGGATCGTCGGGGAAATGCCCGGGGACCCAATCGAGCAGCACGGCAAGGCCTGCGCCGTGGCAGGCGTCGATCAGCGCCGCGAAATCATCGGGCGAGCCGAAACGGCTGGTCGGGGCGAACATGCCGGTCGGCTGATAACCCCACGAGCCGTCGAACGGGTGCTCGGTGATGGGCAGAAATTCGATATGCGTAAAGCCCATGTCGCTGGCATACGCGGGAAGCTGCTCCGCCATCTCGCGATAGGTCAGCCACTCGTTGCGGCCCTTGCGGCGCCACGAGCCGAGATGGACCTCGTAGATCGACATCGGCGAGCTCAGCGCGTTGATGCGATCGGGCGCCGGGCGCGGGTGCGGGATCTTGCGTTCGTCGATCACGATCGAGGCGGTCTTCGGGCGCACCTCGGCGGCGAACGCCAGCGGATCGGACTTCAGCGGCAGATGCTGGCCGTTTCGCCCGATGATCTCGAACTTGTAGTGGTCGCCGACGCGCGCGCGCGGGATGAACAGCTCCCAATAGCCCGGGCCGCGCACCCGCATCGGATGTCGCCTGCCGTCCCAGAAATTGAAGTCGCCGACCACGCTGACCCGCCGCGCATTCGGCGCCAGCACCACGAAGCCGATGCCGTCGACGCCGTCGAGCGTCAGCGGATGGGCGCCGAGCGTGTCGTACACCCGCAGATGCGTGCCTTCGCCGAGCAGATAGAGATCGAAATCGCTCAGGATCGGCGGAAAGCGGTAGGCATCTTCCAGTTCGACGACATTGTCGCCGAAGCGGGCGCGGAGCTGGTAGCGCGTCGAACCGTTCGGCAAGGGGCCTGCGAACAGGCCGGCGTCATGGATCTTGGCCAGCGGCGCCGTCTCGCCATGCTCGCCGATCGCCTCGACATTGCTGGCGTCAGGCAGGAAGGCGCGCACGACGTTGCGACCCCCCTCGGCGTGGAGGCCGAGATAGTGGAACGGATCGGAATGGCGGCCCTCGATGATGGCGTAGGCCTCGGCGGGCAGTTTGGTCATACAACCTCGTGCGGCTGTTGGGCCAGGAGTCTCAACAGGCCAGTCAGTGGGACGCGGAGCCAATCCGGCCGGTTGGCCAGCTCATACTCGATCTCGTAGAAGGCTTTCTCAAGCAGGAAAAAGTTGAGCAGGCGGTCGGCCGCCCTGGCCTCAGTGGGCCACAGCCGCTGGCCGGCCACGGTCTCGCGATAGGCCGCCAGCAGGGTATCAGCGGCCTGGTCGCGCCATTCCGCCAAAGCGAGGCTCAGCCTGCCGCTCTCGTCGGGGGCGACCTTGAGCGCCCGTTCCAATGCGGCAGTCGCGGCATAGTCGATCGAGCGGATCAGGCCGGCGACGTCGCGGGCCGCCGGCGCCTTGCGCCGTCGCTCGGCGATGGTGCGGCCGGGCCCGCCGTCGAAATCGATGATGAAGACATCGTCCTTGACCACCAGCAACTGGCCGAGATGCAAGTCGCCGTGATGGCGGATGCTGAGCCCGTCGGTCTCGCGCGGCAGCAGCGCCTTGAGCCGCTCCGGCAGCAGGTCGTGCTGAGCCTGCAACTGATCGGCCAGCAGCCGGTCGGCCTCTTTCAGGGAGCCGCGCCGCTGCCTCAGCGTATCGAACACGCGTTCGGCGCGCGCCATGATCTCGTCGCTCCAGCGCTGCAGGTCCTCGGGCCTGGTCGGTTCCGGTGCGAAGTCCGGCAGGTCCCGGTTGCTGGCGAGCGCGATGTGCAGCTCGGCGAGACGCTTTCCGCTGTGCGACAGGTGGCGCAGATAGGTGGCGTGATCGCCGTTCTCCTCCGGGTGTTCGCTCGCCGCCAGCAGGCGCTGCCGCTCGACGAGGCGGTCGAGGTGCGAGGCGCCGACATTCCAGAGGTCGCCCTGGTTGACCACCATGGCGTGCAGCACTGCGATCGCGCTGCGATTGTCGCCCTCCACCAGTTCCGATGTGCCGAGCAATGCCGGTGTGTTGGCGAAATTGACCACTTCGGTGAGGAAGCGGCCCATCTCGATCTCCGGATTGATGCCGACCTCCAGCTTCCGGTAGATCTTGGTGACATACTCGTTGTCGACCAGCGCGGTCGAATGCGGCTGATCGTTCTCGAAGACACGGATCCGCTCCGGCTGCCGCACCGGGCGGTCGGAGAAGCGGCTGGTCGGCCGGAATTCGAGCTTCAGGCCCTGCTCGCCCTCGTCGACGGTGAGGTTCTCCCGCAAGTTTCGCAGGAACAGGCCGGTGAAGATCTGGTCGGTGGAGACATCGAGCAGCGTGCCCTCGCGCGCGCCCTGGCGGACCGCGGCAAAGGCGCGCGGGTTGTAACGCTCGCGATCGAAGCGCACCCATTCGATCTGCATCGGCAGCACGTAGCGGCTGGTGTTGCCGCGCTCCGTGGTTTCGAAGAAGATCAACCACGGTCGGTTGTCGCCGATGTCGCAGAACGGGATCGCGGACACCAGCGTCGGCTGGATCGCCTTCGCGGAATGCTCCGGGTACCAGCGCGTGCGGGCGAGATGGCCGGGCAGCACGTCGTGCTCGAACACGCCGCGCTCCCGCGCCAGCGACGTCCAGGTCGAACCGAGCGGCACCACCAGCGTCTCGAACTCCGGCACCGCCCGCGGCTTCACCGGCTCGGACTTGTCGCGCTCCTGCAGCTGGAACCAGTAGAAGCCGTAAGGCGCCAGCGTGATCATGTAGGGCAGCTCGCCGATCGCCGGGAAGCGCGTGCGTCCGAGCATCTCGAGCGGAATGCGGTCCTTGAAGGCGGAGAGGTCGAGCTCGGTTGCCTGCGCCGAGCGCGACAGATTGGCGACGCACAGGATCGCCTCGCCCTGGTACTGCCTGACATAGGCGAGCACCGAGCGGTTCTCCGGGCGGATGAAGGTCATGGTGCCGCGCCCGAAGGCAAGCGTCGACTTGCGCACCGCGATCAGCCGCTTGGTCGCCGACAGCAGCGACGACAGGCTGCGCGACTGCGCCTCGACATTGACGGATTCGTAGCCGTAGACCGGATCCATGATCATCGGCGCGTAGAGCCGTGCGGGGTCGGCGCGCGAGAAGCCGCCGTTGCGGTCCGGCGACCACTGCATCGGCGTCCGCACGCCGTTGCGGTCGCCGAGATAGATGTTGTCGCCCATGCCGATCTCGTCGCCGTAATAGATGATCGGCGTACCGGGGAACGACAGCAACAGCGAATTCATCAGCTCGATCTTGCGCCGATCATTGTCCATCAGCGGCGCAAGGCGGCGGCGGATGCCGACATTGATGCGGGCGCGCGGGTCGTTGGCGTAGGTCGACCACAGATAGTCGCGCTCGACGTCGGTGACCATCTCAAGCGTCAGCTCGTCGTGGTTGCGCAGGAACAGCGCCCACTGGGCGGCTGCCGGAATGTCGGGCGTCTGCCTGAGGATGTCAGTGATCGGAAAGCGGTCTTCCTGCGCGATCGCCATGTAGATGCGCGGCATCAGCGGGAAGTGATAGGCCATGTGACATTCGTCGCCATGGCCGAAATATGCCTGCACGTCCTCCGGCCATTGATTGGCCTCGGCCAGCAGGATCTTGCCCTTGGCATAGGCGTCGAGCTCCTGGCGCAGCCGCTTGATGATGGCATGCGTCTCCGGCAGGTTCTCGTTGTTGGTGCCGTCGCGCTCGCACAGATAGGGAATGGCGTCGAGCCGGAAGCCGTCGACGCCGGTGTCGAGCCAGCGCTTCATCACCTGCACGATGGCGCGCACCACGCGCGGATTGTCGAAATTCAGGTCCGGCTGGTGCGAGAAGAAGCGGTGCCAGTAGAACTGGCCGGCTTCCGGATCCCAGGTCCAGTTCGACTTTTCCGTATCGGTGAAGATGATGCGGGTATCGAGGTATTTCTGGTCGGTGTCGCTCCAGACATACCAGCTGCGCGCGCTCGAATTCGGCGGGCTGCGGCGCGCGCGCTTGAACCAGGCATGCTGGTCCGAGGTGTGGTTGACGACGAGCTCGGTGATAACGCGCAGGCCGCGCCGCTTGGCCTCCTGGATGAAGCGCTTGAAGTCCTTCATCGTCCCGAAATCGGGATTGATGTCGCCATAATCGCCGATGTCGTAGCCGTCGTCGCGGCCCGGCGAGGGATAGAACGGCAGCAGCCATAGCGCGGTGACGCCGAGCTCCTGCAGATAGCCCAGCTTCTCCGTCAGGCCTGTGAAGTCGCCGATGCCGTCATTGTTGCTGTCGGCGAACGCCTTGACGTGCAGCTGGTAGATGATCGCGTCCTTGTACCACAGCTGGTCCGCGGTCTCGGTCGCGACCTTCTCCTGGGTACTGACGGAGGAGAATACGTTCATAGCGGCTCCTTCAGGCGACACAGCGCAACAGCAACGCGGGATCGCGCGCAGGATCCAGACGCAGGCGGATGCCGCCCCATTCGAGCGCATGACGCGCGCCGGTGACAAGGTCTTCCACGGCCGTGACGGGGCGGCGGGCATCGCCGCGGCCGACCACGACGTCGCCGAGCGGAAGCCAGACGTCGCGCGGCTCGGCCGACAGCGCAACCGCGGCCGCGATCACATTGCCCTGATCGGCCGCCTCCTTGACGAAGCCGATCACGCCGCCGTCATCGATATTGATAAAGCGCAGATCGGCGAATTGTTGCAGGGCCGGATTGCCGCGCCTGATCTGGTTGAGGACCGCGACATAGGGCTTGATGTTCCCGGCCTGATCCCAGTCGCGAACCCTGATCTCGTATTTCTCGGCGTTGAGATATTCCTCGCGGCCGGGCACCGGCATGTGCTCGAGCAGTTCGAATCCGCTATAGATGCCGTAGCTGCTTGAAAGCGTCGCGGCCAGCGCGAGACGCGACTTGAACATCCAGGATTCGCCGCTTTGCAGGTGGAAGGGCAGGATGTCAGGTGTGTTGACGAAGAAATTCGGCCGAAAGAAGTCGCGATCGGGATAGGATATCAACTCGCCGAGATACGCTTCGAGCTCGGAGCGCTGCGTGCGCCAGGTGAAGTAGGTATAGGACTGCGTGAAGCCGAGCTTGGCGAGGCCCTTCATCAGCTTCGGCCGCGCGAAGGCTTCCGAGAGGAACAGCACGTCCGGATCGCGGTCCTGCACCTCGCGGATCAGCCATTCCCAGAATGCCAGCGGTTTGGTGTGCGGATTGTCGACCCGGAAGATCTTGACGCCCTGTTCGACCCAGAACAGCACGACGTTGCGCAGCGCGCGCCACAGCGCGGCGGCGTCCTCCGATCCGAAATCCGGATTGACCACATCGTCCCAGCGCTGTGGCGGATGTTCGGCCGCGTGCATCGATCCGTCCGGGCGTCGCTTGAACCACTCCGGATGCTCGGTCAGCCACGGATGATCGGGCGAGCATTGCACGGCGAAATCGAGCGCGACCTCGAGGCCTTGGGCCTGGCATGCTGCCACGAGCGCGCGGAAGTCGTCGAGCGTGCCGAGCTCCGGATGCACGGCGTCGTGACCGCCCTCGGCCGCGCCGATCGCATAGGGGCTGCCGGGATCGCCTGGCTGCGCGATGGCGGCATTGTTGCGGCCCTTGCGGTGGGTCCGCCCGATCGGATGGATCGGCGCCAGCAGCACGACGTCGAAGCCCATCGCCGCGATATCGGGCAGCCTCGCGATGCAGTCGTCGAAGGTCGCGTGCACGCCCGGCGTCTTGCCCTGGCTGCGCGGAAACAACTGATACCAGGCGCCGCTGCGCGCCAGCGGTCGGTCCGCGGTGAGCGGATAGAGCTGCGATCGCACCAGGTCGCGGCGAAACTGGCTGCCGGCCATTGCCTCACGCAATTCGGGTGCGAGCAGCGCGCCCGGCTCGCCGGTCTGCAGAAAGATCTCGCACTGCCTGATGATAATCGCGGCTGCGGCAGGTCCCCCGGCTTGCGCCCGGGTCAGCATGCCCGCGCCTTCGACGGCATCGAGCGTGTGGTCGCCGCCGTCGCGCTGCTTCTGCTCGAAGCGATGCCGCCAGCTGGCGAACTCGTCGGTCCAGGCCTCGATCGCGAAGCTGTAGCGGCCGGGCCGGTCAGGCACGAAGGTGCCGCCCCAGCGGTCGTCGCTGTGCAGCGTCATCGGCGCGTGCTGCCATTCGCCGTCGCCCTCATGCCGCCACACCAATGCCGCTGCGATCACATCATGTCCGTCACGGTAGATATCGGCCCATACCTCGACAGGTTCGCCTGCGATGCGCTTGACCGCAAAGCGGCCGCCATCAACCGACGGATAGACATCGGTAATATGAAAAGTGCCGTTGGCACTCTCGACAGGTCGGGCGGTTTTGTTCACGGTGATGCCGCCATTGAATAGGCAAATGAAGTCCCGGCGCCGGGAAGGAGGCACGCCAGACCCATATAGAAAGCCGCTCGCCGGGCAATGGTTCCCGGTGGGAACGCCGGATAGGGTAGAGCGTTGAACATCAACTATCCCTTTCCCGTATCTGTACAATTTAGCAACGATCCCAATACCGTTGCGAGCAGGCAGCGTGCCGAATGGACCTTTACGCCAAAGCCCAGACCCTGGGAATCCAGACCGAGTATATCGATGGGAGCGGTCACCGCCGTGTGACAACCCCGGAGGCGCTGACGGCGATCCTCGCGGCGCTGCCACCCCAGACGCCGCGGCGGATCGTCGCCGATCCCGTGGTCGTCAGAGGCGGCCAGGGCGCGCGAGGTGGCGGCCAGACGCAGCTCGCCGAGGCGGCCCAGCTTCCGGTGCAGTGGAAGCTCACCAGCGGCACCATGGTGCTCGCGCAGGGCGAGGCGCATGAGCGGAGTATAACGTGGCCGTCCGGCCTGCCCGAGGGCGTGCACCGGTTGCAGCTCAAGGACGCATCGGGCAGCGAGGAGCTGCCGTTTCTGGTGGCGCCGGACGGTGCATTCGGCGGCGCGTTCGAGCGCTGCTGGGTGATCGCGGTCCAGCTCTATGGCGTGCGGTCCGCGCGCAACTGGGGCATCGGCGACTTCACCGATCTGCAGGGCCTGCTCGAATTCGCCCACCGGCTCGGCGCCGACGGCATCGGGCTCAATCCGCTGCACGCGCTGTTCGACGATCGGCCCGGCGATTGCAGTCCATACTCGCCGAACAGCCGGCTGTTCCTCAATGCGCTCTATATCGACGTCGCGAAGATTCCCGAATTCCACGTCGATGCCGAGACGCAGGCCGCGCTGGCGCAGCTGCGCAGCCGCGACATGGTCGACTATGTCGGTGCCGCGGCGCTGAAATGGCCGGCGCTGCGTGCCGCCTTCGCGGCCTTCAAGGCCAATCCCGGCCTCGGCCGCTGGCAGGAATTCGAAGCCTATCGCAAGGAGCAGGGCGTGCTGCTGTCGCGCTTCGCCTGCTTCGAGGTGATGCGGCACAAACTCAACACGCCGTGGTGGGAATGGCCGGACGAGTGGCGGCAGCCCAATGATGCGGCGTGCACGAAATTGCGCCGGGCGCGCGACACGGCCGCCGAGGTCGAGTTCGTCGAATTCGTGCAATGGACCGCGGACCGGCAGCTCGGCGCCTGCCAGGCGCTCGCGCACAAGCTTGGCATGCGGGTCGGGCTTTATCTCGACGTTGCCGTCGGCGTGCAATCGGATGGCTTCGACGCCTGGAATGAGCAGACCGCGATCTCGCGTCACCTCGGCGTCGGTGCGCCGCCGGACCCGCTCAACACCGCGGGTCAGGACTGGGGGCTCGCCGGCTTCAACGCCGCGGGCCTCGAGCAGCGTTCGTTCGAGCCGTTCCGGCAGATGCTGCGCGCCTCGATGCATCATGCCGGCGCGATCAGGCTCGATCACGCCTTCGGGCTGAAGCGGCTCTATCTGGTGCCGCGCGGCTTCGGCCCGGCCAACGGGGCCTACGTGCTGATGCCGTTCGAGGCATTGCTGGCGGCGACCGCGCAGGAGAGCACAGCGAACCGTTGCGTCGTGATCGGCGAGGATCTCGGCACCGTGCCTCCGGGATTCCGCGAGCAGATGAACGGCTGGGGCATCTGGTCGTATCTGGTGATGATGTTCGAGACCGATGATCAGGGCGTGTTCCGCAACGCCGACTACTATCTGCCGGACGCGCTGGTGACGTTCAACACCCACGACCTGTCGACCTATGCCGGCTGGCGTTCGTTCAGCGACCTCAAGACCAAGCGCGCGCTCGGGATCGATCCCGGCGAGACCGACCAGGGGCGCTGGGATGCGCTCGGCCATCTCGACGACGTGCTGCGCCGTCACGACATCCACCACAATGATTTCTATTCGGTGGTGAGCTTCATGGCACGGACGCGGTCGCGGATGATGGCGGTCTCGATGGAGGATTTGCTCGGTATTGTCGAGCAGCCGAACATCCCCGGCACCGTCTACGAGCATCCGAACTGGAAACGGCGGCTGCCGGTCTCGATCGAGCATCTCGCATCGGCGATCGACATCGACGCGCTCAAGCGTGCAACCCGCGAGCGGTCGCCCGCCTGACAACGCGGAGCATGGCGCGTGGCCTCTCGCATCGAAGACTATGGACTGATCGGGGACTGCGAGACCGCAGCATTGGTCGGCCGCGACGGCTCGATCGACTGGCTGTGCTGGCCGGCGTTCGATTCCGACGCCTGCTTCGCGGCGCTGCTCGGCACGTCGCAGAATGGCCGCTGGCTGCTGGCGCCCATCGGTGAGATCAGGCAGACCTCCCGCCGCTACTGGGACGACACGCTGATCCTGGAGACGCGGTTCGAGGCCGAAGGCGGCGTGGTCGCGTTGATCGACTTCATGCCGCCGCGCGGCAACGCCTCCGACGTGGTCCGCCTGGTTCGCGGCATCAGCGGCCGCGTCAAGATGCACATGGAGCTGGTGATCCGCTTCGGCTTCGGGGCCGATGTCCCCTGGGTGAAGAAGAACCCGGACGGCGAGGGGCTGCTGGCGATCTGCGGCCAGGACATGACCGTGCTGCGCACGCCGGTCAAGACATCGGGCAAGGACCTGACCACGATCGCCGATTTCGAGATCGGCGAGGGCGACACCGTGCCGTTCGTCCTGACCTACGGTGCGTCGTATCAGCCGGTGCCGCAGCCGATCGATCCCGAGACCGCGCTGAAGGATACCGAGCAATACTGGAAAGAGTGGTGCAGCCGTTCGACCTATGACGGCAGCTATCAGCGTGGCCTCGTGATGCGCTCGCTGATCACGCTGAAGGCGCTGACCTTCAGGCCGACCGGCGGCATCGTCGCGGCACCGACCACGTCATTGCCGGAAAAGCTCGGCGGCGCGCGCAACTGGGACTACCGGTTCTGCTGGCTGCGCGACGCCGCCTTCACGCTGCTGGCGCTGATGAATTCGGGCTATACCGAGGAGGCGGCCGCCTGGCACAACTGGCTGCTGCGGGCCGCGGCCGGCGCGCCGGCGAACATGCAGATCATGTACGGCATCCTGGGGCAGCGGCGCCTGTTGGAATGGGAGGCCGGCTGGCTGTCCGGCTATGAAGGGGCGCAGCCGGTTCGTCTCGGCAATGCCGCGCATGCGCAGCTGCAGCTCGACGTCTATGGCGAGCTGATCGACGCCTTCCACCAGTCCCGCATGGCCAGGCTGAAACTCGATGACGAGAGCTGGTCGCTCGAATGCACCGTCGTCAGTCATCTCGCCGATGTCTGGGACCAGCCCGATCACGGCATCTGGGAGCGCCGCGGCACGCCCAGACACTACGTGTTCTCCAAGGTGATGTGCTGGGTCGCCTTCGACCGGGCCATCAAGAGCGCAGAGCGGTTTGGCTTCAAGGGGCCGCTGGTCAAATGGCGGGTGCTGCGCGAGGCGATCCATCGCGACGTCTGCCGGCAGGGCTTCGATCCTGGTCTCAACAGCTTCGTCGAGAGCTACGGGTCAAAGCTGCTCGACGCCAGCCTGCTGCTATTGCCGTCGGTCGGCTTCCTGCCGCCGTCCGATCCGCGCATCCGCGGCACGATCGCGGCGGTCGAGCGGCACATGATGCGCGACGGATTCGTGCTGCGGCACGATCCGCGCGAGGTGTCCGACGAAATCCAGCCGATCGAGGGCGCGTTTTTGGCCTGCAGCCTGTGGCTCGCCGACGCGCATGTGCTGGCAGGAGATCTCGACAAGGCGCAAACCATGTTCGACCGCGTCGTCGCGGTCGCCAACGATCTCGGGCTGCTGGCGGAGGAGTTCGATTCCGGTGCCGGCCGGCAGACCGGCAACTTTCCGCAGGCGCTGACCCACATCGCGCTGATCAACACCGCGCACAATCTCAGCGCCGCCAGGGCCGACGCCGAGAAGCCGGCGGTGCAGCGGTCGACCTGACCGCGGCCTAGCGGCCCATCGTCAGCACGACATCCATCGCGCGCGCGAAACCGTCGTGTTCGTTGGTTTCGGTGACATGCGTGGCGCGCGCCTTCACATCATCGCTGGCATTGCCCATCGCGAACGAGACGCCGCTTCGGGCGAACATCGGCAGATCGTTCTGCATGTCGCCGATCGTGGCGACATTCTCGAGCGGCACGCCGAGGCGCTTTGCGATGCCGTCGACGAAGGTGCCCTTGTCGTGGCCGGGCGGCGTGACGTCGAGATAGTAGGTCTGCGAGCGCACCGCGGTCGCGTCATGACCGACCATCTGCTGCATCTCCGCCTCGCAGCGCTGCAGCAGGGGCGCATCCGAGCTCGCACCGACGATCTTGCAGGCCTGGTCGAGATAGGGCGTGAAATCGTCGACGATGGTCGGGTCATGCTTGATCGCGCGCTTTTCATGCGCGTTGTACTCGCCGTCGGGATTGCGGGTCAGCCAGCGGTCGTTGGTGAACAGCCAGATATCGATGCTGCGCTCGCGGAGCAGGTCGATGCAGCGCTTGGCCACAGCCGAGGGGATCAAATGCTGCTCGAGCGGCGTCAATTGCGGATCGACGATCGAAGAGCCGTTGAAGGCGCCGATCGGCAGCGTGATCTCGAGCGGCGCGACCAGGAAGCCCATTCCGATGGTCGGCCGGCTGGAGACGATGGTGAAGCCGATGCCGGCCTCGTGCAGCCTGCGCACCGCCGTCAGGGCGCCGTCGGTCAAGGTCTTGTCCTTGGTGAGCAGCGTGCCGTCGACATCGGATATGACAAGGGCGATGCGGGTCATGGGTGGTCCAGCTTCAGTTGATTGACGATGTCTTCGACGATGGTGTCGATCGAACGGTCGATCGCAACCGTGATCGGGCGTTCGTCGGGCGTCGGCGGCTCCAGCGTCCTGAACTGGCTGGCGAGCAGCCCCGGCGGCATGAAATGATCCTTGCGTGCGGCCAGCCGCATCGCGATCAACTCCTGCGTGCCGTCGAGGAAGACGATGCGGATGTCGTCGCGGCCGTGCACCAGGATGTCGCGATAGGCGCGCTTCAGCGCGGAGCAGGCGATGACGGCGCGTTGGCGAACGCCGCAGGTGCGGTCGATCTCATTAGCGATCGCGCGCAGCCAGGGCCAGCGATCCTCGTCGGTGAGCGGCTGGCCGGAATGCATCTTCGCGACATTGCTCGGCGGGTGAAAACTGTCGCCGTCCTCGAAGCGCCAGCCGATCCTGATCGCGAGGCGGTCGGCGATGGTGCTCTTGCCAGAGCCGGAGACGCCCATCACGACCAGTGCGCAGGGGTTTTGCCCGTCACCCAAGAAAGTCACCCAAAAAGATCATCCAGGAAAGTCCTCCGGCAAAGCAGCCTGATCGATCAGCCAGACGGTTTCGCCTAGCGATCGCGCGCGGTTTGCCGGCAGGTTCTCGCCTGCGAACAGGCGCGTCAAGATCGCGCGCTTGCTTTCGCCCGCGACCTCGAACAGCATCTCGTGGCAGGAGGCGAGGGCTGGCAGGGTCAGGGAGACTCGCGGCACGAACGGCTCGACATTCGCCTTGGGCACCCCGACCACCCAGCGCCGGGTTTCTTCGACCGCGGGATAGCCCGGAAACAGCGAGGCGGTGTGGCCATCGGGCCCGATGCCCATCAGCACGAGGTCGAACAGCGGCCGCTTCGGATCGAGCTGTTCGGCGCCGTAGAAGGCCATCAGCTCGTTCTCGTACAGCGCCGCGCTGACGTCGGGATCCCTGAGATCGGCGGTGTCGGTTGCGATCGGGTGGACATTCGCAGCCGGGGCGCAGCGGTCGAGGAAGGCCTGGCGCGCCATGCTCATATTGTGCAGCTTGTCCTTGCGCGGTACCAGGCGCTCGTCGCCGATGAACCAGTCGATGCGGTCCCACGGAATTCTTCGGCGATAGTCCGGCGTCGCCAGCAGCTGGTAGAGCGCCTTGGGGCTGGAGCCCCCGGTGAGGCAGACCGCGATCCGGCCGCTGTTCTGGTCGAACCTTGCGATCACCCGCTCGGCAGCCGTCTGCGCCAGTGCCACCGGATCGGCAACGGTGATGATCTTGCGCGCGCCGCTCGCGGTCATGGTCAGCCCAGCTTCCGCCAGCTGCGGCCATCGCGCGTCAGCAGCGCATTGGCAGCCTCCGGGCCTTCGCTGCCGGCCTTGTAGGGTTGCAGGCCGCGCCCGCCGGCAGTCTTCCAGGCGTCGAGGAAGGGCTGCACCGCCTGCCATCCGGCCTCGACGCTGTCGGCGCGCTGGAACAGCAGATTGTCGCCGATCATGCAGTCATAGATCAGCGTCTCGTAGCCGGTCGACGGCTCGGCCTTGAAGTAGTCCTTGTAGCGGAACTTCATCTCGACGCCGTCGATGTTGATGGCCGGGCCAGGCACCTTGGTGTTGAATTGCAGCTCGATGCCTTCGGTCGGCTCGGTGGAGATGACCAGGTAGTTCTGCGACAGGCGGTCGACCGCGGTATCGCGGAACATCGCGAACGGCGCCTGCTTGAACTTGATCGCGATCTCGGTACGTTTGCTGGTCAGCGCCTTGCCGGTGCGCAGGTAGAACGGCACGCCGGCCCAGCGCCAATTGTCGATGGTCAGCTTCAGCGCAGCATAGGTCTCGGTCGAGCTGTCGGGCCTGACATCGGGCGTCTTCAGATAGTCCTCGACCGCGGTGTCGCCGATCCGGCCGCCGCGATACTGGCCGCGCACCGAGTTGGACAGCGCCTCCTGCTCGCTCTGGATCTGGATCGCACTCAGCACCTCGGCCTTCTCCGAGCGCACCGCATGGGCGTCGAACCGCGCCGGCGGCTCCATCGTCACCAGCGACAGCAGCTGGAACAGATGGTTCGGCACCATGTCGCGCAGCGCGCCGGTGGCATCGTAGAAGCTGCCGCGATGGCCGACGCCGAGCTTCTCGTCGACGGTGATCTGGATGTGGTCGATGTGATTGCGATTCCAGATCGGTTCGAACATGCCGTTGGCAAAGCGCAGCACCAGGATGTTCTGGACCGTTTCCTTGCCGAGATAATGATCGATCCGGTAGATCTGGTGCTCATCCATCAGCTTCAGCAGCGCGGCATTCAGCGCCCTGGCCGACGCCAGATCGGTGCCGAACGGCTTTTCGATGATCAGCCGCCGCCAGGCGCCGTTCTCCTCCAGCATGCCGGTGCGACCGAGCTGCTCGCTGATCGGCAGGAAGGCGCTCGGCGGGGTCGCCAGATAGAACAGCCGGTTGCCGCCGGTGCCGCGCGCCGTCTCGAGCTTGTCGAGCCGTTCGTTCATGGCATCGAACGAAGCGGGATCGCGCGGATCGGCCTCGATCGCGGTGACGCATTCGAACAGCCGCTTCGCGATCGCCTCGTCGACGGGGCGGGTGGCGTACTTGCGCAGCCCCTGCAACAGGCTGTCGGTCAGCTGCTCGCTCGACATGCCCTTGCGGACGATGCCGACGACGCAGAATTTCTCCGGCAGCAGGTTGCCGGCAGCGAGATTGTAGAGCGCCGGGACCACCAGGCGGTGCGTCAGATCACCGGTGGCGCCGAAGATTATGAAGGAGCAAGGATCGGGTTTCTTCTGCACGTGACCTTCCGCGGTTATCTTCTGGACGCGTTTTCTTCACGCGAACCGGTGCCCACTTCGCTCGAAAACGCTTTGAGTCAAGCCTTCTTCGGCGGCTCCTTGTGGCCGCCGAAGCCTGCGCGCATCGCCGACAGGATCTTCTCGGCGAAGGTGTGATCCTTGCGCGAGCGGAAGCGGGTGTAGAGGGCGGCGGTCAGCACCTCGGCCGGCACCGCCTCGTCGACCGCGGCATTGACGGTCCAGCGGCCTTCGCCGGAATCCTCGACAAAGCCGGAGTAGTTGTCGAGCGTATGGTTCTGCGCCAGCGCCGAGGCGGTGAGGTCGAGCAGCCAGGACGGGATCACGCTGCCGCGCCGCCAGACTTCCGCGATGTCGGCGATGTCGAGATCGAAGCGATGCTCCGCCGGGAGCGCCTCGATATTGGCGTTCTTCAGGATGTCGAAGCCTTCGGCATAGGCCTGCATCAGGCCGTATTCGATGCCGTTGTGGATCATCTTAACGAAATGCCCGGCGCCAACAGGACCGGCATGGATGTAGCCCTGCTCGATGCGGGGATCTCGGCCGTCGCGGCCGGAGGTGCGCGGGATGTCGCCGATGCCGGGCGCCAGCGTCTTGAAGATCGGATCGAGCCGGTCGACGACGGGCTTGTCGCCGCCGATCATCATGCAGTAGCCGCGCTCGATGCCCCAGATGCCGCCGCTGGTGCCGACATCGACATAATGCAGCCCGCGCTCCCGGAGCGCCTTGCCGCGGCGGACGTCGTCCTGCCAGAAGGTGTTGCCGCCGTCGATGATGACGTCGCCGGGCTGCATCAGCTTCGACAGCGCCTCGATGGTGGCTTCGGTGATTTTGCCGGCCGGCAGCATCACCCAGGCGGTGCGCGGCGCCTCCAGCTTGAGGACGAAATCCTCCAGCGACGAGGAGCCGGTGGCGTTGTCGGCGACGAGTGCCGCGACAGCCTTCGGATCCTTGTCATAGACCACGGTGGTGTGGCCGTTGCTCATCAGGCGGCGGACGATGTTGCCGCCCATCCGCCCGAGGCCGATCATGCCGAGTTGCATCCCTCGCCTCCGTCAGTTCAGTGCAGCCGAGATCGCCGCATCGAGTGCCGCAAGCCCGGAGGTGAGATCGCCCTTGAGATGCACGCGCAGCGCCCGTCGGCCGCGCTCGGTGAGCACGTCGAAATCGCCGCGCGCCTGCGCCGCCTTGATCACCCCGAAGCTCGCCTTCTGGCCGGGCACCGCCAGGTCCTTGCTGTCGTCGGTCGTGACTTGCAGGAACACGCCGCTGTCGGGCCCGCCCTTGTAGGCCTGTCCGGTCGAATGCAGGAAGCGCGGGCCGAATTCGGCACAGGTCGCAAGGTGTTTCGCGTCCCGCACCTTCAGCCGCATCGCCTGCATGGCGTCGATGGTGTCGCCGTCGCGCTCGATATAGGCGAGCAGGGCGACATAGTCGCCGCGGCCGGAGCGCGAGAGATGCGCCTTGATCCAGGAATTAAGATCGCCATTGGCGCCGGCCTTGTGCAGCTCCTCGGCGTTCTGCGCGTCGGTGTAGAGCTCGACTCCATCCGCCGACACCACCGGCTGCTCGGCCGGCAGCGATCCGGTCTTCTCGAACGCCGCCGTCAGCTCGCGCGTCTTGATCTTGGCGGCCTCGACGTCGGGCTGGTTGAACGGGTTGATGCCGAGGATCGAGCCTGCCACCGCGGTCGCAATCTCGAAGCGGAAGAACTCCTGGCCGATATGGTCGATCGATTTCATCACGATCCGAACCACGGGATGGCCGGCGGCCTCGAGCGCGGCGAGCTTGGCCTCATGCGCGGCGTCGTGCTCACCCTCGGTGCGCAGGTCGATGAAGAAGCGGTCGCTGCCGTAGACCGCGGCGTCGCCGATCGTCTCGCCCTCGATCGGGATCAGGCCCTTGCCGTCCTTGCCGGTCGATTCCGCGATCAGCTGCTCGGCCCAGGCGCCGAAATCGGCGATCTCGGGCGAGGCGAAGATCGTCACCTTGTCGCGGCCTTCGAGCCCGGCGATGCCCATCGCCAGCCCGAGTCGGACGCCCGGGTTTTCTTGCGGCGGCACGTCGGCGCCGCAGGAGCGCACCATGGCGAGCGTATGGCCGAGCAGGCTGCGGATGTCGATGCCCGCGGCCGCGGCCGGAACCAGGCCGAACGGCGACAGCACGGAATAGCGGCCGCCGATCGCGGGGTCGCCGTAGAAGATGCGGGCAAAGCCCTGCTTGATCGCGACCTTCTGCAGCGACGAGCCGGGATCGGTCACCGCGATGAAGCGGTGGCCGGCCTTGTCCTTGCCGATCGCCTTGGCGACCCGGTCGAAGAAATAGTCCTTCATCACGTTCGGCTCGGTGGTGCCGCCGGATTTGGAGGAGACGATGAACAGCGTCCTGGCGATGTCGACATACTCCTCCATCGCGCGCACCTGCGCCGGATCGGTGGAATCGAGCACGTGCAGCCGCGGGAAGCCGGACTTGTGCGGGAAGGTCTGCGCCAGCACCTCTGGCCCGAGGCTCGAGCCGCCCATGCCGAGCACGACGGCGTCGGTGAAGTTCTGGTCCTTTACGCGCGCTGCGAAGTCCTCGTAGTCGCCGACGTCGGTGGAGGCGGCGCTGGTCAGCCAGCCCAGCCATTTGTCCTCGTCGTCGCCGGTCCAGACCGACTTGTCCTTGTGCCAGAGCCTGCGGATCCTGGCCGAGGCGCGCCAGTCCTCGGTGCTCTTCTCGACTGCCTTCTCGATGCCGGCGCCGAGTGCCAGCTCCTGATGGTCGATGCCGCCGCCGAGCGAAGTCGCACGCTTGTGGGCGACCGCGCCGTACAGCTTGTCGGCCGCGTCGGCGAACAGCTTGACGCCGTCCTTGACCAGCTCCTCGGTGATCGCATCGAGCGAGATGCCGGACTTCTCCAGCTCCTCCAGCACGTGGCGGGCGTCCTCGACATTCTCCTCGAGGCTGTCGCGGACCTTGCCGTGGTCGCGGAAGGCGTCGAGCGTCGCCGGCGGCACGGTGTTGACGGTGTCGGGGCCGATCAGCTCCTCGACATAGAGCACGTCGCTGTAGTCCTTGTTCTTGGTGCCGGTCGAGGCCCACAGCAGCCGCTGCGGCTTTGCGCCCTTGGCCGTGAGCTTGTCCCAGCGCGGACCGGAGAACAGCCGCTTGTAGTCCTGGTAGGCGAGCTTTGCATTGGCGATCGCGACCTTGCCCTTCAGGGCGGCGAGCCGCTCCTTCTCGGACGGGTCGTTGGCGCGCGCGATCTTCTCGTCGAGCTGCTTATCGACGGCCGAGTCGATACGGCTGACGAAGAAGCTGGCGACGCTTGCGACGTGGGAGGGATCGCCGCCCTTGGCGACGTATTTCTCGAGGCCCTTGAGATAGGCTTCGGCGACCTGGCGATAGACCTTCTGCGAGAACAGCAGCGTGATGTTGATGCTGATGCCTTCGCCGATCAGGTACTCGATCGCCGGCAGGCCCTCCGGCGTCGCCGGCACCTTGACCATCAGGTTCTTGCGATGGACGTCCTTCCAGAGCCGCTCGGCCTCCACGATCGTGCCCTTGGTGTCCATCGCCAGATAGGGCGACACTTCGAGGCTCACGAAGCCGTCGCCGCCATGGCTCTGGTCGTAGACCGGGCGCAGCACGTCGGCGGCATGTTGGATATCCACGACGGCAAGATGTTCGAACAGGTCGGCGACCGAGCGGTCGCCCTTCTTGAGGGCCTGGCCGATCGCCCCGTCATACTCGTCCGAGCTCCCGATCGCCTTCTCGAAGATCGAGGGGTTGGACGTCACGCCTTTGACGCCGTCGGTCTCGATCAGCCGCTGCAGGTCGCCTTTGGCGACGAAGCCGCGGGCAAGGAAGTCCAGCCAGACGGCCTGGCGGTGATTTTCGAGTGCTTTGACGGGGTTCATGGGTGCCTGTTCTCGTTCGATCGAGGGTCGATTTTTGGGTTCCCGGGCAGCTTTCGGGGGTGGAGGGGGATTGTCAACATGGCTGGGGGCCCGGGGCGGACTATCAGCATTCCAAAGGGATAACGCCATTCACAACAGTTCGATCCCCTCGGACGCGGGTACGAGCAGACCCCGATCTCGGCACATTTTTATGACGCGTTGCGGAGCGCGGCCGCGCGGTCAGGGCCGCAGGTAGAGGTAGCCCTGGGATTGCAACTCGGCGAGCCGGACCACGCCACCGCGCTCGGCGGCGACGAAGCCGGGGAGCAGGTCGGCGAGGGTGATGTTCTGCGATTTCATGGTGTTGCCGCAGGCGGCGAGCTCGATGCCAGCCTTGCCGAACTGCCCGACATGCTTTGACAGGTCGGGATTGGCGGCCGCCGAATGAAACGCCTTCAGCGCCTGGCCGTGCACCACGAGCGCGATCGTCACGTTGCCGGGGCCGCCGACGCCGTCGAGATGGTTCTGGATGTTGCCGACTACGAAATTGACCTTGTCGAGATCGGTAAGGTGATAGGCCACCTTCAGCTTGCGAGGCGATGCCTCGGTGGCGGCGTTCGCCCGTGACGCTGTCAAGGCGGCGCCGATCGCCGAGAGCGTGCCCCACAGGATGCGGCGTCGGTGCATGGCGTCCCTCGCGTATTCGTTCTCGACCGGAGCGAGCCTATCACTTGTGGCGGAGCGCAGCGAGTTCCTTGCGGTCGGTCACGAGTTCGGCGCATTCGCTTGGCTCCGCCCGATCGACGCGGAAGATCTTGTCGTCGGCGCCGGCAAGCAGCTCTTCGCTCGCCTCAACGTCGGGCTTGTTGCGATTCCACATCCTGATGCTGGCGAGGCGTGCGATCGCGGACTTATCGTCCTTCGACAACGCCACGCTGATACCGCCGCCCTCGCAGTCTACGCCGCATTCGAAGCGGATTTCGTTCCCGGATTGGGTCGCGATCGCGTGGTTGCAGTAGCCGCTGGAGTCGAAATTGCCGGGGCGGTGGCGGTAGGTGACGCCGAGCCGGAACGAGTAGTTGGTGGTCTTGTCCTCCGGCGCATCCTCGGCGGCGACGAGCAGCTTCATCGCGCCGACCTTCTGCTTCGGATGCTGCGCCAGATGATTTGCATCGTATCGCCGCACGAAGCAGGCATAGGCCTTCGCGCCGGGCGGGCCCGCGAACATCCTGTTGTCGAAGGCGGCCGCCTTGGCCTTGTCGACGTCCTCCTGCGCCTGAACGGTTAACGACGCGTCGGCGCAGGCTGCGGCGGCGAGTGCGACAACGAGAAACGTCTGCTTCATGACCGCCTCGGGAATAGCCCGCGCCTTCAAGGTGTCATCTTTACAGCGCGGCAAATGGTGCCGCGTGGAACTGCGCGGGCTCGTTGCCTTAGTCGCGGCGACAAGGAGGCACGTTCAACCTCGTCTGACAGTTTGTTCATGCGAGTCTGTGACGTGCGCATCTTGACGCCAAGGCAGGACGGTCACACCTTTTCAGGGAGTCCAACGTTCATCGCCGGACGGGGAAGTTGCCCCGGTCGGATGTCCGCTTCGGAGGCCTGGGCCCCGGTAAACCACGGATGTGGCGAGGGGGTTACAGGCACCAAAAACAAGGGGATATTGATGAACCATTAAGCTTCCTGCCTGTTGATAAGGCAGAGGCTGCACGCGCCGTGCATTGCCGAAGTGAGTCGGTCGAGTGTCCAATGGACCCAGCGTGCCGACGCTGATTCGATCCTAGGACGCTCTGGTTACGACTCGTGTCAGTCGTGCGGCGATACATATCGTGGAGAGAGGGATCATGTACAACGATTCTTTGTTCAACGCCTTCGCAAGGTCGTTTGAAGCGCGAAGCCAGACCGACATGTCGATGGCCGAGTATTTGGAGTCGTGTCGAAGTGATCCGATGCGATACGCCAATGCGGCCGAGCGGTTATTAGCGGCAATCGGTGAGCCCCAGATGATCGACACGGCCAAGGACCCACGCCTTGGCCGTATCTTTTTGAACCGTACGATCAGGTCGTATCCGGCCTTCGCCGGCTTCTTCGGCATGGAGGACACGATCGAGCGCCTGGTCGGCTTCTTCCGCCACGCCGCGCAGGGCCTCGAGGAGCGCAAGCAGATCCTCTACCTGCTCGGACCGGTCGGCGGCGGCAAGTCGTCGCTCGCCGAGCGCATCAAGGCGCTGATGGAAATCCATCCGATCTACGTGCTGAAGGCAGGTGACGAGCTGTCGCCGGTGTTCGAGAGCCCGCTCGGGCTGTTCGACCCCGAGCAGCTCGGACCGATGATCGAGGAGAAGTACGGCATTCCGCGCCGCCGGCTGAGCGGGCTGATGTCGCCCTGGGCCTACAAGCGGCTCGAGGCCTTCGGCGGCGACATCTCGCAATTCCGCGTCGCGCGTATCCAGCCCTCCCGGCTGCGCCAGATCGCGGTCGCCAAGACCGAGCCCGGTGACGAGAACAACCAGGACATCTCCTCGCTGGTCGGCAAGGTCGACATCCGCAAACTCGAGACCTACGCCCAGAACGACCCCGACGCCTACAGCTATTCCGGCGGCCTCAACCGCGCCAACCAGGGCGTGCTCGAGTTCGTCGAAATGTTCAAGGCGCCGATCAAGATGCTGCACCCGCTGCTGACGGCGACGCAGGAGGGCAACTACATCGGCACCGAGAACATCGGTGCGATCCCGTTCACCGGCATCATCCTCGCGCACTCCAATGAGGCCGAGTGGCAGAGCTTCAAGACCAACAAGAACAACGAGGCCTTCATCGACCGCATCTGCGTCATCAAGGTGCCGTACTGCCTGCGGGTCACCGAGGAGCAGAAGATCTACGAGAAGCTGATCCAGACCTCCGAGCTTGCCGCCGCGCCGTGCGCGCCGGCTACGCTGGAAACTCTGGCCCGTTTCTCGGTGATGTCGCGGCTGCGCAAGCACGAGAACTCGACGCTGTTCGGCAAGATGCGGGTCTATGACGGCGAGAGCCTGAAGGAATCCGATCCCAAGGCGCGCAGCGTGCAGGAGTACAAGGACGCAGCCGGCGTCGACGAAGGCATGGACGGCGTCTCCACCCGCTTCGCCTTCAAGGTGCTGGCCTCGACCTTCAATCACGACACCACCGAGGTCGGTGCCGATGCGGTGCATCTGATGTATGTGCTGGAGATGGCGATCCGCCGCGAGCAGCTGCCTGACGAGACCGAGAAGCGCTATCTCGAATTCATCAAGGCCGACCTCGCGCCACGCTATGCCGAGTTCATCGGCAACGAGATCCAGAAGGCCTATCTGGAATCCTATTCCGACTACGGCCAGAACCTGTTCGACCGCTATGTCGACTATGCCGACGCCTGGATCGAAGATCAGGACTTCAAGGATCCCGACACCGGCCAGCTGATGAATCGTGAGCTGCTGAACCAGGAGCTCACAAAGATCGAGAAGCCGGCCGGCATTGCCAACCCGAAGGATTTCCGCAACGAGGTCGTCAAGTTCTCGTTGCGTTCGCGGGCGCACAATAACGGCAAGAACCCGAGCTGGACCTCATACGAAAAGGTTCGCGACGTGATCGAGAAGCGGATATTCTCGCAGGTCGAGGATCTGCTTCCGGTCATCTCGTTCGGCTCCAAGAAGGACGGCGAGACCGAGAAGAAGCACGGCGAGTTCGTCGAGCGGATGGTGGAGCGCGGTTACACCGAGCGCCAGGTCCGCCGGCTCGTCGAGTGGTACATGCGGGTGAAGCAGGCCGGCTAGTGCACGATCCGGAAAGCCGGCAGCGGCTTTCCGTCTCGTCTCGTTCCGTCCAATAAGAATGCGATGCGACTGTCATGATCGCATCCGGTGTGAGGCAGATGCAACGTGGTCATGCATATCGTCGATCGGCGGCTGAATCCAGGTAGCAAGAGCCTGGAGAACCGCCAGCGCTTCCTGCGGCGCGCCAAGGCGCTGGTGCAGGGGGCCGTCAAGAAGTCGTCACAGGACCGGGACATCAAGGATGTCCTGGAGGGCGGCGAGGTGACCATCCCGCTGGACGGCATGGATGAGCCGCGGTTCCGGCGCGAGGGCGGCACGCGTGACATGGTGCTGCCGGGCAACAAGAAATTCGTCGAAGGCGATTGGCTGCAGCGCCCGAACCAGAGCGGTGCCAAGGGCTCCGGCGCGGGCGAAGGCGACAGCGAGGATGCCTTCCGCTTCGTGCTGAGTCGCGAGGAGTTCGTCGACCTCTTCCTCGACGACCTCGAATTGCCTGATCTTGCCAAGCGCAAGCTCGCGGAAACCGAGAGCGAGGGCATCCGGCGCGCGGGGTATGCGACCTCCGGCTCGCCCGCCAATATCTCGGTCAGCCGCACGGTGAGCCGGGCGCTGGCGCGACGTGTGGCGCTGCGCCGGCCGCGCAAGGACGAAATCGAGGCGCTGGAAGCGGAGCTTGCAGAGTGTGATGACGAGACGCGCCGCCGCGAACTGCTCACGCTGCTCGAAGCGTTGAAGGCCAAGGTCAAGCGGATCCCGTTCATCGATCCGATCGACATCCGCTATCGCCGCTTTGAGACGGTGCCGAAGCCGGTGGCGCAGGCCGTGATGTTCTGCCTGATGGACGTCTCGGGCTCGATGTCCGAGCACATGAAGGATCTGGCGAAGCGGTTCTACATGCTGCTCTACGTCTTCCTGAAGCGGCGCTACAAGCATGTCGAGATCGTGTTCATCCGGCACACCGACCGCGCCGAGGAGGTGGACGAGGATACGTTCTTCCATGGGCCGGCGTCCGGCGGCACGCTGGTGTCGAGCGCGCTGGTTGCGATGCACGACATCGTTCGAACCCGCTTCCGTCCCGCCGACTGGAACATCTACGCCGCGCAGGCCTCGGACGGCGACAACATGACCTCCGACAGCGGGGTAACCGGGCATCTCCTGACCGACAAGATACTGCCGGTCTGCCAGTTCTTCGCTTATCTCGAGGTTGGCGAGGCCGCCAACTACACCTTCGACATGCCGGACTCCTCGCTCTGGACGCTCTATGAGCGGCTGCGCAACGAGGGCCAGCCGCTGTCGATGCGCAAGGTGAGCGAGCGCGGCGAGATCTTCCCGGTGTTCCAGGACCTGTTCAAGCGCCGCACCAGTCAGGAAAGGGTATAGTTTAATGGGGTCTTCCGGCGAACTGCTGTTCGATGGCGCCGACTGGGATTTCCCGACGCTGCAGCGAATTCACGACGCCTGCGAGCAGATCGCGCGCAAGGAGCTCGGGCTCGACGTCTATCCCAACCAGATCGAGGTGATCACCGCCGAGCAGATGCTCGACGCTTATTCGTCGGTCGGGATGCCGCTGTTCTACAAGCACTGGTCGTTCGGCAAGCAGTTCGCCTTCCAGGAAGCGTCCTATCGCAAGGGCCTTATGGGCCTCGCCTATGAGATCGTGATCAACTCTTCGCCGTGCATCTCCTATTTGATGGAGGAGAACACCGCGACGATGCAGACGCTGGTGATCGCGCATGCGGCGTTCGGGCACAATCACTTCTTCAAGAACAACTATCTGTTCAAGCAGTGGACCGATGCCGACGGCATCCTCGACTACCTGGAATTCGCCAAGGGCTACATCGCGGTCTGTGAGGATCGCCACGGCCGCGAGACGGTGGAGCGGACGCTCGATGCCGCGCATGCACTGATGTCACACGGCGTCGACCGCTATCCCGGCAAGAAGACGCTCGACCTGCGTGCCGAGGAAAAGCGCGCCGGCGAGCGCCGGCAGCACGAGGAGTCCGTGTTCAACGATCTGTGGCGAACGGTGCCGAACACCAAGGCCAAGAGCAAGGCGACGCTCTCCGCCGAGCGGCGCCGCGCGCTGCTCGGACTGCCGCAGGAGAATATCCTCTATTTCCTCGAGAAGACCGCGCCACGCCTGGCGGGCTGGCAGCGCGAACTCATTCGCATCGTGCGTCACATCGCGCAGTACTTCTACCCGCAGGGCCAGACCAAGGTGATGAACGAGGGCACCGCGACCTACGTCCATTACCGCATCATGAGCCGGCTGCATCAGCAGGGACGGATCACCGACGGCAATTTCCTCGAATTCCTGCAGTCGCACACCAATGTGGTGTTTCAGCCCGAGTTCGACGATCGCCGCTATTCGGGCTTCAATCCATACGCGCTCGGCTTTGCCATGATGCAGGACATCGAGCGGATCGTGAAGACTCCGGAGGACGAGGACCGCGACTGGTTCCCCGACATTGCCGGCAAGGGCGACGTCGAGGGCGTGCTGCGCGACATCTGGAGCAACTACCGCGACGAGAGCTTCATCAACCAGTTCCTCTCCCCGGCGCTGATCCGGCGCTTCCGCATGTTCCATCTGCACGACGATCCTGCCGAAAGCCAGGGCATCAAGGTCGATGCGATCCATGACGAGCGCGGCTACCGCCGGGTGCGCCGCGAGCTGGCCCGGCAATACGACGTCGGTTTCGTCGACGCCAATATCGAGGTCATGGATGTCGATCTCGACGGCGATCGCCGCCTGATGCTGCGGCACACCACCGTGAAGGGTGCGCAGCTCAACGAGACCGATACGCGGCGCGTGCTGCAGCATCTCGCCGATCTGTGGTCTTACGACGTGGCCCTCACCGAACTCGACGGTACCGACAAGGTGCTGAAGGAATACGTCGTCAGCCCGCGCGCGGCTGCGGTCGCTGCCTGAGGATAACGTTCTCGCTGACATCAGCGCGGCGTACCCGCCGCGCGGAAGGCGAGTCTTGCATGATGAACCTTCGTGTCCATCGAAGGCCCGCATCGCGAACATCCCGGCAACATTCCAGATTTTGAATCGCATCATGTTCCACGCGCGAACGTGATTGCCGGCGTGCGGAAATCTCATTGATGTCCTCTTGGTGATTGCCTGCGCGGGCGCGATTGATAAGGTGCGCCGCGTCAAGAAAACCAAGAAAAGGATACGCTCTTGTCAACTCGCTCTCGTCTCGCGGGCTTTCTCGCCCTTACCACCCTGACGGCATCATCGATTCCGCCGTCCATCGCAGCAGATTCCGCAATCAAGATCGGAAACACCGCGCCCTATAGCGGCCCGGCGTCCGCCTACGGCACGATCGCGCGCGCCGAGGCCGCGTATTTCCAGATGCTCAACGACCAGGGCGGCATCACTGGCCGCAAGATCGAGTTCGAGAGTCTCGACGACGCCTATTCGCCATCGAAGACCGTCGAGCAGACCCGCAAGCTGGTCGAGCAGGACGAGGTGCTGGCGATCTTCAGCGCGGTCGGCACGGCGCCCAACATCTCCGTGCAGAAATATCTGAACATCAAGCACGTGCCGCAGCTGTTCGTATCGTCCGGCGCGACGCGCTGGAACGATCCGAAGCAGTTCCCATGGACGGTCGGTTTCAACCCCACCTACGAGCTCGAGGGCCGGCTCTATGCAAAGTACATCCTGAAGACCAAGCCGGACGCGAAGATCGCCGTCATCACGCCGAACGAAGACGCCGGCAAGGACTATCTCAGGGGCTTCAAGGACGGGCTCGGCGAGCATGTCGGCCAGATCGTCGCGGAGACCACGTACCTGACATCAGATCCGACCATCGATTCCCAGATGGTGACGATGCGGGAGTCCGGTGCCGACGTGTTCTTCGCCGAAGCGACGCCGAAATTCGCGGCGCAAGCGCTGCGCAAGGCGGCGAGCATGGGCTGGAAGCCGCTCACCATCCTGCCGACCGTCTCCAATTCGGTCTCTGCGGTGCTCGAGCCGGCCGGGCTCGAGAACGTCATCGGCGTGGTGACCGGGCTCTATCTGAAGGATCCGACCGACCCGCGCTGGGCCGACGATCCGGCGCAGAAGGAGTTTTCGGCCTGGATGAAGAAGTATCAGCCCAATGCGAGCCCGGGCGATCTCTTCAACGTGCAGGGCTACACGGTCGCGCAGGTGATGGCGGCGGTGCTGAAGAACTGCAACGGCGACTACAGCCGCGACAACATCATCAAGCAGGCGACCAACCTGAAAGCGCTGGAACTGCCGATGTTGCTGCCGGGCATCAAGGTGCAGACCGAGCCCGACAATGTGACGCCGATCCGCCAGATCCAGATGGCGCGGTTCGACGGCAAGTCCTGGGCGCTGTTCGGCGACGTCCTGAGCGACAAGTAGCCGGATGAACGCAAACCGGGCCTTCCGGCTGACTTCGGAAGGCCCGGTCCGAGACCATGCGTCAGTTCAACGCAAAGGTTTCGACTGGGCACATTTCGAGCCGTTGCCGAAATGCGATCTTAACGTGTGGCGGGTAAGTGTCGACAACCGGAGCCTTTGGTTGTCGAGAACGCGGTCCGAACATGCGGCCCGGCCAAGACCTTCCTGACGTCGAAATCGGCATTTCCTATTGGAAAACGCTCGGCCTGCTGGTCGCCAGTGCCGCGCTCTGGCTGATGACCTCAGCCGCCTTGTTCGGTTGGTTGCCATTCGAGGCGCCTGCGAACGCCTCCGCTGCTGCAGGCTATTGCGGCTTCATGCTCTTCGGGCTTTGCACCTGCATGTTTACCTCGCAGTTGCTGTCGCCCAACAGGACCGTCCTTGTCATCAGCCGCTACGGCATCCGCGACCTGCGAGCGACGTCGTTCAATCTCATCGCCTGGCAATCCGTTGAAGCCATCGATACCTGGCGGTCTCGCAGCTCGACGTACTTGGTGCTGAAACTGACACCGGCGGCGAAGGATCGGTTCGCTGCGGCAAGCTTGTTGCAGGCGGCGATGGCCGCGAACAAAATACTCGGACTGGACGGAATCCCGATCCGCGCGAGCATGCTCACGGTCAGCCCCGGCGAGTTGCTTGATATCTGCAAGACTTATCTCGCTGCGGCCCGCGGCAGCGAGATAGGACCGGCCGGGTTTCCGTCAGCGCAGGCTGGCGTTGATCTTGTCGAGCACGGCTGAGCCGGGGCAGAGCGCCTTCTCGTCCATCGTGTTGAGTGGCGTCTCCACGGTGTCGAGATGGGTGTGCAGGTCCTCGGCGTCGGGATCGACGTAAAGCAGCCCGGTGACGATCTGGCCCTTGGCGGCGTGCTTTTGCAGGAAGGTCTGGGCTCCGAGCCGATCGTGCGGATCGTAATCGGCGTCGAGCTTGCGCAGCGCGAGCCGCGTGCCGTCATGCTGCTCGACCACCTGCACAGTGCCGGGCGCATAGTCGACGCTGATCGGCTCGCGGCCGACCAGCACGTCGAGCCGGTTCACCGCGTCATTGTGCTCGCGGACATAGTCGAAGCTCTTGGTCGAGCCGGCGTGGTTGTTGAAGGCGATGCAGGGGCTGATCACGTCGATGAACGACGCGCCCTTGTGGCGGATCGCAGCGGCAATCAAGGGAACCAATTGCGTCTTGTCGCCGGAGAAGCTGCGCGCCACGAAGGTGGCCCCTAGCTGCAGCGCGATCGCGACCAGGTCGATCGCATTGTCGGTGTTGGTGACGCCCTTCTTGGACTTCGAGCCGCGGTCGGCGGTGGCCGAGAACTGGCCCTTGGTCAGACCGTACACGCCGTTGTTCTCGACGATGTAGGTCATGTTGACGGCGCGCCGGATCGAATGCGCGAACTGACCGAAGCCGATCGAGGCGCTGTCGCCGTCGCCGGAGACGCCGAGATAGATCAGGTCGCGGTTGGCGAGGTTGGCGCCGGTCAGCACCGACGGCATGCGGCCGTGCACGGAGTTGAAGCCGTGCGAATTGCCGAGGAAATAGTCCGGCGTCTTCGACGAGCAGCCGATGCCGGAAATCTTCGCCACCCGGTGCGGCTCGATCGAGAGCTCGTAGCAGGCTTCGATGATCGAGGCGGTGATCGAATCGTGGCCGCAGCCGGCGCACAGGGTCGAGATCTTCCCCTCGTAGTCGCGATGAGTATAGCCCAGCTCGTTCTTCTTCAGGCCGGGATGATGAAACTTCGGCTTTGCAATGTAGGTCATGTCACGGCCTTGCGGAGTGGGGTCACCTTGAGATGATCCTGGTGGTCGGCGATCGCGTTGGCGATGAAGCGCGCGGTGATCGGCGTGCCGTCATAGTGCAGGATCGGCACCAGCCGCACCGGGTCGATACCGTTCTCGTTGACGATCAGCTGACGGAGCTGCGCGTCGCGGTTCTGCTCGACCACGTAGACGAAGTCGTGATCGGCGATGAAGCTCGCCACGCTGGAGTGGAACGGGAAGGCGCGGATGCGCATGCGGTCGAGCTGATGGCCGCGCGCCTCGAGGATTCCGATCGCCTCGTCCATCGCGGGCGAGGTCGAGCCGAAATACAGCACGCCGTATTTGGTCGGCTTCGCCGCGTTGGCCTGCAGCGGCCGCGGCACCATGTCCTGCGCGGTCTCGAACTTGCGCACCAGGCGCTGCATGTTGTCGGCGTAAACGGCGCCTTCCTCGGAATAACGCGCGTAGCGGTCGCGCGAGGTGCCGCGGGTGAAGTAGGAGCCCTTGGTCGGATGCGTGCCGGGATAGGTGCGATAGGGGATGCCGTCGCCGTCGACGTCGAGATATCGGCCGAAGTCGCGGCCTTCCTCGAGCATCTCCGCCGTCATCACCTTGCCGCGGTCGTATTGCTTGGCATCGTCCCACTTCAGTGGACGGCACAGCCGGTGGTTCATCCCGATGTCGAGATCGAGCATCAGGAAGATCGTGGTCTGCAGCCGCTCGGCGAGATCGAAGGCGGCGGCGGCGAACTCGAACGCTTCCGCGGGATCTTCCGGGAACAGCAGCACGTGCTTGGTGTCGCCGTGCGAGGCATAGGCGCAGGCGATCACGTCGCATTGCTGGGTGCGGGTCGGCATGCCGGTCGAGGGACCGGCGCGCTGGATGTTCATGATCACGGCCGGGATCTCGGCGAAGTAGGACAGGCCGATGAACTCGGTCATCAGCGAGATGCCCGGACCCGAAGTCGCGGTGAAGGCCCGCGCGCCGTTCCAGGACGCGCCGATCACGATGCCGATCGAGGCGAGCTCGTCCTCGCCCTGCACGATGGCGTATTTCGCCTTGCCGGTCTCGGGATCGTGACGGTACTTCTTGCAGTGGCTGGTGAAGGCTTCCGCCACCGACGATGACGGCGTGATCGGATACCAGGCGCACACGGTGGCGCCGCCATAGACGGCGCCGAGCGCAGCGGCGCTGTTGCCTTCCACGAAGATGCGGTCGCCGACCTTGTCGGACTTCTTCACCCGGAGCCCGATCGGGCATTTCAGGTTCTGCAGCGCCCAGTCGCGGCCGAGATGCAGCGCATGGACGTTGGAGGAGAGCAGCTTCTCCTTGCCCTTGTATTGCTCGCCGATCAGCTGTTCGACGACCTTGGGATCGAGATCGAGCAGCGCGCAGAGCGCGCCGAGATAGATGATGTTCTTGAACAGCTGGCGCTGCCTGGGATCGGTGTAGGTCGAGTTGGTGATCGCGGTCAGCGGCACGCCGATCACCGTGATGTCCTCGCGGAATTTCGACGTCGGCATCGGCTTGGTCGAATCGTAGAACAGGTAGCCGCCGGGCTCGATCGAGGCGACGTCCTTGTCCCAGGTCTGCGGGTTCATCGCCACCATCATGTCGACGCCGCCGCGGGCGCCGAGATGGCCGTCCTCGGTGACGCGCACCTCATACCAGGTGGGCAGGCCCTGGATGTTGGAGGGGAAGATGTTGCGTGGCGACACCGGCACGCCGTGACGCAGGATCGAACGCGCGAACAGTTCGTTGGCGGAGGCCGAGCCCGAACCGTTGACGTTGGCGAAGCGGACGACGAAGTCGTTTACGCTGCTGATCGGGCTTTGGACTGACATGTTGATCCCGCTTGAACCATATCGATAAGGTACTTCTGCATGTCCCAGGCGCCGGTCGGGCAGCGCTCGGCACACAGGCCGCAATGCAGGCAGACGTCTTCGTCCTTCACCATGACGCGACCGGTCTTCAGGTCGCCGGAGACGTAGAGCGCCTGGTCGTGATGCGGCGAGGGCGCCTTCAGGCGCTGCCGTACGTCATCCTCTTCACCGTTCTCGGTGAAGGTGATGCAGTCCATCGGACAGATGTCGACGCAAGCGTCGCATTCGATGCAGAGCGGCGCGGAGAACACCGTCTGCACGTCGCAGTTCAGGCAGCGCTCCGCCTCGCCGAGCGCGAGCTTGAGGTCGTAGCCGAGCTCGACCTCGGCGCGGATGTCCTTCAGCGCGATCACCTTGTCGCGATGCGGTACCTTGAAGCGCTTGTCGGTGGAGATGTCGTTGTCGTAGCTCCACTCGTGGATGCCCATCTTCTGCGAGGAGACGTGCACCTCGGGCAGCGGACGCTCGTTGATGTCCTCGCCTGACAGCATCCGGTGGATGGACAGCGCGGCATCATGGCCGTGAGCCACCGCCCAGATGATGTTCTTCGGCCCGAACGCCGCGTCGCCGCCGAAGAACACCTTCGGATTGGTCGAGACGAACGTCTTGGGGTCGACCTTCGGCATGTGCCACTTGTCGAATTCGATGCCGCAATCGGCCTCGATCCACGGGAACGCATTCTCCTGGCCGACCGCAACGAGCACATCGTCGCAGGACACGGTCTCGTCAGGCTCGCCCGAGGGCACCAGATTACGCCGGCCCTTGGCATCGTACTCGGCCTTCACCTTCTGGAAGGTGACGCCGATCAGCTTGCCGGCCACATGCTTGAATGCCACCGGCACCATGTAGTTGAGGATCGGGATGTCCTCATGCAGGGCGTCTTCCTTCTCCCACGGCGAGGCCTTCATTTCCTCGAAGCCGGAGCGGACGATCACCTTGACGCTCTCGCCGCCGAGGCGGCGCGCGGTACGGCAGCAATCCATCGCGGTGTTGCCGCCGCCGAGCACGATGACGCGGCGGCCGATCTTTTCGACATGGCCGAACGACACGTTGGACAGCCACTCGATACCGATATGGATGTTGGCGGCGGCCTCCTTGCGGCCGGGAATGTCGAGCTCGCGGCCGCGCGGCGCGCCGCTTCCGACAAAGATCGCGTCATAGTTCTCGGAGAGCAGCTGCTTCAGGCTGTCGATGCGCTGGCCGCCTTTGAACTCGACGCCGAGGTTGAGGACGTAGTCGGTCTCCTCGTCGATCACGCTGTCGGGCAGGCGGAATTTTGGAATCTGGCTGCGCATCATGCCGCCGGCCTTGGGATCGCCGTCGAACACGGTGCAATGATAGCCGAGCGGCGCGAGATCGCGCGCCACCGCCAGCGAAGCGGGGCCGCCGCCGACCAGCGCGATGCGCTTGCCGTTCTTCGGGCCGGGTTTCGGCAGGCGGTGCTTGATGTCGTCCTTGAAGTCGGCGGCGACGCGCTTCAGGCGGCAGATCGCGACCGGCGTTTCCTCGACCCGGCCGCGGCGGCATGCTGGCTCGCAGGGTCGGTCACAGGTGCGCCCGAGAATCCCGGGGAACACGTTGGACTTCCAATTGATCATGTAGGCGTCGCTGTAACGCCCCTCAGCAATCAACCGGATGTACTCGGGAACGGGGGTGTGTGCGGGGCAAGCCCATTGGCAATCGACTACTTTATGAAAGTAATCCGGCGCCGAGATATCAGTCGGTTTCATTCCTACCTTTGACCCGCGCGAAAATGCCTACCCGCGCGGCCTTATCGTTGACGACGAACGCTCACGTGGCGTTGTTCTGGTTTTTGAATTGGATCATAGGCTTATCTTATTAGAGCCGTTCCAGAGAAGGCAAAGGCTAAATTGTCCGATCATCAGCTTTCGCGCGGCTGATGCGCGTGTAGCGTTAATCTCGATTGCGTTATGTGGCGGTGCAGCATTATCCGCACCGCATACCGCTCGTGTTTGAGCATGATCTCCGCGCAAGCACTGCGCGCGATCGCTTCATCCGCGCGGAAGATCGCTCTTCGTAACATCCCACAACAGCCGGTAGACGCCGCTGGTGACCACCAGCGGCTTCAAGGCTGCGTTGCCGGTGATGCTTGCCGCGGCTGCAGGCACCGCGCCGATATCGGTGGCGTCGATCAGGACGAACCAGTCGCCGGCACCAGGATCGGCTTTCCCGGCGTCCGGCGTCAGCGGCTTCGACAGCACAGGGTCATTCTCGAGCAGATGCATCGAAATGATGCCGTCGCGCGCGGCTGGATCAAGCTGCTCCCGCAATGCAGCGCGGAGTTTGTCCGCGCCGTCGGCCGGCGGGCGCAGGCGGATGATGCCGAGCGCTGCGCCGCGGCCGACGCCGCGGCTGATGGTGATGCGCGCGACCCCGCGGATCATGTTCTGGAAGCGCGCGATGTTGGCCTTCGACCAGTCGGTCTGGTTGGCGAGCGCCTTGCGGTAGACGGGGCTTTCGAGCACGTCGAAGGTCGCGGTCGAGTAGAGGCTGAGATATTTCGGCTTGCCGTCATGGGCGACGTAGCGGCGGGCCTCCAGGAAGCCGTCGATCGCGACTCGTTCCTCGAGATGCTCGCGATCGTACCAGCGGTTGAATTCAGCTTCGTGTAAGCTGTCGATATCCATCGAGGTCAGCAGCATGCCTTGTCCGGCGATCGGCATCGAGTGTTCCTTTTTTGCCTGTTTTATCTGCGTAATATCGCCTGATCGCGCGCGCCCGGGAAGCCGCTTCCGGGGTGCCCGCGACCGTGCAGACCAAGGATTGCCACAATTGCCGCAATCCTGTTCAGCGCGCATTCACGGAAGTAGCCTTTCCATCCGTAACGCCAACTCCTGAGAAGAAAAGGGACGACCACTATGACGCGCATTCTGTGGGCATTGATCGTCGGTCTGGTGTCGCTCTCGTCGCTTCCCGTCCATGCGCAGGATCAGGAAAAACGCCTCGCGCTAGTGGTCGGCAACGGCGCCTATCAGGCCGGTGCGTTGCAGACCGCCGCAAACGATGCCGGCCTGATCGCGCAGACATTGCAGGCCGCCGGCTTCGATGTGGTCGGGGCGCGCGATCTCGACGGCGAGACGCTGCGCAAATCGTTCCGCGATTTCATCCAGAAGGTGCAGGATGCGGGGCCCAATGCGGTGGCCTTCGTCTATCTTGCCGGCTACGGCGTGCAGCTGACCGGCGAGAACTACTTCGTGCCGGTCGACGCCAAGATCGCCCGCGACACCGACATCCCGGTCGAGGCGATTCGCCTCTCCGACTACAGCCATCAGCTCTCGGCATTGCCGATCAAGGCCGGCGTCATCGTGCTCGATGCGGCGCGCAGCAATCCCTTCGCCAAGGACGGCCAGCCGCTGGCCGGCGGCCTTGCGCTGGTCGATCCCGACCCCAAGATGCTGATCGCCTTCAATTCGGCGCCCGGCACCGTCGCCCCTGACGGTGCGCCGCCTTACGGGCCCTATGCGCAGGCGCTGGCGGAAATGATTCGCGCCGGCGGCCTGACCCTGCCGGAGGTGTTCGACCGCGTTCGCCTGCGCGTCAACGAGATGACCAAGGGCGCCGAGATCCCGTGGAATGCCCAGAAGGTCGACGCGCCCTTCATGTTCTTCGAGCGCAAGCCGGACGCGCCGCCGCAGCAGGTCGATGCCGGACTGCGCACCAAGCCGATCCGCGATTTCCCGGCGCAGGACGCCTATGCCGCGGCGCTGGAGCGCGACACGCTGCAAGGCTACGAGGATTATCTGCAGGCCTATCCGACCGATCCGCTGGCCAAGCGCGTGCGCGCGATCGTGGCGGCACGGCGCGAGGCCATCACCTGGCGGCGCACCTACAACGCCGACACGCCTGATGCGTATTGGTCGTATCTGCGGCGTTATCCGCGCGGGCCGCATGCCTACGACGCCCGGCGCCGGCTGGCCTATCTGTCGGCCGCGCTGGAGCCGCCGCCGCAATTCGCAGCGATCGACTACGACGTGCCGCCGCCGCCGCCCGACGAGATCGTCTATGTCGATCGTCCGGTGCTGTACTACAGCGATCCGGTGTTCGCCTTCGCACCGCCTCCGCCGCCGCCGATCTTCTTCCTGCCGCCGCCGCCGCCGGACTTCGTCGTGCTGCCGCCGCCGCCGCCGCCGATCGGCCTGTTCGTGCTGCCGACGCCGTTCTTCGTGGCGATGCCGGCCTATGTCGCCGCACCGGCCTACGTCGTGCCGCCGCAGAACAACATCGTGTTCAACAACATCCACAACACGACGGTCATCAACACGGTGATCAACAATCCCAACCCGACGCCGGCGCAGCTCCATGCAGCCGGGGTCACGGCGGCAATGGGCGGCGCACCGGTCACGGCGGCACCGCAGCTGCCGGCCGCGGCGATGCAGCGCGCCAATCTGACGCCGGCCGGCGTCACGCCGGCACAAGGCGCGGCCATGGGAGCGCCCGGCGCTGCGCCGAACGCGGCCGCCGCGCCGAACGCGATGGGTGCGCACACTCTGCCGGGCGCCAAGAATGGACCGCCGCTGCCGCAGTCGGCGACCGCGCCGGCCAATCCCGCGCAGCAGCACGGTGCCGTGCAGCCGGGCACCGTGCAACCGGGCGCCGCGCAGCCGGGTGCAAAGCCGAACGCGGTGACGCCAGGCAAGCCGGCGACAGCCATGGCGCCTGCCAACGCGCAGCCGGCTCCGCCGACCAAGCCCGGCGCCGCCCCCACGACCAACGCGCCGGCCGCGCCCGGGACCGCCGGCAAGCCGGGCGCGCAACCGCTCTCGCATGCCGCGACCGCGCCGACCACGAACGTGAAGCCCGCGGCGGCGCCGTCGCCCGGGAGCCGCACGCCGCCGGCACGGCAGACGCCGGCTATGCGTTCGGCACCCGCGCATGCCGCGGTGTCGCCTCCGCCGGTCTCGCGGCCCGCGCCGGCGCGGGTCGCAGCTCCGCCCCGCCCGGCTCCGCCGCCCCGCGCCGCCGCCGTTGCGCCGCATCCGGCGCCGGCTCCGCGCGCCGCCCCGCCGCCGCCACCACGGCCGGCCGTGCAGGCGCAACGCGCAGCACCGCCGCCGCGAATGGCCGCGCCGCCGCCGAGACCCGCCGCAGCAGCACCCCGCGCCGCCGCGCCGGCATGTCCTCCCGGCAAGTGCAAACACTGAGGGCATGACACCATGAACCGGGCAGGTCAGCCTTCATGAGCATCACGGCCACACTCGGATCGCGGACAGTGGCGAAACTGATGATCGGCACGATCGCGGGGCTGGTGATTTTCCACCAGCCGGCGCGGGCGGCCGAACTGGCGGCGCAGGACATCGCGCTGCTCGACCGCCTGACCTGGGGTGTCAGCGCCTCGAGCGCAGCGCATCTGCGCGAGGTCGGCACCGAACGCTGGCTGCAGGAGCAACTGCATCCGGCCAACGCCGCATTGCCGGCCGCCGTGCAGAAGCAGATCGAGGCGATGCCGGACGTGCATCGCTTCCCGTTCGACATCGCCGCCTCGTTCGACCAGCAGGGCAAATCCGCCAACCAGGTCGCCGATCCGGAGCAGAAGAAGGCGGCGCAACAGGTCTATCAGCAAGCTATGAACGACCGCGCCAGGCAGGCCGCGGCCCGCACCATCCTGCACGCGCTCTATGCGCCGGATCAATTGCGCGAACGCCTGACCTGGTTCTGGTTCAACCACTTCAATGTCCACCAGTACAAGGCCAACATCCGCGTGCTGGTCGGCGACTACGAGGATCGCGCGATCCGCGCCAACGCGCTCGGCAAATTCCGCAACCTGCTGTCGGCGACGCTGCATCATCCCGTGATGTTGCGTTACCTCGACAATGCCGACAACGCCGCCGGCCACCTCAACGAGAACTACGCCCGCGAGATCATGGAGCTGCACACCATGGGCGTCGGCTCCGGCTACACCCAGGCCGATGTCGAGGCGCTGGCGCGGATCCTCACCGGCGTCGGCATCGACTTCAAGCCGGAGGATCCGAAGCTGAAGCCCGAGCAGCAATCCCAGCTGGTCCGCGAGGGCGCCTTCGAGTTCAATCCGGCGCGCCACGATTTCGGCGACAAGACCTTCCTCGGCCATCAGATCAAGGGCCGCGGCCTCGCCGAGGTCGACGAGGCTCTCGACATCCTGTGCCGTCATCCCGCGACCGCTACGCACATCGCAAAGCAGCTTGCGACCTATTTCGTGTCCGACAATCCGCCGGCCGCACTGGTGCAGCAGATGGCGCAGACCTTCCAGAAGACCGACGGCGATATCGCGGCCGTGATGTCGACGCTGGTTCATGCGCCGGAATTCGCCGCCAGCCTGAAGGGCGGCGCCAAGTTCAAGGACCCGATGCTCTACGTGATGTCGTCGGTGCGGCTCGCCTATGACAGCAAGGTCGTCCTCAACACGCTGCCGATCCAGGGCTGGCTCAACCGCCTGTCCGAGGGCCTGTTCAATCACGAGACGCCCGACGGCTATTCGATGCTTTCGGCGGCCTGGAACGGTCCCGGGCAGATGATGCTGCGTTTCGAGATCGCGCGCGCGATCGGCTCGGGATCGGCCGGGCTGTTCAAGCCGAACGAGCCCAACGCGGTCGACCAGCCGGCGTTTCCGCTGGTCATGAATGGACTCTATTTTAGCAACATCCGGCAGACGCTGAGCCCGACCACGCTCGCCGCGCTCGACCAGGCCGTCTCGCCGCAGGACTGGAACACGCTGTTTCTGTCGTCCCCCGAGTTCATGCACTGAAAGGGAGGTTCGCCAATGGACCGCCGCGAACTGATCAAGGCCTTCGCCGCTTCCGCCTCGCTCACCCTTGCCGGCCGGGTCTGGGCGGCGCCCGCGACCGACGCGCGCCTGCTCGTGGTGTTCTTGCGCGGCGCCTACGACGCCGCCAATGTGGTGGTGCCGGTCGGCAGCGAGTTCTATTACGCCTCGCGCCCGACGCTCGCGGTCGCGCGGCCCGACGCCGGCAATCCGAATGCGGCGCTGGCGCTCGACGCCGGATGGGGGCTGCATCCGGCGCTGCGCGATTCGATCTATCCGTTGTGGGCCAAGCGCGAGATCGCGTTCGTCCCGTTTGCCGGCACCAGCGACGATCTCTCGCGCAGCCATTTCGAAACCCAGGACACGATCGAACTCGGGCAGGCGGTCGGCGGCAGCCGCGACTACCGCTCCGGCTTCATGAGCCGGCTGGCGACCGAATTGACGCGGGTGAAGCCGATCTCCTTCACCGATCAATTGCCGCTGATCTTCCGCGGCCAGAACCAGATCCCGAACATCGGCATCGCCAGCGTCAGCAAGCCCGGCGTCGACGACCGGCAGGCCCGGCTGATCCGGGAGATGTACGCGAAGGGCGATCTCGCCAATTCGGTGTCGGAAGGCTTTCGGGTCCGCGACGACGTCTACAAATCGGTCTCCGAGGAGATGATGGCGGCCAATCGCGGTGCCGTGTCGCCGCGCGGCTTTGAATTATCGGCGCGGCGGATCGGCCGCCTGATGCGCGAGCAGTTCAACCTCGGCTTCGTCGACGTCGGCGGCTGGGACACCCACGTCAACCAGGGCGCGGCGACCGGCTATCTCGCCGACCGGCTCGGCGAACTCGGCAGGGGCCTCGCCGGCTTCTCCGAAGAGATCGGCCCGGCGATGTGGCGCGACACCGTCGTGGTCGTGATCTCCGAATTCGGCCGCACCTTCCGCGAGAACGGCGACCGCGGCACCGATCATGGCCACGGCAGCGTCTACTGGGTGATGGGTGGCGGCATCAACGGCGGCCGCATGGCCGGCGAGCAGGTCCAGGTCGCGCAGGCGACGCTGTTCCAGAACCGCGATTTCCCTGTTCTGACCGACTACAAGGCGTTCTTCGCCGGCCTGATCCAGCACGTCTACGGCCTGCAGCAGGCGAGCCTCGAGCGCATCTTCACCGGCATCAAGCCGAAGGACCTGAACCTGGTTTGAAGGCGCACTGCCAAAATATCGAAAACAACCCCATGCAAAGTAGCCGTCAGTTGCCGATGTTCGACCCGGCAACTTGACACGTCGGGCAACTCAGCGGTATTTTTCCATTATTCCGAAAATCGTGCAATGGCAGGCCGCCTGACCGGCGAGCAAATCCAGATCGCGCCAGAACCGCGACTATTCGGTGCTGACCGATTGCCCGGCGTTCTTCGCCGTCAGCACGTCTTCTCGAACAGCGGTCGCTGGGAGTATCCGTCCCCAACTTCAATTCATCGTCCCTGCGCCGATCCTCGACCGGGACGCGTTACGATGATACACAATGGCACAACCGCAGGCCGCAATCCGATGCCTGCACATTTGACGGTTCAGTGAATTTGCTGAAGGCAGGAAAGATTTTTCTCTTGGTGTCAGGTTGGATCGCGACGCTATTCGTCGGGGTTCTCGACCTGCCTCAAAAAATACATTCGTTCTTCGAGGCATTTCCGAATGCCAAGGAAGATGTTGCAACTTGGTGGAATCTCAATACCGAATTTACCGGCTCATGGACAAACGAGGGCGATATAACCTCAACAGGCGATGTGATGCCAGTTGCGCTGAGAATGCGCGTTTACGGTGGCAGAGTGGACGGCGAGATATGGTCCAACGGTTTGAGTGACGCAATTCATCCCGTCATTCTCTTAGGCGGCGACCTCCGTCAGGGCAGACTCGACGCTTACGCTTTCGACTTCATAGGTGGGAAGGAGGTTGTTTATGCGACGTTCAAGATCGAGAAAAAGGGCGACAATCTGTTTCTGAAAACACTCGAACAGCCGGTCCAGCTGTTTCCGACGGAAGCTGAGCTTTTTGCTAACCCAGATGCTTTGAAGGAGAAGCCACTCACCAATTTCGACTTGATTCAGAAGATGCTCAAATCGCCGAAGAAAAATTGATGCATGCCGCTCGTCGTGGAGAGGATCATGGGTGCAAAGCTGGGCGGAGCCGGGCGGCCACGGGAGCTGGCGAGACTGTTCGAGGTGTGACGGCGGGCGTTCGATGCTCACGACGCGGCGGCAAACGATAGCGCCCGAAGGGCGATAGATGCGCTAGTCGCAGGTCGGGAGCCGCCGATTTCGGGAGTGCAATTCATTTCTCCTCGGCGCCGTGATCGACGATAAATCGTGCTCGCTGCAGCAGCTCGTCGAACGTTACGATCTCGGGACGCCATGTATTCCGACGATAAAGCTCAAAAGATCGAAACTTGGGTACGTTCACCCCGTTGTTTGTCTGAAACTCTCCGAGCGAGCCGACTACGAGGCATGATCGGGGCTCAATATTGAACAAGACCTCGCCGGTCGGGTCGCCCATATCATCGCGCGGTAGCAGTCGCTGACCAATAGACTCGACAGCAGCGTGAACAGTCGCCTGTATCTGGGACACGCCGCTCGCAAGCTCTGTCGATGGTGGCCAAGCGTCTGGTCGATATGAGCTCGGACCCAACAGGGCGGTATCGTGCCTCTTAATTTCGACAAAGCACAATGAATTGACGATCCCTCGCGTCTTCATAAGCGCATCGGACCGCTTACCAGCTCCGGTAAGGTCGCGGCCACGCACGATCTGCTCCAGCTTTCCTTCATCCAATTTTGACAAGAATTGGTACGAAAGCCCGTACCCAAATATCCAAGTGTTCGCCTCGAAGAACTTTTGCCAAACGTCTTCTGGTTTGCATTGGAGTCGGCTCCTCTCACTGGCGAAGAAGTCCGGGACATTTAGCAAGTTCTCGAAATAGCGCAGTTGTTTCCGGCGATAGCCAACTGCGATGAGATCGCGGGTTACCTCCTCTTGCTGCGCCAGCTCCAAGAATAACTCCGAATTCTCTTTGAAAATGCGTCGAGCCTGGCCTTGATCGAGGATAATCTCTCGCAACACTTCATCCGGAAGGTGGATCTTGGCCGCATCATCGAGCGGCACCGTCTTTACGCCTGCGATGAAATTGATAAGCGTCTCGATCTCATTACCTACGAATGAAAAATACTGTCTGTCTTGCGGTCCTGTCTTTAGGTATCGCTGGATGGTGAGAGTTCGAATAGATCGATCATCCTCCAGAAAAGTGGCCTTAATCTCGTAGCGGCCACCCGGCGTCCGTCGAAGTGTCACCTCGTCCTTGATGCGCGCGAACGTTAACCCCGGCTGACCATCTATGATATGCGATGCGATGCGCATCTTCTCGCCGGTGAATCCTCCGGTGAAGCGTCGACCTATGATGGTCTTGTCTGTTCTTCGTTGGAAGAACATCTCTCTGTCATCGTAATCGTCGGCCACAATGCGCCACCCAATGCAAAGGAGGTATTAGCCGGTTGAAAATGCGAGGCAGCAAATTATGCCGCAGCCGCCTTTACGGCAGCGGCCGCAGCACCTGCAGATACGCGTGAAGCGAAATCCTTTCGAGCGTCTGATATGGCTTGCAGAAGCGGTTCAAATCCAGCGAAATTTATCTTAGCACGTTCCGGTTTCACGATTTGCGTCGCGAAATCAAATTTCGAGTACCACTTGCTGAGATCCTTCTGTTTCCCGGTTCTATCGAACGCCCTGCCGTTGATAGTTCTTGTAAGAAGGACGGCCTCGAAGAGATCCTCGATCGCAGCTGCCACCCCGGCCTTCGGTATTGGCACAACGTAGAGGTTGTCAAATACGTGGTAAAATGGGTCCATCCCGCCCACTGGCTTTCCGAGTATACCCGCCAAGTGTCTGAATAACCCGTTTGATCCCGAGTCGTTGTCGACCACCATGAATACAGGCTGCGTCGGGCCGTGCTTGAAGGATGACGCTCGCGCTCGATAGGAGCCCAACAGCTTGTTGAGCTCTCCGGTGCCTCCGGATAAATCCTGAAACGTCGCCGACGTGTCGGTGTAGTAGAAAAAGTCGATGTTCAGTCCCGCCTTTGGGTCAGGATGGATGAACTGAGGAAACTTCGCGCTCAGCGCGCCGATGGCGCATCGGAGATAAATATTATCCGTTTTACCTTCGCAAATTATTCGCGGACGCGTCAGCCCATAGAAGGCTCTGTAGTCCAGAAACTGTCGATACAATTGGTAGAAGCTTTTCTGCTCTAGCTTCCAGTCAACGGTCTTGAGACGGCGGATGTGGTATATAAAGCTCATTGTACCTTCCAAGGCCGCATCCGACAGCGCCGTCTTGTCGTGATCCGAATAGCAAAAGCCATGTTGAAACAGGTGGTGACATTTTGCTCGGGCAGCCTTGTAGTATTCGTTTCGAACGTTGACCTTCTTGTTAACAATCAACCCAGTTGCATCTTGGCGGGAATCTCTCCGCTGCATCCGTGTCTTGTCATGATTGAGCTTAAAGCCAGATCGATACACGTATCGGATGAGGCTATCTCCCGGCACCCAAGCGCTGGTGTTGCCTGATACGAGCCGCGCGATCGAAGGCGGGAACTCCTTCTCATTTGTAGAGAATGTCAGGTCGTCGACGTAGCGGGTGTACGTGCAGTTTGCATTGCGCGCGATCCTGTTCAGATGAATGTCAAGGACGTGTGCGATCAGATTTGAAATGACCGGCGAGCACGGACTGCCTTGCGGTAGCTGATTATTGTGGCAGGCTATTTGCGCAATTATGGTAGCCACCTTGGGCTCGAGCGCGAAGTTTCGATCTCTCGTGAGAAATCCCAACACTCTTCCAAAATTGATGGAAGGAAAAAAGTCCTTTAGGTCGGCATTGAAGACGTAACGCTTGTTGCGGTGCGCGGCAGCATTCGTCACGATCGAATACCCACGCTTGAACCCATGCGAGAGCCTGCACTGACTCTTCGAACGACTGCCTTCGAGCTCGATGTGAATATCCAAAAGTAACTTGGCGAGCTTGGTCTGGATCACTTTCAGATAGTTCTTCGGAGCCGTGATAATTCTGCGTCCGCCGCCTCTCTTGGGAATTGTGAAGCTTTCGTACTTCTGATCTTCCGTCAGCCAATAAAGAGCGTAAGAAAGACCATGGGGTTGGACACCTATGACGCGCGCCAGTTGCGGCAGCGTCTTGGCGCCTCTCAGTTGCGAGAGCTTCGTCATGAGAGAATAGCCGGCCTGCGGATACTCGTACGCCAGATGTGTCGTCCGATCATAGCGATCTGCAAGGAGCGCGCATTACCCGTGGCATTCATATCAACTGTCGCGAAGCACAACAGAAAAATCTATCCGCAAGCCGTAGTTGCAGTTGACCAAGGGCCTCGCGTGTAAGCAAGTTCAAGAGTCAGTTATCAACAGGAGCAGAAAGTATACCTGCGGCCAATAGTCATAACCGGTTCATAGCGACGACGTTCAACAGCGAGCTATTGCCAGGCGCGGCCTGATTCATCCTAGCAAGGAGTGCAGCCCAACGCCTGCTACATAGAACACCGCCGCCTGAACGGTATTGATGATGGAAATTCGAACAAGGTAAGCTAGGGGGCCGCCGGTTGCGACTTGCATTGGGCGCGTTCCGAAATACATCAAATTCCAGATTGCCAATGCGCCGCCAATGAGGACCACTGTGTACAGTGGCCATCCTTTATAACCGCCGTAGGCAGCAAACCCGACTACAATAACCAACAACTTTTGCACGTGTAGCTTCCGGTCAAAAATATCCAGCGTGCACACCTGCACGCCAGGCCGCCCACGAGAGCACGCCAATCATTATTGCCTTGGTTATCACGAGGCTCTTTATTCCAGAGTTGAAGAAGTCGACTGGGAGGTTCGCCTCGATGCGTTTGCGCAGATACCAATCGGGATCGATAATGGCTCTCAAAGCTCCCCCCGCGTGATTGATGATTCCAATTGCACTGATCCAAAAGGAGAGCTTGTACTCGCCGATCACCGAGAAGAATCCAGCAGCTCCCAAGAAAAAATAATCGGTTACGTGGGTCATTCGAGCTCTCGGAGTTCAGGATGAGGGTGGTGAGCTCCTCACCCAAACATCGCCCGTAAAGAACGAGACGAGGGTACGCAGTCCCGGCGCGGTGACTGATGGCCTTTACTACGCCTTCGCCGCCAAATCGGCGATCGCCTTCATCACGGCGTTGCGGATGCCGGGATCGTAGAGGATGTGGCCGGCGCCATCGATGATGCGGACCTCGCTGTCCGGCCAGCGCGCGGCGAGCGCGTGCGATGTGGCGGGCGGGCACAAGAGATCGTAGCGGCCTTGCACGACGATGCCGGGAATGCCTTTGAGCCTGCCGGCCTCGTCCATCAGCTGGTGCGGACGCATGAAGCAATCGTTGGCGAAGTAGTGCGCCTCCATGAACGGCGTCGAGGGCAGGGCGCCTGATGCCTTGAGATCGAGCCGGGTCTGCTTCGGCGTGTGCTCCGACAACGTACGCTCGGTGTCGTGCCAGGCGCGCGCGGCCGGCGCGTGCACGGCGGCATCGGGATCGAGGATGCGGCGGTAGTAGGCCGCAAGCGGGGCTGCGCGCTCGTTCTCGGGCAGGAAGCTGAGAAAATCCTCGGAGAGGCCGGGATAGAAGCGCGGCAGGACACGCAGGAACACGTCTTCCAGCTCCTCGGCGGTGCCGAGAAACGTCGCGCGCAGCACCAGCCCGCTGACCCTGTCAGGATGGGCTTGCGCATAGGCCAGCGCCAGCGTCGCGCCCCAGGAGCCGCCGACCACCATCCACCGCGCGAAGCCGAAGCGTTCGCGGATCTTCTCCAGGTCGGCGATCAGATGCTGCGTCGTGTTGTGGTTGCGGCTGCCCTTCGGCCGGCTGCGGCCGCAACCGCGCTGGTCGAACAGCACGGCGTGAAAGCGCTCGGGATCGAACAGCCGGCGATGGTCGGGCTGGCAGCCGCTGCCGGGGCCGCCATGCAGATAAACCGCGGGGATGCCACCCTCGCACCCGACGCTCTCGACATGGAGCTCGTGGCCATCGCCGACATCGAGCCATTCCGATGTCAGCGGAGCAAACGGATCGGCGCGCCGCGCGGCCTTGCCGGCATCGGCATCAGGCGCCATGAGGTTTGTCCTGGTGTCCGTCCGCCTCCAGCGTGCCGCCGGCGAAGTTGCGGTAGAGGAAGCGGTTCTGCGTGCCGGCGGATTCCTGCTCGGCCTGCTTGAAGATCTCCTCATGCCGCGGCGATAGCGCGCAGGCCGGGTCGGTGTTGCCGGCATCGCCGGTCAGCGCAAAGGCCTGGCAGCGGCAGCCGCCGAAATCGTCTTCGCGGAATTCGCAGCTCTTGCACGGCTCCGGCATCCAGCCGGTGCCGCGATAGCGGTTGAAGGCCTCCGAGTTCTGCCAGATCCAGGCGATCGAGCGGTTTGAGCGCACCGACTCGAATTCCAGCCCGGTGATACTCTCGGCGGCGTGGCACGGCAGCACCTTGCCGGCCGGCGAGATGTTGAAGAACTGGCGGCCCCAACCGCCCATGCACTTCTTCGGCCGCAGCGCGTAGTAGTCCGGCACCACATAGTCGATCGCGAGCGTGCCCTTCAGGCGCACCTGGGCTTCCTCGACGATCCGGCTGGTCTCCTCGATCTGCTCGATGGTCGGCATCAGCGCGGCGCGGTTCTTCAGCGCCCAGCCGTAATACTGCACATTGGCGACTTCGAGCCGGTCGGCGTCGAGGTCGACCGCCATCTGGATGATGTCGGACAGCTGATGCAGGTTCTGCCGGTGCATCACCGCATTCACCGTGAGCGGCATGTCGAGCTCGCGGGTCCATTTCGCGACTTCGAGCTTCTTGCGATGCGCATCCTTCAGGCCGGCAACGCGATCGGCAACCATGGGCTCGTTGCCCTGGAAGCTGATCTGCACATGGCTGAGGCCGGCATCGGCCAGTGCCGACAGTCTGTCCCTGGTCAGCAGCACCGCCGAGGTGATCAGGTTGGAATACAGCCCGACATCGCTCGCGTGCTGCACCAGCTCGACGATGTCCTTGCGCGCGGTCGGCTCGCCGCCGGAGAAATGAACCTGCAGCACGCCGAGCTCGGCAAGCTCGCTCAGCACCCTCTTCCATTCCTCTGTCGTGAGCTCGGTCGAGCCGCGGTCGAGCTCGACCGGGTTCGAGCAATACGGACATTGCAGCGGACAGCGGTGGGTGATCTCGAGCAGCACCGCGAGCGGAATGCCGTAGGTCTCGGCCGCCGAGCGCGTCTGCTCGAGCACCGCGAGCCCGTCGGTCGGGCCTGCCGTCGTCGTCTTGTTGCCGGCGAGCGTGTCACTCATGCTGTGCTCTCGCGCGCTTCGGTGAGAAAGCCCTTGTCGGCCAGGTCCTGCAGCATTGCGATCACGTCGGTCGCGATCGCCTCGCGTGGTGCGGCGTATTTTTCGGCGAGCTGGTCCACCATCTGGGCGACGCTGCGCGCGCCGTCGCAGAGCTGCAGCACCTCGACCGCGATCTCATCCGGCGCCAGCACGCGCTCCGGCGCCAGGATCACCCAGACCTGCCGCGTCTCGTCGAATTTCAGCTTGGTGTGCCGCGGCAGTTTCGGCCGGCTGGTCTCGCTGACGCTGATGTTGCGGCTGGCCATTGCAGTTCTCTAGCTGGTCTTCGGCACGAAGGCGCCGGGCGGAATGTGGCCTTCGACATAGGCGTGATAAAGCGCGTCGAGCTGGACCCACAGCACGTTGGTCTTGAAGATCAGTGCGTTGCAGACCGCCTCGCGCTCGGCGGGCGTCTTGGCGTGCTGCTTGACGTAGTCGAGCGCGAAGCCGGCGTCGCGCGGCGCCTGGGTCAGGCGGCGGCTGAAATAACTCATGATGTCGGGATTGACGAAGTCGTAGTGCTTCAGCATCCCCGAGATGCGCTCCTCGTGCAGGTTCGGCGCGAACAATTCGGTGAGCGAGGAGGCGATCGCCTCCAGCGGCGTGCGGTCGCGGCAGAAATGCACATAGGCTTCCACGGCAAAGCGCGTCGCCGGCAGGATGCCTTCGGTGGACTCGACATAGGCGGAGTCGAGGCCGAGGCCTTCGGTCAGCTTCAGCCAGCGCTCGATGCCGCCCTCATTGCCGAGATCGCCGTCATGGTCCTCGATGCGATGGCGCCACTCGACCCGCGTCATGCGATCGCGGAAGCGTGTCATCACCATCGCGTCCTTCAGCGGGATCGTGCTCTGGTAGTAATAGCGGTTCAGCGCCCAGGCCTGGACCTGGCCCTTGTTGAGCTTGCCGCCATGCAGCAGGCGGTGGAACGGGTGCAGGCTGTGATAGCGCGTTGCGCCGATCGTGCGCAGCGTCGCCTCCATCGCCTCGGCGCTGTCGAGCGTGATGCCCTTGCCGATCGAGAGCGCGGTCATTCCAGAGGTAGGCACGACATTCACAGCACGATCTCCGTTCCGTCGGCGGGAATCTGCCAACCCGCCTGTTCGGCCGCCTTGCGTTCGGCCGAAGTCCCAAGCAGCGCCGGGTTGGAGTTGTTGATATGCAAAAACACTTTTCGTCCGATGTCGAGCCCGGCGAGGCTTTCGATCGCGCCCTGATCGCCCGACATCGCGATATGTCCCATGCCCTGGCCGGTCTTGTTGCCAAGACCCGCCGCGATCAGCTCGTCGTCGCGCCACACCGTGCCGTCGAAGAACACCAGGGGCGCGCCCTTGAGCCGTGATTTCAAATCGTCGGTCACCCGGGCGCAGGCGGCCAGGAAGTAGAAGTATTTGCCGCTGCGCTTGTCCGCAATACGCAGGCCGAGCGTATCGCCGACGCCGTCGGCGCCCGCCGGATGCGCCTTGCCCTCGAGATACCAGGCGCCCTTGCCGGGAACCTCGAACGGCAGCACCTCGAGCCCCGACGGCGATCCGTCGGGCAGGGCCGGCTCGAACGCCTCGTCGACCGCGATCGGCCGGCGGGCGACGTTCTTTTCGCTGAGCACGTTGAAGATGCTGTTCGCGCGCAGGATCGCCAGCACCCGCTCATGCGCGTAGATCGCAAACGGCGAGCCCTCGCGCATCGACAGCAGCCCGGCGACGGCATCGATCTCGCCATTGGTGAGGATGACGCCGGCGATCGGGCTATGACGCAAGGCGCCGTGCTTCGGATGCAGCTGCGGCGTCGCGATCAGCTGCTGACGCAGATCCGGCGAGGCGTTGACCAGGAACCAGTGCGCGCCATCGCCGCTGACGGCGATCGAGGCTTGCGTGCTCTGCAATTCGGGATGGTCGCTTCGCGCCGTCCTGCAGACGGCACAGCCGCAGTTCCACTGCGGAACGCCGCCACCCGCCGCGGCACCCAGGACGACGACACGAAGCATGATCCGTCCCCTGGAGACGTTAACTCGGACCCATCAACTCGGCCCAACAACTGGACCCAGAAACGTTACGAGGTGGACCCCGGCTTAGAACACACCCCCATGCTCGGGAGCGCGTTACGCCCGGATGTCCACCTGCGCTAAAACGCTAAACGTGTATAGGGCGCTGCCGCTTACTTGCGGGTGGCGCACATATACATGTTGATTTCCATGCCGACCGACACTTCGACGATCTTCGGTGCTTTCCAGGCCATTAGGCTCTCCTTGTTGCAACCGGACGAACTTTCCGCCCTGCAGTTAAACTACTGCGGTTCGAAAAGTTCGCCACTTAAATTTTTGGCAAGCTCCCCTGCGGAGGCGCATGCTGCACTGCGGAAAGCAAATCCGACCCACTCACAAATTTGTGCGCGCATTTCCCGTCAAAACCCGGTGCGATCAGACCTTTTTCCTGTTGTCCGCCACACGGTGAATGGTGATCTTGGACTAAGAGACAGGGGCCACGCGGTCCTCCAAAGGTCCTGATGACGATTCTGTGCTTCCCGGTGACGGGAGCGACTAACCGAGCCGAGTTCTGCCGATGCCACGCTATTTCTTCAATACCCGTATCGGCGACGAGCTGATCTCCGACCCCGATGGTGAGATCCTGCGGGATCCGGATCGTGCGTGGGAGATGGCGCGGGCGATGATTCGCGAACTTCTCAAGACCGAGGGCGCCGACGGCGCGCTGCTCAGCGCGGTCATCGAGGTGACCGACGACGAGGGCGAGATCGTGCTGGAGTTTCCATTCACCGAGGCGATTCTCGATCGCCCGGACCACTCGTTGACGAGGCACTGAGAGAGACAGGCACAGAGACACGCCGGCGCGTGGCCACAACCATGCGTTGGCCGATGTCAGCATGTTTCCGATTGCAATTGTCCGGACAAATTCGCAAGACTATGAACGGAAAGCCTGATAGCGCCGGTCGACCTCAATGGCGCAATGAACAAACGGCTTCCACCCAGGGGAGATCATCATGAAAAAACACTCGTTCGCACCGCGCAGCCTGCTGCTCGCGGGGGCCATGCTGGGAGCGTTGACGCTCTCCGCTGCGGCGCAACAGCCGGCGGCGGCGCCGGCTGCAGGTGCTGCACCGGCCGCCCAGCCGCTGCCGCCGGGCTCGCCCATGATCGGGCGTCCGGACAATGAAGCCGCTGCCAAACTCGCGCCGGTGGCACCGCCGCCGCTGCCGTCCGCGCCGGACAAGCTGCCGCTCGCCAAGCTCAAGGTGCCGGCCGGCTTCAATGTCGAGGTCTATGCCGCCGGCATGGCCAATGCGCGCTCGCTGGCGCTCGGCGACAAGGGCACCGTGTTCGTCGGCAGCCGGCTCGTCGACAAGGTCTATGCGATCGTCAACAAGGACGGCAAACGTTCGGTCAAGGTGATCGCCTCCGGCCTCTACCGTCCGAACGGCGTCGCCTTCAAGGACGGCACGCTCTACATCGCCGAGCTGTCGAAGGTCTCCAAGATCGACAAGATCGAGGACAATCTGGACAATCCGCCGAAGCCGACCGTCATCTACGACAAGCTGCCGAAGGACGAGGCGCATGGCTGGAAGTTCATCGCCATCGGCCCCGACAACAAGCTCTATGTTCCGGTCGGCCAACCCGGCAACAACGTGCTGCATGACGCCGATCACGGCCAGATCCGCCGCATGAATCTCGACGGCTCCGGCGCCGAGGTCTACGCGCTCGGCGTGCGCAACTCGGTCGGCTTCGACTGGAATCCCGAGACCAAGCAGATGTACTTCACCGACAACGGCCGCGACTGGCTGTCGGAGACGGTGCCGGAAGATGAACTCAACCGCGTCACCAAGGCGGGCGAGGATTTCGGCGCGCCGTTCTGCTACCAGGGCAACATCATCGACCAGGAGCTCGGCTGGGGCAAGAACTGCAAGGACTACACCGCGCCGGTCGGCCTGATGGGGCCGCATACCGCCTCGCTCGGCATGCGCTTCTACACCGGCAGCATGTTCCCGAAGACCTACAAGAACGCGATCTTCGTCGCGCGTCACGGCTCCTGGAACAAGTCGCAGAAGCAGGGCGGTGACGTCGTCGTCGTCAAGCTGAACAAGGACGGCACCGTGAAGTCGGTCGAGCCGTTCATGACCGGCTTCCTCGAGGACAACAAGTATGTCGGCCGCCCGGTCGACGTGATGCTGCTGAAGGATGGCTCGCTGCTGGTCTCCGACGACTGGAACGGCGCGGTCTATCGCATCAGCTACGGCAAGCCGAAGGTCGCCAACCAGTAAGCTGAAACCAGGGATCGGGGGCAGCGCGTGCTGCCCCCGATTTTCTTTTTGAACTGCATGCAAGGATGGACCGATGCGTAGGCTCGCAATCGCCGCGGCGCTGGCCGCTCTCAGCTTCTCCGCCAACGCCGAGACCATCCAGGAACGCACGGTCGCGTGCTTTGCCTGCCATGGCGAGCACGGCACGTCGGAAACCGAGAACACGCCGTCGCTCGGCGGCCAGCAGGCGCCCTATGCGCTGATCCAGCTCTTCATGTTTCGCGAGAAGCTTAGGGTATTCGACCCGATGAACGAGATGGCGAAGTCGATGACCGACGACGATCTGCGCACTTTCTCGGACTTCATCGCCACCTTGCCGAAGCCTGCGCCGCCCACGGAGGCCGGCGATCCGGCGCGGATGGCGCGCGGCCAGGCGCTGGTGCAGCAGAACCGCTGCAACACCTGCCACAACACCGATTTTTCCGGCAAGGACAACGTCCCCCGCATCGCCAACCAGCGCGAGGACTATCTCGCCAAGACGCTGGCCGAATACAAGGACAACAGCCGCCACGGCTACGACGCCACCATGGCCGACGTGATGCAGACGGTCACCAAGGAGCAGATCGGCGACCTTGCCTATTACATCGCGCATGTCCGCTGAAACATCGGGCGGCGGACGTCTGGTCTTGGCCTTCGTGCGGCGCTAAAACGCCTGCGTCATACGGAGTGTCTCATGCAGGATCTTTGGCGTCTGTCGGCGGCTGAACTCGCCTCCCTCATCAAAACCAAGAAGGTATCGGCGAAGGAGGCGGCCGAGGCCGGGCTCGCCCGGCTCGACGCGGTCAACCCCAAGATCAACGCGGTGGTCGATCACCGGCCGGACGACGTGCTGGCACAGGCAGCGTCGATCGATGCGGCCATTGCACGCGGTGGGGCGGTCGGGCCGCTGGCCGGCGTGCCAATCACCATCAAGGTCAATGTCGACCAGGAGGGCTACGCCACCACCAACGGGCTGAAGGCGCAGCGCGACCTCATCGCCAGGGTGGACAACCCGGTCGTCGCCAATCTGCGTAAGGCCGGCGCGGTGCTGCTCGGCCGCACCAATTGTCCGGCGGTGTCCTATCGCTGGTTCACCACCAACCTCATTCACGGCGACACCAAGAACCCGCGCGATCCCGGCATCACGCCGGGCGGCTCGTCGGGCGGCGCGGGCTCCGCGGTCGCCGCCGGCATCGGCCACATCGCGCATGGCACCGATATCGCGGGCTCGGTCCGTTATCCGGCCTATGCCTGCGGCGTGCACGGCCTGCGGCCGAGCATGGGCCGCATCCCCGCCTTCAACGCGGCGTTGCCGGAGCGTCCGATCGGCCCGCAGATCAGCGCGGTGTCGGGCCCGCTGGCGCGCACCGTCAACGATCTGCGCATCTCGCTCGCGGCAATGTCGGCGCCGGACTATCGCGATCCCTGGTACGCGCCGGTGCCGCTCGAGGGGCCGCCGCGCGAGAAGCGCGTTGCGATGTGCCTCAATCCCGATGGCCTCAATCCGGTGCCGGAAGTGGTCGCCGCGGTGGCCGACGCCGGCAGGCGCTTGCGCGACGCCGGCTGGATCGTCGAGGAGATCGCCGATACGCCGTCCCTGCGCGAGGCGGCGGAGATCCAGACCCGGCTCTGGCTCGGCGACGGCTATGAAGCCCAGCTTGCGTTCGCGGAACGCGAGGGCGATCCCGGCGCATTGGCCTGCCTGCGCGGCGTTCGCTCAAAAGTGCATCCGTTCGACCTGTCGCAGGCGCTGACCCGCCGCGCGACCCTGACGCGCGAATGGTTCGCCTTCCTCGACAAATATCCGGTGCTGCTGATGCCGGTGTCCGGCGAGCTGCCGTTCCCCGATCATCTCGACCGCAAGGACGAGGCCTCGTTCGCGCGGGTCTGGCACGCGCAGCTGCCGCAGATCGCGATCCCGTTCATGGGTCTTCCCGGGCTGGTCGTCTCCACGGGGCTCGTCGGGCGGATTCCGGTCGGCGTGCAACTGGTGGCTGCGCGTTACCGTGAAGATCTCTGTCTTGCCGCGGGTGAGGCGGTCGAGGCCGGCGGCACGCCGTCGGCTGCGATCGATCCGGTGAGCTGAAGATGCCGACGGTCTACGATTTCACCGCCAAATCGCTCGCCGGCGAGGACATGCCGCTGCGGGAGTTCGAGGGGCAGGTGCTGCTGATCGTGAACACCGCGAGCGCCTGCGGTTTCACGCCGCAATACAAGGGCCTGCAGGAGCTGCACGCCGGATTGTCGCCGCGCGGCTTTGCCGTGCTCGGCTTTCCCTGCAACCAGTTCGGCGCGCAGGAGCCGGGCGATGCGAAGCAGATCGCCGCGTTCTGCGAGACCAACTACGCCGTGACGTTTCCGATGTTCGCCAAGATCGACGTCAATGGCTCAGCTGCGCATCCATTGTACGAACACCTGAAACGTGAGAAGTCGGGCCTGCTCGGGCCGGCGATCAAATGGAACTTCACCAAGTTTCTGGTCGATCGCGCCGGCAAGGTCGTGGCGCGGCATGCGCCGACCGCCCGGCCCGAAGGATTGAAGAAGGAAATCGAGGCGCTGCTATGAGCGACGACACCAACGACCAATTTCCCGACCGCCTTTCGGTCGATCCGAACAGCCCGTACTACAACGCGGAGATTCTTTCGCGCGACGTCGGCATCCGCTTCAAGGGCGCCGAGAAGACCAATGTCGAGGAGTACTGCATCAGCGAGGGCTGGGTGCGGGTCACCGCGGGGAATGCCAAGGACCGTTACGGCAATCCGCTGACCATCAAGGTGCACGGGCCGGTCGAGCCGTATTTCCGGGATAAGAAGTAACCACCGTCATTCCGGGGCACGCGAAGCGTGAACCCGCAATCTCGAGATTCCGGGTTCGATGCTTTGCATCGCCCCGGAATGACGCGCCTAGCAACTCTGAAAGCAGCACCATGTCCGTCCGCATCGTCGACGTCCGCGAGGTGACGAAGCCGATCTCCTCGCCGATCCGCAACGCCTATATCGACTTCACCAAGATGACCACGAGCCTGGTTGCCGTGGTCACCGATGTGGTGCGCGACGGCCGACGGGTGGTCGGCTACGGCTTCAATTCCAACGGCCGTTACGGGCAGGGCGGTCTGATCCGCGAGCGCTTTGCGCCGCGGCTGCTCGAGGCCGATCCGAAATCGCTGCTCGACGCTGATGGCGCCAACCTCGATCCGGACAAGGTCTGGTCGACGCTGATGTCGAACGAGAAGCCGGGCGGCCATGGCGAGCGTTCGGTTGCGGTCGGCACCATCGACATGGCGGTGTGGGACGCGGTGGCCAAGATCGCCGGCAAGCCGCTGTTCCGGCTGCTTGCCGAGCGCCATCGTTTGACCGCCAATCCGCGCGTGTTCGTCTACGCCGCCGGCGGCTACTACTATCCGGGCAAGGACCTCGGCGCATTGCGCAAGGAGATGCGCGGCTATCTCGACCGCGGCTACAACGTCGTGAAGATGAAGATCGGCGGCGCGCCGCTCACTGAGGACCGCGAGCGCATCGAGGCGGTGCTGAAGGAAATCGGCAGCAGCGCGCAGCTTGCGGTCGACGCCAACGGCCGCTTCGATCTGGAGACCGCGATCGCCTATGCCAAGATGCTGCGGGAGTATCCGCTGTTCTGGTACGAGGAGGCCGGCGATCCGCTCGATTATGCGTTGCAGGCCGCGCTGGCCGAGTTCTATCCCGGCGCGATGGCGACCGGCGAGAACCTGTTCAGCCACCAGGATGCACGCAACCTGATCCGCTACGGCGGCATGCGGCCGGACCGCGACTGGCTGCAATTCGACTGCGCGCTGTCCTACGGGCTCTGCGAATATCAGCGCACGCTCGCGGTGCTGAAGACCCATGGCTGGTCGCCGAGCCGCTGCATCCCGCATGGCGGCCACCAGATGTCGCTCAACATCGCGGCCGGCCTCGGCCTCGGCGGCAATGAGAGCTATCCCGACCTGTTCCAGCCCTATGGCGGCTTCCCGGACGGCGTGCGCGTCGAGGGCGGCCATATCGTGATGCCCGACCTTCCCGGCATCGGCTTCGAGGGCAAGTCCGACCTCTATGCGGAAATGAAGGCGCTGGCGGCGTAGGCGGTGCCATCCGGCAGGCTCGCGTTCGCCTGCGAAATAACTTGAGCGTCGCTCAAAATAATATTGAACGTTGCTCACGTTCCGATATACTCATACGGGAGAGGCGCCTTCCGCGGATCCCCGGGGAGGCGCCCGAACCGGCAATGAGGATCACCGCATGCCATATTCAGCGAAGAATCTCCGGGACGCCGCCGATGCCGGGGTGATCAGCGCCGCTGATCTGGACCGGCTGCTGGCCTTCCTGGCAAGCCATGACGGGCCGGGCGCGGCCGGTGATGCAGGCCCGGCGGCCAGGTTCGATGCCGCCCATGTGCTCTGGTACGCCGGCGCGCTGATCGTGATCGGCGCCATGGGCCTGTTCTCGACCCTGGCGTTCACCCAGATGGGCGGACGGGCGCTGACGGCTTGCGCGGTCGCCTACGCCACCGCGTTCGCCGTCGCCGGTCACCATCTCTGGTACGGCAAGGATCTGCGGGTTCCCGGCGGCTTGCTGATTGCGATCGCGGTCTCGATGGCGCCGCTTGCGGTCTATGGCATCCAGGACGAGCTTGGCTGGTGGGGCAAGTTCGGCAAGCCCGGAACCGTGCAGGACTTCTACGTCTGGGTGAAGGGCAGCTGGATCTTCATGGAGATCGCGACCGTCGTCGCCGGAATCGTCGCGCTGCGCTATTTCCGCTTCGCCTTCATCGTCGCGATCATCGCGTTCGCGCTGTGGTTCATGTCGATGGATCTGGCGCCGTGGTTCAGCGGCACGAACTACGCCGACTTCGAGACGCGGCGCCGGGTGTCGGTGTGGTTCGGATTGGCCGTGCTCGCGGTGGCCTGGATCGTCGACTATCGCAGCCGCAATGGTGACTTTGCGTTCTGGCTGCACCTGTTCGGCCTGATGGCGTTCTGGGGCGGCATCACCGCGTCCGAAGGGTCCACCGAACTCTCGAAGGCGGTCTATTGCCTGCTCAACGTCGGTCTGGTCGCGATTGCGGTGATCCTGATGCGGCGCGCCTATGCGGTGTTCGGGGCGTTCGGCATCTGCATCTATCTCGGACATCTCGCCGACGTCGTCTTCAAGGACTCGCTGTGGTTTCCGTTCTCGCTGTCGCTGATCGGAATTGCCGTGATCGCCGCAGGCCTCGTCTACCATCGCAACGAGCCTGCGATCTCCGCCTGGCTCGAGGCGCATCTGCCGGCGGGGCTGCGGCCGCGGTCCGCCACCGCGTGACGCGGCTGCGCATCGAGAGGTCGCTTTAGAACCGGTACAATCTGGAATTCCTACAAGAAGCGCGGCGCGCGAGCGCCGCTCTTCGTTTCCCGGCGCAAATCCGGAAGCCGACAGAAACCATTTGCATCCTTGACTTTTCCAACCTGGCGCGCGCTTCGCGCAACGCCTGCGCGCTTTCGTCGCGACTTTATTCCGGCCTCACGGAAAAATTTTCTCAAGTCCGTCGTCTGGACGCACCGCGCCTCACCTCTCTAGAGGACAGCGCATCGCCTTCACGCAAGGCGACAGTTGTTTGGGGACGACGTCATGACATCAGGATCACAGGCCCGCGGCCGCGCTGTTTTGATTGCGAAGCTGTCGCTGCTCACGGCGAGTTATCTCGCACTGAGCGTTCCGCTCGTGTCTTCCGCCGCGCAGGCACAATCGACGCCCTCGCAAGCCGGCGCCTCGACGCTGCCGCCGGTGACCATCACCCCGCCGGCCGCGCAACGCCGCCGCAGCGCGCCATCGACATCGCGCAGCACGACGGCCGCGCGCGGCCGCCGCACCCAGACGGCGCGGCGGATCGAGCCTGCGGCCGCGGCAACACCGTTCACGGAATCGCAGGATGCCCGCACCGGTACATCGGGCTATTTCGCCAACAGCACATCGGTTGCGACCAGGACCAACACCGCCATCGTCAACATCCCGCAATCGCTCAACGTCGTGACGCGGGAGCAGATCCGCGACCAGAACTACCAGGGCGTCACCGACGTCACCCGCTACGTTCCCGGCGTTGCCGTGCACCAGGGCGAGGGCAATCGCGATGAGCTCGTGATCCGCGGCGTCGATTCCAGCGCCAATTTCTTCGTCAACGGCTTCCGCGACGACGTGCAGTATTTCCGCGACACGTACAATGCCCAGAGCATCGAGGTGCTGAAGGGCCCGAGCGCGCTGACCTTCGGCCGCGGCGCCGGCGGCGGGCTGCTCAACCGCACACTCAAGGAGGCCGACGGCAACCGCGTCTACGAGGCGACGGCGCAGACCGGGTCATGGGGCGATCGCCGCGTCACCCTCGATGCCGGACAGGCCATCAACGAGAACGTCGCAGCAAGGCTCAACGTGTTCTACGAGGGCGCCGACGCCTTCCGCGATTTCAATCACCTTCAGCGCTACGGCATCAACCCGACGGTGACGCTGAAGCCCGACGACAACACCAAGATCAAGCTAAGCTACGAGTACTTCCACGACGAACGTACCGCCGACCGCGGCAATCCCTCGCAGGGCGTGCCGGGCGGCGCAACCCGCTTCAACCCGACCGCGCCGTTCGCGCCGAACGGCGACTTCTCGACCTTCTTCGACAGCCCGCGCCTGAATACCGCGCAGGCGACGGTGCAGACCGGCATGGCCATCATCGAGCACGATTTCGAGAACGGGCTGACGGTGCGCAACGGCACCATCGCCGCCGACTACCAGAAGTTCTACCAGAACATCTATCCGACCGGCGGCGCGCTCGCGGGCGCGGTCAACCCGGCGGACACCGCGGTCAATCTCGGCGCCTATCAGCACACGACCAACCGCGACAACGTCTTCAACCAGACCGATTTCACCTACAAGACCTGGACCGGTCCGTTGTTCCACACCGTCGGCTTCGGCACCGAATTCGGCCGCCAGAGCGGCGTCGACATCCGCAACACCGGCGTGTTCCCGAACGGCACCAACACCATCGTGCAGAACCCGTTCGCGCCGACCTATTTCGGTGCGGTGACGTTCCTTCACCATTTCACCGGCACCAATACCGACGGCGTCACCACGCCGGACTCGAACAGCCGCTACGCGCTGAACATCCAGTCCGGCTATGTCAGGGACACTATCGAAATTTCGCGCGCGGTGCAGATCATCGCCGGCGCGCGGTTCGACCGCTTCGACATGTCGGCGACCGACATGAACACCAACACCAATCGCGGCCGCGTCGACAATCTGGTGTCGCCGCAGGCCGCCCTGATCATCAAGCCGATCGAGCAGATGTCGGTCTACACCGCCTACAGCATCTCCTATCTGCCGGCCTCCGGCGACCAGTTCAGCTCGCTGACCGACGGCACGCTGATCCTGCAGCCGCAGCGCTTCGAGAATGTCGAGCTCGGCATGAAGTGGAATGTCAATCCGAAGCTGTTGTTCTCGACCGCCGTCTACAATCTGAACCGCACCAACCAGCCGATCCCCGACGGCAACAATCCCGGCTTCTTCTTCCCCTCGGGCAGCACATTGACCCGCGGCGTCGAGGCGAGCCTGACCGGCCATGTCACCGAGCAGTGGCAGTCGTCGCTGGCCTATGCTTATACGGATGCGAAGATCACCGGCGCCACTTCGCCGACCGTGGTGCCCGGCAACCGGGTCCAGCTCGTGCCGTACAATCAGTTTGCCTGGTGGAACAAGTATCAGTTCACGCCGATGTGGGCGGCCGCGCTCGGCGTGATCTATTTCGGCGATTCCTTCGCCTCGTCCGACGACACCGTGCGGCTGCCGAGCTTCGTCCGCTTCGATGCGGCGGTCTATGCCAAGATCGACGAGACCTGGACCGCCCAGCTCAATGTCGAGAACATCTTCGACAAGGGCTATTGGGCCTCCGCCGACGGCAACAACAACATCTCACCGGGGCAGGGGCGGACGGTAAGGCTGACGGCGCGGGCGAGGTTTTAGGCGCCGGCCATGATGAATGCGGGGATGACGGCGTGAGAATTGTAGCGAGCAGCTTCCCCACGCCGTCGTCCTGGCGAAAGCCAGGACCCATAACCACCGAATTCGATTGAGAGTGAAATAGTGGCCCCAGCGTCGCACAACAACATGCAGTCGGGGTAATGGGTCCTGGCTTTCGCCAGGACGACGCTGAATACATTCACATTCTCTCAGGATGACGGTGTTGGAACGCGCTCCCTGTCGTCGTTGCAATGACGCGGAGAGAGTGTCGGCCCGTCACCCCAGCCGCATATCCAGCAGCCGGCGGCCTTCGCCCTTCAGCAGCTTCTTCACCGCGCTCGAGGCGATTACCTCGCCGGTGTTGGCATAGGCCTCATGGTTCTTCTCGATGTCGTCGAGGCGGTAGAGGTAGTTGACCATCACGCCGGCGGATTCGCGCAGGCCCTTGGGCGAGAGATCGCCGAGCCAGTTGATCCGCTCCAGCCGCGCGCCGTTGCCGAGATGGAAGCGCGCAACCGAATCGATCTGCCGTCCCTTCGGCGTGCGTGCCTTCAGGAAGTAGTACGCGGCGAGCGGCTCCAGCACGGCGCGCAGCTGCGCGGCAAGTTCGGCGTTCTCGAACCAGTCGGGCTTGCCGAGGCTTTCCAGGAGCTGACGGTCCTCTTCGGTGAGCGGCACGTCATCGGCCTGCTTGATCCACTGCATGAAGCCCGGCACCGGCGACAGCGTCACGAAATTGTCGAGCTTGGGCAATTCGCGGCGCAGTTCCTCGACCACCTGCTTGATCAGGAAGCTGCCGAACGAGATGCCGCCGAGCCCGCGCTGGGTATTCGAGATCGAATAAAACACCGCGGTGCGGGCCTTCTCGACCGGCACCGGCTCGCGCTCTTCGGCGAGCAGCGGAGCGATCGCGCCCGGAATGGCTTCGGTCAGCGCGACCTCGACGAAGATCAGCGGCTCGTCGGCCAGCGCCGGATGGAAGAACGCGTAGCAGCGGCGATCCACCGGATCGATGCGGCGGCGCAGATCGTCCCAGTCGCGGATCTCGTGCACGGCCTCATAGCGGATGATCTTCTCCAGAATATTGGCCGGCGACGACCAGTCTATCCTGCGCAGCACGAGGAATCCCCTGTTGAACCAGGATGAGAGCAGATGCACCACGTCGCGATCGAGCGCGGCGAGGTCCTTGTTGCCCTTCATCAATGAAAGCAGATCCGAGCGGATCGACACCAGCTCGCCGGTGCCGCCCGGCGCGCGATTGAGCCGGCGGATCAATTCCTGGCGGCGCGGCTCGGAGGCGAAATGCAGGTCGCTGGCGTCGTCGCCATTGGCTTTGGCGCGCCAGCTCTCGATCGCCTGCGCCAGCCTGGCGTGATCGGGGCCGAAATCGCGGGCCAGCGTCTGGAAGAACGACAGGCGGCCGGCGGCATCGAGGTGATGGTAGCGGTCGAGCACTTCGCGCGCCATCGCGGTGCCGGAGGCCTCGCCGCGGCCGGACAGCAGCGCCTCGCACAATTCCAGCAGTTCGGACGCATCCTGCTTGTCGTCGGCCGGGCTGGCGCGGCCGAGCAGGACGCGGCCGCGTTCGGAAATTGTCGAAAGCAGATCGGAGAAGAAGGCGTTGGCCATGGGCAGTTCGTATCCAGCGGGTCGTATTCAGTGAAGCCGGACCTTATACGGGATTTAAGGTCGGGAGGACTGCAGTCAAGCGGATGGATCGTACGGAAATATGTCGCAGGGCGACAGCGGTATAATTCGTCGCCGATGACCAATCGGGTTCACGTTTTCTCCGCGAACGCGGTCGGTGTCTTGCCGGTGACCTGGCGGAACGCATGGGAAAATGCCGGCACGCTGGCATAACCGAGGTCGGAGGCGACCTGTTTGACCGAAACGTTGGCGCTGGTCGACAGGCGTTCGATCGCGGCCGCGATGCGGGCGCGCTGGCACCAGCTCTTGAAGGACAGTTGCGTCTCCGCCGAGAACAGGCGCGAGAGTGTCCGCGCCGAGGTGCCGACCGTGCGCGCCAGCGCATCGATTTCGTGGTCCTTGGTCGGATCGGCCAGCACGATGTCGGCGGCGCGGCGGCAGCGCGGCTCCTGCGGCAGCGGGATGAAGGTCGCGGAGTCCTCGGCCTGGTGCAGTTCCAGCATCACGAGCCTGATCAGCAACTCGGTGCGCTCGCGTCCGCATGCGGCGTCGAACAGCGCAAGGATCGCCTGGTGCACCAGCGGCGACACCCGCACCACGAATTCATGGTCGAGGCTGTCGCTGCGCTTCTCGCGTGCGAGCCAGGCCCGGTCGAAATACAGCGTGCGCATCTCGATATCGGCAAGCACGTCGATCGCGTGCGGCAGCAGGGCAGGGACCCACACCGCGCGGTCCGGCGGCACCAGCCAGCGGCCCTTCGGCGTCGTCACCTGCATGGTGCCGCTCGCGGCATAGACCAGTTGCGCCTCGCGGTGCATGTGCGGGTCGAGGCGGACGCCCTTTTGGTAGCTGCGCGCGACCATGTGCACGCCATCGCCGGTGACGCGCCGGTCCTTGTGGAGGGCTCTTATTGGCGGCTCAGCGATAGTCATTGGCGACATCCCGTCAGGACAAGCACCTATAACCTATTTTCGAGCAATTGAAGAATCGCGCGAGAGACGTGCCTCATGAGCAGCCCAACGAATAGCCCAAGGAACAATCCAAGCCGGGTGATCAGCTTCGTCAACGCCGGCCATTTCATCGACCACTATGCGATGCTGATTTTCGCCGCCGCCGTCATCATCATGGGCCCGGCGCTCGGCATGGCCTATTCGGAGCTGCTGCCCTATGCGACGCCGGGCTTCATCGCCTTCGGCGCCGGCTCGCTGGTCACGGGCTGGCTCGGCGATCGCTGGAGCCGCCGCCACATGATGGTGATCTTCTTCGTCGGCATCGGCCTGTCGATGATCTCGGTCGGTTTCGTGCAGACGCCGCTGCAGCTTGGCGCGGCGCTGCTGGCGATCGGTATCTTCGCCTCGATCTACCATCCGGTCGGCACCGCGATGATCGTGTCCTATGCCGAGAAGCTCGGCGCCCAGATGGGGATCAACGGCGTCTGGGGCAATCTCGGGGTTGCCTCGTCGGCGCTGGTCACCGGCGTGATCGGCCAGTATCTCGGCTGGCGCTGGGCCTTCATCGTGCCGGGCACGGTCACCGTGCTGGTCGGCATCGCCTTTGCGATGACGGTGGTGCATGAGGACCGCAAGGGCTCGAGGCAGGCCGCGGCGCAGGTGCGCGTCGCCAAGGAAGACATGTGGCGGGTGGTGCTGTCGCTCTTGATCGTGGTGATCGCGATCTCGACCACGTTCAACGCGGTGACGGTGGCGCTGCCGAAGCTGTTCGCGGAGCGGCTCGCCGATCTGACCAGGAGCCCGGCGCTGCTCGGCGTGATCGCGGCGGGGGTCTATGTGTTCGGCGCAATGACGCAGTACACAATCGGCAAGTTGCTCGACCGATATTCGCTGAAGACGGTGGCGCTGCCGCTGTCGTTCCTGCTGGCGCCGTTCCTTTATCTGGCGGCGAGCCTGTCCGACCTGCCGCTGATCGTGGTCTCGATCGGCATCGTGATGGGTGCGTTCGGCCAGGTCACGGTGAACGATGCAATGGTCGGCAAGTACACGACAGAGGAATGGCGCTCGCGTGCCTATGCGGTCCGCTACTTCGTCGGCTTCACGGCGGCGGGCGCCTCCGTCGGCCTGGTGGCCTGGCTGTACGACCAGGGCGGCTTCTCGATGATGCTGCGCGCGTTCGCGGCACTGTGCCTCCTGGCGATTGCGGCCGCGATCATCCTGCCCCGCGAGATCCGGACGCCCGCCGCGCAGGTGAACTGACGCGGTCGGTTTGCCGCGGCATTTCCGCCTGAAATGAGCCCCAAGCGCCCGACCGGATGGGCGCTTTTCGCGCATCGCACAATTGTATCCCCAAACTTTGTCCGGACCCGGCGGTGTGATACGCTCCACGAGGGCCTTCGGGCCGAAGGCGCCGGTTGCGCCGATCACTGCCATTTGTGGTTTGTGGAGCAGCCGAAGCCATGGGCGAAATTCGCGACTTCAGATCCGGCAAGCCGGGCAAGCCACCGCCCGGCGAAGCGATGCCGCGCCGCCTTGCCGCGATCGTTGCGGGCGATATCGCCGGCTATAGCCGGCTGATGCAGCTCGATGAAGAGGGCACCCACAACCGCGTCAAGCGGCTCGAGCGCGATCTGGTCGAGCCCACCATTGCCGAGCACCACGGCAAGCTGGTCAAGACCACCGGCGACGGCTTCATCGCGATGTTCGACAGTCCGGTCGAGGCCGTCCGTTGCAGCATCGTGATTCAGCAAAACATGATCGGCCGCAATGCGGCGATCGCGAGAGACCGCTGGATAGAGTACCGGATCGGCGTCAATCTCGGCGACGTCATCATCGAGGCCGACGATATCTTTGGCGACGGCGTCAATGTGGCCTCGCGTCTGGAAGGGATAGCAGCGCCCGGTGAAGTCTTCATCTCCGGCGGCATCTACGAGCAGATCAAGCACAAGATGGTCTGCGGATACGAATCGCTCGGCGACAAGAAGGTCAAGAACATCACCGATCCGGTCCGGGTTTATCGCGTGCTGCCGGACGCCGCTGCGTACCAGAGGACGCGCCGGCGCCGTGAGTCCATCCTGCTTACGCTGCTCGGATTGGCGATCGCGATCATCGCCGCCGGTGCGCTTTGGTACATGCTCGCGCAGCCGCGCGGCAAGCTGTCCGAGGTGGCGCGGGCGCCTTCGGCTCCCCCGGCGGCTCAGCAGCCGGCACCGAGCCCGGCACCAGCGCAAACCGCAAGTCCGGCCCCAAGCATAGCGCCGACACAGCAGACGTCACCACAGGCTGCACCGTCAACAAGTCCTGCGGCGTCCGTGCCGGAGCCCGAAACGATTGCGCTTCAAGGCGGCAGCTTCTCGATGGGGAGCAATGACGACCCTTCGGAACGGCCGATCCGCAGGGTGACGGTCAAGTCCTTCGCCATGGGCAAATATCCGGTCACCGTGCGGGAATGGAATGCCTGCGCGGCGGCCAAGGCGTGCGGTTTCACCGCCACCGGCAAGGACGACGTTCCGGTCACCAATGTGAGCTGGAGCGACGCGAAACAGTATGTGGCATGGCTGGCCGAGCGCACCGGCAAGGCCTACCGACTGCCCAACGAAGCCGAATGGGAATATGCGGCGCGCGGCGGCACGCAATCGAAATACTGGTGGGGTGACCAGATGCAACCGGGCAACGCCGGCTGCAAGGACTGCGGCGGCGACAGCGCAGCCGAACAGCCGGTAAAGGTCGGCAGCTTCAAGGCCAATCCGTTCGGCCTTTACGACATGGGCGGCGGGGTCGATCAGTGGGTCGAGGATTGCTGGCACAGGAACTATCAGGGCGCCCCCGCCGACGGTGCGGTGTGGTCCGGCGGCGACTGCACCTCCCATGTCATTCGTTCCGGCTCCTGGAAGAATGACGCGCGCTATGTCCGTCCGGCCAACCGCGACAACTACGACACCAATGTCCGCTACCCGACCCACGGTTTCCGGGTCGCGCTGTCTCCCTGAGCAGTCGCCAGGTTTGGAGGGACTATGAAAAGTGCAGGCTTGATCATCCTCGCTGCGGCACTAGCGCTCGCGGTCCCGGCCAACGCGCAAAACAAACCGGCGGGGAAAGACACCAAGCTGTATTTCATCTGGCCGCACGACGGAGCCAGGCTCAAGAGCCCGTTCGCGTGCCGCTTCGGGCTGCGCAACATGGGCGTCACCCATGCCGGCGACGAATTTCCGAACAGTGGCCATCACCATCTGCTGATCGATGTGGACGAGCCGCTCAATCCGAATGAGCCGATTCCGTCGGACAAGTCTCACCAGCACTTCGGTGCGGGCCAGACCGAGACGCAGCTCGATCTGGCGCCCGGCAAGCATACCTTGCAGCTGGTGCTGGGCGACGCCAAGCACTATCCATTCAATCCGCCGGTCGTCTCCGAGAAGATCACCATCCGGGTCAAATAGGCCGATACGGATAGCTCCCTTGCGCGAACCGCCGCTTGCGCAACGCGGCCTCGTGCGGTTTGTTGCGCGCCGCCGGGCGCAAGACCCGGCGTGGAGGGCGTCTGATGTTGTCTCGACTGCTGCGTCTGGCCGGCCTCGTTCTGGGAGTGATTGTCATGGCCGTATCCGCCAACGCCGACGCCTTGAAGGATCAGATCGCGCCGACCGGAAAGCTCCGGGTCGCGATTGCGATCAGCCCGGCGGGCGGCGCATTCTGGTCGACCAAAACCGCGAACGGCTATGCCGGCGTTCCCGTCGATCTCGGCCGCGAGATGGCGGCGCAGCTCGGCGTTCCCGTCGAATACGTCGTGCACCAGAATTCCGGGCAGATCACCGACGCTGCGGCGAAAAACACCTGGGATGTCACCTTCCTGCCGAGGGATCCCGAGCGCGAAACGAAGATGACGTTCGGGCCGATCTACGAGGTCGCCGACGCCACCTACATCGTGAGACCAGGCTCGAAGATCACGAATTTCGCCAGCCTCGACCAGGATGGCGTCAAGGTCGCCGCCGTCAACAACACCACGACCATGCGTGGCGCGATCGCGCATCTCAAGCATGCCAAGGTCACGGGTTATCAGACCTATGACGAGATCTTTCATCTCCTGGAGAACGGCGAGGTGGACGCCTTCGCACTGTCGCGCGACCAGCTCATGGCGATGGCGAAGAAGATTCCGGGCACGTGCGTGCTGGACGAGACCTTCAAGCAGACCGTGACTGCGGTCGCGGTGCCGCTCGATCATGCGCTCGCGGCTGCCTTCGTCACCAAATTCATGACGGAGGCGATCGCCAACGGCACGCTGCGCAAGGCTTACGACAATAACGGCCTGAAGGACGCGCCGGTCCGTACCGAGGTAAAGTAGACCGCACCGGCCGCGCGGCGACGTTCGCTCCGCGGCCCCTGCCGGCCACGCGTCGGCCTGGGCGACATCTGTGCAAGCTGCATAAATCGGCGCCACCACACCGGCCGGTTCCGGCGGCGGTCATCTAAGTAATTGTATTAAAATGATTTTCTTTCCCGACGCCAACGTCTCCAGTTGGCATATCCATTGCTTTTGATTGCATCAGTCAACGACGACTGCCGTCCTCCGGATCGCCGAAGCCAATGCAGGCCGAGGTGAGGGGATCAAGGCGCCCCGCTCGGGCGCCGCGAGCAATCGTTGCACCCCCTAACTCCCCCGGACGGACGAGCAATTCAATCAACCCGCGTCGCTTCCGGCAGGCAGCCGGCGCGGCCGAATTGCGCAAGGGGAATTTACGAATGGCTTATCTCGCACCGTCCGAATTCGTCACCAAGATGGTGGACGCCGGCGAATCCAAGATCTTCATGTCGACGCGCGATACCGTGATCCGCGCCTACATGGCCGGTGCGATCCTGGCGCTGGCGGCCTGGTTTGCCGTGACGATCAACGTCAACACGGGCCAGCCGCTCGTCGGCGCCTTGCTGTTTCCGGTCGGCTTCGTGATGCTCTATCTGCTGGGCTTCGACCTGCTGACGGGCGTGTTCGTGCTGTCGCCGCTGGCGCTGCTCGACAAGCGCCCCGGCGTCACGCTCGGCGGCGTGCTGCGCAACTGGGGCCTCGTCTTCATCGGCAACTTCGCGGGCGCGCTGACGGTGGCGTTCATGATGGCATTCGTGACGACCTTCGGCTTCACGCAGGAGCCCGACAAGGTCGGCATGACCATCGGAAACGTCGGCGAGGCGCGAACGCTGGGCTACGCGGCGCACGGCGCGGCCGGCATGGCCACGCTCTTCATCCGCGGCATGCTCTGCAACTGGATGGTTTCAACCGGCGTCGTCGGTGCCATGATCTCGACGACGGTGCCCGGAAAGGTCATCGCGATGTGGATGCCGATCCTGGTGTTCTTCTACATGGTGTTCGAGCATTCGGTCGTGAACATGTTCCTGTTCCCGTCGGGACTGATGCTGCATGCCAAGTTCTCGATCATGGATTACCTGATCTGGAACGAGATCCCGACCGTGCTGGGCAACCTCGCCGGCGGCCTCGCCTTCACCGGGCTCACGCTCTACACGACGCATGTGAAGACGGCGCCGAAGCGCCAGCGCCTCGCGGCTTGATCCTGGCCTGCTTATGGGGCTCTCCTGTCACGGAGGGCCCCATTCGCATTGGGACGGTCGATGCCGCGCGCGCTGACAATATCGGTCGGGCAATTCTCTGATCAGGGCCGCAAGGACACCAATCAGGATTTCCACGGCGTCTTGATCCCCGACGAGCCGCTGCTCGGCCTGAAGGGCATCGCCGTGGTGCTTGCCGACGGCATCTCCTCGAGCAGCGTCAGCCGGATCGCGGCGGAGTCCGCGGTCAAGAGCTTCCTGACCGACTACTACTGCACCTCGGAATCCTGGTCGGTGAAGACCTCGGCGCAGCGGGTGCTGGAGGCGACCAATTCCTGGCTGCATGCGCAGACGCGGCGCAGCCAGAACCCCTACGACAAGGACAAGGGTTACGTCTGCACGCTGAGCGCGCTGGTGATCCGCTCGACCACGGCGCATCTGTTCCATGTCGGCGACTCCAGGATCTACCGCGTCGCGGGCAACAGCCTCGAGCAGTTGACCAACGACCATCGCGTCGTGCTGTCGTCGCAGCAGAGCTATCTCGGCCGCGCGCTCGGCGTGAACCCGCAGCTCGAGATCGACTACCAGAATCTCCGGCTGGAGCGCGGCGACACTTTCCTGCTGGTGACCGACGGCATCTACGAGCACGTCCCCGCGCGACAGCTGGCGAAGACGATCAGGGATGGCGGTGCCGATCTCGATGCCGCCGCGAAGTCGATCGTCGCACAGGCCTATGAGAATGGCAGCCCGGACAATCTCACCGCGCAGATCATCCGGATCGACGAATTGCCCGACGGCGACGCCAGCGAGGTGTTCGGTCAGCCCACCGAGCTGCCGCTGCCGCCGCTGCTCGATGCACGGATGCTGTTCGACGGCTACCGCATCGTCCGCGAGCTGCATGCCTCGCACCGCAGCCACATCTATCTCGCGGTCGACGAGGAGAGCGGCACCACGGTCACGATCAAGATCCCCTCGATCGACCTGCGCGACGATGGGGCCTATCTGAAACGCTTCATGCTGGAGGAGTGGGTCGCCCGGCGGATCGACAGCCCGCATGTGCTGAAGCCGTTTCTGCCGCAGCGCAAGCGCAACTTCCTCTATGTCGCGATGGAGTATATCGACGGCCAGACCCTGACGCAGTTGATGATCGACAATCCCGCGCCGTCGCTCGAGACGGTGCGCGACATCACCGAGCAGATCGCAAAGGGGCTGCGCGCGTTCCACCGCAAGGAGATGCTGCACCAGGACGTCAGGCCCGACAACATCATGATCGACCGGACCGGCACGGTGAAGATCATCGACTTCGGCTCGACGCGAATCTCCGGCGTCGCCGAGGCGATGCCGGCGGGCGTCGAGGATATCCTTGGCACCCAGCAATACACCGCGCCGGAGTATTTCCTGGGCGAGGGCGGCACCGCGCGCTCGGACCTGTTCTCGCTCGGCGTCGTCACCTATCAGATGCTGACGGGACGCTTGCCCTTTGGTGCGCAGATCGCGCGCGCCCGCACCCGATCCGACTTCAACCGGCTGGTCTATCGTCCGGCGGCGCATGGCGGCCGCGACATCCCGAGCTGGGTCGACGGTACGCTGGAGCGCGCCGTGCACGTCAATCCGCTGAAGCGCTACGACAGCTTCTCCGAGTTCCTGTTCGACCTGCGCAATCCCAACGCAAGATATCTGACGACGTCATCGACGCCGCTGATCGAGCGCAACCCGGTGCTGTTCTGGAAGTCGACCACGCTGCTGCTGGCGCTGGTCGTGGTGCTGCTGCTCGCCTACGGCGCGCATCACCTTCGCTAGCGGCGCCAAATCCGCCAACCTTTCCCTGTCATTCTGACGTAAAGGCTTCGCCTTTGTCGCTGGAGGTGCGAGCGGCGCCACGTACTCCACGGTCGTCCCGGCGAAGGCCGGAACCCATACGCCGCGGCGGATGTCGTAGGCAAGACTCGTCGTTCCATCGGCGCGCAGCAATCGCCATCGGTGGTTATGGGTCCCGGCCTTCGCCGGGACGACTTGAGGAGAGGGAGGTGGCCGCACCTAATGCGTCGCGCCGGCGGCAATCGGATCCAGCCCGCTCTTGACCAGCGCGTCGTGCGCATCCGGCGAGGCGAGGAAGCTGATCAGCGCCTTGCCAGCCTCGGGCTCCTTCGAGACGGTTGCGATGCCGGCGGAGAACACCGTGATCTTCTGCAACGGCTCCGGCAGCGGGCCGACGATGTCGATGCCGGCAACCGGCTTCAGCTCCGAGATCTGCTGCAGGCCGATCTCGGCCTCGCCTTTGGCGACGATCTCGCCGACCGGGGTCGCCGGGATCATCCGCGCCTTGTCCTTCATCTGGTCGGCGATGCCGAGCTTGCCGAACATCTCGGTCGAGACATAGACGCCGCTGGCGCTGTCGGAATAGGCGACCGATTTTGCTGCCAGCAGCGCCTGCTTGACGGTGTCGGCCGAGCCGATGTCCGGCTTTGGCGCGCCTGATTTCACCGCAATGCCGATCGGCGACTTCACGAGGTCGACGCGGCTGTCCGCCACCACCTTGCCCTGCTTGATCAGGTCGCCGAGCGCATAGCCGACCATGATCAGCACGTCGGCCGGCTCGCCGCGCGCCAGCCGCACCGGAATGGCGTTGGTCGTGGTGCCCATCGACGGCCCGAAGGCGGTCACCACCTTGTGCCCGGTCTTGCGCTCGAACTCCGGCACCAGCGCCTTGTAGGCCGCGGTCAGCCCGCCCGAGATCATGACGTGGACTTCGGCGGCGGATGCGGCTGACGTGAGGGCGAGGGCGCCGATGACGGCGAGCGTGAGGGTGCGGAAGGGGGCGCGCATGGAGTTTCTCCCTGGACGATTCTTGGGAAACAGGTCGTCGTGGCCGGGAGACTACTGCGCGAGGGGAGGCGTGGCTAGGGTTGCGCTGCCGTCATTGCGAGCGGAGCGAAGCAATCCATTGCTCCACATACGCGGAACGATGGATTGCTTCGTCGCTTGGCTCCTCGCAATGACGAAGGAGGAGCGTCCTCACGAATTCACATGCACGAAGTCGCGCAGCAGCGGGTAGATCTCGTTGTTCCAGCGCTTGCCGGAGAACACGCCGTAGTGGCCGACGCCGGCCTGCATGTGGTGCACCTTGCGATAGGTGCGCACGCCGGTGCAGAGGTCCTGGGCGGCAAGCGTCTGCCCGATTGAGCAGATGTCGTCCTTCTCGCCCTCCACCGTCATCAGGCCCATGCGCCGGATCGCCGCCGGATTCACCGGGCGGCCGCGATGCATCAGCATGCCCTGCGGCAGCAGATGCTCCTGAAACACATCGCGCACCGTCTCGATGTAGAATTCCGCCGGCAGATCCATCACGGCGAAATACTCGTCGTAGAAGGTCTTGATCAACTCGGCCTTGGCGGTCTCGCCCTTGGCGAGATGGTCGGCGAGGTCGATGTGCTGCTTGATGTGACGCTCCAGGTTCATCGAGACGAACGCCGTCAGCTGCACGAAGCCGGGATAGACCTGACGCAGCGCGCCCTTGCACTGCATCGGCACGTAGTTGATCAGATTGTCCTCGAACCATTTGATCGGCTTGCTCTTGGCGAACTCGTTCACCTTGGTCGGCTGGATCCGCGTGTCGATCGGTCCGGCCATCAGGGTCAGCGACGCCGGCCGTGCCGGATGATTGTCTTCGGACATGATCGCGGCGGCCGCCAGCGCCGACACCGAAGGCTGGCAGATCGCCACCATATGCGCGCGCGGGCCGAGCTGGCCGAGGAAGTCGATCAGATGGTCGGTGTAATCCTCGAGCCCGAACCGGCCCTCCTTGCGCGGGATGTCGCGCGGATTGTGCCAGTCGGTGATGTAGACGTCGTGGTCCTGCAGCAGCGTCTTCACGGTGCCGCGCAGCAGCGTGGCGAAATGTCCGGACATCGGCGCCACCAGCAGGAGCCGCGGCTGCTCCGGGCCGTCCACCTTCCTGAAATGCAGCAGCGAGCCGAACGGCGTCGCATAGGCGACCTCCTCGGTCACCTGGTATTCCCTGTTGCCGGAGGACACGCTGCCGATGGCGTAGTCGGGACGGGCGTAGGTCAGGGTGGAGCGCGAGATCAGCTCGAGCGCCGCCGCGAGCCGGCCGTACACCCGGTCGGTGGCGCCCTGCGGCACCAGATTGAGGTATTTCAGCGCCGCTGCAGCCCCGGCCCGCCATGGCGCCGTGAGGTCCATGTGGTTCTGATAGGCCTGGTACATCATTGACATCATACGCATCCGCCCCTGGCCCCGATGGCTATGCAATATCGACGCCAGAGAGGGGGCGGGCTGCCCGGCAAATTGGCACGTGGCTTGCTGCAAAAATGAACGGCCCCGGGGCGCGGCGGCTTGGACCGGCGCGCCGCCCGGGAGTAAGGACGCGTTCAGGGCGTGAGGAGCGGGCATGGCGAAAGCGACACTCACCATCAGCAGCAAGAATTATTCGTCCTGGTCGCTGCGCGGCTGGCTGCTGGCGAAATTCGCCGGGCTGGAATTCGAGGAGGTGGTCACCGCGCCCGATGACCCCACGGCGCGGGCCGAGCTGCTGCTGCTGTCGTCGTCGATCCTGGTGCCCTGCCTGCGCCACGAGGGCGCGACCGTCTGGGATACGCTGGCGATCGGCGAGTATCTCAACGAGATCATGCCGCATGCCGGGCTGCTGCCGGCGGACCGGATCCAGCGCGCGCATTGCCGCTCGATCTCGGGCGAGATCCATTCCGGCTTCACCACGCTGCGCTCGTCGCTGCCGGTCAACCTCAAGGGGCATTTTCCCGGCTTCAAGATCTGGTCGCGGGCGCAGGCCGATATCGACCGTGTCTGCACCATCTGGCGCGATTGCCTCGGCCTGTCAGGCGGCCCGTTCCTGTTCGGCGAACGCCGCACCATGGCGGACGCGATGTATGCCCCCGTCGTGACCCGCTTCATGACCTATGACGTGAAGCTCGACCCCGTGCTCGCGGCGTATGCCAGCACCATCATGGCGATGCCGGAAATGCAGGAATGGATCGAGGCCGCGAAGGCCGAGCCTGCCGACGTCGAGGAGCTCGAGGTCGAATATTAGGCAGTGTGCGCCGGGGCCTGCCGGCGTCGGCGGCTCAAGCTCCAGGCAAGCCTTGCTCAATGGACGTGCCGTCGCCGCCTAGCATCGGCGCCGCGCGGCGATCGGGCGCAGCCCGCGCCGAACACAAATTCACGCCTTGCTCCAGATGCTTCCGGTGCGATGGCTGTGTCCGGCGAGGCCGATCGCCGCAGCACAATCGGGCTGGCAAGGATTTCGCATAGCAACAAGCGAGCTGTGACCGCGACGATGCGACGCTGCCGAAAATTTGGACGCTGAGCCCGCGCCGCGATCTCGCGAACACGAGAACCGTGGAGGCTTGAAATGAACCAGCACGCCATCGTCAGCAAATTCTCCCACGTCAAACCCGGTGACACCGAGTTCAAGGGCGGAGGTCTGCGCGACTTCTTCCTGTATCGCGATCTCGGCATCGCCGATGCCACCGGCGGGCAGGTGATCTGCCATCTGGTCAAGGCCAATCCCGACCTGCCGCCGGAAGAGGGCACCGGCTGGCACAAGCATCTGTGCGATTTTCAGATCGTCATCATGACCAAGGGTTGGGCGCGCTTCATGTACGAGGACACGGAGACGCTGGTCGAGGCCGGCGACGTGATCCATCAGCGGCCCGGCATCACCCACTATCTGTTCGATTACTCGAAGGACATGGAATACCTCGAGATCGTCAGCCCCGCCGATTTCAAGACCGTGGATGTGCCGCCGGCAACCGAGACCGTGCCGCCGGTGACGCCGTGGAAATGATCACGAGGAGGGACCGCAAATGTCGTCCGCCGAGGAATTAACCTTTGTCGTCGGCCGCTGGCTGCGGCCGATCGTCATGCTTCTGTATGTGGTGCACCGGATCGGGCTGATGACCACATCTAGCCGTGAACAACGGAGTACGTCGCTCGATCAGTGATTCGGACGCGGTTCGTTCCATCCGCGTTCCAAATCTTAAAACGCCCCGCATGCGCGTCGCGTTTTGAAACAGCGCGCGCCAATGCGCGCCTCAGGCCATGCCCGCCTGCTTCACGCGCGGCATGCGCCAGGCAATGACATTGACCTCCAGCGGGCCACCGGTCGTGTCGTTGCGCCACTGGCCGTCGATGAAGCGGCAGGCGAACGGTAGCTGATACGTTCCGCTGTGATCCTCACAAAGCACTTCCACGCGTTGTTCCGGCGAAGGTTCGCCATTGCCGTCGAATTGCGCCAGCCGTTTTTCGCGCGTAGCCATACGATCTGTCTCCACTGCCCAAGGTCGAGCCAAAAGGGGTCGAACCAAACAAGTTCCGAAGGCCCCCGTCCCCACGAGTAGTCCCCGTAATGGGTGAAGCACACCGCTCGAATGCGGTTTCAGTGTGGTATGTCTGCCCCGCTTTCAGCGTCGCGAGCACAAATCTGTGAATGACGCATGTGATTGGGGGATGCCGATGATCGCGCGTTTCGTTGTTGCCTTGCTGGTGCCGCTTGCACTCGGCGTCGTCGGAACCGCGCATGCGCAGGACGTTCCCGGTATCGAGATCTGCACCGTTGAAAAGACGATGGAGCGGCGCACCAGCTGCCTGCAGAGCAACGTCGATTTCCTGCAGAAGACGATCGGCAAGCTCACGTCGGATCATCAGCAGAAGCTCGACGCCGCCAACCGGCAGATCGAAAGCCTGAAGGTTTCAGTTACGGGCTTGCAGAAGCTCGTCACCGATTTGCAGGCGGCGCAGGTCAAGCTGGCCGAAGACCTGAAGAAGAAAGCCGACGCGCCGCCGGCGAAGGATGCGACGCCGGCTGCGAAGGACGGGACGAAGTAGAAGAATTCTATCCGCGACCTCGCTTCACCTCTCCCGCGAGCGGGAGAGGGCGCGCACCATTGTCGTGGCTCGCAGCGTACATCTCACGCCACCCGGTACCTCTCCATCACATCGCGATCCGGCTCGTAGCCGAGTCCGGGGCCCTGAGGCACGGCGACATGGCCACGGGCGTCGACGGCGATGCGGTCGCCCCACAGGCAGGCGGGGCGCTTCATGAAGAACACTTCGATCAGGCCTTCGTCGCGGATCGCCATCAGATGCAGCGTGGCGAGGAAGCCCGGCCCGAAATACGGCGAGTGCGGAATCACCTGGACGCCGAACTCGTCGGCGAGCACGGCGCAGCGCAAAAATTCCGTGACGCCACCGACCTTGATCACCGACGGCTGCGCGTGACTGACCGCGCCAGCCGTCATCATCTGGCGGAATTGATGCACGGTGCAGGCGTTCTCGCCGGCCGCGATATCGAGCCGGCCTTCTCTGCGCACTTCCGCGAGCGTTGCAAAATCCTCCGGCGGCCAGATCGGCTCCTCCAGGAACATCGGCGCGGCCTGCTTGCAGTCGCGGGCGAACTGGATCGCCGCCGGGCCATCCAGCGGGCAGTTCATGTCGACCATCAGCGGCACGCCGGGGCCGATCGCTTCGCGCGCCGCAGTGACGGCGGGCACGGTGGTCTCGTGCAGCTTGATCGCGGCGTAACCGAGCTTGATCGCCTTCTTGCATTCGGCGGCGATGTGCGCGGGATTGCCGATCCGCATCAGGCTGGCATAGGCCGGAATCGTGCTGCGCTTGGCGCCGCCGATCAATTGATGCAGCGGCACGCCCTTCACCTTGCCGGCGAGATCCCACAGCGCGATGTCGAGCGCCGAAATCGCAAACATCGTGATGCCGTAGCGGCCGAACAGATGCAGATTGCGCTGGATCTGCTCCATCGCGGCGGGAATGCTGGCCGCATCCGGCACCTCGAGCCCGCGCGCCTGCGGCGCGATCATCTCGGCCACCGCCGCACAACTCGTCTTCGGGCAGACATAGGCGAAGGCATCGCCCCAGCCGGTCAGGCCTGCGTCGGTCGAAACCTCGACCAGCACCATGTCGAGCGCCGAGATCGCGGACGCGCCCTGGCGGAAGCTCGCAGGGCCGGCATCATAGGGAATGCGGATGTGGTGGGCGCGGACGTCGGTGATCTTCATTGTTGTTGTCCTTCCGATCGCAGGATGCAGCTGGAGCTCGTGGTCGGACACTCTAACGCAAGTACGGCGAGCTTGCGTGCGGCTTCGCTTCGGCTCGCCTGGTTCCGGCCGTTCCCAGTCTTGCTTGTAAGAATTTTGTGCGTGAATCGTGTCGAAGACGTGGATGCCCGGCGCAGGCCGGGCATCGTGAAGCCCAAAGTTGTGGAGGAAACCTCTAGCTGCTCTTCTCGCCGCTCATGACGGGGCCGAACCGCTCCCAGCTCTCGCCCTTGAAGCGCATCATCTGCAACTGCTCGATCGGTGCATAGTCGTCCGGCCCGGTCTTGATCTTGGTGCCGGGCAGATAGATACCGATCTCGAAGTTGAGGCTGGCCGCCTGCTTCATCAGGTTCTCGCGGGTGAGATTGTCGCCGCATTGCCGCAACACCTGCTCCAGCCCCTTGGCGACGCCGTAACCGAACACGGTCGAGGCATCGTTCTGGTCGCCCTCGGGATACCACTTGGTCATGAAGGCGCGCCACTCGTTCATGGCCGGATCGTTCTTCCACTCGTGATCCGCGGGATCCTTCAGATACTGGGTCGACAGGATGTCCTGGCTCGCCTCATAGCCGGCCGGCTTCATCACGCCGCCGATCGAGACCGAGACGTTGGTCAGGAACTGGACCGGATGCCAATCCAGCTCAGCGGCCTTCTTGATCGCCTGCGCCGCGAACTTCGGGGTTGCGATGTTGACGAAGATGTCGGGGTTGGCGCCCTTGATCTGTACGATCTGCGAATCCACCGTCGGTGACGTGGTCTCGTAGGAGGATTCAACGACGATCAGCTTCTTGGCCGCATCGCCGAGCCCCTCGTGCAGGCCGATCAGATAGTCCTTGCCGAAATCGTCGTTCTGGTAGAGCACGCCGATGGTCTTGCCGGGATATTTCTGCAGGATGTACTTGGCATAGATGCGCGCCTCGACCTGGTAGCTCGGCTGCCAGCCCATGGTCCATGGAAAATTCTTCGGATCGTTCCACTTGGCGGCGCCGGTGGAGACGAACAGCTGCGGCACCTTCTTCGCGTTCATGTATTTCTGGATCGCGGTGTTGCCCGGCGTACCCAGTGGATTGAAGATCAACAGCACCTCGTCGCTCTCGACCAGCTTGCGAGCCTGCTCGACCATCTTCGGCGGGCTGTAGCCGTCGTCGTAGGAGACGAAGTTGACCTTGCGGCCGTTGATGCCACCCTCGCTGTTGAGCTTGTTGAAATAGGCCGCTTCCGTCTTGCCGATCGTGGCGTAGGCGGATGCCGGGCCCGAATAGGGCATGATGTTGCCGACCTTGATCTCGGTGTCGGTCGCACCCGGATCGTATTTCTTCTGGGCGTTGGCGGCGCCGGCGACGGCGATCGTCAAAAGCCCCGCAAGCGCCGCAGACTTGACGCAGTTGACATAGCTCAGGCGGTGGTGATGCATCATTGTCCTCCCTGACATGCTGGCCGCGGCTCGTGCAGTCTTGATTTTCGGGCAGCTTGGTGAGCCGTCGGATCGATGCAACTGCGAGTATGCACGATTGCAGCGCTGTTGCCAGCGACGGCTTTGCGGTAAAATTTCGCAGAGCGGAACCACGGTTTCGCCGCCACGCAGCAAGGACTGTCAAACGCCGCGCGCCGCAGCCATGCATGATGCCCGAGCTTTGCAAGGAAGGCCGTCGTCCATGAATCCAGCCCAGAAGGCGCTCTGGTACATCGAAAGCCACCTGCGCACGTCGCTGACGCTGGATGATATTGCTGTTGTCGCCGGGGTCTCGCGCTTCCATCTGGTGCGCGCGTTCGCGGAGGCGACCGGGTTTTCGGTGATGCGCTACGTGCGGGCCCGGCGGTTGAGCGAGGCTGCGCGCGAACTCGCGGCCGGTGCGCCTGACATTCTCACGCTGGCGCTCGATGCGGATTACGGCTCCCACGAGGCATTCACCCGTGCGTTCCGCGACCATTTCGGCGTCACGCCGGAGACGGTGCGCGCGACGACGTGCCTGACCAAGCTCAAGCTCCAGGAGCCGATCACCATGATCTCGACCGCTCTCGATCACATCGATCCGCCGCGTATCGCGACCGGCAAGGCCTTTCTGGTCGCCGGGGTCGGCGAGCGCTACAACCACGCCAATGACAGCACGGCCGGTATTCCGAACCAGTGGCACGGCTTCCACCAGCAATGCGCGCATATTCCCCGCCAGGTCGGTGACGTTGCCTATGGCGTCTGCTGCAATGGCGACGATGCCGGCAATTTCGACTACATCGCAGGTGTCGAGGTCGCCGATTTCTCCGACCTGCCGCGCGAGTTCGCGCGGGTCCGGATCCCGGCGCAGAAATACGTGGTGTTCACCCACGCCGACCACATCTCGACCATCCGCCGCACCGTCAACACGATCTGGAACAGGTGGCTGCCGCAATCGGGCATGAAGGTCGCCGACGCGCCGAACTTCGAGCGCTACGACGACAAGTTCGACAAGAACAGCGGTCACGGCGGGCTCGAGATCTGGGTGCCGGTCGAGGAGTAGCGGCCGGTGTGGTGGTTGCGCGGGAGGCGAGACTTGCGGGAGATCTTTCAGATGAACGTCGACAGATACGAAAAGCCGGTTGCCATGAGCGATCCGGGGCGTCACGCCGCTCTATTCGATGGTTTGCCGCGCGGCGCCGGCGCGCTTGCGACGACGGTGCAGGGTCTGCTGATCCATCAGCACATCGCCCCGGCCTATGGGGTCACGCTCGGCGGCGACCGGCAAGCGCAATCGCAGGTCCGAGCCGTCGAGACGATGCTGGATGAAATCGTGACGCGCGATGCGCGGCCGCTTGCGGTGGCGCGGGCGGTCAACGAACGGCAGGTCGGCGTCTGCAGGCACTTCACGCTGCTTCACGTGGCGATGTTGCGCACCCAGGGCATTCCGGCGCGTGCCCGCTGCGGGTTCGGCGCCTATTTCGAAGCCGGAAGATACCTCGACCATTGGGTGACGGAGTACTGGAACGAAGACAGGCAATGTTGGGTATTGTTCGATTCCCAGATCGACGATCGGCAGCGCGAGCTGTTCGGGATCGGGTTCGATGCGGCGGATGTGCCGCGAGATCAGTTCCTGGTCGCCGGCGATGCCTGGTCGCTCTGCCGCGCCGGGCGCCGCGATCCCGGCGCCTTCGGCATCCTCGACATGCACGGACTTTGGTTCATCGCAGGCAATCTTGTCCGCGACATCTGCGCGCTGAACAATCGCGAGATGCTGCCATGGGACGTTTGGGGTGCCATGCGCATGCAGGACAGCGAACTCGATCTGTCGTTCTTCGACCGGCTGGCAAGCGTCAGTTGTGAGCCTGATGCTCACGTCGATGAACTCGATGCACTCGATCGAGATGAGCGGGTACGAATTCCGAAAGCCGTGTTCAACGCGGTGCTCGACTGCGTGCAGGACGTGAAGTTGAAGGTCGCGGGTGTGGCGAACGTTTGATCGCTACCAATATTTGATTGCAAACGGCGTCACAAACTCGCTGTCGTCCCGGCGAAGGCCGGGACCCAACCACGAACGCCAATTGGTTTGCAAAGCTGGGGCCACTGCGCGCTTCAACAACGCAGCCCTGTGGTTATGGGTCCCGGCCTTCGCCGGGACGACAGTTGTGGGTGAGGCGCGACCTAATGCGAACGTGCGAGGCAGAACGCGACGACCTGTTCCAGCGCCGTCTTCATCGGCGAGGACGGGAATAGCGCCAGCGCGTCGACTGCCATTGCGCCGTAGTGCTGGGCGCGGCTGATGGTGTCCTCCAGCGCGCGGTGCTTGGTCATCAGCCCGATCGCGTGATCGAGATCGGCTGATCCGATCTCGCCGCGCTCCAGTGCGCGGATCCAGAACTGGCGCTCGGTGTCGTTGCCGCGGCGGAAGGCGAGCACCACCGGAAGCGTGATCTTGCCCTCGCGGAAATCGTCGCCGACATTCTTGCCGAGTTTTGCGGATTTGCCGCCATAGTCGAGCACGTCGTCGACGAGCTGGAAGGCGATGCCGAGATTCATGCCGACCGAGCGGCACGCGGTCTGCTCGGCCTTGGGCCGGTTGGCGATCACAGGGCCGACCTCGCAGGCCGCAGCGAACAGCTCCGCCGTCTTGCCGCGGATCACGGCGAGATACTCGTCCTCGGTGGTCGCGGTGTTCTTGGCGGCGGCAAGCTGCATCACCTCGCCCTCGGCGATGGTGGCGGCGGCCGCGGAGAGGATGTCGAGCGCGCGCAGCGAGCCGACCTCGACCATCATCCGGAATGCCTGGCCGAGCAGGAAGTCGCCGACCAGCACGCTGGCCTCGTTGCCCCACAGCATCCGCGCGGACAATTTGCCGCGGCGCAGCTCGCTCTCGTCGACCACGTCGTCATGCAGCAGGGTCGCGGTGTGCATGAACTCGACCGCGGCGGCGAGCTTGATATGGCCGTCGCCGGAATAGTCGGCGAGCTGGGCCATCGCCAGGGTCAGCATCGGGCGCAGCCGCTTGCCGCCGGAGGAGATCAAATGATTGGCGACCTCGGGGATCATGGTGACCTCGGAGCCGGTCCGCGAAAGGATGGTCGCGTTGACGCGCTCCATGTCGGCGGCGACAAGTCCCACCAGCCCGTCGATCGAAGCATTGGACGGGCTTTCGAAGGGTACAATAACCGCCACGCTGGTCTCCAATTTTGCCGAATTCGCACTAGCTCAGCTATAACAATAGAAACTGCGAAGGTGTGCGGCAAGGCCTCGAAGTTGTTGACATGTGACGCATTGGCCGCACAGCCGGGCGGAGAGGAGAGTGGGTTTTGCGGGAATTGGTACGGACCAATGACGTGGTGCTGGTCTCCGCCGTCGGCGCGCTGCTCGACAGCGCTAACATCCATCATCTGGTGCTGGACCAGAACATGAGCATCATCGAGGGCTCGCTCGGCGTGCTGCCGCGGCGGATCCTGGTGCACGAGGACGACAACCACGAGGCCCGCCAGCTCCTGACCGATGCCGGCCTGGGCCACGAATTGCGGGCCGAATGACCAGGGCGTTTTCAAGCGAAGTGGGCCCCGGTTCGCGTCAAGAAAGCGCGTCAAAAAACCAGTCTTCCGCGGCCGAGATCACCGAAGACGGATTCCTCGGCGGGCAATTGCGGCTGCGGCAGCCGCGCAGCGGCCACCGCGCCGGCCATGACGCGATCCTGCTGGCAGCATCAACGCCGGCGCGATCAGGCGACCGGGTCGTCGATCTCGGCTCCGGCGTCGGCGCCGCCGGACTGGCGGTGGCAAGGCGGGTGGGGGGGATCGATCTGGTTCTGGTCGAAATCGACCCTGCATTGGCCGAGCTTGCCCGGAATAACGCCGGCGCCAACGCGATCAAGGCCGAGGTAATCGTGCTCGATATCGAGGCCGGCGCTTCAGCGTTCGACGACGCGGGCCTTGGACCCGACAGTGCCGACGTCGTGCTGATGAACCCGCCGTTCAACGATTCCACCAGGCATCGCGCCTCGCCGGACGGCGTGCGGCAGCGCGCCCATGTCGCGACTGCGACCACGCTGGCTAGCTGGGTTCACGTCGCGCGGCGGATTTTGAGGTCGAACGGAAGGCTTGCAATGATCTGGCGGGCCGACGGGATCGCCGAGGTGCTGGCCGCGCTGGACCGCGGCTTCGGCAGCCTCGAGATCCTGCCGGTTCATGGCGAGGCAGCCTCGCCGGCGATCCGAATCCTGGTACGGGCCACCAAGGGGGGCCGGGCGCCGACGCGGCTGCATGCCGCGCTGTTGCTCAATGAAGAGTCAGGTGTGCCCAATAAATGGGTGCAGGAGATCTTGGCTGGGAAGGGAGAATTGCCGCTGGCGCGGCGTTAGCGGGCAGTCGCTCTGCCCGCATCGTCACTGGCACAAAGTTACTGCGGGGCCGTTTCCGACTGGCGATCCGGCCTGGATGTGAAGTGGATCGCCGTGAGGAGCGTCCCGATCAGCAAAATCAGCAGGTAGATCTTCATGGGTCCCTCTCCGCCCGCGCATTGCAGCCCCAATGACAAAATGCAAAACGCGTTCCACGAAATCCAATGACACTGGCGTGATAAGAAGTGGTTAATCCGAGGTAACGGCATGAGTGAACAATTAAGTGATCGCCAAGGACATTCTGGAGGACGTTCGGGATGGCTCGAACGCGTGCAGGGAATGTTGCCGGCACGTTTCCGGCGCGGCATGTCCGTCGTGCCGGTGGTGCGGCTGTCGGGCGTGATCGGCGCGGTGACGCCGCTGCGGCCCGGCATGTCGCTCGCCGGCGTCGCCAAGGTGCTGGAGCGCGCCTTTGGCACCCGGAATGCCAAGGCAGTGGCGCTGGTGATCAATTCGCCGGGCGGCTCGCCGGTGCAGTCGCGGCAGATCTATCTGCGGATCCGGCAACTAGCTGCCGAGAAGAAGCTGCCGGTGCTGGTGTTCATCGAGGACGTTGCGGCCTCCGGCGGTTACATGATCGCCTGCGCGGGCGACGAGATCTATTGCGACCCGTCCTCGATCCTGGGTTCGATCGGCGTGGTCGGCGGCAGCTTCGGCCTCGAGGGGCTGATCAAGAAGATCGGGGTCGAGCGGCGGCTCTATACGGCGGGCGCGCACAAGGCGATGCTCGATCCGTTTCTTCCCGAAAACCCCGACGACGTCGCCCGGCTGAAGTCGATCCAACGCGAGATCCATGCGATCTTCATTGCGCTGGTGAAACAGAGCCGCGGCAGCCGCCTGAAGGGACCCGACGACGAGTTGTTCACCGGCGAGTACTGGGCCGGCGAGACCGCGATCGGGCTCGGGCTTGCCGACGGCATCGGCGACCTGCGCGCGACGCTGCGGGCCCGCTATGGCGAGAAGGTGCTGACCCCGGTCATCGCGCCCGCGAGCGGCATGCTGTCCGGCCTGCTCGGCCGGCGGGCGCCCGGCGCGGGCTCGATGGCGGCGCTGGACGGGCTGGCAAGCCTGCCGGACGATTTGATCTCGGCGGTTGAAACAAGGGCGATTTGGGCCAGATTCGGGCTGTGAACACGGGGATTTGAGCGCGCCATTTAGCCCCAAAAGCGCGATTGCGGCGCAGGCCGGCTTGCGCAAGAATACCGTCCATTGGGGGCCTGACAGACGTGAACGACAAGGATCGACCGATGCCGCCGCTGATTGCATTCGCAGGCGTCCTGGGTGGCCTGGCCGTGGTCCGCTGGGCATACAAGACAGCCGTCCGGATCAACCAGGAACTGGAAGAGGCGCGATTGTCCCGCGTGGCCGAGGCGTCGCGTGCGAGCGAAATCAAGACCCTGCGCCGCGACCCCGTGACCGGGGCCTATCGCCCGGGCTAGATATCACCCGTCATTCCGGGACTATGCGAAGCATAGAACCCGGAATCTCGAGATTCCGGGTCTGGTCCTTCGGACCATCCCGGAATGACGCCCAGCACTCCCATCGCCTTGATTCCATTGGCTGCCGCCGATACGGTCCCGCGCGCTTCAAACCCCCTCGCGAGACCTGTACTGACGATGGACGCCCTGCCTGACCACATGCGCCCGGAACGTTCGTTCCAGGGCTTCATCCTGGCTCTCCAGCGATTCTGGGCCGAGCAGGGTTGCGTCATCCTGCAGCCCTACGACATGGAAATGGGCGCCGGCACCTTCCATCCCGCGACCACGTTGCGCGCCCTGGGGCCAAAGCCGTGGAACGCGGCCTATGTGCAGCCCTCGCGGCGGCCCAAGGACGGTCGCTACGGCGAAAATCCCAACCGCCTGCAGCACTACTACCAGTTCCAGGTGATCATGAAGCCGTCGCCGCCGAACCTTCAGGACCTGTACCTGAAGTCGCTGGCCGCGATCGGCATCGACGCCGCCGTCCATGACATCCGCTTCGTCGAGGACGACTGGGAGAGCCCGACCTTGGGCGCCTGGGGTTTGGGTTGGGAATGCTGGTGCGACGGCATGGAGGTGTCGCAGTTCACCTACTTCCAGCAGGTCGCCGGCGTCGAATGCGCGCCGGTCGCGGGCGAACTCACCTACGGGCTCGAGCGGCTCGCGATGTATGTGCAGGGCGTCGACCGCGTCTACGACCTCAACTTCAACGGCCGCGAGGGCGCCGAGAAGGTCACCTATGGCGACGTCTTCCTGCAGGCCGAGCAGGAATATTCGCGGCACAATTTCGAGTACGCCGACACCGCGATGCTGTTCGAGCAGTTCAGGATGGCGGAAGAGGCCTGCCGCAAATATCTCGCCGCCGGCTGGCGTGAGGGAGGCAATCAAAAGGAACATCTGATGGCCTTGCCGGCCTACGACCAATGCATCAAGGCGAGCCACGTGTTCAACCTGCTGGACGCCCGCGGCGTCATCTCGGTGACGGAGCGGCAGAGCTATATCGGCCGCGTGCGCGATCTGGCGAAGGCCTGCGGCGAGGCTTGGATCCACACTGAAACGGGCAGGGCGGTCTGATGCCCGATCTTCTCCTCGAGCTGTTCTCCGAAGAAATCCCCGCCCGCATGCAGGCCAAGGCGGCGGACGATCTGCGCCGCATGGTGACGGACAAGCTCGTCGCCGACGGCCTCGTCTATGAAGGCGCCAAGGCGTTCGCGACCCCGCGCCGCCTCGCGCTGACCGTGCACGGCATTCCCGCGCGCCAGCCCGATTTGAAGAGCGAGCGTCGCGGCCCGAAGATCGGCGCCCCGGATGCGGCGGTGCAGGGCTTTCTGAAAGCGACCGGTCTCAAGTCGCTGGACGAAGCCAAGATCCAGAAAGATGCGAAGGGCGATTTCTACATCGCGCTGATCGAAAAACCCGGCCGCGCCGCGATCGACGTGATCGCGGAGATGATCCCGGTGATCATCCGCACCTTCCCCTGGCCGAAATCGATGCGCTGGGGCGCGCGTTCGGCGAAATCAGGCTCGCTCACCTGGGTGCGCCCGCTGCACGCCATCACCGCGACTTTTGGGCTCGAGACCGAAGAGCCTGATGTCGTGAAATTCTCGGTCGACGGCATCGAGGCCGGGCAGACCACCTACGGCCACCGCTTCATGGCACCTGGTGCGATCAGCGTGCGCCGCTTCGAGGACTACGAGGCCAAGTTGAAGGCCGCCAAGGTGATCCTCGATCCGCAGGCGCGCAAGGACATCATCCTCGAGGACGCCAAGGAACTGGCGTTCGCGCAGGGCCTCGAGTTGGTCGAGGATCAGGTGCTGCTCGACGAGGTTTCAGGACTCGTCGAATGGCCGGTCGTGATGATGGGATCGTTCGAGAAGGAATTCTTGTCGATCCCGGATGAAGTGATTCGCGCCACCATCCGCAACAACCAGAAGTGCTTCGTGGTCAAGGATCCCAAGACGGGGAAATTGACCAACAAGTTCGTGCTGACCGCCAACATCGAGGCCCCCGACGGCGGCAAGACCATCGTCGCCGGCAACGAGCGCGTGATCCGCCCGCGGCTGTCGGACGCGAAGTTCTTCTACGAGACCGATCTTAAGACCAGACTGGAAGACCGGCTGTCGAAGTTCGAGCAGATCGTGTTCCACGAGAAGCTCGGCACGCAGGCTGCGCGCATCAAGCGGATCGAACGCCTCGCCGCCGAGATCGCGCCGCTGGTCGGCGCCGATGTCGAGAAGACCAAACGCGCCGCGCGGCTGGCGAAGGCGGATTTGCTGACCGAAGTTGTCGGCGAATTCCCCGAATTGCAGGGCCTGATGGGCAAGTACTACGCGCTGGCGCAGGGCGAGGATGCCTCGGTTGCTGCCGCGAGCGAGGAGCACTGGAAGCCGCAGGGGCCGACCGATCGCGTGCCGACCGACCCGGTGAGCGTCGCGGTGGCGCTGGCGGACAAGCTCGACACGCTGGTTGGATTCTGGGCGATTGATGAGAAGCCCACCGGATCGAAGGACCCGTACGCGTTGCGACGCGCGGCATTAGGTGTGATTCGAATCTTGATCGCGAATGAGCATCGCGTTCATCTGGCTGAGGTCTTAGGCCACGCAGTTGCCGGCTATATCGAGCAAGGCAACTCACACGTACGCTCGGGCGTCGAAGCGTGGGCTAAGCCGGCCGAAACGATCCGGGGCACGCTTGAATCAGCGTTTGATGCATGGAGCGCTGGTGGTGTCAGCTCTTTCATCTCGGATCGTCTGAAGGTCCAGCTTCGCGACCAGGGCGCGCGTCACGATCTCGTCGACGCCGTGTTCTCGCTCGGCGGCCAGGACGATCTGCTGCTCGTGGTGCGCCGCGTCGAGGCGCTCGGCAAATTCCTCGACAGCGATGACGGCAAGAACCTGCTCGCGGGCACCAAGCGCGCCAGCAACATCCTCGCCATCGAGGAGAAGAAGGACAAGCGTACCTTCGACGGCGCGCCCGACGCCGCGCTCTACAAGCTCGACGAAGAGAAAACCTTGGCGAAGGCGATTGACCAGGTGAAGGCCGAGGCCTCCGCCGCCGTCGCCAAGGAGGACTTCGCCGGCGCGATGAGCGCGATGGCGAAGCTGCGTCCGGCGGTGGATGCGTTCTTCGATAAGGTCAAGGTCAACGACGATGACCCGAAGGTGCGCGAAAACCGCCTGAAGCTGCTCAACGAGATCCGTGCCGCGACGCGTGCGGTGGCAGATTTCTCCCGGATCGAGGGCTGACCAATGGACCGTGCAACGCTCGCCGCTTACGACAAGGAGGCGGCGGCGTTTGCGCAGGACTGGCACGAGCAGCCGGCACCTCGCGATCTGCAGGAGATCGTCGGGCAATTCTTCATCAAGGGCGGCGCGACCGCCGATATCGGCTGCGGCAGCGGCCGCGAGGTGGCCTGGTTGAATGCCAATGGCTTCCCGGCCGACGGCTTTGATGCCTCCGAGGGCCTGCTCGCGGAAGCGCGCACCCGCTACCCGGCGCTGCGCTTCATCCACGCCGAACTGCCCGAGCTGTCCGGCATCGCCGCCGACAGTTTCGACAATGTGCTGTGCGAGACCGTGATCATGCATCTCGATCACGTTGCTGTAGCGCCGTCGGTGCGCCGCATGTTCGACATCGTGAAGCCCGGCGGCATCTTCTATCTGAGCTGGCGCGTCACCAGAGGTGACGACGCGCGCGATGGGCATGGCCGGCTCTACGCGGCGTTCGATACCGCGCTGGTGCGGGCTGAGTTGGCGGCGGCCGAATTGCTGCTCGATGCTGAGGTCGTCAGCGCCTCGTCCGGCAAGGTCATTCACCGGCTGGTCGCACGCAAGGGCAGGCGATGATGGCGCGGCTCGCGACATGCGCCTGCGGACAGCTCCGCATCACCTGTCGGGGCGAGCCTGTCATGGTATCACTGTGTCATTGCCTGGAGTGCCAGAAGCGGACCGGCAGCACCTACGGCGTCGCGGCCTTCTTTCCGCGCGCCGATGTCGCTCCGCAGGGCGAGGCGCGTGACTACAGCCGCATCGGCGGCAGCGGCTCTCCGGTGGTGTTTCATTTCTGCCCGAATTGCGGATCGTCGGTCTATTGGGAGCCCGCTCGCGCGCCGGATCTGATCGGCGTTGCGGTCGGCGCCTTCGCCGACCCCGATTTTCCCGCGCCGTCGCAGTCGGTCTTCACCCAGCGGCGCCACGCCTGGGTCGTCGACCGGTAACTGGCTGCCTCCGCGAGATGTGTCGCGTTAGAAATACTTTGAAACAATTTGCAATTTATTAACCATGCCCTGCGAGGGTCCTGGCGAGTCAACGATTTCTTAAGAAATCGCCCCTCGCGCCAATGCAGGGACCTCCCCGATGACCTCGATCGGCACCACGCCCAATCCCTACGCCCAATATGGCTCGGCCTATGCGCGGGCCGCCGCGACGCCCTCGCTGGCGTCGACATTGTCAGGCGACGGCACGGCCGGCGACCTGTCGGCGCCCGCGACACCTGGCGCTGCAACCAACCTCACGCTGTCGGATGCCGCCCGTGCGCAGCTTGCCAAGATACCGGCCAAGGCGCCGCTGCCGGATTTCGCGACCGTCACCCATGACGCGCGCGTCACGCTCGACCGGCTCTACACGGCCGCGGGGGTGACGAAGCCGATCGTCGACGGCAAGACCACGATCGATCTCTCGACCCTGGATCGCCGCTCGCTGTTTGCGATCTCGACCAATAATGGCGGCAAATTCACCCCGGACGAGCAGGCGGTCGCCGCCACCGAGCTGAAGCAGCGCTTCGACAAGGCCTTGGCGCCGTCGCTTGCGACCACCCGCCTGACCGGCGACTACAGCGTCAGCTACAAGTCGGCGCTCGACTATCTCGACGGCGCCAGCGACGAGGAAAAGGCAACCGCGACCTGGGCCAATCAGCGCGCCGCGGTGCTGAACGGGGTTCAGGCGACGCAGCAGGATCCGAACAAGGCGCCGACGGGAATTTCAGGCGACCCGATCGCGGCCGCGCTGGCGGGGACGACGTCGCCCACGACGGGTAAGCCACGCGATTTCGGCAGCGTGGCGAGCGATGCGCGCGCCTTCCTCGATCGGCAGAAGAGCGAGGCGGCGAAGAACGGCAAGGAACTGGTGTACGATTCCAGACGCAAGACCGGACAGCTCGCTGATCTGTCCTCGCTCGACAACCGCTCGCTGTCGTCGATCTCGCTGAACCAGGACAAGAAGTTTTCGGGCGAGGAGATCTTCGCCGCCAAGCAGGAACTCAATACGCGGACCCGTCTTGCCGTGCTCGATGCGCTGAAGCAGAGCCAGTCCGCCGGCGATCCGCGCCAATTCAGCCTCGGCATCCTCAAGCAATATTCCTCGATGAGTGCAGAGGAACGCCAGGCGGCCAACTGGACACAGGATTTCCAGGACGCTGCGATCAAGAACTACAAGTCGACCTCGACGCTGCTCTCGATCCTGAAATCGTAGGTCGCGACGACACTAGAACACGATGAGATTAGATCGAATAGCACCGCGAAGGCGGTTCGCCCCCTCTCCCGCTTGCGGGGGAGGGTTGGGGTGGGGGCTCTCTCCGCGAGTCACATCGCGGAGAGAGCCCCCACCCGCATCGCATCTTCGATACGATGCGACCTAAGAGCGAGCTTCGCTCGTCTCGACCCCGCAAGCGGGAGAGGTGAGCCAGTCCGCCGCAAGACCGATCCAGCACGACACCATCTTGCTTTACAACAGAAGAACCCCGCCCGGTGGGGAGGCCGGGCGGGGCTTTCTGGTCCGGTCGATCTGCGCGCACATCCGCTTGCGCGGCGCCCGGACTGTTCGTTCAGGCGATCATGCTAACGCTGAGCTACTCGACCACCTGAACGATCCGTCGCGAACGCGGCTCGACCAGAACGGTCTCGCCATTCACGACGGTGTAGCGATAGGGCGTCGCGCCGAATCGTTGCGGTACGTCGTAATAAGTTACGCCGGCATCCGGCAGCACGGTGCCGACCACGACGCGATCCGGAACGGTGTAGTTCGGCACGCGCTCGCGCACGATGTATTCGCGGAATGCCGGGCGCTGCTCGATCGCAATGCCCTCGTCATCCTCGACTGCAACCGGCGGGCCACCGCGGACAACGCCGACGGTCTGGGCCTGTGCGGCAACAGCCGGCACCGTGATCGCAGCAGCAACCGCTGCAACGGCAAGTATTCTGTTTCGCATGGCTCGCTCCATTCCTTATACGCGCGCGCCGGCCTTGGCCGATGCGCACGGCGAGCCAATGCATCTGCGGCGGTGATGTTCCGGAAAAACTGCCGCCACAAACGCGGCAATTTGGAGCAATTTTCGTGGGTTGCGGGAACCTGTTGCGGCGCCATGCGTCTTGATGTGGGAACCCCCGCAGCGGATAAACTGCCGCTCGATTCGCTCCTCCAAAAAACTGCCGGAGAACACTTCAATGACCATCACCGCTGGGCATCTGCCTGCCATCGTTGCCCTGGCTGCAGGCGTCCTGATCCTGATCATGCCGCGGCTGCTCAACTACATCGTCGCGATCTACCTGATCTTCGTCGGGCTCGTGGGGATGGGCCTGCTGCGCTGGCTGCACCTGTAGCGGGAAAGCGGGGTTTCGCGGCTTGCGCGGAACCCCCCAAAATGGTGTAAGGCGCGCATCTTCGACCCCTCTTTTCGGATTGTTGTCTGACATGGCCAAAGCCGTCGCGAAGTCCAAGAAAACTGCCGAGAAAACTGCAGCGAAATCAAAGTCCTCGGCACCGGCCCGGAAGGCCGCTCCGGCGCGCAAGGCGCTGAAGAAGAGCGCCCCGAAGCCGGCGCCGAAACCCGCCGCCAAATCGACTGCGAAGCCGGCTGCAAAGCCCGCCAGCAAGGCGCCGGCAAAGGCCGTTACCGCCGCGAAAAAGGCGACTCCGCCGGCGATCAAGGCCGGCAAGTGGGTCTATACATTCGGCGACGGCAAGGCCGAGGGCCAGGCGACCCTGCGCGATCTGCTCGGCGGCAAGGGCGCCAACTTGGCGGAAATGGCCAATCTCGGCCTTCCGGTGCCTCCCGGCTTCACCATCCCGACCTCGGTCTGCACCTATTTCTACGACCACGACAAGACCTATCCGAAGGAACTGAAATCACAGGTTGAGAAGGCGCTCGACTATGTCGGCAAGCTGACCGGCAAGACCTTCGGCGATGCCAAGAATCCGCTGCTGGTCTCGGTCCGCTCGGGCGCGCGCGCCTCGATGCCGGGCATGATGGACACCGTGCTCAATCTCGGCCTCAACGACCGCACGGTCGAAGCGCTCGCTGAGCTCTCCGGTGACCGCCGCTTCGCCTATGACAGCTATCGCCGCTTCATCACGATGTATTCGGACGTGGTGCTCGGCTTCGAGCATCATCATTTCGAGGACATCCTCGACACCTTCAAGGACGGCCAGGGCTATTCGCTCGACACCGACCTCACCGGCGACGACTGGGTCGAGCTGGTCGGCAAGTACAAGGAAGCGGTCGCCAAGGAGACCGGCCACGAATTCCCGCAGGATCCGCACGACCAGCTGTGGGGCGCGATCGGCGCGGTGTTCTCATCCTGGATGAACGCGCGCGCGGTGACCTACCGCAAGCTGCACGACATCCCGGAATCCTGGGGCACCGCCGTCAACGTGCAGGCGATGGTGTTCGGCAACATGGGCGAGACGTCGGCGACCGGTGTTGCCTTCACCCGCAACCCCTCGACCGGCGAGAGCAAGCTGTACGGCGAGTTCCTGATCAACGCGCAGGGCGAGGACGTCGTCGCCGGCATCCGCACCCCGCAGGACATCACCGAGGAGGCGCGCCAGGAATCCGGCTCCGACAAGCTGTCGATGGAAGCCGCGATGCCGGTCGCCTTCAAGGAGCTGACGCGGATCTACACGCAGCTCGAGAAGCACTACCGCGATATGCAGGACATGGAGTTCACGGTCGAGCAGGGCAAGCTGTGGATGCTGCAGACCCGCGGCGGCAAGCGCACCGCGAAGGCGGCGCTGCGCATCGCGGTCGAGCTCGCCAATGAAGGCCTGATCTCGCGCAAGGACGCGGTGACGCGGATTGATCCGGCTTCGCTGGACCAGCTGCTGCACCCGACCATCGATCCCGCCGCCAAGCGCGACGTGATCGCGACCGGCCTGCCGGCATCGCCCGGTGCTGCCTCCGGCGAGATCGTGTTCTCGTCGGACGAAGCGGCCAAGCTGCAGGCCGACGGCCGCAAGGTGATCCTGGTCCGCATCGAGACCAGCCCGGAAGACATCCACGGTATGCATGCCGCGGAAGGCATCCTGACCACCCGCGGCGGCATGACGTCGCATGCTGCGGTGGTCGCGCGCGGCATGGGCAAGCCCTGCGTCTCCGGCTGCGGCACCATCCGTGTCGACTACGGCCGCGGCACCATGAGCGTGGGCTCGCGCACCTACAAGACCGGCGACGTCATCACCATCGACGGCTCGGTCGGGCAGGTGCTGGCCGGCCGCATGCCGATGATCGAGCCGGAACTGTCCGGCGAGTTCGGCACGCTGATGGGCTGGGCCGACGAGGTCCGCAAGCTCGGCGTCCGCGTCAACGGCGACACGCCCGACGACGCGCGCACCGCGGTGAAGTTCGGCGCCGAAGGCATCGGCCTGTGCCGCACCGAGCACATGTTCTTCGAGGAGACCCGCATCCGCACCGTGCGCGAGATGATCCTCTCCGAGGACGAGCAGTCGCGCCGCGCCGCGCTGTCGAAGCTGTTGCCGATGCAGCGCGCCGACTTCGTCGAGCTGTTCGAGATCATGAAGGGCCTGCCCGTCACGATCCGCTTGCTCGATCCGCCGCTGCATGAGTTCCTGCCGCACACCCAGGCCGAGATCGAGGAAGTGGCGCGCGCCATGAACACCGATCCGCGCAAGCTCGCCGACCGCGCCCGCGAACTGTCCGAGTTCAACCCGATGCTCGGCTTCCGCGGCTGCCGTCTCGCGATCGCCTATCCTGAAATCGCCGAGATGCAGGCGCGCGCGATCTTCGAGGCGGCGGTCGAAGCCGGCAAGCGCACCGGCAAGCCGGTCGGTCTCGAGGTGATGGTGCCGCTGATCGCGACCAAGGCCGAGTTCGATCTGGTCAAGGCGCGGATCGATGCCATGGCCAAGGCGGTGATGAAGGAAACCGGCGCCAAGCTCAGTTACCAGGTCGGCACCATGATCGAGCTGCCGCGCGCCTGCCTGATGGCTGGCGAGGTGGCGGAGACCGCGGAGTTCTTCTCCTTCGGCACCAACGATCTGACGCAGACCACCTACGGCATCAGCCGCGACGACGCCGCTAGCTTCCTCGGCACCTATGTCGCCAAGGGCATTCTCGAGATCGATCCGTTCATCTCGGTCGATCGCGACGGTGTCGGCGAGCTGGTCAGGATCGGCGTGACGCGCGGCCGCAAGACGCGGCCGAGCCTCAAGGTCGGCATCTGCGGCGAGCACGGCGGCGATCCCGCGTCGGTGGCGTTCTGCCACGAGGTCGGCCTCGATTACGTCTCGTGCTCGCCCTATCGCGTGCCGATCGCGCGTCTCGCCGCGGCCCAGGCCGCGCTCGGCAAGGAGATCGCCAGCCAGGCGTGAGCGATCGAACAAATCGGTGACGACAATGGCCGGGACGAAGTCCCGGCCATTTTTGTTTGTTGAGGCCGTTGCCGATGCGCCGTCATTGCGAGCGAAGCGAAGCAATCGATCTCACCGCGCATGCGGGTCGATGGATTGCTTGGTCGCTGGCGCTCCTCGCAATGACGGTGGAGGCTTGCAATACTTTATTCACCATCCTCGTTGATCCGGTGTTTACGACTTTCATGCGCCGCGCATTCACCAAGCCGTGTGATGCAAGGCGCGACACCACTGCGATCGCTTGAGTGTAGCGCGCGGGCAACGCCGATTAACTCCGCGGCAACCTAAACAAGTTAGCAACGGGAAAGGTCGAATTGCGCGGATGTACCGCGTTCGATTGCACTCAGTAAGCGTTGCGTGAGCGTACGATGTTTGTGTCGCGTAACCAGCCGAAGGGCGCACGTCTTGCGCTCTTCGGTCTCGGTCTCAGCATCTTCGCCTTGATGCCGACCGAGCTCGGATATCAGGATATTGCCTCGCTTTTGGCCCGGCAGCCCGGCGTCGCCGAGCGTTGGCAGAAGCGCGTCTTCGCCTCCGCGGTCGGCTCCATCCAGGTCGCGACCTACAGCTTCGGCCGTCCGATCGGAACTTCGGCGCCGCAGGATCCGCAAATCCTGCTCGCGCGGCTCGACAGTTCGAGCGTCGACGTCACCGGCACGGTGACGCACAATCCGATCACAGCGCCGCCGCCGCGCTACCAGGCATCCGATTTCCCCAAGGTCGATCGCACCCTGAAGGGCGATCGTCTCGTCGTCGGGCGGCCGGACCAGGCCGATCCGGCACAGCCCGCGAACCCGGCTCCGGCGAACGAGGATCCCGCGACATCGAATGCGTCGGTCAAGGGCATGAAGACCGCGACCGCGCCGGCCGACAACGCGCCGCTCGATCCCGAATTGCAGGAGGCGCTGCGTGCGCCGCCACTGCCGCAATATGCCACGCCGTCGCCGCAGCAATACGACGTGTCGATGTCGCTCGAGGCCAGTCCGCTCGATGATCTGAAGCCGGCGCCCGCCAAGCCAGCCGCCGCGCCGCCTGCCGATGCAGCGCACACGCGCGACCCGTTCGCATTCAAGACCGCCAGCCTGTTCTTCGGCTCATCGCTCGGCACGCCCGAGAATCTCGAGCGCTGGCAGCCCGGCGAGGCGCCGGTCGTCGTGGCGCCCGCAGCGCAGCCTGATCCCGACCTGAAGGTTATGGCGTCACTGCCGGTCGATGCCGACGGCCCGGTCAAGGCCGGCGAGATGGGCGAGAGCATCGCGCCGAAGGGCGAGGTCAACGCCGACGACCAGCACACCAAGACGCCGGCGGAACGGCTCGGCCTGTTCGACGCGAAGTCGCGCGCCAAGTCGGAGAAGTGCCTTGCCGAGGCGGTTTATTTCGAAGCGCGTGGCGAAGCGGTGCGCGGCCAGATCGCGGTCGCCCAGGTGGTGCTGAACCGAGCCTTCTCCGGCAAATATCCGGAGACGGTGTGCGGCGTGGTCTACCAGAACAAGAACCGCCACTATGCCTGCCAGTTCACCTTCGCCTGCGACAACATTCCCGACGTGGTCCGCGAGCCCGACATGTGGGACCGCGCCAAGAAGATCTCGAAGGCGATCCTCGACGGCAAATTGTGGCTGCCGGAAGTCGATCGCTCGACCCACTACCACGCCTATTGGGTGCGGCCGTCCTGGGTCAGCGAAATGAAGAAGATGTACAAGTTCGGCGTCCACACCTTCTATCGCCCGCGCGCCTGGGGCGACGGCAGCGATGCGCCGAGCTGGGGCAACCCGGCCGAGACCGCCAAGATCTCGGCGCAACTCGCCGAAGCCGCCCAGAGCTCGGCCGAGCAGGCCAGCGCCAAGCGATAGCGCCTCCGGCCTTCGGTTCCAGGTTCGGCATGCCCCGGAATGACGCTCGTCATCCTCTCGGATTCTGCAGAGCTGCCTTGCGGGCGAATATTTTTCTACGGTCGCTCTTGGGCTTTTCATGCAGGTGCATTAACTCCCGGTAACGTTCGCGGGGCGGTTCCCCCGCAGCGTTTGCGGGGGAAGACAACATGGCCGTTACCACCGGGGATCTTCGACCGACGTCCGGCAGCTGGCGCACGCCGCTCGTCATCATCGTTTGCGGCTGTGCGATCGCGCTATTGAGTTTCGGCCCGCGCTCCAGCCTCGGCTTCTTCGTGCAGCCGATGGGCCGTGAGTTCGCCTGGGGCCGCGACGTGTTCGGCCTTGCCATCGCGCTGCAGAACCTGTTGTGGGGGCTCGGCCAGCCGATCGCAGGCGCCATTGCCGACCGCTTCGGCCTGCTGCGTGTCATGATCGTCGGCGCCTTGCTGTATGCCGCCGGCCTGCTGCTGATGCGCTACTCGACCACCTCATTGTCGCTCGACATCAGCGCCGGCGTGCTGATCGGCTTCGGCCTGTCGGGCTCCTCGTTCAATCTGGTGCTGGCGGCGTTCAGCAAGCTGTTGCCGCCGGAGAAGCGCGGTATCGCGCTCGGCGCCGGCACCGCCGCCGGTTCGTTCGGCCAGTTCCTGTTCGCGCCGTTCGGCGTTGCGATGATCGACAATTTCGGCTGGCAGACCGCGCTCGTCGTGTTCAGCGCGCTGATGCTGCTGATCGTGCCGCTCTCGCTCGCGCTTGCGACGCCGCCCGCCGCGACCGGTAACGTGCCGGCCGCCGACCAGCAGTCGTTCAAGACCGCGCTCGCCGAGGCCTTCGGCCATCGCTCCTATGTGCTGCTGGTGCTCGGCTTCTTCACCTGCGGCTTCCAGCTTGCCTTCATTACCATCCATCTGCCGGCCTATCTGGCCGACCGCGGCATTGCGGCGACCACCGGCGGCTGGGTGGTTGCGGCGATCGGCCTGTTCAACATCGTCGGCTCGCTCAGCGTCGGCTGGCTGCAGAATTTCTTCCCGAAGCGCTACCTCCTCTCGGTGATCTACTTCTCGCGCGCGCTGGCGACCGTCGCCTTCATCTCGTTCCCGGTGACGCCGTTCTCGGCGATTGCGTTCGGCGCGGTCTCGGGGCTGCTGTGGCTGTCGAGCGTGCCGCCGACCTCGGCGCTGGTCGCGCTGATGTTCGGCACCCGCTGGTTCTCCACGCTCTATGGCTTCGCCTTCGTCAGCCATCAGGTGGGTGGCTTCCTCGGGGTCTGGCTCGGCGGCATCGTGTTCGAACAGTATGGCTCCTACGCGCCGATCTGGTGGCTGTCGGTGCTGTTCGGCGTGCTGTCGGCGCTGATCAACCTGCCGATCGTTGAAAAGCCTGTGGTGCGCCCGGTTGCGCAGCCTGCCTGATGGGTTAAACACTCCCCCGAAACCAGAATTACGGGGAGTGCTCATCGTGGCAACGTTCAAGGCAATCAGGATCGACAAGGCGGACAAGGGTACCACCGCCGCACTGACCCAATTCGACGACGCGGAATTGATGGACGGCGACGTCACCGTCCGCGTCGAATGGTCGACGCTGAACTACAAGGACGGCTTGGCGCTGACCGGCAAGGCGCCGGTGGTGCGCCGATTCCCGATGATCGCCGGCATCGATTTCGCGGGCACCGTCGAGCACTCCAGCCATCCCGACTGGAAGGCGGGCGACAAGGTCGTCTGCAACGGCTGGGGCATGGGCGAGACCCATCTCGGCGCCTATGCGGAGAAGGCCCGCGTCAAGGGTGACTGGCTGGTGCGGCTGCCCGACGGCATTTCCGCCCGTGACGCGATGGCGGTCGGTACCGCCGGCTATACCGCGATGCTCTCGGTGCTGGCGCTGGAGAAGCACGGTCTCACGCCGAAGAGCGGTCCGGTCGTGGTGACGGGTGCGGCCGGCGGCGTCGGCTCGGTCGCGATCGCCGTGCTGTCCAAGCTCGGCTACCACGTCATCGCCTCGACGGGGCGGATGTCGGAGGCCGACTATCTCAAGGGGCTCGGCGCCACCGAGGTGATCGACCGCGCCGAACTGTCAGGTGCCCCGAAGCCGCTTGCCAAGGAGCGCTGGGCAGGCGGCGTCGACAGCGTCGGATCGACCACGCTCGCCAACCTGCTGTCGATGACCAAATACGGCGGTGCCATCGCGGCCTGCGGCCTGGCGGCCGGAATGGACCTGCCGTCGTCGGTCGCGCCCTTCATTTTGCGGGGTGTGTGCCTTCTCGGCATCGATTCCGTGATGTGCCCGATCGAGCTCCGCAGGACTGCCTGGCGGCGCCTCGCCAGCGATCTGGATAAGGTAAAACTGGCTGATATCACTCATGAAATCGCCTTGGACGATGTCATGGGATATGGCGCGAAAATCCTCGAGGGCCAGGTCCGCGGCCGCATCGTGGTAAAAATAGTCTGAGGACGTTCAGACTTTACCAACCAAGCTGCTCCAATGTTGCCACGGTTGGTATGGTAAGCAGCGGGTAAAGAGACTTGCGGCATGATCCCGGGGGGCCGGGTGTCTTCGCGCAGACGTTCGAGTAGCGTCGGTCGCGGGGATCATGCTCAACAAGGAGCGGGTGCCCGCGCTCGTAAGTGGAGTAGCTCATGCTTGCGCGTTTGGTGTTGGGGGCCGTCACGGCCGGAGCAATGGTCGTGCCGGCATTCGCAGGCAGCATGAATGCCGACGAGGCCCGCAAATTCGTCGCGGGCAAGGTATTCGCCTTCACCTGTTTCGACGGCACCCGGGGTGCCGGCCGTATCCTCGACGATCTGGGCGCCACAGGCTCGATCCAGTTCTCCGGCTCCGGACCCATCCGTCACGTGCGGCTACCCGGCAATACGCTGCAAATCCGCGGTCAGAGCGTGTGCGCCTCGCTGAAGGGCATTCCTTTCGAACCGTGCTTCAATCTCGACAAGCAGGACGACCGCACGTTCCGCGGCTCCGTCTCCGGCATGGGCTTCGCCTACTGCGATTTCCATCACCAGGGCGGCCAGCAGATGCTGATGGCACGCGCGGTGGCGCGTCCGCGCTCGCTGCACCCGCGCACCCGATCCGCCGATGCCTCGCCGACCGAGGTGTCGCGCGTCGAGACACCGCAGGTCGAAAGGACGAAGCTCGAGCCGGTCAAGGCCGAGCCCGCCAAGGTCGAGAGCGCGCCGGAATTGCGCCGCTCCACCGACTAGAGCCTATCCGTTCCATTGAATGGAAACGGGGCTCTAGATTCTTGTTTTGACGCGTTTTCTTCACGCGAACGGGTATCCATCCCGCATCAAGCGCGGGACAGGCTTCGCCCGAAAACGCTCCAACGTCCCATCTGCGCGCCAGCGGGAATAGCTGCCGAGCCGTAGTCATACGGATGGCGGTCGCCACGCGTTGATAGCTACTCAATATCCTTAGCGTTCGCCGGCAGGCGGGATGACGGGGACACCGATTTGAGTAGTCATATGGCGCAATATTTTTTCCGTATCAGTGATGGCAATTACGCTGGTGCGTCCGACCACGCGACGGAGTTTGAGAGCCGTGACGTGGCATGGGCCGAGATGACCAAGGTCTGCGGTAATTTCCTTGGCAGCATTTCGCGCAACATGAAGCAAGACAGCGAATGGCACATGGAGCTGCTCGACGAGAGCCGCAAGCCCGTGTTCAGGATTCGGCTGGTTGCCGAATCCGTCGACTGAGGCTTTTCGCCGTTCAGGACCACAAGCTTCAAGCCTCAGCCTGCGGCGCAGGCGGAGCGGCCCGCCTGCGGAACAGGATCCGCTGATACAGCCAGCCGATCGCGACCAGCACGATGCCCAGACACATGAACGACAGCGCTCGGTAGACACCAGACAGTGTCGACATGTCGACCAGGAATGCCTTCAGGATCGTCAGCCCGATCACCGCAGCGGAGGCGAGCCGCGCTCGCTGCGAGTTGACGACGATGCCGATGCCGAGCAGCGCGACGCCGAACATCAGCCAGGCGATCGAATAGGTGTATTGCTCGGCGCCCGTGGTCTCGCCGCGCGTCAGCACCGGTCCATGATAGAGCCTGCGGATTTCGAACGTGACGTAAGCGAGCGCAAGCACCAGCGCGCCGGCGGCGATCGTGTTGGCGTAGCTTGCGGGACGATGCCCCGCCACCGCGTAGGACAACAGCAGCGCCAGCGCGGCCGGCAATGCATAGCCGAGCAGCAAGAGATTGATGAAGCTGCCGCCGACGTCCTGCCACCACAGCATCGGGTTCTCCAGCCCCAGCAATCCGAACAGGCTGGCAAGCCCGGCGAACGCGGTCAGCAGCACCGCGCCGACATTGTGGACGATGCTGCCGCTGCGTAGCCGCAGCCGCTCCAGCCCGATCGCCATCGCCAGCGTCACGCCGACCTGCAACGCCACCTCGGCCAGCCCAGCGCTGGCGTAATAGACATCGCCGGCATTGACCGCGTGGCGGATCTCCATGAAGGCCAGCAGCACCGTGAACAGGATCGCGGCGGATTCGACCATGCGCAGCGGGACGTCGTCGCCGTTGCGGCGCAGGAATTGGCTTCCCGCCCAGAACGACAGCGCCGGAACGCCATAGCCCCACAGCAGCCAGTTGAAGATCGGCGTTGTGCCGACAGCATCGCCCGCGATGCGCGGCTCGTAGCCGATGCGCAGGACGACGATGCCGGCGAGGATCGCGGCGAGCCAGCGCAGGAACGGGATCGGCCGCTGCACCGACAGCCAAGCCGTGCCCATCGACACCAGCGCCAGCGCGATGGTGAGCCAGCCCTTGTCGAGCGCGAAGGTTAGCGCCAGCGCCAGCGAGGCGAGGGCGCCGGTTGCCGACAGCGCGATCGAGGGCGATTGTTCCGGCCGCTCGCCGCGCCGGGTCAGCGCTTCGGTCGCGGCCGCGTAGGCGGCTGCGAGCAGCACGGCAAGGACCGCGAACGGGATCGAGCGATCGAGATGCGCGATGCGCGCATAGAGTGCGACCAGCAGCGCGACTGGCGTGAACACGGCGGCGGCGGCCCAGGTCACCGTGATCTTGGTGGTGGCAAAGCGCAGTTGCGCGAGGAAGCCGGCGATGCCGAAGGCGGCCGCGAACAGCGCGGCGGTGACGAGATGCAGCGAGACCGAGCCGTCGGTCGCGGACGGGCCGATGCCCGGGATCGCACCACCAGGCAGCACCAGCATGTCGACATTGCGGCGCACGGCCCACTCACCGAACACGATGAAGACGAAGGCCGACGCGGCGGCGATCGCGCCGGCAGCGGCCGGCGCGCGCCAGGCGACGAAAAGGCTTCCCGCTGTCAGCAGCGCAAAGCCGATCATCGCGCTGTCGGCATGCGCGCTGTTGAGCACGATCAGCATCGCGCCGAACAGATAGGCCGCGAGCGAGCCGGATGAGATCGGTTCGATCTCCTCGCCATCGCCGTCGGGGCCGAACATGAAACCGCAGACCACCAGTAGCGCCGCCAGCACGAAGCCCGCGATGACGTGGAAGACGTGCGGCGCGATCATCTCCGGTCCGCATTGCAGGCAGGGGAAGGTCCACAGCAACGCGAACGCGATCGTCGTGACGGCGAGCCAGCGCCACAGCCGGATGCGCGCGAGCCCGAACGCCGCCGCGGTGACGATGGCAAGATAGATGTAGAGCGACCAGAAGTCCGGCTTGTCGGAGGAGACCAGGATCGGCGTGACGAAGGCGCCGACGATGCCGAGGCCGGCCAGCGCCGGCCCGTGCAGCAGCGCGGCCGCTAGCGTGCCGAGCGCGACCATGCCGAGCAGGATGAAGGCGGTCGCCGGCGCGAGGAAGTCGTACAGCGCATAGGCGGCGTAGACCGTGGCAAACGCCACCGCAGTGCCGGCCGCGGTGAGGATTGCCGGGATGTTGGCGATCGGCAGTGCGGCGATGTTGGAGATGCTTTCCTTGCGCCGCGTCCACTCGCCGGCGCCGAGCAAGGCGAGCGCAAACAATCCACCGAGCAGCGTGCGCACGCCGGGGCCGAGCAGCCCGGCCTCGATCGAATAGCGCACCATGAAGAAGCCGCCGAGCGCGAGCGTCAGGCCGCCGATCCACACCACCCAGCGCGTGCCGAGCGTTTCCTCGAAGCCGGGCGCCGGGGGCGGCGGGGCGGGCGGTTCTGGCAGCGGCGGCGGGGCGGCGCTTGCTGCGTCCGTGGCTGCCTCTGCCTGCGCAGTCGGCTCGCTCACGACCGCCTCGGGGAGCGGCGGCGGCGCGATGGGAGGCGCCACCGGAAGCGTCTGCTCGAACGCCTCGAGCGGCGCCAGCGGTGGCGGCACGGCCGTCCGCGCGGCGGATACGCCTGCGGCCTCGATCGCATCCAACCGGCGCCGCAGCACCGCAATCTGGCCCAGCGCCTTGCGTGCAAAGATGATCGCGACAATGGCGATGACGAGCGTGAGGAAATCGAACGGCGAATCGAACATTGGGCCTCCGGCTGGACGCGCCGGACCATCGGCCAGCCGGCCGCCCGTCGCAACCTAAAGCATGATCCGGAAAAGTGTGTGCGGTTTTCCGAAAAGATCATGCTCAAATCAAAGAACTAGAGCGGGATGACGATTCGAAGAAAGTCATCCCGCTCTAGTAGTGCGGTTGAGCGGACTGGAAGTTCAAGCGATCGGGCGTGGCGGGCCGCGCTAGTCCAGGTCGATGTGGAAGGGCCGGCCTTCGACGCTCATGCTGCCGGGGCCCATCGCATCGAGCGCGCGCAGCATCCGGCCCTCGCGCCCCAGCGCCTTGTCGGCGAGGCTGACGATCAGCCGGTTGGGCGCTGCGATCGGCGAGGCCGCGCGGATCAGCCGGGCGATGGACATTTCGTCGCGGTGCGGATTGAGCGCGCAGACCGTGGCAAATGCGCTCGCGGTCGAGCGGCTGATGCCGGCGTAGCAATGCACCACCATGGGCGCGCGGCGATCCCAGCCGCGCACGAAGGTCAGCACCCGCTCGATATGCGTCTCGTTGGGTGCAACGAACCCGTCCATCTGTTCGACGATGTCGTCCATCGACACCTTCAGATGGTTGGCCGGAAGCACGGAGGGCGGCCGCTGCACCTGGTCGACATTGGCCATCACGGTCAGCACGTGGCTGGCGCCGGTGGCACGAACCGTGTCGGAGAGCGCGGCAAGCGAGCAGACGTGAAGCATGATGGTCCTTGGCTATCGGTGAGCCCGACTATAACGGCTGCTCCCGGGCGGGCAAAGCCGGGTGGCGCGATGCCCGCGCTGCGTTTTGCGGCGCAACCGGCAGCCGTTTTCGCGGTACCGCGCTTACGACGCGTGTAACGCCTTGAAGCGTTCGAGGAACTGCTTTTCAGCCCTCGCGGCGGTCCATGGCGTCAGATAGTCGCGCTCGGTTGCTTCCGGCAATTCCGGATCGCGGCCGAACAGCCGCCTGGCTTCGGCTTGCGAAAACCCCGCCAGATGCGTCGCCTCGAGATAGGCGGCGCCGCGATCGGCAGCCTTGATCTGCTGGGTGATCTCGTCCGCCAGCACAGCCGGCAGGCCGAAGCGGATATGGATCGCCGACAGCAGCCGCTTCTCCACCGCCTTGTATTCGCCAGCGAGCACCGCCTTGAACGGCGAGATCATGTCGCCGATGACATACTCCGGCGCGTCATGCAGCAATGCAGCGAGACGATGGCTGATATCGACGCGAGGCGTCTGCTGGCGCATCACGGCCTCGACCAGCAGCGTGTGCTGGGCCACCGAGAAGATGTGCGCGCCGGAGGTCTGGCCGTTCCAGCGCGCGACCCGCGCCAGTCCATGCGCGATGTCGACGATCTCGATATCGAGCGGCGACGGGTCGAGCAGATCCAGCCGGCGTCCCGACAACATCCGCTGCCAGGCGCGGGTGGTCTCGGTCGATCGACGCGCAGTCATTTCTTCTTGAGCCGCGGTGTGCGGAGCTTGCCGCTGCAGGCCTCGTGGCAGAAGCAGGTGACGAGATGATCGTTGACCATGCCGGTCGCCTGCATGAAGGCGTAGACGATGGTGGGCCCGACGAACTTGAAGCCGCGGGCGCCGAGCTCCTTGGAGACCTTGATCGAGACCGGTGTCGAGGCCGGCACGCTCGCGGTGGTCTTGAACTGATTGACCTTCGGCTTGCCGTCGACGAAGTCCCACAGGAATTTCGAGAAGCCGGGGCCCTTCTCCATGATCTCCAGATAGCCCTTCGCGCTCGCGATCGTGCCCTCGATCTTGGCGCGGTTGCGGACGATGCCGGCATCGTTCATCAGTGCGTGCACCTTCTTGTCGGTGTAGCGCACGATCTTCTCAGGCTGGAAATCGTCGAAGGCTTTGCGGAAGTTGTCGCGCTTGCGCAGGATCGTGATCCAGGACAATCCGGCCTGGAAGCCGTCGAGGATCAGCTTTTCATAGAGCGCGCGGTCGTCATACTCCGGCACGCCCCATTCATTGTCGTGATAGGCGACGTAGAACGCATCCTCGCCCGGCCACGGGCAGCGCGTCTTGCCGTCGGGATGCAGTTGTGCAGTACGGCTCATGCAACGGTCTGTTTGGGTGTGATGCGGAGAGCATCAGGATCGGCGAGATGAAGCGCGAGCCCGCCCGCGGTCAGCGCCAGGCCGGCGTCGAGCGCATCGGCGACGCGGTCGATGCGCACCAGCGCGAGGCCTTTCTCGCCGGCGGTCGAGCCCATGGTGCCGACCTGCTTGTCGCCGGCCTGGATTGTCGCGCCGGTCTCGGGGGCGGGGCCGTCGAGAATGATCTTCACCGTCCGCGTGCGCGCCGTGCCGCGATGCTGCATGCGCGACACTACCTCCTGGCCGACATAGCAGCCCTTGTCGAAATCGACGCCGTTGAGGCGGTCCATATTGGTCTCGTGCGGGAAGGCGTCGCCGTAGATGAAGTCGAGCCCGCCGCGCGGCACGCCGGTCGCGATGCGATGCGCCTCATAGGCGCTGCTATCGACGAGATCGGCCCCGATCAGCTCGGAGAGTTTCTGCTTCAGATCTTCCGGGATCAGGATACGCCAGCCGAGCGCCGCGTTGCGCGGATCGGCGAAAGCAAGATCGGGTGTCGCCGCCGGCTCGCCATCCCAGGCGGCCAGCACGCCGAGGCTGTCGGAGAGGTTCTCGACCACGACCTTGGCGCGCAGCTTGTAGAAGCCGAGCTTGTCGGCAAGCCCCTTGGCGAGCGCGCGCGGCGCATCGATCAGGAAGCCGCCGCCATGACCTGTGGGTATCTCGGTGATCAGGAAATCGACGATGATCTTGCCCTGCGGCGTCAGCAGCGCGCCGAACCGGGCCTGTCCCGGGGCCAGCTGCTCGACATCGGTCGTGATGAGGCCGTTGAGGAAGTTGCGGGCGTCCTCGCCGGAGACCTTGATCACGCCGCGATCTGGAAGAAACGCTGCTTTCATTCGCAAAATTGGCTCTTTTTCCAAGTTCCTTGGGAAACGCTGTCCGCGCGGATATCCCCAGCCAAGCTAAGGCGCTACAGTGCCCCGAACAAGGCCCGCGCGACACCCGAAAGCGGGCGCCGAGGACCGATGAATCAGCATTTTGACACCATTCTAAAATCCGGCACCGTGGTCAATCAGGACGGCGAGGGCGTGCGCGATATCGGCGTCATCAACGGCCGCATCGCCGCAATCGGCTCACTCAGCCAGGCCTCGGCCGGCGAGGTGATCGACTGCAAGGGCCTGCATATCCTGCCCGGCGTGATGGACACCCAGGTGCATTTCCGCGAGCCCGGGTTGACGCAGAAGGAAGATCTCGAGACCGGCTCACGGAGCGCCGTGATGGGTGGCGTCACCGCCGTGTTCGAGATGCCGAACACCAACCCGCTGACGGTCACCGAAGAGGCGTTCACCGACAAGATCAAGCGCGGCCACCATCGCATGCATTGCGACTTCGCGTTCTTCATCGGCGGCACCCGCGAGAACGTGCAGGACCTGCCGGAGCTGGAGCGCGCGCCGGGCTGCGCCGGCGTCAAGGTGTTCATCGGCTCCTCCACCGGCGCGCTGCTGGTCGAGGACGACGAGAGTCTGCGGCGAATATTCCAGGTGATCCGGCGTCGCGCCGCGTTCCATGCCGAGGACGAATACCGCCTCAACGAGCGCAAGCCGCTGCGGATCGAGGGTGATCCGCGCTCGCATCCGGTGTGGCGCGACGAGACCGCGGCGCTGATGGCGACCGAGCGTCTGGTCAACCTCGCGCGCGAGACCGGCAAGCGCATCCATGTGCTGCACATCTCGACCAAGGAAGAGCTCCTGTATCTGCGCGACCACAAGGATGTCGCGTCCTGTGAGGCGACGCCGCACCACCTCACCATGGCCGCGCCGGAGTGCTATGAGCGGCTCGGCACGCTGGCGCAGATGAACCCACCGGTGCGCTCGGCCGATCACCGCGCCTGCATCTGGTACGGCATCGAGCAGGGCATCATCGACGTGCTCGGATCCGACCACGCGCCGCATACGCTGGAGGAGAAGGCCAAGACCTATCCGGCCTCGCCGTCGGGCATGACCGGCGTGCAGACGCTGGTGCCCTTGATGCTCGATCACGTCAACGCCGGGCGACTGTCGCTGGCGCGCTTCGTCGATCTCACCAGCGCGGGACCGGCGCGGCTGTTCAACATCGCCTGCAAGGGCCGCATCGCGGCGGGCTATGATGCCGACTTCACCGTGGTCGACCTGAAGCGCAGCGAGACCATCACCAACAAATGGATCGCCTCGCGGGCGGCCTGGACGCCTTATGACGGCGTGCGGGTGCAGGGCTGGCCGGTCGGCACCTTCGTGCGCGGCAAGCGGGTGATGTGGCAGGGCGAAGTCACGACGCCATCAACCGGCGAACCGGTCCGGTTCCTCGAGACGCTCAAGCCTTAGCGGCTTGGATTACTGCCGGGCCAATGCCAGCGAGAACTCGCCGTTGCGGACGCGCGCGGCGAGGCCCTCGGCGAACTTCGCCACCGCGTCCTCGCCATAGGTGCCGACGAGCTCGGCGAGCGCCGCAAACAGGCTCGCCTGCGCCAGGCAGTCGCCGTCGACGCCGTCGTGACGCGCTTCCGCCCAGGCCTCGTTCAGGTAGCCCAGCGCGGCCTGCTTCTGTTCGTGATCGGGACGAGGGTCTTGGTGATGGGGGGAAGACGCTGGATGGCGCATGAAACTCTGCAAAATGAATGCGCGCGGTCCGAGGAGCGAACCACTGCGACGCGCGAGATGTATCACGCATGCGGGTACCGCCTAGCCCACATCTTTCGAAAAGGTTAACGCCCGGGACGGCATTTAAAGGGGAATTCTGGACGTCGCCGCCGCGATCAGCCAAATGAGCTGTGGATATGGTCCAGCACCGCGCGCGGCGAGGCGCACAAATGGCTGGCGCCGGCCCCGATCAGCTCCTCCGGGGTGCCGTAGCCATAGGTGACGCCGATCGCGCGGACGCCGTTGCTGACAGCTCCGACAACGTCGTGACTGCGGTCGCCGATCATCACGGCATGGGACGGATCGGCCCCGGTCTGCGTCAGCGCATGGGCCAGCAGGTCGACCTTGTTGACCCGCCTTCCGTCGAGCTCGGAGCCGAACACGTGGTCGAAATAGCCGCTGAGGCCGAAATGCGCGACGATCCGCGTCGCGAACACGTGCGGCTTCGAGGTCGCCACGAAGATGCGCCCCGGCGCCTGCCGCAGTTCCGCCAGCACATCAGCGATATCGGGATAGACGCTGTTCTCGAACAGCCCGACATCGCCGAATCGCTCGCGGTAGAGCTCGACCGCGCGATCGGCGAGCTCCTCGCCGCCGAGCAGCATGGCAAAGCTCGCGCGCAGCGGCGGCCCGATGCACCAGGTCAGCTCGTCCTGCGAGGGAACCGGGCGGCCGAGCTTTGCCAGCGCATACTGGATCGAGCCGGTGATGCCGGGCTTCGGGTCGGTCAGGGTGCCGTCGAGGTCAAAGAAGATCGCGCGGTCAGTTGGCATAGCGGGCCGTCAGGTCGCGGGAGATCTTCGAGCCTTCCTCGATGTAGCGGCGGATCGCGACGGAAGCTGCCGGCGTGCAGGTCCGGTAGGTCTGCTGGAAGCCGTTGTAGCCGCGGTTGAAGCCCGCGACCATGCGGGCGCGGCGGTCGCCGGAGGGAGTCTCGGCGTCGATCAGCGCCTGCATCTCGTTGCGCCATTTGGCGCCTTCGTTGGAGCCGCAGATGCCGCGCAGGTAGTGCAGGGCACCGAGGATCTCGGCCAGCCGCTGCAGGTCGCCGTCGAACGGCGCAGCCGCGTCCTGCGCCCGGGCGGGCGTCGCGAGGCATGCAGACATCAGGATCACAACGGCGAGAAAGGCTCTGATCATCAGGGGTTCCGGAATCGCCGTGGTATGCCCCCTCAATGCGCCCGAGGCAAGGCGGCAAGGCTCGAATACCGCCCCCAACAGGCCTCAGACGAGCCGCCGGGCGGCCGCAATGACCTCGTGCAGCCCGCCGGTGACCTTGAGGTCGCCGATCTCCTCCGGCGCCAGCCATTTGAAATCGTCGTGCTCGTCGTTCAGGTGAGGCTCGCGGGAGGCCCAGCGCGCCGCAAACGTCATGATCATATAATGCCCGGTGCCGGGGCCGGTCGGCAGCACCTCGCGCCAGCCGGCCAACCCCAGGATCTCGACCCTGAGGCCCGTCTCCTCGTCGATCTCCCGGTGCAGGGCGGTGTGCAGCGTTTCGCCGAACTCGACCCGGCCGCCGGGCAACGAATAGAAGCCCTTGCCCGGCGAGCGGGCGCGGCGCACCAGCAGCACCTTGCCGTCGCGGAAAATCACGCCGGAGACGGCGAGCTGCGGGCGGATCGGAGGTTCGGGAGGGATCACGGTCATCGTTCGCGGGCCATCATGCCCGATAAATCAGGCGCCCGCCATGATGCGGTCGACATCGGCCTCTGCGGCGCCGTTGATGACGCCGGCAGTTTGCATCACCAGGGGCTTGACCCAGACGATCGCCTGCTCCGCGAGCGCGACCCGGCTCTTGTCCTGGTGCAATTGCCGCATCGCGGCCCCGACCTCGGTCAGGATCCTGGTCATGCTGTCGGTGAGCTGATCGAATTCGGCCCGAATACCGGCGTTCGCCATCTCATAGGCCTCGATCGCGAGGTCGCGTGCCTTGAAATTGGACGCCGTGAAATGCTCGGCATAGGACAGCGGCTGCCATTCCAGGAAATCGTCGGCGCATTCCGGCAGGTCCGGCACCATCTCCAGCAACATGATGGCTTCGTTGAAGTGATTGAGGTAGTCGGTCGCAAGCCCGGTGCGGGGATTGATGTTGGCGGCGCGCAACTGCGCGGCCCGCGCCTCGTCGGGGTACGTCGGTCGCGGGGAAGAGCCCGCTATGGCGGCCGTTGAGGTCATTGGTCGCAGTCTTTAACGGTCCAAGTTAAGGCGGAATAAACGGATACCACCCGGGACAGGATATGTGCGGACGCTTTGTCATTACCTCGCCGCCGGCGGCCTTGCGAGAGATGTTCGGCTACATCGAGCAGCCGAATTTTCCGCCGCGGTATAATGTTGCGCCAACCCAGCCGATCCCGGTCGTGCTGCTGCAGAATGGCGGCCGGCATTTTCAACTGATGCGCTGGGGGCTGATCCCGTCCTGGGTCAAGGATCCCCGCACGTTCTCGCTGCTGATCAACGCCCGCTCCGAGACGGTGCGGGAGAAGCCGGCGTTCAAGAACGCGATCAAGCGGCGCCGCGCGCTGATCCCGGCCGACGGCTATTACGAATGGCACGATGCCGGCGGCCGCAAGCGGCCGTTCTTCATCCATCGCCGCGACGGACACCCTGTGGCTTTCGCAGCGCTCGCCGAGACCTGGATGGGACCGAACGGCGAGGAGCAGGACACGGTCGCGATCGTCACCGCGCCCGCGAGCGCGGACCTCGCGCAACTGCATCACCGCGTGCCCGTCACGATCCGGCCTGAGCAATTCGCGCGCTGGCTCGACTGCCTGCCCAATGATGTCGACGACGTGATGCCGATGCTGAAGGGCCCCGACGTCGGCGAGTTCGCCTGGCACCAGGTGACGATGCGCGTCAATGCCGTCGCCAACGATGATGCGCAATTGCTGCTGCCGATGACCGCGGAAGAGATCGCCGCGGAGGACGCGCCGGCGCCGAAGAAGACAGCAGCGCGCAAGGCGCCGGTGCGCGAGGATGACGGGCAGGGGTCGTTGTTTTAGGGCTGACCGAAGAAGCGTTGCGATCAGGATATTGGCCCGCGTCTCTCCACATCGTCGTCCTGGCGAAAGCCAGGACCCATAACCACCGAATTCGCTTGTGAACGGGAGCGCGGCCCCAGCGTCGCGCAACAATCGGGATTTGGGGGAATGGGTCCTGGCTTTCGCCAGGACGACGACACCGAATGTGTTGCGCGGCATGCATCGACGATCGTCGCCCTGCCAACGCAGGGACGACACTGGCCTGTGAAAGCGAGCCGTCAGGAGGGAATCATCACCCCTTCACGGACGCCACGCCCTCGATCTCGATCAGCATCTTCGGATTGGGCAGCGCCACCACGACGCAGGTGGTGCGCGCGGGGTAGGGCGCAGGGCCGAATGCGCCGGCATAGAGCGCGTTCATCGTGGCGACGTCGCTGGCGCGGGTCAGCAGCACGTTGACCTTGACGAGATCGCGCATCGTCGCACCGGCTTCATTCAGCACGCGCTTGAAATTGGTGACGACGTTGGCGAACTGCGCCTCGAAGCCATCGGGCAGCTCGCGGTTGGCGTCGAAGCCGGGAATGCCCGAGATGAACAGGAGATCGCCGACGCGGGCGCCGAACGAGAGTGGCGGCGCCTGGATGCCGGGCGGAGGAGGAAAGTGCTTGATCGTTGTCATGAGATCACCCGTCTGCGCGAGATGGTAGTGGAGAAGTTTCGATGGTATGCGCGGCCGCCGTGCGCCGGCGCCAGAGCGTCTTGCCGAGCAGATCCTGGCCGATCATGCCGGCCAGCATCGCGATGACGAACACCACGATCGGCAGCGAGAGCCCGGCGAGATTGACCAATGCGGGGCCGGGGCAGATGCCGGCAAGGCCCCAGCCGATGCCGAACAGGATTGCGCCCCCGACCAGCGGCGCATCGATGTCGTTGCGGTCAGGCCAGAGGAAGCGCGCCGAGAAGGTGGGCGCGGTGCGCCGCCGCGCGATCGCAAAGCCGGTTGCGGCGACCGCGACCGCTCCCGCCATCACGAAGGCGAGCGTCGCATCCCAGGCGCCGAACAGATCGAGGAAGCCGAGCACCTTCTGCGGATCGGTCATGCCCGAGATCAGAAGGCCCGCGCCGAAGATCAGGCCGCACACGAAGCTTGCAAGAACCGGCATGGCTAGCCTCCGATCCCGTGCCTGACGATGGCAACCGTCGCAATCGCCGCCGTCATGAAGATGAACGTCGCCACGATCGAGCGGCCGGACAGCCGTGCGAAGCCGCAGACGCCGTGGCCCGAGGTACAGCCGTTGCCCATCCTTGTGCCGAATCCGACCAGAAGGCCCGCGATCGCGATCACCACGAGGCTCGCATTCATCGCCGGCCGCGGCAGCGGCGCGCCGAATAGCGCCGCAATCAGGGGCGCCGCGATCAGTCCCGCGATGAACGCGATGCTCCAGGAACGATCGGCGCTGCGGTCGGTGGTATCGGGCTGGAGCAGGCCGCCGACGATGCCGGTGACGCCGGCTATCCGCCCCGTCAGCAGCATCAGCAGCGCCGCGGCGAGGCCGATCAGCGCGCCGCCGAGAAGGCCGGAAACTGGGGTGAAATCGTGCATCGGTGCGGATCCCTGTTGCGCAAACTCCTCAGCGATCGCGCAAAGCGGTGGCCGCGCATGCGCCAATGGTCGCGTGGCTGCATGGGCGATGATAGACTCCGCAATAACAGGAACAAGCGCAATCCCGCGTGTTTTGCCGGCATTTTGAACGTGCCGTCGCTCGGTTGGATTGCCGCGATTCGCTTCACTTCGTCCGGAGAACCCCCATGAGATTGTCATCCGCCGCCCGCGCCGTGCTGTTCGCGCTGGCGCTGCTCACCGGATCGTCCGCCGCGCTGGCCGACGAGGGCGCGGTGACGCTCGTCATCTTCAAGGGCGGCTGGATCTTCGGCGGCTCCGCCGGCAAGGGCGTGCTGACCTTCCACGGCCAGACCTATGGGCTCACGGCGGGCGGACTGGATTACGGCCTCGTGTTCGGCGGCTCCCAGACCACGTTGCAGGGGCGGGTGCGCAACATCCGCCGCGCCCAGGATATCGCCGGCGTCTACGCCGCAGCGGGCATGGGCGTTGCGCTCGGCGCCGGCGTGCGCGGCATCCTCTTGACCAATCAGAATGGCGCGGTGCTCGAACTGAGCGGCAAGCAGATCGGGCTGATGGCCAATGTCGATCTCAGCGGGCTTGCGATCACGTTGAAGGAGTAACGGGCGCGGTGCGTAGGGTGGGTTAGCCGAAGGCGTAACCCACCGGACTCGTCTCCGCGATTGAAGATGGCGGGTTACGCTGCGCTACCCGGCCTACGATTGTGCGATCCACTGCGCCAGCTCACGCCACGGCTGCAACGTCCAGTGCCCGGACGCCGCACCCGACGGCGACGGCAATACGAATACATCGGGAAAGCCGCTCATGTGTGGCTGCCGGCCGAGCGCAAGCACGCTGGTCGGCTTGCCGTAAAACAGGCTCGCCGCCTTCCTGCTGGTGAAGGCGATGGTCTTTGGTCGATATGTCTCGATCTTCGTCCTGAAGCCCGCGACATCGAACGAGCCCCGCGCGATCTCATGATCCATCCCGGCGCCGGTCTTGGAGAGATCGGTGAAGCCGATGCCGAGTTCGAGCAATGCCGCGAACTCGTCGGGCCGATAGCGTCGCGGCGTGATGCCGGCCTCATGCAGCGCGCGCCAGAACCGGTTGCCGGGATGCGCGTAGTAATGCCCGACCGCGGCCGAGCGCGTGCTGGCCGCGGTGCCGACGAACACCAGGCGCAGATCGGCGCGGAGCTGGTCGGGGAGGCGGTGAGTGTCGCTGTCGGGCATTTGCGAGATCGTGGAAGGCCGCCGGTGTGACGGACCCGACCGCTACCATTTCCGCCGCGCCCGTCATATACCTCGGCGATGACCCGCGAAGAATTGGTTGCCGCCTACACGGCGCCCGGCCGCCTCTATCACAACCTCGCGCATATCGAGGACTGCCTCGCGGCGCTCGCGCGCGTCGACGGTCTCACGGTGGCCGAGCGCGAGATCCTGTCGGAAGCGATCTGGTGGCACGATGTCGTCTACGATCCGACCCGGCCGGACAATGAGGAGCGCAGCGCGCAGCTCGCCGAGCAAAATGTGCGTGCCGATGTCCGCCACGAGGTCGGCCGCCTGATCCGCCTGACGAAGACGCACGACGTTGAGGCCAGTGATCGCCTCGGCGCGATCCTGATCTCGATCGACCTCAGCATCCTCGGCGCCGAGCCCGCGCGCTACGATGCCTATGCCGCGGCGATCCGGCAGGAGTTCATCCATGTCGCCGATGCCGACTATCGCGCCGGCCGCGCCAAGGTGCTTCGCCACTTCGCCGCGCGCGAGGTGATCTTCCCCGATGCTGCCTTCGCCGCGAGCTATGACCGCCGCGCCCGCGACAATCTCGCGCGCGAGATCGCGGCGCTGGGCTGAGCGCCGCATATGGCTCCCCGCAGGGGCGCATTGCCAAAATATCGAAAACAACCCCATGCACAGTAGCCGGCGGCGCGCCGGCATCCGACACGGCCACTTGACATGTCGGGCAAATCAGCGGCATAATTCTATTATTCCGAAGTGCGATTGCCCTGCCGCAAGCGGGCGAGGTCGCGGCTCGAGTCCCCCCTGATCTCATCAGGCGCTAGCGCACCGGCTGCTTGATCTCGTCTTCGGTCGTCGCCGCCTGCGCCGGCCCCGTCGCCCGCACCATCAGGAACCGTCCCGAGAAGGCCGTGCCGCGGATGCTCCAGCGGCCGTCGATCTCGGTCGCGTCGGAATTGACCGCGCCTTCGTAGTGGACGGTGTCATAGCCGTAGCCCGATGGCTCGTAGCGCTTGACGAACGTCACCGCGCTGCCTGATCGGTGTCCGGAGAGCGAAGCATTGTGGGTGCCGATCGGGCAGCCGGGCGCGACGCAGGGTTCGGTCACGCTGCCGCCGAGCGCGCCGCCGGCGTCGATCAATGTCGCCAGGAACGTGACCATGCCGCTCGGCTGCAGGTAGCTGCCGTCCCAGACGCCGGTGAGATTGTCGTCCATGTCGCTGGCCCGGATTTCTGCGCGTTGAAATGCTGGGATCGATGTGGTGTAGACAGCGCCTCAACGCAAGTCGCGCGCGCCGCGGCGCGGTTGCCTGAACCGGCAAAACGGTCTGTAATCCGGCCCAACAGATCAAGAAGAATTTCGGGAGCTAGGAATGACGGGAGAGCCGAAAACCCATTTCGAGGTGATCGTGGTCGGCGCCGGCGTCGCCGGCATCTACCAGATCAAGCGGCTCGCCGATCTCGGCGTTGAGGCCACCGTGCTGGAAGCCGCGCCCGATCTCGGCGGCACCTGGTACTGGAACCGCTATCCCGGCTGCCGTTTCGACTCGGAGAGTTACACCTACGGCTTCTCGTTCTCGCGCGAGCTGCTCGACGAGTGGCACTGGAAGGAGCGCTTCTCCGGCCAGCCGGAAAATTTGCGCTACCTCAACTACGTCGCCGACAAGTTCGACCTGCGCAAGTACATGCAATTCAATTGCAAGGTCGAGGCCATGCGCTTCGACGAAGCGCGCGACCTCTGGCAATTGAAGCTCGGTGACGGCCGCGAGCTGACCTGTCGCTTCGTGGTGCTTGGGATTGGCCTGCTCTCGGCACCGACCATGCCGCGCGTGCCCGGCATTGAGGACTTCAAGGGACTTTCTTTCCACACTTACTATTGGCCGCACGAGCCGGTCGACCTCAAGGGCAAGAAGGTCGCCGTGATCGGCACCGGCGCGACAGGCATCCAGGTGATCGGCGAGATCGCCGACAAGGTCGGCGAGCTCACCGTGTTCCAGCGCCGGCCGAACTGGAGCGCGCCGCTCAACAACAGCGCGATCTCGGAAGCAGAGATGGCCGACATCCGCGCGCGCTATGACGAGATCTTCGCCGCCTGCGCGCTGACGCCGGGCAGCTTTGTCCATGGCCCCGACAAGCGCGGCTTCTACGAGGTGAGCCGCGAGGAGCGGCTTGCGCTGTGGGACAAGCTCTACGACGAGCCCGGCTTCGGCATCTGGCTCGCGAACTTCCGCGAGATCTTCATGGATGAAGCCGCCAATGCGGAGCTGTCGGAATACATCGCCGATCGCATCCGCCGCCGCGTCAATGATCCCAAGGTCGCCGAGAAGCTGATCCCGAAAGACCACGGCTTCGGCGTGCAGCGCCTGCCGCTGGAGACGAGGTATTTCGAAGCCTACAATCGCGACAATGTGCATCTCGTCGACCTCAGCGAGACGCCGCTGGTGCGTGTCACCGAGACCGGCCTGCGCACCACGGCGCGCGACTACGAGTTCGACATCATCGTCTACGCCACCGGCTTCGACGCCATCACCGGCGCCTACGATTTGATCGACATCACCGGTCTCGGCGGCGAAAAGCTCGCCGACAAATGGAAGCTGGCGCCGTCCACCTTCCTCGGCATGATGGTCCACGGCTTCCCGAACCTCTTGATGCCTACGGGTCCGCAAAGCGCGTCAGCCTCGACCAACTTTCCGCGCGGCATCGAGAACGGCGTCAACTGGTGCACCAATCTGCTGCAATACATGTGGGACCGCGGACTGACCCGCGCCGACGCCACCTTGGAAGCACAGGAGCGCTGGACCGCGCACGTCGCGAAAATGTACGAGATCATGCTGATGCGCAAAGCCAAGGGCTGGTTCACCGGCTACAACTCCAACGTCCCCGGCCACGAGGAGGGCACTGTGCGCTACTTCGTCTACAACGGCGGCACGCCGAAGTTCCTGGGCATCATCAACGGGGTTGCGGCGGAAGGGTATCGGGAGATCGAGTTTGGGGCGGCGGCGGGCGGTGAAGCGCAAGTGGCTGTAGGTGCCTCGGTGTAGACGCTTACCGGAGACGGCCCTGCTCCAATGTCGCTTCGCTGGTCCACTGCTCGAACTTACGGCCGTGCGAGCTAGCGAATTCGACCGTCCTCGAAGCTACGCACGATGTCTTCATACACTTCATCAGTAAACTGCATAAAATCAAAGAGCATGAACATTGGTTCTAGAATCTTTCGCACGTCATCGACCCTCGATTTATGAAGATTAGCCAGCACGCCGACGAATTCTGACGACGAAAGATTTTCGGTCGAGGGGCGTGGAAACACACTCCGGTTGGGCGACGCACTCGTGAGTGTTCGGCCGCCAAGGCCCCCATGAGTTACTCTGAATGCGATCCGTGTTTCGGGGGGTGCTCCTAGTTTAGTGTAAAGGCGTTCAGCAAACATGAGGCTCTCGGTTATTCTCACGATCCTAGTGTCAAAAAAGATCTCCCCCGCTCGCCGACTATCTTCAAAGAGACTCTGTAGAAGGTAAAAGTCTCCATTCGAGCGGAGGGCCCAGTAGTCATATGATTGTCTACCGCTCGATCCGTCCTCAACGGATATTTCGGCCCGTATTCCGTCTCCGTACGGACGAGGTCTATATTCATCTCGATTCTCGAGCGTAATTCCGATCGGCCAACCGAAGGTCCTAATTTCGGATTGCTTCACGCCATTAAGAAGTTCGATTTGAGATTTCGAGACAGGATTCAGGAGGCCAAATCGAAGCTCCATGTGCCCGGTGAGTTGAATCTTTGCAATGCCATGCAGAGCTTTCGAACTTTCCTGAGCAAACCATTCATTGTCCAAGAAGCTGCTGTCGCGAGTCGCGCCAGCATGAGTGGCGGGAACACTCACAGGCGTTCCTGAAAATGGGCTTACCCCGAGAGGAGGTTTAGTTAGGGCTGGAGCCCTGTGTATTTCTCTTACCAACTCCTCCAGCCGTGCCTTGTATTCGACGTCGATGCGGAAATCCAAGTAGAGCCGCGGACCGAGAAAAGTGGGCGTTACATTTCTCGTCTTCGTGCTGTTGCGGATGATCGGAACGAATTTGATTGTATCGATCGATTGAACGACCTCTGAAGTTACAATCAATCGCTCGTAACCTACGCCGCCAGAGCCCCCGTCCGCCTTTTCAACGTATTTCTCCGAACAGATCAGTAGGACACGGTCAGCGTTCGTGATCCCTCTTTGCATAAACAGACTGACGTCTTGGCCGGGAGCCAAATCCCACTGGTCGAGAACAACATCAATGCCATTGGCGCGTAAGTCGCTTGCGAGCTGCAAAACCCATGCCTTGTGAGCGTCTGAGTCATGCGAATATGAGATGAATGCCTTCGGGGCGCTCATTCTTGGATCTCTGCTTGGATATGTTGTTTGTTACAATTCGCTATTCATAGTTGGGGCCATCATCCTGAGCCCGCTTGAAGCGAGGAAATCGGCGGAGATAGTCTTGCACTTCGGGATTCGAGAAGTCGAGCGAAACGCTATTGAGACCGCGTAGGTCGATAAAATAGATATGAGCAAGACCTTCGGTAGCAGAAAACGTGTTCGGCTCATTCCGTAGATTCTTCAGGCCGAAAATCAATTTCTGCCGGCGGCCGCCAATCTCACCATACTTCGGGTCCAGCTTACCTGCCGTCAGACCAAAGCCACTCTCGATCAGAGCTGAGCTTGGCAGGAAATGGCCGACAATTCCATCCGGCAACTTTATGAATTCCTCAACTTCAACGATTGCATACTCGCTCGGTTGAAAAATGTACTTGTCGTTCGATTCGAAGTCGTGCTTCGGCTGTAGCTCTCGCTTCCCTTTCGCATTCACCGCGCCTGCCCACAAGATTCCCGCTGCGCTCAGTGCGTAGTGCGCTAGCTTCAACCTCTCCTCGCGAAATGGGGAAATCGTTAGTTCGTTGTCGTCTCTCAATTTTCTGATCTGAGCATTGTTGATTATGTTCCCAAACATTGATTCTATCCAAAAAGATGAAATACAACCATATGTTGTATGATTGGGTGAAGAAATGCAAGCGGGATCTGGCGCTATCGGGATTACAGTTTGTATGCAGGCTGCTCGCGTCCAACGAGGCGCCGTCCGTGATTCGTTACAGGCCTTGCACGCCCAAAACCAACGGGGCGTCTGGGACCTGCAGCAGGCGCCAGCGCACATTGGGCGAACGTTAAAAATGAGGCCGGGCTTTCGCCCGGCCTTTGCGCTTTCGATGGATGCCCGGGTCAAGCCCGGACATGACTTGCGGTGAGGGCGAGCCCTCACAACACCCGATTGCTCTCCTTCACCTTGTCCGCATCGAGATACAGGTTCTCGCCCATCTCCTTGAACTTGGCGCTCATCGTCGCCATGCCGTCTTCGATGGTGCCTGACATCGACGCCCCGACGCCGGTCGGATCGTTGAGCGTCGCGGCGTAGTCGCGGACGTCCTGGGT
>NZ_NWTG01000018.1 GCF_002532045.1 Bradyrhizobium sp. C9 | reverse complement strand
CTACTCAGAAAGCTCTTGTGCCACGGGGGCCGTCCACATATGGGTCCCGGCCTGCGCCGGGACGACATCGATATTCTGGCCAGTGAGCGCGATCAATCAGCTGACAATGAACGGAGCCCGCGCCCTATCAGCTCACGCCGCCGTCGGCTCACTCGACAGCGCGGCGAACACCGTCTCCGGCGAGTGCGCGATCACGGCGAGCAGCGCGCGAGCGGGTCCCCGCGGCGCGCGCTTGCCCTGCTCCCAGTTGCGGATGGTTTCCACGGGTACGCCGAGCTTGGCGGCGAATTCGAGCTGGGTGAGCCGGGCCCGGCGGCGCAGATCGCGCACGGCCGGTTGCGAGGCCGAAGCCTGCATCGTCGCCTCGGCCGGATGCGCAGGCGCGAGCGGGATTTCCTGTCCGTCGCGCAATTCGACGATTCGTCCGTCCGCCTTGAGCCGCAACCGCTGCATGATGGCCCCCGTGATGGCCCCCTTGGAGATAGGACCATCATCCGCCAACCCCGTTAAGGCGCGATTAACGATAAGCTGGCCCGCAGGCGCCGGGCTATTTCAGCCCGAACCACAGCGTGGCGATGCCGAGAAACGAGAAGAAGCCGACCACGTCGGTGACGGTGGTGACGAAGGTGCCGGAGGCGACCGCGGGATCGGCGCGCACCCGTTCCAGCACCATCGGAATCAGGATGCCGCCGAGCGCGCCGGCGACCAGGTTGCAGATGATGGCGAGCCCGATCACGATGCCGAGGCCGGGGATCTTGAACCAGGCCACTGCGGCGATGCCGGTGATGACGGCAAAGGCGAGGCCGTTGACGAGCCCGACCATGGTCTCGCGTAGCACCACGCGCGTCGCATTGAACGCACCGAGCTCGCGGGTGGCGAGCGCGCGCACCGCGACCGTCATGGTCTGGGTCGCGGCATTGCCGCCCTGGCTCGCCACGATCGGCGCCAGCACCGCGAGCGCCACCATCTTCTCGAGCTGGCCTTCGAACAGGCCGAGCACCGACGAGGCCAGGAACGCGGTGGCGAGATTGACCAGCAGCCAGTTGAAACGGCCGCGGGCGATGGTCCAGACCGTGTCGGACAGTTCTTCAGGATGGGTGACGCCGCCGAGTGCCTTGAGGTCCTCGTCGGCTTCCTCTTCGATCACGTCGACGACGTCGTCGATGGTGATCACGCCGACCAGCCGCTCGGTGGTGTCGACCACGGGAGCGGCGACCAGATTGTACTTGCCGAACATCCGCGCGACCTCTTCCTGGTCCTCGAGCGCGGAGACCCGGCGACGGTCCTCGTCGATCAGGTCCTTGACCGGAACCGGGCGGCGCGTACGCAGCAGCACGTCGAGCGGCACCGCGCCGAGCAAGTGCTTGTCGGCGTCGACCACATAGATCTCATAGAAGCGGTCCGGCAGATCGGGCGTGTCGCGCATGTAGTCGATCGCCTGCCCGACTTTCCAGTCCGGCGGCACCGCGATGAACTCGGTCTGCATCCGCCGGCCGGCGGAATTCTCCGGATACAGCAGGCTGCGCTCGATGTCCTCGCGCTCGGCCGCCGGCAGCTTCTCCAGGATCTCTTCCTGGTCCTCCTCGTCGAGGCTCTCCAAAAGCTCGACGGCGTCGTCGGATTCGAGCTCGCGGACGCCCTCGGCAACGGTCTCCGGCTCGAGTTCCTCGAGGATCTCCTCGCGGACCGTCTCGTCGACCTCGTTGAGCGCCGAGAAGTCGAAGTCCGTGCCGGTGATCTCGACCAGGGTGACGCGGTCGTCGGGCTCCAGCGCCTCGATCAGGTCGCCGAGATCGGCCTCGTGCAGTTCCGCCACCACCTCGCACAGCAGAGGCCGGTCGGCGGCATGGATGGCCCGGGTGATACCAGCGACGAATTCGGGGCGGAGCTGGCCCTCCTCGTCCCGCATCGGCATCCGGGCGAGCGGGTCGGTTTCGGCGGGTTCGGCAACGTCGATATTCTCGGCCATGCCGTGTTTCGCCGGTTTGACAGGAGGGGAAAAACTGCTCTGATGAGTGCGGAACGGATTACCTAATCGGTGGGGGCCAGTGCAATGAGAAAGATGTCGAGCGCACCGCGACCGATCCTGAACATTGTCGCGGCGCTGATTGCGCTCGCACCCGTCGCATTGATCAGCTCGGCGAAGGCCGCCGAATGCCCGCGCAAGGACGCACTCGGCACCTCGCGTGTGCTCGAGGTCGACCCTGCGACCTATCCGCGCGTCGGGCAGAAGAGCTTTCCGCAGACCCTGCCGCTGCGGGATGGCGAGGTCGTGCTGACCTTCGACGACGGCCCGACACCTGGTGTTACCGACAAGGTGCTGACGGCGCTGGCAACCGAATGCGTGCAGGCCACCTTCTTCATGGTCGGCCGCAATGCAGCCGATCATCCCGACATGGTCCGCAAGATCGCCCGCCTCGGCCACACCATCGGTTACCACACCTGGGACCATCCGCATCTCAACAAGATGCCGACGGATCAGGCCGAGGCGAACATCAATCGGGGGATCGAAGCGGTCCAGACCGCCCTGCGCGGCGCTGCGAGCACGGTCCCGAGCACGCCCTTCTTCCGGTTCCCCTATTTCGAGTCGACGCCCGCCCTGCTCGATCGCATGGAAAAGCGCGGTATCGCGGTGTTCGGCGCCGATTTCTGGGCCAGCGATTGGAACAAGATGACCCCCGAGGAGGAACTCAAGCTGCTCACCGGACGGCTCGAGGGCCATCGCAAGGGAATTATCCTGCTACATGACCCGCAAATGCGAACAGCGCAGATGCTGCCCGCCTTCCTAAGGTACCTGCAGGAGCATAATTATCACATCGTCCACATCGTCCCGGCGGCGATGAAGACCGTGTCTGACCGGACACATTGAACCCGGCACCCAAGCTGGATTACAGACCGTTAAGGCGGCATTCATGGGGCCGCCCTTAAGGATTCGTCAGTGCGTTTGGAATGCGGCCGAGATTCGATGATTGCAAACGTCCTGGTGATGATCCGGAAGCGGTCGCGGACCGTGATCGGCGCGGCACTGCTGGGCTGCTGCTTCATGACGCCGCAGGCCGCCCTTGCTGCGGACTGCCCAGGTAACCCCAACGCGCTCGGCACCTCGCGGACCATCGTCGTCGATCCCAGGGAGCATCCGCGGATCGGCACAATGCAGTATCCGGAGACACTGCCGCTCGCCGACCACGAGGTGGTGCTGACCTTCGACGATGGGCCGCTGCCGAAATACAGCAACCAGGTGCTGGCCATTCTCGCCAGCCAGTGCGTCAAGGCGACCTTCTTCACCATCGGCTCCCAGGCCCGGTTCAATCCGGAGGGCGTGCGCAAGCTGATCGCTGCCGGGCATACCGTCGGCACGCACAGCCAGAACCATCCGCTGACGATGAACAAGATGCCGCTCGAGAAGGTACGGCAGGAAGTCGACGACGGCATCGCCTCGACGCTCGCCGCGCTGAACGGCGACAAGAGCAAGCTCGCGCCGTTCTTCCGGATTCCCGGCCTGATGCGCGCCGAGATCCCCGAAGCCTATCTGGCGTCGCAGGGCATCCAGGTCTGGAGCGCCGACTTCCCCGCTGACGACTGGCGCCACATCTCGCCGCAGCGGGTCTACGATCTTGCGATCCAGCGGATCGAAGCCAAGCACAAGGGCATCCTGCTGCTGCACGACATCCAGCCGCGCACCGTCGCGGCGCTGCCGCGCATCCTCAACACGCTGAAGGAGCGCGGCTACCGCATCGTCCATGTCGTGCCCGCAACCGCGGACCGCCCGGCGACGCCGACCGAGCCGCAGCAATGGTTCATGCGTCCGCCGACCGAGACGGTCGCGATTACGCGCTGGCCCAAAATTCCGAACTTCGTGTTCACCGCGACGCGGACGCTGCCGGCGCCGGTGTTTGCCGACCTGGATTGGCGCGATGCCGACGTCCTCGATCACGCGCAGCGCGCGCGCGTCGGCGCATCCGTCCGCACGGCGTGGCCGCAGCCGCAGCTCACCCAGCTCGCATCGATTGCGACATTGCCGGTTCCGGCGGCTGACGTGTTTCGCGTTCCCGAAGCGCTGGATCTGACCCTGCTCGCGGCCCGCTCAGCGGCCGATCGCCGCCTCGCACAGCGCGCGGCAGCTGCTGTCCCCGGCGTAGGCGCACCACGCGCGCAGGCGATCTCGGCGCGCCAGGCCAGGCATCCGAAGCAGGCCGCGCATCAGATCCCGGCTGCCGCTCATGGCCGGCTCCACGGCGCGCCGCTGCACGTCGTGCCGCCGGCCGCGAGCAACGCGTCGGTCCACGTCGCCAAGCGTACCCCGCGCGCCGAGGCCTCGGCGGCCGGCAAGCGCGTGCCTGACTAGAGCCGCGATCTAGCTGACCACGATCTTGGCGACGCAGAGCAGGATCACCAGCGCCAGGAAGAAGATGTCGATATAGGATTTGATCTCGCCGGCATGCCTGAGCTCGGTGACATCGGCGACGATCTGCTTGCGCGAGGCCGCAGCGTTGGGCCCCTCACCGGCCGCAGCCGCCAGCCGCCGCGTCTCGCCTTCGAGGCGCTCGATCCGCTGGAAGAAATAGAACGAGCGCAGGCCCGAGAGGGCATGCATCGTCGCATAGACCAGAACCAGGATCGCGACCGTCGCGCGCTGCTCGTATTTCTCCAGCAGGTTCAGCGTGAAATAGACCAGCCCCAGGAACACGAAGTTGGAGAGGATACGGTAGGCGTAGCTGGCAAAGATCATCAGGCACTCCGGGTGGGGCTGGCTTGCGGCCGCGCGATCGGGAGAAAGCGGCCGCCTCCGGTCGGCAGCGCCGCGCCCAAGAGGCCATGCATCCGCGAATCTACCTGAGCGGTGTTACAGGACCGCATCGACCGGCGCCTCACGTCAGCCGACGGCATTCGCCGATCCTGCCCGAGGGCGCGGAGCCGGCCCGGCCAGTTCGTCGAAAAATCCAGCGATTTCAAGGATCAACTGAGGTGTGGTGCGCTCGGAGGGACTCGAACCCCCACGGTGTTACCCACTGCCACCTCAAGGCAGCGCGTCTACCAATTCCGCCACGAGCGCTAAGGATGTCGGATGGAACCCTAAGGCGCCGCCGCATCGAGGGGGCCATGTAACAAATCACGGATGCAGGGACAAGGCGCTTGATGCGTGAATTAACTGCGAACCCCGGGAGATTTCGGCAGCATCTGCTTGACCTCGACCGCAATCCGGTTGCGGTCGACCAGGACGACGCCGCTGGCCACCGGCAGGTTGTTGGCGAGGATCTTGACCTCGTCGGCCTCGGTGGCATCCAGTTCGATGATGGCGCCGCGGGACAGCCGCATGACCTGGTGAATCGGCATGGTGGTCGTGCCGAGGACCACCATGAGATCAACGCTGACTTTATCGAGGGTGGGCACTTCTGAACCGCCGAACGGGAACTAAATTGTGGGTTCACCTGACCACGTTAGGGTTAGCTAATGGTTAACGACCGCCAAAGCCTCGATTTGACGACCTTTGCGCGTCCTGCGGGCGGCGAAGCGGTCGAATGGCGGATCGCGGACCGTCCGGTGCCCTACCCCGATTCTCTGGCCGCAATGGACGCAAGGGTGGCGGCGATCGCCGCCGGCGAGGCAACGGAACTGGTGTGGCTGCTCGAGCATCCGCCGCTCTACACCTCCGGCACCAGCGGCAAGGCGGACGATCTGCTGGCTCCGCGCTTTCCGACCTTCCAGAGCGGCCGTGGCGGCCAGGTCACCTATCACGGCCCGGGCCAGCGCGTGGCCTATGTGATGCTCGACCTCAAGCGGCGCCGGCCGGATGTGCGCGCCTATGTCGCCTCGCTGGAGGAATGGATCATCCGGACGCTGGCCGCCTTCAACGTCCGCGGCGAGCGCCGCGAGGACCGCGTCGGGGTCTGGGTGAAACGCCCTGACAAGGGGCCGGGCCATGAGGACAAGATCGCCGCGATCGGCGTGCGGCTGCGCCGCTGGGTCTCGTTCCACGGCATCGCGATCAATGTCGAGCCCGACCTCTCGCACTTCCAGGCGATCGTGCCCTGCGGCGTGGTCGATCCGCGCTACGGCGTCACCTCGCTGGTCGATCTCGGGCTGCCGGTCACGATGACCGATGTCGACATCGCGCTCCGGCAGGCATTTGCCGAGGTGTTCGGCGACACCGCAGCGCGCCTGCCGGAAGCGACCTCATAGGACCTACGCCGCCTTCTGCGGCGCGACCTCGAGCTTGCCGGCGATGTAGCGGCGCTCCTGGGTGAGGCCGCCGAAGCCATAGGCATCGCCCTTCACCTCGTCGACATGGGCATAGCTCTCGGTGTGGAGCGGCCCGAGCAATTCGCCCATCCGCTTGAACAGCGCCGCGAGATAGGCCGCCTTCTCGTCCTTGGTGTTGGTGCCTTCGCTGACATGGACGTCGAGCCAGTAGCTCGCGAGCCCCTGCTCGGCGAGCGACTTGCCGCCGGCGAACCAGTCGGCGGCGTCGGCCGACTTCACGATGATTGCGGTGACCTTGGGGTCCTTGTGCAGAATCCCTGCGGTCAGTTCCGACACCGCGGCGGCGATGTCGGACTTCAGCGACGGCGACTGGCGGGAGGTCGCGTAGGTGACGGTGATGAGCGGCATGATCGGTCTCCTTGAATTCGGTTGGCGCGGTCAATCGCGCCTCCTCTAGCTAGACCTTCGCGCGTCATCTTGGTATCTTATCTATCTGGATAGCAATGATAACCATTATTGATCATGACCGCGACGCTCGATATCGACACCGTGCAGGCCTTCCTCCTCGTCGCTGAGCTGCAGGGCTTCACCCGCGCCGCCGAGGCGCTCGGCACCACGCAGGCGGCGATCAGCATGAAATTGCAGCGGCTCGAAACCGTGCTCGGCAAGCGGCTGGTCGAGCGCTCGCCGCGCGCGGTGCGGCTCACTGCCGATGGCGCGGCGTTCCTGCATCACGCCCGCACGCTGATCGAGGTGCATGACCGCGCATTGTCCGGCGAGGCGCCGGCGCGGCAGCAACTCACGCTCGGGATCAGCGATCACGCCGCGGGTCCGGAGCTGGTGCCGCTGCTGGAGCGGCTGCACGCGATGGCCTCGCAGCTTGCGCTATCTGTAACCATCGGCTTCTCGCGCGAGATGCTCGACGCCTACGATGCCGGCGAACTCGACGCGGTGATCGTGCGCCAGGAAGGCAGCCGGCGTGGCGGCGAGAAATTGACTGAAGACGAATTCGGCTGGTTCGCCGCCAGGCGCTTCGTCTGGCCGCGCGGCGATGCGCTGCCGCTGGCAACGCTGGCGCCGCCCTGCGGAGTACGCGCGCTGGCCGTGCGCGCGCTCGACAAGGCCGGCATCGCCTGGACCGAAAGCTTCGTCGGCGGCGGCGTCACCGCCGTGGTCGCAGCCGCGCTCGCAGGCCTTGCGGTCGCGCCGCTCGTCCGCCGCATCGCGCCGCCGGGTTTGATCGACATTGGGCCTACGCACAAGCTGCCGCGGCTCGGCACGTCAAAGGCGATGCTGCATTCGAAGGTCAGCGATCCCGCGAAGCTCGCGGCATTGCGGACGCTGGCTGCGACGTTCCGGAGCATTGCATCTGCAGCCTAGTGTCGCGCGCACGGCGGCGTCACAAGGAATGCTCGGCGGCTTCCAGCTCTCTTACGACAAACCAGTAGGTCAAGCCGGCGACAAATCCGGCGGCGGCGAACAGACAGACAAGTCCGGATGTCCAGACGGCCGGGGACCACAGCAGCACCGTGATGCTCAATGCGCCGATCGCGGCACCTGCACCGGCGAAGAACCCCGCGGATCGGATTTCGAACTCCTCGCTCAGCCAGATCACGATCGCCGCGGGAACGGCGGTCAGCACACATGTGACGACGAAGATCACGGCCGAGGGCAGCATGAGCACAAGGATTCCGTACAGCAACCGGGCGAGATCGCCGTGCGACGCAAACATGAGCACGGTCTGACCGATTGCAGCAATCACTGCAGTTGCGGCTCCGCATCCTGCGAGCCAACTTCCGAATGCGCGGGAACAAGTGCTGGACATCTCGCCCTCCTCACAAGATCGCCTCGAACGCGCTGCGCAGAGTCTCGTGGCGGAACACAAAGCCGTTGCTCAGCGCCTTGTTCGGCAGCACGCGCTGACCGCCGAGCAACAGCTCGTTTGCGAAGTCCCCGCCGACGGCACGGAGCAGCGCAGCCGGCACGCGGAAGATCGCGGGCCGATGCAGGCGCCGCCCCAGCTCCTCGGTGAATCTCGTATTGGTCACCGGGATCGGCGCGGTCGCATTGATCGGGCCTGAGAGCTCCGGCTTCGCGATCACATGCGCGATCAGGCGCACCAGATCGTCGCGTTCGATCCACGACATCCACTGCTTGCCCGAGCCGAGCGGGCCGCCGAGACCGAACTCGAACGGCGTCAACATCCGCGTGATGAAACCGCCGTCGGTGCCGACCACGAGACCGATCCGCAAATACGCCACGCGCACGCCGTAACCGGCGGCTGGCTTCGCCGCATTCTCCCAGGCCTCGCACAGTTCGTGACTGAAGCAGGCATGGGATTTCGCCGACTCCGTCAGCACCTGGTCCTGCCAGAGCCCGTACCAGCCGATCGCGGAGCCGCTCACCAGCACCGTCGGCTTGCGTTCGAGCCGCGCGATCAGCCTGACGACCTCGGCCGTCATGTCGACACGGGAGGCGATGATCTTGCGGCGCTTGGCCTCCGTCCAAAGACCGTTGCCGATCGGCTCGCCCGCGAGATTGACGATGGCGTCGATCCCTCTGTCGGCAGGCAGCTGGTCGAGGCTCGTAATCAGCGTCACCGGCGGCGACAGCACCCCGGCCTTCGCCGGATTGCGGATCAGCGCAATCACCTGATGGCCGGATGCGGTGAGGCCCGCGACGAGACGGCTGCCGATAAAACCGGTCGCGCCGGTGACAAGCACGGTCTGCCGCGCCGGCAATTTCTCGACCAAGGTGGCGGCCGGCACGCTGGACATCCGCCCCAGCCGCCTGGCAGCGGCGAAATCGCGCGCACCGAACAGCGCGGCGCCGAAGGCCGCGGCGGTTGCGAATACGCTCAGCAGACCCGCATAAGCCGGCACCACAGCCGTCGGCAGCATCGCCCAGTGGATCAGCACTGGAACCAGCAGCACGAGGATGGCGCCGTAGTTGATCGCCAGCAGCGTATGATTGATCCGCTCGCTCGGCGGCAGCTTTCGGCTCAGATCCTCCTCGACGAAATCCATCAGCGTGATGACGACCTCGATGACCAGCACGACCATGACGGCGATCGCGAGAATGCCGTGCACCTGAAGCCATCCGAGCACGAGGAACAGCAGCGCATAGAGCAAGTTCCGCACGCTGTGCAGCTGCAGCTCATGGCGCTGCGAGGGACGCCAGGCCAGCCGCTCAGTGAATTCGTGGTGATAAAAGGTGTCGAAGGCGCCCATCGCGATCTGGATGGCGACCAAAGTCCACAGCAGCGGCGTCATGACGAGGCCTCCCTGAACACGGCGGACTGACGGATCAGCCGGCCGAAACGCGGGTGGATGATCTCCAGCGTGAAGCGGAAGTCGCCGCAGCCGAGATCGGAATGGGTCACGGTGAGATCGCCGGGCGTGAGCCATTCGGGCAGTTGCATCCGAAACGGCCCGAGCCGCAGCGAATAGCCGACACTGCGAAACACCAGCGCCTCGTGCTCGACCGCGATCCGCAGCGCCATGCTGACGCCGAAGCCGACATACTCCTCGAGGCCGGTCGGCCCGGCAAAGCGCTTGGCGGAATGAATCACCTGCGGAAACCCGTCGCGGCGCGCGCAGATGCGGGTCCAGATCTGGCCGCCGCTGGCGGCGTCCTCGGTGACCGTGACGATCATCGGCACGCCGGTCTCGGTGCCGGTCGGAAGCGGTCCGCCGATCAGCCGCGCGGCCTGTGCCAGCCACCAGCCGGCGCGGCTGCTCGAGGCTTCCTCGACCTCGCCGACATAGACGACGGTGTTGCCGTCCTCAAACCGCTTCGAGAAGCGGCGCCAGATCGCGACCGGCAGGCGGCCCCAATCCTCGTCCGGCAGCAACGCGCGGAAGCGATGGTCGTCGAGCAGTTTCGTATCGGAAGCCGGCGCTGTCTTTAAGGTCGATATCCTTGCTGACGCCATCGCACACTCCCGTTACGCCGCCGCCCCTATTTGGCTCTGCCTGTCGGCAGGAAACTCACGATCTTCTCGCCGAGCCTGATCAACGCGACCAGGCGTGGCCGCGGCACGTTCAGCATCTGCGTGTACCAGCGGTCGACCAGTTCGGTGAATGTCAGCATCTCCTTCAGCCGCTTGCTGGCGAGCGGGCTGATGGCGGGATCGTCGGCCGCGTCGGAGACGCAGGCGCGCAGCGCTGCCAGCGCGGGATCGATCTCGCGCTCCTTGCGCCCGGCCGCGATCTTCGCCGCGACCTCCCAGATGTCGGTCTCGGCCTCGAAATGGTCGCGGCGATCGCCGAGGATCGGCACCCGCCGGATCAATCCCCAAGACAGCAATTCCTTGATCGAATTGGAGACATTGGAGCGTGCCATGCCGAGCGTGTCGGCGATGTCCTCCGCGGTCATCGGCGCTTCGGCGAGGTAGAGCAGCCCGTGGATCTGGCTGACCGAGCGGTTGACGCCCCATTCGTCGCCCATGTCGCCCCAATGCAGGATGAAGCGCTCGACGGCGGTGGGAAGTTTTTTCTTGGCGGATATTTCTGTCATGACAGAAATATCAGATTGTTCGGAGCAAAAGTCAAGAGCCCGGCAGCCGCCCGAAATTGGGGCTGCCGCACAATTCGAGGCGTTGGCGGCGACGGATCGCTGGTTCATACTTCGGAGGCCTCGGCCCGTGACGGCCAGGGCTGGCCCCGCTTTCGAAGGAACGCGTCATGACGGCCCCTCTTTCCGACAAGGTATTCGCGGGCTCGGTCCCGCAGCTCTATGACCGGCTCATGGTGCCAATGATCTTTGCGCCCTATGCCAGTGATCTCGCGCGGCGCATCAAGGGCCATCGGCCGCGTGACCTGCTCGAGATCGCAGCGGGCACTGGTGCCGTCACGGCCGTTCTGGCGACGGAATTGCCCGATACACGTATCACCGCCACCGACCTCAACGAGCCGATGCTGGCGCAGGCGAAGACGCACCTCGGAGGCAACGCGAACATCAGCTGGCGGCAGGCAGACGCGCTATCCCTGCCGTTTGGCGATGCGAGCTTCGATATCGTCGCCTGCCAGTTCGGCGCGATGTTCTTCCCCGATCGCGTCAAGGGTTACGCCGAAGCGCGGCGTGTGATCAGGCCCGGCGGGCGTTTCCTCTTCAACGTCTGGGACAAGATCGAGGAGAACGATTTCGCCGCCGTCATGCAGCAGACGATGCACCAGATATTTCCGGGCAATCCGCCGCAATTCATGGCGCGGACGCCGCACGGCTATCACGATCCGGCGCGCATTCGCGCCGACCTGACCGCCGCCGGCTTTCGCGACGTTGCCATCGAGTTGGTCACCCATCGCAGTGCCGCTGCCTCGGCACAGGATGCCGCCATCGCCTACTGCCAGGGCACGCCGATGCGCGGTGAGATCGAGGCCAGGGATCAGCCCGGTCTGGAGGCCGCTACGCAGCGCGTCGCGGAGGCGTTGGCGCACCGCTTCGGCAACGCTGCCATCGATGGAAAAATTCAGGCGCTGGTGATTTCGGCGGCCTAGAGCGTCGGCAGGAACGCGAACCGCTCTCCTGCCCCGCGCAAGTTCAAAAGGTCGGACGTACCGGTATCTGTCTGCACATGGTCGACGCGCGCCGAGAACGGTCCGCGGCCGCAGGCAGCGATCATATCGGCGACGACGGCCTCGGGGCCGGCGAACACCGCCTCGACGCTGCCGTCGCGGCGGTTGCGAACCCAGCCTTCGAGCCCGCGTGCGTTTGCCTGCTCGTCGACCCAGGCCCGATAGCCGACGCCCTGGACGCGGCCGCTGATCGCGACATGGCGGATCACGCCGCTCATTTCTTGAGGCCGAGGAACTCGCCGCTGCGCGCTTTGGTCTCCGCCTCGCGCATCACGCGGCCGGTCAGTTCAGACGAGGCGATGCCTTTGAGGCTCTTCGGCGAAGCGCCTTCGCGCAGCGCCTTCAGCGTCTCGTAGACGGCCTGGGTTGCGGCCGCGAACGGCGCGTGGCCCTGCAGCGCGATCCTGACGCGCTGGCTTGCCAGATAGTCCAGCGCGGTCATCGCCTCGGGCGCACCGCCGAGCACGATCGGCAGCGTCGTCGCAGCCGAAAGCGCCTCGAGCTCCCCGCGCGATGTGATGCCGGTGAAGAACAGCCCATCGACGCCGACTGCCTCATAGGCTTTGGCGCGCATGACCGCGTCGTCGAGATTGGTGATCGAGACGGCGCCGGTGCGGCCCAGGATGACGAGCGACGGATCGCTGCGGCCGTCGAGCGCGGCCTTCATCTTGCCGACGCCTTCCTCAAGCGAGATCAGCTGCGTCTTGGCCTGGCCGAACGCCTGCGGCAGCAGCGTGTCCTCGATGGTGAGGCCGGCGGCACCAGCGGCTTCGACCTCCTGAACCGTGCGGCGAACGTTGAGCGCATTGCCGTAACCGTGGTCGGCATCAACAAGCACAGGCAAGGTCGAAGCCCGCGACATCCGACGTACCTGCTCGGCGAATTCAGTCAGCGTGATCAGCGCAATATCGGGATCGCCGAGCACGGCGAGCGAGGCCACCGAGCCGCCGAACATGCCGAGCTCGAAACCGAGATCTTCGGCGATCCGGATCGAGGTCGCGTCATAGACCGAGCCTGGCCGAATGCAGGTTGATCCGCTCAGAATCGATCGCAGTGCTTCGCGGCGTTTGCGGAAGGCCATGTCTCTGACTCCTTGTTCGTCCTTGCGAGGGCGCCGGCGACGACTGGTCCGCCGGAGCCTTCACGAAGGCGGAGCTCCTTTATGCGAACTCCAGGATCAGTGCGTCGACCGCGAGCGTGGCGCCGGCAGCGGCGTGGATCTTCTTGACTGTGCCATCGCGCTCGGCGCGCAGCACGTTCTGCATCTTCATGGCTTCCACCACCGCAAGCGTCTCGCCGGCCTTGACCTCCTGGCCCTCGGTCACCGCGATCGACACCACGAGCCCGGGCATCGGGCACAGCAACTTCTTGCCGGTGTCGGCGGCCGAAACCACAGGCATCAGCCGCGCCGAGGTCGCCTCGGTCTCGGTGAAGACATAGACCGGCACCTCAAAACCCTGATGCGCGAGGCGGAAGCCGTTGTTGATGGCGCGCACCTGCACCGCGACAAAATTGCCGTCGATGGTGCCCTGCCAGACCGGCTCGCCCGGCGCCCAGCTCGACACCAGATTGTGCGGATTGCCGGGCAAGCCGTCTGCGCCGATGAAGCGCACCGCGATGGCGTCATCCTCGCGCGCGACATCGAGCGCGATCTCGGCGCGGTCGAGCCACACCGCACGACGGCGCTCGCGCTGCACCACGCGGCCGCCCATCTGGCCGGAGATCTGCCGCTTGCGTTCGCCGAGCACATGATCGATCGCAGCACCGACCGCCGCGAGCCGCCGCGCAATCTCGCCTTCCGGCGCACGCGCGGAAAACCCTTTCGGGAATTCCTCCGCGATGAAGCCGGTCGAGAGCCGGCCCTCACGCCAGCGCGGATGGTTCATCAAGGCCGACAGGAATGGAATGTTGTGCCTGATGCCGTCGACATAGAAGGCGTCGAGCGCGGTCGCCTGCGCCTCGATCGCGGCGGCGCGCGACGGGGCATGGGTGACGAGCTTGGCGATCATCGGATCGTAATGGATCGAGATCTCGCCGCCCTCCTGCACGCCGGTGTCGTTGCGGATCGTGATGCCGTCATGGCTTGCCTCGGCCGGCGGACGGTATTTCACCAGGCGGCCGATCGACGGCAGGAAGTTGCGGAACGGATCCTCGGCATAGACGCGGGACTCCACCGCCCAACCGGTCAGCGTGACGTCCTTCTGCGCGAGCGCAAGCTTCTCGCCGGCGGCGACGCGGATCATCTGCTCGACGAGATCGATGCCGGTAATCAGTTCGGTGACGGGATGCTCGACCTGCAGGCGAGTGTTCATCTCCAGGAAGTAGAAGCTCTTGTCCTGGCCGGCGACGAATTCCACGGTGCCGGCCGAATCATAGTTGACCGCCTTGGCCAGCGCGACCGCCTGCTCGCCCATCTTGCGGCGGGTCAATTCGTCGAGCAGCGGCGACGGTGCTTCCTCGATGACCTTCTGGTTGCGGCGCTGGATCGAGCATTCGCGCTCGCCGAGATAGATCACGTTGCCATGCTTGTCGCCGAGGATCTGGATCTCGATGTGCCTGGGATCGACGATGAATTTCTCGATGAAGACGCGGTCGTCGCCGAACGACGACTTCGCCTCGGCCTTGGCGAGGTTGAAGCCTTCGGCGACTTCGCTCTTCGAATGCGCGATGCGCATGCCCTTGCCGCCGCCGCCGGCGGAGGCCTTGATCATCACGGGGTAGCCGATCTCGTCGGCGATCTGGACCGCGTGCTTGTCGTCCTCGATGACACCGAGATGGCCGGGCACGGTCGAGACCTTGGCCTTGGCCGCGGCCTTCTTGGATTCGATCTTGTCGCCCATCGCGGCGATCGCGCCGGGGTTCGGGCCGATGAAGACGATGCCAGCGGCTTCCAGCGCGCGCGGAAACGCCTCGCGCTCGGACAGGAAGCCGTAGCCGGGATGCACCGCCTGTGCGCCGGTCTTGCGGCAGGCGTCGACGATCTTGTCGATCAGAAGATAGCTCTCGGCCGCGGCGGGCGGGCCGATCAACACGGCGTCGTCGGCCATCTCGACATGCAGCGCGTCGCGGTCAGCCTCGGAGTAGACGGCAACCGTCTCAATCCCCATACGGCGCGCAGTCTTGATGACCCGGCAGGCGATCTCGCCGCGGTTGGCGATCAGGATTCGTTTGAACATGCTCTTCTTGCTTGGGCTTTGGGCAGGATTCCTCCCCCGCGCAATCCGGCACGGGCGATTGGCGTAACCACTCCGTGGTACAGCAAAATGCTCCGGAGGCAAATCCAGACCGGACCCGGTGCTTAGCAGGTTCTGGGCCGGTTCTTGCCCAGTCCTTGGCGGTAGCCTGAGGGGTATTTCAGCCCGAATAGGTCTTGAAGCGGCCGCGCGAATGCGCCTTGGCGACGGCCTTCATGAGCTCGCTGACCTCGTTCTCCAGGAATTCATTGGCCACGATCAGCGCCCGGATGGTCGCGCGCAAATTGCCGCCGCAGGCGGAAATAGCCTGATCGACAGCCGCTCCCAGCCCGTCATCGTCATCAGATTCGGGCCGTGCAGACATCATGGGGCATCCGGGATTCAGGTGGCACATCATGTTCCTATTTTGTTCTCATGAAGTCAATCGCATCTTTGCTCGGAAGCTGCCTCCTGAGGCGCCGCTCGTTTCCGCTGCCAGCGCGCGAGGCACTGCAGGGTCCAGATGTCGGTGATGACATCGGCAATGATGGTGACGATGAACTCGGCCATATCAGCATCCTTATCGATGGCGATGTCCGGCCGTTCTACGTCGCGGAATGCCGATCGGGATGTGACGGCGCGCACGCATCTCGTGCGAACAGTCCTTGGTTGGATCGTACCTCGCCTGTGCTAGAAGTTCGGCTGCCCGCCAAAAATTTGAAGTGAGAAAATGCGGTTTCGCAATCCGGTCATCACGACGCTTCTCCTGACATGCCTGTCCGCGAGCCCTGTCCTGTCTGCGACGGCTGCGCTGTCTGCGACCGCTGCCCCCTCGGCCACGGCGATCGTCAAGGACGCCGGCACCGTTCAGCTCGGCAACACGGTCTATCGGCTCGACGGCATCGACGCGCCGGCGGCCGACCAGCTCTGCATCGACGAGCACGCCGACGTCTGGACCTGCGGGATTGAAGCGCGCGACCAGCTGACCAAGCTGATCGGCGGCAAGCCGATTCACTGCGACGACATCGGCGTCGATCCGACTTTCAAGAAGCGCCGCCTCGGCGTCTGCAAGCTCGAGGGCGACCCGACCAGCCTCAGCCAGGTGATGGTGCAGAAGGGCTACGCCCTCAACGTCGAGACGTCGGCCACTGGCCGATTCAAGCCGGATCAAGCCACCGCCAAGGACGGTCGTGCCGGGCTGTGGAAGGGCTGCTTCGTGGCGCCGCGCGATTTTCGTCTCGGCAAGAAGGACGGCGCCCTGCTCGGCAACGCCTGTCCGGCCGACCGTGACACGCAGATTCGGAATGCGCTCTTCCCCGACGACCTGCCAATGCCGGCGAGCTGCAACATCAAGGGCAAGTACGCCGTGCGCGCCCGCGTCACCGGCAATGTCGGCATCTATCATTTGCAGGCGTGCCGCAGCTATCCGGGCCTCGGCAATCCGGATCGCTGGTTCTGCTCCGAGGAGGATGCGCAGGCCGCCGGGTTCCGCAGGGCCTATAATTGCCGCCCGCCCAAAGGCAAATGAAGAGCAAGTGACGGGCAAGTGATCGCCGCAAATCACGCTGGAAAAGCCGCCTCGTCCTGTGTGAAACTGCGCCGAGAGGTTGCCGGCGCGCATGACCCCACCCGATCCCGCTGATGTGCTTCCCGAAGCTGCGGCAGCCGAACGGCTGCGGCAGCACCTTGAGGAGATCGCGCGCGAACGCGACCGGGCCCACCGCGAGCTTCAGGAGCGTGAAGCCGAGCTGGCCCGGATCCAGCGCATCGCCCGGGTCGGCGGGCTCGAGATCGATTTCCGCGACGGCGTGCGCAACCGCCGCTCCCCCGAATATCTGCTGGTGCATGGCCTGCCGCCCGAGGAGGTCAACGAGACCTATGAGAACTGGGTCGCGCGCATCCACCCCGACGATCGCGAACGAACCATCAGCCACCTGTTCGGCGTGCTCAAGGCCGGCGGCGAGGATTACACCGCCGAATACCGCATCGTCCGCCCGAACGATGGCGAGAGCCGCTGGATCCGTGTCGTCGCCAAGATCGACCGCGATCGCAACGGCCGGGCGCTACGGCTGGTGGGTGCCGATCTCGACGTCACCGATCAGATGCTGGCGCAGGAAACCCTGCGCGAGAGCGAGGAACGCTTCCGCCTGATCGCCGACAGCGCGCCGGTGCCGATCTGGGTGACCAAGCTCGACCGCACCCGCTCTTTTGCCAACCAGGCGTATCTCGATTTCCTCGGCCTGCCGTTCGAGGAAGCGGTCGTGTTCGACTGGCGAAAGGCGCTGCATCCGGATGATCTGCCGAACATCCTGCAGGAGCAGATCACCGGCGAATTGTCGCTCAAGCCATTCGTGCTCGAGGCACGCTATCGCAATGCCGCGGGCGACTGGCGCTGGCTGCGCTCGGAATCGCAGCCGCGCTGGGACCCGAATGGCAAGCATATCGGCTTCATCGGCGTCGCCCACGACATCACGGCGGCGAAGGAAGCCGAGATCGAGCTGCGCAAGCTCAACGAGTCGCTGGAGCGGCGCATCACCGAACGGACCGCGCAGCTCGAGTCGAGCGAGGCGCAGATGCGCGCGATCCTGGAGACCAGCCATCAACATCAGGGGCTGCTCAACCAGGACGGCGAGTTACTCTACGCCAACCGGACGGCGCTGGCCGGCATTCGCGCCGACGCCGCAGATGTCGTCGGCAAGCTGTTCTGGGAGACGCCCTGGTTCAGCGCGACCGAAGGCGCGCCGGAAACGATCAGGAATGCTTTCGCCACAGCGATGCGCGGCGAGGATGTCAAATCCGAACTGCCGCTGCGGCTGCCGATCGGCGACCGCCATTTCGACTTCGAGATACGGCCGCTGCGGGACCAGCATGGCACGATCGTCGGCGCGGTGCCGGAGGCCGTCGACATCACCGAACGGCGCCGCGGCGAGGAAGCCCTGCGGCAGTCGCAGAAGATGGAAGCGGTCGGCCAGCTCACCGGCGGCGTCGCGCACGACTTCAACAATTTGCTCACCATCATCCGCTCCGCGACCGACTTCCTGCGCCGCCGCGAGCTGCCGGACGAGCGACGACGCCGCTATATCGACGCGATCTCCGAGACCGTGGAGCGGGCCTCCAAGCTCACCGCGCAGCTGTTGGCGTTCGCGCGCCGGCAACCGCTCAATCCCGAAGTGTTCAATGTCGGAACGCAGGTCGACAGCGTGGCGCAGCTGATCCGGCCGCTGGTCGGCGCGCGGATTCACATCGAGGTCAGGATCGAGGATCCCGACTGCTTTGCGATCGCCGACATCGGCCAGTTCGAAACCGCGATGATCAACCTTGCGGTCAACGGCCGCGATGCCATGAACGGCGAAGGCCAGCTGACGATCGGCGTCAGGAAGGTCAAGCACATCCCTGCCCTGCGCGCCCAGGCCTCGCGCAGCGGCGATTTCGTGACGGTCTCGATCCAGGATACCGGCACCGGCATCTCGCCGGAAAATCTCGACGCGATCTTCGAACCGTTCTTCACCACCAAGGAAGTCGGCAAGGGAACGGGCCTCGGGCTGAGCCAGGCCTTCGGCTTCGTCAAGCAATCCGACGGCGATATCGAGGTCACCTCCACGCCGGGCCACGGCGCGACCTTCACCATCTACCTGCCGCAGGCAATGCGCCCGGCGGACGCCAAGGTCGCGGCCAGCGCGGGCATCGAGCAGGCCTCGATCGGCCGCGGCTATCGCGTGCTTGTGGTCGAGGACAACGACGATGTCGGCCAGTTCTCCACCGAGCTGCTCGAGGACCTCGGCTATTCGGTCAAGCGCGCGGCCAATGCCAGCGCGGCGCTGTCGATCCTCTCCGAGAACGAGTTCGCCGCCGACCTCGTGTTCTCCGACGTGATCATGCCCGGCATGAATGGCGTCGAGCTCGCCGGTGTGATCCGCGACCGGTTTCCCGGCCTGCCCGTGGTGCTGACCAGCGGCTACAGCAACGTGCTCGCCGAGAACGCGCATAGCGGCTTCGAGCTGATCCAGAAACCCTATTCAGTCGAAGCGCTGTCGCGCACGCTCCGCAAGGCGATCGCCGAGCAGCGCGCAACCGCCTCAAAACCGTGATCCCGCCACAGGCTGAGCGCTACTCGATCTCCACATGCGCGACGCCGAGCTGAAGGATGCCGAGCGCGCGAGCCGCCGTGGTCGAGACATCGATGATCCGTCCGCGAATGAACGGTCCGCGATCGTTAACCCGGCAGCGGATCGATTTCCCGCGATAGGACACGGTGACCATGCTGCCGAATGGCCGCTTGCGATGCGCGCAGGTCATCTCGCCACTCCTGCCGATGCCGTGATAATAGGACGCAAGGCCACTCTCTGCGTTCGCCATGCACGATGTAAACAGCAGCATGGCCGCGGACGTTATTGCGGTCTTCATTGATTGCCTGCCGGTCGAGCCCCGCAATGGAACGCGGTTCCACGATTTCGGTTCCGCGTTCGTCGCGTCGGCAGGTCGATTTTTTGGAACTTTCAGCAAGAGCCGCTCAGGCGGCATCCTCGACGCTGTCGGCCGCGAGCAGCGTCCGCAGGTCCTGCGCCGGGACCGGCTTGCTGAACAGATAGCCCTGCATCTGCGTACAGCCCAGCATCTGCACGGTGTCGCGCTGCTGATCGGTCTCGACGCCCTCGGCTGTCGTGATCATGTTGCGGTCGGCGGCGATCGAGACCACCGCGCGGATGATCGAGGCCGAGCCGCTGTTGCCGGTCACTTCCTTGACGAAGCTGCGGTCGATCTTGATCTTGTCGAACGGGAAGCGCTGCAGATATTGCAGCGACGAGTAGCCGGTGCCGAAATCGTCGAGCGCGATATGGACGCCGAGCGCGCGCAACTGGCCGAGCGTGACCAGCGCCGCATCGTCGTCGGCGATCAGCACCGCCTCGGTGATCTCGAGCTCGAGCCTGCGCGGGTCGAGCCCGCTCTCGGCGAGCGCGCTCGCAACCTTTAGCGCCAGCGTCTCCGACTTGAACTGGATCGGCGAGACGTTGACCGCAAGGCGCACATGCGCCGGCCAGGCCGCCGCCTCGATGCAGGCGGTGCGCAGCACCCACTGCCCGATCTCCTCGATCAGCCCGGTCTCCTCGGCGACCGGGATGAATTCCGCCGGGGAGATCATGCCGCGCACCGGGTGGCGCCAGCGCAGCAACGCCTCGCAGCCGGTCACCTCGTCGCTGCGCAGGTCGACCAGCGGCTGATAGTGCAGTTCGAAGCGGTCCTCCGCCAAGGCACTTCGCAGGTCGGCCTCCAGCGCGCGGCGCAGATTGGCCTGCTTCTCCATCGCCGGATCGAAGAATCGGTAGGTCCTGCGGCCGGCGGCCTTGGCCGCGTACATGGCGAGATCGGCGCATTTGAGCAGGCCGAACAGGTCGGAGCCGTGGCGCGGGGCGATCGCAATGCCGATGCTGGCGTCACTCGACAGCCAATGACCGTGGCAGTCGAACGGCGTACGCAGCGACTGATAGACGCGCGCGACCAGATCGCTGACGTCGTCGTCCGACATGATGTCGTGCTGGACGATCGCGAATTCGTCGCCGCCGAGGCGCGCGATGAAATCGTTCGATCCGACCGACTGGCGTAGCTTCTCGGCGACGCGTCTCAGGAATTCATCGCCGATCGGATGACCCAGCGTGTCGTTGATCCGCTTGAACTCGTCGATGTCGATGTAGTGGATCGCGAACTCGCGGACGACAGATTCACGCAGCAATTCTTCCGCGTGACGCTGGAACAGGGTCCGGTTCGGCAGATTGGTCAGGGCATCGTAATGCGCGAGATACTCGATCTGCGCTTGCGCACGCCGCCCGTCGGTGACGTCCTCGAGCGTGGTGGCCCAGCCGCCGTCAGGAGCGCGCTTGTAGATCAGGCGGATGCTGCGGCCGTCGGGCGTCATGATCACCGAATCCCGGATTTCATCGCCCCTGGGATTGGTGAACCGCGCACAATATTCATCGACATCGCCGACGAATGAACCGAGCGCCTGGCGATGCCGGATCAGGTCGCGCAGATCGCACCCGGGCCTGGCGACATCGGGCGACAGGCCGAACATGTCGATGTACCGCTGGTTGCAGATCACGAGCCGCGCCGAGGCGTCGAACAGCAGGAGCCCCTGCGTCATGGTGTTGATCGCGGTGTCGAGATGCTGGCTTTTTTCGGACAGCCGGCGGCTTGCCGCGTCGTGCTGCCGCTGCAGCTGGCGGACGATCAGGAAGACCGCGAAGCTGATGACCAGCACCGCCAACACGGCCGCGCAGAATTGCAGCTTGGTCTGGGCGCGCCAGTCCTCCAGCGCGCTCGATGTCCTCGTGGTGGCGAGGATCAGGATCGGAAAATGCGACAGCGATCTGACCGCACCGACATTCTCCTCACCAGAAGCGCCAACGAACCGACCCGACGTGTTGCCGCCAAAGCTGATGACCTTTTGGAATACCGGCAGGTTGATGATGTTGCGGCCGATCACGCCGGCATCCTGCGGATAGCGCGCGATGATGGTGCCGTCGCGGTGAATCATCGAAATCACGGTGTCGCCGTTCAGTGCCAGCGAGGCAAGGAAATCCTCGAAATGGCTTGGCTCTACGCCGCGGCTCGCAAAGCCGATGATCTCGCCGTTGCGGCCGGTGATCTTGCGCGCAAAGATCGTGGTCCAGTTGCCCGTCACCTTGCTCATCGCCGGTTCGACGATGACCGGCGACGTCGGCCGTCCCGAGGTGAACTCCTGGAAATAGCGCCGTTCGGCAATGCTGATGTCGGGCACCGGCCACATCTCGGACGAGTTGATCAGCCATCCCTTGGCATTGAACAGATTGAGCCCGCCGACATGCGGCAGCGCGGCCAGCCGCGTGCGCAGCATCTCGTGCGCGCTCAGCAGTGACATGTTCTTTTCGAACTGATCGGCAGTCTCGACCTGCTCCGACCGCAGATAGTTCACGATGTCGTCGTGGACATGCTGGAGGTCGCTGAGCTGCTGGTCGAAATGCCGCGCAACAGCGCGGTGTTGTTGAGCTCGCGTTCGGACATCTCCAGCGCGCGCTCGCGAAACTGCAGCGCGAGATAGCCGGTGCCGAGCGTGATGGCGAGCACCAGCAGCGCGGCGCTCAGGACGAGCCACTGAATGGCGCCCATCCTGGTGGCGCGCAGCGCACCCTTGATCGACAGCCGCCGGTGCTCCGGCTTCACGCTGTTCGTTGAGATAACCGACATTTTCCTGCCCCTGCGGCTGCCCTTCTAAGGGAACACAACCCAAGGGCTCGTTAGGAAAGTCAGTTATCGGACTGTTAAGTTGGATGAGTAGCTGAGCGCGATCGGCACGGGAATCCTCAGGGTGCGACCGCCTCAGGCTTCCTTCAGGCTGCACTCGATCAACGCGCCCTCGATGCTGAACTTCGAGAATGGAGAGAACGGCGTCGCGGCCTTGAGCGCGGCGAAGAATTGCGAGTCGCCCGGACTCTTGAGGAGAAAGCGGATGTGGCTGGCCGCCAGCGCATCGCGCGACAGCCAGACGACGCCGGAGAACAGCGCCACCAGCATCTGCGCGTAAGCGCCGACATCGGCGAGGCCGAGATCGTAGATCGGAGACACATTGACGAAACGCGCGCTCAGCGCCGGCGACGTGTATCGGCTCATCAGGAGACGCCTGACCTGGCAGACCGCGTGGACCCGTTCGCCGTCGGTCAGGTGATACAGCCCCTGACTGTCACCTTCCCTGGCGGTCAGTGCTTCAAAGGCTCCGATGCCGCCAAAGGTGGCAAAATCCTCTCCGACGCCTTCAGCGTCCTTCTTCCATTGTGCCTTGATGAGACGCCAGGACCGCTCAGGATCCTTGATTGGCAAAAGCCGCATGGTTAAGGGGCTGTTAGCACGGAGGGGAGTCGTCGCTGAGATAATATGTCGCAGGCATTAAGCCTTTGCTTACAGCGGTAGCCGGCTGCGTCGACGTGACGGCTGCCCCAGTGCCCCCTTGGCGTTGGCATGGGCGACCGTCCCGCAGCTCACGATCTACAGCAGGCCGAAGCCTCGGGCGGCGTGGCCTGCGGCTCCGGCGCACAACAGGCGCTCTGCTTGGCGTCCTGCTTCTCGTGCGCGATGCGTGCGCTCCGCTCGCCGCTGCCGTCGCCATAGACGATGCTCTCACCCGTCGTATGGAAGGTCTCCCACGCAATCCCCGCGGGATCATCGATCCACGACTTCTCGGACCTGGCATAGCAGCACACCGTCTGGCCCTGCTCGATCACCTCGCCGCCCGCCTTGCGCAGCCGGCCATAGACCTCGCCAAGCTCCTCGGCGCTCTCCACCTGAATGCCAAGGTGATCGAGCCCCGGTTCGCGGCCGCGGGTCGAGATTGCAAAATTGACGCGGGGATCGTCGAGCATCCACTTGGCATAATCGGATTTCACGACCGACGGTTCGGCGCCGAACAACGCCGAGTAGAAACCGACCGATTGCTGGATGTCCTTGACGGCGACGTGAACATGCATGCGCTTCATGGGGCAATCCCTTCGGGCGGCGACGCTGGATGGATATTCCAACCCAAGCATGCTCAGATATCAACGGCATTACAACAGGGGTCCTGCTGCGGAATGGATGCGCTCACGCTGTTCGGTTTGTTCGCCGTGACGATGATGCTCGTCTGCTACGCAGCCGAGGATCGCAGCCCGTGGTTCATCCTGGCCTTCGCGGTCTCCTGCGCGCTCGGCTCGGCCTATGGTTTCCTGCAGGGCGCCTGGCCGTTCGGCCTGGTCGAGGCGATCTGGGCCGTCGTCGCCGCGCGCCGCTGGCTGATGCGCCGAACCGCTGAAAGCGTGTAACGTTATAGTATCCGCGGCAATTCTGTCGCGGCGTCGAACTTGAATGCGCGCAGTCGCGGCGCTAATTAGGGGCGATGGACGCTTCGCGCACCATGATTCAGCCTTCCGCTCATGCAACAGGATCGCGCCGCTGGCGCAGCCTGCTTGCGGGGCTGATTTCGCTTGCGCTGGTGCTGTCGTTCTTCCACGGCTGGGCCTTCGACGGCGACGACGATGCAGCTCCCGGTTTCTCGATCGCACAGTCGATCAACGACACCGGCGGCAAGGCTCCCGCGCATCCGGCCTCACTGCACGGCGATCACTGCCTGACCCACGTCGCCTCGGTGGCGCCGCAGGAGACGGCATTCCCGATCGCTTATGCGCCGCATAGCTATGGCGACGGCAGCATCAGGCTGCCGGCGTCGGCCGATCGCCTCTCCCCCTTCAAACCACCCCGCGCCTGATCCGGTCGGCATGACCGGCCGTGCGCCGCTGCCATCCGGTAGCGCGCACGCTTCCGCACAGATCGATGTCAGCGACAGCGCAGGGCCATCGGCATGCGCTGCGGAGAGGCGCATATGAAACGGGTTGTTCTATTTTTCGCCGGCATGGCTGCCGGCATTGCACTGATCATACTGGCGGCCGGATGGATCGGCTGGCCGGTCAAGTTCCCGGCCACCACGCAGGAAACGGCGGTCACCAGCGTAACGAAGGTTAAGACCGCACATGAGGCTCCCGGACATATCGAGCTGAGCGAAGACCAGATCCGTGAATCCGGCATCACGCTTGCACCGGCCAGCGGCGGCATGCTGAAGCGGCATTTCCTCGCGCCGGGGTCGCTGATCCCCGACGCCGATCACATTGGCCGCGTCTCGGTCCGCGTGCTCGCGACGGTCACGGAACTGCGCAAGCGTCTCGGCGACGTGGTCGAGAAAGGCGAAATCGTCGCGGCGATCGAAAGCCGCGAGGTCGCCGACGCCAAGAGCGAATACCTCGCCGCGAGGCTCACCAACGACCTGCAGCAGACGCTCTACGCGCGACAGAAGACTCTGGTCGAGACCCGCATCGTCTCGGAAAACGAGTTCCTGCGCACGCGGCTGACCGCGAACGACGCCCAGATCAAGCTCGACGGCGCGCGACAGAAGCTGTTTGCGCTGGGCCTGTCGGAAAGCGAGATCGCCGATCTGCCGAACCAGCCGCCCGAAAGCCTGCGGACCCAGTTCCTGCGCGCGCCGATCAGCGGCCGGGTGTCAGAACGGCGGGTCGATCTCGGCGGACTGATCGGGCGCGAAGGCCAGGAGAGCGAGCTCTACGTCATCGTCAATCTGGACGACATCTGGGTCGATCTGGCGGTTTCGCCTGAAGACATCGGCGCGGTCCGCGAAGGCGTTACGGTCAAGATCCGCGCCATCGGCACCGAGGATGAAGCCAATGCCGGCGTGATCTTCGTCAGCCCCCTGCTCGACCGCGAGACCCGCAATGCCCGCGTGATCGCGACTATGCCCAACAAGGAGCACCGCTGGAAGCCGGGCACCTTCGTCACCGCGGAGATCCCACTGTCAGGCGCGCCATCGACCGTGATGGTCTCGAAGAGGGCGATTCAAACCATCAAGGGGACGCCGACCGTATTCGTGCGTGATGCCGACGGCTTCGAGGCGAGGTCGGTGCGAACCGGCCGCGAGGACGACGACGACATCGAAATCGTCGCGGGTCTTGCTGCCGGCGAGACCATCGCGGTGCAGAACACCTTCACATTGAAGGCCGAGGTGGAGAAGGACGAAGCGGAGCACGGCCATGATTGAGCGCATCATCGGTGTTGCGATCCAGCGGCGCTGGGTCGTCGTCACACTGGCGGCGGTCCTGATGTTCCTCGGCGGCCTCGCATTGACCAAGCTGCCGATCGACGCAGTGCCCGACATCACCAACAAGCAGGTCCAGATCAACACCGTGGCCCCGGCGCTGTCGCCGGCGGAAATCGAGAAGCAGATCACCTTCCCGATCGAGACGGCGCTGGCGGGCGCGCCGGGGCTGGAGAGCACGCGGTCGCTCTCCCGCAACGGCTTCTCGCAGATCACGGCGGTGTTCAGCGAAGCCACCGACATCTATTTCGCCCGCCAGCAGGTGGGCGAGCGCCTGACCGAGGTTCGCGCGCGCCAGCCCCAGGGCATCGAGCCGCGAATCGGGCCGACCACGACAGGTCTTGGCGAAATCTACATGTGGACCGTCCACTACTCCGGCCAGAAGGTGCAGACCGACGGCGCGCCGGGCCTGCAGAGCGACGGCCGCTTCCTGACGGCGGACGGCCAGGTGCTGCAAAGCGAGGTCGAGAAAGACGCCTATCTGCGCACGGTGCAGGACTGGATCATCAAGCCGCAGATCAAGATGGTGCCTGGCGTCGCCGGCGTCGATTCGATTGGCGGCTATCTCAAGCAGTACCAGGTGCAGCCCGATGCGGCGAAGCTGATCGCGCTCGGCCTCACCTTTGCCGACGTCGCCAAAGCGATCGAGAGCAACAATGTCAGCCGCGGTGCGCGCTATATCGAGCGCAATGGTGAAGGATTCGTGGTCCGCTCCGGCGGCCGCCTCGAGAACATCGAGGAGCTCGGCGCCGTCGTCGTCACCACCCGCGGCGGCGTCCCGGTCCGGATTCGCGACCTCGCCTCGCTCTCGATCGGCGGCGAGACACGCACCGGCAGCGCCAGCGAGAACGGCCGGGAGGTCGTGGTCGGCACCGCACTGATGCTGATCGGTGCCAACAGCCGCACGGTATCGGCCGCGGTCGACGCCAAGCTGCGCGCGATCACGCCATCCCTACCGGCAGGTGTCGCAGTCGAGACCGTGCTCGATCGCACCCAGCTGGTCGATGCGACCATCGGTACGGTGGCGCGCAACCTCTCTGAAGGCGCGCTGCTGGTGATCGCGGTGCTGTTCGTGCTGCTCGGTAATTTCCGCGCGGCATTGATTACTGCACTAGTGATCCCGATCGCCATGCTGATGACCGCGATCGGCATGTTTCAGGGCCGCATCAGCGCCAATCTGATGAGCCTCGGTGCATTGGATTTCGGCCTGATCGTCGATGGCGCCGTCATCATCACCGAGAACAGCCTGCGTCATCTCGCCGAGAAGCAGCATGCGCTCGGCCGGGTGCTGACGCGCGACGAACGGCTGGCGACGGTGCGGGCGTCCGCCGTGGAGATGGTGCAGCCGAGCCTCTACGGCCAGGCCATCATCCTGCTGGTCTATGTGCCGCTCCTCACCTTCACCGGCGTCGAAGGCAAGATGTTCGAGCCGATGGCGCTGACCGTGATCCTCGCGCTTGCCGCCGCCTTCTTGCTGTCGCTGACGCTGGTTCCGGCGCTGATCTCGATCGGCATCACCGGCCGCGTGCAGGAGAAGGAGAACTGGCTCGTTGCCACATTAAAGCGCTGGTACAGCCCGCTGCTGCGGCGCGCGGTTGCGACGCCTCTGCCCGTCATCGGCGTGGCGGTCGTGTTGTTCGCAACCGCCCTGTTCGGGTTCTTCCGGCTCGGCCAGGAGTTCATCCCCTCGCTCGACGAGAAGAACATCGCCATGCACGCGCTCAGGATTCCGAGCACGGCGCTGTCGCAGTCGCAGGCGATGCAGCTCTCGGTCGAGAAGGCCGTCAGCCGCTTCCCGCAGGTGTCGTTCGTCTTCTCCAAGACCGGCACCGCGGAAGTGGCGAGCGACCCGATGCCGCCGAACGCGTCCGACACCTTCATCATCCTGAAGCCGCGCGCAGAGTGGCCGGATCCTTCGCTGACCAAGGAGCAGCTGATCGAAGATATCTCGAAGGCGGTCGGCCGGCTGCCCGGCAACGTCTATGAATTCACCCAGCCGATCCAGATGCGCTTCAACGAGCTGCTCGCCGGCGTTCGCGGCGACATCGCGGTCAAGGTGTTCGGTGACGAGTTCGAGCCGATGCAGAAGGCCGCCAACCAGATCGCCGCCGCACTGCGCGGCGTGCGCGGTGCGACCGACGTCAAGGTCGAGCAGGCCGGCGGCCTGCCCGTGCTCGAGATCAAGGTCGACAAGGCGGCGATTGCCCGGCGGGGCCTCAGCGTCTCCGAGGTCCAGGACGTGATCGGTGCCGCGGTCGGCGGCCAGGATGCCGGCGTGGTCTACGAGGGCGATCGCAGCTTCGACATCGTGGTGCGATTGCCGGAGAGCGTGCGCTCCGATCTCGAGGCGTTGAGCAACCTGCCGGTCGCCTTGCCGAAGGCAACGCCGAGCTCGCCGGTGCAGAGCCTGCCGCTCAACCGCGTCGCGCAGTTCTCCTTTACCGAGGGACCGAACCAGATCAGCCGCGAGAACGGCAAGCGCCGCATCGTGGTGACGGCCAATGTCCGCGGCCGCGATCTCGGCTCGGTGGTTGAAGAAGCTCAGGCAAAGGTCGCGCAATCGGTGCAGCTGCCGCCCGGCTACTGGATGACCTGGGGTGGCCAGTCGGAAAATCTCGCCGCGGCGCGCCAGCGCCTTGCCGTCGTGGTGCCGGCCTGCTTTGCGATGATCTTCCTGTTGCTGCTGGCGGCGATGGGATCAGCACGCGATGCGCTCTTGGTGTTCAGCGCGGTGCCGTTGGCGCTCACCGGCGGCATCGCGGCGCTGTGGCTGCGCGGTATGCCGTTCTCGATTTCGGCGGCCGTCGGCTTCATCGCGCTATCAGGCGTTGCAGTGCTGAACGGGCTCGTGATGCTGAGCTTCGTCCGGCAATTGCGCGAGCGCGGCGTGCCGCTGCGGGAGGCCGTCGAGCAAGGCGCCCTCACCCGCTTCCGGCCCGTGGTGATGACCGCGCTGGTGGCCTCGCTCGGTTTCGTGCCGATGGCATTCGCCACCGGCACCGGCGCCGAGGTGCAGAAGCCGCTCGCCACCGTCGTAATCGGCGGCCTGATCAGCGCGACCCTGCTGACGCTTGCCGTCCTGCCCGCGCTCTATGCTCGGTACGGGCATGCCGGCAGCGCTGCGCGCAATGAGACAGCCGCGATTCAGCCCGCGGAATGACGGCCCGCTCACCGGCCGTCGCCAAGGAAAATCTGGCAGTTACAGCGCCTGGCAGGCGCTGTAACATTTCTGTCATATGGCAAAACTAAACGAAGGCGGCGGCAGGCTGCCGCGGGGCTTCATCAGGGGGAATAACAAAATGCGCCGTGCCGTTACATTACTGTCCGCGAGCATGATCGCGCTTTCAGCCGGCGCCGCTGCCGCGCAAAATGCAAAACCGCGCAACCTGATCCTGTTCGTCCCCGACGGCCTGCGCGGCGGCATCGTGACGCCGCAGACGGCGCCCGCAATGGCCGAGATCCGCGACAAGGGTGTCAACTTCAAGAATTCCCACTCGTTGTTCCCGACCTTCACGATGGCGAACAGCTCGGCGCTGTCGACCGGCCACTATCTCGGCGACACCGGCACCTTCTCCAACACGATCTATACCGGCTACACCTCGGTGCCGGCCGGCGACACCGTGGTGCCCTTCATCGAAAACGACGCCGTGCTCGCCGATATCGACGATCACTTCAATGGCGACTACCTCAACGAGGATACGCTGCTGAAAATGGCCCGCGGCCAGGGCTTCAGCACCGCCGCCATTGGCAAGGTCGGCCCGACCCTGCTGTTCGACCACACCGATCGCGGCAAGACCACGATCGTGATCGACGATTCCACCGGCGGCAAGACCGGCGTGCCGCTCTCCGACGAGATGAAGGATGCGCTGACCAAGGCCGGCCTGCCGCTCGCCACCCCGAGCCGCGGCGACAATGCCAAGGCCGGCGACGCCAAGACGCCGGGCACCACAGTCGCCAACGTCGCCCAGCAGGCCTACATGGCCGATGTCGCGACCAAGGTCGTGCTGCCGATGTTCAAAGCGCGCAACAAGCCGTTCGTGCTGGTGTTCTGGTCGCGCGATCCGGACGGCAGCCAGCACAACACCGGCGACAGCCTCAACACCATCACCCCCGGCATCAACGGCCCGACCTCGATGGCCGGCATCAAGAATGCCGACAACAACCTCGCCCAGCTCCGCAAGGCGCTCGACGAGCTCGGGCTGTCCGCCAACACCAACATCATGGTCTCCTCCGACCACGGCTTCTCGACGATCTCGAAGGAGAGCAAAACCAGCCCCTCGGCCAAGATCGCCTATGCCGACACGCCGAAGGATTTCCTGCCGATGGGCTTTGTGGCGATCGATCTCGCCAAAGCGCTGAACCTGCCGCTGTTCGACCCCAACGACAAGAACGCCAAGGTCGCCGACAACGCCCATCCGAAGGCCGGCAACGGCGTGCTCGGCCAGGACCCGACCAAGCCCGACGTCGTAATCGCGACCAATGGCGGCTCCGACCTGATCTATCTGCCGAACCGCGACAAGAAGCTCGCCGACCGCGTCATCAAGGCGCTGCTCGAACAGGACTATGTCAGCGGCCTGTTCGTCGACGACAAGCTCGGCACCTTCCCCGGAACGCTGCCGATGTCGAACCTCAATTTGAAGGGCAAGGCGGTGACGCCGAACCCGTCGATCGTGGTCAACTTCCGCTCCTGGTCGAGCGGCTGCGAGATCCCGACCAACTGCTCGGTGCAGATCGCCGACACCGTGCTGCGCCAGGGCCAGGGCATGCACGGCAGCTTCAGCCGCGGCGACACCTACAACTTCACCGCCGCGATCGGCCCCGACTTCAAGGCCGGCTATGTCGATCCGCTGCCGGTCAGCAACGCCGACGTCGGCATGACCGCAGCGCAACTGCTCGGACTGCGCGCGCCGAACAATGGCGGGCTGATTGGCCGGGTGATGTCGGAAGCACTGCCGAACGGCATCGTGCCGAAGATGGCCGAGGGCACCCTCATGTCGAAGAAGCCGTCGGCCAACGGCCTGCGCACCGTGCTGAAATTCCAGCGCGTGCTCTCGACCCGCTATTTCGACGTCGCCGGGTTCCCGGGACGGACGCTCGGGCTCGAGGAGACCGGCGGCAAACAGAAAACGGCGGGGAAGTGATCCCCGCCGCTCTCGCAGTTGGTTCGGGATGATGCAGCGGCATCATCCCGAATGATCACATCATCCCGATGTCGAACACGTTGGGCAGCTGCGCTGCGAGCGGCAGCGCGGTCGCGCCGACCAGCGTCGCCACCATCGCAGCGAGCGCGCGACCGGTGCGGCGCTGACCGCGCATCCGGCCCGCGATCCATTCCAAGACCTTGGTGTCCATCTTGGTGCCCTGCGTCGGCGCCCAGCGATCGATGTTCGTATCCGGCGACAGCGCCACCGTGCGCGGCGGCACCGGCAGGCCGGACTCCGACGCTGCATGATGGGCAATCGCCTTGGCGAGCAGGTCATCGAACCGGCCGGCATCGCTGCGCTCGGCCGCAGCCTCGTTGATCGCGAACAGCGCCTCGATCTCGGCCCGGCTGACCGGCTGATGCTCGACCGCGGCCGCCGTCAGGATGCGCGCGCACCAGGCAGCGTCATCGGCATCGAGTGACCGGGAGAAATGGATACGGCCCTTGGTGGTCGGGCCTTCGCCGGTGATCACGCCGTCGCGCACGATGGTCAGCGCATGGGCGGCGGTCTTGCGGCAGGATGGATTCAACGCACCGCTGAGAGCCTCAGCGGTCTTGGTACTTGGGGTAGACATTGTGGGAGCTTTCAATTCCTATCTGAGGCCAGCTTTTCCATGCGGGCGTAAACGAGTGGTTAATGATTCGGAACTTGGGTTCCGAGATTTTTAGATGGTTGCTATTTGGTCGCTTTAAACGCTGTCGCGGTTCAGTCCTATAGCAGCCGGGGCCGGCGTGATGACGGCGATAAGCGGCTTTATCTGGGCATTTCCAAGCTTTTGTGCCGCAGCTGATATTTCGTCGCAGAGGGATGGATCAAAACAAGTTGCTTGGAATTCCAGCCTCAAGGAGAAATGTCTCACCTTTTTTCAGAAGCCGTTCACTTAAGCGTTGTCCCGTCCTATACTGGAACAGACGACCTCAAATACAATTTAAGCAGCAACATCAAAGAGATGAGGTAAAATCATGGCACTTCAGATTGGCGCCGTCGCCCCCGACTTCGAAGCTGAGACCACCGAAGGAAAGATCAAGTTCCACGACTGGATCGGCAGCAGCTGGGTGCTTTTGTTCTCCCATCCCAAGGACTTCACCCCGGTCTGCACCACCGAGCTCGGCACGCTCGCCCGTCTTAAGCCTGAATTCGACAAGCGCGGCGTCAAACTGATGGGCCTGTCGGTCGATCCGGTCGACCGCCACGCCAAATGGTCCGAGGACATCAAGGAAACCCAGGGTGCCGCGCCGAACTACCCGATGATCGGCGACACCGATTTCAACGTGTCGAAGCTCTACGACATGCTGCCGGCCTCGACCTCGGGCGATCCCCTTACCCGCACGCCCGCGGACAATCAGACGGTGCGCAACGTCTTCATCATCGGCCCCGACAAGAAGATCAAGCTGGTGCTGGTCTACCCGATGACCACGGGCCGGAACTTCCAGGAAATCCTGCGCGTCATCGACTCGTTGCAGCTCACCGCCACGCACCGCGTCGCCACCCCTGCCGACTGGAAGCAGGGCGAGGACGTGATCATCGCGGGCTCGGTCAGCAACGACGAGGCCAAGACGATCTATCCGCAGGGCTGGAAAGAACCGAAGCCCTACATCCGTATCGTGCCGCAGCCGAAGTAACTGTTGGTACGCAGCGTCCGGGTGGCCCGCGTACAGCCTGTTATCGTCTGGTTCCGCGACGATCTGCGGCTGTCGGATCACCCGGCCCTGCATGAAGCGGCCAGCCGCGGCGCGCCCGTGGTTGGTCTCTATGTCCGCGACGAGGAAAGTCGCGCTTTGAGGCCGCCGGCGGTGCGTCCCCTCGGCGGCGCGACGCGATGGTGGCTGGCACAGTCGCTGCGCGCACTCCGCAAGAGCCTTGAGGCGATCGGCGGAACGCTGGTGCTGCGGACGGGACCGGCCGCCTCCGTGATCGCCACGCTGGCCCGCGACATTCACGTGGGCGCCGTGTTCTGGAACGACATCGCGCAGACGCCGCATCGAGCCGTTGCCAGAGATGTCGAAGCTGCGCTCGCAACTGACGGCATCGACTCGCAAATTCTTGCCGGCGACCTGCTCGTCGACCCAAAGGTCATCCGCAACAAGGACAATCGGGCCTTGCGCGTGTTCACGCCATTCTGGCGGCGCGTACAGGGTCTTGGCGATCCGCCAAAGCCGCTGCCGGCACCGAGGAAGCTCACCTCCATTAGCGGCGTCGTGAGCGAAACCGTCGATGGCTGGGATCTCGAACCGACGCGACCGGATTGGGCGGGCGGCCTGCGCGAAAGCTGGACCCCTGGCGAAGCCGCGGCGCACGATCGACTGAAGACATTTCTCGACGAGCGTATCAACGGCTACGCCGGCGACCGCGACCGGCCGGACCGCGACGCGACCTCGCGCCTCTCCCCGCATCTGCGCTTCGGCGAGATCAGCCCGCGCCAGGTCTGGCATGCCGCCCGCTTCGCCGCCGCCGAGCACCCGCGGCTTGCCGGCGACATCGACAAATTCCTCAGCGAGCTCGGCTGGCGCGAGTTCTGCCGCCACCTGCTGTTCGACGTGCCCGATATGGCGGATCGGAACCTGCAGGAGCAGTTCGACGCGTTTCCGTGGAAGAGCGACGCCCGAGCGCTGAAGGCGTGGCAGCACGGCCTGACCGGCTATCCGATCGTCGATGCAGGGATGCGCGAGCTCTGGCACAGCGGCGTGATGCACAACCGGGTACGCATGGTGGTCGCCTCGTTCCTGGTGAAGCATCTCCTGATCGACTGGCGCTCCGGCGAACAATGGTTCTGGGACACACTGGTTGACGCCGATGCCGGCTCCAACCCGGCGAACTGGCAATGGGTCGCCGGCTCCGGCGCCGATGCCGCGCCCTATTTCCGCGTGTTCAACCCGATCCTGCAGGGCGAGAAGTTCGACCCGGACGGCGCCTATGTCAGGCGCTGGGTGCCGGAGCTTGCGCAGCTCCCCAACGACCTGATCCACCAGCCTTGGACTGCGACGCCGATCGAACTTGCGAGCGCCGGCATCGAACTCGGCGAGACCTACCCGGCGCCGATTGTCGATCATAAGCAGGGCCGTGAACGCGCGCTCGCGGCCTACGCAAAAATCCGTGGCAAGGATTAGCTGCGGCGGTTGACCACCAGCACCGCGGCGGCGCAGGCCGCCATGCCGGCCATCGCGACATAATCGAGCCGCTCGCCGAACAGCACATAGGCCATCAGCGCGGTCACCGCCGGCACCAGATAGAACAGGCTCGCGACCGAGGTCGCGGCATGATGACGGATCAACCAGTACAATAGCCCAATCGAGCCGATCGACAGCGCGAACACCAGCCAGGCGATCGCCAGCACGAACTCGCGGGTCCAATGCACGATGTTGGTCTCGAACAGCCACGCGCCGATGCCGAAGAAGATCGTCACCGCGACGTACTGCACGAGATTGCCGGCGCGCCAGTCGATCTGGTTGCAGTAACGGCGCTGGTACAGCGTGCCGAGCGTGATGCTGATCAGCGAGACGCCTGAAGCAAGCCAGCCCCACCCCGCGTCACCCGTCATCGGCCGATTATGCAGGATCAGCACGACGCCGGCGAGGCCGAGCACGAGCCCGCCCCACTGCAGCGGCGTGACGCGCTCCCCTAACCAGCGGTTGGCGATGGTCGAGGTCAGGATTGGCTGCAGGCCCGGGATCAACGCCGACAGGCCCGCGGGAATCGAATGCGCGATCGCAATCGCGGTGCCGCCGAGATAGAAGCCGTGCACCAGGATGCCGGCGATCGCACTGTGGAAAACACCTGTCCGGTCCGGCCATTTCGGCCGTACAACAGCGGCGATGACCGCCATCACCACCACCACGAACGCCATCCGGATCGCCAGATAGGTCAGCGGCTCCGCGTTGTTGATGACGTATTTGGTGCCGATGAATCCCGTGCTCCACAGCACGACAAAAATCGCCGGGGCCAGACGAGCGGCAGTTTCCTCGAAGCTCTTGTTCATTGCAGGTCGTCATTGCCTGAAGAAGAGGCAACCGGCAATCGCGAATTTTTCGGGCGATGGCGGGCTGATGCCACAAGCATACTGTCGTCCCGGCGAAGCGTTCAGATCCGTCATCCCGAGGAGCGCGTAGCGTGTCCCGAAGGATGCACGGCCAGAGTCGTGCCGCCGTGCTTCGGGGCCCGCTCCACTCGCACCTCGGCATGACGGTGCCAGACACAGGAGCATACGATCTCCCCGATCGTCGTCCAGGCGAATGCCAAGGACCCATAGCCACCGCACTTGATGATGAGCCGGATCGCAGCCCAAGCATCGCACAGCAAATCAGATTCGAGGTAATGGGTCCTGGCTTTGGCTACGACGACACTGAGAAGATTGCGCGAGTTCGTGAGCTATGCACTGGCATTCTCGCGACATGATTTGTCCGAGTTTTTCATCTCGTTTTCACCCCCTCTTCAACAGAGGGCGCAGGGAAAGCCGGGTGCCGATCTCACCCATGGGTCCCGCGTAGTAAAAAAACGCGGGAGGTAGGACCACAGGTGTAACCGGAGCAATCCGACTTTCCCTGCACGATGGGTTACGGCTTACTTCGTGCTCTCCCCGGCGCGCCCCTCGATCGGCTGAGACGCGCAGACCATACATCGAGCTTTCATTCCGATAAACCGAACTATTTCATACAAGGGGATTGACAGATTTTTGCTGAGTTGCCCGTCGGGCGCTAGGAACGAAGGCGCGTGGTCCAGATCGGCTTCAGCAGTTCGAGCAGAACCAGCAGCGTCAATCCCGCGCCCAGCGTGACGGTCAGGTCGTCCAGATGCAGGGGCCCGAAACGGAAGAGAGCCGACGCCGGCGCCCATAGCAGCGAAGTTGCGAGAATGGCCACAACAGCCAACAATATCCAGAGGAGCACGGCATTCGGGCGGAACACGGCCGAAGCGAACGAAGCGCTGAACGACCGGTTGACGAGTACGAGACCAACGATGCACAAAACCAGGGAGAAGAACGCGAGTGCCCGGGCCTCGTCCGGAGGCATGCCGCCGCGAAGCGCAAATGCGAAGGTCAGTGCCACCAGAACGAATGCCATCACGCCCTGCAGAACGCTCCAGCCGATCAAAGCCCGTGTGAAGAGCGCAGCATCGGCCCGCCTCGGCGGACGGCTCATGACATCACGCTCCTCCTGCTCTGCTTCAAACACAAGCGAGCAGACAGGATCGATGATCATCTCCAGAAACGCGATGTGCACGGGACTGAAGATCAAGGGCAATCCGAATACGAGGGGAAACAGCGCAAGCCCAGCGATCGGCACGTGCACCGCAAAGATGAACGTCATCGCCTTGCGCAGATTGTCATAGATGCGCCGGCCGAGGCGAATAGCCGAGACGATCGATCCAAAATCGTCATCGAGCAGCACGATCGACGACGCCTCGCGCGCCACATCGGTTCCGCGCCCGCCCATGGCGATACCGATGTGGGCAGCCTCCAGCGACGGCGCATCGTTCACGCCGTCGCCCGTCATCGCGACGACCTCGCCATCCGCCTTCATTGCCTGAACAATGCGGAGCTTCTGATCCGGCGTGATCCGCGCGAATACGTTCACACTCTTCGCAAACTTGCTCAGCTCCGCGTCGTCCATGGCGACGATCTGTGCGCCCGTCACAACGCTGGACGGCTCCAGCCCCGCTTCGCTTGCGATAGCCAATGCCGTGGCGGGATAATCACCCGTGATCATGGTGACACGAATTCCGGCCGAGCGGCATTCGCGCACAGCGGCCGGCACGCTCTTGCGGATGGGATCGGCAAGCCCGATCAAACCGAGGAATCGAAAAGCGAAGCCCTCCTGAGTTGAAGGAAGCGCCTCTCCGCCATGCTCGGCAGTGGCAATCGCCAGCACCCGCAGGCCATTCCTGGCCATGACATCGACGTCCTCGCGCATGGATATCTGATCCGCATCCGACATCCTGCACAGACGGGCGATCGCTTCCGGCGCGCCCTTGGCTGCAGCTAGATTTCCCGACGCCGCATCACTCCAGACTTGCGTCATGGCCAGTAGCTCCGGCCGCAGTCCGTAGCTGCGTATCAGCTCGCGTCGGACATCCGCCCCGCCCTCCTTCAGCCTTTCGCGGGCAAAGCTATGAAAGGCCTTTTCCATGGGATCGAATGGCTCCGGCGAACTCGCCAGCGCAGCGCATCGTGCCAGGTCGACAAAATGCCGTTCGATATGACCCGGCTCTAGCGACGAAATACGCAGGCAGGCTCCATTCGCAAGCCGAAGTTCGACGACCGACATCTGATTTTGCGTCAGAGTACCGGTCTTGTCCGTGCACAGAACAGTGGCAGAGCCCAACGTTTCAATTGCGGCTGCGCGCCGAGTCAGCACGCGGGCCCTTGAAATTCGCCACGCGCCCATGGCGATGAACACGGTAAGTACGACAGGAAACTCCTCCGGAAGCATCGACATACCGATAGCGATGCCCGCCAGGACGGCCTGCAACCATTCGCCGCGCAACGTCCCGTAAAGCACGACCGCAGCAAGGCTGATCGCCGCACCGCCAATGGCGCAAAGTTTCACCAAACGCGCCGTCTGCTGCTTCAGGCGCGGCGGCTCCAGTTGCAAGCCCTGCAGCGATTGTCCAATCTTGCCGATCTCGCTCCGAGGTCCTGTGGCAGTCACCACCGCAACGCCTTCGCCTCGCACCACCAGCGACCCCGAATAGACGAATGGCTGATCGTCGCCGCCCGGCCGGTGGTCCTCTGCCGGCGTTCCGGCCACCTGTTTGCGTACAGGCACCGACTCACCGGTGAGCAGCGACTCGTCCACCTGGAGATCCCGGCTTTCGACGAGCGTCGCGTCGGCTGGAACTCGATCACCCTCGGCGAGCAGAACGAGATCACCCCGTGCCACCTCTCGGCCGGCGATACGCAGACGTTCGCCGTCGCGAATGACGAGGGCGCGGGGGCTGGTCAGGTCACGCAGGGCCTCCAGCACACGCTCGGTTCGCGTCTCCTGCACGACGGTGATGAGCGTGGACATTGCACCAAATACAAGGAGCAGTAGCGCTTCCTGGAGACCGCCAAGCAAGAGGTAGATCAGCCCGCCGCAAAGCAGAAGTGCGAGCATCGGCTCTCGCAACACCTCCATCAGGATTCGAAGCGGCGTGCGGTGCAGGGCTCGAGGCAGCTCGTTGTGGCCCTCTTTGAGCAACCGGGCTGCGGCCTCGGCCCGGCTCAGCCCGGTCCGTGCAGCTTGCGCACTCACGCCTTGCGCCGTCGTGCCCAAAAGCCCGCAATAGCTGCCACCACGGCCATCAGCACAATAGATACCCAAGTCTGGATCAAGTCGAAGTGCAGACTGTCACGTGCAACGAACAAGGCGACGATACCTCCAGCGACCACGAAGAGGATGCGAAGGATAATACTCATTGCGCGCCTCGCTCCGTCCGCTTGCTAAAAGCCGGCAGCATTCGTTTCAGAGTGTTGTCGCCAAATACAACGTGATGCACAAGCGCAGCAGTCATATGGACCGTTGCGAGGATCACCAGAAGATTGGCCAGGACTTCGTGAACCTCCTTGAGGTTATGAGCGAGCGCTTTATCAGCGGGCCATGGTGAAGCTATTTCACCAAGCCCAAAAAGCGGCAGCGAGTGGCCATTTGCAAACTGCAACGCAATACCGAAGAATGGGACGGCCAGCAACAATCCGTAGAGCACGTAGTGCATCACCCGGGACACCGGGTCCGTCCACTCGATCAACCACCTGCCAAACTCGGTGGAAACGACTTTGGGCGGTGGGTTGGCAATCCGCCATGGAATTCGCGCTGCTGCGAGCACCAGAATGCTAAGACCGACCCAGATATGAGTGAGCAAGCCCAGCGGCTGCGTCACTTCGTCGTTGAAAATACCCAAGGCCCAGGCAGCGACCACGAAAAGCACTGTTACCCAGTGCAGTGCCTTGGCAAGTGGACTGTAATCATCTCGCACGCGCATCACGGCTCACCTTTCGAAAAGTAAGCCTAAACGACTCAGCGCCCTCGAACTTGATGAGGATCAACACCAGACCTGCGACCAAATTGCAGGCCCGGCATATTTCGGAACGAAAGCACAAAATGCCGTGGCAACACATCTCTGCCCGACCCAGATGCGGCGCTTACCCGAGGTCGCCGCACGCAGGCGTCGATCACGACCATTTGTCCTCAAGGATGCCATGCGCTTGTCGGATGCAGCATCCTGCCCTCGCGGATACGCTCTCTCCGCAATCTCGCAGCCGTCGGTCGCGGCGCGTTCCGGATGACATCGGGATCTGCCGTCACCGAATACCGGCGGCCAAGAAAACTGCAGTCCGGGCGGTCGAGAGCGGCGCGACGACGACGAAAGATATTATCGGCGTCACCAGATTGTCCCGCCTCAAGATCGAGCGCGCGCTGGGCACGCTGGAGAAGCAGAAGCTGCTCGTTCGCGAACGACAGGGCTCGTGGGCCCTCGGCTTTCCCGTGGCCCCGACGGTCAAGCAATGCGGATCATGCACCCTCTGCTGCAAGGTGCTTGAAGTCACCGACCTCGGCAAACCGGTGAACACGGTCTGCAACCACATCCTGGCGGGCGGCGGATGCGAGATCTACCACGAGCGTCCCCGGCAGTGCCGGTCATTCAGCTGTGCCTGGCTGCAAGGCCACCTCGATGTCGGCTGGTTTCCCGCGACCGCGGGCATGGTGCCGCATTTCGGGCTCGACACGCTCAATGTGCAGGTTGATCTCGAGGATCTCCGGCGCTGGCGCGAGGAAGCCTAGTTCAACAAGCTGTGCGGACTATCGCTGAGGGGCCTCAGGGTGAGTGACGGGCGGCCGTATGCCACCCCCGTCATCGTCGGTCACGACCGCTATTTGTTGCTCGGGCGGACCATCGTGCCCGATCCAACGCTGTTCGGCACCGCCTTCGTGCCGATCACCTTCGATACCTTCCGCTACTGGAAGGCCAGGTCGCTCGAGCATCTGCAGCGGTTGAACGATCGCGTCATGGAGATCCATCGCCTCCAGCAGGAGTTCGGCTATTGCGCCATCCCTGACGATGACGACGACGATCCCTCGCCGCCCTACCGGCCGGCTCTTCTCCAGCGGTCGAAGGAACTGGGCATGATACGCACGACGTGACGGCATCCGGACACGGCACAGGTGAACTCGCCGGTTCGAGAAACAAGCGGCTGTGAACGTCAACCGGTGAAACCCGCCTTGCGCAATCCATCGAGGAAATGCTCGCGGTCGGAGGGATTGCGGTACCGTTCGGCTCTGGCCTGGGCCAGGTCGAGAGTTCTCGCGGGCGCGGTATTGCCAATCGCATTCAGTTCACGACACCGTTGACTGACGAACGCGTCAGCCTCGGCCCGCGCCTCGCCAAGTCGGTCCATCTGCGCATAGCAGGCTGCAAGGAGGCCGTGCGACCACCTGTCGAACGACCGCGCCTCCATCACCGCCTTGACCGCTTGCTCGTACTCGCGCCCTGAATAGAGGGCAAGCGCGTGATACCAGTGATACAGGTTGGGTGGAAACGGATTGAGCCGCTTGGCTGTCCCGATCCACATCAGCGCCTCGCGCCACCGTCCCCAGTAGACGAGGATGTTGGCGAAAACGGCGGCGACGTCGGCATCATTTGGATTGAGCGCGAGCGCGCGGCTGAAATGGATTTCGGCCTTGGCGTCATCTTTCAGCAGGAACAGCAACTGAGCGAAGACGCCATGAGACCAGGCGTCGCCGTCCTCGATATCGAGCGCGTTCTCGATCTCGTTCCGCGCCTCGTCCAGAGTCGCTGTGGTGGGTGCTTCGAGAAACACGTCACAGACGATGGTCCAGGCAATGTTGACGTGGGCGCGGGCATATTGCGGGTCAAGCGCGACGGCGCTTCGAAAATAGTCCCTGGCCTGCGCCATGGCATTCACGGTCAGTTGACGCCATCGCTCGTTTCCAAGCAAGACCAGATCATAGGCGGTAATGCTGGAGGTCGGCTTGCGTCTGGCGACTTCCCGGCCGGCATCCTCCATCCGGCCCGGCAGCGCCGCGACGATCGCCCGTACAATCTCGTCCTGCAGCGCAAAGATGTCATCGAGATCGCGGTCGTAGCGCTCGGTCCAGAGATTGTAACCGCTCGCAGCATCGAGCAGCTGAATGGTCACTCGCACATGGCTGCCGATCTTGCGTACACTCCCTTCGGCCACGTAGCGGACGCCGAGCTCGCGGCCGACCCGTTTGATCTCGGGCGTCTTGCCCTTGTAGGCGAAGCTGGAGTGGCGGGCGACGACGAACAGTGACCTGAACCGCGACAGCTCGGCGATGATGTCTCCTGTGATCCCGTCGGAAAAATATTCCTGCGCGGGATCGCCACTCAGATTCGACAATGGAAGCACCGCGAGCGACAGCGCCGGCGCCGGTGAGAAAGGAGAGCTCGGCCCGGGTACGGTCGCAACCGGGGGACCAACGTAGCGATAGCCGCGACGCGGCAGCGTCTCGATCCAGGTTGCGCCTCCGTCGATGTCGGCAAATGCCTTGCGCAAGGCGGCGATCTGCACGGTCAGGTTGCTCTCCTCGATCGCAAGCCCCGGCCAGGCCGCGTCCATCAGCGCATCCTTGGAAACCAGCGATCCGGCTCGCTCGACAAGCAGCCGAAGCAGCACCACCGCGCGCTGTCCGAGCGCGACCGGTTCGGACTCCCGGAATAGCATCTCGGCCCTGGTGTCGAGGCGGAACGGACCGAATTCGTGGATCGTCGTCATGGCTCCGGAGATTACATTTTTTGCAACTTTTTCGGAACGGATTCAGGACCTCGGGGAAGCGGACGATCAGGCTGCAGCGGAGCTGAACATCGAGGAGAACCCGATGCGCGATCCAGGCCATGCGGCGAAAGCGGACGGTCCGACGGCCGCTCCAGGTCCGGAAGTGAATGCCGGCGACCCCGCCCACGTCTGCCGCATGCTCGAGGCCGTCCAGGCGCTGGCCCCGCTCATCGCTGCGCAGCGCAACGCGTTCGACAGCGGACGGCGGTTGCCAGACACGGTTTTCGCCGGGCTGGCGGACGCCGGCCTATTCCGCCTGTGGCTGCCGCAAGCGCTCGGCGGACCCGAACTGTCTCCCTTCGCTTTCATGCGCGTCGTCGAAGCCGCCTCGGCGCTCGATGGCTCCGTCGGCTGGCTCGTCGGCAATGGCGCCGGCATGAGCCGGATCGGCGGCTACCTCGATGAGGCCGTCGCACGTGAGTGGTATGCCGACCCGCGCGCCTTTGTCGCAAGCGCAACCGGCGCGGTCGGCACGGCGACCGCCGTCGCAGGCGGCTATCGGCTTTCCGGGCGCTGGCCGTTCGGCAGCGGCGCGCATCACGCGACACGCTTCATGGCGCTGGCCAGCGTCAGGCCCGACGATCCGGCTTCGCCGCTTCTCTGCTGCTATCTCGGGCGGGCGGATGTCACCGTCCTCGACAACTGGCATGTTTCCGGACTGCGCGGCACCGGCAGTTGCGATTTCGAGGCGCGGGATATCTTCGTGCCGGCCGCTCACGCCCATCCCTTTCTCGGGCTGCAACCGACCCAGCCCGGACTGCTCTATCGCATGCCGCCGTCATCTGTGTTCGCGTGGAGCATCTGCGGGGTGCCGCTCGGCATCGCGTCCGGCGCCGTGACCTCGTTCGCGGAGCTCGCCAAAGGCCGCTCCGAAAACCGAGCTGCGCTCCGCGATCGCGAAATCGTTCAGGCGACGGTCGGGCGGACCAGAGCGATGCTTCGCGCCGCCCGTGCGCTTCTGACCGATGCCATGACCGAACTGATGGCCGCAACCGACACGGGCGGCCGACGGCTGGTGGAGGCACGCGCGGATATCCGGATCGCCAACGCACATGCGGCGGAGACTGCGACGTCCGTCACCGAGATGCTGGCCGCCAGCGCGGGCGCCATCGCCATCTTCGAGGCCTGCGCCCTGGAGCGTGCGGTCGGCGATGTGCGCGCCGCCGCGAAGCATGTCGCAATGAGTCCGAACAATTACGTCACCGCCGGCCGGCTCGCGCTTGGGCTCGATCCCGGCACGGCGAGGTTTTGACCATTATCCGGCCACCAACGGAGCAGCTCATGTCAGTGGTTTGCCGGCCGGCACGCCCACAGGATCTGGAATTCGCCGATGCCCTCGTCGTCTCCAGCATCAATGATCTCACGGAACGGCACGGCTTCGGCCCGATGGCGGTTTCGTCTCCACCCAATTTCCAATTGTTTTCCATGAGGGACGATCCCGATGGTCTTTGGGTGGCGGAGGAGAACGAGCGGATCCTCGGCTTCGCCTGGAGCTGGGTCTGCGGCGACATGTGGTTTCTGGCGCAGCTGTTCGTGTCGCCCGATCAGCAGGGGCGGAGTATCGGCAACGAACTGATCAAGCGGACGATCGAGCACGCCGGGAAATCGGGCGCGTCCAACAGGGTGCTCATCACCTTCAGCTTCAACACGGTATCGCAGGGGCTCTACATCCGTCACGGACTGCTTCCACGATTCCCTATCTACAGTGTCAGTGCATCGCGCGACCAGTTGATCGGTCATTTGCACGGTCCCCAATACGACGTCACACCGCTCAAGCCGGAGGCCTCGACCCTGCGCCGCCTCGCGCAGGCAGACCAGCGGATCCTTGGTGTCTCGCGCGAAAAGCATCATCGCTATCTGATCGATGACGGCGCGGCGACCGGGTTCGATCTCCACGATGGAAACGGCTGGATCGGCTACGTCTACGTGGACGCCGGTGGTCATATCGGACCGCTCGCAGTGATGGAGCCGCACGCGGTAGGTCCCGCCTTGAGAACGGCGCTGTACCTGGCGGCCGGGAGCGGCGCGTCACGGATATCGGCATTCCTGCCTGGTGCGAGCAAGGCGGCGCTTGATACCGCGATGACGCACGGAATGCGGATCAAATGTCCCATGCTGCTGATGTCGTCGCGAGAATTCGGCAATTGGGCCCAGTACCTGCCCCGCAATCCGGGTTTCATGTGACCCGCGCGGGTCTCGATTCGATCGTCGCATGGCGCCGATCGTCATCTGAGGTGATACTTCCTGCCGTTGGTGTTCGGGTCGGTGTTGTCGCTTGTCGAGAACATCAGGACCGCGCCATGAACTTCCCAAGCGTGTCGCCGAAGCGAAAACCGGCCATCACCCTTTGTCTCGATCTCCCGTAGATCGCTTTCAGCCGGTCCGAGGAGCTTGTCGTCCTCGTACAGCCGAGCACCGCTGAGGTCACCGTCGATGTACTTGACGGGTTTCAGATACGCGAAGCCTTCGTAAGGACGAAAGCTGCCGCGGATAAGATGCCTATCGATCCGGCTGGGTGGAAGTGCGTAAAGAAGCGCACTCGACGCGAGCACAAATGCTGCAGAACCAATCAGCACAAGCACATTGAAAGAAAGTCTCGGCGTCACATTTACTGGCTTTTTTTGGCGGAACCGATGCCCCACTGGCAGAATTGAAAGCCCTCTGTCTGCCCTACTTCCCGCCCCTCACGGAAGCCCGCGCGGTAGGCCACCCGCACGCAAATTGCGAGCAGCACAACAAATCCAGCTGCAAGGGCAATTGAGACCATGTGAAACTGCGGCAAGATTGCATCCAATAATTTCCGCAACCAGTATAGCCGTTGAGAAGGAGATGATAAATCCTCTTTTCTCGTTATTGCAGTACCATGTATGAAGGCTTCAGGAGAAGCTGCTGTGGCTCTTTGCCGCCTTTCGGCGCGTTCCGCTCTTCCGGCTACCCCTGGTTCCGTACTTTCAGCATGAATTTCTGAGCGAATTGCACCCAAGCCGCCGATTCATCTGCGGCCCGGCGGGTGCCGTACAGCCTCCACTAGCAGGATTGGACCGTTGTCGCGCGGCCCGCGAAGTTGCCAAGCACCGCCATCAGCGCAGTCGCGACGGCGCAACAAACGAGCGCGACCTCCCAGCCTCCGGTCGCATCGTGAGCAAGTCCGGCGAGCGGCGGGCCCGCTGCCGCCAGCGTGTAGCCGAGGCATTGCGCCATGCCCGACAGCGCCGCCGCCTGCTGGCTGCGCGCAGTCCTCAGGCTGACGAATGTCAGACCGAGGATGAAGGCAGCTCCCGCTCCGAAGCCGAACAGCGCGACCCACGCCATCGCAAACGACGGAAGCTGCCACAATCCCAGCAGCGAGATGCAGGTCGCGAGCGATACCGCGATCGCGATGCCGCGCTGATCCTTCATGCGCCGGACCATCGGACCAAGGATCACGCCGGGAATCGCCGTCGCCAATTGCGCCACACCGTGCAGCGTGCCCGCCGCCGCAGCTGAATACCCCGCCTGCACGAGGATGGCGGGCAGCCATCCGACGATGATGTAGAACACCAGCGAGGTCAGGCCGAGGAAGCCGGTGACCTGCCAGGCGAGCCGCGACTGCCAGATCCGCCCGCGATGCGACGGCGAGCCAGGCTCGATCGCCGGAGCCGAGTGCATCCCCAGTTGCGGAACCCAGACCACCAGCGCCACCAGCGGGAAGATCAGCGTGCTCGCGAGCGACAGGTGCCAGCTCGATCCGGGCAACAGGGCGAGCGGGATCGCCACCACGGATGCGAACGCCTGGGCCAATGCAGACGTGATCGCGTAGGCGCCCGTCAGGCTGGCGATGCGGGTCGGGAAGTCCCGCTTGAGCAGGCTCGGCAGCAGGACATTTGCGACAGCGATCCCGGCACCGATGGTCGCAGTGCCGGCGAACAGCGCCCAGACCGGGCCGGACGAGCGCAGCGCGATCCCGGCCGCGATAACCAGCAGCGCGCCGAACAGCGACCGCTCCATGCCGCACCTGCGCCCGAGGATGGCAGCAACCGGTGAGATCGCAGCGAACGCAAGCAAGGGCAGCGTCGTCAGGACCCCCGCCTCCGCCGCGGTGACCCCGCTGCTTTCGCGGATCATGCCGAGCATCGGCGCCACGCCGGTGATGGGCGCACGGAGCGCCGAGGCGATCAACAGGATGCCTGCGACCAGGAGCCCCTGCCCGCCTAGATTCCGCATCGGCGCAATCATCGTCATCGCATGCTCCCGGCTATCTGCACGCGCGGAAACTATCGACCTGGCTGCTGGAAGAATTTATATATCTGCTCTATTGATCGCTAAATTCAGTCACCCGAAGGATTTACAGCTTCGCCATGGGTTTTGAGCTTCGCTATCCTTGGCCGGATCTCGATCCGGATGACGTCGCGGCCCCGGCCCTCGCCGTTCGCCTTGACGTCACCGAGAACAGGGTCGAGGCGGCCGAGCACGCGCACCGCAAGGGACAGCTGGTGTTTGCGCTCGGCGGTGGCGTGATGTGCCGCGTTCCGAACGGACTCTGGATGGTACCGCCGCATTGCGGCGTCTGGCTCCCGGGCGGCACGCGCCACACCAATATGGCAACCGCCAATGCGCGGATCTTCTTCGTCTTCATCGAGCCCGGTGCCGCCGACCTGCCCGACCGCTGCTGCACGCTGTCGATCTCGCCGCTGCTCCGCGAGCTCATTGTCGCGCTGTCGGATCGCAAGCAGCACGATGCCGGCGAGGCGACGCTGATCGCGCAATTGCTGCTGAACGAATTGCCGCGCATGCCGGTCCAGCAGCTGCATTTGCCGATCTCGCCCGAACCGCGCCTGCAACGGATCGCGGCTGATCTCGCGAACGATCCGTCCGATCGAAGCACAATGGCCGAATGGGCCGGCCGTATGGCCATGAGCGAAAGCAGTCTCGCGCGTCTCGTCCTGAGCGAAACCGGCCTGACGTTCGGCCGCTGGCGCCAGCAGCTGCATTTGATCGTCGCGCTGCGCGATCTGTCGGCCGGCGCGAGCGTTCAGCAGGTCTCGACTGCGCTCGGTTATGAATCCGTCACCGCGTTCATCACCATGTTCAAGAAGGCGCTCGGCAAGCCGCCGGCGAAATATCTCAGCGACATCGTGCAAGGCGGCGGTTCGGCCTTCGCGGCCTGAGGGGCTCAGGCTCGGTCCCGGCTGGCGAGGAAGGCTGCCAATCGGCGCCTACGGATCGCAAACGCGTGATTGGCACAACCGGCCGTTGCCTTCATTTGGGCATCTATGGGGAACAGGGTTCCCCGGCGGAGAGCAAGGGCGACCGTCGCAGGGGGTGCCTGCATTGACCTATCGATCCCACAGCAGCTGGCAGGACGTGGATCTGCGTAATCTCGTCCGGGTCATATCGGCCTGCACCCTCGGGCTTTGGGCATTTGCGGCCGGCCTCCTGATCGGGACCTTTCTGCTCTGATATGGACTTGGACTGGGCTTGGCCCGGCGGACCCGCCGCCCGGCCTACCCGCCGCTCAGATGATGTGCGGCGACGAACAGGACGAGCGCGCTCAGCACCAGCGCTGACGCAGCGCCAGCAACGCCGCGCGCGAGTTCGGCCTTCGAAAGATTGGACCTGGTTGCCATCACAACCTCCTGTGCGTGCGAGCCGAAGGCCGATCCGCTCCGGCCGTGAAGCTCGCTCTCGCTCCCGGCACCACCATCGCATCATCAGGATGAACGCATCATGAGCAAAACGAATGGCCCGTGCTGCCGGTTCCAAGTTCTGACCGTAGGGTTTCAGATCGCGGCGTTAGCCGCACGCGGCAAGCACACAAAGCCGCGCTGGAGGAAGGTCCGGAGCGCGCGAGCGCCCGCGCCTACCACTCTTCCGGACAGGGATCGACGATCTTCCAGAGATCGACGCCGTTCTTGATCTTCTTCATCTCGGTGGTGAGCCCGCCATTGCGGCGGATCCAGTCCTTCACCGTGTCGGGATAATAGGACATCAAGTCGGAGGTGCCCTCGAGGCTGGTGACCTTGATGCCGAAGGTGAAGGCCTTGTCGTAATAGGCCTGGTGGAAGCCGATGCTGGCCTTCGGCGTCACGCAGATCTTGTTCAGCGGCACGATGCCGAACACCAGCGTGCAAGCCGAATTGCAGATGCCGTCGATCACGACGCGCTCGCGGCGGTCGCGGATCTGCTTGTACTTGGTCTTGTACTCCTCGACATAGCCGCCATGGTCGCGCGTAATGTGCAGAACGGCCCGCGCTGGCGTAACCGCCAGAACCGAGAGCAGCAAAGCGACAAGGGGCGTGATGCGCATGGAATGTTCGAAACCGAGGGAAAGGCGGCCCGGGCGGACCTGACCGCAAGACTCTGGCCGGACTGTGTTGGCAATCCGTTAAGCATCCCCAAAAAGGCAAAATTTGGCGCGCTGTGACTGATTTCCCGCAGCTTTTGGCCGGATTCCGGGTTAAATGAAGCGCTAGAGGACCTTGGACCGGCCATGGAAGCCGATTCCAGCGTGAATGCAAGGAGGCCGCCAGTGACCAAGACCAAGCTTTTCGCCGCCCTCGCCGTGACCGTTTCCCTGGCCATCCCGGCCCTCACCCCGGCTGCCGCGGCCGACCTCTCGGCCACCCCGCGCCACCACCGGCATCACCACCACGCGCATTGGGGCCTGCCCTACCACATCAGCTATCTGCACAATTACGGCCCGGGCCCGGCCGCCGGCAGCTTCGCCTATTACGATGGCCCGTCGACCAACAAGTGCTACCAGGGCTCGGCCGCCTATGTCGGCCAGGATCGTCGCCGGCATCCCTGCTTCTGAGCTCAAAGGAAGGCCGGCGGGACGCGCGGACGCCGCGCCGTCCATGCTGGCCCCGACAGCCCAAGTCTGATAATCGACCCGCAACGCGCTCGTAGCTCAGCTGGATAGAGCATCGGATTTCGATTCCGAGGGTCGGGAGTTCGAATCTCTCCGAGCGCGCCACCGGCGCACCACCCAAATCAATTGAACTTGCCAGATCGATTGCTTGGTTTCCTGCCGCGCCCGGCGACCTGGAACCGGGCCGATTAACGCTCCTCTGAGGTGCGCTTTCCTTCCGCTTGACGCTGTTGGGAGCCGAGGTGATAGGCTACCGCCATTTCAGGTGGCCATTTTGAATGCGCGATTTATTTGGACTGACTCAGCTTTTGCTGGCGGTTTTGATCTTCGTGCCTTTCGAGCGACTGTTCGCTGCGAGGCCTCAGAAGATTTTCAGGCGTGGCCTGCTGACCGACATGGCCTTCCTGTTCATCAACGCCGGGCTGGTGCTGGCCGGCGTGATCGCCATCATGACGGCGGCCATTCTGGTCAATCAATCGATCCTGCCTGCGGCAGTGACAAAGGCGATCGGCGATCTTCCGTATCCGGTTCAAGTGCCCCTTGTGATCCTGATCGCAGACCTCGGCGTCTACTGGACGCACCGCATCCTGCACGTCGTGCCCGCCATGTGGCAGATCCATTCCGTTCATCACGCGGTCGAGGAATTGGATTGGCTCGCTGCGATTCATCAGCACCCGCTCGACGTGATGTTCATGAAGGCCGGCGCGCTGTTTCCGCTTTACGCGCTCGGCTTCTCCACGGAATCGATCGCGACCTACCTGCTCGTTTACTACTGGCAGGCCTGGCTGGTTCACGCCAACGTCCGCTTGAACTATGGACCTTTGCGCCACGTCCTGGTGTCGCCGGAATTTCATCACTGGCACCACAGCAGCGACGCGGCAGCCAGGGACAAGAACTTCGCCGGGCTGTTCTCGTTCTATGATGTGCTGTTCGGGAGCTCCTACCTTCCGAAGGGGCAGGATCCCACGGCATTCGGCGTCGATCATCCAATGCCCTCCAGCTATCTGGCGCTCCTGGCCTACCCGTTTTTCGCGTGGACCTCGAAGCGCCAGCGCGACGATCGGCCATCCACCCAACCTTTGTCGCAAGGTGGAGAGCCTGCGCAGCCGCGCCAGAGCGCGCCGCTGAGCTAGCTGCGCAAACTCTTCTCGCCGAACCAGCGCCGGCAGGCGCGGCTGAAGCTCGTCGCGTCGGTATAGCCGAGCGCGGCCGCCATCTCGTCGCGCGATTGTGAATCGGCCGCCAGCATTGTCCGGGCGCGTTCGCGCAGCACGCCGTCGAGCAGCGGCCGGTAGGCGCAGCCCGCCTCCGCCAGCCGCCGCACCAGCGTCCGCCGCGAGGTGCCGACGAGGCGCGCGGCTTCCTCCTCGCCGAGCCGCTGCGGCAGCCGCGCCGCAATCAGGCTCTCGACCATCCGCGCCAGCGCCGCGGTGTCGGAGCGCGGCTTCTCGATCTCCTCGAGCGCTTCGATCGCCTTGGCGTGCAATTCCGGATCCGCAAACGGCGAAGGCCGCGCGCACAACGCCTTCGGCACATCGAAGATGAAGGTGGCGGCGTTGAACTTCACGGCGCAGGAATAATGCTGCATCAGCCGCTCCGCGCCCGCCGGCGGCGGCCAGGGAAACTGCAGGGTCGCCTGGTCGATCGCATCCTCCAGCAGCTGCGCATAGACCGCGTGCACGTTGAGGCTGACCGCCAGCGCCACGGCGCGCCACAGCGCGCCCTCCATGGCAACCGCAGGCGAGATTTCAATCTGGATCGAGCGCGGCGTGGTGTGCAGCCGGTTGCGGATGAAGGGCGCGCGGGTCGACCCGAAGCGCGCGCCGGTGTTGAGCGCATCCGCGATGGTCGGCGCCGTCCTGGTCGCGACATCGAGCGCCCCTTGCAGTGATGTCGACCAGACCGCCGCGGCCGACAACGGCCACAGCTCGCCATGCCGGCGCGTGATGTTGGCGGCGAGGATCACCAGCGACGACACCGGCATGTGAGCGCCGGGCTGGTCGAGCACGTCCTGCTGGATTGCAGTGCCCTGCAGCAGCTCGTCGCGTTCGCCCCGCGTCTTGCCGAACGCCCGCACCAGCGCCCGCGCATAGCTGACGGACACCGGCGTGCGAAGGGCATCGGCCTCCGATCCCTGCATTGCCTTGGCGCCCTCCCTCGCGAACGTCCAGCCGCTTGGCGCAAAATGCCACAAAATTGGCCTGTTGGGAACTGGCGGCGCAGGCCCGCCTCGCGGCATCCTCGGGACAACAACGGCGAACGCCGCCTCGACAAGGAATGCTGGAGGGAATGCGATGATCTTCACGGGCACCAATGCCGCTGGCGAAACGATCACCTACCGGGACGGCAAGCGCTATCTGTGGATGCTCTCGTTCATCCCTCCGCTGATCCCGCTGCTGTCCTACTGGCTCTTCCTGCGGACGCACAATCCGCTGGTGACGCTGATTCCGTTCGTCTTCATCTTCATCCTGATCCCGCTGCTCGACGTCCTGTTCGGCGAAGACACCCACAATCCACCGGCCGAAGTGGTCGCCGCGATGGAGGCCGATCCCTATTATCTGCGGCTTGCGCGCATCACCGTGGTGTTTCCCTGGATCAACTACGTTGCCCTGATCGCCTTCTTCGGCACGCAGGACCTGCCGTGGTGGTCCTACGTCGCTTTGCTGCTCGGCGTCGGCACCATCAATGGCGGTGCGCTGTTGATCGGGCACGAGCTCGGCCACAAGGCTGACCGACTCAACATCTTCTTCGGCATGCTTGCCAACTGCGCGGTGGGTTACGCCCACTTCCGCGTCGAACATAATCGCGGCCATCACACCTGGGTCGCAACGCCGGAAGATCCCGCCAGCGCACGGTTCGGTGAATCGATCTATGCGTTCGCGACGCGTGAACTGCCGGGCGCGTTCAAGCGCGGCTGGCGCAATGAGGCCGAACGGCTGACTCGACGCGGCGAGCCGGTCTGGTCGGTCAACAACGAGATCCTGCAGGGCTTTGCGCTCACGATCGTCGTCGCGGCCATTCTGATTGCGCTGTTCGGCTGGAAGGTCGCGCCGTTCATCGTCGCGCATCATTTCCTCGGCTGGTACGCGCTGACCCAGGCCAATTATGTCGAGCACTACGGCTTGCTGCGCGAAAAGCTGCCGAGCGGCCGCTACCAGGCGGTCGAGCCGCGCCACTCCTGGAATACCAACCACATCGTCTCGAACCTGATGACGTTCCACCTGCAACGGCATTCCGATCACCACGCCAACCCGATGCGTCCCTACCAATCGCTGCGCGATTTCGACGACATCCCGCGGCTGCCGAACGGCTACACCGGCATGTTCGGCCTTGCTGCGATCCCGCCGCTCTGGTTCCGCGTGATGGACCCGAAGACACTGGCGTGGGCCGGCGGCGACAAGAGCAAGCTCAATCTCGGCGACCGGCCGGTGAACGCGTGATCGCGGTCGCCGCTTCTAGGTCTGCCCGGACCGCCGCTTCATCGCGCCGATGCCGAGGAACGAGCCATTGACGGACGGATACTGGCTGATGAATTCGAACGCATCGAAGCCAGGTGCTTCGAATTCCTTCAGCGCCTTCCACAGCAGCGTCGTATCCGGACAGGCCTGCGAATGGATGTCGTGGTGCACGATGATGCTGGCGTGGGAGCGCACCAGCAGGTGATCCTGCAGCGCGCCGCGCAGGCTGTGATCGCCGTCGATGAAGACGAAATCGGGCTTGAGCCGGTCGACATGCGCACCGACCAGCGGTGATGTTGAAAAGTCCTGTATGTAGACCGGCTCGATAGAGGCCTGCTCCTGCAGCAGATCGAAATAGGTCGAGATGAAGGGCGTCGGCGCGATCGGATCGAGTGCGATTACGGTCTCGAGATCGGCGCCGCTGTGCCTTAGCCACTCCGCAACCAGGATGAACATGCCGCCCCAGCGGCAGCCGATTTCCATATAGGAGGAAATGCCGGACGCGTTGCCCGCGAGCCAGGCCAGATACGGCGCGAGCTGGTTCGGATACTGCCAGAGGTGGAGGCCCCTGCCGAAATACGGCGCAAGCTCCGGCGGCTGCTCACGCAGAAGCTCGTCGTTGAGGCCGAGCGCAGGGATGAATTCCCGTTCGAGGTATTCCACGTCCAGCCGCTGCGTCGGGGTCAATGCCGCGATGGTGCCGATCGCCTCACGAACGAACGGCGCAAGATCGGCGAAGCGCTGGTACCGGTCGGCTGGAGCAAACTGGGCGTTGAGCATCGGCGCAATCACACGGACGGCTGGAGGGACACGCGGAGACCCCGGTCGTCGCGCCTCCGATGATTGAACGGATGGGACATCGGTCTCGGGCGGAGAATCTTGCAGCCGGCCCCAAATAGTCCGGCTAGTACGAACCGTTGCTGCGCTGCCTTCACCCGCTCGGGATCTTCCGCCGCACCGCCTCCGTGCCGGCATCGGTGACGCGATATCGGCGCCCCAACTCCGGAACGATCCAGCCCTTCTCGATCATTCCGGCAATGGTGCTGGGGCCGACGCCCGCGGGAAACGAACGGCGATTGCGGATCGCGTCGATCGCGACCCGCTCGAGATGGGTGGCGACATGCGAGGGGCGCGCGCGAAACGCCTTGGCCATGATGAGGACCGACAGCACCTCGGCGCGCCGGCGCACGGCCGACGCACTGCGGGTCAGTTCGTTGCTGATCTCGAGAGCGTTCTTACCGGCCCTGGCGAGTTCTCTGAGTTTGTCGTCCTCGTCAGAGCTCCAGCGCCGCACGATCCCCATCTGGCCCTCACCGCCTGGATACCCATCTCGAACCGATGCATACGCAGGCGGCGCTGATTTGCCATGTGACTTTCGGCACCTCTTGATGTGACGTTGGAGACTGTCGCCATCAAGAAGGCCGATTGCGGTGCCGCCCGATGCGGCACTCAGAGCATGATCTGATTGAATCGCTTAGTGCTTGCTGGGTTCGAGCGTGATGAGCACGCCGGTCGGTTCGGGCTCGTGCGGCCGCAGCGACGTCAGCTCCGGATCGCTCCACTCGGCAAGGCTCACCACCTCGCCGGTCTGCCCCGCCATGTCGGAGCTCTGGGCAGGTTCGAGCACCTTGAGCCCGCTAGTGTCGACGAAGAATGTGTGCTCGCCGAACACGCTGTTCAGTTGCGCGACCGCCGGATGATCATCCGGAAGCACCTGGGCGTTCAGTTGCGTCATGGTCTGCTTGACCTGCGTGGCATTAAGCTTCATCCGCTGCTCCTTCTTGTTGGTTCCGGCCTTGAATGGTTTCCTTGAATGGATTCCTTGGCTGGTTCCTCCCCGCCCGCACCCCCTTGCCGGAGGCTTCGAAGTCTCGAACCGATCAGGCAACGAAACGTTCCGCACGCGCGACGCATTGACCGCCTGCATCCGGGGTTCCACATCCATCGCTGCGTGAAGTGTGGCGCCAGGTCAGGCGCACCCGCTCGCTACGTCGCGGAAGGCTTCTTCGTGGCGAGCCCTTCCAGATGCACGCGGCGCGCCGCAGATTTGCGTGCGCGCGTCCTGGCGCGGCAGGCCCGGCAGCGCACGGCCTTGGTGAACACCTCGCCCTTGGCGGTCTCGTACCACCATTTCTGCTGCAACGGCGTCCAGACCTCGGCAACGCCGCAATCCTTGCAGACGAAAGGCTCGGGCCGATAGGTTCCGCGTTCGACGAAATCAGGAATCGAATAGCTGTTCGAGGGCGCGAGCTGGCTCGCGACCACCGCAACCTCGTCGCGCGCCAGCGCGATCTTGTAGTCGCGCAGGCGCTGCCGTTCGGCGGCGCGTTGTGCCAGCGTGCGACGCCATTCCTCAGCCTTGCGCTGCTTGGCTTCGATCTCGCCGCGCGTCTGCTTGCTGCGCTTCACGCCCACACCACCCGTCTGACACCGTTTCGACGAACCAGCCGCCCGGCAGCCCGGCATATCAACGCGACCTCATTGATACGCCGCACTCCGGCGCAGGCTTGCCATGCTAGCCGCAGCATCGCCGGGCAGCCAGTTCGGTCCGGTCGGAGGTTACGTCCGCCCCTGCTCTAGCGGCCGCAGGCGGATCAGCGCATCGAGAACCAGGACGAGCACAGGGCGCTGCTCGTCGTTGACGAGCTCGGTCTTGAAGATCACGACGGCATCGCGCCGCTCCGGCCTGATGGTGATTTTCTGGATCTGGGATTGCCCGGTGAGCGTGGTTCCCGGGCGAACCGGGCTCGGCAGGCGAATCTCGAAGCTGCGCCCGACGATGCCCGCCACCTTGGTCCAGATCGCCTCCACAACCAGCCGCTGATAGATCGCAATGGTGTTGAAGCCGCTCGCGATCAGGCCGCCGAACGGGCCAGCCGCAGCCGCGACGGGATCGGTATGGATCGGCACCGGATCATATTTGCCGGCGAACTCCAGAATCTCGGCTTCGCCGATCGTGTAGGTGCCGAGCTGGAATGTCTGGCCCTCGGTGAGATCTTCCGCATACAGCATCGCTGCGCCTCCGTCTGTCGCGCGACGATAGACCAAGGCTGCGGACTTTCCATTACCCCCGGGGTCATGAACTCCGCGCACCGGCTCCGGGTGCGCGGAAACCACGCGAGCGGCACCCGCCGCTCGCGTCTCGCCCTGCTGCTATTGCAGCCGGGCCGCCCTCGCCTTCGCGGCCTTCACCGTGTTCTCCATCAGGCAGGCGATCGTCATCGGGCCGACGCCGCGGGGCACCGGCGTGATCGCGCCGGCGACCTGCACCGCTTCGTCGAACAAGACGTCGCCGCAGACCGCGTAGCCGCCGTCCGGCTTCTCGACGCGCGTGGTGCCGACGTCGATGACGATGGCCTGCGGCTTGATCCAGTCGCCGCGCACGAGGCCCGCCTTCCCCACCGCGCTGACCAGGATATCGGCCTGACGGCAGATCTTGCTGATGCCACGCGTATGAATGTGGGTCTGCGTCACGGTCGCCTGCTCCTGCAGCAGCAGCGCGGCCATCGGCTTGCCCACGATGTTGGAGCTGCCGATCACCACGGCATGAGCGCCGGTGAGATCGGGCCGGATCGACTTGATCAACCTGAGACAGCCGAGCGGCGTGCACGGCACCAAGGCATCGTCGCCGTGGAACAGCCGGCCCGCGTTGAGCGCGTGCAGGCCGTCGACATCCTTCGCGGGATCGACCGCTGCCATCACGCGCAAGGCGTCGATATGCGCCGGCAGCGGCAGCTGGATCAGGATGCCGTCGATGTCGTCGCGTGCGTTGAGCGCGTCGATCCTGGCAAGCAGATCGGCCTCGCTGGCATCATCCGGCAGGCGTTCGACCTCGCCGCGCAGGCCAAGCCGCTCGGCCATCCGGACCTTGCTCTGCACGTAAATCTGGCTTGCCGGGTCACAGCCAACGAGCACGACCGTGAGCCCGGGCGCGCGGGGCAGCCGGTCCAGTTCGCTCGCAACCTTGTCGATGACAATTTGGGCATGCACATGCCCATCAAGAATGTTCGCCGTCATGGCACCTCCGTTTCGAAGCGGTGCCCAGGCGCGCGGCGTTCAGTCTCTGCGCTCCCCGATGGTGGTCCATCCAAGCGCCAGTCGCGCAGATGGCGCCGTCATAGCCGCCCGGCCCGGCAAACGCAAATCACGCTCCCTTGCGGCCGAACCGGCGACGAATTGCCCCTGCTCTTGCCGGTGGATCGGTGCGAGGTGGACCCCCTCCGGGGGTAGGATTCGGACAGAACTTGCGATAAGTCTCGGCGCTTGCCGGGCTTTTCCGATCCCCGGCGCCATCCTTCCGGTCATCACGCCACTTCGGATATTTTCATCATGAGACATATCATCCTCGCGCTGGCGCTCCTCTGCCCGGCTGCCGCGCTTGCTCAAGGCACCGCTCCAGCCACCACGCCCCCTCCCGCCGCCGACAAGCCGGCGGCGGCCCCGCAGCCGATGGTCGGCGACAAGCCGCTGGTCCAGGTCGGCAAGAAATCGGCGGCCAAGAAGGGCGAGAAGGCTGCACCCGGCAAGCCGCAATCGGTCGCGCAGAAGCTCCAGGCCTGTCAGGACATCGACGACGCCACCAAGGAGCGGCTGATGTGCTACGATGAGATATTCAAGCCGCAGCCCAAGCCGAAGGCAGCCCCTGCCAAGGGGGTCGCCGATTGCCGGTTCGTCAAGGAAGAGGACGAGCGGCTGACCTGCTACAACGGCTTCGCCGACAAGATTCCACGCCTGCCGCGCTAACCGGTTCCGGTCACCGGGACGCCTTCCGTAACCGGTTGCCCGCCCGATCTCGCGGACATGAAAATGCCGCCGCAAGTATTTGCGGCGGCGCGTCATTTTCCGATTGCGGCGTCTCGTTGTCTACCAGGTCCCGAAGCCGCCGAAGAAGCCCATGCGCGGCTGCTGCTGCGCCACACGGTAAGGCTGATACATGCCGGGCTGGGCCAGGCGTATCGGCTGCTGGTAATGGGTATGGCTGCGCGCAATCTTGCGCTTCTTCGGCGCCTGCGCCGGCTGCTCGGCCGGCTTCGCCTCGGCCACAACCGCGCCCTTCTGCGCGTCAGCCCTCTCCGACGGAATGAACTGGGCGAACGTGTCCCGGACACGGGCCTGCGCGGACGCATCGCTGGCAGCCGGCGGGGTGGCTGCGGCAACCGCGTTCACCTGCGACGGAACGATGGTCGGCAGGTTGGTGTCGTACACCACCCGCTCCGGCAGCTTCTGGGTCGACTTGATGCGTACCATGGTCTTGTTGTCGACGCCGGGCGACGACAGCCCTTGGCCCTGACTGGCGACCACGGCCTCCTGCGGGACGATCGCATTGACGACAAACAGCAGCGCGAGCAGCACGCCACCAACGAACAGGAAATAACGCGCCACAGGCATTTTGGGTGCTCCCCCCGCGCTACGGGCGCGGCTCAACTCGACGCGACGACATCCGTCATCGCGCAACGGACTCATCGTCTGCGCATGATCACCCGGACAGTCGCCATCCCGCGCTTCCGGGTCGTTCTCTAACGGTCGGCTTATTAGTTAGTTCCTGCCTGGCCGTTACGGTTCACCCGACAAGTCAATTCCCGGTCACTTTTTCGGGATGCAAGTTTGGAGCGTTTTCGAGCGAAGTGGGTACCGGTTCGCGTGAAGAAAACACGTCAAAACAAAAAGCTAGAACTTCGTTTCTGATGAAATCAGAACCGAAAGTGCTCTAGGCACGGCTGGCGGTCACGACCGTGCATTTCGCCTTGTCTGCGTTAACGTTTACGAACCCGATCAGCATCTGCGGATAGGTCTTGCGGCTCTTCATGGCGATGGTGTCCGGGATCAGCCGCTTGCGTTCGGTCACGGGGCTGCCGTCGCTGCGGATGAAGGCGCAGGCGATCTCGATATCCTTCACCGCGAAATCGTTGGCATTGCGCAGCGTCAGGGTGACCAGCATCTTCGAACCCAGCCCGCCGCGCCGCCAGGATTGCGAGGCGATCCGCAGCCGGTCTAGCGGCAATCTCTCGGTGCTGGGCTCGGACGCTTTAACCGCCTCGGCCGGCGGCGTGGCGGTCGCCACGCCGACCGTGGCGGGCTCATCTGCCGGGATGGCTGGCGCATCCTTTACGGCTTGGTTTGTAGGCTGCGCCCTGGTCGATGCCTCCTGCAGGGTGCGGATGACGGCGGAAGGCAGCGGCCAGACATCCTGGTCTCCGGCATCGCTCGGCTCGGGCAGCATGAGCCACGCCGCAATCCCGGCGACCGCGATCACCGACAGCAGCATGCTGGCGTAAAGGCCGCCCTCACCTAGACGTCCGCCGGCAAGCTTTGGAAACGACGCCAAGCCGATCCGCATCCTGGTGCCCTCACCCTCGACGCCCGATCACGCCGCCACCCAGCAGGGAAGCCGCAAGCATCGCAGCGTGCGGCCTCCGGGGCGGCCGCAGGTCGAGCGGCCACGCGAGAACAATCACCGACGGCCGCAATGGTTTCACAGCAGGACGACAATCTTGCGGCTGGCATCACGGAGGGATGGTATCCCAACGGAGCGCTCGCTAGATTTGCGCCGCCCGAGAGCGAATGCCGCGCACCCAAGCTCACGCGAGAACAACAAGGAGACCGCGATGCCCGTCGTTACCTGGGACCATGTCCATCTGCGCAGCCCCGATCCCGAGGCCACTGCGACGTGGTTGCGCGACATTCTCGGCGGCGAGATCATCCGCGGGCCGGGCCGCATCGACGTCCAGCTCGGCGGCGCCAAGGTGTTCATCGCGGAGGTGACGCAAGGCGACGGCGTCAACGCCCCGCCGGTGACGCCGTATCAGGGGCTCGACCACTTCGGGCTGACCGTGAAGGACATCGACGCGGTCGCGGCCGAGATCAAGGCCAAGGGCGTCGAGTTCACCAAGGAGCCGACCACGATCCGCCCCGGTGTGCGGATCTGCTTCATCCGCGGCCCGCAGGGCATCTCGATCGAGCTGCTCGAGCGCGACAAGAAATACGTGTGAGCGACGACCGTTCCGCTACGTCATGCTGCCGGGCATGAAGCAGCGGATCGTCACGCCCATGTAGCTCTTGATCGGCCAGACCATGGCGCGGCCGACCCGGTTGGGCTCGGTGACCACAGCCTCGTCTGGGACGTCGACCCAGGCTCCGTCGAGACGCACGCGGTAGTGCCCGTCCTTCGATTCCCAATCGACGTCGCTGACCGCGCTGCCGTCGGCATCCGAGCAGCATGGCCCCTTGCCGCTGCGCAGACCGTCGAACCATTCCTTGAGCGGTGAATTGGCGTAGCGGCCATCGGGATCGCGCGCCCGCGCGATTTCCACGGCCGCGGCCAACACCAGCGTCATCAGCCCGAGAGACACCATTACACGGCCCGCACGACGGGCCCAAGTTCCATCGGCATTGCGAGGGCGCGCCAAACGGCCGCCCGATTCAGTCCAGTCTGACATGTGTTCGCTCCAGCACTCACCGGCCAGTGCAACCAGAGCTATGCATTTCGCGGGCCAGTCCGATTCGCGCAAACGGTCCGCTGTCATCGCGCCGTCACACCGACTGGCAGGAACCGAGGGTTCACGGTCACTCCGGACACCCCCGGAATCAACCTGCCGCATTGCACGAGGTTGCTCGCTTTGGCATAAAAAACCAATCCGGATTGCTGCGGGCGCGGCAGCCGGTACATGGGACGTTATGAAGAACGGGCTGTACTCAATCCACGTCACCCTGCTGGACGGACGCGTCGGCAAGGGCAGCGGAGTGATTCTCTTCCGCGACGGGCAAATTCTCGGCGGCGATGCCTATCTGTATTACACCGGCAGCTACACGGTGAAGGGTGACGCGTTCAAAGGCGAGGTCCTGGTGCAACGCCACACCACCCCGCGCGAGACCGACAATCCGCTGTTCGGCGGGCCCGCGCCGGTCGGCATCGGCGTCTCCGGCACCTTCACCGACACCCGCGGCACCATGAGTGGAACGGCGCTGGTCGGCAAGGCGAGCCTGATCTTCGGCGCCACGCTGCACTGGCTCGCGGATATCAATTAGAGCCTCAGAGTCATCAGGCCCGTCATCCCCGGGATGTCGGATAGGAGCGGCGTCTCTCTATCCCCATCTTTGCGAGCGAAGCGAAGCATCGGACCGCAAGCGGAAGGATGGATTGCTTCGTCGCTAACGCTCCTCGCAATGACGCCGTAGGAAACGCCGCCTCACGTCGCGCCGTGCGCCTCGACATAGAGCGCGTAGATCGAATGGCATGACGCCATGTAGAGGCGGTTGTTCTTGGGTCCGCCGAAGGTCAGGTTCTCGCAGCGCTCTGGCAGGCGGATGAAGCCGAGCGGCTTGCCCTGCGGGCTGAACACCATGACGCCGTCGACATCCTCAGGTTTGCCCTTGAGCTGATAGACCCTGTGGCCGCCCGTCTCGACAGGCTCCGACTGCAGCGCGCCGTTGCTGCCCCAGCCGCACCACAGATTGCCGTCCCGGTCGACGCGGAAGCCGTCGAGCGATCCTTGGTCGGCGGCGTCGATCAGCTTAGTCTTGTTGCCGACGGAGCCATCGGAATTGACGTCGTAGCTCCAGATGCTGCGGTTCGGCGTGCCCTTCCACTCGACGACATAGAGCTTCTTCTCGTCCGGCGAGAACGCCAGCCCGTTGGGATTGACCAGGTCGGTGATGACGGCGGTGAGCTTGCCGTCGGTGCCGATCCGGAACACATTGGTGTTGTCCTGCTCGCGCTTGGCCTTGAAGCCCTCCCACTCGCCGGCGATGCCGAACACCGGATCGGTGAACCAGATCGTGTCGTCCGATTTGACCACGATGTCGTTCGGCGCATTGAGGCGCTTGCCTTCGAAACTGTCGGCCAGCACGGTGATCTTGCCGTTCTTCTCGGTGCGCGTGATCCGCCGCGTCACCGAATGTTCGCAGGTGACGAGCCGGCCCTGGCGGTCGCGGGTGTTGCCGTTGGCGAAATTGGCCGGGCTGCGGAACACGCTGAGGCTGCCGTCCTTCTCGCTGTACTTCATGATGCGGTTGTTGGGGATGTCGCTGAACAGCAGATAGCCGCCTTCGGGGAAATAAGCCGGCCCTTCCGCCCAGCGCATGCCGGTCGCGACCTGCTCCAGCGTAGAGCTGTAGAGCCGGTACTTGGCAAAACCCGGATCGAGGATTTCGACGGCCGGATCCGGATAGCGCTGATTGGGCTTGAACGGGAACGACTGCGCCATGGCGCGGCCGGCCGCTGCGCTCGCCATGCCCGCGCCGATGCCGGCCACCAGATTGCGCCGTGAAATCATGTTGTCCTCCCTGCCCGTACCGCCCGTTGATCGCCGGGTCGGCTAGCGAGCCGTAGGAGCGTTGTCGTCGATGGTCCAATGCCGTTCGGGCATCGATCGATGCCGATCGAATATTGGTCATCTCGCCATCGCAGCCGCGCTTCCCCGACCCGTCACCCCCGCGCAATGGCTTCGCCTTTGTCGCTGGAGGAGCGCGCTCTTGCGTGCGTCTCGAAGGGTGCGCGGCCCGGTTGGTGGCCGTCGATCCTTCGAGGCTCGCCGAAGAGGCTCGCACCTTAGGACGACGGGGTAGGAGCGAACTCGCGGCGCCTCCTACTCCGCCGCCTGCTCCAGCGGCGCGACGCGCGGCAGGATCATCTGGATGCGGGTGCCGTTGCCGGGCGCGGAATCGAGCGAGAGCCGGCCGCCGAGGCGATTGGTGACGATGCTGTAGACGATGTGCAGCCCGAGCCCGGTGCCACCCTGGTCGCGCCGCGTCGTGAAGAACGGATCGAAGGCGCGGCGGCGCACGTCGAGGCTCATACCGCAGCCATTGTCGGCGAAGATCACCTCGACATAGTCGTTGCCGGAGGCGTGCACCTGGATCTCGACCTCGCCGGCCTTGCCGTCCGGGAACGCATGCGCGACCGCATTGAGGAACAGATTGGTCAGCACCTGGCCATACGGTCCGGGATAGGAATTCATGATCAGGTTCGGCTCGCAATCGACGTTGAGCGTCAGATTGTGCTTGCGCAGGCCGGGCCGCAGACTCATCACCACCTGCTCGGTGAGGTCGCCGAGATCGAAGGTACGCTGGTCTGAATAGTTGCGGTCGGCCGCGACCTGCTTGAACGACTGGATCAGCTCGGCGGCGCGGTTCAGATTGGCGACGAGCTGCGAGGAGGCATCCCGCGCCGTGTTCAGGAAATCGTTCAGGCTCGAGCGGCGCAGATCGCCGCGCTCGACCTGGGTCGCGAAGTTCGCGGTCTTGCGCTCCAGCGCGGAGGCCACCGTGAGGCTGATGCCGACGGGATTGTTGACCTCATGGGCGACGCCGGCCACCAGGCGGCCGAGCGCGGCGAGCTTCTCGGCCTCGATCAGCGAATTCTGGGTTTCCCGCAGATTGCGCAGCGCAGCTTCCGCCGAATCCCTCGCCTTGCGCATCTCCTGTTCGGACCGCTTGCGCTCGCCGATGTCGAGCGCGACCGTGACGATGTTCTCGATGTCGCCCTGGGCATCGAGGATCGGCAGCTTGTTGACGAGCCATTGCCGCATGTTACCGGCGGCGTCCTTGTACTCCTCTTCGTAAAAACCAAGCTCGCGGCGCGCCGACAGCACGCGCTTGTCGTTCTCATCGGTCTTGGCCGCGCCATAGCGCGACATCAGCTCGGCGGTGGTCTGACCGATCGCGTCCTGCGGCTCGATGCCGAAGATGCCCGCCATGTAGCGGTTCATCAGCACGTAGCGCAAATTGCGTTCCTTGACGTTGATGACGGCGGGCACCGTGTCGATGACCATCTGCAACAGCCGGCGGCCTTCGGCGATGGCATCCTCGGCGCGCTTCTGGTCGGTGATGTCGCGCACCGTGCCCTCGTAGCGGATCACCTCGCCCTCGTCGTTGCGCACGACGGTCGCCGAATCGGACAGCCACAGCGCGGTGCCGTCCCGCGAGCGTACCTGGTACTCGTAATCGCGCACCGTGCCGTCGCGCTGCATCAGCTGCTGGTACTGCTGGCGCGCTGCCGGATCGACATAGACGGTGGAGGCGATGTCGCCGATCCCATTGATCAGGTCCTGCGGCGTCGCATAGCCCATCATCCGCGCCAGCGCCGGATTGGCGTTGAGCAGCGCGCCGCCCGGCGTCGTGACGTAGATGCCGTCGACCGACGCCTCGAACAGCTTGTGGTAGCTCTCCTCGGCGAGCCGCTGCTCGGCAAGTGCGCGCAGCGCGGCCTCGCGCGCGCTGTCGGCGTCGACCAGGGTCTGGCGGAACACTTCGGCGGCACGCGCGATGTCGCCGATCTCGTTGTCGAGGTCGGCGCCCGGAATGAACGCGCTCTTCTCGCCGCCCGCGACCTTGCGGATCGATCCGGCGATCCTGGCGAGCGGGCGAACGGTGCGGCGAACCACCAGCACCGAAGCGAACAGGCCGATCAGCACTCCCGCGGTGCCGAGCACGATGCTCTGCCATTTTGCCTCAGCCAGCGTGCGCGCGAAATCGCGCGACAGCACATGGCCGCGGCGCGAGCTGAGCTCGCGCAACAGCTCGGTGACCTTCTGGATCAGGCGGCCTTCGGCGCCGAGCACCTCGCGGTCGATGTCGGCGATCTGACCCTCGCGCACCGAGATCGCGCTGATCGCCTCGGCATAATTGTCGACCGCGCCGCGCAGCGTGGGATCGGCGATGGTCATCGCCCGCATGCTCTGCGCAGCCTGTTCGGCGGCCGACGTGTTGTGCGCCAGGAGCGCGGTGGCGATGCGGCTCTGGGTCTGCGACAGCGTGTTGGCCAGCGCCGCGTCATTGCTCGCGTCGACCGCCTTGTCAAACGCCTCGCGCAGCGGCGGCAGCCCGGCGACGATCTCGGCGCGGCGGCTGAGCAGCGCCGAGATGCGCTCGATCCCGCTGCGATAGGTCGCCAGCCGCTGGGTGACGCCGTCGATCATGTCCTGCTGCTCGGGCGCCAGCTCGATCCGGGTCTTCTTCAGGATCTCGCTCAGCGACTGGGCCGCCTCGGCGACCTGGGCCGACTGGTTGCCGGGCTCGGTGACGAAGTCCCGCGCCGCCAGCCGCAGCTCGTTGGTGCGGCGGTCGATGTCCTCGGCGATGTCGCCGACGCTTTGCAGCCGCTGCAGCTCGGCGAAGGTCGTATCGATGTGCCGGATCGCGATCACGCTGGCCGTGGACGTGATGATGATCACAGCCAGCACCAGCAGGAAGCTGCCGAACGTGAGCTGGCCAATCGAGAGGGAGAACGCACGCGGCGCTTGCGAATTCGGCGGCAATTCAGCGGTCATGTCATCAAGGCCGGGGTCCAATGCGCGTCAATATACGGGAAATTACGGGCTTTGGGGAAACATGCTGAAAGGCCGGGCCGACCGGAGGTGTGACCTGTGTCACCCGGGGGCCGCCGATGGCCGATTCCGGCACAGGGCGGCATCAAGCCTGGTCCGACGGGACGCCCGTCTCCTTGACGCATCCCGGGAGATCCCGCCGGCAGCCGGTTTCGGGAGACAGGGCATCAGCCGCCGGCGGTCGTCCGCGCCGGAATTGTCATCGCGGGTGATGACCTCAGGCCGCAGCAGTCCTACGAGCCGGAATCGTCATCGCGGCGACGCCGATCACGACGCAGGCAAGCCCGAGCCATGCCGTCGGGCTCAGCCGCTCGCCCAGAAAACCGACGCTGAGCGCAACCCCGATTGGCACCCGCAGATAGGCCTGCGCGGTGGTGCCGACCGAGCCCAGGGTCTGGATCAGGCGGAAGTAGATCACGAAGGCGATCGCGGTCGAGAACACGGCAAGCGCCAGCAAGGCGGCGAGTGAGCCGGTCGACGGCGTCAGCGTCCAGGGCCGCTCGACAACGAGGCTGAGCGGAATCAGGACCGCGGCGCCCGCGACCAGCGAGCCGGCGGCCGGCGCCATCGGATCGAGCCCCTTGAAGCCGCGGCTGAAGATCGCGGCGCAGGCGTAGCAGATGGTGGCGGCGACGATCGCGACCTCGGCCACGATGCCCTCCCCGAGATCGCGGAATGCGTCGACGCCGACGATCAGGCAGATGCCGGCCATGCCGGCAATCACCCCGAGCAGCTTGCGCGGGCTCGCGGCCTCGTGGCGCGTGATCGCAGCCGTGAACAGGAAGGTGAAGATCGGCGAGGCCGAATTGAGGATGGTGGCAAGGCCGGCATCGACGAAGCGTTCGCCCCAGGCGATCAGCGTCCACGGGATCACGCTGTTGAGGCAGGCCTGGAAGATGAAGCGGCGCCAGGTCGCGCCGTCCGTCGGCATGGTCACGCCGCGCATCCGCATGATGACGAGCAGCAAGAGCCCGGCGATTGCGGTGCGCGCCGCGATCAGCGTGATCGGCGGGATGGTCGCGACGCCGAGCTTGATGAAGGTGTAGGAGCCGCCCCAGAGGGTGGCGAGCGCGAGCAGCAGCGCCAGCTCGAAGCCCATGTTAGGTTGGCGCGCATCAGTGGCGGGGCCGCTCACGACGCGCTCCCTGCAAGCCAGGCTGTGGTCGCCGCAAACAGACCTTCCCGCCCGTGTTCAAGATGCATCAAATGCGTTGCCCTCGGCACGACGACATCGGCTTTCGTCGAGGCGCCCAGCGCCTGTGTCAGCCAGGCTGCATCCGCACCCTGGCAAAGGTTGTCCCATTCGCCGCGGACGATCAGCGTGGGAGCCTGGACGCGGCGTGGATCGTAGGCGAGCTGCCCCGACATCGCAGCGATGATGTCGGCCTGCGGTCCATTTGGAATCCGGACCGCCGGCGGGTTGCGTCCGGCCGCGCCGATATCGCTTGCCAGATAGGCCGGACCCCACTCGGCAAGGTCAGGCTCGATCAGCACCGGCGGATGCGACGGCGGGACGTCCTCGACAAATCGCTTCAATTGATCCGCGATCGTGACCTCGCGCCATGCACCGATGCTCTCGGGGAGCGGCAACCCGCGCAGCTCCCGCCGGACGATCGGCCCGAACAGCACGAGGCGGCCGACGGCGTCAGGACGGTCGGCAACAAAGCGGCCGGCCACCGTCGTGCCCCATGAATGCGCGACGATATGAACCGGCACACCGGCGCGCGTCTTGCGGATGTGATCGACCACCGCACTGACTTGAACGGCGGCTTCCGGCGCTCGGCCGAACGGCGCGACCCCGCTCGCGGGCATCGCCATCGGCCGCGGCCGGCTCGAGCCGCCGAAGCCTGTGAAATCGAAACCCCAGACGTCGAGGCCGGCGGCATTGAGGTCGTCCGCCCAGGATTTTCCGCCAAAGCGATAGCCGACCGACAGCGACGACGGGAACGTCGCGCCGTGAACGTAAAGCACGGGATCGCCCTTGCCCGGCCAGTGCCGCAGCAACAGCGTGTCGTCGCTGCCGGGCAGCGTCAGATGGGCTTCGTCAGAGATTGGCGCTTTCAAAGAGACTTGCACGTCGGCTCCTTTGGCGCCGGGCGGTTGGCCCAGCGCGGTGACCGACGTGGTTATAGCGAGCTTCTGGAGGTGATACTTCGATAGAGGCCGAAGTTTTGTAGCGCCGGCGCGGGCGACCTCAGCCCATCGCGCCGACGTCGAACACCTCGCCGTCGTAACCGGCTTCCTTGGGGATGCGGAGCTGGCGGCCGGTGGCGGTCTTGGTCATCACCGGCATCACGGCGACGATCGACTTGCCCTTGCTGTCGGCGAGCGCGGCAGCGACGTTCGGCTGCTTGCCGAGCCTGATCAGATTGCGCGTGGTCGGGAACGGCAGCTTGAAGCGGCCGGTCTCGCCGCCCTCCAGCGCCTCGCGCGTCGACACCCAGATCGAGTCGGTCGATTCCTTGCCGTCATGGGCGCCGAGCTGCTCGGGGGGCGCCGCGGCCAGGAAGAACCAGGTATCGAAGCGCTTCGGCATGCCCTCCGGCGTGATCCAGTGCGCATACGGCATGAGCTCGTCGAGTGCGAGCACCATGCCATTGTCCGTGAGCACCTTGAGGAAGGTGATCTTGCCTTCGTTCAACGCCGCGCGATGCGCGGTCGCGATCTCGTTCGCACGCCCGGCGTCGACCAGATCCTTCGACCCCTGTGGGCGTGCCAGCAGGATGCCGCTCTCCTCGAACGTCTCGCGGATCGCAGCGATGCGGAAGCCGAGCGCGTCGCCGTCGAGCCCTTCCCCACCGGAATACAGCGCGGGATCGGCGGCGATCTCCTTGTCGTTCTTGTCGACGCTGCCGCCCGGAAACACCAGCGCACCCGAGTTGAACTCGATCTGGTGATGGCGGACCATCATGAAGACTTCGATTTCGGATGGCGTTCCGTCACGCAGCAGCAAAACGGTCGACGCAAGGCGCGGGGCAACGATCTCGGTCATGATTATCCTGCTGCACTGGATTGCGGTTGCAGATTGGCGCGACGATCGACGCGCGCCACGCGGGAGAGCAGATAGTCGACCTCCGCCCTCGCCTGCGGCGTGATGACCGCACCGGGCTTGCGCTGGGCGCTGGAGGAGATGATGCCGCGCTTCTGCAGCACGTATTTGCGCACGGTCAGGCCAACGCCCGGCTGCTGCTCGTAGCGGATCAAGGGCAGATGCGCGTCGAACAGATCATGCGCGGCGTCGCGTTTTCCCGCCTTCGACAGGTTGACGACGTCGATCAGGAGTTCGGGGAAGGCATAGCCGGTCATCGCGCCATCGGCGCCGCGCTCCATCTCGAAATCGAGGAACAGGCCGCCATTGCCGACCAGGATCGACAGCGGCCGCAGCGAGCCGTCCTTCTGGAAGTTGCGCAAGGTGGAGATCTTCTCCAGGCCCGGCCAGTCCTCATGCTTGAGCATCACGCAGGATGGCGAATCCATCACGATCTTGCGGATCACCGCCGGCGTGAACACGACGGTGAGCGTCAGCGGGTAGTCCTGCAGCACCCAGGGAATATCGTCGCCGATCGCTTCCTGCGCCTGCTTGAAATAGCCCGTGATCTGGTCGTCGGTGCGCAGATGCGGTGGCGGCGCGATCATGACGCCCGCGGCGCCCGCATCCATCGACTTCTTCGCCAGCGAGCGCATCGTGGCAAAGCCCGGCGCCGAGACGCCGACGATCACCTGCAGCTTCCTGGCGCGCTTCACGAAGCGCAGCGCGACCTGCTCCGCCTCCACGGCATCGAGCTTCGGCGCCTCGCCCAGAATGCCGAGCACCGTGACGCCATCGCAGCCGACCTCGGTGTAGAAATCGGTCAGCCGGTCGATCGATGCCTCGTCGATGCGGCCGTCGTCGTGGAACGGGGTCGGCGCGATCGCAAAGGTTCCTGCGGCCTGGGCGGTGAGTTTTGTCATGGATGCCTCGTCTGTTTCGGCCCTCTATACAGCCTCATTCCCCGATGCGCCATTGCGCACCGCGGAAGCCCCATTCCAGGGCGAGCGCTATGGATTTCCGGTCCGACGCCGCGCATCGGGCCGGAAAGTCACTTTGGCTACTTGAACCGCCGCGCCGACTTCTTGATCTCCTCCTCGGAGAAGAAGATCTCCCTGGCGTGGGTGACGATGTCCTCGGCCTTCCATCCCGTGAACGGCGGTGTCCAGCCCTCCATTTCCATCATCCGCATCTCGCGGACGCCGCGCGGGCCCGAGACGCCGAGCACCTTGCCGGTCTGGTCGCCCGACAGGTCGCTGACCATGTAGAGCACGGCCGGCGCGATGCCGTCAGGCCCGAGCGCCGCACCCGGGTTCTCCTTGTAGCGCGGCAGGTCCGCCGTCATGCGGGTCAGCGCGCCCGGTGCCAGCGTCCAGATCCGGATGTTGTACTTGCGGCCTTCGATCGCCAGCACGTTGGAGAGGCCCCAGATGCCGCCCTTGGCCGCGCCGTAATTGGTCTGGCCGAAATTGCCGATCAGGCCGGAGGTCGAGGAGGTGTTGACGATGACGCCGCCGCCATTGTCGCGCATCCATTTGAACACCGGCTGGGTGCAGCAGAAGGTGCCCTTCAAATGCACCTTCATCACCCTGTCCCAGTTGGCTTCCTTGGCCTTGTGGAAGGTCTCGTCGAGCAGGATGCCGGCATTGTTGACCAGGATGTCGGCACGGCCGAAATGCTTGATGGCGTCGTCGAACACCGACTGGCCACCGGCCATGGTCGAGATGTCGGCGCCATTGGCGACCGCGCGGCCGCCCTCGGCCTTGATCGCGTCGACCACCTTGTCGGCCATCGACTTGTCGGAGCCCGAGCCGTCACGCGGGCCGCCGAGATCGTTGACGACCACCGCCGCGCCCTCGCGCGCAAACAGCTTTGCGTAGGCCTCACCAAGTCCGCCGCCGGCGCCCGTGATCAGCGCCACCTTGCCGTCGAGTAATCCCATGGTCGTTTCTCCCGTTTTTGTTGCTCTTCCTTACCTCGCCCCGCTCGCGGGGAGAGGTCGGATCGCATCGCGAGATGCGATCCGGGTGAGGGGGTACAGGTCTGTCCGCAGACCACCGTCGCGGAGAAGGCCCCTCACCCCACCCTCTCCCCGCAAGAGCGGGGCGAGGGAGACGACGGCCGTCGCATGTTGCTAAGCCAGCACCGTCTTGCCGCTCTTGATCACGGTGACGCCGCGCGACTTCACCTTGGCTTCGAACGACACCACGTTGCCGTCCTTCCACAGTTCCATGGTCACGGTCTCGCCGGGAAACACCGGCGAGGAGAACCGCGCCGCGTGCTGCTTGAAGGCGGACGGATCGTAGTCGGCATAGGTCTGCAACACGCCGCGGCAGGTGATGCCGTAGGTGCACATGCCGTGCAGGATCGGCCGCGGGAAGCCGGCCTTCTTGGCGAACTCCGGATCGGAGTGCAGCGGGTTGCGGTCGCCGCAGAGCCGATAGATCAGCGCCTGGTCGGGCCGCGTGGTGATGTCGACCACCTTGTCGGGCGCACGCTCCGGCACCTTGTGCGGCTCGGGCTGGCCATCGGAGGGGCCGCCGAAGCCGCCATCGCCGCGGGCGAAGCGCGAGGCGACGAGCGTGGCGAGCTTGTCGCCCTTCTCGTCTTTCAGCACGGTCTGGTGGCGGATCACCGCGCCCTTGTCCTTGCCCTTGTCGAACACGTCGAGCACGGTCGAGTCGGCTGTGATGTGGGCCGCGGTCGCGAACGGCTTGTGGAAGGTAATGTCGCGCTCGCCGTCGACCACCATCACGCGATTGAGATTCATCTCGCCGGGGCCGGCGCCCCAGGCCGCGACCGACGCGAACGTCGGCACCACCCTGAGCGGGCGCGGCGTCAGCACGCCCTCATTGACGAAGGCGAGTTCCTTCTCGTCCATCGGATCGGCGCCGAGGCCGATACCGTAGGCATAGAGCATCACGTCGCGATCGCTGTAGCTGTATTTCTGGCCGAGGTTCTTCAGGGCCATCAGCTGTTCGTACACGATTGGCATTGTTGTTTTCTCCCGAACATCTTCTTGGCGGTGCTCGTTGAAGCGCCCTCTCCCCTTGTGGGAGAGGGCTGCACCGGCAGTCGTCACAAACTCGCTTCGGTGAGGGTTCGCGCCGCAGAGAGAACATCGTTCGCGGAGAGAACCCCTCATCTGGCGGCCTTCGGCCGCCACCTTCTCCCACAAGGGGAGAAGGTACTTACGCCGGCGTGAAGAACGGCAGCGGGGCGCCGTCGGTGGGCTTCCACACCACCTTGACCTTCTGGCCGATCTTCACCGTCTCCAGATCGCAATCGACGATGTTGGTCTGCAGCGACGGGCCTTCCTTCAGCGTCACATAAGCAATCGCATACGGACCGGTCGGCGACTTCCGCATCAGGCTGTAGGTGTAGACCGTAGCCTCGCCGCTCGACTCTTCCCACACCGTCTTGTCGGAGAAACAGAACGGGCAGATCGCGCGCGGGAAGTAATGCGCTTCGCCGCAGGTGGTGCAGCGCTTGATCATGAACTTGCCCGCCTTCGCCGCTTCCCAGAACGGCGCGGTCTCCGGATTGGTCACCGGGGCATTGTACTTCTTGGCTTCAGACATCACGCACGCTCCAGAATGCAGGTTGAGGCGGCGTGGCGAACGCCGAGCAGACCGCCGGTGCCGTGGGCGATCGCGAGGTCGCAGTTCTGCACCTGCACCTTCGGATGTGCCTCGCCGCGCAACTGGCGCACCGCCTCGAGGATCTTCGTCATGCCGCCGCGGTTGACGGGATGGTTGCTGCACAGGCCACCGCCGTCGGTATTGAACGGCAGCTTGCCGACGCCCGAGATCAGATTGCCGTCGGCGACGAACTTGCCGCCCTCGCCCTTCTTGCAGAAGCCGAGATCCTCGAGCTGCATCAGCACGGTGATGGTGAAGCTGTCATAGATCGAGGCGTATTTGATGTCCTTCGGGGTCACGCCCGCCTCTTCGAACGCGCGCGGGCCGGACCACACGCCGGCGGAGTAAGTCAGGTCGAGATCCTTGCCGCCGCGCGGGCCCTTCATCGCCTCGCCATGGCCGATCAGGCGCACCAGCGGTTTCTTCAGGCTCTTCGCGATCTCCGGTGTGGTCACGATCATCGCGCCGCCGCCGTCGGTGACGACGCAGCAATCCATCCGGTGCAGCGGGTCGGAGATCATCGGCGAGTTGAGCACGTCCTCGACCGTGACGACCTCCTTCAGCATCGCATGCGGATTATATTGCGCGTGATGCGAGGCCGCGACCTTGATCCAGGCGAGCTGCTCGGAGGTGGTGCCGTAGTCGTGCATATGGCGCATGGCACACATGCCATAGGCATTGTGCGTGGTAGCCCCGTAAGCCAGTTCGAAATCCGCCTCGGCGCCTGACGCGCGCGGCGGCATCGGACCGGTGCGCGGCTTGCCTGCCAGCGTGACCAGCGCGACCGAGCACTTGCCCGCGGCGATCGCCTCGGCGGCGTGACCGAGATGGATCAGATAGGAACAGCCACCGGTCTCGGTGGAGTCGACGTGACGCAGCTTCTTGGTATTGAGGCCGAGGTAATCGACCATCGGCCACAGCCCGCCCGGCGCATCGCCGGCGCAGAAATAGCCGTCGATGTCGTCCTTGGTGAGCCCGGCATCCTCAATCGCACCCTTGGCGACCTCGGCGTGCAGCTGTGCTGTTGATTTATCGGGTGCATGCCGGGTGGGATGCTCGTAGATCCCGGCAATGTAGGCCTTGCCCTTGATGGTCAAATCGCTCTCCGCTGGCGTTTCTCGCTCCAGCGTTTTTCTGAACCGGCGGCGCGACCTTGGCAAGCGCGGAAATATTCCGTCAGGCGAGACTGTATTCGCAAGCTCGGAAGTCGTAGGGCGGGTTAGCCGAAGGCGTAACCCACCATTGCGTATGCCGGCAGGCTAGTGATGCTTTTCCAGAACGATCACTGCCCCAAGCGACGCGCATGACCACATCGATGCGGAATAGCAGTAGTTGGCCGGATAAACGCTGAGGTCGATGCGATCAGCGTTTGGTTCCGCCAGACGACGCTTCACTTCATTCTTCCAGAACGCGAAGCGATCGTCCGCTGCTATCCACTGAAGTGGAAGCCCTACGCCGGCAACGACGATGGTCGAGCCATCGCGCAGAAGCCGTACAATTGCTGCTTCGCCTATCGGCTCAATGCGACGCGCGCTCACGGACCCGCCGCTGTCCCAGAGTTCTGTGAGTGGAGTCTCGGTAACGATTCTCTGACTCGCATCCATCTCAAATCGTACCCCATCATGCATCAGCGAGCGGGCGAGATGGTGGGTTATGCTTCGCTAACCCACCCTACACAGCCTCCCTACTCCGCCGCCATCTGCCGCGGCGCGGGCGGCGGGTTGGCGAGGTCGGCGGCGAGTTGCGCGTAGCGAACCTTTGCCTCCTTGATCGCCTTGTCCTTCACCGGGCCGTAGCCGCGGATACGGTCGGGCAGCGACAGCAGTTCGACCGCGATGTCGTGATTGAGCGGCGACAGCAGGCTCAGCACCGTCGCGACATCCTTCTCGTAGCCGGCGATCAGGTCGCGCTCGAGCTTGCGGTCGGCGTTGTAGCCGAAGATGTCGAGCGGCGTGCCGCGCAGGACGCGGAATCGCGCCATCACCCTGAACGCCGACATCATCCACGAACCGAAGGCGCGCTTCTTCGGACGACCCTGCGCATCGAGCCCGCCGCCGAGGATCGGCGGGGCGAGATTGAAGTTGAACTTGAAGTCACCCTCGAACTGGTCGCGCAACTGCTTCTCGAAGCGGCCGTCGGTGAACAGCCGCGCCACCTCATACTCGTCCTTGTAGGCGAGCAGCTTGGCGTAGTTGATCGCGACCGCGCGCGGCAGCGCCTCGCCATAGCCGCCCCTGACGGCGGCGTCGCGGACCTGGTCGACCAGCTTGCGGTAGCGCTTTGCCAAGCGTGCGTTCTGATAGCCTGTCAGAAGGTCCGTGCGATGGGTAATGATCTCGTCGAGCGACATCGCATCCAGCGGCTTGACCGGCGCGACATCGTCATCCTGCCCCTTCATCATCGCGGCGAGCCGCGCCGGATCGGCCGCGGCCAGACGACCGAGCTGGAACGCCTGCGTGTTCATCTTGATCGAGACGCCATTGACCTCGATCGCCTGCTGGATCGATTCCGCAGACAACGGCAGCAGCCCACGCTGATAGGCAAAACCCATCATCATGATGTTGGTGGCGATGGAGTCGCCAAGCAGCGCTTCGGCCGGCTTGGTGAAGTCGAAGAAGGCGGAGTCCTTGCGCAGCTCGGTCTCCAGCACGCTGTTGACCTTGCGGCTCTGGAAATTGAAGTCGCGGTTGAGGATGAAATCCGCAGTCGGGATGATGTGGCTGTTGATGATGCCGACGGTGCGGCTCGGCTCGCACAGTGTGATGGTGTCCTTCGATACCGCGACGACTTCATCGGCGGCAAGGACCAGATCGGCCGTGCCGGTGACGATGCGCGAGCAGGTCACGTCAGCGGTATGCTCGGAGAGCCGGACGTGGCTGAGCACCGCGCCGCCCTTCTGCGCGAGGCCGGACATGTCGAGGATCATCGAGGCCTTGCCCTCGATATGCGCGGCCATGCCGAGCAGCGCACCGATCGTCAGCACGCCGGTACCGCCGACGCCGCCGACCGCGATGTTGTAGGGCCGGTCGAGCGCGGGCTTCGAGGTCGGCTCCGGCAAGACGCCGATATCGCCAAGCTCGGTCGGCGCGCGACGCTTCAGCGTGCCGCCGTCGACCGTGACGAAGGACGGGCAAAAACCCTTCACGCAGGAATAGTCCTTGTTGCAGGTCGACTGGTTGATGGTGCGCTTGCGCCCCAATTCCGTCTCCAGCGGCTCGACCGAGATGCAGTTGGACTGCACCGAGCAATCACCGCAGCCTTCGCAGACGGCAGGATTGATCAGCACGCGGCGCGCCGGATCCTCCATCAGGCCGCGCTTGCGGCGACGACGCTTTTCCGCGGCGCAGGTCTGCACGAACACGATCGCCGAGGTGCCCTTGGTGTCGCGACACATCTTCTGGACGTTCTCGAGCTCGTCGCGATGGAACAGCTTGACGTCAGGCGCGATGGTGTCGGCCGGATAGGCGTCGGGATTTTCCGAGACCAGATAGATCTCGCGAATGCCTTCGGCGTGGAGCTGGAAGGTGATCTGCTGCGGCGACAGATCGCCGTCGTGACGCTGGCCGCCGGTCATGGCGACCGCGTCGTTGTAGAGGATCTTGTAGGTGATGTTGGCCTTGGAGGCGATCGACTGACGGATCGCGAGAATGCCGGAGTGGAAATAGGTGCCGTCGCCGAGATTGGCGAAGATGTGGTTCTCGTTGGTGAACGGCGCGATGCCGACCCACGGCACGCCCTCGCCGCCCATATGCGTGAAGGTCTCGGTCGAGCGGTTCATCCACAGCGCCATGAAGTGGCAGCCGATGCCGCCGAGGGCGCGGCTGCCTTCCGGCACCTTGGTCGAGGTGTTGTGCGGGCAGCCCGAGCAGAAATACGGCGTGCGGCTGACCGGTGCGGTCGCCTGCATCTGCGACGACTGGCGCCCGTTGAACCAGTCCGCCTTGGCGCGCAGCATCTCGGCGATTTCAGGATTGAGATTAAGTCGAAGCAGCCGTTCGGTGAGCGAGCTCGCAAGCGAGGCCACGCTGAGTTCGGCGGCGAAGGTCAGGAAGCGCTTGTCGTGATCGTCCATCTTGCCGACGATGCGCGGGCGTACGTCGTCGCGCCAGTTGAACAGCTCCTGCTTGACCTGGTTTTCGACGATCTCGCGGCGCTCCTCGACGATGAAGATCTCCTCGAGGCCGACCGCGAAATTGCGTACGCCTTCCGGCTCCAGCGGCCAGGGCATGCCGATCTTGTAGAGGCGGATGCCGATCTTCGCGGCGATCTCGGGCGTGATGCCGAGCTCGCGCAGCGCCTGGCGGATGTCCTCATAGCTCTTGCCCGAGGCCATGATGCCGTAGCGCGCGTTCGGCGAATCCATGGTGATGCGGTTGACCTTGTTGGCGCGGGCAAAGGCGATCGCGGCAAAGCCCTTGTAGTCCTGCAGCCGGCGGTCCTGCTCGAACCGGTCGTCGGGCCAACGGATGTTCAGCCCGCCCGGCGGCAGCTCGAAATCGGCCGGGATGATGAACGGCGTCATCTCGTCGGTGAGATCGATCTCGGCCGTGGTCTCGACCGTCTCGGTGATCACCTTCATGCCGACCCAGCAGCCCGAGTAGCGCGACATCGCGATGCCCAAGAGGCCCATCTCGATCATTTCGTGGATGCTGGAGGGGTAGAGGTAGGGCATCAGCGCGGAGATGAAGGCGTGATCGGACTGATGCGGGACGGTGGAGGACTTTGCGCCGTGATCGTCGCCGGCAAGGCAGAGCACGCCGCCGTTCTTGGCCGAGCCTGCCGCGTTGCCGTGGCGGAAGACGTCGCCGCAACGATCTACGCCGGGGCCCTTGCCGTACCAGATGCCGACCGCCCCGTCGTATTTGGCGCCCGGCGACAAAGCGAGCTGCTGCGAGCCCCAGATCGCGGTGGCCGCGAGATCCTCGTTCACACCGGGCTGGAATCTGATGTTGTACTGCTCGAGATGCTTGCGGGCAGCGAACAGCTGCTGGTCATAGCCGCCGAGGGGGGAACCGCGATAGCCGGAGATGAACCCTGCGGTGTTGAGGCCTGCGGCGCGGTCGCGTCTGATCTGCGCCATGGGCAGGCGGACCAGCGCCTGGATGCCGGTCATGAAGACGTGGCCGGTGCCTTGGGTGTATTTCTGGTCGAGGCTGATAGGCCCTTGGTTGATTCCCATTTAGCCCTCTTTGCGCTGGTCGCGACGCCCGCTTTTTAGCTAGTCATCCGAACTTGTTAGAACCAGTCTATGTCGGATATTCCGGCCCGCGCAGCACAATTCTGGGCGACCGAGCCCGTCGCTCGAAAATCGCAATTTCGTGCCGGGAATATTGCAGCGCCGTTTCGGTTTCTGTCGCAGGACAGGCCCGCGGCGAAATGGCGTAACGCGTCTTGTGGACCGGAAGGTGCAGAAGGGGAACGGATGCGGCGACGACATCGAACGACCGGCGCGATTCTGGCCAGTCTGCTGTTGTGCAGTGCGTTCGCGGCCCGCGAATGCACGGCTGCGCCAACCGACGACGACATCGTCGCCCGCGGCAAGGCGCTCACGATCGCCGGCGACTGCGCGAGCTGCCACACCGCCGACCCGGCAAAGCCGTTCGCCGGCGGCAAGCGGATCGACACGCCGTTCGGCACGGTGTTTTCGCCGAACCTGACCCCCGATCGCGATACCGGCATCGGCGGCTGGAGCGACGACGATTTCCTGCGCGCGCTGCGGATGGGCGTCGCGCCGAACGGGGCGCATTATTACCCCGCCTTCCCTTACCCGTATTTCACCAAGCTGATCCGCGACGACATCCTGGCGATCCGCGCCTATCTCGCGACGCTTGCGCCGGTCAGCAACAAGGCGCCGCCGCCGGAGCTGCGCTGGCCGCTGAACTACCGGGTGCTGATGCGCGGCTGGAACGCCCTGTTCTTCACGCCGGGCATCATCCAGCCCGACCAAAGCAAGACCGCGGAATGGAATCGCGGCCGCTACCTCGTCGAGGCCCTCGCCCATTGCGGCGCCTGCCACACGCCGAAGAATGCCTTCGGCGCCGACCGGCGTGACCAGGCGCTCAGTGGCAGCATAGTCCAGCGCATGTTCGCGCCGCGGCTCGATGGCGCTGCGCGCAGCGGGCTGAAGTCCTGGAGCGTGGGCGACATCGCCGAATATCTGCAGAGCGGCCGCAACGGGCACAGCCATGCCGGGCCCCTGATGTCCGAGGTGGTGGTCAATTCGACCTCGAAGATGAGCGACGCCGATGTGCGTGCGATCGCGGTCTATCTGAAGGGCCTGCCGGCCGGCGCGCCGGAGCCTGCGGTCACCCCGCCCTCGCCGGCGCAGATGAGCGACGGCGAGCGGATCTATCGCGGCGCCTGCGTCGCCTGTCATGAGCTCGATGGCTCCGGCGCGCCGCGGATCTATCCGCCGCTGCCCGGCAACGCCAATCTGCAATCGGCCAATCCTGCGAGCACGCTGCGCATCATCCTCGACGGCGCGCAGACCCTGACCACGCCGCGCGCGCCGAACGCAGGCTCGATGCCAGCCTATCCGAAGCTGACCGACCAGGAGATTGCCGACGTCGCGACCTATATCCGCAATTCCTGGGGCAATGCGGCGCCGGCGGTGACGGCGGATGAGGTCGCCAAGGCAAGGACAGCGAAATAAGGGCGCGGGCGGCGAAATAGCGGATCAGCGTTCCTCGCCGCTGAACACGAATTTCGGCATCTCCCATTTGTAGCGGATCGCGAGCATCCGGAACGTCAGCCCGAGCACGAAGGTCAGCAGGGTCCAGACCGCTGGGTTGAGGTTCAGTCCGAACGCGGTCGCATAGAACAGCCCCGTCACCACCGAGACGCTGGCGTAGAGCTCGCTGCGAAACAGCAGCGGCACCTCGTTGCAGAGGATATCGCGCAGCACGCCGCCGGCGCAGCCGGTGATCATGCCGGACACGATCACGATCGGCAGCGAAGCGTCGACCTGCCAGGCCACGTCGCAGCCGGCCATCGTGAACACCACGAGCCCGATCGCATCCAGCACCAGGAAGGCGAGGTTGAGCCGGTGCACCAGCCGCGCCAGCAGGATGGTGGCGAAGGCGCCCGCCGCCGCGATCGCCAGGTAGATCGGTTGCGCGACCCAGAGCAGCGGATAATGCCCGAGCAGCACGTCGCGGATGGTGCCGCCGCCGAGCGCGGTGATCGCCCCTAACATGCAGACGCCCGCCCAATCCATGCTGCGCCTGCCGGCCGCCAGCGCCGCCGTCATCGATTGCGCCGCAACGGCAATGAACGAGAGCACGTGCAACACCGAATCGGTGGGCGGCATGGTCCACATGAAATAGCCTCATGGAACAGGTTCGGAACCCTGGGAATCGGCGGTTCCAGCATGAACGGGTTGCAACATTCGCGCGGAACATCCTCACGCGCCAGCCATTGTCCTCTGCGTTTAGCCTACGCGCTTAGCCTTGGGGGGCTAACGGAGGAACTTTCAAATGGCTTACAACCCTGACGATCCGTATCGCGCCAACCTGACCGATGAGGAAATCCGCCGTCAGGCGCGCTTCAACAGCCTGGACAACGAGCTGCAGCCGGATCCGGAACTCCAGGAGGGACCGGCGAGCAGCACCAAGGTCGCGATGTTCGCAGTTGCGGTGGCCGTGGTGCTCGGCGCGCTGTTCTACGGGTTGAACAATACGTCGGTGCACGAGGCCGGCACGACGCCGTCGACGCAGACCGCGCAGACCCAGCCGGTCAACCCGGCCGCGCCGCCTCCGGGCATGCGCGATGTGACGCCGAAGCCGAACAGCCAGCCCGGCGTGACCACCGGCGCGGCGCCGGCCAACCCGTCGACCCCGCCGTCCGACATCAACAAGTCGGACATGAACAAGCCGGCCGCCCCGCCGGCCGAGAATGCCAAGTAACACGTAAGGACACTGACCCGGCGCGAGCGGCGGGCCCCAACGGCCCGCCGCTTTTTGCGCGCGGTCTATTTGAACATCTTGTTGAGCTCGCCGCCGGGATAGCCGTTGGCGAATTCGGTGAAGGTGCCCTTCTCGGCCATTTCCTTCGCCGCCTTCATGACACCGGTCCAGGCCATCCGCGCCAGCGCGCCGCCGACGCTGATCCGGCGCACGCCGAGGTCGGCAACCGCCTGCAGCGTCAGGTCGGACGCGCCGCCGATCAGGAGATTGACCGGCTTCGGCGCCACCGCCTTCACAACCGCGGCAATTTCCTCTCTGGTCGAGATGCCCGGCGCATACAACACATCCGCCCCGGCTTCCGAATAGGCCTGCAACCGCTCGATCACCAGATTGAGGTCCTTCTTGCCCCACAGGAACGCCTCGCAGCGGCCGGTCAGCAGCACGCCGCTGTTGTCGGCATCGATGGCCTTGCGCGCTGCCCGGATGCGCTCCACCGCGAGCTTGTGCTCGAACAGCGGGTTGGCGGCATCGCCGGTGGAGTCCTCGATCGAGAGCCCGGCAACGCCGGTCTTGACGCCGCGCGCGACATTGATCGCGACCTTGTCCGGCTCGACCGCGAAACCGCCCTCGAAATCGGCGTTGACGGGAATGTCCACCGCCGCGCACACCGCGGTCAGGTGATCGCAGACATCGTCGATCGTGACGCGGTTGTCGGCCTTGGCGATGGTCCAGGCAAAGCCGGCGCTGGTCGAGGCCAGCGCCTTGAAGCCGAGATGTTGCAAGGCACGGGCGCTGCCGACATCGAACGGGTTCGGAATGATGAAGCACCCGCTCTCGTGCAGCTTCTTGAAGGCGGCTCGTTTGTCAGCAGTTGGCAGTGGCATTGGTCGCTCCCTGGAGTCATTGGCCGCGCACAGATAGGCACGCGTATATGCGAACGCTAGAGCTTCGCTTCATGCACCGCGCGGCTGTCCTTCGGCGCCTGATCGCGTTCGTTCAAGCCGTAGTCGCGCATCACGCTCGCGACCCGCAGCCGATAATTCTCGAAGATCCGCGCGCGGCCCTTGGCCTGGGTGCGGCGATGCTCGACCGTGTTGCGCCAGGCTTCTACCGCAGCCTCGTCGCGGAAGAATGACAGCGACACGAACTTGCCCTTCTCGGTGAGGCTCTCGAACCGCTCGACCGAGATGAAGCCGTCGATCCCCTGCAGGATCGGCTTCAGCTCGGCGGCCAGGTCGAAATAGAGCTCCCGGTGCTCAGCCTTCGGCCAGACTTCGAAGATCACGGCAATCATGGGCGCCTCCGCGCATTGTTGTTGTGCTGCGACTATAGCTCGACCTTGCGCAGAAATGTCCGTTCCTCGGCGACGATGAAGCGGTTTTGTTCCGCGAAGTTGAAGTTCGCCACGCCCTCGCCGTCCTGGCGCAGCCGCGCGCGATAGGCCTCATAGGCGGCGAGGCTCTCGAACGAGATCAGCGCGAAGCCGATGTTGTTGGTGCCCTCGTGCGGCATCCAGTAGCCGAGCAGATGGCCGCCGCAGCGCGGGATGATCGAGAGCCAGTTCCGCGAATACTCCTCGAACATCGCGCGCTTGAACGGATCGAGCTGGTAGCGGATGAAGACGGTAACGGTCATTTGGGCCTCCTGATGTTTCGTCATTCCGGGCGACGGGCACGATGGACACTACCGCCTTGCCCGACCTCGATGCTTCGGCTATCATCGAACTATGAAAGCAGGACCCGACATCTCCCGGATCGCCGCTCTGGTCGGCGATCCCGCACGCTGCAACATGCTGACCGCGCTGATGACCGGCCGCGCGCTGACCGCGAGCGAGCTGGCGCAGGAGGCTGGCATCACGCCGCAGACGGCGAGCTCGCATCTCGCCAAGCTCGAGGCCGGCGGCCTGATCGAGCCCGAGAAGCAGGGCCGCCACCGCTACTATCGCCTCTCCGACCCCGATGTCGCCGATGTGCTCGAAGGGCTGCAGGGCATCGCCGCCCGCGCCGGCCATATGCGGGTGCGCACCGGACCGAAGGATCCGGCGCTGCGCCGCGCTCGCATCTGCTACGACCATCTCGCCGGCGATCTCGGCGTGCAGATGCTCGACAGCATGCGGCGGCAGAAGCTGGTGCGCCAGAGCAAGCAGGCGATCGAGCTCACCGGCGAAGGCAAGCGCTTCATGGCCGAGGAGCTGCAGATCGATGCCGATGCGCTGACGCATCCGCGCCGTCCGGTGTGCAAGGCCTGCCTCGACTGGAGCGAGCGGCGCCACCACCTCGCCGGCACGCTGGGCGCTGCGATGATGGACCGCTTCACCGAATTGAAGTGGGCCGCGCGCGATGCTGCCCCGGGCAGCCGCGTGGTCAATTTCTCGCGAAACGGCGAGAAGCGGTTCGCAGCGCTGTTCGGCGCGGGCGAGTAGCATCACGCATTCAGGTCGGCATCGTCGCGGTCGTTCGCGAACGCTTGCTCCAGCTTGCATCGTTCTCCGATACGTCTTCACGCGCGCCGCAGCGGTGCGCCGTGCTCGCGATTGCGAATGTTTCAAATTGATGCTGGGCTCACTTGCGTGCGGCGCACTGACGCAGCTGTGAGCTGCAGCATTCATGTCGCATTCAGCCCGCAACATTATGGTCGACGACATCGGGCACGGCTTCTGCAATGATCCGGCCGGGCGAATCGGTAATCTAAAGTTTGTTGCGGTGCCGCAGCGCGGCCGAATTAAAAGGAGAAGACATGAAGTATCTTTTTGCAGCAGCAGTTTTGGTGACGACCGCATTCGCCGGCATCAGCGCAGCTGATGCTGCTGGTGGCTGCGGCCCCGGCTGGCACCGCGGTCCCTATGGCGGCTGCGTCAGGAATCGCGGCCCCGTCGTCGTCGCTCCCGGCCCTGTCGTTGTTGAGCGCCCCGTCGTCGTCGCTCCCGGCGCGGTCGTGGTGGCGCCGCGCGTTCGCGCCTGCCCCTATGGTTTCGCCTGGCGCTATGGCCGCTGCCGCCCGATCTGATCGCGGCACACCTGGATAAACAAAACCCCGCTTCGCGCGGGGTTTTTCTTTTTTGCGGTGATGCCGATGTCACCAGCGGCGCCAGTGATGATGCCTGCGCCAATGGCGGCGGCGCCAGCCCCAATGCCGGTGGTGCCAGCGCCGATGATGCCAGCCGCGATGGCCGTGATGCCAGTGCACCTGCTCGGGCTTCAGGCGACCGACCTCGTCGCCGGTGGTGACGGCCGGATGCGCATCGTTGCCGGCCGGCGTGCGGGCGTCCTGGTTGAGCGGAAGCGGCGCGAGCGGCGCCGCTTGGGCGGTTGCAGCAAAAGTCGCCACACCGGCGGCGACACCGAAGGCCATCTTCAGAAAATCCCGGCGTTCCATGAGAGTTTCCCTTTGTTGCTGAGTTGGACCAACTGCGTCAGCCAGTTTTTTCGCCGCGACCTGAACGCTCGCTGAACCGCGTATTCATGTTTCGGGGAATTCGACGCCGCGTGCTCTGTCCGCAACGACGTGACGTCACACAACCATCACGGCGATGCCTCCTCACGTTCTACCCGTCATGCCGATTCCGACCGTTTCACGCGCGGCCGAACGGAACTAGCATCCCGCATCACAAGAACATCTCCGGGAGGCCGCCATGAAGTCAGGACAACCGATCAAGGATGCCAGCCACCTCTACGACGTCGAGCGCCGCGCCCAGCACGCCGCCCGCCCCGGCTTCCGCATTATGGAGTTGCAACTCTCGCCGACCCAGAAAGTGCCGTGGCACACCCACAGCAACGTCTCCGACACGTTTTATGTGCTGGAGGGCCAGATGCGGCTGTTCCTGCAGGAGCCGAACGAGGAAGTGCGACTCAAACCAGGCGAGGTCTACGCCGTGAGGCCCACCCGCCCTCACCTCGTCACCAATGCCGGCACGACGTCGCTGACGTTCCTGGTTTTGCAGGGCGTCGGGGAATACGATTACGTGCCGCTGGCATCCGGCTAACATCATTGGGCGCGACACTCTCCGCTCGTCGTCCCTGCGAAAGCGGGGAGCCATAACCACAGCGCTGAATTGTCGAAGCAAGCTGTAGCTCCGACGACGCGCAATAACTCTCATTTGGGGTAATGGGTCCTGGCTTTCGCCAGGACGACACCGAACATGTGGCGAGATCCGTGGGTCATGAATCCGCATTCTCGCGACATGAATCGTCCGAGCTTTGCGACAGGGATCAGCCGCGCGGCCATCCCGCTGGCACGCCCCAGACCAGCCCGCGCCACGCCTCGCCGCGCAATGTCAGTGTCGTGAAGTCACGCGCGGGATCGCGCCGCAGATTGAGCCGCGCCATCACAGCCTGCGAGCGCACGTTGTCCAGGCTGGTATATGACACGATCTCACGCAGCCCGGCGTCATCGATTGCGTGCCGCAGCGCCGCATTGGCGCTCTCGGTCGCGTAGCCGTGGCCCCAGGCCTTGCGCGTGAAGCGCCAGCCGATTTCGAAATGCGCGCCGAGCGGATGATCGTTCGACAGCCACGGCATCACGCCCGCATAGCCCAGCAACGAGCCGTCGACATCCTCGACGGCCCATCGGGATATGCCATGGTCGCGCTGCGCAGCAACATATCGCTCGAATTTCTCGTCGCACTCCGCCCGACCAATGGGTCCGCCGTAGTCGGCCATGACGTCGGGATCGGCATGCATCGCCGCGAACGCGTCGCGATGGCGGTCGTTCCATTTGTGAAGTCGAAGGCGCGGCGTTTCGATCATGCGCGTGCCCTCGCCCGCTCCAGCCATCACATCAGCTTCAGCGGCGCATCGTGCACCAGCCGGAGATCGATGTTGCCGATCAACCGCGCACGGCGCGCCTCGGCGGTGCTGATCGCGGCCTCGGTCTGCCGCAACGTGCTCACATTCGATCCAAGCGACACGATGCCGCCGAGCACCAGCGCGATCGATCCGAGCGCTACGGTCTCACCAGAACTGAACAGGCCAAGCAGCGCAGCAAGCAGCAATGCGACCCCGCCTGCGATCGCGACCTTTGACCCGAGAATGATCCGCCGAGATCGCTCGGCGCTCTCGGCAAGCTCCTCGATCTGCGCCTCGATCTGGGAAATCTCGTCGGTCGGCTCGTCGTCGTTCATCAGGTTCGAACCTGTAGGGCGGGTTGGGCGAAGCCGTAACCCGCCGCGGATCATGCGGAGCGAAGTCGGTGGGTTACGCTTCGCTAACCCACCCTACGCTTCGCTTACGATGCTCCTCACAACGGCAGATTGTCGTGCTTCTTCGCGGGGATCTCGACCTTCTTGTCCCTGAGCATCGCCAGCGCCCGTGCGATCCGCCGCCGCGTCGAATGCGGCATGATGACGTCGTCGATGTAGCCGCGCTCGGCGGCGATGAAGGGCGACAGGAAGCGGTCTTCGTATTCCTTGGTGCGCGCAGCGATCTTGTCGGGGTCGCCGATGTCAGAGCGGAAGATGATCTCCACCGCGCCCTTGGCACCCATCACGGCGATCTGGGCGGTCGGCCAGGCGTAGTTCATGTCGGCGCCGATTTCCTTCGAGGCCATCACGTCGAAGGCGCCGCCATAGGCCTTGCGGGTGATGATGGTGACGAGCGGCACCGTGCACTGCGAATAGGCGAACAAGAGTTTCGCGCCGTGCTTGATCAGGCCGCCATATTCCTGCGCGGTTCCGGGCAGGAAGCCCGGCACGTCGACGAAGGTGACGATCGGGATGTTGAAGGCGTCACAAAAGCGCACGAAGCGCGCGGCCTTGCGCGAGGCGTCGCTGTCGAGCACGCCCGCCAGCACCATCGGCTGGTTTGCGACGAAGCCGACGGTGCGGCCGGCGATGCGGCCGAAGCCGGTGACGATGTTCTTCGCAAAAGTCTCCGAGATCTCGAAGAAGTCGCCTTCGTCGACGACCTTCAGGATCAGTTCCTTCATGTCGTAGGGCTTGTTCGGATTGTCGGGGATCAGCGTGTCCAAGGACATGTCGACCCGGCCGATATCGTCGAAGCTCGGCCATTCCGGCACGCCGTCGGTGTTGTTGGACGGCAGGAAGTCGATCAGGCGGCGCATCTGCAACAGTGCATCGACATCGTTCTCGAACGCGCCGTCGGCGATCGAGGAGCGCGTCGCGTGCACCGAGGCGCCGCCGAGTTCTTCCGCCGTCACCACCTCGTTGGTGACGGTCTTCACGACGTCCGGGCCGGTGACGAACATGTAGCTGGTGTTCTTCACCATGAAGATGAAGTCGGTCATCGCAGGCGAATAGACGTCGCCGCCGGCGCAGGGACCCATGATGACGGAGATCTGCGGGATCACGCCCGAGGCCTGCACGTTGCGGCGGAACACGTAGGAATAGCCCGCGAGCGCAGCGACGCCCTCCTGGATGCGCGCGCCGCCGGCGTCATAGAGACCGATGATCGGCGCCCTCGCCTTCATCGCCATGTCCTGAAGCTTTGTGATCTTCAGTGCGTGGGTTTCGGAGAGCGAGCCGCCGAAAACTGTAAAATCCTTGGCAAAGACAAAAGTCTTGCGGCCGTTGACCGTGCCCCAACCGGTGACGACGCCGTCGCCGGGAATCTTGGTCTTCTCCATGCCGAACTCGATCGAGCGGTGCTCGACGAACATGTCGAATTCCTCGAACGAGCCCTTGTCCAGCAGCAGCTCGATTCGCTCGCGGGCGGTGAGCTTGCCGCGGGCGTGCTGCGCCTCGATGCGCTTTTCGCCGCCGCCCAGCTTGGCGCCGGCGCGCCGCTCTTCGAGGGTGTCGAGGATGTCTTTCATTTGTTTCCGCCCGTGTTAGCTACAGTCCGCGTCCCGGCGCGGGCCGGGGCCCGCTTCGTTCGGAATGGCTTTAGCACGGCCATTTCGGAACCGGAAAGGCGCTTGTGACCGGGTTCGGACGCAGAAACGGTAGGATTTTCCGACATCTGGGGAGACAGCGATGACTGATACGACCACGGCCGAGACCGGCGCCGCCACCGGCGGGGTGCGCACCCTGCTCCGGCTGGAGGGGCTGGTGCTGTTCGTCGGAATGACCGTGCTCTACTACAAGTGGGAGGGTTCCTGGCTGGTCTATGTCCTGCTGTTCCTGGTGCCGGACATCAGCTTTGCCGCTTACCTGATCAGCGCGCGGGCCGGCGCCATCGCCTACAACGCCGCCCACACCTATCTGGCGCCGGTGGCGCTGATGACGCTGGGTTTTGCCGGTGAAGGGCCGCTGGTGCTCTCGATCGCGATGATCTGGCTCGCCCATATCGGGATCGACCGCGCGCTCGGCTACGGGCTGAAATACTCAAGAGGGTTTGGCTTCACCCATCTCGGGCGGATCGGAAAGCTCAGCTGAACTGGACGCCGATCCGGCCTTTCCTGCGCCAGATCACGCGGCAATGCCGCTCCGTCGTCTCCATTTCCAGCACGAGGCTGAAGCTGTTGGGGATGACAGCGGGATTCGTCGCCTCGACCGCGGCGCCGGTCGCGGAGAGGTTGCGCACGATGCAGGTCATGCCGCGCCGGGCAAAGCTGATCCGCGCCGCGCGCGTAACGTTGCGCCTGAGGGCCCTGCGCTGGTCGCCAGCGGCCTCGCTGGTCGCACCGGTCGAGAAGCCGGCGCGGATCCTGCCTTGCAGCCGCACGTCCGCCTGCATGTCGAAATGCTTGAGAATGCGTGGCCGGCTTCCGACCACGGTCAATTGCAGGGACGCCAGCAGATGCTCGACCTTCTTGCCGTCGCTGCCGAACGGCAGCAGCAGCCGCTCGCAATCGACTTGCCGATCGTTGGCATCGATGGTCGAGAAGACCATGTACACTGCACAGCCGCTCGTCGCGCATCGCTTCGCCGGCGCCAGCGTAATGCGCCGGAGCGCCATCGAGACCACCTGCTCCATGGTCTTGCCTGCCCAGTCGGAATTGAACGCCTCGGCGACATGCTCACCCTGATACATCGCGCGGAATTTGCGCAGACGTCCCTCGCCTTCGACCGCCCATGCGACGAGTTGCCGGGGATCGTGCATCGCGGGATCCGGTTTCAGCTCGGCGAAAGCGGGAAATGGCCGGCCGGCCGACAGCTGGTCCCAATAAGTCAGCAGTGCGCGCTGGCTTTCCGACCTGACCGCGTCAGGCGCAATCAACCTGAATGGCATCGGCCCCTCGTGTCGCGTCGGCGCGCATGGTCGGAAGTTCGACTTAAGGATCACTGAAAGCTGATCCATAGCCGTGCGGGGCCGTGCTGCGCGCGGCACGAATTACCGCTTGGCATGGTTAGCGCGCGCTTTACAATTCGGCCGGGTCACAGGGGGAGATCATGTTCAGCTACGGTCGCTCGACAGCCATTGGCGCAGTGCTTCTCGGCGTGCTGCTGCTCGCTTGCATCGAGACCAGCGCCCAGCAGATCCCGAAGGAGATCGCGGCGCGCACCGAGATCTACGCCATCCCCTCGGTGACGATTTCCGACCACCAGTTCCTGACCGGCGACAGCAATGGCAAGCCGGTCACCGTCGGCGGCGAATTCCGCATCGCGCAAGGCAGCGGCCGGCTGCCGGTCGTGGTGCTGATGCACGGCTCAAGCGGCGTCGGCGCCGGGATGGACGGCTGGGTCCGCCATTTCAACGCCATGGGCATCTCGACCTTCGTGATCGACGGCTTCTCCGGCCGCGGCCTGACCGCGACCGGGCCGAACCAGGCGCTGCTCGGCCGGCTCAACCTCATCGTCGACATCTATCATGCGTTGGAGATCCTCGCGAAGCATCCGCGGGTCGATCCCGAACGCATCGTGCTGATGGGATTTTCGCGCGGCGGCCAGGCTACGCTTTATGCCAGCCTCGACCGCTTCAACAAGCTCTGGAACAAGTCCGGCGTGCAGTTCGCCGCCTACGTCCCGTTCTATCCGGACTGCTCGACCAGCTATCTCTCCGACACCGAGGTCGCGGCGCGCCCGATCCGGATCTTTCACGGTACGCCCGACGACTACAATCCGGTCGCAAGCTGCAAGGCCTACGTCGCGCGCCTCGCGGCCGCCAAGCGCGACGTAGTACTGACCGAATATCCGGACTCCGCGCATGGCTTCGATGCCGGCCTGATCGGCAACAGCACGGTGGTGGAGGCAACGGGATCGCAGACCGTGCGCCATTGCACCATCAAGGAAGGCGAAGGCGGCGTGCTGCTGAACGCGGCGACGCAGACCCCGTTCAGCTACAAGGATCCCTGCGTCGAGTTGAGCCCGCATGTCGGCGGCAACCCGACCACCGCGCTCGAGGCCCGCAAGGCAGTCAGCGATTTCCTGCAGACGTTGTTCAAGCTGGGCTAGCCGTCAGGCGTAGCGGCGCGCGAACACCACGCAGACGACGACCAACATGGTCGCTGCGATCATCGACCAGGCGACCGGCTCGTGCAGCAGCAGCCCGGCCAGCGCGAGCCCGAAGAACGGCTGCAGCAGCTGCAACTGGCCGACGCTGGCGATGCCGCCGAGCGCAAGGCCGCGATACCAGAACACGAAGCCGACCAGCATGCTGAAGATCGAGACATAGGCGAGCCCGAGCCAGGCCGGCGCGCCGATGCCCTGCCAGCTCGACGGCAGCGTCATGATGGTCATCACGAGCACCACCGGCACCGAGAGCACCAGCGCCCAGGAGATCACCTGCCAGCCGCCGAGCCGGCGCGACAGCGCCGCGCCCTCGGCATAGCCGAGGCCGCAGACGATGATGGCGGCGACCATCAGCAAGTCGCCGGTCAGCGATGCCGATCCGTCACCCGACAGGGCGAAGGCGCCGACCGTCGCGCTGCCGATACAGGAGAACAGCCAGAACAGCGGCTTCGGCCGCTCGCCGCCGCGCAGCACGCCGAACACCGCGGTCGACAGCGGCAGCAGCCCGATGAACACGATCGAGTGCGCCGAGGTGATGTGCTGCAGCGCCAGCGCGGTCAGCAGCGGAAAGCCGATCACGACGCCGAGGGCGACGATGGTCAGCGACACCAGGTCCTTGCGCTGCGGCCAGGGCTGGCGCAGCACCGCCAGCAATACGGCGCCGAGCAACGCCGCGATGACGGCGCGTGCCGAGGTCAAAAACAGCGGCGTAAACCCGGCGACCGCGACGCGGGTCGCCGGCAGCGAGCCGCTGAAGATGATCACGCCGAGCAGGCCGCTGCCCCAGCCCTCCAGCGAAGCGCCACCGCGCCCCTCGCCCGCCCAGGACTTCCCCGACGGAGACTTCCCCGACAACGTCTTGGAATCGCTCATCGCACACCTCGTCTTTCGCGGGCGAAGATAGCGGCGGCGGGCTGGCCAAGGCAGCTACGGATCAGTACAATATCGTCAAACTGTATCGGTAAAGGTAGGCACACACTTGCGGCAACCATCCAGTGCGCCGAAGGCGACCCGAACCACCGACGTGATGAACGCGATCCGCGCCAGGATCGCGAGCCGCGCGCTCGCCGCCGACGACCGCCTGCCCTCGATCCGCAGCTTCGCCGCGACCATGGGCGTCTCGCCCTCGACCGTGGTCGAGGCCTATGACCGGCTCGCCGCCGAGGGCCTGATCCGGGCGCGGCCGGGCTCGGGCTTCTATGTCTCGTCCGCGGCATTGCCGCCGCTGGCGCTCACGAGGGACCAGCCGCAGCACGACCGCGCCGTCGATCCGTTCTGGGTGTCGCGGCAATCGCTCGACGCCGCGAGCGGCGCGCTGAAGCCGGGCTGCGGCTGGCTGCCCGCCGACTGGATGCCGACCGAGGCGCTACGGCGCGCGTTCCGCAACCTGGCGCGGGCCGAGGACGCTGTGCTCGCCGACTACGGTGCGACGCGCGGCTCGCTGGCGCTGCGCCGCATGCTGATGGCGCGGTTCGCCGACGAAGGCCTCGAAGTGTCGCCCGAGCAAGTGCTGCTGACGATGTCCGGCACCCAGGCGATCGACCTGATCTGCCGCTTCCTGCTGCGGCCCGGCGACACGGTGCTGGTCGACGATCCCTGCTATTTCAATTTCCGCGCGCTGCTGCGCGCCCATCAGGTCAAGCTGGTCAGCGTGCCCTACACGCCATCAGGGCCCGATATCACAAGCTTCGAGGCCGTGCTCGAGGCCGAGCGGCCGCGGCTCTACATCACCGTATCAGGGCTGCACAATCCGACCGGGGCGACGATGTCGCCGCAGACCGCGCACCGCGTGCTGAATGCCGCGGCGGCATATGACCTGACGATCGTCGAGGACGACATCTTTGCCGATTTCGAGCCGGAGCCGTCGGCACGGCTCGCAGCGCTCGACGGACTGAACCGCGTGATCCGGATCGGCAGCTTCTCCAAGACGCTGTCGGCATCGCTGCGCTGCGGCTTCATCGCAGGCCGCGCCGACTGGATCGAGCAGCTGGTCGACCTGCAGGTCGCGACCGGGTTCGGCGGCCCCTGTGCGGTCGCGACCGAAATCATCGCGAGCGTTTTGGCCACCGGCTTCTACCGCAAGCATGTCGAGGAGCTGCGCCGGCGGCTGGTGCGGGCCCGCCGCGACGTCGGCGAGAAGCTGCAGCGCATCGGCATCGAGCCGTGGCTGATGCCGCGCGGCGGCTTCCAGCTCTGGTGCCGCCTGCCCGACGGCTGCGACTCCGCCGACGTCGCGCGCGCGGCGCTCGCCGACAACATCGTGCTGGCGCCGGGCAACGTGTTCTCGACCACGCAATCGGCCACCGGCTTCATGCGCTTCAACGTCGCGCAATGCCGCGACCCGAAACTGATGCCGGCGCTACAGCGCGCGATCGGGCGCTGAGACGCGCCCGATCGATGCGGCTGCGCCCTATTTCTCGCCGACCTTGAACGGCTCTTCCTTGCCCGGCGGCACCGTCTCTTCCGCCATCGCCAGCAGCATTGCGACCATCACGTAATTGCCGGCAACCGCGGTGAGATCGACGATCTGCTGATCGTTGAAGATATTCTTGGCCCGCGCATAGGTCGCGTCGGCGACCTTCTTGGTCGTGGTCAGCTCGGTGACGAAATCGTACACCACCGCCTCATCGTCGGCCATTTTCGACGGACGGTTGCCGGCCTTGAGCTCGGCAATGACATCGGCCGACAAGCCGGCCTTGGCCGCGAGCGGCGCATGCGCGAACCACTCGACCTGCGAGCGCCACTGCCGGCCGATGATCAGGATCGCGAACTCGTTGAGCCTGGTCGGCACCGAGGTTTGCCAGCGCAGATAATAGAACAGATCATAGAGTCGCTGGCCGAGCACCGGGCTGCGGATCATCGGATTGTAGGGCCCGCCGATACCGACGCTCGACACCTTCATGATGGCTTCGCCGAGCGGCCGCTGCTGGTCGTTGAGCTGATCCATGGTGAGCTGCGGGAAGCGCGGCTCCTTGCTGGTGGCCGGCGCCGAGAACATTGTGGCCGCGAGCCAGCCGCCGGCTGCGGCCAGCGTGAGCGACGACAGCCAGACGGATACTGATTGCATGGTTTCCTCCGATTTTGCTTTTATCGGAGGATGCTAGTCGAGCGGCGCGGCACTCACCAGCCGCGGCGCACGCAGATCAGATCGTCACAGTGCGACGATATCGGTGAGGCATTGCTGCGTGACGCTCATCCGCGCATCGATCTGCGCCTTAGTCTTGCAGTCCATGTTCATCGCGAACACGGTGACGTCGCTGCCCTTCTCGGCCCAGCCGACCAGCCAGCCGAGCGAGCCGTGCTCCTTGTCGGTCAATCCGGTCTTGGCGCGAATGACGGCGTCGCCGACCTTCGTCACAGGGAGGATGTCGCAGACCAGCTGCTGACTGCGCTTGCCGACCGGCAGCACGCCGCGGCGCAGCCGGTCGAGAAAATCGATCTGCTGCACCGGGTCGACGCGCAGATTGCCGGTCACCCAGAACTGGTCGATGCCGCCGCCGATGTCGCGGTTGCCATAGTCGATCGTGTCGAGATACTTCTGCATCCGCTCCGCGCCGATCCGGCGGGCGATCTCCTGGAACACCGGGAAGGCCGACACCGCGATCGCCGAGCGCAGCGTGTGATCCCTGTTCCAGGCCTCGATGCTGCGCGTTGTGCCATCCCACTTGAAGACGTCTTTGTCCGGGTCCTGCACCACGCCGGTCTCGAGCGCGATCAGCGCGTTCGGGATCTTGAAGGTCGACGCCGGCAGCCTGCCCTCGCCCGAGCGAACCTTGTCGCTCGCGATGATCAGATAGTCGTCGATCTTGTAGCCGACGAAGGTGCCCTCGGTGCCGAGATCGAAGAACCTCTTTTGCAGATCCTCGCGAAACTCGCTGCGCTGGTACGACACGTTGGCGAAGCTGCGCGACGGCAGGATGGCGGCGGCAGCGAACAGACCGAGCGCATGGCGGCGATGGATCACGACAGGACCTGGCTAATTCGGGTTGGCGACGATGCTGATGCCATCGTGGTGAAAGGATGGCAATGGGACTCACTTGTTTGACGCGTTTTCTTTGCGCGAACCGGTGCCCACTCCGCTTGAAAACGCTATTGCTAGCGCGCCTGGCCCGACATCCGCAGCACGAACACCAGCACTTCGGCGACGGCCTTGTAGAGCTCGGCCGGGATTTCGTCGCCGAGCTCGACGTTGGAGAGCGCGCCGGCCAAAACCTCGTTCTCCTCGATCGGGATGTCGTTGGCCTTTGCGACCTCGATGATCTTGGCGCCGATCGCGCCCTTGCCTTTCGCCACCACGCGCGGCGCGCCGGCGTGGTCGTAATGCAATGCGACCGCGAGCTGGTTCTGCGTCTCGCTCATGATGCGCGATCCAGGAAATGGCCGGCGCGTGCGGGCGCGGGCTGCGGCGGGCTGCCGTCGCGGATTTCGATGTCGCCGGGCGTAAGCTCTGCCCTGGTCAGCGCCAGGCTCAGTTCGGAAGCGCCGGCGCGCAATTGGGCCGCGGTCGACGGACGCTCCGCCCACATCCGCACCGAGGTGCGCTCGCCGTTCAGCGAGACCAGCGCGTGCACCGGCCCGGCCGGCTCGACGTCGAGGGTGAAGCGCGCCCGCCACACCCGCTTGGCGGCTTCGACCTCGTTGCCGCCGCCGTCGCGGGAAATCTCGAACTGCGCCATCGCCGTGCCCTGCTGGATCAGGAACGGAATCTCGAAATTCCAGCGCGGCACCATGGCATCGACCTGTGGGCGCGTGCCGTCACCACGGTCCGGCAACGAGGCGATCTGCAGCAGTGTCTGCCGCGCCAGCGCCGCGTCGGTGTTTTCCAACAGGCGATGCGCGGCGCTCGAGAGCGGCGTGCCTGATGTAATCGACGGCTCGGCAACGGCCTGCGCCGACGGCAGCGCACCGTGAAACGGCGGCGGCGGCGTGCTGCCGCGTGCGGGCACGTCGCCGGGCAGCATCTCCCGCGGCGTGGCGCCCTGCCGTGCCGGATTGCCGAGTTCGTGCAACGCTTCCTGAATGAGATTGAGCGCGCCGCCGGATGACGGGCCGGCATCGAGCGCGTCCGCGAGCGCGCCGGCAAGGCGGGTGGCGCCGCGGGTGAGATCCTCGGCAACCGGCACGCGCGCCTGCGGCAGCAGGATCTCCTGAACCTCGAGTTCGGGCATGCCTGATGGCACAATGCTCGGCGCCGTGCCGGTGCTGGCGAGCGCCGGCTGCTGCAGCGGTGTGGAGGCAGGCCTTGTGGCATCGCCGGCGCCGAGCGAGGTCAGCGCCTGGCGCAGCACGATCAGCGCGGCCTTCAGGTCGGGCACGCCGCCGCTCGCCGGTGCTACGCCCGCGGCGAGCGTCGTCTCCAGCAGCACGCCGGATTTCTGGAAACCGGCCTTGACGGCATCGCCGCTCAAATTCTCGGTGAGGCCGGTCTGCTGCGCCAGCACCTGCGCGATCGCGGCCTGCAGCTTCGGCGGCAGATTGGCCGTGGCGACCGCAGTGAGATTGGCAAACAGCGGCGCCTGGCTGCCCTGCACGGCCGCCGCATGCTGAGCCGTCGCGGTGATGGTGATGCGCTCAAGCGGCGACAGCGCGGCCTTCGGCGCCGCGGCGACGGGTTGCGGAGCGGCGGTGACGTTGGCCGCCGCCGGCGACAATTGGACGGCATCGCCCGCCTCGGCCCCCGGCCCGACCAGTTGCAGGCGGATGCCGTCGCTGGTCTGCGAGACCGCAAGCTGCAGGTTCTGGCCCTGCTGCAGCGGCACCTCGGTCTGGACGTCGATCGACAGGCTCGCGATCGCAATCCGCACCAGTTCGGCGGACAAGACCTTCAAGACTTGCGCGTTGACGACGCTGCCGGCCTCCAGCGTGAGATCAGGCGCAACGCTATCCGCCTCCTTCGAGGCGAGCACCGGCAGCACGGGATTGACGGCAAGTGCCATGTCGGAGGTCTCGGCCAGGCGGCAGGATCGAGCCGCAGGCTAGCCCGGCGCCGTAAAGGTCTCGTTAACCGGCAGCTGGCCTGAACGCCCTCAGGACGCCGGCGGCGGCCTTGAAATCGGCCTGCCGGGCAGCGCGGCGCGCGGCGACCTCCTCGTCGACACCCCACTTCTCGATGTTCCAGTCCTCGTCGACGTGGGCGGCGGCCCAGACCTCGTCCTCGCCGCGGACGCCATGGGCCAGCGCCAACGCCAGCAGCGCCGAGCCGGTCAGGGTCGTCACCACATGGAGTGCCGCGACCGACCACGGATCGGTCGGGAACGCCGCACGCGCCGCCTTGATCGCGGGTTCGGGCTGGCCGACATGCATGACCCCTTCGGCCATCACGAAATGGGCACCGAGCGCATCGGCGGCCCAGAACAGGATCGGGTCCCAGTGCTGGGCCTCGCGCGCCACCAGCGCCTCGGGATGGCCGGCGCGATAGAACAGCAGGTCGCTGCCGAGGAATTTGGCCGCATCGTCGGCGACCTCGTCGACGCGATCGATCACCCCCTCGATCACGCTGTTGGCAAGGCGCGTCAGCGGCATGGTCATGGGATCGATGGTCTCGCCCTGTGCATTCCATTCCGCCGCGACCGCATCCGCCATGGCGCGGGTCGGCACCACGACCGGCTTGCCGGACGGCGAGCGGACCTGCTTGCCGTCGAGCGTGATCGAAAATCCACCATCGGCCTCGGCCACGCCGGCGCTGGTGTAGAAGCGCTTGCGCTGGGGCGTGCGGATGTGACGCCGGACAGCCTCCTGCGGATCGAGCGGGGATTGGTCTGGGACGTCGTCAAAGAGTTCGCGCATCGCGCCGGTCGGCTTTCGTTCGGGAGGATTTCCCTGCAAGATACGTCAGCGGCAACGGCAAATAAAGCTGATGGGACGCGTCCAAATCCTCGCCGGTTTCCTGCTCGTTGCGGCCGCCCTCGGGGCCGCCCGCGCCGACGCCGGGTTCCGCTCGCCGGAATCGCTGATCCGCAACGTCTACGCCTATTACGGAAAAGGCAGCCCGGCGTTTTCCAACGGCCTGCCGCGCGACGAGGAAACGGCACGCCAATACTTCGATGCCCCCCTGCGCGGCGTCTGGACTGCTCTGCACGATGCGCCGTACGATTTCCTGGTGCAGAGCCCGACCTGGCGGCTCGGCCCGATTTCGATCGCGATCCCGCGCCGGCAGTTCGACAAGACCGACGTGACGGTGACATTCGACAATGAAGGCCGCGCGGTCACGCTCAACTTCATCGTCGTCAACAGTCCCGACGGCTGGGTGATATCGGACGTCGAGAGCCCGCACGATTCGCTGCGGATGTTTCTCGTACAGTTCAAGCGCTGATCTCGCTTGTCGGCACGACGGCAGATGACGAGATCGGCGACACCGAAAAAATATCTGACGTTCGCCTGCGCGTCCTGCTTTCTCCGCAATTCAGCCGGCGAATGGTCCATCCGGTTGATTGGTCAGCGAGTTTGAACATCGCACGCACGCTCCGCGTCGAAGTGCCGCAAGTTCCTGTCATCTGCGTGTTAAGAACCTGCCAGATTCCGGCAACAACGCGCGGCTAGCGTCCCGATACCAAACAGAAGCATTTGTCGACCATTGCGGTCGCAAGACGTGGACTGACGTCACGTGGGGGGCGTCCGTGCGCGCTTGCGCGCCTATGTCGACGTATTGGCAGGGCGGCGTGGCACGACGACTTTCGACCGTTTGTTGTGTCATCGCCGCGGCCTGCCTCGGGCTTGCTGCGAGCGGCGCAATGGCGTGGCTCGGCGCAACCGGCCTTCAGGATGCGCCGCGAGCGCAACGCGACGTCTGTGCGCGGCCCGAACCCGGAAGCGCGATCGATGACCCCGCCGAGCTGCGCAGCCGCGACGGCGTGCTCGAAACCGACCTCAGCATCCACGATCAGAAGCTGCCGGATGGCACGAGCCGCTATTGCTATCTGACACCGGACGGCAAGCCGTCGCCGACCTTGCGCGCGAAGCCGGGCGATCAGCTGGTCATCCATTTCAAGAACGACCTCGTCGACCTCGACACGGCAACGCCTGCGATCGACCGCCCGCTCGCCGGCGCGCCGATCTGCACGACGCGAAAGCAAGTCGACGTTTGCGAGAGCGGCGCGATGACGCCGATCTCGACCAATCTGCACTTCCACGGGCTGACGGTGCCGCCGGTCTGCCATCAGGATGATGTGCTGAAGACCTCGATCCAGCCCGACGACGCACCGTTCGAGTACCGCTTGCGCATCCCGGACGACGCGCCGCCCGGCCTCTATTGGTATCACCCGCATCTGCACGGCTTCAGCAAGACGCAGGTGCTCGGCGGCGCCTCAGGCGCCATCATCATCGAAGGCATCGAGCGCGCCGATCCACAGCTCGCTGGCCTCCCCGAGCGTCTGCTCGTGATCCGCGACCAGGATCTCGTCAATCCCGACGCGCCGCCGTCGAAATCCGAGCCGGTCATGACCAAGAGCCAGCTCGACAATGACGGCGACGTCGCCAACTCCGGCACCGGCTTCGGCAAGCCGTCGAAAGATCTCTCCGTCAACTTCGTGCCCGTGCCCTTTCCGAACTATCCGCCGGCGACGCTGACGATGAAGCCGGGCGAGCGGCAGCTCTGGCGGGTGCTGAACGCGTCCGCGATCACCTATCTCAACCTCGCGCTGCTGGTCGGCCGCGCGCCACAGCGGATCGGAATCGTCGGGCTCGATGGCGTGCCGCTGCAATTCCAGGGCAGCCCCTCGCCGTCAGTGCAATGGGTCAACCATATCGGCCTGCCGCCGGGCTCGCGCGCCGAATTCATCGTCGAGGGACCGCCGGCCGCCGGCTCGGCGTTGCTGGTGACACGCGCGGTCGACACCGGGCCCGCCGGCGAGAACGATCCCAACCGCGCCCTGTTGGCGATCACGTCCTCAGTCGATGCAAGCGAACCGCAGGCCGTGCTGCCCGCTCACGCCGAGCCGCTGCCGCGCCCGGAGCGGCCGTGGGTCGGGACCGTCGCACCGGTGCGCGTCAGAAAACTGTTCTTCTCCGAGCAGCCGGAGAACCCGAACGATCCAAACAGCCCGACCAAGTTCTTCATGACGCTCGACGGAGAGACGCCGAAACCGGTCGATCCGCAATCGGATATTCCCGACATCACCGTGAGGCAAGGCGACGTCGAGGACTGGATCATCGAGAACCGCTCGATGGAGCTGCATGATTTCCACATCCATCAGCTGCACTTCCAGCTGCTCGACTGGTCCGGCGTCGCCGTCAACGAGCCGTTCCTGCGCGATACCGTCAACGTCCCCTACTACAACGGCCGGATGCTGAAATATCCGAGCGTGCGCCTGCGCATGGATTTTCGCGATCCCAACATCGTCGGCACCTTCGTCTACCACTGCCACGTCCTCGAGCATGAGGACGGCGGCATGATGGGGCGCATCAGGGTCGTGCCGCAAGACACCGCAAGTTCCACCAAGCCACCTAGTCTGCAAAAAGGAGAGCTTTAATGCGCGACAAGCACAGGTCACGTTGGCTGCAGGGTTGCCGCCTCACCCTCAGCGCGCTTGCGCTGGGCCAATTCACCGCCGGCCCGGTGCTTGCGGATGACTGGAATCATCACGGCGGGCACGAGACACGGTCGCCGATCAAGCACGTGATCGTCATCATCGGCGAGAACCGCAGCTTCGACCACGTGTTCGCGACCTACGTGCCTGAACGGCACGACCAGAGCGTGTTCAACCTGCTGTCGCAGGGCATCGTCAAGCTCGATCACAACAAGAATGCGATCCCCGGGCCGAACTTCGAGAAGGCGCATCAGCAGGCAGCGACCGATACCGGCCTGAACGACGCGTTCCTGCTGAGCCCGCCGAAGCAGAACTTCCCCAAGGATCAACTGCCGGCTCCGCTCGTCGGCGGCCCCAAGGTCTCCTACATCCCGAACAAATGCGGCAGCTCGCCGATCACCACCTGCGAGGCGTCGCTCGTGCTTGCGCAGCAGTCGGAATCCGGCCTGCCGTCCGAGTACTACCAATTCCTGCTGTCCGGCGGCACCGGCCAGAGCTCGCAGACCCCCGACCAGCGCATCACCAATGTCAGCGCGCTGCCGGCCGGTCCGTTCCAGCTCACCAACACCGATGCGATGCCCTACGACTCCTATTCGGCAAGCCCGGTGCATCGCTTCTACCAGATGTGGCAGCAGCTGAACTGCAACTACTCGGCGGCCAACCGCGACAATCCGTCGGGCTGCGGCGGCAATCTGTTCGCCTGGGTCGAAGTCACCGTCGGCGCCGGCGCCAACGGTGCGGCACAGCCCTCCAACTTCTCCACCGACTATTCGCCGACGGCGACGACCACGGGCGAAGGTTCGACGGCGCTCGGCTTCTACAACGTGCAGAAGGGTGACGTGCCCTACTTCACCTCGCTCGCGCAGAAATATGCGATGAGCGATAACTTCCACCAGTCCGTCAACGGCGGCACCGGCGCCAACCACATCATGTTTGGTCATGCCGACATGCTCTACTTCAGCGACACCTACGGCAACGCCGCGGTGCCGCCGAACGGCACGCAGGTGTTCGGCGGCACGCCCGACGCCGGCATCGTCCATCAGATCGAGAATCCGAATCCGGCTTCCGGCACCAACAACTGGTACACCGAAGACGGCTACGGCGCCGGCGGCAATGGCGGCTTCCCGCCGCCCTTCCAGACCAGCCCGGTGTCCGGCGGCGGCTCCTACAGCGACTGCTCGGATCCGACCCAGCCCGGCGTCAAGCCCATCCTGGACTATCTGAAGGGGATCCACATCAACGCGAACTGCGAACCGGGTCACTATTATCTCTTGAACAACTACAATCCCGGTTACTTCGGCAACGGCAAGAACGCCTACACTGACACCAACCCGTCCAACACGCCATTCACGATCCCGCCGTCGACCCGCAAGAGCATCGGCGACAGCCTGAACGAGCGGAACATCTCCTGGAAATATTACGGCGACCAGTGGAACAACTACGTCAACGATCCCTACCAGCTCAACTGGGGCGTAGCTGGTCCGAACGCCGACGAGTACTGCAACATCTGCAATCCGTTCCAGTACGACACCTCGATCATGTCGCACCCGGACCAGGTCGCAGCCCATATCAAGGACTCGGTTGATCTCTACTCCGACCTCTCCAAGCACTCGCTGCCGGCGGTCTCCATCGTCAAGCCGAGCGGCTTCACTGACGGTCACCCGTCGTCCTCCAAGCTCAACCTGTTCGAAGGCTTCGCCAAGAAGATCGTCGACCAGGTCCAGGCCTCGGACTATGCGAAGGACACCGCGATCTTCATCACCTTCGATGAAGGCGGCGGCTACTTCGACTCCGGCTATGTGCAGCCGCTCGACTATTTCGGCGACGGCACGCGTATTCCGCTGATCGTGGTGTCGCCGTTCGCGCGGCACGGCCACATCTCGCATGAATATGCCGATCACGTCTCGATCATCAAATTCATCGAGCGGAATTGGCGCCTGGAGCCGATCACGAACCGCAGCCGCGACAACTTCCCGAACCCGGTTGCGGCGCCCGGCAATCCCTATGTTCCGGTCAACAGCCCGGCGCTCAGCGATCTGTTCGACTTCTTCGACTTCGACGGCGGCGGCCATCATCATGGTGACGGCGACGATCAAGGCGGCAACTGGAACCACTGATCACCGCACCTCGCGACACAACGATCCGCCGGCCCGAAAGGCCGGCGGATTTCGTTTTGCGTCAAGCTGGATGTCCATAACCTGTGCGAGCCTGTAACGTGCCTGGTGACACCGATCTCACCTCCATGGACTCCTGTTCAATGACGTCAATTTCTTTCCGCAAGGCTCAGCCCGCCGACCTTCCGGCGATCATTGCTCTCCTCGCCAACGACGTGCTGGGGCAGCAGCGCGAGGATCCGAGCTCGCCGCCGAACCGACGCTATGTCGACGCATTCGATGCCATCCTCGCCGATCCCAACCAATTGCTGGTCGTGGCAACCCTCGACGACGAGGTGATCGGGACCCTTCAACTCAGCTTCATTCCCGGAATGGCACGCCTGGGCGCCTGGCGCGGGCAGATCGAGGCGGTCCGGATTGCCGAGATGCATCGCAGCTCGGGCGTCGGGCAACAGATGTTCGAATGGGCGATCGCACAATGCAAAGCGAGAGGTTGCGATCTCGTGCAGCTGACGACCGATAAGGCACGCCCCGACGCACACCGCTTCTATGAGCGCCTGGGATTCGTCGGCAGCCATCTCGGCTACAAGCTGATGCTTTGAGCTTGCCGCACCTTGCGGCGAGACCACGCGCGATCACAACACCTCGATGCGATGCGCCCGGGCGTTGAGATGTGGCGCCGACTTTGGCAGTCTCGGTGCAGACCGGAACGACGCGGGAGCCGACAGCATGCGGCACTTCATTCTTCCGATACACCTGCTGGCCATTATCTGGCTGCTGCTACCGCTTCCAGCCCAATCGGCGCCCTGCCTGCTCGTCACCTTGACCGGCACCATGAGCGGTCCCGCCTTGCGCAATGGTGTGGCGGGCGCCGGCACACTTGTGGGCTACGGAGACGACAGTGCCGATTGCGGAACGCTGAAGCTGCAGTTCGACGCAGGCCGCGGCACCGAACTGCGGCTGTCGCAACTGGACGTCGAACCCGGCCAGGTCGACGCCGTCTTCCTCACGCATATGCACTCGGATCACACCGAGGGCCTCGTCGACCTGCTGCTCGCGCGCTGGAACTGGAATTCCGCTGGGCCCAAGCTCGATGTCGTCTGCAGCAGCGATGCACCCTCGCCGCTCGGCTTCACCTTGAGCTGCGGCAAGTATGTCGCGCATATCGGCGACGCCTTCATTCAGTCCGGCGAAATCGCCCAACGGGTTTCAGAGGACAAGAGACGGTTGGCCGACGGCCCCGCCGAACTTGTGCATCTCATCACATTCGAGCCGACGGACGAGCCACAGGTGATCTGGTCGAAGGGCGAAGTCCGGGTCAGTGCGATCCGCTCGACCCACATCGCAGGCCACGCCTCCTATCGCGTCGACACGCCGGCCGGCAGCGTCGTGATCGGCGGCGATGCCAGCAATGACAGTGCCGCTCCGCCGCGGGCGACGTCGACGTCGGCGCAAGTCGAGAAGCTGGCACAAGGCGCCGACGTGATCGTGCACTCGACCATGCATCCCATCATGGGTCCGGAGCGCGACAGCGGCATGCCGCCGCCCGTCTTCTACCGCCAGAGCCTGGCGCCCGACCTCGGCGCCATGGCACAACGCGTGGGCGCCAAATACCTGATGCTGACCCACCTCGCGCCGCAGGTCGGGGCAACGCATCACGGCCCCTACAAAGTGCCCGGGGGTGCGCTCACCGAAGCGGACTATCGCGCCGCCGCAGAGGCCGGCGGATTCACCGGCTCGACGATCGTCGGCTCGGATCTCGCCACCTTGCGCCTTCCCGCCAAATAAACCGGCGCAGCCGTTCACGGCTTCCGATAGATCACGTGACCGGCACGGATCGTGGTGCTCACTTTCGCAAGATTGGCGACGTCGCTGAGCGGATCGCCGTCGAGCACCACGAGATCGGCATCGAAGCCCGGCTCCACCTTGCCCTTCTTCGCGGCCTTGAAGAACCGCGCCGGATTGGTGGTCAGCGAGGCCAGCACCTGGCGCTCCGACAGCGCGCGGTGCATCAGCTGGACTTCCTGCGTGGTGTCGTATTGCTTGGTGAAGCCGACATCGGTGCCGAACAGCACGGTGCCGCCGTTGTCAGAGAACTGCTTGAGCTGGTTGACGGTCGCGGCCACCAGACGGTTGGTGACGTTGGGGTCGAGAACCACCGTCGTGAACAGCGACAATGTCGGGATCAGCGCCGTCCCCTGCGCCTTGAACCGCGCTAGCTGGTCATCCGTGTAGCTCCGCTCGCTGGGCGTCGTGTGCGCCAGCACGTCGACGTCCGCTGCGATCACCGTCTCGACGCCGATCTTGTTCTGCGGATGCGCAAACACCGGCCTGCCCTGCGCATGCGCGACATCGACGGCCGCCTTGGCGATCGCCGGGTCCATGTTGATCACGGGCTTGTCACCCATGAACGCGCCGGTGAACAGCTTGATGCCGTCCTCGCCCATCGTGAGCCAGTCGCGCGCCCACTTCGCCGCCTCCTCCGGTGTCGCGGCTTCAGGAAGCTGGATTTCGGGCGGCAGATAGACGGGATGCCCGCCCTTGGGAAACACGTTGCCGGCGAGCAGGATGGTGGGGCCGGCGACTTCACCCGCCGCGATGCGCTTGCGCAGCGGCAGCGTGTTGCGTGGATCGGAACCGAGATCCCAGACTGTGGTGAAGCCCCATCGGGTCAGCATCTCCTGCATGTGCTGCGTCAACGGTGCGGCGGGCGCCTCGCCGGCATTGTGCCAAACATGTTCTGTGAAATGCACGTGGCTGTTCCAGAACCCGGCAACGACAGTCTTGCCGCTGCAATCGATCAGGCGCGCGTCCGAGGGCAGCTTGACGTCGCCGGACTTGCCGACCGCGCTGATGACGCCGTCCGTGATCACGATCGCCGCATCCGGCAGCGCAGCCGCATCAGCCGTTGCGTAAAGCGTGCCGCCACGGAGCACCACGGTCTCGGCATGTGCAGGAGCGAGAGCCGAGCCAATCAGGAAAAGCGCGACGCGTAGCCAGGTCCCGGTCATGGACAGCCTCTTTGATGGGTGCTGCCGGCGGTGCCCGGCGCGCGGCAACATAGCCGCGGCGCGATGAGCCGCTTTGATCGTTCTTGCTGTCCGCGACGGAATCGGGCGGCAATGTCCGCCGTCACTCCTCGGGCGCGTTCTCGATCGGGTCGAAGCGATCGGCCTCGAGCCCGAGCAGATTCCAGGATTGCAGCATATGCGGCGGCAGCGGCGCCGTCGCATCGATCACGCCGCCGCGCGGGTGCGGAATCACGATACGGCGGGCGAGCAGATGCAGCCGGTTCTGCAGGCCGCCCGGCAGCTGCCAGTTTTCCTTGTTGAAGTACTTGGGATCGCCGACGATCGCGTGATCGATATGCGCCATGTGGGCGCGCAATTGATGGGTGCGGCCGGTCACCGGCTTCAGCGACACCCAGGCGAGCTTCGTCGCCGAGGTCTCGACCACGGCATAGTAGGTCACTGCATGGCTGGCGCCCTCGTCGCCATGCGCCGCAATCCGCATGATGCTGTCCTCCTCGCTCTCCTCCTTGGCGAGATAGGTCGAGATGCGGCCCTGCTTCGGCTTCGGCACACCGGCAACCAGCGCCCAATAGATCTTGCGCGCGGAGCGATGACGGAACGAGCCGGTCAACGCGGTCGCGGCGAAGCGCGTCTTGGCGATCAAGAGGCAGCCCGAGGTTTCGCGATCGAGCCGATGCACCAGCCGCGGCTTCTGGCCCTTGGCGTCGCGCATCACCTCCAGCATGTCGTCGACATTGCGCGTGATGCCGGAGCCGCCCTGAACCGCCAGACCTGCGGGCTTGTTCAGCACCATCACGTCGGCGTCCTCGAACAGGGTCATGTCCTTGAGGTCCTGGAGGGTCTTCTTGGCCGCTTCAGACAGGCTGGCTGCGGCCTTCGGCGTATCGAGCCGCAGCGGCGGAATACGGACGCTCTGCCCTTCTTCCAGCCGGTCCTTGCTGTCCGCGCGCTTGCCGTTGACGCGCAACTCGCCCTTCCGAACGATGCGCTGGATGTGGGAAAACGACAGGCCGGGGAAACGCGCCTCGAGAAAGCGGTCGACGCGCATGTTGTCCTCGTCCGCCGTCACCACCACGGTCTGCACCTTGGTCGGCAGCGGCGGTTCGGCGACGCTCTTTTCGGGCTCGGGCGGCACGAATGGCTTGGGCGCCCGCTGCTTGTCGCCGAGGCGCACCGCGGCCGACTTGCCGCCCGCACGATGCGCCGGCCCCCGCTCGGCGGCTGGGCCGCGATGGGGACGCGCACCTTTGGCGCGATCACTCGCTGGGCGGAGAGGTCTCTTGACGCGGCGGCTCATGGGGTTGCAACTCCGAAGTTAAGCCCGTGGGTAGCGCAAATGCCGCGAATCGTCACGGCGAAAACGGTACAAATCCGGCGCAACATCGGCCATGTTCGGCCGCACGCGGCAAAATCGAGGAGAGCCCTGGAATGAGACTGGCGGTATCGGCTATGGCGGCGGCCCTGATCATGTCAGGCCCCGCGCTGGCCCAGCAGAGCCCGATGCCGGAAGATCTGGCCTGGAAGCTGCTGGAACTCGGCCGCGTCATCGACCCGCCCAAGACGGCCGAGCTCTACGCACCGCTGCAGCAGAAGGAGCCCTATCAGGGCGTCAAGGTCGAGCGCGACGTCAAGTATGGGCCCGCCGACCGCCATCTGCTCGACGTCTTCACGCCGGACACCGCGGCGGCGGCGCCCCGGCCGGTGCTGATCTACATCCACGGCGGCGGCTTCATTGCCGGCAGCAAGCGCAACCCCGGCAGCCCGTTCTACGACAACGTCATGCTGTGGGCGACCAAGAGCGGCTTCGTCGGCGTCAATGCCACCTATCGCCTGGCGCCGGCCTTTCCGTGGCCGGCAGGCGCTGAAGACATGGGCGCGATCGTGCAGTGGATCGCGGACAACATCGCGAGCCGCGGCGGCGACCCCCGGCGCATCTTCCTGATGGGCCAGTCGGCCGGCGCGGTCCATGTCGCGAGCTATGTCTCTCACAGCGAATTCCACAAGGTGAAGGGCGGCGGCCTTGCCGGCGCGATCATGGTGTCGGGCATCTACGACCTGACGGCTTCGCCCGCCGGCGATGCCGAGCTCGCCTATTACGGCTCCGACCCGTCGCGCTATGCCGAACGCTCCTCGTTGCAAGGCCTGCTCGCGAGCCCGATCCCGTTCCTGACCACCGCGGCCGAGCTCGATCCGCCGCGCTTCGTCGAGCAGTTCGAACTGTTGAAGCAGGCCAGCTGCAAGCGGCCGAGCGGCTGTGCCCGCAGCTTCATGCTGCCGCAGCACAGCCACATCTCGGAGGTCTATGCGATCAACACCGCGGACACACGGCTGACGGACGAGATCCTGGAGTTCGTGAAGAGCGTCAAGTGACGCACTGGAGCAATGTGAAGTCATGGGCCGTCGCAACGGGCGCTGCCAAAATATCGAAAACAACCCCATGCACAGTAGCGGTGACGGCCGACGTTCGACCAGGCAACTTGACACGTCGGGCAACTCAGGGATACATTTCTAATATTCCGAAGTTGTGCGAATTGCATATGGCATTTGCGGGCTTCTGCAACTGACGCTCCCACGCCGCAGGCGGAAACAAGAACGCGCGCGTTGTTCGCAGCCGCAGTCCAATCTCGTCTTGCGCTAGCTCCCGCCCCGCTCCTTGCGCAGCCTGTTCCAGTAATCCAGCCGCTTGCGGATCTCGCGTTCGAAGCCGCGGTCGGGCGGATCGTAGAAGGTCTGGCGTCCCAGTGCTTCCGGGAAATAGTCCTGGCCGGAGAACGCGTCGGGCGCGTCGTGATCGTATTGATAGCCGGAGCCGTAGCCTTCCGACTTCATCAATTTCGTCGGCGAATTCAGGATGTGCTTCGGCGGCAGCAGCGAGCCGCCCTGCTTTGCGGTCTGCATCGCGGCGCCGAACGCCGTGTACACCGCGTTCGATTTCGGCGCGGTGGCGAGATAGACCACGGCCTGCGCAATCGCGAGTTCGCCCTCCGGCGAGCCCAGGAAGTCATAGGCATCCTTGGCTGCGTTGCACACCGCCAGCGCCTGCGGATCGGCGAGACCGATGTCCTCGACGGCCATGCGCACCACGCGCCGCGCCAGGAACAGCGGATCCTCGCCGGCATCGAGCATGCGCGCGAGATAATACAGCGCCGCATCCGGATCGGAGCCGCGCACCGATTTATGCAGCGCCGAGATCAGGTTGTAGTGGCCATCGGCCGACTTGTCGTAGATCGGTGCACGGCGTTGCAGGATGGCCTGCAACTGCTCGGCGTTGAACACCTCGCCCTTGCGCGCGGCGCGCCAGACCTCTTCGGCCAATGTCAGCGAGGCGCGGCCGTCGCCGTCGGCCATCCGCACCAGCACGGCGCGCGCTTCCGCATCGAGCGGCAGGGCCTTGCCCTCGATCTTCTCGGCATTGGCAAACAGCCGTTCGATCGCAGCCGTATCGAGCGAGTGAAACACCAGCACGCGAGCCCGCGACAGAAGCGCCGCGTTGAGCTCGAACGACGGGTTCTCAGTGGTGGCGCCGACCAGCACCACGGTGCCGTCCTCCATGACAGGCAGGAAGGAATCCTGCTGCGCGCGGTTGAACCTGTGCACCTCGTCGACGAACAGCAGCGTGCCCTTGCCGGTCTCGCGCCGGGCACGCGCGGCATCGAACGCCTTCTTCAGGTCGGCGACGCCGGAGAACACCGCGGAGATCTGCTCGAAATGCAGCTCGGTGGCGTCGGCCAGAAGCCGCGCCACCGTGGTCTTGCCGGTGCCGGGCGGCCCCCAGAACACCAGCGAGCCCAGCGTGCGCGTCTCCAGCATGCGGGTCAGCGCGCCGTCGGGACCGAGGATGTGATCCTGGCCGACGACGTCGGCCAGCGTGCGCGGGCGCAGCCGGTCCGGCAGCGGGTGTGGCGCGTCCTGCTCCATCCCCGCCGCGGCAAAGAGATTGCTGGCTTCGTGCGGTCTCTTTGGGCTCATCCGCCGAGCGTCACGTTGATCTGCTGGCCGCCGCGCACCAGCGTGATGCGCCAGATCCGCGACCCCGCCTTCGATACCTTGTCGAGGTCGCTGGTGCGGACGATCTTCTCATTGTTGACGGCGAGAATGATGTCGCCCTTCTGGAAGCCGACATTGGCTGCGGTGCCGTCATCGGCGAGATCGGTGACGACGACGCCCTCCGCGCCGGCGTCCAGATGCAGCTCATCGGCCAGCGCCGGCGAGATGTTGGCGACCTTGGCGCCCTGGAACGGCGAACGCGCGGTCAGCACGATCTCGTCGCGGTTGGTATCGGGCGCGGTCTCCAGCGGCACGGTGAGCTTCACCGGCTTGCCGGCGCGCTGCACCTCGATCTCGGCGCTGCCGCCGAGCGGACGGGTCGCGAAGCGGTAGTCGAACGCGTTGGGATCGTCGATCGGCGTGCCGTCGATCCCGACGATCAGATCGGACAGTTTGAGCCCGGCCTTCGCCGCCGGGCTGTTGGGCGCGACATTGGCGACCAGCGCGCCGGTCGGCAGCTTCAGCCCAAGCGTCTCGGCGATCTCCGGCGTCACGGCCTGCAGCCGCGCGCCGAGCCATGGCCGCTTCACCGCCTTGCCGCCGCTCTTGGCGGAGGCCACCACCACGCGCACCATGTTGGCGGGGATCGCAAAGCCGATGCCCTGCGAGCCGCCGGAGCGCGAGAAGATCGCGGTATTGATGCCGGCGAGCCGGCCGGTCATGTCGACCAGCGCGCCGCCCGAATTGCCGGGATTGATCGCCGCGTCGGTCTGAATAAAGAATTGATAATCCGTGATCCCGACTTGAGTGCGCGCCAGGGCCGAGATGATGCCGTGCGTCACGGTCTGGCCGACGCCGAATGGATTGCCGATCGCCAGCACGACGTCGCCGACCTGCAGTTGGTCCGAATTGGCGAAGTCGAGCGTCGCGAACTTCTCCTTGTTGGTGCCCTTCAGCCGCAGCACCGCGAGGTCGGTGCGGCTGTCCTTCAGCACGATCTCAGCCTCGTATTCGCGCTTGTCGGCGAGCGAGACCTTCACCTGGTCGGCGCCCTCGATCACGTGATTGTTTGTGACCACGAGGCCGGAGCCGTCGACCATCACGCCGGAGCCGAGCGAGCGCTGCATCTGCTCGGGCTGCTGCCCTGGGACGCCGAAGAAGCGGCGGAAGATCGGATCGTCCAGGAACGGATTGCGGTTCTGCACGGTCTTGGCGGCATAGACGTTGACCACCGCCGGCTGCACCCGCTGCACGATCGGCGCATAGGACAGCTGCAACTCGGCCTGCGAGGACGGCACACGGCGATCCTGAGCCGCGGCCGGGGACAGATTCCCCATGAAAGCCAATGTGCACAGAGCGGATATGGCAGCGAAGCGGACGGGTCGGAGCATTCTCACCTCTCGTGGAAACGCCGGAATATAGGCGTGTTCGCCGGGCAATTGAAGGGCGCCGGGGCGGATAACTGGCCCCCCGCCGGACCGGTGCAAAACCGGCCGCAGCCGCGTTGAAGCGCGCCACCGAGCTTCTATGATGACTGTCATCTCACTGCGCCGCTTCGCTTGTTGCCTGCGGACAACAAGCGGAACTGCGATGCCTCGAAGCGCTGTCGTGCGTCAGTCACGATCAACTCCTAGGACGTTTTGGTGAGTGAGTGGGGAATTCAAACACAACAGGGGTGCACAATGGGCGCGATAAAAGTTGGTGCAATCGCCATAGGGCTTGCAGGGGCGCTCGCCGCCTCGCCGGCCTATTCGCAATCGGCCGGAGGCGGCAGCGACGCGGAGATCGCGCTGCTGAAGCAGCAGCTGAAGATGCTCGAGCAGAAGCTCGACAAGCTGCAGAAGCAGACCAATGCCAATACCGCGACCGCAGCCAGCGCAAATGCCAACGCGAAGGCGGCGGATGCGAAGGCCGCGCGGGTCGCAAGCGCCAACGCCGCGATCCCGGTCAAGGGCCCGATCGCGCCGTCCGGCGTCGTGGTGACGATGCCGAACAACCGGCCGACGATTTGCACTGCGGACGAACAGAACTGCGTCGCGATCACGAGCCGCGTGCACTGGGATGTCGGCGGCTACGACTATCGTCCGAACACCGCAGCCACCTCGCCGCAGAAGCTCGACAGCGGCGAGAACCTCCGCCGCGCCCGCATCGGCATCATCGGCAAATTCTTCGGCGACTGGAATTACGCGCTGGTCTACGACTTCGGCGGCTCGTCCGACGGCTTCGGCGGCGCGGCTGCGGGATCGCTGCCGGGCGGCGGCACCGCCGGCGTCGAGAATGCCTATCTGAGCTACACCGGCTTCAGGCCGTTCGGCGGCAAGATGGCCATCGAAGGCGGCATCATGGACATCCCGTGGACGCTGGACGAATCCACCAGCTCCAACGATATCCTGTTCATGGAGCGCGCCACGGTCGGCATCATCGCACAGAACATCGCGGCCGGAGACTTCCGGTCGGGCGCCGGCACCCGCTGGTGGAACGACCAGCTCTGGATCGGCGGCTATGTCACCGGACCGACGACGGGTGCAATTCACTCTGCGTCCTCAGTCACACCGGCCGGCACCTCCGAGCAGTATGGCGGCGTCATCCGTGTCGCCGGCAATCCGATCAGCGGCAAGGACTATTCGGTGCATATCGGCGCCGATGCGGAATGGCTGGTGCAGCCGCCGCGCAACCAGCTGACGCAGGCGCAGACGCTCACGCTGAACGACCGGCCCGAGCTGCGCATCGACCCGACGACATTGATCTCGACCGGTGCGATCGCCAACGTCTCGGGCGCGCAGGTCTACGGCGTCGAGGCGGCGGCGACCTATGGCTCGTTCATCGCACAGGGCGAGTACTATTGGTTCAATGTCGACCGTTCTGCGAACACCGGGCTGCCGCCGTTCGGCGCACCGAGCCTGAAATTCGACGGCGGTTACGCTCAGGTCGGCTACGTGCTGACCGGCGAGAACCACGCCTACAATCCGGCCACGGCCTCCTACGGCGGTATCAAGCCGCACGATCCGTTCTCGCTTGCCGGCGGCGGCATCGGCGCGTGGGAAGTCGCCGGCCGCGTCAGCACGATGAACCTCAACGACCAGGTCGGCCAGGCCGTCGGCGTCGCCGGCGGACGGCAGACCGTCTACACCGCCGCGCTGAACTGGTACGTCAACAACAACGTCCGCTTCATGCTGAACTACCTGCACGGCGACGTGGCCAAGCAGGCCTCGGCAACCTCGCCTGCGGATACCGGCTCGAAGTTCGACGCGGTCGCGCTGCGCACACAGGTTGCGTTCTGAGGCGATCTGAGCAGCGCCGATAACAATGGCCGGGAGCGACACGCCGCTCCCGGCTTTTCATCGTTATGAAGTGCGTGGGAACATCGAAACGTAGCGGCACCGGAACTGCGTTCCCTCTCCCGCTTGCGGGGGAGGGCCAGGGTGGGGGCTCTCTCCGCGAGTCACGTTGTGGAAAGAGCGCCCACCCGCATCGCATGAAATGCGATGCGACCTAAGAGCGAGCTTCGCTCGTCTCGACCCCGCAAGCGGGAGAGGTGCAGCGGAGTTTGCCGCGTGACCGATTCAAGCGAACCTGATGCTTTCAAGCCGCGCGCTTTTTCTTCACGACGACTTCCGGCGCCGGCGCGCAGGACAGCCGCTCCTGATGGCCCTCGCCCCAGGCTTTCAAGATATCGATCACCGGGCGCAGGCTCTCGCCGAGTTCGGAGAGCGTGTATTCGACCCGCGGCGGCACCTCGGCATAGACCTTGCGGATCACGAGGCCATCGTCCTCCAGCGCGCGCAGCTGCTTGGTCAGCATGCGCTGGGTGATGCCGGGCATCCGCCGCCGCAGCTCGCCGAAGCGCTGGGTGCCGGCCTGCAAATGATACAGGATCACGCCCTTCCATTTGCCATCGATCAAATCGAGCGCCGCCTCGACCGCACAGCCCGGCCGGCGCGCGAAATTCTTCCGTTTCATCGGGTATTTTCCCAATAGTATACAAACAGGGACTAGTTCCCTGTTTTTACAGTACTTGCCAAATGGACGCCAGCGCGACAGTTAGACGGCAGGCAATCGTCCACCACGGAGACCAGCCATGAAGGCCGTCGGATACCAAAAATCGCTGCCGATCGAGGCGGCGGATTCGCTCGTCGATTTCGAGATCGCCAAGCCCGAACCGAAGGGGCACGACATCCGCGTCGCGGTGAAGGCGATCTCGGCCAACCCGGTCGACTACAAGGTGCGCAAGCGCGCGGCGCCGACCGACGGCGGCTACAAGATCCTCGGCTTCGATGCGGCCGGCGTGGTCGACGCCGTCGGGCCCGACGTCTCGCTCTTCAAGCCGGGTGACGAAGTGTTCTACGCGGGCTCCATCCTGCGCCAGGGCACCAATTCGGAATTTCATCTGGTCGACGAGCGCATCGTCGGCAGCAAGCCCACCGCGCTGTCCTTCGCGCAGGCCGCCGCCCTGCCCCTGACCTCGATCACCGCCTGGGAGCTGCTGTTCGACCGCCTCGGCGCGGTGCCGGGCAAGAGCCTCGATCCGCGCACGCTGCTGATCACCGGCGGCGCCGGCGGCGTCGGCTCGATCCTGATCCAGCTCGCGCGCCGCCTCACCGGGCTGACGGTGGTCGCGACCGCGACGCGGCCGGAGTCTGCGAAGTGGTGCCGCGATCTCGGTGCGCATGCGGTGATCGATCACTCGCAGCCGATGAAGGAGCAGATCGAGAGCTTGAAGCTGCCGCCGGTTGGCCTCGTCGCCAGCCTCACCTTCACCGACCAGCACTACAAGTCGATCGCCGACTTCATCGCACCGCAGGGCAAGTTCGGCCTGATCGACGATCCCGCCGAATTCAACGTCGCCGCGTTCAAGGGCAAGGCGGTGTCGGTGCACTGGGAATCGATGTTCACGCGCTCCTCGTTCCAGACGCCCGACATGATCGCGCAGCATCATCTGCTCAACGACGTCGCCGACCTGATCGACAAGGGCGTGCTGCGCACCACGCTCGACCAGACCTTCGGCACCATCAACGCCGCCAACCTCAAGCGCGCCCATGCGCTGCTGGAAAGCGGCAAGTCGCGCGGCAAGATCGTGCTGGAAGGCTGGTAGGACTCGTTGCGTAGGGTGGATTAGCCGACGACGTCCACCGTAGCTCAACGAGCGAAGGCGGAAGGCGTAATCCACCACGCCACGCGCAAGAACGGCGGGTTACGCTGACGCTAACCCGCCCTACGCGCCTACGGAACTCCCGAGATATCCCCACAGGCGGCGCATGGCTTTTGCCAAAGCCAGCATCGCCTGTATGCTTTGCGCAACGATCACCCCGCCCTCAATCCGGTCGCGCGAGACGCGGTCCGAACGGTGGTGACGCCCACGGGGATGGGAGGAAACTGATGAGTTTGCTCACGGCCGATCCGTCGCGGATCGATCCGGAGTGGATGACACGGGCGCTGCGTGAAGCCGGCATGATCGACCAGGTCAGGGTCGTCGATCTCGCCTGCAAGCCAGTCGGCAATGGCCTCGTCGGCGACAGCTATCGATTTCATCTGACCTATGACGGCGACGAACCGAACGCGCCCGCAAGCGTGGTCGGCAAATTCCCGGCCGCGGATCCCGACAGCCGCCGCTCCGGTTCCGCGCACACGCTCTATGTCCGCGAGGTCGCGTTCTATCGCGAGCTGGCGGCGACCGTCGATATTCACACCCCGCGGCCGATCCTCGCCGAAATCGATCCGGCGACCGACGACTTCACACTGATCCTGGAGGATCTGGCGCCCGCGCGCCCGGGAGACCAGCTCGCCGGATGCGCGATCGCCGACAGCCTGACGGCGATGCGTGAGGCCGCCGCGCTGCATGCGCCGCGATGGAACGATCCGACGCTCGATGCGGTGCAATGCTTCGCGGTTGCCGCGAGCCGGCGCCGAGACCTTCGCGCGGTGCTGCCCGGCATCATCGGTCTCTACAAGGAACGGTATCACGGCGTGATCGAGCCGGAATTCCTCGATCTGATCGACCGGCTTCCGGACGCGATCCCGCGCTACCAGTCCGATCGATCGGTGCCGCGAACGCTGCAGCATGCGGATTTCCGGCTCGACAACATGCTGTTCGACGTGCGCGGCAACACCCGTCCGATGGCCACGCTGGACTGGCAGACGATGACGATGGGACCGGGCATCGTCGACGTCGCCTATTTCCTGTCGGCCGGCATCGATCCGTCCGAACGGCGGCTACATGAAGCCGATCTGGTGCGGTTCTATCACTCGGAGCTGATCCGGCGCGGCGTGCGCGACTATGGCTGGGATGAATGCTGGCGGGATTACCGGCGCTACACGCTACACGGCATCATGATGGGCGTCGTCTCCGCGCTCAGCGTCCAGCGTTCCGAGCGCGGTGACGCGCTGTTCCTGAAAATGACCCGTGGCGCCTGCGCGCAAGCGCTGGACCACGACAGTTTCTCATACTGGCAGGATTGAGGGCTAGCGAAAGGGATCGGCGTGCTCAACAAACTGGACGACTTCCCCATCCACCAGACGCCGGAACCGATCGCGGTTCCCTCGACCAGCGACCGCAATGTCTATGACCGCACCTGGTTCAACGGCTACACCGCGGACGGCGCGTATTATTTCGGGATCGGCATTGCGATCTACCCGCACCGCAAGATCCTCGATTGCGCCTTCAGCGTCGTGGAGCGCGGCGGACGGCAGCATTGCTTCTACGGTTCGCGGCGGGCGCCGCTCGAGCGCACCGAGATGCAGGTCGGCCCGTTCAGGCTCGAGGTCATCGAGCCGATGCTGCGGACCCGAATCGTGCTCGACGACAATGCGACGGGCCTTTCCTGCGACCTGACCTTCTCCGCGCGCACCGCTGCGATCCAGGAAGCGCGCCAGACGCTCTGGTCGGGCGACCGCCGCGCGATGGATTCGACCCGGTTCGACCAGTTCGGCCGCTGGAGCGGCGTCGTGCGTCACCCCGATGGCGAGATCAAGGTCGACGATCGCACCTGCTACGCCACCAAGGATCGCTCCTGGGGCGTTCGCAATGTCGGCGAACGCGATGTGGGCGGCGCGCCGATGCCGCTGCCGAGCGTGTTCTTCCTCTGGGCGCCGCTGGTCTGGGACGACCACATCTCGCACGCCATCTTCTTCGACGGCACGCGCGGCGAGGCGCTGGTCCGCGAGGGCATCACCGCGCCGCTCTACCGAAGCGAGGCCGAGATCCCGGGCGTCGTCGACGGGCTCGACCGCCGCATGGCGACCGCGCGGCACCGCGTCAGATACGTGCCGAGCACGCGGCTGGCGCAGTCGGCCGAAATCGACCTGGTCGACATCGACGGCCACACCTCGACCATCGCACTCGACCCGATCCTCAAATTCCAGATGAAGGGCCTCGGCTACGGTCATCCGCAATGGGGCCAGGGCATGTGGAAGGGCGAGCTCGAGATCGGCGGCGAGTCGTTCGATCCCTTGACGCTCGACCCGCTGGCCCGCGAGAACGTGCACGTGCAACAGGTGGTGCGCGCCCGCCAAGGCGACCGGACGGGAATTGGCGTCCTCGAGCAGATATGCTTCGGCCCCTATCACCCGTCAGGCTTCAGCGAGTTCCTCGACGGGGCCAAAGCCTAGCTCGGCAGAATGCCCTCGACGAAGATCAGCCGGCGCTCCAGCCCGGTCCGCCGATGCTTGAGTGCCGCGGCATATTCCGGTGAGGCGTACCACTCACGTAGACGTGCCATGGACGGAAACTCGACGATGACAATGGCGTTCGGCGCCGGAGCGCCCTCCACCACTTCAGCTGCGCCGCCGCGCACGAGATAGCGCCCGCCATACTGTTCGATGGTCTTCGCCGCCTGCGCGCGATAGGCCTCGAACGCGGCGGCGTCGCGCATCTCGACCTCCGAGATCACATAGGCGGACATGCGGCCTCACGCGATCGTATTGACGATGCCGCCCTCGGCGCGCAGCGCGGCGCCATTGGTTGCCGAGGCCTGCTTGGAGCAGACATAGACCACGAGATTGGCGATCTCCTCGGTGCTGGCAAAGCGCTGCAGCAGCGAGGTCGGCCGGTGCTGCTTGACGAAGTTGGAGGCCGCCTCCTCGACCGACTGGCCGTTCTGCTTGGCGAGATCCTTGACGAAGGTCTCGACTCCCTCGGACATGGTCGGTCCGGGCAGCACGGAGTTGACCGTGACGGCGGTGCCCTTGGTCAGCTCCGCGAGCCCGCGCGCGATCGCAAGCTGCGCGGTCTTGGTCGTGCCGTAGTGAATCATCTCGGTCGGGATGTTGAGGCCGGATTCCGAGGAGATGAAGACGATGCGGCCCCAATTGCGCTTCAGCATGCCCTGCATGTAGCCGCGCGACAGCCGCACGCCCGACATCACGTTGACCTCGAAGAAGCGGCTCCAGTCCTCGTCCGGAATATCGAAGAAGCCCTTCGGCTCGAAGATGCCGGCATTGTTGACGAGGATGTCGACCTCGGGCAACGCCGCGAGCAGCGCCTTGCATCCGGCCGATGTCGAGACGTCGGCGGCGATGCCGCGGACCTTGGCGCCCGGCACCGCCTTGGCGATCGCGGCCATCGCGGCATCGACCTTGGCCTGGCTACGGCCGTTGATGACGACCTCCGCGCCGGTCTCCGCCAGCCCCTTTGCAATGGCGTTGCCGATGCCCGCGGTCGAGCCGGTCACCAGCGCAGTCTTTCCGGAAAGGTCGATTTTCATCTGTCATCTCCATTGATGTCGATGGATATCGGGCGCGGCATGATGCACCGCAATTGTGTCTCACCGATGCGTGAGGACGACAGTACACAGACGACGTCGTCCTGGCGCAAGCCAGGACCCATTACCACCGCAGGTGATCGCGAGAAGGACTTGAGCCCCAGCGTCGCGCAACAATTGAGATTTGAGGTAATGGGTCCTGGCTTTCGCCAGGACGACGGGGATGGAGCGTGGCCGCCAAATAAAAACGGCGCCCGAAGGCGCCGTTTTCGAAATCCGTGCGGAGAGACCGGCTTATGCCGCCTCGGCTTCCTTGTCCTGGGTCGGACCGGAGTCCTGGCCCTTGGCATCGACGTCGCGGTCGACGAACTCGATCACGGCCATCGCCGCGTTGTCGCCGTAGCGGAAGCCGGCCTTGATGATGCGGGTGTAGCCGCCCTGGCGGTCCTTGTAGCGGGTCGCCAGCGTGTCGAACAGCTTCTTGACCTGGTCGAGGTCGCGCAACTCCGAAATCGCCTGGCGGCGCAGGGCGAGACCGCCCTTCTTGCCGAGGGTGACGAGCTTCTCGACGATCGGCCGCAGCTCCTTGGCCTTCGGCAGCGTGGTGACGATCTGCTCGTGCTTGATCAGCGCGGCCGCCATGTTGGCGAACATCGCACGCCGGTGCTCGGCGGTGCGGTTGAGCTTCCGATGAACCTTGCCGTGACGCATTGTCTATTCCTTACTTTGTAATCTGCCGCGACGGTTCGTCGGACATGTTGCTCAGGTGGGCTGCCTGCGTTCGCCCACAAAAGCGCGATCTCGCGCTTTTGCTACTTTGTTTGGCGCGATCCTGGTCGGAAAACCGCTGCGCACTTTTCCGGGATCGTGCCGTAGAATCATGGCCGGGAGAGCCCGGCCATGATGATTGAATCGGATCAGTAGTGATCCTCGAAGCGCTTGGCGAGCTCGTCGATGTTCTCCGGCGGCCAGCCCGGCACTTCCATGCCGAGGTGCAGACCCATCTGGGCCAGCACTTCCTTGATCTCGTTCAGCGACTTGCGGCCGAAGTTCGGGGTGCGGAGCATTTCCGCTTCCGACTTCTGCACGAGGTCGCCGATGTAGACGATGTTGTCGTTCTTCAGGCAGTTTGCCGAACGCACCGACAGTTCGAGCTCGTCGACCTTCTTGAGGAACGCCGGGTTGAACGCGAGATCGGGGATGATCTCCTGCGTGACTTCCTTGCGCGGCTCTTCGAAGTTGACGAACACGTTGAGCTGATCCTGCAGGATGCGCGCGGCATAGGCCACCGCGTCCTCCGGCGTGATCGCGCCGTTGGTCTCGATCGTCATGGTCAGCTTGTCGTAGTCGAGGATCTGGCCCTCACGGGTGTTCTCGACCTTGTAGGAGACCTTACGGACCGGCGAGAACAGGCTGTCGACCGGGATCAGGCCGATCGGCGCATCCTCAGGCCGGTTGCGCTCGGCGGCGACATAGCCCTTGCCGGTCGTGACCGTGAATTCCATGCGGATCTCGGCGCCGTCGTCCAGCGTGCAGAGCTGCAGGTCAGGGTTGAGCACGGTGACGTCGCCGACGGTCTGAATGTCGCCGGCGGTGACGGCGCCCGGGCCCTGCTTCTTCACGACCATGCGCTTCGGGCCTTCGCCCTGCATCTTGATCGAGATGTCCTTGATGTTGAGCACCATGTCGGTGACGTCTTCACGGACACCGGCGATCGAGGAGAACTCGTGCAGCACGCCGTCGATATGCACCGACTGCACCGCCGCGCCCTGCAGCGAGGACAGCAGGATGCGGCGCAGCGCGTTGCCGAGCGTCTGGCCGAAGCCGCGCTCGAGCGGCTCGGCGACCACGGTGGCGAACCGGCTCGCGTCCGAGCCCGGCGTCACCTGCAGCTTGTTCGGTCGAATGAGTTCTTGCCAATTTTTCTGGATCGTCACTTGTTCACCCATGTGCCAGTCGTTGGGCCCGTCGAATGGCCGAACCTGGCGTTGGAGATCGCGGAACAGTCCGCGCGGTCAATTCCAAAAACCATCGCAGGGCGGCTAGCAGCCGCCCGCGATTTACAGATCAAACGCGCCGACGCTTGCGCGGACGGCAGCCATTGTGCGGGATCGTGGTCACGTCGCGGATCGAGGTGACGGTGAAGCCCGCAGCCTGCAGCGCACGGAGCGCCGACTCACGGCCCGAACCCGGGCCGGCCACTTCAACCTCCAGCGTACGCATGCCGTGTTCCTGCGCCTTCTTGGAGACGTCTTCGGCCGCGACCTGCGCGGCATAGGGGGTCGACTTGCGCGAGCCCTTGAAGCCCATGGTGCCGGCCGACGACCAGGCGATGGTGTTGCCCTGCGCGTCGGTGATGGTGATGGTCGTGTTGTTGAACGACGAATTCACGTGCGCGATGCCGGAGGCGATGTTCTTGCGTTCGCGGCGACGTACGCGGGTGGCTTCCTTGCCCATTTCAAACCTTTCCTGTGATCTCAACGCCGCCGTAGTGCCAGCGGCTACACCTCAAAACGCAAATGGCGAGTAGCGAAATTCGATTCGCTACCCCCCACCTGCAATTCGCAAAACTTACTTCTTCTTGCCGGCGATCGCCTTGGCCGGACCCTTGCGCGTGCGCGCATTGGTGTGGGTGCGCTGGCCGCGCACCGGCAGACCACGGCGATGACGCAGGCCGCGATAGCAGCCGAGGTCCATCAGCCGCTTGATGTTGATGCCGACCTCACGACGGAGGTCGCCCTCGACCAGATAGTCGCGGTCGATCACTTCGCGGATCTGCAGGACTTCCTGGTCGGTCAACTGGTTGACGCGACGGTCCACCGGGATCTTGACCTTCTCGATGATGTCGGCCGCGTTCTTCTGGCCGATACCATGGATGTACTGAAGCGCGATCAGGACGCGCTTGTTGGTAGGAATGTTGACGCCGGCAATACGGGCCACGGACTTCTCTCCTGTCGCCGCTCCATCACGGATACGGGCTTCTCAAGTTCTTGCTCTCTGCGGGCTTGTGTCCACAAACGCGAACACGACGCCCTTCCCCTCATGTCCTTCGGGGCCCGGCATCGTCATAAAACTATCCAACTTGGATGCGGGGCTTATTAAAGGATTCATGTCGGTTTCGTCAACCGCTCCTAGCGTTTAGCTCGCTTTTTCGTGAGCTTTTTTGCTGCCTTTTTGGCCGCTTTTGCCCCCTTCCGGGCATTCGCGGCACGGGCGGCCTGCTTTGCGGCCTTCTTCACGGTCTTCCTGGTCGGCTGCTTCGCAGCCTTCTTGGTAGCTTTCTTGGCAGCTTTGGCCTTGGAGACCGGCTTTGAGGCCGACTTGGCGGCCTTCCGGGCCGGTTTGGCGGCCTTTTTTGCCGATTCGGCAGCTTTCTTCGTCGCCGTCTTCGCGGTCTTCTTGGCCGTCCTGGACGCCTTCGAGGCGCTCTTTGAAGCTCCCTTGGGCTCCTCGTGCTCCTTCGGTTCCAGCGCGCCGAGCGCAGTCAGGATCCGGTTGATCTCGCGGGTGACGTGCTCGATGGTCATCATGCCATCGACCGTCAGAAGCTTCCGCCGCTCCGAATAATAGTGAATCAGCGGTTCCGTCAGCGAACGATACTGCGCGAGGCGCTTGGTCAGCACTTCCGGCGTATCGTCCAGGCGAACTTCCTCGCCGCGCGCGCGGGTTTCCTCGGCACGCTTCTCGACGCGGGCGAGCAGCGCGCTCTCGTTGACGCGCAGCTCAACGACGGCGTCGAGCTTGAGGTGCTTTTTCCGGAGCAGTTCGTCGAGCGCCTCCGCCTGCGGCACCGTGCGCGGGAAGCCGTCGAGAATGAAGCCCTTCTTGGCGTCAGGCTCCTCGATCCGGTCAGCGATGATTCCCACCACGACCTCGTCGGGCACCAGACCGCCATTGGCCATGATCTCCTTGGCCTGCAAGCCGACCGGGGTGCCCGCGGCAACCGCTGCGCGCAGCATCTCGCCGGTCGAGAGCTGAACGATGCCATGCCGGTGCACCAGCCGCTGCGCCTGGGTTCCCTTGCCCGAGCCCGGCGGCCCCAAAAGGATCAATCTCATATCTGTTTCGCCCCCCGGCTAGGTGGGCGACGTCCGCACACCTGTGTTTTGAGTTTGAAGCCGCGCCGCGATCAGCGGCGGCGGCCTCCCCTGAGCTTCGACTTCCTGATCAACCCTTCATACTGATGCGCGAGCAGATAGCCCTGCACCTGCGACACCGTATCCATCGTCACGCTGACGACGATCAGGAGCGAAGTGCCGCCAAAGTAGAACGGGACCGAGGCGTAGGAAATCAGAATTTCAGGAATCAGGCAGACGATCGCGAGATAGATCGCACCGAGCACCGTGATGCGCGACAGCACGTAGTCGATGTATTCGGCGGTGCGCTCACCGGGCCGGATGCCCGGGATGAAGCCGCCATGCTTCTTCAGATTGTCCGCGGTCTCGGTCGGGTTGAACACGATCGCGGTGTAGAAGAAGGCGAAGAACACGATCAGCGCCAGATACATCAGCAGGAACAGCGGGCGGCCGTGGCTGAGCTGGGTGGTGAGCCACTGGAACCACTCCGGCCCCTTGCCGGCGTTGAAGTTCGCGACCGTGGTCGGCAGCAGCAGCAGCGACGAGGCGAAGATCGGCGGAATCACGCCCGAGGTGTTGAGCTTGAGCGGCAGATGCGAGGACTGGCCCTCGAACATCTTGTTGCCGACCTGGCGCTTCGGATACTGGATCAGCAGGCGGCGCTGCGCGCGCTCCATGAACACGATGAAGGCGATCACGGCGACCGCCATCACGATGACGATCAGGATCAGGCCGGTCGACATCGCGCCCTGGCGGCCGAGCTCCAGCATGTTGGCGAGTGCCGACGGCAGCTCGGCGACGATGCCGGACAGGATGATGAGCGAGATACCGTTGCCGATGCCGCGCGAGGTAATCTGCTCGCCGAGCCACATCAGGAACATGGTGCCGCCGGTCAGCGTGATCGCGGTCGAGATCCGGAAGAACATGCCGGGGTCGCTGACGACATTACCGGCGCCTTCGAGGCCGATCGCGATGCCGTAGGACTGGAACAGCGCCAGGATCACCGTCAGATAGCGGGTGTACTGGTTCAGCGTCTTGCGGCCCGCCTCGCCTTCCTTCTTGAGCGCCTCGAGCTGCGGCGACACGGTGGTCAAGAGCTGGACGATGATCGATGCCGAAATGTACGGCATGATGTTCAGCGCGAAGATCGCCATGCGGTGGATGCCGCCGCCGGCGAACATGTTGAACATGCCGAGGATGCCGCCGGACTGGCTGCGGAACACCTGCTCCCAAATGTTGGGGTCGATGCCCGGCAGCGGGATGTAGGTGCCCAGCCGATAAACAAGCAGCGCACCCAGGGTGAACCAGATGCGCTTCTTCAGCTCGTCGGCTTTCGCCAGCTGTCCGAAATTGAGGTTTGCGGCAAGTTGTTCGGCTGCTGAGACCATGTTCGGCTTTCTCCCGGAGCCCGCTTCGCCGACGCCCCCAAGGAACCAGTCCTCTCGGGGCCGTCGGCAGACACCGGACATTATCTGGTGCTCGGCCTCGATAAGTCCATCATTCGATCTGCGGATTGCCCGCGCAGGCCGCGGGCAATGACGCAGATGTTACGCCGCCTCGCCTTCGTCCTTGGCGGGAGCCAGGATCTTGACCGAGCCGCCGGCCTTCTCGACCGCAGCAATAGCCGACTTGGAAGCGCCGTGCGCCTCGATGGTCAGCTTGGTCTTGATCTCGCCGCGGCCGAGCAGCCGCAGGCCGTCCTTGGCGCGGCGCAGCACGCCGGCCTTCACCAGCGTTTCGACGGTCACCGTCGCGCTCGCATCGACCAGCTTGTTGTCAATCGCTTCCTGCAGACGGTCGAGATTGATCTCGGCGAAGTCGAGCCGGAAGATGTTGTTGAAGCCGCGCTTCGGCAGACGGCGATGCATCGGCATCTGGCCGCCTTCGAAACCCTTGATGCGGACGCCCGAACGCGCGGTCTGGCCCTTGCCGCCGCGGCCCGAGGTCTTGCCCTTGCCGGAACCGATGCCACGGCCGACACGCATGCGCTTCTTGCGCGAGCCGGCGTTGTCGGCGATATCGCTGAGCTTCATCGCCCTTCTCCTTATCTCTGCTTACTCGCCGACGACGCGGACGAGATGCTGAACTTTGCTGATCATGCCGCGAACTTCAGGGGTATCCTGCAGCTCGGCAACCCGGCCGATCTTGTTGAGCTTGAGGCCGATCAGCGTCGAACGCTGCGAGTGATGGCGGCGGATTGCGCTGCCGATCTGCTCGACCTTGATGGTCTTGCTGGCCTGGGCCATGACAGTAACTCCGAATAGCGCTTCGAGAAGCGCGCGTTGTTATTCCGCCACCACTTCGGCGTCGCCGCCGACGCGGCGCGACTGCAGGGTGGAGACCTTGATGTTGCGGCGGGCAGCCACCGAGCGCGGCGAATCCTGATGCTTCAACGCGTCGAAGGTTGCGCGAACCATGTTGTAGGGATTCGACGAACCGATCGACTTCGCCACCACGTCCTGGATGCCGAGCGTCTCGAACACCGCGCGCATCGGGCCGCCGGCGATGATGCCGGTACCCGCCGGAGCGGTACGCAGATAGACGCGACCGGCGCCGTGACGGCCGGCGACGTCGTGATGCAGCGTGCGGCCTTCGCGCAGCGCGACGCGCGTCAGGTTGCGCTTCGCCGACTCGGTCGCCTTGCGGATCGCTTCCGGAACTTCGCGCGCCTTGCCGTGGCCGAAACCGACCCGGCCCTTCTGATCGCCGATCACGACCAGCGCCGCAAAGCCGAAGCGCTTGCCGCCCTTGACGACCTTCGCCACGCGATTGATGTGGACGAGCTTGTCGACGAACTCGCTGTCGCGCTCTTCGCGATCCCTGCTCCGTTCGCGTCCGCCGCGTTCGCGTTCACCTGCCATGGTGTTTTCCAATCTCTAGGAGGCCTTACGCCTCTATCCTGTAATCGTTCGTAAAGTTTAGAAGCTCAATCCGCCTTCGCGCGCCGCATCCGCGAGCGCCTTGACGCGCCCGTGATAGATGTAGGCGCCGCGATCGAACACGACTTCCTTGACGCCCTTCTGCGCCGCGCGTTCCGCCAGCAGCTTGCCGACGGCCTTCGCCGCATCGATGTCGGCGCCGGTCTTGCCGGCGTCGCGCAGGTTCTTCTCCAGCGACGAGGCGGACGCGAGCGTCTCGCCCTTCTGGTCGTCGATGACCTGAGCGTAGATGTGCTTGGACGAGCGGAACACCGACAGCCGCGGACGGCCGCCAGCCGAGCGGCGAAGCGCAAGGCGGACGCGCTGCTTGCGCCGGGCATTCGTAACCTTGAGTGACATGACCGGCTCCGTTACTTCTTCTTGCCTTCCTTGCGGAAGATGAATTCGTTGGCGTACTTCACGCCCTTGCCCTTGTAGGGCTCCGGCGGACGGTAGGCGCGGATCTCGGCGGCGACCTGGCCGACGCGCTGCGGATCGTTGCCGGTGATCGTGATCTCGGTCGGCTTCGGCACCGCAATGGTGATGCCTTCCGGGATCGCGTAGACCACGTCGTGGCTGTAGCCGAGCGCGAGCTGCAGGTTCTTGCCCTGCATCGCGGCGCGGTAACCGACGCCGGTGATCTCGAGCTTCTTCTCGAAGCCCTTGGTGACGCCCTCGACGAGGTTGGCGACCTGCGCGCGCGCGGTGCCGTACATCGCCTGCGCGCGGTTGGTCTTGACGCGCGGAGCGACCTTGACCTGGCCGTTCTCGAACTTCACCTCGACGTCGTCATGCACGACGAACTGAAGCTGGCCCTTCGGCCCCTTCACCTTCACCGTCTGGCCCTCGACGCTTGCCGTCACACCCGACGGGATCGCCACCGGCCTTTTGCCGATACGTGACATCGTAAAATCCTTCCTCAGAACACCGTGAAGAGAACTTCGCCGCCCACATTGGCGTCGCGCGCCTCGTGGTCAGCCATGATTCCCTTCGGCGTCGACAACACCGAAATGCCGAGACCGTTGTTCACGCGCGGCAGGTTCTTCACCGAGGCGTAAACGCGGCGGCCCGGCTTCGACACCCGCTCGATCTCGCGGATGACGGGCTCGCCGTCGAAATACTTCAGCTCAATCTCGAGCTCGCTGCGGCCCGACGCGTGCTCGACGCTGGCGTAGCCGCGGATGTAACCCTCGGACTTCAGCACTTCGAGCACGTTGGCGCGCATCTTCGAGCCGGGGCTCGAGACCTTGGACTTGGAGCGCATCTGCGCGTTGCGGATGCGGGTGATGAGATCGCTGATCGGATCGTGCGTAGACATTGTTCCGACCCTCCCCTTACCAGCTCGACTTCACGAGGCCGGGAACCAGGCCCTTGGAGCCGAGTTCACGCAGCGCGATGCGCGAGAGCTTGTTCTTGCGATAGTTCGAGCGCGGACGCCCGGTCAGCTCGCAACGGTTGCGGATGCGCGTCGGCGACGAGTTGCGCGGCATCTCGGCGAGCTTCAGCGTCGCCGCGAAGCGCTCTTCCATCGGCTTGGTCTTGTCGGCGATGATCGCCTTCAGCTTCTCGCGCTGCGGGGCAGCGTTCTTCGCCATCCGCTTGCGCCGGTTGTTCTTCTCGATCGAACTCTTCTTTGCCATGCTTGGCTCCTGGGTATCCGCGTTTGAGTGGCTTTGCCTCAGCTACTCACTGCCGGAACGGGAAATTGAAAGCGGTCAACAAGGCACGCGCCTCGTCGTCGGTCTTGGCGGTGGTGCACACCGTGATGTCCATGCCACGCGCTTCCGAGACCTTGTCGAAGTCGATCTCGGGGAAAATGATGTGCTCCTTGATGCCGAGCGAATAGTTGCCACGGCCGTCGAAGCTCTTCGGGTTCAGGCCGCGGAAGTCGCGGACGCGGGGCAGCGCCACGTTCACCAGGCGGTCGATGAACTCGTACATATGGGCCTTGCGCAGCGTGACCTTGCAGCCGATCGGCTGGTTCTCACGCAGCTTGAAGGTCGCGATCGCGATCCGCGAATAGGTCACGATCGCCTTCTGGCCGGCGATCTGGCTGAGCTCGGCAGCGGCGGTCTCGGCCTTCTTGCGGTCGTTGACGGAATCGCCGACGCCCATGTTGAGCACGACCTTGTCGAGGCGCGGCACCTGCATCACGTTGGCATAACCGAACTTCTCGGTCATCATGCCGCGGATCTTCTTGTCATACTCCGCGCGCAGGCGCGGCGTGTAAGCTGTCTCAGCCATCGATCTCTGCTCCCGAGCTCTTGGCAACACGAACCTTCTTGCCATCGGCCTGAATCTTGAACCCAATGCGGGTCGGCTTTCCGTCCTTGCCGACATACGCAATGTTGGACAGGTCGATCGGCATCTCCTTGGAGATGATGCCGCCTTCCTGGGTCTGGCTCTGCTTCTGGTGACGCTTGACCAGATTGATGCCGCGAACGAGAGCCTTGTTCTCGTCCGGACGCACCTCGAACACCTCGCCGGTGCGACCCTTGTCGCGGCCGGTGAGCACCATCACCTTGTCGCCCTTGCGGATCTTGGCAGCCATCACAGCACCTCCGGCGCGAGCGAAATGATCTTCATGTGGTTCTTGGCGCGCAGCTCGCGCGGCACCGGCCCGAAGATACGGGTGCCGACCGGCTCGGACTGATTGTTGATCAGCACGGCAGCGTTGCGGTCGAAACGGATGACCGAACCGTCGGCGCGGCGGATGTCCTTGCGGACCCGGACCACGACGGCCTTCATCACATCGCCCTTCTTCACCTTGCCACGCGGGATGGCTTCCTTGATCGACACAACGATAACGTCGCCCACGGTGGCATAGCGGCGCTTGGAACCTCCAAGAACCTTGATGCACATGACACGGCGTGCGCCTGAATTATCGGCCACGTCGAGGTTGGTCTGCATCTGAATCATTGATGCACCTCGTCCTCTTTCTGCGCTTTAGCGCGCCCAAAATTTCCCTGAATGACTTCGGCCAGGCCGAGGTAATCAGGCCGTTTTCTTGTGTTCGCCCCGGACCACGGTCCAGCGCTTCAGCTTCGAGATCGGCTTCGATTCCTCGATCCAGACCATGTCGCCCGGCTTGAACTGGTTGTTCTCGTCGTGCGCGTGGTAGTTCTTGGAACGGCGGATCGTCTTCTTGTAGATCGGGTGGGTGAAGCGGCGATCGACGCGCACCACGACGGTCTTGGCTTGCTTGTCGCTGACGACCACGCCCTGCAGAGTACGTTTCGGCATAGCTGGCCCCTTACTTCTTGTTCGCGCGCTGCTGCGCGGCGATGGTCTTGATACGAGCGATATCGCGGCGGGCTTCCCGCATCCGCGACGTGTTCTCCAGCTGCCCGGTGGCGCGCTGGAAACGCAGGTTGAAGCGTTCCTTCTTCAGGTTGAGGACCGCGTCTTCCCGCTGGTCGTCGCTCATCGCGCGAATGTCTTCAACTTTCATCTCGGCCATGGCGATTACTCCGCAATGCGCGCAACGAAGCGCGTCTTGATCGGCAGCTTGGCGGCGGCGAGCGACAGCGCCTCCTTGGCGGTCTGCACCGGCACGCCATCGATCTCGAACATCACGCGGCCCGGCTTGATCCGGACCACCCACAATTCAGGCGCACCCTTGCCGGAGCCCATGCGGACTTCGGCGGGCTTCTTCGACACCGGCACGTCCGGGAACACCCGGATCCAGACGCGGCCGGCGCGCTTCATGTGACGGGTCAGCGCGCGGCGGGCGGCTTCGATCTGACGGGCGGTGACGCGCTCAGGCTCCATCGCCTTCAGGCCGAACTGGCCGAACGCCAACGTCGCGCCAGAGGTCGCAACGCCGTGGATACGGCCCTTATGCGCCTTCCGGAACTTCGTCTTCTTAGGTTGCATCATGGCTTTAAGCCCTCAAATTCCTGCTTTGCCTCAAGCGGCGTCGCGGCGCGAACGCGGCGTGCTGTCGCCCTCGGCCATCTTCTTGTCCTGGGCCATCGGATCGTGCTCGAGGATCTCGCCCTTGAAGATCCAGACCTTGACGCCGCAGGTGCCGAAGGTCGTGAACGCGGTGGCGACGCCGTAGTCGACGTCGGCGCGCAGCGTGTGCAGCGGCACGCGACCTTCGCGATACCACTCCATGCGCGCGATTTCGGCGCCGCCGAGACGGCCCGAGCAGTTGATGCGGATGCCCTCGGCACCGAGACGCATCGCCGACTGCACGGCGCGCTTCATGGCGCGGCGGAACGCAACGCGGCGCTCGAGCTGCTGGGCGATCGATTCAGCGACCAGGGTCGCGTCGAGCTCCGGCTTGCGGATTTCGACGATGTTGATCACGACGTCCGACGAGGTGATGTCGGCAACCTTCTTGCGCAGCTTGTCGATGTCGGCGCCCTTCTTGCCGATCACGACGCCCGGACGGGCCGAGTGGATCGTCACGCGGCACTTCTTGTGCGGACGCTCGATCACGATGCGGGCGACGGCCGCCTGCTTGAGCTCCTTGTGCAGGATCTCGCGGATCTTGACGTCTTCGTGCAGCAGCTTGCCGTATTCCTGCTTGCCGGCGAACCAACGGGAGTCCCAGGTCCGGTTGATGCCGAGACGCAGCCCGATTGGATTGATCTTTTGACCCATCGTCTTCTCCTGCGCCCTTCTTAGGCGCTTGCCTCGGCCTCGACCTGACGAACCACGATGGTCAGGTGCGAGAACGGTTTGAACACACGGCCCGAACGGCCACGGCCGCGCGGAGCAAAACGCTTCATCACGATGCCATTGCCGACATGCGCCTCGGCAACGACGAGATCGTCGACATCGAGGTCATGGTTGTTCTCGGCGTTCGCGATCGCCGATTCCAGGCACTTCTTGACGTCGACCGCGATCCGCTTGCGCGAGAACTGCAGGTCGGCGAGCGCAGCCGAAGCCTTGCGGCCGCGGATCAGCTGCGCCACCAGGTTGAGCTTCTGCGGGCTGACGCGCAGCATGCGGGCGACGGCCTTGGCCTCATTGTCCGCGAGGCTACGTTCGCGCTTTGGTTTGCTCATCGTCTATTCCTCAAGCCTTCTTGGCTTTCTTGTCGCCCGAGTGGCCGTGGAAGGTCCGGGTCGGCGAGAACTCGCCGAACTTGTGACCCACCATTTCCTCGTTGATCGCCACCGGCACATGCTTCTGGCCGTTGTAGACACCGAAGGTCAGGCCGACGAACTGCGGCAGGATGGTGGAGCGACGGCTCCAGATCTTGATGACGTCGTGACGGCCGGACGCGCGGGCGGCATCTGCCTTCTTGAGCAGAGAACCCTCGACGAACGGGCCTTTCCAGACTGAACGAACCATGTCCGGCGTTCCTTACTTCTTCCGCTTGTGGCGGCTGAGGAGAATGAATTTGTTGGTCGACTTGTTGGTGCGGGTCTTCTTGCCCTTGGTCGGCTTGCCCCACGGAGTGACCGGGTGACGACCGCCCGAGGTACGACCTTCACCACCGCCGTGCGGGTGATCGATCGGGTTCATGACGACGCCGCGGTTGTGCGGACGCCAGCCGAGCCAGCGGGTGCGACCGGCCTTGCCGATCGAGATGTTCATGTGATCCGGGTTCGAGACCGCACCGATCGTGCCGCGGCAACGGCCGTGCACAAGACGCTGCTCGCCCGAGTTCAGGCGGACGATCACGTAGTCCTGGTCGCGGCCGACGATCTGGGCGTAGGTACCGGCGGAGCGCGCCAGCTGGCCGCCCTTGCCGATCTTCAGCTCGATGTTGTGCACGATCGTGCCGACCGGCATGTTGCCGAGCGGCATGACGTTGCCCGGCTTGACGTCGACATAGTTGCCGGCGACGACGGTGTCGCCCGCCGCCAGACGCTGCGGCGCCAGGATGTAGGCCAGCTCACCGTCCTGATACTTGATCAGCGCGATGAACGCAGTGCGGTTCGGATCGTACTCGAGCCGCTCCACGACCGCCGGCATGTCCACCTTGTCGCGGCGGAAGTCGACGGTGCGGTAGGCCTTCTTGTGGCCGCCGCCGCGGAAACGCACCGTGATGCGACCGGTGTTGTTGCGACCGCCGTTGCCGAGCTTGCCCTCGGTCAGGGTCTTCACCGGCTTGCCCTTGTAGAGCGCCGAACGATCGACCATGACCAGCTGGCGCTGGCCCGGCGTCGTGGGATTGTAGGTTTTCAATGCCATCGTCGTTGCGCCTTATAGTCCGGTAGTCACGTCGATGCGGTGGCCCTCTTCAAGGGTCACGATCGCGCGCTTGGAATCCGACTGCGAGCCGAGATTGCCGCGGAACACCTTGGTCTTGCCCTTGCGGACGAGCGTGTTGACGCTCTTCACCTTGACGTCGAACAGCTTCTCGACCGCTTCCTTGATCTGCGGCTTGGTCGCCTTGGCGGCGACCTTGAACAGCACCTTGTTGTGCTCGGAGGCGAGCGTCGCCTTTTCCGTCACGACCGGCGAGATGATGACGTCGTAGTGGCGCGGATCGATGTTCTTCATTTGAAGCGCGCCTCCAGCGCATCAACCGCAGCCTTGGTCAGCACCAGCTTGTGGCGGCGGAGAATGTCGTAGACGTTGATGCCCTGGATCGGCAGCACGTCGATGTTCGGGATGTTGCGGGCAGCGGTCGCGAAACCGTTATGCAGCTCGGCGCCGTCGATGATCAGCGCGTTGGTCAGGCCGAGGCCGGAGAAGTGACCGATCAGGGCCTTGGTCTTGGCCGCCTCGAGCTGCGCATTGTCGATCACGATCAGCCCGCCGTCCTTGGCCTTGGCCGACAGCGCATGCTTCAGCGCGAGCGCGCGCACCTTCTTCGGCAGGTCGGTCGCATGGGAGCGAACAACCGGACCGAAGGCACGGCCACCGCCGCGGAACTGCGGCACGCGGGCCGAGCCGTGACGGGCGCCGCCGGTGCCCTTCTGCTTGTACATCTTCTTGCCGGTGCGCCAGATCTCGGCGCGACCTTTCGCCTTGTGGGTGCCGGCCTGGCGCTTGTTGAGCTGCCACTGCACGCAACGCTGGATGATATCCTTGCGCGGCTCGAGACCGAAGATCTCGTCCGACAGCTGGACCGAACCAGCTTCCTTGCCTTCAAGGGTGGTGACTTTCAGTTCCATCTCACACACCCTCCTTCTCGGCCACAGCCTCGGCAGCTTCGCCGCCGGCAACCTTGAACTTGCCGGGCTTCGGAGCTTCCTTCGGCAGCGGCTTCTTGACCGCGTCGCGCACCGAGATCCAGCCGCCCTTGGAGCCGGGGACGGCGCCTTCGACGAGGATCAGGCCGCGCTCGACGTCGGTCGAAACCACCCGCAGATTGAGCGTGGTGATGCGGTCGACGCCCATGTGGCCGGGCATCTTCTTGTTCTTGAAGGTCTTGCCGGGGTCCTGACGGCCACCGGTCGAACCGATCGAGCGGTGCGAGACCGAGACACCGTGGGTGGCGCGCAGACCGCCGAAATTCCAGCGCTTCATGCCGCCGGCAAAGCCCTTACCGATCGAGGTGCCGGTCACGTCGACGAACTGGCCGACCACGAAATGGTCCGCCTGGATTTCCGCGCCGACCGGGATCAACGCGTCCTCGGACACGCGGAACTCGGCAACCTTGCGCTTCGGCTCGACCTTGGCGACCGCGAACTGGCCGCGTTCGGCCTTCGGCATGTACACCGTCTTGCGGGCGCCCGAGCCGAGCTGAAGAGCGACATAGCCGTTCTTCTCGGTCGTGCGGTGGCCCAGCACCTGGCAGTTGCCCAACTTCAGCACGGTCACAGGGATATGCTCGCCGGTCTCCGTAAAGACCCGCGTCATCCCGACCTTCTGTGCGATCACTCCGGAGCGCATCGGCGTGCTTCCTGTCTTTCTGTCCGCAAGCGGCGGACGTAAAAATCCAAAACCTTAGAGCTTGATCTCGACGTCGACACCGGCGGCCAGGTCGAGCTTCATCAGCGCATCGACGGTCTGCGGGGTCGGGTCGACAATGTCGAGAAGGCGCTTGTGAGTGCGCATCTCGAATTGCTCGCGGCTCTTCTTGTCAACGTGCGGCGAACGGTTGACGGTGAACTTCTCGATGCGGGTCGGCAGCGGAATCGGTCCGCGAACCTGCGCACCGGTGCGCTTCGCCGTGTTCACGATCTCACGGGTCGACGTATCGAGGATTCGATGGTCGAACGCCTTGAGACGGATGCGAATGTTTTGGCCGTTCATTGCCGTATCTCTTTCTTCGTCGCTCAATTAGCGAATAGCGAGTGGTGAGCGGCGGGTGGGCGAACCCACCCGCTGCAAACTGACTGATCCACCCTTACTCGATGATGGCGGCGACGACGCCGGCGCCGACGGTGCGGCCGCCTTCGCGGATCGCGAAGCGCAGCTTCTCTTCCATCGCGATCGGCACGATCAGGTGCACTTCCATCGCGATGTTGTCGCCCGGCATCACCATCTCGGTGCCTTCGGGCAGGTGCACAACGCCGGTCACGTCGGTGGTGCGGAAGTAGAACTGCGGACGGTAGTTGGTGAAGAACGGGGTGTGACGACCGCCCTCTTCCTTGGTGAGGATGTAAGCCTCAGCCTTGAACTTGGTGTGCGGCTTGACCGAACCGGGCTTGCACAGCACCTGGCCACGCTCGACTTCCTCGCGCTTGGTGCCGCGGAGCAGCGCACCGATGTTGTCGCCGGCCTGGCCCTGATCGAGCAGCTTGCGGAACATTTCGACGCCGGTGACGATGGTCTTCTGGGTGGCGCGGATACCGACGATCTCGATTTCCTCGCCGACCTTGACGATGCCGCGCTCGACACGGCCGGTGACGACGGTGCCGCGGCCCGAGATCGAGAACACGTCTTCAACCGGCATCAGGAACGGCTGGTCGATCGGACGCTCCGGCTGCGGGATGTATTCGTCGACATTGCGCATCAGCTCGAGGATGGCGTCGTGGCCGAGCTTCTTGTCCTTGTCTTCGAGGGCGGCGAGAGCCGAGCCCTTGATGATCGGAATATCGTCGCCCGGGAACTCGTACTTCGAGAGCAGTTCGCGAACTTCCATCTCGACCAGCTCGAGCAGCTCCGGATCGTCGACCATGTCGCACTTGTTCAGGAACACGACGAGCGCCGGCACGCCGACCTGGCGGGCGAGCAGGATGTGCTCGCGGGTCTGCGGCATCGGGCCGTCAGCAGCCGACACGACCAGGATCGCGCCGTCCATCTGGGCGGCACCGGTGATCATGTTCTTCACGTAGTCGGCGTGGCCGGGGCAGTCGACGTGAGCGTAGTGGCGGTTCTGCGTCTCGTACTCGACGTGAGCGGTCGAGATCGTGATGCCGCGCGCCTTCTCTTCCGGCGCCTTGTCGATCTGGTCGTAGGCGGTGAACGTCGCGCCGCCGGTTTCTGCGAGCACCTTGGTGATCGCTGCGGTCAGCGAGGTCTTGCCATGGTCGACGTGACCGATGGTGCCGATGTTGCAGTGGGGCTTGTTACGTTCGAATTTAGCTTTGGCCATTTGACTCTCCGTTCAATCGTTGACTGCCATCAACGACAATCAGGCAAACTTCTTCTGGACTTCAGCCGACACGTTCGCCGGAGCTTCGGCGTAGTGATCGAACTGCATTGTGAAGGTCGCGCGACCCTGGCTCATCGAGCGCAGGTTGTTCACGTAACCGAACATGTTCATGAGCGGCACCATCGCATTGATGACGTTGGCGTTGCCGCGCATGTCTTGACCCTGGATCTGGCCGCGCCGGGAATTCAGGTCGCCGATGACCGAACCGGTGTAGTCTTCCGGGGTCACCACCTCGACCTTCATGATCGGCTCGAGCAGAACGGACTTGCCCTTCGTCAGCGCCTCGCGGAACGCGGCCCGCGACGCAATTTCGAACGCCAGTGCCGACGAGTCGACGTCGTGATACTTGCCGTCGACCAGCTGCACCTTGACGTCCACCACCGGGAAGCCGGCGACGACGCCGGAGCCCATCACGCTGTTGAGGCCCTTTTCGACGCCGGGGATGTATTCCTTCGGCACCGCGCCGCCGACGATCTTCGATTCGAACTCATAGCCCTTGCCGGGCTCGTTCGGCTCGACGACGATCGACACTTCGGCGAACTGACCGGTACCGCCGGTCTGCTTCTTGTGCGTGTACTTGACTTCGGCCTTCTTGGTCACGCGCTCGCGGAACGCCACCTGCGGTGCGCCGATGTTGGCATCGACCTTGTAGGTGCGCTTGAGAATGTCGACCTTGATGTCGAGATGCAGTTCGCCCATGCCCTTGAGAATGGTCTGGCCGGACTCCTGGTCGGTCGACACGCGGAACGACGGATCCTCCGCGGCGAGCTTCGCCAGCGCCACGCCCAGCTTTTCCTGGTCGGCTTTCGACTTCGGCTCGATCGCGATCTCGATCACCGGCTCCGGGAATTCCATCTTCTCGAGGATCACCGGCTTGTCGGGATCGCACAGCGTGTCGCCGGTGCGCGCTTCCTTCAGGCCAGCCAGCGCGACGATGTCGCCGGCATAGGCTTCCTTGATGTCTTCGCGGTTGTTCGCGTGCATCAGCAGCATGCGGCCGATACGTTCCTTCTTCTCGCGGGTCGAGTTCACCACGCCGGTGCCCGACTGCAGGATGCCGGAATAGATGCGGCAGAACGTGATGGTGCCGACGAAGGGGTCGTCCATGATCTTGAACGCGAGCAACGCCAGCGGCTCCTTGTCGTCCGCCTTGCGCACGACTTCGTTGCCGTCGTCATCGGTGCCCTTGATCGCGGGCACGTCGATCGGCGACGGCAGATAGTCGACGACGGCGTCGAGCAGCGGCTGCACGCCCTTGTTCTTGAACGCGGAACCGCACAGCACCGGATAGAACGCGCCGGTCAGCACGGCCTTGCGGATCAGGCGCTTCAGGGTCGCCTCGTCCGGCTCCTTGCCATCGAGGAAGGCGGCCAGAGCATCGTCGTCGAGCTCGACGGCGGCTTCCACCATCTTCTCGCGATATTCCTTGGCCTGCTCGACCAGATCTTCCGGGATGTCGACATAGTCGAACTTGGCGCCGAGCGATTCGTCGTTCCAGACGATGCCCTTCATCTTCACGAGGTCGACGAGACCCTTGAAGTTGTTCTCGGCACCGATCGGCAGCTGGATCGCGATCGGCTTGGCGCCGAGGCGGTCGACGATGTCGGACAGGCACTTGAAGAAGTCGGCGCCGGTCTTGTCCATCTTGTTGGCGAAGACGATGCGCGGAACCTTGTACTTGTCGCCCTGGCGCCAGACGGTCTCGGTCTGCGGCTCGACGCCCTGGTTGGAGTCGAGAACGCAAACGGCGCCGTCGAGCACGCGCAGCGAACGCTCGACTTCAATGGTGAAGTCGACGTGGCCGGGGGTGTCGATGATGTTCAGGCGCTTGCCGTTCCAGAACGCGGTGGTGGCAGCCGAGGTGATCGTGATGCCACGCTCCTGCTCCTGCTCCATCCAGTCCATCGTCGCGGCACCTTCGTGCACTTCGCCGATCTTGTGGCTCTTGCCGGTGTAATACAGGATGCGCTCGGTGGTCGTGGTCTTGCCGGCGTCGATATGCGCCATGATACCGAAGTTACGGTAGTCCTCGATGGCATGTTGGCGGGGCATGAGACTGTTCCTTAAATTCCGTTGTTCGCCTTACCAGCGATAGTGCGAGAAGGCGCGGTTGGCTTCCGCCATCCGGTGCACGTCTTCACGCTTCTTCACGGCGTTGCCGCGATTGTTCGAGGCGTCGAGCAGCTCCGCCGAGAGGCGCTCCGTCATGGTCTTCTCGTTGCGCTCACGGGCGGCCGAGATCAGCCAGCGGATGCCGAGCGCCTGACGGCGCACCGAGCGGACTTCCACCGGCACCTGGTAGGTCGCGCCGCCGACGCGGCGGGAGCGAACCTCGATGGTCGGCATCACGTTCTCGAGCGCCTGCTCGAACACGCCGAGCGGGGGCTGCTTGGTCTTGGCCTCGATCATGCCGAGCGCACCGTAGACGATGTTTTCGGCGACCGACTTCTTCCCGGCGTACATCACCGAGTTCATGAACTTCGTAATGATGATGTTCCCGAACTTCGGATCCGGAAGAACTTCACGCTTCTCAGCAGAATGGCGACGCGACATCTGATCGTTTCCCGCTTACTTCGGACGCTTCGCGCCGTACTTCGAACGACGCTGCTTACGGTTCTTGACGCCCTGGGTATCCAGCACGCCACGGAGGATGTGGTAGCGCACGCCGGGCAAGTCCTTGACGCGGCCGCCGCGGATCATGACCACCGAGTGCTCCTGCAGGTTATGGCCTTCACCCGGGATGTAGCCGATCACCTCGAAGCCGTTGGTCAGGCGCACCTTGGCGACCTTACGAAGCGCCGAGTTCGGCTTCTTCGGGGTCGTGGTGTAGACGCGCGTGCACACGCCGCGCTTCTGCGGCGACTGCTGCAGCGCCGGCACCTTCTTGCGCGACTTCTGCACTTCACGTGGTTTTGCGATCAGCTGGTTGATCGTCGGCATGCAGCCTTCACCCTTTAGTTCGCGCGAAAGCCTTGAATGGCTCCGCAAATTTCTTCTCAGGACTAGCCGTCCCGTACGGCCCGCTCGACGCGAAACAAGCAACCGCGCAAAGCGAAATCGCGCCAACCACTCATCACTGAGCGGAAAGCGCATCGACGCCACAGAGGACCGCGATCCCGAACCGTCCAGCGTTCGCTGTCCGGCCCGCCACCGAGGTCATGCATCCGAATTCACTCTCAAGAGGACGTGCTCAAGAGAACTAAAATCGTCCTGGCATTGCCTAGCTATCATCGACAGCGTTTGAGCAGCATTCGTCGAGGTTGGTGCCCGTCCGGCGCCTGAAAAAGGGCCTTCGGGTGGTCCGTTCCGACGCTGGCGTAGCTCACCGCCTGTCGTTAAGTGAGCGCCTTGTATAAGCGAGAGATAGTGAAGTCAAGCAAAACGACAAGCAAAGAAACGCCTCTGGCGCTTGCAGATTTCGCATTTCACGGCGCTCGTCGCGCGTCGAAATATGACAGCGTCTGCGACTCCCCTCGCCCGAATCCGAATCCCCGGCACGTCGGCGGAATCGTATTATACCCGGGTAAAATATGATTAGAAACAATTCTTCCCAACTTGGACCTGAAGGCGAAATTCGAAACTAAGCCTTTATTTGCCATTCGCAGCGCAAAAATTGCGGTCTACGGCCACGGAAAACGTCATGCGGTACACCGACATCGCGATCATCGGCGGAGGTCTTGCGGGCTCGACCGCGGCCGCCATGCTCGGCCGTGCCGGGATGCCGACCGTCATGATCGACCCCCATCAGACCTATCCATTCGACTTTCGCGTCGAAAAGATCGGCGGCGACCTCCAGCTCGCGCGATTCGCCAAGACCGGCCTTGCCGAATCCGTGCTCCGCTCGGCGACGCTGGACGGCGAGAACTGGATCGCGCGATTCGGCCATCTGCTCGACCGGCAGCCGAGCCGGCAATACGGCATCATGTATGACGCGCTGATCACGGCAATTCGGGCCGAGATCGCCGGGCCGGCGGAATTCATCCGCGACAAGGTCGTCAATGTCGCGACCAGCTCCGAGCGGCAGCGGCTGGTGCTGTCGGGCGGCGAGGAGATTTCGGCGCGCCTCGTGGTGCTCGCCAACGGCCTGAATGTCGGGCTGCGCCGGATGCTCGGCATCGAGCGGCTGGTGACCAGCTTCTGCCACTCGATCTCGCTCGGATTCGATTTCGTGCCCGTAGGCCGTCCGGCCTTCCCGTTCGCGGCAATGACCTATTTCTCGGAGCGGCCGAGCGACCGTATCCCCTACATCACGCTGTTCCCGGTCGGAAACCGGATGCGCGCCAACCTCTTCACCTATCGCCAGGCCGACGATCCGTGGTTGCGCGCGATGCGGCGCAATCCGGTCGAGACTCTGAATGCCGCGCTGCCACGGCTGCGCCGGCTCACCGGCGAATTCGACGTCGCCGGCGACATCAAGATCAGGCCGGCCGACGTCTATGTCAGCACCGGCTATCGGCAGGCCGGCGTCGTGCTGGTCGGCGACGCCTTCGCCAGCACCTGCCCCGTCACCGGCACCGGGACCGACAAGGTGTTCACAGACGTGTCCCAGCTCTGCAATGTCCACATCCCGGCCTGGCTCGCGACCGACGGCATGGGCGAGGAGAAGATCACGGCGTTCTACGACGATCCGGTCAAGACGGAATGCGACGCCTGGTCGAACGCCAAGGCGTTCAACTTCCGCGAGGTGTCGATCGGCAGCGGGCCGTACTGGCAGGCCCAGCGCTGGGCGCGCTTCCTCGGCTATCTCGGCCGGGGCTCGCTGCGCCGGCTGCAGCGTCCGCAGGCGGCGTCAGCGACCCGGCCGGCCAGTCACTTCCGGCAACGTCCGCACGCAGCCGACAGGGCCTAGCACCAGGGCGTCATGAGCAACGGGGCGGATATCACGCCTCCTCGTCGTCGTCCTCATCCTCGTCGTCTTCATCATCGTCCGCGTCGTCGTCATCCTCGTCGTCCGCGTCGTGATGCTTGTGCCCCTGATCGTCCCACAGCTTGCGGTAGACGCCGCCCCTCGCCAGCAGCTCCTCGTGCGAACCGCGTTCGATCGCCCTGCCGCCTGATATCACAATGATCTCGTCCATCTCGACCACCGAGGTCAGACGGTGCGTCGACCAGATCATGGTGCGCCCCTCGGCGACCTTGAGCAGCGTGCGGTTGATCGCCGCCTCCGTGGTCTGGTCGAGCGCCGAGGTGGCTTCATCGAGCAGCAGCACCGACGGGTTGCGGATGATCGCGCGCGCGATCGCGATGCGCTGGCGCTGGCCGCCGGACAGGGTATCGCCGCGCTCGCCGACCGGCGTGTCGTAGCGCTGCGGCAGGCTCATGATGTAGCGATGGATCTCCGCCTTCTTCGCGGCGTCCTCGACCTCGGCGTCGGTGGCGCCTTCCTTGCCGAGCCGGATGTTCTCGCGGATCGACATGTTGAACAGCATGTTTTCCTGGAACACGACCGCCATGCTGGCCCGCAGCGACTCGCGCGTCACCCGGCGGATGTCGACGCCGTCGATCGCGACGCGGCCCTCGTCCGGCACGTAGAGCCGCAGGATCAGGTTGATCAGCGTGCTCTTGCCGGAGCCGCTGGGACCGACGATCGCAATGCTCTTGCCGGCATTGAGCTTGAGGCTGAGATTGTCGAGCACCGGCGTCTGCGCCCCCTCATACTTGAAGGTGACGCGGTCGAACGAGATATCGTTGGTGATGCGCGGCAGATCCGGCGCACCGGGACGGTCGGCGCCACGGGTCGGCTCGTCGAGCAGCTCCTGGATGTGCCGCACCGCCGCCGCCGACGAGATCGACACCGGGATGAAATGCATGAGATGGGCGATGTTGTACGACACCTCCCAGAATGCGCTCTCGAAGGTCACGAAGGTGCCGACCGTGATCTGTCCCTTGGTGGCGAGATAGGCGCCGATCGCCAACACGACGAGGTGGAGCAGCAGCACCGAAATGGTGACGGTGCGCTCCACCATGGTCGACAGGAACATGGCTGACGCGGCCTTGGCGCGGACGTCGCGGTTGCGCAGCGTGAACCAGCCGAGCGCCCGGCGCTGCAGATTGAATGCCTTCACCACGGCCTGGGCGGCGACGTTCTCCTGCACCATGCCGAGCAGTGCGGCCTCGTTCTGCTTCTGCTCGTAATTGGCCTGCACCGCCTTCGGCGTCAGGATGCGCGGTCCGATCAGGGTGATCGGAAACACCAGCAGGGCGACCGCGGCAAGCTGCCAGTTGAGGAACAGCATCAGGATGATGCCGGCCACCAGCTCAAGACCCGGCAGCGCCGCGCTGTTGGCGAAGGTCTTGATCGAGCCCTCGAAGGCCGACAGATCGATCGAGAAGCGCGACAGGATCTCGCCGCGCTTGGTGCGCGCGAAATAGGCCGATGGCAGGTTCTGGACGTGATCGAAGATGCGGGTCCGGACGTCGGCGATGATACCCGCGCCAAGCCGCGCATCCCAGCGCTCGTACCAGACCGCGATGATCGAGGTGACGATGCCGGCGACCGCGAGTACGCCGAGGATCTTGTAAAGGGCCTGGAAATCCTCCTCGCCGAGCGCGTCGTCGATCAGGAATTTCAGGCTGAGCGGCATGATGACGTTGAACAACGTCTCGACCAGCACGCCGACGGCGACGAAAGCGAGCGGCTTCTTGTAGTTGGTCAGGATCGGCTTGATGAAGCCGAAGATCGTGGAGAGCGCGCCGGCGGCTTCCTTGGCGGTGAAGACGACGAGATCCTCGTCATCATCGTCATCGAGCTCGAACTCGTCGTCCTCGTCATCATCGTCGTCGTCGGGCGCGGCGGCCGGCTTGGCGGAGACGGGCTTGGCGGAGGCGGTTGCCACCGGCGGACCGGCCGCGGCGGCAGACTTTTTCTTCAGCTCGGGATCATCGGCCGCCGATCGATTCGGGTCGTCTGATGCAGGAGGTCTTGGCGCCATGAAACCAACCGATGCTCCACGGCCGGCATGACCGCAAATCGAAACCGCAGCGGCGAACGCTGCTGGTACAATCCTATGCGATCACAATGAATTCGGCAAAGCGTTTGGAACAGCGCGCCGCGTGGTCCCGTGGATTCGGGATCACGGCATGGCCGTGTTGCCGCTAGTCGTCGTGATCGGCCTCGACCTTGTCGAAGAAGGAATAGCGCAGGCTGTCGGAGTCGGCGTACCACTGCCCCGGCCCCTTGTTGGCGGCAAGCGTCAACGTCCACAGCGCATCGGTGCAGTCGCGGCGGTGCATCGACAGGTCGAAGCCGTTGCCGAAGAACAATTCCGACCATTCCCACCAGGTGCCGAGCTTCTTCACGCCGCGCAGCAGGTCGTAGCGATCGATCACCGCCGGCGCCATGTCCGAGGTCACCGACGCGAACACGACACCGGTCTTGACCACGCGGTTGAGTTCGCGCACCCCGCGCACCACCTGCTTCTCGCCGAGATGGCACAGCGAGGTCTCGAACACGAAGTCGAACTCGTTGTCCTTGAACGGCATGTCGGCGATCGAGCCGAGCTTGTTGTACTTCTTGAGCGCCTTCGGCGTCTTGCCGTGGATGTAGCGGTTGTTCTCGATGCCCCAGGCATCGATGCCGCGCTCGCGCAGCGCGCCGACCAGCTCGCCGCTGGCGGAGCCGGCGATCAGCAGCTTGTAGCCCTTCGCCCTGCCCCACACCGTCTTGATCAGGTCGGTCAGGTAGGCCGGGTCGGTGAAGTTGCGCCAGACTTCGTTGTAGGGACCGGCGCCGCGATAATTCTCGAAATAGTTGCGGTCGATCTTGTCGGACAGCGCGCCTTCGTCCTGCGCACGGGCGCGGCGCAGCCGCATCATCTCGGTGACGACGATGTCGGTCGCGGCATCGGAGGAATCGAGCAGCCCGTTCAGCGTGGAATCGAACAGATAGTCGCCGACCACCACGATGCCGGGGTGCTCCTTCGGATCCGGGCGGTGGTTGGTCATGACGTCGCGCACCGGCAGGCCGCCCGGCAGCGCGTTGACCGACGACAGCCAGCGATGGGTCTTGCCCTCGAGGAAATGCGCACGGGCATCGCCGAGCGAGGCCGGCAGCGACTTCAGCGCGGCGTCGATCAGTTCCTCGTCGCTGAGATTGGCGAAGGCGAGCGCGTCGGAGCCGGCGATCAGCCAGTTCAGCACGCCGTGCTTGCCGACGTCGTGGCGCGCGCCCTCATTGTAGACGCAGCAGCCGCCGAACGCTTCCGACATGAACCAGGCGCCCGGGATCTTCTCGCCCCAGAACGGCTCGTCGAACAGGATCGAGACGCGCAGATAATGCGCGGGACGGTCGAAATAGGCGACGTGCTTGACCATCGACTTGCGCAGCTGCTCGCCGTCCCAGCGCATGGTGGCGAGCCAGGAGTGCGGCAGGCAGACCAGCACGAGGTCGAAGTCGCGCGTCTCCGGGCCCTTGCCGTTCATCATGTTGAGCTGGTAGCGGCCGCTTGCGGTCTTGCCGACCTTGAGCACGCGATGGTTGAGCTGGATGTCGGCGCTGACCTCCGAGCGCAGGCAATCGATCAGCTGCTCGTTGCCGTTCTGGATCGAATACAGGCCGATATAGCCGTCGACGTCCATCACGTAGTTCTTCAGCGCGTTGAGGCCGTTGGTGTTGTGGCTCTCGGTCGCAAGGTCCGAGCGCGCCATCACCTTGAAGAACCGCTTGGCAGTCACGTCCTCGACCTCTTCGTCGAGGATCTGCTCGGCGGTCTTGTAGGCCCAGGGATGTTCGTTGTCGTGGGCGCCGACGCCCTCGTAATACTCGATCGGCGACACCAGCTCGCTGCAGCGCTTGCGGAACGCCTCGATCGCGGCCGCGGTCTTCGCGCCGTATTTGCGGCGCATGCCGGGAACGTCGGCCAGCAGTTCGCCGTCGAGCTGCACCTGCTCGGCATCCATCGGGATGGTCTGCAAGCCGAAATGCTGGATCAACTCGCGCAGCGGGTCCGGTCCCGTCATCGAGTAGTCGTAGATCTCGGCGACGCCGGCCTCGTACATCGCAGGCGCGGTGTCGAATTTGCGCGTGACAATCTTGCCGCCGAGACGGTTCGACGCCTCGAAGATGGTGATGCGGCAGAGGTCGCCGAGTTTGCGCTTCAGATACCAGGCGCTCATCAGCCCCCCGGGGCCGCCGCCTACAATCGCCAAGTCGAGCATATCGCTTCCGTCGTCTCCGGCACGAGCCAAACAGCCGGTCTAAGTCACCCTAGCAAAGGCACTTTTTTGCCTGAAGGGAAGATGAACAAACTGCGTCCCTGCACCGCAGCAAGGCAAGAAAGCAACAAAAAGGCCGGCAGAACGCCGGCCTTCTCGTCGCACCCGTAGTCTTGCGGATGCCTATTCCGCGGGCGGCAGCGCCAGCGGCTCCGCCTCCGGAGCCGTCGGCACGATCGCCGCCTGCTGCTTCTCGCGCTCGTCGAGGATCAGCTTGTCGCGCTTGACCGCAACTTCGCGGATCCGCGCCATCGAGGCGCCGGTGCCGGCCGGGATCAGACGGCCGACGATGACGTTCTCCTTGAGGCCTTCGAGCGGGTCCACCTTGCCGTTGACGGCAGCTTCGGTGAGCACGCGCGTGGTCTCCTGGAACGACGCCGCCGAGAAGAAGGAGCGGGTCTGCAAGCTCGCCTTGGTGATGCCGAGCAGAACCGGCGTACCCGTGGCGGGCTTCTTGCCCTCCTCCTTGGCCTTGGTGTTGAGCGCGTCGAACTCGATCTTGTCGACCTGCTCGCCCGAGATCATGTCGGTGTCGCCCTGATCGGTGACCTCGACCTTCTGCAGCATCTGACGGACAATCACCTCGATGTGCTTGTCGTTGATGAGCACGCCCTGCAACCGGTAGACCTCCTGGATTTCGTTGACCAGATAGGCAGCGAGTTCCTCGATGCCCTTGATCGCCAGGATGTCGTGCGGCGCCGGATTGCCTTCGACGATGAAATCGCCCTTTTCGACGATGTCGCCGTCCTGAAGGTGGATGTGCTTGCCCTTCGGGATCAGGTACTCGCGCGGCTCCTCGGTCTTGTCCATCGGCTCGATCGAGATGCGGCGCTTGTTCTTGTAGTCGCGGCCGAAGCGGATCGTTCCCGCGGTCTCCGCGATGATCGCCGCATCCTTCGGCTTGCGAGCCTCGAACAGTTCGGCCACCCGCGGCAGACCGCCGGTGATGTCACGCGTCTTGGCGCTCTCGGTCGAGATACGCGCCAGGATGTCGCCGGGCATCACCTTCGCGCCGACGTCGACCGACAGAATGGCGTCGACCGACAGCATGTAGCGGGCATCGCCGCCACGCGCGAGCTTCATCACCTTGCCGTCCTTGCCCTTGACCACGATGGCCGGACGCAGGTCCGAACCGCCGCGCGTCGTACGCCAGTCGATGACCACGCGCTTGGCGATACCGGTCGATTCGTCGAGCGTTTCCGAGATCGACTGGCCTTCGACCAGATCCTCGAACCCGATCGTGCCCTCGACTTCGGTGAGCACCGGACGGGTATAGGGATCCCACTCCGCGATGCGCTGGCCGCGCTTGACCATGTCGCCTTCGTCGACGTGCATCTTCGAACCGTACTGAATACGGTGCGTTGCACGCTCGGTGCCGTCGGCATCGACGATCGCAACGACCATGTTGCGCACCATCGCGACCAGATTGCCTTCGCTGTTGCGGGCGATGGCCTTGTTCCTGATCACGATCTTGCCGTCGAAGTTCGATTCGACGAACGACTGCTCGTTGAGCTGCGCGGCGCCGCCGATGTGGAACGTGCGCATCGTCAGCTGCGTGCCGGGTTCACCGATCGACTGTGCCGCGATAACGCCGACGGCCTCACCGTGGTTGACCGGGGTGCCGCGGGCCAGATCGCGGCCGTAGCACTTGGCGCAGATGCCGTTGACCAGCTCGCAGGTCAGTGCCGAACGGATCTTCACTTCCTGGATGCCGGCCTGCTGGATCGCGTCGACATGGGTCTCCTCCATCAAGGTGTCACGCTTGATGATGACCTCGTTGGTGGCGGGATCGCGCACGTCGTCGCAAGCCGTGCGGCCCAGGATGCGCGAGCCGAGCGAGGCAACGACCGTGCCGGCATCGACGATGGCGCGCATCTTGATGCCGAGCGTGGTGCCGCAATCGGTCTGCGTGATGATGCAGTCCTGCGCGACGTCGACCAGACGGCGGGTCAGGTAGCCGGAGTTCGCGGTCTTCAACGCGGTGTCCGCGAGGCCCTTGCGGGCGCCGTGGGTCGAGTTGAAGTATTCGAGCACCGACAGACCTTCCTTGAAGTTGGAAATGATCGGCGTTTCGATGATCTCGCCCGACGGCTTGGCCATCAGGCCGCGCATGCCGGCGAGCTGACGCATCTGGGCCGGCGAACCACGCGCACCGGAGTGCGCCATCATGTAGATCGAGTTGATGTCGGCATCCGCGCCCGCCGCCGTCTTCTTGGTGGACGAGATCTCCTTCATCATCGCCTTGGCGACTTCTTCACCGGCCTTCGACCAGGCGTCGACGACCTTGTTGTACTTCTCGCCATGGGTGATCAGGCCGTCATTGTACTGCTGCTCGAAATCCTTCGCCAGCGTACGGGTCTGGTCCACGATCTTCCACTTCGACGCCGGCACGACCATGTCGTCCTTGCCGAACGAGATGCCCGCCTTGAAGGCGTTGTAGAAGCCGAGCGCCATGATGCGGTCGCAGAAGATCACCGTCTCCTTCTGACCGCAGTGACGGTAGACCTGGTCGATCACGCCGGAGATCTCGCGCTTGGTCATCAGCTTGTTGATGATGTCGTACGAGATCTTGGTGCTCTTCGGCAGCAGGTTGCCGAGCATGACGCGGCCCGCGGTGGTTTCGATCCACCGCTTGGACATCTTGCCTTCCTCGTCGAGGCCTTCCCACCGGTACTTGATCTTGGTGTGGAGGTGGATGACCTTCGAATGCAGGGCGTGCTCGAGCTCGGCCATATCGCCGAAGATCTTGCCCTCGCCGGGCAGGCCTTCGCGCATGATCGAGACGTAGTAGAGGCCGAGCACGATGTCCTGCGACGGCACGATGATCGGCTGGCCGTTCGCCGGATGCAGGATGTTGTTGGTCGACATCATCAGGACGCGCGCTTCCAGCTGCGCTTCGAGCGACAGCGGAACGTGCACGGCCATCTGGTCGCCGTCGAAGTCGGCGTTGAAGGCGGCGCAGACCAGCGGATGCAGCTGGATCGCCTTGCCTTCGATCAGCACCGGCTCGAACGCCTGGATGCCCAGGCGATGCAGCGTCGGCGCGCGGTTGAGCAGCACCGGATGCTCGCGGATCACCTCATCGAGGATATCCCAGACCTCCGGACGCTCCTTTTCGACCAGCTTCTTGGCCTGCTTCACCGTGGTGGACAGACCCTTGGCGTCGAGCCTCGAGTAGATGAACGGCTTGAACAGCTCGAGCGCCATCTTCTTCGGCAGGCCGCACTGATGCAGGCGCAGCTCGGGACCGACCACGATCACCGAACGGCCCGAATAGTCGACGCGCTTGCCGAGCAGGTTCTGACGGAACCGGCCCTGCTTGCCCTTCAGCATGTCGGCGAGCGACTTCAGCGGGCGCTTGTTGGCGCCGGTGATGACGCGGCCGCGGCGGCCGTTGTCGAACAGCGCGTCGACGGCCTCCTGCAGCATGCGCTTTTCGTTGCGGATGATGATGTCGGGCGCACGCAGCTCCATCAGCCGCTTCAGGCGGTTGTTGCGGTTGATGACGCGGCGGTAGAGGTCGTTGAGGTCGGAGGTCGCGAACCGGCCGCCGTCGAGCGGCACCAGCGGACGCAGGTCCGGCGGAATCACCGGCACCACCGTCATGATCATCCATTCCGGCTTGTTGCCGGAGACGCGGAAGGCCTCGACGATCTTCAGACGCTTGGCGAGCTTCTTGTGCTTGATGTCGGAGTCGGTCTCCGCCATGTCGGCACGCAGCGTCGCCTCGAGCTTCTCGAGCTCGAGCCCCTTCAGCAGCTCGCGGATCGCTTCCGCGCCGATCATGGCGGTGAAGCTGTCCTGGCCGTACTCGTCCTGCGCCTTCAGATACTCGTCTTCCGACAGCAGCTGACGGTCCTTCAGCGCGGTGAGACCCGGCTCGAGAACGACGTAGTATTCGAAGTACAGGATCCGCTCGAGATCCTTCAGCGTCATGTCGAGCAGCAGGCCGATGCGCGACGGCAGCGACTTCAGGAACCAGATGTGGGCGACCGGCGCCGCCAGCTCGATATGGCCCATGCGCTCGCGCCGGACGCGCGACAGCGTCACCTCGACCGAGCACTTCTCGCAGATGATGCCCTTGTACTTCATCCGCTTGTACTTGCCGCACAAGCACTCGTAGTCCTTGATCGGCCCGAAGATGCGCGCGCAGAACAGACCGTCACGCTCCGGCTTGAAGGTGCGGTAGTTGATGGTCTCCGGCTTCTTGATCTCGCCGTAGGACCAGGACAGAATCTTCTCCGGAGACGCGATCGAAATCCGGATCTGGTCGAAGACCTGAGCCGGCGTCGTCGGATTGAAAAGATTCATAATCTCTTGATTCATGGTCTTCTCCTCGCGTGCCGATCGTCACCGGCAGCAAATTCGAAACTTTTATTCAACGCGCGCCCCACTCAACGTCCGAGCGGAGCGCGAAGGCCCGGCGCTTTCGCGCCGGGCGTAAATCTCAGCGTTACTCGGCCGCTTCCGACGTCGACGCCGGTCCCACCTTGGAATTGTGCAGGTCGACGTTGAGGCCGAGCGAGCGCATTTCCTTGACCAGCACGTTGAACGATTCCGGAATGCCGGCCTCGAAGGTGTCGTCGCCGCGCACGATCGCCTCGTACACCTTGGTACGGCCGGCGACGTCGTCCGACTTCACGGTCAGCATCTCCTGCAGCGTGTAGGCGGCGCCGTAGGCTTCCAGCGCCCAGACCTCCATTTCGCCGAAGCGCTGGCCGCCGAACTGCGCCTTGCCGCCCAGCGGCTGCTGGGTGACGAGCGAGTACGGACCGATCGAACGCGCGTGGATCTTGTCGTCCACGAGATGGTGCAGCTTGAGCATGTAGATGTAGCCCATCGTCACCTTGCGATCGAACTGGTCGCCGGTGCGGCCGTCATAGACGGTCGACTGGCCGGAGGCGTCGAAGCCCGCGAGCTTCAGCATCTCCTCGATGTCGGCTTCCTTGGCGCCGTCGAACACCGGCGTTGCGATCGGCACGCCGTGGCTCAGATTGCGGCCGAGTTCGACCAGTTCGTTGTCGTTCAGCGACTTGATGGTTTCATCCTCGCCATAGATCTTCTTCAGGGTCTCGCGCAGCGGCTTGAGGTCCTGCTTCTGATAGTAGGCGTCGATGGTCTGGCCGATGCGCTTGCCGAGGCCGGCGCAGGCCCAACCGAGATGGGTCTCGAGGATCTGACCGACGTTCATGCGCGAAGGCACGCCGAGCGGATTGAGCACGATGTCGGCGTGCGTTCCGTCCTCGAGGAACGGCATGTCCTCGATCGGCACGATCTTCGACACCACGCCCTTGTTGCCGTGACGGCCGGCCATCTTGTCGCCGGGCTGGATCTTGCGCTTCACCGCGACGAAGACCTTGACCATCTTCATCACGCCGGGCGGCAGCTCGTCGCCACGCTGCAGCTTCTCGACCTTGTCGAGGAAGCGCTGCTCGAGGCCCTTCTTCGACTCGTCGTACTGCTTCCGCATGGCCTCGATCTCGGCCATCAGCTTGTCGTTCGGCGAAGCGAACAGCCACCACTGCGACTTCGGATACTCGTCGAGCACCGCACGGGTGATCTTGGTATCCTTCTTGAAGCCCTTCGGACCGGCGATGCCCTGGCGGTTCTCCAGCAGCTCGGCGAGGCGGTTGTAGACGTTGCGGTCCAGGATCGCCTGTTCGTCGTCGCGGTCCTTGGCAAGACGCTCGATCTCTTCCCGCTCGATCGCCAGCGCACGCTCGTCCTTGTCGACGCCGTGGCGGTTGAACACGCGGACTTCCACGATGGTGCCCTGCACGCCCGGAGGCACGCGCAGCGAGGTATCGCGGACGTCGGAGGCCTTCTCGCCGAAGATCGCGCGGAGCAGCTTCTCTTCCGGCGTCATCGGGCTTTCGCCCTTCGGCGTGATCTTGCCGACCAGGATGTCGCCGGCGCGAACTTCCGCACCGATGTAGACGATACCGGCTTCGTCGAGGTTCTTCAGCGCTTCTTCCGAGACGTTCGGAATGTCGCGGGTGATTTCCTCAGGGCCCAGCTTGGTGTCGCGGGCCATCACCTCGAATTCTTCGATGTGAATTGAGGTAAACACGTCGTCCTTCACGATCCGCTCGGAGAGCAGGATCGAGTCTTCGAAGTTGTAGCCGTTCCACGGCATGAACGCGACCAGCACGTTGCGGCCGAGCGCGAGCTCGCCGAGATCGGTCGACGGACCGTCAGCGATGATGTCGCCCTTCTTGACGATGTCGCCGACCTTCACCAGCGGACGCTGGTTGATGCAGGTCGACTGGTTCGAGCGCTGGTACTTCATCAGCCGGTAGATATCGACGCCCGACTTGGTCGGATCGAGATCCTCGGTGGCGCGGATCACGACGCGGGTGGCGTCGATCTGGTCGATCACGCCCGAACGGCGCGCGGCAATCGCCGCGCCCGAGTCACGAGCGACCACGCCTTCCATGCCGGTGCCGACGAACGGCGCCTCGGCGCGAACCAGCGGCACCGCCTGGCGCTGCATGTTCGAGCCCATCAGCGCGCGGTTGGCGTCGTCGTTCTCGAGGAACGGGATCAGCGCCGCGGCGACCGAAACCAGCTGCTTCGGCGACACGTCCATGTAGTCGACCTTGTCCGGCGTCACAGGCAGCACTTCGCCGGCATGACGGCAGACCACGAGGTCGTCGGTGAAGCGGCCCTTGGCATCGAGCGGCACGTTGGCCTGCGCGACGCGGTAGCGGCCCTCTTCCATCGCCGACAGATAGACCACCTCGTCGGTGACCCGGCCGTCCTTGATCTTGCGATAGGGCGTCTCGACGAAGCCGTACTTGTTGACGCGCGCGAACGTCGCCAGCGAGTTGATCAGACCGATGTTCGGACCTTCCGGCGTTTCGATCGGGCAGATGCGGCCGTAATGCGTCGGATGCACGTCGCGGACTTCGAAGCCGGCACGCTCGCGGGTCAGACCGCCCGGGCCAAGCGCCGACAGGCGCCGCTTGTGGGTGATCTCCGACAGCGGGTTGGTCTGGTCCATGAACTGCGACAGCTGCGAGGAACCGAAGAACTCGCGCACCGCGGCAGCCGCGGGCTTGGCGTTGATCAGGTCCTGCGGCATCACGGTGTCGATATCGACGCTCGACATGCGCTCCTTGATGGCGCGCTCCATGCGGAGCAGGCCGATCCGGTACTGGTTCTCCATCAGCTCGCCGACCGAGCGAACCCGGCGGTTGCCGAGGTGGTCGATGTCGTCGATCTCGCCCTTGCCGTCGCGCAGGTCGACCAGCGTCTTGATGACCGCCAGGATGTCTTCCTTGCGCAGCGTGCGATGGGTGTCGGGCGCATCGAGCTCGAGGCGCATGTTCATCTTGACGCGGCCGACCGCGGAAAGGTCGTAGCGCTCGGCATCGAAGAACAGCGACTGGAACATCGCCTGCGCCGAATCCAGCGTCGGCGGCTCGCCCGGACGCATCACGCGGTAGATGTCGAACAGCGCGTCCTCACGCGTCATGTTCTTGTCCGCCGACAGCGTGTTGCGGATGTAGGCGCCGACGTTGACATGGTCGATGTCGAGCAGCGGCAGGTCCTTGTAGCCCTGCTCGTTCAGCACCTTGAGCGACTTCTCGGTGATCTCCTCGCCGGCTTCGGCGTAGATCTCACCGGTCTTCGGGTTGACGAGATCCTCGGCGAGATAGTTGCCGACGAGCTCCTCGTCCGACATGCGGAGCGCCTTGAGGCCCTTTTCCTGCATCTGGCGCGCGCTGCGCACGGTCAGCTTCTTGCCGGCCTCGAGCACCACCTTGCCGGTGTCGGCGTCGATCAGGTCGTTGATGGTCGAGTAGCCGCGGAAGCGGTTGGCGTCGAACGGCACGCGCCATCCGTCCTTGGTCCGCTTGTAGGTGATCTTCTTGTAGAAGGTCGACAGGATCTGCTCGCCGTCGAGACCGAGCGCATACATCAGCGAGGTCACGGGCAGCTTGCGGCGGCGATCGATGCGCGCGAACACGATGTCCTTGGCGTCGAACTCGATGTCGAGCCAGGAACCGCGATACGGAATCACGCGCGCGGCAAACAACAGCTTGCCGGACGAGTGGGTCTTGCCCTTGTCGTGGTCGAAGAACACGCCGGGCGAACGGTGCATCTGCGAGACGATGACGCGCTCGGTGCCGTTGACGACGAAGGTGCCGTTCATCGTCATGAGCGGAATATCGCCCATGTAGACGTCCTGCTCCTTGATGTCCTTCACCGACTTGGCGCCGGTTTCCTCGTCGATATCGAACACGATGAGGCGCAGCGTCACCTTGAGCGGCGCAGCGAAGGTCATGCCGCGCTGGCGGCACTCGTCGACGTCATATTTCGGCTGTTCGAACTCGTAGCGGACGAATTCGAGCATCGAGGTGCCCGAGAAATCCGAGATCGGAAATACCGAGCGGAATACCGCCTGCAGGCCCTCGTCGAGGCGACCGCCGGCCGGCTCGTCAACCATCAGGAACTGGTCATAGGACGCCTTCTGAACCTCGATGAGGTTCGGCATCTCGGCGACTTCCTTGATGTGACCGAAAAACTTGCGTACGCGTTTGCGACCGGTGAATGTCTGCTGCGCCATCGTGGCCTCTCATTTTCGTCGCCTTTGTGGGGCGAACCTTCCGGGAGCGACTGCCATCGACCCCGGGTTGAATTTCGAATCGTCCCGAAGGAACGAAGCGCAAAGTCAGGAATTAAATCCCCGGCCCGGCCCCCATTACCTCCAAAACGCAAAACGACGCGCGAGGCACATCACTGCACCCGCTCGTCCAAACGCTTCGCTTTACGGACTGAAAAAGCCCGAAATCTGACTGTCTCCCAACGGCTTCCGCCGGGTGCCCTGCCGCCCCCGCCGCCTACCGTGTTTTTCCGCTGCCAACCCGATATGGGATGGCAATAAAGGAGATTCGAGGGTTAAGTCCACGGATCCCCACACTTTTTTGTGTCCGGTACGCCACGCGACAACCTGTCGCACGCCGTTTGGATGGCCCGGGAGCGCCCTGCGGCGCTCCCGGATCGCGCATTACTTGAGTTCGACCTTGGCGCCAGCCTTCTCGAGCTGGGCCTTGATCTTGTCGGCTTCTTCCTTGTTCACGCCTTCCTTGACGGGCTTCGGAGCGCCTTCGACGAGGTCCTTGGCTTCCTTCAGGCCCAGGCCGGTGATGGCGCGGACTTCCTTGATGACTTCGATCTTCTTGTCGCCGGCGGCAGCCAGCACGACGGTGAAGTCGGTCTTCTCTTCAGCCGGAGCAGCGGCAGCGCCGCCGGCAGCCGGGCCGGCAACCGCGACGGCGGCAGCGGCGGACACGCCCCACTTTTCTTCGAGGAGCTTGGCGAGTTCGGCCGCTTCGAGCACGGTGAGGCTCGAGAGGTCGTCGACGATTTTCTGCAGATCAGCCATTGTTCAGTTCCTTAAACGTTTGGTTCGAACCAGGTTTGAGATTAGCGAAGGGGTCAGGCCGCTTCGCTCTTTGAGGCATGAGCCTGAATGACGCGTGCGAGCTTGGCCGCGGGCGCGTTGGACAGCTGAGCAAGCTTGGTCGCCGGCGCCACCAGGAGGCCAACGATCTTGCCGCGCAGTTCGTCGAGCGACGGCAGTGAGGCAAGCGCCTTCACGCTGTCGACATTCAGGACGGTTTTACCCATCGAGCCGCCGAGGATGACGAACTTCTCGTTCGCCTTGGCGAATTCGATGGCAACCTTTGGCGCCGCAACCGGATCGTTCGAAGTAGCGATCACGGTCGGTCCCTTCAGCAGGGAGCCGATGGCAGCGACGTCAGTGCCTTCAAGAGCAATTTTGGCGAGACGGTTCTTCGAGACCTTCACCGATGCGCCCGCCTGCTTCATCTGCATGCGCAGCTTCTGCATCTGGGCCACGGTGAGGCCGGAATAATGAGCAACGATCGCAACCGACGTGGTCTTGAAGACCTCGTTGAGTTGTTCGACCGACTCCTTTTTTGCCGCTCGTTCCACAGCAAGCTCTTTCCGGTTGGCGGCCTTTCCGCGAAGGCAGGACCGCCGGGTTGCACCCATCGTCCCGCCCTAAACCTGATCCTTCGGGCGCAACGCCCATCGGACATGCCGGGCAAGACGACATCTAGAAGCCTGCCCTCCCAGAGCCTTGCGGCCATGGGCTGTCGAGGTTCGAACCAAACCAGCCTCCAAGCCGCGAACAAGCCGCGACGTGGAGCACAAAATCCGGTCTTCACCCGTCTATGCAGGCTATGCGATTAAGCCGTTGAAAACACGAAGTTCTCGCGGGCGCCTGCAGTCTTGGACAGGATCGGGCTATCGGCCGAGGCCGAACGCCCTGCCCTCATTCCGGTGGAGGCGACGGGTTTCCTTCCTTTCGAGCATCCTTGCGGGCATGCGGAAAGGAATGATCTCCTATCATCTCAGGTTTTCGGAATGCGAGCACGGACATGCCAGCAAGTGCCAGCACGCCCGGAAGCCGTTATGTAACCGGTCCCGCTCTGCTTGCCAAGAGCAAATTTCAGACCAGTTTCGTCTTGCGGCCGATGAGCCGGTTCCGAGGCAGGAACCGGCGGCGTTCAGGTGCCCCTTACCCCATACGGCAGCGGCTTGCCGGCGAAGAACGCCTCCAGATTGGCGAGCACGCAGTCCTGCATCGCCACATGCGATTCCAGGGTGTGACCGCCGATATGTGGCGACAGCACGACGTTCGGCAGCGCCGTCAGCTCATCCGGCGCGTGCGGCTCCCTAGCGAACACGTCGAGGCCGGCGCCGGCGATCGACTGATTGGCAAGGGCCGCCACCAGCGCCTTCTGGTCGATGACGGAGCCGCGCGAGATGTTGACGACGATGCCGCTGCTGCCGAGCCGGCGCAGGATGTCGGCATTGACGGCATGGACCGTGTCCGCACCGGCGCGCACCGCGATCATCAGCACGCTGCACCAGTCGGCGAGCGCCTCGAGGCTCGGAAAATGCTGATACGGCACGTCCTGCCGCGACCGGCTGAAATAGCCGACCTCGGTTTCGAACGCGGCTGCGCGCGCCGCGATCTTGCGGCCGATCTCGCCGAGGCCATAGACGCCGACCTTGCGGTCGCGCATGCCGGCCTGCGGCCGCATCATTGGCGACGGCTTGGCGGCGATCCAGTCGCCGCTGCGGACGTAGTTATCGACGACCGGCAGTCGGCGGACCGCCGCCAGCATCAGCGTCACAGCGATGTCGGCAACGGATGCGGCGTTGGCGCCGGGGCTGTGGCCGACCGCAATGCCACGCGCGGCGGCCGCAGCACGGTCGATCCCCTCATACCCGGTGCCGTAGCAGATGATCGCGCCAAGCTTCGGCAGCATATCCATCGCCTCACCGCCAAGTGGGGTCCCGCCCGCAGTGACCATCGCCCGGATCTCGCCGAGCTCTTCGGCCGAAAACATCTCAGTCGGCGGCTTGCCGGCGGCATTCAAAAGCTCGTAGCGCTCGCCGAAGCGCACCAGCTCGTTTCTGGGAAAGCGGGAATAGACCAGCACCTTATCGGGCATTGTTGTTGTTTCCTGCGAGAAACTTCACCTGGAGCCTTTTCCATTCCAGTTGAATCGGAATGAGGCTTTGGATTCTTGCTTTCTTTGGATTCTTGCTTTCTTCACGCGAAGCCGCCTAGCCACTTCGCTCGATTACGCGCCAGCAAAAAGGGCGGAACCGGTTGCCCGATCCCGCCCTTGTTTATCTCGTCACGGTCAGAGATCTCAGCCGAGGATCGTGCCCGGCTCGACCTTTACGCCCGGACCCATGGTGGAGGAGACCGCCACGCGCTGGATGTAGGTACCCTTGGAACCCGCCGGCTTCGCCTTCGACACCGCGTCCGCGAGCGCCTTGACGTTCTCGACCAGCTTGTCCTCGGAGAACGAGGCCTTGCCGATGCCGGCCTGCACGATGCCGGCCTTCTCGACGCGGAACTCGACCGAACCGCCCTTGGCACCCTTCACGGCGTTGGTGACGTCCATGGTCACGGTTCCGATCTTCGGGTTCGGCATCATGCCGCGCGGACCGAGCACCTTACCGAGGCGGCCGACCAGCGGCATCATGTCGGGAGTGGCGATACAACGATCGAAATCGATCGCACCGCCCTGCACCTTCTCGACCAGGTCTTCGGCACCGACGACGTCGGCACCGGCGGCCTTGGCTTCCTCAGCCTTGGCGCCGCGCGCGAACACGCCGACGCGGAGCGTACGGCCGGTGCCGTTCGGCAGGTTGACGACGCCGCGGACCATCTGGTCGGCGTGGCGCGGGTCGACGCCGAGATTGATCGCGATCTCGATCGTCTCGTCGAACTTCGACTTGGCGCGCTCCTTGACCATCTTGATGGCGTCCGCGAGCGGGTAGAGCTTCTCGCGATCGACACCCTCGCGGGCCTTCTTCAAACGCTTTCCGATTGCCATGGCCCGTTACCCCGCAACTTCCAGACCCATCGAACGGGCAGAGCCCTCGACCATCTTCATGGCCGATTCGATGGAGTCGCAATTCAAGTCCTTCATCTTCTTCTCGGCGATCTCGCGCACCTGCGCCTTGGTCACCTTGCCGGCCTTGTCACGGCCCGGCGCCTTCGAGCCGGACTGGATCTTGGCAGCCTGCTTGAGGAAGAACGACATCGGGGGGGTCTTCATCTCGAAGGTGAACGAACGATCGGCGTAGATCGTGATCACCACCGGGATTGGGGTGTTCTTCTCTTCCTTCTGGGTCTGCGCGTTGAACGCCTTGCAGAACTCCATGATGTTGAGACCGCGCTGACCAAGCGCGGGACCGATCGGGGGCGAAGGATTCGCCGCACCGGCCGGGACCTGAAGCTTCAGGTATCCGGTCACTTTCTTTGCCATTTATCACTCCTGTTGTGCCGGACGGGCCGGCGGTTTCAGGTTCCGTGGTTCGGTTGAAGGGGCTGGCGACCGCCTCCTCCCTCCCACGGCCTCTCACTTGACGCAGGGCGCATATACCCCGCGCCGTCCGGTCAGACCACCTTTTCGACCTGACCGAATTCCAGTTCCACGGGGGTCGCACGGCCGAAGATCGACACCGCGACCTTCACGCGCGAGCGCGCCTCGTCGATTTCTTCCACCACGCCGGAGAACGAGGCGAACGGGCCGTCGGCCACGCGCACGTTCTCGCCGATTTCGAACGACACCGACGCCTTCGGACGCTCCACGCCCTCCTGCACTTGGTGCAGGATGCGCATCGCCTCGGCCTCGGAGATCGGCATCGGCTTGTTTTCCGCGCCGAGGAAGCCGGTCACCTTCGGGGTGTTCTTGATCAGATGGAACGCCTCGTCGGTCAGCTTCATCTTCACCAGGACATAGCCCGGGAAGAATTTGCGCTCGGCGTCGATCTTGCGGCCGCGGCGCACCTCGGTGACCTTCTCGGTCGGCACCAGGATCTGCTCGAACAGCTCTTCCAGCCCGCGCTGCTTGGCCTGTTCGCGGATCGATTCCTGAACCTTCTTCTCGAAGTTCGAATAGGCGTGAACGATGTACCAGCGCTTGTCCATCAATTGAGTTCCCATGCTCATCAGTGGATGCCCAGTATCAGGGTAATCAGATAGCGGATGATCTGATCTGCGGCGAAGAAGAAGATCGAGGCCAGCGCCACCATCACGAACACCATGATGGTGGTGATGGTCGTCTCGCGGCGCGTCGGCCAGGTGACCTTGGCGGTCTCCGAGCGTACTTCCTGCAGGAATTTGAACGGGCTGAAAGCCATCGTGAGATCCGCGTCCGTCTCCGGACGATTTGCAACGTTTCAAGGAATCCGAACAGCCGACCTTGCGGACCCAGCCCTCGTTTGGAAGGTTGAGCCGATAAACGAGCTCGAATGTTCGGGGAATTAGGCCGCGCCGGATATCCGCGATCAAAGCGGGCCGGCTGCGAGTGTCGGGTATCTACTGCGGGACCGGCCAAAGGTCAAGGTCGGCGGGGCCGCGCCCCGCCCCACCCAGGGCTACGGCAAGCCGGAACGGGGCCTCTCGAATCAAATACTTAGCCGGACGGCACGAGGTCCGTTGCCCCGGCCGCCTACCGCGGAAGCCGGGCGGATCACCCGGCAAAGCTCTTCTGGACCGCCTGATCCAGCGTGGCGCCGCCGACATAACGCTGGCGCAGCTCGCGCTTCAGCAGCTTGCCGCTCGGGTTCTTCGGCAGGGCATCGACGAAGATGACCCGCTTCGGCACCTTGAAATGGGCCATCGACGCCGCGCAGTGCTTGATCACGGCGTCAGCATCGAGGTTCGCGCCGGCCTTGACCACGACGATCGCCGTCACCGCCTCGATCCAGCGCGGATCGGGCAGCCCGACCACCGCGACCTCCGACACCGCGGGCAGCCGGTAAATCATCTCCTCGACCTCGCGGCTCGCGACGTTCTCGCCGCCGCTCTTGATCATGTCCTTCACACGATCGACGACGGTGATGTAGCCGTCAGCATCCACGGTCGCGAGATCGCCGGAATGAAACCAGCCGCCGGCAAACGCCGCCGCGGTCTTGACCGGATCGTTGTAGTAACCGGACAACAGATGCGGCGAGCGATGCACGATCTCGCCGACCTCGCCCACCCCGACATCGGTCATGTCAGGCCTGACCACCCGCGTCTCGACATTGATCGCGGGCTTGCCGGCCGAGCCTGCCTTCGGCAGCTGGTGCTCCGGCGAAAGCACGGTCGCGAGCGGCGCGATCTCGGTCTGGCCGTAGAAGTTCCAGAATTTTACGTCCGGCAGCCGGCGCTGCAATTCGAGCAGCACTTCGACCGGCATGATCGAGGCGCCGTAATAGCCCTTGCGCAACGTCGACAGGTCGGTGCGGTCGAATGAAGGCGAACGCAGCATCGCGATCCAGATCGTCGGCGGCGCGAAGAACGAATTGATCTTGTGGGCGGCGATCAGCGCCAGGACATTGTCGGGCACCGGCTTGCCGGTAATGAGGCTGGTGGCACCGAGATAGATCGCGGGCCCGAGGAAGACGTCGAGCTGCGCGCAATGATAGAGCGGCAGCGCGTGCAGCACGGTGTCGTCGGTTGCCATGCCGCCGTCGATGATGCAGCTGACATACTGCCACATCACGGCTTCATGGGTCAGGATCGCGCCCTTCGGCAGCGACTCGGTGCCGCTGGTGTAGATGATCTGCGCGGGATCGCGGCTGTCGACCGAAGCATCCGGCGCCGAGGCGTCGCTGTGCAGCAGGCTGTCGAAGGTCGTGATGCCGTCGGGCGCGGTGGCCGGATCCTCGCCGGGCAGCCAGATCAGGGTTTCCACCGCCGAGCCCTTGGCGGCAGCCGCGTGCGCGGTCTCCACGAAATCTGGGCCGACCGCCAGCAGCTTCGCGCCGGAATTGGCGAGGATGAAATTGATCTCGTCGGGATTGAGCATGAAGTTGATCGGCACCAGGATCGCGCCGATCCGCGCCACCGCGAAACGCAGCGCGGCGAAGCCGTGCGAGTTGCGCGACAGCACCGCGACGCGGTCACCCTTCGCAACGCCAAGGCCGAGCAAGCCGCGGCCGAGCCGATTGCAGATCGCGTCCATCTCCGCGAAGGTCCAGCTCACCTCGCCGCAGATCAGTGCGGTCTTGTTGGGGTAGCGCTTGGCCGACCGGCGCAACAGATCGCCGATGCTGTGCTCGCGGGCGCGCTGGATGGTTGCTGCGATGTCTCCGCTCATTTGTCCCTCCCGAATGTGCTTTTTGTCGTTGTCTTGTCTTTATCGCTCTTGGCCTTGCCGTCCCTACTGCCGGGCAGCGTAGACGTGTTCCATGTAGGTGTGCTCGACCGAGCGATCGAGCGAGGCGATCTTCTCAAAGCCGCGCCGCCAGTCCTGCAAGTGCCGCCGCGTCCACAACACGCCGGCCTCCTTGTCGCGCCGCGTGATCGCATCGAGGATGTGGCGATGCGCCTCGACGAGCCGCGCGCCGCCTTCCGGCACGCCGCCGACGATCATCTCCGTGGTCGGAAAGAACAGCTGCGCGGCGGGCTCGCGGGCGAGCTGCAGCACGCGGTTCTGCGAGGCCTTGGCCATCAGCAAGTGGAACTCCGCATCGAGCTCGGCGAGATCGGCGGGATTGCCGACGACAGCGGCGCTGCGCTCGAGATTGCCGGCGAGTTCGGCGATGTTGTCATCGGTCGCGCGCTCCACCGCGCCCTCGACGCTCGCGACCTCCAGCGTCATCGAGGTCTCGAACAATTCGCGGAACGTCACCTCGTGCAGGATCAGCGCGCGGGACAGCCGCGTGGCGAGCTTGTTGTAGCGCGGCAGGCAGGCCTGCAGGCGGCGGCTGGAATCGCGGCGGATCAGCCCGCCTTCCTCGAGCACGCGAATGCCTTCACGCACCGTCGAGCGATTGACGCCGAACTGTTCGACCAACTGCTGCTCGGTGCCGATCGGCTCGCCCGGCTTGATCCGGCCGTTGACGATCTCGCGTTCGATCGCATCCGCGACCTTCTGATAGGCCGGCGCGACGTCGATGCGCCGGAACAGCGGCGTGGCGGGCATCTTCAGCTCCCGGGGCTTTCAATTGTCGTTTGTCGGACAAAGAATAGGCGACGGCCCCTAAAGCGTCAAACTGGCCCATACTGGCCGGATTGTCGCACCCGACCGACCGGAATTGACAGCGGAACCGGCCAAATCTAGCTTTGTCGGACAAACCGATAAGAACACCCCCGGGGAGGCGCATCACCATGAAATCCATCGTCACGAGTCTGTCCGCGGCCGGCCTGATCGCCGCCGCGCTGACGGGGCCTGCGCTCGCGCAGCAGACGCCGCTCAAGATCGGCGTGCTGACCGATTTCCAGTCGGTCTATTCGGACATCGGCGGCGCCGGGAATGTCGAAGCCACCAAGATGGCAATCGAGGAGTTCGGCGGCTCGATGTTCGGCAAGCCGATCGAGCTCGTCACCGCCGACGCCCTCAACAAGGCCGACGTCGCCGCCACCATCACCCGCAAATGGTACGAGGCGGAGAATGTCGACATGATCATCGACATGCCGACCTCGGCGACCGCGCTTGCCGGCATGGAGATGTCGAAGCAGTTCGAGAAGATCATGATCGTGACGGATGCGGCGAGCTCCGACATCACCGGCAAGTCCTGCTCGCCCTACACGCTGCACTGGACCTACGACACCTACGCCAACGCCCACACCGTCGGCAGCGCGATCGTGAAGAACGGCGGCGACAGCTGGTTCTTCATCACCGCCGACTACGTGTTCGGCCATTCGATCGAGCGCGACACCGGCGATGTGGTCCGCGCCGCCGGCGGAAAGGTGCTCGGCAGCGCCCGGCATCCGCTCAACACGCCGGACTTCTCGTCATTCCTGCTGCAGGCGCAATCGTCGAAGGCGAAGATCGTCGGCCTCGCCAATGGCGGCGGCGACACCATCAACGCGATCAAGCAGGCCGCCGAATTCGGCATCGTCGCGGGCGGGCAGAACCTCGCCGGCATCGTGATGTTCATCTCGGACATCCACAGCCTCGGGCTGAAACTCGCCCAGGGCCTGATCATCACCGAGGCTTACTACTGGGATCTCAACGACCGCACCCGCGCCTTCGGCAAGCGCTTCTTCGAGCGCATGAAGCGGATGCCGACGATGAACCAGGCCGCGACCTACAGCGCCACCCTGCACTACCTCAATGCGGTGAAGGCCGCCGGCACCAGGGAGACCAAGCCGGTGCTGGCGAAGATGCGCGCGACTCCGGTGCGCGACGCCTTCACCGACAATGGCGTGGTGCGCGAGGACGGCCGCATGGTGCACTCGATGTTCCTGTTCGAGGTGAAGAAGCCCGAGGAATCGAAGGCGCCGTGGGATTACTACAAGGTGCTCGCCGAGGTGCCCGGCGAGCAGGCGTTCCGGCCACTCAAGGACGGCGGCTGCCCGCTCATCAAGTAAGTCAAAATGATCATGGCCCGGGTCCAGGACCTCGGCCAAGACATTCAAATGATTGGGTAAAAGCTGGCAGGAGTGGCAGGGCTCGAACCTGCGACCCCCGGTTTTGGAGACCGGTGCTCTACCAATTGAGCTACACTCCTGCAGGGAACCAGCGTCGCCGCCGGTTCGCGCCGTTTCAAGCACAGGGCATGGCCGGTTTGCAAGGGCGAAGCGGCGAAGCTTCTGTTCATTGCAAAACTTCTGCGCCAGAGTTCGGCCATCACACCACGTCGGCACTCCGCCGCAAGAATCAAGAACCGGGAGAGACCATGAACGCCCAGACTGCCGCCAAGCACGCCGCCGGCCAAACCACCCCGTCCCTCCCCCTCGCCAAACCCGAATCGATCGGGCTGTCGAGCGCGCGGCTGCAGGCCCTGTCCGACACCTTCAAGCGCGAGGTCGACAAGGGAACCGCGCCCGGCTTCACGGTGCTGGTGGCGCGGCGCGGCCAGATCGGCTGGTTCGACGCGATCGGCCGGCAAGGCCCGACGGCCGCGGCGCCGATGACGCATGACACGATCTTCCGCATCTTCTCGATGACCAAGCCGATCGTCTCAATCGGCATCATGCAGCTGCTCGAGGACGGCCACTTCCTGCTCAACGATCCCGTCGCGAAGTTCATCCCGGAATTCGCCGAGACCAAGGTCGGCGTCGAGCACAACGGCAAGCTCGAGCTGGTCCCCGTGCAGCGGCAGATGACGATCCAGGACTTGCTGCGCCACACGTCGGGCCTGACCTACGACCACACCGGCAACGGCCCGGTGCAGGAGCTCTACAAGCAGTCGCGGCTGCGCAGCCGCAAGATCACCAATGCCGAGCACGCCAGCATGCTCGCCGCCATGCCGCTGGTCTGCCAGCCCGGCGCCGAGTGGAACTACAGCCGCTCCACCGACATCCTGGGTCGCATCATCGAAGTCGTCAGCGGCAAGACGCTCGGCGAATTCCTCACCGAGCGCATCCTCGCGCCACTGCAGATGAACGAAACCGCCTTCCACACCCCGGAAGCCAATGCCGGCCGGCTCGCCGAGGCCTTTGCCAACGATCCCTGGACCAACGAGATGGTGCAGCTGTTCAACATGCTGGAGAAGCCGGCGATGGAATCCGGCGGCGGCGGACTGGTGTCGACCACGATGGACTATGCCCGCTTCGCGCAGATGCTGCTGGGCGGCGGTTCGCTCGACGGCACCAGGATCATCGGACGCAAGACGCTCGAATTCATGGCCTCCGATCACCTCGGCACCGGCGTCAAGGTCCAGGGCACGCTGGTGTCGCCCGGCCACAGCTTCGGCCTCGGCTTCGCCGTGCGCATGCAGCAGGGCGTCGCGCCATTCTCCGGCTCGGTCGGCCAGTACTTCTGGAGCGGTATGGCCGGCACGTTCTTCTGGATCGATCCGCGCGAAGACCTGATCGCGGTCTTCATGATGCAGGGCCCGGGCCAGCGCGAATACACCCGCTCGCTGGTGCGCAACGGCGTGTACGCGGCGGTGGAATAAAGCCGTTGCGGATCGAGATCCCCGATGCGCAATCGCGCATCGGGGTTCGCGCCCACGCGCGCCCCGGAGATGACGCTTCGCGTCAGCTGATCGTCGCGCCGCCGTCGATCACGATGGTCTGGCCGGTGAGGAAGTCGCCGGCGCGCGAGCCCATCAACACGGCGGCGCCCGCGATCTCGTCAGGCACGCCGATGCGCAGCAGCGGCGAGCGCGCGGTCGAGGCCTTCAGCGTGTCCGGATTGTCCCACAGCGCTTTCGCAAAATCGGTCTTGATCAGGCCGGGTGCGATGCAGTTCACGCGGATATTGTGCTTGCCATATTCGCAGGCGAGGTTGCGCGCGAGCTGCATGTCGGCGGCCTTCGAGATCGCGTAGGCGCCGAGCACGGTCGAGCCCTTGAGGCCGCCGATCGAGGACACGATGATGATGGAGCCGTCCTTGCGCTCGATCATCTGCGGCACCACCATCGAGATCAGCCAGTTGTTGGCGACGATGTTGTTGTCGAGGATCTTGCGGAACTGATCGTCAGAGATGCCGGCAAGCGGACCGTAATACGGGTTCGACGCCGCGTTGCAGACCAGCACGTCGATCTTGCCGAAGGCGCGATTGCTCTCGTCGACCAGGTTCTGCAGGTTTTCCTTCGACGAGATGTTGGCGGCGATCGCGACCGCGGTGCCCTTGCCGAACTTGCCGTTGATGTCGCCCGCGACCTGCTCGCAGACGTCGGCCTTGCGCGAGGAGATCACGACCTTGGCGCCGTGCTCGGCCATGCGCTCGGCGATGGCGAGCCCGATGCCGCGCGTCGAGCCGGTGATGACGGCGACTTTTCCCTTCATGTCGAACAAGGTCATGTTTCTCTCCCTGATGTAAGCGTTTGAATTCTGTGTCGAGCTTAGGCAGCGCTATCGTGTTGCGATAGCGGCATTCACGCAAGCTTGCTGGCCGGGCGGACTTCAGGTCCGGACGGCTGATGCATCGCGGCGTGGCGCGGATCGGCGATCCAGGGCTGCTGGTTCACCATCGGCAGCCGCCAGGTCGACAGGCCGACGCCTGCGATATGATCGAGCCGCGTCACCGAGACATTGTCGATATCGAACGACAGGCCCCGGTCCGGCTGGCCGCCGAGCGCAAGACCGACCGCAGCGCGGATCACGCCGCCATGGCCGACCGCGATGATATTCTTGCCGGGCTCCGCGGCCGTGATCCGCACGATGGTGCGGCAGACCCGCGTGTAGAGATCCATGAAACTCTCGCCGCCGGGCGCGGGCTCGTTGACGTCGGCAAACCAGCTTCTGCCGGGAGGCTGGCGCGCGAGCAGCGCGGCGCGGTTCATGCCCTGCCACCGGCCGAGATGCTGCTCGGCGAAGTCGCGTTCCTGCGTCATGTTGGCCGGCTTCGGAAAACCCGCGGCCCAGATCGCTTCCGCGGTCTTGTGCGTGCGCTTCAAATTGCTCGAATACCACACCGCATCGCGCGGCAGCATCTTGGCGACCGCCTCGAACACTTCGACGTCGCCGGTGTCGCAGTCGATATCCTCTTGTCCGTAGATGTTGCCGCCGTCGCTGCGCACCGGCGCGTGGCGAACCCACCACCACCGCGTCACCGTCACGTGAGGCTTGTCTGGATTGGACATCGGATGAGCCCTTCAATACTGTCCCGTCTCGCTGTACGTCACGCCGCACATCGTCTCAAGTGCTTCGGACGTTTGAAATTTTGTTTGAATTCCGTCGCGCGGCAGACGCGCCAAGGATCACTCGAACTAACCATGTGAACAGGGAGAAAAACCATGGGCCGCCTCGAAGGCAAATCCGTCATCATCACCGGCGCTGGAAGCGGCATCGGCCGCGCCGCCTCGCTGCTGTTCACCAAGGAAGGCGCCAAGCTGATCGCGGTCGATCGCACCGACGGCGTCAACGAGACCGCCAAGTTGGTGCGCGATGCCGGCGGCACCGTCGAAGCGGTCACTGCGGACGCCGGCTCGGAGAGCGACGTCAAGGCCTTCATCGACAAGGCGCTGTCGAAGTACGGCAAGCTCGATGCGATCTGGGCCAATGCCGGCGTCAGCGGCGGCCTCGTGCCGCTCGCCGATCAGACCCCGGAACATTGGCAGGAGGTGCTGCGCGTCAATCTGATCGGGCCGTTCCTCGCGATCAAGCATTCGATCCCGCATATGACCAAGCAGGGCTCAGGCTCGATCGTCTGCACCGCCTCCGTCGCGGGCCTGAAGGCCGGCGCCAGCGGACATCCCTATGGCGCCAGCAAGGCCGGCGTCATCAGCCTGGTGCAGACCACCGCCTACTCGCTCTCCGGCACCGGCGTGCGCATCAACGCGGTCTGCCCGGGCCTGATCGAGACCGGCATGACCAAACCGGTGTTCGATCGCGCCAAGGAGCGCGGCACCCAGGACAAGATCGGCCAGCTCAATCCGCTGAAGCGCCCCGGCCAGCCGCACGAACTCGCCGCGATGGGATTGTTCCTGGCAAGCGACGAGGCGTCCTACGTCAACGGCCAGGCCATCCCGGTCGACGGCGGCCTCACCGCGTCGATGCCGTATACAGGCAAGCCGATCTAGTAACGGCATTCTCTGTTCGCGGCGCAAGTCCGCGAATGGCGCGATGACGGCGCCACATTCACCACCGTCGTCCTGGCGAAAGCCAGGACCCATACGCCGCAGCAGATGTTGTAGGCGGGACTCGTCGTTCCAGCGGTGCATAGCAACTGGCATTCGTGGTTATGGGTCCCGGGTCGCGCTTCGCTTGACCGGGACGACATCGAATTTGTGGTTCGCTGTGAGTCATATTTTCGCGCTCTCGCGACATGATCTGCCCGAGCTTTGCTCTTCGTTCCGCCCTCTCCTTGAACAGAGGGCGCAGGGAAAGCCGGGTGCCGATCGCACCCATGGGCCCCGAGC
>NZ_NWTG01000017.1 GCF_002532045.1 Bradyrhizobium sp. C9 | reverse complement strand
TCTCGCCCTACTTCGTCACCAACGCCGACAAGATGCGCGTTGAGATGGACGACGCCTACATCCTCATCAACGAGAAGAAGCTCTCCTCGCTGAACGAGCTGCTGCCGCTGCTCGAGGCCGTGGTGCAGACCGGCAAGCCGCTGGTCATCGTCGCCGAGGACGTCGAAGGCGAAGCCCTCGCCACCCTCGTCGTCAACCGCCTGCGTGGCGGCCTGAAGGTCGCGGCCGTCAAGGCTCCGGGCTTCGGCGATCGCCGCAAGGCCATGCTGCAGGACATCGCGATCCTGACCGGCGGCCAGGCCATCTCGGAAGACCTCGGCATCAAGCTCGAGAACGTCACGCTGCAGATGCTCGGTCGCGCCAAGAAGGTGATGATCGACAAGGAGAACACCACGATCGTCAACGGAAGTGGCAAGAAGGCCGACATCGACGCCCGCGTTGCCCAGATCAAGGCGCAGATCGAGGAGACCACCTCGGACTACGACCGTGAGAAGCTGCAGGAGCGTCTCGCCAAGCTCGCAGGCGGCGTCGCGGTGATCCGCGTCGGCGGCGCGACCGAGGTCGAGGTGAAGGAGCGCAAGGATCGCGTTGATGACGCGATGCACGCGACCCGCGCGGCTGTCGAGGAAGGCATCGTCCCGGGCGGCGGCGTCGCCCTGCTCCGGGCCTCCGAGCAGCTCAAGGGCCTGCGCACCAAGAACGACGACCAAAAGACCGGCGTCGAGATCGTGCGCAAGGCGCTGTCTTGGCCGGCTCGGCAGATCGCGATCAACGCCGGTGAAGATGGCTCGGTCGTGGTCGGTAAAGTCCTAGAGAAGGATCAGTACTCTTACGGCTACGACGCGCAGACCGGCGAGTACAGCAACCTTGTCTCCAAGGGCATCATTGACCCGACCAAGGTCGTGCGCATCGCAGTCCAGAACGCCTCCTCGGTGGCGGCGCTGCTGATCACGACGGAAGCGATGGTTGCCGAGCTGCCGAAGAAGATCGCGCCCGGTCCCGCGATGCCTCCGGGCGGCGGCATGGGCGGCATGGACTTCTGATCCCTCGCTTAAAGATTCGACAGGCAGAACCCTGGCAGCAATGCCGGGGTTTTCTTCGGCCAAGCTTGCACCAGGGAGCCATTGCTAGCCCGAAGTGGATTAGCGGTTGGCCCCGAGAACGCCAACGCCGAAGCCAGAAAGTCGTTTAATCAGCGGCGATCCGGCTCTGACCTAAGTTGGTAAGTCCGACTTTTCTCCCGACCCCTTGGTCTTCAAACGGATCGGCTTCCGACATGACGGTGGGTGAACCTGCAAGATATGCTGTAGAATTGCGCTGATCGAGCGCGAATTGAATTCACCGATCAACGAAGCATATCAATGACGTCCCATGAGCGATAATTATTGGATCCCTCATTCCGCGCATGATGCAGAAGCGATCGCACCTGCCTACCGCTCGACGGCGCCGATGACGAGCAGCTCCGCGGGCTATCAGGTTTTTTTCCGATCTCGCAGACCAAAGCGCCGAGGGTTAGGGGCCAACGGAGCCGCTGAGGAACGGTGCAGCTTAGGATTAAGATACCTAGGAAGCCTGGGTTCCTCGTTGAGATTCACACGTGTTATTTTCCGAAGCTCTATTCGTCCCTAACGATCACGCGTGTGGTAGGCGATCGCTTGCCGGCCCCTGAAAACGGTTTGGTGCTCTCGGTTGCGCCGATCGGTCCGGAAATGAAACGCGAGGCATTTACGACCGTTCGCTATTTTTTGTCGATCGCTCATTGTTTGTAGATCAAGCTAGCTTGTCAGCTACGGTTTTCATCGAACGACTTAGCGGCAATTTTCGCCGATGGTAGCCGTAGATCCGAACATCTTCGCGGATCTGCTCGCTAACCGAACGCACGACACGTTTCTTCCGCCAGTTCCTGTTGAGATCGATCGGAATGGAATTGCCTCGAGGAACGACGAGAAGGTCGTTCCGTTCGTTCAAGTAGACGTCGTACATGAAAGTCCTCGCTCAGGGCCAACATAGGCCGAAGCTCCGGCCTATTGGTGACTTGGGCGACACAGTCTGAAGAAAGCCGAAGAGGGCGCCTTGCTCTCGGAATGTCGAGGCTAGGAGGGACGATTTCTGCTTCATCTAGAAAGCAGGGACAAAGCCGAAAGAAACTCCGGATTGGGTCATCTTCCCGATCGCGCGCGTTGCAGGTCTGGGCTTGGCTCGTTGCAAGCTCATCGTTGCCTGATGGTGCCGGGCTATGCGACTAGTTCCGCTTTTCCGTGCTTGCTTTCTAGTGATCCGGCTGGCGTCGATGACCTCGTGTCTATTTTTTGGCTTCGTTGGCATTACTGACCGCTCATTTCAGGATGACTCATTTTTGAAATGAAGGAGGTTACATACATCATAACATTCCATGTCATTCAAGCGGAAGCCATACGACGATATGTGGTTCACCAGAAAGACCGGATCGAAAGCGAACGCCTGGAAACCGTTGGAGCAATCTAATCGAACATAGTCATCCGTGCGCGCCACCCCCTGAACGGTGATGCCACAAAGGTCATAGTATTCGTGGCGAGCCACCGTTGCCGTCTCGCTCGTCGAAAAGAGCGACAAAGCTAGATCAAAAGGCGATTTACAGACCAGCGACAGGAATTCCATCGGCGCATCCATCGTGCCAATAAAATTAAATGGCAGTATGCAGAGCACCTTTCCATCATATCGGCGCATTATCTCATCGATTAGCCGCGTTCTTTTGAAAAATTTTTTTGCCTCGCAGCGGATAACCGCTCCTCTCCTGCTCTTTAACCGACGAATACGAGGTGGATTTATTTCGATGCCAAGATAATCATTGTCATCGTTCTTGATGCCGATAAGGCGGTAGCCACTACAACCTACTTCTATGATTAGCTTGTAGTAGGTCGTGCACAGGAGATCGAGGTAAAACAGTCTCTCACGATGATGAAATTGACGCACCTCGGCAGTGAAGTAGCTGGGACGCATGAGACGTCCGCCTTCATCGCATAGGTAAATCGCTCGATTGACTTGCTGGGATCGGAGCGCGGAGGAGTTCACCGGTGCCTCATATCATCTCTTGCGGATGAGACGTAAAGCCTGCGGCATCGTCGTCCCATCGCCGTGGTCAATTCGTCGCTCAACATTTTCGCGGCTGACGCCATATCTGCGACAGTCTGCTCGGGGCAGATGAGGTCCACCACTGTCCCGGCCGGCGTCCAGCTCTCGGGCAGGTCAGTTACGTCGATGGTGATAAGGTCCATCGAAACAAAGCCGACGATAGGCGCACGACGACCATATATGAAGACATACCCTCGATTACCCAGATTACGTGGAAAGCCATCTGCATAACCAATCGCGGCGGTCGCGACCCGCATCCGCTTCTTTACTATGTAGGACCTGAAGTATCCAATCGCTTCCCCATGCTCGACTTTACGGCATTGAATAATTTGCGTTCGCAGATGAACAACTTGCATTGGCTTGAAATCTGGATCATCGGACGCCGCGAAGCCGAAAATTCCCCCCCCCGATCTCACGAGGTCAAAATGAAACTCACGCCCGGCGAACAATCCGGCCGAATTCGATAGAGAAAGAATCGCATTCGGGAACAAATGGGAAAGTCTACGAAACCGATTTAGCTGCTGGAGACAGATCTCGTTTCGCCACTCTGCACAGGCGAGCTGACTCATCAACAGCACGACAGGAAATTCAGATCGTCCGTTTCTATTTTCGGCGATTGTGTGCAACTCATCGGTGGAAAAACCCAATCGAGACAGGCCGGTGTCGACATGAACTCCTGCTGGCAGCGCGCGATTGCGAAGTCGGCAATGCCGAAGCCAGGCCTCCAATTGTTCCCTGCTGTTGAGAATCGGCAACAAATTGTGCTGCTCGGCCGCCGACTCCATACCCGGACTAGCGCCGTACAGCATATAGATCCTTGCCGATGATGGCAGCACATCGCGCAGGGCAATGCCCTCCTCCACATCGGCGACGAAAAAATGCGCACATCCGAGGGACGCCAGGAAGGGCGCTATACGTGTCGCGCCAAGACCGTAGGCATCGGCTTTGACAACGGCGCCGCAAGCGCTGCGAGGCGCAAGCGCCTGGCACTTTCGATAGTTGGATTCAATGGCGCTGAGATCAATAATCATGGTCGATCTCGACGTCTCACGAACGGCATCTGCAAGTTCGTAATAGGGATTGGCTTCGAGACCGATCGGCATATGTCTTTTCATCACGGTACGCCGAAGACTATCGATGGTGAGAATACAGCGATCCAATTGCCTCTTCCGCGCACGCCGGCCCAAAACGGAAACCGTTACCTGAACCACCGCCAATAACATACAGACCGGCGACATCTTGAGCTGGGCGAGAGAACGGGACACCATCGTCAGAATAGCAGTCGCAAAACACACGCGCTGATGCTACTGCGGGGATGTCAGGAGAAAACCATTTCGTCAGGATTGCGGTGGCGCGCGCGAGATCATCCGAACTAACGTGCAGCCCACCTGGGTCAGGCATCACATCCCATTCTTGCGAGGTGAAACTGAACAGCCAATACCCCTCCTCGATCATAGGAATCAGGAACGCATAGTCATCAAACAAGCCTACCATTGGACAGTTCGTAGTGGGGCGGGCCGCCAAGTGAAGCGCGACGACCTTTTTAACTCGCAACCGCGGCTCATTGGCGAGGTGCGCTCGCAACGGCGAGTCTGGCAGCCATGGACCAATTGCAAGAACGCCCCGTCTTGCCAGGAGTTCGCTATGATCAGAGCTCTCAAGAAGAAGATGGCTCGGTCTTTGCCGTATCCGTGCAATCGATGTGCGCTCCCGTATCGACGTCCCGATAGCCCCGAGCCTTTGGGCCAGGTCCTGAACAATTGAATTGACTGGACAGTAAGACCCCCGATCCAGCGCCACGACCATATCGCTGGGAATCAAAAACTGCGGCAGCGAGGAAAGTCTCTCCCTGAGTGCAAAAGAAGTCGATGGGACGGTGCTAACCACACAGCTCGTTCGCGTGAGTTCTTCCGGATCGCGCGTCAACCACAATACGTCGCAATCTCGACCGCCGGGCCGCCCATGAGGATAGATCTCTTGCCAAATCTTTGTACCACGATTGAGGAGGCTTCTTTCCTTTTCATTGCGACCGATGTTGATTTGGATTCCGGGGGCAAACCCACTGGCACCTGCCCCAACGGTCTCTCGATCGAAGATGACGATCCTATCCCCTGGCCGGCTGCTCGCTGCAATAAAGGCGGCACTCAGGCCCATGACGCCGGCGCCAATGACCGCTAGGTCGTAAATGCTGTCGGTCATCGAGCTCCCTCCCAGGCGATAGACAAAGCGCTCAGGACTTCGCTGCCGCGATTTTCCAAATAATGGGTTCGATGCGGCTGCAGAAACACCAGATCGCCTGCCTTGATAGCCAATTCTCCATCGTCGGTTATTACACGACCTTGCCCGCTCGTGATGCGCCAGATCTCGCAGGAAGAATGGGAATGAGGCGTCGACACAGCGAACGGATCCAGCTGGAATTCGATGAGCTCGACGGGACAAGGGGTCCCGGAATCACCGATTTCTTCAACGTGCTGCAAGACGACACCGGGGCTATAGACAGTCATGTCGCCCAGGGCCATCAACCGTGCATTCTTCATGGCATACTCCGAAAGACTATCCCGTGGTCGTGGCAGACTTGTTCGCCGGTCAGCAGGAGCCGTCGAAGCCAACGCTACTCCACTCGATGACGCCAGTTCCCGGCCCGCAATCGTAGGCTACGCGGCCGATGATCGAATTGAGGATTAGCGAAGCGCGCCAAGGGACCAGGCTTAGATTTGTATCAGCGATGCCATGCTGAAGGCGTGCGCCATTCTGGACGTACAAGCGGCACTTCCCGGGACCGTCAAAGCGAGCCAAGAACTCTTTGTCGACCACGATCTCTTGCGAGCCACCCGGGGCATTCAAGACCTTGAGCCGGCCTGCGATCGGCTCCAGAAACGATGGAATTTCGGTGCGGTAGCCTGTGGCTAAGACGACAATGTCTGCGACATGTTGTGAACAAGTGCCTGTCTTCCGCTGACGCAAATCCAAGCGAAAGGGAGACATGCCGCGCAAGTCCTCCGCCGTGGTGTCCACGTATATCTTTACGTGCGCCGGGTAGGACCGTCTATGAACCTCGCGGTCGTACAGCGCATTGTAGATTGCGCGCAGCGTCGAGCAGTTCACGCCATCGCTCGCCAACGATTGTCGCTCAAGAATTTGCTTCCGGGCGGCTTCACTCTGGTCAAAAAACCAATCACCATGCTGCGGAAAGAACCATTCATTGACGAAAGGACTGTCTTCGAGCGCGAATATGCTTGCGCGGCGCGTCACCCAGGTCAGGGTTCCCAATGGACCGCATGCACCACTGAGAAGATGAAGGAATATTTCAGCCCCGCTTTGGCCGCCACCTACGACCACGACACGCTTGCCGGAAAGCTCACGTCGCCGCAGGAGCAGGGTACTCCCGTGAAACACCTCATTTGGCGGCGCATTCCTGCCCCACTCAGGAACAGACGGTACCCTGCCCACGCCAAGCACAATCGTAGCGGTTTGGTAATTGCGGCAACTCGTTATGATATTAAAGGCCTCGCCGCGCAGTTCGACTGCGCTCACGTGCTCGCCGAATTGAATGTTCGCCAGCTTCGCCGCTGCCCAGCGCAAATAGTCCTCAAATTCATTACGAGTAACAGACGCCAGCCCCCGAACAATAGCTTGATAAAGTCGCTTCTTATCGTGCAAGTAGGCGAGGAAACTGTATGCACTCGTCGGATCAGCCGGTGTGACCAAGTCCTTTAGCGGGCTGGTTTGCATGACGGCACCTGCCAAAAGCAGGCCGGGATGCCACTTTACCTTCTCTGAGCTCTCAAGAACATTCAACGAAATGTCCAGAATCGGAGCCGCAAGCGCTGCCAGACTCAGATTAGCCGGCCCCGCACCGATCGCGATGACGTTATAGCTGTCGGCGTGCTTCAGCATCTCATGATCCCTACAAAGAGCCAGTCAATGTTCTCGGCTGCCCGAGAACACTTGAGTTGCAAGAAGGACTGCATTCGCGACCATAAGTACCATCATGGCTATCAGCAGATGATCGAAGCCGCCGACCCTCACGATTTGCCCTGCGATGTATGGAAATCCGAATAGGCCAATGAAGTAGGAGAGCGTGAAGACTTGAGAAGCAATAGCCAACGACGTCCCATCCGTGTCAGCAATGTACACGACCATACTGTTCAGGGTCGAATAGCTGAGACCGTATCCCAGCGCGAACATCATTGTTCCGATGATGTAGTTCGCCGTACTGCCTACGTTCACGAAGAGGATGAATAGCCCTGCGATAGTGCATATGCTGAGAACCGCGGCTACGCGTTCAAGGCGAAATCTTCCAATTATCGGCGCCACAGCAAACCGCATGAAGACGGCTGTCAGGGTGAACACCAGAAAGAATGTGTCGGCAGACTGCGATCGCGATGCAGCATAGAGCGTTTGGAATGTGAAAAGACCGGCGAAGACGCATGCCCCAAGCCCGATCATGATGATCGGATATCGCGTGTTTGATTTGAGGGCTTTTAGCACGCCTCCCACGTTGAGACGCATAGTTGGCAATTTGGTCTGAGGAGCTTGCGCCAGCCCCCTACCGGCGAACTCCAAGAACGTCGCGCCAACGAGACATGCAGCCGCAAATAGGGCGTACACCGCAATGTAGGATCCTGCAGTCACCGCGACGGTGCGCGCGAGAGGAGAAGCAAGCCCGATACCCAGCATTTGAGACCCGGAAAGCAAGGTCAGATACTTGATACGGGCTTCAGCCCGCACGTGACCCAGGACTTGAAGCGGCGCCAGCATATAGAAGCCGGACCACCCAATGCCGAGAAGAAGTCCTCCGACGTAAGCGAAGAGCGTTAAAGTTGACGCTAATGCGAAAGATATCATCGCGGCCGCCATCATCAATGCGGCTACGGTGATAGTTCGCATTAAGCCAAGTGAATCCGCGATCCGGCCGACCACTAGCGAACACAGTACCGTTGCGATCGTACCGGTCGAGATAACGGCTCCGGCGGTCGTGGCGCTTTGCTGAATTGACCGCAGAGCGTCCACGAGAGAGAAGCTCGAGCCATAGGATGCGGCCAAGCTGATACTACCAAGCATGAAAGGAATGGAGACTTCTAACGGCATTGCACCGGGCAGCTTCTCGGCAGGAACGATGTTTGCGACTGTCACGCTGCAATCCTTCCGGGAAGGCATCGTTCAATATCTGAAACCGCCAACCTGCGCCCATCGATCTTCGGTGCCGCGCCATTTCGGTGAGGTGAAGGCGTAGAAGCGCGTGCGGCAACTGGATGGCCGCTATGACCGAGCCAACGCCATAGAGCTTCTGTTATCTTGGGCATCAGCGGCCAAGCCAGTATACAGAGCCCCATAAGCCAGGCGTAGGCGGTCTTATGGTTCGGCGAGCCATCAAGATGATCAACCCATTCGATAAGGGGCCGCGACGATTGCGATACCCGCAGACGGTCGAGCGAAAGCGCGGCGCACTGCTTTTCGTAGAGTCGATCCAACGTAACCATCATCGCACCATCAACGTGACATCCAGCGAGAGAAGACATCGAGTTTAGGGACTCCGTGCAGCGGTCGATTGCCACAGATATCTTGTCGAGAACCGCGTTGTAACGATCGACCAAGCGCTCTGGCACCAAGTCAATCTCGGTTTCTTCCGGGCAGATTTCCGACAGGTACACTCTGAGGACGTCGACCGATATATTTGGAATTCGAGCGATTTCGCCTGCCCAGATCACGTGGCCGCGACTTGTGGAGAACTTCGAACCGTTCAGCCGAAGGAAGTGATTGAAAAAAATTCGATCAAATGGGCGGAACGAGTTCTGACCCAATGCGCATCCAGTAACGCCGACAAGCATCGGGATTGTGTTATCGATACCGGTACCGCCAATGAGGAACGCATTGGACTCGCGCGCAAAAGGATTGGGCTTGTGGGTGCCCTCCGTGTCCTTATAACCGCAATAGAGAGAATGAGCGTAGAGTAACGAGGAGTAGCTAAACAATATCTGCTGGCTGTTGAAATGTCGTGAATTCCAAGCCAGCCCGTGTAGTCCCGGTACGGTCAGCCGCATTTGCTGCCCTTTACGTGCGACGTACCCTTTCCCTATCTCCAGAAAGCTGGATTCGATGGCCGTATCGTCCCACGCCCGTAGAAGTCGGTCCTTTCCCGCAATTGAAAGGAATGCGGAGACGTTTTCCAACCATTCGACAATCCGCCCGCGCTTGGATAGTGGATTCAGCGCTTCCTCGGGCTCAAAATGATGTCCACACTGTTCGCAGAAGAAGCTCCCCGCAGATGCCAGGCAAACCGGACAGGTTGCACCAAACCAGCCTCCAATGCAGAAACGCTCTTCTGGTCTGGCAGTAGAATCCGCGTCGTCCACTGGTAAGCGACCCGCGAGGAAACGAAGCGAGCCCGCTGCAGATAAGGCGCCCATCAGCGCGTTGCCGACCTTCGAAAAGCGCTGCAGATTGCTGCCATACGCTGGATCATCGAAATGATCGAAAACGACACCGACGGAGGCGAGATCTTCAACAATTCTGATATGGAAGCCATGTGCCAAGGCGGACGGGTCAACGTTCTCAAGAGCCGCTCGGACCAGGACATGGTTCTCGAAACCGTCAGTCGTCAGTCCAGAACGGACATGATGCCCCGCCCGCTTCAGGTGCTTCTGTACAACATCCATTCTGAGATATGGCCCAGCGGCATGGCCCAGATGCGCTCTGCCATTGGCTGTCAAGTTGACGGGAGATATATACACATCAACGGGATGCGTATTCGCTTCATTTATCCGCGGGACCGCTGGACTTTTTTTCATAGCTTCACAATGACTTCTATGAACACATATCTGGAAGCATCCAAACAGGTGCCAGACATCGCCGCTGGGACACGAAGGCGTATGCGACTTATGGGGTTATGGACGCAGTCCGATTGCGTATCTCAAATTGGTCTCCATACGTCGAAGACCTGTAGCGTTCTGTTTGAGATTTTAGAGTAGACGACGCTGTTTCGCGGGATACTCGATGTATCGCTCTACCTCAGCTCGCAACATAGGTAACCTCCTGACCAACCGCTGCTTGGAAGCGATCAGTTCTGACGCCGTGAACGAAGCAAACGGCGCGCCAACCGAAAATGCTTGATTCTGGGGCTTGTCACGCCTGCGTTTCGTCAACTTTCCTACATTGGTCACGAATCTCACAAGTGGGCCGGTAAAGCCGGATGAGAAGGAAGAGGAGTTTCCATTTTTTTCGCGACCGTTACCGCAGCTGCAGCCAGCTGGTGATGCCGACGACTTGGCGCGTCGACCGGTCCGGAGCGCAGAATTTTGTTTGAATTCACACGAGTCGTACGATTCACGCGGACAACCGCAGATCGATAGCACGCCGGCGATAGCGGCTATTGAGACGCCGCGACGCTCCCGCATTGACAGTCGTCGGCCGGAATTTGACGTACGAGGCGTGAGTCTCAGGCCATCTATGGCTTCTCAAAACGAATGCGTCTTCAACCAGAGGCCGAGGTGACCTGACAGTTCCTGCCGAAGATGTCGACGGGTCGGAAAACAACACTTCACGGCCTGCCGAAGCAAGATCTCGATGATGATGCTCGCCAGACGCTGAGAATAGACGTATTGACGCGGCAGATGATTTAGGGTGGTTTTGGATGGGTTCGTTCGCAAGCTGGTATTCAACACGTGAAGCAGCGTTCACGGACAATCCAGACCGCGGGACAGCCGCGCCCGCGCCAGCAATGACTTTGTCTCGACAGGCTCCGTACATTCCGGCCGAATTCGTAATTATAGCGCCCGCACGCAAAGAATGCACGAGTTCTCACTTTTGGCCTTCAATCAAGCGAACCTCTAAGATCCAGGCCGCGGCGAGCTCCATTTCAACTCGTTTGCGCATGCTGAAGCAGCAGATTCGCAGTCCACAGCTGCTTGCTTTTAAACTGACGTGGCTGCTGTTGGTCTCCATCGTCTTCCCGCCGCGAAAGGCCGGTGAACACGGCAAGGTTGGTTAAAAGCTCCGAACCCTCAGCCCCACCCTTTGTGTGACGACCGTCGATATCTCATGTCGGTTCGGGGGCTTCCTGTAACGCTCGGCGAGACTTTTGAATACCTCATCCATCTGATCCGACCGAACAGTAAACTCCCCATAATTTGGGTCGAAGAGGGTCGTCATTGCATTCGATGTCGACGTTGCCATTGTGTGTTTGCCACCTGCGGCGAAACGCAAGCCGATCAAATAGATCGACGGATCGGCGGTGACTTTGTCCACTATCCGGGCAATGCGCGAAGATGAGCCAAACCTATATCGCGTCTCTTCGTTGGACGGCCGCAAATCCGCTTCACGCAGCGTTGCGCTTCTTGCCTGAAGGTTGTGAGAACCGGCCGCCCCATCGTTTCGCAACGAAGTTTTGATTCTTTCATATCGCCGCTGCCGCGCCGCCGCCGAAACATGGTTTTGGGTGCCCGGGTGCAGAGCGCTCATTCGGGATGAGGGGCTGCTGTGGAGATTGAGTAGCCACTCCACTACCAAACCAACGCAGATACCGTTGACATTGGCCTCAGGCAATTCCGCGGTCCTGTAATCGAACAGATCACGGATCGGCCGAGCCGGAGAGGATCGACTGGATTCGGAGGACAGGGAGGATGTGCTTGGGTCGGAGGGGCCTGGACTGTAAATACTTGCGTCTGAGGTATCTGGCTTGCTGCAGCAGTTCCCCATTTGGTCGGGCGACTCGCCATCTGACAGGCCCTCCTGTCGCGCGCATTCCGCAAGTGCTTGCGCAAAGCTGCCACTGTCCACCGACTGAGCCGATTCATCAGCCCGATTGGAGCCAATGGATTGTCCGCTCACTCGACTATACATGATAGCTCGCCTGTCTCATCAGTGCACGTTTCCTCAGAGCGAGTGCGGGATGCTCATGCTCTGCCTCTGAAGGATACTGCCGCAAGCTGACGACTAGCTGTCGAGCCGACAATTTTGGAACCGTTATCGATCCATGTCTCCCTATTGCAGGCACACCGTTTTGATCGCCAGCTCTGTTCCAGGCGGGTGGCTGGGGCTGACGAGCACATGGCTCCACTTGAAGCGGTTCCATCCATCGATACAACTTCCGTTTTTGCTCCCCCCGATCAACGCGCCTTTCCACAAGCACTGGCTTGAACGCCGCCAAAACCTAATTCCAATCCCATCATGCTGCCCACAATGAAAGCAGCCGCGGTGATGCATATGAGGCAAATCTTGCCGATTCAGTACACTTTAATGACCACCTGTGCGGCAGCCGGATTTCCGGCTGCCCTCCGGCACGTTGCAACTGGCAGAAAAGCCCGACATGTCCGGCAATCGTGCTGCCTTCCGGCGGCGCAGAACCGACGTTTCTGCGCTAACCAAGCGCCCGCTTCTGCGCGGACATTGTTGATGCAACTCGTCATGCTGTCGCACTCATCCGCGCAAACAACATTGCCGCGTCGGACGGCCTTAGCCCAACAATGCCTACGAAGCTCGGCGGTGGCATCGGGATGTCTCGATCAGTGGGTCTCCATAGATGCAGGCAATACCGGCTGTTATTCACATATTGCGAAAGAGGCGGATGCAATTGCATCACGCACTCCTCTTCATCCCAAAACAGGTCTTTTACGAAGCACATCTCTTCCCAGTTTGGACAACGCCGCGCCGTCGAGACAGCGACGTGCTCCCAGCTAGGACGAACTAATCCACTGATCTTGAGTTCACACCCGCAGGGTCCCTGCACAAGAAACAGGCCGCAAGGGCCTGATCCAGGAACGCTGGCGAACTGGCCGTATTTTACCCGGCCGGCCTCAAGCTTCTCTATGATCTGCGCTCGCACGTCCCCTCCTTTGCCTCGCGGATTGCTTTGAAGTCGACGTAGATGACGTTGTCTGGCAACTGATCAACCGGCGCCAGCTCGGTCCTCACCCCGGCGTTCCAAAACCACTCTTCAGCGAACCATCTGCTGAGAAATACGCCGATGTCCATCATCACTTGCTCTCCTAATTCTTGGTTTTCGAACGCTCACATCGTGTTTGAGGACACGACGAACACGCTCATTGCCCCCTTGATTGCGAGGCTGCGCACGATCCGCTCGATACGAATCGGCAAGTTACACCCATGGTTGACCCGATGGGCGGACCCGATGGACAATTCCGTCGCCACGTCGAGTCTCGCGAGGGCCATGTCGCTCATTTATGCTGGCTAGCCTGGCCTCTCATCGCCGAACAGCGCCGGCCTTCAGGCAGGTCCGCCCTTGAGCCTTGGCACGTCCAAACAGATATCATTGCCCTATCCGTGCAGATCAGCCGGTGATCTGATTGAGCATATGAAATGGACCGAGGCCGATCATGGCCCATCAAATCATCGCCGATGAACCGATCGTCATCCCGGCAACTTCATATGATCGCATGTGATACCTGCTTGTAGATTCCATTCTGGCTCGAAACCCGCGCGCTCCCGCCGCTATGACTCGAAGAGGACGGCGCGTCGGTCCGCGCTGTCATGTGGGTACTCGATAGGTCGCAGCGCACGTTTCTCGCGGTCTGAAACAGTGCCAATGCGTCATCTATGTGACCATGGTCAGGCTGCAAGAGCGCAAACTCGAACTAGCTCGCATCGAAGCCGCAGCTGAGCCAACATGTCATTGAGTGAGCTGACAACATCTTATCATTTTTCTTCCCTCTCAGGGCTCTTCGTCAGCTAGCGGTCAGGGAAGGAGACTAGGCCTAGCGTACTGCCTCAGACTCAATCGCGATTAACGGCGATCTTTCGGACCGCATTGTCGCTGACGACGCACCTCCTGGCGTTGGCATTCAGACATCGGTGTCGCGAATTCGACTAAGGGCAGCTAGACAATGGCGCTGAACTGGACAAGTTGCATTTTTCTTTTGTCAAAGCGGCGCCGGTACATCTCCGTTCGTGGCATGCTGATTGCTGCGGTCAGGAAAACGAAGCAAACAGGACGGGCCATATCCGGTCTCGTCAATCGACGACGGGCTATTTGTGCTGTCCGGAACGCTGAAGCGCCGAGCAGGCCGGCAATTCGCGGGGTTTTCGTCTGAGCGACGATACGGACGGAATTCTGACACTCGAGCCTTGAAGGAAGATCGCGAAACTCATGAGTGATACGAGACAACCAAACGCGAGCCCGCTTCCGTGGGCCAGCGCATCGTGGGATGAATGATGCACTGGCGCACACCAAAGCACCCCATGATCAAGCATTATGGCGGTGATTGCGGATCTTGGCCGACGCAAACGAAATGGAACCTGTGGCCACTGCTTGGGTTGCTCCTAAACGCGCTGCTCTGGGCCAGTATTTGCTGGCTCGTCGCAGCGCTCCTATGAGCGATACAGAATCGACGACGATGTCTCGACAAATAGTGCGGCACACGAGCGCTTCTCGACCACTCGTATGCCGCGACTGTTCCGATCGAATCGTGCCGAGGATCAAGCAGGCAACCGCCAGTCTGGCAGTGGAGATCTCTTCCTTCTTGGTCCAAGTCAACACTTGGCGGACTACCTAGACACGACGTGCGGCTCTCTCGCGACGCAAACGAAAGAGGCGGAGATAGCAGGGCAACGCCTCGAATCAGCGGACTGACATGACCCGCCAACGTGCCGGATGACATCGGCTATTACCGCGCCCAGATGCGCAACTAAGGCCAGAAACGTGCTTTGTGAAGCTTGCGCAAGGATGGCGACAGGGATTGCGTCCCCAGCCTCGCCAGCACTCCCGATCCCATCGCAACAGGAGCAGGCCGTTATACCAAATATTGCGCGCGGCCACCTCGTCCCTTTCCCCCGAGATTCGTCGCCCTGCCGAACGGCTCGGCTCACCCCGCATACAGACTTGCAATAGACTTGGCCGCGCCAAGCGCGCTGAGCGACCTTTGCTCCACCAATGAAACTGCGAGCCGGTATGCCCACGGGCGCTTTGCCCAAGCGCAGCCAGCCCTCACAACTCATAGTCGGACAACGCATCGTTCTCGTTTTGGCGCGTCTGCCAATCTTGGGCACGCAGAGCCAGCTTGTCGTATTCGATAGCAATCTTAAGAAGCCTATCTCTGGATTTGCCGTAAGCGAGTTCTTCCGCCTTCTTTCGCGTTGCTTCCGCACGGCCTCGCCAGTGATTGGGCTCGTAGAGTTTGCTTTTTGGATTCATGGCGGCGAGCATGCAATTCTCAGATCAAGGAAATGCGACAACCGCGCTACGTACAATTACGTACCAGCGAGGCTCATCTCGTTGGCTACGCCGCGGTGCCATGCATAGGCGCCGCACAGCAATACTGTGTGCACTGTTCCATCCGAAGTCCGTCGCGCAGGCGTCCTGCCTAAGACGGAATATGCGCATTTTAAACATCTTCAGACGATTTGGCCCACGAAGGGGCTTGAATCGCTCGTTGCGTCAGATTGTACGGTCCTAGACAAGTGGGGACCACCTTCGACAATCTCGACGCTTCCTGACAGATAATGAGAACCGCGCACCCGGGCCCATTTTCCGGTCGTCAGGTCATCTTGCGTTTGGCGCGCCGAACAACAACCGCTGCACCACCGGCTTGAAAGATACCATGACTCAAAACCAACGACTCCGTTTGGCTTCGCTTCTCAATGCCAACTACCGCGCTATCGCTCTTGCTGTCGCAATGACAGCCGCAATCCCCGGACAGGTGAATGCGCGCGACCAAGCGCCGACCCCGGAGGAGAAGGAGGCTTGCATGGAGGACGTGTTCCGCCTGTGCAGCAGCCACATACCTGATCGTGCCGCCATTATGTCTTGTCTCCGATCAAAGCAAGCGAGCCTCAGCCAGCAGTGTCGCTACGTGATCTCCGTTCGAGATACTGGCAAGACGAACAGTGACTCAAAGTGAGGGATCGCCGGCCGTGAGCGTGCCAGTTCACATTCAGAAATGGATCAAGCCTGATCTTCCACGAAGGCAAGCGATCAAGCGCGGGCCGTCGAAAGCCGTACCAATCGGTCACAACTGACAGAAGCTCTGGCCACAGTGCTTGTCCGGATAGGCGAATGCACAAATTACCCTTCGATACGGTTCTAATCGCCAATAGGGGCGAGATAGCTGCACGAACCATCAAAACGTTGCGGAAGCTTGGACTCCGTTCGGCAATTGTCTACCACGAGGTAGACGCCCTGACCCCGGCCGTCTCCATGGCCGACTTGGCAATTCCGATCAGCGGCCGCACGCCGGTGGCGAGCTATTTGGACATTGCGCAGATCATCGCTGCCGCTCGCAAGGCGAACGCTGGGGCGCTGCATCCGGGTTATGGATTGCTTTCCGAGAGTGCGGAGTTCGCCAGGGCTGTGATCAAGGCAGGCATTACCTTCATCGGGCCTGCTCCGGAAGCCATCGAACTCATGGGGGACAAGATCCGGGCCCGCAACTTCGTTCAGCGCAACGGCTTTCCAGTCCTTCCCTGCGCCATCGAAGACGATGATCCGACGACATTCGTTTCGAGAGCGCAAGCTGTTGGATTTCCTTTGCTGGTGAAGCCGACGGGGGGCGGTGGGGGCAAGGGCATGCGGATTGTCCGCAACCCAAATGCATTGGAAGCAGCCATCGAGCAGGCGCGCAGTGAAGCGCGTCGCTACTTTGGAAATGGCCGACTTTATGTCGAACGATATCTCGAAATCCCGCGGCACATCGAAGTACAGGTGTTGGGTGACGCCTTCGGTAACCTAGTCCATCTTTTTGAGCGCGAGTGCTCGGTGCAGCGCCGCTTCCAGAAGATCGTAGAGGAGACGCCCTCGCCCGCGTTATCACCAGAATTGCGGACACGGATCTGCGAAGCCGCGGTCGGCATCGCCCGTGCGGCGCAATATCAAAATGCTGGAACGGTTGAGTTCATTCTCAGCGAAGGAGACTTCTACTTTCTCGAAATGAATACCCGCCTTCAAGTCGAGCATCCAGTGACCGAGATGGTCACTGGTGTCGACCTGATCGCCGAACAGGTTTATGCCGCAGCCGGCCGCAAACTCGCGCTTTCGCAATCCGATATTGCTTCGAACGGGCATGCGATCGAGCTCAGGCTATACTCGGAGGCTCCCGAACGCGGATACGTTCCAACCACTGGTAAAGTGCTTCTTCTCGAGTATCCGGACGGCGTACGGATCGACAGCGGCATCATGCGAGGTCAGCACATCACGGCGGCGTTCGATCCGATGCTTGCAAAGATTATCGTGCATGCCCCAAGCCGCATAGAGGCTGCTATGAAAGCCCATCGCGCGGTTCGAGAACTTGTTCTACTTGGGTGTGAGACCAATGCAAGCTTGCTCGCCCGGATCCTAGCTGACGAGGCATTTCTCGGCGGTCAGTTCCATACGGGATACCTTGAAGAAAACCCGCATCTTGCAACGGACAATTTTGCTACCGGATTGTCTGCGTTCCTGGCATCCGCCGCTCTCCTGACGAGACCGGTGCGTGCTTCCGCTGACGCCGTGCCCGAGCTTCACGCAGCATTTGGCAGCTGGAGAAATTGACGTGTATCACTCATTCGAGGTTGACCGCGTAGACCATAGGCTATGGCTTTCAACCAGCCAGCAGGGCTACCGGCTTCATTTGCGCGACCGAGTGGTTGCCCCCGTCGCGTTCACGCATCACGGTGAAAGCAGCGGCATCCTGACCATTGCGGGGGAAAGCGAACCGGTCAGGTTCGCCATAGATGGCGATCTGATTCATCTGCATATACGCGGCAGAACCCGCATTGTGCGCTACAATGACCCATTGCGAGCGCTCACTTCCGCAAATGACGAAACACGCCCGCTAATCGCCCGTGCGCCGATGCCTGGCGTAGTTGTTGCGACTACCGTTTCGCCTGGCCAATCAGTCTCGGCGGGAATGGCACTGATGATGATCGAGAGCATGAAGCTGCAGACGGTGATACGCTCACCGCAGGACGGCATCGTCGATCGGATCCACGTCAAGGAAGGCGAAAGCTTCGAGCATGACGCTGAGCTGGTCACGCTCTCCGAAGAAGGGCGCTGAAATGCAGCGGATCGGTTCCGTAGCGGACGTTAACTCACAAGCGTTTCGCCGCAACGATTTCCACAACAGACAGCTTGCGGCCGAATTGAAGGAACGGCAACGCGCTGCCCGCTTCCACCGGCCAGAACGGGACTTCGAGCGACTGCGTCGACAGAACAAACTGTTTGTTCGCGAACGGCTCGCAGCCTTGCTCGACCCGGAAACTCCGTTCCTAGAGCTTTCCACGCTGGCCGCCAACAAGGCGTATGATGGCGAGGTGCCCAGCGCCGCGCAGGTCGTCGGCATCGGCATTGTAGCGGGTCGGGAGGTGATTGTTCATGCCGACGATGCCAGCGTGAAAAGCGGCGCATGGTATCCGCTCTCGGTCAAGAAGATTGTGCGGGCCCTAGATATCGCCATCGAAAACCGTCTGCCGGTGGTTCATCTGTGCGACTGCGCCGGCGGGTTCCTGCCTTTGCAGGCCGAATTCTTTGCGGATCGCTACCACGCTGGTCGAATACTCCGGAATCAATCCATTCTCTCGAAGATGGGAGTGCCGCAGGTCGCCATCGTCATGGGCCACTGCACCGCGGCAGGGGCCTACGTCCCTGCGCTTAGTGAATACAACATTATGGTCGAAGGTACGGGAGCGATTTTTCTCGGCGGCCCCCCGGTCGTAAAGGCTGCCACGGGAGAACACGTGTCGGCCGAAGATTTGGGCGGCGCCCTCATGCATAGCAACGTGTCGGGCACCAGTGATTACGTCGCAAGCTCCGAGATGCATGCAATTGCGATTGCCCGCGACGTCGTCGCTCGGTTCCGCCAACCGGCGAAAACTAGGATCGATCGAGTGGCTCCTGAGCCTCCCGCTTACAGTGCTTGCGAACTCTACGGTATCATTCCAAAGGACGCCCGAGCGCAGTTTGACATGCGAGAGATCATCGCTCGTCTCGTCGATGGCAGCCGATTTCATGAGTACCAACCGCGTTATGGCACGTCACTTGTATGTGGCTTTGCGCGGCTTCATGGATATCAAGTCGGGATCCTTGCCAATAATGGTGTGCTGTTCAGCGATAGCTCGCTGAAGGGCGCTCATTTCATCCAATTATGCGACAAGAATCGGACCCCCCTGCTCTTCCTGCAGAATGTCACGGGCTTCATGGTTGGCCGCGAATATGAGCGGCGTGGGATCACCAAGGACGGCGCTAAGCTGATCATGGCGGTGTCCGGAGCGTCCGTGCCAAAGTTTACGATCGTTTGCAATAGCTCGCACGGTGCGGGCACTTACGCTATGTCAGGACGCGCGTTTGATCCTCGATTTGTGTTCAGCTGGCCTAATTCCCAGATATCCGCGATGGGCGCTGAGCAGGCCGCAGGCGTTCTCACCCACGTCAAGGCGCGACAGTTGGCTCGCGCGGGCGGACGCCTCTCCGAGCAGGAACTGGCAGCCATTCGAGAGCCAATTCTTGAAGAATATCACGAACGATCGAGCGCCTATTATGCGACCTCCGAAATCTGGGACGACGGCATCCTGGATCCTGTCGACACCAGAACCGCCCTCGCAATTACATTGAGCGCGTCGCTCAATGCGCCGATCGACGTACCGCAGTATGGCGTGTTCCGGCTATAAGGCAGGACCGAACACGAGATGCGGCTTGAGACATACCACCTTCCGCAACCGTCAGCAGGTAGAGTTCGATGACGGCCAATCCGTGAAAGCAGTAGAGCATGGTGTTCGTGACGTTCGGTGCACCTTCTCCTGCAATCTGGCCGGCTGTTTTCTGGTAGCCATGAGGTCGGGCTTCGACCCGAAACAGGTAATGGAAGCTGGCTTCAACGCTCGACGACGCGGCGCCCGCAGGCCGAACGCTTCCGTGGACCGGATCGGAACACCACGATCAAGAGACAGCCTCGACAAGCACCGGCGCGAGACATTTACGTTGGCGCTTGCGTCCGCGCGCCTGCACTATTCTGATCGGCCGATGAGCTGTCCTAACAGCACCAAAAAATGGAGAGCTTGACCCTCACGTAGCGTCAGATTGTAGCCTCACCCAGGGCCCCGCGCCCAACCGACCGATACGCACGGGCCAATGAAGTATCAGCCGCCCAGGAGGCAGGCAGCTGCTTCGATGCACCAATGTCACGTCTCTTCAACGCCCCCCCCGTTGAACGGACAGCCTCAGCTTTGGACAGGGATCGTGGAAAGTTCGATGGAAGCGCTCAAATCGATCATTGGCAAAGTTGCCAGCGGCGCCACTCTGACGCGTGAGGAAACCGCGTTAGCCTTCGACAGCATGATGTCGGGACACGCAACCCCTTCTCAGATCGGCGGCTTGTTGATGGGAATGCGGGTTCGCGGCGAAACGGTCGAAGAAGTTACCGGTGCAGCCTCGGCGATTCGGGATAGAATGCCGCGGGTCGAGGCGGCATGCGATCCCATCGATATCACTGGCACGAGCGAAGGCCCCATGTGGTCGGTTAACGTGTCGACATGCGCCTCCTTTATTGTTGCCGGGGCCGGCGTTCCTGTTGTCAAGAACGCCAACCGCGCTGCGTCCTCAGGTTCGCTTGCCGCAGACGTGTTGGCGCGCTTCGGCGTCAAGATCGACCTTGAGCCTGAGGCGGTTGCGCGTTGCGTGCACGAAGCTGGCATCGGCTTCATGTTTGCGGCGCCCCATTATCCGGCGATGCACCGCGTTGGCCAGATTCGGACCGCGCTTGGGACCCACACGATTTTCAATCTAATCGGACCTCTGTCCAATCCGGCCAGAGTCAAGCGGCAGATGATCGGAGTATTCTCTCGCGAATGGGTCCAGCCTTTGGCGTATGTATTGAAGAATCTTGGTGCGGAATCGGTATGGGTGGTTCATGGCTCGGACGGACTCGACGAAATTACCCTTACCGGTCAGACCTTTGTTGCAGCGCTCGAGGCGGGTACAATCCGCACCTTCGAAGTGACGCCGGAAGAAGCCGGTCTCCGCCGCTGCCGCAAGGAAGCGCTGGACGGCGGCGATGCCGACGCGCTCCAAAGCATGCTCGATGGTGCGCCAAGTCGATTTCGCGACGCCGCGCTTTTGAATGCGGCGGCGGCTTTGATTGTAGCCGGCCGGGCCTCGACGCTGCAGGAAGGCGTTGCACTTGGGAAGGATTCGCTTGATCGCGGCGCCGCGGCCGCCCGACTGAAGCGACTGATCACGGTTTCCAATGCGTGACAGCCGAGTTGATCGATGTTCCAACTTTCTGATCAAGACCAATGCTCACAAGCGCGAAGGGATAGCAGCCGCGGACGCGCGCTGCTTCTGCGAGCTTTCGAAGACGGTGTTGCCGTCTGTCCGCGTACTGATCAAACAATTCGCCTTAACCACGCGGCGCGAGAGCCCCCTTCTTTATCGGCAAGAGCCTGTTGCGGCACTCAGCTGAAGTCGGGGACCGCGACGAAGCGCTCGTGCGCTGCGCAAAAGGAGATCATCGGGAATGTCCTCACAGGATATGGAAACACTCGGATCTATTGCAACGATAGAACACATCATTCGAAAGTTTCGGGAATTGATCGACACAGACGGCTCGATCCCGCCGGAGCTACGAGGTGCGCTGCACGCGACGCTAGATGGGCATCTTCTCGATGCGAAAAAGCGTGTTCTGTTGAGAGTAAATTAGCGTGCCTATGCTGCTACAAGCGAAAAACATCCGGCCGGACTGTTCGCGGTCGCGATCGACGCAGCGGGCCGAATCGCCGCTGACACGTGCATCAACAGGGCACTCCCAAGTAGAAAACTTCCTCGCGTTGAGCTGCTCGGCGAGAGGGGCAGCCATTGGTTGCGCAATGCGACACCGTGCGCCCAATAGCAGGCGCAAAGGAATCAAGGTCATCTGCGCGTAACGGAGACACCGAAAATTGGAGTAAAACTCCAGAGGCAGGTCATGAGCCACCAGTCCCCTCCTAGGATTCGGGATATTCCATCTGTCCAAGCGACCGAGTTCCGTCAGGCCATGCGAAATCTGGCGAGCGGTGTCGCCATCGTGGCGACCGGAAAGGCCGCCGAACGACGTGGACTGACGGTTAGTTCGGTGACCTCCATTTGCATGGAGCCACCGTGCCTGCTCGTTGGCATAAAAGTCGGCTCCGAGACGCATGACGGGGTACTCGCCAGTCGCAGCTTTGGAGTCAGTCTTCTGCGCAGTGACCAGGAGGACCTTGCGCTACGTTTTGGCGGTCAGGAGGGTGCGAAAGGTGTTCACCGCTTCGATACCGCGCCCTGGAAGCAGGGCGTCCTCGATGTACCGCTATTGCTGAACGCGTTTTGTGCGCTCGAATGCGTTCTGTACGACCACAAGGTGATTGGCACACATACCATCTTTATCGGACGAATTGTCGCGACCCGGGTCGGCCACGGCGATCCATTGATCAACTTCCGGGGCGCGCTTCGAACCTTGCTGCTTGATTGAGCGCGATTTCTCTTAAAGGCACCGTTCGGTGAGTGCGGCGTTCACGCGAGCCTGCGACACGTTAAAGATCGATGACCTGCAATTTCATGATCTGCGTCACGAAGGCACCTATCGTATTTTCCCGCGAGCCGCGATCCCCACGCCAGCACAAAAGGTGAGCTACCCGCTCAAGCTGGACGACATATTGATGCGAACAAGAACGCGCCAGAGCGGGCTTGGCACAAGAGGTCGGAATCGGACGCGCTGATTCGCCCCCCAAGCCGAGGTTAACCGGGATTATACTCATCTTGCGAAGTGAGTATAAAAACGCGCGACGCCGGGTTCCACCTCGAGCACGAGCTCACGATTGCTCGATGGCGAACCGAACCGCTATTTTGCGTCGGCATGCGCACCGGTAGACGCCACTGATCTCGTCGCCGGCCTTGGCATCGACGTGTTCAAGGCCAGTGCCCACAGACATCTTCACGGACGAGTATTGGGAATGCAAGCTGCGCAACTATCGGAGGAATTGATCAGAACAGCCACAGTTCATGAGACAGCTAACGGCTCTCGAGCTTGCATGTTGGATCCTACCAAGTTTGGTAGCTGCTTATTTCAACCGGCGTAGCATCATTGCCTGCGGCAAGACTTAGACTTCAGAGGCTCAGCTGACCCACAACGTTGGCGACTCTGAAGGTCTTCGCGTTAGATCATGATGCGATCCAATGGATTCTATCACGATTTTCTGCGAACAATGAAAGTCAAATTCGAAGGGCGTCAGATCTATGTCCAGCAATCCATTCGAAGCCGCGGTGATTCTCGACGGCATCCGTCGCTGGGTCGAGATCGAGTCTCCAACGGAACGGCCGGATCAGGTCAATAAACTGGCTGATCTCGTCGCGTCGAGCTATCGTGACTTGTCGGTCAGCGTCGACCGCATTGCGGGACGTGAGGGCTGCGGCGATCATTTGGTCACACGCTCGTCCTGGGGCCAAGGCGTACCGGGCATTCTCGTGCTGAGCCACCTCGACACAGTTCATCCGATGGGGTTCATCGAGCGCCTGCCGTTCAAAGTCGAGGGCAACAGGGCATTCGGCCCTGGCATTTATGACATGAAGGGCGGTGCCTATCTCGCGTATCACGCGTTCCGGCAGGTTTGTGCCGATGATGTCCGCCCTCCGCTTGGCGTCACCCAGCTTTACGTATCGGACGAAGAAATCGGTAGCCCGACCTCGCGGGCATTGATCGAGGCCGAGGGCCGCAAGGCCAAGTATGTGCTGGTGACCGAACCCGCGCGCGAGGGCGGCAAGATCGTCACCGGACGCAAAGGCGTTGCGCGCTTTGAGGTCTTCGTCAAGGGCACGCCGGCCCACGCCGGTGCGCGCCCCGAAGATGGCTGCAGCGCGATCCGGGAACTTGGCAATGTGATCCAGACACTGGAGGCGATGAACGATCTTAGGCGCGGCGTCACCGTCAATGTCGGCGTCGTCCGTGGCGGCACCAAGTCCAACGTGATCGCCGAGGAAGCCTATGCGGAAGTCGATATGCGGGTGCCGACCATGGCCAACGCCGACGAGTTGGTTGCGAAGATCCTCGGCATCACCTCACGCACCCATGGTGTCAGCGTGAAGGTTATCGGCGGATTGAACCGTCCACCGTATGAAAAGAGCAACGCCGGCGCCGCACTTTACGAACACGCCAGGAGCCTTGCTGCCGAGCTCGGCTTCAAGCTGTTCGATGTATTCAGCGGTGGAGGCTCGGACGGCAATTTCACCGCGCCGCATACCGCAACCCTCGACGGTCTCGGCGTCGACGGCAAGGGCGCCCATACGCATTATGAGCAACTCTACATTTCGTCGATCGAGCCGCGCGCCCGGCTGCTCTATCGCCTCTATCAGACGCTGCAATGATCTTCGCTCCAGTGGACCCCGCGACCGCGACGTGCACCGGTTGACGGCACGCTCGCACATTCGCGTGGCTCGCTCGAACAGCGCAAAGAGGTCAGCTACCATCAAGCCGACTTGTCGAACACAATCGTCGGATCTTGTCCTGGGCTTGCCGCGTCAGCGCCCGACAGATGCGCCGTGAAGCATTCAATAACGGCACCGCGGACGTTATATCTGCTATGGCTGGGAAAGACGACGGATGCCCGTTCGCGAAAGCGTGGGCTTTTCGACAACGGCCTCGTCGCTTGCGAACCTCGTCCCAAGCGACTTTCTGACGCAGACCCTGGCGCAGAATTGCTGTCGACATGACACCGCTTGGCAGCGCCTTACCGGCAAGCCTGAGAGCTTTGGCATGTTCCGCGGGTTGCCCAAAAGGGCTTGAATCGGACGTAACGTTAAGTTGTACGATCCCTAAAACGACGCGAGTCTTCGTCTGCCGTCGGAATCGTGAAGGATACGAATGTCTCACCTCGTCAGAACATACGCTGAGCGTTGGTCATGATCGTCATTCTCGACAGCAAATCGGTCGAGATGCTCGTGCAGCGAGTCTTGATCGCAGCACCGCGGCTCGCAGTTAGTTGTGAACGCCTCGGCATTCCAGAACCAATACTATGCGGCTGTCCCAGAGCGAGGCGCCAGCGAGACGATGCCGGAAAGGATCAGCGTACACCTCGATCGCGAGCCCTCGCAGGGCGCCGCCGCTTCCCGCATTTGCAACCGAACGGCAAGACGACCGTACCGCACTCAGCTCGCAGAACCAGCATTTGGTTCGATTCACACCACTTTCCCGATGCTGGTGGGAGCTTTTCTTCGGGCAAGTGTGCGACGGCCCATGCGACTGCGGATCTTTTCAAGAAACTTGAGTTGCAAGTGTCGCTCGGCGTGACTGGCGCGGCATCCGAAGCGATGGCGCGATATCGCGGAGCAGCAAGTTGAAAGAACCGGACGGCGTCAAGAAGGTCCTGCTTATCGACCACATTGAAGGCCAATGCCGAGCCATTGTCGGCTTCAAAGATGGAGATCCAAGGTCGGCATATATGTGCGGCGAGCCTGTATGTCAAAGACCAGGCAAGAAACAGTCGTCATGGTGCACCTATCACTACGGGCAGATGCACACGACTGCTTCCGAGCGAGCAAGTGGATCAAGTGCCTGATACCTCGAACAGTGTCGATCGTTCGCTCCCCATGATAGCCATCAAGAACCGCTCCGTCCTGCTCGGGCCGCGGGATCATAATCTGGACAATGGGTACCGGAAGCACTCAATCGAGGTCTGGCGAAGTAGATCCGAACTCCAGCTGAACGACATCGGAACCAGCGTCTCTTGCGAAGCTCACGGAGGATGAGTTTGGATCTCTGCACATTGATCGAGCGCAACGCTGCGTATGCTCCCGACAAAGCCGCGATCCGTTTCGAGGGACACGCTCTGAGCTACTCGGGCTTCAATCGACGGATCGGGCGTGTCACCTACGCCCTCAAGCGCCAACTCGGCATCAAGAGGGGTGACCGGATCGCGATCCTCAGCCTCAACCGGCCTGACTATCTGACCTTGCTCTATGCCTGCGCGCGGCTCGGTGCAATCCTTGTTCCATTGAATTGGCGCCTTGCGGCCGCCGAGCAGCTTTTCATTCTTTCCGACTCCGGAGCAAAAGTGCTCGTGCTTGAACAGGCATTTAACGCCGTCTTGCCGGCTCTGACGCGGCAACTCCCCGACATCTGCCTCGTCGGCCTGGACTTCGCGCCGCCCGGCGGAAGCAAGTTGGACGACGTTCTGGACGAATGCTGTGGTGACGAACCCACTCCAGGTGCGGATCTGTCCTGCCCGGTTCTGATCGTCTATACTTCGGGCACGACAGGGCGACCTAAAGGCGCTGTGCTGCGTCAGGACGCGTTGCTGTGGAACGGGGTTATGAGTCAGCACATGCATGACCTAACCTCGACTGATCACGCCCTGACTGTTTTGCCGCTCTTCCACGTCGGCGGCCTCAATATCCAAACGACCCCCGGTTTGCATCATGGCGCGACGGTAACTATCCAAAGCCGCTTTTCGCCAGAGGCAACGTTTGATGCATTCGAGCATGACCGACCCACGCTTGCAGCCCTGGTCCCTGCCATGATGCAAGCGCTCACAGACCATCCGCGATGGGCAAGCACGGATTTATCCGCACTCAAGGCAATCTGTACCGGATCGACGATGGTACCTCAGCGCCTTGTCGAGCGCTTTGCGAGGCGCGGAGTGCCAGTCTTACAGGTTTATGGTGCGACCGAGACCTCTCCCATCGCTGTCTATACCAAGCTCGGCGCAGATCTCGCACCTGACGGCGCAAGCGGCCTGCCTGGCCTTTGCTGCGAAGCAGCCATCATCGATGATGTGGGCACCAAGTTGCCGCCCGGGACCCCAGGCGAGATCGCGATACGTGGGCCCAACGTCTTCTGCGGATATTGGGGCGATCAAGAGGCAACGCGTGAGGCCTTTAGTGACGGTTGGTATCGCACTGGTGACATCGGCCGCTGCGATGCCGACGGATATTTTTGGGTCCGTGACCGCAAGAAGAACCTCATCATCTCCGGCGGAGAGAATATCTATCCGGCGGAAGTGGAACGTGTGCTCATGGGCCATCCGGATGTCGCCGAATGCGCCGTCGTCGGTCGACCGGACCCACGCTGGGAAGAAGTCCCGATCGCCTATGTGGTCAGGCGACCCGGGTCCCGGATCGCAGCCGAAGCGCTGATGACGCATGTTCAATCGCAGCTCGCCCGTTTTAAGGTACCGCGCGAAATCATATTCACGCACGAACTGCCTAAGACGCCGTTGGGCAAGGTCCAGCATTTCATGCTGAAAGAGCTCGATACGCAGCCAAGCCCGGAAGGAGACAGCAATTGAGAACGGCGGATTGGTTGGCCGTAGTTCCCGACTACACCACAGGAGATATCGAGGCAGCGCAATACCGCCTTCCGGTCGGCACCTCCATACCATGCGTCGCGGCGAACTCATCGTTGCTCGCATGGCGGTCTATGCTTAATCACGCCAGGCGTCTGGGAGATTGTCGTTGCCTCGGATCTTAATCATGAATGCCGGGACAGCTCAAATGTCCGGTGGCGATCTAACAGCAACTCAACTGTCTCTTTCCGCCAACTCCGCATGCCGGTCTGCCTGGTTTGCACATGAGGGCGACCTAATAGTCTCTCCGGTAGCAATCCCGGCAGACCTGCTATCCTTCATCGGCGCGACGCTCAATTTCGATGCCTCGAGTCTCTCGACGCTTGTGCCTGACGACGCCCATGAATCGCTGATTCTCAACGATTGCACCCTGCTATCCAATGCTTTCGTCGAGCGACTCAACAGCCATATTCGCCAGAAATCAACTTGGAGAATATCTGCCTGCTACTCTAGTGAAGGCGTAGCGCGCTTGGCGGCGCTGCTTGGCATCCCGCAGAGCGGGCACGAATTCGCTTTGCAGCGAGGGCCGGATCTCTTGAACCGCAAGAGCCACTTCCGTCAATTGGCGACAAGTGTCGCGCTCCCACTGCCCAGTGGATGCGCGACCACGAACCCAAACGAACTATTCAGGGCGGTTACCTCCTTGAGGTCACAGACCGGCAACGTGATCGTCAAGTTGGATAATGGAGCGGGCGGGGTCGGCAATGTTATCCTGACCGGCAACGAAAGTGGAGCACTTCCTGGGGCGAGAGATACCCGAACAGTTGCTTGGCCATCGTTTGATCCTCAAGCACTTTGGTCTGAGATGACCACAGCATCATGCAAGACATTGGTCATTGAATCGTACCACTTGGCTCGCGCTCCGTTCTATCTTGAGTATGAGATAGAGGAGGATGGTTCCATCGTTTTCATCAACAGTGGAAGCATCCGTCTACGTCGCAGCGAAGACCGATCCGAACGAGCGCTCATCTGGACAGGGCTCGAGCTTCCAAGCGACCTGACGAATGAGCAATGGTTGGCTGCCCAGGCGCACGCCTACCGATTTGTCGAGCTGGCGCGAACCTTGGGATATCGCGGAATGATCAACATTGATGGCATTTTCGCGAGCGACGGCCGGCTTTTCTTTAACGAAGCGAACGGCCGGTGGGGCGGAGGGTCAGTATTACATAGTATTGCCGTCCGGCTGCTGGGCACCGACTATTCCAGTCGCCACGTCATTTCTTCCGTGAGAAACGTTCCATTATATTCTCTTCAGGCCGCGCTTGATCGCTTCGTCAGGTATGGATTTCTATTCGATGGCACACGCAAGGAGGGCGTGATCCCGCTTGCCGTCGATCAAGAGGCAGGCACCGTGGAGTGCCTGGTGATCGCGCGCGATAGGTCAACTGCCCGCGATCTGCAGCACCGGTTATTGGCAATGGCCAACTGAGATCACGGACCTCTTAAACTCCTCCATTCATTCGACGCCGCCCCCGTATCCGAACCTGTACTTGACACCCGCTACTGGGAACGTCAGGTGAGTAGTTGCCGTTTTCGCTCGAAGTAGACCAACCAAGATTCAAGGCACGCTCTTCCGAATTAGGCAGCGTCTGCCAGAAGGTGGCCCGCGTCCTCAACCCGTTCGAAGCCGTTTCCGCTAACGGTCCTCACAGGCCGTTAGCAGTGTTTTCGATGATCCGGCGATTCGCGCCGCCGCGTTTTGAACAGAAGTACACCAGCGATCGGCGCTCCCCGGCGTGCACAGGCTTCACCTCATGTCGAATCTTACATGTGGTGACAACCACGGCCCCAAACGGCGGTCGAAATACCTGCTGTTCGTACGCGTTCGGATAGACCACGAACTCCCCACCCTCAAAGTCCCTCGCGAGTTGCACAATCACGGAGTACTCGAAGTCAGGGTCGCTCTCAGCGTCTAAGTGGATGCCAACGAACGAACCGGGAGGCAGTCGATGCATTTGGCATCGGCGAATCACGTAATCTGACGCTGCTCCCAAGATCTTTTTCAGCGCAAAGCTGCGGTCTTTCCTCTCAAGCAATTCGATGATCTGCCCCGGAGCTTTGCCATGCACATTGGTCGGAGGGCGGCCCGGCGGATCTACCCTCACCCGCTTCACGAAGACGTTGTGCGAGTCGCCGGCATCTCCCACCCGCACCTCTTCCTCGGGAATCTCCATCTGGAGCTGATCGATCCTCGCCAGATCATCTTGGGTGAACAATGTCTGAGGGGCGATCACGACCGTACCCTTCACCAATAGCTCTATACGGTATTTGGTGAGAGCCTCTTCTGAAAGCAGACGAGATCTATCGTTCATTGCGCGCGCCATGCGACTTCACTCCAAGTTTGATCTTAACGGGTGGCTTCCCAATCCTCGTGCGTCGGGCGGAACGCTTCCTCCCAATGCTCGCCATCGAACTCTTCTATTGTTATGTTTTCGATCGTTCTCTTATCCAAGCACCGAATGTTTACGCTGAAACCCGTGGGGTTCGATCGCGGCCGATAGAATGGCTTTACGCCGCAAATCCGGCAAAACGTGTGACGAGCGATATTCTTGTTAAATTGATATGTATTGAGAAACTCTTCGCCACACTCAATTCTGAGCTTATCGCCGGGTACAAGCAGGTGCAGAAACTCGGACATTTGGCAGATGGAGCAGGTGCATCGAACTGCGGAGAGCTCTCGCGGCGCTCGGACGTAGAACTTGACGGCACCACAATGACAACCGCCGTGATGTTCGATCTCCGCAAGGCCATCTTCCTCAATTGAGACAGTTTGCAGCAGATCGCAGCACCACTGTAAGCTGAGCCGATAGGCTCGATCGAATTCATCCAAAAAACGACGATTACCGTCAGCAGGCACAAGTTCGCGAATGAGCCGGGTTGTCATCTCTCCGTGATACTTCTCGGCGGGATCCTCGCCGCCGACATGACTGCGGAAGTACTCCAGATCGTCAGACCGCGCATCAAAGGTTTTGACCAGAGTGGTCCACAGTGACTGGATCATTTCCGCAGCATGCAGCTCAAAGGCGACCATGTAGGCGCAGCGCACGACCGGATCTGTCGATGACAATCCGGCATAGAGGGAATGCAGGTACCGCTTCGTTATAGCGCTATAGTTCGGCTGTATTGTTCTACCGAGTAGTCGCGATGCATCCTTTCTAAGCAGGTTTGAGTGGAAATTTTCAGTCGCCAGAATATCGGGTAGCGCCGCCTTGCCGCCTCGGAGAACCCGGCCATATCCGCCCGTCTCATCCCAACAGATGAAATTTGCGACCACGCTGGTTAGTTCAACATCCCTAGGAAGGTCTCGGTTGCGACGCATCGCATCAAATATGAGATCCTTTTGCGAACCTGCCTGCAGGTAAGGGAACGCCTGTGACATCGCCAAGTATTCCGGCAGCAAGCTCGCAACTTGGCGTTTAGACATCTCCGCAGCGAACGGATGCAGGCCAAACAGATTTCGCGCTTGCTCAGTCAAGTACTCGCAGAATATCTGCGAAGGTCGATCCAGTTGAACTTGCGACGCTTGAGAAGGCCTCATTTGAACCCTAACCGTGGAGAGAATGATGTTGAGGAGCACTTTCGAAGGCCACCAACGTGGTCCGACGGGTTTGCGGTCGCGTTCTTCGTACAGGCGAACTGCTCCCAACCATCTTCGCGGTCCCAGGCAGGGCCACCAGGGGATCAGTCCTGTTCATGAGCGCGTCGATAGGAACCTGCCGGTAGATTGAAGCCACCACCCTCTCGCGTTGGATTTCCATCCACGAGCAATCCAATCCCGCGAATGACCAAACGCGCCATCCATCATTTGCTGACTCACGCTGAATATCGGCGTCCGCCAGGCCAAGGAAGGCTCGCCTGACATGCGCAGGCGGCACATCCGGCCGGCTCGACGCTTTCACCTGCGACCTGTCGTGGACGGATCAAGCGTCCACGGTTGCTGTTCACTGCCTGCTCATCGCATCTCCTGCGGACTTGGTTTGGCATTGCCGAGACGAACCACATCCAGCGGGCTCTTCGAGGCCTGCAGCTACAATCTACGTGACATTGCGACTGCCGGCCGAGAGCGATTGTCTCAAGGCAAAGGGACCGCCGCTGCCATTCGCCCGTTCTGCGTGCACTCGTCCAATATCCTGTGTTCCTGCACGCTTGTAGCAATTGCTATGCCAACCTTGCACTACGCGGGCAAATGTCTGAGTACGAACCGGCAACTCAATGCTCATGTTTTGAATCTGGCGGGAATTTGCGCGCAGTTAGAAGCCGAACAGTGAAGACGCGTTACCGAATCAGCCGATACCATCCGCGGTGGACTTCGCACAGCTAGCTCATCGGTGATCGAAGCGGAACCTCTTTCGTCTCGAGTAGGCGAGCTTCTGACGATTGATGTTGGCAGCGCTTGCGTCTCCAGGAACGAATTCAAAATTTGTGCACCAATGGAGCGTCGCCGAAAATAAGCCGAAAAGATCAGGCGCCTTCCGGTTGGTCGGTAATGTCTCTAAGAGAAAATCACGGCCTGATTGCAATTGGGCTGGCGTGAGGTTTTCCGCAACCGGCCATTTCAGACGGGAAGGAAACTCGCTGTGTCACAAACACTCGTTCAGCATGCGACAGTCAAATCGCGCATCAACGCCATTCTTCGTGCGACCAGCGGCAATTTTCTCGAGCAGTTCGACTTTTTCTTATTTGGCTTTTACGCCAGCGCCATCGGGAACGCTTTCTTCCCCTCGGACAACGAAACCGCCTCGTTGCTCAACACCTTTGGCGTGTTCTGGCTGGGTGCCCTAATGCGTCCCGTGGGGGCGATCGTACTGGGAGCCTATATCGACAGGATCGGCCGTCGCCAAGGCCTGATCATCACGCTATCGATCATGGCGGTCGGCACCGTGATTATCGCCTTCTGTCCCAGTTATGCGACAATCGGCATTGCCGCCCCCATCATTGTTCTAGCAGGACGGCTGTTGCAGGGTTTTTCCGCCGGCGTCGAGGTTGGCGGCGTTTCAGTCTATTTGGCGGAAATCGCGAGCCCAGGCAATCGCGGTTTCTATACCTCTTTTCAATCGTCCAGCCAGCAGGTCGCGATTTTTGTCGCAGCGACCGTGGGCTACCTACTGAATGAATCGATGCCACTCGAAGCCGTCGCCTCCTGGGGCTGGCGGATTCCTTTTTTTCTCGGCTGCCTTATCATTCCTCTTATCTTTTTCCTTCGCCGGACGCTGGAGGAAACCCCAGAATTTTTGGCGATGAAAAAGCATCCCACGGCGCGCGAGGTCTTTGCCTCGGCGCTCGTCCATTGGCGCACGGTCGCTCTCGGGATGATGATGGCGATCCTGACCACGACGACCTTTTATTTCGTCACCGTCTACACGCCGACGTTCGGCAAGACCGTCTTGAAGCTGTCCACCCAGGATGCGCTCTTGGTGACTCTCCTGGTCGCCGTGACCAACTTCATCTGGAATCCAATTGGCGGCGCCGTTTCCGACCGTATCGGCCGCAAGCCAGTTCTGCTGGCCATTGCCGGCCTTGCGTTGATGACCGCCTATCCGGCTTTGAGTTGGTTGGTAAGCACTCCCAGTTTCGGCAAGCTGCTTGCCGTGGCGATGATGTTCTCGTTCTACTTTGGCACCTACAGCGGGACCATGCTGGGCGCTCTCGTCGAGATCGTGCCTGCGCACGTGCGCACAACTTGCTTTTCCCTGGCCTTCGCGTTCGCGGCGGCCCTGTTTGGTACGTTTACGCCGCTCGTCGCCACTTGGCTCATTGAGCGGACTAATGACAAGGCTTCACCCGGATTCTGGCTGATGTTTGCAGCTGCTCTCGGTATCATCGCGGCACTCACCATCTATAGGGGCCCCCCCAAGCCATCGAGAGCTGTGAAGCCTTCGCTTCGGAAATCGCCCGAGAGCACCTTGGACGTGCAAGCAGCATCTCGCTACACGTGATCCTAACCGCTGACGTGTCATGCGGCCTCGATCGATGCGCGGAGCCAGAGTTCGCTCAGCGCATCGATAGCGGGCTAGGAGGCGCATCGCATGTCCGACATTGTCGGAAACCAGACACGACGCAATGACTGCACGGCTAACACTTTACAAGTAAGCCGTTAGAGTGCCAGATCCTCGGTGATCCGCGTACGCGGCAAATCGCTATCCAACATTGACACCAGGCCTCGGCGGCCGCTGGATGTCGGCTGTGAGCGGTGGAAAGTCCAGGTCTGGACACCGCCTTATGGCGCTCCGAATAGCGGACGGTTCCGTCGTCGCGGATGTGCAGCAAGTTGGGTAGCAGCAGGCCGTGATGGACGTTGTCGGCGTCCGGAATCCGTACCCACGCCGACAGTCCGAGCTGTATCGCGGTATAAAACCCTGGTACCGCGTGCTCGATATCGCCCTCAACTTCGCACCGTCGTCGGCCCGGACCGATCGGGCGCACCCTCGAGGGTGTTACTGATGTCGTTGCGGCGCACGCGAGCGCTGGTAACGTGGCAGAATAGCCGGTGAGCATGGGAGCGCTTATGGCGGTGGGATGCCGATTGGCGCGAACCTGACGTGATCGGTTGATGGTCTTCAAGCGGCATCGCCGCTGACGTCATCGAGATGCAATCTTTGACGCCGTACCCATTTCCGGCGACCTGTGCCGTCCGATGGTGCACCATCTTGCACTTTCAGGCGGACAGTTTGTGCCGCAGCAGCCTCGTGGTTTGCTAGGACACGATGCGCTCCGGCACGTCGGTCAGTTCGGACTGCAGGTCGGCTCTTGGATTTTGCCATGTCCAGGAGCGACGTCGGACCGCTCAGTTCTCGGCCGCCTTCGCTGCCGCTGAACAAGGCAATGCGTCTTGGAATCGGACGCATGGAACGCTCGACGTTCACCGCCATCAATTCTCTAGGTTGGAGTTGACCGGCCTGCAGGCCCGCCCTGTGTCGGATGCCGATTCTGCTCCGCCATATGCGATAGTCGTCACCGCAGGGGAATGTCTCTGCACCGAAGGCGGATCCGCAACCGCTAATCGGCATTCCTCGATGACTGCTCAATCAAGTACGACAGCCATGTCAGCATTCCGAAATCAGCATCCTCTGATGTCGCGGTTGTTACAGAGGCCGGGTTTAAAGAGCGCAAGCTACGCGGTCGCAATGAGACTGGGATTCCATCTGATGGCGATACAGTTCCAAAGTCCCTTGTGAGGATGGCCGTCCGAATGTAAGCGATTTCCTTGCCGGAGATCCTCCGCTGGCAGTTTCGACAATCACATTACGCGAGAAACACAACCTTTCCGCTACTTCCGTGCTGGCCCATATCCTGCATCGCGTGCAAATGTGAGACAAGAGAGCACCGAAGATGAGAGACACGTTTGCGCCTTTGCCTTCAATCGACGATACAGCAGCCGGTGTAGAGCCACCGACGACGATTAGCAACCTCGTGGAGACGAACGCGTGTAACTCTTGCGTGCGTTGGCCCCGCCGCTCTTGATTTCGTTCTAGCCTGCGCATCACGCGTTATGTGCGCCAGCATATCGATGTCGAGCGATGTTCGTGCGCGCCCGGTAGCAACCAACGCGTTTGGCGCAGGTTTCGCAACTTTGAGCGGCTTCGGATCAACCCGCCCCACACCGCGCGAACAGCCCCTTAGAGTCGACACCAATGCGCTCGCGACACGGATGAATGCGCGCCAATTCTGACACGAGGTGCTTAGACGTGCCCGATAAACTGAATCTTCGGAGTTTCAAGCTACATTCGCAACGCGATGCCGTGCTCAATGAAGTGCATGCGCGCCCGTTTATGCAGCTTGTTCCTCCGTTTAAGGTGACCCACTTCGCATTTCTTGCGCGGGGCGATTCGGCCGCAAGCGATCGCCGGGCCTTCGTCACGTTTTGTCGAGAGCGTGACCTTCCAGCTCCGCAGCTCTCAGCGAAACATCACCAAATCGACATCGGACCCGTTGTGCTTCGCTGGGAGCAGCATGCCGAATTCGCAACCTTTACCTGGATAGCGAATGGCCCGCTCGCTCGACAGAGCGGCGACTCCCAAAGTGCGGTTCACTCTTTGATGCGCGACTTGCGGCAGGAAGGGCAATTGCTGGTCGCAATCAAGTTGGATGTCGAGCAGCACGCCTCCCCATTGAGGCGCGCCGAACAACTTTTTGACAAGAGCAGCCTCGCCATGGTCCGCATAAAGGGCGGAGCAAGTGTTATGGCCTCGGATTTTCGCGTCGACGAAAACGGTTTCACCAAAATTCTTGTCTGCGACCTCGGGCTGACGCCGCACAATCTTGGTGCACTGGTGCAGCGGCTGCTTGAAGTTGAGACTTATCGTCCGTTGGCGTTGCTTGGTCTGTCGGCCGCTCTTGAGCTTGGTCCTTTTGTCGATCGCATCGATAGACGTCTCGGCGAGGTGCTCGAAGAAATGCAAGGCGCGGAGGGATTGAAGCTCAACAACCATCTGCTTGCCGAACTGACCGCGTTGGCCGCCTCTTTCGAGCGAGGCGCGACCGGAAGCCTGTTTCGCTTCGGCGCCAGCAGAGCTTATTACGAGCTGGTCCAATCCCGACTGTCCATCATCGAAGGCCATGAGATCACGGACTATCCGACATGGTCGTCGTTCCTGGCGCGCCGGATGGCGCCTGCGATGCGAACTTGCGAGACGACCAAGGATCGTGAGGTCACTCTGTCGGTCAAGTTGGCGCGCGCCGCCGATCTGCTGCGAACCCGTGTCGACGTTGAAATCGAACAGCAGAACCGCGACCTATTGCACGCTATCAATGAACGCACCGGACAACAGCTTCGGCTGCAGTGCACGGTGGAGGGATTGTCGGTCGCGGCGATAGGATATTACGTGGTTAGTTTGTTTGGCTACCTTGCCAAGGGAGCGCACGATGTTGGTCTCCATGTAGAACCCTCTTATCTAACCGCGGCGTGCGTGCCGGTCGCAGTCGGGGTGATCTGGCTGGTTAGTTACAATGCACGAAAGCGACACCTCAAGCATCGCGATGGGCCGTCCGTAACGGACAAGTAAGCATCGATTGTAGCTGATTGACAACAGAGCTTGACCGCAGACATGCCCGACCCCCGTGGCAGCAGTTTTCACCAAATCGTCGGCGGCCCAGATAGAGGTGATCGCCGACGGGAGGATTGCGCTTCAGCTCCGCTGAACGGTCGGCGCCAAGCTCTACACGCCTCCGTGCATGTCGGTGTGACCGGATGAGAGCCAAACCTTGACGCGGTTCAGGACCGTAACGCTTATCGTCGCCAAGACTCCCAGGTCAAGCATCGCGGGCGAGCGCCGCAAGATCGGTTTCGAGCTTCGGTTGATGCTTAAAAATAGCATCAATCAACGCCTGCGCTGGTTGCTCGGCGGCCTCAACCAGCGCCGCTTTCTCAGCCCGTGCAGAGGGAGCGAAGACTCGCTTGACGACGGTCGGCGAGCCCTTAAGGCCGCATTTGGAGACGTCCTCGACGCCGGCATCGTGCCCGCTCCATTTCACGATTGGTGCACGCGCAGCACGCAAGGCATCGGCCATCGCGCCGCGCCGAATCTGGCTGGTCCCCTCCAGCATGGTAATGAGACAAGGCAGCCTCGTGTGCAGCACCTGGACACCACCTTCGGAGCGTCGCTCCGCTTCAATTGTACGGGCAGCAAGGTCGAGGGTTTTGACCTTGGCGACGTAGGTCAGCTGCAGCACACCCAGCCGTTTTGCGATGCCGGGCCCAACCTGCGCGGTATCGCCATCGATGGTCTGCTTGCCGGTAAAGATGAGGTCTGGCGGGCCATATTCCTTGCCAATTTTTCGGATGGCGGTTGCCAGTGCATACGTTGTGGCCAGGGTGTCGGAGCCCGCAAAGCAGCGATCGGTGAGCAGTACGGCGCGATCGGCGCCAAAGGTCAGCGCTTTCCGCAAGGAATCTTCCGCCGATTGCGGCCCCATCGTCAGCACGGTTATTTCGCCGCCGAACCGGTCGCACAGCTCGAGCGCGGCCTCGAGCGCGAAGAGGTCATATGGGTTAATGATCGTCGGCACACCCTGACGCATGATCGTATTGGTCACGGGGTGCACGCGGATCTGCGCAGAGTCCGGAACCTGTTTAATGCAGACGACAATGTGCACTGAGTTGCTCCAAAGGTTGCGGTAGCTGCGAAGAGAACAGCAAGTATTGTACCACAGCGCCCGATTTTGGAATCTGTTAGCTGCCACAGAGGCTTAGATAGGTAGATCGCCCCTCCAGCCCGGTGTTCTGGACGAACGAATATCGACACCCGTCGGAACTGCAACAGCGCCATTCCGTTCCGTCCGACCACGGCGCGGAGCCGCGAGCTTGCAGGCCCACACCGCGACCTCCTGCGGAAGTCAAGCTGCAGGTCCGGGCACGCTCCGGAACGGCGCCAGTGTCGACGAGATCAAGGCGGCCTGCTTCGCGCGGCGGCATATTGCGGCATTCCTGCAGCTCTTGAGGCGTTCAAGGCAGCACAGGAGATCCTACGGACGGAGCACTGCCAAACGAGCGATGAGGTTGCTTATGCAGATCCCGATCGAGCCAACGGGAGCCACCTGCCTAACTGCTCCCTATGAGCCTCGATCTGCTGATTCAGACGATCCCATAGCCTTTGATGTTGGCGGGAGCCGCTCCAGGGAAAGACCATCAGCCCAAGCTTGGATCAGCCCTCAGTCGCTCTTGGAGTGCCTGCCGAGATTCCATCGTAAAATCGTAAATGCGATTGTGTGATGGCTGACAAAGCAAAGTCCTCAGTCGAGATCCTCCGGCGTGATATCGCGAGCACCATGCAGCACCCGTACGATCTCGACACCGTTGGGTAATGCTTCGTAGAACAGTACTTAGTTGCCGACAGTAAAGCTCCGAATTTTCATCCCCAGCTCGGGCCGCTGGCGGCCCGCCCGTGGATTCTCGGCAAGCATCTGAAAGGCATTGCCGATACGATCGAGCAAGCGATCCGCAGCCGCGGCGTTGTCCGACGCGAAGTTCTCGGCATGGACATCGGTCCCTCGGAGGCCGAGACGTTCTGGACCGCGTTCTTGCGCAAGCTCGCTCGGCGCGGGCTTCGTGGCGTCAAGCTCGTGATCTCCGATGCGCATGAGGGCATCAAGGCCGCCGTCAGCAAGGTGCTCAACACCGCCTGGCAGCGCTGCCGCGTCCACTTCATGCGCAACGTCCTGGCCCATGCCGGCAAGAGCGGAAGACGCGTCGTCTCCGCCTTCATCGCCACCGCCTTTGCCCAGGACGATGCCGAAGCGGCCAGGGCTCAGTGGCGCAAGGTCGCCGACCAGCTCCGTCCCAAACTGCCAAAGCTCGCCGCCTTCATGGATGAGGCCGAGCCAGACGTGCTCGCCTATATGAGCTTCCCGCCTCGGCACCGTGCCAAGCTGCATTCGACCAACCCGATCGAGCGCCTCAACGGCGAGATCAAGCGGCGGACCGAGGTGGTTGGCATCTTCCCAAATGAAGACGCCATCGTTCGCCTGGTCGGCGCGATCCTGCTCGAGCAGAACGACGAGTGGGCGGTTCAGCGGGCCCGCTACATGACGCTGGAAACCATCGCGCCGTTGAGCGATGATCCCGTCGTCAGCTTGCCCGCCGTGGCAGGCTGATGCCTTCCGACCCCGCCGGAAAATCGGCGGTGACCTGCCGCCAGCTACACCACGCCATGGGACACGATCCGGCGTGGTGGTCAAACTGGCTGGCGAATTGATCCCTAGCCAGGCTCAGAAAGCCCGCAGTGATTGGGAAGGTGCAATCTCAGAACGCACCAACGTGCATTCCGAACGGCCTGACCGACGCGCAAATGCTGGCGCCAACTACAACGCTGGTCGGTCCTCGCTTCGATTTGGCTGTGGCTCTCGCACGCGCGAGTGGCGATGGCATGGCAGGGCGAAGCCCGAAGTCTCACCATTAACGATCTGTGCAAGCTCCTGCCGCAAGTCGATCCAAAGGACGTCGAGAAAGCCGCTTTCGATCTGAATGCCCTGGGTTTGACCAGCATTCAGCGGTCGTTCGGTGAGCACTGGCGGCTTATCTGACGCGGTCATCCTTGCACCGTTGCCTGCAGCGCCATGAAATCAGCCGCCCGCCCGAGGTCGTCGGTGCCAAGCCTGCCAAGCAGCCTTTCGACGCCTAAGGGACGGGACCGTTGGGTGCGGACACAGCACGGTCACGTTTCGGAGGAGCTGGCGCGCCTGCCCTGAGGGTCGGCTCCTCTCTTGGACCTTGTGTGAGTTAGGCAACAGCCGTCACTCCGGGTACCTGCTAAGCAAGTGACGTTGGGAGTTTCAGGGCCCTAGCGCTGGGAATGACAGGGCGCCGCCGGGACAAACCATTTCGGGCCCGGCGGCGTAATTTTTGAGATTTGCCGCGCTGACGCGTGAGAGGCGTCTCGAGATGTCTGACGACAAGATTGCTACAAAGACCGTGCTGTTAGCGCTGGCCATCGGCATTGCCGTATGGGCGACTATGGGGGCGCCCGAGCCAGGCACAAATTCGCCGATGCACGTCGCCAGCAGGCGCTGAGGCCCCTGCCGGCACGACCCATGCAGTTAAATTGACGCTGGGGATTTCAGTGTCCCAGTTCAGGAAGGAAACGCCGCCGGGCGTGTATTTTTGAGACCGGCGGCGTCTTTTCCTCGCACAGCAAGCTTGCGCGATTGCCCTGCCTGCCCGTTTGGCGGTTTAGTCTCCTTGGGAGATTGGGCGCTGTCGCTTTAGGTCGGCGTCATTCGAGCGGTAGAGAAAGCGCAGGCAGCGGCTTATTGCCCTGCTCGCAACCTGTTCGCCCCTTGAGCGGTAGAACCGGCGTTGAGGCATCCAAGACGGTCCGGCCCATGAAATGGGTCAGATTGACGCCCGATGACCACTCCACATAACCAACAGCCGAAAAGGCAACCGCTCCCACGATGAGAATACTGAGCACTGAAGCGGCGGCTGCCGACGCCAAGCTTTGGCTGCTGAAAAACGGCATCACGATTCTCCGACACCGAGCTTCCACCCGCTCGTGCCTTAGGCCAACTCGCGATGATCGAGTGTGAACCGCCTCACATTTCACGGGCAGTTGATGCCGAGGCCGGACCGCCCATGCCGGTTCACGGCCGGCGGGCCAATTTTCGTTGATTCAGATCCTGGCCGCGGCCCAGTCGCAGACGATCCGGAAGCGGCTTTGTCGAGCAGGCCGGCGACAAGCACGCCGAAGGCCGCGCCTTCGATGGCCTCTTCAGTGAACTCGACGTTTGCGTCCCATTCGAAATGGAGGACCGCTGAGGCCGTCGCCCCCATTCGCTCGATGGTCGTGGCGCGCATTGTAACCATTCGCAGCTGATTCATGGCGTGCTCAAAGGCTTCTTCGGCCGCGGTATCGTCAAGACCGATCTGGTAAAGCCGGAGAGTCTCCTCGCTGGCGGCATCGAGGAGGCACGATATTTCCACGAAGCTGCGTCCTTGCTCGATCAGTTCGGCTCGAGATGTTTGGGCGGCAAGGGTGACGCCCGTCCGTGTTCTCCACCGCAAAAAGCCTGTCCGAGCGGGAGTACCTAGGACCGTTCCGGGGCAGCGTTCTGCCGTTAACAGGCCTACCTGCCGATCAGCTGACGAGTGTCGCTGTAGAACCTCAGGATCGCTCGTTGGCCACGGGTTGAGCGAAGCAATCCAGATACCGCTGAGCCAGTCATAAGCATTCGGATGAAGCTCTGCTTTCCAGCATGCCGTCGCCCACGATCAACTGTTTGAGCGGTTCTAGTCCGCGGCACGATCGAGTGGAAATACCGTTCGCAGATGGAAGCATAATGAATGCATATCGACGGCGACTCCGGACCAACGGAAGACCGCGCAAGAAAGGAGTAAGGCGATGGATACGGCAGACAACGCCGACGCGGTGACCACTTGCGCATGTACTGTGATGCACCGAAGATCGATATCCCGAGGCTTTCCTCAAATGAAGGTGGATGGCTTTCCACTGGCGGATAGGCTGGTCGCGGCGAGAATTCGTCATATTCCAGCTATCGGCGGGAGGCAGACCTGCTTGATCCCCTTCATGCCAAAACGGCGTGGGCAAATCTCGCACCCAGCTTGAGTCCCACGACTCTGGGTCGACAAATTGTGTTGGGGGCCCGGATCGATCCGCCGCAACCGCCCCTTGCCCACTGCTTAGACCGTATTGGAAGTTGCTCCCGATTGGCGCGTGCTAGTCTTTGAACATGGCGGATAATCTGACGCTCGTCAGCTTATCGACAGCTGAGCTTCCTAGCGTGCGCCTTTGTTGACGGCCGCCCTGTTTGACGGCGGCAAGCGCTGCAGGTCCTAGGGGTCATCCTAGGAGAAGCGCTATGACGATTTCGCGGGCAGAGGTGATCACATCGGTCGAGCGGCGGCGTCGGTGGTCCGCGAGATGAGAAGGAAAGCTAGTTGCAGCAGCGCTCGAGCCCGGAGCCACTGTTTCCGAGGTGGCTCGCATGGCCGGCCTTCATGTGAGCCAGCTGTTCAGGTGGCGCAAAGAGCTTGAGCCGCCTAATCGGCTGAGACGAGACATTATGGAGTTCAATGAATACAGAACGGGCCCAGCCTCGCGCCGGCATACCTTCCGAATCCGAATGCACCGTGCCAACATCTAGGGCCGCCGGGCAGTCCCCTTCATGCCTGACCCAGTGGGCGTCAGCCCTGACGCGGTGGGCGACAGGAGCGGCCGCCGCCGACCTCGTCTCGTCGCAGGACCGCGTCCTGGCGACCTGGGCAGCGGAAGAGGGGCAGGGCGAAGACGAGAATCGGCAAGAGGAGGTCAACCGGACGAGGGCATCGCGGGACGAAGGTGATGTCGGAGACGAGCTGAATTTGTCGTCATTGTCCCTGACCGCCTTGCCAGCCTCACTCTTGCCCAGGCTCCGCACCCTCAATGTCATCGGCAACCAGTTGAGCAGCCTGCCGGCCCGGCTTCCGGGCGGACTCCGGGACCTCTACGCCTCTGACAACCGACTGACCAGTCTGCCCGCCCTTCCGAGCAGGCTCCGGCACCTCCACCTCACGGCCAACGAGCTTTCCAGCCTGCCGGCAGAGCTGCCATCCAGGCTCCGCAGCTTGACTGTCGATAGCAACCAGCTGACCGATCTGCCCGCCCTTCCGGCAACGATCGAGGAGTTGTCTGCCAGCAATAACCAGCTGACCAGCCTGCCCGATCTTCCAGCAAGGCTGCGGTACCTGGACGCAGGCGACAACCAGCTGACAAGCTTGCCCGGCATTCCGGCCAGACTTCGATACCTGGACGTCAGCGAAAACAGCTGACCAATCTGCCAGAGACACTCCCGGTCGGCCTTGAAATGCTCGGCGCCAGCAATAATCAGCTGACCGGCCTGCCCGCGACCGTGCTGACGCAGCTCGGCAGCGCGTCCAGCATCGACGTGCGATCTAATCCGATACCGGGCCCAGTGCTGGCCGATTTGGCGTCAGCTACGCGTGGCCCGGATTATGCCGGCCCGCAGGTCTTGCTGTCCATGCCCCCACAACCGGTGGAACATCAGCCGCCACTCCTGCACCAGGTTGTCGCGGATTGGCTCGCGGACGAGCCCGGCGCGTGGCCGCCTGGCAGGGCTTCGCCGAAGAGCCGGGTGCGCAGGACTTCGCACTCTTTCTCGAAAGGCTCGCGGGCACCGTGAACTATGGTCATCAGGCGTTCCGCGACCAGGTGGCCGAGAATCTGCTACAGGCCGCGATGAGGCCGCGGCTGCGCGAGCAGTATTTCGAGCTGGCCAATGGAGCGACTGCGTCCTGCGAGGACCGCGTCACTTTGACTTGGAACGGTATGCAGACCGCACGCCTGAACTTTGATGTCAAGGATGGGCTTTATGACAGTCAGCTCGACCAACTGCTCCAACACGGCCGTGTCATGCTTCGTTTGGAGGCGCTTGACGATATCGCACGCGAGACGGTCCGCTCGCTCCGTCGTGCCGACCCGGAGGCCAATATCGACGAGATCGAGGTCTATCTTGCCTATCAGACCCAGCTACGGGATCGGCTGGAATTGCGCCACAGCGCTCCTGATATGCGCTTCTTGAATCTCTCTGACGTCACGGCGGACGACGTTGCCCGGGCTGAGACGTCGGTGCGGGAACAGGAAGCGGCGGGTTTCGCGGATTTTCTGGCAACGCGCTGGGAGCCTTGGGATACGGTGGTGAAGCGGATCGCCCCCGATGATCATGCCGCGATGCGGGACCGGCTTGCCGATGCAATGGGAGATGAGTTTGCGACGCGCTTGAACGAACGACTCGCGGAGCCTGGCCTGACGGATGATGTCGATGCCCGGCGGGTGGTCGGAGCCCAGATCCTCAGCGAAATCGCCCGCGAGATCAACGGCGAGCTGATGCATAAGGTTCTCCGGGAGCACGGCCTCGAGCTCTGATCGATGCGATAGCCGCTCCGATCATGCAGTCTCGTTTGGTCGTTACGGGACGAGCGATTGTTCAGGTTGAATGGATGCGTGCAGTTGCCGTCTGATGACCACCTCCGACCACTTCGGCGTGTTGTTCGCTCGCCGGCCTTACCTAGTAAACCCGCAATTCTACACTTGTAAGCGACGCCACAGTTCAAGATCATTGCTCGCCTGGATTTCGGCGAACAGGCATGTTCGTCGGTGCAAGGCTGTGTCAGGTCACGACTGGCATAGCCTGGGTTGAACTTGATCACGCATGATACTTCGACAGCGCGGCCAATGCCGCCTCATGATTCGCTCACGTCGTAGCCGATGTCGCTCTCCGCCACCGGGATAAGACTTCATCCAGATCCCGTCTGTGACCGCGAGCGGAGCGCGCTGGCGGATCGGGAGCGCAGAACGCCCTGCCGAATCTCCGTGCCCATCGGCTCAAGATTTCATAGCTCATTCGACGCCCAGCGCCGCCGGCATTCGTCGACAATGCGCAAGCCGGAAATACAACCAAACGCTATATCCGATCATTTCTGGTACGAAGTAATGGCGACGATAAACTAGGGCGCTCGCCGCAGAGCTACCGGGCCGGAGGGCTGCCACCGCTGACCATCCGATAGGGCGGCGCGCGGCTCACCTTCTGTATCGATCCAAAGTCACTTCGGCGCTCTCGGCTCGACACCATGCCCGAGGGAGGCCGATGACGTAAGCGTGACGGAAGAGATCGGAGCCAATTCCGCCCCGCCCGAGCGCGAGCAGCTACGCTGCGGCTTCGTCAGCTTCTCGAAAGCTTGCTCTGGTAGGATGTCTGCTCAGGTGATCTTGGACATGAGGCTAGGTGGACCCGAACAATTGTGACCCATCCAATGTAACAGTTGGTCGCAGCTGCAGCATGCCACTTCGGAAGAGCAGCAAGAAGGGCCGGCGAGGCAATGGGCGTTTGAGCCGTCCTTGGCGACGGCGCTCCCAGCCAGTACCGGTACCTGTCCTCACCAATCTGAAGAAGACCAGCGCCGAATTGATGACGCGACTAGTAATGCTACGGCTCGGAGTCTTAAAAAGGGACACATTAAAGCAGTACCACCGAACTTCGCCGATTACGGGCATGTTCTCTGCTTTCGACGTCAAGCGTTTGATCTGCGCAAATCAGCAATCTTATCGCTCACGTCAACGAATTCTACTAATCGAACGATGAAGGCGCCGTTGAGCAATCTTCGCGCTTGCTGCGAGCCAGCTGCTCGCAGTGCGATTCCGCCCACCCCCCTCAGAGGACGACGAGAGTTTCTTTGAAATGACGACTCGTACCGATAGGCGCAGCGAGGCCGCCCTTGACCAGTATCACCCTGCTCTTCGCAGATTCTCCGAGGCACTTATTCTTGAGAGCCAGACGATATCCGGACTGGACCACGACTCGCGGGTCAAGTCCGCTCGGAGGCTGTTCCCGCGCGACAAGAATCTCATCTCCGCGCTAAATTTGTTTCGTGCTGCGGAGCTCTGCGCAAAATTCGGTTCGTAATACGGAGCGTGCCTTGTCCGGGCGCTTCGAGCGGGCAGCTAAGCATTGCAGCCTTGGCGGAGTAATCTTCTATAGTCATTTGCCAGCTTCGGTTGGGTTAGGCGACACGGCACGTGACCACTTATGGCATTCAAAAGCATGTCGTTCCGATGGAAATTCGCTATTTCCGTGGCGTTGGCGATTAACCCGCCGTCCGAGCTAGCCGGGGGCGATAGGCTCGCTCTGTCCGAAATCAGATGACGGACGATATTCGGGTACGGCGCATCGGCGCCGACGACGTGAATAAACGTTTGGAGCGTCTCGCCGACATCCTCATTGACTGCGTCGCCTACGGCGACTCGGTCAGCTTTCTGCCACCGCTAACTCGGCGACGTGCGCTGGTGTACTGGCGTAGCGTCGCGGACGCGGTTAGTTGCAATGGATGCGTGTTACTGGCTGCGGAAGATGGCGCAGGTCAGATTGTCGGCACAATCCAGATGGTACCTGCCGCGTCCGAGAACCAATTGCATAGCGCTCGAGTCGTCAAAGTCCTAGTTGAAAGAAGTGCACGCCGTCGCGGCGTCGGGCGCCGGATGCTCTGGGCTGTCAGCGAGTTAGCACGAAACGAGGGAAAGTCGTTGTTGACGCTTAGCACTACCACAGGCTCCGCTGCCGAGCATCTTTACGCCAGCGAGGGATGGCAGCGGGTGGGCATCATCCCCGGGTGTGTGCTCGCCCCTGACGGTACATATCGCTCGGCGACCTTCTTCTACAAGCATCTCTGACACTACAAAGCTGACTTCGCGCTTGCTATTTACAGACAACCTCTGTCCGGTCCCGTCCTGACAAATCATCATCGTCGGGGAGCATCAGTGACATTACCGCTTTATTTTATGATTTTGTGAACAGCGACGACTTTGGCTTTGGAGATAAGAAATCAAACGGATCAGACGGTGGATTATTCAACTGCCGCACGGCCGGTCATCACAATGCCGAGCCGACGATCGGCAAGATAACGTTAATTTGCCGCTCCGATTCTCATTCAACGTCCATAGCGCGGGGCCCGCAAAGCTTGAAGCAATCCCTACCATTGCGCTTGACATACTCACCCAGCTCCTAACGACCTCGTCTTGAGGCCTCAAGATAGTGGGTATGTCGTCGCAATCTCAATATGGTAGGCAAGGCGATTAGCGACTCTTGAACGAGCCCACGAAGCCGTCGGCCTATTTTGCTGCTCGGGCAGCCGTTGGATGAAGTGTGCGAGCCAGGCGAACGACCGCCATAAACTTTCGTATCGTTACGTGCCCCCTTGAGGTGCCCAATTTTTACCATGGTTCAATTGAGCCGCTGATCACGATCCTCTTAGCTGCATGTGCGGCTGGCCATAGCGACAACTCATTCGTCTCGCCGGCTTCGTCGACTGATAGCGAATCAGGAGGTCGCGAATTCTATTTTTCGTCGGAATTGCAGCATTTGCCGAGACGTGGATAGAGATACTGATGGAACCATTCGAGCTTGCGTGGTGCGAGTTCGAATACCAATGGGCTCTCAGATGCCTCGAAGCGAGGGAAAACAGGGCGAAGGACGCTGGTCCCAGAGCGCAGAGATTCAACCGTTCTGATCCATCGTGCGGGAGGGCCTGTGGGCCAAACACTCTATGACAGCGGATGGCCACGCACGCCACGAGCGGCGATACAGCGATCGAAAGCTCGCTCAAAGAGTTAAAGAATAGCAAGCGCGGTCCCAATCAGAAGACCATCACCAAGCAGCGTAAAGGCGGCGTCGTGCACGATGCACCGATGGGCGCAAGACCGTCCGCTCGATTGAGGAGGAAGCAATCGTCGTTCCCTCTGGCAAGAACACCTTGAGAGCCGCAAATCTATCGAGAATTTGGGCGCCCTTGCTGCGACGAACACGGTACGCAATCATGTTGGAGCTCCGGTATAAATACGGGAATGAGGCTGCGCCGGCGGTAAGCATGCTCACAAAATCCATGACAATTGAACTCGCGCTAGTTGTGGTTCGGTCGATATTCTGCCAAGCGTAACTGTCGGAATGACGGATCCACGACCTAGAAGGCAGGGGACCTCTCGATCGTAAGGACGGGTCGCCAGAATGAATAGATCAGCAGCAAAGAAGATGCGGCAGCGCAGTGCCGGCAAGCCTGATATTGAGTTGGGCAGACGGATCCGCCTGCGGCGTGTGGAGCAGAAGATTTTGCAGGCCGAACTCGGCGATAAGCTCGGCGTCAGCTTCCAGCAGGTCCAGAAGTACGAGAAGGGCGTCAACCGTGTCGGCGCTGCCCGTCTTCAGCAGATCGCCACTACGCTCGGCGTCCCCGTCACCTTCTTCTACGACGGCGACAACAAGGCGCGCGAGGTTCAGAGCCTCCTGTTCCTGGACAGCGCCTTCAGCCTGCGGTTGCTGCGCGCTTACAGTAAGATCAAGGATCAGACCGTCCAGCGTCAGCTGGTGTCGCTGATGGAGTCGATCGCCGCCGACGAGGATTGACCGGCACTCGACGTCAGATCGCGGCACATGGACGCGATCTCGTCTCAGGCCCCACTCGCGCGGCGAGAGCGGTCGATTGACTTGTACACGCCTCACTTTCAGCCGGTAATCTCAGGGTACTTTCCTCGATCACCGGCCCCGCGTCCCCGACGTCGATACGTTCCTGGTTGACGGATCGAGCGACAATCTGATCTTCGAGCTCGCCAACTCCGCCATTGACATCTGCCTCATGGTGAGGAGCGCCGCCCTACGTACGAAAGGCGAAGCCGCGCGACTTGCTATGGAGTGGCGTCGTTGCGGCAGGCCGCCAGGAAAAACGGCACGCTCTCCGTCACGTGCGTGCGGATGTGCGCCCGCAGTGCCTTTGGATCTTCGCCGAACACCGCTCGCATGACAGCGGCGCGATTACGAGTTCGAGGAAGAACTGGGGCGTCTTGGTCACGCGCTCCGAGGTGAAGATGGCAGAGGGCCATGCCGTGCCTCGAGCCTAACGTCCTTCAGGACGCCGGCGCGTTATGCGTGCCGCGTTTGCGCATCATGCGCCGACTTTCGCCAGATCGGGAAAGCGGCGCGCTTCGGTGACTGCCATATATGAAGTCGGCGATTGGGATATGTTTGAGTATCTCGGTCTCGAGAACCGTCAGTCGCTCTTCGAGCATCCCGCTCGACGGCGCCTTTCCTATCCTTTCTGCACTATTGCCAAGTTGCGCAGGGTGATCGCGGCAACCAGCGCCTCTTTGGTCGGGAAAACGGGTATAGACCGTTGCCTTGCTAGCACGGCACGCGATCTCCTCGACGCTGACGCCGGCGAGTTCACGAGCCAGGAACCACTCGCATGCCGCGGTCAGGATCCGCAGGTCCACTTCGGCGGCCAAGTCCGTCGGCGGCCGTCCCATGCGCACCGCCTTTTTGCGCCGCCCACCTTATGTCGCTCCTTCATTCATCCACCCTAGTTTGTCCATTCAATTAGTCTTCTGGGAAAGAGAATGTGGCTTAGGCGCCATGATCCAGCGCCGAACTGACGGGAAGAGCGGCGAACTGATCGATATCGGAGCTGTTGGCTGCCGCTGGTCGGCGACGGACGGCGTCCGTCAGGGGCCGCACAATGGTTTCAACCCGTAGCGTGCCGGCGGGTTCTCCACCGCGCCGCTCAGTCCAGTTCTCGCTGGGCTCCAAGCGAACTCGCCTTGCCACGGCGGCAGGCGGGCGGCTCCTCGCATGCGTGGTCAATCTGCCGCCGAGGCGAGCCGCCCTTTTTCAGATTTCGCCCAAACACCCACTGTCCTCTCATCGTCCGCGCGTTCAGAACCGCTTGATTTCGATTCCGTACTTCCTCAGCGCGTAGCCAATCTGGCGCGGCGTTAGTCCGAGCAAGCGTGCAGCTTTTGCCTGTACCCAACCAGATTTTTCCATGGCTGCAATGACCCGCTCGCGATCGGCCATCTTCGCCCCACTTACGAGGACTGTGCCAGGGGGTGCCAGTGAGGCCAGTTCGCCGCCGACAAATGGGGCCGGCGCGGTTGTTTCAGACTGCGAAGTGATCGGCTTGGCGGGCACTGGGACGGGCGGTGCCGATTGGACTGTCGCCTCCTCGGATGTACTTTTCCACAGCATCGCGGAAAGGCACTGGCCGTGGCAACATGCAAAATCGTTTCTCACGATCGATGGCCCGGCCGACAGGGTCGCTGTGCGCTCGATGCAGTTTTCGAGCTCGCGGACATTTCCCGGAAAGCCGCAGTTCATCAGCACATCGATCGCGCTCGGCTCCAAGGTCAGCGTACGGCCGTTCACGCTGTTGAAATTCCTCAGGAACTCGCGCGCAAGCAGCGGAATATCGCTGCGTCTTTCGCGCAGCGGCGGCAGCAGCAGGGGAACGACGCTGATGCGATAGTAGAGGTCTGCGCGAAACTCGCTTCTTGCCACAGCTTCTTCAAGGTTCTTGTTGGTTGCGGCTATGACTCGAACATCGACCTTTATGGTCTGGTTGCTGCCGACCCGCTCGAACTCCTGCTCCTGCAAGACTCGAAGCAACTTCGCCTGGAACGGGGCCGAAATCTCGCCGATCTCGTCAAGGAATAGTGTACCTTTGTCAGCAAGCTCGAAGCGCCCCTTGCGCGAGCTGAAGGCGCCAGTAAAGGCACCTTTCTCATGACCGAACAATTCGGATTCAAGCACTGTCTCAGGCAGTGCCGCGCAATTCAGCTTAATGAAGGGCCGCTTGGCGCGGGACGATGATTCGTGAATAGCCTTGGCTACAAGTTCCTTTCCGGTACCGGATTCGCCGCGCAGCAGAACCGTGCTGTTCGATTTGGCCACGACCGCGATCTTTTCGAGCAACCCACGCAGCGCCGGGCTGTCGCCAATGATCCCATGAACAGGTAGCTTCTTACGCTCTCGTACAGGCTGCCTAAACTCGAATAATTGCTTTTGCAGACGGTCCTTCTCCGCCATCAGCCGCTCGCGATCGCAGGCGAACAAGCGATGAAGCCTCACTGTCTGTCCCACCAGGTTGGCGATCATGGTGAGCAGCCGCGCATCATAATCGAGCCGGAGACTCGACCTTTCGTCACGAACACGGTCGAGCGTCAGTGTACCCACGACTTTCGGATCGATGCGGATCGGAACTCCGATGAACGACACCGGCATATTATCCGAGGCACCGAGCGCTTCAAGGTCAGCTGCGCTGAACGCCGGCTCCGCTGCCACGTTCTCGGCGACAAGAGGCCTGTCGGTCGCAACGATCTGGTCGATTGCCTTGCGTGGCAAGCGCATCCGGAAGCGGTCGTCGCTGCCTTCGCTCCAGCCAGCACCCACGGTAATGTCCGGCATCCCGTCATCGTCGAACAGTGAAACGATACCGTGTCGCATCTGCACAAACGATTGCAGAAGGCCCACGACGTTGGCCAGCGTGACCTCGAGCCGGCAGGGAGCGGTGAGTATTTTCGATATTTCGAAGATTCCGGTCAGCGCGCTCTCGCGCAACGGCTCGCCCGAGAGCTCGCGCTCCGTCTCTGGATGAGAGGCAGGTATCTCGCGTGCGGAAGCGATATGCAGCATGAGGCGGTCTCCGTGATTTTGATCATCCTCCCTAGCACCTTGTTCGGATTTGCGAGCTTCGTTTTGCATGTCATGCTCGATCTAGCGTCACAAGTTAACGAGATGACATAGAAGCGTAACACCTTTTCATGGCACGACGGTAACCTTACAGTGGCTTGATTTCATTTTTTTCGGGATAGATGCGCGACGTCAGCGTAGAGCACGAGCTCCAGCGCCGACGCTCAAGTTAGCTGTTTGCTAGGCTTGCTCATCACAGATGTTGCCCACCATTGATCGGCACCTCGGCCCCCGTAACATAGCTTGCGGCATCCGAGCATAGGAAGAAGATGACCTTGGCCACTTCGTCGGGTGTTCCCACTCTGCGCAACGGGATGCTTGGCACGAGACGCGCTTCCGTGTCGGGCGACAACATGTCCGTCCTGATCTCGCCGGGCGCGATCGCGTTCACGCGAACGCCATGCGGCGCATAATCGTGGGCCATTTCGCGTGTGAGACTCGCAAGCGCAGCCTTCGACGTCGCATACGCGCTGCCGGCAAACGGGTGCACCCGCGAACCAGCGATCGACGTCACGTTGACAATCGATCCTGACGCGGCCCTTAGCTCCTCAAATAAACCCTTCGCCAACAGGATCGGGGCCACGAGATTCAGATGGAACACTCTCATCCAGATTTCGGTTGACGTCGTCAACGACGTCAGCCGATCACCATCGGAAGTCTTCGGCGAGATGCCGGCGTTGTTCACTAGTGCGTGCAAGGGTCCGCCCGCCAAACGTTCCTTGACCTGCGCGATCAAGCGCGGCAGCATTTGATGATCGCTAAGGTCGACCTGGACATGATCCTCGCGCCCGGAGTCCCACGGGCACCGCGCGCCATCGAATGGCTGGCGCGCGCAAGAAATGATGCGCCAACCTGCCTCCGAAAACAGCTTGGCAGTAGCATGCCCAATTCCGCGCGATGCCCCAGTCAGCAACATCGCCTTCTGCTCTCCCTGGTGGAAGCGGGCTTCATCGGCGCGAAAGGGACAGCCCAAATGTGTCTCGGGCAGCGGACCTGCGACCAGATCGTCATTTGGCAGATCGAGACCCACGCCCGCCTCCTCTCCTGTAGCGCCGCTGGCGAACGCGTAGCAGGATTTGGGCCACTGCGATGCACGCAAAGACGCTCCGGTTTTGCGTCCTAATGTCGCGCACTCCAAACGCTTGGCGGATTCGCGACATGGCGCGTGTGCTTTGCAACATGGATGGTGCATCACCAACACAATGCCTGGAGCACACTGGGCCACTGCTAGGACCAGACACCACACTGCGCTCTCGTGATCGAGATTCGAAGCAGCGAGCGGACAAGGAACGCTCCTCGTCGAGGCAACAATTGGTCACGATGGTAGAGACACCCAGTAACCGTGTCGGCACGAAACGAAACCTGACGCACCAACTCCATACGTTAGGTTTTCTCGCAACTGATACCGAGCCCATCGCAGCACATCGCTGCGCTGATTGGTTGCGCGATCACGAGCTGGCGCACTGAATGTCCAACTCAATACTCGAACCCGAAGGGTCTGTCCGCGCCAGCGAGTGGTGGCCCGCGGCAACGGAACTCACCGGCTCAACGTAACCTCCTTCGATAACTTAATCCGTGACGAACCCTCGAAACGCCTTCACTTGCGGGTCCTCGTGATGCAAAGCCGAGGACGATGTCCATCTGGTCAGCGCGGCGGCAGTACGTTAACGCCGCTCTTGTCAAGCTCGAGCTTCAGCGGACGGCATTCGGCCGCCGCAACTTGCTTTTCTCCAGGGCAAGGACCCGTTGAAGCGTCGGTTTGGGCGATCAATTGCCGCCCGGAAACATAGTGGCAGTACTGCTCGATGCAAAAAGCGGCGATCAGATCGATGAGACGGGTTACGACTTTCATGAAGCCACGAGTTCTTTTGATGCTTCTTCAATCAAGATCAATCGGCTCGGATCGTTCAAATCGAATTCTATAACGCGCGGCGCTAGGAGGCGCGCATAGCGCGTGAAAGCGCTCGTCGGCGGGAAACGGATCACAGTATCGCATCGCGCAAGCAGATACATCTCGATGAGAGCGGAGAAGCCGCCCTCCGCTCCGAGCGCCGCGCTGTGCAACGGCCCGGCCTGAGCCGCCTGGAAGCGCTTTGGGATGGTGAAAACGTCAGGAAACATAGCTGACACCTTCTCAAGGACGAGCGCGCTGTCTGTGCACAGGAAAGCCCTGACAGGCTTTGCATGCGGTAACGCCTTGGCCTTGTCGATAGCGTTACAGACCTGTTGCAAAGCGCGCTCGGGATCAGCCCAGTAGGGCGCATGCCCCATAATATCCTCGCCGTTGCCGTGCCGAACATGAATGCCGATCACGCTATACGGCTCAAAGTGCTCACGGAAGATGGCATCAATCCGTGCCTGCACTTCGGATCGCGGCTTGATGCTCCGAAAGATCTCCCGTTCAGCCTCCTCATCGCAGCGCCACATCAGGCAGGCGTCACACACAACTGTATTTGCATCGCTGTCTTGCCCGCTTTGGAAAAGCTGATCGAGTTCATCGCGTTCCCGGAAAATCTGCTCATCCGGTCGATAGGCGCAATCAATAGCTGGCCTATTCCACCATGCCGGAAAGAATGGTCCAGGAAATGAGTGCTGATTGATCTGGTCGTCGCAGATCACCCGTACGCCGGCAATGTCTTGAACCGGTTCGAAGAAGACGGAAAAGGCGTTGGTGAATGGTTGATCGAGATAACAGGACCCCCGCCAATCGATGACCAGCTTCCGTCCGGTCCGCTCGGCAAAACGCCACGCTGCAGCCAGCGACCAAAGGCAGTCGCCCAAGCCCGTACGCCGTCGGGAAACAACGAACCGATCATTTTTCCAACCGCCAGGCATTTGCATTGCTTCCTTCCGGACTCCTCGTTGAACAAGAGACGTCATTGGAGACAGCCCACATATGGTCTTGGCCGATGTTTTGGTCGGCGCTTGTGCTGCTCGCGCGTTGCGTCGGTAGAACTTCATAGCAGCGCTATCCTCGTAGCGGGTTCCCTCAACGCTGGCCGCTTCTCTTCTATTAGAGCTGTTGCGCCGATATACCCGATTTCAACCGGATGCCTATTGTGCCCTATTCCACTCGACCTAGCCTCCTGTACATGGAGGCGCAGCCTTGGCCATACACATGATCGCCGGTTATGCTTCGCCTATCGCTTTAATGCGGACGCAAGCGGCGCGTGGCGGATGCAGCCGAACGCCCCGCTGTTCCCACAAGAGCCGCAGTTCCTTGACGAGATCTTCGCGCCGGGGCTGGTCCAGCATAGTTGTGTCGAGAAGCCAGCCGAGCGAGGCCTCCCCCTCGATCCGCACCAGCAGGTCGAAGAGCTCATGCGAGATACGCATACTCTCGGGCCCCGAATGTCCGATACGGATCTCGCAAACCGCTTCCTGCCGATCTTCCGCTGTGTAGGCGCGAATACGATGAAGGGATGCATACGGAGGCAATGAAACGCTCAGTGTACACCAATCGCGCAGTGTTGCCGGCCGCTTCTTGACGAGGAATGGCCCAACTACAAGTCCGTCCAGGTCGGTCGTCAAGAAGGTGGCGATGGCGTCTGAAACGGAATCGACGATCGGCTCGGCATTGTTGTTGAAGGACGTGTTTAGAAGAACCGGGATGCCGGTTCGCTTCTTGAATGCATTAATGACATCCCAATAGGCAGGATTTGTGTTGCGCGAGACCGTTTGCAGCCGAGCAGTTCCATCAACGTGCGTGACCGCACCGAGCACGCCATGGTGAGCCGCACGCACACGAACCACGAAGTTCATGAAGGGAAACTCCCGCTTGCCGCCTGGGAGCTCAAAGAACTCGCTTGCATCCTCCTCCAACACTGACGGCGCAAACGGACGATAGCCCTCGCGCTTTTTGACCATCGCGTTTATCCGGTTCTTGTTTTCCGCTGGCCGCGGGTCGGCGAGAATGCTGCGGTTGCCAAGCGCACGTGGCCCGAACTCAGAACGGCCCTGAACCCAGCCGATGACAGCGCCATTTGCCATCCAGTCCGCTGCACTGGTTGCGATGTCATCACTACGTTGAAAATCGAGGTGGCCGGACCATGCAATGAGCTCGCGTTCTATGGCATGCTCGGTCCCGAGATCGGGTCCCCAATAGACGTCCGACAGTCGCTCGCGCGGCGCGGGCCGACCCAGCTCGTTTGACATCATCAATGCAGCGCCGAGTGCGCAACCGGCGTCGTGCGCTGCGGGCTGGACGAAGATGTCGTCGAAAAGCCCGGAATAGAACAGCTTACCGTTCATCGTGCAATTGTGGGCTACGCCTCCCGCCAGGCACAAGCGCTTCATGCCCGTCGCTTCGCGATGATGCCGCAGGATATGAAATATGATCCGCTCCAGCGCTTCCTGCAGCGAAGCGCTGACGTCTCGATGCTGCTGCGTGAATGCCATTCCCTTTCGCCGGACCTGGATGCTGCGGATCAAGGCCGGGCCGATTCGATCCAGATGGACCCGATAACCACCATTGTCCAACAATTCGTAGAACTGCGCGAAGAGCTCGCGATAGGGAGCAGGGTCACCATAGGGGGCAAGCCCCATCACTTTGTACTCGTCGAACAACCCGTAGCCGAGATAACGGATCGTCTCGAGATAGAACAGCCCGAGAGAGTTATGTTCTGAAAAGCTTACGAGTTGCGAAATTTCGGTGCCAGACCCCACTGCCAGCAGACCTGAGAGAAAGTCCCCGCCGCCGTCGACCGCAAAGATCAGGCTTTGCTCAAATCCAGACATGGCAAATGCGCTCGCGGCATGCGCTTCATAGTGATTTACGAAGCACACGCGCGACGCATCGACGTCGGTGCCGAATTCCCTTGCCAACAGCTGACGTAGCAACAGTTTGGCGTCCAACGGCACTGGCTGAGAAACAAACAGCCGCTCCAGCATGGTATTGCAGTAGGCTTCAGTCGCGTAGAACGCGATGCGGTCGATCTCGCAAAGCTCAACTCCTGCAGTTGAAAGGCAGTATCGGATCGAGTTGCTTGGGAACTTGTTGGAGTGCTTGACTCGATTGAGGCGCTCCTCTTCGACAGCAGCAAGCACACGGCCATCCCGCACGAGCACCGCAGCGCCATCGTGCAGAAATGTATTGGGCAGCTCGGGCGAGTTCTGATAGATTCTGTCCAGACCGCCACTCACTCCGAGACACAACATTCCGCTCTCCATTTAATCATGACAGGAAGGCCAATCGCCCTCCCAACTAAATCGTCTGTACCGTCACGCCCACGCGGGCCAGGCAGCACAACCAATGCTCTTGCGAAGCCCCCCCGGCGGCGAGCCGGCTCGGCCTATTTAGGTGCTCGGCGTTCCCGCACCGTTCGACCGATCCGGCGGCGTACGCCCGGCTTGTTATCAAGTCATTGCGACTGCTTCTGTCACAGCTCACGCTGCCTCAACCAAGACAGAGCATTGCGAACTCCGTCAACGCAGCAGACGACGCCGAAACAAGGCCGTCGACACAAAGAAAGGTAATACCGCGTACATGCAGAGCGCACCGACATGGAAGGCAGCCCCGCCGCTGGCCGCACGCTCCAGCATCGCCGGGCGGATGAGATCCACCGAATGCGCCAGCGGCAAAAAGCCAGCGACCTGCTGAAAGGAGCTCGGCAGTTGGCTCATCGGAAAGATTGCGCCACACAGAAACACCATGGGTGTCAGGATTAGTGTCTGGTAAAACACGAAGTAGTCGTAACTTGGCGCAAGAGATATGACGACCATCGCCAAACTTGCGAAGACAAGGCCGGTCAAGGCCACCATCGGCATTGCATACAAAATGGACGCCCAGGATGCATAACCCAGCGTCGCAGCGACAATTCCGATTGCGGTTCCGGCCAGAACGGACTTACTGGCTGCCCACACCAATTCGCCCAGAACGACGTCGCCAAGCGTGAGTTGTGTGGACAGGATTGCTTCCCAGGTACGCTTGGCATCCATCCGAGCAAAGGTTGCATACATGGTTTCAAAGGTCGCGGACGTCATGGCGCTGGTCGCGACCATGCCGGCCGCCAGAAACGCGATGTACGAAGTCCCGTCAACGCGGCCCACGATTAGTCCAAGACCAAAGCCAAGGCCGAACAGGTTGGTTATGGGATCTGCGAGGTTGCCGAGAACAGATGCAAGTGCGACTTTCCTCCATGCCAGGAAGTTTCGACGCCATACCGCGATCCAGTTGTACGGGTTAGCCGGCATCAGCGCCGCATAACTTTCACCCATCGCTCATTTCTCCATCTCGCGCCCGGTCAGCCGCAAGAACACGTCTTCGAGATTCGGCGGCCGCTGCAGAATGCGAAGGCCCGCTCGGCCGCGCAGCTGCACACGTACCTGCTCCGGATAGGGCGCATAGCAAAACAGCGTCTCTCCACTCACTTCGATGTGCCGAGCATAAGGCCTGAGTGGTTCAACGAACTCATGTGGATCACCGCCATAGATCTCGATCACGTCGCATCCGATATGCTCGTCGATCAAGGCGTCCGGCTTTCCTTCGGCGATCTTGCGTCCACTCTCGAGCACGCAAAGCCGATCGCATAGGCGTTCGGCTTCTTCCATGAAGTGCGTGGTGAGCAGAATTGTTTTTCCACGCGCAAGCAGAACGCGCAAACGTTCCCAGATCAGGTGGCGCGCGTGCGGATCCAGGCCGGTCGTGGGCTCGTCCATCACGAGAAGATGCGGATCATTGATCAGGGCACGCGCCAGTGTCAGCCGACGCTTCATGCCGCCCGACAGATGCGCGACGCGCACGTCCGCCTTGCTTTCGAGCCGCGCAAACGCGAGCAACGAGGGTACGATCGTCTCAACCTTGCGAGCACTCATGCCGAAGTAACGACCAAATACCAGCAGGTTCTCGCGTACGGTGAACTCGAGTTCGAGATTATCGAACTGCGGGACAACGCCAATCCGCACACGTGCTACACGAGCGCGTGCAGGCACAGGCTCATTGAGGACTGTAATCTTGCCCGCGTCCGGCGAGATCATCCCGAGCAGCATGCGCGCAATCGTGCTCTTGCCGGCTCCATTCGGCCCGAGCAGGCCGAAGCATTCTCCGCGCGCAACCGAGAACGACAGCTCATCGACGATGATCTTGTCGCCAAATGATTTTCTTACGCCGGCAAGCTCGATTGCTGCGCTGGACATGTTCATCCTAAGCGGACAAAAGTCGTTCAGCCGACGTGGATTTGCTTACGACCGTTTTGGTCCAGAGCATACCGTCGCACCACACATGCTCTACGCGTCCCCAGTGGCAGGCGGCGGCCGCATCCGGGAAGAATCCTCGTCCGTGGAGGTTCGCACTCGTGTTGCAAAGCAGCGGAATGCCTGTGAGCTGTTCGAACTCGACGAGAAGCTCGGCGATTTTGTGGGGAGAGTTGCGGGCGACTGTCTGCAATCGTGCAGAGCCGTCCAGATGGACGATAGCAGGGACCTTATCGCGCCACTCCGCGCGAGTCTGGTGATCGAACAGCATATAGGGATCTGGCGTCCCGGGGCTGAAGATCTCCGGCGCCCGGTCCTCCAGGCAAATCGGCGCTACTGGCCGGAACTGCTCGCGGCGCTTGATATCGTTGAGGTGATCTTTCATTGCCGGCGAGGTTGCTGCTGCAAGAATGCTTCTGCCACCCAACGCCCGCGGCCCAAGCTCGGCGCGTCCCGAAAGGAAGATTACCGGCGTGTTGTCGGCAAGAATAGCCGCAAGCTCGCGGAGAGTGCATGGCGCAGCCTCCCATTCTGACGGACTTTCGTTGGCCTGCAGCGCCGGACCGCTGTAGACCGACCATTTTAGTGGCCCGAATCCCTTTTGTGCCGCCATCGCGCTGCATGCAGCGCCAATTGCCGAGCCGCTGTCATTTGGAAACGGCGGCACCCAGACCTCATCGAACAATCCCGTCGCCCGAAGCGCACTGTTCCACTTGATATTGAGCCCGCACCCCCCGGCTACGCATAGGTTCCTCGCGCCCGGAAGCGACGAGTGCCGCAGCAGAACCATCGCGATTTCCCGGACAAGAAGACGTTCCAAGAACACATGAAACGACGCAAGGACGTCTTCGGCTCGCTTGGCTGTCAAGCGCAGCGCGCTCGCCTCAAAAAAGTCGTGCACAGCGGCAAGCGACGCCTCCGCATTGTTGATGTCGGCGCGGTAGCGACGGGCCTGCTCCGTATCGGCAGCGAAGCGCTTTTCGTAAAGCTCCTGAAATACTGCCACGATGGTTTCGTCGACAGAGCCAAGGGCGATATAAGCCATCAGCTTGCCGGCGATGCCCAAGTCCCAATTGGTGCGATTCGGCTGCCTGTAAGGCCCGAAATGAAGACCCGCGGCAGCATAGGCATGACCGATCATTGGAAACAGACTGGCAATGAGCCGCGCGCCTCGAGGTTCGACATAGTAGAGACGTGGAAAGATGCAGCCATCCCATACCAGACAGAACGCGGGTTTTCCGGCGCTGGCAAACGGGCTGGTGCTGTATGCCGAGGCGACGTGGCCCGTGACGTGCGGGTAACTCTTATAGGGAAATACCTTGCCGCCGAGGATCAGGCCATAGCCATCGACCGAATCTAGAAGGCCCTCGGCATGGCGCTCGACATATGGCGCCCCCTTCAACGCGATCGGAACCGCACCACTGAGAACCTGGAACTGCGACTCGATCTCTCCATCCCAGCCGTCGATGACGAACTGATCAATATCTCGTGGATCTAGGCCATGCTCAGCCAATGCGAGCACGACTGCATCAAGGTTATCGACGGATTGATACCGTGGATTGTTGCCGCGCTTCTCTTGCTCCGTGCAAAAGACAAGCTGCCCGTCCTCGACGACAGCGATTGCTCCGTCATGTGTTAACTTGATGCCACAGATGCGCATATGACCCCCTGGCCCTAATGACCGTAATTTGATTGTTCTGACGAGTTAGTCGGTTTCCGGAACAGCACGAGCAAACAGTCTTCGTTGACCGACTCTGTATGGCAATGAAGACGCTCGATCTCGGATAGGCTTTCATTGAAGAGAGAAATCACTGTTTCAGCACCGGCAGCGTGCCCCCAGCGTCGACACGGGGCATCACGCGCAGATCCGAACACCAGAGCGCCATTTGGTGCAAGCATACCCACCAGGTTGAGGATGGCTGCGTGCATTTCGGCGATGCCCTTGAGGAAGTAAAGAACCTCGGCCACGACGATCAGATCGAACTGCTCAGCCGTCGAGAACCGCTGAATGTCACAGGTTATCCACGTGATATGTGACCACCTCTTGGTCCGCTGGCGAGCACGCTCGATCGCCTGCGGCATGACATCGACCACGGTGAGCCTTTGGCAGTGCGGCGCCAGCATTTCGGTGAATGCGCCGGCTGCACATCCGACTTCGAGGGCATGCACAACGTCACCGTTGCAACGCGACATCCGCAGCATCTGCACGTATCGTTCCTGCTCGAACGAATTGCTGTCGAGCCGCCATGGATCATCGACAGCCAATTCGCGCTCCAATAGCAGATAGTTCTTGTCCGATGTCACGGGTCATTCAACCTATTTGTAGGCGCTCGATCGATCGCGGCCGCAAACACTCTCGGTCCCCGCCACGCTCGATGCACGGTGCGAAAGCCCAGGCTTACGAATTGCGGCAGAGCTCACACTACTTTTTGCGGAGCTTATTCCGGCGGCCCTACGCGGGATGACAGCTTTACTTTCTCCATCGCTTGACACCATGACTTTACGCGACAGCCAATCGCTATTGCTCAATGTACAAAGCGCGTAGGCTTTCAACGGCAGCAAGAGAAAGATATTGATGGGTGTGTGAAGCGAGAAGCCGAGAAACCGCAAATCGCGAGCACGGAACGCCGCCACACTGCACCGGACCATCGTCATGGCCGCAATCGTCAGCACCGTCCACCAGGCCACCGACCCGCCGATGACGAACTGTGCGAGCGCAGCCAGTGATGACAGGGCGAGAAGCAAGGGGCCGAGATTTTGTCCGACAACGTCGAGCGTCAGATAGCGATCCAGCTCGGGCAGCAAGCGCAACGCGAGAAACGTGTCCCGAAAGGTACTGCGCGCCCAGCGAAGTTGCTGTCGCAGATATGGTCCAAGGCTGTCCGGCACCACTGTTGCTGCGATCGCGTCGGGAACATACTCGGTTCGAAACCCCGCCTTGAGCATGAGGATCGTTAGATGACGATCCTCGCCGAAATCACTTGGCTTTCCACGGAAGAATTGCGTTTCGTATTGATCAAGCAACAACGCGAGCGCAGAGCGACGATACATGGCACATGGCCCGCAGCAACACATCACCGCGCCGAAGCGTGCCTGTGCCGCGCGCTCTTCGTTGCAGGCCAACCAGTATTCCATATCGATCAGCATGGTCAGCCAGGTCTCGTTGCGATTGCTCGCTATCAACTGCCCCATGGCCGCGCCGACGTCGGGGTCCTGCATCTTCGATACAAGCTTTGTGACCACGTCGACGGCAAGGATCGTATCCGAGTCGACGTTTAGGACCAGATCGCCGGAAGAGCTGCGTATCGCAGCAATCTGCGCCTTGCGCTTTCCGACGTTCTTGGCCATAAAGATGATGCGAAACCTCGGATCGCTCGCATAGATTTTGTGTACGGGTCCCACAAGATCGCGATTTGCGGATCCATCGTCGACCACAATGACTCGCAGTTTTCCGGCGTAGTCTTGACTGGCAATCGACGCGAGGCATTCGGAGAGTGTGTTTGGGTCCTCATTGAAACAGGGCACGATGACATCCACGCTAGGCAGAACCACCCCGGCTTGTTCGAGATCGTTCTGCAGCGATGAGGGAATGGTCGGCTGAGCGTAAAGCGCCTGCGCGCTCTTGTAGATGGTCGAGAGCAGCGCATAAGACGAAACGGCGACAGCGCTGGTTGTAGCGAGCAGATCCATGGGGTGCCAGTTTTGTTCAGTGAAGTTGAGGAAGCGGATGGATTTCGAACCCGCGCAGTTGCAGTGCCGGAATCAGATATGCCAGCGCCCTCACCGTCTGTTCACGCGAGGTGCTGTCGATGCACGACGCCTCCTCGCCGGGCGGATATCCGTCGTGCAGGAGCACAATCGCGCCTGGGCGAACAGCCGCCAGCACTGACTTCACGATGCTATCAACCCCAGGACGCGACCAATCTCTCGGATCGACCGACCAGTGCACAGCAGCGAGGCCAGCCTTGGCCGACGTAGCAAGCACGTCTTCGGTCCATATGCCGTAGGGTGCCCGCATGTGCCGGGGCAACGCTTGTGGGCATGCCAATCGGATTGCCCTACTCGCCGTTAGCACCTCATCATGTATCTCCGCTGCTTCGCATCTGGACAGATCGGGATGCGTCATCGTGTGGTTCGCAACCTCGTGCCCTTCGGCGATCATTCGTCGAATGAGTTCAGGTTGGTCGGCGGCGTACGTGCCGATAACGAAGAAAGTCGCGGGGACCCGATGTTGCGTCAGGACATCGAGGACGAGCGGCGTGCAAAATGGATTGGGCCCATCATCGAAGGTCAAGTAGACCGAACGACTTCCGTTAACGTCGCCGTAGTTGCACCGCACCGCAGATAGGGGGATAAGTTCGTTCACAGCTCGGGCCCGTTCCGATCGATAATCGTTCCCACCGGCCACTCGCCCATTGAGCGTCCAACCGGGAACACCACCACAAGCACGTCTTCGATGCGGATCGGCGACAAATTGGGGTAGACATCTGCCTGGGTGGAGCGGACGCGAATGCCTGGCAGGAGGGTTGCCAACCCTCGCCTTCCGACCAGTCTGGTCAGATGCTTCTCAAGCGCAGGCCGGACCGTACCAAAGCCGAACGGCACCCCAAGCTCCTGCAGCGCAGGATACATCACGCGCATTGAGTGGCTGATTCCAAGCCCCTCAAGATCTGGACGGACGGCATACAATCCCAGTTCGGCCACGAGAAGATCAACGCCACCGATCTTGATGAAGCGGCGTAGTAAGCCAATATGAGCAGCGACGCCGTGCGCGTCGTAACCGATTACGCGCATTTCAGGCCTTGCGCCTGCCCAACTTCGAATACCCTCGAATGGCTGTGCATTGAATGCACCAGTCGGCCCATAGCTCTTACGGAAGAAGTCGGCAAGCTCGGCATGATCGGCGAGCTGCAGCTCGTTTTCCCAGCGAAGACTCCACTGGACCTGAGTGCGCGCGGAAGGATCTTCCGCAGACGGGGGCACGGCGATATTCATGTCGGCCTTCCCTGCGCCAGTGGGGATGAGAGCGGATATGGTCACGTAAGACACTCGCTATTCGCCGAACCGTTGATCAATCTGGAATGTGTTGGCATGCGGCATCCGCGCTCGACTTTGCTCGCCAGGCCGCGCGAGAGCAGACCGACTCGGAATGGCGTCATCGTTGGCGGCGAGACGATCGCGCAGCTCGCGCGTGTCGTTCCAGCAATGCCATGGTCGACATATGCCCGGACATCCCAATGAGGCGATTGAGTTGTCCAGACTCTATCGGCATCCTGGGGAAGTTCCGCCGCGCCCAAGGTCACGATCGGCATGACCGTCTCTGACGGCTGGCCATCGATGCATGAAAGCTCATCGAGGGCACACGCGGCGAGCACCAGATCAACTTCGGTCCTATGCATCTTCGACCCGCCTTGTATTGCGATGGACAGGCGCGCCATTTGGCCAGTCGCCGGAAATATTCGGCATCTGCGATCTGCGCACGCCGCTTGGTCGCAACACTAAGGTGAGGCTGAGCACGCCCTCAAGTGTACGCGGGTAAACCGCCGATATGGAAAGGGATGGAACACGCATACGAAGGTTTATCGGCGCCTGCCTAGCGTCGCATCGCGTGAGAGTCGCACCTACAAGAGGCGCAACTCGCGTGCGGCAGAGATAGCCACTTCGCACACGGAATCGGCAGGTGCTCGCACGTCCAGGATTTCTTCTCGGAGCCCGCGTACGACCAATAGCCATTGTGGCATACCTAATTCATCTTCCAAACTGATGTTTGCTATCCAACCTTCCGCAGTTTGGTAAAATCGATTGTTTCGATAGAACACATCCACACGATGGATAGACTCACGACATGCGGTTCAAGGGACTTGATCTAAACCTTCTCGTTGCGCTCGATGCTCTGATGACGGAGCGCAACCTCACGGTGGCGGCGCGCAAAATTAACCTGAGCCAGCCCGCCATGAGCGCAGCGATCTCGCGGCTGCGCAGCTACTTTCGCGATGAATTGTTTACGATGAGAGGTCGCGAGCTCGTCCCGACACCCGGCGCGGAGGCGCTTGCGGGTCCGGTTCGCGAGGCCCTGCTGCACATCCAACTCTCGATCATCTCTCGGGATGCGTTCGATCCGACCCTGTCGAGCCGACGCTTCAGGGTCATTCTCTCCGATTTCATGACAATCGTGTTTTTTCGGAGAATTGTCGATCGTATCGCACAGGAGGCGCCTGCGGTGCGCTTCGAATTGCTGCCATTTTCCGATGAACCCGGTGAGCTGCTTCGCCGCGGCGAAGTGGATTTTCTCATCTTGCCGGAATTGTTCATGTCGAGCGCGCATCCTAAGGCGACGCTATTCGATGAGACCCTCGTATGCGTGGGATGCCGAACGAACAAGCAGCTATTGCGACCACTTACATTCGAGAAATACAATTCGATGGGGCACGTCACCGCCAAGTTCGGACGGGCGCTGAGGCCCAACCTCGAGGAGTGGTTCTTGCTCGAGCACGGCTTGAAAAGGCGCATCGAGATCGTTGTGCAGGGCTTTAGCCTGATTCCGCCCATATTGTTGGACACGGGCCGCATAGGAACAATGCCCTTACGTCTCGCCAGACACTTCGAAAAGCGGATGCCCCTGCGGATCGTCGAGCCACCACTCCCACTGCCTACATTCACCGAGGCCGTGCAGTGGCCTGCGTTCCACAATACCGATCCGGCGAGCATTTGGATGCGGCGGATATTGTTGGAGGAGGCATCCAACATGGGACCTGCACATCCGGAGCTCCCAACGCGCAGGCGCTGCTAGGTTCACCACAAGCCGCCCACGGCAGAGGCAAATATCCCACTCATCGTTCGACGTGTCTGCCTTGTCATTTTAACTTCCCGGACGGCCATGCTGCAAACGCACGCGTGAGCCGGCCCTGGGATTGTGAAAAATTGCCGGTCCGTGCGCTAACGATCCCGCAAAGCGGGTGGTGCGCATGTACTGCAAGCAAGGTCCAACGCCATCGCCGAAGGACGCGAGCTTTCGAGTACGATGGTATTTGGCGAAACCAATTAAATCGCTTGAACCTGACACTGCGTCAGGTTGTAATTTGCCTTCTGACCAACGCTGCGCAGGCGGACGTCGACGGGTCACATCGCGTGAACTCCTGGCTATGGCGGGATAGGCACTAAGGCTAGTTTGCCAATGGCGATTCGACTAAGTCGAGTTGCGAGAGTGCCGGGAATCGACGAGATCTCAGGTTGGCGCTCCCGACGGGCTCGAGCCGCAGGTCGTCGTCCCCGAGCGCATTGCGCGCCATTCTGCGATGCTCGGCGAGCTTCTCTGCAATCGCACGAGAGGAACTGAGTTGATTCGCGCGAGCCAATGACACCGCTTCAGATGCGGCCGTTGTCGCTCATGGTATGCACTGTAAAAGACGAGCGCGTCGGATAATAAGATATGCGTTTCAACGGCCTTGATCTGAATCTTCTCGTCGCCCTTGATGCTCTAATGACCGAGCGCAGCCTTACCGCAGCTGCACGCAGGATTAACCTCAGTCAGCCAGCCATGAGCGCAGCCGTTGCCCGGCTGCGTTCCTATTTCCATGATGAGCTGTTTGCGATGAGAGGCCGGGAACTTGTCCCGACGTCACGCGCAGAGGGGCTGGCGGCACCCGTTCGTGAGGCTCTGATGCACATCGAGCTCTCCATTATCGCGCGGGACGCATTCGACCCGGCTCGATCGAATCGGCGGTTCAGGATCGGCCTTTCCGATTTTGTCACGGTCGTATTCTTCCGACATGTCGCCGAGCGTGTCGCGCGAGAAGCCCCCGGCGTCAGTTTCGAACTGGTGGCGCTCGCCGATGAGCACGATGAGCTTCTCCGGCGCGGCGAGCTTGATTTTGTTATCCTCCCGGAACTATTCATGTCCAGCGCGCACCCGCGGATAGCCCTGTTCGAGGAGAGGCTTGTGTGCGTCGGTTGCAGCACGAACGCCGAGCTACGGCGGCGGCTTACATTTGATCGATACATGTCAATGGGCCATGTCGCGGTTAAGCTCGGAGTTGCGCGCAAGCCTCCCATCGAGGAGTCGTTTCTGCTCGATCGTGGCCTCAACCGACGCATCGATATTCTCGTGCAGAGCTACGGCATGATCCCGCCCATGCTGATGGGTACGCGCCGGATAGGGACCATGCCGTCAAGGCTCGTTCAGCATTTCGAAAGGACGATGCCCCTTCGGATTGCCGAGCTTCCGCAGCCGTTCCCCGGCTTTACCGAAGCGGTCCAATGGCCTGCCCTTCACAACAACGATCCGGAAAGCAACTGGATACGAGAGATATTGTTGCAGGAGGCAGCTCGCATGACATCTACGAGTGCTGATTGCTCCATGATCTGCGCTTCAGAACAAGCGGATACTGACGGAAGCTTGACGAGAGTTGCCTCGCGGCTATCGTGAGGACTCTTGAAAACGTGTGCGACCCTTGTATGCAGCTGCATGTCTGGACAGCCGCACTTTAAATTTCTCCTGCTCTAACTCATTCTTGGTTCAGGAACGTCCGGCGGCCTTCGCTACCCAAGCCGCTATCACGACGTTGTTGCGAGACGCAAACATTGGTATCACCCCCCGTCGTTCATCGCGCTCTTGGACCAGACGCTCAACGGCCTTGTAGAGGAGGCGCAGACGCGGCCGCACGCGGCCGTCGAAAAGCAGCCGCGAGAGTCGGTCCTGAAGTTATCTCGTGGCTCCTCAACCAATGTCGTTCGCGATGGACGGCCGGAAGCTCCCTATCTTCCGACGCGCCGCGCCAGGACGGCATCGTGCGCGAGCCTGCGCCAAGCATAGATGAATCGAGAATGCGCAGCAGCTTTCGGCGGAGGTCAATGCCTTCTCCATTGGCGCATTTCGAATCCTTTTGACGCTCGTCAGCTTCTCGAAAGCTAACTCTCTTAGCATGAGACAGCGGATGTCTGGAGGACGATGCCGTGCGGGCGGCGGCTCAAGTCGCCTATTGCTTGTTTTATGGGGCCATACATCAAAAACCGAGCACCACGTGCTCGAGGCCTCGCTCAGGCCAAGCTCTCATCTTTGTAGCGCGGCCTCCCGCAGCAGCGTCGTATGCATGACCAAGATCAGCTCGCGGCGCGCCGTCCGCGCTCAGAATCATTAGTGCTGCTAATGCACGGAGCCGATTCGTTTTCGGCGAGCCGCACATGACACGCAGCCGGCGTGCCTACCGATGTACAGATGACGAAAACCGCTCGTGCGATTGTACAAAACACCGCACACCTGTGTTGCCTTGTCGCATCACTCTAAAGGGCACTGCACCTTCATCGCTCTGCGCCGCCGATCTGACTTCTTTTAGCCCTACCGCGGCCAAACGCCTTGACGACGTGCGCTGCCTTGACGCAATGACAAACAAGGAGCCGAACGTTGGAACAATACGGCGGCGTATTCGATCCGGAAGAACTCTCTGTCTTAGGAAGCCTCTTTGATGGCGCAATCAACGCGTTACCGCCGTCGATGCGAACGCCTGAAAATCGAACGGCTGTCGCCAAACTCATCTTGGATAGTACTGAGATCGGCGCGTCCAGGCTGGCATGCCTGATTAACTTGTTGATCACCATTTCACCTAAGGGTTGATCGCCAACCATTCTAAGGATAGTCACCATCTCTTACGCTGGAATGGAAGACGATCCAGCTAGAGCTTTGAAATAGCTTGAATCATACGTGACGTCAGGTTGTAGGCTTTGAAATTGAACAACATGAGCAAAGCTACACCACGAAGGCGTCGATGGCGCATTGGCGAACTTGCAGAGGCGACCGGAGTGACGGTACGCACGCTGCATCATTATGAACATACGGGGCTCTTAGCCGCATCAGAGCGTACAGACGGCGGTCACCGGATGTACGATCGTGAAAGCGTTCAACGGGTTCATCAGATTCGCGCGCTACGTGAGCTTGGCTTCTCCCTTCACGAGATCCGCAAGGCTATGGAGGGCACGACTTCACTCATTGATCTGCTGCGCAAACATTTGGAGCGGATCGAACTTCAAGTCGCTCGAGCGACCCTGTTGCGGGATCGTTTACGCGACATGACGACGGGCAGTGAGATCCAGGTAAGTGTAGATGAACTACCTGCCACCTTGGATGCAATGTCTCGGGTCGAGACACGTAGTCAGACGTCCCGATGTACGTGCAAATTGGCTGCGGAGCGCGAGGAGCGGTGGCGGCGGATCCGCGACGAACTGCGTGATTGCTTGGATCGGGGCGAACACCCTTGCGGTGAGCGAGCAAAAGCTGTCGCGGTTGCAGCGCGATTGCTGATCAGAGAAATCGCCGGAGCCGATTCACGCGTTTCGACGATCCTGAAGGTCCTTGCGCGGTTGAGCGCCCCCCGCAGTCTGGCTGGTTGGGATCCTACTCTCATGCAGTATCTCGACCTGGCCCTTGCCGGGCTGGAGGATCAGCCGTACTGACGGCTTGAGCGCAGGGGCGCGCGCAGCGTCTCGCCGATCTTTCCGCCGAGGCCATGGTTGGATAGTTTCTCACAAAGGGGCTTGAACCGCACGTAACGTCAAATTGTAGGCTCCACCGTGGTCGCGGTGTGGCCAGATTAATGACTTCGCTTGGCAGAAGAAACCACATCGATGCCCGGAAGCAAGTCGAGCCGCAGGCGCTGACGGTTCACTTCAGCTGAGCATTGGAGCTCTACAATGTTGGGTCGGTGTTACGCTTTAGCTGCCAGTGCAGCTCTACTCTTTTGCGCCGTCGGCTCGACTACGCATGCCTCCGACGTCAATATTGCCGTGGCTGGTCCCATGAGCGGAAGCAGCGCAGCGTTTGGCGCGCAAATGCGCGATGGAACGGCGGCCGCCGTCGAGGCCTTGAACGCCTCGGGCGTGCTTCCCGATACCAAGCTGATATTGACCGTCGTCGATGACGCCTGCGACCCCAAGCAAGCCGTCGCAGTTGCGAATAAGCTTGCAACCGAGCGCGTCCGACTGGTCGTCGGTCATTTTTGTTCTTCTTCGTCGATCCCGGCCTCCGACGTCTACGACGAAGCAGGCATCATTCAAATGTCACCTGGCTCGACCAATCCTCAGCTGACAGAACGTGGCCTTAAGACGGTGTTTCGGGTCTGCGGTCGTGACGACCAACAGGGTCTCGTTGCAGCTAAGTACATTCACGCAAATCACCATAACGAGACGATTGCGGTGCTCGATGACAAGAGCACGGCGGGGAAGGGCATTGCCGACGTGGTTGCGGCACGGCTTCAAAGATCCGGTGAACACGTCATTCGAAATAGCTATGTAGCCGGCGAAAAGGACTATGCGGCGCTGGTCTCAAGAATGAAGAAGGATGGAGTGCGGGTCGCCTATATCGGCGGCTATCATACCGAAGTTGGACTGATCGTACGCCAAGCGTCAGAGGCCGGTGCTGGCCTCATCGTCATGGCAAACGATCCGCTGATGACCTCTGAATTCTGGGCCATTACCAGCAATGCGGGAAATGGCACATTGTTCACCTTCATGCCCGACCCCGTCAAGAATGCCAACGCGGTCGGCATCGCGGCCAGACTGAACGCTGCCAACCTGTCAGCCGAGGGCTACACGCTTTACGCCTATGCAGCAGTCCAAGCATGGGCAGAGGCGGTCAAGCGGGCCAACTCTTCCGATGCTCGACGGGTGGCCGACGCACTTCGTTCGCGGTCGATCGATACCGTGATCGGCCCAGTCCTGTTTGATTCCAAGGGTGACAACGCGGCTCCTGAATTTCTCGTTTACCGTTGGCGCGACGGGCATGTTGAAGCCGTCGAGCAGAACTGATCGGACCGACGCGTAACCTTTCACAAATCAACCAGTGACACAGATGATGAAACGCTCTCCCGACCTTGGTGCAACCCTACTCGCGTGCACCCTTATACTCGCGGTTTTTGGAGCATTTCTGGCGTTCGCTGCGGCGCTCGCAGAGCTGCCTGACGTCGATCCACTGGGGGATGAGTTGCGTCCGATGATAAAAAAATAGTGCTTATGAAAACCCTCAGTGTTGCACAAGCACCTTGGCAGGCACGTCTTGATCAGTCCGATGGTTGCTCGCTTTAGCTCACCGGCTCTTCTCAAGTAGGTCTCTATGCCGCCTACAGCGTTCGGCGACATCACGAAGTGCCCTGCGGTTCTTTCCCACAACGTAGCCATGGAACTCAATTTGCAACGGCAATTTGCACTATCGAGCCGCCATGCTGACAGATGCACATGCGCACTGCACTCTACGAGCGGTCCCGCACCGTGCGAAGTCCTGCGAACAGCACGCGGCAAAACGACCAATTGGCGATGCGGCCGAATCGCTCTCCACGTGACTTGCGTTGCTATCGAAGGACCCCCATTCCCGCTGCCCGCCGTCTTAATGGAAGGCTCGTTACTGTCCTCGCACAGCAATGCCGATATGCAAGGAATAGCTCCACCTTTGGGCGAGCCGTCAGGCCGGCCGCCGCGACATGCCAATCGGCTGGCTTCACGCGAACCAGAACATTCTCGACATCGATGTGATCGGCCATGTCATCGGCGTGCGCATCTTTGGGCGCCGTTATGCCTTCGCGGACAACCTTCGGCCTATCGGGCTTGAAAGGCAGGAAGTTGCAGCAGACTTCGCTGAACTTGAACCTTCTGGAGCCCCCTCCGACCCATGCTTCGTGCTGGCGCGCGGCAGACGACCCCTTATTGGCAATTTGCTCCAGCTCGAGTGCAAGTCTTGCCCCAAGAAGGGCGGACAGATGAAGCGATCGAGATTCACGGAAGAGCACATTATCGCGATATTGAGGGAGCATGAGGCTGGCGCGAAAGCGGCCGATCTAGCTCGTAGGCACAGGACCTCTGAAACGGCGATCTACAATTGGAAAGCCAAGTATGGCGGCATGGACGTTCCTGCGGCCAAGCGATTGAGGGCCCTGGAAGAGGAGAACGTGAAGCTAAAGATGCTTCTGGTGGAGCACATGCTCGGTGTGGCGGCGCTTCGCGAACTCCTGTCAAAGTAGTGGTTAGACCGCCATTTGCAGATTCATGACCCAATCGCATCGTGCAAGCCCAGGGCCTGTACCCAACGAGAAGAGTCACAAGCGGTCAAATAACGAACGAGCCGTCTTTGAGACCGACGGCATCAGGCAACCGGGACTTCTGTTCCACAAACGGAGATGATCAAGTGAAAAACAGCCCGCCTCCAAGGTTAACCTGCGGCATTTTCGACCATTTGGACGACGATGGCCGCGATGTCGCACGACAATACGAAGACCGCCTCAAGTTGGCGGAGGTATGTGATTCTCTGGGGTTTTACGCTTATCACCTAGCCGAGCATCACTGCACCCCACATGGCAGAGGGCCGTCGCCTAATCTGTTCTTATCGAGCGTCGCCCAGCGCACCCAGAGACTACGCGTTGGTCCGCTGGTACTGTTGCTCAACCTCTATCATCCTTTGCGCGCGTTCGAAGAGATCTGCATGCTTGACCAATTGAGCGGCGGCAGGCTCGAGCTCGGTATCGGACGTGGCTCTCTGCCGACCGAATGGGGCTATTTCGGCATCAGCGCGGACGCGGCGCCAGAGCGTTATGAGGAAGCCAGCGAAATCCTGAATGCCGCGTTGAAGGGACATACGCTATCCTATCAGGGACGATTTTTTGAGTTGAGTGAGATACCGTTGACCATGAGACCTCATCAGCGTCCGTATCCGCCGACCTGGATCACGAGCAATCGGGCCGAGTCGGTGGAGTGGGCCGCCGCTAATGGCGCCAATCTGGCGTGCCAGGGCCGCTCCTCTGCTGTTCGAAACATTACGAATGCGTTCCGCTCGCATCGGGCGCGCATGACAGACGCGGACGATCGGGCGCCGTTTCTTGGTCTGCTCCGCATGGTCGTGATTGCGCAGTCTGACCGAGACGCCCATCTAGCAGCGGAAACCGCTTATCAGCGATGGCTCGAGAGCTTTAGATTCGTATACGAGCTGAACGCCATTCCGACACCACCTACCCTTCCGCTGACCTTCGATGCAGCGCTCGATAACGAATTGTGCGTCGTCGGAACGCCAGCTTCCGCCCGACAGCTCCTTCTTAACCAGATGGAGGAAGCAGGCGCCAACTACCTACTTTGCCAGCTTGCATTCGGGAACCTCCCGCTGGAAACTTCTCTATACACCGCAACCACAATCAGATCCGAGATCATCGCCAGACAATGACTATCCGATTTTGGTACCTCAGAGAGGCAGCGCGTCGCGACCTCCTATGATTGGATGTCCCGAAGTCGCTTATCTAGGACCTCCTGCCTTATTCAGCAGGAGGTCCAAAGACCGATGAGAACTGAATCGCCTCGATGACCATCGTGCGGGCCTCTCGGCCGATGTCGTCGGCGGTGACGTGAACTGATTTGGAGAGCGACGGCATGTCAAGCCAACGTTATTCATATGCTGCTGGCCTCATGCGACTTCCAGAGCGGATCCCCCCGATCGCGCGCGCTATCCGCGAGCTGGATGCATCCCATCAAAACTTTCGATTTTACCGTTCTTAACCAAATACCCATAGTCAATCGCCGATTTTCGGAAAGCAGCCCTTCACGAACCACGTGTGACAATGAACCCAGTTTGCTTTGAGCATCGTCGCCGGGCATCTCCAGCCGCGCGTGCCTGCATCACCAATGAGACTACCCCATCCTGCAAATCGCGGCACGTGCTGCGCACCCATAGTCGGATGGCGCATCGCAACGTCCCACGCGCAATCTACCGCGTAGTCGCCGACCGAATTGTCGTCATGCTAAAGGCGCTCCAGGAGATTGGCTCTCACGAACTCTTATCGGCTGGGGTCCATGCGTGCGCCGGCTAGACCTCTGACAAGCGAACTGGGCTCTCGGCCAAGGCGAACCGGACCCCTACATCATCGTGGTCGGCGATTCTCACTCCGCTTACGCCCTCAGTGCTACTCGGCGCTGGCCGCCTTCACCTGCTTTCTGCAAACTTGCACCGCGATCATCTCATTCTATGCGCTGTTCGCGACTGACTGCGCGCGTGCACAGCCTTCTGCAGCGGCAACTCGTTCTTGTCACGCGCCTGCAGCCCCACGAACGCAACAAACGACGCACCTCTTTACTTAGCCCAGCCCTGCTTCTAATTACTCTGGAGAAACATCGTGGAACTCGATCCTTCCAATTCGCGTATACAGGACCTGAAGCACCGCATCGACCTGCAACTGGGCATCGTTGCCGCCCTCATCGGCGAAGAAGGCAACGAACTCGAAGCGGTCCGGCTGCTTAACGCACTCACAAACGAAATGATAAATGCGGAGCTTGCGCTCGGTCAGCTCGGCGATGCGAGGACCAATGGCCATACTGGCGACGGGCAAACAGCGCGAATGTCGGCGGACCGCGGCATCTATCATCCAGAAGACCTTCAGGTCTTGGGCCGGCTTTTCGATCAAACAGTGGCAGCTTTACCTGAGGCTCTGCGTACGCCTGCCAACCGAATTAAGATCGCCAAACTGATTCTGTCGCGTGCAGCGGAGTGACGTTCGATTCGACGTACTCCGGCCGTTGAGGACGCGATGACACGCCATTCATAGCTGGGCCGACGCCGCGCTGCGGTTTGCGCGCCCAGTACCGCAGCAAGGCTCAAAATTCAATGGGTTATGTCTCGCGAACGAGCCGCGTATCAGTTGCCCTGTCATATCGCAACCGTCCGGCATCACAGCGGGGCCCGAAAGGAGCCATCGGGCCGGGGAGGTCATCATCGACTCTCATCTCAGCTGGACTTTCTTGTATCAAGTACTTCGTATCTATAGTGTCTTATATTCCGCAGCTAAGTGAATGAATGCGAAGCAACGTATGTGGCGACGCACAGGCATGGTTGTCTCGTTCGGTACGTTTTCCTCGATGGTTCGGCGCTTGTGTCGCGGCAGCACCTCTTACATCCCGCAACGCACTACATTCCACAGCTCCTTGCAGGATAACACCAACCAGATTATCGCAATTACCCCGCATCTCGTCACCGCCTTCTCTACTGCACTCCCACTTGACGCAAAACGTCACACCACGCGGCCGTGCGAACGGGTCAAACAACAGAAAGACGGGCGCGCCGTCGATCATGTTAGAACGCCGACAAACACTGTCCAGACTGCGTCACGCGCTTAGGCGGTGAATCGTACAAAACGGACGATACTGGGGTTCAAACGCTTCGTATTTCGAGGTTACGAATGTGGCGAAAGGTCAGTTCGTCCGCTACCGCCGTAGCGTCGACCCAATCTGGCCCGCTCTTCTAGTTTCTTGGATTAGCCACCACCACCGACCGCAAGCAATTTGGGCAATTCGGCATGAAAGCGCGCGATAACGCACGCCCGCCTTCGAGTGATACAGAATCATTCGAACTGAATTTGGTACTACGACGTTCGGTCATCCGCGCTTCAATGAGTGCCTGTATAAATCTGATTGTAGCGTCGACAGTGGCTCGATGCGTGAGCACGCCTACGGACCCGATCTCTTGCTTGCTCGATAGGCCACCGGCACTCGATGCTTCGACAACGCGACTTCTCGTATTCAAGATATCGATTGGAGTTTGAGATGGATCAGATCTCATCCGAGCAGATGCAGGCGCCAGAGGTTCTCCTGAGCGTCGCATTTGACAAGGCGTGGCGCTTTGTCGAGAAGGATCCGCTGCTGGCGCATAATCACAGGACAGTACTTCATAGCCGATTGCGAGCTTCCCTGGAATGCTCGATAAGGAACGGCGAACGGAATACCTTGTATCTGGCGAACGAGGCGATACGAAAATTACGCGCAGAATTGACAGCCTCGACCAAGGCAGCAAGATTGCTCACACTTCCGCGGCAATAGCGATCAGCTATGTCACGGCTCACCGCAATCTTAAGTCGCAGATTAGCATTCTCGATATATGGTGTCCGTAGCGGGTGAAGATGTCGTGTTTTTGTAGCTCGTGATCTGTCGCCTTCGTTTCAGATTTGCAGGGGAGCCGGAAGGCGGGGACGGCTTTCCCTGATTGATCATGCCACGGCTGTTGCGGCGGTTTTAGCCCTGCGGGTGTGTTTCTTTGTTCGACTTGAAGCCCGTTTCTCCGCCCCGACCCGCGCGATCTTGCCGGCGGCGCGCGCAGGAGCGGTCAAGGACGCGCGCTTGCGCGCCCGCAAGGGCTTGTCCTTGACGGCTCCGAGCACGCTGCCAGGCTGGGGCGCGTCGGGGCTGATCTGCTGTCCGTTGGCGCTAAACATTGCCAACCGATGCGGTCCGAGGAACACGCTGACGGTGCCATCGGGATACTCATGTACCCGCACCACAGCCTTGACGAAGTGAGGCCTGAGCCGGCTCTGCGGCAGCTGCAGCCGCCGACCGTTCCATGCAACGGTATTATCGTTGGCGACGGTTCGCTCCTCGATCACGCACAGCGCCTCGCGCCAGGCCTCATGCCGGTCGGCCACGAATGCCGTGCCTTCCTGTTCGGGCTTGATCGCAAACGCGGCGTTGTGCCCGGCGATGTAATGCGCCTTCAGCCACGCGTTGGCAGCTTCGAGCGTCGTGATCCCGGCCAGCCGCAGCTCCTTCGGCAGCCGATCCTGCAACGTGCCGAACAGCCGCTCGGAGCGCCCGCGCGCCTGCGGCGAATAGGCTGCGATATGCTCGATCCCAAGATGCGACAAAGCCCGTCCCACCTGGGTTTGTTGCGTCTTCGAGAGCTTCTCGCCAGCTTTTGGGGTAAGGAAATAATGGCTGCCGCGGTCGGTGTAGAGCGCGCAGAACAGGCCATGTTCGCCAATCACTTCGCGCAAGGCCTGGAAGGTCGAGGCCGTTCCTTCTTCCTCGACCAGGACCATCGAGTAGACCTCGCTGGTCGCATCGTCCATCGTGACGATCAGGTCCCTCGCGGGAAGACCTTCGATCCAGACGTGGCGCGATCCGTCCTGGTGCAGCAGCATGCCCCGAAGCGGCCGGCGTGGGCGCTTCTTGCGGTGCGCCGAACGCTTCGGCGCCTTCCGCACCAACCCCGCCGCGTGCAAGGCTAGCTTGGTCACCGTATAGCCCAGCATATAGCCATGCCGCTTTTGCAGCTGCTCGTGGAAATGCTTCACCGTGAAGTCCGCGTACTTGTCCCGGAACAGCCCCAGCATCCGCTCAAGTTCTTCCTGCGGCGCTCGCCGTGGCGAGCGCCGACCCATCCGCCGGTCGACAAGCCCGTCATCGCCCTCTGCCTCGTAGCGTTCTGCCCAACGTTGAAATGTCCGCACGCTGATCCCCAGAACCTCTGCAGCCGCCTCCTGCGTCAGCTCCTTGGCCTCCGTCCGCTCCAACAAACTTGAAAACCGCATCCGTCGTACTCCCTCGTGAATGGATGCCGTGCCCATCGTGCCCCCTTTGTTCCGGGGCACCGAAAACACGACACTTCACGAGCTACAAACAGGCGACAGATCACGAGCTACTGACAGCATTCTCGATATATGGTTGTCGCAATATTTTTCCACGACTATTCTGCCCGAACCGCTTCTCAACTAATGCAGCGGATACAAAGCGCCAAAGTCAGCCAAGGGTCAGCGTAAGCGACGACGAGGCAGGACAAGCTCGTTATCCCTTAACGTGACACTGTGCATACGAAGATTCTACTCATGCCCTAAACTCGGGACGCGCTTGTACAACTTCAGCGTAATGCCTCGTTAGGCGCTGTCGCATCCGCAAGGGCGAAGCAAATTTAGCTACTAGAAGCAGGCCAGCCGCATCGACCTTTTTGGCTCCTCCGCGGGCGCGCAGAGACCGTTGAGAATCGTGCAAGAGTTACGATCGGCGGTATTGACCTTCGTTCACGGTGCGTGCCTATCGGCTAAGAGCACCTTGGTCGGGCTGTGCATGGCGATGAATGCACGCCTGACAATCTGACGCAGCGTTCGATTCGACCCGTTTCTTGCAAAACAATGTTGTGCTGCAGTTACAGCAATTCGCGGCGATGTTGTTAAGACGCACAGCGCCGGGGGGCATCGAAAGGAACAACACTCTAATGAAGAATTTGCTGATTCTGACTGCATGCATCGGCGCACTCGGTGCGGCCGCTCCCGCATTTGGCGCGGACTTCGCCGCGCAGCCCCTCAACGTCAAAGCGCCTCCGCTGCCGGTTGCCCCCCCAGTTACCGACTGGACCGGCTACTATATCGGTATCAATGGGGGCTGGGGATCGAGCCACAATTGCTGGGATTTCAATAGCGTCACTCCCGAGGGCTGCCATAATTCGGCTGGAGCCACCGTCGGTGGTCAGATTGGCTATCGTTGGCAGATCTTCAATACAGTCTATGGCATCGAAGGTCAGGGCAACTGGGCCGATTTCAACGGCTCCAATGTCAGCACCGCCTTCCCGGCAGACGTCATTGGCACCAAGACGGATGCGTTCGGCTTGCTCACCGGTCACATCGGCTACGCGTTCAATGCCGTTCTGTTGTACGCTAAGGGCGGTGCTGCGGTGACCAGCAACACCTATCACATCAATTCAGTGACTACCGGAGCCGGGATTTCCAGGAACGACGATGTGCGTTGGGGTGGTGCGCTGGGCGCAGGGGTCGAAGTCAGCCTCACGCCGAGCTGGTCGGCTGGCGTTGAGTATGACCACTTCTTCATGCAAGGCAGCAGCGTGCTCTTCCCAACATCCGGCGGCGATCGCGTCCACCAGGACGTCGATCTCATCTCGGCACGGCTCAATTACAAGTTCAGCCCGGCGTTTGGCAGATAGTGATATCCACACGGCAGCGGCGTCGAATCGAGATCCCCGACCGTCGGTCGGGGTTCTTTCTTCAAGTTCCTTTGACCAACAAGCACCCCTGCCGGCCTTTTCGAAACACCAGTCGTCCAAGCTGGCTCATAGGCTGGATGAAACGCATCGCCGTGCTCCAACACTCGTTGAGGAGGTCCGACCCGACGCGACGAGGGGTCGCGATCGCTTGCCTCAACGGAAGCGCCAGCAACAATAAACCGTTGGCGCCTGCTCCTCATTCGAGTGAGCAATTCAAAAAACATTGAGGCGAATCGCAATAGCGACTGCCTGGATCCTGGTGGTCGCACCCAACTTTCGCATCGCGTTTTTGATATGAAAATTGACGGTATTCAAGCTGATTTCCAAGATCACCCCAATTTCCCATGACGATTTTCCCTCCGCCACCCACCGCATGCAAGTGATCTCCCGTTGCGACAGGGCCACCTTCTTCTCTCCGCGATTATTGCCGGGACGTGCGATCTCGCCATGGGCGGTATGAAAGAGCGAAGCCAATGCGTTGAGATGGCCGATGCGGTCCTGAGGATCAACATCGTCGGATGGAGATGCAAACGACACCACCGATACTCGGCCCAGCGGCCCAAACAACGGCACGCTCATACCATGCTTCAAGCCGGCCTCCCTGGCCTCGTCCAGTACGCGTCTCTCGTCTGGTTGAAGTGGATAGTGGTTGGCGAGTTGATCCCACAAAAACGGCCGCAACAGCATCGGCGTCCGCCGAACCACCGGATCGATGGTGTGATACTTGCGTTTGAAGTATCGCTCGCACCAATCTGGTGGCCACTTCACGGCCACAGTTGGGGGTGGATATTCCGCCAGGCGAAGTGGCTCAACGAAGTTGAGGGCGCCATACGCAACTTCACCGAACCCCTCTTCGGTGGCGCAGTTTACAAGGAGCTCGAACAGCGCTCTGAGCGAATGCGTATGTTTTGCGCATTCTGTGAAACTAAAGCGATCTATGATCGGCGGCTGAGGACGCCGATCATGGTCGGTGTCGCTGCGTTCGATTGCGCTTGTTTCAGGCGGAGCCAAGTTGGATTCCATGGCCTGAACCTCCCGGGTTTGCTCTACGAGAAGTCTGGAGCGCCCGCATGCTGCCCAGACGCCATTTCCGAATTCGGGGCCCTGCCGCCCACTGCGGCGGCGTGATCGTCTCCGTCAAACAGCCGAGGCGCCGCTGCTATCCTGTGTCTGAAGCCGAACAACGCGCCGCAACCGTAGCGCCGATGCTCATTCAATGTGATCTACCCGGCTCGCCAGTGACGTGCTGGCAATCTAGGAGTCGCCGCAGGGGCGGCCACTTTGATTGGTCCGCGCTCTCGATCTCTGACGCACATGCGGGGCTCGCGGAATTGATGAAATCCGACTGTCCTAACGGTTCAGCCGGCGATACGAACCAAGCACGACCGGTTGCGGCGTCAGCATAGGTCAGATTGGATCGTGCGAAACCCAGGTCCGGCGCGAATGAGGCTTCGCTGCATGTCAAGGCCGAGCAGGAGCAGACTATAGGCATTGAGCTTCCCGAACGAGATGAGCTAGGGCACGCCGACCCGCTCGCGGGCGCCGGCTTCCAACTGCGTGATGTCACCATTGATGCTCTGCTTGCCGGCGAAGGTGTTAGGGGTGTCATTTTTCTTCCCCCTCTTGCGAATTCGCATCGCCAGCCCTTAGCCGATCCTGAGCCCCTCCGCGGCGTCGAGGACGCGATCGATAAGCAACATGCAGCAGAAACCCCAAGAGGTAACGACCTAGCATTAATGCGTGGTCTCTGAGGGGCGTGCAGGTTCGACGCGAATAAATCGAAGGGGCGAATTGAAGTGGCGTCAACGATGCAGCGAAAGACACGCGATGTCGCGAGAGCTCCTTGACGCAGAGGACACGTTGCATGGGCATCTCCAGAAGGGAGAGGACTTGGATCGGACCAGCAAGTGTCATACCAGTTTTTGTGTTTGCACAATCACTCGTGGAAGCAAGGGCTTGGCAAACAGGCGGTTCCAGTACATGGCGTATTGAAGCAACCGTGACATCGGGAGGAAACGCGACAGCACCATTTGCGCGAGCCGCGGCACCGATTGATCCAGATCAAAAAAAGAATGCGGTTCTCGCGACGGCGCTCCTCCAACGCGTCGATGTCCCAGGCGCAGCGAACTTCTGGCCTGAAAGCACGGAGGCTGGCCGATCAAAGATTGACGACAAACGCGGGTCCGATCACCGGCAACCGACCTTGCATGTGTAACGGCTCGGAATGCAACCGTTTACGTCAGGCGAGGTCGGGAGTACTGCCTACCCGACATGCGTTGTCCATCCACCTGCAAGAGTCTTGCAGTCCAGTCAACTACCCACCTTGACAGTTGATGGAGACGATCGACACATGGCAATCGTCGTGCGATTTCGATTGACTATCGGTCCGGCCGCACATTCTGACTAAACTCGGAATTCAAAGCAACAACCCCGCGGGAAAGACAATTGCACCTGCCTCGGGAGGGCATCCTTGATGCGGCTCGCAACCAAGGCGAAGATCATCGCCCAAACCGGTGAAGTATGTTTTCTCTGGTCCTGGCGATCATCTCACTGCTCTATACGAGCGTTGGCCAGGCGGGTGGTACTGCATTTCTGGCGCTAATGGCTTTTGCTGCTCTGCCATCGACAGAGATGCGTCCGACGGCGCTTGGTCTCAACATTGTTGTCGCGACTTACTCTACATGGGTCTTCAACCGCAACAAAGCCGTTGACTGGATAATGCTGCGTCCGCTTCTGCTTTCATCGATGCCGGCGGCGTTTGCCGGCGGCCTTATGGTGCTCGGAGAAGACATTTATAAGACACTGACCGGGGTCGTCCTTTTATTGGCAGGCGCCGTGATAATCGTGCGGCGCGGAGGCGCCGCCGATCGCATTCACGAAAATCCGCTTTGGGGAACGGTGAGCATTGGAGCGGCCATTGGCCTGGTTTCCGGCCTGACCGGCGTCGGCGGCGGAGTGTTCCTCGCCCCGACGCTCATCGCCCTGAATTGGGCGTCGCCGAAGCAGACCGCCGCGCTATCTCCCCCTTTTATTCTGGCTAATTCCACAATTGGCTTCATTGGAGCTCTTCTCGCTGGCCAATTTCCGTCTTCGTATTTCTGGCTTTACGCGGTCGCCGCGCTGGGTGGTGCCGTTGCAGGCACGATGATCGGCCTGAAATGGATGAGCCAGACAACTGTCAGGTTCATTCTCGTGGCGGTTCTATTCGTTGCCGGCATCCAATTGGTTTGCGCATGATTGTGCAGCTGAAGCGCGACCAATGAAGACCTGAACTGCACAATCCCCGCGAAGATTGATAACTGCAAAGGCAAGCGCAAAACAAACGACATGAAACGCTAAAGCGGAACAGAAGCGCCTCCTCACATAGTCACTGCGTGTGAGAAGCTGGTCGGCCTCGCATCCGGGATTAGCAAAACCGGACACTTGGTTGTGAATGGTGAGCTGCTTGTATTCGGCGATGGGACGTCGCCGAGCCAAGGCGCCCCGACGCACTTTGCCGGGGTTGGAAGTGCGCCGGGTCCGCCCCAACATCATCAGTACATCCGTGACGATGCTTGCGGCAATGAGACAAGCAGCGTGGCGGAAATGAGGCCCGTCCATTTTTTTAGGCGTGGCGTCTAAAATGCCTTCTGCGCAGCTCCAAGGGCCTTGAATCTCACGTAGTGTCAGGTTGTATGATCTCGCGCTTGTCGCGCCTCATCTAATGAGCAACTTCTTATCCATGGTATCTCCAGCCGGACGCGTCCTGCTCATGGCATGTATCCGAGAGATGCCGCCTATAGCGAAGGAAGGTGAGCGACGAGAAGCCACTCCACCCGGACCTGCATGGGATGTCGCTTGCCTTGCGGTTATGGGTCGAGATGGTGGATCACATCCGAGAACGGAATTCCGATTTCGACTGAGTTCGGACCAGTTGACATAACTCAAAGACACAGAAGGGCGCATCGGCCAGCTTCGCGGCTGTATGAGCATGGGAAGCCAAGCCTTGCAGACCGCACTCCTGAAAAAATATTGCGATGCTCGCCTGCCTTGGTACACCATCTACCCAACTGTACCGGATTTCTCCACGACAATCGGCGCCAGGGCTTGTCAGACTTGGTTGAACCGGCTGCCGCCCGACGAACCCGTATCGCTCTATCTCCACATTCCGTTCTGCCGGTCGATCTGCTGGTACTGCGGCTTTCCCACAAGCCTCACTCGCAGCGAACGGCCGATTCGCAATTACTTGACGTCGCTGCGGGAGGAGATTCGTTTAGTTGCAGAGCAACTGCCGCGCGCCTTGCCCGTCGACGATGTGCATTTCGGCGGCGGAACGCCGACCAGCATTGCGGCGGTCGATTTCCTAGCTCTGATGGAGCTATTACGCCGCTATTTTGCCTTCAGCACGTCCGCTAGCGTCGCCATCGAGATCGACCCGCGCGCGTTCACGACCGAGATGGCGCAAAGCTTAAGGGCAGCCGGGGTCAGCCGCGCGAGCATTGGTGTGCAAAGCTTCGATCCCAAGGTTCAAAGGGCGGTCAACCGCCTTCAGAGCGAAACGCAGACGGCTTCTGCTGTCGAAAGTCTTCGCCAGCAGGGAATAAGCCGCATCAACTTTGACCTGCTCTTTGGACTGCCGCACCAGACGGTGCAGTCCTGTGTGAACTCGGCAAGGACGGCAGTGGCCATGCGACCCGACCGGCTTGCGGTTTTCGGTTATGCCCATGTGCCCTCCTATATGAAACGTCAGCGCCAGATCGATGAGACGGCACTGCCGGACAATGTTGCCCGCGTCGAGCAAGCTGCGGCCATGGCGGACACGCTGGTGTCTGCCGGCTACCGGCAAATCGGGCTCGACCATTTCGCCTTGCCGGACGACGAGCTCACGCTGGCACAAGAAGCTGGACGGCTGCGCCGCAACTCGCTGGGTTATTCGGCTGATACCTGCAAGACCGTGATCGGCCTTGGTCCGTCAGCCATCGGCCGTCTCGGTGACGGGTACGTCCAGAACGCGGCCGAAACCGCTACTTATAGCCGGCATATCAGAGCTGGCCGTCTGGCAACATCGAAAGGCTGCTGTCTCACTAAGGAAGATCGGCTGCGGGCTGCAATTATCGAGCGCCTGATGTGCGATCTGCAGGCCGACGTGCCGGCACTCTGTGCTGCCCATGGAGTTGATCCGATTGGGTTTCTCGATTCAGCCGACCGCTTGGAAATGCTCACCGAGGACGGCATAGTGGAGATCCAGGACGGCTTCGTCCGCGTCAAGCACGAGCACCGTTTTGTCGTGCGCGCCGTCGCTGCCGCATTCGACGCTCATCTCGACCGCACACCCTACTAAGCCACGGATCCGAGCACGGTTTCGATGCATTAACGCTGCTTGCGGACGAATGATCGAAACAAGCGCCGGAATGCTGTCGGCCGCATTGATGCGGATCACCTCGGCGAGCGTGACCTTGGTGACGACGCTGTATTCGTAGGCTTCGGCTATGTATCGCAACAAGCCACTTTGCGAAACCTACGGCCGACCTCGGTGAGTGCGGCTAAAGGACTCGGCCACGCCTGTAACAGCCTTAACATGTCAAGGCCTGCCCCTCTTCTGTCCTGCGATCACTGGCGCACCTGCGACGGAAACGGAGCCTTGTGGTTTGGACCGCTCTACGCGCTTCTCGGCGCGCTTCTTGGCCGGGCTCGAAGCAGCTTGTGGGGGCGACGAAGAAATAGCGGAGGTAGCAGAAGGGACAGCTGCTGGATTCTGCAAGGAATCAATCCGCGAAGCCAGCACTGTGATCTGATCTAAGATCCCTTTGAGGTCCTTCCGCTGAGCATCGACGTACCGGTTGAGCTCTGCGATATCCTCGCTCATCTTCTCCTGCGCCCAACGTATCTCGGTTAGGGATATCCTGTCCTGCGCTGACAGGCCCACCGCCGCATCTGCGGGCCCGGCTGCCGGCGTCTCGACAAACCCTGCGAGGCTGCCGCCAAAATGAGCTGCTGCCGCACACAAGCTGACGAGGACGAGAAACGCCAAACCGCAGCGAATTCGCCCTGACGAACCGTATAAGAGCGGCCGCAAGTCTGAAGCGGCCGCCTGATCAACCATCTCCATCGTTCCTTGCCCGACTTCCCCGTTTCGATAGACTTCTTGGTTGACGTGAGAGCTCGCGATGCTCACGCATCCCAGCGAGCTGCGGCCGCCCCAACAACATTCTTCAACTCGCCGACCATTTGCTCCCTTGGCTCCAATGAAGCGGCCCGTCTTGACCAAGGCAAAGCGAACACCCTACGGGGAACTCCTGCATTATAGGGAGGCTGGCGGTAGCACTAGTTCTCATCTTCCTCGGCCATGGTGCAGCATTTTCGCATCATTCAGGGTAACGTTGCAGATTTTGTACCCTGCCGACGCCCGATGCGAACCGGCCGCTATTTCCTTCAAAGTCGGACTCTCGGCTTTCCGTGCTGCCGAGGCTGGCAACTTCGCGGCCAGGCGCTACGAAAAAGGCGCCACAGCTGACGCTCGAGCCACCATGCCATTGGAGCGGCAAGTGTTTAGCATGGCCAACTACCAATCCTGGCAGGTTGATCGAGACGACGGACACATGGCAAGCGTGGCCCACGAACGTTACAGGATCATAGCTAGGCACTCGGAATGCACCGCAGATTTGTCCGTGCCAATGCAGCGGGCGGAATTAGCAACTGCTCGCCCACAGCCGCTAAAGCAGCTCGAAACCTGCTTCCCCCGCTGTTCTGGGCCACCATCGTGGACGTTGAGACGCGATCGCTGCACGAACAAATTCCAAAGCTCTGTGGAAATCGCGACCGTCAACGATCGCTTCGTCCTTGGCGGACCACGATACCAAGACAGCCTCACGAAGCCACGGTTCCGCTTTGGCTGGCATTGCATTCCGGTGGCTGCCGCTTCGTCGAGAAAGGCACTTCGAGCAAGATGCTCGGCAAGGCTGCAATCCTCCACCCCATAGTGGATCAAAGTCGAAGTTCGAATTGTTTTGGTGGCGAGGACAGCTGCGGCGCCGCGCGCTCGCGGCCAACGGCTCTCGCTCAGCCAGCAAGCGCGGCTCACTCTCGGCAAGTCCGGCCTGATGCATACGCAAGGCGCAGACCAGATCGTGCTCGCACTTACGGGCGACCAAGTCGCCAGGTCTAGTGAATCTGGCTGGGATAGACTTCCTGCCCATGAGGCGTCGTCCCTCTTGTCCTCAGACACCACGGCTCGGAAGGTCCGTTCTGGACCAGAGAGGCCGACTTTCAATCCATTCATGGCTCGCAAAACAAGGATGCGAAGTAGACTGTGCGTGATTGCTTTGTTGCAGCGACGACGCCTCGGACATCTTCGGCTATCGCAGCATTTGCCTGCAGTTTGCGATCAAGCGAGCCGCAACGGCGACTTGCCGTCGCACTTTCGCTCGCGACTTGTTTGGTCGGCCCCCCCGTTTCGGCACAAACAGCTGACGATCCTGTCCCCAAGAGCAATGTTGCGGACCAAGCCACCAAGAGAAGAGCGGCAACGCTGCCCGATATGGCTAAAACGCTCCGGATCGGCGTGGTCAATCAACCAATTCGACTTCATGCCTCGGCGCTGGCATCAGCTCTTAACCTGCCTCTCATAAAGCGCGGCAGCGCCGGTCGGATTGCCCAGACCAAAGCGCGAAATACGATCGCCCCCTTCGCACGCTTTGATGCTTTCCGAGAAAAAGGGATCTGGCTCAACATACCCGGTCCTGCTGATACGATTGATCAAAACAAGAATGGAGTTAGATCCGCGCTGGCAGACGTCGGCATTGGCTATATCGGCTGGACGCACAATACCTTTGCAAACAACCAGCTGCCGAATGCGGCCAGAAGCAGCATCGCTAACCAGCTCTATATGGGGCAGAATCCGACATTTGCTACGGCGAACTTCGTGATCGTCACCTATGATCTCAGCCGGTTTGGCATTCCCGATGGACAGATTGTCGTTGGAGCCGAGCAGCAATACTGGACATGGAAGCGACCTGGACCAGATCGAGTAGGATTAAATACATTCGCCTACTATCAAACTTTCCTCGACAGGAAATTCGAACTCAAATTTGGCTATCTCAGAAATGCGAATGAGTTCACCGGCACATTGTTTGGAGGAATTTCAGGATCAAACATGTTTGCTCTTTTCCAAGCAGGGATGAGCACCAACGCCGCGCCAACGCCGGCCGCCAACCTGAAGTACAATTTCGATGATCACTTGTACAACAAAGTCTCCGTGCAGCGGTCAATCAGTCCAGATGGTCCCTATGCGCAGATAACCGAAAATCCCTCCGGTTTGAATTGGAGCACAGCCAATGCCGGCATTCTGTTCATTGACGAACTTGGCTACAAAAGCAAGGCCGCTCCCGGCGTACCCGACACCTGGCTGCGGGCCGGCATCGGCTTGAACAGCAGCCGCTACAAGAATTTGGCAGATCCGGATCTACAAAGGGAGAGCGGGAATAACTTTCATTACATCGCTGCTGACAGGCAGCTCTGGCAGAGTGATGTTGAGGGGATACCATCTCGCGGCATCTATGGCGGGTTCTCCATCATGGGAGCTCCGCCTGACCTAAACAGGATCAGCCAGTATTACGAGCTTCGTCTTTATGCAAAGGGACTATTTGACAGCCGGCCCAGTGATTTGATTGCTCTGGTTGCCAACAACACGACCTGGAGCAGGTTTGCAGTGGATGCTGCTTTGGCCAAAGGGCAGCTTGCGCATCACGATACCACAGCAATCACGGGAACATATACCGCGCATATCGCTCCGGGGATATATGGAAGCCTCGGACTGTCCTACATTCATAACCCGACAAGCATCACACACATGCCCCGAACGGAGCACGCCCTCAATCTGTTGGTGTCTACGCTGATATTTTTCTAGATCAGTAAGGATGCCACCAATTCTGCTACCAAACTCTCGGTTCGAAAACATTGCGCGCAAAGTTCGGCCAGCGCGCCGGCGAGACGCTGTGAGGAGACGAACCAGGAGGCCTGCTATCCCATGATCTAAGAGCCTCCTGACCGGATTTCGGGTACAGCTACTTATCCGCAGGCTGCCCCGCTGGACAGAGGGCGCGGGGGTGAAGTACCAAGAATGAGCTGAGACAGATAGGGAATGTCGCGCACGGTTCGGCGCACCATTAGCGCGACCAGAACAATCGCAGCCCCTAGAATTCCCGCCACAGCCAACTTGGATGTGAGATCCGAAGGCTCTGCGTACTGTATCGAATCCATGAAACGAAATGCCATGCCCTGAATCAGGTACAGCACCAGCGTGCTCTGTCCTATTTCCACGGCGATAAAGCGGACCACTCGATTTGAGCGGCCAACTCTCCAGCATTGCCGGAAGAGCTCACTCATGATCGCTGAGGCCGCTGCTGAGCCAAAAAGCATCAGAAGCACGTCTTTTGCCGACTGCATATCTTTGACCAGGACGAGATTTTTGTAGACGTAAGTGTCTTTGCGCCAGGCCAGAAAGCACACCAGTGCGGCTATTGAGGCAGACATGATCAAGAGCGGCTTGTAAGCGCGCGTTATGCTCGTCCACCAGTCTCTTGACTGCGCAAATGAGAATCCCAAGCAGAAAAACGGGTAAGTGTACTTTATGAGAGGAAATATGGAGAATGTCAGAGGTGCAAGTGCGACCAGGATGACCGATAAGAATAGGATCCAAGGCGACCAACGATCGAAGATCGAAAGAATTTTGACGAAAAGAAAACAAACGAACGCGGCCCAGATGAACCAGTATGTGCCGGCGACATCGTTTAGAAGCTGTAAAATGTTGCCTGATGCGTCAGGGGCGCGGGGAAGCACGGCTAACTTTGCTGTCTCCAGGAGAGCGCACCAAAACAGCATGGGCACCAAGAGCTGCATCGCCCGATCACCGACGGCTTGCATCAACGACTTTCGCAACAGCGCTCGGCAAGAAAGATATCCGCTTATTGCCATGAAGAGAGGCATGTGAAACATGTAGATCCATTTGAAGAATGGCGAATCCCAGTATCCTTCATCTCGGTAGAGGATATATTGGATCAGGTGACCGACGATCACCAAAATGATGAGTACTCCTTTGTCGAAATCCAAAGCTAGATCGCGATCGTTTTCCTCTGGCGTACCAGGCAGAGTCGACCCAGTTACATTTTGCAATGTATCAATCATCTCGACATCCCTTCATCCAACGGGCTGGAGATCCGTCTGACGTTGGGTAGCTGCCGCGACCAAGTACTGGCCGGAAGCTGCATCATCAGGTCGTCGGTCCATCATGCTCTTCAATTTGGAGTTTCGAGCCGGCATCAAAGACAGCCCTGCCGGATGTCGTAGGTCCACTCTCCGGAACGCCGCTTTGAAGCTAGCCGTTCAGGTCAGCTGGAATATCGGGTGCTGGCGAACCAGGCGTGCGAAGGTCGGCCGCGGCCTGGCGGCGTCCGAGAAGACACCACATCATGACGACTGTTCTTTGGGTCAAGTTTCATGAGATGCCGCGTTATACCGGAGCACGGGATGCCCGGTCCAAGAGAGAGATAGGCTGAGCAGCCGAACATCGGGATCCGGCCGCCAACCACTTAGTATGAAAGGCAACTGCTGCAGCTTTTGCTCCATGGAAATCGATCCGACCGTCGATCGTGGAGGCAATTGCCATCGCAACTCTACGCTCCGATAGCTGGCTGGGCGCCAATATTCAATTATATGGATGTGGGCGATCGTTATAAAGAAAGGGGGAACGAGCTATACGACGGTTTACCGATTTGAAGTGCTGCTACCTCACTTCGATCGGCTGCCAGATCGAGCAGTCACCTTGCTGGGTGTCCCGTCCGGAAAAAGTGTTTGCAACGCACTACGAGAATTTTGAATAGCGGCAATACCCAACTCGAGCATGAAGGCCTAAGTGCGCAGCTGGGCCTCCTTCCGAAAGTATTCGACCTTGCCATCACGAGTAGCCAGCGTCAGTAAACCGACGCTATTGGCGGGCGTTCCCACTTCCACCAGACGCCTGCGTCGTCCGCACTCCGGACTGTGGGCGGCCGAAGTGGTTCGAACAGTTGCGCTTACTGAACAACGGCTTCTAAGGCATGATGATCGACGGAGGCTGGGCGGCTCAGGCGGTGCCCGTGTCACTACTTCGAATGGATACATCGGCTGTCAAGGGCCGGGCTGTAGAACGCCTCGCGAGCTGCCCCGCCGAGCGCCTGAGATTGCCGTCCGCCTGCGCTCTTCAGCCACGTTCAGGATAGATGCGAACGCGCTGGCGCCCCTCCCTTTCATCCAACTCGCCCCTGTAGGGCACGCCGCGGATCTGGAAATAGGTTGGACGCCCAGCCTCCGGCATGATGCGTTCCCCCTGCAGGACGCGGACGAGGTAAGGCGGAAGGAACCGCTCGCGGTGCTCCCATCCGCCGCGGATCAGATACCCAAGGTCCCGTAGGCCCTCACGGGGTTGCTCGGCTTGGACGATCTGCGGTGGAAGATGAATCGGCCGGGATGGCGCAGCTTCATCAAGGTAGCTCGGGCGCGGATGATGGATCAGGCGGACATCCGTGCGTCCTCCCGGTCCCAATGTGGCCGAGTAGCGCTCGCCATTGATCATAAACTGGCTTGGCCCGAACTGGTTTGGCAGCAGATCGATGTTGCCGAGGACATCGACCAACACGTCCGAGGCCGCTTGAGAGCCGTGGCGCCAGTCAGAGCCAACGACGGCCCCAATATCCCGCAGTTCCTGGGCGGCCCCGGACGGTCCAGCGAATGACGGCGCTCTGCGAAATTCAGGTACCGGCGCGGCGCGTGCTTCGTCGTGCAAGTCGTGCAAAGTGGACGGCTCCAAATCAACCAAGGGATCCAGACCGCTGTAGATGTTTGATGAGGGAGGCCTCACCGACGATGGTGAGGCGGGTTCTTGCATCTGTTGCCCGAACCAATCCCAGGCTCCTTGGCTTAGGCTGGCTGGAGTCGCAGGAAGCCCGTGCGGCAGATCGGGCTGCGGGATCCAATAGGGCGCTTGCACAGGTGCGGCGGGTGGGAGGATCTGCTCGCTGGACCGATCCCAAGTCCCGGCGCTCGGGCTGGCCGACGTTGTAGGCAGTTGCTGCGACGAGGTGGCCTGCCAACCGTGATGCGGCACTGGCAGTGACGAGCTGGGTCCGTGGACCTGCTCACCAAGCCAACCCCACGCTCCCGCACTCGGCGTGGCTGGCGTTGCCGGGACCTTCTGCGGCGAGTGCGCCCGTCGGACGCCTTCGGCGACAGGCTGCCCCGCATCCTCGGCAGGGTGCAAGCCGAGAGCCCTGTTCGCCTCGAGGATTTGCTGGTAGCGGCCAAGCCTTAGCAAATCAGCTTTGATTTTGCTGCCTTCGGTTTCTTGCCTATACTCCGCGACATCCTGATCCAGCCCGGAGGTGAAGAGCCGGCCGGCGATGGCTGGCTTATCGTGCGTTCGCAGCCATTCACTGAGCCTCGACATCCGGCGAGCCTGCCTGTCGATCGTCTCCGGCTCAACCCTGCGTGTCGCCTTTTCCGCCGCGGCCCACATGCCGATGAGGGTCGCGTCCGCGGAATGGGGAGCCAGGCGACGGAGATCGGCTGACAAGGTGTTTCCGGCCCAGACCTCACGGAGCTTTTTCAAGGCTGCTTTGATACGCCTTGCGCGGTCCGCTGCATAAGTGTCGACATCTTGGTCGAGCTCAGCTTCCAGTTGGCGGTTTTCCACCTCTGGATCTTCCAGTTGCGCATTTTCCATCTCGAGGCGAATGCGATCCGCAATTGAGGGCCTATCGTTGTCATTGAGGCGCGCGCTCAAAATGCGCAGGTCGGCTGCCGCATTTCTGATGGTGCCGTCGGTGAGATTGCGGGCTGGGGTGCCGTCGGTGCGGTTGCGGACTGCTCTTTGTCTAAACTCTTTGATGAGCGCCTCGTCCTCCTGATCGACCCCGCGCGTCCGGCCCGGCTGTCTGGCGTAATCGACGCGAAAACTCGTCGAGGAAGCATCCGGCTGCGCGGTCTCCCGCGAGGACTTGCTACTCCCTCCAAAGGCTTTGCCGACCCGCGACTTGAAGCGCGACCACAGTCCGCGGCTTTTAGCGCCCCTGACCTGAACCCCAGGCTCCGCGTCCGGCAAGCTGTAGCGCGCGCTGCTGAACAGATCATCGCGCAAACCGGACCGCGGCACTTGGGCCGGAGCATCAAGCTGAAAGCGGGGAATGTCTAAGCTCCGCCGCGCATCGCCCCGCGCGCTGTCCCTGAAATCTGAGCGTGGCGGCACCCGCATCGAACCGCCGAGCTCGTCCCGTCGAACTGCCCGTCCCGCTCCTGCGGGAGTCTGGTCCGGCGAACTCGACTTTGCGGAACTCTCATCAGGCGAATCGAGCTGCAAATCTTCCATCCGCCGCTCAAAATCGCCTTGCTGGCTTGCGCTGCCCCCTTGCTGCCCCGCTCGCCCCTGTCGGGCGGCGTAGGCCTCCATCCAAGCGCCTGAATCGAAGAATGGGTCGACTGGATCCATCCTGCTCTCCTTGTGATGTATAGGCCCTGCGCAATCCACACGCTTGCACGGCCGCTAAGCCGCAGCTGTGAAGCGAGGTCAGATTCAGGGGTTTTATGGGACCTAGCTTTCGAAAAGCGGACAAAGAACAAGAATTCACAGCGGGCAACGCCGCTTGCGATGATCTCCTCTGAAGGGGCAGCAAGAAGCCGGTGTGGCGCGACGGCCGGGCCCTCCCCCAATTTCAGTTGCTGTCGACGGGACGCCCCAGCGCAAGAACGATCTCGTCCCCCTATTGGCCCGAGAGCCGCTTAAAAATGAGAAGACAGCCCGTAAGCCTTCCTCTATTCCGATCTGGAAGGTCCGGCGGATAGCCAATCTGTGGCACCTGCGAAGAACGCTTTCAGCGACCATTTCGCGGCTTCGCGATCGGTCAATTGGTGCGAATAAGGCTCGCGGCCTGCGGGATTGGCCCCGACACCGGTGGATTTGTATTCAGCATAGTAGGCCGTCCTCAGCGTATTGGTCGTGCCCGGAGTCCATTCGCGCCAGCCTTCCGCGACCACCGGTGCATCCAACTTCGTCGATAGGAACACCACCGTTGCATAGGGGCGCCAGGGCCGGCCAAGCGCAACATCCCGCGCGGCGGAGTCGGCAGTCAGTCTGCAATGATCGAACACATAGGCACTGTCCTCGTCCGGCGCTGCCTTGCTCTGCGCGGTATAGACGACCGCCTGATTGGCGATACCGTGCAACTCACAGTGTCGGAAATAAGCCTTGGCATTGCCGAATATGAAATCGACGTGTCCCTCGATATAGCAATCCGAGAAGTATTGTCGCGACATTCGACCGTTCTGCCCCTTACCGGCGAACAATGTGTCCTGGGCGCCGAGCAGGCGGACGCGGCTGATGATGTCCCTGTCTCCAGTAACGGACAGTGCGACGGCCTGCGAAGCTGGATTGGCCGAATTGAGCGCGTAATCGTTTTGGATCGTCAGGTTGTCGAGCCGGAAGTCATCGCCTGAGGCGTCCAGCGTCGCAGAACGGATGGTTCCTCCGACGTTGATCGCGCCGTCGCCGTACACAATGACCGTATCACCCGGCATCCTGCCGGAGCCTTTGATATGAACACCGGATTTGAAGACTTTGATCTTCTCGCGATAGATGCCCGGCGCGATCTGAATATCCCCACCTTGGGCCGGTAATGCGTCGATGGCGGCCTGCACGGAGTGATAAGCTGCCCTCTCGGCATGCGAGACCAAAAGGGGTTGAGCACGGGCTGCCGAGATGCCGAAACATCCGGCCAGAACCGCAGCAAATACCGCGAAAATCCGCATGTGATCTCACCTGTTATCGGATTCGCTGCACGCTTGATGCAATCGGTGGAATGTGCCCCCGCGACCTGGCAGCCTAGTGTCAAACAACGTTTCCTGCCGAACCGGAACTTACGCACCCATAGGCGAAACGTCCGATCGCGGTAACGCCGGTCCCCATTCGCAAGGCCAGCGAATCAAAACCGTATCAGGCAGACGCGACCGGTCTGAAGGTTCGGCACCGAGTTGTTGTGCTTACTGGTTACCGTCGCGGACTGCCCTGGCGCATCCCTCCCAATCGCGCGACACCGGTTTCCTCACTTGCCCGGGCAGCGGCGGAGACACGTCAGAATGATCGGCTGTCACATTCGCATGTTCGAGCTGCCAAGTCGCGGAATCGGCAAATCGAACATCCTCTAGCGTCACGTCAAGCGCATGGGCCTCGTCAACCCCGCGCATCAGTAGCGCACCATTGTCGCCGCGCACATGGCGTAGAACGATCTGGCGATAGACTGGAATCCTACTGCCTTGGGCATGGGGATCGTACTTTGTATCGAATGCGACCGGCCATCGGTTGCCACGCAGACACACATTCTCATAAGTCACGCGTTCGACCAGGCCGCCTCGGCTGACATCGCTCTTGATGCGCAGGCCAGACGTCGTGCCGTCCAAGGTCAGGTTGCTCACGAGTATGTCGCTGGCGCCGGAGTTCACCTCGCTGCCGATCGACATCCCATGTCCCCACCCGAAATAATTATCGGTGATGGAAATATGGCGAGTTGAACCATTATCGCCGGCTTTGATCGCTACGTTATCATCTCCAGTGCGGATGAAGCTGTGGGTGATGGTCACATCCTGGCTGGCGCCTGGGTCGATGCCGTCGGTATTGCGGGCATCGGCCGGTGTATCGATCGTCAGACCCCAGACCGTGGCACCTTCGACCCGGTTCATCGCGACATGGAAATTGGGTGCATTGCGCAAGGTGACACCAGAAAGCGTGATGTCCTGCGCATGATCGATCTGGATCAAACGCGGAGCGTTCTGACTACCGCCCTCGGCCTGCGCGCGGCGGGCCAGCTGCCACCAGGTTTCGGCGCTGCCGACCATCGGCGCACCGCCCTGGCCATCGATGATGCCGTCGCCATAAATGCCGCCGCCGCGCGTTTTGGAGAAGCTGATGAACGGCCGGCAACCGTCGCCCTTACCTGCGATGCGGCCGCACTGTCCGCGGCCCTTGTCGTACGCAGCTGGTTCCGGGATAGCCAAAAGCGTTGCACCGCGTCCAATCCACAAGGTTACACCTGATTTCATCTCGAGTGGATCCGACCTGAACTCGCCACGCCCGAGATAAACCGCAGCACCGGCGGGGCAATGGTCGATGGCATCCTGTAGCCTGGCCGTATCATTGCTGCCAGACGGCACCGGGCGGTCGCAGACCGTATGAGGTGCAGCGGGTTCGGCGACAATGCGGCGATCTTGCGCTTTTGCGCTGGGGCAGACAACCATGGTGGCAACGATGGATATCAACGTCCATTCACGAAAATGCTTTGTCATTAACCTCGGTCTCTTTGCGGCGAGCATCGTCGCCGCTTCGTTGTCCTGAGCTGAGCGCTGACCAACAGCCGCAGCTCGCCTCACAGGCCAACGCAAGATGACATTTATAAGACCCAAAAAAGGCCGAGCTCTTGCAAGTTCACGCAATGAAGAATGAGCGTTCCGCAAGAGATCACGCTTATGACGGCTGGCGGCGGAAACCGCCAGTCCCTGAACCAGCGTGCGTCGTGAAACATTCTGGATCGCATTGTTCTTCGTTCGATTCGCGCCGTGGTTGACGTGCCATCGCATCCTCCCACTGTCACTTGAGCGACAGATGCAACTTATGCTGCGAGGGGGCGTCTTCGATTCGCGTGCGAAACTCCGTTCGAGGCGGTCCACCCTTGCACGACCCGCGCACCGACGGCGTAGCGAGCGGCTCTGATATAATTCATGCCGATTCCGGATTTATTGTTTTCTGTTCCCTCTAGGAGGACTGTTCGCCAGAACGGCCGCGAAAGTTCAGGCGTGGCATGCATTGTGATTGATCTTGCGAGTGAGCGGTCCACAATTGATGGCTGAGCGCGCGAGAACGGTGACGCAACGCAAATACTTAAATAACGATCAGGCGGGAACAGATGACACAAGGTTCACAAGTGACGATCATTGGCGCCGGACGCGTCGGGCTGAAGCTAGCCGAACTTCTCGTAACGTCCGGCGGAACAATACGCTTTGTGGACCATGGGCCGGTGGCTAGAATAGATGAAAACCTGATCGTGAGCGATGCGATCCACCTGACGCTGGAGGCTGAATCCGCTCTTGCGAAGTCCGATATTGTCGTTCTTGCCTTGCCGTTCACGGTAGCAGGAGGCGCGTTCAGATCCGCCTGTCGGCGGCTCAAAGGCGACGCATTGTTGATCGAGACGCTCTCGGTCAAGACGAGGCCTGCCTCCTGGGCGGTCAACTTACCTCGCGAGGTAGAGTATCTTGGCCTCAATCCACTGTTCAGCCCGGAGCTCGGTTGGGCAAATCGTCCGGTCGCGGTGGTCACGTATCGATCAGGTCCGAGGCTCGAAGCCTTTCTGGAGCTTTTACGACGCACGAATGCGAGCCTTGTCGCGCTCGATGCTGAAGCTCACGACCGACTTCTTGCGCAGCGTCAGCTGGCTGCGCATGCGCTGCTCCTTTCGCTTGCAAGCATCCTTCGCGACGAGAACACTGAATTTCCGCTTGAGGTCGGTCCGCCTCCCTATCACCTTCTCCTGGCGGGAGTCGGGCGCATGTTGAGCGGCAACCCCGAGACATTTGCTGAGATCCAGACGGAGAATCCTTTTGCGGCGACAGTCCGCTTGCGCCTGATCGCGGCGCTCGAGAGTCTAAGCGGGGGCGGCCAGGAAGTCCTAGATCACCTTCGCAGTGAGTGGAGCGATCTCGCGCCACGCCTCAAACCGGCCGCCAAGACCTGCGAGCGCCTATTTGCGTGCCCGATTTTTTCTCTAAAGATGAGCGAATACGAGTGTCGCTCCGACGAATGCCGCCTTGCGCGGAGTGATTGAGATTAAAGATATAGGCGTATGACTGACGTTCCGACAGGGCAAGAAATCCACTTTAAGAACGACTCGCTTGGGCTATAAGAGCGCCTCGATTCCGGGCCCTAAAAACGACTCGATTTTGTAAGTCATTGCCAGATCGCCTCAAATCGGCAGAAAATCTCGAATCCAAACATTAACGCTGCGCTGCTTTCACCGTGAGTACGGTGCGCGATTTCGTTGTGATAGCAACTATGGTCAGCGGCCGCTGGGCCCGTCGGCTAATCCGACGGCGCCGATCGGGATGCGAGGATGGTATTGCCGCTGGTGGTGCTGCTGCTGGTAGCGCTGGAGATGATGGTGCCAGTGACGATGCCGAAGCCGATGCCGGGGCGATCATCATCGACATGCCGACCAGCAGCAGCACCATGCTGATCATGCGGCGCCGATGATCGGCGCCGGCTCAGCGGTTGGTCCCATTCGTACATGCCAACGATGATGATCATCGTCGCGTCGCTGGCATTTCCGGCGCCTACTCTCGAGCTGCATCCAACTCGGCCAGCCGCTCCAATGCCTGGTCTATTGACCGGTCGTCTGCCTCGGTCTGCGCGCGCGAGACGTCGCGGTCCAATTGGTAGACCAGATCCGCAAGATCCCGGTCGTTCAATGAGGGAACGAGATCAAAGGCCTCATGCTCGATCACCAAAAGCGGGACACCGTCTTCACCGTAAAGCTTGCGTCTGCTTCGGCAGCCACCGTTCGTAGTCCCGCAACGGACACGGAATGCGCCGTCGTACTTCCAGAGAGCAAGGCGGTTGCTCAGCAGACCTTGATAGTCCTCGTCCCGTTGAGCTCGAGCCCGCGCCTGACGGGCCCGTTCGTAAACCGCGTCTGGCTGCGCGAAGAACGTCCATCTCCGCCGCGGCGGCATTGCTGGCGAACGCCAACCCGCCGCCCTTAGCGGTTCGCGCCAGAAAGCCTTGTTTCTCGGATAGGCGGCCTTTGTAGCCTTTTTTGACCGTGAAAGCCTGCCAAACATCTGCGACGGTAAGCGAGGCCGGTCCTCAAAGAATTTGGCACGGCACCCTCTTCAAGCTCAGCGGATGATATTCAAGAACAGAAATGCAATCCGGTGTCGTAGACGGCGCTTAGCCAGTCTCGATGAACGCGCGGAACGTTACGGTTGAACATTACACAAGCTTCTTTGTGATCGTCGACGACCTGCACGTTCCGCTCTCCGACCCTGGATGGCATCACCTGCCTGACCAGCGCCGCAAACTTTTGATCAGCCAATCTCGGCATCCGTCGCCCCCCTCGCTTTGTGCCGTTTCTGCTCTTGCTTAGGCTTCCAGAAGATTAAGCCGGGGCCGCCGACGGCGATCCCGACGGGGCAACCGTCGATTCTTCGTCAACGAATCCTTGAAAGCTTCAGGCATCAATCGTCTCGAAAAGCGACGGATTATCTTCGACGAGATGTACCGGCGTCAATTCTCACCGCGACACCTTCAATTTTAACGATCGCGCGAGGCGCCACCGGTCTCCGCGCCCACCTTTTCAGGGCCTTAGTTTTGACCACGTTTCTTGTCGCCGACGTATTTTCCTCGCTCGCGTCTTGCAGGATGCGGTCATAGACTCTTCGGCAGCAGGAGTGCCGACGATGAGAGCCACCGATATCGCAGCCTACTTTGTGAAGAAGATCGCCAAGCCAATTCAGTTTGATCTTGTTTGTGGAAGCGACCACCGCTTCTATGCGATTGAGCCGACTGCAGTCGAAGACGACGTCATCCATGTGCTGGTTTCGCTGAAATACGAGATGTGGGGGCTCGAGAAGCGGAAGCGGGACGAGTATCTCGGGGCAGTCGCTATTCCCTTTTGTGATGGCGACACCCTGGAAAGCGTCTTCGATACGGCGATCGCAGTCGCCGCCTTTGGGGAACGAAGTCAAAAGATCCACACCGGCGAAGACGACGACAACCGAATCCGCCGGGCCTACGCAAAGTACGTGGAGCGTTCAGAAGCGCAATCAGCGCGACCCCGGATCTAGATGGGCAGCACCATGCTCAGGGGTTAGCCAGGGAAGGCCTCGGAACGTGGCCGGGATCTAGAACCGGGCTCATCTCCTCGATTTTGGCATCGATCTTACTAAGAACAGCGGCCGGAACGACTTCCCGCTCTGGGAGCTGCCACCAATGGTCGTTCACCAACGATACGATCTCCTCGACAGCCGAGATGACCGCCGGTTCGGGTAGCCGCGCGCGATTGGCGAACTTTCGCCAGCGGTCCGGAGTAAGCGCTTTGAAGGATTTCTCTCCTCCCAAAGAGAGCGCCATATCGTCCTTCGGAAAATAAGCGGTGGTTGATAGGACGTCGTACACGGGGGCGATGGCAGGAGTGCAACCATCACCTGGATATATTGTGGACCAGTTCTTCAAGTGCATGTCGCCGTTGCCGACGAGCGCGGCAAGTGCCAGTCGGCGAACGAATTCGAGCGCGGCGTCGGTCGAAACCGCCACGTTCAGCGCGGAGGCGATGTCGTGGTATGATGCGTCATCGTATTTCTTGGATGGCTGCCGACCAAAGATCTGAGCGAAGTCTTCGATGTGAATTCGGGTACCTTTGGGTCCACGGTCGAAACGCTTCACCAGCAAGACCTTGCCGGTCGACAATGTGTTGAATTCTTCGGGAATTCCCTCGAAATCGGATTTTTCGACAAGCTCGCATTCCGGTACATCCATTCCGAGGATTTCGGACAGCGCCAAAATGGCGAATTCGTTTTCCGACAATCCGACAAGATTGGTCGAGGGGAATTTTGCGATGTACTGACCTTGCTCGTCGCCGATAGGCAAAGTCAGTCCGCCGCCCTTGCCCGTGTTTTTCATCACGGAGAGCTTCATCTGAACTCCCGCCAAGGAAAACCGCGCTTTGATCTCACTTGGATTGTCTTGAGCGGCCATCGTGGTGCTGCCGTCGCTCGGCACGACGCGCACTGCACCTGGCAGGTCTTCGCCAAGCGCCGCCAGGAGGTCGAAATCGTTTCCTTGCCTCACTGCTCCCGCGTGGTGCTTTTCCATCGCCTCGCGAAGCTTGTCTTCGGGCAACATGTTCGCGAAGAACGCGGGCAGCATATGGGCTGCCGGCTTCGGATCCTTGCGAAGGCCACCATCGGCGGAGCGGAGCGAAAGGCTCAATATCGGAGGCCGCGCCATTGCTCGATAGGCCGGGTCAAGACTGAAGGCGTTGAAATCGCCTGGTGTACGCACGACCGTTCCGACCTTGAGGTCTTGAAGGAACACGTCCAGCGACTGGACGGTATTAGCGGCGCGGACCCGGGTGCTCATCATCATCATCCATATCGGTGGTGAACGCTGGTCGGTCCTCGTCTTCGGACGGCCGAAGGAGTGCGTTGACGCCGGGTACCATGGCTTGTGGGATCAGCATTAGCTCCATGCCAAGAGCGCGCGCCACGTTAATCAGCGTGGTCGCCCGCGCAGCGGCGTTGCCCTGCTCAATATCGCGGTAACGTGGCCGGGAAATGCCTGCGCGTTCGGCCACCTGCTCTTGAGTCAGGCCCGCTTGCTTTCTTGCATCCCGGAGGAGGCGTCCTAGTTGTTGGGTTGCTTCCGAGTTCCGCTGCATGATCCGTTTACGTGTCTTTTTCTTTTATAAGATACGAGAAGGTATCATTTGTCGCCTCCGTTGTCAATACTTTGATCTGTTTACATATCATTTAACAAGAAAATGATCCTCAAACATATCTTCAAGGCCAAGCTTGGTTCCTCAATACCTAAAGCAACCTGCGACCAGCGTCCGCGTGGACTTCCACGGCTCCCGCCGCCCAGCCAAACGGCTGTAGAGCAAAGTCCCCCGACGGCGCCGGCGACACGCCAAAATCAAGGAATTTTTTCATATTTTTTTCAGTGCAGGCAATACGCCGCCGCCGCGGGCGGTTTTGCCCCAGAGCAGATCCACGCTGGTTACCTACGCCGGTAGTTTTACTCCGGTCAGCTTGACCAACCCATCGATGAGTTCGTCCTGGAAGCTCGGATCAGTCGCCTCATTGGCCGGCTCCTGCTGCCGGACCGCTAACTAGCGCGGCTGGATCGTCGCTCACGGCCAGCCAGGCTTGCGTCTTCTGACCCGTTCGACATCTACCGGGGCGCCCGCGCCACCCATCTTCGTGCGCGCCCAGCCTGGATCGACCGCGTTGCTTAGGACGCTTGGCCAGCGTCGCGCCAGCGCGGACGCAAGCGCGACGACGTGCAGCTTGCTCTCGGCGTAGGCTCTGGCCGAATCCCAAGACCTTTTCGTCCAATCAAGGTCGTCCAACGAGCCTTCCCCCGCCACGATGCAGCCCGCTGCTGAGATAGCCGATCCCTTAGCGTCGCGTGCAACGCATAGAGATACGCCCGATTTCATCTTGGGTGAATCCGACCGGAACGCGCCACGCCCGAGATTGACCGCAGTAGTAGTACCGACATCGTACTTCTCGATTGATAAACTTCCGCCGACCCACGGACCGCCATTGGAGCCTCGCTAAAGTCGTTCGGCTGTACCGCTACACTTCCCGACTGGAGTCCCGCCTCCCCCACTCCATGTGCAAGGCGCTCCAAACCCTGAGGGCTCGCGGTGTGAGGCTGGCACCGGCAAGTTGTTTCCAGGACTTCCTCACCTCGATCCAGCGGCTTTTTCGAGCGGGCAAAGCATCAAGCATTTTTTTGGCAATCGGAGCCAGGTGCGCAGTTTCGGAGTTCGGGTCGCGCTTGGCATCTTCAAGAATTTTAAAAGCGGCTCTTTCGGACCGCGTCCAACCCGACTCGGTGAACCTGCTCTCCGCGAAATACTCAAAACACGTGCGGAACGTCAAAGCGCGGCCAATGACCGTATGGTTTGGTAGTTCCGCTTGGCTCAGCCACCGCCGGAGATATCCACACCGCTCTTGGCGGCCATTTTCGGGAGGACCGCGAAATTCCAAGATCAAAAGCATCGCCATGCCAGCGATTTCGCGTCGTATCTCTTCATCCTGCTTTTCGAACCAATCCCGGATTACCTGTAATGGCGTCGCCGGCGGCTTCACGACCGGCGTCGCAGCGGTGCGGTGGAACGAGACCACGTTTTCCAGCGGGGGCATGCGCGGCCATGGCCTTCCATCTGCGTCCCACAAGACCCACCGCGCTGCAATCTTTTTTGCCTCTTCAGGAGACCTGCTTCGCCAAAGCTCCTTGAGCGCCTCATTGACATAATATGAGACGTCAGCTTTCAGGCCGCATGTACGTGCTATTGCTGCGAGGCGTCCGGCGTCAATGAGCCGCGCCGCGAAGTTATTCTCTGCGTTCATTTGCCTAGGGCCCTTCATGTCCCTCCTAGCGCGCCCCGCTATTGGCTCTTCGGCGGCGTGATACAGGCCGCCGGGATCTACACCAATAGGCGCCCTCTCCCGCCTAAGTCCCAGGGATCACCAACTTCAGTGGCCAGCCATGGCCTCAACTTGCGATCGTGGCCGTGCCCACGTGAGGGCGCCCTGTGCATTGCGAGGCCCTGCATTCTTCGTGCCACAGTAACAGTCCGCGATTCGTATTCGTTGGGTCCGCTTTGTTTGCTTTGCGACTTGGGCCCGTCTTGTTTCTTTCCACTCATGGACCATCCGTGGCAACATCAGGTGCCGCCGAGAGGTCATCGATTGCGCAAGCGTTTTTCAGCAAGTTCAGACCCGGATGAAGGCTCCGTGCCGGCGTCATCGACGCCGTTTGAATCGGCGTCGTTGCGACGAGCGGGCCGTCAGATCTCGGTTTCACTTCGGGGGGACATGCGACCGAGGCCTCGTGTTGCGCGAGGGGCATGCTTTCTCCCGGTTCGCTCTGCCGGAGGATGCCGCAGATACCCCAGCATCTTCAGGCAGAGTAACCCATTCTTTCGAGGCAGTGCCCACTCCTGGCACGCCCCGACGGCCATCATTTCAAAGTGCTTTCCTCGCTCATTGAGGAATCGGAGGACGGGCATTTCTCCACCGCACACGGCGATCCGGTGGACCTCCTCCATTTTGCGATTCTATGGGCAAATCTCAAGCCGCACTCGGCAATCCTGCCGGGCGCAATCGCGCGTCTAATATACTGAACCGAATTCGACCTCTAATGCTGGAAATAATCCGCACCCTTAGCAAGGAGTGGAACATTCCAATTGACGCCCTGATGGCTCAATACGGACTGGCGGGTATACGCCTAAATTCGAAGGCCCCCCTACGCAGGGCCTTCATCATTGACGTACGCCTTCGAGATATACGTGAGGTCACGCGCGATATGCGACACGCTCAACCTGGTTCGCTGACAAGGCCCCCGCTCAGCTTCGCATGGAGCTTGTCCAACAGCACATCTGCGCTTTTGTTGATCCTCCGGTCGATCGGGTCGATTTTCAGATCTGCCATCTGATACACATGGGAGGCAGACAGATGTCGACGCCGGCCAGTGCGAAGTGCCCAACCGCCTGCATTTTCTACAAGGGCGTGTGCCATGGTCCTAAAACACTGCAGATCGTTCCCAAAACGAAGGGCCCCCGCCGGATACGAGGGCCCTTACAGAACTTGGAGGAGGAGAAGTCTCCAAGCCCTATGTTGGCGACTGCAAACCCGAAGACGATACCCATTGATCGATGTCAGCTGCGATCTCCGCCGTGCGCGCACGCTTCAGCAGCTGGTCGCGCTCGACGCCTGGCGGAAGCCGCGCTGCCTTGTGGAAGATATCGTCGGCAAACGCATTGAGCCGGTCCTGCAGCGATGTGGTTTGCTTCGCTCTATTTCTGGTTTTCTTCATAACGCGCTCCGTATTTTCTCGGGAGCGTTGAGGCTCACCTTTGCGATGAGCGTATGAAGTTATAATGATCGTTTCCACAACCTAGGTTACGACCGCGATAATCCTTTGAGCGAACTCGCGCGAAGAAGACTTTGGAGGTCATTCTGCGGCATTCGATTTCCGCCTGTAACAACAGGCTCACCCCAGGTGGCTTTGGGTTCTTGAGCGGCTTACTCAATTTACTTTTTGGACTAATTACACTGTCCAGCGCCTTGCGGATCTTGCTCGACGTTGTCCGATTTCAACCGGTCCCGACTTTGCCCACGTGGACCAGTTCTTTGCCCTCCTGTTTTCCGAGATTCGGCGCGGCGACGCTCGTGGGGTCTTTGATAAATCCGATAACCGGAAACTCCCCGGGCGGTCTTCACCTTCAGCCAGGCTTCGTTGCGGTCGGAGCGGTACGGCGCGTCCATCTTCTTCGAGATAATGCCCGCGTATTAAGCTTCGCCGCGTGTTCGAACAGCTTCTGTCCATCACCCTCGACATCTCACTGAAAAGAAACCGGCGGTTCGAGCTGGCAGGTGTCGAATAGCCCCTGCAACATGGCCTTGCGCTCGATCTGCGGCGTCGTCCGCAAGTCCTAGGCGTTCAGCCACAGGAGGTCGAAGGCGTAGCCGAGCAAACGATCCTGGCTGCCCCGGCCGAGCTCGGCCTGCAATTCGCTGAAATTAGTCCGCCCCTCATGGACGACCGCTACTTCGCCGTCAACGATGGCCTGGCCGGGAACGTCAAACGCCGGGACGATGAGCGAGAACCGCTTGATCCAGTCGAGACAGTTACTCGTGTAAGCCTTAGCCCCTTCGCTCCCAGAGCGCGCGCCAGAGAAAGGAACAGCGGCGACAACATCGCGCATCAACGAGATGATCGACGGCTCATTAATCGATTGGCTCGTCGCGGAGGCCTATCGCCCCGCCGGGCCTCGGTGCGTGGGCGAAGGATAAAAAGGTTGATCGATCGCCAGGAGCGAATACAGCAGGCCGCCGCCGCGTCCAAACCACTGTTGAGTTCGCTAGTACTGGCGGCCTTAGGTGTGGTCGCGAATTCACTCTTTTTCTCACCAACTTCGGGCTGGAACTAGTGCATCCGGCCGATCGGAGCCATAACAAGAGGGTACGTGTTCTGTGTCTCTTGCCTCGAACTGGATGGCCCACAGGTGTAGATGTGATGCCGGGGCCGAGCCGGATCGCCGAACCGCTATCCGCCGAGAGCAGTGGCGGCCTCCTCGGGACTTTACTCCACCAGCGAATGCGCCACCGGCGGGCACTGGTGGTACAATGTGCCCAAAGCCGCACGCGACGGCGACGTACTATCGCGTCAACGCCGAGAAGTCGTTCACCACGAGCTCGGGCCAGGCCGACTATTACACCGTGCAGACGCGCCCCCCGCGCGCCAAGGGCCGGGCCGACATCATCTCTTTCGAGATCGGCAGGACAAATGTTCCTTCCGGATCCTCCCCACTCATCCTTCCGCCGGCTTCCTGTATGGGATTCGGTTCGCTAGCGATCCGTAGCGTAGTGCGTCCGCGAGACGTTCGGACCATCCAACGGTTTTGTCTTCAGGTCGGACCATCCCAATCCGTCAGTTTGACGTCGCTTTGCAGGGACAAAATACTTCTACGTTTCCAGTCTAGCCGATTTAGCTGTCGAGAAGCTGACGCGCCCCCTCACTGCCAGGTGCGACTCATGGAAGCGTGCGCCGCATGGCGAACGGCATTACAAAAACAAACAATCAAAGCACCAGAACTTCTCGATCTTTGATGGTCTGGAATTGCAGCACTTCCGGTGCCGCCGCTAGAATGCATTGGTACGCTGGACCGCCAACAGAAGCCATCCTCGCAAAAGTCCAGTCTGCCACGTGGAGAGAACAGCGCCCAAGCACGAACTTGCCTGTTTGCCAATAGTGCCGGTCTACGTGATCAAGCCTTCGCCGCGTACCCAGATACGACCGGTATTGTCCTGTACACCTGCCTGGACCGACCTCGCTACTTCGCGTACAAATTTGATCATGCGGCATTAGAAGTGTGAGCCGCTAGGCTATCGAAACCACTTGCACAATAGCTCGCCATTGCATGACGTGTTGCAACGGCATAGCCAAGTCAGGTTTCCGTCAGATCCGACGTGTATGTCCATCAGCGCGAGCCTGATCATTCCGCGACGGCTCCCCTGGCAAACACGACGAAGGAATATGACATGGCATTCCGCGGTACGAACACCAACGATCACATCGTTGGGACTGCTGATAGCGACTTTATTCAGGGTCTAGGCGGGAACGATTTGATCTCCGGCGGTGGGGGCGATGATGAGCTGGAAGGCAATCAGGGAGCCGACACAATCCATGGTGGTGCAGGCGACGATTTTCTGTACGGCGGTCAGGGCAACGATGTTCTGTTCGGCAATCAGGGCAACGACAACTTCATGTTCACGAGTGGGAACGGCAAGGATTTCGTGATGGACTTCACGGCGGGAGATAAACTGAATATTGAGGACGGGATCAATCACACCGGCATTCATACGCTTGCCGATCTTGCCAGTCACATCAAGGCGGCTGGCCCTGATACCACGGTCGTTGATCTCGGAGAGGGCAATTCGATCACGCTCTCACATGTGAATGCCGACGATGTTCTGCATCACCCGGACAATTATTTCTCAATCATGCATATCACCGATCAGCCCACCTGATCCTCGCGGTTGTCCTTGTCGGCCGAACATGACGCAGGGGCACGGCGATCCGCGTTGGCACGCCATCCTGCCGGCGGGCAACGGCCATCGCCCTCGGCCGACGGTCAAACATTTTCCCAATGAGCAGAAACATGGCGATCCGGGCAGATCGCCATGTTTCCGCAAATTAGCATGTAGCCTGGTAGACACCGAGGCCGCCGATGGCGTTCCTGCACCGGATCAATGCAGAGGTGCTGGAACCAAGCGACATCTCGTCGCCATGCGAACGGCTGACCCAAGTTGGCGCTCGCGGCGGGCGTCAGGTCTGCCGCTCAGCAAAGCCGCTGCGCAGGGCTGGATCTCTTTCGTTGTTGTACTTGATCGCCATCCCCTTCAGGCCGTGCGGAATTTCGTGGTGTCGGGAACGCGAAGGGCGAATCGTGCAAACTGACCGCAGCTTGCGCCATGGCGGAACCGCGGGAGCGGCACGCCAGCGGGCTTGATCTGGACTGCGCTCTGCACCCTCACTGTAAATGTGATCACGAACGCATTGGTAGCGGACGAGGGTGGCGGTGGCAATGCAAAGCACTTCAACGAAAGCGCGTGCACGGCATACGCCTATGTCTTCACTCTCCATTACAGCCTGCATGGCGGCCTTCGTCGGAGCGACACCGATAACCTGTTCGAGGCACCAGATTTTAGCCAGATCATCGAGCGCGTGAACGGAGCGAGGGCTTCTGCTTTTATGTGTGATCTGGCCCCACCACAATTGCGGCGTCACGTATCGTAGGTTCACGGCCGAACACTCGCTTCTATAGACGATATGTTCAATCTGTTTGCCCCCCCGCGGGTTCATTTCGTTCGGCGAAGCGGCTATCTCAGCCTGATCGTCGGCGGCGAGCCAATCATGATTAGCCAGCTCGGCTACGAGAGTGGAGCGGATAGATTGCGCTTCTGGGAGGCATGCCGAGGGTTAGCCGTTCTTCGCTCTTTTCTCCGAACGAGTTCGGCTGATTGCCGAAAAGGAGCAGCTAACTCAAGACTTTCCCGTGCGGCCCGACGACTTCTCATCGCATTCCGATTCGAACGTTGCTTCTGCATCGCGCTCTTTCCACCTTCGGCTGACCGCTACATCTGCGCCGGTAGCTACCCCACCTCGATTGGTCCTTTTCAGCCGAATGAAGACCGATGAACGATAAGGGTGTCGCCGGTTATTGAAATTGGAAGCAGCCACCAAATTTGCAGGCTTCGGCACATGAAATGCGTGCTCCCACTCCTTGTCGGACGTTCGCTCCGAGTATGTTCGAACGAGGCTGGCCATCCAAATGGAGCGTTCTCATCCGAGACGGAAAACCGGGGCGGAGTTCACTTTTTCGTCTCGAGCTCGTCAGCTTCTCGAAAGCCAACCGTCCTAGCATTCGAGCCCAGTCTCTAGCTACCGACGCCGCCTGCGACTGAACCGGCCACGAACCCTTGGGGGTACGTGCTCGGCGGGCCTGCAGCAGACTTTGTTCTCAAAACAGATAGGAGACGCTTTGGAGATCAATCGGATAAGTGGTGCAGGTTCGCCAGGGTCCCCAACGGGAAAGATCCAAATACAGGCGGATCAGGACCGATTTACGCAGGTCATGAATGAAGCCAGGCCATCATCAGTTGCCGCGCCAGGGTCGGCGAAAGCTCCGATTTGGAGGTCGAGCGCTCCATACGGAAGCTTTTCACTCGGTATCCACTCTTGGAACAACGACGTATGGGGGGCGGGCGCTGGGCCTCAAACGATTTCAGTGAGCGCCGCCAATCAGTGGGACGTGTGGTCGAACCAGCCTAACACTCCTGGCATCAAGAGCTATCCGCACGAGACTTTCAACGTCGGAAAGCCGCTCAGCTCTATCAAGAGTTTGACCTCGAGCTTCAACCAGCAAGTGCCTGCCGGCGGCGCTTGGGACACCGCCTACGATATTTGGGACACCTCAAACGAGCACGAAATCATGCTCTGGACAAACTACACCGGAAATCCCGACGGTGGCGGCAACGTTAAGCCAATCTCGTATCATTACGCCCCTTCGGGGGCCGCGATCCCGGTCTACAGCAATGTCAACATAGGTGGAGCGACCTGGAACGTGTTTGAAGGCTTCAACGGTCACAAGGTCATCTCATTGCTCCGCACCTCGAAGACCAACAACGGCACGGTGGACATCAAAAGCGTCCTAGAGTGGATCAAGTCGAAGGGCTACTTTGGCGACATAAAGGTTGGTAGTGTCCAATACGGTGTCGAGATTACTTCTTCACCAGGAGGAATGAACTTCAATTTCAACAACTGGGCGGTGACCTCGAAGTGAATGCCCACGAGCTGTGAGCTGGCCTGCAGTCATGCCATTGAGCCGCGCCGACTGACGGGCTCAGCTTGCCGCTTACTTTTGAAAGGTCCGACTCCAGTGACACATCCACCAGAGATGCCAGAACGGACAAGCTCTGGCACAGTTGCCACATCGGTCAACTGGCTTCTGCCCCAACAGCCGCACCAAGAGCAGCACCAGCGGCACGACATTGGGGCCAGGCTTCAATGCCGTAGCCAAAAAAATCCGACATAGACTTCGGCGGCGACGAGCCAGGGCGAGCCCACAACACTGCTGCGGACAATGAAGATGAAGAATGTCGATCCTTCGCTTGGTTAGCTGCAACGCTTCAGCGTATCGCTTATGACTCGCAGAGCAGCGGGACGCGCTCATGCGGTGGAACCAACCGCCTGATGGCGTCTTCTTACCGCTTACAAAAGAAGGGCCGCCCACGTTGCCGCAAGCGACCCAAGTCTAGGGAGGAACGCCCAAGGAGGGCAGCGATAGCGGGGCGCTACCGCGCATCCTGAAAATAAGACCATCGTATCGGCGGCTCAATTGAACGTAGGGAAACGCCGGGCATCTAAAGGGGGCATGGAACGATACGAAGGTTTATGGTGCCCGCTGGTGAAGCCGACCACCTCCGCCCTAGGCGCAGGCTGTCATTGCTATGCATCACATTGAGCAGCGGCCAGAACTTGGTCACCGAGCCGTGGCTGGCTTGCCTTGCATTGTTCAAACATCGGTGAGGATTCGCGATGAACCTGCCCCTGGACTTAATCCCGTTACCTCCGCAGGACAGCCAAGCCCGAGGCTGCGCTTATCCTCGTCGGTCAAAGAGCTTGCTGAACGACTGGTGTGGAATGATGCCATCGGGAGGTGACGACCAACCGATTCCTAACCGGGGCTGCCTCCTCCACCTAGACCATAGCAACATGGCCCCATCGTTGCCGAGCCCGCCGCCAGATCGGGCCCTCGCCGAGATCAAGCCGATTGTACATCCATCGGAGATCAACTCGCTTCAGGCCCCAGCGCAAGGTGTTTCTTGCCAAGCCGGGCAGCAGCACGTTTCGTCGGCGGCGGCGGTCAATTGGCGTCGTTTGATTGACAGAGCTTGACAATAGCGAGAGCACCCTCCTCCCGAGAGCCGACCGCAATTACGTCATCGTGTTCAACGAGCGCAAATTCCTTGACGTTGGTTCGATCTGTAAATCGACGTCACAGCGATGACAATCGGGAGGAGGAAAGTGGGATAGAAATATGCACGGCGAGTCATTGCCCCGAAAATGGGACATCTGATAAGGAACGGCGAGAGACGATAAGTGAATGATCACGTAGGTTTCCAGAGTTTCTTGCATAATGATGCCGCCGACCTGCTGCCCGATGAGGGCGCTCGGCATCGTTTTGAGGCGATCGTGGATCGTGCAGCGGATGCGCGTTCAACGTGGTTGCCGGTTGAGGAGCAGATGCGCGCAACTCGTGCCGAGCTTCATCGCGTCGAGAGCCACCGCCAACAGCTGATATTGACTCGCAGCGCCCATCGTCCCGGCGCGGACAAGGAGGACAAGCAAGTCCGTGACCTCGACAAGCAAGCCAGCGAGCTGACCGAAAAGTTGCGCCGCCTCATCGCTCGAGAGGCGACCGCTGCTGCCCGCATGCGGAACTGCGGGGTCCTGGCATCCCGCTGCCGGGCCTTTCTGTCTCCCGGTGGCCTGCCGTCGCCCGCGCGCCTTGCCTCCGTCTCTCCAATCGCGCTGTCGGATATTCTAGAGCGAGGCGAGCGGATCATTGACGCGCTCGAGCGTCTGCGCCTGCGCATCCGCGAGCTCGAAGCCCACGCCCACCAGATCCGCAGTGCGCCATTTCCCAGTGAGGCGAAGAAGCGAGACGCCGCGGCGCTGATCGCACGACTGGCGGATCGTGGGGCGCCATCTATATCGGCCATGATTGATGACAACGCGAGCGAGATCGCATGGCCTTACACCCTCCAAGAACACAATCTGATTGCTGTCGTCCCGGATGCGAACACGCGGGTTGTGGGCACCGCATCTGGGCAGGTTCCCGATGTGATTGGGCTGCTTTGTTGGGCCCTTCGTGACACTCTGACCGAAAAGGTGAACGAACTGATCGAGACGAACAGCGACGATGCCGCCGCGCTCCCCGCGGATGAGCGTGAAAAGCAGCTGGCCCAAATCGAAGCCGACAAACTGATGACCGAACGCAAAGAGACAACCTTGGTACAGGCCGCGCAGGCTGCGGGCGAGGCCGTCGAACACCGCCACGACATCAGCGTTCTGGCCGCGCTCCAGCTCGAGCTGGTCACGCAGTCACGATGAGGTCTGCGACTGCCCTCGGCAGGCATCCCGGCTGCGCAGGCAGTCCCTCTCGACGCAATCGTCTCCACGACCAACATCCCCCGACCACCTGCTTTCATTCCGAAAGTGACGGCAGAAATGGCGCTCTGCTGCGCCAGGAGAACGAACGGCCGCGCATGGAGCGAGACATAAGAGGTTGATTGCGATTTTTGCCGGAAGCCGGACGTGAGCTTCTGCTTTATCGAGGACCATCGCGACGCCTATTGATCTCAGCCCGGCGCCCTTCGTCGGCGTTGACGACCGTGCTTTTGGCGATCCCGGCCTTGATGAAAGCGGCGGCCCGCCTCTCGGAACCGAACACGGACGGGACCGAATTGCCGCCGCGCTCGCGGATGGCGACCTCGCCCTTGCCGTTCTGGTTACGGTTAAAGCGGCGGTCAACGCGATCCTCTTGAGGTTGGCGGGCTTCACGTCGCCGAAATAGCGAGCCACCTATTGGGATGGCCTGCATGAACGCTCCGACATGCGCCGGATCAATCATCAGGAGGCGTACAGCCTCGACAGCGCTTGCACAATCAGGCTGAGGAGTATTTCAGCCGCCGCCGCCCACCTCAGCAACCTTACCTTCGCCGCCCGATATCGGCCCACGGATAGCGAAGGCCGTCTCGGCTTCCGCGTCAGTCATGCGGAAACACCTGACCTAAGCTCAGGGTCCTAATTGTCGCCGCGAGTGGCTGCCGGCCAAAGATCCTGAGCGAAATCTTCGAATGTGAATTCGGGTACCTTTGGGTCCACGGTCGAAACACTTCACCAGCAAGACCTTGCCGGTCGACAATGTGTTGAATTCTTCGGGAATTCCTTCGAAATCGGATTTTTCGACAAGCTCGCGTTCCGGCACGTCCATTCCAAAGATTTCGGACAGCGCCAGAACGGCGAACTCGTTTTCCGACAATCCGACAAGATGGGGCGAAGGGAATTTTCCGATGTACTGACCTTGCTTGTCGCCGATGGGCAAACTCAGTCCGCCGCCCCCTGCCCGCATTTTTCATCACGGAGAGCTTCATCTGAACTCCCGCCAAGGAAAACCGCGCTTTTATCTCACGTGGATTGTCTTGAACGGCTAGGAAATCTGACGTCCTGCGTTGAGGGGTCAGAAATCGCAAGGATTTGCCAACCATGGATGCTTTCAGGGCCGGCCGCTAACCAATCGAAAATCGATCCGCCTCATGTTCGCGCTGTAAGCTGAATGGGCAAATCAAACATGACAGGATCGGCAATTCTGGAAAACGTGCGTCGCTACCGCGCAATAGCTTCGCTGTGCCGTCAAGCCGCAGCATTTCGCCCACTCCAGCGAGTCTCATTGCTGACGCAGGCCGACGAATGGGAGCAGAGAGCGGTTAGTGAGATCGAAGAATACTTTGATGCCCAAGACTCTCCGATACCCGCTCAGCCCTCAGGCAACGTCAATTGAGCGAGAGCTTAGTTAAGAAGGCGCATACGCTTGGCCCACCCCTACCCTTCAAGACAAGGCCGGACTGCTGATGAAGCCCCGCAACGATTCACTGATGGACCTTCTCCGAAAAATGCGGCCGGCCCATCAGTTCGGGGAATTTCGCGGGCGCCCCCTTGTGGAGCTCACCGACGAAGGCACAGCCGCAGTGTCCGCAATTCATAAGCCCTGAGAAGGGAAAGTCTCTTGGACCACGCCGAAGCTTGGTGGCATTACGCTTGTCCAGGACAGCCCGAACCCGCTCGCGAGGTTTCATCGTTCATGAAAATCCCGTGGATTTTATTGCGGCGCCTCGGTGACGACGGCAATGACCGACTCAACCTAAGACTGCCTGATAAGACCTCCATCCACTAATGTGGAATAAAATCGTTCCATTTCAGCGTTTGCTTGCCAGGGATCATCTTACAGGTTCACGCGCAAGCCATTAATTTTATTGATATTGCTGAGAATATTATCCTTATTCTCCGCACCTTGTGCGTAGAATATTATTACGATTGCCAGGAATAAGGCGCATATTCTCCGCATGAGTGCGGTGAATGGCGACTTATATCCACGAGCTGAAAGACTGGCCGAAATTTACCTGGAATAGCTCAAAGCTGGCCCAGAAGCTGGGAGCTGTCCGTAACCGGCAGGGTCGTCTCACCGGTTGCATGGAAGAGCTCGGCGTTCGGCTGCGAGCCGAAGCCAATCTTGAGGCCCTTACCGAGGAGGTCACCAAGTCGAGCGAGATCGAGGGCGAGGTTCTGAGCCGCGATCAGGTGCGATCATCGCTTGCGCGCCGCCTGGGTGTCGATATCGGCGCCTTGACGCCCGTCGAGGGCATCGTTGAGATGATGCTGGACGCCACCGGCAGATATGACGCTCCCCTCACCTCTGACCGTCTCTTTGGCTGGCATGCCGCCTTGTTTCCGACGGGCCGCAGCGGCATGACGAAGATCGCCGTCGGGAACTGGCGCACGGAGGATACGGGGCCGATGCAGGTTGTCTCGGGGCCAATCGGACTCGAGCGCGTTCACTATGAAGCTCCCAAAGCTGGTTTGCTTCCTGACGAGATGAAAGCCTTCATCGGCTGGTTCAACGGTACCCAGGACATCGATCCAGTTATCAAGGCTGCCATGGCGCATCTGTGGTTCGTTACCATCCATCCGTTCGAAGACGGCAATGGTCGTATCGCCCGCGCGATTTCCGACATGGCGCTGGCGCGGTCAGAGAACAGTTCACAGCGCTTCTACAGCATGTCAGCGCAGATCCGGCAGGAGCGGAACGCCTATTACGATATCCTCGACGCCACGCAGAAAGGCGATCTCGACATCACGGTTTGGCTGGAGTGGTTTCTGGACTGCCTTGACCGGGCCTTTGATCGCGCCGACACCATCCTCGCCTCGGTTCTACGGAAAGCCCACTTCTGGAAGAAGCAAGCGAACCAGAAATTTAACGACCGACAGCGGGCGATGATTGAGCGTTTGTTCGAGGGCTTTGAAGGCAAGCTCACATCTTCGAAATGGGCACAGCTTACCAAATCATCGCAGGATACGGCCCTGCGGGACATCGATGATCTCGTCGCCAGGGGCGTTTTGGCGAAAGACGCGGCCGGCGGGCGTAGTACGAGCTATTCATTGATTGACGAAGCCTGAACACATCAGCGACCTAAGAGGATATTCATGGCGGCCTGAAAAGCGGAAACGTGGCGCGCCAGCACCCGAGCTGAGATGGCCGAGCTCTTGTCCGCTAGCAAGAAGTTCCAATGAACGCATACGCGAAACCCTCGCAGTCCGCGCCAAATTGAAGCCCGTTGATTTTTCCGCCTATTTGAGACCCCGGTTTGGTCAACCGAATGGCTTTCAGAACTTGCGACGCAAAGATGACAGCGATACATCATGCACTGGGATTTTCAGCTGAAGGCGGAGAATGCAGACGTTTACATTTGCGGACATCTTCGAGAAGTTCATTTGATTGTCTCGGAAAAATTGACCGACCAGGAGCGGGGTAGCGGCGCGATCAAAGCTGATTTCAGTCGCGTTGCAAAAGAAAAATCAGCAATCTTCAAGAGCTTCGAAAAATACATTCTGTTCCAAAACAAATACGCCCGCGATAGCTAACCTCTGTGCCGATCTTCATGCGAGCATTTTGGATGCCCCGGCCCAGCCGCCACTCAGTGGGACGTGTGGTCGAACAAGCCTAACACTCCTGGCATCAAGAGCTATCCGCACGAGACTTTCAACGTCGGAAAGCCGCTCAGCTCCATCAAGAGTTTGACCTCGAGCTTGAGCCAGCAAGTGCCTGGCGGCGGCGCTTGGGACACCGCCTTTGATATTTGGGACAGCTAACAACATGACGTAGCGAGGGGCGGGTGGAAACAAGATCGACGCCCCTCGCAATTGCATGGCCGCTTCACAGTTCAAGCCCGCGGTCCCCAAGCACCTGGCGCATCAGTGCGCCCTTAATCTCGCGGGCGATCTCCTCGCGGATCTGGGCTCCGAGCTGCACCTCGGCCTCGCTGTCTCCGGTTAGGTGATGATCTGCGAGCCGTTGCTCAAGGCGTCTCGGAAACTCCTCGTCCATCGCCTCCCTGAGCCGGACCTGCATCTGTGCATGGGCTTCGGGGGCGATCCGGCTCACCACCGTCTCCCAAGGTTGCCAGTGAGTCGCCAGATAGTCGGCGAACCCCGCCTCCTCTTGATTCCGCACCTGCGTCTCGGCTGCGGTGAGATCGTGCTCAGTGACGTAGGAGACTTCATAGAACCGCATGTCCGGCGCGATGAGCTGCAGGTCCAGCCGATCACGTAGCTTGACCTGATAGGCGAGATAGACCTCGATCTCGTCGACGAACCGGAGCGAGTTGACCTTCTGACGGGCGATCGAATCGAGCGCATTCAGGCGGAACAGGACCCGCGCTTGCTGGATGAGTTCACCGAGCCGATCGTCATAGGTGCCATCCTCGACATCAGCCTTCAGACGTGCGGTCTGCATGCCGTTCCAGGTCAGGGTGATGCGATCCTGGCAGGTCTCGCTCGCCCCGAAAGCCAGCTGAAAAAACTGCTCGCGCAATGGCGGCCTGATCGCTGCCTGCCGCAGATCCTCGGCCACCGCCTGTCGGAACTCGGGATTGTCATAATTCACAGTCTTCTGCAGCTTGTCGAGGAAGAGCGCGTATGCCGGGGCACCCGCCTCGTCGGCAAAGTTCTGCCAGGCGGCGATCGCCTCCGGCTCGCCCTTCAACCAGTCCGCTACCGCCTCGGCTAGTGGCCGTTCCTGATCCACCGCCGTTCCCCCGCCCATCGAGAAGAAGACCCGCGGGCCAGCATAGTTCGGGGCATTCAGAGCTCCCGCCAAATTCGTCCGCACCTGCTCGGGCAGCGGATTGTCATCCACATAGACCATGCACCCAGAACCTAGCTGGGTTAGCAGGGTCTCCGGCAAGCCGATCAACCGGTTGTCGCGTGCCTCGAGCACCTGGAGCTCGGCCGGGAGGGTCTCGGGCAGGCTCGTCAGCCTGTTGCCGCTGACGTGGAGTCTCTGGAGCTCGGGCGGGAGTGTCTCGGGCAGACTATTCAGGTGGTTATCGCGGGCGAAGAGCAACTGGAGCTCGGCCGGGAGAGTGTCGGGCAGGCTCGCCAGCCTGTTGCCATCGGCTTCGAGCTCTTGGAGGTCGGGCGGGAGGGTATCAGGCAGGCTGGTCAGCCGGTTGCCGCCGACGGCAAGCAACTGAAGTCCGCTCGGGAGTGCGTCGGGCAGGCTGGTCAGCAGGTTGCCGCGGACATCGAGGTCCTGGAGCCCGACCGGCAGGGTGTCGGGCAGGCTGGTCAGCCGGTTGCTGCTGACGGCGAGTGTCGAAAGACCCTCCGGGAGGGTGTCGGGCAGCCCGGTCAGCTGGTTGCTGCCGATGACGAGTGACTGGAGTCCCGTCGGGAGGGCGTCGGGCAGGCGAGTCATTCGGTTGTTGCTGGCGCCGAGCGTCCGAAGTCCAGACGGGAGGATGTCAGGCAAGTGCACCAGCTCGTTGTCGCTCACGTTGAGCGATTGGAGCCCGGGCGGAAGGGTGTCGGGCAATGTCGTCAGGCCTAAGTATTGCAGCTCCAGCCCTGCATAGACGTCGCCAGTTTCGCCCCAGGCCCTTATTCGTCTTACCGCCTCTTGCCTATCCTCGCCTTCCGCCTGCCGCTCATCGCAGGCCCATTTGTCCAAGATCTGGTCGAGCCGCGATTCCCTGAGGACGGAGCCTTCGAAGTCCGCCGCACCGCCTGCAGGGCCAGAGGCCCGTGTGTCATGCAATGTTTCGGTCCACTGCGCTGCGGCCGGGGTGAGCCGGCCGCCTCCTGTTGAGGTATTGGCGTCACCTGGCAGGGGCCGTCGGCCGAGAATTGCTGCCCCGAGATTTTGCTGCCAAGGATTTGCGGGGGTCGTTGCCCACTCCGGCGCCACGTCACTGGCCTCCGCCCACGAATGCTCCTCCTGGCCGACACTATGCGTCGGCCAATCGGCAGCCGCATCCATGCCGTGCCAATAATCCGGCAGACTGAAACTGCCGGCTGGCAACTGGCCACCGCGATCCGCGGCCGCAAAGAGCACATGGTGGTGATGGCCCCCTTGTTCCAAGCGGCCTGGCGGATCTGAGGCCAACTGCGAAGTGCTTTCTCCGACGCGACCCTCATGCGGCATTCCCAAAGGATCCGCATCTCTGTTCGACACAACGTCCGCGTCGCCGAGCCTATTTGAACTGGAGGGCGGGCGCCCGTGCGGATGCAACTCGTTCAGGTGCTGCGGAAACCCCGCTTCGTCCGTCTGCTGCTCTTCCAGCCCATGATAGTACGCCCGATCGACATCTGGGGCCTCGAATGGGTTGAGCTTGTTGAACGGATCCATCCCATCTCCTTTGACAGATACGATTAGCTAACGTCGAAGCTGGATAAATACGTTCTCGCTACGAGGCTTAGCTTTCGAGAAGCTGACGAGGAATCAGAACGAGCGTAACTGTCCTGCGGGACGCTTAGCGCTTGATTGCCCGCGCTGGAGTTCGACATGCCGATGCCGGACCATCTCGGAACTTCGAGAAGCAGATTTCTAAGAAGAACGTCCGCGCTTGTGGGCGCCGGCAACGCCGAAGACAGCTGGTGGCGATCTCATGGTCAATTCCGTCCAAGCTGAAGCTAGTCTAATGCGCTGCGATCATGACGCCCGCCGGTCGACGCCACACAGGTCTGCAAGACTTGTGAGGGACAGTCGCCGCTGGGCGGGTTATCCGCGCGAGACGCAGGAGATGGTGCTCGACGCCGACGACAGGGCGTTCGCCTGTTCAAGGGCATCGGCGGCCGGCGCGCCCATGTCCCGGATCATCATCGCGCAGACTATATTCACGCGCTCGCGTCCGTCGCGGCTCCTTTGCGCCTCCGTCCGCTCAAGCATGCAAGTGCGGGCATTCCTTCACTGCGTTACGGCCGCATCGCGGTGCATCTCTTGCCCAGCGGGGCGCGGTGACGCCTTCCTCGGCGGTGCCCCGGAGGATGTCGGTGTCTGCCTGCACTTCCTTGGACTAGGTGGGTTCGGGACTGCCAACGGAGACCGAGTTGAATGTCCTCAATCACATCGTGGAGCCGGTGGTGGCTTGACGTTCGCGTCTCGAACTCGTCGGTCAGATGCCGGGCTTCCGGCCGAGGTGCTGCGAGACATGTTGAGCTTTCCACCGGGGCGCGGGAAAGGCCTCGATGCGTTTTCTCACATCGTCGTTCGCAGGAAGCGTATCGACTTCGATGCTTGCGCGGTCGTAGAGCGCGTCGAGGAAGGCCAGCTCTCCGTCATCGTGCTTGAAGAGCGGCGCCAGTTTTTCTTGACATTCCGCTAGGATTCGGTCGCACCATTTCTTCGGGCCGCCCTCCGCGTCAAACATGCCGTTCTTGACTACGGACAGCAGCTTGTTGTTCAGGTCGTTGAGATCGTATTTGTAGTCCTTCAGCGACACCGTGCACCAATCCAGATCCCTGGAGGCGGCGCCGATCACAAGCGCTCCGACCTTAACTTGCGCCCAATCGATGTTTTCATTCTGCAGCAGCCTCCAGGCGTCGTCAGATCGCGCGATGCCCGCCGGGCCACCAGGGCGACGATCTTGCCGGCGGCGATTTCGTGGAGGTCGACCACGCCGACGTTCTTTGCTTCGTAGTCGCCGAGCTTTGCGGAATTCATTCTGTCCCAGCCGAAGAACGGCGTCCGGAAGAGATAGTTCACGTCCATTTCCAGCGTGCCCGGGCGCTGATAGGCCGAGACGTACCTAAAGCGCCATTTGCCGCCGGCGTGTTCACCGGAAGGATCGCGGCCGATTTCGTACCCCTTGCTCTGCAGGAGCGCGGGAAGGCGCGTGTTGATGATCTTGGAATCCCGCAGCATGGCTTCCCTATCCGCGGCGCCGACGTAGTTCAGATCGATGTCGACGGAAAGCCGGTCGAGTGCGAGATAGAATAAGTTGAGCGCGGTGCCGCCTTTGAGTGCGAGCAGCTTCCCGAGCTCGCGGTCATTCGCGATCTGGTGGAGCACGTCGATCAACCGGATGACGCGCTCGACCGAGGCCGGTTGGAACGAAACGTCGGTGGCAATCTTTTCGAGGCGTTCGACCGAGATCACGGCATCATCTCCGGTGACATCCCTTCGAAGGACGGGTTGAGAAAATCCGGAGGCAGGACGACGTTCCAGCCTTCCATCGCATGGCCTCGGGCGTCGCTTCCCAACGCAGGTCTTGGTGCCGGCGGGGCGGCACGCTTCAGTTCGTCTAATACCTGCGTGTCGACGAAGAGATCGTCTTTCCGGCTCTCAAGCCAGGCACCGCACACGCCGACGAGCGTCTGGTTGTCGCGACCGAGCGCGAACTTCGCGAATTTGCCAACGTCGAACGCTTTGACGCTGTGGAGCGCGTTCGCGAGTTCCTCGACGCCGCCGGTCAGGTCCGGGCGCTCGATGCAGTCGACGAGCGTTCGCTCAACGCCGGTCGCGATAATGTCGAGACCGCGGCGGTCCATCGTGAGCGTGCCGGACATTTCCTCGGAGCGACGGCGCAGCGAGGCGGGTTGCGCGACGAACCTGACGGGACCAACGAGCGTTTTTATTTCGCCCGGGCGACCTCCGCTGAGGAGTTGGGTCTGAGAGCTTTCCGAATAGGCGAGCCCGTGCAGTTCGAGTGCGGTGTGGTACGCGACGACACCATCGTCGCGTATGCGCGATGCGACCAGAATCCGGTCGGGATGGAAGTTCGCCGGATCCAGGTGCGGCGGGACGGAGGCATACACACCCGGCGCGACATGGCGTATTCGTCCGGAGGCGGCGTGGTACTTAAGCAATGAGTCCGACGACGAGAGCGGCTGGCCGGGAGACACGGTTTTACGGAACTGGGTCCGGGTGAAGACCGGATGTGAGGACAGAAACCTTTCAACTTTCCCTTTCGGTCCCACCATCTCGATGCGCTCCTTGGGGTATATTATACCCCAAAATTTACACTCCGCAAAAGATAATGAGTTCAATGCGTACAATAGGGTATATAATACCCCAAAAACTACAACCAACACGATTGCCGAGCTACCGATCGAGAGGCCCTCGTCCGCCCCTCCGGTCCGATGGGCGGCAATCGGGCAACAAAACCGGCGCCATCATGCGCCGCCGGCATTACCCAATGCCGCTGCGGCCGCTCAACGGTCGCCGACTGAAAAGCTTTCGGATTCTTGAACACCCCGCCTAGTAACGATGGGTACCGGGACGTCGCCTTCTGACGATCTCTCGCGCAAATATCGTCGATGACGATCGACATCGATATGGACTTCTTTGCGCCCGAAGGCCCGATGATCGGCAGCACCCAAAGCTGGCTAGACCTGATGGGGCGACCTCTCGGGCGGCCACCGCAAACGAGCAACACAGGTCCCGGCGCCGTCGCGGGTGGTCGCTCCGTATTGTTTCACGGTTGCCTCGCAGCGTGCCGAAATGCCGTCCAGCATCGCATCGAGCGCCGGTTCCTTCAGTTCGCCGGCCCGCGCTTCCTTCACCACGCCGCTCAGCGCGTCCGGTATCTTCTCGGCGAGCGCGACCAACGCGATGTTTAATAGGGCTCGCGAAGTCGGGCACTTGCGCTGCGAATGGTGTAAGGACTGCGGCAACCTCATATTTGGCTCACCGTCTTAGTAAGTCGGTTATAGCCAATGACACGGGAGTTCCGCCCTACTGCCAGCAGGTCAGCGCGATCTCGGTCTGCTCTTTCTGGCTGACCAACGCGCCGTTCGTAATTGGCGGCCAACTGCAACTAGCGCTTTTTGATGAACGGGTCAGCTTGCTCAGCAAGTTCCCGCACGGTTCGCGCCCTCTCTCTACAAAACTCGTCGTCCATAGTACCCCACCGAAACTGCCTTCCGGATAATGCCCGTGAAGAAGTGGAGCTGCATATGACCCAGGTTACACTGCAAGATATTTTCCGCAGTTTTGATCGACGCTGCGCGAGATCGATAGCATTTTTGCCAAGGTCAGCTGCCGTGCGCGCCTCGCACCTGGTCGGGCTCCCGCTTCATGCTGTACGTCGATTGAATCCACCTTTCCTGCGGCGTCGCCGCGGCCTCTGACGACGACTGCGGAGGGTAAGTGATTTTGCCGCATCTGTGACCGCTTGCGCAGCGACTTCGCTGCGCGAGGGATCGATCGTTGATCGAGGTGACTCTCTTTGATCGGCGACGGCCCTTTCGAGCGCAGAGAGGAATTGCCGGCCGTCTTCGGTAATTTCCCAGCCGAACGCATCGCGAAAGACAAACTTCGCCGAAAAGATATTCAGGTCCGGCGCATGTTCGGCCAACCGCTTCATGCGATCGGTCCAGTCACGGCCGCTGTTCATCAGGATCTCCACGGCGCGTCGGACTTCGGCAACGGAAGCCCGCCCGCCAGGCTGGCCGGCCAATACTTTCAGGACGGTCAGCTGGAAGGACACTTGCCGTGTCTCCGATGCCTGCGTGTGTGTGTGCAGTTCCCCTGCAATGGATCAATGTCAGGGGCGGATCGTCAACAGCACGACGCCGTTAACCTCAACTATATTGGCTAATCCCGCGGGGCCAGCTCCTGGGATTTGACCTCGCCCTCGCTCAAGCTAATGCACGACTTTTCATCGAGGGCCGGTACGTCAGCGTAGCAGGACAGACCCGCAGCCGGAGCGCCGCGCGCCCATCGTCCATAACGGACGAACTCCCTGTGGGAGCTCCTTCGTTCGCTACAGCATCGCTCTTCGATCGGGAGCGCCGGTCGGCGCATCGTGACTTCGGGCGATACATGTACCTCTCGGCCTGCCGGGCACGAGCGTACGGTTCGGACCGTTCATTGCTACCGACGATATCCCGCCATGCCCACACTGCACGAGGAAAGAAAAAATCTGGAACTGCCCCGGCATTGGCAATCGACGGCTTGAATCAAGACTTCAAGCAGTATTGCGGCATAGCCTTGGTTGGAAACGACAGTCGTACGGTAAGCGTCCGGCGCTCCGGTGACGAGACATCGCCAGACGCAGGTACAAGAATACACCTAGCAGGCAGACGCTATCCGGAGGTGAACTGGATCAGCCAACCCTTAGATCCTCGGCTGACATTTTGCCCGAACGGCCTGCCTTGAGCTGGTAACTTACCCGGGCTCCCTCTTCGAGGGTGGTGTAACCGGCCTTTTCGACGGCGCTGATGTGCACGAAGACATCGGCACTTCCGTCCTCCGGCCGAATAAAGCCATAACCTTTGGTCGAATTGAACCACTTCACAATACCCATTGCCACGGCGGCATCTCCTTAAGTGAACCGTTGTGATCTAGCGAAGAGTCTCGCAGCCATCAAGGTGGACAAAGAGACGCTGGTTCGCTACGTCCGTCACGTCCGCGACCTCTTTGTCGTACAGCCTACGCGGCCCTGCGCGGCCGGCAGCAAGGCCTAATGCTGAAGCCAGTTCGCCTCAGGGCTTCGGAATCCGAATGACGTCTGAACCTTCGGCTCATTCAGCGCGCGTGACCGCGCTACAGGAGAGTTGTAGAGCGGAGATCATGGCACGCTCATCCGCAGCCGAGCTGGAGCGAATGGTCCGGTCGCCCTTGCAAAACCAGGCTGCGGTAAACTGCTTCGCACAACCCGGAGCAGGATCACCAATCCGCACCATGGCGGCATTGAAAGTGCATGCGTCCTTGCCGTTACAGGCTGCTGCAACCGCACCCGTGGCGTTGCCACGCGCCGAGATCCAGCGGCAATTGCCACCATATGTGGCAGACACCACCGAAATCCCTGATTGCGTGACGGCGTCCCCCGCCGCATCGCGCAGCGCATACGTTGCGGCCGCACCGACGAGAGTGGCAAGGCCAACACTTCCCAATCGTACCAGGCGCCTGCGCTGTTCCGGCGAGGCCGCCTGATAGCAGCTGCGAATTCGTCTTCTGGCCGGCATCTCCAAGCCAAAATGCAGCAGGATCGCGACGCAAGTGGCTAGAGTGAATGCAAGCGCAAGCGCGCCGAGATGGCCAAGCAGTTGGCTTGCGGTTTCCCAACGCACCGCCGGAAAACGCTGGTAGATGATGATGTGTACAAGGTAGAGCGCAAAGCTGGCCTCTCCGAGGACGACAAGCCACCTTGCCGACAACAGCCGTCCCGCACTGCTGACCGGCTGAGCCGCCGCAACAAGGATGAGCGCCACCGGTGCCGCCAGAGCGATATTGTTGCGTGCAATATCGAACAGGCTCATGGTCGCCCCAAATGGCGCTTTGTGGGCGGTAAACCAGAACACCCAGCCTATCGCGCCGACACCAACGATTGCGGCGATATCGAGCAGAGCTCGAGATGGTCTGAAATCCTGCGCCAGCCACGCTTCATGGAGCTTCGCCAAGCAACAGCCGAGCACGAATTCCCATACCCTGCAAAAGGGCGAAAAGTAGACGATCCAGAGGATGAGCGTGTTCTTCCAGTTCGGCAAAGCCGAATCCGTCCCATAGGCGTGAAGCGCAAACAGATTGATGCGATCCTGAAGCATGAGCACCGCAAGGTCGATGCCAAGCTCGATTGCGACTGCGCCAATCGCGCATAAGGTCGCCGCAAGAACTGTTCTGATCCGCGCAAGTAGCGGGCAAACGAGTGGAAACACGAGATAGAAGAACCATTCGGTGCTGACCGACCAGGAGACGATGCCGATCGCTTCGTACTGCCAGACGGGAGCAACACCAGCTACATTTGCAAAGAACCAGGTTTGAATCATCCCGAGTTGAAACGGGACAATGTGCCACGAAAATCCCTCGGCCGCCGACTTAGTTCCGAGAAGCCAGGGCCAGACCATCGGTCCGGTCAGAAGTTCAACGAGAAAGAGAACAACAAACAGAGGATAGATTCGCGCTATGCGCGCCACGAGAAATTCCGGGATCGCTTTGCGCGGGCTGCCGGCGATCGAGCTGCCATAGTTATATTGAATGACAAAGCCACTCAGCGTGAAGAAGACGGACATTCCGAGCAGGCCCAGCGTCCCGATGCTGATATCGAGTGCCAGACTGGTACCCTCAAGGAACAGGCTTCCACCGTGAGACAATGCCACTGCTGCTGCCGCGACAAACCGGATTCCGGTCAGCGCGGGTATCTGCTTAACCATCGATGTCGCTCGTCATTTGCGCGATGGGTACAAAAAACCTGGCGATCGATGGCACAAGGGCAGTCTGCTGGGAGAGAACGCAATAGAAGCAAGGAGAACCGATCGCATCGCGCGATGCGTGCCATGCGATCAGCCAGACTCCTTCGGTAGCTCAAATCTAATCAGAGCAACTGCAGTACCTTATTGGCAAGCCCGCTAACGCTGAAGCTCTGCCTTCTGGTAGGGGCTCGGATTCGAATATTTTGCGCTCGACCGGCTCTGGCGCAAGGCACGTCCCTTGACCGGTCGCCGCCATACTTGCTGAAACCCGTGCATTCTCCCGGAGCGCTTCCCAAAATGACGGGCCGTTGCCAGTCGGTTTGCTCGTTGCGCGAGGCGAGGTTGGGGCACCGAAGGTGCCCGATGCAGGTCCAGGTCAGAGCAGAGCAACGAACCGATCGGCGACGCACGACCAAGCCCAGCTCCGGTTGCAGCGGGTCCAAGCGCCAGATCGGGGCGTTTGGTAGCGCCAGTCTGAGCCGCGCTTTCAAATTCTTTGGCAGCGACGGTCAAGGAATCTCGCTGCGGATTGGTGCAGCAACTCATTATTCTTTTCCTGCACGACTGACCGCGCTTTCGCTTGGCCTGGCGTGCCAGAGAAGGAAAGGAAACGTGATGACAAAGAAGATCGCTGAGATCAAGACCACCATCCGCACCACCACTCCGTACACGGGTACGCTTTAGGGTGGGTTCGACGGGTGCTTGAATGCATCTAGCTGATGAGAGCATAGCGGCATCGGAGGGTGGTCCTTGCGACCACCCTCCTTTGTGAGACGTTTCGGGAGAGTAAGATGGTTGATTTGATCCAGCAGCGCATCGCTCCGGCCATATCGTCATCTGTCGAGATCAGTCCGATCACGATTTTGAAGACGGAGCCCGGCATGGCACCGGTGCCGACGATCGAATCGGCACTCGCGAGCTCTAGTTCCGACCTATCCGTCACTGACGGCGACTGGCGGACCGGCGGCTATTTTGCCGGTCTGCAAGAGCTGATCGACGCCGAACTGAGCTGGGCTGATGAGAATAGGCCAAAACTGGTTGAGGCGGCACAGCAATCCTTGGCGACGTGCCGCCACCGATCGGCACGGCGATCATCCCGCTTCTCGTGGTCGTGGGCGTGAATCTGCTGATGTCGCTCCTGATCCTGCCACGGCTCGATTTCTCGTTCCTCGCGCAGGAGCGCTGGGGCGAGACATCCCTTGCCGGCGTCGCCGGGGTGTGGTCAGTCGCAGTCGCTCTCGCCGCCGCCGCGGCGACGCTCATCGCGCTCAATCGAGCCCGTCTGACGGATCTAAGGGCGAGCATGGATGCCGGCGCAAACGCCTCGGTGCTCCCCATTTTCAGCGTGGCGAGCCTCGTCGGCTTTGGAGCCGTCGTCGCTGCGCTACCGGCCTTTGTGTCGGTGCGCGACTGGGTACTGTCGATCTCCGGCGGTCCTATCGTCTCTCTCGCCATCGCGATAAACGTTCTTGCTGCCTTGACCGGATCGGCCTCCGGCGGATTGACCATTGCGCTCGATGCCCTTGGTGACACTTATTTGCAGATTGCCCAGACGTCTCACATTGACCCCGCGCTCATGCATCGCATTGCCGTGATCGGTTCCGGCACCCTCGATAGCCTACCGCATAACGGTGCCGTCGTGACGCTGCTTGCGGTCTGCGGTTCGACCCATGGCAAGAGCTACTTCGATATGGTGATGGCCAACCTCGTTGGGCCGATCATCGCCTTGGCCCTCGCCATTTTTTTGGGTTCGATGATCGGATCATTCTAGGAGGGACGACGAGGACGCTATCGACGCGATCTTGTCCGCCGTAAGGGCCGACTTCGAACTCGTGAGCCGTTATTGAAGGCCTGATTGGCCTGTATCGACGTGCGACCTTACCGCCTCGGGCAGCGCCAGCGAGCTACGCATAGCCGGCGCCCATCAGGGGTTACCGCGGTTCTCAGCCTCTGAGCCGGAGACGAGTGAACATTCCGGCAAGTGGCGCGCAGAGTGCGCAATTTGCAGTGTGATCACGCGCTACCAAATGAGGTAGGTATGACATGTTGGCGGTTGTGGTAGCTTCTCAAGGTTGATGATCGAAGCTGAGCAGCGAACAACTCAGCTCGTTACAATCCCCCTTAGGCTAGGAGACGTCGAATGACCGCGAATATAACCGAAGACGAGAAACGCGAACGGCGGGCACGTCCAGAGCCCGGACTGGCCCAGGCATCGGGCGGCGGCCCCGACGGCTTCAGAGAAGCAGCGGCATCACGCATTCCATTAATTTTTCCGGAATGGGAAAAATCGATCGAAGCGACAAGGCACCTGTTCGCGACGGCACTAAAGGACGGATTAAGTTTCGCCGCTTCCTCTCTGCACGACCAGGCCAACTTTCTGAGAAATCTTTCCGACTCCAAGACTCCCTCGGAGCTCCTGAAGTGCCACCTGGACTTTGCGGAGAAGTTCTGGTCGAAGTCGTTCAGCCAAGGCTCGAAGATATTGGATCATCTCAAACCACAGCCATCATCTGCGGCAAGCCAAGCAATCCACCGAGCTTGAAGCAACGGCCCGACCGTACTCTGCTTCATCCGGGGCCACACGTCGACGGTCGGCGACGTTGTGGATACTGCATTCGGCTCGACCTGAGAACACCTCCGTCCGCCTCCCGCTCGATATGGAGCTCAGATGGCGCATCGAACGCGACTATCAAGCAACGGTCGGCCATCAGCATTATGTGAAGGCGCGATGGGTGCGGCTTCCAATACCACGCCATGTTATGCATCGCGCCCGAAGGAGGACGTTTCCGTCCTCCCGATCTCATCGGCTGGAGTCCGAAAAACCTCAAACTTCTCAGAAATCAAAGCCCCTGCACTCCCGCTCAGAACCGAGCGTCATGCCGAATTTGGTCACTACCATGGGAGCGGCTCCTCAAGAGCGTCGTTGGCTGGACGCCTAGATGTCCGAGTTTGCGCAATCCGAGCGAGGCCCATGCGTCCGATCTGTGACGCCTCAAGAACCGGTTTTCATGTCCGATTTGACAGGACGGTAGCCTCGCGTGCGCCGTCATGCGCAATATTATGAGTGCGCCGCTTTCGGCCCTCGACGAAGCACTCGCCCCTTGCAATTCACCCTCGTACGAGCAGTGGAGAACAGAGCTCTCCAGCTGCACAAGACAGGTGGGACCGCACAAGGCCCCCTCACCTGGAGATCGATGATATTCATTGAGCAGTTTTGCCGGGCTCCATAGCGTCAATATTCTTCAGCATTAGCTCGCGCAAGAGCGTCGATCCGGGGATTCTGACTTCCTTGCCGTCGCGCAGTCTGCCGATTGCAGCGAGCAGCTTGCGGATATCATAGGTCGAATTGAACACCTCCGGCACACCGCGTTCAACGTTGAGGAGCGTGTAGGCGGCTTCCATCGCAGTGCGAACTGAGTATTCGGTCGTGAAGATGCAATCGCGCTCCGCCGACTCAGCAAACTGGCCGATGAAGGCAAAATTGACAGCGCCTTTGGGCACAACATTTGGTCGATCACCCGCCTGCCGCGGCATGAAGAAAGATGTGACGTAGGGCATCATCACCGGCACTGTTTTTGCGGCTGTCGCGGCCAGTCCCGGTATTTCATCGATCGGCACGCCGAGGTGATACAACCATTCCTGCGTAATTTCCTCGCCCGTGCAATCTTGCATCGGCTTGTTCACGTAATCGCCGGGCTTGTCGACGAAAAGTGAATAGAGCCAGACGACGATCTGATCACTGGGCTGGTGCTTGAAATGCGGTTGACGGTTTACAGTCCAACTGAGCAGCCAGTTCGAATCCTTCGCCGTGACGACCCCTCCCGTGACGACCTTGCCGCTGAACGGATCGCGTTTGGCGATCTTGCGGATATAGGCCGGAATGCGCGCGTCAAGAGTCGTGATCGTCGCCGATTCCCATTTGGTGGCAGGGATATTGCCGCCGAAGACGTCCGGGCGGCCGAAAGCCGCGTCCTTGACCGCAATACGCCGCCACAGATCCCAAGCTGGCGCCGGGCCTTCGTCAAGCCTGGAGGGCGTGTGATGGTCTCCCTTGTCCGAGTTTTCAGTGAGCGACCCGATCGTTATGAATACAAGATCGTCGGCGCCAAGGCCGATACCGCCGGCGACGCCATCCTCCAGCCAGTGGATGGCCGTGGCCTGCTTGCATCCGGCCTTTAAGTCGAAATCGACATCGGTGACTTCGACATCGTAGCGGAAGTTGACGCCCTGCTCCAACAGCCATTTGCACAACGGTAGAACCAGCGATTCATACTGATTGTACCTGGTAAACTTCAGCGCACTGAAATCCGGCAGGCCTCCGATATGGTGGATGAACCGATGCAGATAAAGCTTCATCTCCAGGGCGGAATGCCATTCCTCAAAGGCGAACATCGTCCGCCAATAAAGCCAAAAATTGCTGAAGAAAAACTCTTTCCCAAACACTTCGTCGATGCGCTTGTTCTCCATCTCCTCACGGGAGGCAAGAAAGACAGCAATCAATTCCTTCTGCGCTTCTTCACTCAGAGTGAAAAGGCCGTCGGTACGCGCATCCTGTCCCTGGTTCACCGTCGCCCGCTGCAGCGAGTAGTTCGGATCATCCTTGTTCAACCAGTAGAATTCGTCGAGCACGCTGGCACCTTCGATTTCCAGCGACGGGATCGACCTAAACAAGTCCCATAGGCACTCGAAATGATCCTCCATCTCGCGGCCGCCCCGGATCACGAAGCCCCTTCCCAGGTCTTGGTTACCGTCGAGCGCTCCACCGGGGATCTTCAGCCGTTCGAGGATGGTGATCCGGTCGCCACGCATATGGCCATCGCGGATCAGGAAGGCCGCACCGGAAAGCGCCGCCAGGCCCGCACCGACCAGCCACGCTGTCTTGTTGTCCGCACCTTCGGGTTTGCGGGGGCGGGCAAAGGCTTCGTAATTTCCGCTACCGTAATACATGGAACATTCCGTCCGATTGGATCGACAATCCTTGGGCTCATTAAAAGGTGTTCTCGGGCGCCAGGCATTTGCGCGGGACGCCGATCGTTAGACCGCCATCGATGACGATCTCGGAACCGGTAAGGTAGCTGGACTCGTCGCTGAGTAGGAATAAGACTGCCTGCGACACTTCCTGCGGCTCGGCTAACCGCCCGAGTGGAACGGGGAAAAGGGAGGACTCGAAGCTTTCGGCCATCGGGGTGGCAATGAAGCCGGGATGGATCGAGTTGATGCGGACTCCCGAGGCTGCGGCTTCCAGCGCAGCGGATTTTGTTATGCCCCGAACGCCGAACTTGGAAGCGACATAGGCGTGGAGCCCGGCACTGCCCCGCAGCCCCTCGACCGAGGAGATGTTGACGACCGAACCTCCGCCGGCGCGCCTGATGGCCGGCAGGGCCGCCTGCATTCCGAGGAATACACCGGTCAGATTGACGGCGAGGGTCTTGTTCCACTGATCGAGCGGGAACTGCTCGATAGGGGCCATGTTGGCGATCCCGGCGTTGTTGACCAGCCCATGCAGCGCGCCGAAGCGCCGCTCGGCGCTTGCGACCGCCTCGGCCCACTCCTTCGGCTGGGTAACGTCCTGAGGGACATAGAGCGTGGATTCGCCCAGTTTAGCGGCGAGAGCCTCTCCTTCTATATGAAGAATATCAGTGATTACGACCCTCGCCCCCTCAGCCACCAGCAGACGCGCGTGAGCCGCACCCATCCCGCGAGCTCCGCCGGTCACCAGAATAACCTTGTTCTTCAAACGTCCCATGATCCTTGCCTCGTGCCGTTGGTCAATGGCGGTGCAGCGTCTTCCAGGCGTCGAAGAGGACGCGGGGATCATGCTGGCCCTTATAAAAGGGCGAGACCGGACGCTGGATGTCGAGCAAGCCGAAAACGGCGGTCTGCGCCGCGCGCACGGAATATTCGACGGTAAAGACAACGTCGTCGGGAATCTCGCAGAACTGGCTGATGAAGGCGAGGTTGCGCGATCCCTTCGGGATGACCTTCGGCCGGTCGGTCCTCACGCGCGGCATGAACTGGGCGGTAATGTAAGGCATCATCGCCGTTATGACGCGCGAAGTGTCGAGGATGTGCGGAATACTCTCTGTGAATCGCAGGTGCGAAAGCAATTCGATGAGAATTTCACGCCCCGTGCACTCCGACATGGGCTTATGCACAAAATTACCCGGCTGATCCGGGAAGAGCCCATAGCCCCACCACACCAAGACATTCTTCGGCTGTCCGTAAAAGTGCGGTTGACGATTAAGGACGACGGTCAGGAGCCAATTGGAGTCTTTGATCGTTACCAGTCCGCCCTTGCCGGCCTTATTGCCGGAAAAGGCTTCGAGCCGGTCGAAGAAGCTCGAATCGTCCGCCGTGACTGTGAAGGATTCCCATTTGGATTGGTCGATCCTGGAAACGAAGACGGCGGGGCACCCGAAGTCTGGACTCTTGACAGCCAGACGTTCCCAAAGTTCCCACGAACCTCCGTTTCGCGTCGTATTCAGCGCAGGAACCGTGTCCATCGAACCGTAGCTGGTATCGGATGTCATTGATCCGTTGGTCACGAACACTAAATCCTGTTCAGCCAGATCGATGACGCGATCTTCACCGCCCTGCCGATAGTGCAAACGCGTCGCGGTCTTCTGCCCGCCTTCGATCACAACATCAATATCGGTCACTTCCGCCCCCATCTCGAGCCGCACGCCCCGGGCCTTCAACCATGCAACGATCGGGCGGACCATGGCGTCGAACTGGTTGAACTGCGTGCGGTAAATGCCCGCCATGGTGTCGATCGTCGAGAACAGATGCAGGAAGCGTAGACAGTAGCGCTTGAACTCGATCGCACTGTGCCAAGGCGCAAAAGCAAAGGTCGTGGACCAGATGAACCAGAAGTTGCTGCGGAAAAAGTGGGGTTCGAACCAGTCCTGGATCGTCCTGATGTCGAGCACCGATTCTGGAGTCGCGCAAAGCGCGATCAGGTCGAGCCGATCCCTCTCCCTGAAACCCAGATCGGAGACGTCGACGATCTGACCGCCCGAAACCAGACGCGCCCTGTCGTTCCAGAAGAACTCCTGATGGAACTCCATCAGCTCGTCCTTCGCCGATTTCATGGGGTCGGCAATTGAGGGGATGAAGGACAACAAGTCGTAGGTGCAATTGAACCTTTCCTCGAACATGCGGCCGCCGCGCATGACGTATCCATCCTTCGGATTGCCATGCGCGTCGAGGCTTCCGCCGAACAGCTCCATCTGCTCGAACAGAACGATATTCGGGCCCGATAGCCCGCCCTCCTTGACGAGGTAGGCCGCTGCGGCCAAGGCAGCGATGCCTGTTCCGACCAAATAGGCGTTGCGAGGAGCCACCTGCTTCGGTGGATCAAGGCGGGAAACGAGAGAAGCAGAGCACATAAAGTTCTCCGGCATGCAGCGGTTGGAAATATGGATTCCATGCAATCGGCGCGCCGAGGGCGGCGCGTGCTAAAAATATGATCGCGAACCACCGTTCCCGAGACTGCATAATCAGCAAGCGCCGAAGCTCTTCGACGTACACAAGCCATATGCAGACGCCGTCGGGCACCTGACCATAAGCAGCAATAGCGCCGCGTTGATCGGGATCGATCAAGTCATACCAGCAGCGGCTGTGCGCCGCGCAAGGAGCTGGTTGCGGGCCCTGCTTGAAGACGGAATGCAAGCGTCGTCATGTCGGGTTTCCAACCGACCCGTCGCCAACCAGACAAGACAGAAAGCAACTGGACAAGACGGAAATTGAGTTGGTTCCGGTTGTCGCTTTTGCCAAACCCGACCATATTGCAGCACGACGGTGCCAAGGTGACGTTACAAGGTGCTTGGTCAGCGACGGGTCGAGTTCGAGCGCAAGCACTAGCGGTCCTTGCCGCCTCGCTAAAGTCTTTCGGGATGGCGCGGCCCTCTTCGCCTAGAGCCCGTGAGCCTTCATTTCGTCTGCAAGGTGCTCCAAACTCTGAGACTTCGGGCTGTGAGGCTGGCACTGGCCAGTTCTCTCCAGGACTTCCGCACCTCCATCCAACGGCCCTTTCGAGCGGGCAGGGTGTCGAGCATTTTCTCGGCAATCGGTGCAAGGCGCGCGGCTTCCGAGCTCGGGTCGCACTTAGCATCTTCGAGAATTTTAAGAGCGGTCGTTTCGGACCGCCTCCACCCCGACTCGGTGAACCTGCTCTCCGCGAAATACTCAAAACAGGTCCGGAACGTCAAAGCGCGGCCGATGATCGTATGGGCTGGCAAGCCCGCCTCACTCAGCCACCTCCGAAGACAGTCACACCACACTCGGCTGCTGAGGTCGAGAAAGTCCGCACCTTCGAAGACCAAAAGCGCCGCCATGCCAGCGATCTCGCATTGCACCTCGTCGTCCTGTTTTTCGAACCAAGCCCGGATTGCATGCAACGGCGTCACCGGCCGATTCACAACCGGTACCTGCGCCGTGCCGGCGCGATGGAACTGAACCACGTTTTCCAGCGGTGGCATGCGCGGCCACGGCCTCCCCTCTGCGTCCCACAAGACCCAGCGCTCGGCGATCTTCTTTGCCTCTTCGGGAGACCTGCTTCGCCAAAGCTCCTTGAGCGCCTCATTGACGTAATATGAGACGTCAGCTTTCAGACCGCATGTACGTGCTATTGCCGCGAGACGACCGGCGTCAATCAGCCGTGCCGCGAAATTGTTCTCTGCGTTCATTTGCCGAGGCCTTGCGCGCCCTTTCTAGCGCGTCCCGTTCATCCGGCTCGATGTGATCAAACCAAGAGCCCGGGGGAAATGTCGCAATACGCTTGGCAAGGAAGGATTGCGGCTCCCACTCTTGTCCCTCGCGCTTCTCGAAGGTAATGACCCCCTTGCGGGTAAAATAACGGGGTCCCGGAATATTGCAGTTCACCAAAAGCAGCACGCGCCACAGATCACCTTTCGTGGCCTGATTCTCGTCCACCTTCGGCAAGTAATCCACGCTAACAGGTTCAACGATCGTGCAACGGCCGTGCCCGAGGAGATTACCCAGCTTGCCTTGCGCGGTCGTGACGAAGTTGAAATTGGTCGGATCATGCAGAAAGCGAAGGTTCGCGTTCTTTTCGCCGTCAGCGACTTCACCGGCAATCAATGAGAGCGCGAAGGCCCGCCAGCTCAATTCCATCGGCTTCGCATACGTCGACGCAATCTTAATCGCTCCGTCCGGCCTGACCTTCCAGGTGATAACGTATTCTTCGAGTGATCTGTGGTGGCGGTGCCTAGTCCACGAAAGAAAGACATACTCAGATTGATCAATTGCTCCGGCAACTCCCCACGTTCGTGGGACGAAGTGCGCCACCTTCGCGACCCTGGATATGATTTGTTCTACTGTCTCGCCGTCTTGCGCTCGCCACATCGACTTGACCTTGTCGACAAGTGGATTGTCGTCGGCGCGAACACTGTTGCTCGTGGCGGCCTCAGCCAGGCAGATCAGCAGCAGGCCGAGACAGAACCAAAGCACGCGTCTTCCAACCATTTTGTTCATAAGTCCGCCCATCCGCTCTTGTCGACACGCCAATTCTAAAGCGGACCAACCGCCGAATGCGCTATTCGCGAAAGATAGAAGTTAGCGGCGACGTGACGCAGGTGCCCGCCAGTGTCGCGCACGAGCAGGCGCCGTCCCCCGTCTATGTCACGCGCCGCTAACCTCGGGGGCCAGCCACAGCCTCAACTTGCGATGGTGGCCATGCCCAAGGGAGGGCACCCCGGGCATATCGAGGGTCTGCATTCTTTGTGCCAGGCAATGGCCGGCAGTTCGCACCATGTTTGTGTTGGCCTTGTCTGCTTTCCGACTTGTGCACGTCTTAATGTTTGCACCTAGGGCCTATCCAGAACGACTTCATGTCGATCGTTGTCGGCCGCGCAATCATCGACAGCGCAAGCGAACGTCTTGCTGCCAGTTCCGACACGGATGAAAAGCCCCTAGTGTCCCGAGTCACAAGTTCGCAATCATAGATTCGCAGTAGATTCGCGTCGCTGTGCCAAGGATGGAGGCAAACGGCGACGGAGTCTCCAATGGCTGCCCAGCAACTTGCCCCCCTGATATTGAGCGATGATGAGCGGGCCGAACTGACGTCGCTGACGATGCGGCGGAAGACGGCGCAGGCGCTGGCTCTGAGAGCCCGGATCGTGCTGGCCTGTGCGGAAGGTGGTCAGAACACGGAAGTGGCGGCCAAGCTTGGGCTGGACCGACAGACCGTAGGCAAATGGCGGCGGCGTTTTATGGAGCAGCGTGTGGCCGGGCTGCACGACGAGCCGCGTTCCGGCGCGCCGCGCACGATTGACGACGCCCGCATCGAAGCCGTGATCGTGAGGACGTTGGAGAGTTGCCCTGAGAACGCCACTCATTGGAGCTCCCGCGACATGGCGAAGACCTGCGGCCTATCGGTGTCGACGGTACAACGCATCTGGCGGGCCTTCGGGCTCCAGCCGTACCGGATGGAGACGTTCAAGCTCTCGACCGATCCGAACTTTGTGGCCAAGGTGCGCGATGTCGTGGGCCTCTACGTCTCACCGCCGGAGCACGCCATCGTTCTGTGTGTGGATGAGAACTCCCCAATCCTGGCGCTGGACCGCAGCCAGCCGATGTTGCCGATGCGTCCCGGCCAGGCCGCCCGAAGGAGCCACGACTACAAAAGGCTTGGCACCACATCGCTGTTCGCTGCCCTCGATATTGCGACCGGACGGGTCATTGGCAAGTGCTACGGGCGCCACCGCACCGCCGAGTTCCGCAAGTTCCTCGACGAGATCGAGGCTGCCGTACCGCGCGACCTCGACGTTCATCTCGTCATGGACAATTACGTCACGCACAAGACCCCAATGATCCGGCGATGGTTGGCCAAACGGCCGCGTTGGCACGTGCACCTGACCCCGACCAGTTCGTCATGGCTCAACCAAGTCGAGCGCTTCTTCGCGCTCCTCACCGATAAGAAGATCAGGCGCGGCGTCTATCGCAGCGTAGCCGCCCTCAGGGCGGACATCGCCACGTTTAGGAACGACACGACGCCGATCCCAAACCGTTCCGATGGACCAAATCCGCCGATGACATCCTTGCTTCCATCGAGCGCTTCTGCCGCTACAATGCCCCGCCAAAACACGACGCGATGTTGCGAACTTCTGGTTCAGGACACTAGCTTACCGTCATCGCCGTTGTTTGAGTCGGCGCTGTTGCAGCAAGGTTGATGCTCAAGGCCGGCCGCGCTTTTGCACGCATGCGACCAAGGCTTCCAAGGCGGCGACATGGCGCTCCTGGAGCCTGAGGGCGGCATCGGCCAGCTGTGCTTGGCACTCTACAGCCGCGACGATGCGGCGCCGCTCTTCAGGGCGAAGCGCTTCGACGTCGCGCGTTCGGACCTCTGCACGCGCAATGGCGCGTATCAGCCTGCCGTCCATCTCCTCGCCTTCGCTATTCATGATTGGAGGCCCGCGCTTCCACGCCATCGCGTCGGTTCTCGAGCGGAGGATGGGCCTCGAGTCGCTCAGCGCCGATCCGTGCTGCTCAACAATTTCGTGAGCATCTGCCTGATGGACTGACTCACAAACGGCCTTACCAGCCACCCGAAGACACCTACCGAAAAGACACGAACCGCAACACGCCGAGCACACCCCAAACAGCCATTTTGATTGTGGGCCTCTCTGCGTTGAGCTGGTTCAATATGCCTACGTTGGTCCAGTATCGGTAAAGAAGGACCGCGAGGCTCCTACCAGAAATGGCGGGCATCCCAAATCAACGCGCTCGCTCAGCATGCTGCTGGCCCCACAAATGTCTTGCGCCTTAGTCAAATACTGAGCTTGGTTATTGATCGAGAGGATAGAGGATCGACACATGGCGGTCGTCCCCGATGAACCATCGGGGAGTCAATTCGTATGACGAACGTCCTGCTGGGTGCAGTAGCCCTGATCGCACAGACCGCTCCTGCCTCTTCCGCAGATCTGCCCGCGCGGCCTTACGCGAAAGCCCCTCCAATAGTCATTCCGATCTTTGATTGGACCGGCTTCTAGATCGGCATCAATGGCGGCGGCGGCTCCGCGCATCAGTGCTGGGAGGTGACCAGCGCCGCCGGCTTGGTCTTCGCTCCACCCCGTAGCATGGGTTGCCACAATGCGACCGGAGGCACGTCCGGCGGCCAAATCGGCTACCGCTGGCATATGGCCAACTCAGTTTTGGCCTGGAGGCGCAGGGCAACTGGGCCAATTTCAAGGGCTCCAACACCAATCTCGCCTTCGTCGGCGTCCAGGATGAAACCAAGGTCGATGCCTTCGGCCTGTTCACGGGCCGGGTTAGCTACGCCTGGAATAACGTGTTGCTCTACGTGAAAGGTGGCGCTGCGGTCGTCCGCGACAAATACCAGGTCTTCGATTTCGCGACGGGATTGAACATCGATAACGGCAGCGAGACCTGGTGGGGCGGCGCCGTAGGCACGGGCCTTGAATTTGACTTCGCTCCGAATTGGTCAATTGGCTTTGAGCACGATCACTTGTTCATGGGTCATCGGGATGTTGACTTCTTCTTTTCAACCGGATGCGTGGGCGGTCCGCCTGGCGCTCTTGGAGGGACCGCGCGTATTGGTCAGGACGTTGATATCGGTTTGGTCCGCGTGAACTACCGCTGGGGTGGCGCGCCGGCTGCGAGATATTGAGTCGCCAGGACGAACGAGTCGTGACCGGCTGAACCGCCGTGTTTCTCGAAGGTAATGACTCAGCGAACTCCTTCCACGCGCAGGTGGATGAGCGCGTCATGCGCATGCTGCCGCACGACCTACCTCCGGGGAGCCGTTGAGGCTAGTCAGAGGCATGTTTCCTGATCGCGTGCGGCCGCGCTGCGTTGACGGCATGCATGTCCGATGGCTTCGAATTTGCAGGATCATCGGTACGAGCCGACCTCATGGCGACGGCTACTCCCGATGCACAGCAAGATGGGTGGTTGGATAGTGACGGTCGCCATCTTTAAGGATGATAGCGATGAGGACAAAGAGCTCAGGCACGCAACGTACGTGGTTGCCGTCAACGATCCAGCAGAAGCCGTGAAGCTGAGCCTGAAAGACTGCGGCGCCAAGGCCGGAATACTAAACTGCCAGATCGAGGAAAAACAGTTGCAAAGGCCAGGCTTGCAGCCCGGCAAGCTGATCGCCATACACGATGACGAGATCGATCCAATCACCGCGCGGGCCCGGCGTCACTAAGCGCTGCAGGTCCGATCTCGTTCAGTCGCGTCCCGGTTGATGACGCGCATGTCCGGAAGTCGCCATCGAAGTGCGAGTAGCTATTCGAGGTCGCGCTTAAGGCGCAGCGTTCTGCATCTGTTTAAGCGGAGAGGCGGTGCGATCGTTTGACACGCTGGTTGCTGAGACATGTATGGCTCGGCTGCTCATATGTTCACGCACCCCCCATGAGACAGCAAAGCCTCTTCATGCGCAAACTCGCGCGGGTGGCCCTCCAGCCGCCCGCGCACTTTTTCGTCGCCGGCCCGCGGAGATTATTCCATCATGCGTGAAAAGGCTTTGGACTATGCCATAGAGGCGTTTAAGAAATAGTCTCAAGAGAAGATCGCAACCAGCATCGCGCTTACAAAGCTTGAGGCAAGCAAGCCGACACCTAGGCTACCGCCAGAACGATAACGCAGGCGAGACCGGGCATCGGGCACAGCAGCTTCTTGTCTGTGTCGGCGGCCGAGGTCACCGGCATCAGCCGCGCTGACGTCGCCTCGCTTTCGGCGAAAACATAGACCGGTATCGCAAAACGATGATGCGCCAGACGGAAGCCGTTGTTGATCGCCCTCACCTGCACGGCGATGAAGTTGCCATCGATCGTGCCCCGCCAGACGGGTTCGCCCGGCCCCATCTCGACACGAGGTTGTGCGGATTGCCGGGCGGCCCGTCGCGGCCGATGAAGAGCACCGCAATGGCGTCGTGTTCACGCGGGATAGGATGCGCGTGCAAGGCTGTGGATCGACGCCTTCGTGATGTTGAAAACCGTCTTCGCGGCGAGCGACCCTGAAGGAAATATCGCCCTCGAGCGTCATGAGAAGTGACTCCAGATGAGCCTTGTCCGATTTGCGATCTTTCCGGTGTCCGGTCATTGGCGTTCTGTCAAACCTGGTTGTTCGCGGACGGCGCGGACGATCTTCTCTGCAACTGTCCTGGTCATCCAATTTGACCAATCATCAAACCTGCCGTAACGCGCTACGTCAACGTCCTAATTCACCGCCGCATCGGCGCGCTGTTCGCATACGGCAGCCCGCCAATCCCAGCAACGATCGCACCAGCCGCGCTGGGTTTATGGCAGCATATCCGATGGCCCCGAAATTGCTGGCTCATCGTGGATCGGCGGCTCACAGACGATGGCTTCCGGAGCGCAGCAAGATGGACGGTTGGTTGGTGACGGTCGCCATCTCCAAGGAAGATAGCGACGATGACGAAGAAGTCAGGCACGTAACTTACGCCGTTGCGGTCGCGGATCCGGCTGAAGCCGTGAAGCTGATTATTAGCGACAGCGGCGTCAAAGCTGCAATGCTGAACTGCCCTCTCGAAGCTGGGATGTTGCAAAGTCTCGGCTTGGAGCCCGGCGAGCTCATAGTCATATACGATGACGCGATCGATCCAATCATCACGAGATCCCAGCGCCACTAAGGACGGGCACGTCTGATTTCGTTCAGCCGCGTTCGGTTCATGACACTGTGGTCCGAAAGCCGCCACAAGGGTTCGGATGGTCAGCCTGTACAAGGTGTGAAAGCGCTCCGTTTGCTTGTCTGCGACACCTGACAATCTGGCACGTGGATTGCTGAGCCGTGTACGGCTTGGTCGCTTATGATTGACCCTCTTGAGGGCCAAGCCACTCGCATCGCAACTCGTGCGGGCGGTCAGTCAGCAGCTGCCCGCACGCCTTTTATGTGCCGTGCACCGTTCCGCGTGTCTTGCATTTTGACTGGCACGCGAGTTGCTGAGAGGCTTATCGGCTTGGCTACTCATAACTTCGCGCGCCCCCTGAGATGGCCAAGCCTCTTTGTTAGCGCAACTCGCGCGGATGGCTCTTCCAGCTGCCCGCGCGTTTTTTGCATAATGTCGCGGAGGTCATGCCATGACCCGTGAAGAGGCATTGGAGAACGCCATTGAGGCCCTCACACAGTGGTCTCACGGAAAGGTCGCAACGAGCGTCGTGCTTGCCGCGATTGCAAAACTCGAAGTGACTAGGCCTCCGCCCAGACGGCCTCCAAAGCGGAAGGGCACTTCGAGGCCGCCCGCTCACGATCGCTAACGAGGCTGTTGCAATAGACAGGCTCAAATTCATGCCTGCCTTCGAAGCAGTTATTCGCTCTGCCGATCCCGAGAAGCTCGCCGCACTTCGCGTGGCCATCGGCGAGCGCGGGGCCCCGAAGAGTTTACAGTGACGAGCACAGAACTCATCCGCAAACACCCGCTTACGCCCTTTAGGTTGCTTAAGATCATCTCCGACGCGGCACATCAGGAAAGACGCTCATGAGCATCACCCCAGCTTCGCGAGGCCATAGCATTCTCATCGCAGAGGCAACTGTGTCTGTCGTTATTGCGGCTTGCGCATCATGGCGGCGGCTGTATGTGCGGACCGACAGAGAAGGCGTGGGTGATCGGGCCAGAACGGCAAAGAGATCGGCCAAGAACGAAGGGCCAGCGCAATGGCCAGCTCCAACAATCCTCGATAGCTTGATGCGCTTAACGGAATTACCCAGTAACGATTTCGAGGTCAGCCGACATGTCACCGCTCATCATCATTGTCGCTTCGACGCACCTCAGCATTTTAGCCACCATCCACATCGCCGCTCGGCCGTCAGAGACCTTAGATGAGTGTCGGAGGATTGGAGAGTCGGCGATCAAGGCCGCGACTTTGAAGCCCGGTTATTCTGCGTCCTATGTCTGCCACGACACTACCCGAAAACGGGGTTCATCGCGCGTATTAGGTGTCGTTGCCTACTTGCAGCAAGAGGATAGCAAAATAACAATCCTTGAAGGTTACATGGCGACGATGTCAGACTGCAATGTTGCCGGTATGGCAGCAGCCGCGAGCAAAGCTATTCCCGGCGCCAAGTCTCGCGCCTGGTCTTGCTACGACCTTGGCAGCTTTGGACGGTGATCCAACGGCGCTGGTACCATACACGGCTACGGCAAGGCACTACATATCACCACGCATCACGATATATAATCCGAGGCTTGGAAACCAGCCTTGTTACTGGCCGGCGATGCCGCGCCTGAAGTCGAAAACGGGCCTGCGCGATATGTACAGGCCCGTTTTTCTTGATCAGCTTCCGGCTATTCAGCCGCCTGCGCGAGCGCCTCAGCACGACAGGCGCGCGCTGTAGATTCGCCCCCCGATCTTGACGCTGTATCCACCACCTTCGACAGCGTAGCAACCCGCGTCATCACCAGCTGCATTCCGCCAATCGCAGCTGTCAGGCACCAGGCGGAATCCGATGTCAGCCAGGAAGTCTTCCGCCTCCTTCAACGTTTCGAAAGTCCGGCTGTCTGCTGTCTCGGCCAGCTTCAGGCGCGCGCTGTCCTCGAATAGGCGATCATAGATCCTATCGAGTCATTCAGGCTCGTACGGCAGCTCATCGAGTAGCAGCAGTGCTTTCCTGCTTAGCTCGCGCCAGTCCGCAGCAGGCGCGTCGAACATGCACCGCCGGGCAGAGAGGGAGAGGCTTATTTGCCGATCTTCGAACGGCTAGAATCTGAGCTTGAGATTCTGAAGAAGAAAGAGGCCATACTAGAGCGGGGTTCGTATTCGAGCTGCATGTGTTATGCAGGAGCTTCACACTAAGGAATAGGCTCGCACCTATCCGCCGCTATGTCGCGACTGACGCCCCGAACTGGCCGCGTTCTCTGCGGCAGCACGTTGTTCGGCCTCACCGGCAATATTGGCGTCGAAACGTCAGCTCATTTGACTGCAACCTACCTCGTCTGGATTGGCGGCATGGTGCTATTTGGCATCGGCGCCCTCCTCGCTCATCCGGATTTCGACGGCGAGCGGTCGATGCAATAAGATTAAGGCGACGTGCGGGTGACGCGGTAGAAAATTGACAGCGATATACAATGGTCGACTATCGGGAAATCTCCCAAGAATATGCACAAGGCGCTATCAAAGCCTGCATTCTCATAAACGCTGGCGCTGCTGCTGCTCTCCTGACGCAGTCAGCAAAACTAATTGAGATGAACAAGCCCGCAATCACAGCCGGCGCCAGGTGCTCGACGCTTCTTTAGGCGCTAGGGACAGTCGCCGCTGTTAGCACGTGGGTTCTGGCCTTCATTTCCACAAGATACGTTGACAAGAGCGAACGGGAGAACGCTCTACAGTCACGCCATATTCGAACATCAGATCTGTATATGCGGGCCGGGCTCATCGCGATTGTGAGCTCGTTGGTTTTGTTCGTAGTTGGGTGCGTCACCCTGGCCGCCAACCTGCACAGCTAGGCAGCCAGCCGCCGACCCAGCCCGCGCGCCGAGCCGCCTCGACAGCTCATTGGGGTTCTTTTACAGGAATCATACGGAAGCTCCCCTCCATACTTCACGCAGGTCGGGATTTTGTCATCCCTCCTGCGGTTAGAGATAGCGCCGTCCACATGTATTTTAAGTGGGCGGCGTTACTCTCATCCGGGTACCGACATCATCTGGCTGCGCGGCGCTGGCTATGAACGTTGCGCCTCCTCCACCTCCAAAAGGCAAACGTGGAGTGTCATCGGGCGCATGTTTCCGTCCAAGAGGACGCGCACCCTTGTCCTGGTCGTACCAAGACCGACGACGAGGCCGCGCCGCCATTTTAACTTTGAACCTGTCGAGTACGCCACTATCACGCGAGACCCAACGGTCATTGCATCATTGGGCCGCGAAAACTGGATCGGTTCAACGGGGCGGTCGGCTTTGGGAAATCTCTCCGCTATACGGAGCTGGCGACCCTCCCCGCTCTCTGGCACCGGGGGGGCGGTCGTTCTCTTAGCGGATTTAAACCATTTCGTTGGCAGACCCAGCGCGTAACCGCGACGTCTGAGATCCTGACAGTTTTTGTTCAGTTCCGCCGCGATGACTTCCTCTGGAGTTTGCTTCCTTACCAAATGCCAGAAGATCTCATCCTGCTCGCGCGTCCAACCGTCTGAGGTTTCGCTCATCACCAAATAATCAGCTCGTTGAAAAATCGGCTGCGACGATGCCCGCGAACCTGGCGATTCTACGTTCGCGGGCGATTTCGACAAAGACGAAAGAGAGCGGCGCCTATAGGGTTTAGCCGAGATCATCCGTTCCGCGCCAGTAGCCCCACACAGCCGAAGCGCAGCGCGAATCCTAAGATCACACCCAGTCATTGCACTATTGGCGAATGAAGGCGCCACCGATGCCGATGGTTTCGGCATTGAAATTAACGAGCCCACCGAAGCTCTTCAGCCGTTTGAATTCCTGGTTTTCGGCGGTCAAGGACAGGGCGACATAACCAGTGCTATCGTCCAGACCGGTTAGAACCGCTACCGTGGTTGGGCCAGTGCTGTTCTTGAAGTGGTAGTGGCCGGTTGCAGGATAGTTGTGGCCATTATAGCTGATCGAAGCAGCAGTAATCTGGCCGTTTGAATCGTTAGCCTGTGAAATTACAAGCTTCGCTCCGATGTTGTCGTTCACATACGTCCCCTGAAGTCTGGACATGATTCTGCTCCATTACGAGTGACGATATCGCGCAATGAGTCTGCGAGAGGCACTATCGGCAAATGCGAACTGCGGCGCACCTACCAGGATGGGGGGGCTACTAAGCTATGAAGATTTAGCGGCATCGCTGTGGCGACATGGGCCGACCCAATCTGGCCTTTTTACAAACTGGAGAAAGAAAATGTCGAGCCGATCACCTATGGATGGCCGTCGCAATTTCTTTCATCGAGTCCTTACTGAGATACTCAGCGTAACGCGTTCTATTGTCATTCGCCAGATCACGTTCCAGCCCGCTAGCCCCGTCCATGCCCCGACTTGGGCCGACGACATCAAAACCAAGGAGTACGGCTATACGCGGGACGCGGTCACCAGCCCAACGGCCGGCCAGAATATCTGGCTATTCGGACCACAAGCGACATGTCTACTGGCATTTTAAGGACATCGGCTTCACACCCGACGGTCCCCCTGCCCGTCGAGGTTCCGGTCGACTTGTCACTTAGCTAAACTGATGATCGCTGCCCCTCCCAGCATTGCTCTGGTGCCTTCGAGGATCTGCGCTCTTACGACCTCCTCTGGATCGTTCATCTCGTCGGCGATGCCCATCAAGCCTCTGCACGTCGCCCGCTACAGGCAGCAGATCCTCGATGGAGATGCGGGCGGCAATACGGAATCCCTGATACCGGCGAATGGATCCAGCATGTCTCGCCTACTGGGACACGATCTTCGGCGGTTACTTCTCGTCCTATGGCGCCATCTTCGACGCCCACGACAAAGGCGTGCCGATGGTGCCTGTGTCGACTACTATACCGCATTCCAGAGCGACCAGTTTGGCCAGTGTCGAGCAAGCGGGGGATGTTGCCTATCCCGCAACACCGCGCAGTTAGGTGCTTACACCGAAGCGGCACCGCATTTTCTACATGATGAAAACTATCTGACAGGTTCCAAATATTAGCCGCCTACAAGATCTGGCAGGGGCCTAGCTTAGCCAGCGTATGTATATTGCGGAACCTCTGTCCCGCATTTTGCGCGGGGACACGCGGCAGGTAACGGAGGTCACAGATGGCATACAAGAAACTCATCAATCAAAGCGGCGGCCCGGCACTTACGGTGTTGCTCATCACGCGCGTTGGCTCAGAGCCGAACCAGTCCGGACAGATCGTCGCAACGGCGCTACCGGTGGGTGGCAAGCAGACGATTGAGTACGGCAGTGCGCAGAATCCCTTCCTCAATGGGCTCGTGATTTTCTCATCTTCCGGTGGCGCGTTTTCGAACGGGTCGCAGATCGTGACGACTCGGGGCAGCAGCTGGGATACTGTAGTGAACACGCACGATACCCTTACCTTTAGCGGAGCGGGTGGGCTGAACGTGGTGGGCTCGAACATATAACCCGCCACGGCACCCGCGGTGGCGGTCTTGGCCGCTCCTGGATGGCAAGCCGATCCTGGCAGCGTCGCCGCCCTGCTCGGATGAGTGCAGCCGATGGACGGAGAGGCAACTCTTGTGCCTTCCGCGCGCGTGCAGCGGTGATCACGCGTGCCGGGGTGTTGGATGACTTCGGCGGAGACGAACCATGATGCCTTCACTTTGGTTGTCCAGCAGGACTCCAGGTGCTCTGAAGAACGGCCCATGAGTTCATGAAAGGACCGCGCGGGATCATCATGGAATGACGGTATAGCATATGAGTACCAATCTTATATTGCACGAGCCGCCCAACGCGCTGCGGCTGATCACACAGGCGTATACGAGCCTTCTCATTATCGGCTTCGCCCTGCTGCCCACTCAGTTCATCGCTTACCTCTATTTCCAGCAAGATCCCGCGCTGAAGTTTGAAGACCACCTCTTCCACGAATTCGCCATCGCCGTCGCCACCCTCGAGGGGCTGTTCGTCACATATGTGACGTGGCGTTGCTATCGGTCTTCAGGCGAGCCTCTGTTGCGGTGGTTGACCCTTGGCTTTCTGGCCTTCGTGCTGATCTACACGCTACACGGCGCCTTCACCGGGATGGCACATCGCAACATTTGGCTGTTTCTACTCTATGGGCCAGCGTCGCGTCTGGCGATGTCGATTTTGCTCTTCGTCGGGCTACTCAGCTACAACCGGCCGTCAGACGGGCTTGAGAAGCGCTCAAACACGCGCGCATGGCTGATGTGGATTGGCCTGTTCCTTACGATGGACCTAGCTGTCGGACTGGTCGCCTATTCACCCTATGCTGGGCACCCGGTAGTCCGCCTGTCCATGGAGGGCGGCGCATTGCTATTCAGTGCGCTGAACGTCGCGGCCTTGCTCATGCGACGGATTCACTCACCGCTCATGCTTGTTTTTGGCGTTTCTGTCGCATGGTTTGCGCTATCGTCGCTCGCATTCATTTTGGCCGCGCCGTGGAATCATATGTGGTGGCTGGCCCACGCGATCTTTGCTGGCGGCTTTTTTTTGCTCAGCTATGGCGTCGTCCAGGCTTTCCGAACAACGCGATCGTTCGCGACCATCTATAGCCAGGAAGAAATGACCGCCCGCCTGGCCAAATCGATGGCCGACACTCAAAAGGCACTCCAGCAAGTGCAATTGAGTAATCAAAGGCTGGAACGGCTCGCCGCCACCGACCCACTAACCGGTGCCGGGAATCGGCGCCACTTCATCGAGCATATTGGCGCGGAGATCGCACGGGCCAAGCGGACCGGAGCTCCGTTGTCTCTACTGTCGCTCGATCTAGACCATTTCAAGGATATCAACGACTCGCGTGGTCACAGCGTCGGCGATGAGGTCCTGCGCGTATTCGTGCGAAAGTGTCTGGAGGCAATCCGGCCTTACGACTCTGTCGCGCGCGTGGGCGGTGAAGAATTCATGGTACTGTTGCCGGGAGCGACGCTCGACGCGGCTTGCGCGGTCGCCGAGCGCCTTCGGTCGGCCATCGAACGCACTGCATTCGACGTCGGAGCCGAACCGTCGGTCGGCGTCACCATCAGTGTTGGAGTGTCGGAGTTCGGGCGCGATGGAGACACGCTCGACGGGTTCTTGAACGTCGCCGACCAGCGACTCTATCGTGCAAAATTTGAAGGTCGCAACCGCGTGGTTGTCGCCTAGGTTATCCTTCATCGCTCACTTCGCCTCTGGTGCTCTGGGCCCGACGCCCGTTCTCGCTATCATTCTCGGAGTCAAAGCCGCAACTCTACTAACAATTATTCGGTCATGGTCCATCCATTGCAACATTTGCAGGCAGGTTCGCACCACAATAGGCTGCGGCCACTAGCCGTCGGACGCTATCATGTCGTTGCTTGCTACAACGGCGCTACTTGACATCCGTCGTTATGTCGATCGCTCAACTGCCGGCCGCCTCACCTCGCCAAGGCGACCGCCGCTTGGCGCGCGCCGCGATTACCTCACCAATCCGCTCGCCAGGCACTTGGCAGAAGCTCCGGATCAGGGGGCACTACCGGCATGAGCCTAGTCGCGCCGATTGCTATCGTACGTGAACTAGCGCCCCCTTGGCGCTCGCGCTTTAGAGTGTTCAACGTCTTGAAGCGGCACATTCAGGATATACCCCGTTACTTCGGCCGCGCTAACGATGTGCGAACTTGCAGGTCGCTCGAACCGAACTTTTGCGGGGAATAACTATCGCGACCCGGCGGCTTATTGCAGCTTGGCGCAAGATCTGGCTCTCAGTCAACTATCATGCTGCGGGCAAGAACCTCACTGGGCCAATCTGCGTTACGACGGTTCGACTGAGATGAGACTTTCAACTCCACGATTGCGCATATTGCACTTCGATTGGCGCAGTTCTGCGACGAGGGACTTCATTGCTCTCTTCGGCGGCGCCACTCTCGCTTCACTCTTAGCGCATCTCTATGGGCTTGGCCCTCGTTTGGCGCAGCTGGGACAGCGCTATGTGGATTCGGTACTCGACGACATCATATTCATCGTGTTCGTTGCATTCCTCCTGAGCATTGGGCTCACAATCTTTAGTTATCGGCGCTACCGAGAACTCGCCGGCGGAACTGAAGCACGAACCATTAAAGGGGACCTCCGCGATTTGGCGCGACACGATCCTCTGACTGGCTTGCCAAACGGCCGCCTGTTTGATGAGAAACTTGATCTGTGCGTTGGCCTCGCCACCGACACGCATCAAGTCGCCGTTCTGATGCTCGGCATCGACGGCTTAAAGCGGATCAAGGATACGCACGGCCGTGCAGCGGTGGACAAGGCAATCTGCGAATTTGCCACAAGGCTTGCCGACATCTTGCGCAAGGACGGCCTCTTGGCGAGGATCGGAGGCGACGAATTCGGGATCGTCCTGCCCAACATTAGCTCCCACGAAGATCCCGCCAATTTGGCGCGCCGTATCGTGGCGTCTGCCGCCGACAGTTTCGCGATTGAGACTGGCTCAGCCGAGCTCAGTCTTGGAATTGGCATCGCCATCGCTCCGATTGATGGCGTCACTCCCCACGAATTGGTCAGGCGCGCAGAACGCGCGCTTTATCGCGCGCAAGGCGACGGCAGGTCGCGTGTCCGCTTTTTCGAACCGGACATGGACATGCGTGTCGAGCGTCGCATCAATATTGAGCGTGAGCTTCGGAGCGCTATCGCATCGGACATTATCGCGCTCTACTACCAGCCGGTGGTTTCACTCGTAAGTAATCGCATCGTAGGGTTCGAGGCGTTAGCGCGCTGGGAAAACAGAACATTAGGGCATATCCCGCCTGACGTGTTTATTCCGATTGCAGAAGAAACGGGCCTCATCAACGCTCTTGGAGATCAGCTTTTTCGCCGCGCGTGTTTTGATGCCACTGCGTGGCCGGAGGCGTTCTCGCTTGCCTTCAACATTTCGCCTGTTCAATTGCGGGATTCCGCGCTTGGAGAGCGCATTATATCGATCCTTGAGCAAACCGGCTTTAGTCCGCGCCGCCTGGAGATTGAAATTACGGAGAGCGCGTTCGTAGAAAGAAACGGCGCTGCGACGACCGTGATTGATGACCTTCGTCAAGCCGGCGTCCGCATTGCGCTCGATGATTTCGGAACAGGTTATGCTACGCTTAGCCAGCTGCTTTCGTTTCGTCTTGACAAGATCAAGATCGATCGCAGCTTCGTGTCGCATCTCGACGAGAGCACCGACAGCCGGGTGATCGTTCGTGCTATACTCGGCCTTGCCAAAGAGTTTGGTTTGACGACCACGGCCGAGGGAATCGAAGACGAACGCCAGCTCGCCTATCTAGCGTCCAACGGTTGCACAGAAGGACAAGGCTACCTGTTCAGTGGTCCTGTTCCAGCCGCCGGTATCCCCGTACTGCTTGACCGAGAAGCCTGCGACGGACCTGTTCCTGACAACGGAGCAAGACGCCTAGATGCGTGAGCCGATGTGCTAAGTTCAAACGTGCTCGGCAGGCGCTTAGAAGCGTCTAGATTGCCGCGATACATTAGACGCATCATCCCGCCTTCTTGCTCAGGGCGGGCGCGTTCACTTGGACCGGGCGCAGACTCTTAAGAGGCCACATTGGCTCGATCACTGGCAGCGGCCTGTCGTGCATCACCGTTTTTTCCTGTCCAACGTAACGCACAGTTGCATCCGCGAACGGCCCTATGCGCTCAGGGTGCGCGAGCGGCCAAGCGCCTGATCTTGGACCACCTCTCTTCGCTGTGGCGCGTGCAGATACACGATGGGCCGAAATTACGGTCGATCAGATATCCGAAGTCTGGATATCGTCTCGAAACCGTCACCAAATTCCCTAATACCTCTCCGACTGAAGCGGCGGAGCTGACCTTTCTGGTCTCCTAACGGATCCTGGTTGCGCCAACGAGTGCCGGAAGCACAAGATCCAAAGGACACTTCCACGAGCATCCGCTTGTCCCGCCAGGTGCAGCCCTTCTGATCAGACCATCTATCATCAGCGGCATCTCCGCCGCATTCCTCAACACCAACCCGAGGCTTCCAAAACGACACTTAGCCGATTTGCGACCTTGCATTAGAACATCAACTGACCGTCCGATTCCTGACATGCAGTCGGTTTGGTACACTTCCTTGAGAAATACCCTTTACTGATCAAGCCGTCGCAGTTGGCACAGGGCTTGAACAGAGAGGTCCATCCACCGCAGCCGCCTACGAAGCGGCGGCTACAATAATGCTATTTCGGCTACGGCCTTTTGGCGCAATGACACGAGCTACCACATGGAGTCGATCTCAATAGCACGTCACAAAAATTGCCCTCAATGCGGCTCTGCATTGGTCCACCTCGAGTGGCATGAACGCATCGGTGAGGGGGAAGTCCAAAATCTTTGGCGCTGCTGGAACTGCCGGAACGAGTTTATAACCGTTGTCACTTCTGACGATACGGATCCTCCTGCCGCTGAGATCACGAAGGTATTCTTTACCAGCCTGTTAGTCTGATCATGATGCGTGAGCTGCCAACACATGCATTCGAGCGACACCGGACTTGGCAATCCAAAGCAGGGCGGAGGGTCGATTAGGGGAGAACGATTCGACCGTAGGCTCGGTATATGCTTGTCCCGGATGGGGAATACGCTGCGCGACCTTCCCATCATAAATGCAGTTGGAATGTTCTTATGAGGCTCGTACGTGCAATCGTCGGTTTGGCCCTGTTGGTAGTTGGATTGTACGTTATTATCGGCGAGCACTTCGCTGGAACATCGGCAGATGCTACACTCAATGCTCGACTCTACATCGTTCGGGCCCCGATCGAAGGAAAAGTAACGCTTGCCGTAAAGAGCATCGGCGCGCGCATTAGTCCCGGCGAGCTTATAGCAGAATTGAACGACCAACGCTTCGATACCGCGAGGCTTCTCGAGCTTGATCGCGATCGCACGAACCAGCAGATCGAGCTCAACCGTCTCGTTGGCCAACGAGAGGCCTTGTCCGCATCCCGGTCTCGCTTCGATGTTCAAGCAACTGATTACCAGCGCGGCAGGGTTCGGCAGATTGAGGCTCGAATTGCCGAAACGAAAGCAGCTCAAGACGCTGCAGCCGCGCGCCTCCGTCAAGCGGACGCAGAATTCAAGCGGGCAAATGAGTTAAACACGCGTGGTGTACAGACGGCGGCGAATTTGGATCGCGCTCGCGCAACTTACGACGTCGCGCAGCAAGAACTGGAGAGTGCGCAGCAGCGAGTAAACTATTTAGAGACGGAACTTACGTCCGCTCGCGACGGCGTCTTCATCGGGGAGTCCTATAACGACGCTCCCTCTTCGGCCCAACGTATCCGAGAGCTCGAGCAGCGGCTGGCCGAGCTGAATGTCGACAAGGAGCAGGTGAAGGCACGTATTGTACAGCTCGACGGGCAAATCGATGCCGAGCGTCTTCGTGTCAATAGTTTGAGCTTCGCTACTCTTAATGCCAGCGTCGTTGGCCTAGTCTGGGACATACTAATAGACGATGGCCAATACGCGCGGCGCGGCCAGGATCTCGTCAAGATCGTCGACTGCAGTACACTGATCGTCACTGCGGGCGTCAGCGAATCTCTCTACGACGGTCTCTCGGTGGGCACGGCCGTGCAATTTCGGTTGTTTCGCGATGACCGTGTTTTCAATGGAACCATAACCCGCCTTGGCGGATCCGGTGCGGCCTCGCTCTACACCAATCTTGCTGTGGGTCCAAGTGCACAACATCTCCAGCGCTTTGATGTCACCGTGACTGTTCCAGACCTTGCAGGAGAGGCAGATCTCGGCTGCGCGATTGGACGTACTGGACGCGTTATCTTCACAGCCGGCCCAATCGCACAATTCCGTCGCTTTATCACGCGGTACGGACTCTGATGCTACTGCTGTCGCCACTCGTTGCTGCCTTCGCAGGCGCCGCCTTCATAATTGGGCTTCGCCTTACCGTCTTTCCGTTGCTTAATCCGATCAAGTGGTATTGGCGCGCTCTTCTCCTGGGGACGGCTACCGTACTGTCTTGGCGTTATATGGCTTGGCGCTTCACCGAAACACTGGCACCGCTCGACTGGACTGCGGACGCGCTATTCAGTTGGGGATTCGCCATGCTCGAAGCTCTGACGATGCTTTCGTCCACCATCGCGTTTTTCATACTGTCGCGGGTGAAGGAGCGGTCGGCAGAAGCAGACCAGTACTCCGAATGGTGGCAGCCTGGAGAAGCCCCTCGCGTCGATGTTTTCATCACGACGTACAACGAGCCGTCGGAAGTACTCGAGCGCACGATCATTGGCGCGACAGAAATCCGCTATCCACGGCTTCGGATTTTTATCCTCGACGACGGCGCCAGGAATTGGGTGCGGCAACTTTGCGAACTGCACGAAGTCGGATATCTCGCACGCTCGGATAAGGAGCACGCTAAAGCGGGGAACATCAACCATGCCCTTCGCGCGCGCGCCCTCGATCCAGTCCCCCCGGCCTTTGTCGCTGTACTTGACGCAGATTTCGTCCCCCACGCGGACTTCATCGGGCGAGCGCTAGCATTATTTCACGAGCCAAGCGTCGCGCTCGTGCAAACCCCGCAGCACTTCTTCAATCCTGATCCGATCCAACATAACCTGGGAATAAGCACCGCATATCCGGATGAACAACGTCATTTCTTTGACAACGTCGAACCAGCGCGGGACGCTTGGGGGATTGCCATTTGCTGCGGGACATCATCCGTAATGCGGGTCCAGGCCGTCGAGCAGATTGGCTGGATTCCAACACAGAGCGTAACCGAGGACTTCCTGCTCACCCTTAAGCTTGCGGAAAACGGCTGGCAAACTGTGTACCTCAACGAGCCGTTGACGGAAGGTTTGGCTCCCGAAGGATTGAAAGAGTATATTACTCAGCGTGGACGGTGGTGCCTCGGTCTGATGCAGATTGTCCGCAACTCATACAGTCCATTCGGCATGCGCAGCCTTGGTCTGATGCAGCGAATCGGTATCCTCGATTCATTGCTCTACTGGCTCAGCACCTTTCCCTTCAGGCTTGCCAGCCTGATTTGTCCACTGTTGTACTGGTGGTTCGGCATCACTATCGTGAACGCGTCGCTGGTGGAATTTATCAGTTATTATGTACCCTATTACCTAATGGTTCTGGTGTCCCTGAACTGGCTTTCAAAAGGGTTGTTTGTCCCGCTTCTCAACGATACGGCTCAACTGATCGCGGCCTGGCACATCAGCCAGGCAGCTGCTCTCGGGCTTCTGACCAGCGGATCACATAAATTCTCGGTGACGGCCAAAGGCGGCGACCGCACCAAGGTCGTCGTGCAATGGGTGTTGATGCGACCGTTTCTACTCCTGCTTGCCCTGACGATCGGCGGCCTGGTCGTGCCGTTGAACTCCGATCTTGTGTTCAATACGTCCGCAACAGCGGGCGACGGCACGGCTATCGTGATGTTCTGGACCGTTTACAACATTCTGGTGCTGTTCGTGGCAGTCGTGGTGTGCATCGAACGACCGCGATACGATCGACCTCAGCGCCAGATTCCAGAACCCATCACGTTGGTGATCCAAGGTGAGAAGCACCGCGGATGGCTTCTCAATCTGGGCCGAGGGGGCGCTCGAATTAGCGGTCCATCCGGACTTTCCGCCGGAGCAGTAGGGAAGATCGACTTGCCCTGGATTAGCGGAGTAGACGCGCATGTTGCTGCGACTACTCGTGATGGCTATCGAATCAAGTTCTCTCCAACTCCTGAGCAGCGAGCGAAAATTATTAAGAAGCTTCACACAGAATCTGCGATGCCAGGCGCTGATCGAGGGAACATCTTGCAAATGATCCGCGAGTTGGCGCGAGCTCTAACGAGTTGAGGAGCGCGAGATGCCGAAAAGACCGGGCCTACTCTCCCTGGTGTTCTGTGGAGGCGCCTTGCTCATATTAGTGCCCGCGGTGGTGACCGCGACGATCTACACGGCTTTACTACAGCAACGGGGAGAGCAGCTACAGTTCGACGCGTTAAGAATTCGCGGCGAAATGAGTTCTGCGCTGCTGGCCCGCCGGCTCTATGGAGTTTGGATGGATGTAGCTCGGTCCGCTGAGCTCATTGACTTAACAGATCTTAAGAATGCGCGAGAACACATCGACTTCTTGAGCCGCCTTGATCGACGCTACACTTGGCTCGGCGTCGCGGATCTCGAAGGGACCATTCTGGCTGCTAAAGACGGCATGCTCGAAGGAGTAAGCGTTACACAGCGACCTTGGTTTAGGCGGGGCCTTGTCTCGCCGGCCGCTATCGATGTGCATGCCGCTCAACTACTGGCCACCCAGTTGCCTGCATCTCGTGAGCCCTATCGCTTTATCGACCTGGCAGCGCCCTTGCGCCACGCCGGCTCCGTTGCCGGGGTCATCGGCGCTCACCTTGACTGGAAATGGGTCGCAGAAGGCATGGACTCGTTACAGGTGCCCGGCATTGACGTGCTGCTGCTTTCGGGTGATCGAACCGTCCTGTTCGGTCCGCCGGATCTTATCAACAAGCCGCTCAACATCGGCTCCGCGCTTGCGGCCAGTCGCGTCACGACTGCGTCTCTACGAGAACGTTGGCCTGACGGCAGGGACTACTTCACAGTAACTGTTCCGACGGTCGGCTTCGCAAACCTTCCAAGCTTCGGTTGGTCTCTTCTGGTTCGGCAGAGTGCCGACGAGGCGCTTGCGTCCACCCGTAATTTAATCCGATCATTCTGGAGTAGTTTCGGTGTTTGTGCCATTGCCACACTAGCACTACTCTTTTGTGCGGCGCAATGGCTGAGGACGCCGCTCCGCCGGCTCTCGAATACAGCGGAGGCCCTCTTGCACGATCCATCCGCCCGCCCGCCATATTCGGAGACGCGCTTTAACGAAGCGGCGAGGCTCAGTGACGCGCTAGCTCGTATCCAGTCGAAGCTGATGGGGCACTCTGGTCGCAATTGAATCCAAGCACCGGCTGGAGATGACTAACTGAACGATGATCACACCGGGCATGAACTTGCGCGGAAGTGTCCTGTCTGGTCAGCGCCGAAACATCTGAGACAAATTGAGGTTGCCGAGGGAGGATATCTGGTTCGTCGCAGCCACCGGGAGCGAAGATGCAAGAGAAGTCTCCAGGGCGGCAGAACAAATGCTGAGGGATATTCCGCATCAGATCCGCTGGCAATTCGGCGGGAAGAACGGGTCTGCCGGTTCCGGCGGAGGGCTGGTACGTCCCGGTAGCGCTTCACGCTCGATAAGCAACACCGCCCCCTCTACGTCCTGGATGGTGAGGCACGGCGCGTCTGGTAGCACAGCATGGCCGCGGTATTCGATCACATTCCGAACGATGACGTATTCCTATCTGATTCTCTTGTCGAGCAATGGCAAGGACGACAGGTTCTTTCGGGGCCGTTTACTCAAAACCCAGATCTGCTTAACCCGAGAAAGGGAAGAAGACCACGCAGGTTCGCGCTCGAGATCACTGTAGTGCGCATCGCGGATCAACCGTTAGCAAACAGCGAGGCCGTCGGTCGCGGTAGGGACACGGATTTCTCCGTGCCCCCCGCCCAGATCCGTACGTGCGGAACTACCGCATACGGCTCCTGCCTTGGGTCATGACGTATACCTTGGGTTGGGATGCGGATGACATGCGCGGACTTTCGGGATGTATCGCCCAATGAATCGTCGGAACCTTTCCCAGGTCATGCGAGAGCGCTGGCTGCGTCGACGAAGCGAGCGCAGCCAGGCCCGGCAGACCTCGGCGCGGAACATGCCGAGCCGCTTCAGGTTCCCCGGGATCGCGTGGTAGTTCAGGTATCCCTACATCACGCGACGGAGCCAAACGCCGGTCTCACCGATAGGCGCATGGCGGCGTTTCATCAGGTCGTGTCGTATCGCACTCAGCGTCGCCCGCAAGCGAGAGGCGATGGTCACGCGCCGGATTGTGAAGTGCGGGTTTATCCGGGTCACCGCGCGGATGTGCGTGAACCCGAGGAAGTCGAACGTTTCCGGGCGGCGTTGCCCCCGGCGTGCGCGGCGCTCGGCCGCGTACCGTCCAAATTCCAATACCCGCGTCTTCTCCTCATTCAGCGACATACCGAACTTCGCCATCCGCTCACGCAGTGCGTCGAGAAAGTGCAGGGCCTCGGACTTTGTTTCGAAGCCCATGACACTGTCGTCCGCATAGCGGACGACGATGACATCCCCTCTTGCCGACTTACTTCGCCACTGATGAATCCAGAGGTCGAAGACGTAGTGCAAGTAAATGTTAGCAAGAAGCGGTGAGATCACTGCTCCTTGCGGAGTACCTACTCGTGCTACGGACTTCAATCCACCTTCGACAACGCCAGCGGTTAACCACTTGCGTATCAGTCGTAAGAGCCGGCGGTCTGCGATCCTGTGCTCGAGGAACTGCATCATCCACCCGTGATCGATCGCATCGAAGAACGACCGGATGTCAGCGTCGAGCACCCAGTTCACTCTTTTCTGATGAATGCCGATCCACAGTGCGTCCAGCGCTTGGTGCTGGTTCCGCCCCTCCCGGAATCCATAGGAAAAGCCGAGAAAGTCCACCTCGTAAATCGCATTCAAGACCATCGTCACCGCGTGCTGGACGATCTTATCTTCCAACGCTGCGATTCCGAGCGGTCTCAGTTTGCCATTTGTCTTGGGGATATACACTCGGCGAGACGGGAGTGCCCGATAGCGGCCTGACTGGACCGCGTCCCAAAGCACTTCGATTCGCTCCTCGAGTCCTTCCTCGTAGTCGCGCCATGTCACTCCGTCGACGCCGGGTGCAGCGGAATGCTTCAGTCGCCTGAAGCTTTCCGTTAGCAGTTCGCGCGTCACATGGTGCATCAGCGCTGTGAGCCGTGTCTTCCTATTCCGTCTTGCCAGTTCACGTATAGCATCCAACCTCGTCGACGCGCTGATCCGGCTCTGTGTCCGGGGCACGGGAGGATGTTTGCTATTGCCCTTGGCTGCCCGCCTTCCCTCCGGACCTTCCGCGAGCATCGGTGTGGACCCGTCGCTCTTGTTCAGATCGTTCATTGGTACTGTGCAGACATCCGACTTCTCGTCGACGGTGGTGCTGGGCTTACGGCATTCAGCCTTCCCCAGCCTGCCCGAAGGTTGTTCCCCCTCGGGCGACGACGAGATCTCCCAGTTCCTGTGCGAAGGATTTCCCCGCATGCTCAGGGTCTCCGACCGCGTGGAGCCGTCGGGCGGCTTGCGATAGACGCCGTCCAACGTGTTGCCTTCCGCATTGCATAACTGCGTCGGCGCTCCAGACTTTCGATTTCGCGGCTCAATGGCTGGCCTGCGGTTTCCCCTGTCAACGCTTCGAAGACGCCCTCACGGACGCCTCCGCATCACTCGGGGTCAGGGTGGGTCGCTACTCCTTTCCTGTATCGAACTTTCATCGACTATCCTTCGCCAGTTTCACTGGCGCACTATGCATCCGGCCAGCACCCTGGGTAGGTGCACCGGTCTGCCGCGGCGCTCAGGCAGCAGCCGCTTTGGGGATAGCCAACGACGGCGGCTTCCGACACCGCTTCATGCGCCACCAAGGAGCTCTCGACTTCGGCGGTGCCCATGCGATGACCGCTCACATTGATGACGTCGTCGACGCGGCCGGTGATCCAGTAGTAGCCGTCGGCGTGGCGGCGACAGCCGTCGCCGGTGAAGTACTTGTTCTTGTAGGTCGAGAAGTAGGTCTGCTCGAAGCGGGCGTGATCGCCATAGACCGTGCGCATCTGGCCCGGCCAGGATTTGGCGATGCAGAGATTGCCTGAGGTTTCGCCTTCGAGCACCTTGCCGTCGGCATCGACGATTTCACGCACCACGCCGGACGCGTCGCCGAACCTGGCTTGAGTTTGGTCGCGCCCGGCAGCGGCGTGATCAGGATGCCGCCGGTCTCAGTCTGCCACCAGGTGTCGACGATCGTCCGCGCACGCACGCTGGGCATTGACGCCCATCTTGTGGAGACGGCGTCTTTCGACGAACTGTTCTCCGATCTCCTCCGATTTCTGCCGCAGACCGCTGACAAGCTCGCCAGCCTAACCGGCACCGCTCGGCCGCGGCTCGCGACCGCCAAACTGCGGCCGAGCACCGGAGCGGTGCCGGCCATCCGCATGAACGCGCTCGCGGTCACCTCGGGACCAGCGCTTTGCCGTATCGTCGACTGCGCGATCGGCGGCGACAATGAGATCGAAGAAGCCATTGCCAAGGCCGGTGTCGACATCATCGTCCACCGCGCCCGTGACGGCGTTCTGGCCTTCCGCCGGGACAACGACATTCGCAAGGCGCTCGAGCCCTTTGGCATCAAGGCCTTCGACCACCATCCCCTCTCCTCGAGGAGACTGATCAAGGAGGGAGGCGAACGCGCGCTCGTCCGCGATGCACTATTCCGCGCAATTGCAGGCCAGCCCGGCTTAACCCTGGAACGTCGAGGCAATCGCGTACGGCTTCGACCCGTGCCGGGTGAGGTGAAGCCGTCAATTTTTAACAGCGACTCCGCCAAACCCGTCGATATCATATCAGGCACCGTACCCAAGACTGACGTCGTCTGGAGCGAGGCATGTGGCCTGTGCGTCGATTACCGTCTTGAATAGCTCTGGCTTCTGGTCGAGCCTATTGTCATCACTGAGCTTGCCGCAGACGCGCCTGACGACACTGTCGAGCTGACGCGGGAGTTTGTACGCGAGTGGCGCGCGCGTCGTCACAATCGCCCCGCCAATGCCCTCCTCGATGGCTGGATCAGCCTCATTGACGGTCGGGAACCGAGCCTGCGTCAGAAGGCATTCGGTATCGCGGACGGCGTCGATGCAGAATTCGAAATTTTGCGTGTTTCTGCGTTCAGCGGGATCGGAAAGACATGAGCGCTACCACCAAGCCCTTCCGCCTGCCCGGCCACATCGTGCTGCCAGAGCCAAAGCTTCGCTTTGGTTCCAACAATCCGCACGACATCGATATCCATCCGATGGAAGGGCTGATCCGTTTCGGGCCCTATAGTCTCGGCAAGTTGTCGCCGGTCCCTAATTCTATCCGGATCGGGGTGATCCTGCCGGCCGAACTCGAGGAATCGTTGGTTCGGCAAATGCGCGAACTCGAGCAGGTGCATCAGCCGCGGGAGCGAAAACAATATCTGCGCCGTTCCCCGGCTTCGAGAAGGTTTTCGGAGCGAGAATTGCGCGCGGGGGCACAGCGAGCCGCATCCTCTTGTCGCGAGAGCTTGACCGAGAGATTGAAGCCGCGGCGAGCCCCCACGTCGTTTTGGCCGAAGCGCTGACCCGAGCGCTCTTTGCGCTGCGTAACGCGCGCGACACTTTCGATATCGTTGTCATTCTGCTCAAGGAGAGCTGGTCGCCAGCTTTTCGGGGACCGCCAGGCGACGACTTCGACCTCCACGACTACGTGAAGGCTTATGCCGCATCCGAGGGCATTTGTGTGCAATTCCTGCGCGAAGACAGCGCGCTGAACTATTATTGCCGCTGTAGCGTCGCTTGGCGGTTGGGTATCGCGCTCTACGCCAAAGCCGGAGGCACACCCTGGTTGCTTGCCGACGTCGAGCCCAGCACTGCGTTCATAGGCATCGACTATGCTCTGCGCGCCGGCGGCGAGTCCGCGCAGCGTTTTGTGATCTGCTGCAGTCAGGTCTTTGACGCTGAGGGATCAGGTCTTGAATTCGTGGCCTATGAGGCCGACGGCGTCCATACGTTTGGCAAAAATCCCTATCTTCGTCGCGATCAAATGCTGACGGTAATGGCTCGCAGCCTCGCCATCTATCAGCGTAAGCACTCGGGCGATGTCCACAAGAACACTACAAGGAAGGTAAAGGTACGCCGGAGCCGCTGCTTCTTGTTCGCCACGCTGGTCTAGGCGGCATCGACGATCTCTGCCGCGAGACACTCGCGCTGACCAAAATGGACTGGAATAACGATGGGCCTTATGGCAGTCTGCCCGTGACACTTAATTTTGCCGGGACGCTCGCCACGATCGTCAAGCGGATGCCAAAGCTTCAACCGCACTCGTACCCCGTGCGCTTGTTCATGTAGCAAAGTGGTGCCCCGCCGCGTCAGGCTGATTTGAGTTTCAATCTACCTTTTGCGCCAGAGAATTTCGTACATCAGACATCGGCCCAACGCCAGGAGGAACTGTGTCCAGCAACCAGTCATCATCCGCCGAATACTCGATCCGGGGCACGCGATGCCCTGATTTCTTTGCGGAAGGTGTCGAAATCGCGCGTTGGTTTCTGGCAATATTCAGTTCCCGAGAGGAACACCGGGCAGTCCAGGCGTGCGGGAACAGATATCGAAAGCAGTTGGTGCGGTCCGCGCCTGAACAAGGTCAATAGTGCGATAGGGTGAAACGACCTCTTTCAGCAAACGTTGAAATAGCCATATCGAGCGAAATCTCGCTCACTTGTCGGCTACGCATCCACGGTCAGCGCCTCAAGGCTCCAGCATTCTGGGCACGTCCGAAAACTGCCCGCTCGTGCTCGTTGATGTGTTCGAGCGCACCTTAGACTTGACCGGACAAGTGTACTCGTTGGTGACATAGTGACTTCGGGGACCAAAACAGCGGGAGCATCCTGGGAGCGGAAGTCCTATCAGCGATGGCGCTGCCGGGGGTCGCATTGGCTGATAGTCGTTTCCGTGCCATCTCGTTCACCCCGGGACCGATTTCGATCGCGATGGTCGTCCCGCTTGTACAGCGCCATACTTGGCTATGTTTACATCGAACAGGCCAAGCTATGTTTGCTATCCCTCAGGCAAAAAGCCAAGGTCTCGCAGAAGAAGCGCTTGCGGGATGCGCTTTGGACGCCGCCGACAACAAACCGCGAAGCAATTCGGAGCACGGACCCATCCTAAAGCGAAAGTAGTAAGGTTCCGCCCAAGCCGGGCGAACAGCTCCGCCGTTATGATGGAGAACAGCCTCGGGCGACGCGCCGACCATACCGTGCTGATGAATGCGAGGGATTGGTTCACCGCCTTGAGTTGTCTCCTTCAATGAGCCGCTCTGGCGGCCGGCGCCAACTATCGACGTTGAACACGATATTGTACCGGCGCAGTTTGCGTTCAAGCGCCTGCTCAGACCCATCCCGCGCATCAACGAGTTGGGACTCAATGCGGGCCAGTTCGGCGGCGATCAGTTCTTTGAACGGCGGCGATCTTGTCACGTCGGCGGCAGGATGCTTCGATGTTTCGGCAGGTGATAGGTCAATGAATCGGAGGGATCGCCTTTACCACGCTGTGTGGGCTGTCCCGCACGGCTAATCTCAAATTCGTCACCGAACAGCAAGCGGGCGACTGCTGGCGCGGTTAGTCTCGGCTTTGTACGCGCTCGCGTAGGAGATTCAAGTTCATCGAACCCTTGCTCGGCAACGAAGCGCAGTGAGACTCAAGGCTTCGGACGTCCACATTTCTGTTGAGACCGCACATGAAGCCCAATCGGCCGCTCCGCTTTCCGCAGCGTCACCTATGGCCGCCGCAACGGGAAGCGGATGTCAAATATAGAAACAAAATTGTGGGGCGAGAAAGTGGAGTCTTCGTACGAAACGCTCAAATCTGGGGAGCGTGACTGACGCCGATAAGACTGCGTGGCGTTCTCCATACTGACCGCAAGAAAATCACGTCGTCCTGATCGACCGTCGAGATAATTCGCCACGTTTCGTACCACCGCGAGAAAATGCCTTCTCGAGATGACAGAACGAGCACAGCGACAATGCGCCAAGGGTCATCCTGATCAGTCCCCAGGGCGCTCGGCCTGTGGAATGCATCGTTGTTTGGCAGTTCGGAAGATGACGTTGGGATGGCCTTCTTGAGACCGTTCTTGCATCGGGCGGCGTCGCGCTAGCGGCCGTAATGACGCGATTGGAGCAGTCTTTCGTTCGCGCGCTTTTCGGGGAATCAATAGGGCGATCCACTCTCGGTTTTTCGCTATCACCTACCAGTTACGTTTTCGATCCGGGAAGCCAGTTCTCCATCGACCAAACATTCATCGAATAATTCGATGAAGCGCTCTGATTCTTCGATGGATGACGTAAGTAACTCCCGGCGCCCGTCGGACTCGGATCACAATCGCAGCGCGTTCGCGGCATGGGAGTGAGTGATGACCAATAGCACGGACGCAGGTCCCGCGACATGCATTGGACGGGCGTTGTCGCCACCTTAAGAGGAGCGCTTAGAACTGACAAAGTGTCAACTCTTTCAAACATTTGTGCGCAGTGGATTGGCCACAAGCAACTGCGTTTACCTCGACTGGGCGATCCCTCGTAGTCGCAAATGCGATATGTGCTGAGCACACAAAGGCGCGGAGATCGCGGCGCGTCACGGCTGTCAACAAAGCGCTGCCGGATCGCGCAGGTGAGCTGGCCTCATTCTATAGCGTCCCAGAGAAGGACGATTGGGGCAGCCTTACCAAATTAGCCGCTGAAAAAGGGGAGTACCAGTCGATCGAGATCATTGTCCCCACTACCGATCTGCATGAACTCCTCGACCAATACGGTACCCCCTACTACATCAAATGTGATCTGGAAGGAGCGGACGTAATCTTCCGCGATCAACTAGCAAGGGATTATCGGCGTCCCGTATTTGTGTCGCTGGAGGTGAACAGCGAAGTCGATATCGAGACGCTGGCCGAAGCCGGATACAATCGCGGTCAGATCGTCAACCAATGGATGCACCCTTTCACGCACGCCCCAAATCCTCCGTACGAAGGAACCTACCACGAAGCCCGCTTTACTGGAGAAACAAGTGGTCTGTTCGGGCCCGAATTCCCGCGTGAAAAATGGTCTCCCCTGGGAGCAGTAAAGGACATATATCTTCGATGGAGGGCGCTCAAAGCGATGGATGAGAATCTCGCACCCGGCTGGGTTGACGTGCATGTCTGCACCGCTGAAGTGCTTGGCGTGCAGTAGCGATCGCTTCCCTTAGTTGACACGCTGTGAGCAACGTAGGGCCCGTAACGTCGCAAGCGTTTCGTCAAAAGCGGTGTCGCACTCCCGCGAGGATCTGCACAGTCCTTTTGCTCGGGCTCTTCTCTATCTCCCCGGCGCTCAACACGAAAAGCGCGAACGAAATCAGCGCTCGATTTGCAGTATGGCTCGAGCTCATTGCGTCGATGCTCCGGACGGCGGTAATCTCGAAATGCGCCGTCTACATTGCGGAACAACCCAAGCTGGAGAACGCCGAGGAATTAGGCCAGGCGCGGGTGCGAGCAAGTGTCAATGAACAGCGCCTGAAGGACCAGACCTAAAGAATCTATCCTTTACGCTTCCCTGATATCTTTCGGCAGGCATGCGACGGCGCCCGTCGTAAAGCCATCACGCACAACCATTGTTGTATCATCTTGATGTCCATGTGATCTATCAGGATACCAACGGTTCCTTTAACGTCACGGCACAAAATCATCGCGACGGAAGGCGACCTTGAACGCCGCTTGCAGCGTTTCCGCCGACAAAGGAGCAATCCAGGGCAGCCGCCCTAACCACCGCACCCGCCCAATCTCGCAAATTGCTCTCACAGCTTCGGATTTTTTTTCGCCAATGAAGGCAATTCCGAGAATATCAATCTGACGTCTTCGCAGAGCTTCTATGGATAGGAGTGAGTAGTTGATTGTTTCTCGAGCTGTGCTCGCGCAGAGCACGACGGGAAGACGCCATCTTTCGAAGACATCAATGTAAAGCGTGCCGCAATTCAGCGGCTCCATTAGTCCGCCAGCGCCCTCGATCACGAGCGGCCGCCCTCCGGTGTTGTCCGGCACGTCAAGCGACTCCGTGTTGATGCGAACCTCGTCGATCTCCGCGGAACAATCGGGCGAAACGGCCGTTTGCAGGCAATAGCGCTCAGGCACGATGCGATCGGATGGAAGACAGCCAAGCCGAGCGACACGCTCGGCGTCGCTCTCTCCTTCGAAGCCAAACTGGACCGGCTTCCAAAAATTCGCACCCAGGAGACTGACGAGCCCTGCGCAGAAAACCGTCTTTCCAATTCCGGCGCCCGTACCGGCTACCACAATCCGCTGTTGCCTCATCGAGCGTGACCTCTTGTCTCCCGATTAGAGGATCCAGCACTCCAAGCACGCCATTCTCCACGACATTCAGTGTCGGCAAAATATAAAGATGGTATGCTAGGCGAGAGGGTCGCCTTGTACTTGCAAAGATCGGCAGCCCACGATTGGAGCATCGTGATCCGGTACCCTCCCGAATTGAGAGGGGCAATTGGCGCCCTTACAACAAATTTTGAGCAGTAGCCCAACGCGAAACAACGGCAGACATGTATGCAAAACACCCATAACGTTTGCTGCCACAGCTCCATTGCGCGACTCACCCAAAATGGCCTGCTTCGTTCATGCGAATTGATAGGCCAAACATAGAAGTTTGCCACGCATGCCATGCCATCGCGTCTTCCCTAAATTGCATTTCATGGTTTGTGACAGGTCCAGATTGTTATCAAGGCAGTAAATATTGTTCGAATCGGACGAAGATACTCACGCCCGGAAAGATGTGCCCTAAAAGATGCAGAACGGTGCATCTCGAACGAAAGCTGCACGCCTATTCACTGAGTTCGCTTGGGTTTGGGGCCATCGAGCTAAGCTGCTTTGAGAAGGATTCGACGACGCACATCAATCGCAACGAAGCAAGCACGTTCGCGGCTTGTGCCCCGCGAATGGCCACGGAGGCGCCGAGCTCGCACATGCGACCACGATGATCCGACAAATAGCAGCGCCGTCTCCACCCCAAAAAAAGTTCGCAGCTTCCGCTTCGACACTTTCGTGCTCCTCACAATTGCCGCGCACGAGCCGCGCTCGTAGGCCCGGACCGTATGCCGCCGGTCCGTCGCGAGTACGGCTAAGAAATCTTCATCATCCTCGGCGCGCCAGCCGGCGCAGGATGGACGCTCCAGACGAAATCAGTGCCTGTCCATGGCTGAGGGCGCGCAGCGGGCGTCCCATTTCAACACGTGGACGGCCGCGACACGGTCGATCACCTGAACCGATTGGATCGGTTCATTGTTCCGGGTGTCCGCGGAATCGAGCAGCAGTTTCGTTGGCAGACGAAGGCCAAACGGCTCTGCGTTTCGCTTTCAGGCTGCTAAGCCCCGATTTTCCTGATCAACCAATACAACCCGCCACTTGATGCCTGGGCTTCCGCCTCGTCGGAAGATGCATGCGCAACGATGCTCACTTGCCCCGGTCATGACATTGCCAGTCGCGCGGGCCACGACATTTAGCCCCATTGTGTCCTATCTTTTCGGCGCCTCAGTCACGTAGGTGTAGAAATTCCGCAAGCTTCTTCTGCAAGGCCGGCGGCGCCGAAACACGAGCATCAAACACTCTCCGCCTGCCGCCTTTCCAGACATTGCGTTGAGCTTGATCCGGATATAAGAACGCTGCAAAGTTGCAGCGTCACGTTTGCGGCCACGATGATCCGTCATATCGTCTTCTTCACAGCCAAGGACAAGGCCGACATCGACCGAATCGTCGAAGGCCTCTCGATTCTCACCTCGATCCCCTACGCACGCCGCCTCGAGATTGCGCGCAACCGCAAGAGCAATCAGCTCGGCGATGAGATCGACGTCGTGGTGTACGGTGAGTTCGACAGCGAGACGGAACTCGCTGCGTACAAAACGCACGATTTGTATCGAGAAGCGATCCGGTGCGTCCGGCCACTTCGGGAGCTGCGGTTTGCCGCTGACTACGAGCTCTCAACAGATGTGCATTTCGCTGGAACGGCAGGGTTAAGCCACGTTGCTCGGCGCAGCCGATCAGCTGGCCGCGGCTAGCTTGATGGTCAGCCTCGAGTCTTTGTACGTGCCGGACGGAAATAACTTGTTCGCGACGCGACCAAGATCGGAGCCGGCTACACATCCGGCTGGTCGTGGTAGCCAATAGCCCTATGCACGTCCGCGAGTTGCATTGGATCGAGCCTGTCAAAGCCCTGCGATGCCTCGCGCAGCGGCCGCAGCTTACTTTTCTCGATAGCGCGGCAGGGCATGAGCTGCTTGGGCGTTACTCATATTTGACCTGCGAGCCGTTCAGCACCTTTTTGGTCGCCGATGGACAGGCAAGTTGGAATGGAAAGGCCCTTACGGGCGATCCATGGGTGGCCCTACGCGACCTGCTCGCCAGATACCGAGAAGCGCATGACCCCGATCTCCCACCGTTCCAGGGCGGCGCTGCGGGTTTCTTTGCTTACGATCTGAACCGAACTCTGGAGCGACTGCCGGCGCCGTCAATTCCCGGTCTCCGGTTGCCCCAATCGATGCTGCATTTCTATGATGTGGTGGTCAGCTTCGATCACCAGAACCACAGGTGCTGGATCGTCTCGACCGGATGGCCGGAACAGAACCTCGCTCGCCGAACCGAGCGTGCGCGTCGTCGCGCCGACGAGTTTGAAGCGTTGCTTGCCAGGCCAAGGTTGCCGCGGATCATAATCCCTAGTAAGGCCGGCGCATGGCATTCAAACTTTAGCCGTAAGGGCTTCATAACTGCGGTCCAGCGCGTCATTGAGTTGATTCTGGCGGGGGAGATATTCCAGGCGAACATCGCGCAACGTTTCAGTGCCAGGGTGTCGCCCCTGTTCGACCCGCTCACCTTCTATTGCCAGCTCCGGTCATTGAACCCGGCGCCCTTTGCAGCACTTTTGTGCTACGACAAGCTGACGATTGCATCAAGCTCCCCTGAGCGATTTCTGAAACTTGACGGTCGGCAGGTTGTCGAAGCGCGGCCCATCAAGGGCACAATCGCACGCTCCGCTGATCCAGAGGAAGATCAGCGCCGCGCCGAACTGCTTGTCGGATCCGAAAAGGACCGCGCCGAAAACACCATGATCGTCGATCTGTTGCGCAACGATCTGTCACGAGCTTGTACAGACCATTCGGTCGAGGTTGCGGCACTGTGCAACCTCGAATCCTATGCTTCAGTGCACCACCTCGTCTCGATCGTCAGAGGCACGCTTGCTGCGGGCCAGGACGCTGTCAGTCTGCTTCGCGCCTGTTTTCCGGGCGGCTCCGTGACCGGTGCTCCAAAGGTGCGGGCAATGGAAATCATTGCGGACATCGAGGGAGTGGCTCGAGAGGTCTATTGCGGGGCGATCGGCTTCATCGGATTCAATGGACACATGGACACCAACATTGCGATTCGCACTGTGATGATCGACGACGACTTGGCCGTGTTTCATGCAGGCGGCGGAATAACGGCGATGTCGAATCCTGAAGCCGAATATGACGAGACGCTTGCCAAGGCACAGCGGATCTTCGACGCCTTTGGTGCCGATGTGTCTGGTGCATTTTGATTCTCATCATCGACAATTACGACTCCTTCGTGTTCAATATCGCGCGCTATTTCCGCAAGCTTGATGCAGAGACGGAAGTGGTCCGGAACGACGCCGTCAGCTTCACCAGCCTTGTCGCGCTCAAGCCGCGCGCAATCGTCATCTCTCCTGGTCCCTGCACGCCCACCGAGGCCGGCATATCCACCGTCGTCGTCCGCCAGCTTTCAGGTCGTGTTCCAATTCTCGGCATCTGCCTTGGGCACCAGTGTATTGCGAGCGCCTTCGGCGGACGCGTCGTACGTGCACGTTGTCCCATGCACGGCCGCGCCTCACACATAACCCATGACGGCCGAGACTTGTTCAAACAACTCCCGTCTCCACTTTCTGTGGGGCGTTACCATTCTCTGGCGGTCGAACTTGATGAGCCAGACATACCGCATCTCAAGGTGACCGCCCGGTCAAGCGAAGGGGAGATTATGGCCTTGGCCCATCGGCATCACCCAACCTATGGCGTACAGTTTCATCCGGAGTCCGTCCTTTCGGAACAAGGTGACGTGCTGCTCAAGAATTTCTTGCGATTGGCAGACAGTTTCCGAGCTTGAATTGGAGACTTTATCGCGGCTGATAGCTAATTCGCAGAACTGAAATGGCGAGCTGCGCCTTGATGAACCAGTTCGGCGCAACGTTGTGCGAGCCTGCACTGACCTTGTGAAGATGTGACAAGAAGGCACGAAAGAGCTCGGTTGGTACGCCCCGTACTCAAGTTTTTCTTTTCGTGCAGTCTCAATTGAATTACTTGGGGCCTGCATTTGCGCAGACCTCTTCACACGACCTCCATTCGATGGAGGGGCGGGTCATCTGTAGTCTGGCCGCAAGGACGCTTATTCGAGATCCGCCAAGAGATTGGCGGTGCCGTGCGGTAGGTCTTGCTACCGCTGCCCTCACGGGCGTTTCCTCCCTTGACTTGGCCGCCGGTCCCGTAGGACCGGCGGTCCTCTTCGGTATCTAACAACGTCTTCATGATCGAGGAATCATAGATCTGCACTCGACGGACGTGAAGCCGGACAGAAGCAACGCGTGTTATTGGGGTTGAAGTAGTTTATGCAACACAGAGGCGTGCAATTCAGCATTCGGGAAGCATTGCCGGGCGAATGGCGCTACAGTTTCAAGATCGATGGTAAGACGATTAGTGGCAAGACCCAAACGCGATTGCAGCTTCTTGCGGTCCGTCGGGTCAAGGATCGCATTAATCGTGAACTGAATCGCGGCGCGGAAAGTCAGAGTTGATATTGGCGTGGGTGCCTCTTTCAGACGCGCGGCTCGGCGGCTTCTGAGGCGGCGGCTTTAGCAGGACGCCGGGAGATACGTCCTCGCGCGGCCCCCCTCATCAAGCCGGTGCCTGGTCGCCCCGCGGCCATGCGCCGGCCGGTTGAGCTTGGGCTAAACGCTAAGACCAAATAGCCACTTGAACTCGCCCGCAGGCTGCGGAACATTGTCGCGCTTTGAGAAAAGCTGTTTTCAGGACGATTGATATGAAAAGGTTTTTGCTGGTCGCCGCGGCGCTGTCCGCGGCGGTAGCCTCAACACCATGTTTTGCGAGAGCCGGCGGGAGCCATTCCACCGGTGGCGGCATAAGGTCCGGCGGTTCGTATCGGGCGGCTCCTGCGGTGCGATACGCGCCCGCCTACCGGGCTGCACCAACGGCGCGGGTCTACGCACCTAAGGTGCACTTCGCTCATCCTAGGTATGTCGCTCCTAGCCTGTACAGAAGGCCGAGCGCCTATCGGCCAATCTATGTGCCACGCAATCCGGTCTACGCTAATCCGACGCGCCGAGCCCCAGAGCGGTTCGTGAGGCTTCACGGGCGTACGATAAGCATCCCGGCGCTTGCTGGACTGACGGCACCCGCAGTCATCGACGTACCTGGCGTGGGCGAGGTGATGGTTCCCCAGGACGTGTATACGACGATCTACCCTCTCCTTATTTCGGAAGATCAGGCAGACCAGGAGCGCGCATTCACGCTGCTAAAGGAGCGTTCCGAAAGCGATCCAAACAGTCTCGTGCAACAGTCGACAGTTTCCGCACCTCCAATGAAGGACCCCTGCCCAGACTGCCAAGACGACAAGGTAGAGGTGCTGCACACCTGCCGACCGATCGGCGAGTGCGACATGTCCGAACGGTTGGTGAATAGCTCTAGGAATTCAATGTACCTAGTCCCCGAGCGCGGCCTAGATCGACGCGGATTGATCTTCTGACAATCGAGGCCGAAACGGACGCGGTATCTTATCGAATCCCCTCACTGCCACTTCCACCGGTGGGAACCACAAACTGCGCTCCGCCGCGAAAGAACCAGGAGAGTAAACCGCGTCGACGCGTGCTCAGCCTCAGCAGGCGGCACCACGGGTATACCCCTGTTCCGCAAAGACCTACAGAACCCGGGCGTGAGCCGCGCCGTTCATTGGACTTCACATGACAAGCGGCGAAGTCGGCGTGACCAAGTGTCGATCTTTCCCTTCGCAACCGATCGATTGAACTCGCATATATCGTCTTGAAAGCGCTTGGCCTGACTTAGATCCTGGTCTCAGCGGAATTTTATCCGCATCGTCGCTCCATGCTGTTCTGACCGCCCCCATCAATCGTCTCTGCAGATCCTGCTTTCCCGAAGAGCTTGCCGAACCACAGATAGCAGTTCAGGGCATCGGATTCCGGATTCCTAGCGTTTGGCTGCGAGCAAGCCCGCCCGATTAGACTATCTTAAACTGCAGTTAGCCATCCGAGCCTGGGCCACTCGCACCTTCGCCGGAATCACCCTGAACTTGCGTTCCCCCTTTCCGGCCGCGGGCGCGGGCCGAAGCCGCCCGGCGCGCGTGCGCTCGGAGATCAGGTCGCGCTCAAGCTCCGCAAGCGCCGCGAATATGCCGAAATTAAACTTGCCGCTGGGGGTCGTGGTGTCGATTGCTGAACCCTGACCCACACAGGACGCGGAAGCCGATGCCGCGCTTGCCCAGGTCGTGAACGGCATTGACGACATGGCGCAGATCGCGACCAAGCCGATCCAGCTTCCACACCACCAGGATGTCGCCCGGGCGCAGCGCCTTCAGGCAAGCCGCCAGCGCCGGCCGATCATCGCGGCGGCCGGAAGCCCGGTCAGCTGATCGGATTTGATGCCAGCAGCAAGCAAAGCATCTTTCTGGAAGTCCAAAGTTTGAAAGCCATCCGCTTTTGAGACTCGTGTATACTACGACAGTATCCCAATATACCAACGTGTAATCGAGCTAGCCACGGGGATGATTGGCATGAAGAGCGCATTCAATCATTACGGCTTAATGGCTATGTACACTGAATCTTACCCGCTACTCGCGGAGTCGCAGGAACGTACAGCTGAAGGTGCTGCACCTACACTATATTCCAGTTTAATCGATGACTTGAGTCAGTTGAATTTCGCAGATGCGGATGACCGTCGGGCATTCCCTCCCACCCTACACAGCATATTTGCAAGGCATGGACTGTTCGGGCTCACTACACAAGCAGAGCACGGCGGATTAGCTCTTCCCCTGCAAGAGGCAATCGACCTCATCTCCGCCACCGCATCCTTTGATATCTCGGCTGCCTCTACCCTCGTCATCCATAACTTCCTGGCCTTGCCCTGCATCGAAGCGGCGCCGCACGTCCCTGAACAAAGGCAGGTCATGTGGGGCGCAACACGCGGCGACCTTTGCGCTTTCGCTTTGACAGAGCCTGGAGCTGGCTCTGCCCCGCGGCATATAGAGGCTTCGGCTTTTATGCACGAAGATAGAGTTCGCATCGCTGGCCGCAAAATCTGGATTGGCCTCGCTGACTGGGCTCGCTGGATCGTTTGCTTTGCCCGAGCCTCTGGTCCAGATGCGAAAGGTCGGCTCGTTGGTGTATTAGTTGATAGGCAGGCTCCGGGTCTAAAGGTCACCCACGAGCATCGCACACTGGGTTTGCGTGGCATTATCCAAAATACTCTGGAGTTCCAAGATGTCGAGGTGCCGAGCGCTTACGTGCTCTCTCGCGATCAAGACGGCTGGGGAGCAGCAGCATCTAGCATGAACCGCGGGCGTATCGGTGTGGCGGCAATGGGTCTTGGAGCCCTTGAGCGCGCTATCCAGGTTGCAGCCTCTTATGCAAGCCATCGTCGACTCGGTAAGCTGCGGATGATTGAGAATAGCTATATCGAGCAGTTATTTGGGCAGATGGTACTCCGGCGCGAAGTAGTGAAGGCAATGCTGGATGCCTCCTGCCGACTTGTCTCAGCGCAGGGCGCGCCTAACGTCCACCTTGCATCGGCAACGAAGGTTTTGTCGTCGGAGTGGTGCGGCCTCGTCGCTGATCAATGTGTCCAACTGTTGGGGGGCCGTGGATACGATGAGGGAACGCCTGTCGCTAAAATCTATCGAGACGCCCGCATTCTCCGTATCTTCGAAGGTCCGACCGAGACGCTCCTATCACATCTCGGCCGCTGCCTTCTCTCTAGAGCCACACGTGACGAAATAGCCGATCTTTTTCTGTCTCTTGGTGCGGCGCCAGTCCATGCTGCTGCAATTGAGGAACTCTCTGGGCTCAACGAGACAGACGGTGCGGTGCTAATCTATGCGGGCTGGCTCACCACACTAGGACTGGCACAAGCTGTCATGTCTGCTGGTTGCTCCTGCGCCTCAGATTGTGCCGCAGCCGCCGCTGACCTGGTCAGTTCCGAATTCGCAACTCTTCGCACTCGCGCGCCGGCGCGCCTATGTTTCGAAGGCCGCATTCGCGCTAGTCGGACTCTGAATGCCTTTCTTCAAGACGCAGCTTCTTCCATCCGCTCACCTGTCCTCACAGACGATTACCTCAAATTGGAGCAGTATGTCTAAAGACGGCGGCGGCGGGCAGTTTCTTCAGCAAACGGAGCCGTAGCAGCCGCTGCACCCGGCTCAGTCCTACCCGCATGGGGTGCGACCAAATGTCAGGCCCCGTATTCCGCGCGGGTGGACATCATGCGTCAACGTTGAGAGAGCTATGGCTTACTGAATTGCGATAGACTACACGGACCAATGGTATGCCCCCCGTCTGCTTCGGAAGGTACGCATTTGGTCTCCGAAAGCGACCTTGAGCTCGCTCTTGATTTCGTCTGGGCTCAGGCCGCCGGACCGGTCGAGGGCGTTTTTGGTCCAGGGTCAATGACCTGGCGGATCGACCGAGAAGCCGTCACCTTTTTGGGCGCCGGTCGTGCCTTGCTGCTTCAGCTGGCGCATCCCTGGGTCGCCGCCGCCGTGGCCGATCACTCGCGAACCTTCGCGGATCCGATCGGTCGCTTCCATCGAACCTTTGACGTAGTGTTTACGATGGTGTTCGGCTCGCTCGATGCGGCCCTTACCGCTGCCCGGCTCCTGCACCACCGCCACACCATGATCGTCGGCCGCCTGCCCGAAGCAATCGGTCCGTTCGCGAGCGGCTCGCCCTACCGCGCCAACGAGGTCGCAGCGTTGCGCTGGGTTCACGCGACCCTCGTCGACACCGCTCTGGCCGCCCACGACCTGATCCTGCCTCCGTTCACGGTCGAAGAGCGCGAGCGCTATTGGGCCGAGAGCCGGCTGTTTGGGGCATTGTTCGGGCTGACGTCGAGCGACTTGCCGACGGATTGGGACGCGTTCGCCGCCTACACCGCGGCGATGATGCAATCGGATACATTGTCCGTCAGCACCGTCGCGCGCGAGGTGGCCCGAGAGATCTTCGCCGGTGGGCGACCATGGTTGCGGCCGCCGCGCTGGTATCAAACGCTGAGTGCCGAGCTGCTACCGGACCGATTGCGCACCGGCTTCGGATTTGCCTTTGACGAGCGCGACAGGAAGGCCGCAGAGCGTGCCGTTGCACGAATACGTCGCATCTATCCCAAAATACCGACCCAGCTTCGCTACGTCGGCCCATACCAGGAAGCTCAAGCGCGACTGCAGGGAACGCCGCAGCTGAGTTGGACAACCCGATGCCTGAACAGGGCATGGATAGGACGCCCTAGGTTGGAAGAGCGCTGGAACAGGTGAAGCAGTCCGGGACAGCCGCGGACGGAGCGGCGATCCTTTTATACCGCGATCGCGGTCCTGCACGACCGGACCGGGAGCTCGAGTTCGGCGGAACGCAGCTGGACGGGCCGACGCTGCCCCACCCGCCTATGTTGTCACCTCCGCAACAGAACTGGCCATGCCGGTCGACCGTCGCCGTTTCCGGGTCAACTTTTACGTCGACGGGACGGAGGAACAGGCTGCATTGTCTTATGAGTTCTTGGTCAAAAGACACGTCCCTACCGACCACTTTCTCCGGTCGATCGACAGGTTTGTGAACTCCCGCCGCCTCTTAGGCCTCCCCTACGGCCGACGAGCGTCGCTTCAAAGAATGCGTCGTTTGCACCAATAAATCGGCCTCCCGGCTGTCGCCTCGGGTCACGAGCGGCGGTAGAGGATCGCATACGGAGAAGTCCGGTCCTCCCGCGACAACCGACACGCGAAAGACTTACGCATCAGATTCTATCTTCACCAAAACTTCCCCGGCGATGATTTCGGGGTCTCCAAGGTTAAGGTCATGCAGGCTTGCTTGAACGAAATCCAGCACTTTATCGTTCGCAGCATTGGCGCTTTCGTGGTCCTCGAATATCATCACAGCGACACCGACGCCATCGCCCCCATCCAATACGTAATAAGATATGAATCCGGGCGATTCCCTTAGGATCTGACCGATGCCGCTTTTGGCGCGGCGAGCAGCATCCGCAACCGAACGAACCTTGGTGTACTTTCTAATGAAGATGTACATCAGCCACCCATGCGTCTCAGTCCCAACCGGCACATCAAAGCATATTGGGCCTGTACTGGACTAGGACCTACTTCCGCGTTGGTGCGTCGATTTAGTATGCCGCAGCCACGTCCGATCTCCCCCAAAAACAACCGCGCCAAAGTGAGGGGCACGGTTCAGACACCAAGGGCGAACAGGCGACATGGGTCGAAGCCCTTGCGCCGGAGTGTCACAGACTTATGTCAGAAGTGGTGAGCACTCGCTCATTGCGACTGCCAACCAGCAATAATCACAAAAAGCCAAGGAGGATCGCATGAAATTCCGTCCGCTTCACGACCGCGTCGTGGTCAAGCGTATCGACGCCGAAGAGAAGACTGCTGGCGGCATCATCATTCCGGACAGTGCCAAGGAAAAGCCCTCGCAGGGCGAAGTCATCGCCGTTGGCCCGGGCGGCCGCGACGAAGCCGGCAAGCTGATCCCGATCGACCTCAAGGTCGGCGACCGCGTCCTGTTCGGCAAGTGGTCCGGCACCGAGGTCAAGATCGACGGTGAAGACCTGCTGATCATGAAGGAAAGCGACATCATGGGCGTGCTCGACGTCCCCGCTTCCAAGAAGAAGGCGGCCTAAGCGCCTCCTCCCTCCCCAGGCAAACCATTCCAAGGAAAAATTCAGATGGCAGCTAAAGAAGTCAAATTCTCCGTCGAGGCGCGCGACAAGATGCTGCGCGGCGTCGACATCCTGGCCAACGCGGTGAAGGTCACCCTCGGTCCGAAGGGCCGCAACGTGGTGCTCGAAAAGTCGTTCGGCGCTCCCCGCATCACCAAGGACGGCGTCACCGTCGCCAAGGAGATCGAGCTCGAGGACAAGTTCGAGAACATGGGCGCCCAGATGGTGCGCGAAGTCGCCTCCAAGTCCGCTGACGCGGCCGGCGACGGCACCACCACCGCGACCGTGCTCGCGGCTGCGATCGTGAAGGAAGGCGCCAAGTCGGTCGCCGCCGGCATGAACCCGATGGACCTGAAGCGCGG
>NZ_NWTG01000016.1 GCF_002532045.1 Bradyrhizobium sp. C9 | reverse complement strand
ATGCTGCTCGGCGACGCCAAGAAGGTCACCGAGAACATCGTCAAGGCGATGTAAGGCAGGCGGCGGATGGCGCTGAACCGTGCCAGGTCCTTCCAGTTTCTAAGCCAGATGTCCTATGAAGCGCCGGATCCGATCAGGTCCCGCGGCGACAGAGTGCGGCCCAAGATGAGCTCGAGGGCAGGCCATGCCTCACCGGATGACGAGCAAATCCACATCAGCAAAGCCTGAGGCACCGGCATTCGACGCTCGCGGTGTTGCGGATGACCAGCGGCCGCCGTCTCACCTAACTCATTCGGTCGGACCGCGGAGCCGCCGTCATTGAAGTGAATAACGGGCATGCCGACGGAAATCGACGCGGCCACATCGATCCGCAAGGCGTCGTGGTTGCGATGCATCGTTGTCGTCGTCCTCATCAAGAGCGAGCGAACCAGCGAATAGTCCATGGTCCCACACACCGTACTATGTGACGAACGACGGACAAGTTCAAAGTTTCGACGTCCCTTGCCTAAGATCGCAGCGTCGCCCGATAGCCTTGGTGACATGTGGGAGCGCGTAAAAAAGCGGCCCGCTTCGGAACGAAGCGGACCGCCATGGATCCGTGCAACGGAAATGCCGATCGGCTAGGGTCGCTCGAGCATCCCGCCGCCGAACAGCGTCGGGACGTAACGTGGTGCCTCAATCGCAGCCATGAAGCGATGTTTTGTCGCGACCGGATCGAACGGGACCGGCGGCCGCACGACTTCGACGTCGGGTTCCGTCGCCAGAACCATGACTCCGACGCCATCGCGTTTTTCGGCCGCGGCGATGCGGGTGGCGAGCGCGCTCGGCGCATTCAGATTCTCGGCGTGCTTGATTCCCGAGGCGCGCGCCAGCTGCGCCAGATCGAGCGTGGCGTTGGTCAAGGCTTGCCCGCCCGAAGCTGCGTGAACGCCGTTCTGGATCAGGAGAATCGTGAGATTTGACGGGTTCATCGCGCCAATCGTAACGAGCGCACCCATATGCATGAGCAGGGCGCCATCGCCCTCGACCGCAACGACCGGACGATCCGGTTGAGCGATGGCCAGGCCCAGCGCCAGGGGGAGTGTCAGTCCCATCGCGTCTTCGAAGTAGAAGTTCTCCGGCGCGTGATGCAGCGATGCCCACAAATACGAGGCATTGCCGAGCGACGTCACGACGAGCGCGCGGGACGGCAGACTGCCGGCAAGCGCCCTGTAATGATCCGCCCGGGTCGGTCGTGCATTGGTCACCACTGGATATCCTCCCGGCCCATCAGTAAGGCAAACGGACACGAAGCTTCTTCCGCATAGGTTGCGGCATGTTCGATCTGAGGACCGATCGGGCGGTATCGATCGGTGCAGGCATGGGCGAGGCCGATGCCGCGGAAGACCGGCTCCGTCGCTCGGCCCTTCGGCACATGATAGAACACCGGATCATCGGGCGTGCCGCGGTAGGACACCAGCATCAGAAGCGGAAACTGATAACGCTGCGCGAGCGACACCATGCCCGCACCCATGCTGAGCACACCGGCATTCTGCACGAGCAGGGCGGTGCGCACGCCGCCGAGCCGGCTTCCACATGCGATTGCGAGCGCCTCCTCTTCATGGGTTGCGCGCACCAGCGTCATGCCCGGCTCCTGGTCGATGCGAATGAGGATTTCGCCCAGCCAGCTGTCGGGGACGGAGACGACGGTGCCGAAACCAAGACGCTTGAGCGTATCCAGAACGACAGACGGCCGATGGGCCTCTGGCGCTTCCGTCGATGTCGTCATCGACTGCCTCCGTGATTTCAAACCAACGTTGAGCGCAGGCTAAGCGCAATTGGTACTATTGTCGATATGATAAACCTATTGCGAGCCGATAAGGGGCCTGATAAAAGGTACTATAAAGCAGATGATAAGTTTAATTTCATGACCGAGGATTGCAGCTGGAGCCGGGCGCTGCATTCTGTCGCTGGAGGGAGACTGCACCTATGCTTCGCCTTTGGTCTGTGTTGATTGCTGTTCTGATTGCATTGCCGGCTCACGCACAAGACAAGCTCGTTGTCAGCATCTGGGGTGGCAGTTGGCGCGATCTGGTGGCCGAGACGGTTGCGAGGAAATTCACCGCCGAAACCGGCGTCCCGGTCGAATTCATCACCGGCGGCACCATCGATCGGCTGAACAAGGAAAAGCTCGCCAAGGGAAATCCCGAAAGCGACGTGACGTTCACGACGTCGCATGTCGGCTGGCTCTATGCCAATGACGGGTTGTTCGAGACGATCGATACCTCGAAGATCCCCAATGCGAAGAATCTTGCTGACGAGGCGCGGATCAGTCCGTACCACCTCGGCGCCTGGGCCTACGTCTACACGATCGGCTATCGCCCCGATCTGATCAAGGACACCAAGTTCGAGAGCTGGAATGATCTCTGGAAGCCGGAGCTGAAGGACAAGCTTGCCGCGCCGGATTTCGATCCCGGTCACATCATTGCGGTCTCCGCCATTCTTGCCGGCGCCGACCCGGCCCATTGGGAAAAAGGCGAGGAGAAGCTCAAGGCGCTCAAGCCGAACTTCAAGGCGTTCTACACCAATGACGCCAACAGTCAGCAACTGCTCGCGAGCGGCGAGACGCCGGTGCAGATCGTCCTTTCGATGAACGCCTACTACATGATCGGGCAGGGCATTCCGATTGCGCTCGCGATGCCAAAGGAGGGTGCGGTGCTGGGAATCGACACCGTCGCGATCATGAAGGGGTCAAAGAAGGTCGACCTCGCCTACAAGTTCATCAACACGCTCTACGACCCCGACATCCAGGCCGAGATTTCGAAGCAGAAGAAGGGGAGCCCGGCAGTCCTCAACGCGAAGATCGATCCTGAAATCGCCAAGCTTCCGGGGGTCTTCACATCGGCGGAGCAATGGAAGCAGCAGATCAACATCGACGCCAAGCTGCGCGCCGGCAAGACGGCGGAATGGCGCAAGTGGTTCGCCGAAAACATCATGAATTGATCCGTTGCCAGATCGGCCCCGCATCATGAATCAGCAGCCATTCCTGCGCATCTTCACGGCGCCGGCAACGTTGTGCGCCGTCGGATTCATCGCGGCGATGGTTGCGGTTCTGCAATACAGCCTCAGGGCCTACGTGCCGGGATCGCTCGATCCCGGCGGGTTTACGCTGGCGAATTTCGCCGACCTTCTCAAACCGCTCTATGCGCGCGTGTTTCTCGATACCGTTGTCGTGTGCGCGATGACCGCGGTCGTGACGTTGATCGTCGGATATCCGCTCGCCTATGCGCTTGTGCGCGTCGAACAGCCGATCCTGCGCTCCATCCTCCTCGTGATCGTCGTGACGCCGCTGTTTCTGGGCGAAGTCGTTCGCACCTATGCGTGGATCATCGTCCTGGGCAACAACGGCTTCATCAATTCGTTGCTGTTGTCACTCGGCCTCATCGGCAAGCCGCTCCAGCTGATGTTCACGCCATTCGGCGTTGTGGTTGCCCTCGTCCACGTCACGCTGCCGGTCATGGTCATCATGCTGGCCGCTGGTTTGTCCCATATAGACCGCGACTATTCCCGAGCGGCCGAAAGCCTGGGAGCCGGCCCCATTCGCGTGTTCCTGACCGTGACATTGCCACTGTCGCTACCCGGCGTGGTCGCCGGCACCACGACGGCATTCGCCTGGACCTTCTCGGCATTCGCCACGCCGCAGCTGATCGGCGGCGGCCGCGTCAATATGATCTCCAATCTGGTCTACCAGCTTGGATTTTCGAGCTTCAACTTTCCCTTCGCCGCGACCTTGTGCGTGGCTGGGCTGGCTTTGACGGCCCTGGTGCTGGGCCTTCTTCAGCTTGCCTCCCGCCCGCTTCGGAAGATCGAGGTGCATTGATGATCCCGCGCTCGACCTATCAGAAAGTGCTCGGCTGGGTCGGATTGCTGGCGGTGCTCGTCATCGTCGCGTTTCTTGTATTGCCGGCGGCGGTCGTGACGATCGCGGCGTTCAACGACAAGCCGATCCTGTCATTCCCGCCGCAGACCTGGTCGTGGCGATGGTTCGGTCGGGCCCTCGCCTATGAAGACTTTCGGCAAGGGTTCTTCAACGGCTTGATCGTCACGGCCTGGAGTTCGACGATCGCGCTGTGCGTTGGCGGCATGTTCGCGTTTGTCATCGACCGCTACAAGTTTCCGCTCAAGTCCGCCATTGAGGGGATCCTCATCTCGCCCTTGGTGATTCCGCACTTCACGGTAGGGCTCGGCTTTCTCATCCTCGCGGCCCAAGTCGGCCTGAGCCGCGGTTTTGCGGTCGTCGTGATCTGCCACGTCATCCTGGTGCTGCCGTTCGTGCTGCGCAGCGTTTACGTGTCGCTGAGGAATCTCGATCAGAGCTACGAACACGCTGCCGCGAGCCTCGGCGCCGGACCGCTTCGTGTCCTGACCACCGTCACCCTGCCGCTGCTGCTGCCTGGGCTCGTCAGCGGCTGGCTGTTCGCGGCGATCCTTTCGTTCAACGAGTTCACGGCCTCGCTGTTCGTGACCTCGCAGCGAACCCAAACGCTTCCGGTCGCGATGTACAATTACGTACGCGAGTTCGCCGATCCGTCGATGGCGGCATTGTCGGTCATGTATATCGTCGGCACTGCGGCCCTGATCGCCTTTGCCAATGCGTTCCTCGGGCTCGGCAAGGTTCTCAATATCGAGCAGTCTCACTAGGGAGCACGGATCTTGAAGCCGTCTGCGAGTGCTGAAGGTGAACACACGGCGGTCTATTTCGACACCGTGACCAAGCGATTTGATGATGTCGCGGCCCTGAACGCCGTTACGCTCGGTGTTGGCCGTAGCGAGTTCGTGACACTGCTTGGTCCGTCAGGTTGCGGCAAGACCACGCTGCTCAAGCTGGCTGCGGGCTTTCTGGGGCCGGACGGCGGTTCGATTTCGATCGAAGGCAAGCGCGTGAATGACATTCCGACCTACCGGCGCGGCATCGGCATGATGTTTCAGAACTACGCGCTGTTTCCGCATATGAGCGTGGCGGATAATGTCGCCTACGGCCTGAAGACGCGGCGCGTCCCCAAGGCAGACAGGGACAAGCGCGTCGCCGATGCGCTGGCGCTGGTCAAGCTGAAGGGCATGGAGAACCGCAAGCCCCGGCAATTATCCGGTGGCCAGCAGCAGCGCGTTGCGCTGGCGCGCGCACTCGTCATCAACCCGACCGTGCTGCTGCTCGACGAGCCCTTCTCGGCGCTCGACAAGAGCCTGCGGACCTCGATGCAGGTGGAGCTGCGGGAAATTCAGCGCAGGCTGGGTCTGACCACGATCTTCGTGACGCACGACCAAGGCGAAGCCTTGAGCATGTCCGATCGCGTGGCTGTGATGTCCGAGGGCCGTATCAGGCAACTCGGTAGCCCTGTCGACGTGTATCGCAGCCCAGCGGATCCGTTCGTGGCCAGCTTTGTCGGCGACAACAACAGGCTGCGCGGCCAGTTCGTGAGCATGCAGGCCAAGCAAGCCATCGTCGCGCTTGGCGATGCCCTGGTGAGGGTGCCGGGCGAGAGCCTGTCCGGGCTCGAGAAGTCGGCGGCGGTTGACCTGTTCGTCCGCCCCGAGCAGTTCGATGTTGTGGCGCCCGAGGAGCCATGCACTATCAAGGGCAGCGTTGTGGCCCAGATTTACCAGGGTGGCCACGTCGATCTTCAGATCGAGTGCTCTGGAGGTGCCGGGGAGCGGTTGCTGGTGCGATCCCCAGGCGAGCAGGCCGTCCTGCGTTGGCCAATGGGAGCACCTGTCGGCGTTGCCATTCAGGCAGATCAGTGCTCGGCGTTTCCCGCCGCCTGATCGCGATCGTCTTTCACAGCGGCGTGAGGGTGAAGGAATCAGGCTTGCGCTATATTGTGAGGCTTGGCTTGGCGGCGCCTGCCTTGTTGTTTCCTGCGGCGTTATCGTCACCGCCGTCACCTGGTGTCTGGTCGCGCAACTCTGGAGAGAATGCTTGAGTCAATCACAATCGATCACGGCGGCCGAGGCGATCAGCACGTATATCGAGGCAAAGGACCGAAACCGGCCTGAGCTCATGAAGCGTGCATTCGTGCAGGAGTGTGAGCTTCAGATGCAGCTCCTGACCGACGCAATCTCGTTTCCAAGCTCCGCTCACGGATTGGAGAGCGTAACCGATGTTCTCGTACGGAACTTTGGATTGCAGTATGAGAATGTGCGCACCTTCTGCCTGTCGCGCCCGGAGTCCAATCGCCTTCCACGGTTTCAATGCGACTGGCTGGTGGGGATGTCAAACAAGTCCGAGGGCGACGTACGCGTCGGATGCGGTGAGTACATTTGGGATTTTGATGCCGCCGGAGACGGTCGCGTCAAGCGGCTGCTCATCAAGATTGAGTTCATGTGCGTGCTGCCGGCGAGCTATCAGACGCCTGTCCTGCAGTGGCTTTCGGCCATCCCCTATCCCTGGACGTCATGCAGCGAGGCGGGCACAGGTTTGCCTTCGATCGATGCTTTGACGCCGATCGCTCAATTTCTTCAGCGCGGCGCGCGCAACTGACTTCGGCAGCGGGGCGCTGGACGGCGGGCTATCGAATTCAGGCTTCGATGGCGGACGATGGTATCGGCCACCGTCCGCCTGCGTCGTTACTGCGAGACCAACTCGCAGCCGCCCTCGCCGAGCGGGCGGAAGGCCTGCTCGGCGGGTATCGTCGCGACGATGTCGTAGTAGTCCCATCGCCGGCTCGAGGCCGCCGGTGTCTTGACGCGCGCCAGGTACATGTCGTGCACGAACTGGCCATCGGCGCGCACCGCGCCGCGAGCGAACGCGTCGGCAACCGGCAATTCGCGAATCTTGGCCGCGACAGCGAGGCCATCGTCGGAATTTGCGGCCTGCACCGCACGCAAATAGTGACGCACGGCTGAATAGACGCCGGCCTGGGTCATGGTCGGCATCCGTCCAACCTTCTCAAAGAACTTGTTGGCCCAGGCGCGCGACTCGGCATCGCGATCCCAGTAATATGCGGTGACGAACTGCAGGTTCTGTGCGGCCGCAAGGCCCATCGCGTCGACGTCGGTGAGGAACACGGTCGGTGCCACCAATGCCTGGCCTCGTGTGATGCCGAACTCGGCGGCCTGCTTCACCGAGTTGGTCATGTCGGCGCCGGCGTTGGCCAGCGCGATCACCTTGGCGCCGGACGCCTGCGCCTGCAGCAGCACCGAACTGAAGTCGGCGGTGTTGAGCGGGTGGCGCACCTCGCCGATCACCTTGCCGCCGCCGTTCTCGACCGCGCGGCGCATGTCGGCGGCGAAGGCGTGGCCGAACGAATAGTCCACCGTGATCAGGAACCAGCTGTCGAGCTTCTGCGCGGTGAGCGCCCGCGCGAGGCCGTAACCGTTGGTATAGCTCGTGTAGACCCACTGGAACGAGGTCCGGGTGCAGGCCTTGCCGGTGAAGTCCGACGAGGCCGACGCATTCAGCACGATCTTGTTGCGTTCCTTGGCGAGAGCGGTCACCGCGAAGCCGACGCCGGAATTGGAAATGTCGGCAACGGCATCGACTTTCTCCGTGTCGAACCAGCGCCGCACGATGCCAAGTCCGATGTCCGGCTTGTTCTGGTGGTCGGCCGAGACGATCTCGACCGGCACGCCGCCGATGCTGTTGCCGAATTCCTCCGCCGCCATCCTCGCTGCGACGACCGAGCCTTCGCCGCCGAGGTCGGCATAGGCGCCGGAGCGGTCGTTGAGGACGCCGATGCGGATCACATTGTCGGACATCGCGGCGTGCGCGACGTGAAGATGCAGCAGCGTCGCGGTCATTGCCGCGCATAGGGTCCTGAGAGTGGTTGTCATGGTCGGGTGCTCCTCCGGGGGCGTCTAGTTTGCCGTTCGGCTTTGTTGCGTGATACGCAACTTGCTGGCGCATCGATGTGCAGAACGAGCAGAATTGTCTGCAGTTTCAACATCGGACGCAACGAAAATTGCTTGTAAGGCAATTTTTGTTGACAAGGAAGCAAATTCAGAAGAGGTTCGGAGCAATGAAGACGCAGGACGAGACGCTGGCGAGGCTTGGAGCACGCATTCGCTCGCTGCGGGAGGAGCGTGGCATGAAGCTGAAGGATCTGGCCGACAGCACTGGGCTGTCCGACGCCTTCGTGTCGCGTCTCGAGCGCGGGCAGGTGTCGAGCTCCGTTGCCAACCTGATCCAGATCGCACAGGCGCTCGACATCGGCGTCAGCGAGTTGTTCGCCGCGCCGCAGGACCAGTCGCGCAGCCACGTTACGCTGCATCGCCATGGCGACGAGGGCGAAGACCAGAGCATCCCGAGCACCGGCTATCGCTGGCGATTGTTCGCAGGCGGCATGCCGAACGATGACCTGGAGGTGTTTCACCTCTCGTTCCCGCGCAAGAACCGGATGGACCTCATGGTTTCTCATCCGGGACAGGAATACTGCTACGTGATCAGCGGTCGCATCCGCTTCCACGTCGGCGCCGAGGTGTTCGATCTTTCGCCCGGTGAAGGCATTTTCCTCAATTCCGAGCTGCCGCACCGCGCCGACAACATCAGCGAGGACGAAGCGCGCATCCTGATGGTGGTCGCGAAGTCGCCGCAGAAGGCCGAGCATTTCGACTGGTGGCGCGTGCCGAGCGCCGCCGTCCCGCCTCGATCACCCAAGAGCAAGCCCCAAGGAGACTGATCCATGCAGACCGCAACCGCGACCGGCAGGCACCTGCCGTATGAGGCGAAGCACATCGACGATGTCGAGTGGGAGACCATCCGTTGGCCGGGCGAGACCGGCAAGATGCTGTTCCACCCGCGGCCGGAGCGGCCGACCGAGCCGAACGCGGGCATCCTGCGGCTCGAGCCAGGCGCGCATCATCCGATCCACAATCACGAGTTCGCACAGGTCTGGTACATCCTGAGCGGCGAATTCAGGATCGACGACAATGTGTACACGGCGGGCACGATGATCTTTCATCCGGACCCGCATTTCGAAGGCAAGTTCGAGACCGCGACCGGCGGCGATATCCTGATCGTGCAATATCCCGGTCCAAGCACCGGCGGGCGGCCGATCTATGCGGGGCGCTTCAACATGGAGCAGCGTCGCGACATCGCCGAAGAACGCACCGATCTCTGATCGATCGACCCAATGGGACGGCAGGCCATGGCGCTGATCACCTATCTCACCACCATTCGCTTCGGTTTCGGCGAGGCGGACGCGCTCGGCGATGAGATCGCAGCGCTCGGTATCCGTCGGCCGATGCTCGTCACCGACCGCGGCATTGTCGCGGCCGGCCTGGCGGAGCGCGTGACCGCCCCGCTCGGCACTGTGCCTGTCGTGTTCGACGCGACGCCGCCGAACCCGACCGAGCGTGCGACGCTGCAGGCGCTCGCACGCTATCGCGAGGCCGGATGCGACGGCCTCGTCGCGCTCGGCGGCGGCTCGCCGATCGATCTCGCCAAGGCGGTGGCGCTGCTCGCCACCCATGAAGGCCCGCTGGCGCAATATGCCGCGATCGATGGCGGTGTCGCGCGGATCACCGCCGCCGTTGCGCCGGTGATCGCGATTCCGACCACGGCCGGCACCGGAAGCGAGGTCGGCCGCGCGGCCCTCATCACGCTCGAGGATGGCCGTAAGGTCGGCCTGATCAGTCCGCATCTCATCCCGGCGCGGGCGATCTGCGATCCGTTGCTGACGCTCGGCCTGCCGCCTGCACTGACGGCCGCGACCGGCATGGACGCACTGTCGCACTGCGTTGAGACCTATCTGTCGCCGCGTTTCAATCCACCGGCGGATGCGATCGCCCTCGACGGCGCGGCGCGCATCGTCGGCCATCTCAAGCAGGCCGTGACGGCAGGCGATGACCGCGATGCCCGCGCCGAAGTGATGATGGGCGCGCTGCAGGGCGGCCTGTGCTTCCAGAAAGGCCTCGGCGCGGTGCACGGGTTGTCGCACGCGCTTGGCAGCCTCGCGTCGCCGAGCCTGCATCACGGCACACTGAACGCCGTGCTGATGCCTGCCGTGATGCGCTACAATCGCCCGGCGATCGCGGCCAAGCTACCGCGGCTGAGGCTGGCGCTCGGTCTGACCGAAGATGCCGACATCGCCGCGTTCTTCGCTACGCTCAATGCCGAGCTCAATCTGCCGCGCGGCCTGTGCGCCATGGGTGTGCCCACCTCGGTACTGGACGACATGGCGGAGAAGGCGGCGAAGGATCATTCCACCGCCACCAATCCGCTTCCTGTGGATGCCGACGGCTACCGCGCCATTTTCCGGGCGGCCTGGGAGTGAGTTGGCCGCAGCGAGTTGCGCATAGCAGCGGTCCGGCCCCTTCACCGCGTAGCGCGGTCTCGGGCGCGCACCGTTATCAAGACAGCTTTGCCGCTGACGAGGCAGGATGGTCCTGCTGACCACGGCCGACCCAGTTCGTGACGTCCCACAGAACGAGCCGCCGGCGGGGTGCTTCTGGAGTTTCCCGCTCTGTGTTATGCCTTTCGGCTGCGGGGCTGCGCTTCCTTCGAATACGCAAGCCTTGACCCGTCGGTATCGGTCGGGTCCAGTGCGGTAGGCGCGAGGCGTTACCGAAGGCACATGGCTACTCATATCCGATCGAGGCAAGCGTGAAATGATTCCGGCTCAGCCTGCTTCCTTTGCGTATCCCATGGATCGGTTAGCTGGCCGCCTGGCGGGCGTGGGTGGCATCAAGATTGCGGCGATCGGATCTTCGACCACTGCCGGGGAGGGCGGCATCGTCCCATATACGCAGCGACTTGAGACGGCTTTGCGGGCCCGTCACCCCGGTCGCCATTTCGATGTGCTTAACCGCGGCGTCGGTGGAGAAGAAGCGCCCGACGAACTGCGCCGCATCGACAGGGACGTCATTGCAGAACGGCCATCGGTCGTGATCTGGCAGGTCGGCACCAATGCGGCGTGGAAGAAGCAGGACCTGAATGCGACGGCCAAGGCTATCCGCGATGGCGTCGCGCGCCTGGCTGAAAGCTTCTCCGATATCGTGCTCATGGACCTTCAGTATCTGCCCGCCGTGCTCACGGACGACAAGATCGAGGGGGCGCGCGAAATGGTACGGCTTATCGAAGAGGCGGCGTTCGGCGCGAGCGTTCCCGTAAATCTCTTCAAGCGCTTTGATCTCATGCGTCAATGGCATGAGACCGAGAAGATCTCCTTCGACCGGATGGTCGACCCATCAGACCCAGATCGGCTGCACCAGAGCGACTGGTGCACGGTACGCGTGGCGGAGGCGCTGGCGGACGCCATGGTGCTGGCAGCAGCCAAGGCTATCCCATGCTGTCAATCTTGATATTGCCGAGGAGCGAGATATGAGCGCGCCGCGGAACGGAGATCCAGGCGCCGCGCACCGCGACGTGATCCATTGGCTGACGAGCGAAACGCACGATCAGCGCTTCATCGACAATATCTTCGCTGAGCTGTGTGTCCGACTGCGGCGCGCAGGAATTCCTGTCAAACGTGCGGCACTCCACGTCTTGATGCAGCACCCCCAATGGCGCGGCGCCCGGATTTTCTGGGCCGACGGGATGCGCGAGGCAACAATTACTCGGATCGACTACGATGTCGGGGAGCGGCCCGAATACATCGGCAGCCCAGTGCAGGAAATTCATAACGGTGCCGCCGAGGTGCGAGAGCACCTTGAGGGCGATCCTTCGCGAGGCCGCAAGCATCCAATCTATGACGGGTGGCGGTCGGAGGGCCTGACCGACTACGTGGCGTGGCCGATGTTCCACACGCTCGGCAAGCGGCACGTCGCGGCCTTTGCGACCGACCGTCCCGGTGGCTTCGACCCGGCCGATATCGCAAGCCTGTCAGCACTGTTGCCAATCTTGGCTCTCGTCAGCGAAATCCGCATCAAGAACAGGCTGGCGAGAACATTGCTCGAGACCTATGTCGGCACGCATGCCGGTGAGCTGATCCTGGCGGGGGCCACGAGGCGCGGTAGCGGGACGACCGTCCACGCCGCCGTCATGATCTGTGATTTGCGTGATTTTACCAAGATCTCCGACAATTGGCCGCGCGATGATGTCATTGATATTCTGAACGACTACTTCGATGCGATGTCGGAGCCAATCGCGCGGCATGGAGGCGAAATCCTGAAATTCATGGGCGACGGCTTGCTCGCCATCTTTCCGCTCAGCGCGCCACGGGCCTGCGAAAATCTGCTGCACGCCCTGTCTGAAGCGCGCCAGGCGATGGCCGCCTTGAACGAAAAGCACAAGGAGACCGGGCGTATGCCGCTCAACTACGGCATCGGCGTGCACGTCGGAGACGTCATGTTCGGCAACATTGGATCGCGCACCCGGCTCGACTTCACCGTCATCGGCCCTGCCGTGAACATGGCGGCTCGCCTCGAAGCACTCACCAAGCAACTGGGGAGAACGGTGCTGCTGTCTCGGTCGTTCGTCGACCTCGTTGAAAGTAATTTCGGTCTTGAACGTGTCGGGGAATATCCGGTGCGCGGGTTTAGCGACCCTGTCGAGCTTTTCACCTATCACGGCTGAGGGCGCCGGATGCGCGACTGTCGGTTCCTGCAGTCGCACAAGGTGTGCCATCGGGAGCTTTGCGCCGCCGGTGCGATCACCGAAACGCCGATCCAGAGGTCGGACGAGGGGCCACCTCGCGCCCTTTCAGACGCACCGCCGTCATGTCGTGGTGCCCGAGCGCCGTGTAGGCGGGCGCCTCGCCGAAGCGAACGACCTTCATGATCAGGCTCCTGGCCGCAGCACGACGCGGTTGCGCGATGATCCGATCACGGCGGCGTAGGCCGCCTTCGTCTCAGCAAGCGGGTAGATCGAGGACGGGATGATCGGATAGGGGCGCAGGAAGCCGCCGGCGAACCCTGGCAGCGCGCTGCGTAGCAGCTCTGCGCTTTCGATCGTGGAGAACGCAAGGGTGTCGACGCCGAGATAAGTGTGCCGTCCGCGATAGAATTCCAGGATGTTGAATTTGACGGTCTGGTTGATCGTGGCAATCAGGATCTGCCGCCCGGCCTTGGCAAGCGAATGATGCGCATCGTCGAAATAGGGATCGCCGACCGTGTTGAAGACGATATCGGCACCGTGGCCGTCGGTTAGTTCGCGCACACGTTCGGCGACGTCGGCGGTCGAGGAATTGATGATCTCGATCGGGGCGTTGGCGTGGCCTTCGTAAGGTTCATCCTTGCGCACCACGCCGATCACCCTGGCGCCTTGCCAGGTCGCAAGCTGGACCGCAGCCTGCCCGACCTTGCCGTTGACGCCCATGATGAGGACATGTTCACCGGGTTTCGGCGCGCCGGCCCGGCGAAAGCCTTCGATGGCCGTCACGAACGGTACGCCGATCCCTGCAGCCTCATCCATCGAAATTCCGTCCGGCTTTTCGACCACGGCTGCGGCTTCGACGACGACATGGCTGGCGTGCGTACCGTCGCGGCGGATTCCGAGGTCGCCCGACGAGCCGAACACGGCCTTTCCGATCAATGCGTCCGGCCCTTCGACCACCCGCCCGGAGAAATCACGGCCCGGGGTTCTCGGGAACACCGCATAGGGCATCAGTCCCGTGGCGGCCTTGACGTCCGACGGGTTGACGCCCGCAGCTTCGATCGCAACCACGACTTCGTGCGGCGCCCGCGTGAGCGAACGTCTCTCGATGGACGGCGCGATCGCCGCCGCATCGGCGGCTTTGGCATTGAGCCGTACGCAGGTCGCCTCGATCACGACATCCACCCCCGATCTGGTGATGGCACTCATAGCTCGCTCCTCATGACATTCATAGCTCGCTCGTAAGCCTGGATCGTCTTCGTGGGCAAGGGCAGGCCGACGATCCGCCTGCTGTCCGTGGCGACCGCGCCTCCGAGATCGTTGACGATGCAGGCTCTGGCTTGGCCGCGCAGCACCTTGTGCCCCTTATCATGGCGGGCGCTGGCGCCGCTTCATTCGACACCGGTATCACGGCGGCCCGCAGCAAATTCTGAAGGTCTCTTTCAGCGCCGCCGATGCCCGCTGGGGTCGTCCGCACACAAAATGGCCCTCGGTTCTGTTGGAAAATCGAGTCGTTCCTGAAGTGGAGATCGAGCCGTTTTCAAGGTGTCCGGACAAGGCCTTGATCGAATGGTGGGCCCGGCAGGACTCGAACCTGCAACCAAACCGCATTGATTCTTCTGAACCTTTTTGGGGCATTCGCGCGCGTTTGCCGCCCTTAATGGGATGGTTTCTGGAGCGAAACTGCCGTGGTTCGCCCAGCTTTCTACGTAGAAGGCAGCGGCTGATTTGGTGCTCGAGTTCAGCGCTTTGCTTGATCGTGGGTTCGCATTCCACTCTCTCCACCGCCCCACGCCCGCGCTTGGTCTGTGTGTCAGCTCATGGTGGCCAACTCGTTCATTAGCGAACGAAGGTTTCTGATTCGGCTCTGGTGGGCCGCATCAGTCCGCGACCTTATCGAAGTCGCACGCCATGAGTGCGGTTTCGGCCAGGCTGACGATGTCCACCCGCAGATCCGTGGTGGTCCCCTGACCGATAATGCCTTGCAGCGTCAGTTCTCCGCTGAGTGCTTCGATCATCCGTTTCATACGTCGCTGGTACTTGATGCTCGAGCATTCGTCGTCGTGTCTGAACATGTCGCAGGCTGCAATTTTGCGCTTTATCGGTGAATCGCCAGGGCCAAAATGAGATGTCCAACACGGACATGGATTCCCGAAAAGGTGCTGTCGGACCATATTGGGAGTGATTTTGGGACATGACCGATCGGGATCTCTGGCTGGTACCGTCGGCCGGTCGGGGCAAGTTCGCTGCAGCGTCAGTCCTTGAGCAGCCGCCGCAACAGCTTGCCGGCCGGAGAGCGCGGCAATTCGGTAACAAAGCTGACATCGCGCGGTACCTTGTAAGGCGCCATGTTCTGGCGCGCCCATGCCACGAGCTGCGCGGTGTCCAGTTCGGCACGCGGGACCAGGACGACGAAGGCCTTGACCACCTCACCCTTGGTAGCGTCGGGCGCGCCGATCACGGCCGACGCCGCAACATCGGGGTGCTTGTTCAAAATCGATTCGACCTCTTCCGGGAAGACGCTGTAGCCGGAAACCTTGATCATCTCCTTGAACCGTCCCATGAAGGTCAGATAGCCCTCGGCATCGATGCGACCCATGTCGCCGGTGTGCAGCCAGCCGTTGCGCAGCGCCTCCGCGGTTGCATCGGGACGATTGCGGTAGCCCTTGAAGACGCCCGGGCCGCGGATCACGATTTCGCCCGGGACGCCCGCTGGCTTGTCTGCGCCGGAGTCGGGATCGACGATCCGGATCTCGTTGCCGGGCACCGGCCTGCCATGGGTACCCCAACGTATTGCGTTGCGCGGCATGAAGGTGTCGACCGTGTGGGTCTCGGTCAGCCCATACGCCGCTTCGAAGCTCTCGCAGTTCGGCGCGACGGCCTGCCATTGCCTGGCAAGCGCCTCGGTCCAGTCGATGCCGAAACTGGTCACGGGATTGACGCGGAGGCTCCTCAGCCCGAAGTCGGAAATGTTCGGGAGCTGCGTGATCGCGACGTTCATCGGCGCCACGCTGTACCACCAGCTCACCTGATAGCGGTCGATCGCCTGTGCGGTCACCAGTGGATCGAACCGGTACAGCAGCACGGACGTCGCGCCGGCATAGACCGGTGCATTCACGCCCATCACCATGCCGGCGATATGATAAAGCGGCGCGATCGAGAGCAGGACATCATCGGCGCCGATCCCGTTGCAGTTCACAGTCGCGGCCGTCTTGAAGATGACGTTTCGATAGGACAGCATCGCCCCTTTGGGCCGGCCGGTGCTGCCTGACGTGTAGATCATCAGCGCGGTATCGTTCATGTCGATCGCGACATCGCGGGGCGACGCGCCGCTCGCCGCGACGGAGAGGAAGTCCTCAACTTCGCCGGCCGCATCGGCCGGCTCGGAGCCGGATGCGAGCAGTTCATCCGGGACGCCGATCGGCGGCCGCTCGGGCAGCAGGTCCGGGTAGCGGACCACGAAAACATGCTCGAGCTTTGTCTTGTCGCGGACCTGACCTACGATCGGCAATAGCGGTTCGGCCGCAACGATCACGCGCGCGCCGAGATCGTCGAGCTGGTAGGCGAGCTCGTGCTCCTTGTTCAGCGCCCCGCAGGGCGAGGCAATGGCGCCGATCTTCTGGATGCCGAATTGCGCCATCAGGTATTGCGGACAATTGTTCATGAACAGTGCGACCGGCTCGCCTTTGGCGACGCCGAGCTGTTGCAGGCGCGCCGCGAATGCATCACTCGCGCGGTCGAGCTCGAGGAACGTGATGGCGCGGCCATACCAGATGCAGGCCGGTTTCTCCGGCCGCTCACGGGCGTGCCTCCGCAGCATTTCGTGCAGCGGTCGTTCGAGGTTGTCGTTGGAAGCGCTCATGGTCGTTGTCGCCAGGTTCATGTGCTCAAATCGAGACGGAAAGGTGCAAACGGGCCGTTTCGGGAGTTATATTAGGACATTGGTACGCTCGGCTTGCCTGATCCGGCTCCTGCGTGCAGGACAGGCGGGAAAAGCGCTGCGATCCCCGCCGGGTGGTTGCGGCGAAGTCTGGTTATTCGGATTGAGCGAGCGATCTGCATGAGGAATACCAAGATGCGATCCTATCCGCGTCGCGTCAACTTCGAGAGCGGGGACGTCGAGTTTCGGTTGATGGGGCCTGCCGACGAGGCCGCCGTCCTGAAATTTGCCAACGCGCTTGCCGTGCACGACATGTTGTTCCTGCCACGGAATATCCGCGAGCCGAAGGTGCTCTCGGCATGGATCAAGGAGATCGAGCGCGGCTCGATCGTCAGCCTGCTGGTGGTCAAGGATGACATCGTGGTGGGGTGCGGCACGATCGTGCGGGACCCCATGTCGTGGTCGGCCCATGTCGGCGAGATCAGGACCGTGATCTCCTCGCCTGTGCGCGGCACCGGCATCGGACGGGCTCTTTCCAACGAGGCGTTTGACCTCGCGCTGTCGATGGGCCTGGAACGCCTAACCGTGCAGATGACGTCCGACCAGACCCGCGCGATCGCGATTTTCGAAGCGCTCGGCTTCCGTGCCGAGGCGCTGCTGCGCGATCAGGTGAAGGACCTCGAGGGCAAGACGCACGACATCGTCGTGCTTGGCGTCAACGTGGCGGACGTGCAGAAGCTCGAAACGGGCGGATCGTCCGGAGCGATCGACTAGCACAGGGAACTACCCGAGGAACGGCTTCGTCATCCTCGCGCCGCCCACATCCATGACGGCAACGGTCGCGGTCATGTCGGCTTTCGCCCGGCCGGATCTTCGTTCGGCCAGCGTTGCAAAAAATGCAACAAAAACGGGATGTCACGATCATTGATGCAAGGCGCCTTCTCGTCGATGCTGCGCAGGCAAGTTGGTTCACCGTTCACCGCATTGCCTCGCAATCATCTTCTGGAGGTGTCCAGCACTATGACGTCGACCTCTTCTCCTTCCGCAGACCTTCCCGCCCAGGCGGTCGATCCCGCGGCTCACGGCAAGCTCACGCTGTTCGTCGCCGTCCTGATCATCGTTGCCGTCGCCGAGACTGTCGGGATCGTCCAGTTCCAGATCGGACCGGGCAAGGTGCTGCTTCAACCGATGGTGTGGGCGCTGTTGATCGCGGCCGCATGGGGCCTCGCGGCGCGTTTTCTGCCTGCCGCCGTCCGGATCGGGCCCGGCCTGCAGACCTACGCGGGACAATTGCTCAACGCAGGTCTGCTGCTCTTCGTGATCAAGATGGCTTTCACGGTCGGCGGCGCGCTGCCGGAGGTGCAGAAGGCCGGTTGGGCGTTGATCTTCCAGGAACTCGGGCACACCTTCGGCACGCTGGTCCTCGGCCTGCCGATTGCGCTCCTGCTCGGCGTCAAGCGCGAAGCGGTCGGCGCGACTTTCTCGATCGGCCGTGAAGGCAACATGGTGATCATCGGCGAGAAATACGGCATGAACTCCGCCGAAGGGCGCGGCGTACTGGCCGAGTACATCACCGGCACCGTGCTCGGCGCGCTGTTCATCGCGCTATTGGCCGGATTTGTCGCCAGCCTGCACATCTTCGATCCGCGGTCGCTTGCGATGGGTGCGGGCGTCGGCTCGGGCAGCATGATGGCAGCCGCGATCGGCACCATCAACGGCCACAATCCGCCCGAGATGGCGAAGGAGCTGATCGCGATCGCCTCGGCGGCGAACCTGATGACCGCCGTCCTCGGCTTCTATTTCGCCCTGTTCTTCTCGCTGCCGGTGTGCTCCTGGCTCTATGACAGGCTGGAGCCCGTGCTCGGCCGGTTTTCGAACTTCTCGTCGGGAAGCCTCGGGCCCTCGATCGCCAGCGCCGGCGAGACAAAGCACGCAACGTTCGGTTTCTCCGACTCGCTGCTCGCCTGGATCACCGTTGCAGGCGGCGTCCTGATCGGCAATTCGCTCACCTACAAGGTTCCGCTACTGGAATCCGGGGCAGGTCTCCTCGTCGTGCTCGCGGTCGTGCTGCTGGTCGACGTCCTTGCCCGTCTGCTGCCGAAAGTGCCGCACATCCTCATCCTGGTCGCGGTCACCACCGTGCTCGGCATTCCCGGCCTGCTGCCGTTTTCCAATGCAATGATCGGCTCGGTCGACAAGCTGAACTTCCTGGCTTTCACGACCCCCGTGCTGACGCTCGCCGGCTTCTCGGTTGCCAAGGATCTTCCGATCTTCAGGAAGCTGAGCTGGCGTATCGTGGTGGTCTCGCTCACGGCCGCCGCGGGCACGTTCCTCGGTGCGACATTGATCGCCGAATTCTTCCATCGCTAACACACAGGCGGACCAACGCATGGCAAAGAAGTTTGGAATCGCGGACGATATCTGTGCCCGGATGCTGGATTGGCGTCATGACATCCATGCCAACCCGGAAACCGCGTTCCAGGAGCACCGCACGGCCCAGCTCGTGGCCGATGCGCTGATGGAGATGCAGATTCCGGTCCATCGCGGCCTCGGCGGGACCGGGGTGGTCGGAACGCTGAAGAACGGCGAAGGCCCGACGATCGCGCTGCGCGCCGACATGGACGCGCTCGATCTCCAGGAACTCGGGGACCGCGTCCACAAGTCAACCCGTACCGGCAAGATGCACGGCTGTGGCCATGATGGCCACACCACAATGCTGCTCGGAGCTGCGGTCCAGCTCGCCCGTCACCGGCCGTTCCGCGGTACCGTCCATTTCGTTTTCCAGCCCGCCGAGGAGAACGAAGGCGGCGGCAAGAAGATGGTCGAAGAGGGCTTGTTCAAGATGTTTCCCGCCGACGCAGTCTACGGAATGCACAACATTCCGAATATCCCGCGTGGAAAGTTCGCGATCCGGACCGGCGTTGCGACGGCCTTCCTCGATACCTTCGAGATCTTGGTGACCGGGAGCGGATGTCATGCCGCGACGCCGGAGAAGGGGATCGACCCGATCCTGGTGTCGGCCGATCTCGTCTCCGCGCTACAGGGCATCGTGAGCCGCCGCATCGGCGCAATGGACGCCGCCGTCGTGAGCGTGACCCAGATCCATGGCGGCGACACCTGGAACGTGGTACCCGAAACGGTTACATTGCGCGGCACGGTCAGAACGCTGGACGCCGAGATACAGGATCAGGTCGAGGCCGCCATGAAGCAGGTCTGCGCCGGCGTGGCACAAACCCATGGCGCAAGGATCGATCTGCGCTACATGCGAGGTTATCCGGGCGTGATCAACACACCTGCCGAAACCGATGCCGCAGCCTCAGCCGCCGCAAATCTCGTCGGCGTCGAACAGGTGCAAACCGACGTCAAGCCGGCGATGGGATCGGAGGATTTCGCCTTCATGCTGCAGGAGCGCCCGGGCGCCTATATCTGCATCGGCGCGGGCGAGACGGCAAACGATCCGCCGTTGCACAATCCATATTACGATTTCAACGACGCCATCCTGCCGCTCGGCGCCGCCTATTGGGTCGAGCTGGTGAAGCAACAACTGCCTGCTGCCTGATGCTTTCGGTCTTCGACATATTCAAGATCGGTATCGGCCCCTCGAGTTCGCATACGGTGGGGCCGATGCGTGCTGCCGGGCAATTCGCCCGCGCGCTCGAGCGCGATGGCCTGCTTTTCAGAACGGTGCAGGTTCGCGCCGATCTCTATGGCTCGCTCGGCGCGACCGGGCGAGGGCATGCGACCGATCTCGGCGTGATCCTCGGCCTGCTCGGCGAAAAGCCCGATACGGTCGATCCGGCACAGGTGGCGCCGCAGCTTGCGGACATCCGGCGTTCCGGCGAGTTGCGCCTGCTCAACCTTCATCCGGTCCCGTTCCGGCGTGGGCGCGATATCATTTTCCAGCCTGACAGCACGCTGCCGGAGCACCCCAACGGGATTCGCCTCGTGGCGTCCGCGGCCGACGGCGTGCTGTTGGCGGAACGCTATTACTTCTCGATCGGCGGCGGATTCGTGATCGAGCGTGGCTTGGGCGACGTGGCCGGTGGCCTGGGTGGCGAGCTTCCGGTCTGGCCGTATCCGTTCGGCACCGGCGCCGAGCTGGTGGCACGGGCGCAATCGAGCGGCCGCTCGATCGCCGATATGGTGCTGGCCAATGAGTGCGTGCATCGCACCGACGCTGACGTTCGCGTCGGCCTCCTGAAGATCTGGCAGACGATGAAGCAATGCGTCGACCGTGGCTTCGGGATCGACAATGCTGGTGCGGCCGAACCGTTACCCGGACCGCTCAACATTCGCCGTCGTGCGCCGGCTCTCTACCGCGAACTGTCGGCCCGCAACAGCGACACCGAGAGTGTCGATCCGCTGGCGGCGATGGATTGGGTCAATGCCTTCGCGATGGCAGTGAACGAGGAGAATGCAGCGCGCGGACGAATCGTGACCGCGCCGACCAACGGCGCCGCCGGCGTGATCCCGGCCGTGCTGCACTATTACGTCAAGTTCTGTCCGGGCGCGACCGATGACGGCGTCGTTACCTTCCTGCTCACAGCGGCTGCGATCGGCATGCTGTACAAGGCGAATGCCTCGATCTCCGGCGCGGAGGTCGGCTGTCAGGGCGAGGTCGGAGTCGCCTGCTCGATGGCGGCAGGCGGCCTGACGGCCGTGCTCGGCGGTGCGCCGGCCCAGGTCGAGAACGCCGCCGAGATCGGGATGGAGCACAACCTCGGTCTGACTTGCGATCCGGTTGGCGGATTGGTGCAGATTCCTTGCATCGAGCGCAATGCGATGGGGGCGGTCAAGGCCATCAACGCCGCTCGAATGGCGCTGCGTGGCGACGGCAAGCACTATGTCTCTCTCGACGCCGTCATCAAGACGATGCTGCAGACCGGCGAAGACATGAAGTCCAAATACAAGGAGACGTCGCTGGGCGGGCTCGCGGTGAACGTTGTGGAGTGCTGACCGGACGCACGGCGGCGCCGACGAAATACCTCGCGACCGAATTCGGCATCCGTGGATGCGGCCCGTGCGCGCGATGCCAGAGGCTGGGGATAGGGTAAGCCCGCCAGCTGCCGCCAGCATTGCGAATGATTTCGATTTAAGCAAGACTCCAGGCCTAGGGAGGAAGACGACCATGAGCGCTGGAAGGCGCCTGCGAGACGCGGTGCCGGAATGTCAACTACCGCCGGATTTCGACCAGCATGTGTATTCGGCGCAGTTGATTGCTGCCATCATCGCGGAGCTTAGCAGGCAACAGGTTCGATCGTCCGTGGCGCTGGCGGGCACCGGCTTGACCGAGGATCAGCTCGATGCGCATACGACGCGCATCTCGTACCGGCAGATCGACATCGTGGTCCGCAACGCATTGCGGCTCTCGAACGAGCCGACGATTGCACTCCAAGCCGGACAGCGCATGCGCGTGACGGCGCACGGAATGTACGGATATGCATTGCTGAGCAGCGCAACCTATGACGATGCGCGGGAATTCGCCAATCGATACCTTCGGGTCGTTGGCCCGCTGTGCGATGCGAAATACTCGTATGACGGCGCGGCGGTCGTCTGTGCGTTCGAGCCGTTGCATTGGCCCAATCCGACACAGGACGTGCATCGCTTCGCGGCAGAGTTCGCCCTGTCGTCGCATCTGACGACGATGAAGGACCTGGCGGGCGAGTCTTTCCGCTTCTCGCAGATTTCCCTCGCCTATGGCGAACCGGCGCATGCCGGCGCCTACGGGGTGATCTTTGACTGTCCGGTCCTGTTTCGCCAGCGCGGCAACGAGTACAGGTACCAGCTGTCGCAGGCCGACGGGCCGGTTGCGTTGGCGGATTCCCGCACCCACGGCATGGCGCGTGAGATGTGTGAGCAGGTGTTGTCCGAGGTCAATCATGCGGGCGGGATCGCTGCCGATGTCAGGCGGGTCCTGATCGAGCAGCCCGGCAGGTATCCGAACATCGAGGCGATCGCCGAGAGGCTTTCGATGCATCCTCGCGCGCTGCGGCGGAAGCTCGAATCGGAAGATACATCCTATCGTGAATTGCTCGCCGAGGTGCGGACGCGGCTTGCGATCGAATATCTGCGCAAGACCACGATGACCAACGAGGAGATCGCGAACCGGTTGGGCTATAGCGACGCCGCCAACTTCCGGCACGCCTTCATCCGTTGGACCGGCAAGAGCCCATCCGATTTCCGGGTCTCTTCGGCGAAGTGAAGGCCATGCGGGCAGGGCGGCGCTCCGTTTGAACCGCTTGTCACTCAACGCTGTCCAAAAGTCACCTCCGAACCGGCCTCGTCGAACCTCCTCGCGGTCGAACTCCATGCATAGATTGGTCTTCGACAGTAGGCGCGATGGCTGGTCAAGGAGTAAGGGACGCGTCGGGCGCTGATCGATTCTGCTCGAGGACGTCCTCCGAACCTCAGCTGCGCCGCATCGCCGCTGTGGTGCCCCCCGGTTTGGGCGCCTCGAGACTGGCCGCGCTTCTCACCCGAGGGGCGCGGCCTTTTCTCGTGCACGCAATGAAGGCGGCAGGCGTCGCCTCGTGGTCAGCGTATCATGCCAGGATCTTGCTTTCGCGCATCCCGGCGATAGTCGTGTCATCGTAGCCGGCCTCGCGCAAGATCTGCGTGCTGTGCTCGCCGACCGCGGGCGCCTTGCGCGGCTTCACCTTGGTCGCACCGTCGACAAAGAACGGGCTGTCGATGGTCAGCATCTCATCGTTCTCGAACGGCACCAGCACGCCGGCCGACAGCATTTGCCGGTCGGTGCACAGGTCGCCCATCTCGGCAACGCATTCGAAGACGATGCCTGCTTGATCGAGGCGCGCCCGCCATTCGTCCCGGTCCCGTATCGCGAATGCCGCGTCGAACAGGGCGATCAGTTCTGCGGAACGAGCGAAGCGATCGGCCTGCTTGGCAAAGCGCGGATCAGTGAGCAGGTCGTCAAGGCCCAGGCATTTCGCGACGGTCGGAAAGTCGCGCTGCTCGTTGACGATCGCGAGCAGCAGCCAGCGGCCGTCGCGGCAGCGGTAGTAACAACCAAGCGCATTGAACAGATTTTCACGCGGCGGCCGCGGCGTGAATGTCGCCCCGCACAGCGCCGCCTGCGCCATGATGCCGTTCGACCAGACGCCGTTGGCGAGCAGCGAGGAGCCGACCTGGGTGCCGCGGCCGGTGCGCTCGCGCTGATACAGCGCCACCGCGACGGCCGCGAACAGCGAAACGCCCGACGGATGATCGCCCATGCCGGCGAGCGCCCGCGCCGGCGGCGTGCTGGCGTCGCTCCGCACCATGTCCATCAGGCCTGAACGCGCCCAGTAGGCAGTGACGTCGAAGCCCGGCTTTCCTGCCTCGTCGCCGGTCTCGCCATAGCCGGTGAAGGATGCGTAGATCAGCCGGTCGTTCGCCGCGGCAAGCCGCTCATAGCTGATCGCGAGCTTCCTGCGGACGGCGAGCGGATAGTTGGTGATGAAGACATCGGCGGTGGAGGCCAGGCGATGCAGCACCGCCTGGCCCTCGGGCTTCGATAGATCGAGCGCGAGGCCGCGCTTGTTGCGGTTGTCGAGCAACCAGCCATAGGGTTGGTCGGATCTCGGCATGCCCGGTAGCTTCGGCACCTGACGGAACGCGTCGCCTGCGCCGGGCGGTTCGATCTTGATCACGTCGGCGCCGAAATCTCCCAACAGTGTCGCGGCGGTTGGCGCAGCGATGAAGCTGCCGCAGTCGATGACCTTCAAACCTTCGAAGATGCTCATGTGAGTCCGTCTCCGCTTGATGCCCGAGGATCACCCCAGGCTCGTCTGGATTCCGAAAGATGGCGAGCGCCTGTGTCTGCGAGCGCGTGCAGCCCCGAGGACGAGCCGACTATGTCCGATCCCCGCCGTTGCGGGCCGTCAGTACATGCAACAGCGCCACCTGTGTGTCGTCGCGTTCACGCTCCATCAGCGGGATCGGCGTCTTGCCGAAAGATGCCGCAGCCTGGTCGATGATCCTGCGCTGTAGCGCCTCGTCGAGATCGACCTGCGGGATCACCTTGAACGACGCGGCCATGTTCTTGCCGAGGTGTTGGAAGAACGATTCGAGCCCTTTCGGTCCACCGCCCATGTGGAACGAGCTGAACGGTCCGTTCACAGCCCAGCGCAACCCGATCGAGCTGGTGACGATGTCGTCCAGCTCGTCGACCGTGACGACGCCCTCCTGCACGAGATAGCAAGCCTCGCGCATGATCGCGCGCTGCAGCCGGTTGGCGACAAAGCCCTGAATTTCCTTTTTGAGCACGCGCGGCACCTTGCCGAGCGCCTCGTAGAATGCCACGGCGTCGGCGGTCGCCTGCGGATCGGTGTGTTCGCCGGGAACGACCTCGACGAGCGGGATCAAGTGCGGCGGATTGAAGGGGTGACCGACGAGTAGCCGGCTTGCATCCTTCATCTCCCGCGCTTGCTCGGTGGCCGGCCGTGCCGAGCTCGAGGACAACAGCAACGCATGGCTCGGCACCGTCGCCTCGATCCGCGCCCAGAGCTGTTGCTTCCATTCGGGTTTCTCCGGGCCGTTTTCCTGCACGAGGTCGGCGCCGGCGACGGCGCGCGCGAGATCCGGCTCAAAGCGCAGGTTGCGCTCCAACCCCTCATGCGGCAGGCCGAGCTTCAACAAGGTCGGCGCGATCTTGATCAGGGCGTCCTTGACCACGGCCTCGATACCGGGCTGCGGATCGTTGATTACGACATTGAGCCCGTGCGCGAGAAACAGCGCCGCCCAGGAGGAGCCGATGACGCCGGCTCCGATAACGCACACATTGCGATAGCGGGTGAGCGCCGCGGCGCGATCTGCGGATGATGGCATGGCTTTCTCCGACGTGTCCGCTTATCGCGGCTGATCGAGATAGTTGTGGCAGCGCTTGGCGCGGGACAGCGTCAAGTCGGTCATGATGTGGCTGCACGCGACGATCTCGCGCACCGGAAAATCGGCCATCGGGGCCAATGCATGGGCGAACAGCTCCAGCCGGGCAGGGCCGGTCCAGGCGCCCTTGACGGTGATGTCCGTGATCTCGGAACGCAGCAGCTCGCAGATGCGCGGCTCGCCCGCCGGCTTTGGACTGTCATAGGTCCACAGGATCTTCAGCATGAAGGTCGGTACGCAGATCTCGGCCTTTGCCTTTTCGAGGTCCAGCGCACGGTGCTTGTAACCCATCGTCGCGGTGGCCACGCGGAGGCTGCCGTAGTCCATGGTGCCGACCAGTGTATCGGAATCGACATATAGCTTCGGCTTGCCGATCACCTTGGGATAGCCGCTGATTTCGCGGCCGGACGCCAGCGCCGGCAGGCTATCGAGGTACATCGCGTGAAGGTACTCACCTTTTTCGGCGCCAAAGCGCACCTGGACGGCTTGGCCGCATTCGGTGTAGTCGCCGAGACCGGAGGTGTCGGGCATCCGCATGATTTCCCAACGGACCAGTGGGTCGTCGATCTCCAGCGGCTCGGGAACGACGGCGCGCAACGCCTCGATGTCGGTGCGATACAGAATGTTGAGATATTCGCGGTTGGTGAACCGAAACGGTCCGCGGGGAAATGCCGGGGCGCCGATTGGCGTCGTCAGCTGCTTGAGAATGTCCTCCCGTCGCATCCGCTCCTCCCCTGATAGCGCTTGCCGTGGTCCGTGCGGGCCTCCGGCTGCGTGCCGGTTGTCGAGCAAGGCATCGCAAGCCTAGCGATCTCGCAAAGCGGAGAAAGGTGCGATTGGACCGCCGACCGGGTGACTTCCGGACGTGGAATGCGGTGCGCGCACCGCCGGGGTAGGCGATCATTGCGTCGCGTACGTGATCGGGCTTACGTTCGGAAGAGCAGGTCAATCGCGGAGCAGGAACGCGCTGAATGCCGGGGACATGCGGTCGGAATGACTAATTCGCACGCAAGCCAATCGCCGAGCCGAATGCTCCCCGGCTTCGCGCAGCGAATATTTCCGCCGCATTCGATCGCGGCCATTGCGGCCGAGCTTCGCGAGCAGGGCATTGATCCATCAGGAGTTCTCGAGGGTACCGGGCTTGTGATCGGCCAACTTGAGTCCCATACGACGCGCATATCGTATCGGCAGCTCGACACGGTGATCCGCAATGCGCTGCGGCTGGCAAGCGACCCGGCCATTGCGCTGCGCGCCGGAGCGCGAATGCATGTCACCGCCTATGGCATGTACGGATACGCGTTGCTGAGCAGCGCAACCCACGCCGAGGCCCGCGACTTCGCGGCGCGATACATCCGCGTGGTGGGTCCGTTCTGCGATTTCGGCCTCTCTTATGATGGTGAGACGGTGGTGGCGACGTTCCAGCCCATGCATTGGCCGAATCCGACCGAAAGCGTGCATCGCTTCGCGGTGGAGTTCGCGCTGGCCGCGCATCTGACGACCATTCGCGACCGATCCGGTCAGAGCTTCGGGTTCTCGCGCGTGCTGCTCGACTACGCACCGCCGCCGTCGACAGCGGCGTATCGTGGTCTTTTCGAATGCCCGGTTCTGTTCAATCAGCATCATTGTGGATACGAATACGGACGCAATGACGGCCCGCGGGCGCTGGCAAATCCGCGCACGCACGCCATGGCGCGGGAGATGTGCGAGGAGATCCTCGGCGAGGTGAACCGCGCCGGCGGCGTTGCGGCAGATATCCGTCGGATCCTGATCGAGCAGCCGGGCAGCTATCCAAGTATCGAGGCGATCGCCGAGCAGCTCGACATCTATCCCCGCGCGCTGCGGCGCAGGCTCGAGGCGGAGGGAACCTCATACCGCAGCCTGCTTGCAGAGGTGCGCACGCGGCTTGCGATCGAGTATCTGCGCAAGACGCGCATGACCAATGAAGAGATCGCGAGCCGCCTCGGCTACAGCGACGCGGCCAACTTCCGCCACGCCTTTTTGCGCTGGACCGGCAGAAATCCATCCGAGTTCCGGGGCGACGAGGGTCTTTAGACCCCCGAGATAGTCAAGGGGGCGCCTCGCCGGCCCTGTCCGGAGTTCACCGGCAAACTGGTTCAATCGAACCTTTTGTGCGGCCGAAGCGCGCGTAAGCTCGGCGCCGTGGTTGCGCTCGCGATCGCGTTCTCCCAACCTGGACCGCCTCCCTCGGCGGTCTTTCTTTTGGCCGGTCTTGTCCGGAACTCACCTCCAAACGCGATCAATCGAACCTTCCGCTGACGGGGCCGGCTTACTAGCCTCCCGGATTGCCGAGCGGAAACAGGCGTGGAAGGCGGACGAGGGAGCTCGTGTATCACCCGTCACCAAATCTCGTGCAGTGTCGCTATTCGCCGCAACGGATCGCTGCGGTGGTGGACGTCCTGTCCGAGGACGGCATCTCCGCGTCGCGCGCGCTCGGTGGGACCAATTTGAGCAGTGCCGACTTGAGGGATTCGTCGGTACGCGTCTCCTATCGGCAGGTCGCGACGGTCTTTCGTAATGCGATGCGGCTGTCGCGGGATCCGGCGATCGCGTTTCGCGCCGGAGAACGAATGCATGTCATGGCTTACGGCATGTATGGCTATGCGATGCTGAGTAGCCCGACCCGGGCCGAAGTCATCGACTTCGCGGCCAAGTACGGTCGTATCCTCGGAACGGTCGCCGACATCGACTTCACCCGCAAGGGCGATACCGTGAGCTGTCTGCTCGAGCCCCTGCTCTCGCGCGATCCGGCCGATGACGTCTATCGGTTCGCGCTCGAGTTCGCCTTTGCGACCTATCAGACGTTGAGCCGCGACGTCTATGGCAGCTCATTCCGTTTCTCGAAGCTGAGCGCCGCCTATGCACCGCCGCCGCATGCTGCGACCTACGATCGCATCTTCCGGTGTCCGGTCCGGTTCGACCAGTGCAAGAACGCGCTGGAATTCGACGCGGCCTGGATCGACCGTCCGGCGGTTGCCCCCGACGAGATGACCAGGGCGATGGCAGGTCGAATCTATGACGAGCTGCTCGATCACGACGCGCAGGACGACGGCCTTGCCGCCGACATCCGGCGACGGCTCGTCGAGCATCCCGGTCGCTTCCCGAGTATCGAGGCCATGGCGGCGGAGCTTGCGATTCATCCGCGGACCTTCCGCCGCAGGCTGCAGTTGCAGCGCAAGACCTACCGGCAGATCGTCTCCGAGGTCCGCATGCAGCTCGCGGTCGGCTATCTGCGCAACACGCAAATGACCAATGACGAGATCGCCGCGCGGCTTGACTACAGCGACGCGGCGAACTTCCGCCACGCCTTTGCCCGCTGGACCGGCAAGAGCCCTTCGGACTTCCGCGATGACCGAGCATCGAGCATCGCAGCAGGCGCGCAAGATTCATTGGCGGATGTCCCAAACTAACCGGTCAACCGGGCCAATTGCACCTTTTACGGGACTGACCTGCTCGATAGCGTTTTGAGACCAAGAAGATGCGTGGTTGCGCGATCGGGGCCGCATGGAGCCGCTCGCGGAGCGAGGCAGCAATCACAAAATGTCGGGTCGTGCGCGCTGCGTGATCCGGGAGGGGACATTCTGACATGAATACGGTCGTCGACCGCTCTGCGCCGCCGTCGCAATTGCTGCTCGCGCTCGAGGTGCGCGGGATCTGGGAGCTGCAGGCGTTCTTCGCAAGCTACCCGCTGCTTCGCCGCGCGCCGCGCGGCGACGGGCATCCGGTCCTCGTATTGCCGGGGCTTTCCGCCAGCGATATCTCGACGCGACCGCTGCGCACCTACCTGAAGGCGCAGGGATATGCGGTCCATGGCTGGAAGCTCGGACCCAATCGCGGACCGCGTCCCGGTGTCGAGGCCGCGATGGACGCAAGGCTGGCCGAGCTCGCCGAGCGCTACGATCGCAAGGTCAGCCTGATCGGCTGGAGTCTCGGCGGAGTGTTTGCGCGCGAGATCGCACGGCGCGCGCCCGATCTGGTCCGCCAGGTGATCACGCTCGGCAGCCCCTTCGCCAACGAGCCGAAGGCAAGCAATGCCTGGCGGCTCTACGAGATCCTGAGCGAACGCCAGGTCGACGACTGGCCCGACATGATGAAGTTGCCGCCGCCGGTACCGAGCACGGCGATCTACTCGCGCACCGACGGCATCGTCTCGTGGTGGGGTTGTCGCGAACAGGATGCCGACCGGACACAGAACATCGAGGTCGAAGGCAGTCATTGTGGGCTCGGACACAATCCGGCCGTGCTCTACGCAATCGCGGACCGCCTCGCGCTCGGGGAGGGCGAATGGTCGCCGTTCGACCGCAGCGGTCTCCGCGGCATGGTGTACCCCGATCCGGATCGAGCCGATGACAGCGCCACCCTGTTTCGGCCGCGCTGGCCGGCGGCCTGACGCGCAAGTCTACGGTCGGCGTTCGCCGCCCCGCCCGCCAGGCAACACAAGCAGGCAACATAAGGAGGACACCGATGGGGACCGATAATGGGCAATCCGACGCAGCCGGCATGGGCGCGATGCCGTGGCTCGGTGACTTGAAGAAAATGGCCGAGAAGTTCGCGCTGCCCGGGTTCGATATCGCAGCACTGGTCGAGTGGCAGCGCAAGGACATGGAGGCGTTGGCGGAGGCGAACCGGCAAGTCTACGAAGGCGTGCAGGCGTTGGTCAGCCGGCGCAACGAAATCCTGCAGGAGACGCTCGCGCAGTGGCAGGCGGCGATGCAGGGCTTCGCAAGCGGTGAAGGCATGTCGAAGCAGACCGAGACCGCCAGGCAGCAGGTCGAGAAGGCGGTCGCTGATTTCCGCGAGCTGTCGCAGCTGGAGGCCCAGGCGCGCAACAACGCCTGGAAAGTCATGCAAGACCGCATGCAGGAGAACCTCTCGAATCTTCAGAAGCTGTTGCAGCCGAAATAATGCTGCGGGTGTGAGGCGCCAACCATCGGGGGAAAGCCATGAGTCTGGCCAAGTTGCAGGACTTGACGGGGCGCGTCGCGCTCGTCACGGGCGGATCGCGAGGTCTCGGTCTTCAGATCGCCGAGGTACTGGGCGAACTCGGCGCCAAGGTCGCGATCACCGCGCGCAAGCGGGATGAGCTTGACGCTGCGGCTGCTCACCTCAAAGGGCTTGGCATCGAGGCGCTCCCGGTGGTTTGCGACATGGGCAGGCTGGAGACAATCGCGCCGATGATCGAGCAGGTCGTGGCCGCGCTGGGTCCCGTCGATATCCTTGTCAACAACGCCGGTACGTCCTGGGGCGCCGCTACGATCGAGCACACGCTCGATGGCTGGAACAAGGTGATCAACCTGAATGTAACCGCGATCTTCATCGCCACTCAGGAGGTCGGCCGCCGCTGCATGGTGCCGCGGCGGAGCGGCAAGGTGATCAACATCGCGTCGATCCAGGGACTCACGGGTTGCTATCCGGAAGGCACGCCGACGCTGGCCTACAACACGAGCAAGGGCGCGGTCGTCAATCTGACCCGCACGCTCGCCAATGAATGGGCGCCGCTCGGCATCAACGTCAATGCGATCGCGCCGGGATATTTTCCGACCAAGATGACCGCGCAGCTCGACCAGAGCGCGACCGCGCAGATGGCGCCGATGAATCGCGAGGGAGGCCCCGAAGATCTCAAGGGTGTCGCCGCGCTGCTCGCCTCCGATGCCTGTGCATTCATCACCGGCCAGACCATCGCGGTCGACGGCGGCGTGACCGCCGTCTGATCCGAGAGACCATAGAAGGGAAACATCTCATGACCGACATGCCCTGGATCCGATCCTATCCCGATGGCGTGCGCTGGGACATCGAAATCACTGCCGGACCCGTGCAGAAGATACTGGGCGATGCCGTCGCCAAATGGCCGGATCGTCCCGCGATCGATTTCATGGGCAAGCGGATCACCTATGCCGAGCTCGGGCGGCTCACCGATCGCGTGGCCAAGGGCCTGCAGCTCCTCGGCGTGAAGCCGGGCGTTCATGTCGGCCTCTATCTGCCCAACACGCCGCACTACATCATCTCGTTCTTCGGCATCCTCAAGGCCGGCGGCACCGCGGTCAATTATTCGCCGCTGGATGCCGCCAAGGTGCTCGAGCACAAGATCGAGGACAGCAAGACCGATATCCTGATCACGCTCGACATGGTTTCGCTCTATCCGCAGATGGCGGCGATGCTGGGCAAAACCAGGTTGAAGAAGCTGGTGGTCGGTTCGCTCGGCGAGATCACGGCCGACCCCGACACCGTCGTCAACGAGATGAAGGCGGCCAGGCAGCTGAGCGAAGTCGCCTGGGATGATCATCACATCAGCTTCGGCCAGCTGACCCACAATGATGGTGCCTACCAGGCCTATCCGATCGACAATCCGCGCGAGACGATCGCCGTGCTGCAATACACCGGCGGGACCACGGGCCTGCCGAAGGGGGCGATGCTCACCCACGCCAACCTGACCAGCGCGTGCCAGCAGTACCGGGCGACGACGGCCGGCTCGCCGCCGGTGCTGGTCGATGGGCAGGAGCGATTCCTGGCTGTCTTGCCACCGTTCCACATCTACGCGCTTTCCGTGAACGTCCTGTTCGGCGTTTTGATGGGCGCGGAGATCATCCAGCATGTCCGCTTCGATCCGAAAGCCGCGCTCGAGGAGATTTCGTCGAAGTCGGTCAGTGTCTTCTGCGGGGTGCCGACCATGTTCACCGCGCTGATCAACCATCCGGAGACGCCGAAGCACAGCCTGCGCGCGTTGAAATATTGCGGATCAGGCGGCGCCCCGTTGCCGCTCGAGGTGGCGCAGCAATTCGCCTCGATCACGGGCTGCAATCTGAGCGAAGGCTGGGGCATGACCGAGACTTCGCCGAGCGGCACCTACACGCCGGCGCAGCATGGCGCCATGCGCAAGGCCGGCTCCTGCGGCATGCCGATGCCCGGAATCGTCATCAAGTTTCTCAACGTCGACGATGCCAGCGGATACGTCCCGCTCGGCGAGCGCGGCGAGATCTGCATCAAGGGCCCGAATGTAATGAAGGGCTACTGGAATAAGCCGGACGCCACCGCCGAGGTGACGACCGCAGACGGCTACCTGCGCACGGGCGACGTCGGTTACATGGATGAGGATGGCTTCATCTTCATCGTGGACCGCACCAAGGACATGCTCCTGTGCAGCGGGTTCAACGTGTATCCCCGTGTCCTCGAAGAGGCGATCTACAAATATCCGGCGGTCGAGGAGGTCGCTGTGATCGGCATCCGCGACGAGTATCGCGGCCAATCGCCGAAGGCATTCATCAAGCTGAAGGCGGATGCCAAGCCGTTCAAGCTCGAAGAGCTGCAGGCGTTCCTGAAGGACAAGCTCGGCAAGCATGAGATGGTGCAGGCGCTCGAAATCCGCGCCGAATTGCCGAAGACCGCGGTCGGCAAGCTTTCGAAGAAGGAGCTGTACGACGAGGAGGAGCGCGCGGCCCGGGCGCAGGCCTGAGATCGCGCGAACCGGATCGGCAGCGGCGGACAGGCGTCGGGCCCGGCCGCAATGCAATGACCGCGACGCGCGAGACATCGGCACACGGTCATCAAGACGGCGGTCGCCGTCACAATGTCATGGGAGGGAAGAATGGATCAACTCAGCAGCATGGATGCGTCGTTTCTGCATCTCGAAACGCCGGAGACGCCGATGCATGTCGGCAGCCTGATGATCTTCGATCTCCCCGAGGGCTATCAGGGCGACTACTACGAGGATGTCAAGGAGATGCTCGGCAAGCGTCTCCATCTCTCGGGATTGCTGAACCGTAAACTGGCGCAGATGCCGTTCCAGCTCGCAGAGCCGGTCTGGATCGAGGACGATGATATCGAGCTCGATTATCATGTGCGGACCGTCACCTTGCGGCGGCCAGGCACCATGGCGCAGCTCGAGCAACTCGTTGCGCGGTTGCATGCCTCGCTGCTCGACCGCAGCCGTCCGCTATGGGAGATGTATGTCATCGATGGCCTCGAGAACGGCCAGGTCGCGTTCTACACCAAGGCGCATCACAGCGGCGTCGACGGCAAGGCCGGTGTCGAGCTCGCCAAGGTGCTTTATGATGTCTCGCCCAAGATGCGCGAGGTGCCGCCGCCGCGGCGCAAGCGCGCCACCGTGCAATACCAGCTCGGCGTGACCGAGCTGTTGCAGGCGGCGGCCAACAACGCGGCCCAGCAATACCGTAAGCTCGCGGAGCTCCTGCCGACGGCGGCCAAGGCGCTCGGCACGGCCGCCACCGTGATGGCCAGCCAGCGGTCGCAGAAGGGGGAGCGCTCGCTCAGCCTAGGCCTGGCTCCGAAGACGGTGTTCAACGACTCCATCACCAATCAGCGCTCCTACAGCACGATGTCGTTGCCGCTTGCCGACATCAAGGTCCTCGGCAAACGTGTCGGCGGTACCGTCAACACCATTGTCATGGCGATGTGCAGCATCGCGCTGCAACGCTTCCTCGCCGAGCGCGGCCTGCTGCCCAAGGAGGCCCTGATCGCGATGGTGCCGGTTAGCCTGCGTGCCGAAGGCGACAAGGCGATGAACAACCAGGTCTCGGCGGTACGCGTCGACCTGGCAACCGACATCGATGACCTGCCAACCCGCTTCAAGGCGATCCACGCGTCATCCGAGGCGGCCAAGGCCGTCGTGCGCGAGCTCAAGCCGGTGCTCGGTGTCGATGTGCCGATCACGGGTTCGCCGTGGCTGATGACCGGGCTCGCCTCGCTGCTTGGCCGCTCCAACCTCGCCAGCCGCATGCCGGCAGCGGGCAACGTGCTGATCTCCAATGTGCCGGGACCGGGGCAGCATCTCTATATGGCCGGCGCACGGATGGTGCATTATTTCCCGGTCTCGATTCCCTATCACGGCAGCGCGCTGAACATCACGGTGCACAGCTATGCGGGCCTGCTCGAGTTCGGCCTGACCGCGTGCCGGCGTGTGCTCACGCAGGACGAGTCCTACGAGATGATCGAGCATCTCCGGGCGGCCTTGCGCGCGATCGAAGCCTTGCCTCCGGTCGAGGCCGAGATCGTCGAGCTGACGACGCAAGCTGCGGCTCAGTCGAAGGCGGCATCGGCGGCCGCGGCGTCGGTGACGGTCATCCAGCCCGACGAGTTGCCGCCGGCCGCCGCAAACGACAAGGCGAGCCGGGCCAGCTAGGCGCCGGCGCCTTCAACGCTTCACATCATCTGAGCCGGGGCGCCATCGCGGTCTCCCGCTCGGCGTCGGAATCAAAAGAACATTCGGAGGAAACCAGGATGCACCCACCCGCCGCAAAGGGATCGCTGTCGGTACTGGAAAGCCCGGCGCACAAATCCCTGTTCTCGAAGATCGATTGGCGTCTGATCCCGCTTCTTCTGATCGCCTATATGATCGCCTATCTCGATCGCATCAATATCGGCTATGCACAGCTGCAGATGAAGCAGACGCTGCCGTTCGACGACGCGGTCTACGGTCTCGGCGCAGGCATCTTCTTCGTGGGATACTTCCTGTTCGAGGTACCGAGCAACCTGCTGCTGGAGCGGATCGGCGCGCGCAAGACCCTGCTGCGTATCATGGTGCTGTGGGGGCTCGCCGCAACAGCCATGATGTTCGTGTCGACACCGTTCCAGTTCTATCTCGTCCGGTTTCTGCTCGGTGTGTTCGAGGCCGGCTTCTTTCCCGGCGTGATCCTGTACTTCACCTATTGGTATCCGTCTGCGCGGCGCGGGCAGGTGATCGCCACCTTCATGTCGGCGACAACGATCGTGTCCGTGATCGCCGGCCCGCTGTGTGGCTCGATCCTGAAGTATCTCGACGGTGCCGGCGGCCTTCATGGCTGGCAGTGGCTGTTCCTCGTCCAGGGTCTGCCGGCATTGATTCTAGGCATCCTGGTTTACGCATTGCTCGAGGACAAACCCGAGCGGGCCGCGTGGCTCTCGAAGGACGAGAAGGCCTTGCTCGAAGACACTTTCCGGCATGATGAGAAGGACGTCGAGAGCGAGCCGTCGGGAACGTTCGGGCAGATGCTGAAGGACCCCAAGGTCTATGTGTTGTCGTTCGTCTATCTGCTTCTGCTCGGCGCGACCTACACGATGGTGTTCTGGATGCCGACCTTGATCCAGAGTTGGGGTGTCAAGGATCTGTTCCTTGTCGGCGTCTATGCCGCGATCCCGAATGCCGCCGGCGTCATCGGTATGATCCTGATCGGCCGTCACTCCGACAAATGGCACGAGCGCCGCTGGCATTATGCTGCCTGTGTCGCGATCGCCGCGTTCGGCCTGTTCATCACCACGATGCTGCAGGGCAACCTCGTCGGATCAATCCTTGCATTGTCCTTTGCGGTGATTGGAATTGCGTCGGCGACGCCGCTGTTCTTCGCGCTGACCAGCGAATATCTCTCCACCGGCGCCGCCGCCGGAGGGCTTGCACTGATCAGCAGTCTCGGAAACCTCGGTCCGGCGATCAGCCCTTCGATCAACGGACTGATCGTCCGGAGCACCGGCGACAACATCTACAGTATGTACTTCGTGATGGCGCTCTACGTGCTGTCGGCACTGTTGTTGCTGCTGTCGATGCGGCCTGCGCCCAGTGCGCGCCTCGCCATGGCGTGAAGACGATTCGAGCGACCCGGTCCGCACGGAGCCGGGGCGCTCCACGCTCCGCGGGAATGCTGTCGGTGATCGAGCGAGTATCGGGACGCATGCGATGAGGATCGTTCTGCTGGGGCCGCCCGGTGCGGGCAAGGGAACGCAGGCGAGGCGGCTGGTCGAAGAGTACGACATACCGCACCTTTCGACCGGCGACATGCTGCGTGCCGCAGCCGACGCGGACACCAGCATCGGACGGAAAGTCAAGGACACCATGATGAATGGTGGGCTCGTTCCGGATCAGCTCGTGATCGCCGCGGTAGTCGAACGCATCTCGCAGGCCGACGCCAAGCATGGCTTTGTGCTCGACGGCTTTCCGCGGACGATGGCCCAGGCGGTCGGCTTCGACGATCTGCTCGATACCGAAGGTCTTGCGATCGACCATGTCGTCGAGCTCAAGGCCGACGAGACGGTGCTGCTGGACCGGATCGAGACACGGGTCCGCGAAGCGCGAGCGCAGGGCGCAGCGGTGCGCGCCGACGACAATCACGAGACGCTCAAGCTGCGTATCGACGCCTATAACGAGCAGACGGCACCGCTGGTCGATTACTACCGATCGCGGAATATCCTTCGAACCGTCGACGGACTGCAACCGGTCGAGGCCGTCGCCGTCGACGTCGTCAGGGCGATCGGCCAAGATCGGTCGGTGATGTGATGCCGGCCACGCAAAGTCGCGATCCACGATCCCGGCTGTCCGGCTATCCCGACCGGATCGAGGTGCTGGAACCATTGCGCAAGTCGCTTGGCGAGGTGAAGGAGACGGCCCACCAGTTCGAGCAGGCCCAGCTGTTGCTGCGGGCGATCGAACGGTTCTCCCGCTCATATGCCGCCGACCGGAACTGCGCCGCTACATCCGCCGAGCTGGCGCGGCGCGACGAACGTCGCTTGGCGCGGCGGCGGCTTGTAGCACGCGCCGTCCGTGGATTGCGCAAAACCGTTCTGGCAGCGAAGGGAGGCACCTCATGTCGGTGAACGGAAATGAAGGTCAATGCGCGCTGGTGACCGGCGCATCGGGCGGCATCGGGCTCGAGCTCGCGCGCGTGCTTGCAGCCAATCGCTTCAGCCTCGTGCTGCTGGCGCGCAGCCGCGACAAGCTGCAGGAGCTCGCCCGCGAGCTCAAGGCTAGTCACGGTACCAAGGTGACGATCGTGGCTGCGGATCTGAGCGAGTCGACGGCGCCGCAGGCGGTGTTCGATTCGCTGCAGGACGCCGGCGAGCGGATCGACCTGCTGGTGAACAATGCCGGCCTTCTGTTCGAAGGACGCATCAGCGCAATCGGCCTCGATGAACAGTTGCGGCTGCTGCAGGTCAATGTCGTAGCCATGACGGCATTGACTCGTCTCTTCCTCGCGCCGATGCTCGAGCGCAACAGTGGACGGATCCTGAACGTTGCGTCCGTCGCGGCGTTCATGCCGGTGCCGAACCTTGCGGTCTATGCCGCGTCAAAGGCCTATGTGCTGTCGTTCGGCGAGGCATTGTCGCAGGAATTGAGCGGCAGCAAGATCACGCTGACGACGTTGTGTCCCGGCGTGACGGACACCGGAATGGTCCATGGCACCAATCTCGGCAACATGCCAAGCATGATGATCATGGATGCGAAGACCGTCGCGCAGGAAGGCTACCGCGCCTGCATGGCGGGAAAGCCAGTGCATGTCGCGGGGCTTGCCAACGAGCTGGCGGTCCAATGGATCAAGTATCAGCCGAGTTGGCTGTTGCGGGCCATCGGCGGGGTGTTCGGAAAGGCCGCACCGCCGAACTGACGTTTCGTGCCAGCCGGGCAATTCACTGTTGCAGGGCTGCTCCTGAGCATCAACAACGGACGCTACTCATGGGACGTGACGAGCAGACCGTCGAACCACCCTCGCTCGCTTTGCTGGCCGCGGAAGGGCGCGGTTTTCTCGACATTCCGGCGCTGCTTGCCGTGGCGGCGCCGCTCCTGATGGCGGCGCCGCGCGGGCAGCGGCATTCCGTCATGGTTCTGCCCGGGTTGGGTGCCGACGACCGCTCGACATTGGCAATACGCGCGTTCCTCGAATTCCTCGGTTATCAGGTTCATGGATGGGGCCGCGGCCGCAATGTGCGCGCGCCGGACGCGGATCTTTCCGCCGTGGCGGCGCGGGTCATCGAACTCGAAAAGCAGGGCGGCTCGAAGGTCAGCCTGGTCGGCTGGAGCCGCGGCGGCATCATCGCGCGCGAGGTTGCGCGGCAGATCCCCACGGCCGTGCGGATGGTCATCACACTTGGCAGTCCGTTCGCAGCTCCAGGTGCGAGCAACGTCCGCGCGATCTGGCGGCTTCTGACCGGCCAGAAATACCAACCGCCGACCACTGAGCGGATCAGCCGTCTCGCGCAACCGATCCCGGTGCCGGCAACATCGATCTATACCCGCACCGACGGCGTGGTGGCGTGGCGTGCCTGCCTGGAGCAGGAGGGTGGGGAGCGTGAAAACGTCGAAGTGAACACGACGCATCTCGGGCTTGGCTTTCACGCGCCGGCGCTGTGGGTGATTGCCGATCGCCTCGCCCAGCCGACGGAAAGCTGGAAGCCGTTTCGTCCGCCTCCGCAGCTCGCGATCTGGTTTCCAGCAACGCTTCGCCGCGATTGAGGTCGTAAGGGTCGCCTGAGTCTACCGCGCACCGCTTCCCGGTGATCGCATCTCGGCGACCATCATCCGCAGCAGCTGCATCGCGGCGGGCGGCAGGGTGCGTCCCTGACGCGAGACCACGTGGGTGCGGCCACGATGCAGCAGCGCATTCTTCATCGGCAGCGCCACCACCTTGGCGGCATCGGCCTCCGTCATCGCAAGGCTCGATGCCAACGCATAGCCAAGCCCGGCGGTCACGTAATGGGCGAGCGCGTCGAACGAGGCGGTGGTGAACGCGAAATTGAGGCGGACGCCTTCGCTGATCTCGGCGGCCTGGACATGCTGGCGCAGGCCGTAGTTCGGATGCATCGCGGCTCCCGGGTAAGGTGCGAGGTCGGCGAGCTTGAGCGGCCGGCCGAGCCGGGTCAGCGGGTGCCCGCGCGGCACCACGGCCCTGATCGGATGCGGCTGCGAATGATGCGAGCGCAGTCGATCATCGCGCGGCGGATTGAACAGGACGCCGATATGCGCGCGTTCTTCCACGACCTGCTGGACGATCTCGTCTGTGCTTCCGATATCGAGGCTGATCGTGATCTTCGGGTGGGTTTGCATGAAGCGGCTCAAGCTGCTCCTGGCCAGCCAATCGACATAACCTTCGCCCGTCACGAGATCGATATGACCCGACTCGACCTTGCGGATGCTGTCCATTTGCGCGAGCAGCGCCTGTCGTTCGCCCTGCTGGCGGTGCAGGTAGGCGGCGAGCAGTTGGCCGGCGTCAGTCGGCGTAACGCCGCGGCCGCGCCGTTCCAGCAGGCGCGCGCCATATTCCTTCTCGAGTAAGCCAACCGCCCGGCTGACTGCCGAGGCGTCCATGCCGAGCGCGCCGGCCGCGCCGCGCACGGAGCCGCTATTGAGCACCTCCATGAAATAGTGCAGTCGGCGCGGCTCCAGCTTGGCGTTCATCGGCATGACCCTGATCATTGCAAACAGTGCAACGAATATTCAATCGCGCGGCCATTTATGCAAGTACGTCGCGGGCGGGGTCTCGATGACGGATAGGCGTCGGGAGCTGGACTTGCGATCCGGGACTGGCCGGCTGCTGGCGCCGGCGGGCTTCGGCAGATTTCAAAGCGACCCGGCTGCCGCTATTGGGGACCCGCCGCGATAGGAGCCGCGATGCGTCTGTCCCCGGATCATAGTTGCTGTGAGCATACGCTGAACTGGCATAAAAAGGTGAGGTCGCGTTCAGGAAATGTCGTATGACGATGACTGAACTTGCCGACGCGCTATGGAGGAGTCGACGCCCGCAAGGCGCATGCAGCTTCAAAGTGCCGCCTCGCATCCCCGCTATCTGATCTGGCCCGCCTGTACCTTGGCGATGAAACGCGCCGTCGCGTCTGCCACTTCCTCCGGTGCCTCCTCTTGAAGGAAGTGCGAACCGTTGACGATAAGCGTCTGCTGGTTAGGCCACGCGCGACAGAATTCGCGCTGAGCGCCAATCAGAAACCCCGCGGGCTCCGCATCGATGAACAGCTTTGGGATCAAGCTGGTCGACAACCAATTTGAATACGTTTCGACAATCTCGCAGACGTCGGCCGGCTCTCCCGCGATCGGTAGTTCACGCGTCCATGTCAACATCGGTTGACGAGACGCGCCCGGGTTGCGGTAGTGTCGCCGGTATACCTCCATGGCATCCTTCGAGATATTGCGGAGCGGTAGCAGATATTCGATGAAGAGATTCTTCTGGAGAATGAGTTCTTCGCCCTGAGGTGTGCGTTGGGCCTGAAAAAAGGCGCGCGTTGCTGCCGGCCACTCATCCCAGGAGTAGAAGGGTCTTACTATTCCTTCCATGTAAACGATTGCCTTGACGCGATCTTGGTGGCGAAAAGCCCAGTCAAAGCCGAGCGCCGATCCCCAATCGTGAACGACGAGAATGACGTTCCGCGTGAGGTCCATTTCTTCGAACCACGCATCAAGATATCGGCGATGGTCGACGAAACGATAGGAGCCGTCGGGTGCGGGCCCGGAGTTACCCATACCGACGAAGTCAGGGGCAAGACATCTTCCGAACTGGACGATGTGCGGAATGATGTTTCGCCACAGGTATGACGGCGTCGGATTCCCATGAAGGAAAACGATCGGGTCACCTTCTCCCACATCTACATAGGCCATATTCGTATTGAGGACGTTGATCCGCTTCCGGTAAGTCGGATCTTCGGTGGAAACTGGATGCATGTATGTTTCTCTGTGAGGGAGCGGTTCGAGTTGGCATCGCGTGAGACAATCAGATGCTCAGTCGAGCCGGCGTGACGAGGAAGTGATTGTCTCGGTGGGGGACTATGGCTCGCCAGCTCGGAATGACAACGCAGATTTTCTGGCGTTTCAGATTAGAGAATCTATACCGGCGATCGGGATTCTCCGCCGCCCGGGGCGTTCGGAAAGTTCAAGGCAAGCGCGCGTCGCCTTGCGCCGGCCACGGTGCGACGTCGAGAGTGTGCAGGTCGTTGCACAAGTGCTGTCATGTTTTCGTGAAGAGAACAACCTTGCTGCTGGGCATGATCACGGACGTCTATGTTCTTGCTGGCCGGGGATGACCCGTCTGTTCGGCATGTCGTTTTCGATCCGTGCGGCTTTGCCATACGGCAGATGCCGTCAAGTTCCGCACGCGGAAGCGCAATTTGTATGCGCTGGTGATCGGTTCTTCCGACGCTGCTCGGGAGATGCTGGCAACTAAGCCAATCGACTTCTGCAAAGGGCATGGAGGGCTTGCTATGTTGGTCCGCGACCGCATGAATGCCCATCCGTTCTCGGATGCCATTCGTGTCTGTTTGCCAATCAGCTCGAGGAAGGCGTCTTTCATTAGCCGGGATTATCTGGCCGGCGCCTCCGGCATCTATATAATTCGAGCCTCAAGGGAGTCGAGCGCTTGGAGCCGTCGATGAATGAGCTGGAGCAGGCCTACGCGGAGACAGCAAAAGCTATCGTCGCGAGTGTGTCCGATGTCATGAATGGTGACTGGAACGATCGGGTGTGGGAGCGGATCGTCGTAAACTACGAAACTCTCCTGCATACTCCTGAGACGACGAGCAGCACGATTGCCTTCTCGATTGCGCGCTCTTCGGCCGGCAGATTTGAAAAGGTCGACTTTCGTCTTTCAGATGAAGCCGAAAGGCTTGGAGAATGTTGCGGAGGTTGTGCATGGCCAAAGCGGTCTTTACTGGACGGCTTGCGATGTGACGATCGAACGCGACGGAACATACAAATTCGCGTTCTCCTACGATCCTCCCTATCGTCTTTCTGGACATCTGGATGACAGGCGCTTTGCTGATTATCTGGAACGCTATCTCAATGAGCGAAAGGCTTGAGTTCGATCATGATCGCCAAACGACTTCCCGTTGCTCTCGCTCTGCTGAGGGACTCGCCTCGAGGGAATAGCATGATGATCATGTTCATGCGTTACAGCGCCATGGCCGCGACTGGAGCGATGGTGATCTGTGGATTACCGGCAAGCGGTCAGGAGAAGGGGCCCTCGAAATGGTCGGGCTTCTGTGACCTTGACGTTGGGCCGCCGAAGCCCTGCAGGATCAGTGATGAAATGTCGGCCGATGGCCAGCACGACCTGCGTTTCGTATTCGCGGGCACCGCTGTCAGCTTTTTTGGCAGAAATGCCGGTCCCTGGTGGCAGGGCGAACTCAATGGGAGGCCGGCTATGGGATATGAGCGATATCGTGGTTACGTGGTGTTCTCCACCACGGATTTGAAGACAACGTTCGAATGGTGCGGCAAGCTCTCCGCGGGCCCGCAATGCTGAGTTGCGGTCATCCCGTCGAGTGAGGGTATCATGAGATTGATGCGATCCGATCTGACATGGAACTCGGTGTTTCCTCTTGCCATTGTCTTGGCAAGCGTTCCGGCCGGCGCACGCGCAGAAACAATCCTCGATTCCAGGATCGATTTTCAAGGTCCGGTATCGCTCAAGATCGGTTCGGGCAGCGCCGACGTGTCGATCAAGAGTATCTACAATACCGGAACCAATCCCTCAGGGTCCTTGCGGATCCAGGTATGGGCCGTGCAGGCGGCCAAATCGGGAAAAAGCCCGGACATTCAAGGCTACAAAGTGGCGGAGATCTATACGAAGGACCTGTCTGGCGGTGCGGATGTGTTAGGTCCCAATCAATCCTTCGACGATCTCGATCTTCATTTAAAGTTCAGGCCGCCGACCGATCCGACTTACACGTCATACGTCCTGGTTCTGGAAGAGCGTTTCGCCAACTGCAGTCGTCCTGATCACTATTGCGGTGACGCCTATGTCAACGTCGCGCCGTCCGGGTAGTGGAGGAATGTTCGGCCCGGCGGATTCAAGATTCCCAAGCGTCTCGAATCATCGACGCGCTACCGCGCAAGGCTCCGGCATGGTCCTCAAGCACGTGCTGAGGGCAAGCTATTCGGCGTAGGGCAGCGATCGCCATCGTCAACGTGAGCGGTCGCTCATCAAGTCGATGCCGCAACAATGGTGCGGGCCTTCTCCAGCAACTCGAACAACTGATCGTATTCTTCCGCCGACAGGCCGTCGCGAAGTGGTTGCTCCGTCGCCATCGCGATCTCGTGCATTTCCTTCATCAGCTTCTCGCCCTGCGCCGTCAGAAACAGCGAATTGCGCCGCCGGTCGCTGGAGGATCGGCCGCGGATCGCCAATCCGCGCTTTTCAAGCTCATCGACGATCATCACGATCGCCGACTTGTCGAGGTTGCCGATCCGGGACAACTCGACCTGCGAGTAGCCGGGGTTCGCCGATATCAGCACCATCATCGTGAGGGAGCCGGGGCGAAGGCCGTAGGACACGAAGGCCTCCTCGACCCGCTGGCTCAGCAGGTGGTGTAACCGCCGTACGCGGAAGCCGAGCCGCTGGCCATGCAGGCCAAGCTGTAATTCCTCTCCCTTGATGTCCTCGCGCGGCGGCGTTTCCGGCAATTCAACGGTGCTCAACGTCGTGGTCCATTCCTCAAGAGGGCGCATGGCTCGTTATGCCCGCCATCTCAGGTCGCCTCAAGGTCGATAAATGATCTTATTTCAGACGATCTTATTGACAACTAAAATTTTTGATGCAGAATTGGGCACAATTCGGACGGTGACAGTCCGAAACTGAGCAAAAGAGCCGCCGTCTAAGGCAGCAAGGGAAGGATTCGTGGCGTTATGAATATCGCTATTTCCGCTCCTGCCATTATCCAGAATCAGATCATCTGCCTCAATCCGGTAGGCTATCCGCCGAAGATCACCAGCAAGTCGCTCGCACCGCGGCTCGGGAGCCTCGATGGAAAGACGATCTACCTGATCGACAGCCGCTTCGATGACTCCATCGAACTTCTGAAGGAGGTCGCCAACTGGTTTGCCGGCCATATGCCATCGGTCACCGTCAGGCTCGTTTCGCTTGCCGGCTATTACGGCCGCGACGACCAGGAATTGTGGACCGAGATCAAGGCAAACGGACACGCCGCGATCATCGGCGTCGGCCATTGCAGCACTTGCTCGCCGGCGGTTTCGACCCATGCGGTGACCCTCGAGACCAAATTCGGAATTCCGACGGTCGCGCTTCATACGGCGACCTTCGACAAGGTCGTGCGCTCGGTGACCAGGATGGCCGGCTTGCCCGATGCGCCGACGGTGTTCGTGCCGCAACCGGTGATGGGAAAGAGCGCGACTGAATTGCGTTCTTATGTCGAAGGCGACGACCCCGTGACGGGGCGTCCGGTGATGCGCGAGATCATTGAAGCCCTGACCAGCCATGCGGCGAACCGTCACCCGGTCGAGGCGGACCGATCGACGCCGCGCCTCGTCGAGCCCGCGACCGAAGCCGAGCTGCACGAGATCTTTCTGCGCAATCATTGGACCGACAAGCTGCCGATCGTGCTGCCGACCGAGGAGCGGGTTGCGGCGATGCTCGCCGGCACCAGCCAGCCCGCCGACAAAATCGTCGGCCGCATGCAGCCGACGCATAATCGCGGAGCGTGGGAATACACGGTCGAGAAGGTTGCCGTGAATGCCGTGATGGCGGGAGCCCGCCCCGAGTATTTTCCGGTGATCCTGGCGCTCGCCGCCTCGCAAGTGACGGCGCGTGGCAGCACATCGAGCTCGGGCTCTGCGATGGCGGTGGTCAACGGCCCGATCCGCCACGAGATCGGCATGAATTGCGGCATCGGCGCAATGGGACCGTACAATCACGCCAACGCGACGATCGGGCGCGCCTACGGGCTGTTGTCGCAGAACCTGCAAGGCGGATCGGTCCCTGGCGACACGTTCATGGGATCGCTTGGCAACGCCTACACCTACAACAGCGTTACCTTCGCCGAAAGCGAGGAGCGCAGCCCCTGGGAGCCGCTGCATGTGCAGCGCGGCTTCAAGGCGGAAGACAGCGTCGTCAGCGTGTTCTTTGGCTGCCGCTCGACGACTTTCGGTCTCGGCCTGCGCAAGGAATACTGGCGTGAGCATGTGCGCGACATGCTTGTTGCGGTCGACACCGTGACGGCGCCGGTGCTGCTGCTCGATCCGATTACGGCGCGCCAATTCATCGACCGTGGCGGTTTCGACACCAAAGACAAGTTGATCCGCTTCGTTCACGAGACGGCGCAGATGCCCGCCGGCCGCTACTGGGACATGCAGCTCGTGCAGAACTACATCTATCCGAACGCCACGCTCGGCGTCGAGCCGCTGGCGACGCGGCTGAAGGCTGCGCCGGATGCGCTGATCCCGATGTTCCTCGAGGAGGAGATCAACGTCGTCGTGGTTGGCGGTGAGACCAACGGCTACTGGCAGATCATGGGCGCAAAGAACCGCGCCACCGTATCGGTCGACGACTGGCGCTGAGCAAACATCCGCAGGCACAAACCGTCATGCAAGACGCAGACGTCGTCGTCATCGGAGCGGGCGTAGCCGGCCTGACCGCGGCCATGATTGCGGCGGAGCGTGGCGCAAATACGCTGGTCATCGAACAATCGATGCCGGGCGGCCAGGTTGCGACGATCGAGAGGATCCGAAACTTTCCGGGATATCCGGATGGCGTCGCAGGATATGAGCTCGGTCCTCTGCTGCAGCAGCAGGCGGAGGCGGCCGGCGCTGCCGTTCGGCTCGACCGCGTGTCTGCGCTCGTTCCCGGCGACGGCGCCTTTCGCGTGGTCTGCGGCGAAGATGAAGTCGTGGCCCGCACCGTGATCATGGCCGCCGGGTCGTCATTGCGCCAATTGGGGGTCGCGGGTGAAGCGGAGTTTGTTGGCCGCGGCGTCTCGCACTGCGCGGCCTGCGACGGCCCGTTGTTCACGGGCCAGGCGGTCGCCGTGGTCGGCGGCGGCGATTCGGCAGTCGATGAGGCGCTGGTGCTCGCGGGCCATGCGTCCGAGCTCACGCTTGTTCACCGCGGACGATCGCCGTCCGCTCGTTCCCCCGCGATCGCACAACTCGCCGCGCTGCCCCATGTCAGCATAGTCAGCGACGCAGATGTCGTTGCGATCGAAGGCGATCGGCAGGTGAGGGCGATCGTCATCCGCCGCGGCGAGCAGATCGAACGTACCACGTGCGGCGCGGTGTTCGTCTATCCCGGGCTCGAGCCGCGCAGCGCTTTGCTGCGGGACCTCGTTGCGCTCGACAGCGATGGCCACATCGAGACCGACCTGATGATGCGGACCTCGCTGCCGGGCCTGTTCGCTGCTGGCGACATTCGAAGCCGTTCCGTGCGCCTGCTTGCGTCGGTCGCCGGCGACGCCGCGACGGCCGCGATCTCGGCGATTCGATATCTGCAGACCGATAGCGACAAGAACTGGGATTGCTGGCAGGGAGACGATCTTGGCGTTGGAAAGCGAAGTCGTAGCGCATCAGGCCGCTGAGCGGGCCTTTACGTTACCGGCGTCGTCGCGCGCCTGGTACAGCGTCGTCGTGCTTTCTCTGGTCTCGATGATGTCGAACATCGATCGCGGTATCGTCAACCTGCTGGTCGGACCGATCAAGCGCGATCTGCATCTGTCCGACACCGAGATCAGCCTTCTGATCGGCCTGACCTTTTCGTTCGCCTATGTGCTGTTCAGCTTTCCGCTGTCGCGGCTTGCCGATACCCGAAGCCGCAAGGTGATCCTGACCACGGGTTTGACGCTGTGGAGCCTTGCCACCGTGCTATGCGGCCTCGCTCAGCAGCTCTGGCAGCTGTTCGCGGCACGCGCGCTCGTCGGGGCCGCCGAGTCGGTCAAGGGGCCGTGCTCGATGTCGATGATCGCGGACCTCGTGCCGCACGACAAGCTGCCGCGCGCCTTTGCGATCTTTCAACTGGGCATCACCGGTGGCATGGCCGGCGCGCTCGCGCTTGGCGGGGGTCTGCTCGCTGCCTTTGCCGGCCTGCCGCCCTTGTCGCTCCCGGGCGGTATCGTCGTGCGCGACTGGCACCTCGTGCTGCTCGCGACCGGATTGCCAGGGCTGCTGCTCGCGCTTGTGATGTGGGGAACCGTGCACGAGCCGGAGCGGCGCGACCGGAGATCCAGGAGCGCAGTGCCGCTGCGCGACGTCGTGCGCTTTCTCCGTCTGAACTGGAGGTTCTACGCGCCGCTGTTTCTCAGCATCGCCATCGCCTCGGTCGAGAGTTACGGATTGCAGGCATGGCGGCCGGCCTTCTTCCAGCGGACCTATGGCTGGGGGCCGGAACGGGTCGGCCCGCTGCTCGGCGGTGCCATCCTGATCGCGACGCCGCTCGGGCTGTCCCTCGGCACGCTGCTGGCGGAATATCTCAACAAGCGGCGGCCACAGGACGCGCTGGTGGTGTCGTGCCTGCTCGCCTACGGCCTGACCTTGCCGATGTTCGTTGCGATGCCGTTGATGCCGGATCCATGGTTGTCGCTTGCGCTTGGCTTTCTCGGCTTTACCGCCTTGAGCATGACGGCTCCCGGCCAGAACGCGGCAATCCAGATCGTCACGCCGAACGAGATGCGCGGCCAGATCAGCGCGCTCTATCTGTTCTCGATCAGCGTGGTCGGCGGCGGTTTCGGTCCCACCGCGATCGCGCTGATTACCGACAGGTTCTTTCATGACGAAGCCATGCTGCGCTACGCGATGGCCGGATTCACGCTCATGGTCGGCCCGGTCATCCTGCTGCTGATCCTGAGCACGTTGAAACCGTATGCGCTGGCGTATCGGCGCATGCAATCGCGCGGCAGACCACCATAGCGGCTTCGCCGCGGCAAATGATCAAGAAGGCGAGAAAATCGCCGAACCACGGGAGGGAGCGATGTTGAGAACGGCATTGATAGGACTTGCGCTGACCCTGTTCGCCGCGCCCGCGGTTCAGGCGCAAGACCTCCAGCCCCGGCCGCTGCGCTTCGGATGGCAGGCCTCGACGCCGGTTGCGCCGTTCTGGGTCGGTTTCGAGCAGCGGACCTACGAAGCCCAGGGGCTGAAACTCGATTTGCAGAGTTTCAACGACAACGCGCCGGAGCTCGAAGCGCTGACGGCACGACAGGTCGATCTTGCAGCCGTAGCGCCTGTGCCGACACTACAGATGACGTCGCTCGGCGCACCGCTCAAGGTGATCGCGGCCGTCGAATATGCGTTCACCGACAAGCAGGGAAACCGCTGGTCGGCGGTCAATCTGACCGCTCGCAAGGACACCGGAGTGCAATCGCTCAAGGACCTGGCTGGCAAGCGGATCGCGGTGTTCGGCTTGTCGTCGAATTGGTACCTCGCTCTCCGCGACAGGTTCCGGGAAGCCGGCGTCGACCCGAACGGCGTCAGGTTCCTGAGCATGCCGTATACGCAGATGGAGGGCGCGCTGGTTCACAACGAAGTGGATGCCGCCGTCATGACGGCGATCGGCGCCTACCATGTGTCGCAACGCATACCAACCACGCAGTTGATGACCAGCGATGAGATCACGCAAATCGCGATCGATATGTCGCAAGTCATCACCGCGCGCGCCGACTGGCTCAGGGATCACGAGGAGGAGGCCGTGCGGTTCCTGATGGGGATGCTGACGACGCGGAAATTCATCGAGGACGATGTCACGCAAAATGGTGGCGTGAAGGTCAAGGAGATCATGGCGAAAGCGTTGAAGCTCGATACCGACACCAACGAGGCCTTCTTCAAGCTGCGCATCGCGTCAACCGGCCGCGAACGGGATCTGTTGAACCCTCTCGATCTGCCCAAGGCGACGTTCGTAGCCTACGGCAAGATCCTGACCGAGTCCGGTCAGCTTCGCGGCAAGCCGGTGGTGACCTACGAGCAGATCGTCGACATCAGCTACCTGCGCAAGGCCTATGGGCGGCTCGGCATGAAATGGGACGAGGACAAGGTGGTCAGCCAATGACGAGCGCGGCCATCACTCATCCCGATGCGGCTGCCGTTCACGTTGATGTGCGGCGGATCAGCCAGCGCTTCAGCTCGGGCCGAGGCCGCGACTTGCTGGCGCTCGACCGGGTCGATCTGCAGGCGCATCGCGGCGAATTCGTCAGCATCGTCGGCCCGTCGGGCTGCGGCAAGTCGACATTGCTCTACATCATCGCAGGCCTGCTCCGATCCAGCGACGGCGAGGTGCTGGTGGACGGTAAGCCGATCGTCGGCCCGGACCCGGACCGCGGGCTGGTGCTGCAGAATTCCAGTATCTTTCCGTGGCGGACGGTTGCCGAGAACGTCGCATTCGGCCCGCAGATGCGTGGCGTTGCGGAGAGCGAGCGGCGTTCGCTGGTAGCGCGCTATCTCGACATGGTCGGCTTGAGCAAGTTCGCGAACTTCTATCCGCGGGAGCTCTCCGGCGGCATGAAGCAGCGCATCGCGATCGCCCAGATGCTGGCCTGCGGCCCGAGCGTGTTCTTGATGGACGAGCCGTTCGGTGCGCTGGATTCGCTCTCGCGCGAGGTTCTGCAGGATCAGTTGCTGCAACTATGGGAGCGCGACCGCAAGACCGTGCTGTTCGTGACCCACAGCATCGACGAGGCGGTGCTGCTCTCGGACCGGATCGTCGTGATGTCGCCACTGCCGGGACGGGTCAAGGAGGTGGTCCGGGTCGATCTGCCGCGTCCGCGGCAGGAGACGCGCACGCTGCCGGAGTTCGGCAGGCTGCGCGGCCATATCTGGTCGGCGATTCGCCAGGAAACCATGGAGGTGATCGGATGACGATCGTGACGGTATCCGATTCCGCCTCGCGTGCTGAAGGCGAGGGGCCGGGTGCGCCAAAGTCGCCCGCCGCCGAACTCCACCGGATCAGGTTTGCGGCGGTCGTCCGCTACTATCCGGTGTTCCTGATCTTTCTGATCTGGGAAATCCTGTCGCGCCTCGATCTGCTCGATCCGATGTTCATGCCGCCGCTCGAGGATGTCGCCAGAACCTTCTACCAGGAGGTCTTCGTCACCCATGAGCTCCTGCATCACATCGGGGTCAGCTTCATGCGGGCCGGTGCCGGGCTCGGTCTGGCCGCGGTCGCCGGCATCGGCGCCGGCGTCCTGATGGGGCGCGTCCGCGTCATTGAAAGCTTTCTCGACCCGCTGATCTCGGCGCTGTTTCCGACACCCAAGCTCGCGCTGTTCCCGCTGATGATGATCTTTCTCGGGATCGGTGATGCCTCCAAAATCGGACTGATCTTCCTCGGCTGTTTCTTCCCGATCGTGATCAACACCTATACCGGTGTGAAGAATGTCGACAAGTTCTTCATCTGGAACGCTCTGACCAAGGGCGCCAGCCAGCGCCAGCTGATCTGGCATGTCGTCCTGCCGGCCGCGCTGCCTATCGTGTTTGCCGGCCTTCGCGTCGCCACCTCGACGGCATTCCTGCTGATCGTCGCGTCCGAGCTGATCGCGGCCAATGACGGTCTCGGCTATCTCATCATGTTTGCCGAACGCTCGTTCGATCCCGCGCTGATGTGGAGCGGCATCCTGGTCATCGCAGGCATGGGATTTGCCGTTGACCGGCTGTTGCTCGCGCTGGGTGGGCGCCTGTTCGTCTGGCAGGACAACAACAAATAACGCAAGAAAAACGGGAGGCTCCAATGACCGTCTCAGCGTCCGAAGCGACACGTGCAGGTGCGAAAGTCACCGCGATCGGGCTTGAGGTGCAAAGCGCCGGCGGCATGAAGTACCGCAGGGTCGGCAAGTCCGGACTAACTGTATCCGAGATGGGTGTCGGTTGCTTTTCCTTCGGCGAGTTCGTCGATGCGAAGGGCGCCGAGGCCGTGGTGCACCACGCGATGGACCGCGGCATCAACTATTTCGACACGGCCGACAGCTATGGCATCGGCACGTCCGAGGAGAGGCTCGGCGCGGCGCTGTCCGGCCGACGGGAACGCGCGGTGATCGCCACCAAGTTCAGCAACCGGATGGATCACGGTCCAAACGATATCGGGACGTCGCGGCTTCACATCGTGCGGGCCTGCGAAGCGAGCCTGCGGCGGCTCAAGACTGATTACATCGATCTTTACCAGGTGCACTGGCCGGACCGCCGCACGCCGATCGAGGAGACGCTCGGCGCGCTGGACGATCTGGTCCACGCTGGCAAGGTGCGGTACCTCGGCGTCGCCAACTTTTTCGAATGGGAGATCTGCGAGGCGTTCTGGATCGCCGAGAAACACAATCTTCAGAAGTTCATCTCGACACAGGACCACTACAGCCTGCTCTACCGCGACATCGAGAAGCGCATGGTGCCGTTCTGCGTCAGGTATGGCATCGGCATGAACTCGTACTTTCCGTTGGCAGGAGGGTTGCTGACCGGCATGTACCGGCGGGATGCGCCGGCAATTCCTGGCACGCGTGCCGCCGCGAGCCCGAGCTACGCGGCATGGAACAGTCGGCGCAACTGGGACGTCCAGGAGAAGCTCAAGGCGTTCGCCGAATCGAGGGGGTGGACGCTGCCACAGATGTCGCTGGCATGGCTGTTGTCGCGTCCGGCGATGTCGACGGTCATCGCCGGAGCGGACAAACCCGAACACATTTCCCAGAACATCGGGGCACTGGAGATCGCGTTCACGCCCAAGGATCTGACCGAGATCGACCGCTTGACGCTGGTGGATGAGGATCGCAGCGTGGCGCCGGTCTATCGCAAGCTGCGGCCCGAGAAGGTTCACGAATTCGAGCCGATGCAGGTCGCGAATGCGCGCGGCCTGGGTACGCGTTAGCGTTTCCCGTAGCGATGCAGCACCTCCGGTCGGCGAAACGCAGTTCTACTTGATCAGCGGACACTCGCTCTCGGAAAGCGGCCGGAATGCCTGGTCACCCTGAATGGTCGCCAGCGCCTTGTAGTAATCGCAGGCCGTGCGCAATGCGCTGTTCGCGCGAACCGACCTGCTGAGACGGGTGCAAGCCCTGTTCGACCAGGCCGACGTGATCGTCACGCCGACGGTCTCGGTGCCGGCCCTCCCTGTCTCGCAGCGCGCCGACAGGCCCCTCATGCTTATCGAGCGCATCGTCGGAGTTCAACTTCTTGTCGAGCCGGATCTGGGGCGGTGAAAGGTCTCCGCGGAGCGCGGACCGCTCCCACAAAAGTGCACGTTTCTGGTGCGGTCGTCGCGCTGCGGGCAACGAGAATCCGGTAGGACATTGATCTCTTTGGTGGGCCCGGCAGGACTCGAACCTGCAACCAGACCGTTATGAGCGCCGGAAAGATGCATAGGTTCGTTGGAAACTCATGATTTTTTCGGCAGTTTGATAACGTTCGTCTCGGTTTGTTCACTGCGTTTCTGTGGCGTAGCTGTGGCGGTAGATCGCCGCTTTGGCTTCGCTGTCATCTTCTCGACAGCGTCCGCCAGGAAGTCGGGATGATGATGGCCATAGACCCTCAGCAGGGTCTCCACTGACATGCCGAGATAGCCGGCGGCCTGCCATGGCTCGGTGCCGTTTTGCATCAGCCAGGTCGCAGCGGTGTGCCGGAGGGTGTGCGGCGAGATGCCCTTGCCCAGCTTTGCGAGCTTCACAGCGCGCGCGAAGGCCGTCTTGACCGACGCCACCGGCTGGCCATTGAACTCGACGAAATGGCGCTTGATGATGCCGCGCGCGTGCCAGCGCCGCAGGTGCGCCAGCAGGCGAGGAGGGATCGGCATGGGCGGCTGGCGCTTGTTGGTCTGCGCCTGTCCCTGCCGGCGCCGGTAATAGACGCCCCGCTCCAGGTCGACGAAGGACCGCCCGATAGCCGCGATCGGCGAGGCTGAGGCGATCGCACCAGCCCGGGTTCCGCTATAGATGCCTATGACGATAAACCGCGCCAGATGGCGCAGGGGCCGCTTCTCGGTCTCGATCTTCTGCCCCTTGTTCGGCCCGCGGTGCACCGTCTGGATCTCTCGGGCCCGCCAGCAGACCCAAATCAGCCTGGCGGCCATGTCCCGCGTCAACCATCCATCGCGAGGCTCGCCCTTCTTCGGCAGTTTCACCTTGACTATGCCGCGGTGCAGTCCCTCGTCCGCGTGGTGGGTAATTGCCGATCGCAGGTCTTCCAGGTCGCGGCGAGCTCCGCCCTTGTTGCCCCGCTCCTTGACGTATTCGTTGGACTTCGCCTTGTTGACCTCACCCAGCATCAGCTTGCCCCAAAAGGCGTTGAGGCGCTTCATCCTGGAAACGTACTTCTTGGAATCGGGGGCGTCGTCGCCGTAAAGGTCCGGCCGATCATCGACGAATATGGACAGCACATCGGCGATCGGGATGGTGTCGATGTCACGTTCCTTGCGCTGCGGCGAGTATTTCCCGTCGATGTATGCCTTTAGCGCTCGCTCAGCCTTTGCAACTTCATGCTCAAGGCATCCTGTGCCGCGATACTTGGGGCCATCTCGGATGATCCAGGTCGCTCGGTGGGTGATCCTTCCGGAGGCGTCGCGCCGGGCAGGGCGAAGCTCGAGCCTGGCTCCTTTGCTTCTACGCGGCATTTCCTTCGCATCTCCTCAATACCGGCCAAGGTCACAAAGTGCTTGCCGGCGATCTTCTCAGGGATCAGCCGGCCCCGGTTGATCTCGCGGCGCAGTCCGGCGACCGTCATACCGCCCTTAGGAAAGGCGATCCTGACGGCGTCTGCAAGCCTCATGGGGGCGGTTTTGTCGACCTCGGCCATGACTTCAGGCGTAATACCTTGCCCGGCGCGCGAACGGGTCGAAGGCTTCCGGGTTCGTGTCTATGATCTCGCCGTAGATGTCGATGACGGCCGGCGCGAATTGCTGTCCAACGAGTCTCATCCCGGCAATATCGGAGTGGGTGGCGATCACCGTGACGTCGGCTTGGATGGTCCCGACGAACTCGTCAGCGGCACCGAATATGTATGAGATGTTCTTCGGCTTCTGGCTTAGAAGGACTTTGGCGAAGGTCCAAGACCAGAGCGGGTTTGCCTCGAAGCAGTAGACACGCTTCGCCACCCTCGCAATGTGGAGGGAAAGCAGGCCGATACCGCCGCCGATCTCGACGACAGTCTTTCCTTCGATCCGTGGCTTTAGATGCTCAACCAAAGCGGCCGCGGTCTCATCGTCAATTACGGTCAGCACGGCGGCTGAATTGATGTTGTGACGGTCCCGGTACTCTTCCATTTCCTGCGAACCCTCGAACTGGTTGTAGATGTCCGACAGAAGCATCTGCAGCATCGGCTGATCGACTTCCGCAGTGCGATTTCCCATCTTCATTTGGGAGGACGGACGCGACGAGCCTGGGGCAGGGGCCGTCGCGTCCGTCGTGCCGATGTCAGTAGTGGGGCGTGCCGACATCGGGAGCTTTACCGAAATGAAGGGTTGGCGAGCGCTGTCATAAGGCGCTTGCTCAGAGCTGCTATCTGATAGGGATTGAACTCGATCCGGTATTCGGGACGAGCAACTTCCCACTTGGCTAAAGTGCGAATGAGGTGGGCAGCTTTCTGGCAATCCAGCCGAGACGTAAGCTTGATTGAAAAGCAGGCCTCGAACGTCAGGCTGTGAAGTGCGGACTCGCGCGCCGCAGTTTCGACACGGAGAGCGTAGAGGCCAGATAGTTTCTGATCCTCCAGCAAAGCGTCAGTACGGGCCTTCAGCGTTTTGAGACGTTCGATCTTTTTTTCTTTGATGCAATTGATTTCGATCCAAGCTTGCCCTTGAGCGCGAGCCTCTTTGATCCAATCGTCAAAGTACCTGATCACCTCGCTGGCGAAGCTTGTTTCTCTACCTTCTCGAGGAAGCACAACGAGGGGGAATGACTTCGTTCTGTTCGCCGGAAGCTGCTTGCACAGCTTGGCCAACCGTTTCCTCGCCGCGACAATATCGCGATATGCGCGTTCCACGTCATCGAACACAGCCGAAGCTGAGTTTTTGTGTCGCCGATTTTTCCGGATTGATCGAACCAATGTTGCCGCTCGACGAAGGTATTCAGCGCAGAACAAATCCGAGAACGACTTCTGATTCCTTAGGGGCGCCGAGGGCTCCGGAAATCGGCGTTTCGACTGCTCCTCTCGGTTCCGAGCAGCGAAGTGGTTCCTTGCTGGAACGGCTGGAACAAAGATCGGCGGAGCTGGGACTGATTGTGTGGCGATCATTGGATACTCTTCAATCAAAAATGCTAGCGTTCGGATTGTGAAATAGCGTCGAGCGATGCAGGCCCTTGAAAACCTCGCCGCTCTCGACGAGTTTAACGATGTCGTCACAACGTTTCCGATCGCGGCTCTTGATCGCTGCTGTACTGATAGCAGTTGCGCCGATCAGCCCCTGAATGATGCCGCCGATCTCCAGGAGAAAGCCGAGCGCGACGGCATCGATCGCGCGCCCCTTGCTGTCTGGGCGCAGTTTGCGCGCGGCTTTAGCCATGTCGTCAACGATGACACCAAGGTCGGAGGCCCCGCCGTTGTACATAAGCATGGGAAGGAAGGCGCGGGCGTACTCGCCGCCTGTTTTCAGGTCTTGGCTATAGTTCCCGGATGGAATGACATTCCAATAGCACGGTTCGCGATTTTGCGTGCCATTGAGAAAGAACGGCAGTTCATTCCTCAACTTGATCGGATCGGGCATCTTAGCTTTACGTGCCTTCCGCCCTGCAATCTTGGTTCGACGCCGGATCGGGGTGCTCAAGTTCGGTGTTTGGTGCGCAAGTGCAGTCATTGCCATAGCCCCTTGTCGATGGTCTCGATGAGTGGAGTGTCGCCTTCTCGAAATGCGGGAAGGTCGAGCGAAAGCGGTCCGAACTTGTTATGGTCGGACCGGAAGCTGGCGCGCACGAACTGGGCGACGTGTTGGGCGATAGCATCGGGCCGGATATGACCGGCGAACACCGCCTCGACCATGTCACTGACGATGTCTTGGCGCTGATCCCGTGGCAGCCCGCGCGGGACGACAGCGTTGATGCGATCGAGGAGATCGACCGCAGCCAGACGAATGATTGCGGGCTTCGCCGGCTTGATGATCTCGACTTTGCTATTGACGCGGCCCTGCTTCCAGGCGGCGTCCATTCGATTTGCGATCTTCGGGTAAAACAGGCGTATCGCGCGCCAGCGCCCGACACTGCCAATCACGGGATAGATGTCTGCCATCTGACCGGTGCGTCGGACGGTCTCAAATGCCGCCTCCAGCCGCTCGCGGCCGACAGCCTGGAGCACGTTCTTGGTGTACCCAAAATAGAGTGTGCCATCCTTTGATGCCCGGTCCCGATATCGCTTTTGGGATTCGAGCTTCATCGTTGCAGCCTTCTCGGGATTTGCTGCTCGCCATGCCTCCCGCTGGCTTTTGATCCGCTCAGGATAGCGCCTCTGGTAGCGGACCTTGGCCTCTCTCAGGCAGGCGACGCAGATCCGATATCCCCGGCGCGGGTGGTGCCGCAGGTTGTCGCCGACCAGGGCATGGCCGCGCTTGCAGGTCGTTAGCGAAACCGCAGGAGGTTGCGAAAGCTGCAGGTGGTCGCCGGGCATCATGGCAGCGCCCTCCGCACGAACCGATACGGGCGCACCTTGCGGTACTGGAGCGGAATGGTCGGATCCGGCATCGCTGGCTGATCGCCGGTAGCGATGAACGGATCGCCGTTGAACATCACCACTTCAGGGTAGGCGCCGCCGACCTCGACCACGACGTGGCCGGTCTCGGTGAAGCGGTCGTCGACGCCGATCAGCCGGATGGCTTGAGAGCGGACGGTCACTGAGGCCTCCGTCGGAAGGCAGCACAGATGCTACCGGACTGGTCCAGATCGATATCTGAGCTGATCTGCGTGTGGCCGCGATTGCAGGCTGTCACGGAGCCCGTAGGCTCTTGGGAAATCTGGCTGCGGTTCCGGACCATCGGCGAGCTCCAGTCTGTCGATGGAGTGTATAAAGCATAGCTTTAGTTGATAGTCAAGCAATGCTTTACATTGCGACCGCAGGGCATAGCGGCGCCGGCTTGACCCGGTTACAGGTCCAGCGTCGTGCGCCTAACGCGCCCCACGAGGATCTGCTCAGCTTCGGTCTGGTCTTTGAGGTAGATCGGTTCGTGGATGGGATTTGTCGAATAAGGCTGCAGCCGCGCTGGATCGGAACGCCATATTCGATACGCCACTTTTCCGCGGTGGCAGAACACATACGGCTTTCCAGGCACCAAGACTCGGTCGGCCTTGTTCACGGCGATAATCGACCCTTGTGGGGAGATCCTATCCATTGGGTCGCCTTGGACAGTGAGGGCGATATATTCACCGCGACCGAGATTGCTCATAATGATCAAAGGGTACTGCTCTGACGCGGTCGGCGTCATCGGCGCGGACAATTTGCTGGCGGGTAATGCGTCCATCAACCGAACAAACACCGTGTGACGGTCGTTCGGCGTTGGTGCCGCATCCATGGCTTCGCCTCCTAGAAGCCATCCGGTCGAGATTCCCAAGAAGTTAGCGATCGTTATGAGCTTGTCGGACTCGGGAGTTGCTTCGCCTCGCTCCCAGCCCGATACTGCTTGTGGAGTAACCCCCAGCACGTTCGCCAATTCGGCCTGGGTTACTCGCCTTCCGATGCCAAATGCGCGAGCTTCGGCAATGCGTTTTCCGATCGATTTTGTATCCATATCAGCATGATAAAGCATGGCTTTACTCTGTAAACAAAGCAACGCTTTACTTTAAACTCAAGCTATGCTTTATACGGCGGCATGGCTGAGAAAGACCAAGCGCTCCTACTTGCAATCAGAGCCGTCGGAACCGGTGACGCTCTGGCCGCCGGACTTGCGATTACGCCGCAAGCTATATCTCAGTGGAAGCGGGTGCCACTTCGCCGGGTCTTAGAGGTCGAGCGATTGACAGGAATCCCGCGGCATATTCAGCGGCCAGACCTGTACCCGCCGCCTAATGCACCGAGAACCCCATCCGCCGATAGTACAGCGGACCGTGCCTATCGATCAGATCAGCATCCCACGCCCGATACCGCGCGATCGCTAGAGCTAGGTGCAACTGCCGCGACGGCGGCGCCGGTTGCCGGCGATGTCGGTGCCGAACCTTCATCACTGGATCCTCTTCAACAGGCGCCGGTCGGCGCTGAACAATTGTGATCGGACGTCGCCAAAGTTTCCTAGGCCGCGGCGACGGCCGGCTGAGTGTGAGTAGCGTCAGGCGTAACCGCCATCCGTGCTCTCTCCAGACAAGGAGAAGCACGGATGGCATCGGAAAAATCCGACAAGGCATCGGAAATGAGCCGATCAACGACTTTGGATGAGGCTTCGAGCCTCCTGCGACAGATCGCTGGCGATGGCGAAGCCGGAGAGTCCATCAAGGGCATATTCCGGCGCCTGCAGCGCAAGCTGACGGGGTGGTCGCCGGGCCGTATCCGGGACGTCTGGTACCGAGACCGGCGCGTGCGTATCCGCGCCGAGGAAGTCGAACAACTCCGTGCGTTGGCCCCGCCTGCGCAGAATGCCGGGACAGATGATGCGCTTACCGAACTCCGTAGCCGAATTGCTCGCCTCGAACTCTTACTGGAGGCGGCGAGTTCGCCGATCCCTCGCTGAGGGACTGCTGCGATTGGGCGTGGCGGGCTCGCATTGGGCCGAACGTGTCGCATTGTGGATTGATCCTTCGGTCGAAACTGAACTCCGGAGGCTAAGCAGTGGCCGCTGAGATCAAGCAGCTTGAAACGCGCGTGGATCGGCTGTGGCGCGAGTTTTGTGAGGCTCGCGAGAAGGCTATGGCTTCCAACTCGATCGAGGATGGGTTGGCCGCAGGCCGCTCGTGGTCACGCTTCCTTGCCGAGTTTGTCGGTGACCGAGAGACCCGAGCGGCAGTCCATGGCGGGGTTCCGAGCCGCCAATGACCGTTCCGCCGATACCGCCTCATAATATCGAGGCCGAGCAGGCGCTGCTCGGCTCAATTCTGCTGAACAACAAGCGCTATGGCCTGATCGCCGGTACCATCGATCCGAACGCCTTCTTTGAGCCCCTTCACGCTCAAATCTTCCATCAAGCAAGCCAGATGATCGCCGCCGGCAAGGTGGCAAACGTGATCACGCTTAAGGATGCCTTCCCGGATATGCAGATCGGGCGGGGCATGACCATCGCGCAATACCTTGCCCGGCTGTCGAGCGAGGCCGCGGTCACCGAGCCCGAGTTACAGACGTTCGTCGGTGTCGTGCGCGATCTCGCACAGATGCGCGCGGTGATCGGCGTCGCTGGTGATCTCCAGCGTTCGTCGGCCGACGGGGTGCTGCCTAACCTCGCGATTTCCAGCGCCTGGGACCAGCTCGACGAGCTCCGGGCATCAGCAACGACCGATCCGTCTGTTCGAGGCTCGTTCCGCGATTTCGTGCCGCTCTTGCTCGATGAGGACGGCTCCTACGTTGTCCCCTCTGGACTGGCGGATCTGGACCATACGATTGCCGGCGGCTGGAGATCGGGACGCCTCTACATCCTCGCAGGGCGTCCCGGCATGGGTAAAACGGTGCTCGGAGCATCCGCCGCACGGCGCATTGCTCGGAAGGGGGCTGGCGTGTCGATTTTCTCGCTCGAGATCGACACCAAGGAAATAATGGCGCGGCTGGTAGCCGACGAGCTTGCTCACACCCAGATGCCGATCCCGTACCGCGATATCGTCGCGGGTTCCCTTGACGAGGGCGCGCGAAATCGCGTGGCCCAAGCGGCCGAACGCATGTCGAAACTGGCAATCCGCATCGACGCATCGGGTGGCTTGTCGATGGCGGAGATTGAAGCTCGATCCCGGATTGACCGCGATGTCTTCGCCCGGGCGGGCATGCGCCTGGGTGCCGTCTTCGTCGACTACCTCGGCCTCATCAAGTCGTCGGATCGGTACCGCGGCCAGCGCGTACACGAACTGGGCGAGGTGGCGCTTGCCGGCAAGACCATGGCCAAGCGATTGGATTGCGCGGTCGTCATGCTCTCGCAGCTGAACCGCTCGGTGGAGAACCGGGACGACAAGCGCCCGACAATGGCGGACCTTCGCGATTCCGGGAACATCGAAGAGCACGCCGACTTTGTCGGACTGATCTACCGGCCGTTCTACTACATCGAGCGGTCACCCGGCTGGCGCGACCTTGACCCAAACGTGGTGGAGCAGGGCGAGCAGCAGCGCGACAAGCTGGAACTGATCGTCGGTAAGAATCGTCTGGGTTCGACGAAGCTGATCAAGCTGTGGTGCAATCCAGCCCTCTCTGCGGTCGACAACTTGTCGAGGTACGGCTCATGAGCGAGCGCGGGTTCTATGTCGTCGATCGCGGCTTTTGGCAGCATCCGTTCTTCGCGCCAGAGCCCTACACAGAGCGTGAGGCGTTCCAGTGGCTGATCGGTGAGGCGGCGTATCGGTCGCGCAAGCGCAACGTCGCTGGTTCGCTTGTCGAGCTCCAGCGTGGTCAGCTTTGCGCATCCGTCCGCTTCATGGCGCAGGCGTGGGGGTGGAGTAAGTCGCGCGTAGATCGTTTTTTGAAACGCTTAAAAACCGAGACGATGATCGGGACTGAAAATGAGACACGTCGCGGGACGCACCCACTCATCATAACCGTATGTAATTATGAAAAATATCAGGGGTCGATGGATGAAACCGGGACAGAAAGCGAGACGCAATCAGGGACAGATGATGGGACGCTCGCGGGACAGCAGCGGGACAAACGAGAAAACAATAAACAAATAAAACAAACACAGACGCGCGCGAAGCGCGCTCCGGCGAGCGTTGGACGTTTCAACGAATTCTGGGCGGAGTACCCGCGCCGAGATGGTCCCAATCCACGGAAAGAAGCCCTGAAGGCCTATCAGCGCGCCGTGGAATCCGGCGTCGACGAGCAGGTCATGATCGATGGCGCCAAGCGCTACCGCGCCGATCTGCGCCGTCGAGGGCAAGAGGGAACGAGGTTCATCCCGCAGGCGGTGACGTGGCTCAATCAGTGCCGATGGGAGGATGATCTGCCGACCGCTGCCCCAGCGTCAGCTCCGAATTTCGCGACGGAGGGTGCTGCCGTCGATTGGCACAAGTGGATGAACGGCTACATGAGGATGCCGGCTTACTCCCGTTCCTGGTTCGGGCCCGGTGGTGAGCCCGGGCGAGAGGGCTGCGAGGTCCCCTGCAGCATTTTGCGCGAATACGGGATCGAGCCGGTGCCTTGGATACGGCGATCGGACGGCAAGCAATTCGGCATTGAAGACAACGGAGGGCGCGATGAACTACCACGTCAAGCTGCTGGCTGATGCCATGGGCAGCCGCTCAGCACCGCCCAACATTGCAGGGCTACACCCGGTAATTGGATCGTGGCATCGCCAGGGTCCTTGGATCAGGGGTAGGCGCCGCGGCACTTATCAGGCCTGCTACGCTCGATCCGTTCCGGATCCAGCTGAACGTCGGCACCCCGTCGTGGACGCGGCCATCGTCCATGACGAAAGCGCCGTGAGTTGGGTGCTCGATCGCACGCCTGGAGCGTTTACGCGCATTACACGCGCGGTTGGCGACTCGCGATCGATGGCTACAGGAACCGCGGAGCCCGTCGGCCCATGACGCCAGAGCAATTCCTGGAACGCAATCCCAACTGGAAGCAGGACGCTTCCGAGCTCTGTGGGCTCACGGTCCTTCGGATGATCAAGGATTCGCGGCTGCCGATGCCATGGACGGATGAAACGGTGACGCTGATCGGCGAGATGGCAACGAAAATGACCTTGGAAATCTTCGAACAGCACCGTGCCCAGATGGGCGATGACCTATTCGGCGAACTCGTCCTGTTCATGGGCGAGGAAGCGATGCGCTATGCCAACCTGGCGCGATCTGGCACTGAGTTGTCCGCTGCCAAGCGGGAGACGCTGCAGTGACGCCGAAACAGCAGCATTCCGCCCTCAAGATCGCGATCAAGCGCGGGATCGTGGTGCTCGACGCGCTCGGCGATAACGAGCTCAAATTCCAGAGCGTGTCGCAGGTCTGGAATCGTGCGACCGCCGACGCCGCCTTGGCTTACGGATACAATGAAACTCGTGTCAGGATCGTGCCGACGGCTCGGGAGATCGCCCAGGCTGAGACGGTGGCCGATTGGCTGGCGTGGCTAGGGCATCACCACGGCGGCGTCCAGCGGTTGGTGGCTTGGGCGCACGATGATCCGATCTGGCGGATAGCAGAGCGGGAACGTTGCAGCGAGCGCACGATCCACAATCGAATCGATCGGTCCGTGGCGCTGATCCTCCAGCAGTTCGGCGGCGTGGAGGTCGAGGTCGAACTCGTCGACGAGCCGGCCGGTCGCGCGCACCCGCCGAATTTCATGACCGAGCGGGGCATGGTTGGGGTTAACCCGGTCGTTAACCCGCACGGCAAGGTCTGGATCGGCGGCGTCGGCTGGATGAAGGATGGGAAGCGGTGGCATGACGGCCAGTATAAGGCGGCTCGATTTGAGGGGCGCTCATGATCGATCTTGCCGACTACACCAAACCGATCCGCGATGCGCTGCGGAATGGGGGATTTGCCTGCGTCTATGCGGTGGCTAGCGCGGATAAGACTCGCGTCGGGTACTCACAGGATCTCCCGTCGACGATTACCCGGCTGCAGGCCTCGTCGCCGTCCGAATTGTCTTTGGAGGGCGCGCTATGGGTGCCTGACAGAGGCATTGCCACGAATATCTCCAAGGCCGTCCATTGTGACCTGATGCCGAACAGGACATCCGGAGGATGGTTCAATCTGCCGGCGCCGAGCGCCGCGCAAGCGATCGAGATCGCAGCCTTTCGCATCTATCCTAGTGCCGCGATGGTTTGGCATAACGAGTTGATGCAGCAATGTCGTTGGAGAGCCATTGGATGATGGAGATATCGCCCACTAACGGTCGGGTTTCTTTGAAGACTGCCGCTCAGACTGCCGCCGCTGCTTTTTGGCTTGGCGTTCTTTGTGGCGCTGTTGCTGTCTGCTCATCTTTGGTTTTTCTTCAGGTCTTGACTGGCTCTCCGCCGGTCGCGAGGTTTGAGGGTAAGGGTCTGCTCCAGTGGCATAAACATGAACCTGGTCGATTAGTTTGTTCCAATCAAGTGTCGTGTTCATTGAGCACCCTGCCAACAGAGCGAACAACAACGACGCAAGGATTGGCTTCGCACTCGCGGAGACTTTTTTCTGAATAGCCCCGGCTAGTTCGGGAGATGCTGTTTCTATTCTAGAGAGAACTTCTGCGTCCGGCTTGCCCTGTTCGGCATCTCGTAGAGCCGATTGGAGGACGGAAAGAATTGCAAGCGTCCGGGCTGGTGCACTTTTTACGCGGATGGCATTGCTGACAAAGTCAAATGTGCCATCTATCACTTGGGCTGATCCTCCACAGCCGGGACAGCTGAGCCACATGTCTTGAAACGATATATTCCTGACGTCCCCCTCGACGCTGAATAGGTTGGATACGAATACGAGTCCGCACTTATTGCAATGGCTTGGTAGCCCCGTCATCCCGCCCCCCCCCTGCTTCCGTACCGTTTTAGCAAGCTATAACGTCGCTAACCGTTTATACTTTAGGTTGACCCCTTGACTTCTGCAGCGACATGGCCACAAATGGCATGCAAATCAGCTTGAGTGAATAGATGCGCCCGCCCGGAGATATCCGCGGCGGGCTTTCTTATGTAGAACCGGCCCAAGCCTATCCTATTACTGGGCCGCCGTCGTTGGATTCAAGGACTGTCGGCTTAAAGGATTGGCCCTTTAGTTCCTGGTTCTTATCGAACCATTGGCACCAGATATTCCCATCCGTTTGAATGGACGAGATTGTCATGAGGGGGCCACCAGATTTAAGGCGCACAGTATCACCCGGCTTGAAGTCAGCCACAGCAGTTCTCCTAAATTGAAAGTAGTAACATCAGCCTAGATCAACGCCAGATAAAGGCAAGTAGACCGAAAGTCGGTGAAATCGGCATGACTGATCAAACAGAGAATGAACAGCGGCCGGAACATCTGTTTAAGCCGGGCCAATCTGGCAACCCCGCCGGTCGCCCGAAGGGCTCCCGGAACAAGCTCGGCGAGGAGTTCATCCAGAAGCTCTATGCCGACTTCCAGGAGCACGGCGAGGCCGCGATCGTGAAGGTTCGCACCGAGAAGCCCGACGCTTACCTCAAGGTCATCGCTGGCATCCTGCCGAAGGAACTGAAGATCACCAATGAATCCGATCTGACAGATGAGCAGCTTATCGAGCGTATCAGGCAGCTCGACTCCGTCATTCGACCTTTCCTCGGCTCTGAAGGAGAGGGCGGCGCTGGCGGCCGAGATCAGCCGCCGGCTGTCACGCACTAAGCTCAAGCGTTACAAGCCGTACAGCAAGCAGAAGGTCTTTCACGCGAACGGCGCAAAGCATACCGAGCGCTTGTTCATGGCGGGCAACCAGCTCGGCAAGACGGTTGCTGGTGGAGCTGAGTGGGCGATCCATGCGACTGGCCGCTATCCGGATTGGTGGCAGGGCGCAGTCTTCGACAAGTCGCCGCTGCTCTGGGCAGGATCCGTGACCGGTGAGAGCACGCGCGATAACCCGCAGCGCATTCTGGTGGGTCCGCCTCCGAAAGAGGAGGAATGGGGGACGGGTTTTTTGCCTGGTGATGCGTTGGTTGATTGGGATCGCGCTATGGGCGTGCCTAATCTGCTTGATAACGTACAGGTTCGCTGGGGAGGCGGCGGCGACGTTCAGGGCGGCATCGCTGTGGTGGCCTTCAAGGCCTACGAGAAGGGCCGCGAGAAGTGGCAGGGCCCGACTGTAGACGGTGTGTGGTTCGATGAGGAGCCGCCGCAGGACATCTACACCGAGGGCCTGACGCGAACCAACAACGGGCAGCGGGGGCAGTTCGCCATGCTGACGTTTACGCCATTGCTCGGCATGTCGGACGTGGTGCACATGTTCATTCAGGAATGCGGGCTGGAATGAGCCGGTCGATTGTGAGGATGACAATCGATGACGCGGAGCACTACACCCCTGCGCAGCGCGCAGCGATCATTGCGAGCTATCCGGAGCACGAGCGGGAAGCGCGCGTAAAGGGCATTCCGACGCTCGGCAGCGGTCGCGTGTTCCCGATCGCCGACGAGAAGATCACGATAGACCCAGTTGAGATTCCGCGGCATTGGGCTCGGATCAATGGGCTAGACTTTGGATGGGATCACCCGTTCGCGGCCGTGTCCTGTGCCTGGGATCGCGACGCTGATGTTTGGTACGTGACGGCCATCTATCGAGAGGCCAAATCGACGCCGGTCATTCATGCGGCGTCGATCAAGCCGTGGGGCGACTGGATACCCTGCGCATGGCCTCACGACGGCCTGCAGCACGACAAGGGGAGCGGCGACCAGCTCGCCAGCCTCTACAGCGACCAGGGCCTGAACACGCTCCCTGAGCGCGCTACGTTCGAGGACGGCGGCAATGGCGTTGAGGCCGGTGTGATCGAAATGCTCGACATGATGCAGACCGGTCGCTTCAAGGTCTTCGCGCATCTCAAAGAATGGTTCGATGAATTCAGGTTATACCACCGCAAGGATGGCAAGATCGTGAAAGAGCGTGACGACCTCCTGTCGGCGACTCGGTACGCGCTGATGATGAAGCGCTTCGCTGAGACCGCGCCGAACTCGCGCGAGCGGAAGCCGCGTGCCGGCGGCGGCTGGATGGGCGCGTAATGGCTGACGATTACGACGATAACGATGCCGACAAAAGCGCCCCTGACAAGGATGACGCGCCTAATTCCGACTGGGAAGAGGTGCATCGTCAGGCGCTAGAGGAATACGAGCGCGATTATGAGCGCGAGCGCCACAACATCAACGATGCCTATGAGGATTTACGGTTCCGTCGAGGTCGTCTTGAGGATCAGTGGGATCCGTTGGCATTGCAGGCTCGCAAGGGTCGCCCGTGCCATGTCGTGAACAAGCTGCCTCAGTTCGTCCGTCAGGTGACTGGCGACATGCGGCAGTCACGCCCGGGCATCAAGGTCGTACCGGTCGATAGCGGGGCCGATATCGAGACGGCGGAAATCCGCGCCGGCATGATCCGGTATGTGGAAAACCGGAGCAAAGCGAAGCACATTTACACCACCGGCGCCGACAGCCAGGTGACGTGCGGTATCGGTCACTGGGCCGTGACGACGGAATACGCCCACGCCGGTACGTTCAATCAGGAACTGCGGGTTGTCGGCATCGAGGACGGTGTGTCTGTCGTCTGGGATGCGGACTCGTTCCTGCCGAACAAGGCGGATGCGGATCATTGCTTCGTCCCGAACGACATGACGACGGCTAAGTTCAAAAAAGCTTGGCCGAACGCCAAGGCTGATGGGTTCGATACCGGAATCTACGGCTGTACTTCCGGGGCTTTCGATAGCTGGGCGACGGACGACTGCATCCGCGTGATGCAGTATTGGAAGAAGAAGCCGATCAAGCGGACGCTGGCGCTTCTTCCCGATGGTTCGATCGAGGATTTGACCGACCAGATCGCGGGATTTGATCCGGAACAGGTCAAGACCGGTCTTGATTGGCTTGCTCAGCAGAAGGGTGCCCGGATCGAGGAGCGCGAGAGCTACAAAATCTGCCGCTACCTGATCACGATGGCGGAGGTTCTTGAGGAGCAGGACTGGCCCGGCATGAATATCCCGGTCGTGCCTGTGATCGGCGAGGAAGTGCGTGTTGGGCGCGAGATTTACCGGCACGGCATCGTTCGCTATGCCCGCGACCTTCAGCGGATGGAAAACTACTACGCTTCGGCCGAAACTGAGGTGATCGCACTTCAGCCGAAATCGCCATGGATCGGGACCAAGAAGCAGTTCCAGGATCATTACGACATCTGGGAAACGGCCAACACCGAGGCGCATCCGTTCCTGGAGTACACGCCTGATCCGGCAGCGCCGGGACCGCCCCAACGGGTTCAGCCGCCCGTAGCCTCCCAGGCCATCATCGAGGGCAAGCAGCGCAATTCCGAGGATATGAAGGCCGTTATCGGCATTTATGATGCCAGCCTCGGTGCCAAGTCCAACGAAACCAGCGGCGTTGCCATTGCTCGCAGGGATGCACAGGGCGATACCGGGACGTTCGTCTATCACGACAATTTTGCGCTGGCGATCGAGCGCACCGGCGAGATCATCAACGAGCTGTTCCCGAAGATTTACGACACGCAGCGGACGATCCAGATCCTTGGCGACGACGGCAAGCCAGATTTTGTCGAGATCAATAAGCCGATCATCATCGGAGGCGTCGAGAAGATCCAGCATGACATGTCGTCTGGCTCCTATGATGTGGTGATGGAGGCCGGCCCGAACTACGCGACCAAGCGTGAGCAGGCGCAGGACGGCATGACAGAGTTCATCCGGGCATTCCCGCCGGCCGCACCGCTGATCGGTGACATCTACGCCAAGTCGATGGACTGGCCGCACGCCCAGGAGATCGGCGAACGGCTGGAAGAGGCGTTGCCGCCTCCGATCAAGGCGAAGCTCGAGGCCGATCGGCAGCAGCGGGAGCGTGTCGCTGGAAAACCGCCATCGCCGCAGGAACAGCAGGCCGCGGCAGCGCAGCAGGAGCAGCAGCAGAAGGCTCAGCAGGCCGAAGCGGTCCAGATGGCCGTCGTGCAAGCTCAGCTGGACAAGGCGCGCGCCGAGGCGCTGGAAGCCCAGGCTAAGGCCCGCAAGGCGATTGCCGAGGCGCAGAAGGCAGAAGCCGAGGCCGGTTTCAAGCGTGCAGAGACCGCCGGCCTGCATATGGAAGAACTCCGCAACATCGAGCGACATGATGCCGAGATGGTGCGCGGCGACGATCAGCACCGGCAGGATAGGGCGCATAAGCAGGATCGGCATGAGGCTGATCTGGTCATTCTCGGCCTGAACGCGAACCGCGCGGGCGAGAAGCACGACCTTTCGATGGAACAGATGCGACAGCCGCAGGAGCCGGCGAGCGTCCAGTGAGATAGTCCGGCGCATTCGGTGCTGGGCATTTGGCAGCCGTCCTTCGGGGCGGCTTTTTTCATGAGTGAACCATGAGCGACGAAAAGACGGCGGAAGCGCTGGCTGACGACACGACCACGGATGCAACGCCCGTCAATGACGGCATTATCGATCTTGATGCTCAGCCCGAGGTCAAGGACGAAGCAGCGGAAGAGGAAGAAGGCGAAGCCAAGCCGGAGGGCAAAGAAGAGCCCGAAGGCGAGGACAAGCCGAAGAAGCCGAGCGGTGCACAGCGGGCCAAGTTCCGCGAGCAGCGCCTGCTCAACGAATTGCAAGCGCGAGAGCGCGAGATTGAAGAACTCCGGCGTTCGACGCCAGCGGCGAAGACCGCAGGCGAGGGCGAGGATAAGCCGCCGCGTGAGGAAGACTACAACGGGGATTGGTTCGCCTGGCAACGTGCACTGACGGCGTATGACGCTGGCAAAGCCGCACGGGAAGCCATCAAGGGCGAATTCAAGACCCGCGAGCAGTCAGAGCACGAAAAGCGGCAGGTTGAAGTCGCTCGGGAGCGCAGTGTTGCGCACGCCGAGCGGGTCGAGGACGCGCGCGAGGTTATCGCGGACTTCGATCAAGCCATGGAAGGAATGAAGGGCGTCAACGTCCGTAACGATGTGCTCGATGAGATCATGTCGTCGGATAAGTCGGCCCTGATCGCCTATCACCTCGCAAAGAACCCCGACGAGCTGAATGCACTCAACAGCATGAGCGGACGCGAGCTGGCCCGAGCGATGGGACGGCTGGAAGCCACTGTTCGGATGCCGGAAGCGAAGAAAGCAACATCCGCTCCCCCTCCGTTATCGAAGCCGAAAGGCGGCGCCAGCCCTTCAAGCCCTGAAGCGGACCTTCAGGCATGGCTCAAGCGCAAATACGGGTGAGGGAGCCATTCCGCAAAGGAATAGGCTTCAATGGCTAACACTACCCTCAATGCGTCGATCATCGCGAAAGCTGCGGTCGGCATCCTCGAAAACGAGCTCACGATGGCCGGCATGGTCTATCGTGGCTACGAAGACGAGTTCGACAAGAAGATCAACGGCTACACGGTCGGTGACACCATCACCATCCGCAAGCCGACCGACTTCACGGTTCGTAACACGATCACTGCATCGCCGCAGGACGTGAGTGAAGCCAAGCTGACCCTGCAGATCAACCAGATCGCCGGTGTGGACTTCAAGTTCACCTCCCAGCAGTTGACCCTGAATATCGCTCAGCTTTCCGAGCGCGTGATTCAGCCCGCTCTGGTTCAGGTTGCCAACCAGATCGATGTTTCGGTCATGTCCCTGTTCAAGGACATCCCGCAGTGGGTTGGTACCACGACCGGCACTCCGATGGGGTCCTTTGCCGCCTTCGCCAAGGGCGCGCAGAACATGGATCAGCGCTCGGTGCCGCAGGGCAACCGTTCCGCAATCCTCAACCCGGCGGATTACTGGGGCATGGCCGGTTCGCAGACCGCTCTGTTCTCCCAGGCGATCAACAACAAGGCCTATCGTCAGGGCCGGATCGGCGAGGTTGGCGGCATCGACACCTATATGTCGCAGAACGCGCCGACGTTCACTGTTGGCCCGCTGGGCGGCGCTCCCGCCGTCAACGGTGCCGCTCAGAACACTGCTTACGACCTGACCGGCGCCAACACCCAGACGCTGATCACCAACGCATGGACCGCTGCGGCGGCTCAGCGTGTGAACGTCGGTGACGTGTTCACCATTGCCGGCGTGTTCGATGTCAACCCCGTGACCAAGGCGACGCTTCCGATCCTGAAGCAGTTCACCGTGGCTCCGGGAAGCACCCTCAACTCGGACGCCTCTGGCAACCTGACGCTGACCATCGCGCCGCAGATCATTACCTCCGGCGCGTTCCAGAACTGCTCGGCGGTCCCGGCCAGCGGTGCGTTGCTGACCTTCGTCGGAACGGCGAATACGGCCTACGGGACCAATCTGTACTTCGACAAGAACGCTTTTGCGCTCTGCATGGTGCCGATGGTGAAGCCGCCCGGCTCGGTGGATTGCTCGCGCATCAGCAAGAACGGGATCAGCGTTCGCGTCATCCCGTACTATGATGGCACGAACGACGTGAGCAACTGGCGATTGGATGTTTTATACGGCGTCAAGACCGTCGATCGCCGGCTCGCGGTTCGCGTCACCAACTAAAGAGCATCGGGGCGGCCTTCGGGCCGTCCCTTTTTCTTTCCCGATGGAGGTGTGAAATGGCTGACGAGACTACGGCGACGTGGGGCTATAGCAAGAAAGATGCCCGGATTTTCGACCTCAAGGAAGGCGAGAGCCTGCCGAAGGGCTATTACTCGCATCCCGCAATGGTGCCGGGCTCGGACGCTGAAAAGCAGTATCGCGCCGACGCCGAGAGCGAGGGTGTCTCGGTGCCTTGGGAAAAGGCTACGGAGACTTCCGACGAGGGAAAGTCGGAATCCTGATGCCGACCGACAAGCAGATCGACGCAGCAACGGACGCCTATCTCAAGGCCCGCGGCTGGTCGGATGACACGATCAAGGTCAACGCCGTCACGCGCGCGGAGGTCCGCGATCGGATGGTTGCAGCCTTGAAGGCAGCGGAAGAGGCGGCGAATGTCCAAATCTCGGGCTGAGCTGATCAATCAGTGCCTGACGAACCTCGGCGTCATTGCACAGGGGCAGTCCATCTCGCCTGAGGAAACCAGCAAGATGGACGGCATAGTTGATCCGGCCGTCGCGCAGCTTGCGGACTTGGACATCTATTATGTTCAGGACGCCGGCAGTCTCGGTCCATCAGATGGTGCGATCGAGGACAGCGCTTTCCTGCCATTGGCAGCCTACATCGCCAACGAGGCCTGCGCGGCTTTCAATCTGCCGGCAGATGCCAAGATGCAGGCATTGGCGCAGATTGCTGAGCAGAAGCTGCGGACGCTTGCGGCGCCTGCCCGGACACGACGGACCTTGCAGATTGATCCCGCCTTGCGTCGCCGGTTTTGGCCGCGAATTGTCAACGGTAACTTTACGTGGTGAAGCGATCAATCCCGTTCCCGGTCCAGACGGCCCCAGGCGCAAAGTCGCAGGAGGGCGGCGGCCGGATCATCAATGGATACGCGGAAGAGCTCGGCGATCAGGCGCCGAACAAGACGGTTATTCGACGTGGGCCCGGCTTGGTGAACTTCGGCACGGCGGCCGGCCGGTCAGGCTACCGTGGCGCGATCATCGTTCAGAATGTGCTCTATGTCGCCTTCAATGGGAAACTCGAAAAGTGGACTGCCGCAGGCGGAGCCTCGGTCAACATCGGTAACCTGAACGGCACCAGGCGCGGTTTCTTCTCGTCCAACAACAACACGACGCCGGATAAGGTCTTTGTTGATCCTGATGGTAACGTCGCGACCTTCACACCGACAACTGTCACGAATTCTTATCCGGATCCCGACCTCCCGGCGGTCAACTCGGTGGATTTTCTTGACGGTTATCTGGTCTTCACGACTGGCGATGGTCGAGCCTTTGCGACGGATCTGAACTCGACTTCGGTCAACGCTCTTTCATTCGGGAAGGCCGAGGCGAAGCCTGATGGGTTGGTCAGGGTGGTGGCATGGGGCGGCCGCCTACTGCTGTTCGGAACCATTTCCACTGAAGTTTGGACAGACGCCGGAACGACGCCGTTCCCGTTCGCGCGCGCGACCGTTATTCCTCGAGGACTCGCTGGTCCTTATTGCGTGTCGGCATATGAAGATGGGTTAAGCCGTGGTCCGATCTTTGTCGGCGATGATAACTGCATTTATAAACTGGACGGCTACACCCCGACGAAGGTTTCGACTCCAGATATCGAGGGACTGATTGAAGCTGTCACGGACAAGACGACGCTAGAGGCCACGGCGTATATCTCGCGCGGTCATGCCTTCTTTCAGTTGTCGTCCCCGGCTTGGACGTGGGTGCTCGACATCTCGACTTCGCAATGGGCGCAGCGAGACAGCTATCAGCAGACGCGATCACGGATTTCCGGAGCGATCAACGCCTTTGGCCAGTGGCTAACAGGGGACACCCAGACCGGAAACCTCCAGTCCATTCAGACTGCGGCGAACGATGAGGTTAGCAATCCGCTGCGTCTTCGGATCGAAAGCGGGCCTGTCATGGATTTCCCCGGCGGCTCCGTGGTTGGCAGGGCTGATTTCTACTTTACGACCGGCATCGGCATCGCAACAGGGCGGGATCCAGACCAGACCGATCCCCAAGTAGAGATTTCGTGGTCGGACGATGGTGGACTCACTTGGTCAAATCCGATCTTGCGCAAGCTTGGTCGGCAGTCTGAGCCGCGGCAGCTTATTTCGCTCGTGTCGTGCACGGGCCGCACAAGTTGGCAAGGGCGCAGGTGGCGACTTGATGTTTCGAGCGCAGTCTATTCGTCGTTCATGTTTGGAACGATGTCAGATGATCCGCGAGCTGCTTGATGGCCCGCGTTCGTATTCCACCGGTAGATGTTCCGCCGATCGAGATCGACCCGGTGACGAAGCAGTTTCGATGGACGGCTGATTGGTATGACGTTCTGAAGGCGCTTGAGCGCTTGCGTCTGATTGACTTGGCCGATGTGACGACAGCGGTGCCTGCCGACACGAATACTGTTCGGTATAGCGCATCTTCGTCGAAATGGAATTTCGGAGCTTAGACGATGGGCCTTTTTACCGATCTTTTTTCCACGAAGCCTGCGCAAGATGCAGCAAACGCCATCAAGCAGGGCTATGCGACAGGTCTCGATCAGTCCAATACGACGCTCACCGGCGCTCAGACGAATGCTGACGCACTTTACGGGCAGGCATATTCTCCCTTTAGCAGCCTGATCAGCTCGACCGGCGCAGGTTCTGCTGCCTATGGCGACGCTACGGGAGCTAACGGGCAGGCGGGATTGGATCGAGCAAAGGCGCAGTTCACTTCTACGCCTGGTTACCAGTCTGGTTTCGACCTTCTAACGAACGCGAACGATCGTCTCGCAGCCTCACGCGGCATTCTCGCGAGCGGCAACACGATCGCGGACACGGCAAAGCTTGCGACGACTTACGCAGATCAGAATTACGGCAACTATGTCAATCGGCTTGCACCTTATCTGGGTGCGAACCAGAGCGCAGTGTCTGGGGGGGCTGGCGTGCTTACTGGGCAGGCCGGACTTGATACCGGCATCGCCGGCCAAAAGGCAACGAACCAGTGGAATGCTGCGACGGGATCGGGACAAGCTCAGGCAAATGCCGATCTCGCTGCGTACTCAACTTCAGGCAACTTCTGGAACACACTGCTCGGCGGCGCGGGTTTGGGGCTGAAAGCATCGGGTATTGGCGGTTTCGCTCCCTCGGCAAAGGCGGCTTAATCCATGGCTGGCTTCGGACCTCCTGCGGTCGATTTCTACAGCATGCTTTCTGGCCTCGGCGATACGATCCAGAAAAATCGTGTTGAACAGGCCAAGCGTGATGCATTTGCGCAAGCAACCACGCCAGGGCCTGACGGGAAAGTCGATTTTGGGAGAGCCATTCTCGGGCTTGCTCAGGTTGATCCGCAAGCGGCTTCTATTCTTGCCCAGCGACAGAACCACGAAGACCTGCTGAAGCAGCAGGCGATTGAAAATCAGCACTGGGTCGATACGTTCGGGCTGCAAAAGCGCGCTGCGGATCGGGCCGACGACCCGACGCCGGCTGGCTTTGTCCGAAAGGGGGATAATGCCGCTGTTCCGCTTGTTGGAGGGCCGGCTGATCCAAACTATCTGGCGAGTGTTGCTCGGGCGAAAGCCGAAGCAGAGGCACAGGCTGGCGGCGGGAAACCAATCGAATTTTCGACGCTCGGCGGTTCAAAGTTCTTGGTCAGGCAACCGGGCGGCGGATATACCGTTGTAGACCCCAACACAATCGGGCAGCCGGGCGCTCCTGTGCCGTCCACCCCGAAAGTGGTTGGCGATGCCGAGGGGGTTGCAAGCGGTCTGTACGATCCTCCGAAGGCGCCGGGCCAGCGTCCTCCGATCCAGGTGGCGGACGCTCAGCCGAACTTTGCGGCGAGGTTTCAGGGACAGCCGCCAGGTCAACCCGCTCAGCCGCAAGCGCCGCAGCCTCCGGTAGACATTACGGCGGTTGATCCTCAGACCGGGCGCCGCGAAAACTGGCTGAAGAGCCAGCCGCCGGACGTGCAGGCCTACATCAAGAAAATCGCCGACTACGAGATTGACCCGCGCACGACCTCCATTAAGGGCGGCCACCGCGAGCAGGTTTTGTCGGCTGTTGCTCAGTACGACCCGACCTATGATCAGAACAGCTTTGGCTCGCGCGCGAAGGCGATGCGTGACTTTGCAACGGGCACCCAAGGCAATGCCATCCGCTCGTTTGATGTGGCGATCGATCATCTCGATACGCTGCAAAAGTACTCTGATGCCCTGAAAAGCGGCGACGTGCGCCTGATCAATTCGCTCCGCAATAAATGGCTCACGGAAACTGGCTCCGCATTGCCGACGAACGTTCAGGCTGTCGCACCCATTGTCGGCGCCGAAGTCTCCAAGGCGATCATCGGCTCCAACAACGCCTTGGCCGATCGCGAGGAGTTGAGAAAGCCGCTCCAGATCGCGAACTCTCCAGAGCAGATATCGGGCGCAATTCAGGGCTACAAAGGCCTGATGGCCGGCCAGCTGAAGGGTCTCAAAAAGCAATACGAAGACACGACCGGGAAGAAGGATTTCGATTCCCGCGTTCGTCCCGCTACGCGCAGCGCGCTTCTTGGTGGCGGCGAAGGGGCGTCGTCCGATACTTCCCAGCCAAACGTCACCAGCACTGGCGTTAAGTGGAGCATTCAATAGATGCCGACTCTTAACATCGAGGGACGCTCTGTTCAGGTAGACGACAGCTTTCTAAAGCTGTCTGCCGACCAGCAGAATGCTACCGTCGATGAGATCGCAAAGTCATTTGGTGCAAAGTCCGATGCTGAACCGGCCGACCACGGCTTGTCTGAACGGCAGAAGCTGTCTCCGATCGAAAAGGCCGTCAGCCCGATCACCAGTTACCCTGAGACCTACCAGCGTATGAACAAAGAGGCGCGAGATCAGGTTTCGCGCGGCATCGGTCAGCTCTCAACAGGGTTTGGCAATGCAAGGGAAGCAAGTTTTGACGGGTTGTGGGACGCCGCAAAGGGCGCCGCGAACGTCGGGCTTGGCACGATTGGCTATGTCGCGTCACCTATCAGTGCTGCCTATCGCTCGGTTATCGGGCAGCCCGTTGAGGACGTAACCGGCATTCCTCGCGAGTACACGGAATTTGCGGCGCAATTGGCGACGCCCGGAATTGGGTTGCCAGGAACCGTCAAGACGCCGACGCCAAACCTTCCGCGTCCAGCTCCAGTCGTTCCTACCAACGAAATCGTTGATGCTGCGCGCCGCGTCTCTGAAGTAGCGCCGGAGCCGGTTAACGTTCCACGCGCATTTGCCAGCGACAACATGGCGACGCAGAGGACAGCGCAAGGTATCCGCAATCTACCAGTAATCGGTGATGCAATTCCACGCGCCACGGGCGAGATGACAGACCAACTGGGGAACGCGGTCAAATCAATTGCCTCTTCCTATGGCGAGGGAAGCGGGCCGAATGTTGCCAGCAGAATAGGACGCAATCTCGGTTCTCAGGCAGAAGCCGAGACGCAGGCTGCCTCTGCCGCTGCGGCGCAGAGTGATGCCGCGGTTTTGGCTGATTGGGAGCGGGCGCACACAGGCGCCCGAGACGCGATCGGCGCGGCTGAAACCAATGCGGCAGACGCCACAAGGCGTGCCGTTGGCGATATGTCCCCCCAGGACATGGGTGCGACGCTCATTGCTCGACTTCGGCAGGGCGAACGGGAGGCCCACGCTACCAAGGAGCGGCTATACGGTGTTGCCGCCAACAGTGACGGGGCGATAGATGCCAATGCCGTCCGAGGCATTCGCGCCGATGTCACGCGCTCGCTAGACGAACAGGGGTTGGTCGTAGATCCGATGTTGACGCCAGCGGCCTCCCGGATGGTGACCGAACTGGACAACATCTCGTCGCTGCGCATTCCGAACAGGGTTGCTTCGCCCACCTCGACGGTACCCGCTGGCAGCGATGTTAATGTTGCGGCCGTCAATATGCAGGGGCTCGAGCAAACCCGCAAACGGCTCAACGCGCTGTCTCGGGCTGCGACAAACGATGCCGATCGTAGGGCTGCACGCCACGTTATCGGAGCCTTTGACGACTGGATCGGGAATGCCTTTGACAATGCGCTGTTTTCGGGCAGTGACGAGGCGTTGCAGTCTTACCGTGCGGCGCGGGCTGCCAATGCAGATTGGCGCCAGCGGTTCGGGTTTAACGCGCGGGATGACGCAGACAGGATTGTCAATCGGATTGTAACGGGAGAGGTCACGCCGCAGGAGGTTTCAAACTACATCGTTGGAGCCTCCAAGGTGGGGGCCAAGGGCGTTTCGTCCCGCCTTCTGACAAGATTGGCTGATGCAACTGGCAACGATCCTGAGGCGCTCCAGGCCATCCGTGGGGGTGTCTGGAATCGTCTCTCTCAGGCAACAGAAGGGACGGCCGCCAAGCCCCCGGCGAAGATCATCAACGACATCCACGAATTTCTGAATGGCTCCGGCCAAGATGTAGCACACCGACTATTCACGCCAGAGCAGCAGGGCGTCATGCGGGCCTACGCCGATACGCTTCGGCGCGGTGGCCAGGCGCGCGAAACACTGGAAGAGGCTGCCAAGAACACCAAACCAAGCCCGATGGAAACCAATATCGGACCGATGCAGGAGCTCGCAAGCGCTGTCCTCGGGAAGAATGGCAAGTCAGACGAAGCACTTTTCAACGCCATCGACTCTTATGCCAAAGCGGGCGGCCGGTCTGACGTTCAGACGTTGGCTGATATCGTGCGCAACATCCCCGTTAAAGATCGCGGCGACTTGGCTGGCTCGATCATTAGGAATCTCGGGCAGTCAAAACAGACGGGCGGCTTCTCGCTCGACCTGTACGCCTCCGAATGGGCTAAATATACGCCGCAGGCCAAAGCAATCCTGTTTGGCAATTCCGGGCCGTATCGCACTGCGCTAGACGACATTGCCAAGATATCGCAGCGCTACAAGGATATCGGCAAGCGATTTGGCAACCCATCTGGGACGGCGCAGAACGCAAACTTGCTCGGCACTGCAGCATGGGTAGCGACATCACCGTATACCGCTATTCCAACCCTTCTGGGCGCTGGTGTAGCGGCAAAGATGCTGTCCGCGCCAGCCGGCGCCTCGAGCTTGGCCAAATGGGGTAAAGCCTACGAGGCTCTCCAATTCTCACCAGATGCGCAGCGTCTTGTGGCCTTCCAGATAGCGTCTCGAAACCTGACGAATACCGCTTCAGGCTTCGGCGCGAACGTCAATCCGGCGGATTTTATGCGGCTGATCCAATCGCCTCAAAAGGCAGCAGCCGACGAACAGCAGCCCCAAGTTCCACGGCGCGTAAGCCAGTAAAATGACTACCACGCAATATACCAACAGCGCCCACTGGGGCGCTTTTTTAATGGGTTGATCGATGATCAAACGCTTCTTCCTGACACTCGCTCTTAGCTTTGGCCTCATGTCGCCTAGCTTTGCCGCCGGCACCATCCCGTTCAGTCTGTCGCAGCAGTTCGATAGCCTTGGGAAGCCGCTGGCGAACTGCTTCTTCTATATCATTCAGGCCGGCACGACCAGTACACCGCAGAGCGCTTATCAGGACTCGGCGTTGACGCAGGCACTTCCCAACCCGATGCGCTGCGATGCGTCGGGGCGCCTCCCGCAGTTCTTCCTTGCCGATGGGCTTATCAAAGTCCGGATCGCCGATAAAAACGGCGTTGCGCAGGCCTACCCGAACGGCGCGAACGGCATCGACAATATCCAAGTCATCGGCCCCTCAGGGGGCGGCGGTGGCGGTGGTGGCGGCCCCGATCCGACGACCCTTTTGCAGACCGGGCACATGGAGCTGTTCTACGGATCTGGCACTCTGTCTGGTTTTGTTAGGTGCAACGGTCGGACAATCGGCTCTTCTGTTTCCGGTGCGACTGAGCGAGCCAATGCAGATACGTCCGCTCTGTTCAACTACCTCTGGGGTGCTGACGCAAATCTGGTTGTCTCCGGTGGTCGCGGGGCTTCTGCCGCCGCTGATTTCGCGGCGAACAAGACGATCACTCTTCCGGACTGTCGCGGCCGCACAATCGCTGGCCTTGACGATATGGGTAATGCAGCCGCAGGGCGCCTGACTTCCTCCTACTTCGGAGCTGTCGCAACGACCCTTGGCGCTGTTGGCGGTGCCGAAAGTCAGACTTTGACCATTGCGCAAATGCCATCGCATTACCACTCTGCCAGCATTCTTGATCCGGGGCACACTCATCCGTTTTCGGCAGCGCAGTTTGCCGCAGGTGCGTTTGGCATCTCAGGATCTTCCGCTCAGCAGGTAAATTTAGCGTCGTCAGCGACAGCTTCCGCCACGACGGGTGTGCGTGTGACTAGCTCCAACGGTCTGGACACGACGAATAGTGCTGGTGGTGGTCTGCCCCATCCTATCGTTGCGCCGACCATCCTCACGACAATCTATATCAAGCTATAGAGGCGCGATCTGATGTTCACGGGGCAAGTCGCTGTCATCTCCAACAAGGCCACATGGGTCAGCGATACCTATGAACTTGAAGACGAGGAAGACGGCTCGACCATCGATCTTGCGAGTACGGCATACACCGTCGCCATTACCTTTTACATCAAAGACCTCGAAGGCTGTACGCGCCTTACGGGCTCTCTGACTGACGGCAAGGTCATTATCGACGGTCCTGGCTTTCATTGGCAATTCGAAGACACCGATCTGAACCAATTCTGCGCCGGCACATACAAGTGCGGTGCGAAGATCACGATCAATGGGTTCATCACCGACATCATCGTTGGTGATGTCGCGATTATTGAGGGCAACTGATGTCGAACCGGCTCAAGCTCAAGGTAAAGACCAAGATCCCGGCCGCACTGCTAGGCGGGATCGGTACAGTCATCACCAAAGACGGCATCACCTATAAAGTCGAGCTTGATTATTCGAGGCTGCAAGATGTTGGCAACACGTTCGATCCGAACTATGTGGTCGTCGCAATCTGGAATCCGCATACCGGCGACTGGGCGCGTGTATCCCTCACCAATTTCATCAATGGATCGCTTAGCCCGGCTGCGTTCGACATCATAGCGCCGACGACGACCGAAGGCGACATGATCGTTCGCGAGGGCGGACACAATGTACGCTTGCCTGTCGGCCAGGCAGGTTATGCGTTGCTGTCCAACGGTACAGATCCGATTTACGACGGCTTTCTTCAGTCTGGAACGGGCGCGGCTAAGAGGACGTGGCAGGATAAGGCGCGCGAGACTGTTAGCGTCAAGGATTTCGGCGCGGTTGGCAATGGCGTCGCAGACGATACATCAGCTTTCCAGAACGCTATTGCGGCCCTTCCCGGTGGTGGGCGTATTTATGTTCCACGTGGGTTTTATCGCATCACTGCAACATTGACATTGCATGGCGGACTGACGTTCTACGGCGATACGTGCGTCACGAACGTTTTTGGGTTGCCGACCGGCAACGAAACTCCGTCGCACGTTTTCATTGATAGCGATACGCTCGCTCTTTTTCAGAACGTATCCGGCGTGTCGATGGAGGGTGTCAGTTTCACTGACATTACTTTCGCTGCCCGGTTGACCCCAAGCGTCACCCCCCGCGGGACCGCAACCGGTTTTAATCTTTCCGGGTCTGCGCCAAGCGATATCAAGAACCTGAACTTCAACCACTGCCAATTTACAAACTTTGGTGGCTACGCGATCCGCGTGCGCGATCCTTTGGCGCCCGGTGCCAATCCCGACTGGAACGTCTGCCCCGCTACGCTGAGTGACTGCACATTCTATTACAACGCGGTCGGCATCTCGTTTGAAACGGACAACGCAGACTTTTGGCAGTTGAATGGGACCGCGTTCTTCCAAGGAACGGGGATGTACGGGATCATCTGTCAACGCTCCGGCGTCTTGGTGCTGAACCAATGCTTTGGCGGCGGTGGAATAATGCTGATCACCGGCGGTTCTGGCCCGCAGGATCGCGATAGCATCACCTTCATTGCGTGCCAGTTCGAGCAGGGCACCGCGATGCTGCAGGTCGCTGACAACATGTCGACGCAGCGAACTTATCGCCCGATCAAAATGATTTCATGCGTCGTCGAGTCGCCCATTCTCTTGAGTGCCTCGTGCCATTTCATCAGTGAGGGCAGCCGCTACGTCAACAATATCGAAGTTACGGCGTCTGGAGTTCTTATCGATTCCTACTCCGACTCGTTCCTGCCGACGACCGCTATCAACCTTGTTGCGGGCAGCTCAGTTCGAAACTATGTCACGCACGGAACGGATTATCCGATTGGTGTTCGTGGTCCAATCATAGACGGGAAGTGTATCAGAACAGCGTCGGCGGCCCCTGTTGGGGGATCCGTGGCCTACGTGGCTGGTGACATCACGTACAATTCTAGCCCGTCAACGGGTTCTCCGATGGGATGGATTTGTCTTACCAGCGGCACTCCCGGAACGTGGGACATACTCGGGCAGATCGGCTTCCGCGTGCATGCCGGCTCGCCAGTGGGTGCAGTTGTGCCTAATTTCTTAGGAGAAGAACTCCTCGATAACACGACAGCCAAGTGGTGGAAGTCGATCGATGTTGGCATCAACAATTGGGTGGCGTTGAACTGATAACCTTGCGCTCTACAAGGCTCAAATCCCGTCCTGTGGTTTCCCCGCATCCTGCCAATTATTTGATGTCTCTGACAAAGATAAAATTTGAACAATATCCACGCTTCTTCCAAAAGTAGTCACCGTCTCTCTTTTGGTGAATGTCTTCATTGAAAAATGAAAGCGGCCTTGTCTGTCCTTGCTGAACGAAAGAGCCCCGATACCCCAAGTCTTCCAGGTACGAGAAGACATCACTCATATTTCCGTCAATGTGCCGGGACTCGCATTCAAAAACTAGAAGCGGCATGTCTCGTTCAAGAATGCGGCGTGCACCGTCAAACACGTGTTTTTCGGCTCCTTCAACGTCAACCTTTAAAACAGCTACTCGCGTATCGTCGCTGAAATAGTCATCCAGGGAAACTGTCGGGACTGACACAATGCCAGTGTCCCCATCATGAGGGGTCTGGATAAGTGATGCGCCAGGCTTGTGATCCAATGGGATAAAGAGTTGCTGCTCACCTGTTTTCGAAAAGACTGCGGAGTGTTCGATGGTTGTGTTGTTGAGTTGCAGATTCCGGCACATCATCACCAGATATTCCGCAAGGTCAGCCTGCGGCTCGAAGGCGACGACGCGCCCATGTTGGCACCAGCGAGATAGCCAATAAAGAAAGCTGCCCTTATTCGCCCCGATATCGCAGACCACATCGCCCGGTCTGATGTGTCGGCGGATTGCAGAGAGTTCGCCTCTATGGTCACGGAATCGAGATCGCAAAGCGCGCCAAATGAATCTTGCTGGTTCCATTATCTCCCGCCCTCCCAACCGAGAGGGGATAGATAACCAGCCGCAACCGCCGCGTGCAAGTGCAGCCAGCCGCCTTCGGGCGGCTTTTTTCATGGGAAATCGTATGACTGAACCAGCTTCAATCCGATACAAGAACCCCGGCGCAATGTGGGGGAGTGCGCTTGCCATCAAGTGGGGTGCGGCGAAGAAGGCCGTCACCCTCAACGACGGCTTGGGGCAGGGCAACAACATCGCGGTCTTCCCGACCTACGTGCAGGGCATCTGCGCGCAGCTCGACCTGTGGCGGACCTCGAAGAACTACCGCAACAAGCGGTTCGCAGATGCGATCGCGATTTGGTCGGGCGGCAACTACGTCCAATCTTATATCAATTTCTGCAAGGCGCGCGTTCCCGGCCTGACTGAAAACACCATCATGAACGATGCCTTTTGGAAAAGCTCCATGGGCATTGCTTTTCTGAAGGCGCAGGCTTGGCACGAGGCCGGTAAGCAGTATCCGGCATCAGACAGCGACTGGACTGAGGCGCAAAAGCGCGTCTTCTCCGGCGTGCCAACCGCCAACACCATGAAGAAAGCAGCGGGCTCCGTGGCGTCGGTTGTGCCGACCGCTGCAGCCGCTCATGCGTCCGGCATCTCCCTGCCGGTTGCGATAGGCATCGCCGCCGCCATCGCGCTCGTTGGTTTCCTCGTGTGGAAGTTCAAGCCGCACGAAGCCACTCCCGACACGCCTCATCTTGATCTTGTCACGCCTACTGTGGAGCAGCCCAAATGAATTGGCTTTGGTTTATTTTGATCGTGCCTGGTCTTATCTGTGGTTACGCGCTCCTGCTGCGCCCCGTTTTGCACGCTATTCCAGCGCTCAAGGCCTTTTACAATGAGGCCGATACGATCTGGGGTAAGGTCTGGGCCGTTTGCGGTAAGTCCGTGACGGTGCTTTGGGGCTTGTTTCTGAGCGCGGCAGCCACCGCTTTTTCATGGCTTGACCCGCTTGCGTCGGCTCTAGGTGATCCGGATCTCAAGGCGCAGCTCATGAATGTGCTGAAGAACAACCCGCAGTTCTTGGGATACGCGATGTTCGGGATTTCGCTGATCACGGTCGTCGCGCGGTTGCGGTCAATTGGGAAGACCTGAAAAATGCTGACCGCAATCCTCGCCTTCTTCCAGGCGATCCCGGCTATCACAGGCGGCATCAACAACTTCGTCTCCAAGTACTACGACGCTAAGGTCCAGATCACCACGGCGCGCATTGGAGGCGATGTCACCGTCGCGAGGGCGCTCGTTTCAGGCGTTGTCGCTGAAGGCGGCGTTCGTGTCGAATTCCTGAAGGCCGTTAGCCAGAGCCGCTTTCTGATGTGCCTAGTGGGCGGCTTTGCCTTCCCGTGGATCGCCTACGAGTGGAAAGTGGTGCTCTGGGACAACATGCTGTGCCCAGCGCTCTATGGCTCAGTGGGCTTCACGCCAACCATACAAGGCCTCGTTGCGGATTGGTCTGGTGTCATCCTCGCCGGCATCTTCGGTACGGGCTCGGTGATGGCGGTCGGGCAGATGTTCTTTAACAGAAAGCAATCTTGAAGGACGGCTCGGCCTGCAACGCGGTGTAGCAGGCCGAGCCTGACCCCTTACGGATCAGGCTCCGTAAAAGGCTGGGAATGATCCTAGCAAGCGGCGGTGGCTAGGAGCTTAACGGAATGGAAATAGCGCAAGAGTTCCTGAAGGCGTGGGGGCCTCCTGGCCTGATCGCTATCGTGATGTGGGTGATGCTGCTGAAGTCGGAGAAGCGGGAAGAAAAGAAAGACACCCGCATTCAGTTGCTCGAGAATCTTCTGACTGAGAGTTACGACGAACGTATCGCTGCGGCCGATCGGATCGCTGAGGCGATACATGGCAATGCAACGGCGCTTATTGCCCTCGTGAACGAGATCAGAGCGAAAAAATGATCCAAGTGTTTAATCAGTTCCGCCGCGTCTGGTCCGACGATGGGCGAGGAGACAAGGATTTTTCAAGCCAGGAAAGCCGGCTCCATGAGGTGCAGGCCAAGCTTGAAGAAGCAACGAAGCTCTTGCGCCAGGCGTCCGAGACGCTGACTGGCTTGATCCAGACCAAGGGTCTGCATTGATCGGCTCATTCTGGTGGATCAGGCAGACTGCAATTGTTACGTGTGGAAATGTACGGCTGTTGCCCTGAGGGCATATCAGTCTCTGGGAGGCCCAGCTAGGGATATTCGCGCTCTAGTTGCGAAATGTCCTCAGGAGATTGACATGAAGAAACTTGCACTCGCGGCCTTACTTCTCGTGCTCCCGTTTCACACAGCGTTGGCGGCGGACCTGGCGATGAGGAGTCCGGCTGCACCAATAGCTGCGGTCCCATCGTGGGCGGGATTCTATCTCGGCATACATGGTGGTTACGGCCGGAATGACGATGACTTCAGCCAAACCATCTTCTCGGGCGTCGCCGTGTCCGGATTCAACTCCCAAGGGTGGGTTGCAGGTGGCCATGCTGGATACAATTGGCAATTTGGATACGTGGTCGCGGGCATGGAAGGCGATTTCAGCGCCACAGGGATCAAGGGAGTGAGCGATCCCGTTACTGGATTTCTTACTCCTGTTGTTCCGTTCATCGGGACCGTGAGCACTGACATAAAATACATCAGCACCGTGCGTGCGCGTCTCGGCTTCGCTGCCGACGGGCTCGGTTCGAGTTTCATGCTCTACGGCACTGCCGGAGCTGCTTGGGAGCGGGTCAACGAGACCACGACTCGAATTATTCCAGCAAGTCCAATTATTGGAGGAAGTTCTAGCTCCACTACAACGCCAACTAACCTTTTCGGTTGGGTGGCAGGCGCCGGCGTAGAGGCTAATGTGCTTAGAAGCAATTGGATCGCTCGTCTTGAGTATTTGCATTACGACTTCGGTAGCGCACATACGCAAGTGACCAATATCGACCCCGGTTCTCCTGCTCTCGCTTCAGTGGACAGGGCGGGAAGTCAGACATTGGATGTTGTGCGTGCCGGCCTATCTTACAAATTCAGCGTGGACGCGGTTGGGCGTTATTGAATTTCCTCGCAACTCCCTGGACTGCCCGGCGCCTAAACAGCGCCGGGCTTTTTGTTTTTCAAACTTTTGGCTCGTAGCTCTGGCGCATTACTTCATTCATATAGAGCCATTGCCTTAGAACGTCGTTCATCCTTCGGTGCGCTTCTTCGATCATGGCATGAACGCCGGCCCCGCCGTTTGGGATATCGATATGAAAATCTGCGATCTTCTCTTTTTCTTCGTTGTTGATCGCAAAGAAAAACCGGACGACGCCGGTTCCGTGCATAATTTCCATGCCGTACCATCTGATCGATGAATCAGTTAGGCCATCTTGGGGCATTAAGTGATCTGGAATAGTCGCCATTTAAAAACACCTTTTGGTTGAGCAATAGCGTCCTTATAACTCATCTATTTCGACATTGCCAAATGACCCGCGGCTGGCGAGGACGGCTTCCGCTTCAGGGCTCCACGATGATCCGCTCGGGATCGGTGCCCTAGCCGGCGCCGGGCTCTTCTTGCGGCAGGATATAGCTCGCCACGACCTCATTGACCTTCATCCGGTCGCGTCGATCGTGCGGCGCAAGCTGCATAACAGGATTGTGGATCTCGGCCGGGATCGTCAACGGGCTATCAAGCGGCTTCTCAGCCCATTCCCACCATTGATCAAATGCGTCTTTCATCGCATCAGCTCGAATAGTTCCTTGACCTCGCTCAACCGTAGCTTGGTGCCAGTCGGCATGTGTTGCAACAGCATATGCCGGGTGCCGACCGCGATCCGGTCCTGCCGGATTTCATCCTGCTCGGCGTGATAGGCCTTCATGTCCGCTACAAACTCGCGGGCGATTTCGGGCGGGATCTCGATCGGCTTTCGCTTGACGGGCATAATCCAAAGACGGGCTGGCGGCCCCCCGCGATCGGGGCGGGACCGTCGCTCCGTGGGCCTGGAGCGGCGATCCCTCGTCGCGCGCATGGGTCGGGATGTGGGGTTGTTCGGCCAATCCGCACGATTGGGTGGATCGTAAATAGACGAATGCCCATGACAATTGCCATTCCGAACTAGCGATGCATATGGGGAAGGCCAAAGCCTTGGCGCAAAAGTAGTAGCGCGCCGCAGCAATAGCGAATTGCGTGTCAAGAGTCATGGATCTGTTGGGCAATGAAGGTCCCAAGCGAAGTGCGCGGTCCGTGATCTCCGGGGCTGGCGGATGAACCATCACGGACCGCGCTCCACGCCGCTGGCGGGTTTTTCATAAATAGAGAATCGCCGGAAAGGTTCCGGCCGGATTTGGATACATAACGTGACTCACGTCACGTTCGCCCGAAGCCGCATTCGGCGGTCGCCGAAATGGTCTCAGGTCATTGAGCTACTGGAGCGCGAGTTCCGCGTTCGTCGGCGGCTCCTTTCCCATGCCGCCTTGATCTCGAACACTGCAACGATGGCGGACCACAAAGCCAAGCCCGCTACGCCCATCATGAAAAAATTTGCTTCAGTCATCGGACAAGACCACAATTTGGCCCCGCCCATGAACGGCTAACGTGGCATCCGGTTCCACTGCGCGGTTATAATTCGGGCGCGCGTTGTGGCGGTGGTAAGGACACGAAGGCGAGGCGGGTGTTGGCGTGATTGGTCTGCCAGATTGTCGCTGCTGATCTCACTCAGCTTGGCGCCATTCAATCGAGTGTCGGAACCAGAAAAACATCAAGAGCAAAATTTCCGCGGCGATCGCTGCGAGCAGGCCCCAGCGAACAGCGTGAGATGGGTTGGGAGCATCGGGAAGGTTCGGTGGGCTAAACACCGCATCCTGCGAGGCCCCGAGCGTTTGCAGTTTTAGCTGCTCAATTCGTTTATTGGCCTGGTCGATCTTGGTGATAAGAGCGATGGCCGGGGTCAAGGCATCTTCGGAAAGCGTGTTCTCGGCGTGCAGCACTGGTGGCGACGCCTTCTTGATGACGTCGAGCAAGGCCGACATCTGCGGAATCAATTGCTCCGTTCGCGCAATCTCGTCGTTCAGTGTCCGCAGATTAATTGGCGGCGGGATTGTTGCCTGAAGCCAGGCCGCTATGAACGCCGCATTGATGGCTTGCGCCATCGCCGGATCGGCATTGGTTACACTGAGACGAAACAGTGTCGATGTTCGAGGGTTTTGGTTTGGCGCGACGGAGATCGACCGTTTGCTATCGAGTTCGCGGCGGCGATCCTCGGCGGTGGCGCCGTCGACCTTGAATTCGGTGAGTAGCTGCACGAGGACGGGAACACTGCTCATGATGGCGTCGGCTGCGCGTGCCGAGTTCTCATCAAGCCGCAGATAGGCTAGGCTAGTATATTCCTTGGTCCGGAAGCTCGCGTAAGCTGCAACCAGGGTGCCTGCAATGAGTGGCGCCGCGATCAATGCGACAACATTCTTGCGAATCACCGTAAAGAGTTCGCGGATGATGATAGCTGCTACGAAACTGGTTTCAGAAAACTGCGATTCTTGAAAATGGCTTGAAACTGACGTCACTTCGTCCAACCCCTTTTGTCCAATCTCCTTTTTTCGATATCTATCGCCCGATTGTGATCGGTTGTGAAGGCCGAAGAACTACGGTCAGCGTTATCGGAAAAAATAACCTATGCTAATGTCGAGACCGAATTAGGTCGTCACGTATCTGCCATTTGGTCCCCAGGGGATCCGGGTGCTGGAGCCCTGCAGGCGGCGTTTGACGCGGCGTTGGCTTTGCTTCCTGGCTTAGGTCAAAGCACATTAACCGGCGTCCGGTTTTTCGCGATCAGTGGAAAGTGAATGGGAAGAGGCGCCATCTGGTCTGAGGTGGGATTGCTCAGGGCCTCGCCTTGCGCGGTAGAGGCCTCGACCTTGGAGAGGGCCGGGGATTGAAGGTGAAATTCGGTTCTGCCGCAGCGTCAAGTGGATCGGGAGAAAGTGGCAATTTGCAAAGGTCCCTACTAAGTCGCCCGAACGTAACCGGTTGTGAAGGTCCCGTCGGAAACTCCTACACGGGAAGAAACTGATTCTCTGGTCCAAAGTTCAACGAATGATCAATCGCCGGCCGACGTTGCCGTCCCAAACTGGCTTCGTTGACGTTCTGGCGGTGCAAGGAGGTCTCAGGGTGGGGGCTTTGGCCCGACCTGAGGAGTCGGGCAAACATTATCCCAACCCTCTCTAGGCTGTTCGTCAATCATCCGGACAGGTACTGCTAATTCGGGGAATTGGGACGCAACCCGGAAAACACCGGGCAGACGCGGCCTCCGAAATCTGCAATTCGTGCGGGCATTTCAGAATGTATCAATTTTGGGGAAGTCCAATGCCAGCTTGGTCGCAAGAGGACGAGCAGAGATTGCTGCAATTGGTGCGCGAGACTGGTCTGTCGCAACGGGAGATCGCTCAGAAGATTGGGCGCTCAGAGGCTTCAATCCAAGCCCGCTTGATTTACTTAAGGAAGCGAGTGACGGAAACTGGCAAGACATCGGCTTGCGATCAAACGGCACGGCGCCGTCCGCCTAAAATGAATGCGGTCAGCGCCGGCGCTAGCCTCGGTGAGGAAATGCAAAATCCTGACGCTAACGGGACGTGGAAGCTGTCCGAAGGTTCGTACCTAATAGATCGGCGGAGTAGGTAGCTCGAAAGGGCTACATGAACAGATCTTTCTCAACCTGCATTTCCGGCTTCAGCTAGCGTCGCTTTTGCGCGGATTTGACGTTGCGGATATTGGTGATGGGCGGACCGTCATACTGCGGCGGCGATGGCTTACCCCAGCGCATCGGCGCCATCTCGCGGCCGTAAGTGCCCTCGCGCACGACGGGCGCCGGCTGGTCCGGAAACACGCTCGGCATCGCCGGGTACTGTCCGAATCCGGTCCAGCCGGTCGAACCTTCGCCGACCCGGAAGCAGCCGCCCGCGACCTGATGGAGATGCCCACGCCGTCGACGGTAAAGGGCCAGATCCACCGGCATACGATATGCTCAGGCTCTGCTTGCAATGCGCCGACCAAGTCGCCGGCACGGAGATTCAATGAATCGATATGAGCATTCGGAAAGAATTAAAGAAAACGCCAACCCAAGTGCGAGAGCAAATATCTGATGTTGCAGGTTAGTAGCGATCTGCAACGTGCTGAATTTGAGAAGCATCTCTCGCAGCACCCAAAGAATTGGCACATGTACGAGGTAGAGCGAGTATGAGCGCGACCCAATATAAGTTGCAACAATCTTGGACATTCGCGCTTCGGTGAATAGGTTGCTATTCCTCGACAAAATCAAAACAATCAGGCCTGCGGTGACAGCCACCAGTCCCATGTGGCGCTGTGATATCTGGTCGCGAGCAACAACGATTAAGAGCACTGACAGGCCAGCGAGAAACAGCTGAAGTAACCACCTTGGGAAGGCTGAAAACCCTGATTCGAGGGTGGGTCCATAGTAGCGCCAACCAATCCCAACCACAGTCCCGTACATGAGTGAATCACTTCTGATAAACCAAAGCAAATGCCCCCACGGCCTAAGCGAAACCGCCTGACAGAAAGCAATCGCCAGACACGGCCAGATCAATAACTTGCGTTGACGCGTAAAGAACAAGGCAAACGGCAATAGCAGGTAAAACTGTTCCTCTAAAGATAAGCTCCAGTAGTGCCAAAGTGGGGTGATACTGCATGGCGGGCTGCTCTTCGAACATGCATAGATATAAAGATTTTCTATATTGAGGGCGCCAAAGAGCCAAGATCTGAAAACCTCATCCCGTTCGAAGCCGGTGAAATCTACGAAAATTGATAGCAGGAGGAAGAGCGTAGACCAGGTCAGCGCTGCCGGCCACAGTCGGAAGAGCCTGCGAATCCAGAACAATTTTGCGTAGGCCACAAATGACCTGTTCCTCTCAAGAGAATCAAGCAGCGACCGAGTTATTAAAAAACCGGATATCGCAAAGAATAGGTCAACTCCACCACCGAGCCAGAAGTAGCCAGTCCATTCGAACCATTCATGGATGAGATACCCAAAGTGGGAAACCACAGTAATGGCGACAGCGAATCCTCGGAACAGTTCTATATCGAGATTTTTCTGTTGTTCTTTATTCGCTGCTTGGTTGGCGGTGATGGAATAAAGGTTGCGCATCAGTCGAACAGGTCCGCGCCGGCCGGCTTCATCCTGATGAAGGCGCCGCTCTCGTGATACTCCAGCCAGCATTGCTTGATCGCGTATTGCAGACCCGCCCAATATTCGGCCGGTGACGCCTTATCAATGTAAACCAACGGATAGTTGATTTTCTCAATGTAGATTCGGCCATCCCGGATCGGCTCGAACGCACGGGCGTGCTCCGTGAGTCTGCGGACTGCCTTTTCGGGGTCGGAGTAGGGACGATTACCGACGTGTTTCATTCAGCAGTTCCTTCGTGCGTCTGGCAAACGCTTTTGCGTTCTCTAGCGCCTGGTGGCTATCGTCAACCCCTCGAACGGATCGGCGGTCGGGGTTGTCGTCCCAATTGAAATGGAAGCTCTTGTCCAGAAGCCTCACCTCATACCTGCTCATGTCGGGAATGGAAGCAGTCCGGCAATGACGGTGGGCTAGGAAGAAGTCCATCAGGCCTGCGGTTTTCGAAACGGCACCACGACGCCGTCGGCCGCGCGAATTGCTACCTTGGCCAATTCGAGCGCGTCGAACCTGAGATTCACAGATTCACAAGCACATCAGCGACGCCTTGACGGTCGAGCTCCCGGACGAGCGCTTCAGTCACCCTCATCAGTCTAGCGGTCTCAGCTTCGGCCATGGACATGGGCTACGGCTATGACGACGGGGGTGGAGGAAGAGGTCCATCCCTGCAGGTTAGCAGGCGAGCTGGAGGGATGGGAGTCCATCACAAGATATCCGTGAGGTATTCAAGCTCACGCTTGTATTTGATCCGCGATTTGTTGACCTGCAGGCCTGCAGCGCTTGCCATCAATCGTCTTGAACGTGTCAACCTGGAGCTACGGAATCGGGACGCGCTGGGCGCCGCTGATACGACCCGCTGACATAAAGTCGTCTGTGATGGCGAATGCATCGGCGGGGTCTTCGTGGTCAAGCAGTTCGAGGTGCTTTGCCGCAACCTTGATTCGTGAGCACTTTCCTCCGCAACGTCTTCCAACCAGCGTTTTGACAGTGTTGAAGGCGAAAAGTCTGACGCGAAATTGCACCTGACTAGGAAGCCATGGTTCTGCTGCTGATGTCACTCAGCTTGGCGCCATTCAATCGAGTGTCGGAGCAGAAAAAAATCAGGAGTTATACCTCGGCGGCGATCGCCGCGAGCAGGCCCCAGCGAACAACGTGAGATGGGTTGGGAGCATCAGGCAGGTTCGGTGCGCCAAACACGGCATCCTGCGAGGCCCCCAGCATCTGCAGTTTCAGCTGCTCAATTCGTTGATTGGCCTGATCGATCTTGGGGATAAGAGCGATGGCCGGGGGCAAGGTATCCTCGGAAAGCGTGTTCTCGGCGTGCAACACCGGCGGCGACGCCTTGATGGCGTCTAGCAACGCCGACATTTGCGGAATCAACTGTTCCGTTCGCGCAATCTCATCGTTCAGTGACCGCAGTTTAATTGGCGGCGGAATTGTTGTCTCAAACCAGGCCGCTATGAACGCCGCATTGATGGCTTGCGCCATAGCCGGATCGGGATTTGTTACGCTGAGACGAAAGAGTGTTGATGTTCGAGGGTTTTGGTTTGGCGCGACGGAGATCGACCGTTTCCTATCGAGTGCGCGGCGGCGATCCTCGGCAGTAGCGCCGTCAACCTTAAATTTGGAGAGTAGCTGATCGAGGACGGGAACACTGCTCATGATGGCATCGGCAGCGCGTGCCGAGTTCTCGTCAAGCCGCAGGTAGGCGTGGCTAGTATACATTTCAGTTCGGAAGCTTGCGTAGGCGGCGGCCAGCGTGCCTGCGAGGAGTGGTACCACCATCAATGCGACAACGTTCTTGCGAGCCATCGCAAAGATTTCTCGGATGATGCGGGCTGCGACAAAGAAACTGGTTTCAGGAAATTGCGGATCTTGAAAATGGCTTGAAGCTGACGTCACTTAGTCTAATCCCCTTCTGTGTAGTCACCCTTTTTGAAAATAGTTATCCGTTGGAAACTAGTTATCGTCCGAAACGTCGTCAGTTGTGAAGGCCCATCGGAAACCACCGACAGGGGCAATGCTGGCGCTTTGGTCTAAAGCGCGCCAAGGATCAGGGCCGCGCGGATAGGTAGGAACTTGACTTGAGTTCCTGCACGACGTTCGAAAGTGAAGCCCGTTCCTCAAAATCAGCTGGTTGATTTCAGTTTGTTTCCAAACCGATCGCCTCGCTTCGCGTCTCTCAGCCACGCTGTAGCTTGCGCAGCCACAGACGTGCCCTCCGAGGGCGACCAGGGCGCGAATTCCGCTGGCCTAAATGGGCCTGGTTTTATTTCAAACATCAGAGCACATTCGGAGACCGGCACGAGTGTATGCCAAATACCCGCAGGTATCTCCATAACTCGCGTGTTGCCTGGGGCAATCTCGAACATCTCCGTGACAGTGCCAGCTTCCGAAAATAAATAAACGGCTAACGTGCCTTGGAGCGGCACGATCAACTCCCATTGCTCGCGATGTCTGTGCGGTTGAACATACGTGCCGCGCGCGAGCCCAACGAGCAGCCTTTGCACCGGATCCGCGTGGTTCTGGTGGAAGAGCATATGCGTTCGAAGCCGCGTCGCAGAATTCGCGCCCTCGAGTAGTTCGTCGCCCGCGCTGTTGCGAACTATTTGGACTGGTCCCACAGCCTGCGGCCAGTTGGAAAACATGATATCGAAGCCCTTTATTGCGCGTTGTCGTTCGAATAGACAAAGTTGTGGGCACCCTAGCCAGGCTTCGAGCGCCGGTCCGTCGTTGCCTGGAGTCGAGAAGGTGGAGCCCTGGGACGGGGCGCAGGGATCGGCGCGCCTTCCGGTCCGTGCTCGGCCTCATCAATCCGATTTGCGGACGGCTGATCATATGCCCGATTACGCCGACAACTACCAGCAAAACGCCTGCCGTACCAGGGCGCTGGGCTACGGTCCTGCGCTACCCATCGTGAAGCTCCGTTGCAGTACCTTAGCGATGCCGATGACAAGCAGCACAAAAGCGAATTGTGAAGTAGCGGCGAGCCGAGGCCCGAGCTTTCGGTTGGTGTGTATCCAGACGTGAAAGCGTTGCAGCGATCGCAACGGCTCTTTAGGATACAGCCGATAGGCGAGTTGTAGTGGGTCCGGCAAAATGGCGCCGATAGCTCCGGAAAGAACCGCAAACGTTGCTCCCGAGCCCGCATACAACCAGAGCGCAACGGCAACGCCGATCGCGGCGTCGGCGGCAAGAAGAGTCAGATCGCGAAGGATTGACCGATCAAACGTGAGTGCTGACCGGCTGCGCCCAATGGAGATCGATCTGAGCCGATAGTCGGAATGCGGGATCGCGTCGATTGCGAAATGGCTGGCAACACCGGCCACAAACGCCACTACGGGGTGTCCGGGCATGAAGCTGGCTATAGCCGCTCCTACAATCGCGTGAGTACTCAAAATCATCCCGGAAGTTCCCGCTGGGCCCATGGCGCGAGGTCCCGGTTCCGCGCCGGTGCCTTCATTGATCACGTTGACCGCCTGTACCGACGCAGCAGCGGCGGCCAAAGCCAATATCTATACGCCATCGAAAGCACAAGGAATGCGTTGAGACGGCGCTGAGATCGGCACTCGCATGGATCTGGCAGATTTGGATCGGAGAACCGGGGGCCCCGGCAGTATAATTGCCCTCGGGTGTTGTGCGCGTGATTTCAGGCTTGCCTGTTCGGCAGCGACACCGGCGGCTAAAGGGGGAGCAGCTGCTGCGATCGCCTTGGCCATTCGGTCCGATCCAACCGGTCCGGTTCTTCAGAACGATGTCTAAGCCGGATTCTTGCTCGCTCGCCCCAAAGTTGTGCAGCCATCGCTGTCGTCGTACCAGCCAAGTCTCTTATCGCGTTCGGTTAGGGGGAGGCTTCCCAGCCATCGATGCCCGGTCGAATTCGTTCGTCAAAATCACGGCGCAAAGACACAATCGGCGCGTTGATTAGTGGAGCGTCCACTAACGCAAGCACATGCGCTGAGATTGCCGTGTTCGGAACTAAAGCGGACTGCGGAGCACCGGGCCGCGCCGAGAGGGGGCCAGCGATGATGACAGTACTTGCCTCATTCCAAAGTCATACGCCGTGCGGCAGTTCGGCGGCTTGAACTCACCTGCATTCTCGGCACAATGACGCCAACCCGCCACCTCGCAGGTTTTGCCAAGCCGAACAAATAGATAGGGAAGAAGAACGTGGGACAGATTGTAAAAACCACGGCTGCAATCGCGGCCCTGCTGCTGAGCACGCCGGCCTTTGCCGGCTGGGAGCCGAGCAAGCCGGTCGAGATCGTGGTTGCGGCGGGCGCCGGTGGTGCCTCCGACCAGATGGCGCGCATGATGCAGGCGGCGATCCAGAAGAACAATCTGATGAAGCAGCCGATGGTGGTGTCGCTGAAGGGCGGCGCGTCGGGGGCGGAAGCGCTGATGTACATGAAGTCCAGCGAGGGCGATCCCAACAAGGTGCTGATCGCTTATTCGCTGATCTACATGCTGCCGCTGTCCGCCAAGATTCCGTTCAACTGGCGCGACCTGACGCCAGTGTCGGTGATCGCGCTCGACCAGTTCGTGTTGTGGGACAACACCAACGGTCCCAAGACCGTGAAGGAGTTCATCGATGCCGCCAAGGCGGCGGGCGCGCCGTTCAAGATGGGCGGCACCGGCTCCAAGCGCGAGGACCACGTGCTGACGGTGTTCATGGAGCAGAAGACCGGCGCCAAGTTCTCCTATCTGCCGTACAAGTCCGGCGGCGAGGCTGCGACCCAGCTTGTCGGCGGCCATACCGAATCCAACGTCAACAACCCGAGCGAAAATCTCGAGGTCTGGCGCGCCGGACAGGTTCGCGCGCTCTGCGTGTTTGACAAGGAGCGCATCGCCTACAAGACCAAGGTCACCGGCACGCAATCCTGGAACGATATCCCGACCTGCAAGGAAGAGGGGCTGGACGTGCAGTATCTGATGCTGCGCGCCATGTTCCTGCCGGGCAATGTCACCCAGGAGCAGCAGGCGTTCTATGCCGACCTGTTCCAGAAGGTGACGCAGACGGCGGAATACAAGGACTACATGGAGAAGCAGGCGCTGAAGCCGATCTTCCTCACCGGCAAGGACATGGTCGAGTTCCTCGAGGATGACGACAAGCTCAATGCCTCGCTGATGAACGCGGCGGGCTTCGTCGCGAAATAGCCCTGAAGCCGATGCCGCCACATTGCCTCGACCGGCATGTGTCGGCGGCAGGTCATGCTTTACCTTCCGTCCGGAATCGCCTTGCATCGCGGCGCCGCGCCATCGATATTGCGCCGCGATAAGGCGCCGTTGCGGGAGCGTGAGGAGCGATCATGACCAAAGCCGTTCTCGGGATCATCGGCGGATCCGGCATCTACGATCTGCCGGGCCTGGAAGATGTCCGCGAAGAAGCGATCACGAGTCCCTGGGGCGAGCCGTCGGCGCCGCTGCGCCGTGGCGAGATGGCGGGGCTGCCGATCGTGTTCCTGCCGCGGCACGGCCCGGGACATGCGCTGTCGCCGTCCGACATCAATTATCGTGCCAATATCGACGTGCTGAAGCGGGCCGGGGTCACCGACCTGGTCGCGCTGTCCGCCTGCGGCTCGTTCAAGGAAGAGCTGCTGCCGGGCACCTTTGTACTGGTCGATCAGTTCGTCGATCGCACCCACAAGCGCGAGAGCTCGTTCTTCGGCAAGGGCTGCGTCGCGCATGTCTCGATGGCGCATCCAGTATCGCCGTTGCTGGCGAAGCATCTCGCCGCTGCCGCCGAGGCCGAACGCATCGCGTTTGCGCGCGGCGGCACCTATCTCTGCATGGAGGGGCCGCAATTCTCCTCGCTCGCCGAAAGCCTGACCTACAAGGCGCAGGGCTATTCGGTGATCGGCATGACCAACATGCCGGAAGCCAAGCTCGCCCGCGAGGCCGAGATCTGCTACGCCAGCGTGGCGATGGTCACCGATTTCGACTGCTGGCATCCGGCGCATGATGCCGTGACTGTGCAGGATATCATCCGCGTGCTGAATTCGAACGCCGAGAAGGCCAAGGCGCTGGTCGCGCGGCTGGCGCGGGATTTCCCGCGCCAGCATGAGCCGTGTCCGATCGGTTCGGATCGCGCGCTGGACACCGCGCTGATCACGGCGCCCGCGGCGCGAGATCCGCAGCTGCTTGCCAGGCTCGATGCGGTCGCCGGAAGGGTGCTACGGTCGTGAAGAAGTCCTCCATGAAGCGCATGACGCGAAGGGCGTAGGGCATGAAGGTCGATGGCCGGCATTTTCGCAGCATCTGGCTCGAACCCGACGGCTGGTCGGTCGGCGCGATCGATCAGCGCCGGCTGCCGCATGAGTTCATCGTGGCGAAGATCACGACGGCAGACGAGGCAGGCGAGGCGATCAGCTCGATGCTGGTGCGCGGCGCGCCGTTGATCGGCGCCACCGCGGCCTATGGCATGGCGCTTGCGATGCGCGAGGACGCCTCCGACGCGGCGCTCGAGCGCGCCGGCAAGATGCTGGCCGCGACCCGGCCGACCGCGATCAATCTGAAGTGGGCGATCGACGAGATGCAGCGCGCGCTCGCACCGCTCGCAGCGTCGGCCCGCGCGGAGGCGGCCTATGCCCGCGCCCGCGAGATCGCCGACGAGGATGTCGAGATCAACCGCGAGATCGGCAGCCACGGTCTCGGCCTGATCGAAAAAATCGCCGCAACCAAGAAGCCGGGCGAGCCGGTGAATGTGCTGACGCATTGCAATGCCGGCTGGCTTGCAACCGTCGATTGGGGAACGGCGACCTCACCAATCTACCAGGCGCATGATCGCGGCATTGCGGTCCATGTCTGGGTCGACGAAACGCGGCCGCGCAATCAAGGCGCCTCGCTCACCGCCTGGGAACTCGGCCATCACGGCGTGCCGCACACCGTGATTCCGGACAATACCGGCGGCCATCTGATGCAGCATCGCATGGTCGATCTCGCGATCGTCGGCACCGACCGCGTCGCCGCCAATGGCGACGTCTGCAACAAGATCGGGACCTATCTGAAAGCGCTCGCCGCCCACGACAACGGCGTGCCGTTCTACGTTGCGCTGCCGTCGCCGACCATCGACTTTAGTATCGACGATGGCGTCAGGCAGATTCCGATCGAGCAGCGCGCCGCCAGCGAAGTGACGCACCTCACCGGGCGCACGGCGGATGGACGGATCGAGACCGTGCGCGTGGTTCCGGACGGCTCTTCCGTTGCCAATTTCGGCTTCGATGTCACGCCGGCGCGGCTGGTGACGGGATTGATCACCGAGCGCGGCGTGCTCGGCGCTGATCGTGCTGCACTTGCGAGCGCATTTCTCGAACGTTCCGGACGTTAGCTGAAGGCTGCATTGACGGTGATTGGTTCAGCACGCTATCCCAATCGTTGCCCTCGCAACCCAAACCGTCCAGTCCATGTCCAATACCGAACTTGAGATCGTCGTCGACGATCCGACCGCGCCTGAAGAGAACTCCCCCGCCGTCGTCTCTACCGGCACCGTCGACATCATCGTCTCGCTGCTCTTGCTTGCGCTCGCGTTGGTGCTCGGCTGGGACAATTGGCGGACCGGCGCATCGTGGGATTCGACCGGGCCGCAGCCGGGCTATTTTCCGTTCTATCTCTCGGTGATCCTCGGTGCCGCCAGCCTCTATGGTCTCGGCGCCGCCTTCATGTCGCGCAGGGAAGCCGGCGAGACCTTCGTCACCCGCGCCCAGTTTCGCCGGGTGCTGGCGGTGTTCGTGCCAACCTTCCTGTTCTGCCTCGCCACCCAATATCTCGGCCTCTATGTCGCGAGCTTTCTTCTGATCGCGGGCTTCATGCGCCTCGTCGGCAAGATCGCGCTGTGGAAGTCGCTGCTCACCGCCTTCGTCTTCACCGCCGCGATGTTCGTGACCTTCGACATCGCATTCGACGTCATCATGCCGAAGGGGCCGCTCGAAGCGGCCTTCGGCTACTGAGCTAACCGACAGGATTTCGAGACATGGAAGCCTTCGGTCTTCTGCTGCACGGCTTTGCCGTCCTCCTGACCTGGAAGACGCTGCTGTTGATGATGGTCGGCCTCGTGCTCGGCATCTTCGTCGGTGTGCTGCCCGGGCTTGGCGGCCCCAACGGCGTTGCGATCCTGCTGCCTTTGACCTTCACGATGGACCCGACGTCCGCCATCGTGATGCTGTCCTGCATCTACTGGGGCGCGCTGTTCGGCGGCGCCATCACCTCGATCCTGTTCAACATCCCCGGCGAAGCCTGGTCGGTTGCGACCACGTTCGACGGCTATCCGATGGCACAGCAGGGCAGGGCGGCCGAAGCGCTGACAGCCGCGTTCACCTCATCGTTCATCGGTTCGCTGGTCGCGGTGCTCTTGATCACCTTCCTGGCGCCGATGATCTCGTCGTTCGCGCTGAGATTCGGCCCGCCGGAGTTCTTTGCCGTCTATCTCCTGACATTCTGTTCCTTCGTCGGCCTCGGCCGCGAAGCCAAGCACAAGACCGTAATCTCGATGTCGCTCGGGCTGCTGCTCGCCGGCGTCGGCATGGATACGGTGTCGGGGCAGCTGCGCATGACGTTCGGGTCCGCTGAGCTGCTGCGCGGCATCAACTTCCTCGTCGCGGTGATCGGCCTGTTCGGCATCAGCGAGATCCTGCTCACGATGGAGGAACGCCTGGCGCTGCGCGGACACGCCGCCGGCATCAGCCTGCGCGTCGTGCTGTCGGTGTGGAAGGACCTGCCGAAGTACTGGGTGACGCTGCTGCGCTCGTCGGTGATCGGCTGCTGGCTCGGGATCACGCCGGGCGGCGCGATCGCGGCCTCCTTCATGGGCTACAACCTCGCCAAGCGCTTTTCCAAGGATCAGGAGAGTTTTGGCAAGGGCCGCATCGAGGGCGTGTTCGCGCCGGAGACCGCCGCCCACGCCTCGGGCACCTCGGCGTTGTTGCCGATGCTCGCGCTCGGCATTCCCGGTTCGGGGACCGCGGCGATCCTGCTTGGCGGCCTGATGGTATGGGGCCTCAACCCCGGCCCGCTGCTGTTCATCGAGCACAAGGACTTCGTCTGGGGCCTGATCGCCTCGATGTATCTCGGCAACGTCGTCGGCCTGGTGTTGGTGTTGACCACCGTGCCGATCTTCGCCTCGATCCTGCGGGTGCCGTTCGCGGCCGTGGCCCCCATGATCGTGGTGTCCTGCGCGATCGGCGCCTACGCGATCCAGAATGCGATGTTCGATATCTGGTTGATGCTAGGCTTCGGCGTGGTCGGCTACGTCTTCAAGAAGATCGGGATCCCGCTTGCGCCGTTCACGCTCGCTTTGGTGCTCGGCAGCCGCGCCGAGGACGCATTCCGGCTCTCGATGATCGGCTCGGGCGGCGACATGAAGGTGTTCTGGTCGAACGGCCTCGTCGGCACCATCACGACCCTGGCGATCGTGCTGTTGTTCTGGCCGGTGATCGATCGGGCCTTTGCCGGCGTCGCGCGTCTGGTGCGGCCGGCAAAGGCGTGAAGCGTCAGACGACCTTGCGCTGGCGCAGCTCGGCGATCTCGTCCTGGCCGAAGCCGAACTCGGCCAGCACTTCCTCGGTCTGCTCGCCAAATTCCGGCGGCCGCGCCGCCATCTTGCTCGGCGTCCGCGACAACGTCACGGGCTGGCTGACCAGCTGGATGTGGCGGTTCTCGTCATTGGGGACATGCTGGGCGATGCCGAGATGCTTGACCTGAGCGTCCTCGAACATCTGGTCGATCGAATAGATCGGCCCGCACGGCACGCCGGCGGCGTTCAGCTCCTCGACCCAGGTCTCGGTCGATTTCTTCTCGGTCAGCGCGCTGATTCGTGCATTCAGCGCGTCGCGGTTCTTCGAGCGCGCCGGTGCGGTCGCATAGTCGGGGTCGGTGATCAGGTCGGGGGCGCCGATCGCCTGGGCGCAGCGCTCCCAGATCCGCCCGCCCGTGGTGGCGATATTGATGTAGCCATCGGAGGTCTTGAACACGCCGGTCGGGATCGAGGTCGGATGGTTGTTGCCGGCCTGCTTGGCGACTTCCTTTTCCATCAGCCAGCGCGCTGCCTGGAAATCCAGCATGAAGATCTGCGCCTGCAGCAGCGAGGTCTGCACCCACTGGCCTTCGCCGGAGACGTCGCGTTCCAGCAGCGCGGTAAGGATGCCGATCGCGCAGAACAGCCCCGCGGTGAGGTCGGCGACGGGAATGCCGACCCGCATCGGGCCGCCGCCGGGCGCGCCGGTCACCGACATCAGGCCGCCCATGCCCTGCGCGATCTGATCGAAGCCGGGCCGCTTGTGATAGGGGCCGTCCTGGCCGAATCCGGAGATGCTGCCATAGACGATCCGCGGATTGATCTTGCGCACGCTCTCATAGTCGATGCCGAGCTTGGCCTTCACATCCGGCCGAAAATTCTCGACGATCACGTCAGCCTGCTCGGCCAGCCGCTTGAATACCTCGAGCCCCTTGGGGTCCTTCAGGTTCAGCGTCATGGCGCGCTTGTTGCGGTGCAGGTTCTGGAAGTCGGATCCGCCGCGCGGGCCGCCCGGCTGCTCGCCGCCGCCGTCCTCCAGCAGCGCATCGATCTTGATCACGTTGGCACCCCAGTCCGCGAGCTGACGCACGCAGGTCGGACCAGACCGGACCCTAGTCAAATCCAGTACGGTGAAGCGCGACAGGGCCTCTGAGGCGGACGGGAAGGGCATTTCTAATGGCTCCGGATCAGCTTTCGCTCCACCATAGGGCCGAAAGATCGGACCGCAAACCTCGCCGACGGTGGTTGCATTGCTTGAGTTGTCTAGTTATCCCAAGTCTTACTTCGCCGCCCAATTCTGCCGACAAGTGTTTCCATTGCGCGGACCGAACAGAAGTCGGAACAACTTAGGCAAATTGCTGGCCTCGCGGGGGCTTGTCCACATCCGGCGAAGGAAATTTACCCGGATGTTATTGGGCGTTAAAGGAGATTGCAAGCCCTCTCCCTCTCCGTCCAAGCAAATAGGCAGGGCAGCTTCTCTCGGGACGGGTGGGAGGCCTGGAACATGGCCGCCTTTGCCCAAATTGTCTTACCGTGCCTCTAGATAAATCGGTGCTTGAGGGCGGCGGTTCGTAGCCGAAGAGAAGCTACGCTGCGAGAACTGCAGTATATCGAGTGGGATAGCCGGCTGACGACTTGCGGCGGACTATCATGATAGGTTCAAAGAATTCCCATAACTCAAGCCGCTAGCATCCCTGAGGACTTGAGCCGAGGTAGTTTTCGCCTTCTTCGAGTTTGCAATTCGATTGGCGAGCAGCCGATTGACCGGTATAGGGTCGATGCTGCGCCATTCGATGAGGGCAACGCGTGCTGCGGTAGTGAGTTGAGCGCAATGCAAAGTCTCGTTGTGAGAGCCGGTGGCATCGTTCTAGGCTATATTGTTAAGCGCCCCGGCGAAACGTCGCTAGCGTCGTTTCGCGTGCGGCGCCGCAATTGCACAGTCGAGTGGCTCTCGGGTACTCTCGCCGCGCTCGAAACCTGGAAGCCGCCTGCGTTCGCGATCTTGTACTGCGCGGCGGAGGTGGTCTGTTGGCGGATGTACCGCCGCGCATCCGTTCAACGGCCTTGAAGCGCGTCGTCAACTTCACCTTACCAGTATCGTCACAAATGGATTCCGAAAGGTTGCCTGATAAAACATGTTTAAAGATAGGACGCTCCTTATCACCGGTGGCACCGGCTCCTTCGGCAACGCTGTGCTCAGTCACTTTCTGCATTCGGATTTTGCAGAGATACGCATCTTTAGCCGGGATGAGAAGAAACAGGAGGACATGCGTATTGCCCTGAAGAACGATAAGTTGAAGTTCTACATCGGCGATGTTCGTGAATATGATGCTGTTCACGACGCGTTGCGGGGCGTTGATTATGTATTTCATGCAGCCGCGCTGAAGCAGGTGCCGTCTTGCGAGTTCTATCCGATGGAAGCCGTAAGGACCAACGTGATAGGCGCCGAGAATGTGATGCGTGCGGCGATTGCAAACGAAGTTAGTCGCTGCGTCGTGCTAAGTACCGACAAGGCGGTGTATCCGATCAATGCTATGGGGATTTCGAAAGCCATGATGGAGCGAGTCATGGTTGCTAAGTCCAGGCTTTGTGATCCAGGCAAGACGGTGCTCAGCGCAACGCGTTATGGCAATGTCATGGCTTCACGCGGTTCGGTCATTCCTCTCTTTCTGAGCCAGCTCCAAAAGGGCATGCCGCTCACGCTGACGGATCCGAAGATGACCCGGTTCCTTATGTCGTTGGAAGAGTCGGTCGATCTGGTGCTCTATGCGTTTGAACATGCGCGCCCCGGCGACATTTTTGTACAGAAGGCGCCGGCCTCCACCGTGGGCGATCTGGCGCGTGCATTGAAGGAATTGCTGGGAGGCAAGAGCGAACTCAAGATTATCGGAACTCGCCATGGCGAGAAGCTTTACGAGTCGCTGGTTTCACGAGAGGAAATGGTGCGTGCCGAAGATCTCGGCGGCTACTACCGTATTCCGGCGGATTCTCGGGATCTCAACTACAACAAATATTTTGTAGAGGGCGAAACTGAAATTTCGGAGGTGGATGACTACACGTCGCACAATACTCATCGCCTCAATGTGGAGCAGGTGAAGGAAGTGCTGATGAGACTCGATATTATTCAGGAAGCCATCAATGCTTAAGGTACTGACCGTTGTTGGCACACGCCCGGAGATCATCCGTCTCTCCCGCGTGATCAAGAAGCTAGACTGCTATTGTGAACATACCCTCGTTCACACCGGCCAGAATTACGACTATGAGCTCAATGAAATTTTCTTCAGCGATCTCGGCATTCGCAAGCCTGATCACTTCCTTGAGGCGGCCGGCGCCACTGCTGCCGAGACGATCGGAAAAGTGATCATTGCCGCGGACAAAGTTATCGAGACGCTCAGGCCTGACGCGCTTCTGTTGCTCGGCGATACGAATAGCGCGCTGGCTGCGATTGCTGCCAAGCGCCGCAAGGTGCCGATCTTTCACATGGAAGCAGGCAACCGGTGTTTCGATTTTCGTGTTCCCGAGGAAATCAATAGGCGCATCGTCGATCATATTGCGGATATCAATCTGACTTATAGCGAGATCGCGCGCGAGTATTTGCTGCGTGAGGGGTTGCCGCCCGATCAGGTGATCAAGACTGGAAGCCCGATGCGCGAGGTGATTGAACACTACCAAGACGCAATCAATGCGTCCGACGTATTGACGCGCCTGGGTCTGTCGGCCGGACACTACTTCGTCGTAAGCTCTCATCGCGAGGAGAACGTGGACTCGCCAGAGCAATTGCGCAAGCTGATTGAGATGCTGAGCGCAATTACGCAGCGCTACGATGAGCCGGTGATCGTTTCCACGCACCCCCGTACGCGTAAGCGCATGGATGCTTTGGGCTTGCTGGCCGATTCCCGGGTGCGGTTCCTGAAGCCATTTGGCTTTCTCGACTACATCAAGTTGCAGACTAATGCGCGAGCTGTTTTGTCTGACAGTGGTACGATTACCGAAGAATCGTCAATCCTGAACTTCCCGGCCCTGAACCTGCGAGAAGTCCATGAACGTCCGGAAGGATTCGAGGAGGCCGCAGTGATGTTCGTTGGTATGAATGTCGATCGGACGTTGCAGGCGCTCGACATCCTGGCATCTCAGCCGCGTGGCGAAAAGCGAGCCCTGAGGTTAGTTGCCGACTACGAGCCCGACAATGTTTCAGATAAGGTGCTGCGCATCATTCTAAGCTACACGGATTTTGTGAAGCGCAGGGTATGGCGTAGCCTTTGACGCCAACGAAAGAGAAGTCCAAGTTCAATGAGCAGTGATCTTAAGACAACCTCTGATAGCATTCTCAGTGACGGCCTTACCCTAGAGGGAGGTATTGAATTCCTGCGGCGTTACAAGTACAGGCTCGCCATTCCTCTGCTGGCTGGCGCCGCGCTGGCGGTTTCGATAGCCTTTTTCTTGCCGAAGCAGTGGGAAGCACATGCAGTCCTGCAGATGGGCCAGGTTTTCTCTAAGCTGGGCAATGGCCAGTCACAGATCGCCTTAGTCGAGAGCGGCGCTATCGCGGTGGAGAGAATTAGGCAAGAGCAGTTTCAAGATGCCGTTCTCCGAAGGCTGAATCTGCCGGTTGAACCGAACGTCAACCGTGAGACTGATTTGGTTCGCGCCTCGGCCAATCCACGTGTTGTTCGCAACACTGAATTCGTAGACGTTGCTGTACGCGGTACGTCGCCCGAGCAGGCCAGGAAAGCTGCCGAAGCATATCAGCTCGAGCTTATCAAGGAGCATGCCGAGATGGCGCAGCCCTCGTTGGCGAGGATTGCGGAAAACAAAGCGCAGTTCTCACAGGAAATCCAGAACGCCGAATTGCGCCGTCAATCTTTGCAAAAGCTCGTCATTGAGCGCGACAAATCGCCCTTGCAAGATCAGTTTTCCGAAATGGTGGTTCTGAACCAGTTGATCCAGCAGAATGATGTTGATTTACGGAGTTACCGGCAGACGTTGTTGTCGCTGGAGGAGGAGGGGAGCCCAGAGCGCACTTTCAACACGCGGCCTCTCTTCGACGTTGTTGTCGGTCGTCGTCCTGTCTCGCCTGGCAAGACGAACTTTCTGATTGTTGGTGCAACAATCGGATTTGTGCTTGGTCTGTTCGGGGCATATCTTGCTGAGCGCAAACGAGGTACGAACTAATTGCATCCCAGACTATTATTGAGATCTATTGGCGCGAATTTCCTGGGCGGCATCTGGGCTGGGGCTCTTATTGTCCTGACCACGCCCCTCTTCGTCGCCAGACTAGGGCTCGAGGGTTTTGCTTTCATTGGCTTTTGGCAACTGCTTGCATTGGTCTCCGCAGTCTTTGATTTTGGGTTAGGCGCATCGCTGATCAGGGAATTTGCGCGTTACCAAGGCAGCAAAGAGACCAAGAATAAATACCGCAGCCTTCTGTATTCCCTTGAGTGGATATATCTTGGGTTGGCGGCGTCAATCGGTCTTGTGATCGCGTTGGCGGCAAACTGGCTGGCCGGGAGTTGGCTAAAACTCTTGGAGGTACAGCCTGACGAAGCTGCCCTGCTCATCCGCCTAATGGCGGGGTCGATCGCCCTCCAGTTTCTATCCTTGCTGTATTCCAACGCCCTTTCTGGCATGCAGCACCACGCGGTGATGAACTCATTCCAGATGTTGGGTAACTCGCTCAAGTATTTGGGCGGAGTTGCTGTACTACTTTTTGAAAATAGTCTCGTCCTGTTCTTCTCGTATCAGATATTGGCGGCGCTGATCGTATGCTGGCTTACCCGGCGCCGGCTGCTCAAACAGTTGGATGACCTGGGTGATAAACACGAGCCGGTACTTGATTTCGCTAAGGTTCGGCGAATGTCGAGATATTCTGCCGGTATGTTCCTGACCGCTCTGTGCGGGCTGCTTCTCGCCAATATCGACCGGATTGCGCTGAGCAAGATCGTTCCAGCGTCTGACTTCGGGAAATATACCGTGGCTTTCACGGCTACTGGGCTGCTGCAGATGGTCATTCTGGCTTTCTATCGGACTTACTATCCCAAGTTCTCTGAGTTGAAGGTTGCCGAAGACGAGGCGGGGCTCAAGAAGGCGTATTACCAGGGGTGCCGTTTGGTCGGCGCGGTGATTATCCCGACGGCTGTCGCTGCACTCGTTTTTGCTCCGAAATTATTTCAGATTTGGTTGGGGTATTGCGACAACAGCGTTGTCCTGGTGTTCCGGCTGCTGATCGTGGGTACGACGCTTTCCGGCCTGATGTGGTTGCCGGCAGCGCTGCAGCAGGCGGTGGGATGGACGCGTCTCCACGTTGCGTTGATGATCCTTGCGCTTGCGCTGGGGGTACCCTTTCTGTTCGCGGGAATTGGCAGATTCGGACTTCCCGGTGCTACAGCGATGGTACTCGTACATGGAGCGATCGAGATCACCCTTGGCCTGTGGCTGATGAATCGTGTCCTGTTCCCTGGTGAGAATCTGCGCTGGTACGGTTTAGTCATAGTGGCTCCGACTTTGGCATGCCTGCCGGTTGCGCTACTTTCTGTCATGTCGATGCCGACGGACATCGCGCGCCACATTGGTTTCGTGTGGTTACTTGGAACTGGCGTGGCCATGCTCTTATCATCGGTCATGGTAAATCGTCGCTTCTCAAACGGATGAAACTGGCTTGGTCACATGAGCGACAATACTTCCGATACAAATCCGAGATTCACCATCGTTATTCCGACGAAAGATCGGGCCGATTACCTCTATCACACGCTTCGTACGTGTAGCGCCCAAGATTACGACAATCTGGTCGTGATTGTTTCTGACGACGGTAGTACCGATCATACGAAGGATGTCGTGATGGACGCCGCCAGTCGCGATGCCCGCATTCGGTATATGAAGAACGGTATGGCTCCAGGCATGCGTGACAACTTCGAGTTCGCGCTGAATCAGGCGGAGCGCGGATTTGTGATGGCGCTGGGAAGCGATGACGGAATCATGCCCCGAGGAATTACCGGCATGAGGAATGTATTGTGTGATACCGGGCTCGAGCTACTCTCTTGGGCCTCGCCACTTTTTGTCTATGCTGGTGTACGCGACCCTCGTGGGCAGTTGATGCTCTACCATCCCAAGAAGGACCGACTGATCGAATCACGGCAGTTTCTTGCCAGGCAGGCCCAGCACCTCAATTATCTTGGGGACGTGGAATCCCCTATGACATACGTCAAGGGCGTTGCATCAACCCGCCTAGTTAGGCAGGTGCAGGCGCGCAGCGCAGATGGCCGTTTCTACCGTTGCCCGACTCCCGATGGCTACTCCGGGATCGTTCTCGCGGGTGAGGTGGAGCGGTTTGCCTTTTCAGGCATCCCATTTGCCATCTACGGTTTATCGCCGACATCTCAGGGCCTGAACTACCTAACAAGTGACGAGGCGGCAAAGAAAAATTCGGACTCTTTCTTTAAGAGTGTGGACGCCGTTCCGATGCATCGCGAGCTGGCAGGACAGCCTTACTCTCCTCTAATCACGCTGATGACCGTCGATTATCTGCTGACCGCCAGAGACTTGCCGGGATGGAGGGGGACGTTTTCGTCAATCGATTTTAAGCGGGTCATCGTTTCAAGCATCGCGGAACTCGCTCACGGACTCTACAGTGAAGAGCGCTTGTTGCGAGAGATGCAAATACTGAAGATGATCGCAGACCATCACGGACTAGGTCCATATTTTGAAGGAACATTAAGGAAGTCAAGGAGGAGAAAGGCCAAGCAGCCTTTTGCAGGCAACGGGATCAATCTCCGGTTGATCCTCCTCGATGCCGTCGATTATGGGATTGCCGATATCTTTGATGCCTCGGTGGCGGCATCACATCTGCAGCCCTTCTATGCTAACTTGATGCCCAGGAATCTCGTGAAAATTTTCCGACGCTCTCTCGACTACTTCCTTGCTTCCACTGGTCGTGGATCCCCGTTTCCTATGCTGGGGCGAGAGGGGTAACGATGACCATCGGACAGCAATCCACACCCCGAACCAGTCGCAGGCCTGCACGCCTATCGTTAATAATAGTCGATGTAGTGTTATTCTTCTTGCTCTCGGTCGCAGCATCGTTAGCGATGGCTCGGGATTATCAATTCATTGTTGTCCTCCCTGCTCTGAGCATTTGCTTGGCCTTTGTTATCTTTTGCCTGATATTGGCCAGCCGTGTTCGCTCGGGAGTGTTCGGCGAGGTTGGCTTTATTTTTCTTGGCTTCGTGGTTGCCTATTCGGTGATCCCTGCAGCGAATTTTTTGCTTATAGATTTCGACTTTCCGCAGGACTTCGATGCCTTAAATTTTTCCGTACTGAACCCGAGGCCGGATGAAATTGCGCTGCATCTTTGGCGCCATTTTCTATTCGCCGTCACAGTGATCTTCGGGTACCTCGCTGCGCGTGGATCCGGGCGAGATGATGTTGCAGATCTGAGGTTGAAGCCAGTCGATATTCGGATCGTTGGCTCGATGCTGATGATTGTAGTCCTTTGCATCGGCACGGTCACAATGCTCTCTTCTCCCGTAGAGAACTACTACGAGCACTACACTCGTTTTGATGCGCTTCCGTGGTTTGAAAAGCGCGTAGCTTACCTGGCAGTGATGATTAAATCCGGAGCGTACTACGTCGCATTGGCCCTTATGTTTGCTGACTACAAACGATTTCGTTGGATTATTCCGTTTTTCGTGGTGTCGATCTCAGCTTATGAGTTGGTGTACTCGCTGGGCTCAAGAATTGAAACGCTCTCCATTCTGCTAGCAACCTTGTGCCTTTATCACTTAATGGTGCGGAAAATCAGATTGCGCGAAGGTTTATTCGCTCTAGGTGGATTGCTTGTTCTGTTTACTGCGGTGGAGTTTTTTCGGGGGGCCAACTTCGATTTGAATGCGGTTCTGGATAGTCTCAGGGAAAAGGGGCCTAAACTTGCCGCCGAATTCGGGGCTGTGTTTTACACGAGTTTTCATCTTTATTCAGAGCGTCTAAGCGGGACGATGCCACGGCATGAGTGGCCGATGCTCTTCAATGATTTTCTTACAGCAGTGCCGTTCTTCGATCATATTCAGTACAACTCCCAGTACTGGTATGCGCAAGCATTTTTTCCGACCGCCATCGTCCCACCACAAACTATGGGACCGATTGCCGATAGTGCAATTTGGGGCGGAGAGGTCGACCTCGCTCTGCGCGGAGTGTTCACTGGCCTTGGTTTCGGATGGCTGGCCCGGTGGGCGCTGGGCTCTCGCAATAGGCTTTTTCCGCTGCTTTGCTATACGTTTTTGTTTGCAACTTGCGTGATTTCGCTCAAATACTCCTTGATCTACCTGATGTCGAGAATGCTGCAAACCTTGGTGCCCACAGTGCTGGTTTACTTTATCATCAGCCGGATAGTCGGCGGCCTACCTGGAGCTAGGATAGTTTATCAGAAGAGGTTGTCGTGAGAGCTTTGATTTGTGGTGCAGCGGGGCAGGATGGCAGTTATCTGGCTCGCTTGTTGCTGAATAAGGGGTACGAGGTTGTCGGCACCTCACGTGATGCCATGATGACCTCATTCCACAATCTTGAGCGCTTGGGCATACATAAGAAGGTACATACGGCTTCAATGGCGATCAATGATTTCCGCAGTGTACTGAATGTCGTGGAACGATATCGCCCAGATGAAATATACAACTTGGCGGGGCAGACCTCCGTGGGCTTATCGTTCGAACAGCCTGTGGAGGCAATGGAGAGTATTGCCGGAGGCACCTTGAACCTACTGGAGGTCATCCGTTTTGTTGATCGCCCGATTCGTTTTTACAATGCCGGTTCTAGCGAGTGCTTTGGCGACACAGGAGCAACAGCGGCTTCGGAACAAACTCCCTTTCTCCCCAGGAGCCCGTATGCAGTAGCTAAAGCTTCGGCGCATTGGTTACTTAAGAACTATCGCGACGCCTATAGTTTGTTTGCCTGCACAGGCGTCCTTTTCAACCACGAGTCGCCTTTGCGGCCTGAGCGTTTTGTGACCCAGAAAATCGTTCGGGCGGCGGCCAAAATTGCAGGGGGGAGTCGCGAAAAATTAGTTCTAGGGAATATCGATATTCATCGCGACTGGGGCTGGGCACCGGAATATGTAGAAGCGATGTGGTTGATGTTACAACAATCAGCGCCCGACGATTTTGTGATTGCGACAGGACAAACACACTCACTTCAGTATTTTATTTCGAAGGTATTTGCTCGCTTCGGTTTGGATTGGCGAGAGCATGTGACTTTTGACAATAGCCTATTCCGTCCTTCGGACATCAAGGAGAGCCGCGGGAATCCGGCAAAAGCTAGAGTTCAGCTCGGTTGGAGTGCACAGGTAATGCTAGACGGCGTAATTGATGGGATGTGTGAAGCTTCCCACGTCGATCGCACGTGATCCGTATTTTCAGGAATGTGGTATCAGGGTTCAGCATCTCAATCGTCCGATGGCGCTGAAGTGTCTATCGGCACTATCCATGATCGGGGCTACCACAAGCGCGGCCTTCATTCGTATGAAATGCAAGATCCCGAGACCGAACGACATTGTCGTTACGCGCGATAAGTGCCGCGGCCACGGGCGACCGGCATGGCAAAACGTCTATGTGAAAGGTCACCGCCGACTGTCTTGACGTCGCTGGAGACCCATCGCAAAGCCTGCGTTACGTTGGCCTTGGAACCAGCCTCGAAGAGGGTCGGCCGCGTCACCCTGCACACTGCCGTATCCGGTGGCAAAGCAGGAGGACTACTAGGGTGCGGTTGTCCGAAGAGTACGTATCCGGCGTAGGCCGCGGCTGGTTGGATCATTCCCGTTGCCAGCGCGTGAGCAACTTGGGGTTTTCCTTGTAGAACCTGACGAGCTCGATCAGGTTTTCGATACCAAAGTCGGTGAACGCCTGAACACCATCTTCGCCGACGCCATAGACCTAGATCAGGCTGTCCTCGATCTCCATTTCGATGGCAATGTCGCGCAGCCAGTCTTCGTCTTCGCCGATGTCCTTTGCGACCTGGGTGATGGTGGCGACGTGATGAACCTTGTTGACGTGCGTGGTCACGCCGCTCGAGCGGGGAACGCTGATGCCGGCGTCCAATTCCAGGGCAGAAGCTCGTCCAGCCGGTGAGGGGAAGCGATGCGTTGGAAATCGATTGCTGCAGGCCATTCGATCTTGCCCTTGACCTCGCCGCTTGATCGCATAACTTGAGCTCAGTGGAGGCTGCTTGGACAGGTTCCAATACACGTCGCTATGGTACCTCTTCAGCATCTCCTAACAATATGAGCATCACTATCGACGGCATCATCTTTTCACTGCAGCGACAGGGCGGAATTTCTGTTTATTTTCGCGAGCTGATTGCTCACCTCGAAAAGGTTCATGTCCCAGCAACATTAACTATCGACGCGCCAACGATTCAGGATACCCCGCCATCCTCGGGTACACTTCAGGTCGTCCAGCAAACCAGCCGTTGGCTTGAGCGCTACCGCGCTGCCCGGGATCCTGCTGGAAGCACAGTCTTGCACTCCAGCTACTACCGGCTACCAGCACGAGGTCGCCAAGCGTCTGTTGTCACTGTGTATGACTTCACTTACGAGCGATTTATAAAAGGGCCGGCTCTATGGGTGCATCGCCACCAAAAGCATGCGGCCATCCGTGCAGCGCAGGCCATCATCTGTATCTCTGAGGCTACGCGGGACGATTTGCTTGAGTTTGTTGGCGTTAAGTCCAATCAGACGATCCACGTCATACCACTTGGCGGCAGCGAAACGTACCGACCGCTTGATGATGTTGCGGCAAGTTCACGTGATCTCCTGTTTGTTGGAGAACGGCGTGGCTACAAAAATTTTCGATTGCTTCTGGAAGCGCTAACCTTCCTCACTGAATATCGTGTGCAGTGTATCGGTGGTGGTCCATTGCGGGCTGAGGAACTTGAAGGAATTTCTACGGATGTCCAAAATCGCGTGAGCCATCTCGGTTTCGTTACGGACGAGCAACTCAACGGTCACTATAACAGAGTTGCTGGCCTCGTTTATCCATCTGCTTATGAGGGCTTCGGCATTCCAGTGCTTGAGGCAATGCGCGCTGGCTGCCCGGTGGTGGCAATTGAATGCAAGGCGGTTAAGGAGGTCGGTGGTCCAGCGCTAATTGTCGCTTCAGACCTCGCACCTGTCGCGTTGGCTGAAGCGATCAGGCGGCTCGAGGATGCAACTTTCCGCAGCGCGACGATCTCGACAGGGCTCAAACGAGCCGCAGAGTTCTCTTGGCAAGCCACACATGAGAGAACGCTACAGGTCTACCGAGAATTAGGGGGATTCTCGTAAACTGAGGATCGATACCACGAAGCCGGCGCGAGAGGAGTTGGCCCGGCATTGAACCGATCAAGCAGACTTTGTCTTCACTGCAACAGGCGGTGCAAGGCATTCAAGCTGAGCAGCAAAAGCAGGCCGAACGAGCCGGCGACGTCCAAAGAAACTGCATCGCACTAAGGTGAGCAAAAGCTGCTATTTGATCAGCTAGGCGCGCTCAGTGGGCAGGTCAACTCACTGGAATCGGCAAGAGCTGAGAACTCGGCTCCGGCACCCACACCTCCCGCTGCTTCTAGACGGTCCAAGCAGAGGTGTGAAGGAGAGCGGCGAACCCCTCAGCTGCCGTTGTCTAGGATGCGAAGGCGCGCGGGCGTTGGCGTGATTGGTGTGGCAGGGACGTGTCGATAACTGTCGAGAGCGCTCTGAATACTGCAATACTGCTGCTCTTGGAGCCAACGCAAATAGCGCATAGTCCAGCCCTTTTTGCGGGGATAAGTGCGGCCATGCTTGAGCATGAAAGCGCTCATCTGCTGCCGGTGGATCCGCAGCGTCTCTACCGCTGCCGATCGGGGGCGCGAACGAGGTCGCGCATCGCTTCGTGACCTTCATCGGGAACCCACACAGCCGTCAACTCGCCGGCGCGTAATAGCCGCGCGAGAGAAACGGCGTCCCGGCGATTCGTTTTCACACGATCGCCAAGCTTCCTTGGAATCAGCGATGGCGCCACCACCGTGCATTGGTGGCCGAGCGACCGGATCAGGCGATAAAGACCATAGCAGGTCGGGCCGGCTTCGTAACAGAAATGTACACGGCCGAACCGGCTCGCGATCCGCCCTATGACACGGCGCATGTTGGTCGCTGAAACATCGACCTCACCGAAGAAACGAACCTCTCCCTCCCGGCCTGCGTCCGCAATTGCGATCGCGTTTCTCAGCTTGGCCACATCGATTCCGACGAATGCTTCCTTATAATCTGCTACGGCTCGCGCTCCTGTGATGAGGATCGGCGCGGTCCGCCCGAGCAACCCTCGGACGCGCAGTGTAGGACGAGCCACCTCGTCGGCAGAGACGGAGGGTCTTACTTTTCGAGCACGCCTTGCAAGTCAGTATCGGGACCGATCGATCGCTTCGATCACGACCTCGTCGTCTACGCGTCCGGGCTACTAACCGCGTCGAACCGACAATATCTCGCGCGCCAGTGCGGGTTCGACACGGCGACCGACAAAGCCACTCGCTCTCGTCACTGGCTCGACCGGTCTACGCTCGCTTATCGCCGCTCCGCCAATTTGGGGCTGCGCAGCAATTCATCAATTAGACCGGCATAGGCTTTCATCGCCTCGGTCCGGTCGAATCGCGATGCCGCCTTCACCGCGCGCTCGGCCATGGCGGTAACGTCGGAGCGAGATGCTGCACGGATTGCCTCGGCGAGCAGATCGGCGCGGCCTGGCGTGACGACCCAACCCAGCTCGCTCTCCACCACCGTCAACGCGGCTTCGGCCTCGGGTTCGGAGACCAGCACCACGGGACGGCCGATCGCCAGCAGGTTGTAGAAGCGGCTCGGTACCGAAACACCCGCAACATCCTTCCGATATGGAATGATCCAGAGATTGGCGGAGGCCAGAAACGCTTCGAGCTCGGGATCCTCGACGCGAGCAACGAACGAGACATTAGTGAGATTCTCGGCCGCCTGCAATTGCTTGAGCCGTTCGAAGCCGACTCCCCAGCCGGAGAGTAGGAAATGGATGTCTGCCTCGTCCTTGAGCAGGCGTGCTGCCTCGAACACGATGTCCGGATCGTGGGTGAAGCCGAGATTTCCCGACAGACCGACGACGAAACGCGCGCCGAGCGCCTTGCGGAACGTATTGTCCTGAGACAGGGGACGCAGGCCGGGCACGAGTGTCGCCCAGTTCGGGATGAAGCGGATCTTGTTCCGCGTCATCCCGGAATAGCTCAGCAGCGGCCCTTCCGCATCGCGGCCGATGGTGATGACGGCATTGAGCGCTCGAAACATCAGGCTGTTGGCGGCGTGCATCATCAGCGTGACGACTGAGCCGGATTTCAGCATGCCCGCCATCACCAGTACTTCGGGAAAGAGATCGTGCATGATCAGTGCCGAGCGCGCGCCCTTCAGCCTTGCCGCTGCCGCGACCGCGTAGGGCAGCATGAACGGTGCGGTGACGGTGAGCACGACATCGCCTCGCCTCAGCCTCCTGATCAAGGCAAGGAACGTGCGCGCTGCGAACAGGAGTTCGGAGGCGCCGCGCCGCACGAGCGCCGCCTTCCCCGCCATCCGGTTCTTGATCGCAACAACGCGCGGCCTGCCCGAGCCGGTCTGCGCCGCCGGCAACGCGCCGGGCGAACCGGAGAGCACGACGACCTCGTAGCTTGTGGCCAGACGGCAGGCGATTTCGGCCATGATCGTTGCCGTAGTGCTCGGATCCGGTGGATAGTGCTGGCTCGCGACGACGATCTTGCTCTGGGACTGCATGGTCAGGCCGCGGTCGACCCGAATTCAGGAATCGCATCCTTTAGGACGGTCTTGATGGTGGCGCGATCATCGCACGCAATCGCCTGCTCCAGCGTCGTGATCCACTTGCGCAGCGTCTGCATCGGCGGTTGGTTCGGCTGCGCGGCCATGATGCCGGCAACGCCGATCTCGCGGGTCGGCTCCTCGGATGCAAACAGGATCTCGTGCAGGCGCTCACCCGGCCGCATGCCCGTGAATGCGATCTCGATGTCGTATCCGGGTTGAAGGCCCGAGAGGCGGATCATGCGTTCGGCGAGATCAACGATCTTCACCGGCTGGCCCATGTTGAGTACATAGACGGAAACGTCCGATCGTACGGCTCCGAGCGCGTGCGTGGCCGCCGTGATGACGAGGTCGCAGGCCTCGCGGATGGTCATGAAGTAACGGACCATGTCGGGATGCGTTACTGTCACGGGACCTCCAGCCTCGATCTGCGCCTTGAACTTCGGCACGACGGAGCCGTTCGACGCCAGAACGTTGCCGAACCGGACCGAGATCAGCCGCATTGGTCGCTTGGCGCTGCCGCTCCTTGCCGAAAGATCATGGTCAAGAGCTTGGCAGTACATCTCGGCGAAGCGTTTGGTCAGGCCGAGCATTGACACCGGCTCGATCGCCTTGTCGGTCGAGATCATGACCATGGCTTCGGCTCCGGCGGCAAGCGCGGCGTCGGCAACGTTGATCGAGCCGAAGATGTTGGTCTTGACCCCTTCGCTCCAGTCGCGCTCGAGGATCGGCACATGCTTGAGCGCAGCGGCATGGAACACGATGTTTGGCTTGAACTCGGTCATCAGGCGCGTAATGCGCTCGCGGTCCCGAATGTCGGCGATCCGCCCCTCGACTTTAGCGGTCGAGCCGTGCGCGGCGAGCACTTCCGTGACCGCATAAAGCGCTGGCTCGGAATTCTCCACAATCAGAAGGCGCGCGGCGCCGAAGGCGACCACACGCTCGCAGATTTCAGAACCGATCGAGCCACCACCGCCAGTGACGATCACAGCCTTGTCCTTGATCAGGGCTTCAAGTCGCGCGTAGTCGATCTTCTCGCTCGGCCGTAGCAACAGGTCTTCGACCGCAACGGCCGTGAGCCGCGGTGTATCGCCGCTCTCCAGTGACGGCATGCGGTTTACGATCACGCCGAGCTTGCGCGCCCGCATCAGGATGGATTCCGGATGGGCTTCCGGCTCGAATGCCGACGGCGTCATGATGAGCCGCGCGATCGCCTTGTTGCGTCTGGAGAAATCGGCAATGACATCTTCGACATCGTCGATGCCGCCCAGCACTGGCAGGTTACGGATGAACTGTCCGAGATCGGAGGCCGAAGGCGACACCACGCCGACCGGCCAGATGCGCTTGATCGCCCCGCTTTCGATGCCGCGCAACAGCACCTCGGCATCCGCGGCCCGGCCGATCAGCAGCGTGGGTGCGGCGTCCTCATTCCTCGCGTGACGACGGACCCGCGTATAGCGGAAATAGCGGTAGGCCATGCGCGCCGCGCTGAGGAAGGCAATCTCGAAGAACCAATAGAGAACGATGGTCACCTTGCCGAGAAAGAAGGCGCCGCGGACGTTGGGAGCGACGAAAACGTAGTCGAGTACGAGCAGGGCAACCGTCAGAATGGTCGAGACGCGGATGATATTCAGCGCGTCAGGAAGCGAGATGAAGCGCCACTTCGTCGTGGTCAGGTTGAAGACGAAGAATACGACTACGCTGAAGGCGAGGAAGTAAGGCAGAAGCTGGAACAGAAGCGGCAGACGGTCGAAGAAACCCTCGCCGCCCTCAAAGCGAATGTAGAAGGCGACGAACAACGCCCCTGTGGTCGCGAGCAGGTCGTGGAGCGCAATCAGGAAATTGCGTAAGGTGAGATGCGAAAAACGCGTCATCCGCCGGCCGATGGAGATCCAGTTAGTTGCAACCTTACCGGGCTGATAGCCCATCTCAGGCAGACTTACCAGCCACGCGGCCGCTCGGGAACCGGCTTCCCTCATCTTCATGTCCGCCTGTTGTGCCTGGATCACGATGCAGCCGGCTGCTCTGGCGCCGATCCAGCCCTCGTAACAGTCGAACAGATGGGAGTTGAACAGGGAGGTGACGACGTTCCTGCACTACGACCAGCAGCTCGATCCAGTGGCCAGCCCAGGAGATGAAGCCGCGCCTGGAGAATGATGATGCCCCATTGGACCGCAACGCTCAGCGTCTGACTATGGGGGCTGATCACCTCAGCCGAGGCCTGATATCCGCTTCCGGTCCTAATTTTTTCGATTAGCATTGAGACCGTGTCGTGCCCCGGAGCCTTGGCGAAAACCTGAGGTTCTTGCGCCCGAATTCGAGTCGCAGCCCGCGAAGGCGGCTCGCCTCTCCTTGTAGGCTGTGCTGTCCCTCGTAAAGGCGCGGTCTTGCGCAAATGCGGCGAGCCTGCCAGACGATAGCTGCCCCGGCGATCAGAACGGCGATGCTGCGCCACCTCAAATGAAGCAGTACGAACATGATAAGCACGATGGCCGCGGTGATGAGCACGGTGCGCGACACCATCACGACTGCCACATTGACCATGAAGCTTCAACGCCCACGTGACGAGCACGCCGGCGGACCAGTAGCGCCAAATTGGGCCTTGGACGATTTTTCGCCTGCAACGTAGGATTTGAAGTGAGCGCTCATGCACATGCCGTATGCCATCGCGACTTTGCAAAACGCGCTATCGATGGAGACGCGACCAGGCACTTACAAACGAACGACTCAGGAAGGGGGAAAACCCGCGTCCAAATAGCCCTGACCAGAAAAGTCAGCAACAATGGCGGACCAACGGTGAAGCCGAACAATGCCAAGAACAAGTCAAACCTCAAGAAGGGCCATCTTCTGCAATTGATTATCCATCGACACCACGGGCTGCCAGCCCAAGAGTTCACGAGCTTTGACACTGTCCACCACCAACGACCCCAACAACCTGTCCGCGGCTTCAGTCTTGCCCGCCATGTGCGCGACGAGCTTCAGCCACCCGGCTGGTATAGGCATCAATCGAGCCTTCACGTCATAGGCCTTGGCCACACGCCTCAATAAATCTGCAGTGGATACGTCGTCGCCATCCGATATGAGAAATACTTCGTTGGCGCCGCGTGGCGAACGATCGCGGTCCACACACAACGCAATGAAATCGATCAGATTATCCAGCGCCAAAAGGGAACGCCGGTTATTGACTGCGCCCAAGGGCAGCGGTATCCCCTTCTGAACCCACTTCACCATGGTGGCAAAATTGCCCTTAACACCAGGGCCGTAGACCAAGGGCGGACGGATGATCACCACCTCCATGGTGGTCTCGCGGGCAATGGTCATCAAGCCCTGTTCAGCCTCCATTTTGGAGATGCCGTAAGGATCTTTCGGCGCAGGGGTGGCATCTTCCCGCTGAGATCCGGACTCGCCGTTCACTTTGATCGAGCTCACGAACACAAAGCGCCGGACACCCGCAGCGACTGCCTGTCGCGCCAGATTGAGGGTTCCCTCTACGTTCACACGGCGAAATTCGGAGAGGGGGTCCGCAATTTGATCACGCATCACATGGACGCGCGCGGCGAGGTGGACGACGGTGTTACAGCCCGATAGGGCGCCCTGGAAGTCGGTTTGTGCACTGATTTCGGGAACGAGCATTTCGTCAGAAAGTCCGACACTGCGCCTGACAACCGGAATCGTCCTGTATCCGCGTAACCCTAGTGCCCCAAGCAAGGGGAGACCGACAAATCCTGTTGCTCCGGTAATCAGGATGTTCACTGTCGTCCGCTTATTGTTTTGAGAGGGATTTAATCGTTAGCCAAACTTCGCCATTGTTTCGATCAACTCCTGCCATGTAGGAGGAGAGTAACCGGTTGCCGTGCGAAACCGATTCGAGTCAAGCGAGCGGTCGATCACAAGGCTATCGTCAGGAACAATCTCGATCCTCTTGCGATAGATATCAGCCACAAGTCGAAGCAGATCGAATTTGGCAATGGGTTCGGCGGAAACATGATAGACCCCGCGCAGTTCTGGCCGCGGTAACACGTAGTCACCGATGACACGCGCCAGCTCGACGGTCGGCAGTCCCGAGAAGATAGCCCTGGTGAATCCTTTCACGCTACCCTCTTGGGACAGAAACCAACCAATCAGAGCATGCGCGCTGTCGAGTTCATGTCCAATGATCGACGTACGCAGCGTTACCGCATGCGGGTAATCAACCTCGCCCAGATATTTGCTGCGGCCATAGAGATCCTTGGCATCCGACAATTCTTCCTCGCGATAGAGACCTTTGGCTCCTGAGTAGACACAATCGGTACTGATGTGGACCAATCTCGCCTTGGCGACTCCGCAAATATGGGCGAGCCGATGCGGCAGTTCCGCATTTATCGGTAGGGCCACCAGTGGGTTATTGGCCTGCGCCAACTGCTTGACGAGGCCAATGCAATTGATCACGGCGTCGGGCCGAGCAGTGGAAAAAGCCGAAAGCAAGCTATCGACGTTCTCCACGTCCACGCCCGGTAGGATACTCTCATGCAATTCCGGGACAAAGAAACGGCGTGTCGCGGCCGAGCGCGCGGTCCCAGTCACGTGGAACTCCATGGGCCTACTGGCCAGATAACGAAACACGGTGTTGCCGAGCATACCCGAGACACCGAGCACCATGACCCGTTTGGGTGATGTTGTCGTCATGCTTCCTTCGTCCTCCGGCAAAAACGTCGCTGCATATGACAGCGCATTCCAGGAAGCTGCCCATCGTGCCACCTTTGGTTCGCATCCTGTTAAGGCGTACGCATTCTCCTGGTCGCAGGGTGCGCACTGACAGTACGCTTGCGCCTTTGTCAATGGCCGAGCTTCGACGGAGGTTGGGATCAAATCACAGCTGAAGCGTATTTAAGTCTTTGTTCTTGATATATTTTTTTGATTCGTGCTCTCGCTGCAATAGGAGAGAAGGTCAGGTTGGTGGCTTGATCTCCGAAAAGTGGTTTCGCCTTATATGGAAGGCTGAGCGGAGTGAGCTGCTGCCGGTTTGATGGACACCGAGATTGGTTGTTTCATGAAGCCGGAGGTGGGCGATGAAGAGACGGAAGTTCAGTCGCGAGTTCAAGCTCGGGGCGGTCAAGCTGGTCAGGGAACGTGGGGTGTCGGAGACGCTTGCCGGCCGTGATCTGGATGTTCACGACAATGTTCTGCGCAAATGGGTGAGGAGTTCGGCTCCGACCCGGTGCAGGCCTTTCCTGGGATGGACAGATGAAGCCGGAGCAACAGGAGATCGAACGAACGACAGCGTCGTGAGGTCGCCAAGCTAAAGGCCGAGCGGACCATCCTAAATAGGCCGCAACCTACTTCGCGAAGAAGCGACATGAAGTTCCTCTTCATCGCGAAGCACCGGGCGATCTGGCCGGTGGCATGGCTATGCAATGTGGGGGTGTCGCGGTCGGACTTCCATGCCAGACTGAATCGCTCGCCCAGCGTGAGATCCCGCAGCGAAAAAGAGCTCGGTGGCAAGGTAAATGGCCAGCTTCATGGTCAGCGACCGCGCCTATGGTGCGCGCCAGGTGTAGAGTGATCTGCTCACCGACGGAGCGAACTGTGGCCTGCACCGGATCGAGCGACGCATGCGTTCGCAGGCTTGCGGGCGAGGGGCGTTGCCTGCGATGTTGGTCACCAGTTTCAGCCTATCGCGTTCGTTTCGCGCGAGACGATGAGGTCCGATCGTCCGAGCAGGGATGTTACATGCCGACGCCGGGACGTTTCGGGATTCTTGTGCCGCGTCCGACGCTGCTGCAAACGTACAAGCTGTGGCAGTCGCCTCGAAACTGCGAAGTTGTTTTCGGTCCTTGATGACCATTCTAAGGCTGAGCGCGGCTCGATCACCCACGTTCAAAGCAAGCTGAGCGCTTGGCGCACGAAGGTCTCGAGATTGCCTGTCCGGAACAGCAACCCGCGGATGCCGGCGGCGCGCGCCGCCTCTAGGTCACGCTCCTGATCGCCGATTAGAATGCTCCTGTCGGCTGCGACGGGAAAGCGCACCATCAGCTCGGTGATCATGCCTGGACCGGGCTTGCGCCGGTGGCTATCGCGACGATAACGCTCGATGGGCGCCTCGGGATGGTCGGGGCAATACTCGAACGCATCGATATGCGCGCCCACCGCAGCGAGATTCTCCGCCATCCAGCGGTGGAGCGCATCTACGTCGCTCTCCTCATAGAAGCCGCGGGCAACACCAGACTGGTTAGTCACGACGAAGGCGAAATAGCCCGCCTCGTTCACGAGCCTGACCGCCTCGCGCGCGCCATCTATCCACCTGAATTTGGCCGCCTCGAAGAGGTAGCCTGCGTCGTGATTAAGGACGCCATCGCGATCGAAGAATACAGCAGGGCGCGTTAATGTCGTCGTCATGGAGGCCGCAATAGGTCGTTGCGGCCTTTGTTCACCGGTCTACTGGTGGCTTGTCAAGGGTGAGCACATCACCAAACCGTACCTCATCGCTCGTCCGCAATCACCTTGCCATCGTTTGGTAGTGCGCCCAGGTCGACGAACTCGACATTGCCGCCGAGCTTTGTCACAGCGCGGAGGCTGGCTGCGATCTCGTCCTGTAGCCCCTCGTCCGCGGCCGCCGTTTCCGCTTTCAATGTCATCGCGTCGGCCTCTCCTTGGCGCGTGACCACGAGGCGCAGCCGTCCGAGCTTGGGATGGCGTTTGCTGATTTCCGCGATCTGCTCGGGGCGCACGAACATGCCCTTCACCTTGGTGGTCTGGTCGGCGCGGCCCATCCAGCCCTTGATGCGCATGTTGGTGCGTCCGCATGGGCTCGCGCCCGGCAGGGCGGCGGTCAGGTCGCCGAGCGCGAGGCGGATCCAGGGATGGTGCGTATCGAGCGAGGTCACCACGATCTCGCCGACGTCGCCCGGCGCGACGGGATCGCCGGTGCCGAGCTTGACGATCTCCAGGATCAAATCCTCATTGACCGTCATTCCCTCGCGCGCCGGCGTCTCGAAGGCGATCAGGCCGAGATCGGCCGTGCCGAAGGCCTGGTAGGCTTCGACGCCGCGGGCCTTCATCTCCTCCTGCAACGATTTCGGAAATGCTGCGCCCGAGACCAGGGCGCGCTTGATTGAGGACACGTCGCGGCCGGCGGTCACGGCGGCGTCGAGCAGGATTTTGAGGAAATCAGGCGTGCCGCTGTAGCCGACCGGGCGATAGGCCTCGATCAGCTCGAATTGCTGCTCAGTGTTGCCGGGGCCGGCCGGGATCACCGCGCAGCCGAGCGCCCGCGCCGAGGCATCGAAGATGAAGCCGCCGGGCGTCAGGTGATAGCTGAAGGTGTTCAGCACCACGTCGCCCTCGCGAAAGCCGGCCGCAAACAGCGCCCGCGCGCCGCGCCAGGGGTCGGCCTGGCGGCCCTCCGGCTCGAAGATCGGCCCGGGCGAGGTGAACAGACGGGCGAACGAGCCGGGCTTGTCGGCCACGAAGCCGCCGAACGGCGGGGCGGCCTTGTGCAAGGCCGGCAGCTCCGATTTGCGCAGCACCGGCAGCCCCGCCAGCGCCTCGCGGCTGCTGATGGAGGCCGGATCGATGCCCCGCAGCAAATTGGCATAGGCGGGCGCCGCCATCGCCTTGCGCAGCACGTCCGGCAGCCGGGCGAACAGGGCGGCCTCGCGCTGGGCCGGATCGCGCGTTTCAAGGGCGTCGTAATGGTCGGTCATGGCAGGTCCTTGAGAGGATTTGCGCAGGTGGCGTGCCGGTCCGCCCGTGCTATCAGACGGTGACCGCTGACATTGGGACGGTTCCAGGGAGCACGATGGCTGAGGCAGAAAGCGTTGCGGCGGACGGGGCCGCCGACGTCGTCGCGAGGTTGAAGCGCCGTATCATCGACCACGCCTTGCCGCTGTGGTCGACGGTCGGCTGGGACGGCTCGGCCGGCGGCTTTGTCGACCGGTTGGATCAGGATGGGACAGCCGATCACGCCGCGCCGCGCCGGACCATGGTGCAGGCGCGCCAGATCTACTGCTACGCCAAGGCGGCCCAGATGGGCTGGTATCCCGAGGGCCGCGCGATCGCTCTGAAAGGGCTGGACTACCTGCTGGCCAAGGCCAAGGCGCCGGATGGCCGGCCGGGCTTCGTGTTCAGCCTGACGCCGGACGGCGGCGTGCATGACCCGCTGCGCGACACTTACGGCCATGCCTTCGTGCTGCTCGCGTTGGCGACCGCCTACGGTCTCGATCAGGACGCCCAGATTCGCGCCGAGATCGACGCGCTGCTGTCGTTCCTCGATACGCAGCTGCGCTCGCCCCATGGCGGTTTCCACGAAGGCCTGCCGCCGTCGATGCCGCGCCGGCAGAACCCGCAGATGCATCTGTTCGAGGCGATGATCGCGTGCTTCGACGCGACCCACGATTTGTCGTTCCAGAATCGCGCCGGCGATTTCTTCGCGCTGTTCCTGGCCAACCTCTACGACAAGCAGACGCACACGCTCGGCGAATATTTCGAGGAGGACTGGTCGAAGATTCCGCCGGTCAGCGTCGAGCCCGGGCACCTCGCGGAGTGGGTCTGGCTGCTGAAGGGATTTGAACGGATCACCGGCTGTCCCACGGGACGCCCGCGCGGCGAGCTGCTGGCCTCTGCGCTGCGCTATCGCGACGCGGCCACCGGCTGCCTGATCGACGAGGGCGATGCCGAGGGCAACATCCGCCGCCACACGAGGCGGCTGTGGCCGCAGAGCGAATTGGCGAAGGCCTGGATCGCGCAGGCGGAGTCGGGCGAAGCCGGCGCCGCGGACGAGGCCCGCGCGGCACTGCTGCTGCTGGAGCGGCACTATCTCAGCCATCCCGTGCGAGGGGGCTGGTACGACCAGTTCGACCATAACGGCACGTCGCTGGTTGCCACGATCCCGGCGTCGTCGTTCTACCATGTGCTCTGCGCGGTCACTGAAGCCGAGCAGGTGCTCGGATAGAACCGCCTTCCTGGTCTGACGCGTTTCCTGCACACGCAACTCCGCCCGAAAACGCCCGCTATCCTCACAGCCAGCGCTTGCGCCGCTTGAAGCTCTTCAGATTCTTGAAGCTCTTGCGCTGGTCGCCGGCGCCGCCGAGGTAGAACTCCTTGACGTCCTCGTTGTCGCGCAGCTCGTCGGCGGAGCCGTCGAGCACCACCTTGCCCTGCTCCATGATGTAGCCATGGCTCGCGACCGACAGCGCGGCGCGGGCATTCTGCTCGACCAAGAGGATCGTGACGCCGAGATCGCGGTTGATCTCCTTGATGATCGCGAACACTTCCTTGACCAGCAGCGGCGACAGCCCCATCGAGGGCTCGTCCATCAGGATCATCTTCGGGCGCGCCATCAGCGCGCGGCCGATCGCGAGCATCTGCTGCTCGCCGCCTGAGAGATAGCCGGCAAGGCCAGTGCGCTCCTTTAGGCGCGGGAAATATTTGAACACCATGTCGATGTCGGCTGAAACCTCGCCGTCGCGCCGGGTGAAGGCGCCGAGCCGCAGATTCTCCAGCGACGTCATGTCGGCGACGATGCGGCGGCCTTCCATCACCTGGAAGATGCCGCGGCGGACGATCTTGTCTGGATCGATGCCGTTAATGCGCTGGCCCTCGAACAGGATCTCGCCGCGGGTAACCTCGCCGTCCTCGGTCTTTAGCAGTCCGGAGATCGCCTTCAGCGTGGTCGACTTGCCGGCGCCGTTGGCGCCGAGCAGCGCCACGATCGCGCCCTTCGGCACTTCGAGGCTGAGGCCGCGCAGCACCAGGATGACGTCGTCATAGACGACCTCGATGTTGTTGACGCTGAGCAGTGGCGGCGGCGGGACGGCCGTCGGCACCGGGCGGGTCGCTTCGAGGGTTTCGTTCATGGTCTCGATCACTCTCCACTGTCGTCGCCCGCGTTTCGTGCGCAACTGCGCACTCGAGCGGGTGACCCGGGATTCCAGAGGCGCCGGCGATCAATCGAGAGGCCGCGGCGTACTGGATCCCCCGCTTTCGCGGGGGATGACGATTGTTGTCGAGGCTGCGCTGGGTGGCAGCCCACGACCTCACCAGCCAAACCATTCGGGTTTGCGCGGCAGTTCGACGGTCTTCACCTTCTCGAGCTTGATCGTGCCCTTCGCCATTAGGTCGTTGATGTCACCATCGGTCGCGCCGGAAACCTTGGCGCGATAGAGGTCGACCTTGGTCGTCGGGCGATGATCCTTCTCGGTCCAGTTCGATGGATTGCAGACGCCGTCCATGCCCGCCGGCACCCAGTCCTTCTTCTGGTAGAAGCCCTTGGCGACGTTCTCGCCGGTGGCGCTGCCGTTCTTGGCGGCCCAATCCAGCGCTTCCTTCATGTAGAGCGCGCTGCAGACCGCGGCGATGTAGTGCACCGGCCGATAGACCTTGCCCGATGGATCGGACATCTTCGAGATCTCCATCACCGTCTTCATGCCGGGCGCATTGCCGCCCCAGCCGACCGCCGTGCGCAGCGGGAAGATCACGCCATCGGCGGCATCGCCCGCGGTCTTGGCCGCGTTCTCGTCCATGCCCCAGACGTTGCTGAGGAACTGGACGTCGACGCCAGCGGTCTTGCAGGCCTTCATGACCGAGATGTTGGAGGCCGCGGTGTTGCCGAGATAGGCGTAGTTGGCGCCGGAGCTCTTCAGGCTCAGGCACTGCGCCGAGTAGTCGCCGGGCGACAGCGCGAACACCAGCGGCGGCAGCACCTCGAAGCCGAGCTCGGTCGCGAGCGCCTCACCGGCCGCCTTCGGCGCGTTCGGATAGGGGTGGTTGGCGCCCATGTGGACGAACTTCGGCTTGCCGGGCTTGCCCTTCGCCTTCCAGTCCTCGGCCGCCCAGGTCAGCTCGGCGCGCAGTGCGTCCGAGTAGCTCGGGCCGTAGAAGAAGTTGTACGGCGCGGGCTTGGCCTTGCCGCTGGTGCCTTCGGGATCGGTCAGCGCGGCGGCATAGGAGCCCGACATGTCGGGGATCTTGTCCTGCGCGAGGAAGCCGGTCAGCGCCTCGGTATCCGCCGTGCCCCAGCCCATGATCGCCGCGACCTTGCCGTCGGGCGCCGACCATTTCTTGTACAGCGCGATCGCGCGCGGCACCTGATAGCCATAGTCGTTGCTGTCGGCATTGATCTGCTTGCCGCCGACGCCGCCGTTCTTGTTGATCCAGGCGAAGGTATCGACGACGCCCTGGCCATACGGCGTGCCGACGTCCGAGGTGCCGCCCGAGAGGTCCTGCAGATGGCCGATGGCGATCTGCGCTTGCGCAGTGACGGCCGCGCTGCTGATCAGCAGCGCGAGGGAGACCGAGCTCAAAAGGGATCTAATCGTCATTGTTGTTTCCTCCTGCTTTTATTCGTTGAACCGAATTTGAGTTGTTCCATGCCTCAGTGCGAGAACGGGTAAAGCTTCCAGTAGGCCTTGATCTGCCGCCAGCGATGCGCGAGGCCATCCGGCTCGAACATCAAGAAGCCGATGATGATCAGGCCGATCGCGATCTCGCGCAGGAAGGTGATGTTGTTGTTGAGCTGCAGCGCCTTGTCGATGGCGCCGCCCTTCAGCCATGCGCTCAGCCATTCCATCGATTCCGGCAGCAGCACCACGAAGGCCGTGCCCATCAGCGTGCCCATTACCGATCCGGTGCCGCCGATGATGACCATGGCGAGGAACAGCACCGAGCGCTCGATGCCAAAGCCTTCCTGGGAGACGACCAGCTGATAATGCGCGTAGAGCGCGCCCGCGATGCCGGCAAAGAAGGCGGCAAGCCCGAACGACAGCGTCCGGTACTTGGTCAGGTTGATGCCCATGATCTCGGCGGAGAGATAGTGGTCGCGGATCGCGACCAGCGCGCGCCCGTCGCGGGTGCGCATCAGATTGGTGACGAGCAGGTAGCTGATCACCATGTAGGCGAGCACGACGTAGAAATACTGCCGGTCGCCGCGCAGCGTGTAGCCGAAGATCGAGAACGGATTGGCGCTGGCCGGCACCGAACCGCCCGAGAACCATTCGGCGCGCGAGAAGAAATCGAGCAGGATGTATTGCGCGGCGAGCGTCGCGATGACGAGATAGAGCCCCTTCAGCCGCGCCGCCGGCACGCCGAACACCAGGCCGACCAGCGCCGTGATCACGCCGGCGAGGGGGATCGCGAAGAACACCGGGATCGGCGCATTGTTGGAGATGTAGGCCGAGGTGAAGGCGCCGAACAGGAAGAACGCGGCGTGGCCGATCGAGATCTGGCCGGTGAAGCCGACCAGAACGTTGAGGCCGAGCGCTGCGATCGCGAAGATGCCGATCTGGATCGCGATCGAGAGCAGGTAGTTCGACAGCAGCATCGGCGCGAAGCAGGCGAGGGCGATACCTGCGATCGCGAAGTTGCGGCTGGTCGCGGTCGGGAAGATCGTGGTGTCGGCCGCGTAGCTGGTGCGGAAATCGCCCGACGGAATGAGGGTGCTCGTTGCCATGGGGCTCTATAGTGCTCCCTGCCGGGGTGAAGTCATCGTCACGCCCCTTTTTGTCTGGGCATGATCGTTTCCGAAAACCGGTTTCCACTTTTCGGCGATCATGCCTAAACCCGCTCGATGTCCTTGGTGCCGAACAGCCCGTACGGCTTGATCATCAGGATGATGATCAGGACGTAGAACGGCGCGATCTCGTAGAGATTGCCCCAATGCAGATATTCGCTGTCGACATACTGGGCGACGTTTTCCAGCAGCCCGATGATGATGCCGCCAAGCACGGCGCCGCCGACCGAGTCGAGCCCGCCGAGGATCGCGGCCGGAAACACCTTAATGCCGTAGGCGGAGAGGCCGGACGACACGCCGTTGACCACGGCGACCACGACGCCGGCGACCGCCGAGACCGTGGCCGAGATCGCCCACGCCATCGCAAACACGCTCTTCACGGAGATGCCGAGCGACTGCGCGACCTGCTGGTTGAAGGCGGTGGCGCGCATCGCCAGGCCGTACTTGGAGGCGCGGAAGAACCAGGCCATGCCGACCATCATGGCGAGCGAGACCACGAGGCTCATGACATAGACGGTCTGGATCTGCAGCCCGAACAGGCTGACCGACTGGCTCTGGAATATGCGCGGGAACGGCTGCGGGTTGACGCCGAAGATCCATTTCAGCGCGGCCTGGAACACGGTCGAGAGGCCGATCGTCACCATGATCACCGAGATGATCGGTTCGCCGATCATCGGCCGCAGGATCACGACCTGGATCGCGACGCCGAAGATGAACATGAACACCAGCGTGATCGGCATGCCGACCCAGAACGGCACCTGGTACTTCGTCAGCAGCGCCCAGCACACCCAGGCGCCGACCAGCAGCAATTCGCCTTGCGCGAAGTTCACGACCTGCGTCGCCTTGTAGATCAGCACGAACGACATCGCGACCACGCCGTAGAGCGTGCCGACCACGAGGCCGTTGACGATCAGCTGGATCAGGAACTGGGTGTTCATGGGGTGTGGCAGCTCCCAGTCCCCTCTCCCCCGGTGGGAGAGGGTGGCTGCGCGAAGCGCGGCCGGGTGAGGGGTTGTCTCCGCGTCGGGATCGCTGAGAGAGGACCCCTCACCGAAGCGAGTTCGTGTCGACCAGCGGTGTAGCCCTCTCCCACAAGGGGAGAGGGCACACTGATGCGCACCGCGCCCTGTTCTCGCAAAGCAGTCATTCCGCGGCCTCCGCGATGGCGGCGCGGCCGAGATCGACGACCTCGAGCGTGGTGCGGACCCGCTGCGTGGTACCGTCCTGGAAGCGGATCACGGTGTCGACGGGGATGCTGGCCTTGCCGCGGTAGATCGCCTCGATGATGTCGGCGTATTTCTCGTTGATGACGCCGCGGCGGACCTTTCGGGTCCGCGTCAGCTCGCCGTCGTCGGCATCGAGCTCCTTGTAGAGCAGCAGGAAGCGAGAGATGCGCTGCGCGGGCGGCAGGGTGGCGTTGACCGTCTCGACCTCTTTCTTCAGCAGCGCGTAGACCTCCGGCCGCGAGGACAGGTCGGTATAGGTCGTGAACGAGATCCGGTTCTTCTCCGCCCATTTCGAGATGATCGAGTAGCGGATGCAGATCATCGCGGCGAGCGCGTCGCGGCCGGCGCCAAGCACCACCGCCTCGGCCACATAGGGCGAGAACTTCAGCTTGTTCTCGATATATTGCGGCGAGAAGCGCTCGCCGCGCGAGGTCTCGGCGAGATCCTTGATGCGGTCGATCACCACGAGCTGCCGGTTGTCATTGTAGTAGCCAGCATCGCCGGAATGCATCCAGCCGTCCTTGATCTCGGCGACCGATGCTTCGGGGTTCTTGTAGTAGCCGTGGAACATGTTGGGGTGCCGCACCACGATCTCGCCGACGCCGTTGACGTCGGCATTGTCGATGCGGATCTCGATGTTGTCGGCCATCGGCACGCCCGTGGTATCGGGATCGACCTTGCCCTCGGGATGCAGCGTGTAGGCGCCGAGCAATTCGGTCTGGCCGTAGAGTGTGCGCAGCGGCACGCCCATCGCCTGGAAGAACTTGAAGGTATCCGGCCCGAGCGCCGCACCGCCGGTTGCCGCCGAACGCAGCCGCGTGAAGCCGAGCCGGTCGCGCAGCGCACGGAACAGGAGCTGGTCGGCGAGCATCGAGTGCTTGCCTTCGGCGAGCGCCGCAAGCCCGGTCTTCATGCCGAGATCGTAGAGCCGCTGCTTGAACGGCGAGGCATCCATCACCCCGGCGCGGACGTCGGCCGCGATCGATTCCCAGACCCGCGGCGCGAACAGCACGAAGGTCGGCGCGATCTCGCGGAAGTCGTGCATCATGGTGTCGGGCTCTTCGACGAAGTTGACCTTCATTCGGGAGAGCAGCGCTTTGCCCAGGGCGTAGATCTGTTCCATGATCCAGGGCAGTGGCAGCACCGAGACATACTCGTCGTCCGGCCCCTTCGGATCGAAGGCGAGATAGGTCGCGCAGTGCCGCAGCACGCGCCCGGCCGAGAGCATCGCAAGCTTCGGGTTGGCGGTCGTGCCCGAGGTCGTGCAGAGGATCGCGACGTCGTCGCCCTTGGTGGCGTCGACCAGCCGCTCGTAGAGCCCAGGCTCGCGCGCAGCGCGGTCGCGGCCGAGTGCGACCAGCTTGCTCGCCTCCATCAGGCGCGGATCGTCGTATTTCCGCATGCCGCGCGGATCGGAATAGACGATGTGTTTCAGGTGAGGCACCCGGTCGGCGAGGCCGAGCAGCTTGTCGACCTGTTCCTCGTCCTCGGCGAAGACCAGCTTGGCCTCGCCATAGGTCAGGAGATAGGAAGCTTCCTCGTCCAGCACGTCGCGGTAGAGGCCGAGGCTCATCGCGCCGATCGCGTGGGCCGCGATCTCGGCGGCGACCCAGTCCGGCCGGTTGTCGCCGATGATGCCGATCACGTCGCCGCGGCCGAGCCCGAGCTCGACCATGCCGAGCGCGAAATCATGGGAGCGGGTCTGGTAGTCGTTCCAGGTGAATTCGCGCCACAGCCCCAGATCCTTCTCGCGCAGCGCGATCTCGCTGCCGTGCTCCCTGGCGTTGAGGCGCAGCATCTTGGGAAAGGTGTCGGCCTGCGCGGCGCGACCGGCGTAATCCATCATGCCGCGCTCTCCCGCACGGCCGGCTTGTCGTCGGGATCGACCAGCGCCTCGTCCTCTTCGCCGAGATAGGCGCGCTTGACGTGGGGATCGGCGAGCACGGCCGCCGGATCGCCCTCGGCGATCTTGCGGCCGAAATCCAGCACCATGACGCGGTGGGAGATGTCCATCACGACGCCCATGTCGTGCTCGATCATCATCACGGTCATGCCGAACTCTTCGTTGAGATCGACGATGTAGCGCGCCATGTCCTCCTTCTCTTCGAAGTTCATGCCGGCCATCGGCTCGTCGAGCAGGATCAGTTGCGGCTCCAGCGCCATCGCGCGGGCGAGCTCGACGCGCTTGCGCAAGCCGTAGGGCAGGGTGCCCGCGGTCGCCTTGCGCACCAACTGCAGGTCGAGGAAGTCGATGATCTCCTCGACCTTGCGGCGGTGTTCCAGCTCCTCGCGGCGCGCGCCGGTCAGCCAGTACAGCGATCCCGTGATGAAGTTGTTCTTCAAGAGGTGATGGCGGCCGACCATGATGTTGTCGAGCACGCTCATATGGTGGAACAGCGCGAGATTCTGGAAGGTCCGGCCGATGCCGAGACGCGGGCGCGCGTTCGGGGTGAGGCCGGTGATGTCCTGGCCGCGATAGAACAGCTGGCCCTCGGTCGGCCGGTAGCGGCCGGAGATGCAGTTGACGATCGAGGTCTTGCCGGCACCGTTCGGGCCGATGATGGAGAACAGCTCGCCCTCGTTGACGCCGAAGCTCACTTCGGTCAGGGCGCGGACGCCGCCAAAGCGCAATGAGACTCCGCGCACCTCGAGACTATTAGCCACCCTGTTCCCTCCAGATACGGGCGCTTCGGCGCGCTCTTTATCTTCGCTTCGATCCGACTTCGATCTTACGTTTCGATCTTACATGGGCCGCCGGAGGGAGACCATCCGACTAATGAAGCCGGCGTTCGGAGCATCGCTCGCCCCTTCGCCCGCGTCATGCGCGGTAACGCCGCACCCCGCCTGCAAGCCCGTCTCTCGCATCCTCCGCCTGCAGCGATCCATCGAAGCGCTACGCGCGGCGTTACGCGAGGTGGCTCTGAATACGAGAAAGCGATAGGTTGAATTGTCATGTGCCCGACAATTGGTCAGGAATTTTCGCTGGCATTCCAGGCCGCGGGTCCATGGCTTCGCGCACGGCGTTGCTGCGGTGCAATATGTTGGGTGGGATGCCGTCGCTAGAATGATCGCTGCTGATTACCTGAAGCGCATCGCGGCCTGGTCGCGCGAATTGAGCGAGCAAGAAATCGAGATCGCGCGCGCCGGCATTTCCGAGAAGTCCTACCGCGCCAACGAATTCATCTTCATGCGCGGCGACAATTTCCAGTATTGGACCGGCATCGTCACCGGGCTGGCGCGGATGGGCATCGTCTCGCGCGGCGGCAAGGCCGCGAGCTTCGCAGGCCTGACGGCGGGCGCCTGGTTCGGTGAGGGCAGCGTGCTCAAGAACGAGCTGCGGCGCTACGACGTGGTCGCGCTGCGCGACACGCGCCTTGCGATGATGGATCGCCGGACCTTCGTCTGGCTGTTCGAGAACAGCGTCGGCTTCAACCGCTTCCTGGTGGGGCAGCTCAACGAGCGGCTCGGCCAGTTCATCGCGCTGCTCGAGTATGGCCGCACGCTGGACGCCACCGCGCGGCTGGCGCGCTCGATCGCCTCGCTGTTCAATCCGATTCTCTACCCGGAGCTCACCCTGCACCTGGAGGTCACCCAGGAGGAGATCGGGGCGCTGTCGGGAATCTCCCGGCAGAACGCCAACCAGTGCCTGAAGCGGCTCGAGCGCGAAGGGCTGCTGCGGCTCGAATATGGCGGGGTCACGATCATCGAGCTCGACCGGTTGCGCCACTACGGGGAATGACCGGTTCCGCGCCGATTGGCGGTTTTTCAGCGACTCTAAGGGGCTGATTTCAAACCGATTATCGTATTAGACTTAGAGGAAGCCGTCTGCTACAGACCGGCCTCGTCGGGAACGCGCGGTTTTCGCGCTCTCTGGAGATGATATGGCGGCTCAGGACTCAAAGCGGCGCGTTGCGCTGATCACTGGCATTACTGGACAGGACGGCGCGTATCTCGCCGAATATCTGCTGAACCTCGGCTATACGGTGCATGGGGTCAAGCGTCGCTCGTCGTCGCTCAACACCGCGCGCGTCGATCATCTCTATCAGGACCCGCATGTCGGCAACGTGCCGTTCCTGATGCACTACGGCGACATGACGGATTCGACCAATTTGATCCGTCTGGTGCAGCAGATCCGGCCGACCGAGATCTACAACCTCGCGGCTCAGAGCCACGTCCAGGTCAGTTTCGAGAGCCCGGAATACACCGCCAATGCCGACGCGATCGGCGTGCTGCGCCTGCTGGAGGCGATCCGCATCCTCGGGATGGAGAAGGAGACGCGGTTCTACCAGGCCTCCACCTCGGAGCTTTACGGCCTCGTGCAGGAAGTGCCGCAGAAGGAAACCACGCCGTTCTATCCGCGCTCGCCCTACGGCGTCGCCAAGCTCTACGGTTACTGGATCACGGTGAACTACCGTGAGGCCTATGGCATGTTCGCCAGCAACGGCATCCTGTTCAACCATGAGAGCCCGATCCGCGGCGAGACCTTCGTGACGCGGAAGATCACGCGCGGGGTCGCCCGCATCGAGCTCGGACTGGAGAGCAAGCTCTATCTCGGCAATCTCGATGCCAAGCGCGACTGGGGCCATGCCCGCGATTATGTCGAGGGCATGCACCGTATCCTGCAGGTCGACGAGCCCGGCGACTTCGTGCTCGCAACCGGCGAGACACGGTCGGTCCGTGAGTTCGTCGAGCTGGCGTTCGCGGAGATTGGCCGCAGCATCGAATGGCGCGGCAAGGGCGTCGAGGAGGTGGGGGTCGACAGGACGTCCGGCAAGACCTTGGTGCAGATCGATTCGAACTACTTCCGTCCGACCGAGGTAGATCTCCTGATCGGTGACGCCAGCAAGGCGCGCGCCAAGCTCGGCTGGGCGCCGAAAACCCCGTTCGCGCAACTGGTGAAGGAAATGGTCGCCAGCGATCTCATCGAGGCCAGGCAGGATGCGGCCAATGGCAAGCGCGGCGTTTGAACTGAAGGGCAAGACGGTTTTCGTCGCCGGCCATCGCGGCATGGTCGGCTCGGCGCTGATGCGCCGGCTGGCGCGCGAGCAGGCCGATCTCTTGACGGTGTCGCGCAGCGAGGTCGACCTACGTGACCAGGTTGCGGTCAATTCCTGGTTTGCCGCGAAGCGGCCGCAGGCCGTCTTCCTCGCCGCCGCCAAGGTCGGCGGCATCGTCGCCAACAACACGCTGCGCGCCGAGTTCCTCTACGACAACCTGGCGATCGCAACCAATGTGATCCAGGCGGCCCACGCCAATGGCTGCGAGAAGCTGATGTTCTTCGGCTCGTCCTGCATCTATCCGCGCTTGGCGCCGCAGCCGCTGCGCGAGGATTCGATGCTGACCGGGCCGCTGGAGCCGACCAACGAGCCTTATGCCATTGCCAAGATCGCCGGCATCAAGATGGCCGAGGCCTATCGCAGCCAATATGGCGCCGATTTCATCAGCGTGATGCCGACCAACCTCTATGGTCCCGGCGACAATTATCATCCCGAATACAGCCACGTCGTGGCCGCGCTGATCCGCCGCTTCCACGAGGCCAAGGTTTCCGGCGCCGGCAATGTCGCGGTGTGGGGCACCGGCACGCCGCGCCGCGAATTCCTCTATGTCGACGATCTCGCCGACGCCTGCATCCATCTGATGAAGACCTATTCCTCACCGGAGCTGGTCAATATCGGCACCGGCGAGGACATCACCATCGCCGAATTCGCCCGCGTCGTCGCCGCCGCCGTCGGCTATCGCGGCGGGACCAGCTTCGACACCGCTCGTCCCGACGGCACCCCACGCAAGCTGCTCGACGTCGGCCGGCTCGCCAAGCTCGGCTGGCGCGCCACCACCTCACTCGAGGATGGCATCAAGCTCGCGTATCAGGCCTATCTGAACGAGACGAAGCAGGCGGCGGAGTAGCGTTCCACTGCTTCCACGCCGTCATTGCGAGCCAACGGGTCGGCGCGAAGCGCCGCCCGATGACAGGCTCCGCGAAGCAATCCATCATACCGCTTGTGACGAAATGGATTGCTTCGCCGCTTCAGCGCAGAATTGCTTTGCAATTTTGTCGCGAGCTCCTCGCAATGACGGTTTCTAGCAACTACTGTGCCGCCGCGCGCGGCGGATTTTTCGTAAGCGCCGCCGCCATCGCCGATATCAACGGCCGCATGAAGAAGGCGTCTTCCGCCGGATAGATATCGGTGCGCAGGCCATGGGACTTGAGCTCGTCCGATACCGCCGGTCCGACGGACGCGATCGGCGTACGCTCGAACCCCTGGCGCAACCTGTCCTCGCAGCCGCGCGCCCGGGCCACCTCGATGAGGCGGCGGACCTGGCCGAGATTGGTCAAGGCGATCGCATCGATGCGGCCTTGCGCCATCTCCTCGATCGCAGTGACGATGTTGGCGTCGGCGGCTTGCGCGTCGTAGACATAGGGCAGCACCGTATCGACCTCGGCGCCCTGCGCCTTGATCACGCCGATCAGCGCGGCGTGGTCCTTGTCCGGATAGAGCTGCAACCCGAGCCGATGGCCGCTCAAGTCGAGCTTCGACAGCATCTCGGCAACGCCTTCCGAGGTCGGCTTCTCCGTTGTCATTTGCGGCTCAAGGCCGATCTCGCGCAGCGCGCGGCCGGGCTTGGGACCGCGGGCGAATTTGCGCGCCTTGCCGAGGCTGCCGACAAACTCCGCCTCGACCCCGATCCGGCGCACCACCTTCATCAGCCGGCGCAGGCCTTCGCCGGTCATCAGCACGAGGTCGTCGAGCGGCCGCTCGATGGCGCGGCGAATCCAGGCCTCGATCGGCGCCGGATCAGGCGCGTCGTGGATGGAGAACATCGGACATTGCAGCACGTCCGCCCCCTGCTCGGCGAGCAGGCGGGAAAACTGCGCCCCCTCGCGCGTCTCGAGGATCAGGATGCGGTAGCCGTTCAGCCGGTCAGCCATGATGGTCCCTAACAAACATTGTCGTCATTTGGCCGATTTGACCCCCGTGCCGGGATTGGCGCAAGGCCGCCTGCGGTGTAGACGAGGGCCGAAAATGATCGTTCCACATATCTGCTCAAGCTTTGGTCAATTGGCATGCCCGACCATCAATTCGTTCTGACCCTGTCCTGTCCGGATCGACCGGGGATCGTCTCCGCGGTCTCGACGTTTCTGGCGCATAACGGGCAGAACATCCTGGACGCCCAGCAGTTCGACGACATCGAAACCGGCAAGTTCTTCATGCGCGTGGTTTTCACCGCGGCCGATCTTGCGGTGGAGCTGGCTGCGCTGCAGACCGGCTTTACCGCGATTGCCGAACGCTTCGGCATGGAGTGGCAGATGCGCGATCGCGCCAGCCGCCGCCGGGTGATGCTGCTGGTGTCGAAGTCCGATCACTGCCTGGTCGACATCCTCTATCGTTGGCGCACCGGCGAGCTCGAGATGATCCCGACCGCGATCGTCTCCAACCATCCACGCGAGAGCTACGGCTCGCTCGATTTCGGCGATATCCCGTTCCATCATCTGCCGGTGACCAAAGAGACCAAGCGGCAGCAGGAAGACGCGGTCTGGAAGCTCGTCCAGGACACCAACACCGACCTCGTGGTGCTGGCCCGCTATATGCAAATCCTGTCCGACGAGATGTCAGCGCGGCTGTCGGGCCGCTGCATCAACATCCATCATTCCTTCCTGCCGGGCTTCAAGGGCGCCAAGCCCTACCACCAGGCGCATGAGCGTGGTGTCAAGTTGATCGGCGCCACCGCGCATTACGTCACCAGCGATCTCGACGAGGGCCCGATCATCGACCAGGACGTCGAGCGCATCAGCCATCGAGACACGCCGGAAGATCTCGTGCGCAAGGGCCGCGACATCGAGCGCCGCGTGCTCGCGCGGGCGATCCGCTACCATCTCGCCGATCGCGTCATCCTCAACGGGCGCAAGACCGTGGTGTTCGTGGACTGATCCGAAGGCTCATCCGGTTGTCGTGCTGACTACGTCACCGTTCATATGGTGGAGTTCGGCTGCTGCGGCGAAATCCTCAGCGAGGATTCGCCGGGCTAAGCGGTCATTGGGTGGCGCTCTGCGCCGGCGCTGCCGGCTTGGCGCCGTCGCCACGCTCCGCCGCGGGCATCAGGCGCTTGCGTTCCCGCTCCTGCATGAACTTGTCGTATTCGGGGGTGCCCGCCCGCGGCGGTGCGTCTGCAGGCAGACCGCCGGCCCAGGCTGGAATGGTGTCGGCCAGTCCGGCCGAGAGTTTTTGGGAGCTGCATCCCCCGAGCGCGCAGGCCGCGAGCGCGAGGGCAGTCAGGACAGGGATGTGGCGTGTGAATATCGGCATTGGCGGCAGCATACAGCCCTGGTCTTTATGGATGATGATCTTGGGCGCGACCGTTCGGCTGCAATTGTGCTTGTTTATTGACATTGGCGCTTGATTTGTACGATCGTACAAATGAATTGAGCCTGCGACGGCTGAGCACCCGAGAGCGGTTCATGTGGGGCGTTGAGTTTCGGGAAATAATTCTGGTATCCTGATACTTGTTTCTGCGGCTGGGCCAATCGCAGTGCGCGACACACGTCCATCGTCCGATTGACAGAAGGCGCGGGGAAACGCCTTGTCGCGTTACGGCTCGGCTGTGACTTGGTTGAGTTAAGATAAGGCAAGGGCCGGGCACTCGGCTCGACGCAGAACAATGGAAGGGGGAGGGACGTCGATGTTCAATCGTCGCAAGATGTTGCTGTGGGGCGCCGCTTCGGCCGTGCTTCCGGGGTTGTGCGCCAGCATGACGGCGTGGGCGGACGACGCCGTCAAGATCGGCCTGATCCTGCCGATGACCGGCGGGCAGGCCTCGACCGGCAAGCAGATCGATAACGCCATCAAGCTCTACATGCAGCAGAAGGGCGACACCGTCGCCGGCAAGAAGATCGAGATTATCCTGAAGGATGACGCCGCGGTGCCCGACAACACCAAGCGGCTCGCACAGGAACTGATCGTCAACGACAAGGTCAACTTCATCGCCGGATTCGGCGTGACGCCCGCGGCGCTGGCCGCGGCGCCGCTGGCGACGCAGGCCAAGATCCCGGAAGTCGTGATGGCGGCCGGCACCTCGATCATCACCGAGCGCTCGCCCTATATCGTGCGCACCAGCTTCACGCTGGCGCAGTCCTCCACCATCGTCGGCGATTGGGCGGTCAAGAACGGCATCAAGAAGGTCGCAACGCTGACCTCGGACTACGCGCCGGGCAATGACGCGCTGACCTTCTTCAAGCAGCACTTCACCGCCGGCGGCGGCGAGATCGTCGAAGAGGTCAAGGTCCCGCTCGCCAATCCCGACTTCGCACCGTTCCTGCAGCGCATGAAGGATGCCAAGCCCGACGCGATGTTCGTCTTCGTGCCGGCCGGGCAGGGCGGCAACTTCATGAAGCAATATGCCGAGCGCGGGCTCGACAAGAGCGGCATCAAGGTGATCGGCCCCGGCGACGTGATGGACGACGACCTGCTCAACAACATGGGCGATGCCGCGCTCGGCGCGGTGACCGCGCATCTCTATTCGGCCGCGCACCCCTCTCAAATGAACAAGGATTTCGTCGCGGCCTACAAGAAGGCGTTCGGCAACCGTCCGGGCTTCATGGCGGTCAGCGGCTATGACGGCATCCACCTGATCTACGAGGCGCTGAAGAAGACCAATGGTGCGACCGACGGCGACAGACTGATCGAGGCGATGAAGGGCATGAAGTGGGAGAGCCCGCGCGGCCCGATCTCGATCGATCCGGAAACCCGCGACATCGTGCAGAATATCTACATCCGCAAGGTCGAGAAGGTCGACGGCGAGCTCTACAACGTCGAGTTCGCGACCTTCGAGGCCGTCAAGGATTCCGGCAAGACCAAGAAGTGACGCGCGAAAGCTCCGCTCGCTGCACGTCATGGCCGGGACGAGCCCGGCCGTGACGATCCTGTTGACGTGGTGTCGTTTGCGCCCTCTCGCTTAAGCTGAGTTCATGGCCTCTATCCTCACCAATCTGTTCGACGGCGTCGCCTATGGCATGCTGCTGTTCGTGCTGGCCTGCGGGCTGGCGGTGACGCTCGGGCTGATGAACTTCGTCAACCTCGCGCACGGCGCCTTCGCGATGGCCGGCGGCTATATCTGCGCCGTGCTGGTGAACAATTCCGGCTGGCCATTTTTCGCGGCGCTGCCGCTCGCCTTTGTCGGGAGTGCCGTGATCGGCGTCGTGCTGGAGCGCACGCTGTACCGCCATCTCTATAGCCGCAGCCATCTTGATCAGGTGCTGTTCTCGATCGGCTTGGTGTTCATGTCGGTTGCGGCGGTCGACTACATCATGGGATCGTCGCGGGTCTTCATCAAATTGCCGGCGGCGCTGGAGGGCCAGATCGATCTGTTCGGCGTCGGCATCGGCCGTTACCGGCTGATGATCGTCGTGATCTGCGGCCTGCTGACGCTGGCGCTGCAGCTGATCCTCGCCAAGACGCGGTTCGGCAGCCGCCTGCGCGCCGCGGTCGACGATCCACGCGCCGCGATCGGGCTCGGCATCAACGTGCCGCAGGTGTTCGCCTTCACCTTCGCCTTCGGCTGCGGCCTCGCCGGGCTCGGTGGCGCGCTGAGCGCGGAGATCCTCGGGCTCGATCCGTATTTCCCGCTCAAATTCATGATCTACTTCCTGATCGTGGTGACGGTCGGCGGCTCTTCCTCGATCACCGGGCCGTTCCTGGCATCGCTGCTGCTCGGCATCGCCGACGTCGCCGGCAAATATTATGTGCCCAAGGTCGGCCCCTTCGTGATCTACACCGTGATGATCGTGATCCTGCTCTGGCGCCCCAACGGCCTGTTCGGCCGCACCGCGGCGCGGTGAGGCGGGTATGACCGCGCTGTCCGACGTCTCCACTCACGCGATGGCCAGCGCCCGCTGGCGCATCAGCGAGGTCGCCTTCTGGGTCCTGGCGCTCGCCTGCGCGTTCCTGTTCCCGTCGCGCTATCTGATCATGACCGACATCGTGCGGCTCGGCCTGTTTGCACTCTCGCTCGACCTGATCCTCGGCTATGCCGGCATCGTCTCGCTCGGCCATGCGGCGTTCTTCGGCGTCGGTGCGTATTCAGCCGGCTTGCTGGCGCTGCACGGCATCATCAACGAGCCTGTCATCGCGCTGGTTGCTGCCGGCCTCGTTGCGGCCGTGCTCGGCTTCCTGACCAGCTTCCTCGTCATCCGCGGCGTCGATCTGACCCGGCTGATGGTGACGCTCGGCATCGCGCTGCTGCTGGAAGCGCTCGCCGAACGCTTCTCTGACATCACCGGCGGCACCGACGGCCTGCAGGGCATCGAGATGCAGCCGATCCTCGGGCTGTTTGCCTTCGACATGTTCGGCAAAACCGGATTGTTCTACTCGTTGATCGTGCTGTTCATCCTGTTCCTGTTTGCCCGTCGCGTGGTGCATTCGCCGTTCGGCCTGTCGCTGCGCGCGATCAGGAACAACCCGCTGCGCGCGGCCGCGATCGGCATACCGGTCAACCGCCGCCTGATCGCGGTCTATACGCTTGCCGCCTTCTATGCCGGGATCGCCGGCGCGCTGTTCACCCAGACCACGGCACTCGCCTCGCTCGACGTGTTTTCCTTCGAGCGCTCCGCCGACTTGATGTTGGTGCTCGTGATCGGCGGCACCGGCTATCTCTATGGCGGCCTGATCGGCGCTGTGGTGTTCAAGATGCTGCAGGAGCTGTTTCAGAGCATCACCCCGCAATACTGGCTGTTCTGGATCGGCCTCGTGCTGGTCGTGATCGTCATGGTCGGCCGCGCGCGCATCCACAGCTGGGTGCTGGTCGTGCCGAATCTGGTCATCCGCCAGTTCGCCGGCCGCGAGGCCGCCGTCACCGTGCCCAAGGCCGATGCGTCATGACGATCGCGCTGGAAACCCGCAATCTAGAAAAATCCTTCGGCGGCCTTCGCGTCACGCGCGACCTCTCGCTGAAGGTGATGCAGGGCGCCCGGCACGCGTTGATCGGACCGAACGGCGCCGGCAAGACCACCGTCATCAATCAACTGACCGGGGTGCTGACGCCGAACAGTGGACGCATCCTGCTCGAAGGCAGCGACATCACCGGCCTCTCCGTGCACAAGCGGGTGCTGCGCGGGCTGTCGCGCACCTTCCAGATCAACCAGCTCTATGCCGACCTGACCCCGCTCGAGACCATCGGGCTTGCGGTCTCCGAACGGATGGGCCGCGGCGGCGACTGGTGGCGGCGGATGGGAACCCGCGACGACGTCAATGCCGAGATCGCCGAGATCCTGTCGCGTTTCCATCTGCTCGACGTGATGACCGAGCTCACCTCGACATTGCCCTACGGCAAGCAGCGCCTGCTCGAGATCGCGGTCGCGATCGCCGCCAAGCCGCGCGTGCTGCTGCTCGACGAGCCCGCGGCCGGCGTGCCCGAAAGCGAGCGCCACGATATCCTGGCGGCGGTCGCGGCGCTGCCGCGAGATGTCACTGTGCTGCTGATCGAGCACGACATGGACCTCGTGTTCTCCTTCGCCGACCGCATCTCGGTGCTGGTCAATGGCGGCCTGCTCACCGAGGGTGCGCCCGACGAGGTCGCGCGCGATCCGCAGGTGAGGGCGGTCTATCTCGGCGAGGCCGCCGATGCCTGATCTGCTCTCCATCCAGGGACTGCGCGCCGGCTACGGCGAGGCGGTGGTGCTGCCCGACATGTCGCTGGCACTTGCCGAGGGCCAGGTGCTCGCGCTGCTCGGCCGCAACGGCACCGGCAAGACCACGCTGATTAACTCGATCGTCGGCATCGTCAGGCGCCTCAATGGCAGCGTCGCGCTCGCGGGCCACGACATCACGGCACTGCGGCCCGACCAGCGCGCCCGCGCCGGGATCGGCTGGGTGCCGCAGGAGCGCAACATCTTCCGCTCGCTGACGGTGGAGGAAAACATGACCGCCGTGGCGCAGCCCGGGCCGTGGACGGTCGAGCGAGTGTACGAGATGTTTCCGCGGCTGAAGGATCGACGCGGCAATTTCGGCAACCAGCTGTCGGGCGGCGAGCAGCAGATGCTGGCGATCGGTCGCGCGCTGACGTTGAATCCGAAAGTGCTGCTGCTCGACGAGCCGACCGAAGGCCTCGCGCCGATCATCGTTGAGGAATTGTTAAAGGCGATCGGAACCATCACGCGCTCGGGCGGCATCTGCTCGATCATCGTCGAGCAGAATGCACAAAAGATTCTCGGGCTCGCCGACCGCGTTGTGATATTGGAACGCGGGACGATCGTGCACGATGCCGCAAGCAGCGCGCTGAAGGCCGATCCCTCCGTCCTCGAACGCCATCTCGGCGTCGCCGGGACCAAAAAACACTGACGCGCTCAGGGAGTTCACCATGCAGCGAACCAAGCCACCGTTCCGCGCCGACGAGGTCGGCAGCCTGTTGCGTCCGCCGAAGATCAAGGAAGCGCGCGCCAGGCTGGAGAAGGGCGAGATCTCGGCCGACGAGCTGCGCAAGATCGAGGACATGGAGATCGAGAAAGTCGTGCACAAGCAGGCCTCGGTTGGCCTGAAGCTTGCGACCGACGGCGAGTTCCGCCGCTCCTGGTGGCACTTCGATTTCCTCAGCCATCTGACCGGCTGCGAGCTGTTCCACCCGGACATGGGCATCCAGTTCGCGGGCGTGCAGACCCGGCACGACGCCATCCGGGTGATCGGCAAGCTGGATTTCTCCGATCATCACCCGATGCTCGATCACTTCAGGTTCCTGAAGAAGTACGCCGACCAGGCGCATGTCACGCCGAAGATGACGATCCCGTCACCGGCGGTGCTGCACTTCCGCGGCGGCCGCAAGCTGATCTCGAAGGAGGTCTATCCGGACCTCGAAGAGTTCTACCAGGATCTCGGCAAGACCTATCGCAAGGCGGTGAAGGCGTTCTACGACGCCGGGTGCCGCTACCTGCAATTCGACGACACGGTGTGGGCCTATCTGTGCTCGCAGGAGGAATTGCAGAAGTCGCGCGACCGCGGCGACAATCCCGATGGTCTGCAGGAGATCTATGCCCGCGTCATCAACTACGCGCTCGCCGACCGTCCATCCGACATGGTGATCACGACGCATGTCTGCCGCGGCAATTTCCGCTCGACCTGGATTTCCTCCGGTGGCTACGAGCCCGTCGCCGAGACCATGCTGGCCGGCACCAATTACGACGGCTATTTCCTCGAATATGATTCCGATCGGGCCGGCGGCTTCGAGCCGCTGCGCTTCCTGCCCAAGGGCAACAAGGTCGTGGTGGTCGGCGTCATCACCTCGAAGTTCGGCGAGCTCGAGAAAAAGGACGACATCAAGCGGCGGCTCGAGGAGGCATCGAAGTTCGCTCCGATCGAGCAGCTCGCAGTGTCGCCGCAATGCGGCTTCGCCTCGACCGAGGAGGGCAACATCCTCTCCGAGGAAGAGCAGTGGGCCAAGCTGCGGCTCGCGGTCGAGGTCGCGAACGAGGTATGGGGGAAGTAGGCTTAGCTGTTTCGTCATTACGAGCGAAGCAGTCCACGTCCGCGCGAGGACAGAATGGATTGCTTCGTCGCTTCGCTCCCCGCAATGACGGGTGAGGCGGCCTCTTCACTGCTCCGCCAGATAGACCTCGCCGAGCAGCGAGGAGTTCGACCACGGCACCTGCTTGCCCTTGGTCGCGGCGACGACTTCGGCGCGGACCCGCGTCAGCATCTGCTGCACTTCGAGGCCGGGCGTGCCGACATGGCGTGACAGCGCCGCCGAGAACGGGCTGTTGGCGCCTTCGCCGTCGAGTGCGACCTGGCCCGGCGCGGTCGCGAACGCGATCAGCGTGCCGGCGCCAAGCGTCGAGCCTGATCCGAGCGAGGTGGGCGCGGCAAGGCCTGAGCCGGCCTCGATGCCGCGGCTCGGGCCTGTGGATGCCACCTGCGGCGCCATCGGATTGTTGCGGCAGGCATCGAGGATCAGAATGTTGGTCCGGATCTGATCGTCGAGGCCGGCCATGATGGTGTCCATGTCGACCATCGCGTCGGTCGTGCGGCCGCCCGCCTTGAACTCGATATCGACCGGCACGAGGTAGTTGCGGCCGTCGACCTGCACGCCATGACCGGCGTAATAGACCACGGCGATCTGCGACCGCGCCGCCTCGCGCAGGAAGTCATGGATCGTCCGCTGCATCGTGTCGCGATCGAGATCGAGACCTTCCGAGACGGTGAAGCCGATGTCGCGCAGGCTCCTGGCGATGGCACGGGCATCATTCGGTGGATTGGGCAGAGCCTTCACATGCGCATAGGCGCCGTTGCCGATCACCAGCGCGACGCGCCGGCCGGTTGCTGCGGCCTGCACACGTGCCGCTGGCGCGGCCGGAGCTGCTGACGCAGGCGCCGGCGGTGCAGGCGCAGGGCTGCTCTCGGCGGCAGGCGCCGCCGCGGCCTTGCGGGGGGCGGCGTCGGCCTCCTTCAGCAGCGCGAGCCGCACCTTGGCGGTGGCCTGGTTGGCCTTGCTGCCGGCATCGGAGGCCACGCCCTCGAGCACCGACGCGTAATCTTCCTTGGCGTGTGCGGCATCGCCCTTGGCCTCATAGGCGAGGCCACGCTGGGTATAGGCCGAGATCAGCACGCTGCCCGGCGGCGTCATGATATTAGCCGGCGCTTTCGCCTTCGCGAGCCGGATCGCTTCGGTCGTATCCGCGATCGCGCGCGCGATGTCGCCCTTGGCGCGCCAGATCACGGCGCGGCCGATCAGCGGCTGCGGCAGCGACGGGTCGATCCTGACCGCCTCGTTGATGTCCGCGAGCGCGCCGTCGAGATCGCCGAGCGCCTGCTTCGAGGCGCCGCGGTTCTGATAGGAGAACGCCGACTTCGGGCCGGCCTTGATCGCGGCGTCGTAGTCAGCAATCGCCTTGGCGTAGTCGCCCTTGCCGCGATAGGCATTGCCGCGGTTGTGATAGATGATGCCGCTCGGCGGCCCCATGCGCAGCGCGTCGTTGAAGTCGGCAATCGCGATGTCGTACTCGCCCTTGTCGTAATAGGCCGAGCCACGCAGATTGTAGACGGCGGCGCTGGGCTTGAGACGCAGCGCCTCGGTGGCGTCAGCGATCACCTGCGGGTAGTTGCCCTTCTTGTTCCAGCCGACTGCGCGCCAGAAATAGATGGTCGCGAGCTTCTCGCCGGAAAACACCTTCAGCGCGATGATCTTGGTGCAGGCGTCGATCATCTGGTCGGCCGGCGTGGTGTCGGTCGTACAGAGTGGGCCGAGCTGGGAGCGCGGCTGGGCGAAACAGGGCGCCGACCACAGCATGATCGCGAGCAGGCAGGGGATCAGGAGCAGGCGGCGCATCGGTCATCCACGGGGTAAGGCCGTCACGGTGATCGGCGACGGCGCGGCAATCCAAAGGGCGGTTCCAGGAGGCTGTCCATGACTGTTTGGTGATCGGCCGCGGAGGGGGGGTTCAACTGGTGGGAAAATGATGATAAGACCTCGCGGCATTCTATTTCTGCCCACTCATGTCCCACTCACCGCTGCCCACTCCAGGCGCCATGAAGAACGACGAAATCCTCAGCCAGATCACGGATTTCTGCCGTCACTCCGACATGGCGGAGACGACGTTCGGCCGCCGTGCCGTCAACGACGGCAAGCTGGTGCACCGGCTGCGCGAGGGCAAGCGCATCACCATCGATACGCTCGACCGCATCAATGCGTTCATCGCGACCTCGACGCCGGGCGGCGTGGCGCCGCCGCGCGGCCTCGTGGTGCCGCCGGAAAAGCGCGATCCGAGGGGCAATTTCCGCTTTTTCGAGAACCGTCAGCGCTATCTGCTGTTCGTGCACACCTGCAGCGAGAAGCGGGTGATTGCCGACCGGGTCGCGCTGGAACTGGCCGCGATCCACCCGCGGCCGCCGGCGCTGCGGGTGTTCGATGCCGGGATGGGCGACGGCACCGTGCTGGCGCGGGTCCTGCGTGCCATGCATGGCCGCTTCCCACATATGCCGTTCTATGTCGCCGGCAAGGAACTGAGCCTGGAGGACGTCCGCCTCACCCTCGATAAGGTCCCCGACCGCCTGTTCGAGCACCCGGCGAGCGTCTTCGTATTCACCAACATGTATTACGCCGAAGCGCCCTGGCTGACGCCCAAGAACTCCGCGGCGGCCGCCAGCATGATCTGGCACGAGGTGGCCCTCCGCGGCGCGTCCTCCGGCGAATTCGAGACCCAGATCGCGGAACTCGGTCCATTCCTCGAGCAGAACTGGCGGGCCAATCTCAGCCCCGGCAATGCGATGCCGATCTATGAGCGGCCGGTGGCGCTGGTGCTGTACCGCGACGATCACCGGTTCCTGCTCGATTCCATCATTCCCCGCGCCGGCCGGACCGAGGCGAATTTCGACCTGGTGATCGCCTCGCAGCCCTATCGCGCCAAATCCTCGGTGAATTTCCGCGCCAAGCGGATCATCGCGCCGCTGGCCCGCGCGCTGCGCGGCGGTGGGCGGCTGATAGGAATCCACTCCCACGGAAGCGATCCCGGACTTGAAATCATTCAAGCCGTCTGGCCCGGAGAAAATCCTTTCGCCGTCAGCCGTCATGAGATACTGCGCGCGGTGAAATACGAGCTGGGTTCGGCCGGCCGCGAGCTGAACTTCAACGCTTACGCCGATAACCGTTCGATCTTCCGATATGATATGGAAGCGCTGCCTAATGAGGTGACCGGCTCGATCGGAACCTCGACGGCCTTCGCCGCGTGGAACGCAGCCGTGTATGTCGCGCAGATCGAAGATGAGCGGTTGACTGAAACGACCGAAAACGGGCGAGCTCTCGAGGCCACGCGCGAGGTTCTCCGCAAACACAACGGGCTGTGGTTCTACGACGAATCCTACGTCATATCGCGGCGACGAGACTGACATTCCGGGGACATATTCACCAACCAACGTCGGACTTCGACGAAACAAGGGGTTTGCTTGATGCGCGCGTCTTATCTCTTCACCAGCGAGTCGGTCTCGGAAGGCCATCCGGACAAGGTCTGCGATCGCATCTCGGACGAGATCGTCGATCTGTTCTATCGCGAGGGGCCGAAGGCGGGCATCGACCCGTGGCAGATCCGCGCGGCGTGCGAAACGCTCGCGACCACCAACAAGGTGGTGATCGCCGGCGAAACCCGCGGGCCGGCCTCGGTCACCAAAGACCAGATCGAGAGCGTTGTCCGTGGCGCGATCAAGGACATCGGCTACGAGCAGGACGGCTTCCACTGGAAGACCTGCGACATCGAGATCCTGCTGCATCCGCAGTCGGCCGACATCGCGCAGGGCGTCGACGCACTGCAGCCGGGTGAGGTCAAGGAAGAGGGTGCCGGCGACCAGGGCATCATGTTCGGTTACGCCACCAACGAGACGCCGGACCTGATGCCGGCGCCGATCTTCTACGCTCACAAGATCCTGCGGCTGATCTCCGAAGCGCGCCACTCCGGCAAGGAGAAGGTGCTGGGTCCGGACTCCAAGAGCCAGGTCACCGTTCAGTACGAGAACGGCAAGCCGGTCGGCGTCCGCGAGATCGTGGTGTCGCACCAGCATCTGGTCGAGGATCTCACGTCCAACCAGATCCGAGACATCGTCGAGCCCTATGTCCGCGAGGCGCTGCCGAAGGAGTGGATCAACGGCAAGACGATCTGGCACATCAATCCGACCGGCAAGTTCTTCATCGGCGGTCCCGACGGCGACTCCGGCCTGACCGGCCGCAAGATCATCGTCGACACCTACGGCGGCGCGGCTCCGCATGGCGGCGGCGCGTTCTCCGGCAAGGATCCGACCAAGGTCGACCGCTCGGCCGCCTATGCCGCGCGCTACGTTGCCAAGAACATCGTCGCGGCCGGTCTCGCCGACCGCTGCACGCTGCAGCTCGCCTACGCGATCGGCGTGGCGCGTCCGCTGTCGATCTACATCGACACCCACGGCACCGGTAAGGTGTCGGAGGATGAGCTCGAGAAGGCGGCAGCCAAGGCGATGGATCTGACGCCGCGCGGCATCCGTACCCATCTCGATCTCAACCGTCCGATCTACGCGCGCACCTCAGCCTATGGGCATTTCGGCCGCACGCCGGATAATGAGGGCGGCTTCTCCTGGGAGAAGACCGATCTCGTCGAGCCGCTGAAGCGCGCGCTCTGACGCTTGCTACACGCCGGGACGCTCGCGACTGCGAGCGAACCGGAGACCTTCCTTCATCCCATCGAGATTCCGGGTTCGCCGCTGCGCGGCGCCCCGGAATGACCAGTTCAACAACAGGACGCTCAAATGAACGCCCCCACGAAGCCCGGCTTCACCGACTACATCGTCAAGGACATTGCGCTCGCCGACTTCGGCCGCAAGGAGATCTCGCTGGCCGAGACCGAGATGCCCGGCCTGATGGCCACCCGCGAGGAGTTCGGCCCCAAGCAGCCGCTGAAGGGCGCGCGCATCGCCGGCTCGCTGCACATGACGATCCAGACCGCCGTGCTGATCGAGACGCTGGCTGCGCTTGGCGCCGACATCCGCTGGGTCTCCTGCAACATCTATTCGACCCAGGATCACGCCGCCGCCGCGATCGCCGCCGCCGGCATTCCGGTGTTCGCCGTGAAGGGCGAGACGCTGACCGAGTACTGGGACTACACCGCAAAACTGTTCGACTGGCATGGCGGCGGCACGCCGAACATGATCCTCGATGACGGCGGCGACGCCACCATGCTGGTGCATGCCGGCTACCGCGCAGAGCAGGGCGACACCGCCTTCCTCGACAAGCCGACCTCCGAGGAAGAGGAGATCTTTTACGCGCTGGTCAAGCGCCTCCTGAAGGAGAAGCCGAAGGGCTACTTCGCCGAGATCGCCAAGAACATCCAGGGCGTCTCGGAAGAGACCACCACGGGCGTGCATCGGCTGTACGAGATGGCCAACAAGGGCACGCTGCTGTTCCCGGCGATCAACGTCAACGACAGTGTCACCAAGTCGAAGTTCGACAACCTCTATGGCTGCCGCGAGTCGCTGGTCGACGGCATCCGCCGCGGCACCGACGTGATGCTGTCGGGCAAGGTCGCGATGGTCGCCGGCTTCGGCGACGTCGGCAAGGGTTCGGCCGCTTCGCTGCGCCAGGCCGGCTGCCGCGTCATGGTCTCCGAGGTCGATCCGATCTGCGCGCTGCAGGCGGCGATGGAAGGCTATGAGGTCGTGACCATGGAAGACGCGGCGCCGCGCGCCGACATCTTCGTCACCGCCACCGGCAACAAGGACATCATCACCATCGAGCACATGCGCGCGATGAAGGATCGCGCCATCGTCTGCAACATCGGTCACTTCGACAACGAGATCCAGATCGCTTCGCTGCGCAATCTGAAGTGGACCAACATCAAGCCGCAGGTCGACGAGATCGAATTCCCGGACAAGCACCGCATCATCATGCTGTCGGAAGGTCGCCTCGTGAACCTCGGCAATGCGATGGGACACCCGTCCTTCGTGATGTCGGCCTCGTTCACCAACCAGACGCTGGCGCAGATCGAGCTGTTCGCCAACAACAAGGACGGCAAGTACGCCAAGAAGGTCTACGTGCTGCCGAAGACGCTCGACGAGAAGGTCGCGCGCCTGCACCTCGCCAAGATCGGCGTCAAGCTGACCGAGCTGCGCAAGGACCAGGCCGACTACATCGGCGTCAAGCAGGAAGGTCCGTACAAGTCGGATCACTACCGCTACTGATCTGCGCTCGCAGCCATCGATCAAGTGAAGAGCCCCGGCATCGTCCGGGGCGTTTTGCCGGGCTGACTTGCGGGCGGCTCTCTCCATTCGTGTCGTCCCGGCGAAGGCCGGGACCTATACGCCGCGGCGGATGTTGTGGGCGGGACTCGTCATTCCAGCATCGCACGACAATGAACTTCGGTGGTTAGGGGTCCCGGCCTTCGCCGGGACGACGATGAGGATGGCTCTGGGTTCATGATGTGAAACAGCCAAGCTCTCGGTGTCATCACCCGCACATGCACATGCGCATGAGAGGCTGGCGGATGAACACCCTGATCACTTCATCGCAATATCGACACCCCGCACCGTGCCGTGCCCGAGTTGCCGCGAGATGTCGCTCGCGCAATCACGCAGCGCGGCTGCGATCGCGCTGTCCCAGCCGGCGTCGAAGGTGCCTTCCGGCCCCATCGCAGTGATGACCAGGGCGACATGGCCGGCGTGATCAAACACCGGTGCGGCGAAGGCGTTGACGCCGGGCAGGGGATCGCCGATCGCGCGCGCAAGGCCGCGGCTCTGAACCTCGGCAAGCATCTCCGTGGTCTTCGCGGTGATGGTCTCGCGTTTCGGATTATAGCCGACGCCGAGGCGGTCGAGGCCGCTCTCGAGCGCGGTCTTGACGGCGTTCGGCGGCATGAAGGCGGCGAAGGCGCGGCCGGTCGCGGTCTCGAGCAGCGCCACCACCGATCCGACGCGCATCGCGATATGCACGGGATGGCTCGGCTCCTCGAGCCGCACCACGGTCGCGCCGTGGGTGCCCCACACCGACAGCGACACCGCATGATTGATGCTGTCGGCGAGCGCGGCGATCCGTGGCGTTGCGATCCGCACCGCGGACTGCCGGCGCAGGCTGATCAGGCCGAGTTCGAGCGCCAGCGCGCCGATCTCGTAACGGCCGGTGGTCTCGTCCTGCTCGATCAGGCCGATGCGCGAAAAACTGACGAGATAGGGATGCGCCTTGGCCGGCGGCATGCCGGCCTCGCGGGCGAGATCGCGCAGCATCATCGGTTCGCCGCTGCGGGCGAGCGCGCGGAGCAATTCTCCGCCGACCTCGATCGATTGGATGCCGCGGCTTTCTCTCGTCATGTCGCCCCGTCGGTTCTTCGACAATTTGCTTATACGGCGAGAAACCCTCCGTCGACCGGCAGGGTCACGCCGTTCACATAGGATGCCAGCTCGGACGCGAGGAATACCACCGGACCGACCAACTCCTCCGGCTGTCCGACGCGGCCGAGCGGCGTGCGGCCCAGAAAACCGGCGAGCCGGACAGGGTCGTTGCGGGTCGCTTCGGTCATCGCGGTCTGGATCACGCCGGGTGCGATCGCATTGACGCGGATGCCGTCGGCGGCAAGCTCGCGGGCAAGCGCCTGGGTGAGGAGCTTCACGCCGCCCTTGGATGGCGCGTAGCCCAGCGTATCGGCGACGCCGAGGAAGGAAGCGATCGAGCCGAGATTGATGATCGCGCCGCGCGTCTCGCGCAGCGCCGGCAGGAAGGCATGGGTGACGTTAAACGTGCCGGTCAGGTTGACGTCGAGCACCCGCCGCCAATTCTCCTGCGCGCGCGGCGAACAGATGCCCTCACGGATGATGATGCCGGCATTGTTGACCAGGATCGCGATCGGCCCGACTTCGCGCGCTACGTTCTGCGCGAGAGTGTGACAGGCCTCGGCATCGGTCACGTCGAGCTCGAACGGCCACGCCGCGCTGCCGCGCTGGCGAATGTCGGCCGCGGTCTGCTCGGCGCCGGCGCGATCGATGTCGGCGACCACGATTTCGGCGCCATGCGCTGCGAGGCCGAGCGCGATGGCGCGTCCGTTGCCGTGCGCGGCGCCGGTGACCAATGCGCGCTTGCCCGCAAGCAGGGTCGCCATCGTGCTCATGCCGCGCTGCTTTCTGCCGCCGCGCCGGCGATGTGCTTGCCCGCGATGTAGCCGAAGGTGAGAGCAGGGCCGAGCGTGATGCCGGCGCCGGGATAGTTGCCGCCCATGATGCTTGCCATGTCGTTGCCGGCGGCATAGAGGCCGGCAATCGGCTGGCCGTCGGCGTCGAGCGCGCGGGCATTGGCGTCGGTGCGGATGCCGGCATAGGTGCCGAGATCGCCGACCACCATCTTGATGGCGTAGAACGGGCCGTGCTGGATCGGCGCGATGCACGGATTGGGGCCGTGCAGCGCGTCGCCCTGGTAGCGGTTATAGGCGCGCGAGCCTTTGCCGAAGGCGGGATCGCGGCCCTCTGCCGCGGTTGTGTTGAACGTCGCAACCGTCGCCTCGAGCGCTTTCGCATCGATGCCGGTCTGCGCGGCAAGCTCGGACAGCGTCGCGCCGCGCTTGAGATAGCCGGTCTTGAGATGGTGGCCGAGCGGCATTGGGCGCGGCGGCACGCAGCCGAGGCCGTATTTGCGCAGCGTCTCGTGATCGCAGACGAGGTACGCCGCGATCTCCTCGCCGGGCTTCGCCGCCTTGATCATCTCCTGCACGAAGTCGTGGTAGGAATTGCCTTCATTGGCAAAGCGCTTGCCGTCGCGCATCACCGCGATCACGCCGGGTTTGGCGCGGTCGATGAAATGCGGCATCACGCCCTTCGAGCCGTCCTTGCGGGTGGTGACCGAGACCGGCACCCAGGCCGCGGCATTGGGCAGCGAGTCCTCGACACGGCCGCCGGCGGATTCCGCGAGGCGCAGGCCGTCGCCGGTGTTGCCGACAGGACCCGGAGAGTAATGTTCCTTGCCGGTCGGCGCATGCGGAAACATCTTCTGCCGCCGCGCGACGTCATGCGGAAAGCCGCCGCAGGCGAGCACGACGCCACGCGTCGCGTTGACGCGGATGGTGCGGCCTTCGCGCGCGATCACCGCGCCGCGCACCACGCCGTTCTCGACGATCAATTCGCGTACCGGCGAATTGAGCCAGAGCGGGATCTTGAGGTCGAAGGCGGATTTCGCCAGCCGGCCGGCCAGCGCATTGCCGTTGGTCAGCGTCATGCCGCGGCCGTTGCGCATCACGTCGATCGCGTGCTTCGACAGCCGCTTGGCGACATAGGCCGCCGAGGTCAGCGACCGCGTCGCGCGCATGAAGTGGACGATCTCCTTGCCGGAGCCGAGCATCATGCCGAACACGGTGAGCTCGGGCAGGGGGCTGCCGAGATCCTTGATGGCATCGCCCAATTCGTGGCCGTCGAACGGCCGCGTCACCATCGAGCGGCCGCCCTGCGCGCCGCCGGGCGCTTCCGCGTGATAGTCCGGGAAGGTCAGTGGCATGTCGAACCGCACGGCGGTCTTCGTCGTGAAGAAGTCGACCGCCTTCGGCCCTTCGGTCAGAAACGCATCGACGCGCGCGGCGTCAAAGCTGTTGCCGGCCTCATGGCGCAGATAGGTTTTGGCCTGATCGGGGCTTTCCGCGATGCCCCAGGCCTTCGCCAGCGAGGTGCCGGGAATCCACAACCAGCCGCCGGAGCGGGCGGTGGTGCCGCCGAAGCGCGGCTCCTTCTCGACCACCAGGACCTTGAGGCCGTGATGGCCGGCGGTGACCGCTGCCGACAGCCCGGCGCAGCCGGAGCCGACGACGAGCGCGTCGCACTCATAAGTTTCTTCGTTGGCCACGCGATCGATCCTATTTCTTGAGCAGCGGGCATTTGGACTCGGACACCGGACGGAAGGCGTCCTCGCCCTTCACCGTCTTGATGATGTCGAGATAGTCCCACGGCTCCTTGGATTCCGAGGGCTTCTTCACCTTCGCCAGATACATGTCGCGGATGACGCGGCCGTCGTCGCGCAGCCTGCCGCCATGCACGAAAGTGTCCTCGATCGGCAACTCGCGCATCTTGCCCATCACCTTTTGCGGATCGTCGGTGCCGGCAGCCTGGATCGCCTTGAGATAGTGCAGCACCGAGCCGTAGACGCCGGTCTGGATCATGGTCGGCATCACATTGGTGCGGGCGTAGAACTTCTTCGACCAGGCGCGGGTCTTCTCGTCCATGTTCCAGTACGACGCCGTCGTCATGTAGGTGCCTTGCGCGGCGTTGAGCCCGATTGCGTGTACGTCGGTGTCGAACATCAAAAGGCCGACCAGCTTCTGCCCGCCCTGCACGAGGCCGAACTCGCCGGACTGCTTGATCGAATTGTCGGTGTCCTGGCCGGCATTGGCGAACGCCACCACGTCCGCCTTCGAGCTCTGCGCCTGCAGCGCGAACGAGGAGAAGTCGGCGGTGTTGGTCGGATGGCGCACGCTGCCGAGCACCTTGCCGCCCATCTCGTTGATGAAGCGGGTCGCATCCTTCTCGAGCTGCTGACCGAAGGCGTAGTCCGCGGTGATGAAGTACCAGGACTTGCCGCCCTCCGCGATCACGGCCGAGGCCGTCACCTTCGACAGCGCGTAGGTGTCGTAGGTGAAGTGCACGGTGTTGGGGCTGCACAATTCATCGGTCAGCGAGCTCGCACCGGGGCCGGACAGCAGCGCGATCTTGTTGCGCTCGCGCACCATGTTGTGCACGGCGATCGCAATGCCGGAGTTGGGGATGTCGGCGATCGCGTCGACCTTGCCGTTGTCGAACCAGCCGCGGGCGATCTGAACGCCGACGTCGGTCTTCATCTGGTGGTCGGCGGAGATGATCTCGATCGGCTTGCCGAGCACGGTGGGGCCGAATTCCTCCACCGCCATCTTGGCCGCCTCGACCGAGCCCGGGCCGGAATTGTCGCGCCCCCAGCTCGACAGGTCGGTCAGCACCCCGATGCGCACGACGTCATCGGAAATCTGGGCGTGCGCGGCCGTGGTCATTGCCGCGAGAATGGCTGCCGCCAACAAATGTCTCATCATTCCTCCCTCTGGATGTCCGCATTCTCAGGCGGAGCATCCCGCGATTAGGAATTATCTAATCAGTTTGTCAATGGCGAATTAGATGTGTGGGAATGCTGCCACACGATTGCCTCCTCGAATGTGGCGGTGCTTCACATTCGGTGAGTAAGCGCTTACATGGCTCATCCGGGATGACACTGCGGTTGGGTTTCGGGCTCGCGCCAGAATTCGGCAGCAGTGCCAAGTCACTATGAAACAGGGGAATTTTCGCGGACGGCGTTGCGTTTCGCCGCCCGGGGCTAAGCCGCCCATCGAGGGTCTAGGCTGCTACGGGGCGGTGCATGGAGAGCATCGGCGAGCCGCGATCATAGACGGATTATGTTGAGACAACTCTTCGCGCCGCAGCTCGTCATTCTCTACGTGCTGGTGGCCTCTACGCTCTACGTCCACTTCCGCGGCAAGCAGCGGCTGCGCTTCGCCCGCCAGCTCGGCGATCACTCGACCTACCTCGCGCCCTACAATGTGCTGATGTATGCGGGCTCCGCCGTGCCGAACACGCCGGTGATCCCGGTCGAGCAGTTTCCCGAGCTTAAGATGCTCTCCGACAATTGGGAGGCGATCCGCGACGAGGCGACGCGTTTGTTCGACGAGGGCTTCATCCGTGCCGCCGCCAAGAACAACGACTGGGGCTTTTATTCGTTCTTCAAGAGCGGCTGGAAGCGGTTCTATCTGAAATGGTACGACGACTTCCTGCCGTCGGCGCGCACGTTGTGCCCGAAGACGGTGGAGCTGCTGAATTCGATCCCCAACGTGCACGGCGCGATGTTTGCGATGCTACCGCCCGGCGGCAAGCTCGGGGCGCATCGCGACCCCTTCGCCGGCTCGCTGCGCTATCACCTTGGTCTGGTGACGCCGAACTCGAACGCATGCCGCATCCTGGTCGACGGCGTCGAATGCGTCTGGCGCGACGGCGAAGCCTTCATGTTCGACGAGACCTTCATCCACAGCGCCGAGAACAAGACCGACGTCAACCGCATCATCCTGTTCTGCGATGTCGAGCGCCCGATGAAATACGGCTTCATGACCCGGATCAACCGTTGGGTCAGCCACAACATCGTCAAGGCGTCGGCGACCCAGAACGTCGACGGCGAGCATGTCGGCGCGCTGAACAGGGTATTCGGCAAGCTGTACGAGATCCATCTCGCCAGCCGCAAGGTCAAGGAGTGGAATCGGAACGTGTACTACACGCTGAAGTACTCCGTGACCGCGCTGATCCTCGGCCTGATCGTGGTGTCGGCGCTGCGCTGAAGGCCGTGGCCGCGCCGCGTTGAACGCAAAAGCCCCGGAGCGAACCGGGGCTTTTTGTGTCTGGGGCGTGAGCTGTGGGGGCGCAACCGCATCAGTCGCGTTCGAAAACCTTGGCGCCGGGGTAGACCCGCCGGGCATAGGCGACAACCCACTCCCGGTTCTGGGTTTCCAGGAACGGCGTGCGGATCGTGCACGACCCGACGATGAGGTGCCACAGGCCGTTCAGCTTCTGAATGTTGACGATCATGTGAGTGTTCCTCGAGAACCCGCGTTCCAGTCGACACTTGCTACGCGTGATAGTGCTGCGCTTCACGCCTCGGCGCAGTGATCCCGATCACAGAACTCAACTCGCGCCCGCTGTGGAACGAGGATCGCCATCGAGCATAAGAGTCTCGCCTCGACGCTCAACTGTACGAGCGTAAGCACAGGGCATCACAAGGAATCAGAGGGGCTATACCAAGGTATGCCGCCTTGAACGCAAAAACCTCGGAGCGAACTCCGAGGCTTTTGTTTTCCAGGACTGCGTTGCGCTGTTCGAACTTACGGTTCCCGATTGGCGCCGACGCCGAGCGAATCGATGGCGTCGGAAGCGGCATCCATGTCGGCCGCCGTGATCGGCTGGTCGACGATGAACAGATAGCATCCCGCCGAGACGACGCCGATCAAGGCCCCGACGACCAGCGCCGGCACGAACGAACCGGTCTTCTGCACGATCAGGCCGGTCACGGTCGGCGCCAGCGCTCCGCCGAGATATCCGCCGAAGTTCTGCACCGAGCCGATCGAGGCGGTGCAATTGGTCGGGACTGCGACCGAACTCAAGGCCCAGGCGCAGGTGCTGGTCACATAGACCAGAAACAGCGAGATCGAAATGAAGGCGATCGCCAGTGCGTTGCTCTCGACGTAGGCGGCAGCTACCGTGCAGGCGGCCGTTCCAAGCAGCGAGATCGCGGCCGGATAGCGCCGGCTCCTGAGCGGCTCGACGCCGCGCCGCACCAGGATGTCGGCGATGTATCCGCCGACGACACCGCCGACGACCCCGCAGGCGAACGGCACCGCGGCGGCCCATCCGGTGTATTTCACGCTCATGTGGCGTTCGATCTCAAGATAACCCGGCAGCCAGGCGGTGTAGATCCAGGTCAAATAGATGCAGCCGAAATAGCCGAAGATCATGCCCCAGGTGGTGCGGAAGCGGAACAACAGCGACCAGTCGCGGAACGTGACCTTGGTGCGTTGCCCGGGTGGATCGCCTTGTGTCCGATAGGCGTTCTCGTGCGTCGTGAGCGCAACCTGCTCGGGGTTGCGATAGAGCGCATACCAGCAGGCGGCGACGACGAGGCCGGCGATGCCCATGATCACGAACATGACGCGCCAGCCGAATGTCAGCATCAGATAGGTCAGCAGCGGCACGGCGATCGCCGTACCGAGCGATGACGCGCAATTGAACACGCCGGTCGCAAGGCCTCGGTCGCGCTGATTGAACCAGTCGCGGACCACGCGCGCACCGGTCGGAAATTGCGGGGCTTCGCCAATTCCGAGCAGGACGCGGGCGCCGAAGAATTGGCCGAAATTCTGCACCAGCCCGCCGATGAGCTGCGCGAACGACCACAGGCTGAGGCCCATGGTGAGAAGAAGGCGGGGACCCAGTCGGTCGACCATCGCGCCGGTGGGCAGTTGCGAGAACGCATAGGCCCAGAGGAACGCAGAAAGCAGATAGCCCATGTCCGCGATGGACAATCCGAGTTCCTCGCGGATCAGCGGATTGGCAACTGCGAGGGTCGCGCGATCGATGTAGTTGACGACCCCTGCAACGACCAGCAAAGCCAGCGCGACGCGCTGAATCGATTTCAGACGTGGCGTCGCAAGCTCCATTTCCGGCATGATTCGTTTTTCCTCACCTGTAATTTTGCCGGACAGTATCGGCGCGCGTCGCGTCGAACCAGAACGCAAGTTGCGCAGCCTGCGTTGCGATTTTGACATGGACCGGGTGTCGGTTCCTGATCGCTGTTGCGCGACGGGGATGCACATGGAGCGTCGCCGCGTCATCCATGGATCACGCTCTCGCGATGTGGTTGGTTTGACGATCCAGAGCGGCTGCGTGGCCGATGCAAGCCGGACACCGGCACTGGCGTCATCGCGCTGTCACCAACGGCTGCGAGGCAATCGATCCGGCCTCATGGGCCGATAAGAACTTGGCGAGAAGGGCGGGGTTCGGGTTCCGGTCGCTCGCACCCAAGTGCTAAAGTCTGGCCGGGATTCCGTATCGAAAGGCCCTCTCATGTCCGAGACCACTGCAGCTTTTGCCACGACTGCGCTGAGCGGTTACGAGCTGTTGGCCGATCCGCAGTTGAACAAGGGCACGGCGTTCTCCGAGGCCGAGCGTGAGGCGTTCGACCTGCACGGCCTGCTGCCGCCCAATATCCTGACGCTGGATGAGCAGGTCTCGCGCCGCCTCGAGGCGCTGCGCGGCTACGAGACCGACATCGAGCGTTATGCCTTCTTGCGCGAACTGCAGGACACCAACGAGACGCTGTTCTACGCGCTCCTGGTCGGCAATCTGGAAGAGCTGTTGCCGATCGTCTATACGCCGACCGTCGGCGAGGGCTGCCAAAAATTCAGCCGGCTGTTTCGCAAGCCGCGCGGGCTGTTCCTGAGCATTCCGCACCAGCACCGGATCGACCGCATTTTCGCCCATCCGCGCTTCGATCACGTCGAGGCGATCGTCGTCACCGACGGCGAGCGCATCCTCGGCCTCGGTGACCAGGGCGCCGGCGGCATGGGCATCCCGATCGGCAAGCTCGCGCTCTACACCGGGTGCGGCGGTCTGCATCCGGCGACGACGTTGCCGATCCTGCTCGACGTCGGCACCGACAATCCGGACTGCCTGGCCGATCCGCTCTATATCGGCTGGCGCAACGAGCGCATTCGCGGTGAGGCCTATGACGATTTCATCGAGGCGTTCGTCGCGGCGGTGGTGAAGCGCTGGCCGCGCGTCCTGCTGCAATGGGAGGACTTTGCCAAGAACAACGCAACGCGCATGCTCGAGCGCTATCGCGACCGGCTCCTGACCTTCAATGACGACATTCAGGGCACTGCAGCGGTCGCGACCGGCGCCTTGCTGTCCGCCATCAACGTCACCGGCGTGCCGCTGACCGAGCAGCGCGTCGCGGTGTTTGGCGCGGGCTCCGCCGGTTGCGGCATCGCCAGCCTGATTCGCGCTGCGATGATCGATGCCGGCCTGTCCGAGAGCGAGGCGGCGAAGCGCTTCTTCATGGTCGATCGCGATGGGCTGCTGCTCGAGGGCATGGGCGGGCTCGCCCCGTTCCAGCTGCCTTTCGTCCAGAGCAAGCAGGCGATCGCGGGCTGGCAGCTCAGCCATCCCGACAAGATCGCGCTGCTCGACGTCGTGCGCAACGCCAGGCCGACCGTGCTGATCGGCGTCTCCGGCCAGGCCGGTGCGTTCTCCGAGCCGATTGTCCGCGCGATGGCCGAATGCAACAAGCGGCCGGTGATCTTCCCGCTGTCCAACCCGACCTCGCGCGAGGAGGCGACGCCTTCCGATATCGAGGCGTGGACCGAGGGGCGGGCGCTGATCGGCGTCGGCAGCCCGTTCCCGCCGATCATGCGCGAGGGCGCGCGCTTCAAGGTCGATCAGACCAACAACTCCTACATCTTCCCGGGCGTCGGCGTCGGCGCGCTTGCGGTCGGCGCCAGCCGGGTCAGCGACGGCATGTTCATGGCCGCCGCCAAGGCGCTGGCCAGCGTCTCGCCGGCGCGCAGCAACCCGAAGCACAATCTGCTGCCGCCGGTCAGCGCGTTGCGCGATGTGTCGCTGACGGTTGCCTTGGCGGTCGCGCTGCAGGCGCACAAGGAAGGGCTTGCCAAGGACATCCCGATCGACGAGGTCGAGGCGCGCATCCAGGCCAAGGTCTGGACGCCGCGCTACGTGCCGTATCGGCGCAGCGATCGGACCTAGAGCCGCGCGTCGGCTGGCCTCGGGCGGCAGCTTCCGCTCGGTCAACAGTGTCGTCCGGCCCGTTGCAGGCGGCATCTCCGCTTCGGCGACCTGCGCATCGGTCGACCGGTGCCAGGCAAGACCGTCGCTGACAGGGTCGGGAGGGCCGGGTACCTCCTCCGCGCTGCGGCTTGACCGAAGTAAGAGTTTCCTTCAATATTGGTATACCAAATACCAAGCGTTGTCCTTCGGGATCTCGGCGTCGTGCGGTCTCCGCAGCGCGCGGCCGCAGAACGATGTCGACGCAACAAGGAAAACGAGGGGAGGACAAATGGCCAATCTTGGCATGTCGCGCAGGGAGTTGCTGGTCGGGTCGATGCTCACGGCCGTTGCTGCGGCGGCGCCGAGACCGCTCTGGGCCCTCGACACTGCGGGTGCGCTGGCGCGATCGAAGACCGGCATGGTGACGAGCCCGCACGAGCTTGCGACGCAAGCGGGGCTCGAGGTGCTGCGCAAGGGCGGCAATGCGATCGAGGCCGTCATCGCCATCGGCGCCACGCTGTGCGTGACCTATCCGCATTTCAGTGGCCTCGGCGGCGACAGCTTCATGGTGATCAGTGATCGCAAGGGCAATGTGCGGACGCTGTCCGGCGTAGGCCAGGCCGCGCTGAACCTGCCGAACTACAGCGGCTCGGTGCCGGTCCGTGGCCCGGGGGCGGCGCTGACCGCGGCGACGACCGTCGACGTCTGGGACCAGGCGTTCGATTTCAGCCGCAAGTCCTGGGCAGGAAAGCAGAGCTGGGCGTCGCTGTTCGCGCGCCCGATCGAATACGCCAGCAAGGGATTCCCGGTCACGCCGTCGCAACGCTTCTGGCAGGACATGGAAGCGAACAATCTGAAGGACTGGCCCGACATCCGGCGCATCTTCATGCCCGGCGGCCGGATGCCTGAAATCGGCGAGCCGCTGCTCCAACCCGAACTCGCGAAATCGCTGGAGATGCTGGCGGCGAACGGCGGGCGTGATTTCTATGAAGGAAAGCTCGCCGCACGCGTCGCGGCCGGACTGAAGCAGATCGGCTCGCCGCTGACCGCCGACGATTTGGCGCGCTGCCGCGCCCGCGACGAGACGCCGTTGCGGATCAGCTATCGCGGCGGAGAACTGCTCGGGCTGCGCCCGCCGACGCAAGGTCTCACGACGCTCGAAATCATGGGCATCCTCGACCGCTTCGAGCTTGCGAAATACCCGGAAGGGAGTGCGGACTACTATCACCTGCTGGTCGAAGCGGTGAAGCAGGCCTTCATCGACCGCAACCGCTACATCGGCGATCCGGAATTCGTCGACGTTCCGGTCAATCAGCTGCTGTCGGCGAACTACCTCGATGCCCGCGCCAAGGCGATCAGCCTGGAGAAGGCGATGCCGTGGCCGCACGTGTTCAAGAAGGGCGACACGGTCTATCTCGCAGCGACCGATCGCGACGGCAATTGCGTCAGCATGCTGCAAACCGTCTACTACGATTGGGGAAGCGGCATGGTAGCCGGCGACACCGGCATCATCTGGCACAACCGCGGCGCCTCGTTCAATCTCGACCCGGCCAGCCCCAACTGCCTCAAGCCGGGCAAGCGGCCGTTCCACACGCTCAATCCCGGAATGTACCTCAAGGGCGGACGGCCGCATCTGCTGTACGGCACACAGGGGGCCGACGGCCAGCCTCAGACGCTCGCGGCAGTGCTGACCAGGCTGATCGACTACAACATGGATCCGCTCACCGCGCTGTCGCGACCGCGGTTCCTCCTCGGCAAGACGTTCTCCGATTCACGCGACAGCCTGAAGCTGGAGAAGGATGCCGGTGAAGAGGTCTTCAAGGTGCTCGCCGAGCGAGGCCACGAAATGAGTCCGATTCCGGCCCAGAGCCCGCTCGCAGGGCATCCGGGCGCGATCCGGATCGACGCCGACGGAAGCATCACCGGGGCGCACGATCCGCGCAGCGACGGTCGCGCCCTCGGGCTGTCATGAGACGAAGCGCGACACGTTGACGAACCTGCCCGGCGGCTGACAGGCGCATCCGGCGCCCGGGCCGACTAAAGTTCTAGGCGCTCCGTTCCATTCTGATGGAACCTTCTGCGCGACCATGTCGTTCGTACTCAAACGACCCGAACGGTCAAAATCCACCCGGGGGGCTTGTCCGAGGGAGACGTCCCCATGACGACACTTGGTCTCGACGCCAACCATCTCTCGCCATCCGAGCATCAGCTCCAGCTGCGCCGCGCGGTCATCGCCTCCACGGTCGGGACCGCGATCGAATGGTATGACTTCTTTCTCTACAGCACCGTCACTGGCCTCGTGTTCGCAAAGCTGTTCTTTCCGCATTCCGACCCCTGGGTCGGCACGCTGGAGGCTTTTGCCATCTATGCGGTCGGCTTCATCGCGCGGCCGATCGGCGCGGCGATCTTCGGCCATTATGGCGATCGCATCGGCCGCAAGTCGACGCTGATCGCGACGCTGCTGTTGATGGGACTGGCGACTGCGGCGGTCGCGTTGGTGCCGACCTATTCCAGCATCGGTATCTGGGGTGCGGTGATCCTTACCGTGCTGCGCTTCATCCAGGGCGTCGGGGTCGGCGGCGAATGGGGCGGCTCGGTGCTGATGTCGATGGAATGGGCGCGCAACGATCGCTCCCGCGGCCTGATCGCGTCTTGGCCGCAATTCGGCGTGCCCTGCGGACTGTTCCTCGCCAACCTTGCGGTGCTGGCCTTCAGCCAGATGTCGGGCGACCAGTTCCTGGCATGGGGCTGGCGCGTTCCGTTTGCGCTCAGCATCATCCTGGTCGGCGTTGGCCTCTATATCCGGCTCGGCATTCTGGAAACGCCGGTCTTCGCCAAGCTGGTGGCCGAGCGTCGGCTCGACCGCACGCCGATGCTGACCGTGATCCGCGACCATCCGAAGGAGATCCTGCTGTCCGCCCTTGCGCGGATGTCCGAGCAGGCGCCGTTCTACATCTTCACCGCCTTCGTGTTCTCCTACGGCATCGGCACACTGCACATGTCGCGGGATATGTTGTTGACGGCGGTGCTGTCAGCTTCGGTGGTCTCGTTCGTGTCAATCCCGGTGTTCGGGCATCTATCCGATCAGATCGGCCGCAAGAACATGTACATGATCGGTGCGTTGGTGACCGGCATCTTCGGCTTCATCTACTTCGCGATGCTCAATACCGGATCGGCGTCGATCATCTTCCTCGCGATCATTCTCTCGCTCATTCCGCACGACATGCAGTACGGGCCGCAGGCCGCGCTGATCGCCGAAAGCTTCACCGGACGTCTGCGCTACAGCGGTGCCTCGCTCGGCTACCAGCTTGCGTCGGTGATCGCCGGCGGTCCGGCGCCGCTGATCGCAGCCTGGCTGTTCGGGACCTATCATTCGTCGACCGCAATCGCGATCTACATCGCGCTCTGCGCCGTCATCACGCTGGTCGCAACCGCGCTGATGACCGACTACACCGGCAAGGACATCAATGCCGCGGCCGCGCATCAGCAGCGGTGAGTTGAACGCAGCATGGGAGAAGCAGATGGTGAAATGGCGAAAAGAATCCGCGCTCGATCTCTACAACCTCGTCGCAGCGATCTTCCTGCTCGCCGCGCCGTGGCTGTTTGCGCACGCCAACCCGACGGCGGCGATCGATCTCAGGATCAGCGGTGCCGCGATCGCGATCATGTCGCTGGCGGCGATCGTCGCGTTCTCGATCTGGGAGGAATGGATCAATCTGTTCGTCGGATGCTGGCTGATCGCCTCGCCCTGGCTGCTCGGCTTCACGCACACCCGCGCGATGCATTTTGCCATCGCGGCGGGTGCGGTGGTCGCATTCATGGCCCTGCTCGAGCTGTGGCTCGAGTACGAAAAGACGCATCTCGGTCCGGCGGCACCGCAGGCCGCAGCAAAGCACTAGAAGTTAGCAGCCGCGGCAAATGCCCTTGATCTTGCGGTCGACGATCGCGTCTTCCTGATCGATGATCTGCTGCGATGACACCGCCGCTGCCGGAATGTCGGCGGCGCGCGGCTGGCGATGACCGACCGGCGCCAACCATGGTCGCGTCGCGGTTTCATTTGATGCAAATGCACTGGGCTCCTGCGCCGCCGGCTGCGCGAAGCAAGAGGTCGCCATGGTCGCGGACAGGATTGCAGCCAAGCCAAATTGTCCGCCAAGTCGTCGAAGATCGCTCATGAGAATCTCCATGCCATCATCGCCGCGTTGGTGCGCGGCCTTGACGAAATGGAGTGCCTCTCGCGTTCCCGTATTCCCCGGTCCGTCTGATGTGATCGGGCGCTCGCGGTTCGGTGATCGCGCGTGATGAAATAATTTTTCGGCATCCACAGTCATTGGTCACAGGAGCCGAGCTTGTCGGCTTCATCCACGTGCGGAGAAACCCGATGACCAAATTGACCTTCGTGACGCTTGCCCTGGTTGCGGCAGCTGCGTATTCGGCTCAGGCGTCCGCCGCCAGCAACAATGCTGCGGTGCGGCGCGCCCATGCTTCGATGACGACAACGACGACGACACCGGTCAGCAGCAAGACCACCGATTGCGTGCGCGCGCCGAACGTCGGATCGTTCGCAACCGCGCCCTTCACCGAGCCGCCCTGCATGCCCGGCACGATGCGCTGACCACACGCAGCGGAAAGCCCCGGACCTCTGGTCCGGGGTTTCCCGGGCGATGCGATGTCGCCGGAAGCGGCCGCGGAATGGGCGTGACCCACATCACAGCCGGGCCAGTGCGATCGTGCGAAGCGTGCGGCGTCGGAGCTGGCGCATGGTGCCCCGGCCCGAGTTCAAGGAGACGTCGCATGACACGCAATTCGCTTGTTGCCTTCGCTGCCGTTGTCGCGTTCGGCGTTGCCGCGCTGGGCTCCGCGCAGGCTGGCGGACTTCACATGGCGCCGCCGAAGAATGTCGGCGCGAAACTGCCCCCGGGCGGTTCGGGCGGCCCGCATCGCCAGCCGGTCGATCCGCCGCCCTATCTCGGAACTGATTACAGTGGTGACAGTGCGGGCGGCAGTGGAGGTGGCGGATACTTCGGCGACCCCAACCATCCCGGCCACGAGCAGTTCTGAAACGGCAACGGCCCCGAATCTGGTTCGGGGCCGCAGTCTGCGGTGGATCGGATCCGGAGTTACTCCGGCTTGCCGATCGAAACTTTCAGCGTGCCGATGCCGTCGACGCCGCATTCGAGCTTGTCGCCCACTTGCAGCTGCGAGACGCCGGCGGGCGTGCCGGTCATGATGATGTCGCCGGCGGCGAGCTTCACCTGCTGCGAGAGCTGCCAGATGATTTCAGGCACGTTCCAGATCAATTCGGTGAGGTCGCCCTTCTGCGCTTCCTTGCCGTTGACGGTGAGCCAGATCTTGCCGCTTGAGGGGTGGCCGATCTTCGAGGCCGGCTGGATCGCGGAGCAGGGTGCGGAATAGTCGAACGACTTGCCGATCTCCCAGGGCCGCTCCTTCTTGCGCGAGGCGATCTGCAGGTCGCGGCGGGTCAGGTCGATGCCGACGGCATAGCCGTAGACATGCTCGAGCGCCTTGTCGGCGGGAATGTTGAGCCCGCCGCTCTTCATCGCCACCACCAGCTCGACCTCGTGATGCAGGTCCTTGGTCAGCGGCGGGTAGGGAATCGTCGCACCATCAGGCACCAGCATGTCGGCATGCTTGCCGAAGAAGAACGGCGGCGCCCGCTCGTCATTGCCCATCTCCCTGATATGCTCGAGATAGTTGCGGCCGACGCACCAGATGCGGCGGACCGGATAGGTGCCGGATTCGCCGACGACGGGGAGCGAGGGCTGCGGGGGAAGCGGAATGACGGTGGAGGCGGCGTTCATGAACGGGTCCCGGAGGGTTGAAGGAGGGAGCGCGGGCCGTATTTACGCGGTTACGGCGCTGGGGGCTAGGGGCTGCGGCTGCACCAGGCGCAGACGTGAGGCCAACTTTCCGCCGAGCGCGACCGCCTTTGGCCGGCGAAAGCGGTGATGCCGATGCGCAGATGGCTTTCGATCGGCCTCGCGCTGGTTGCCGCCGTCCTGTTCGCCTCGGGTGTTCGCTTCTTTGTGGTCACCCCGGAACGGATCGACCGGGGACAGAACAAGGTCCAGCGCGTGGCGCTGGAGATCACGCCCGCCGCGCAGGCCCTGCAGGCGACGCTCGATGTGGCGGACATGCACGCGGACAGCTTGTTGTGGAAGCGCAACCTGATCGCGCGGTCCGATCGCGGCCATATCGACCTGCCACGGCTGATCGAGGGCCGCTACGCGCTGCAGGTATTCTCGTCGGTCACCAAGTCGCCCAAGGGCCAGAACTATGATGCCAATGCCGGCGATACCGACACCATCACGAGCCTCGCCATCGTCGATCTGCAGCCGATGCGGACATTGTTCTCGTTGCTGCAGCGCTCGCTATGGCACGCCGAGAAACTGCACAGCTTCGCCGACAAGTCCACCGGGCGGCTTCGCGTGATCACGACACCGGCCGACATCGATCGCCTGCTCGCGGATCGCAAGAGCGGCATGACCGTGGTTGGCGGAATGCTGTCGATCGAAGGCCTGCAGGATCTCGAGGGCAACATCGACAATCTCGACGTGCTCTACGCCGCCGGATTCAGGATGGCCGGTCTTGCGCACTTCTTCGACAATGATGTCGCAGGCTCGATGCATGGCGTTGCGAAAGGCGGACTGACGCCGCTCGGCCGCCAGGTGGTGCAGCGGATGGAGGCCAAGGGGATGATCGTCGACCTCGCCCATGCGAGCCATGCCGCGGTCGCCGACGTGCTGGCGATGGCGACGCGACCGGTGGTCTCGAGCCATGGCGGCGTTCAGGCGACCTGCAAGGTCAACCGCAATCTCACCGACGATGAGGTCAGGGGTGTGGCGCGGACCGGCGGCCTCATCAGCATCGGCTTCTGGCAAGGCGCGGTCTGCTCGCTCGATCCGAACAATGTGGCGCGGGCGATTGCCCATGTCCGCGACCTGGTCGGGATCGACCATGTCGGCCTCGGTTCGGATTTCGACGGCTCGATTACCACGGGCTTCGACGCGAGCGGGATTGCCGCCGTGACCCAGGCGCTGATGTCGAACGGGTTCTCCGAGGACGATATCCGCAAGGTCATGGGCGGCAACGTCCTGCTTGTGCTGCGTGCAGGCATTGTCGCCAAGGACGAGAAGGGATAAACCTCAGCCGGTTGCGCTGATCGGCGCCAATGCCAGCAGCGACGGGTCGTGGTGATGCTGCAGGCGGAAGAACGAGGCGTAGCGGCCGCCGCGGCGCAGCAGATCCTCGTGACGCCCGCGCTCGACGATCTCGCCGCCCTCGACCACCAGGATCGCATCGGCATGCATGATGGTGTGCAGGCGGTGCGCGATCACGATCGTGGTGCGGCCCTGGCAGAGATGCTCGATCGCCTCCTGCACCTGCTTCTCGGATTCCGAGTCGAGTGCGGCGGTGGCCTCGTCGAGCAGGATGATCGGCGCGTTCTTGATCAGCGCGCGGGCGACCGCGATGCGCTGGCGTTGTCCGCCGGACAGTTGCGCGCCGTGCTCGCCGACCGGCGTGTCGTAGCCGAGCGGGAAGCTCATGATGAAGTCGTGCGCGCAGGCGGCCTTGGCGGCGTCGACGATCTCGGCCTCGGTAGCGCCGGGCTTGCCGAAGGCAATGTTGGCGCGGATGGTGTCGCGGAACAGATAGACGTCCTGGCCGACATAGGCGGTCTGCCGGCGCAGCGACTTGCGCGAGACCGACAGGATCGACTGTCCGTCGATCAGGATGTCGCCTTCGCGCGTCTCGTAGAAGCGCAGCAACAGGGCGAGCACCGTCGATTTGCCGCCGCCGGACGGACCGACCAGCGCGGTGACCTTGCCTGGCTCGGCCATGAAGCTCAAGCGGTTCAGCACCGGCTCACCGGGCCGATAGGCAAAGCTGACGTCGCGCAATTCGATCCGCGCATCGGAGAGTTTGAGCGCCGGCTTGTCGTCGTCGGCCTGCTCGCTGGCTGGACTGTCGACGACCTCAAGCAGCATCCGCGCGCCGACCAGCTGGCTGTTGAGGTCGATGTTGAGCCGCGCCAGGCGCTTGGCCGGCTCGGTCGCCATCAGAAAGGCGGTCAGGAACGTGAAGAACTGGCCCGGCGTGGAGCCGAGCGCCACCACGCTGTAGCCGCCATACATCAGGCAGCCGGCGACCGCGAAGCCGCCGAGCATCTCCATCAGCGGGTTGGAGCGGTTGGCGACATGCGCCATCTTGTTGGCGTTGCGCTCGACGATGGCGATGTTCTCGTCGATCCGCTGCTGCATGGCGCCTTCCAGCGTGAACGCCTTCACGGTGCGGATGCCCTGCAACGATTCCTGCATCGTCTCCATGATGTCGGCGGTGCCGGTGAACTGGTTGTAGGCGAGGCCCTTGATCCGCTTCACCAGCTTGCGCAGCACCAGCATCGCCGGCGGTACCGCAACCAGCCCGATGAACGACATCAGCGGGTCCTGCCAGACCATGACGGCGACCATGCTGATCAGCATCAGGAAGTCGCGGCCGATCGCATTGACCAGCATGTTGAGCACGTCGGTGATCGACTTGGCGCCGGCGGTGAGCCGCGCCAGGAATTCCGACGAGTGCCGCTGCGAGAAGAAGCCGATGCTTTCGCTCATCAGCTTGGCGAACAATTGCCGCTGGTTCCGCGCCAGGATGGCATTGCTGATCTTCGACAGGATCACCATGTGGCCGTAGGTCGCCACGCCCTTGATGAACAGCAGCACCACCGTGACCCCGGCAAACATCGCGATGCCGGGGATGTTCTTGTCGACATAGGCCTGGTTGATCACCTGGCCGAGCACGTAGGTGGCGCCGGCCGTCGAGCCGGCCGCAACGGCCATCAGGGCGAACGCCGTCAGATAGCGCCGCCAATAGGTGATCCCCTGTTCCGTGACCAGACGGCGAATCAGGATCGCCGCGCCATAGGGATCGTCGGTAATTTTCTTTGGAAACTGAGCCATCCGCGTTCCATTGACGGCGGGCAGCGCCGGCCGTCAGGGTTGCGGACCTCCTTGCCCGCTTGGCGGGGCTTTTTCAAGCACAATAACAGCTTGATAACGGCTTGATTTTTAGGCCGATTCTGCCGGTCGCGCGGCGCCACCGCGCTCCCGGAACAACTTCTCCTCCCAGGCCAGCGCGTGGCTCGCGATGGTCTCGAGATCGTCGTAGCGCGGGGTCCAGTCGAGCAGCGAGCGGATCCGGGTGGTGTCGGCCACCATGGTCATGATGTCGCCGGGCCTGCGCGCGGCATAGGCGACCGCGAAATTGCGCATCGAGACCCGGCGCACCGCCTCGATGGTCTCGAGCACGGAATAGCCGCGGCCGTAACCGCAGTTCATCGTCACCGATTGCCCGCCGCCGCGCAGATAGGACAGCGCCGAGCGATGCGCCTCGACGAGGTCGCTGACATGGATGAAGTCGCGCACGCAGCTGCCGTCCTGGGTCGGATAGTCGGTGCCGAACACGTCGATCTTGGCGCGCTGGCCGGTCGCGGCCTCGACCGCGATCTTGAGCAGATGGGTGGCGCCGATGGTGGCGAGACCGGCGCGGCCCTTCGGGTCGGCGCCGGCGACGTTGAAGTAGCGAAGCACGGCGTAGCTCATGCCATGGGCGGAGGCGACATCATGCAGCATGATCTCGGTCATCAGCTTCGACGAGCCGTAGGGTGACAGCGGACGCGTCGGCGCGATCTCCGGCACCGGCACCTGGTCCGGATTGCCGTAGACGGCCGCGGTCGAGGAGAAGATGAAGCGGTTGACGCCGCCCTTCACCGCCGCGTTGAGCAGGCTGCGCGTCGTCATGGTGTTGTTGCGGTAGTAGCCGAGCGGATCGCGCATCGAATCCGGCACCACGACCGAGCCGGCGAAATGGATGATGCTGTCGATGCCGTGCTGTGCGATCACGCCCTCGACGAGGTTCTCGTCGCCGGCATCGCCAATGAACAGCGGAACACCTTCGGGCAGGAACGCGGAGAAGCCGCTGGAAAGATTGTCGACGACGACGACGCTCTCGCCGGCATCGACCAGCGCATGAACCATGTGACTTCCGATATAGCCGGCACCGCCGGTCACAAGCACGGTCATGGATAGAGCTCTCCCGATATCCTTAACTGATGATGCTAGCGGGAGTGCGGTGAAGAGGGGGTTTCGCCGCGGCCGAACTGGCCACTATGCTTAATGTTGCGTATAGGAACTGGCACGAAACGGAGACTTGCGTGCCGATCGAGAACACACCTGCCGGCGAGCTCGTGCTCATCGTGCCCAATCTGCACCGACGCTATTCGGGTGTCACCGCGACCAACCGCATGGTCGCGCCGAAGCTCGCCAAGATGTTTCACGCAGGCTGGCTCGGCTCGCATCGGCCTGACGGCATCGACGCGATCGGACTTGCCGATCTGATGCGGCTGTGGCGGCGCGCGCGGCCTGTGATCTGGCACGCGCGGCGCAATGACGAGATGATTGTCGGGCTTGCGTTGCGCGCGCTGGGCTGGCCGCTGAAGCTGCTGTTCACGTCAGCCGCGCAGCGTCATCACACCTGGCTGACGCGCTGGCTGATCCGCAACCAGGATGCGATCATCGCCACCAGCCCGCTGTCGGCCTCCTACCTGAAGCGCGACGCCACCGTGGTGATGCATGGCGTCGATACCGACCGTTACGCGCCGCCGGCCGATCGTGCGAGCGCCTTCGCCGAAAGCGGATTGCCGGGGCGCTATGCGATCGGCTGCTTCGGACGGGTGCGCGCCCAGAAGGGCAGCGACGTGTTCGTCGAGGCGATGTGCAGGCTGCTGCCGCGCTATCCCGATTTCACCGCCGTGATCGTCGGCGCGGTGGTGCCGGAGCAGCTGGCCTTTGCCAATGAGCTGAAGCGGAAGATCGAGGCCGCCGGCCTGCAATCGCGCATCATCATCACGGGTGAGCTTCCGATCGAGGATGTCGTGCGCTGGTATCAGCGGCTGACGATCTACGCCTTCACCTCGCGCAATGAAGGTTTCGGCCTGACCTTGATCGAGGCGATGTCGGCGGGCGCGGCGCTGGTGGCCACGCGCGCGGGCGCAGCCGAGTTCGTGGTCGAGGACGGTACGACGGGCGTGCTGACCCCGCCGGGCGATGTCGACGCCCTGGCGGCTGCGCTCGAGCCCCTGATGCGCGATCCGGCGTCGGCAGCAGTGATGGGCGCGCGGGCACGCCAACGAGTTGTGGATAAGTTCAGCCTCGATGCGGAGGCGAACGCGATCGCCGCGGTCTATCGCACGCTGATCTGAGCCAGCACGCGCTCGGCGATCCCGACGACCTCTTCGGGGGCGATGTCGCGCATGCAGCGATGGTCGTTCATGGTGCAGACCGTGCGCTGGCACGGCTGGCACGGCAGCTTGCTTTTGGTCTGCCGCACCGTCGCGGCGAGCTCATTGAGCGGGGCCCAGAGATAGGGGTCGGTCGGGCCGAAGATGCCCATGGTCGGCGTGCCGATCGCGGCGGCGATGTGCATCAGCCCGGAATCGTTGGCGATGGCGACGCTGGCCGCGGCCATCGCCAGTACCCCGTTGCGCAGATCGGTGCCGGTGAGATCGCGGACCCGCGCACCGCCGGCGGCCGCGATTTCCTGCGCCAGCGCCTTCTCGCCGGGGCCGCCAACCACCCAGACGTCGAAGCCATGCTCGGCGAATAGCCGCGCGGCTTCCGGGTAATAGGTCCAGCGCTTGGAGGCGCCGACCGAGCCGGGCCCGAGCGCGACGGCACGGCCGGTGCCGAGGCCGTTGGACTGCCGCCAGCGCTCGGTCTCGTCCGCGGGAACCCGGAGTTGCGGCACCGGCCATTCGGGCGGGCGGGGGGCGCCGTCAGGCAGCGCCAGCACCGCGTTCTTGTCGATGAAGCGCGGCAGCTTCTTTTCGCCCCAACGCATCGCATTGATCAGGCCGAACCGCGCCTCGCCATAGAAGCCGACCCGTTCGGGAATCCCCGCCAGCGCCGGCGCAATGCCGGACTTCCAGGTGCGCGGCATCACCAGCGCGGTGGCATAGTTCCGCTTCCGAAGCTCGGCGGCCAGCGCCCGCTGCTGGGCCAGCGCCAGCCGGCTGCGTGGTAGGTCGAAAACGACCCCGGCACGGACGCCCGGCATATAATCGACCAGGGGAGCGCAAAGACTTGAGGTCAGAAGGTCGACCGGCCGGTTGGGCCAGCGCTTGCGAAGCACCCTGACCACGGTGTGGCCGCGCACGAAATCGCCGATCCAAACATAGGGCACGATGAGGATGGGTCTGGTATCCTCGGTATCCTGTGTTTCGATGTCAGATATTGAATCAATATTCATTTCTAAACAGGCCAAAGCCGGATCGGTGCGGCCAAGTCGGTAACCGGTTCGCGGTGTGAGGTAAAGCCGTCGTTGCCTGTGGCGCAGGAGTGGGGCAAAGCTGGCGGCTGCAAAGGAATCTGGCAGGATTTCATCATGTTTCTGGTAACCGGGGGCGCCGGTTTTATCGGATCGAACGTCGTGGCCGCGTTGAATGACGCCGGTCGTAGCGACGTGGCGGTCTGCGACATTCTTGGGGACGACGGCAAGTGGCGGAACCTGGCAAAGCGCCAGATCGCCGACTTTGTGCCGCCGGCTGAGTTGATGGCTTGGCTGCAGGGCCGGCGGCTGGATGCCGTCCTCCATCTCGGTGCCATCTCGGAGACCACCGCGACCGACGGCGATCTTGTGATCGAGACCAATTTCCGTCTCTCTATGCGGTTGCTCGACTGGTGTACCGCGACCGGAACCCCGCTGATCTATGCCTCGTCGGCCGCGACCTATGGCGACGGCGACCAGGGCTTCGACGACGATGGTTCGGTGGAGGCGCTGAAGCGCCTGCGACCGATGAACCTGTATGGCTGGAGCAAGAACCTGTTCGATCTCGCGGTCGCCGAGCGCGCTGCGAAAGGCGAGGCTCTGCCGCCGCAATGGGCGGGACTGAAGTTCTTCAACGTGTTTGGCCCGAATGAATATCACAAGGGCCAGATGATGAGCGTGCTGACGCGCCGCTTCGACGACATCAGAGCGGGCCGCGTCGTGCAGCTGTTCAAGTCGCATCGCAAGGGCATCGCTGATGGCGATCAGCGCCGCGACTTCATCTATGTCGACGACGTCGTACGGGTGATGATGTGGCTGATCGCGACGCCGCGGGTCTCCGGGCTGTTCAACGTCGGAACCGGCACCGCGCGCAGCTTCAAGGACCTGATTTTGGCGGCCTATGGCGCGCTCGGCGCGCGGCCGAACATCGAGTATGTCGATATGCCTGAGGAGATTCGCGGCAGTTACCAGTACTTCACCCAGGGCGTTGTCGATCGTCTCGCGCGCGCCGGATACAATGGCGGCTTTACCCGCCTGGAAGACGCGGTCGGGTCCTATGTAAAGGGCTTTCTCGATCGCGCGGATCACTATCGCTAGAGCGGATGACGGTGACTGATGTTTGATTTTGAAGCGATCTCGCGTGCAATGTCCGGCCAGACCGTGCTCTGCGTCGGGGACCTCATGCTCGACGAGTTCGTGTATGGCGAGGTGTCGCGGATCTCGCCAGAGGCGCCGGCGCCGGTGATCGCGGTCAGGCGCAGCGAGATCAATATCGGCGGCGCCGGCAACGTCGCGCGCAATATCGCCGCGCTCGGCGGCCGCTGCATCTTCGTCGGCCTGACCGGCGAGGACGCCGCCGGAACGGTGCTGACCGAAGCGCTGGCGAAAGAGGCGGGGATCGAGGCCGTGCTGGTGCGCGACGCCGCGCGTCCGACCACGCGCAAGGTGCGCTTCGTCTCCGAACAGTTCTCGACCCACATGCTGCGCTCCGATTGGGAGCTCGCCGCGCCGGCCGCTCCCGCCATCGAGCAGCAGCTGATCGACGCGATCCTGCCGCGCCTTGCGCGCGCCGACATCGTGCTGCTGTCCGACTATGCCAAGGGCGTGCTGACCGCGCGCGTGATCCGCAACGTGATCGACGCCGCGCGTCAGGTGGGCAAGCGCGTGATCGTCGATCCGAAGAGCGCCAATCTTGCGATCTATCGCGGCGCGACGGTACTGACGCCGAACCGCAAGGAATTCGCCGAGGCGACCCGCAGCCGTGCCGACAGCCAGGACAGCATCGCGCAGGCCGCACCTGACGCGATGGTCCTCGCCGATTGCGAGGCGATGCTGGTGACGCAGGGCGAGCGCGGCATGACGCTGGTGACGCGGGACGGCGGTTCGATCCACGTGCCGGCGCTGCCGGTCAAGGTGCGCGACGTCTCCGGGGCCGGCGATACCGTTGCTGCGGCGCTGGCGCTGGCGCTGGCTGCCGGTGCCGACTGGGACGGCGTGCTGCGGATCGCGAGTGCCGCAGCTGCGGTCGCGGTCGGCAAGACTGGGACCGCGATCGTCAGGTCCGCCGAATTGCGCCGAAAGATCCTGCCTCACGCGTCGCTGGCAGCCGAGGAGAAAATCGTTCCGGCCGGCGGCGATATCGATGCGTATGTCGAGGAATGGCGCAGGCAGGATCTGCGCATCGGCTTCACCAATGGCTGTTTCGACATCCTGCATCCCGGCCACGTCAAGGTGCTGACCGCCGCGCGCGGCGCCTGTGACCGCCTGATCGTCGGATTGAACAGCGACGCCTCGGTGAAGCGGCTGAAGGGCATGGGGCGGCCGGTACAGAACGAGCGCGCCCGGGCCGAGGTGCTGGCGGCGCTGGAAGCCGTCGACGTCGTCGCGATCTTCGAGGAGGACACGCCGATCAACCTCATCACCAAGGTGCGGCCGAGCGTGCTGGTCAAGGGGGGCGACTATACCCGCGAGAAGGTGGTCGGCCACGAGATCGTCGAGGCCGCCGGCGGGGAGGTGGTGCTGGTCGAGATCCTGCAGGGCCACAGCACGACGTCGCTGGTTGCGCGGGCGCGCGAGGGTAAAGCATGAGCGGGAGCGTGACATCCCCGGCGGCCGCCGCAGCGTGCCCGGCCTGGCGCGACCCGGTGCGTTGGCAGACTGCTGCCGACGTAGTCGCGGTCCTGATTGCGCTGTCGCTGCCGTGGTCGACCTCGCTGGTCGGCATCTTCGGCGTAGTGTTGCTGATCGTAATAACGCCGACGGTTGACCTGAGTGCGTTTTGGGGATTGTTGAAGCGCCCCATCTGCGTGGCGCCGATCATGCTGTTCGGCGTGGCGCTCGTCGGCACGTTGTGGTCGGATGCGCCCTGGAACGCCAGACTCTACGCAGTCGGGCCGACGGCAAAGCTCCTGGTGCTTCCGGTCCTGCTCTATCATTTTCAGCGCTCGGCGCGTGGCAATTGGGTCTTTGTGGCCTTCCTCGTGTCCTGCACGCTACTGATGATGATGTCCTGGCTCATTCTGCTGCATCCTGGCCTCTCACTCAAGCCGCCGGGCCACGCCGAGCGCGGCATCTTTGTTAAGGACTACATCAACCAGAGCCAGGAATTCACGTTATGTGCGGTCGCGCTAGCTTATCCAATCATCGGGCTATTGCGTGAAAAGCGTATTCTACCGGCCGTCTTGCTCATCGCGATCGCTCTGAGCTTTTTCGCCAACATGGCATTCGTCGTGGTATCACGAACCGCACTGGTAACAGTTCCGATCATGCTTGCAGCTTTTGGATTACTGCATTTGCGCGGGCGGAGCGTTATCGTCATCCTGTGTGCCTTTGCCGCATTGGCTGCGATCTCCTGGTATGCCTCGCCGCAATTGCGATGGACCGCCGAGAAATTCACTCGCGAGTATGAACTCTACAAGCAACAAAATGCTCCGACCTCTATCGGGCTCAGGCTTGAGTTTTGGAAGAAGTCCCTCGGGTTCTTTTTGGAAGCGCCGTTGATCGGTCACGGGACCGGATCGACACGTGGCTTGTTCGAACGCGTTGCGACGGGTGGTGCGACTAAGGCATCGGGCGAGGTGATCGGAAATCCCCACAATCAAACGTTGAATGTCGCTGTGCAGTGGGGGCTTGTTGGCGTCACAATACTGTACGCCATGTGGGCGCTTCACCTCCTTCTTTTTCGAGGCGGTGGGTTGGCTAATTGGGTTGGAATTCTTGCAGTTGTGCAGAATGTCTCCACTTCCTTGTTTAATTCACATATCTTCGATTTTCACGAAGGGTGGATGTACGTGTTGGCCGTTGGAGTTGCAGGCGGAATCGCGCTGAAGAGAGACAAGGACCGGACTGGAGCTTGATTCTGTCGCTGGCGTACCGTCCTAGGGCCGATCGACATTCAGGATTCCCAAGTGGTTTGATCACTGATTCATA
>NZ_NWTG01000015.1 GCF_002532045.1 Bradyrhizobium sp. C9 | reverse complement strand
CTTGATGTTCTTTTGGTTCCGACATTCGATTGAATGGCGCAAAGTTGAGTGAGATCAGCAGAAGAATTGGCGACCAGAGAGCCGCAGACGACCTTTTCAAGCTCGTGGTTGCAAGGTTCTAAAATCAACTAGAGCAGGTCACCGACAATCCTCCAAAAATTGAACGCGCTAGCTGTGGCATCAGGCTTCGTTGCCGGGCAGTTGAAGTCCGATATCTTCTGGAATTTCCCGAAGAAAGCTTTGCCCTTTTTGCAAGCGGCGCCCGAGCGCCTCGACAAATCCTTCAAAGCGCTCCCTGCCCTTTAGCTGCGCGGCGGCCTGTGCGTCGTTCGGCAACGGTGGCGTGATTGTCAGCCAGAAGCGAATGAAGAGAGCCAAGGTCTCGGCCGTCAACCCAACGTCACGCTCCAGCCTCTGCATCTGACGCGACAGCCGATCCAGTCGCCGGGTAAACGCTGCCTCTCGCCGGTCCGATCCGTCCGGTGACAGAAACGAAGCAACGGCCGCTTCGACGATTGCAGACCGGGAAAGCTTCTTGCGATCGGCGAGGTCCGAGATCTGTTTCAGAAGCTCCGGCGGGAAATAGACGTTCATCCGGTCGCGCATATTGCTTTAGAGCTCCATACCGTCATTCGGGTCCATGGTGACTTGACGGGCGACACCGCGCATCTGTTGGCGTATGAGCCGGGACTGACGGACCGCATCCTCGTCATCGTCAAGTACGGCAGCAAATTCCTCTGCAGGCGTCGGTTCGATCGTCTCCTTGACGATCGCGACATGATCGGGGAGTTCGGGCTCACGACGGAGGCCGCTGTTCGCCGTGTCTTCCTCTCCTTGCCCCCCGTCGGTCGGAAGCGACACCGGCCTTCGCGTTCCAAGCGTTGACCATCCGTCCGTTCGCGACGATAGACCAGCCCTCGCCGGATCAGGCGGCGACAGAACCCGCTCGGTGAACCGCCGATCCTCGTAGTAGCGGACCTTCTTCGCCCGGATTGGCGGCGCGCCCGCCACCATGACGATCTCGTCCATCGGCGGAAGCTGCATGACCTCGCCCGGGGTCAGCAGCGGCCTTGCCGTCTCCTGGCGCGAGACCATCAGGTGCCCCAGCCAGGGGTTCAACCTGTGACCGGCATAGTTCTTCATCGCCCGCATTTCGGTCGCCGTACCCAAGGCGTCGGACACACGTTTGGCGGTCCGCTCGTCATTGGCGGCAAAGCTGACGCGGACGTGACAATTGTCGAGAATGGCGTTGTTAGGGCCATAGGCCTTCTCGATCTGATTGAGCGACTGCGCGATCAAGAAACTCTTGATGCCGTACCCCGCCATGAAAGCGAGCGCGGACTCGAAAAAATCGAGCCGCCCAAGCGCCGGAAATTCGTCCAGCATCATCAGCACCCGATGTCGGCTGTCGCGGGAGTGCAAGTCCTCCGTCAGGCGTCTGCCAATCTGGTTCAGCACCAGGCGGATCAACGGCTTGGTCCGCGAGATATCGGAGGGCGGCACCACGAGGTAAAGCGTCGTAGGACGGCTATCTGCGATCAGATCCGTGATCCGCCAGTCGCAGCGACGGGTCACCTGAGCCACGACGGGATCACGATACAGCCCTAGGAACGACATCGCGGTGGACAAAACGCCAGAACGTTCATTCTCCGACTTGTTCAGGAGTTCGCGCGCGGTCGAGGCGACCACGGGATGAGGGCCATGCTCGCCAAGGTGCGGTGTGGTCATCATCGTCTTCAACGTTGTCTCGATCGGCCGCTTCGGGTCGGACAGAAAGGCGACAACGCCAGCCAAGGTCTTGTCCGCTTCGGCATAGAGGACATGAAGGATGGCGCCGACCAGGAGCGAGTGACTGGTCTTCTCCCAATGGTTCCGCTTGTCGAGCGAGCCTTCGGGGTCGACCAGGACGTCGGCGACGTTCTGGACGTCGCGAACCTCCCATTCCCCGCGCCGGACTTCGAGGAGCGGATTGTAGGCTGAAGACTTTGGGTTGGTCGGATCGAACAACAGGACGCGGCCATGCCGCGAGCGAAAGCCGGCGGTCAGTTGCCAGTTCTCGCCCTTGATGTCGTGAACGATGGCCGAGCCAGGCCAAGCCAGCAGGGAGGGGACGACAAGACCGACGCCTTTGCCGGATCGGGTTGGTGCAAAGCACAAGACGTGTTCCGGCCCGTCATGGCGGAGGTAGTCATGGTCGAGTTTACCCAGTACCACGCCATCCGGACTGAGAAGTCCGGCAGCTTTGACCTCCTGCGAATTGGCCCAGCGCGCCGAGCCATAGGTCTCGACGTTCTTGGCTTCGCGCGCCCGCCAGACTGACATACCGATCGCCACCGCGATGGAAACGAAGGCCCCCGACGCCGCGATGAAAGCCCCCTCGACGAAGATTTGAGGCGCATAGGCGTCGTAGACGAACCACCACCAGAAGAAGACTGGCGGATAATAGATCTTGAAGCCTACCAGCTCGAACCAGGGCCGCCCAAGCTCCGGTTGATAGGCGAGCCGCCAAGCCGTCCACTCGGTTGCTCCCCAGATGGCGAGCAAAACGATCAGACCGACAGCGATCACCTGTCCCCAGAGGATTTTGGTTCCGGACATCCCGAACGCCCTTCCGCAACTGAATTGACGAAATAGCTAGAGGCCGAGGTCGCGCTTCCGACCAAAGCCCCATTCGATGCCACCGCCGTCCTTCACGACGCCGGTGACGTGCTGGCCGAGCCTCTATTCGAGCTCGCGCGACCAGGGCACAAGCTGAAAGCCGAGACCATTATCGATCATGGCGAAGCGTCCCGAGGTGAGCGCTAGCCGCTGGCGATATGTGCCCGTCACGTGCTGCCCGGACGCGGCCTCCACGTGAGGCAGGCGGGTGTCGGCCGAGACCTTTGCGGCCACCTCGTTCAGCTCGCGCCGGCGCAACGTGTTCAGGAGGTCGCGCTGCAGGATGATGCGTTGGCCCTGCCGCCGCGCCAGGCCCTGCTGGATCAAATGCTCGGTACGGGCTTCCATGGCGTCGCGGGTCTCGCGGCCGAATCCGCCCATGGCGAGCGGCATGGCGTCGCGTTCGACCAGCCTTTGGTCGAGCCAGGTCGCCCCTTTTGCAGTGACCTGCCCACCGAGATCGAGATCGGAACGGGTCGTGATCACCAGTGTGGGGTGCGGATCGCCGGTTTGACCGAAGCGTCGGACTTCGACGATTCCACCGATCGGCGGTGCGTGGTCGAAGACCTCGAGCCCTCGGAAGCGCACGTGGTGAGCGCGTCCGTCTGTTCCGTCGATCATGGCGTAGGTCTCGCCAGTCAGTTCGTCATGCAATCCACGATCGACGAGACGTCCGATGATCTGGGACGTCGGCTGTCCACCTTCGATGACGAAGTCGGAAATGCCGCGCGCTTCCCCCCGCTCGGTAAAGGCGCGGTGCATGGTCTTGATGATGTCGCCGCGCATGCCGAGATCACGCAAGCTACGCTCGGCCTCGAGCCCTACCATCCATTCCCCTGGTGCGGCACATGCGGCAAGGCCCATCGTCTCCAGGTGTTGAAGGCGGCCGACCATCAGGCGCCGGATCTCGGGATCGAACTTGCCGGGATTTTCGGGACGTAGATCGACATAGCTGGTCTCATCTGCCGCCAGCCGGATCTCCCGATCGAGCCGCGTCCATCGCTCGGCCGTGACTTCCCTCTCCAGCGAATTGCGGATCTCGTGCTCCGGTGTAGGACCCAATTCGATGGCAACCAGTTCCTCCGCGCGTGAGCGCAGTCCCTGGCTGATGTAGTCGCGGGCGATCACGAGATCCGCCCCTTCCTCATCTACTCCCCGAACGAGAAAATGGACGTGAGGATTGTCAGTATTCCAATGATCGACAGCCACCCAATCGAGCCGCGTACCGAGATCGGTCTCCATCTGCCTGGCGAGGTCGCGGGTCAAGGCCTTCAGGTCGGTCAGGTCGCTGGCATCCTCGGGCGAGACGATGAACCTAAAATGATGCCGATCGCCCTTGCAGCGTTCTGCGAAAGCCGCGCTATCGGCGCGATCGCCGCCAGCATCGAACATCTCGGCCCGCTCGCCACTCCGGGTCACGCCGTCGCGCTTCAGATATGAAAGATGAGCGGTCAGTGGTGCTGAATGGAAGGTTCGCCCTTTGTGACGGACCACGCGCGCCTTCACCACGACGCGCCGCGTCGGGCTGAACAATCTGGCGTGGCTAAAGGACAGCCGACCGCGGCCAAACGTCGAGCGCACATAGGCCGCAGAACGCTTGCCGGCCGCGGTCTGGCCCGAGGTGTGTCCAGCTTTCTTCGCCGCCCGCAGCACCTGGTTGATGAAGCTCTTGGGCTTCGGCGCGCGGGTACTGCGGATACGTCCAGGCCGGATACGTAGGTCGCTGTCGCCTGCAGTCATGGCCGGACCTCGAAGAACGCAGCGACACCTACAGTGCCGAAAACATGTTTGAATCTTCCGGCGAAAATCTTGGGCGCGGCACGCGCCCCGACCGACCGGCACGTCAGGACCCAAGCCAAGTCAATGGCTTGCGGTTTCGACCGGCGAGCCCCTTTTATCTCGCCTAATCGGGCGGGCGGTAACCGCCTGGTCTCTGCACACCTTCCTCCTCGTGTGATGTCGTTCCATTTCGGGTTCTCCGCCGCTGTGGAGATTCTCCGGTGGGACCGAAACACTTCCAGAACAAGGCGCGACGCGGGTGGTGGTTGCTGCACATCGAAGCGTGGCGTCGAAGCGGTCTTGGGATCCGCAGATATTGTCGTCAGCAATGTCTCACGGAGAATACGTTTCGGTGTTGGCTGAAGCAGCTCGTCGGCGAGGAGGCCGCACGGAAACTCGCGGAATATCAGACGGAATTGCGCCGCGAAGAGCGAGAAAACGGGCTGCGAAGACGTCAGCGATGACGCTTTGGCGTGACCACGGACGTGCGCAATCGCGCCATGCAGGCGTTCTGGGCGATGCACGTTGAGGCGATGAACTGGAGTGGCATGGGCGTACGCGAATACGCCGCGGCGCTGTCCTTGTCGCCCTATGCGCTGCGCAAATGGCGTGACCGGTTGGCCGCCGGCGAGCTCGAAATCGACTGGCGCGCGCATCTTCATCCCTCCGCCCGCCCGGCCGTTAGCACTAGTGCCAGGAACTCAGCTCCCGAAGGCCGCTTGACAGCCGCGAAAATCGGCGATCCGACGGCGCCCGCCGCCCCCCTCCGACGCTTCTTCAGCGACGAGGGGAAGCTGAACGTGTTCGCGTCCGACCATCTGTTTGGGCGTGTGGGCGTGCCTCCCCACTGCCCTCGCCTTTCCGTCCATTCTTCTCCAGAGCACGCCAAACCATGCCAGCTTGCACATACTTTCATCGCATGCCTCCCGCATCAGATCTCGCGACGAACAACCCTGTTGCCTGTGGCACAATGGCCGAGATTTCGTTGACGGAAGCGGTCGTCGGAGCCCAGTTTGTCGGCCGCCTGAGTTCCCGCTGGGCTGCGGTCTTTGAGCTTTCAGACCGCACAACGAAGAGTGTTCCCCCGGGTGACCGCGAACTCGCGATTGCGCTAGATGCTGCAATGTCGCGGCCGACGATCGGCACGAGCTTCTGCAAATAGGCCTGCGTCTCAGCAGGCAATGGATGGCCGGCGAGATGCCCTTCGTAGCGAGCAGGTCCCGCGTTGTAGGCCGCAAGGAAGCCCGGCGCACCGTAGCGGTCACGCAGTTCGCGAAGGTACGCGGTACCCGCAAGAATATTGTCACGGGGATCGTAGGGATCGTTGCCGAGGTCATACCGCAGACGTAGCTCTGCCCACGTTCCCGGCATGATCTGCATCAGCCCCATGGCGCCTTTCGGTGATCTCGCATGCACGTCTCCGGAGCTTTCGACGTCCATGACTGCGCGTATCCAGCGCATCGGCACGCCGAAGCGGCGCGAGGCCTGCTCAATGAAATCCGCAGATCGATCGCTAGTTCGATAACTCGCTGCACGCTCCGCGGGCCGCGTTTCGGCTTCAGCGGGAGCGTTACTCACGGTCAGCGCTACGAACAACGGTACGACAGCGCGCAAGCTCCTCTCAAACAAATGCGAGAGTGCCGCCGTGCTCGCGCCCGTCCAGGGTAAAGCCGCTTCGCGCCGGCCCGTCGGCCGCCCTGGACCGCCGCTGCGCGCGACGGCCGCGCAATTATTGGTCGGGACGGAGGAATGGTGCAGCACTCGGCCGAACAGCGGAATGGCAGATCTGACTTGCAATACAGGCACGGTCAATCCTCCCAAGTCCACACCGGGAGCGCACGCCCAAGAACGGCCGATGCCGGCAAAAACCCGAAATAGCGGCCATCCAGCGAGTCTGCGGATTGCCAGTTCATGACAAAGAGCTCGCCTTCGCCAACGACGCGACAACCCTGCCATTTCGGCAGGGGCCGACCGCGTCCGTCGCGGTCCCGTGCCTCGCCCATTGCAATGTCATCGACCGAAATCGTGAGCCCACTTCTGCAGACCGTCTGCCCGGGCAGCGCCAATACCCGCTTGAGCATGGGGACGTCCGCGGGCAGATAGCCGTTCAAGTCGAGAAAGGTCGCAAGCGGCTCCGGCGGCCGAATCGCGACCAGATCGGTGACACCGAAGCGTTTTGCCGGGTGCAACCGATAGAGACCGATTGGCACGCTCGCGGACGCATTCCAGATGTAGAGTGGAAACGGCTCTAGGATCGTGTTCGCGACAAGCGCAGCAGCGGCTCCAAACGTTGCAGTCAACGTCTTCAAGTGGCCTTTCATCGCATTACCCTCTGACGGTGAAGCCAGGCTTGGTGGCGCGCCTTCGTGTAGGAACGTGGATTTTCATTGACGGACAGACGGTTATGGATGTGATGCCAATGTTCAGGAGCGACGTCGGCCGGATTGATGCCAAGCGCTTCGATGGCGTCGACAATCTGCAGCACCCGTTCGACCTTCGGCCAACCCGAGAGCCGCAGCAAAATCTCTCCGCCGGGCTTCACATACGGCACGGTCGAGCAGCGCTGTCCTGACGCGACCGCGCGCAAGATATCGACCCGCGAGATGACCGTTCCAAAGTCATTGGACGTCCAACGGACGAAGGCAAAGATGCTGCCGGGCGCAAATGACAGGACGCGCCGGTGACGATCGATCTTCTGGTCCTCAACGATACGGCCGAACCGAATACGATTTTCGATGCGTTTCTCGAGCCAGAACACTTCCACTTGCGTGAAATCGCTCATGCGATGGCTCCTCGGCCCGGGAGACAAGGTCGCGGTATTTGCCGTTCGCCAAAGGACAGGTGCAGGGACGGAGCCCGATCGTGAACGCCGGCGCGGCCAGCGGGGTAGCTGCGATCGGTCGCGGGCACGAGCGCATCATCGATGACGCCTGCACACAACCAACCCGGCAGGATCACCTCGAGCCCGAGCGGACGTCCGTTTGTATCGGCGGTTTCCTTCCACTCGTTGATCCAACACGAGCGATGCCGTCGCTGCTCCGCCGGCTGACGGATTAAGGTCAGTATTGTCACTGGCGGCAGCCTGTCGAGACCGGCCTTCAGGCCGTCACAGTCTCGCGCACGCGTGCCGCGGCCGACAAACGTCAGAATCCGGTATGGCGTTGCGGCCATCAGACACGAGGTCTTCAAGCCTGCGTCGCGAGCTTCAACGATTTGGGAGCCTGCCCAGATCAGGACATCTGCATCCCAGATGGTCGCCATGCCGCACTCCGGCACGGCAACGCGAATTGCGATTGCGTCCGCGTGGAACTCGATCGGCACGATCCACTTCGCTCTTGCAAGCGAGAAGAACCGATAAGCCATGAGATCCTCAATATCGCGGGGCACGACATCGCCGGGCAGCGCCCGAAAGAGTTCAAGCTGATCGCGCTCGGAATAGTGTCTGCGCCGCATGATCACTGTCCTTGCGCTGACATCAGCGACGTTCCTGGCCCGCATAAGGGCGCAGCAGCGGGTGCTTCTTGGCCGGCAGTACAGTCCCCTTGCCAGGATCAGACGTCGACGTTTTGGTACCGAGATCGGCCCAGGCCTTCAGATCGTCCAGTGCATAGACGACGCGACCACCGATCTTCCGATAAGTCGGCCCGGTGCCATACGTCCGGTGCTTCTCAAGCGTACGACCGGACAGGCCAAGATAACGCGCGGCCTCCGGTGTACGCAGGAACCGCGGTGGTAGACCGGCCATCGGATCGGACATTTGAAAGCTCCAGAATGACAGGGCACCGCGAATGCAGCGCCGGCGTGTGTCGGGTCATCATGGAGAAGTGCGACCTCGGAGGGGGATGCCGAAGTTTGAGGGGGTGATTTTCGATACCCCTAGGTGGATGGCGCCAGCCGTGTTTGCGTCCAGGCGCAAATTCGGCGATAACCAGCACACACCAATGGGACGCAGGTTTGCACCAGACGCACGGTCCGATTGCGCAGATCGAGCGTTTTCCAGGCGCGCTCTGGGATGCGCTTCTTGCCGAACAATGTCTCTGCGATGGCGTGATATGTGCTGCCGGTAGTTTTTGCATCGAGCGCGCGCATAGCCTCGCTCAGGCGTTCGCGCCTTTGCTTTGACAGATCGCGAAAAGCGGGGCCCGCCGCCTGCCACATCCGTCGCGCAGCAAACGCGCGTTGTTTGAAATCGGCGTCAAATGGTCGCTTGGCGGTATAGCGAGCGCCGGCAGCTGGTGGCCCTTTCGACCAGACACAGTGGTCAACCACGCCGATGCGCAGGACCGCGTGCCAGCCGTCACCGGCGCACCGTTGCAGGAGTCCCTGGTTTGGCACCACGTGGTGCTCCCGGAGTGACCACGTCTCAGCAAGAGACGACGGTTTCTGGACAAATGTTTCGAACGACGATTTTCTTCTAGTTGGACCCCGAGCTGCGCAACAGACGCCCCTGCTCCGTCATCCACTTCGCGCGCGAGAGATGACTTCGGTATGCATTCCAGGCGCGGTCTGGCTCATGATCTGGATCGATATGCAGCACTATTCGAGCCGCTTCCCGCCAGTCCGCGCCCTCGCCTTCGGCCTGTAGAAGGCGAATGTACGTCACGACGTGGTGGTCGTCGTAGGACGTTAGCACTGGTCCAGTGGGAGCTAGATCAGCCACGTTCGGATCGAGCGGTGGGGTCTGCGTCATTCTACGGTCGCGGGGTCTACTGTGTAACAGTTCATGGGACTGCGCTTTGTTAAGTATATCGAGGTGCAATATACTGAACAAGCGGCATCTTTCCTCGCATGGATCTGCGGGAGACATTCGCCACCAACTTGCGTCGTCTACGCAATGCGAAGGGATGGTCTCAAGACGAACTTGCTTTGGAGGCTGAGATAAGCCGGAGCTATCTGAGCCAACTTGAGAAGGGCGTCTACTACGTCAGCATTAAGGTCATTGGCCGCCTAGCCGATAAGCTCGGCGTCGAGCCTGATGAGTTCCTAAAACGGACGGCAAAGCGAGGTCGTGCCAGGTAGGCGCGGCCCAATCTCCTGGCCGAGCGACGCATGCACGCGGAAGCCGCCGAAACGGGCCGCTCTCGTTCGGACAGGGGCATCATGTTCATGGTCATTGTCCTGCGAGCTGAAGTTGAAGCGCAGCGCTACGCTACAACCCTGGCCGTCAGCCAGACCCGCGGTAGCAAAAGGCCCCGCCTCCGAAGAGGCGGGGCTGGTGATCGCCAGCGATCAGTCGCCGTTGCGGCGCGACCAGATCAGGGTGAAGCCGTCGTCGCCTTCGACCTTCACCAGCGAAGCATAGATCGGAGCCGGGAAGCTCGGATCGTCGAGCTTGACCGAGAGGTATTCGCGGTCGCTGTCACGGGCGGTCTTCTTCCAGGCAGCGCCGAACTCGGTCGCGCCGGCGAAGATGCGGTAATCAGGTGCCTTGTCGTTATCCTTCTCGGATGCTGCGAACCGTGCCCTGATATTCAGCGTCAGGGTCTTGATCGAGCCGATGTAGCCGTTGTCCGAAGCGGTGAAGGTGCCGATGGTAGCCATGATAGTCTCCGTTTGTTGCTCGGGCCGCGCCCATCGCAGCCTCGATGGCGATCCTTGGCCCGGGGAGCGATCGGCCCGCAGCCTGAAGGCCCGCAGCGCCAGCGGAGGACGGCGATAACCTGCTTTTTTGTCTCGCGAGGAATGCCGCCTCTTCGCGGCAGGGGAAAAAAGCAGGTGCAGCCGTTGCGGGAAGGCGATCGAGGCCTTGGCCGGCCCTCGGGCCTGATCAGCCCATCGAGGTTGTGTTGGACGCGCCATGAAAGAACTGACGGCGACAAGCGTGGCAACCGGTGCCGACGATGCACAAGGGCACGGTTTGGTCGATCGGAAACGGACGACTACGTATCAACGGCGCGAAAGACATGCTCAGGCAAACGCCTGCGATACCGATCGCATTCTCGCGCGCAGCATTGCGGCCCGGTCAGGGTGGCCTGCCCCAGAGATCTCGCCCCCGTCATCGGATAACCAAGGCTTTCGGCTTCACAACGTCGTGCTCTGAGCCGAACCTTCGCTGGCCCCCAGACGACGCAAAGGACGGCGAGATGATCGACTTCAAAAGCGCCTGGAGGTCATCGGTCAAATTGAACGGCCGAAGCGAGGCGTAAGCACGGCATCCGCCGTCAGCCGTCACATCCAATCCGTGAGAATGGCCCTTGAGCATCTGCGGATATTCTCTCTGCAGATGCGGAGAATGGCTGGCTTATTCTCCGCAAGCGGTGCGGAGAACCCACTTCCGAAGATCTGATCAGCCACACCTTTCCTCAAGCTTCGACAGCCTAGCTAGCCGCTCGTGGCCGTGACAGGACCATTTCACAGGCCGGAGGCAGGCCCGGGCGTCGTTCAGCAGGAGGAAGCGTTCCTCACCACCACGACCGCGGAAGCACGCGCTTTGCCCGATGAACAGTATGTAAAACGAAGCAGTGAAGTCGATCAAACGGAGCTAATCAAGCTCGGTCCGCCCGGACGGATGCCCGGGGGCGGCGCCTAAGCGCCGCCAAACGTCCAGACGGGTATGCCGAGCTTCTTGGCCTTGTCGGCAAGGTTGTCCTGTATCCCGGTGCCAGGAAAGTGCATGACACCGATCGGCAGCAGTGCGAGCATTGCGTCATTGCGTTTGAACGGAGCTGCCTTGGCGTGCTTGGTCCAATCGGGCTTGAATGCAATCTGAGGCACCTTCCGGTTGGTCGCCCATTTGGCAGCGATCAGTTCGGCACCTTTCGGTGATCCACCGTGCAACAGGACCATGTCCGGGTGCTTGGCGTGGACCTTGTCGAGGCGATCCCAGATCAGGCGATGATCATTGAAATCAAGTCCGCCGGTAAGGGCGACCCGGGGTCCCGGTGGCAGCATCACTTCGGCCTCCGCACGACGCCTGGCGGCGAGAAAGTCGCGGCTGTCGATCATCGCCGCAGTGAGCGTGCGATGGCTGACCACTGATCCGGCACGAGGACGCCAGGGTGAACCGGTGTGAAGTTCGAATTGTTCAGTGGCCAGGTCGCGGAATAGCTCCATGGCATTGCGGCGTTCGACCAGTGAGATGCCTTCGGCGGTCAGCCTTTCGAGCTCGACCGATTGCACTTCCGAGCCGTTCTGTTCGCGTTGGCTCATCTGTTGCGCCTGCTCATTGCCGTCGAGCCCGTGCTCGATGCGGCCCACCGCGCGGTGTAAGAGATTGACGGTCGACCAGAGCAGGTCTTCCAGATCGGGCTCGAGTCGAGTGTCGCTTAAAGTCGCCACGAAGGCGTCGAAGATATCGACGACGGCGCCTGCGATCGCTCTACCTTCGGGCAACGGCCTTGGGTCGGGCTCGCCGTGGAAGGGACGGTACCCGTAAAGCTGAAGCTCACCAAGAATGTGGTCGGTCGGTGATGAGTTATGGCGGGGTTCGAACTCGATGTCGTCATGGTCGGTCGTCATGGTGAGAGGTCCTCTGCCGGATCGGCCGCACCCATCGCGGCCTTCGTGGCGATCACTAGACGGCACGCGGACCGGACCAGAACCCCGGAGGCCCTAAGCCGACGGGGCCGAAGCGGAGCGGAGGATGGCCAAGACCCGGCTATTTTGCTTCGCGATGCAAAGGCCCGCAGGGCCGGCGGAAAATAGCCGGGCGCGGCCATTGCCGGGTCGGTGCGCTTGCTGTCCGATCGCCCTCTAGAAGGCCGGGGGCGACCGCTTCCAGCAACACCGAGCTTGAACCGATCGGCAGAAAGATATCGGGACCGAACTCGCCGCCACTATCCCGGCTTGCTCGCAGCCAAAGAAAAGAAGCGGACGGCGTCCTCTGGAACGAATTGCTCGCACAACGTTGCTCGAAGTTCCCCGGCGGCCATGGCGCGTAGGTCATCGTTGAAATCGCCGAGCCTCGGCGACAAAGTGAGCGCTTCAATGCCTGCGGCTTCAGCCCGGGTCGTCAAGCTCGTCGCAGCGACCCTTCCGGCTGCATCCGCATCTTCCGCAATGTAAAGCCGTCGAAGCGACGATGGAAGCAGCAGGGCCGCAAGGTGATTGGCCGAAAGGGCTGCTACCATCGGCATGGTCGGCAATACGCAGCGGAGCGACAGCATGGTCTCGATCCCCTCACCCGCCACCAGGACGTCATCAACCGCCCCAAAGCGCACTGCGTTGCCCAAGAGATTGCCCAATGCGCGTCGCGGCGCATCGACATCTGCCAAGCTGCGCCCCGAGGGATGAAGCCAGGTGCGGTGTACACCTGTGATTTGGCCCTCAAGATCGGTCACTCGGGCAATCATCGCCGGCCCGACCTCGATCTGCGAGTCTTCGTTGGACCGAAAATAGCATCGCGCATGGAAACGGAGCGCGCCTTCGTCATGGACGGGTTCGATACCGCGTTCTCGCAAATAGAGTTGGGCGATGGTCCGATCAACCGGCTGCGACTTGGCAAACAGGCGACGTGCGGCCTCCGCGGATCTGGCTCGGATCGTCCCGCGACCAGGAATCGATGTCGGTTTGGGATTGGGCCTCGGCATACTGAGAAATCGTCGCGCCTCTTTTGCCACGTCCCGAAAATGAACCAATCCGCAGCTTTGCCGAATGATGTCGAGAAGGTCACCATGTTCTCCGGTGGCGGCATCCGTCCACTTGCCTGCAAGTCCCTGGAGCGTTTCGTTCAAACGTACGAACAGGGATCGACCGGGAGTGTTTCTGCAGTCTCCCACTACCCAATAACGTCCTTGGCGCCGGCCATTGGAGAGATAGTGTCGACAAACCGCCTCGGCGTCACGCGACAGACGATGCGCCAGCTCGGAAGCATCAGGCCACCTTCTATCTTCGGAAATATCACGAGAGCGAAACCGCCTTGCTCTTTCGGAAGTCTCTGTCATCTGAGTTCACCACGACGAGCGACCGAGAGCCTCTCTCTCGGTCTCCAACCCGTCATGGCGTTTCTCGCGCCCTCTTCCTCTCGTCCGTCAGCAGAGTCTCATGACGCCACCCCCTTCATTCGCGCCGGCCTGGCCGGCCGATGGGGCTGCCGTGACTTCAGGAAGGAAACCGAGCAGATAGTCAGCTGCCTTGCTCGCCTGCGACGCTGCTCGCAAAATTGCGCGGTTATCCTCGCGCAGGACCTCGAGCCAAGAGCCAATATAGTCGGCGTGCCGCACGGTAGGCGCGATGCCAAGTGATGTGCAGCAGAATGCGGCACAGAGTTCGGCGATCAATTCCTCGAAGGCGTATCTCTTGGTATCAAAGGAACCACCAAGGTCGCGGTCGAGACGGGAAGCATGACCGCTAGCGTGGCCAAGCTCGTGGAGCGCAGTGCGGTGCCAGTTGATCGGCTCGAAAAAGGCCGCTGGCGGCGGCACCTGGACGTAGTCCTCCGACGGTGCATAGAACGCTCGATTACCACCGATGCGAAAATCGATACCACTCGTCCTGATCAAAGCCTCGAGCGCCGGCTCGATCATGCCAGGCCGCCGCGGCGGTGCAGTGGTCACAATTTCCGCTGGGAGTACGCATTGATCGGTATTGAAGACAGTAAAGCGCTTCAGGAATGCAACGGCTTGCGCCTCCTCGCCGGTCTCGGACACACGGCGCTTTTCATCAGATGGGATGAAGCGATCGGCATAAACGACAGTAGTACCCTCCTCGCCTTTGCGGACATGACCACCGATTGCAAGCGCCTGACGATAGGTCAGCCAGCGTTGGCTTGAAAATCGGCGCTCCCGGGCCGCACTCCACAGTATTAGTATGTTAACACCGCTGTACTGGCGATGCGACGCGGCATTCTCGGGCATGGCCAGCGGCACTGTCCCAGCCGCAGCGTCCCAAGGCTGAACCCAAGGTACATGGCCGGCCTCCAGCTCGGCGATGATTCTGCCGGTAATTTCGTCGTACAGGCTCACCCGGTTCTGGCTGGCGCGCACCGAGGGATGATATTTGGACATCGCGGGTCTCCGCGACGGGCGCCGCGAGCCTCTCTCGCAACTTTCAACCCGTCACGGCCTCCAGCGACCGCACTCTCCCTCTCTATGTCCGTCTTCCCCACCTCCGCGGCGCAGGTTGATGTCTCCGGTATCTCTATCGCGTCAGGGATGGAAGCCCAAAGGGTGAAAACCCGGCGAGGCCCGGGGTTTCAGCGCAGCCGACAGCCCGGCCCGCCAGGGCGACGCCCAGTCGGACCGACACAATCGTTCGCGAGCTAAAACTGAACCTGTCAGTTGCTGGGTTGCTGCTTGACTGAGGAGAGGGTTCATCGTCAGCCAGTCTGCAGTAGTAGCGCTCGGTACTCAGGCTCTGTAATTCCAATCTGTCCCCCGGGACGGATCTCGTCGATGGGAGCAGCTACCGTCAGACGGTCCCGCCATTCCGACAAAAGAGCGCTTGCTAGGAGCCCCAAACGTCGGATCAGCGATAGAACTTGTCGGAATTTAAGCTGATAGCCCGCAAGAATCATGTGCCTCTCAACGAGCGGATTATCTACGCACGCCGCCGAAGTTTCTCGACGAATTGCCATCAAATATTTTCAAAACCTCAAGCAGGGGCGTCAATGACTTGAAGCGCCGCTGAATACTCGCTCAATCGATGCCCGGCACTTTTTCGCACTCAAGGCCCGCCGATTGCCGCACCAGTTGTTGATGGCTCTTTTCCTCGCTGCCTTCTCGTGCTCCGAGTGAGCATCCATATGGCTGGAGGGCATGCCAGAAAGCCACAAGGAGCGGCGAATTTGACTTTGGATATCCCGATTGGTGCTTTCCGAGGCGATGCACGAAGAAGGATCCTCTCCAGAAATGATGACGCCATTCTTCTGAATTCGGCACCAAGATCGTTGCAGCATTGACGCGCGAGCTAACGCCTATGACATCCCGCACCGCTCTTCCTGCTCGTTATCCACTCATCGGTGCCTGGCCTGCACTCATGCTTGCCGACATGGCCGCCGCCTATTTGGATTTCGCAAATACCCATGAACTCGCGCGAGCGGTAGGCCGCGGCGAGGCGCCGCCTCCAATCAGCTATCGTGGAATTGGGCGGGCGCGGCAACCGGTCTGGTCAAGAGCTGCGATTGATGATTTTGCCGCGCCCCGTAGAACTACCAGTTTGGACAGATCAGAAGGCGAGGATTTGGCCTCCCTGGCAAGACGTTAAGGTTGCGCTACAATGAAGCTTCCGCGCTATTGCAGACTAAAGTCATTGAAGAATGGTCGACGCGGTTATTTCTTCGAGCCACCAACGTGGGCTCGCAATGAAGGCTGCCCTGTCACAGCTGAAGCCTTGGGAGAAGACTATGCAACCGCCATCAACAGAGCAGAGAATGTTCTGTTGCCTGCCTTCGACAGCTGGCGATCAGGCGGATTGACCGACATGGTCCCGGCATCTCCTGCGCCCGGGACTTTTGATTGGCTTGTCAGCGTTTTCAAAGCAAACCACCGATGGCGTGAAATCGACTTCAAGACCCAACGCTTATATGGCCAAGGCCTGGCGCTGTTCGCCAACCACGAACTGAACGACGGCACCCGCGCGGGTTCGAAACAGATTACTGATTTCACCAAAGCATTTGTCGATGCAGTTTACGCAAATCTGCTCGTCGTGGAAACCAAGGACGTGGACGGAAACATCGTCAAACGCGAGCGTCGACGTTTCGCAAATGCAGCCATGACTGCCTGCAGACGCGCCTGGTTTGTTGGCCAGCGCGCTGAAGAGGCGAAAGTGCCCCTGGTCAATCCATTCTCTCGGATGGGCTTAAAGTCGCGCGCCCCGGGTCAGGCAGTGAAAGAGACGTCAACAGCGATCTGGGAAGAGCTTGTCGCCTTCAGGCAAGCCGCAAAGAGGCTGGGATACCACTCGATCGCAACCGCTGCATTGTTGACCTGGGAGTGGCTGCAGCGCGAGGAACACATATTCGGAGTCTTCGAGATCGAGCACTATCGGCCGAAAGAGCGCCCCAACAGCGTGCGGATCGTGCATCCAAAGAACGGCGAAGAGGCCTGGTGGCCCTTGTTCGATGAGAGCGGTGTGTCGCTCTTCCCCGAGCTGATGGCAGAACTTGACGCTCTCAAAAACTCAGTCGCCTCAGGACTGGCGTTTCGCCGTGATCATGCTCATCGCAGATCGTCTACTCCTCTCCCGTGGATCACCGAACGCAACGATCTGCGCTACCTTCGGCATGTCGTTAAAAAGATAATCATAGCAGCGGGACTTCGGAACGAGCTCTCATTTACGTCCTTTCGCCACGGCGGCTTCACCGAAGGCGCAGACAGCGATCTTACGGACGCCGAACTCCGTGCCGCAGGCCGCCATCGCTCGAGACTACAACTACCCACCTACGCCAAACGCACGCGGAAACAACTGATCGTGGCCGCCAAGAAGCGACGCGAGGAGCGAGCCAGAACGACCGTCTCGTCAGGTCACACGGCCGCTCCTCATTCTTCAATCGTTTCGAGCAACCGACGCGCTTGATTTTCTCATCCATGCCGGCGCGCGCTTCCGAGAAAAGAGAACGGACGGCCGGGCCTCCGCCTAACGCCCGGTCCATGTCGGCTTGCGCTTCTCGCCGAAGGCCTTGAGGCCCTCCTTGGCGTCCTCGGTCATCGCGAGTAGCGCGATCTGGCTTTCGGTATAGGCGATGCTCTCGTCGAACGACATCGAGGCGATCGCCCGCATCGCGTATTTGCCGCGTCGGATCGCAGTCGGCGACTTGTCGACGATGCGGCCGATCAGCCAATCGACCTTGGCGTCGAGTTCAGCCGCCGGCACGACGTAGTTGAGAAGACCCGCGGCCTGTGCAGCCTTCGCATCGAACGGCTCGCCGGTCAGCGCCCATTCATTGATGAGGCGTGCGGGAGCGATCGACTGCAGCAGGCTCAGCACCTGCATCGGGAACACGCCGACCTTCACCTCCGGCAGGCCGAAGATCACACCATCGGTGGCGATCGCCATGTCGGTCATGCACAATAGCCCCATGCCGCCGGCCATGCAGACGCCGCCGACCCGCGCGATCGCGGGCTTGGTCGCGTTCTGCGACAGCCGCAGCAGATCGGCATAGTCGACATTGGGCCGCGAGAAATCCATCGAGAACGCCGCGCCGCTGTTCTGCAGATCGGCGCCGGCGCAGAATGCCTTGTCGCCCGCGCCGGTCAGCACGATGACGCGCACGTCCTTGTCGTCATGCGCCTCGCGATAGCCCCTGGCGATGCCCGCGATCACGCCGGCATTGAGCGCATTCCGCTTGTCCGGTCGGTTGATGGTGATCCAGAACGCCTGCCCGCGCTTTTCGAGAAGAACGCTGTTGTCGGTCATGTTTCCCGCCTGTTTGCTTGCCTGTGTGCCGTTGTCAGCCGACATTTGCGGCAGGATCGGCGCCGACTGCAAGCAGGATTTAGGCGGCGGCGGACGCCTTCCTGATCCAGACCTTGTTGTCGTGGAATGCGGCCCCGCCAAGCGGCGCGACGGACTCGGCGCCGGTCAGCATGTTGATGCCGCGCCCGCCGATATGGGACTTGTTCGGGTGGATCGATTCCGCGATCAGCACGCCGCGGCGAACGCCATCGAACAGTTTTGCGGTCAGCGTGGTCTCGCCGCGCATGTTGCCGAGCGTCACCGCGTCGCCATCGGCGATCGACAGGCCGGCCGCATCGTCAGGATGGATCATCACGGTCGGCGCGCCCTCGCGGGCCTGCGACGACGGCGTTTCGTTGAAGCTGGTGTTGAGGAAGCTGCGCGACGGCGACGTCGCGAGCCGGAACGGATGCTGCGCGTCGGGTTCCTCGATGATCGTCCAGTGGTCGGGCAGCGAGGGCATCTTGTCCCACGCGCCCATCAACCCACCCGCGCCGACCGGGACCTTGCCCCAATCGACCTTGAAGTGGAATTTCTTGTCGGCATGGGCAAAGCCGTCGAGATAATGCGAGGTGCGGAAATCCGGCTGCAGATCGCGCCAGATATCGGCCTCGAGCTTTTCGATATCGCCGTGCCCGCTCTTCTTCAAAGTTGCGTCTATCAGCTGCCGCGGCGTCATGTCGAAACCGGGATGCACGGCATTGAGCCTGCGGCCGAGCCCCTGCAGCACCTCGTGGTTGGAGCGGCACTCGCCGGGCGGATCGATCAGCTTCGGGCCGACCGAGATGTGCTGATGACCGCCGCCGTAATAGAGGTCGTCGTGCTCCATGAACATCGTTGCCGGCAGCACGATGTCGGCCATCTGCGCCGTCTCGGTCATGAACTGCTCATGCACCGCGACGAACAGGTCCTCGCGGGCAAATCCCTGCCGCACCAGCGCCTGCTCGGGCGCGACCGTCATCGGATTGGTGTTCTGGATCAGCATCGCCTTGACCGGCCCGCCGCCCTTCAGTGCCTCGGCATCGCCGGTCAGGATGCGGCCGATCTGCGACTGGTCGAGCACCCGCGTCGAGGGATCGATCGCGTCGTGGCCTTCGATGATCGATTCGTCGAAGCGCCAGATGCCGGCATTGTTGAAGAACGCGCCGCCGCCCTCATATTGCCAGGCGCCGGTCACCGCGGGAATGCACAGCGCAGCGTGCATCTGCGCGGCGCCGTTGCGGCTGCGGGTGAAGCCGTAACCGAGACGAAAGAAGGAGCGCTTGGTCGTCCCGACCAGCCGCGCGAACGCCTCGATCTCCTCGACCGGCACGCCCGAGATCGCCGACGCCCATTCCGGCGTGCGGGTCTTCAGATGCGCCTCCAGCTCGTCGGGGCAATCAGTGTAGCGCGCGAGATAATCGCGATCGGCAAATCCCTCGCGGAACAGCACGTGCATCACGGCGCAGGCGAAGGCGCCGTCGGTGCCCGGCCGCAGCAGGATCTTGATATCGGCCTGCTTCATGGTCTCGTTGTTGTAGACGTCGACCGCCGCGATCTTGGCGCCGCGCTCCTTCCGTGCGCGCGACGCATGCGTCATCACGTTGACCTGGGTGTTCACCGGATTGGTGCCCCAGATTACGACGAGGTCGGAGACGCCCATCTCGCGCGGATCGACGCCGGCGATCTTGCCGGTTCCGGCGGCGAAGCCGATGCGCGCGATGGTCGAGCAAATCGTGCCATAGAAGCGCGAATACTTCTTCACATGCGACAGCCGGTTGAGGCCGTCGCGCATCACCAGCCCCATGGTGCCGGCGTAGTAGTACGGCCAGACCGACTCGGCGCCGAATTCCCGCTCGGCGGCATCGAACCGCGCCGCGATCTCGTCCAGCGCCTCGTCCCAGGAAATCCGCGCGAATTGGCCGGAGCCCTTCGGGCCGGTCCGGCGCAGCGGATGCATCAGCCGCTCGGCGTGATGAATCCGCTCGGCGTAACGCGCAACCTTGGCGCAGACGACGCCGGCGGTATAGGTCTGCTGTTTCGAGCCCCGGACCCTGCCGATCGAGCGTCCCTCGATCACCTCGACGTCGAGCGCACATGCCGAGGGGCAGTCGTGGGGGCAGGTGGAATGGCGGATGTCGATCTTGGCATGCTGGTTCATGCCAAATTGGTAACATCAAACGTCCTCTCCGCCGAGAGGCTTTATTGACCCAATCGGAGCGAAAACCGCGCATAAGCCATGCGGCAAACGCCCAGATGCTCGGCCACCGGCCCACTCCGTCCGTTAGACTCGGAAGATGCGGGTGTAGTGCGCCTTGATCGATTCCCCTTCCCGCTCCACCGCCGCCGGGTCGTCCTTCATCGTCTTGATGTCCTTGAGCGGCTTGCGCCCGGCCTTCTCCTGGGCCTGCGCGTGGACCGACCTGAGTCCGCCGATCTCGACGTTGAGCTGCTGCCCCTCGCGCCCGAGCGCGAACGATTGAAACAGCCTTGCCGCATTCGGATGCGGACAGTCCTTGAAGATCCCGTTGGGGCCGACAATGATCGGCGATCCTTCGCTGGCGTAGACCGGCTCGACCGGGCGGCCGGCCTCCTTCAGCTGAAAGATGTTGTACTCGTTGCCGTCGGCCATGACCGCGCGCTCCCCGAGGTCGAGCTTCTTCGGTGGATCAGTCGAGGACTGCACCTGCATGATGTTCTGCTTGGCGAGCTTCTCGAAGAAGCTCCAGCCGAGATCGCGCTGCATCTGATAGGTCGCGGTCATGATGGTGCCGCTATAGCCGGGATGCCCCTTCACGATCTTGCCCTTCCATTTCGGATCGAGCAGATCGGCAAAGCTCTTCGGCGCCTCCTCGGCCTTCACGAGATTGGTGTTGTAGGCAATGATCGACAGCCAGACCCGGAAGCTTGCGAACTGACCGTCCGCATCGCGATGCTCCTGCGGATAGTATTTCGCGACCTCCTCCGGCACATAGGCCGCCAGAATGCCGTCGCGCTTCCAGACGATGAAATGCGCGGCGTCGGAGGAATTGACGACGTCGACCGCGTGAATATTGCTGGAATATTCCTGGCCGACCCGCTGGAACACACGCTCCGCGCCGGTGCGCTCGACACGCACGGTGATCCCCGCGTATTTCGCTTCGAACGCCTTCGCCAGTTTCTCGGCGACCGGCAGATCGGTCGAGGTGTAGTAGACGACCTGTCCCTCTTTCTTCGCCGCCTCGATCAAGGTCGGCGTCACCGGTTCCGCAGGTGGCGCGGCGGCGATCACGCGCGTTGAAAAAGTGGTCCCCGCCAGCACGGCGCCGGTGCCTTTCAGCACATCGCGGCGCGATAGCCCAGGATGTTTCCTCATTTGATTCCCCGCACGCGATGGCGAAGTTCGAGTACACCGTCCTTGCGCCCTTATTCCGATGCGCGAAGACGATGTCTGTCGTCGACAGATGCTTCAGGTTGCAGCTAGACTTCTGGTCAAGAAAGAAGACTAAAGTTGGAGGAGACGATCAATGGCGGGCTTTCGGTACGCCTTGATGTGTGTCGCGGCATTGCTGACCGTGTCGATATCAAGCGGACATGCGGACGCCGAGGATTACCCTGCGCGGCCGGTCAGGATCATCGTTCCCTTTGGTCCCGGCGGGCCGGCCGACGTCGTGGCGCGCCAGATCGGCAGCATCCTGCAGCAAGACCTCGGCCAGCCCTTCGTGGTGGAGAACCGCACCGGCGCCGGCGGCGTGATCGGCACGCTCGAGGTCGCGAAGGCGCCGGCCGATGGCTACACCCTTCTGATGATGTCGAACACCCAGACCGCCAATGAATCGCTGGTGCCTCAGCGCAAATATGAGCTGATGCGCGACCTGACGCCGGTCGCATCGCTGAACACTTCGGATCTGGTGATCGTGGTCCACCCCGCCGTACCGGCCAGGACGCTGCAACAATTCATCGCCCTCGCAAAGGCGGAGCCCGGAAGGCTGAACTATGCTTCGTCGGGTCAGGGAACGCCGTATCACATGGCGGGCGAGTTGTTCAAAGCCATGGCCGGGATCAACATCGTGCATGTGCCTTATCGCAACAGCGGCGAGGCCCGCAGCGGCGTCATCGGCGGCCAGGTCCAGATGATGATCGATGCCGTTCCGGCGATGGCACCGAATATTGCCGAGAACCAGGTGCGCGCGCTTGCAACAACCGGCAAGACCCGCTCCACGGTGTTGCCGAACGTTCCCACGGTCGTCGAGGCGGGCGTTTCCGGCTATGAGGCGACGATCTGGCTCGGCCTGATGGCTCCAGTAGGTACGCCGAAGCCGATCATCGAGAAACTCAACATGGCCGTGACTGCAGCAGTCCGGCGGCCGGAGGTCGAGAAGCTCTGGGCCGAACAGGGCGCGGTGCCGATGACGATGACCCCGGAGGCTTTCGACAAATTTCTGCGCGCCGATATCGTGAAGTGGGCGGACGTCGTCAAAAGACTCGACAAGAACGAATAGACACGTCGCGGCCAAGGCCGTGGTGATGGAACAGGTGCAAATGAAGACGTTGAACATCCTGAGCGGCGGAGCAGCACAAGGCTTGGTGCGCAGCCTGGAGCCTGCGTTTGAAGCCGAAGGCGGCTCCCGCATTGCCGGTGATTTTGGCGCAGTCGGCGCCATGGCCGACAGATTGCGTGCCGGCGTTCCGACCGACATCGTCATCCTGACCGCTGCGCTGATCGCCAAGCTTGCCGAAGAAGGGCTGGTTCTGCGCAACTCGATTACCGACATCGGCTGCGTCGAAACGGCCCTCGCCGTCCGCGCCGGCGATCCGCCGGCGAGCGCTGCGGACGCAGCCAGCCTGCGCGCGGTACTGCTCGCTGCAGACGCGATCTTCGTGCCCGATACCACGGCAGCAACCGCCGGAATTCATGTCGCCAAGGTGCTGGCGCAACTCGATCTCGCCAATGTCGTCGCCGACCGGCTAAGAATCTATCCGAACGGCGCGACCGCCATGCGGCACCTCGCCGAGTCCCATGACCGGCGGCCGATCGGTTGCACGCAATCGACCGAGATCATCAGCACGCAGGGCGTGGTGCTGTCGGGCACATTGCCGCCGGGATACGGGCTCGCGACCATGTATACGGCTGCCGTTGCGACACAGGCCTCGGCGGCATCGCAGGCGCAACGCCTGATCGCACTGCTGACGTCTCCGGAAGCCTCGGAGTTGCGTAGCCGGGCTGGATTCGTCTCCGGTCTCACGTCGTAAGCACCAGGGACAGCCAGGCTCAAGCGGCTCCGACCAACGGCAATTTGGTCGCGATGCATCCGGTTCCAATGTGCTAGTTTGAGGCCGGGATTGGCAGGGATGTTGCCGATCGGCACTTCTCTGCCGTTCGCGGCATGGCGAGGAGAGACCATGAAAATTCTGGTCATGGGTGCCGGCGGCATTGGCGGCTATTACGGTGGGCGCTTGGCGGCCGCGGGGCAGGACGTCACGTTCGTGGCGCGCGGAGCGCATCTCGATGCGATGCGACGGGATGGGCTGCAGATCATTGGCATCAGCGGCGATCACACGGTGAAGCCCGTGAAGGCCGTCGCCGATCCCGCCGAGGCCGAGCCGCCGGAGATGGTGCTCTTTGCGACTAAGCTCGGCGATACCGAGCGCGGGGCGAAAGCGTTGCAGGCCGCGGTTCGGGAGGGCACCACGATCATCTCGCTGCAGAACGGCATCGAGGGGCCGGACCTCATCAGGGCGCACCTGCCGCGTGCGCACGTGGTGCCGGGCGTCGTGCGCATCTCGAGCCACATCGCGCGGCCTTGCGTGATCGAGCACAAGGCGCAACCCGGCCGCATCGAGTTCGGCGAGCCGGATGGCGAGCGAATCCGCACCTCGAGGCCTTCCAGCACGTGTGCAAGGAGGCCGGCCTCGATGCCGTGCTCACACCAGAGATCTGCTACAATGTCTGGCTGAAGTTTGCATCACTCGCACCGAGTTCGGGCATGATGACGCTGACGAATGCATCGTACGGACCGATGCGCGAGACGCCCGGCACCCGCGCCCTGTTCGAGGATGCCGTGCGCGAAGTGATCGCCGTCGGCCTCGCGGCCGGCGTGCCGTTCAAGCCCACCGACTTCACGACGATCATGAAGGCCGCCGACGCCAATCCCCGCGACATGATCACGTCCATGCTGGTTGACCGGCGCGCCGGCAAACCGCTCGAGATCGACTATTTCTCGGGCGCTTTGGTGCGCATGGGTGAGAAGCTCGGCGTACCGACCCCGACGCACAAATTCATTGCCCAGGCGCTGTCGATCGATACCAACGGCCGCAAGGCATGATTCGAAAGCGATCGTGGCTCGATCGAAACAAACTCATCCCATTCTAGCGCGCGAGTTGCGTGAGACCCGTCGGCGGTCCATCGACCGCTGTCCAGCCGCCGTCGACGAACAGCGTGCTGCCGCTGACATAGCTCGCTGCATCAGACGCCAGATAAGCGGCGGCGGTGGCGACCTCGTCGGCGCTGCTCCAGCGATTCAACACGGTGTGGCCGGCATAGAGGTTGTAGATCTCCGGCCGTTGCTTGAACGGGCCGGTCAACGCGGTCTCCGCAATGCTCGGCGCGATGGCGTTGACGCCGGACCGCCCGACCTCGACGCGAAGTCGGTCATATGACCTCCCGGGATGCGCGCGATGCTGGTTTGCCTTCCATCATGACTTCATATACTAATATATTAATTCTGGGAGCACGAATGCCCGCCCGCGCGCCTAACAAGCCGGAGCTCCGTAACCCCGTCGGTCACCGGCGCACCGGTCGTCCACGGACCGCGACGGCGGCGGCGCGGATCTATGCCGAGCTGCGCGCCGAACTCGTCTCGCTGCAGCGCAAGCCCGGCGATCCGATCATCGAGGCCGAGATCGCGCGCTCATACGGCGTCAGCAGGACCCCGGTGCGGGAAGCTATCCTTCGCCTGTCGGACGAGGGCCTGGTCGAGATTTTCCCGCAATCGGGCATCTTCGTCTCGCGCATCCCGCTCGCCGCGCTTCCGGAGGCGATCATCGTCCGCAGGTCGCTGGAGGAAACCACGACCCGCATGGCCACCGAGCGCGCCAGCGCCAGCCAGACCCTCAGCCTGCACGCGATCCTCCAACGCCAGCGCGAGGCCGAGATGGCTGGTGATCGCGAGGAATTCCATCAGGCCGACGAGGCCTTTCACGCCGCCATCGCCGAAATTGCCGGCCACCCCGGCATCTGGAAGCTGATCCTGCAGGTCAAGGTTCACGTCGACCGCTTCCGATGGCTCACGCTGCCGCAGCGTGGGCGGATGGCCGAAGTCATCGCCGAGCATGAGGCCGTGATGGCCGCGATCGAGGCGCGCGACCCGGCATCGGCCGGAGCCGCGATGACCAGACATCTCGAACGGCTTCTGGCCGACATCTCGGCCACCCAGCACAACAATCCGGAGTTCTTCGACGAGCAGAGCCAGCCGGCATGACCGCGGCCGGACTCCGGCCAGGCACTTTGGGAGGATATGACATGAATCGTACAGATCGATCGCAGCACCGCCGCACCGGGCTCAACCGTCGCGACGTCATCAAGTTCGGCGCCGGCCTTGGCGCGGTGGTTGCGACTTCGGGGCAGACCGCCCTCGCCCAGTCGAAGGCGGTCTTCAAGACCTCGGACGTCCAGCCGCCGGGCTACCCGACGGTGGTCGCGACGGAAAACCTCGGCAAGAAGCTGGCGGCGGCGACCAACGGCCGGCTGTCATTGCAGATGTTCCCTTCGATGCAGCTCGGCGGCGAGAAGGAGACCATCGAGCAGACCCAGATCGGCGCGATCCAGATGCTGCGCGTCAGCGCCGGCTCGATCGGTCCGATCGTCGACGACATCAACGTCGTCAACATGCCCTTCCTGTTCAAGAACATGGCGCATGCCGAGCGGATGATGGATGGCCCGATCGGCCAGGAGCTGCTGGACAAGATCACGGCGAGCCCGAATGCCGGACTGGTCGCGCTGTGCTGGATGAATTCCGGCGCACGCAGCCTCTACAACACCAAGCACGCGATCAGGACGATCGCCGACATCAAGGGCCTCAAGTTCCGCGTTATCGGCAATCCGATCTTCATCGACATGATGAACGCGCTTGGCGGCAACGGCGTCGCGATGGGTTACGACCAGGTATTCAGCGCGCTGCAGACCGGTGTCATCGACGGCGCCGAGAACAATCCGCCGAGCTACGTCTTCAGCAATCACTATACCGCGGCGAAGCACTTCTCGCTCACCGAGCACCTGATCGTTCCCGAGGTGCTGGTGTTCTCGAAACGAGCCTGGTCCGCCTTTTCTGCCGATGAGCAGACGCTGATCCGGAAGCTTGCGCGCGAGGCCCAGCTGGAAGAGCGCGGGCTCTGGAACACCTACGAGCAGCAGGCGATGGACAAGGCGAAGGCTGCCGGGTGCGAGATCATCGAGATCGCCGACAAGACGCCATTCCAGAATGCGGTCAAGCCGGTGTGGGACAAATACGGCCCGAAATATCAGGAGATGATCGGACGTATCCAGTCAGCCTGATACCGCGCCACACGGGAAATCGACGTCGTACGGGAAACGGACATGGCCGGATCGTATCGCCGCGCGATGGACTATTTGTATCTTGCCTGTGTCATCACGGGTTCAGCGGCGCTGATCCTGATCTCGGCCGTCATCCCCTGGGCCGTGTTCACGCGTTATGTCCTGAACAGTGCCGCATCCTGGCCAGAACCTCTCGCGGTGCTGCTCACCATCGTCGTGACGTTCATCGGTGCGGCCGCCGGATATCGGCTCAATCTGCATATGAACGTCGCATATTTCGCCAACAAGCTGCCCGCCCCGCTGCGCAACCTGACCGACCTTGTCGTCCAGTTGCTGATGGGCCTGATCGCGCTGTTCATGATCATCTGGGGCGCCCGGCTCGTCGAGGTGACCTGGTACAACACGATCGCCGACTTCCCGTCGCTTTCGGTCGGCGTCACCTATCTTCCGATTCCGATCGGCGGTGCCTGTCTGCTGCTGTTCATCATCGAACGGATTTTCCTGGGTGCGCCGCCCGATCCGATCGCATCGCACCGCGACGTTTCCTCCGATTGATCGCGAGAAGCCACGATGGATATCCTCATTCTGCTTGCGACCATGCTGTTCTGTTTCGTGATCGGCATGCCGATCGCCTACTCGCTGGCGATGGCGGCCATCGTCGGCGCCTTGTGGATCGGCATTCCCCTCGAAGCGGTGATGCTGAAGATTTCCGACGGCGTCAGCAAGGTCGCGATGCTGACGATCCCGTTTTTCGTGCTGGCCGGCGCGATCATGGCGGAGGGTGGCATGGCCCGGCGCCTGGTCGCGTTTGCCGACGTGCTGGTCGGACTGACGCGGCTGCGCGGCAGCCTTTCGATCGTCAACGTGCTGGCGACAACGTTCCTGAGCGGCATTTCCGGCTCGGCCGTCGCCGACACGTCCGCCATCGGCTCGGTGATGATCCCGCAGATGGAAAAAAACGGCTATCCGCGCGTGTTCGCGACCAACCTGACGATCAGCTCGTCGGTGCAGGCGCTCCTGGTCCCGCCGAGCCACAATGCGGTGCTCTACTCGCTTGCGACGGGCGGAACGATCTCGATCAGCGCCCTCTTCATGGCCGGCGTGTTTCCGGGGCTGCTGCTCGGCTTCTCGCTGATCATCCTGTGCCTTGCCGTCGCCTATCGCGAGAAGCACCCGCACGGCCAGACCGTGCCGGCGAAGGACGCGATCCGGATCGCCGTCGATGCCTCCTGGGGTCTCATCACCCTCGTCATCATCCTTGGCGGCATTCTCGGCGGCATCTTCACCGCAATCGAAGCCGGCGCGATCGCCTGCATCTGGGCCTTCTTCGTCACGATGTTCATCTATCGCGACTATCGCTGGCGCGACCTGCCGGTGCTGCTGCATCGCACGCTACGCACCGTCGCGATGGTGATGACGCTGATCGCCTGCGCCTCCAGCGTCGGCTACATCATGGCTCTGACGCAGATGCCGGCCAAGATGACCGCGTTCTTCCTGTCGATCTCCGATAACAAGTACGTCATCCTGCTCCTGATCAATGTGCTGCTGCTGGTGCTCGGCACGCTCGTCGACATGGCGCCGTCGATCCTGATCGCCACGCCGATCCTGTTGCCGGTCATGAAGAACTTCGGCGTCGATCCGGTCCATTTCGGCATGATCATGCTGCTCAATCTCGGCATCGGCCTGTGCCATCCACCGGTCGGCGCGATCCTCTTTGTTGGCTGCGCGGTCGGCAAGGTCACGATCGAGCAGGTCATGCGCAAGATCTGGCCGTTCTACGCTGTCATGTTCTTCGTCCTGATGTGCGTGACCTATCTGCCGGAAATCTCGCTCTGGCTGCCGCGGCTGCTTCAGGTGCTGCACTGAGGCAAGCGGAATCCGTGGAAGTGCCATCGGCAGCCTGTGCAATCTGGAAGCCCTGCTCGGCGAGGGACAATTCGCCTTCGTCGACCTGCCGATGAAATGGCGCGATGGCACGGCATCGCCGATCCGCGCGGTGGCGGTGTTTGATCTCTGGGGTCGTGATGCGGATGAGGGATATCCGACGACGGGCAGCAGATCGGCCCCTCCCTCGCGTCGCCATTCCTGAAGGCCAGTGGCACGCTCGCGATCGCCGGCCGAGCGTCTAGCCGCCCTTCCGGATCCTAATTTGGATTCCCGCGCCGACTTGATCGCATAGCCGCGGTGGAAGGGGCCCGGCCCGTTTTTGTAAGGCCTAGCGGCAACTCATAGGTTCGAACCTGTCGGGCCTGCCACGAAGATCAAGATCGCCTGGGCAAACGCTGCAACTTCACGAACCGCGTCAAAATCTGGGAATTGTGTCCGTCGACGAGCACCTTGACGCTCACAGCCTGCAGCTTTCCTGTGCGCTGGTCGGGAGCAAGGTTGTAGCTAACCCGCGCGCCTGCTGCGGGTACGACACCAGGTGGAAGCGACTTCAAGTGAAAGAAGATGTCCCTGTCGCCAGCGTCAGGCCGGATGAAGCCGAATGCACGGTCATTGTGATAGGTCTTGATCGTCCCCTCCAGCATCTTCCGATCCTCCCAATTGGCTCTGCGAGCTTACGCGAAGCGGCAACTCTCGGCACGACGCCGTGCTCGACGGCTACCTGTCCTATCCTATTCCAGGCAGTCGGACACGGCACTTGAGCCCGGCGGGAATTGCGTAATTCGGGTTGGGCAGCTCGAGCCTCACACCGATGGTCCCGCTCGCGGCATCGAAGACCTGGTCGACCACGGTCACAGTGGCAGCGTACCTTCCACCGACTGGATCTTCCGGGAAGACCTCAGCCGAAGCGCCAACGCGGATCTTGCCGAACTGACGGAGCGGAACATAAACCTCGACGTTCAGAGGATCGATTTGCGAGACCGTCATGATATGAGACTGGTCGAATACGTATTCGCCAGGCCCCAGAGTTCGCTCCACCACCACGCCGTTGATGGGACTGCGGATCGTGCGCTGCTTGAGGATTTCCATGGCGCGAGTCAATTCCAGCTTTGACACAGCAAGGTTCACCCTCGCCTCATCGAGCTCCTGTTCGGCAACGCGCGCGCCGGTTTCGGCTTCGTCAGCAACCGCGACCGTGACCGAGTCGCTCTTGCGCAACTGCTTCGCCCGGTCGTCCTTGCGTCGCTGAAACTCAAGCTTGGCGACGCTGGAACGAACCGTTGCATCGTTCTCGGCACGGACCTTGGCCAATGCCTCCGCGGCCTGCTCCACTCCCGACTCGAGGCGCGCGAGCACATCGCCCTTCTTGACCACGTCGCCACGATCGACGAGCACCTCGCTCAACAGGCCCGGCACCGACGTCCCGAGCTTGAGCACCATTTTTGGCTGGATCAGGCAATCGAACTGACCCTCGGCGTTGCGGTCTTGCGCACGCGCATCAATGCCCCCTGAAATAGTTAACGCGAGAAAGATCAACGCGCCGCAGCCGAGCCTGGATACAGTGACCATCCTCATTCGCCTCTCCCCGAGAAGGCCAGCAGACGATCGAGCCGCCGATCGAGCCGCAGGTTCTGAACCCGCACGTAGCCGTGGCGGCGCTCGGCCTGAAACTGCGCGAAACTGCGCAACGCCTGATATATGCCGAGCGGCACGTCGACACTCGCGCCGACGAGCTTACGGATGACCTGAGCCGCCGTCGCCGCATGGATCATGAAGATATCGTCATCCAGCGAAACGATGGCCTCGCAGCTACCGGGGTCCCCTTGACGCGCACAACGCCCGAACAGCTGGCGATCGACGCGCCGCGAGTCATGGTATTCGGTCAGAATGACATGAAGCCCGCCACAATCGGCGACGCCGTTCCCGAGGCCGATATCGGTGCCGCGTCCCGCCATGTTGGTGGCAACGGTGACCCGGGCCGGCTCGCCGGCCCGGGCGACCACTTCGGCTTCAATCTGGTCCTGCTTTGCGTTCAGAAGCGCATGTTCGATACCGCGCCGCCTCAACACGGCGCTGATCTCCTCCGATGCCCCAACAGAGCGCGTACCAATCAGCACCGGCCGCCCACCCGTAACCGCAATACGCGCAACCGTATCGGCGATGACGTTCAACTTCTCGGCCCGGTTTGCGCAAATCCGCGGGGGCGCAACGGTCCGCTGCGACGGACGATTCAACGGAATGCGCACCACATCGAGCCCATAGACGGATTTGATCTCGCGGGCGACCTCTTGCGCGGTGCCGGACATTCCCGCCAGCTTGATGTAGCGCCGGAAGAGACGCTGGTAGGTGATGCGGGCCATGGTCTCGCGGCGATCCGTCAGCTCACAGCTCTCCTTGACTTCGATCAGCTGATGTAGACCACGCTCCCAGGAGCGGTCCGGCATCGTGCGTCCCGTCGATTCGTCGACGATCTGAATTTTGCTGTCGACAACGACATAGTGCTGGTCGCGCTTGAACAGATGGATGGCCGTCAGCGCCTGACTCATAAGCTCTTCGCGGGCGCGCGACGAGGTCCAGACACCAAGCTTATCACCAGCCAGGCGGCCGAGTTCGCGCCGCCCCTCGGCGGTCAACAGAACGGATCGCTCGGCCTGATCGACGTCATAATGTTCTCCGGCGGTCAGTCGCGCGGCGAACTCAAGCGCCTGCTCGCATTGCAGCTTCTCCTCTGCAGTTCCGACCGACGACGACAGGATCAGAGGCGTACGGGCTTCATCAATGAAAATGCTGTCCGCCTCGTCGACAATGCCGAAATGGAGACCGCGCAGGACAAGGTCTTCGTCCCGCTCCTGATGGCCGCGAAGTTTCTCGAGCGAGAGATGCAATCTGCTGCCACGGCGCGACAGAGCGACCCGATCGCGCAAATAGTCGAACGCGACTTCCTTGTTGGTGCAATAAGTCACCGACTTAGCGTAAGCCTGGCGGCGCTCGGCCTTGGACATGCCCTGCACCACGACGCCCGTGCTGAGGCCCAGAAACTGATAGAGCGGCGCCAACTCCGTTGCATCGCGGTTGGCGAGATAGTCGTTGACCGTGATCAGATGCACCGGATATCCAGCGAACGCAACCGTTGCCGCGGGCAGCGTCGCGGCAATCGTCTTGCCTTCGCCCGTCGCCATCTCGACCAACTTGCCTTGCAGCAATCCCCATCCCGCCATCAACTGAACGTCATAGTGCCGCTGGCCGATCGTACGGGTTGCTGCCTCACGCACCAAGGCGAATGAGAGCCCGACCAGCTCAGGCACAAAGCCCTGCCGGCGCAATGCTGCACGCATCCCGCCCGCCCGTTGCCGCAAATCGTCGTCGCTTGCGCTGGCCAACGCACGTTCGTAGCGTGACGCGTGCGCGACGATTGCGCGCAACGCGCGTGCCGGGTCTCGAATCCGGCCGACCGCGGGCTTGATCAGGCTGTTGACCAGGCCCTGTGCGATCCGGTCGTGCAGCGCGGGTTCGTATTCCGCCCGCTCCGGATAGGGGCGGCTGATCGCGAGTTCGCGGCGATCCAACTGCATGTCGGGCCTAGACATGGAAATTCGTCAACAAAAGCAGCCTGATGCTGCGATACCACTGCACCGAAAGCGGCTCCATGTGATGATCGAACCGCACAAAGACATGTTGACCAAAATGGCCCACCGCCTCGAGCCCGTTAAGCGCGATGTCGAACTGGAAAGTCCGCTGCAAAGTCTTGGGACCCTTGGTGTCACGCGGATCGATTGCGATATCTCCTCCCCCCTCGACGCCCAACGCGGCGGACGGAAGATATTCGCCGGCTGCGGGAACCGCTCGTAGCACGCGCCCTTCCAGATTCAGACGCGGCCGGTCAACCGGCCGGACTTCGATGCGATCGGTGGTGAGGCGAACGCGATCGACCGCCTCCTGCGGCACCACGACGCGCGCCAATGGCATCGTTTTCCCGACGACGTAGCCAAGCAGCTCTCCCCTCCGGTAATAGCGACCGGGCATGTCCACCATTTGCGGTACGATGAACACGCCATCACTGCGAGCGCGCGTGACGAGCTCGGCCGCTCGCTCGCGAACGAGCGCGAGATTTGCCTGCTCGGCGGTAAGCTTATCGTGCACGACCTGCGCCTTGCCGCGGTCGGTGACATACTGGGCGGCATATTCGGCTTCCAGCTCGGCGACCTTCGCTTCGCTCCTGCGCAACTGCGCAATCAGCGTCGGATCCTGACTTTGGATCAGCGGGTCTCCGCGAACGACTTCGGTTCCGGGCGTAACCAGAAGTTCACGAACGAACCCGTTCGCGCTTGCCCGGACCATTGCCTCTTCCGGCAGCCACAACACGCCTTCGGCGTGCGAATGGTAGGGCATGGGAACGGCGAACAGCACAACCGCGAGGCCGAGAACCAGGCTCCCCGAAATGGCCAGGGAACGCGCCCGATGCTTGCGCAACCGGGGACTTTCCAGCAGGTGACGCACCGCCTTGACGACCGGAAAGATCGCCATGGCCGCCACTGCCCAGATCGCGAGCACAACACCGATAAAGAAGAATTGCCCCGCAATGAACAAGGCAATCATGATCGTCACCATGATCCGGTATAGCGTCGACGCGAAGCCATAGAAGGCAAACCATATGCGCTCCGCGCGCGATCCGTCGGGCCTTTCCACGTCCAGAACGCAGAGCACATAACGCTCGATGAGATATCCCCAATAGCGCGCCGATCGCGCGGCCAGGTTCGGCATCTCGATGAGATCGACCAGGATATAGTAGGCATCGTAACGCAGCAGCGGATTGCCGTTGAACAGAAGGGTGGAGACGCTGGCGATCAGCATCACGTTGAAGAGGACGGCGCGCACCAGCCCCGGCTCGATCAGAAGCCAGAGATAGAAGCAGATCGCGGCCACGAAAAGCTCAACTCCCATGCCGGCGGCACCGACCAGCGCGCGCCGATATTTGGATCTGAACACCGTGGCTGCCGACGCATCGCAGTAGGGAACGGGTAACAGGACCAGCAGAATAATGCCGAGATCATGGACCTCACCGCCACCCGCCTTGGTCGCGGAAGCGTGCCCCAATTCATGCAACGCCTTGATCAGTGGAAATACGAGGTAAAGGACCAGAAGATTGTCGACGGCGAGGACCCGATCACTGAAGTTATGGGTCAGCTCGGGCCAATGCGGCCAAATCAGAACGAATGCCGGCAACACCACCGCCAGCCATACCAGCGCGCCCCAACCGCTCCAGATCAAGCGTAGCAGCCCGCTGCAGCGCGTGAGCAGCCGATCCGGATCGAACAGCGGAATCCGGATCGCCATCGGGTTCGCGTAGGAACGGAAATGGCGTGCCCTCTCCTCGCGCTCGCCACGGGCAAACGCTTCGGCCACATCGGGCGTGACGTCACTTTCCAACAAATCCGCGGAATGCAATTGGCCCAGCAGGTGGATGAGTTCGTCCTGGCTTGGCGCCTCATCCCGGAGGTGCTGGTTCGCCAATTCCCACAATTGCTCGACGGTGTGATTTCCGTCCATCAGCGAGATCACCAGTCGCGCCGATGGTGTGAACCGGTGCACGCGCGAGGAGGCCGGATCCTGCAGCAGGTACCAAACCTCGCCCCGGTAGAGGTGCCGATGCAATCGCGCATGCGCTCGCAGCTTCGGTCTTCGCGTTGCAACGCGGTACCACCAGCTGCTGAGCAATGGCGCGTTCATCTGAATCCCACGATCAAAACAGCCACTTCCAGAGGGTGAGGCGTACCCAGTCGACCAGATAGTGCGTCCAAATCCAGATCAACTTCCGCTCACCGACCTCGACCTTGCCGACCCCCTCCATACCAGGCCGTACCCGCTCGGAGGAGTCACGCAGCCGCGCCTCGACGCGGAAGAAATTGCGACCGTCCTGGGCCGTCGACACTGGCGTGATCTGTTCGACGGAGAACTCCATCTGCCGATGCGGAACGCCTGAAAGCGTGAGCTCTCCTTGCTGTTGGAGCTTCAGATAGGAGATGTCGCGCTCTTCCACCTGCAATATGACGCGGTAACTGTCCAGCGGCGCGATCGTGAACAACGACTTGCCAAGCTCGACCGGCGTTCCCAATAGCTGCTGTAGATCGCCGGCAACGACGATACCGTCGAACGGAGCGACCAACGTGGCGCGCGACAGCTTGTCTTTGGTGAGGGACAGCATCGCGTCGACTTGTTCGATCTGCGCCTGAAGGATCGTCATGGTCGAGCGCTCTTGTGCCGCAAGTGCCTGTCGATACTTGCGCTCGAGCTGCTCCCGCTCCGACGATAGCCGTGCCTGATCGAGCTTGAGCTCTCGGTCGTCGAGCTTGCAGAGCACTTGCCCGGCCTTCACCGTGTCGCCGGCCCGAACGAAGCTCTCTGCAATGAATCCGTCGAATGGTGCAGCCGCTATCCGCTGCACGGCCCCCTCAATGACGGTTTTTGCCGCAACGCGATATGTCCCGCTGACCACGCTGAAGAACAAAATGAATCCGAGCGTCAGCAGTGCAATCAGCTTTGCGCCGGGATGGCGTGGTCCAAACAGGACCTCGGCACCATGGCGCAGTGCCGCGCCGACATATTGCAGCAGGTTGCGCTCATTTTCGCGCTTGAGCGTCAGGATCGGCCCAAGCAACCCACCGACCGTTTTGCAAAGCTCGATCGTCGCTCCATCGAATGGCTCGCCCTTGGTTCGTTCCAGGGTCAGGACGCCGGTCGCATGTCCTCCATCGACGAGCGGCACAGAGCAAATTGCAATATCGCGATATTCGCGGGCAAGTTCATCATGGGCGAGCGCGGCCCGCTCCACGTCGTCGCGGGGCGGAAACACCAATGCGACATCGAGATCCAGCACCTCGTCCATCGCATTACCGATCCGCCGCCCGAGATCCATCTTGGGATCGAACGTCGCGGTATGGGAGATCACCTTTACTTCGGTGCTGCCGGATTTCTCGAGACCTATGCTGACCCGGTCGCACGCTAGCCGTCCGGCCAGTTCGTTCGCGACCGCAAGCGCGGACGCCGAGAAATAGCGCTCCTGCATGGCGGTCGCCACAATATCCATGGCGATCCCCATTCGCGTAAGCCGCGCCTCGCGCTCTTCCAGCGCCCCCTTGCGGAATTGATCGATGAGCCAGGCGCTCGCCCAGTGCAGGAGCCGCAGAGCGCGCTGCAGTGCCGCCTCGGATCCCGGGCCGATATCGAGCACCACGGCCCCGTGAAGGGTCCCGGACACTTCGATGGGGTAACCAATGAAGGCGCCGCGCCCTTCCGTCGGTACGACGATTCCGCGCCGCTCGGTCAGCGCCCGTTCAGCAGCCGGGCTGAGATGCTGCATATCGAGGCCAGGATGCGGCCATACCGCAGCGGGAACGTAAGCACCATCCTTGTCGGGTCCGAGCAAGAGCAGGCCACCGCCGGCACGCTCGACCTGCATGCACAGGATGGTTAGCCAACTGGCGCAGAATTCCGCGCTGTCTTTCGCCGCAGAAAATTTCGCCCAAGCCACCGATTCGGCGCGGGACGCGTCCTCGGCAAAGGAATAGATCGGTGACGCAGTTGTCATTGCTGTTTAGGGCCCCGTCGAGCTTGCCGCCGCGATGCCACCCGTATAGCGGCATCGCAGCGTGCACCAGAAAGCGTCCTGCCGTGGCACAGAGACCGGGCGCACGGCAGGGCGCGGGCCAGTGCTAGGCGGATGCCCTTGCCCCGTTCAGCTGATCGGACGTTGCGTCGTCCCCGGACGACGCTTCTCCCGTTCCCCCCTTGATGACGGAAAGACGTGACGGCAGCGCCTGGAAATTCCGCATCGACTGAAGGTGGAGATAGAGCAGTTCCAGTGCGTCGGTCTTGGCAAGCTCAGCAAGCTTTTCGCCGGAGAGAGCTTTGAGCTTCTCCCGGTTCACGGCCATAAAGCCGGCCAACGACAGTTTCTCGCCGGCGGTCGTCTCGACTTGCGCCTGCATCGGTTCAAGTAGATCGAGCTCGCGAACCTTCTTGCAGAACGCCACGGTACGGTTGAACTGCGCCTGATATTCCTGAAGGAAGGTCAGGACGTTCTGGACATACTGGGTCGGCTTGTTGTCATCATCGAACAGCTCTTGTCCTCGGGCCTCCCGATTGAACCCCGAATAGGCCTCGTCGACACAAAGAACCAGCCGCTCTCCGTCCGCACTGGTCGAGAACACGAATGGATAGCGGCGGATGAAGGCGGGGACGTATTTGGCGTCCCATTTGGCGTCGCGCGACAGGAACAGGTTCTCGCTTTCCCGTACGCCGAGGATCACGGCGGGCATGATGCTTTCTTTGGTGCCTGCAAAGACGATCGCGTACTCCGAGGCAGCCTGCGGAAACTCGACTGCCATCAAAGGCACCGAATTTGTCTTGCTGCTAAACTCATAGTTTCTCTTCGTCTCGATCGCGCAGCCGCGATGGCGAGCCGCAGTCAGCGGAACGACAGTTTCATAAATCAACAATTGGGTCGTCATAACTCTACTCCTCCGCCTCTACTGTAGGCCTCAGCCGGGCCCTGAAATATTCGCTGAGATTGGACGTACGCGCATACCCGCGTTTGGATTCCACTGGGTCTTGTCTTGTCCCAGATGGTTCAGGAAATCGTCGAGCCATTCCTGAGAGCCGCTCGAGGGTCCGGAGGACAGATGCTCGACAGCATCGAGATCGTTACTCCAGTTTATGCTGGCCGTTTCCTTCGGTTTGTCGATAGTCCGCGATGAGTGACGTGCCGATGCTGACGAGTCACTCTCCGTCACCGCACTTGCTCCCTGACCGCCAACCAGGCTTGCGGACAGCGAGACGAAATTTCCACCAAGATCGGTAGCTTCGGGTTGCCGCGTCTCGAAGCCGGGTTTGAGAATAATGTTAGAGGGCAAGGTGGCACCCGGAGGCGGCACGTTGGTGCTTGCGAACGCTGCCACGGGTTCCGCCACCGTCGCGGTGGCCGGCGTGCCGAACGTTGCTCCCACGGGCAGCGCCACCACAGGGTGAGCCGATTGCTGCGCCATGATCCCGCTCTGCAGCAGAGCGGTGGGGGCTGGCAGTGCCTTCTCTTGGGTCGGTTCGGGTAGACGGCGCTCGCCGGCCAGCAGGGTGTTGCCTGCAACATCGTCGCCGGTGTCTTCGGCAAACCGCATGGCGTTGCCCATCTCGTGGACGAGCGTGGTGAGCAGGTCCATCCGACCGGCCGCCGGGCTCAAGGAAGAGGCCCCAAACACGCCGTCGGCGAACCGAATCGTGAACTCGCTATTGTCGCCCGGCGTCGGGTCGACGAACCAGCCCCATCCGGCCGCGTCGCTATCGATCACGATCGTGTTGCCGGTCGTGGCGCCGAGCAGCTGATCCGGAAGGTCGGCGATCAACACAGTGATCTGATCAAGCACCGAGAGTCGCGGATCAGCCGGACCCAGGGCATCGGTCCACACTTGCTTCGCAGTCGCGACCAGAGCGCTGAGTTGATCGGCGCTCACCGTGGCGACATCCGTTGACGGAGGCGCCGCAAGCGCCGCTGACTGCGGCGTGCCACCGCGCGCATAGGCAACGTCGTCGCCGCGGATCAGCACGTTGTCGAACGAGGCGTTGCCGTTGCGCGCGTAGAGCCCGACGCTGCCGTCGTGCACGAGGCCGTTGTAGTTGAAGCTGAGGACGCTCTTGCCGTTGAGCACCACGTTGACGTTGTTGGCGACGGTCTCGCTCAGCGCGACGAGCAGGCTGTAGTCGGTGCCGGCGGTAATGGTCGCAGTCGCAACCGCATCGACGTACCAGGAGCCGTTGCTGCGGTGTCCGAGCACGACTTGGTTCGTGCCGGCAATGATGCCGGCATAGATGAAGTCGTTCGACGAAGTGTAATCGAAGATCAAGCCGGCGGATGTGCCCGCCTTGCTGGCGTTGACCGTCGCCGAATATTCCACATACGACAGCGGTGCCACGGCAAGCTGCCTTGTCGTGAGCGCGACGTCGTTTGCAGGCGGTACCGCAAAATAGCGCCCGCTCGTGCCGCTCGTCGTAGTCCAGGTTCCGTTCTGCGGCACGAAGTTATTCGCAACCCCGTCCGAGAAGTCCTCCAGGACCGAGTAAGTCGGAGTGAACGGGAGCTTCTGCACCGAATAGGACGTGACGTTGGTCAGCGAACTGTTGGTGCCGAGGCCCAGCGTTCCCATATTGAGCGGGTTCGTGAACGTATAGGAGACCGAGTAGCCATTGAAGCTGATCGTTGCGGTCCCGAAATTCGAGGCCAGCATGAAAGCGGTCTGCTTGTTGGTGCCCAGGCCCTTGACGCTCAGGGTAGCAAGATCGGTCCATCCCGACGCTGTCCGCTGACCGATCTTGATCTGGTTATTGAGGACATCGATGCCGGCGTATTTGAAGTTGTCCGGCGCCTGATAATCGAAGATGACATAGGTGTTCTGGTTCGCGCCGCCATAGCCGACCTTCGCCGTGACCGATACCTCGTAATAGGTCGGCAGCCAGGCATCGAGATCGAACAGAGTGATATTGTCTCCGCTCACCGTGCTCAGGCTGTTCGAATAGGCTGCGCTGGCGACGCTCCAACTGCCCGCTGCCACAAACATGCCGGTTGGCGAGCTGTTGCCGGTGAAGCTTGCGCTGCGCAACACGTCGCGCTGCGTGCCGGGCGTATTGCCGGCCTGCGGATCGGTCGGTGCGCCGGTCTGGCCGTGCCACGCGCTATCTTGCTGCAGCACCAGACCGAGCTCGCCGGCAGGTTCGCCGTTGCGGCCGGGATTCGGGTCGTTCTTGGTCGGCAATGGCGGTGTCGCGCCGCCGTTCAGATCCGAGAAGCGGGTCGGGTCGATGCCGTCGCTCAGGGATTCCGCATACAGGAAGCTCTGCAGGCCGGGCTGCAATGTTCGGCTCACGGTGGCCATGCCGAACTCGGAGAACGGCACCAGATAGGAGTTGTATTCACCAACCCAGTCGATCAGGCGATCGCCGCCGGTATTGGCGATCAGGACGTCCTTGCCGGCACCGCCATAGGCACGGTCCTCATAGGTCGGCTGCGTGACCGGCACGTTGTTGAGCCCGCCATTCACCGTCTGGTCATCGACCGCATTGAGCAGGTCGTTGCCCCAGCCGCCGTACATATGGTCTCTGCCGGTTCCGCCGACCAGCCAGTCGTTGCCGTTGTCGCCGAAGATGGCGTCGTTGCCGTCGTTGTAGGCCGCACCGTAGGTGACGGTCTGGCCGCCGTTCTGCTGCGACGTTCCGCCGGGCACGTACACGCCCGAGTTCTGGTTGAAGTTCAGGAAGAACTGTGCGCCGGTCGGAGTGGCGCCTGCCGCCCATTTCGAGGCTGTTCCATCCGCGTTGAGCAGGATCTCGCGCAGCGGATCGTTTTCGTCGTAGAGCGCGAACTCACCGGTGCGCCCCGCGATCTTCGGATGCGTGAACTTGCCATCCGGGTCAGTGGGGTTGAAGGCCAGCACATTGCCCGGATTGAACGGATGGTAGTAATCGATCTCGTAGAGGCCGATCGGGGTGCCGTCTGCCGCGTATTTCGGCGCATAGGACAACGGCAGCGCTTCGGCGCCGGATATCGCGTCGTCACCCGAGCCGCCATGCATCTCGTCGTTGCCGAGACCGCCGAACATGATGTCGTCGTAGTGCATCGTCGTCTTGCCGTCGGAGTTGGGCTCGTTCGGCTTGGCGCCTGCGTACGAGAACTCGTCGCCCGTCGGCTGCGTCCCCTTCCAGTTCGGATCGGCGCTGAACGGCGTGATGTCGACCGAATATTTCAACACGCCGCTGACGTTGATGGTGTCGGTTTGCATGTTGCCGGGCGTGTAGATGTATTCGTTGAGCGCGTTGCCGTTGCTGTATTTGGGGTCGCCGTCGGTCGGCAGCAGCGGGGTCACGCCATAGAGCGGCTCGCCGAGGCCGACATTGTAATTGGCGGCCGAGGAGGTCGCGCTGAGGCTGTTGCGGCTCACGAAGATTCGGCCGTCGTCGCCAAGCATGCCATCGTCGCCGGTGCCGCCCGACATCCAGTCGTTGCCGTAGCCGCCGATCATCGTGTCGTTCTGGCCCTCGCCATACAGCCAGTCGTTGCCGACCTCGCCGTAGATGACGTCGTCACCGCTCTCGCCGTGGATTTCGTCGGCCGCGCCGATGTCGCCGTGGGCATTGGCCGGGTTGAGCGGGTCGGCGCCGTTGAAATCCGGTCCGCCCGGCGAGTAGTCGAGCAGCCTGACCGCCCGCACGACGATCTTGACCGTATCGTCATACGCCACCACGCCACCACCGGTCGTAACCTTCGACAGCGTGATCGCCGGATCGTGGGGGCCGCTATCGTAGTTGAAGCGCAGGAAGCCGTTGTAGCTCTGCACCACGGTCGGGAGGCCGGTCGTCGTCAGGTAGGCGTTCATCGTGAGATTGGCGACCACCGCCGATCCGACCGGGGGCGCGACGATGCCGTTGACGCCGACCAGGCGGATGATGTCGCCGTTGTCGCCGACGATGTTGTCGGCGTCGTTGGCGTGGCCGTTCGGGTTCGTCGTGATGTTGATGCCGCCGTTGCTGGTATCGACGGTTGCGTCGCCGGCCGCATTGAGCGCGATCGCGTTGCCGGAGCCGCCGAAGATCAGGTCGGAGCCGTCCGGCCGCAGGGTCGGACTCTTCAGGCTAAACATGTCGGAGCTGCCGCCGACCAGATCGTCCTGGTTCTGGTTGCCGAACACGATGTCGTTGCCGGCATTACCTTCAATGTAGTCCTGGCCATCTGATGCGCCGTCGAACGACGGGCGGAGATTCAGCGCGTTGTTGGCGTCACGGAACGGATTGCCGGCGATGTTGGTGCCAAGACCGATACCGGTCACGCCGACGCGCCCGCCTTTCGTGTCGGTCGGATCGACCGCCATGATGCCATTGCCGAGATCCTTGATCAGATGCGCGACATAGTCGATCGAGCCGTCGCCCTGGATCACGTCGTTGCCGGCCTCGCCGAACAGCATGTCGTCGTTGGGACCGCCGGCGATGTAATCGTTGCCGTAGCTGTTGGCCACGGCCACCGAATTCGAGCCACCCGGCACCGGGTCGTACATCGTGATCTGGTAGTCGCCCCAGTTGGCGTGGCCGCGCGGATCGGCCTGCGGGACGCCGTTGGCGTAGTCGAGCCCGGCCGCTGCCGTGTCCGTGGCCGCGCCGGTGCTGTAGATCTGCGTACCGCTCAGCGTCTCGAAGCGGAGGTTGGCGTAGTTGCCGAGCAGCCCTGCTCCGGAAGTTCTGCCGATCAGACCGCGCGTCAACGTCACATTGTCGCCGAACACCAGGTCGCGCCCCGTGCCGCCGTCGAGCGCATCGTTGCCGGGACCGCCGATCAGGATGTCGTCGCCGCCATTGCCGTAAACCGTGTTGTTGCCGCCGACCTGCCGCGACTGGCTGCTGATGACGCGCGCCAGCAGCGTCGTCTCGATGCGCTGTGGCACCAGAGTCAACGGTTTTGTGGTGTCGCGGGCGCCGTCGGTCGCCTGCGTAATGTCGCCGAGCGCGCCAAAGATCACGTCGTTGTTGTCACCGAAGACATCCGAGCTCGTCACTCCGACACCCGGCGCCTCGCCGTAGATCAGGTTGTTGGCACCCGGGGTCAGCGGGTCGAGGTCCGGGGCGCCGGAATTGCCGGCGGCCTGTGCGACCGTCAGGACGCGGGTGATGACATCGACGTTAAAGCCGCTGTCGCCGTAGATGTGGTCCTGGCCCCGCTCGCCGAGGATCGTATCGTTGCCCGAACCGCCGGCGAGATGGTCGCCGGCCTGGCTGCCGATGATGGTGTCGTCGCCGGCGCCGCCATAGGCGGTGATGCCGACTGTCGGCAACTGTCCGTCTGGAAGGCCGGCGAACAGGTTGTGCGCGTCGATGACATCGTTGCCATTGAACGTATACTGGTTCGCCAACGGGAACACGAAGAAGTCGGCGCTCTGCCCGAGCCGGTTGCGCTCGACGATCGTGCTGGTCAGGTTCACCTGGCCGTCGCCGCTGGAGGCCGCGTTCGCGTGCAGGAATGCCAGGAAGCCCGGCTGCAGGTCGATCAGCTCGAGCGTGTCGTGCTTCGCCAGCGCGCCCCAACCGATCGCAGCCGTGACCTTCGTCTCGGTGGTGACGTTGGTCGTCAGTGTCAGCGTCTTGCCGTCGGCGCTGATGCTCTGGATCGTCAGTGTGCCGTTGTTGTGAGCGGTCAGCGCGACCGTGATCTGTTCGCCCGGCAGGAAGCCGTCGAGGAGCCAGCTGCCACCGGCTCGGCTCAGCGTATTGCCGCTGAACGTGAGGCCGGAGATCTGTTTGCTGTCGGCACGGCCGCTGATCGCCGCCGTGTCGGTCTCGGCAGTCACGACGCTCTTGGCAGTCAGGGTCAGGACCTTCGCCGTCACTCCCGCCACTTCGTAATTGCCGTCGTTCTTCGCTGTGCCGGTGATCGAGATCGTCTGCCCGATGACGAAATTGTCGGTGATCCAGCTCCCGGTATCGGTGCGGGTGATCGTGTCGCCGGCCGGGTTGGCCGCAAACGTAACCGGATACTCCGAGCCAACCTTGGCGACGGTGCCGATATCGATCGTGATGCGTGCGCTCTCGCTGCCGCCGACCGGTGTCGGGATCACGCTGTTCGCAGCATTGAGCGTCAGCGTCTTGCCGTCCAGGCTGACCCCGGTGATCGTGAAGTTGCTGTTGTTGTAAGTCGATTGCGACACCGCGATGGTCTCGCCGACGGCGAAACCGTCGGTGATGAAGCTACCGCCATCTAGCCGGGTGATCGTGTCGCCCGAGCCGCTGCGTGCGAAGCTGATCTGGTTATAGGTTGCGCCGAGCGTGATCAGCCCTTCAGTGACGAAGCCAGGGTCGAACGGGCTGTTGTTGGGCAGCCTGATCGACGCGGTGTTCCATTCCTTGACCGTGTGCGTTGCCGTGCCGGTGCCCGCAAACGCCGGCGTCAGTCCGCCGAGCGTCAGCGTCAGAGCGTTCAGCGTCTTCACTTCGCCGACGGCGACGCCGTCGATCGTCACAAGTCCGTCGACCTTGTAGCCATCGGTGACCCAGCTGCCGCTGGCGCGCGTGATGGTCCCGAAGGTGCCGTCGGCGGTGTCGAACGTACCAAGCGTCACACTCACAGTATCGCTCGGATTCGTCGCACCGGGTCCTGGCGTCGTCATCGTGAACGCCTGGTTGTCCATGTGCGGCATCGGCTTGCCGCTGAACTTGCCGAGCGAGGAGGCCTGGTACGACTTGCCGGCGTACCAAACGCCGTCCTGCGTCGTGTCGCCGTAGACGACGAGCGGCGACCCGATGTTGACGGTCATCGGAACGTTCGGCTGCCGCGGCAGGATGGCGGTCTGCCCGGCTTGCCCCGAGCCGGCCAGCAACAGCGTGTCGTTGGTGGTCTTGGTGGTGGCGAAGCCGGTGACCAGGAAATCGCCGGTCAGCTCGACCGTCATCGGTTCAGAACCGACGGTCGGGACCACCGTGTTCGCCGCGGTCAGGATCAGCGTCTTGCCGTCGGTGCTGACCCCGGCGATTGTGAAGCTGCCGTTGTTGGTCAGGCTGCCATTGGTGCTGGTGGTGCCGGACAGCACCATCGTCTGGCCGGCTGCGAAGCCGTCCGTTGACCAGTTGCCGCCGTCGTTGCGGGTGATCGTATCGCCTGCCGCACTGCGCGCGAAGGTGACGTTCGGGAAGCTGAACTCGGCAGTGACGGTGACCTGCTGGCCGACTGCGAAGCCGCTATCGCTGTCCCAAGCCTTGCTGTCGCCGCGGACGATGCGATCCTGCGTCCCGGCCGGGTCGGTGTTGACCGGCGCGTTGACGGTCATGCTGCCGTTGACGAAGTCGCTGCTGCCGTTGACGGTGATGTCGTCGCCGCCGACGCGCATCATTGCAACGGTCTGGATCGCGGGCAGCTTGGTCAGATCGCCGCCACTGAGGTCCAGCGTCGCGCCGTTGTTCTCGAACCCGGTGACCATCCAGGCTCCCGGTTGACCGCCGAGCGCGACCGCCTGGCCGATCACGAAACCGCTGTCGGCGGACCAACTCTTGCCGTCCTTACGGGTGATCGAGCTCGTGGTAACGGAGAACGGGCCGGCCGCCGCGCTGGAGACCAGATACCGTCCGGTGACCGCCACGGTGCCCGTGACGTTCGTCGTCGACGTCAGCGATATCCCGCTGAGCAGCAGCACGCTGCCATAGCCCGGACCATAGGTGCCGGAGCTGCCGTTATCGAAGCCGACGATCGTCGCCGTGCCGATATTGACGGGCTTGCCGTTTCCGCCCGGCAGATACACCGAGACCGTCTGTCCGGCGACGAAGCCAAGCGACGCCCACGGCGAACCGTCCTCGCGGGCAATCCGGGCGAAGCCGTTGGCAGTCGAAACGTCGAAACTGCCGGTCGTCTGGGTGCCGATCTGCTGGCCGCTGTTGACCTGCAGATAGTCGGTCACCGAGATCGTGCCGCTGAGCCCGGTGCCGGTCGTGGTGGCCGGACCAGCGACCTGTTGCAAGGTCAGCACGCTGTTCGCGCCGTGCGCCACGCTACCGAAGGCCACCACCGTGTACGCGCCGGTCGTGCCGCCGTCGATACTCAGCATGAACTCCTGGCCGATGGCGAACCCTGCCGTGACCCAAGACTGCAGGTCTTCGCGCGACAGCGTGTAGATTCCGGCTTGGCCTGCGACGGGCGCGATATCGAACGCGGGCACATTGGCATTCACCTGCAACGGCGCATTGCCACCGCCATGAATGGTCGTGATGCCGCCATGCTCGGCGGCAATGCCGACCGTGCCGTCCGCGTTGTAGTCCGGACCCGGGATCAGCGTGCTCTGCACGTTGAGATTGTCGTTGCCGCTACCGAGGAAGATGTTCAGCACCTCGATCGTCGAATGACTGCCATCGGTGGTGAACTGTCCGGTCTGCGGGTTGACGCTGATCGTTCCGTAGCTGATGCCGAGCGGATAGATCAGCGGTTCGCCGAAGGTCGGCCCATTGCCGGCCAGCCGGGTGAAATCGAGCACGCCAGTGCCCATCCCGAAGCCGTTGAGCGCGGTCGAGGTCAGCGTACCGCTCTCGCCCGCCAGTGAGCCGTCATTGTAGATGTTCAGCGTGTCGATCGCCTGCGACTCGGGCGGCTGCGGCGGGATATTGAACAACGGCCCGTTGGCCTCGCCCGGCAGCAGCACCGCCGGCACCAGCGACACGTTCTCGGCGGTCGTGCCGCCCTCTACCGACAGCGGACCCTGGATGCCGTCGAGCAAATGCGCCATCTTCGGGAACGCGCGCAGGTTCTGATGTCCCGGCTGAATGTCGAAATAGGGGTCGCCGATCAGCGGCACGGTGACCATCTGGTACCAAACGGGAAGACCGGGGTAATTGACCGGATCGGGTGTATCGGGATAGTTCGCATCCGGCTTCGCCTTCGGCGGCGCGAAGGTAACGACCGCCGCCTCTTGCGTGACCGTGACGTTCGCTGCCGTCACAACGGTGCCTTCGCCGCCGAGCGGACGGCCGCTATAGGGCACGACACCGCCGGGCGCCGCCGGATGGTCGGTCAGCACCATGACGTCGAGCTTCTTGGCGGTCGTGCCGGTGATCAGGTCGATCTTTTCGATCAGATCGATACCGCCGATCCCCTGGATATCGACAATCTGGCCCTCGAGGAATCCGTTGTCGAGCCAGCTGGTGCCGTCCTTGCGCGTGAGCGTGTCGAGCATCTTGTTGATGCTGGCGCCCGTGTAGGTGCCGGCGGTGGGTGTGACCGCCGCCGTCAGTGTCAGCGTCTTGTCGGTCACGCCGCCCGCTGCGATCGTGAAGAACGCCGGCGACGAAGGCGCGCCATTGCTGCCGAGCTGGATGTTGTTCGAATTCAGGATTTCGATGATCTCGCCCGGCGCGAAATTGTCGTTCACAAAGCTGCCGACGTCGCTGCGGGTGATGGTGTTGCCCGATATCGTGATATCGCCGGTGAACATCAGGAACGGCATGCTGCCGACCGCGTAGGCGACGTTGGTCGCTCCGGAGGCGTAGATGCCTGCGTCCTGCAGCGAGTCGATCGTGGCGACATTGTAGGTGCCGGCGGTCGGCGCGCTCGTCAGAGTGATCGAATTCGCGGTAACGGCGTTGTCGGCGCTGCTGATCTGATAGTCGGTGGTGACCAGGTTGGTGCCGAGGATGCGGATCTCCTGCCCGGGCAGGAAGCCGTCGTTGATGAAATTCAGCAATTCCGAGCCGGTGCCCAGGGTGATGGTATTGCCGCTGATTACGATATTGCCGGTGAACAGCTTGGTCGGCTGCTTGCCGCCGATCTTGGTCAACGTGATCGTGGCATCGTTTTCGTTGATGTCGGTCTGACCGTCAGTCACGATCGCGATGCTGACCGGCGCCAGTGGCACGCCCGTCAACCGCATCTTGTAGCTGTCGCCGGTCGTGGTCGGCGGATCCGAAGCAGTCTGCGCGGTGACGAGCGTGCTGCCGCCGCTCTCCAGCAGGAAGACGCCCGGCGTCTCGTCGTCGAGAATGCGCGCATAGATCGACTGCGTGCTGTCCAGCCCGTTGTTGACCGAGGCGCTGTTGTATTCGCTGTCTGTCGTGTTCGGCACGCCGTTGATGGCAAACGTCTTGGTGAAGCTGCCGGCCGTGACCGTGTTCGCAACCGTCAGCGTCAGGGTCTTCGAGTCGAGGCTCGCGATCGTATAGGTGGTGTCGTTGGCGCCGGCGCCGGTAATCGTGATCTGCTCGCCCTTCGCAAATCCGTCGAACAGCCAGCTGCCGCCCGCATCGGTTCGCGTGATCGTGTCGCCTGTGGCGCTCTGCGCAAAGGTGACGGGCAGCGTCTTCTGGGCGTAAATCGACTGGATGATCTGCGTGTCGCTCGGGTTCTCCGGAGACTGGTCGTTGATGGCGTTGATCGACACCAGCACCGGCTTGTTCCAGTTCGTCGAGTTGAAGACGATGTGATAGGCGCCCGGCTGGTCCGAGTAGGCCTGCAGGTCCTGGACGAAGCGCGGGTCGGATGAGCTCAAGGTGGCCCGGCCGTCCTGCGCGTTGACGGTCACCGTCACATTGCCGACCGGCGCCTTGGTCAGCTCGATCGCATAGAGATCGCCGACCGCGGTCGTCGCATCGCCCTCAAGCGCAATCGAATTGTTGTCGACGACTTTGCCCGCATATTGCGGCAGGCCGCCCGAGCTGAACGGATCTAGCTGCGTCACCTTGACCGCCGGCAAGTTCACGTCGTGGATGTTCACCTCGACGTTGCTGACGAGCGCATGGTTGTACGACGGGTCGTCGCTCAGCACCGTGTGGCTGATCGCCACCGTCCGGTCGCCCTCGGGAGTACCGTCGTTCGGCGTCCATACGTGAACGATCTGCTCCTGGTTCCAGTTGGAGCTGTCGAATTCGAGCACCAGCGCCCGTGCCGGGACATGCACCAGCGTGCCGTCGATCATGACGTCGCGGTCGTATGCCGCCGGCGCCACCAGTACACCCGGACCGACCTGGCTGGTCGCAAGCCACACGCTCTCGCCGCTGCCTTGATTGTCGATGATGTCGCCCGCGCCCAGGTAACCGTTGTTGCCATGAGCCTCCTGCTCCGCCATCGCTGCCGAGACGGTGACGTAGACATGCGCTCCGAACACCGGCGCGTGGCCGAGGCGAATGCCGTAGATGTCGTCAGTCTGGCCTTCGGTCACTTCGGTGGTGCCAGGGCTTTGGTCGCCGGTCACGTTCTGGTCGATGATGACCTGGCCCTGCTCCGGCCGCGCCACGCTGAGGCTGATGCCATCGGCCACCAGGCCGTTATAGGCCAGATCGGCGGACGTGACGCGGTTGTTGATCATGCTGCTGGTGCCGTTGATGTCGCGCGAGACGACATCGCCCGCCACATCGCCCGCAACGTTGATCGTGTCGTTGCCGAGCCCGCCGACGACGCGCACCGCCATGCCGGGCGCCGTGCTCAGCACGTCGATTGTATCGTCGCCTTCGAGCGTATTGACCTCCAGCACCTGAATGTTCTGGTAGGTGACGGTCAGGCCGGCACCGAAGATACCCTTGTCCGTCACAACGATATGGTCGGCGAACTCGGTGCCGAGGATGACCAGCTTGTTGAAGCCGCTGCCGCCATCCACGGAGACCGGCGCGTTGATGTTGTATTGGACCTGGTTGTCGCCGCCGCCGGTACGAATGTCGGTTTCGGCGGCAGTCGAGAAGCCCTTGGTCAAGAGCGGTTTGGCGATCATCTGGACCGGGTCGACCCAGACGATGTCGTGGCTGATCGGGTCGGTCTCGGCCAGCGCAAACGCGCGCACCGTGAACAGATCGTTGCCCTCGTCGCCCTCGAGCCGCAGCGGCGCCTGGTTGCTGTAGACCGTGAACGTGTCGTTGCCGGTGCCGCCTTCCGCCACCAGCGGCGATGTCGCGCCGGCGCTGAGCCAGCCGCGCGTCGTCGCCACCGTGCCGTAGATGCTCTGCGGCGTCAGCGAATTGGCGAGTTGCGGGAAGCCATCGAGCCCCGCCGTTCCCGTCAATGGCGGCGGCATCGCTGCCCCGACCACCGAACCGCCATACGTGTCGCCGACCGGCTGCGGGGTCTGCGGCTGGCTGCCATCACGCTGCAAGCCGTAGATCTGGCCGATCTGGAAGGTGTCGTCGCCCGCGCCGCCGTCGAGCGTCGTGGGTGCCGCGTTATCGTCCACCGCGAAGTAGTCGTTGCCGCCGAGTCCATAGACCGCCAGGCGGCCGTTGATGGCGCTGTCGTAGTTGACGCGCTGCACTGATTGCGAGCGCACGGCAGCATTGGCATTCGGGTCGGACGCCTGCGCCTGGTCCAGCGTGCCGGTCAGCAGGCTCGGATCATAGTCCAGCACCGCGACAAACGCCGTGTCGTCCTTGTAGAGCGACGGCAGGGCCGGGCTTTCCTGGGCGATTCCCGTCGTGCGCCGCAGCAGGAAGACGTCGTCGGTCCCGACATACCCCGGATTATCCTTGCCGTAGACCGCCAGATTGTCGACGCCGTCGGTCGGATCGCCGCTGTCAAGCACGTTGATGACGTAGTTGCGCAGATCGCCGGTGGCGTCGCCGCCATGCGAGCCGGTCGTATTGATGACGTAGGTGTCGCTGCCGCCCTGGCCGTCGAAGGTCAAGGTGTCGCCAGTCGTGACGCCGGCCGCCGTCTCCTGCGTGATCTTCATCGACTGCAGCTGGTTGACGACGAAGAAGTCCTCTCCGTCGTCCTTCTCGATCTTCACGTCGTCGTGGAGGGTCTGCTTCTGCAGCACGTTCTTGGCACTCAGCGTCATCAGTGCCCCGGTGAGAGCGGTGATGACGTAGGTGTGGCTGTTGTTGCCCGTGCTGTCGATCAGCGAGCCGATGATAGAAATGGCATCGCCGACCGCAAAGCCGTCGTCGCTCCAGTTCTTGCCGTCCGACCGCGCGATCGTGTCGCCATTGCTGTTCGGAGTGAACGTGAGGTTGTTCGTCGCGGTTGCAGCCACCGTGATGGCCGGCGGAGCAAACTGGCCGGCCGGTGTCGGCAGGTTGCTGCCGTAAACGCGGGTCATGCCGCTCGAATACTTGACCGACAGTACCGCGGCGGTGCCGAACCCTTGCCCTGGACCGTCATGGATGATCTGGCTCTGGGTGCCCGGCATCTGCGATGCGGCGTCGCCGCTCTGCCCGCCCAGGAAGGTCTGGTCGAAGTAGATCTGATCGCTGTCGGTATTGCCGAAGACGCGTGTCAGGTTGCCGGCCGGCGTGCCGTCGGCGGCGAACGTCACCGCACCATGGGCGATCACGCCCCGCAGGTGCATGACGGTGCCGTCGCCGGGGTCGGTTGCATCGAACTCCGCAATGCCACTCGAGATCTCGCCGGTGCGGAAGAAGTCGCCGTAGATGTCGATGTTCTTCGCCGCGAGGATCTGCGAGTTCGCGTCGGTCGTGACGTCGTCGGCGACCCGCAGCAGAATCGAGCCGTTCGGGGTGTTGATCAACCCATGGCCGATCGACTCGGGTGCGTTTTCGAGGAACAGCACCGTGCCCGACCCGAGCAGGTTGAGATCCTCACCCTGCGCCGGCGTCTCCCGCACGGTGAAGCGCAGGTCGACCCCGCCCGTGCTGGCGGTGCCGTCGCCGAGACCCAGGCCCAGCGCCTGCAGCAGTACCACATTGGCGCTGAGCGCCGGATTGGGCGGCGTCGCGTCCCGCAGCGCCGGATCGACGATGTTGCTTTCGGTCAGGTAGATGGCCCCGGTCGCGCGCGCACCGATCGTGCCGCCCGCGACATAGGCCTGCGAGTCGATCTCGAGATCGTTGCCGCCGTTCGCGTTGCCAATATTGCCGCCGTCGGCGAACAGGTCGATCGTATTGCCGACAATGCTGGCGGTGTCGCCGCCGACGCCGCCTGCGCGCGCATCGAGAATTGAGCCGCTCTGGGTCGCCAGGGACACGTCGCCCTTGGTCTCGACGAGGCCGACCTCGAGGTCGCTGACCAGTTCCACGCCGCCGAGAAGCGTCTTCGCTTCTGCTCCGCGCACCACGTCGGTGATGAAAATTCCCTGCGTGTTGCTGCCGGAATCCGTATCGAAAGCAGTCAGCACGCCGAGCGGCGCACCGTGCAATTCGTTGACATTGATCTCGAGGAAATTGTCAGGCGTACCGATGCCGCCCTGGCCCGACTTGTCCTGAGCGGGATCGCCGGTGATCTCGCTGTCGCCGGCGATCAGCGTGATGTTGATGCCGCCGACATCGGCATCCGCGCCGAGCCCGTCGTTGACCGCGTCGATGATCCGTCCGGGCGACTTCAGGGTCACGTAATTGCCGGTCGGCAGCAGCGGATCGAGGTTCGGCAGCAACGCATCCTTGCCGGTCGACATGATGCGGCCGACGCGGAGATCGCCGGTCTTTTCGGCCTCGGCGATCGAGGCGTTGGTCAGGATGTCGATGTGATGCTGGTCGCCGCCGGCCGGTACCGGAACCGGATCATAAGGTCCGCCGGCCAGGTTGGTGATCGCCTCGACATAGATCAGTTTCGGGCTACCCGCGGTCGGCTCCGCCGCCGTGACGATGATGTTGTGGCCCGAGGAGATGCCCGGCCGGTAGAGATGACCGTCCTGGGTCAGCGCCTTGACGACGTAAATGCTGTCGATATGCGTGGCGTTCGCCTTGGCAAGCGCGAACATGCCGACGTCGAGCGGACCGCCGTCGGTGGTGTCCGGCGTGTTGAAGAACGTGAAGTGATCTTCGGCGTTCGCGAGCGGCGGCGGAATGTGGCCCCCATAGACGACGTCGATGCCGTCGATCTTGCCGCCTCCGTTGCCGACGTCCACGCCGCTGACGTCGGTCTCCTTGACGCTGCCCCACAGCTTCAGGTTGGCGTCGCCGGTGGTGTTGACGGCGTCGATGATCACGCTCGTGTTATTGTCGCGGAAGCGAGCCTTGACGTCGAGATACGCGAAATCGTCGCGCGCATTGCCGTTCGCGGCATTGCCGGCCACGACGGTGAAGCGCTGCGCCGGGGTCAGTGACTGCGTATCAGTCAACGGGCCGGCCGCGCTGATCTTCAGGGCGGTGTGCGGATCGTTGATGCTGGCAAGCTGGACGTGCTGCAGGTCGGACGCGATGACGTAGTAGTAGTCGCCGCTCGACAGTCCATTGAGCGCCGTCGCGCCGCCTACGGTCCTGTACTGCACCAGCTCGCCGGTGAAGAACTGGTTGAGACCGAGATAGATCGAGCCATCGGCGCTGCTGACGCGCGCCGACAGGAAGTCGGTCGCCGCCGGCACGTTCGCGCTGTCGACCATATCGACGTTGATGCGATGGTTCGCGGCAACCGGTGTCTGGCCGAACAGATCGCCCGGATCCTGCCCGATGTTGCCGTCCGGCGTCTCGAGATCGAGGATGTTGGTGCGGATCAGCTGCCCGAGAAGATCGGCGGTGTTCGGGTGGCTCGGATCGTTGTCCGCGTCGGTACGGCTGGCGGTCGAGCGGATGTCGCCGTGTAGGCTGACGATGCGCGTGGTACCGATCGGGTTTTCGATCTGGCCGTCGAGCACGATCGCGGGGGCGGCGGCGCTGGAGCTCTCGACATCGACGAGCGTCGGCTTCACCGTCCGCTTGATGTTGAAGCTCAGCCCGAGCGAGCTGGTGTTCTGGATATCGACCAAAGGCTCGACCGTCGTGTTGACGACCCTGATGCCGCCGACCTGCAGCGTATACTGCGAGAGATTGAGCAGGCGCACGTGATCGAAGGTGTCGACGAATGTCCAGAGGCCGGTGCCTGCGCTGTGCTTGATCGACCCCGCCAAGGCGCCGGTCGTATCCTTTCCGGTGCTGAAGAATACCTGCCCCGGGTCCTTGTTGACGATATTGCCGACGATGATCTTCTTGCCGGCGTCGTCGATCGTGACGGGGACGTTCACGTCACGGGTTACCGTGACGCCGCCGGCGCCGTTGTCGGTGACCGTCAGTTCCGGCGAGCGGCCCGACAGGATCACGACGTCGGAACTGAAATCGATCAAGTCGTTGTCGATGGACGGCCGCTCACCGTCGTTGTCCGGACCGCCGTGTCCGCTGTCGCCGCCGGTCGCGAGCGACCGCTTGCTGCTGTCATGCGGTGCGGTGACCTTGATATCGGTGCCGTTGGCGGTCGTGACCCGGAACGCCAGATGATCGGTGTAACCGCCATCTCCCGGAAGCAGCGGGTCGCTGGGATCGCGCGGCCCGGCCGTGACGATCGCTCCGGTCACGCCGGGCTGGCTGCCCTTCGCGCCGAAGATCTGCGAATCGAAACGCGTGTTGTTGAAGGAATCGCCGTGCACGTCGCCGAACAGCCCGGTGGCGCGCCCGAATGCATTTGCCTCGGTGTAGACGTGATCGTAGTTGGCGATGAAATCGACGCCTTCATAGCCGGTCACGGCAGCTGCAGTGTCCAATGACACCTTGTTCGCTGTGACGATATTGATGTTCGAGTTGCCGGAGCCGATGGCGATGAAACCGGCGCCATAACCTTCGCTGTGCGCGACGGACTTGATCCGTGACACCGTCGCCGCTACCCGGACGGCGCGGGCAGACAGGGAGGCCGCATCAGCAACGTCGGCCGTCGTGTTGCTCGGACTGATCGAGTTATCGGGGTTGAGGTGCCCGATCGTGTTGTTGGCATGGGCGTGTCCATCGCCGCCGAGGCCGATACCGCTGGCATAGGCGTTGGTCGACTGGCCGCTGCCGGTATTCGGATCTCCGATCTTGGTGTCGGCGGCCACATTGATCGTGTTGCCCGCGAGGACGTCGGCGTTCGCCTTGACGGTCGCGCTTGTCGTGTAATCGATAGTCGAATTCGCCGTGGCATTGGCCACGCCGACAAAACCGCCGGTGATCGATCGCGTCGCGGCAGTCGCCTGCGACAACGAATTCGCCGTCAGCGTGAAGTTGCCGCCGGCCACGATGTGCGTCCCGGTGTCGACGTAGGCGATCGTGGTGGGAGCCTGGTCGTTCTCGCTCGTGGAGTCGCCGACGCCCACAAAGCCGCCGGTGTCGTTCTTGGCGCTGGCGGTCGAGTTGGTGATCGAGCTGCCGATGATCGAAATGTCGCCGCCCACGGTGGCGATTCCGGCCGAGACATACGCGGTGACGGTGGGATTCTCGGTCAGCGTTCCGTGGTTCGTGTTGACGCCGACGAAGCCGCCGCCGGATCCGTTACCGACCGCCGAAGAGATGCCGTCACCGGAGGGCGGCGAGACGACATTCAAGGGCACGCCGCCGGGACCGAGCAGCTGCTGCTGGCCGTCCACGCCGGGCCCGCCGGTGATATCGATGCGCAGCTCCTGCAATCCCGAGGACGCATTGAGGTCGATGCCTTCCGGGCCGATCCTGTGGTTGTTCGACGCTCCCGGTGCCACGGTGAGGCCAATCGCGCCGCCACCCGGCGTCAACGCCAACTGGAATGAGGTCGTGCTGTTGCCAGGATTGATGACGTAATAGGTCTGGCCGCTGGTGAGCCCGCCGATCGGCAGGTCGCCGGCCTTGACGAGGGTATGCGTAACGCTGCCGCCTGCCGCCGGCTGGGACAAGGTGATCGGCGTGGTGTTGTCGATCCTCGCGGCCGCATCGTGTTCGACCGTGACGGTGTCCTTCACCGTCAGCGTCAGCGATGTCGTCCCGACCCCGCCGGCAGCGATCGTGTAATTCGTGTTGTTGCCGGCGGTGTTGGTGATCGAAATGGTCTCGCCGGCGAAGAACCCGTCGTTGATCCAGCTGCCGCCATCGGTTCGATCGATCGTATCGTTGCCATTGTCGTTTTGCGCGTCGTGGCGGGTGAAGTTGACGGCCACCACCTCGGTCGACAACAGCTGCAGCGTGCCGGTGCCGGTGTTGACGTTGGCCACCACATAATCCTTGCCGGCAGCCAGGCCGCCGATGGCTGCGCCCTGCGAGCTGATGGTCTTGACATCAGGACCTTCCGGGATCAGCGATCCGCTCACCGTCAGCACCAGCGTGGAGGCGCTGACACCGTTCGCGGCGATCGTGTAGGTGCCGTTGTTGTTGCCGGCGCCCGACACCGTTATCTGCTGACCGGGCGCATAGCCCGCCGACAGCCAGCTGCCGCCATCGGTGCGCGTGATCGTGTCGGGCACCGGATTGCCTTTGGCGTCCTTCACGATGTTGATCGTCTTGAATTCCGGCCCTTCCGCCGTCACGGAGCCGGCCGATGCCGTCAGCACGATCGTCGACGCGGTCACCCCATGGTCGGCGATGGTGTAGGTATTGTCGTTGCTGCCTGCGCCGGAGATGTGGATCTGCTGCCCGGCCGAGAAGCCTGCGTCGAGCCAGCTGGCGCCGTCCGCGCGGGTGATGGTGGCGAGGCCCAAGCCGATCGTCTTGGTCTCGACCGGCTGCGAGACCACCGAGATCGACTTCGCCACGAGGGGCGGACTGACCGGGCTCGCGAAGGTTTCGGACGTGATGCTGACCGTGTCGGGCTTTGCGAACGTCTTCGTTTCGGGACCTTCCGCAACGACCGTGCCGTTCGACGTCAACACCAGCGTGTCGCCGCCCGCGAAACCGGCGTCGATCGTGTAGGTGCCGTTGTTGTCGCCGTTGCCGCTGATGACGATCTGCTGCCCGACGGCATAGCCGAGGGTCGACCAGTCCAGCCCATCGGCACGCTTGATGGTATCGTTGGTCCCGTTGTTGCCGAAGGTGACGCTGACCGTGTCGACCTGCGCAAAGGCGCCGTTGGTCGTCAGCACCAACATCGCGCCGCCCGTATAGCTCGCGTCGATCGTGTAGGTAGCGTTGTTGAGGCCCGCCCCGGCGAGATGAATCTGCTGCCCGGCGGCATAGCCGAGATTGAGCCAATTCACGCCGTCTGCACGCGTGATCGTATCGTGGCTGCCGCTGTTGCCCAGGCTGAGCTGCGCGGTGTTGGCGTGGGCGAAGGAGCCGTTCGACGTCAACACCAGCGTGGAAGCACCGACGCCGCCGGCCGCGATGGTGTAGGTCCCGTCGTCGTTGCCGCTTCCGGCGACCGTGATGATCTGACCCGGCTGATAGCCGCTGGTCTGCCAGTTACCGCCGTCGTTGCGCTGGATCGTATCGTGCGTACCGTTGTTGCTGAACGTGAACGTCGTGCTGACCTTGTGTGCGAACGAGCCGTTGCTGGTCAGCTGCAGTGTCGAATTGGTGACGCCGTTGTCGGCAATCGTGAAGGTGCCGTTGTTGTTGCCGGCGCCGGTGATGGTGATCTGCTCGCCCGGGATGAAGCCGAAATCGACCCAGTTCTTGCCGTCAGTGCGCGTGATCGTGTCGTGCGTACCGTTGTTGCCGAACGTGACGCCGAGCGTCGCAGTCTGGTTGAACGTGACGCTGAGCGTGGTCGAGTTGTCGAAAATCACGCCCGTCGTGGTCGACGAGCTGTTGTCGTAACTGACGACCTCGCCATTGGTGAACGGGTTCTGCGGCGTCCCGTCGTCGTTGAGGAACTTGATCGTGCTGGTGCCGCTGTCGACCTGCTTGCTGCTGAACGTCTCGGCCGGCGGCGCTTCGTAGGTGACCGCTTCCTTATCCGTGAAGTTGTTGGCGACGTTGATCGTGTTGCCGCCGGTGATCAGCGAGGGATTGAACGTCGTCAGGTAATTTTGCGGATTGAGGGCGCGGTCCTGTGTCGTCTCGAGCTTGATGCGGAAGCCATCGATCACGCGCACGTAATACGTGGTGCCGGCCGTGAGGCCGCCGATGACCGGCGAACCGGCGCCCGGCTCGTAAACCACGGCGTCGCCGCTCTGGAAATTGTGCGGCGTCTGGAATGTGATCGTGTCGGTATCCGCGTTGACGGCGGCGCCGTCGAAAATCGATCCGAGCGCCAGGTCGTCGACGCCGATGCTGATGACGTTGTATGGGCGGATGACGATCGACGGCTTGCCGGTATTCTTGTCGATCGTCGTCGGATCGGTGAAGGTGGTCTCCAGGCTGCCCGTACCGGTCCCGGTCGCTGTGGCACCGATCAGCGTGTGACCTTCGTTGTCGTAGGTGACGACGTCGCCGGTGCTGAGCCCGTTGCCCACCACATGCAGCGTGTCGTTGGCCGAATTGATCGACGTGATCGTGTAGGTCGGCACATTGACGCTTGGCGGCGCGGCGGTCGCCTTCACGTTGATCTGGTTTGTGCCGAGCGTGCCGGCGTGCACGGTCCCGGCGGAGATGTAGGCCAGCACGTCCGGGTTGATCGTGGTGGTGCCGCTTGATGCGCCGACGCCGATCAGGCCGCCCGTGACACCCTTGGTGACGGCATCACCCTCGGGGTTCTCCGTTGCGGTCACATTGATGTTGCCGCTCGTGCTGATCAGACCGTTGGTGGAGATGTATCCGTGCACGGTCGGCGTCATGCTGACCGTGGCGCTGTTATCCGTGCCGGCGATGAGACCGCCGCCCACGGCCTGCGAGTACGCGCTCGCCGTGTCGGTGTCGAGCGCCTGGATCGTCAGGTTGACCGCACCGGGGCCGCCCGTATCGTCGCGGACCTCGCCGTCCAGATGCGCCGTGGTCGAACCCTTGATATCGGCCTCCGAAATGCTCGCGCCGACACCGACCAGCCCGCCGCCGATGCCGTGCGATGTGGCGGCGGCGCGATTGTTGCCGATCGCCCTGATCTGCACGCTACCAGAGGCGTTCACCCGGCCCTTGATCGCCGATTCGATCACGGGGCTCATGATGGCGGTCGTCGAGGCGCCGGCCACCGCGACCACGGCGCCCGCCGATGACGCACCATCCGCATTGGCGCCAAAGCCGCCATGCGGATCGACACCCTGATTGGTCGACGCGGTGACGGAGATGTTGTTGGCTGCCGTCGTGCCGTTGCCGATGCTGGCGGTCACATGCGGTTCGACGTCCGCCTTGGCGATCGAGGCGCCGACCGCGAGACCGCCGGCGGCCACGCCGACAATGTTCGTGTCGAGCTTTTCGACCGCGGCGGCATCGATGGTGACGTCGCCGGTCGTCTTGATGTTCGCACCGTCGCCGATCTGGGCATCGACCGACGGCGACATGGTGTCCTCGGCGAAATTGACGCTAAACGCCCCGATGCCGGCCGAGACGGCGACCGTCTCGGTTTGCGCTGTGTCCGTCGAACTCGACGTCAGTTTCAGCGAATGGACCGTCTTCCCAGCCGACTGACCGATCTGGGCGTTGTTGGCGACGATCGCATTCGCGCCACCGGTGACGTTGAGGTTGGTGAAGGAAACGCCCGCGGCCACGCCGCCGGCGGCGACCTCGCCCGTGAGCTGTTGGATGTTACGGGTATCGCTGGCATTGACGGTGACGTCGCCCGCCTGCGTGACGTTGCCGAGGCTCACCTGGGTCAGGCTGTTGTCGTTGATCACGACGACCGCTGCGCCGATCCCGACGAAGCCCGCCGAGCCGTCGATGGCGGTCAGGTTCAGCCCTTCGTTGAGGAAGGCGTTGACATCGATGTTGCCGCCCGCACTGAGGTTGCCGTTGGCAAAGGCGGCGACGTTGTCGGCCACCGACAGCAGGGCGACCGACGCGCCGGCGCCGACGATGCCGGCCGCGATCTGGCCGGCGGCGACGGTGATGGTGTCGGATTCGTTCGCGGTGACGCCGATCGCACCGCCGGCCGTCAGGTTCGCGCCGCCTTCCACCACCGCCGTGGTTCCCAGCGGCACCGCTGCGGGATTCTGATTCTTCGGCTGCGGGGCAGCGTCTTCCTCGCCCGAGATCGCACTCCCCGTGGGCACGCTGCTGCCCAGGTCGGTCATCGCTTTTTGCGTGCCCTGATGCACGCGGTTGGTATTGGTGTTCTGGTTGCCCGTCGCATCCGACGAGAAATTGCCGAACCCGCCGCCCTTGCCGCTGCTTCCGGTCGCCAGCCCGGTGCCGCTGTCGACCTGACCCGTCGCATAACTGTCCGCGGAGTTGCCGCCGCCATCCAGCGCACTCTTGGTCTGGGTGCCGGTATTGTCGGTCGTGGTCTTCTGAATCTGCGTGCCGATCGACCAGACGCTCACCGTCCCGCCGACTCCGACCGCACCGAACGCGCCGCTGGCGTCGAACCCGCTGAAGTTCTTCAGGCTGAGGGCATCGACATGGATGTCGCCACTGGCATGCACGTCCGCGTTGGGCTCGACATCCGCCCTGACGTTCGCATTCAGCGTGCCGACGTCGATCGCACCGGAAATTCCCGCGAATCCGGCCGCGATGCCTATGACGAAGGTTTGTACCGACACCGCATCGGCAGCGCTGACGTAGACGTTCTGACCCGGATGCGCATCCACCTGGTCCCCGTTGATGACGGCATTCTGGCCAATGATCGCATCGGTGTCCGTATTCATCAAGGTGACGCCGACGGCGCCGGACACGCCGACGAAGCCGCCGCCGCCCGCAGCCACGATGTGCAGGATGTTCTCGCTCGACTCTGCCTGGACGATGACCCCGCTCTTGGTCGCCTTGTCGAAGCTTCCGGACGTGATGTCACCGGTGAACACGCCATCTTGTCCGCCGCCGCCGAACGCATCCACATGCGCGCCGTTACCGATGAAAGCCTGCGTGTCCTTGTCGAACACCATCACGCCGACCGCGGCGCCGATACCAGCCGATCCGCCGACGCCAAGCGCTCCGGACAAGATGAAGACATGGCTGTCGTCGACCGCCGAAACGAGGACGTCGCCGTGGGCCGTGACATGTGCGCCATCATTGATGAACGCCTTGGTGATGTCGTTGATGACCATCACGCCGACATTGGCGCCGACGCCGACCCCGCCACCGCCCACCGCGATCCCGACCAGGACCGTGTCTTCCGATGCGGTCGCCTCGACGACGACATCGTTGAGTGCGTTGACGATAGCCGACTTGCCGATGAAGGCTTCCGTAGATGAAGGCGATGGGTTCGATGCGGGATCACCGACCACGTTGACGCCGACGTTCGGCGCCACGCCCACGCCGCCGACGCCGACGCCGACGCCGATCGCGAGGTGATAGAAATCGTCGCCGGCGCCAACCAGCACGGATTGGGCCCTGGGTCCGAGCCCCGCATTCGGCGTGTCGGTGTTGATGGTCGCGTTGTCGCCGATATAGGCCTTCGTGGTGGCGTGAACGACGTCGACGCCGGCGGAAACGCCAACGCCGACGGAACCGGCCGCAAATGAGATGGTGAAGGTTCGGATCGCGTCCGTGTTGGTCGCCGCGACGGCGAGACCATGGAAGCCCGGCGCGAGGTGGACCGGTGCAGACCGTCGGCCGCTCAGCGACGGGTCCTCGGTTTTCATCTGCGTCTTGTTGTTATTGTTGTTCAGATCCATGTCGCCGAGTTGCGGCGTATTGACCTGCCCCTGCGATTTCAGGTTCGCCCTGACATTGGGATCGTTGCTGGTCGCGTCGCTGAAGGTCGAAGCGTCACCTGACTTGACGCCGGCCGACCCGCCCTGCGGGTCGAAGGTCGGCGCGTTGGTGTCGAATTGGGGATCGAACCTGCCCGTATTGACCGACAGACCGGTGCCAAATCCGTCGGCAGTGACGTTGGCGCCGGCGCCGATGAAGGCCTCGGTGTCCTTGGTGAAGACGTCGACGCCGACGCCGGCGGCCACGCCGACCGACCCGGCCGCCAGCACGCCGACGACCTCATTGATGTCCGAGGCATCATTGGCCGCAAACGAGATGCTGCCGGTCGCGTGCACGTCGCCCGGTCCGAAGCCGGACGGATTGGCCGGATCATCGCCGATGAAGGCGCGGGTATGCAGATCGAACACGTGGACGCCCGCGTCGGCGGCGACTCCGACGTCACCCACGCCGATGCCGGCTGCCACCGAGATCAGGCTTTCGCTCGCTTCGGCGTCGACGATGATGTTGCCGTCGATGGACGCGGTCACGCCCGAGTCGATATAGGCATAGGTGTGCTTGGTCATGTCGCCGACATCGGCGCCAACACCGGCCGCAACGCCGCCCGAAATGCCCAGCGAACCCGCCACCGACACGATCGAGGTCGGATCGCTGGCGCTGATCTGCAGGTTGCCGCCGCTGCCGACGCTCGTGGTGACGGTCGCGCCTGGGCCGACATAGGCCTTGGTCGTCTCGTCGAGCACGTTGACTGCCGCCGAGCCGGCGACCCCGGCATCGCCGCCGACCGCAATACCGGCCGCGATCGTGATGATATCCTCGCCTGCCGAGGCCGCAATATCGACATCGCCGCCGGCATTCACCTTCGCGGACTGGCCGACATAGGCCAGCACAGTATCCGAGTGCACCAAAGTCGTGTTCGCCACGCCGATGCCGGCATCACCGCCGCCACCGACGGCTCCTGCGATCATGGTCGTGGTGAAGCTGCTGGAGGCGTCGACCGTCACGCCGGCGCCGGCGTCGACATGGGCGCCGCCGTCGATATAGGCTTCGGTGTCTCCATGGATGTCTGCGATCGCCACCGAGGCGGTAACGCCGACATCGTCCCCCACCCCGAGCGTCCCGGCGATCGACAGCATCGTCTCGGTCGAGGTCGCCGTCACGCTGACTGCGCCGCCGGCCTGCACCATGGCCTGGCTGCCTATGTAGGCCAAGGTATGCTTGGTCAAGATCTCGACATCAAGACCAATACCGATACCGGTCGAGCCGGTCGTGACGCCAAGCGCGCCCGCAACGCTGCGAATCTCGGTCTCATTGATCGCCTTGACCGTGACGGTTTGCCCGGCATTTGCCGTATAGAGCCCGCCCTTATTGATGTGGCTCCCGCTGCCGATATGCGCGTCGACGTCGATATCGAGGACATTGACGATGAACGAGCCGCTGACCGCAGCGTCGCCGCCGCTGGCCGAGCCCGCCACGGCCACCGAGGTCAGGGTCAGATCGGCGCCGCTCGGGGCGTGCGGAATGGCGATGGGCGTCGGGTTGAGGGTGCTTTCTGCATCGACCGTCAGGGCGCCGGCTTCGTCGGCATCGCCGGCGATGAACGCCTTGGTCGTGACGTCGTTCATCACCGCGACATTGATGGTCGCACCGAAGCCGCTGCCGCCCTCGGAGAACGCCGCAGCCGCAGCCACGGTCTGCAGATCGAAGTTCGCCTTGGCGGTGACGTCGGTATTCGCGCCCGACTCCAGGTGTGATCCGACGGCCGTCGAGGCCTCGGTTTCGAACTTGTGGATGACGTTGATGCCGACCGATCCGGCGACCGAGGCGGTGCCGTTGTCGCCGGTCGCGGCCGCTGCCGCACCCCAAACGATGAAATCGTCGGTCTTGCCGGTCGGAGTGATCGCCTCGATGGTGATGCCATTGCCGGAAATCGTGGAGGCATCGGTGACCTGGGCCTTGTTGGTCGCATTCACTACATTGAGGCCGACGGCGGCGCCGACATTGGTGCTGTTGTTCATCGCGATCGCCGCACCAACGGCCTTGGCGACGGCATCGTCCTCCGCCTGCGCCGACACCTTGAGCGCGCCGTGCGCGGTGATCTTGGCGCCATGGGTGATCTTGGCGGTGTTGTTCGACGTGAGCACGTTGACGGAGACCGCCGCGGCCACGCCGACGCCACTCGAGTCACTGCCGCCCTCACCCGAGCTCGAGCTCTTGCCGCTGCTCGATTCGCTGGTAGCGGTGCTGCCACCCGATGCCGTGCTCAGGGAGGTCGTGCTGCTTCCGGCGTTGCCGGCGTTGCCGCTTAGCTGCTTGTTGGCCTGATCGTCGGAGGTCTTGGACGCGTTGCTCGTATTGTTGTCGTCAGATTTATCCTTGGACGCGCCGCTGACGGTGGCAACCGCCTCCGCCACGCTCGATACCGTTGCGGAAGACTGCAGCGTGAAGCCGCCGAGCGTCGTGGAGATGCCGCGCGCAACCTCAGCGCTGTTCTCGACGTCGACGACGGCGACCGAGACCGAGGCGCCCACGCCAACGCTCTTGCCTGCCGCCTTGGCGTCGGTTTCGGTCAAATCGTCCGCGGTGACGGCCGAGGTGATCGAAACATCGCCGGTACCCGAAATTCCGGTGCCGTTGTCGGTGCCGACATAGGCGCTGACGGTGTCGTCGATCACGGCAACGGCGGCGCTGATGCCAACCGCCACGCCCGAAGACGACTCGGCGCCGTTCTCGCCGTGCGTGTAGGATGCGTCGCCCGAGGTCGCGGAAACCGTCAACGCGCCGATTGTGCCGCTGATGCTGGTGCCGTCGGTGATCGCGGCCTTGACCAGGTTATGGTTGCTGTCGGGGCCGATGACATTGACCGCGACGGAGGCGCCGACGCCGACATTCTTGCCGGTGACGTTGCCGTCCGACGGCCTGGCGATTGCAATATTCGCCTCATCGCTCGCCGCGACGACCGAGACGTCCCCGCCACCGGTGACCGTCAGCGTCGCGGCGCCGCCGCGACCCAGCACAGCTTCGGTATCGTTGTTGACGACATTGATTGCGACAGAACCGGCGACGCCGACGTCGCCGTCGCCGGCGCCGGACGCCGCATCGGCCCGGCTCGAATGCGTCGCGTCGTGCAGCACCTGGTTGTCGTTGCCGGTCCCGGTCAGGGCGATCGCCGTGCCCGCAATCGCATCGTCGCGCGACGCCGCCAGCTGATAGTGCCCCCCGGTGAGATCGATCACGTAGTAGGTCTGGGTTTTCTGCGTCAGTCCGCCGACTGCCGCGCCAAGCGCTGCGTCGTAGGTGACTTGATCGCCGGTCCGCAACTCGCTGTCGTCGCCGGCGTTGAACAACGTCACCGTGCCTTGCGGGTTGAACTTGATCGGGCTGAGCAGGTTCGGGGCGGTGCCGCCGCCGGGAAGGTCGACATATTTGAAGAAATCGTGCTCGGAGCCGCTTCCGGTGGATTTGAGCTTGACGTAGTTGCCGTTGCCGGCCACGGCGTCCGACTGCCCGTTGCCGTTGCCGGTACCATCGCCGTACAGCCGGATCGTGCCATCCTCGGCGACGTTGACGTAGTAGCTGCCGCCGAAGCTCAGACCCTGGATCGAAGAGCCCTTCGGGGTGTACAGCACCTCGTCGCCGTTCTTCAGGCCGGCATCAAGACCGACGAAGATGGAATCCTCTTTGAAGACGCTGTTGGCGACGCCGTCCTGCGTGACGACGTTCGGCGCGAGCGCCGGCGCCGCGATTTCGCGGTCCGCCATGACGGCACCGGCACTGATGCCGCCGCCGCTGACCACGGCGCCGCTCCCGATATAGCCGAGATTGGTGATGTTGCTGACATTGATCGGCACCGCCGCGCCGACGCCGGTGCCGCCGCTTGCGGTGGCGACGCCGTTGGCGATTGCGTGGCTGTCGATATTGGCGCTCGACAGCGTCGAGACGAGGCCGGTCGCCGTGACGTGCCGCCCGCTCGGAATCGACGCGATCGACTTGCCGTTCTCGACATTAATGGCGACTGCGCCGGCAACGCTGACCGACCCGCTCGACGTCGATGCGGACGGCCGCTTGTCGCTCTGGGTCTTGTTCGGATCGGTGCCCTCGGTGGTTGTGTCGCGGGAAGGCGTCGGCGCGACCGAAACAAACTCCTGGCTGCCGTTGGGCGAACCGATCAGGTTGATGGCATTCTTGTCGTTTTTCGCGTCATCGGCCGAATGGTAGAACTTGTAATTGCCGCCGCCGACGTCTCGCACATAATAGTTCTGATTATTGAGCAGGCCTTCGCCGGAGGTGGCGTCGAGAATATGGAATTTCACCTCGTCGCCGGTGCTGAGACCCGATCCGAGCTGGATCGTATCGGCGGTCGTACTGACGTTGCCCGCAGTGAAGCCGAACGTTTGCCCACCGCTTCCCTTTTCATTATTGGCAAAGCTCTTTTGTGCATTGGTCTTGCCGTCGACGCTGCTGTTGTCGCTGTCCTCGCCCTTCGAAGCATTATCGTCTTCGCCGCCCTTCGAGCTGGCCCTGGAGATGCTTTCGCTGAGTGAAATCGCGCTCGACATGAACGCGGCGATGCCGCTCGAGGCAATGTCGCGGTTCGTGGTCGACAGCGAGCTGTCATTGACGATCGACAGCGAGATCGAGATGCCGACCCCGGTCTTGGTGGACTTCGTGTCGCCGGTGGCGATCGTCTGAACCGTATCGGTCAGCTTCGAGGATGCGCTGAAGCCATCGACTCCGACCGTGAGCAGCGAGCCGGTGCCAAGGGTCGCATGAGTGTCATTGTCGGCGACCGAAATCGCAATGATCGGCGTCACCGCTGTCTGACCCTGACCGCCGCCGGTCGCCTCTGTGTCCATCTTGTGGACGGAGTCGGCAAGCAGGCTCAACCCCTTCGCGCCGCTGACGCCGGCATTGTTGCCAAGGAACGCCGCGGTCTCGTCCTGGCCGTAGCTAACCGCGACCGAGATGCCGATGCCGAATTTCGTCTCGTCGCTCCCGCCCTCTCCTCCCGGCAGCGCCTTGGTCGTGATCGTGATGTTTGAATCGGCTTCGATCAGGACATCGGGACTGCCGAGCAGCGTCAGCGACGAACCGGTGTCGATATAGGCCTTGTTGGTGGTCAGGATCACGTTGACGGCCAACGAGCCGGCCACGCCGACCTTGGTCGGATCGCCGGCGCCCGAGGTCGCCTCGGCATCGAAGCTGCTTGCAGTCGACGGCTTGACCTCGACGCTGAGCGCATTCGCAGCGATCGTCGTGGTGCCGGCGACGAACGCAAGATTGTCGCGGGTGGCGGTGTCGATGGCGACGGCGACGCCGACCCCGTTGTTTCCGCTCCCGGTGTTGGAGCCGTCGGCGGTGACCGAAATGATGTCGATCGGATCGACCGCCACCGTGACCGCGCCGGTACCGACATGGCCGATCGTCGCATTGTTGATGAACGCCGACGTTGCCCCGAGGTCAACGCCGACCGACACGGCGCCGGCGACGGTAATGTTGCTCTCGGTGCCCGCCGCCCCAGTGGAGGTATTGTCGGCGGTCGTCGCCTTGTTGGTCGACAGCGTGTTCTCGCTGGGATTGTCGGCACTGCCCCCGTTGTGTTGCGACGAGCCATCCGTGGACGACGTCGATGCGGTGCCGAACTCGCGGTCCGAAGCCGCGCTGAGGGTGACAGAACTGCCGTCGACGGATGCCCCGTCGACCGATGCCGTCGTGTCGCCGTACAGGACGGAGACCGCGACCGCGGCGCCGGCCGTCACGCCCGTCGCATCTGCCTTGGTGTCGCCGATGACCTTGCTGCTCGCCGTCACTGTCGTAGCGTCAAAAGCGCTGAGTTGGGCCGACTCGAAGACGGCCGCCACCGCCTTGCTTTCGAACACAGTCACGGCCACCGCACCGTCCAGCTTGGAGTTGCTGTTGTCGCCGCCCGAGTCCGGACCGACGACTTCGGTCTTCAACGTGCTGATGTCCGATGTGGCGTGAGCGTCGATCTTGCCGGCCGAGGTAATGTGCGAGCCGCCGTGGATCAGCACCTCCGGGTCGGCGCTGCCGACGGTAACCGCGAAATTGACCGAACTGTTGTTCTTCGCCGTGCCGATGATGCCGCCGCCGGCGTCGTCGACAAGCGCATTGATGCTGACATCGCCGCTGCCCTGGGTCTTGACCGTCGAGCCGTCGCCGATATCGACCTTGACGCTGCTGAAGCTGAGGACCAGCGAAACGTTCGACAGATTGCTGGAGCCCATGTTGGCGTTGAGAATCGACTGATCGTTGAGGCTGAACTGACCGACGCCACTGGCATCGTCCGCGCCGCCGCCCGTACTGATATTGAAATTGGAGTGCGCCTCCAGCGTGACGTTGCCGCCCTTGGCCAGGAAGTCAGCGCCGTCCAGGGTAATTCCGGCATTGCCGATCGCTACGGCCGCCTGCGAGAATCCCGGGATGAAGCCGGCGCCGGGAAGCGCGCCGGTCAGTCCGATCTGGTCGGACTTGAGCGTAAGATCGCCGGCGACGGTGAGGCTGTTGGTGGCGGTGATTTCCGAATTGCTGGTGACCGACAATCCGAACTGCAGACTGGCATCTTTGTCCAGTTTGACGTGGTCCTGGAAAGCGCGCTGGTCGCCGCCGTCGAAAGTGATATCGAGCAGGTTCTTCGTGCTGATGCCGGTGGCGCTGGCGTCGAGGGTCGCAAACGTGTCGGTGTCGATATGGATCGTGTCGCTTGTGAGGTCGCCAAGGTTGGCACCAAGGAGCGAGCCGCGTTCGATCGTCAGCTGGCCGCCGCTAAGCAGCTGGGCCGAAGTGACCTGGTGGCTCGCGTCGGTCAGTGTTGCGTCATTGAAAAGCTGCACATGCGTGCTGTCAACCGCCTTTACCCAGAATTCGCTGGAACCGGAGCTGCCGTACGACAGATCGGCCGACAGCAACAAGCGCGGCTCGATCGGCTCGAGCGTGAAGCTCTGGCGCTTCGGTTTGGCCGCTGGACGCACGGCGCCGCCTATGCGCCGTCGCTTTATGGCGCGGCCCGGGAAAATTTCGCGGACGACCTTGTCGAGGAGCGATTCGAACGTGGAGCGCTTAAAGGATTCCTTGTTCCAGCGCCAATGAATACCCATTGGATTGCTCCATTTGGAAATGGACCTGACGGCGCAGAAAAATCACTCACGCAACGACAACCCCGCACAAATACGCGCGCAGGGCGAAACAAGTTAGCGACTGACCGATTCCAGGAGGGGGCTTCTGATTTTGAGGCTATCCAATTCAATGTGCGGCTGACGTCGGGATGAAAACCCAACTTCAGAGATATTCAGAAAAACATTCATAGCGGCGCCCTCTACGAACAACGAGCCGGCGGCTTTAAATTTACTAAAAGTAGCAAAGCATAGAGCAGGACTAGCAACACGAGGCAACAAAACTATGACACGTCGTCTTCGCATTCACAAGCACCGTCATGCTCATCGAATTTTTTCACGGCAATGAGAGGCAGTTCACACTCGAATTCTCCCCACCGAGGCAGACATGAGAAGAAAGCCGGATGAGAAGAAAGCCGGATCGTCGGCAATGTCTCGCCGCCGCTACAGGTTCGGGAAGTTATTGATCGCTTATTTGATCTTCTTGAAATTCTCGCTGGACCAAAGCGCTTGGTGACTCGTGATCACACAGCGCAATATGAGACGTCGTTCGATTCCGGCACAGCCCGAGATCGCAAAGAAGATCGGCGGCGATACGCATCGACGCCTTCCAATTCGCCAACCCAGAATGGCATTTTCCCAAATGGCAGCGGCTCAGACGTTTGCCCGGCGAGACCCGTGCCGCGGGTTGATACCCTGAAGGTCTCGTTTTAAGGCATCCAGCTTTATTGCCACGATCTGTCGCATGAAACATTTTAACCTGCGCGTCAAAAATGCCGCGCCCTCGGATTGAAAGAATTGACGCTGGCCGGAGAATGTTTTCGGCTAAGCTTTCCCGCCATCCAGCGCTACGGAAATTGCGATGATGATCATGCGCAAGGTCACCGTGAATTGTCTGGGAAACCTTGAGGTCAGCGACGGCAGCGGGCTATCAATCCCGATCCGAAGCGAGCGCTCCCGGGCACTCCTGGCTTGCTTGGCCGTCGAGAGGGACAATTGGACCCGCGAACGCTTGTCCTATTTGTTGTGGAAGAACGGAAAAAGCCATCGCGCACGATCCAATCTTCGCCAACAACTTCTTTCACTGCGCCACGACCTGGTTATCACGGCGGCGGCTGATTGGAGCCAGGGCGACCGGGTTGAGCTTCCCGCACAGGTCGGAACCGATATCGAATTGTTTCGAGAAGCGGTCCAGCGCGGAGATCATGCGACAGCGGTCCGGACGTATCGGGGCGACCTCTTTGAAGACGCCAACATAAAGAACAGCGTCTTTCAGGAGTGGCTGGCCAAATGGCGGCTCGAGTTTCGGCAGGACGCATGCAGAAGCCTGCTGTGTCTGTTAAGATTATCGACTACCGGACCGACTGAGAGAAAGCTCTTTGCGAAGCGATTGATTACACTCGACCCGACATGCGAGGAGGCTCAGCAATCGCTCATTCACTTTTATCTCGATCAAGGAGACGTGGCGCTGGCGATTGAACAATATCGTACCTTCGCCGAAGCGCTCAAATCATGCGGTCGTACCCCATCATATCAAAGCTCGGCAACCATAGGCAGGGCACTCGGATCATTGCAGCCAACGCAACAGGCGCTTGATAGTGAAGGCCAGCCCGCGACCTGGATTGCTGAAATCAATCGTCAGCATGATGTTGCGGCGCCACCCAATCCGCGATTAATGGCGCCCATTCAGGGCAGACCCTCGATCGCAGTTCTCCCTTTCGTCGATCGTGGCCTCGGACGTTTCCGCAATGAAGTCATCGCCGACGGCCTGACCGAAGAACTCGCGATGGCGCTGGCCCGAGTCCCCGGGCTATTCGTAACCGCGTGTCAGTCTTCGATGGTCTACAAGCGCTCCTCGCTCGACGTCCGCCGGATCGCAGCGGAACTCGGAGTGCGCTACGTCCTCGAAGGCAGCGTGGAAATTCGCGGAGTTCAGCTCCGCATAAACGTTCGGCTGATCGACGGAGAAACCGGCCTTCATATCTGGGCCGAAACGTTTGACCGGGAATTTGTCCGGTTTTTCGAGGTTCGCGACGAGATCATTAAACTTGCGGCAAGCCGATTGCTGCCAAGTCTAATGCTATCTGAAATCAAGCGAGCACTTGCAAGCGAGACGCCGAATCTCGATGCCTGGGCCAGACTACAGAGGGCCAATGGTCACATCTTGTTCAAGCGACGAGTTGAGGGTTTGGCCCAGGCCATTGAAGAACTGGAGCAGGCACTCGCTATTGAGCCGGATTACGCCATGGCTGAATCGTTGTTGTCAGCTGTTCATACCTGGCGGGCGCTCTGGTCGAGGGCCGATGCCTCGCAGGACAGAGCAGCAGCCATCAGCTACGCGGCCCGCGCACGGGAAGCGGCGCCACGAAATCCCTATGTGCTGGCAAACTGCGCCGATACTGCGCTCTATTCTTCGGGAAACATTGACCTCGCACTGGAACTCCTAAGCACTGCGGTTTCTGATGGTCCAGAGGATCCGCAGACTCTAGCGTTGTTGGCAAATGTTCGTCGGGTCGCCGGCCAGGAGGTTTCCGAGAGCCTGAAATTAATCGAGAAGGCAATGCGAATAAGTCCGAGAGACCCTCGCAGTCATCGGTGGCACCACTATGCAGGCTGGTGCTTTTGGAAGACAGGAGACCTTGAGGCGATGGAGGACTCGGCGAGACGAGCCATCGAGCTCTATAGCGACGCTCCAGCTCAATGGATTGAACTTGTCTGTGCTCTCGGATTGCAAGGACGCTACGGTGAAGCTCGCGAAGCTGCAATCATCCTGAAGCGCCATCTGCCCGACTTCACCCCGCAGGGGTTCTTAGACATCGCGCGGGCTTTTTATGGACGTCGTTTCCCCGGGGAGGTCGAACGAGACTATAGCCGTCTTTGCCAAACGCTCACGCATGCGCTCTAACGCCGTGTTTCTTTGGAGAATGTCCGTGCTGCCGCATTATCCTCAACCGGTCGCTACACGATCGCTTTTGATTTTCAAAAGTGCGTGAGGTTGGAGCTTCCTTCCGCCGTTCGCGCAACGCTATTGAGATCGATGATCTATGCTTTCACGATTTGCGCCACGAAGGAACAAGTCGGCTCTTCGAAGCCGGTTTTTCAATACAGCAGGTCGTCATGGTGAGCCCCCCGATTGCCTGCGAGCACCGGGCATGAAACGTTAGAGCCTGCGGTGAGAGGGTCGGAAACAGTTAGGCGCCTGCATGGCGAGTTCGCGTCACAAAATTTACGCTGCGGAACATGCCGAGGAGGTCGTCACGGATCGCTTGATGCCGTCGGCTTCCGTCCTCCATCCAATCGAACCGCTCTTTCAACCATGGCCTGCACAAGCTCCGTCTATCGCCGGCTGAGCAGGATGTTGCGCTGCGCCAGATCCCTGATCTTCTCGGGCGCAAAGTCGAGCTGGCCAAGGATGTCTTCGTTGTGCTCGCCCTGATAGGCCGGCAAGCCTGGCAATGGCAGTTCCGATTGGCTAAAGATCCAGGGATTGCCTGGCATTCGGACGAGTCCGCCGGCCCGGTCATCGACTTCGACCACGGCATTCCACTCCTTGGCCCAATCGGTCTCCACGAACTCGTTGACGGTGCGCACGCGCCCGACCGCGAGCCCGGCTTCGCTAACCTGCGCCTGCAGCTGCTCGAGATTCTCGAACGTCGTGATCCAGGCGCGGATCTCAGCGAGCAGCGGCGCGAGGTTCTGCCGACGCAGGTTAGCGGTGGCGTAGCGCGGATCAGCCAGCAGATCGCTTCGCCGCATCATCGCGCAGTAGCGCGTGAACATCGGCGAATAGATTGGGCTGGCGGCGATCGTCAGGCGGATGCCGTTGGACATCTCGAAGATGTGCGACTCATTAGCCGACAGCGCAATCGGCTCGCCCTCGGTGTCGATCCCTGACATCATCGCGCCGGCGCGCTCGTTGACCGACAGCATCGTCGCAGCCATCGACACGTCGACGTGCTGTCCCTCGCCGGTGCGGTTGCGATGCTGGAGTGCAGCAAGCACGGCGATCACGCCCTGCAGCCCGGTATAGACATCGGCATGGCTACAGGAATCGCCGCGAGGCTCCGACAATGCCGCGCCGAAATGGTCCTGCACGATCGAGGTCAGGCCGGTCTCGGCCTGCACCGTAGGCGCAAAGGCCGGCCGATTGCGCCAGGACGTCGACTGCCCATAGCCGCTCAGCGAGACATAGATGATGCCGGGGTTGAAGGCACGGACGTCGTCGTAGCTGAAGCCGAACCGCGCCAAGGTGCCGGGACGGAAATTCTCGACGATGACGTCCGCATCCCTACACAGGCGGGTGACTATCTCGCGTCCCTCAGCATAGTTCAGGTCGATGCTGAGATTCCGCTTGCCGGCGTTCTGCTGTACGAAATAGAGACCCATGCCGCCGACGTAAGGCAGTCCCGCGCGGCCGATGTCCCCGGACGGCGGCTCGATCTTGGTGACGTCGGCGCCGAGGTCACGCAGCGCCTTGGTGCAATGCGGACCGGCCAACACACGGGTAAAATCGACGACCCGCAATCCTTGGAGAGGTGCAGCCGACATCATCAATCTCCCTCGAAGACGGCCGTTGCCGGACCCGACGCGAAGAAGGCATCGGCACCGCGCTGGCGATCCTTCGCCTTCCAGATCATGTCGTTGATTTCGACCTGCCGCGCGTCGGCGGCCGCGACGCCGCCGCGCGCCTGCAGGTTCGCCTGCATCTTGACGCCCGCGATGACTTTGGTCGGGCCGGCGGCGAGCTGCCGCGCCATGGTCATCGACGATGCGCCCAATTCGGCTTCCGGGACGACGAGGTTGATGATGCCCCAGCGTTCGAACGCCTCGGGGGTGTGGCGGCGGCCGAGCATCGCGATCTCCTTGGCCCGCGCAACGCCCGCGCGTTGCGCAATGCGCTGCGTGCCCCCGAGCAACGGCAGCAACCCGACCGCAACCTCAACCTGGCCGAGGAACGCGGTGTTCGCGGCGATGATCATGTCGCAAGTCAAAGCGAGCTCAAGCCCGCCGCCGAGCACGCCACCGTTAACGGCTGCAACGGTCGGGACAGGCACATCCTCGAGACTGCGCCAGACCCGTTCGAGCCCGGCCTGATCGGTGTGCAGCTTGGTGCCGGTTCCCCAGGAGGCCATCTCCGCGCCGGCGCAGAAGTGCCGCATCGCACTGCGCAGCAGGATGGCGCGGCAACCGGCCGCGACCACCGCGTGGTAGGCGCGGACCACATCATTGATGAGCTGGTCGTCGAGTAAATTGTGCGGCGGCTTCGCCAGCGTCACCACGCCGACCCCCCCGTCCATGTCGTGAAGTACTGTCGCCATCGGGTTCCCTCCGCTCGATGCAAAAGCCGGCCGGACGCGCTTTCGACGCGGTATCACGGCGGGCAGACGTCTCCTCGGTGCGGGCCTGCTCGGCGCAGGTCCCGCCGTTCTGATCATTTGAATGTCACCCGTCATAACAAGCGTGACAACGTCAAGCTCTGCCATTTATGATGTCGAATATTGCCAAACGGCCGGAAGAGCCGTTCGTCGACCTGTCAATCTGTGCCAGGGGGAGGCGGAGGACGCGCCATGAAGCCGATCAAGATCGTGATGCCGATCTCGAGCGATCCCGATGCGCCGACGCAGAGCCTGCTCGGCCTCGGCGCGCTGGCGGCCGAGCTCGCCGCGGAGGGCGTCTCGGTGCGGGAGCTGTTCGCGCGGACCGGCCTCGATGCTTCGCAGCTCGAGGATCCCCATGCCCGCATCTCGCACCGCCAGCGACTGGCGATCTACCGCAACGCGATGCGGCTGGCGAAGCGATCCGACATCGGGCTGCTCGCGGGAGCCCGGCAGCGCATCAGCGATTACGGCATTTACGGCTATGCGCTGGTGTCGAGCCGGACATTCGGCGAAGCGCTGACGTTCTCGCTCGATCACATCACGATGGCGGGGCCGGCGGTGCGGCAGATCAGCTTCCGGATCGAGCATGGCACGACCGCGATCCTGCGCAGCCATGGGCTTGACCCGCTCGGCGAGCTGCTGCCGTTCGCCGCGGAATTCTGGCGCAGCTCGATGACCGCGGTGTTCAGCCGCATCCTCGAGTCGCCGTTCCCGAGCAAGCGGATGATCTTCCCTTTTCCGGCGCCCGTGCACTGGCGCAACTATGAGCGGATGTTCAACTGCCCGATCGACTTCGGCGCCGATCGCATGGAATGGCATTTCGACGCCAAGGTGCTCGATCTGCCCTGCCCCAACGCCAACCCGATCACCGCGAAGATCTGCCAACAGCTCTGCGACGTCGTCATGACCGAGCGGCCCGGCGAATCGGAGCTGGTCAGACGGATCAGAGCGGCATGCCTCAATAGCCCCAACCGATTTGCCGGTGCGCCGGAGATCGCATCGCGGCTCGGGCTGTCGTTGCGCACCTTCCACCGCAGGCTGGCGGAGGACGGGCAGTCCTTCCAATCGATCGTCGACGGGATGCGGCGGTCGATTGCGACGGAGCTGCTCGAGAACACCCATCTGGCCATCGACCAGGTCGCCGAGCGTGTCGGCTTTGCCGATGCGACCAGCTTTCGCAAGGCGTTCAAGAAATGGACCAACCGCTCGCCGTCGGACTTCCGTCGCCCTACAGCGCAGTGAGCAGCAGCATCGCCAGACGCATGAGCAGCAGCAGCGACAGCCCGACCGTCAAGGTCAGAAGCTGTCCGAATTGGAAGTCGTCCGGGTCGAGCGCCCCGTTCTGCAGATGCGCGTGGATGAGCAGCGATTGACAGTCCATATCAGCCTCCCCCTGTCAGGCATGGTTGCTTCCAGCAATCACGGCATCGGCGGGCCCGATCCTGCCGACGCATGAACCGAACCCGATGGTCGCAAAACCTTCCCGGATGCAGCGGCCACGGAAGATGACCTCGTCGCCGTCCTCGAGGAAACCGCGGCGCTCGCCGTTCGGAAGGGCGGCCGGCCGTGATCCGGCGGCGGTGAACTCGAGCATGCTCGAAAGCTGGGCCGGACTTGGCCCCGAAATGGTACCGGTGCCGATCAGGTCGCCGGGCTGCAGATTGCAGCCGTTGATGCTGTGGTGCGCGACCATCTGCGCCGGCGTCCAGTACAGGTATTTTGCATTGGAGCTGAGAATTACCGCGGCGGGCTGGTTCGCGGCACGCATCTGTGCGGTCGAGAGCAGGACTTCGAGATGAACATCGAGTCCGCCGTGCGACTGATCGGCCACGTCGAACAAATAATCGAGCGGACGCGGATCGCCGTCCGGCCGCGCCAGCGCCGCGACGCGGAACGGCGCCAGCGCATCCGACGTGAGAACCCAGGGCGACACCGAGGTGGCAAAGCTCTTGCTGAGGAACGGCCCGAGCGGAAACATCTCCCAGCGCTGGATGTCGCGCGCCGACCAGTCGTTCAGCAACGAATAGCCGACAATCTGCTGCGATGCTTCGGCGATCGGAACGGGATTGCCGAGCCGGTTGCCGGCGGCGAGGTAGAAGCCCATCTCAAGCTCGAAATCGAGCCGTTCGCACGGGCCGAAGCTCGGTGCACCGCCTGCCGCCGCGGGCGGGCGCTGCCCGAGCGGCCGCCGCACCATCCCGCGGCCGACCTGCACGGACGAGGCGCGGCCGTGATAGGCGATCGGCACCCATTTGTAGTTCGCGGGCAGCGGATTTTCCGGCGTCAACAGCGCGCCTGCGGCCTGCGCGTGATAGATGCCGGCATAAAAGTCCGTGTAGTTCGAGACGCGTGTCGGCAGATGCAGCGTCGCGTCCGCGAGCGGCGTCAACAATTCGGACGCACGGCGCCTGGTGTCATTGGCCGCGCTGCCCTGACCAAGCAGATCGGCGGCGCGGCGGCGCAGCTCCCGCATCGCCACGGGTCCGAGCGCGAATAGCGCATTGAGCGTGCACTGTTGCAGCGCCTGGCGGATCGGCGCCGCGAGACGTTCATCCGACCCGAGCGCCCGCTTCAGGTCGAAGACGAAGTCACCGATGGCCGTGCCGATCCGTGGCCGCGGATCGGCCGCGGTGCTGAAGACGCCGAGCGGCAGATTCTGGATCGGGAAGTCGGTCGCCTCGCCGTCTGCCGATTCGACAAAGCTCCGCCGTGCCGGGTCGTGGGTGTCGTCGAGTTGAACTGCGTTGGTCATGCTGTTTTCCAGGCTCCTCGGTTCGTGCCGTCCAACGTCACGAGGCCGCGGCTGCGAGAGCCGGGCGTTCGCTGGCCAAAGCCGTTCCGATCTCGGATTGGATGAACTGCGCTGCAAATGCCTCGCGTTCGCGCGCCGCGCGCTCGCTGCGGTCCGTCACCGAGAACAGCCAGACGAACAGGAAGGCGAGCGGCATCGAGATCAGCGCGGGATTGTCGTAAGGGAACAGCGCCGTCGGGAAGCCGAGGACGGCGACCCAGACCGTCTTGCTCAGCACGACCAGCACGACCGATGCGACGAGGCCAGCGATACCGCCGGCGACGGCCCCGCGCGTGGTGGTGCCACGCCAGAACATCGCCATCGCCAGCACCGGAAAGTTGCAGCTCGCGGCGACCGACAGCGCAAGACCCGCCATGAACGCCACGTTCTGGTTCTCGAAGGCATAGGCCAGCAGAACCGCAACGACGCCGATGGCGACAGCCGAGATCTTCGACACCAGCAGCTCGCGCGCTTCGGATGCCTTGCCGCCGGCTAACACCTGGCCGTAGATGTCATGGCTGACGGCCGAGGCGCCAGCGAGCGTCAGGCCGGCGACGACGGCAAGAATGGTCGCAAATGCCACCGCGGAGATGAAGCCAAGCAGCAGCGGACCGCCCATCGCATGGGCAAGATGGATCGACGCCATGTTGGGCCCGCCGATCAGATCGGCGATCTTGTTGAACTGCCCGGATGCTGCAACATTGAAGTAGCTCGGATCGGCCATCAGGATCGCCGCGGCGGCAAAGCCGAGCACCGGAATGATCCAGCAGAAATAAGCGATGCAGGCCGTCGCATAGAACACGGATTTGCGGGCGGCCGCGGCATCTCTCACCGTGAAGAACCGCATCAGGATATGCGGCAGGCCGGCCGTGCCGAACACCAAAGCGAGGCCAAGGGAGATCGCCGACACCGGCTCGGCAAACAGTCCGCCGGGGACGAGAATGGCGGCTCCCTTGGGATGGATGCTGCTCGCAGCCCCAAGCAGCCGCCCGAGGCTGAAGTCGAAATGCCACAGTGCAGCCAGCGCGAGCAGCGTTCCGCCGCACAGCAGTAGCACGGCCTTGGTGATCTGCACCCAGGTGGTCGCCTGCATGCCGCCGACGATCACGTAAAAGATCATCAGCACGCCGACGCCGAGCACGGCGAAGATGTAGTTGATGCCGAACAGCAGCTGGATCACCTTGCCGGCTCCGATCAGCTGCGCGATCAGATAGAACAGCACGACGACGAGACTTCCGGTCGCGGCAACGAGCCGGACCGGTGTCCGCTGCAGGCGAAACGCCGCCGCATCCGCAAAGGTGTAGCTGCCGAGATTGCGCATCCGCTCCGACATCAGGAACAGCACGATCGGCCATCCCGTTAGAAACCCGAGCGCATAGATGAAGCCATCGAAGCCGTTGGCATAGACCAGCGCGGAGATGCCGAGGAAGGCCGCCGCCGAGAGGAAGTCGCCGGCGGTCGCCAGCCCGTTCTGCAGCGGCGTGATCGCGTGTCCGGCGGTGTAGAAGCCGGCCTTCGATCGCGTACTGCCGGCCGAGCGCCAGGTAATGACGAGCGTGACGGCGACGATCACGAGGAACATGCCGATCGCGATCCAGTCAGGCCCGCGGGCTCCCGCCGCGGGCGCTCCCTGAGCCATGGCCACGGATGGAAACGCAAAGCAAAGCGCGATCAACAGCGATCTGGCGATCATCGGCAGAGCTCCCGGTTGACGCTGCGCGCGAGGGCGTCGAAGCGCGCGTTCGAGCGCAAAACATAAAAGCCCGTGAACGCGACGATCGCCGTGACCATGAGAAGCGCGAGCGCGAAGCCGAGCGGCATCGCACTGCCGGCGAAGCTCGCGCCGAGCGCGGCTTTTGCGGTCGAGATCAGCGCGATGAAGCCGAAGAACATGACCAGCGTCAGGATGGACAGACCCCATCGCAGTCTCGCGCGTCCCGAAACGAGCTCCCTGAACGCGCTATCGGCAAGGATTTGTCGCGTGCGATCGGGCGACAGTTGCGGCATCCGATTCCTCCCTCGGAGACATTTGCTGATCGCCGTGCTCTTCCGCGTGCGTTGCGCCGCAGAGATTCAGGGCTCGGGGTGTCTCCTCTCCAGGCTCGGAGCATTAGAATCCGGACCGCGTCCGGCAAGGTGATATCCTGCCAAACTCCGGGTGATTTCATGCCACGCCAGGTTGTCCGCGATTTTTGCGCGTCGCCTGTCTCGTCATGCCGCGGACTATCCACAAGCCAGACAGTCGTAAGATGGGTGGAGCACAGCGTGCAGGATTAGCGCTCCGGTATAAGCTTGTCTTCGACGCTGCTGAAAATGACCGGCGTCAGCCGCTTGTTGAGTCTCAATGCGAACTCATTTCCTTTAGAACAACTTCGGATCTGACGGATTCTGGCGATATGACGAATCCTACTGCCGTTAAGAGATTCGACCCGCTTCCACCAATCCTCGAATGCTTACACTGGAGTTCGAACAATTGGCGGCTCGATGCCGCGGGACACGACCGCGATCTCGCCGACGTAGATTTTTGCCGGAAACATTTTTCCGCCCCCACTCGACGCTCGCAACGAACGCGGCGAGATGAAAAGCGGGATCGCATTCAACTTGAATAAAAATAGCAGTCGGCAGCGAGATCCGGCACAATCAAACCCGTCGAAGCAAGATCGCTGCTGCGGCAGTCTCGGCGTGAGTGAGGAAGCTCCTCAATTGAAGGTGAACGGCATGATCGAACTGGATTGCCGGTTCGGCCTCGCCCGGATCGGCCCCAGCGAGTGCAAAAATCGAACCAGGGCTGTTTGTGCTTCAACGTCGATGGTCATATCGGTCAGCCGGAGAAAGCGCGCGTCGAAAGCAATATCGCTGCGCGACGGACTGCCCAAACGGCCATCCATCTCGCGCCACGAGCTATCGGGAGATTAATTTAGGGCACTCTTCTCCGCACGATTCGCGGGGAGTGCCGGCGAAACCACCTCGGCCCAATTTTCCCTACCAAAATACCTCTTCTACGGTTTGTCAAAGTTGACAAAGTTGCACAACGTCCCGATATTCAAGACGGAGTTCAGCTCATGTCCAAGGCACAGTCTAAGCCATCCGGTACCGAGGATCTGTCCCTCCGGGGGGACGGCGTAATGATGGTACTTAAGCAGAAGCCCGCCGCTTTGAAGAACCTGGCGCTGCCCGCTGACGCGCAAGTCGCTATCGTTTCCAAAAACGCGACCGCACTGCAGAAGGTGCGTGAGCGGAACAAGCATCTGGCGGGGCAAGCATTCCGGTTCTTCTCCGAGGCAGCGAAGCAAGCCGCTGTCGTCAACAAGGACGCATTCGCACCCGATGCCCGCGCGCTCGCGGTTCTCGAAGGTGTCCGCATTGCGCAGGAGGACCTTCGGCGATCCGGCGGCGCCTATGATTTGGACCAGGTCAGAACGCTCCTGCGCGGCATCTCGCGGCAGGCTGTCGACAAGCGCGTGCAGGAAGGCAGCCTCCTCGCGGTGCCAGGTCCGAGCAATCACCGGAGCTTTCCGACGCTTCAGTTCAACGCCGACGGCACCGTCGTCGAAGGTCTGAAGTCCGTCCAGGAAGCGCTGCCGACCAACAACCCCTGGACCGTTCTGAATTTCCTGGCCCAACCTGACGACCGGCTGGGCGGCCGCAAGCCGATCGACCTCCTCAGGGAAGGCAGGGTTGAACTTGTGGTCGAGGCCGCCCGGCGTATGGCCCAGCAAGGCGCGTGACCGCTCCACTGCCGCCGGACGATCTCGACCGCCGCCGTCCCCGCCTGGTCCGGCTGCGGGCGGGTACGGTCGTTCACCGGTTCTACACCGCCGCGTACGATCCGATCTTCTTCGACACCTCGCGTCTCGGCCGGCTGAACGCTCCCGACGGCAGCTATGGCGTTCTCTATGCGGCCCGGGAGCCCTTTGGCGCCTTCGCAGAAACGTTCCTCCGCGTGCCCGGCCGGACGCTGCTTGATACCAGCCTGCTCCGCCTCAAGGCCTATGCTCGTCTGGAGATCACAGCGGACCTTTCGCTGATCAGACTGGCCGGGCCCTCGCTCGCTATTCTCGGCGCGACCGCCGAGGTGGTGCATGGCGGACTGCCTTACGACGTGCCGCAGGCCTGGTCGAAGGCGCTTTTCAGCCATCCGCTCAATCCCGACGGCATCGCCTATTACGCCCGCCACGACGACGAAGGCCTTTGCTACGCGCTGTTCGATCGCGCACGCAGCTCGGTCAGAGAAATTGATCGGCAGACCAACCTCGACCAAGACTGGTTCTGGCGCCTTGCGCAGCGATATAGGGTCGGACTCGCACCCGGCTAGCCTCAGAAATAGGGACGCTCTGGACCTAAAGCTGGCAGCCTTTCAATTGCGAGTGGGCTGGCGTTGGACCAGCCGCATAGAGGGCCCCGACAACTGCCTCCCTGGCCCCCAAAAGTTGCTAGGGCTCTCGCCGATTCCGCAGATGACGCAAGCAGGCAAAACACTCGTTCGCATAAAAAGCACCAACGTCCCTACCCAACGCTGGTGCTGTAGTTCCGCATCCGTTGTAGCATTCCGCTGCGTAATCGAGATTTTCAGCGAATTAGCCTTCGAGAAACAATGCGGCAATTGGTCTATATGGAACTCGTAAGTCCTTAATACCCATCTCTCGGCGATGCCCATCACCCGAAAGCCACTCGAAATACCGCCTGCGGTAACCCGACAGTTCGCGCCAGATGTGGCAGTTCCATGCCGAGTATGACGCCTGCCAGCGCGATGAGATCGCCGCGGATACCTGTGAGGCATCAAGAAGAGCCCGACGTTAAGGCACCGGACTCAGCTTGAGATGACAACGCCGGCCGGCGATCGATCCTCGCGGAACTTTAGATCAAAGAAACAGTTTCTTCCCAGCGGGTGATTTCCGACGAGCCTCCACGACTAACCATGTTCGGGCACGAGTTCCTTTGGGTTAGACTAAAAAGGAGGGGAGGACGAAGTGACGTCGAGCAATTTTCAAGAATCGCAGTTTTCTGAAGCCAATTCCTCAGCAGCAGTTCTTATCATCCGAGAAATCTTTGCGGTAGTTCGCAAGAACGTTGTCGCATTGATCGTGGCGCCACTCATTGCAGGCACCGTAGTTGCAGCTTACGCGAGCTTCCGAACCAAGGAATATACTAGCGTGGCCTATTTACGGCTTGATGAGAACTCGGCACGCGCAGCCGACGCCATCATGAGCACTGTCCCCGTGCTCGATCAGCTACTCACCAAATTCAAGGTCGACGGCGCCACCGCCGAGGATCGTCGCCGCGCACTCGATAGCAACCGGTCGATCTCAGTCGCGCAAAAAGAAAACCCTCGAACATCGCCACTGTTTCGTCTGAGCGTAACCAATGCCGATCCGACGATGGCGCAAGCCATCAATGCTGCGTTCATAGCGGCCTGGATTGAGGCGACAATCCCACCACCGATTAAACTGAAGGCACTGAACGACGAGATTGCGCGAACGGAGCAATTGATTCCGCAGATGTCGGCCTTGCTCGACGTCATCAAGAAGGCGTCGCCACCAGTGCTGCACGCCGAGAACACGCTTTCCGAAGATGCCTTGACCCCGGCCATCGCTCTTATCACCAAGATCGACCAGGCCAATAAACGAATTGAGCAGCTAAAACTGCAAACGCTAGGAGCCTCGCAGGATGCTGTGTTTAGCCCACCGAACCTGCCCGACGCCCCTAACCCAACTCATGCCGCTCGCTGGGGCCTGCTCGCAGCGATCGCCGCAGAAATTTTGCTCTTGATGTTTTTTTGGTTCCGACACTCGATTAAATGGCGCCAAGCTGCAGTTGAGTGAGACCAGCAGCAGAACCGCGGCTTCCTGGTCAGGTGCAAATTGGTCTTTGCATCACCCTCTCGATCGTCGCGGCTCCTTCGACGCATCACTGCGATCGAAACCGCGTCGCAGTGTGTCGCCTCAGTGCCCGACGGAGCATTGCCAACCAAAAGGCCCCGGCGCGGGGGATTGATGCGCCGAGGCCTCACATGGCGTTGCTAAGGGGCGCCGAGGGCCGATCAAGCACATTACAACGATAAGCGCATGACCTAGTTAGGCTATCTCAAAAAACGCGCGCTCTTCTTGTCCGCCTCTCAACCGCCCGGCCGCTGACTGGATCGCCGAACGGGCGGGTTGTCCCGGTCCAATATCACGTTTTTTGAACTCTGCGGCGGCCGCGAGAAGCCGCCGTCGAACCGGTGATAGCCGTCGAACCGCTGCTCATCGCGCGCGCGAGGCCACTCACCGGACGGTCTCTCGGTTCCACTCCAAACGTCGGATCCCGACATGATGCGCTCCAGCCGTGATAATAGATCGGGCTGGGTTAACATCATTTTACCGGTAAAACCGTGCCGTTGGAGCCACACGGTCCATGGAATTTGAAGGCTTGCGCTCGAACTGATTATTCGTGAATTGCCGGCGCCGTTATCCGTAGGAATACTGACCCTACGATGGCAATGATGTTTGTGATTGCGGGGTGTATTGGCGTCTTGGCTGTGGCGGTCACAATAGCCGTCATAGCCTATTTCGATGCTCGTGCCGAGCGCAGGGGCCAATAGCCCCGCCTCTGCCCTAATGTCTGTGATGCGATCGTCAGTCGCGGATCGGCCCGCCCTGGGCTTTGGCAGCCGCCCCTTGGCGGTCACGTGCGGCCGTCAATTCCCCCTGAAGCTTCGATCGTTGTTCAGCCGTCATGGCGGGATTTTTGCGTGGCGGCGGCAAATCTTCGACCGGGAGATAGGTGCCTGGTTTAACCCGCGCGGGCATTTCAGCTCGAGCATCCATCGGCGATGAACCAGTGGAGGTCGCGCAGCCGCAAAGCGACAGGCTCAACAAAAACGCCGCTGCGGCAAACCCCGCGCGCAGCTTATGAAGGTACGCAACATACATGCGACGGCCGTTTCGGGGATCATTGCGGACCAATTATGTCCGTCGGCAGCGCTTCGTCGGACCTGGTTGTCGCGCAGTTAATCGAGGGTTTCGGCTAGCCTCACGGGCATGTGGCCGGCGACCGTGTCGCCGGCCATTTCCGCCGCAATTGTCGGCCACCAGCCGCAGTCCCACCTTTCGCGCGGCCTGCGCATTCGCTAAAGGCTGCGGGGATGTCTTTCTGCATGCGACCATAAGGCCGACCCATGTTTCCCAAGCCGAAATCCGCGCTGGTCCCGAACACCTATGCCTTCGAATCCGAGCCGATGGTGAAGCCGACCGGGTTTCGCGAATACGACGCGCGCTGGCTGTTCAACAAGGAGATCAATTTGATGGGCGTGCAGGCGCTGGGCATAGGGCTCGGCGCGCTGATCGCGGAGCTCGGCGTCAAACAGGAGATCGTCACAGGGCACGATTTCCGCGGCTATTCCGCCTCGATCAAATACGCGCTGATCTCCGGCTTGATGACGGCGGGCTGCAAGGTGCACGACATCGGGCTCGCGGTGACGCCGATGGCCTACTTCGCGCAGTTCGATCTCGACGTGCCCTGCGTTGCGATGGTCACCGCCTCGCACAACGACAATGGTTGGACCGGAGTCAAGATGGGCGCCAACCGTCCGCTCACTTTCGGCCCCGACGAGATGACGCGGCTGAAGGAGATCGTGCTCAGCGCCGCGTTCGACAACAAGGCCGGCGGCTCCTACCAGTTTCATGAGAACTACCCGGCGCGCTACATCGCCGACCTCACCAACCGGCCGAAGCTGACGCGCAAGCTGAAGGTGGTGGCGGCCTGCGGCAACGGTACCGCGGGCGCGTTCGCGCCGCAGGTGCTGGAGGCGATCGGGTGCGAGGTGATCCCGCTTGACACCGAGCTCGATCACACCTTCCCGAAATACGATCCGAATCCCGAAGACATGGAGATGCTGCACGCGATCCGCGATGCCGTGCTGGCGCACAAGGCCGATGTCGGCCTCGGCTTCGATGGCGACGGCGACCGCTGTGGCGTGGTCGACAACACCGGCGAGGAGATCTTTGCCGACAAGGTCGGCGTCATGCTGGCGCGCGACATGTCGGCGATCAATGCCAATGCGCAATTCGTCGTCGACGTGAAGTCGACCGGCCTGTTCGTGACCGATCCGGTGTTGCAGAAGCAGGGCGCGAACACGGTCTACTGGAAGACCGGGCATTCCTACATGAAGCGCCGCACCAACGAGCTCGGCGCGCTCGCCGGTTTCGAGAAGTCCGGCCACTTCTTCTTCAACAAGCCGTTCGGCCGCGGCTATGACGACGGTCTGGTGTCGGCGATCGCGATCTGCGAGATGCTCGACCGCGCCCCCGGCAAGTCGATGGCCGATTTGAAGGACGCGCTGCCGAAGACCTGGTCGTCGCCGACCATGTCGCCGCATTGTGCCGACGAGGCGAAGTACGGCGTGGTCGACGCCGTGGTGAAGCACTTCGAGACTTTGCAGCAGCAGGGCGCGCAGGTCGCGGGCCAGACCATCCGCGATCTCGTCACCGTCAACGGCGTGCGCGTCACGGTCGCGGACGGCAGCTGGGGCCTGGTGCGCGCGTCCTCGAACAAGCCGGAGCTCGTGGTCGTGGTGGAAAGCCCGGTCAGCGAGCGGCGCATGCGCGACATGTTCGAGGCGATGGATTCCGTGCTGCGCACGCATCCCGAGGTCGGCGAATACAATCAGAAGATTTGACCGCGTGGAGAACGGACTACGCCGTTGGCGAACGGAGTTCGACGGAGAATGGACTGCCACTCCGTGCAATTGAGGTGGTCGCGTACCCGCAGTGCATTGGCGGCGGCGCCACGCGATCACTTGATCAATTCTATTTAGGCGACCGTTGAGGGCTTGTTCCCCGCTTCAACTCCGGCTGCGGCGCTTTCGCACGTTTCCGGCCCCCTACTCTACCGCTTCGTGCGCCTTTGTGGGACCGGAGTCGTCTGTGGCGCGGGACCCGGGCTTTCCGCCCTTGCCGACTCCAGCGAGTTAACTCGCGCGCTTAGCGCGCCTATCTGATCAGAAATTAGCTTCTGCTCGCCCTGCTGTGCTGAAGTCTTCTGTTGAATGTCGCCGACCCGCTCAGCCTGCCTTTGTTGGTCGGCTTGAATCCCCTGCACAGCTTGCTGTAGGGACGCTAAGGTTTGCTTCATCTGTTCAATCGATGGATCCGGAGGTGGCGCTATTGCGGCATGCTCTTGCCAAGTGGCCAGCTTTCTAGTGTTGCCGTAACTCATCCAAAGCGCACCGCTGGCAACGACGAGGGCAAGAATAGCGGCGAGAAGCGACAGCACCGATCGCGGCTGTGTATCGGCTGACATTGAAGGTTCGGTCATGACCGGTTCCCCGATTGCGGACAAACGGGGTAACTATCCGTTTGGGAGTTTGTTCCGGATTTCGAGCACGGCATCGAGACCTTTTCTCATCGTTGTCGACTCCTTGCACTAAGCAATCGATGGCCCAGGCAGAGCCTGTGGTCTTCGCCGACTTAAACCATTTTGCCGGCAAGCCCAGGCGCCGTCTGAGATCCTAACAAGTCTTGTTCAGCGTCGCCGCTATGGCCGCCTCTGGAGTCCTCTCACCCACCAATCGCCAGAAAAGCTCGCCCTGCTCGCGCGTCGAGCCCTCGGAATTTCCTCTCATCGCCAATCAAGTCATCGAGAAATGGGCTACAAAATGCCCACGGCAACGGAAATGGAAAGCCAAGCCTTCGATTGCCATCGAGCGATAACAATCGTCTATGGGTTCTACTCAACTTTCTAACCCACGCGGATGATCGGTTAGGCGATCTGAGGCCAATCGATCTGCTGAGGGGAATCGAACCCTCGTATTCAGCTTGGAAGGCTGCCAGCCACCCAGCACATCCGATCAAGATCATCGTGCCGTTCGCGCCGGGTGGACCGACCGACATCATGGCCCGCATCCTCCGTGCTCATCTCGGAGAGGCGCTCGGCGGCACCAGTGTGGTCGAGAACGGATCGGCATTGCGGCACGCGCGCCGACTCGACGACTATACACTCCTGATCCCATCGAGCGCTTATGTCGTCAATCCTGATCCGTACGCCAATATCCCGTGCGATCTGGTCAGAGACTTCGCGCCAATTACCTATCGACGCCACATTTCGCCAGCGAGCTGTTCAATATCTCGATGACGCACGTACGGTCCTGAGCGACGGTCCAGCCATCCAGGCGATCCTGAGCGGAACGACCCAAGTCTCCCATATCGCGTTAGAGAGCGCTAACGGCGCCAGCTGTCACCGGCCCATACTTCGCCGTGCCGTACAGGCCACTGAGATAGTCAGTTTTTGGTCTGATTCTGGCTCTGAAGAATGTGCATTTCTGCCCGCGCCAAGTGCCGACGAAGCGCGGCAATGGCTTGAAGGTTCACCTCGAAGGCGATGGGGCCCATCTCCTTAGTCTCTAGCCGAATGGCAGCATGTCCGTCGGAACGCAACATCGTCTCCGAAGCACTCACATTCAGGATCACAAGGTTTCGGTCCATTTTTCTTCCCATCGACCCCCTGTCCTCGCGGGGATGTTTTCTAGTTGCTTGCAAGGCAAGCGCTGCCGTCGGCGTGGCTTCGGCTTAACCTGACCCTATTTCCGCTCACGCTTCTCTCAATGCCGCAGGCGGGATTATAGCATGAATCGCCGTCCCGTTCCGCCGGTGGACACGCCGACTTCAAGGTGCCCGCAAACGGCCCGATGGCAAGCATAAAGCGTATTGCAGACGAAGTGCCGAATTGGCGCGACATCGTCGCCAAGGCTGGGATCAAGCCGGTCTGAGCAGATCAACATTGCGCGACACGCACGGCGTGTGGTCTTGCGACAGCTAGCCCATGTCCCTAGGCTCCCTGCCCATAACAAAACAAGACCAGGGAGGCGATCGTCATGACCACAAGGCGGGATTTCATGAAAGCGGGAGCGACGGCGGCGGCAGGCATCGTGTTCTGCGGCTGCGGGCTTGTCCACAACGCGCATGCGCAGCAGTCGCGCCAGAAATTGCCGGTCACCGTCGACGGCAAGCGCATCCGGACGATCGACATTCACGCGCATTGCCACTTCCGCGAGGCCGGCGCCCTGCTCGGAGCAGACGCCGGAAAATATCAACTACCGCCGGTCAACGGCGCCGCTGAGGCCTTTATCGAGATCGACAAGCGCCTCGCCGCAATGGACGCGCAGGCCGTCGACATGGAGGTGCTGTCGATCAATCCGTTCTGGTACGAGCGTGATCGCGATCTCGCGGGCAAGATCGTAAAGATTCAGAACGAGAAGCTCGCCGAACTCTGCGCTTCGAAGCCCGAGCGGTTCGCAGCCTTCGCCTCGCTGACGTTGCAGGCTCCGGACCTTGCGGTGCAGGAGCTGGAGACGGCGGTGAAGAAGCAGGGGCTGAAGGGCGCGGCGATCGGCGGCGTGGTCGACGGTGTCGAATTCTCCGATTCCAGGTTTCATCCCGTATGGGCCAAGGCCGAAGAACTCGGCGTCCCCCTGTTCATCCATCCGCAGGGCGTGCCTGAACTCGGCAAGCGGCTCTCCGGCAATGGCTGGCTCGGCAACACCATCGGCAATCCGCTCGAGACCACGATCGCGCTCTCTCATCTGATCTTCGAAGGCACCCTTGACCGCTTCCCGGGATTGAAGATCATCGCCGCGCATGGCGGCGGCTATCTCCCCTCCTATGCCGATCGTTCGGACCACCCCTGCCTGGTCGGACCCAAGGGATGCAATCCGGAGACCAAGCTGCAGAAGACGCCGACCGAATACCTCAAGCAGATCTATTTCGACTCGCTGATCTTCACGCCCGAGGCGATCCGGCACCTCGCCGCCCAGGTTGGCCCCGGCCAGATCGTGCTGGGAAGCGACTATCCCTATCCATGGCAACTGGCGCCGGCCGACCACATCTTCGCCTGCTCATCGCTGAGCGACGACGACAAGGCCAACATTCTCGGCCGGACCGCGGCGAAGCTGCTCGGGGTTGCGGCGTGACGAGGATGCCAACGATCAGTTGGTCTTCACCGTCCGCGTCTCATTGCGTGGCAGCGCCGTGGGCGCCGGCTGCGCGATCTTGGTCGACGGATCGGCATCGACGGCGTCGGTTCCCACGAACTCCGCTTGCGCGGCGTCCGAAATCCATTTGACCGCGGCGGGGTGGCTGACCAGCATGCCGATCAATGCAACGATCACGAGCACCGGCAAAGCGATCAGCTTGATGCTGAAGCTTCTGTAGTTGCTTTCCGGATCCTGCTGCCGCGCGTGCTGCTCCCGGTTGTCGAAAGAGCCCTGCATGGCTTCCTCCACGGTGCGAGTGTGCTCCACCGAAGCGTCACTTACCGCAGGGCACGCACCGCCGATGTGAATGGTTTCACAGGCATTGTCCGGTTCACCATTTCGTGAAACGCCGGAGCGACCGCGCCGACGGGAGAGCGGCTACTCGCCGTCATCAGCGCCGGCGTCGACCAGCGCCTGCAGCGACTCGGGCTTCAGCACGACGATCGCACCATGCTCGAGCCTGACCCAACCACGTGTCGCCCACGCGCGGAGCTGCTTGTTGATGCTCTCGCGGGTCATCCCGACCATCTCGCTGATCTCCTGCTGGGTGATCGAGATGGTGCGCCCCTGCGGCTTGTGCTTGTCGCTCAGGCGCAGCAGCGCGCTCGCCAGACGGCCCGGCAGGTCCTGCAGGATCACCTGCTCGACCTGGTCGCTGGTCCAGCGCAACCTCGCGCACAGCAGCTCGATGAACTTCATCGCAAGCGTCGGCTGGCTGCGCACGAACGGAATGAACTCGCGCCGGTCGATGACGAACAGCTCGCAATTGGTGTTGGCGGTGGCATCGGCGGTCCGCGACAGACCGTCGAGCAGCGCGATCTCCCCGAATATCTCTCCTGCCTCGATCAGGTTCAGGATCGCGTTGCGACCGTCCGGCGACGAGATGCTGATCTTCACCGTGCCAGAGATCACCGCGATCAGGCTGGTGCCCGGATCGCCCTTGGAGAAAATCGTCGTTCCGCGCTTCAGCGTGGTGTGCTTGGCATAGCGGCAGAGCTGATCGAATGCTTCGGGCTCGAGATCGGCAAAGTAAGGATGCTTGCGCAGCACCGACAGCTTGTTGTTTGGAAACAACGGCGCGCCGGCAGTTCGTTCTATGGGCAGCGCACCGGTCATCGTGATCCAGACTGATTGTGTTGCGTTCAATCGGCGCGCCAGCAGCGCGACACCGACAAGCCATCGATCAATGAAATCGGAAAGGACTATAGCCCCACCGGGGGCCTACAGCAACAATAGGTCAGAACCGGTGAAATCGGGCTAGAGGGCAACCAAGGTACAATTTGGAATAAATACGCGCCTAGTTGCAACGCTCAATTGTAGCCGGCGGTCGCTCTTGATCTGGAAACCCCGCCCATCGGCGGCAAATCCCGCCTGACGAAACCCATCCGTGCGATGGGGCGACGCCACCCACTCACAGCAGCTTGCCGTCCGGCCCAAAGAACGGATGCGGCCCGTCGAACTGACCGATGGGGATCTGGTGCGTGACCAGCTGTCCAAAGTCCGGCCCGGGAAACCATGTGTGCAAATGAAATGCCGGCGGTTCCACCTTGAACGACGGCTCGCGCAGCCGTCCGAGGTCCAGGTCGACCGCATGGTTCGGTGCCGGGCATATCGTCACGGGAATCCCGGCGAAGATGGTCAGCATCGCACGATGGACGTGCCCGCACGCGATCAACCGCACGCGCGGGTGACGCCTGACGATGTCAGCCAATGCGTCGGCATTGAACAGGTCTTGCCGGTCCATATGCCAGATGCCGCCCTTGAATGGCGGGTGATGCAGGAAAAGCAGCGCCGGCCGGTCCGCTGCCGTCGCCAGCGCTGTGTCCAGCCATTGCAGCGTGGACGGTTCGAGCATGCCGTGCGGTTTGCCCGCGACGCTTGAATCCAGCAGCAGAAGATCGAGGCCATTCACCCCGATCTTCTGGTCGAGCGGGCCGGCTCGGTGAACATAGGCCGCGGCCGGAAACGCTTCGCGCATCCACTGACGCGAGTCGTGATTGCCGGGAATGCCGGCGAACGGCAGACGCAGCGGCGCGAGCAATTGCTTGAGATAGTCGTATTCCACGACCGACGGCGTATCGACGAGGTCGCCCGAGATGACGACGAAATCGGGCGCCGGCTCGAACGCGCCGAGCGCCGCCACACAACGTTCAAGCGCCTTTGCGGTGTCGACCCGGCCATAGGCCAGCGCTCCCGGCGGCTTGATGTGGAGGTCGGAGATCTGCGCGATCAGGACGGGTTTCGACGGCATCGGTGAATCTCAGGGTTCGGACGGCAGGAGGCGAAGCGCATCGGGCGCGATGGACAGCCCGATTCGATCGCCGACCTTGGCCAGGATCGTGTTGGGCGCGTCGACATTGAGCGGCTTGCTCGATGCACCACTCACAACGAGCCGCTGCCGGTCGCCGATGAAGCTGACGGAATCAACCACGCCCGAGAGCAGCCCTGCCCCGGCGTCCGTTACGCGAATGGTTTCGGGGCGGATCATGACGGTCGCGTTCGCGGCTGTCGCGCCGCCCTCGATCGGCAATCGTCCGCCGGGCAGGATCAGCACGCCGTTGTCTATCGGAGCTTCCACGATATTCGCCGCTCCGATGAACTCCGCCACGAAGCGGTCCTTGGGCGCGAAGTAGACCTCGCGCGGCGTGCCGATCTGGGCGATCGCACCCTTCCGCATCACGACGATGCGGTCGCCCAGTTCCATGGCTTCGGCCTGATCGTGGGTGACGTAGATCGTCGTAATTCCGAGCGCGCGCAACAATCGGTTGAGCTCGCCTCGCAGCCGGTCCCGCAAGGCGGCATCAAGCGCGGTCAAGGGCTCGTCGAGCAGCAAGATGCCCGGCCGGATCGCAACCGCACGTGCCAGTGCCACACGCTGGCGCTGGCCGCCAGAAAGCTGGTCGATGCGGCGGTTCTCCAATCCCGTGATGTTCGTGAGCGCGACCAGCTCGGCGACGCGCGCAGCGCGCTCGCCCCCGGCAACGCCGCGGATCTTCAGACCATAGGCGATATTGTCCGCGACCGTCATGTTGGGAAACAGGGCGTAGGACTGAAACACCATGCCGACATTGCGCCGCTCGATCGGGACCGAAGTCATATCCTTGCCATCGAACAGGACCTTGCCGCCCGCATCCGGCAATTCGAGGCCTGCGATGATGCGCAGCATCGTGGTTTTGCCGCAGCCGGATGGGCCGAGCAGCACCAGCGTCTCGCCGCGCGCGATGTCGAGGGTCGCGGGATCGAGCGCACGCGTCCCATCGGCAAAGGTCTTGCCGCATGCCTCGATCCGCACCGCCGCCCCGTGCCCCGCCGTATTCATCGCTTGTGGTCCTTGTCGGCCAGCAGTTGCATCGCAACCAGCAGCGGAATGATCATCACGAAGAAGATCAACGTGTAGGCCGAGGCCACCTCGAGCCGCATCGAGGCGTAGCTGTCGGCGAGCCCGATCGGCAGCGTCTTCGTCAACGGCGTATGCAGCATCCAGGTCAGGTTGAATTCACCGAGCGACAGCGTGACCACCATCAGTGCACCGGCCAGAATTCCCGGCAGCGCGTTCGGTACGATGACATCGCAGAAGCGCCGCCATGGCGATGCCCCGAGCGAGGCAGCGCCCTCATCGAGCGTCTTGATGTCCACGGTCGCAAACACCGCCATGACCGACCGCACCATGAACGGCATGGTGAAGATGACGTGGCCGACCAGGATGAAGAGCCAGGACCGGCGGAAGCCGCCAAAGCTCCCATAGGTGAGCAGCAGTGCAAGCGCGATCGCAAGCCCGGGGATCGCCAGCGGCAAGGTGATGACCTCCTCGACGATGCGGGCAAGCCGACCGCCTCGCGTATGCAGGGCATAGGCCGCGGGAACGCCGGCGAGCAGCGTGACGGCAAGCGTCGCGAAGGCGATCACGAAGGAGAGCAGAATGGTCCCGGCATAGAGCTCCCAGACCTGCGCGACCCATTGCAGGGTCACGCCGGATTGGATGCCCCGGAAATAATTCACGGTGACGCCGGCGGAGATCGAGAGCCCTGCGGGCACCACCAGGAATGCCGCAACCAGCAGCGTGAAGATGAACTGGCCGGTGAAGATCAGGCGATCGCGCATGCTTTCACCCGGCCGCCGCGACCGCGCTGCCGCTGAACGTGCGGGCCAGCGCAAGGATGAGCCAAGTGATCAGGCCGAGCCCCACCGACAACGCGGCCGAGGTCGCGAAGTTGGCGGCCAGCGTGAACTCGGTGTAGATCAGCATCGGCAGCACGTCGATGTTGGTCGCCAGCGTGAAGGCGGTGCCGAAGGCGCCCATCGCAGTCGCAAAGGCGATCGCGCCCGATGCGACAAAGGCCGGCGCCAGCGCCGGCAGCACGACGTCACGCTGCACCGCCCATGGGCTTGCGCCAAGCGAACGCGCGGCCTCCTCCAGCCCGACGTCGAGCTTCTGCACGGCCGCCATGATGGTGAGGATCACGCGCGGGATCGAGAAATAGAGATAGCCGAGGAAGAGCCCGTAGATCGAATAGGCGAAAACGAGCTTCTCGCCGAAGATCCGGTTCGAGAGGTCGCCGATTAGCCCTTGCCGGCCTGCCAGCAGGATGATCATGAAGCCGACCACGACGCCGGGAAAAGCCAACGGAAAGGTCAGCATTGCGATCAGCACGGCCCGCCCGGGAAAGCGGTGCCGCTGCAGAAACATTCCGGCGATCGTCGCCACGATCAGCGTGACGACCGTGGTTGCCGCCGCCAGCAGCACGGTATTGATCAGCGTCGCGCGATAGCGGCCTTCGGTCAGGGTGGCGAGATATCCGGCAAGCCCGTGCGGCCCTTCGGCGCCCGCCACCACCAGCCGCGCCATCGGCAGCAGGAAGAACGCCGCGGTCACCAGCACGAGCGGCAGCAGGCAGAGCCAGACGAAGGATTTTTGCGACATCGGAAGAATGGTGCCCCGTCGATGGGCACCATATTGCCTCAGCGAACCTCGGCGAGATAGCGGTCGACGAAGGCTTTTTGCACGTTTTCCATCTCGCCCCAGTCGACGCTCTTGGCGCGGGCATAGTCGCTGTCGGGGAGGAATTTGCCCTTCACGGAAGCCGGCAGCTCGATCGGGCGCGAGGGGCGCAGATAGGCATTGGTCCAAATCGCCTGCCCCTTGTCGGACAAGAGATAGTCCATCACCTTCTTGGCCTTCTCCTTGTCGGGCGCGTTCTTCACGAGACCAACGACATAGGGAAACACCACCGAGCCCTCACACGGAATGACAAACTCGAAGTTGCCCTTCTCCGAATATTTCGCCCGATAGGCGTTGAAGTCGTAGTCGAACAGGATCGGCATCTCACCGGAGACGACGCGGGCATAGGACGTCTGCTTGGGTACGATCGGATCGTTCTTGCGCAGTTCCTTGAAGAAGGTGATCGCCGGATCGAAATTGGTGGACGAGCCGCCGAGCGCCAGATTGACGGCGACCGCGCCGACGTAACCGACCGCCGCCGACGACGGGTCGAGATAGCCGACCATGCCCTTGTAGTCGGGCTTCAGGAGGTCCTTCCAGCAGGCCGGCACCGGCTTGCCGCCCAGCGCATCCTTGTTCACGAACAGGCCGAGCGTCCCGGAGTGGATCGTGGTCCAATAGCCGTCCGGATCCTTGAGGCCGGCGGGGACCTGATCCCAATGCGCGGGCTTGTAGGGCTCGAGCGCGTCCTGGGCCTTGGCCTTCATGCCGAAGGTCACGCCGAAATAGCCGATGTCGCCGACCGGATTGCTCTTCTCGGCCAGGATCTGGGCCAGCGCCTGGCCGGAATTCTTGTTGTCATGCGGGATATCGTAGTTGAGGTCCGCCTTGATCGCCTTCAGCATCGAGGCCCAATCGGCCCATTCCGGCGGGCAATTGTAGCAGATCACGTCGGCCGCCCTGGCGGATTGCCACGACGCGAGCAGCGTCAGCGCCAGCAACGCAAGGACAAGGCGGACGGTCTTCATGGGAGGCTCCGGTCTGGGAGAGGATGCAATGCAGATTTCAACATCAACGGAGCGACCAAGTATAGGCCGCGTATGAATGTTTTGCGACGCGCTTGCTGCCGTGCAGCAAATGCACCAGCCCGGATGCCAATGATCCGAGGCTCGCGGCAAACCGTCGTTTCGCGCTAGGCTGAGAGCGGAAAGAGGAAGCGCCCATGTACCAGCCGCCCGGCGTCAAGACATCGCCCGATCTTCCCGTCCCCGACCGGATGAAGGCCTGGGTCCTTGGTGACCCCGACCAGCTCGTGCTTCGTGAGAAGCCGACGCCGGTCCCGTCGCGCGCCGAAGTGCTGGTGCGCATCGACGCTGTCGCGATCTGCGCCACCGATCTCGAAATCATCCATGCCGGATCGCCGGCAAGCATTCAAGGCGGCGCGCCCTTCAACAAGAACTTCACGCCGGGTCACGAATATATGGGCACGGTTGCCGCGCTTGGCCCTGATGTCGACGAATTCAGGATCGGTGAGCGGGTCAGCGTCGAGATCCACGCCGGCTGCGGCCAATGCAAACGCTGCCGCCAGGGCATGTACACGTCATGCCTCAACTACGGAAAGCCGGAGAAGGGTCACCGCGCCAACGGCTTTACGACCGACGGCGGATTTGCCGAGTATGCGGTGAACCACATCAATACGCTGGCGCGCGTCCCGGATACCATGAGCGACGCGGAAGCGACGCTCGTGGTGACGGCGGGGACATCGATGTATGGCTTGACGGAATTGGGGGGATTGGTGGCCGGCGAGAGCGTCGTGGTGATCGGCCCAGGGCCGATCGGACTTCTCGCAGTTGCTGTGGCCAAGGCGCTTGGTGCAAGCCCGGTCATCCTGACCGGAACGCGCAACAAGCGGCTGGCGATCGGCCAGGAACTGGGGGCCGACCGCGTCATCAATATCAACGACGAAGACGTCGTTGAGGTCGTGAAGCAACTAACAGGGGGGATCGGCGCAGACTATGTCGTCGAATGTGCCGGCACCGAAGCGACACTCAACCAGGCCATTCACATGACCAATCGCGGCGGCAAGATCTGTCTGGCCGCCTTCCCGCACGAGGCCGCAACGCTGGACGTTGCGCACCTCGTTCGAAACAACATCTATGCCTACGGCATCCGCGGCGAAGGCCGGAGCGCCACTCACCGCGCGATGGAATTGATGGCCGCGAAGCGGTTCGACGCGACCAGGATCCACACGCATACGTTTCCGCTGGCCGACCTGCCGACAGCGCTGAGATATGCCCGGGACCGCGTGGATGACGCGATCAAGGTCGTCGTCACCAATCGAAAGGCCGACGCGATCGCCAGCGCTGCTGAATAAAGCTCGTTCGGGCCGCTCGCGGAAGCACGAACCCGAGGGCCAGCTCACACCGAGCAGTAGCGCTCCTTGATCTCGTCGTCCGCGAGCAGCGCCTGCGCGGAGGCCTGGTGCACCACCGCCCCCTGGTCCAGCACATAGGCACGATCGGCGATGCCGAGCGCGAGCTCGACGTTCTGCTCGACCAGCAGAACCGTCGTGCCCTGCGCCTTCATGCTGCGGAACAGCTCGAACATCTCGTCGACCAGGACCGGCATGATGCCCTCCGAAGGCTCGTCCAGCATGATCAGGTCGGGCTTTGCGATCATCGCCCGCGCGATCGCCAGCATCTGCTGCTCGCCGCCCGACATCGTGACCGCCTCTTGGTCCATACGCTCGGCCAGCCGGGGGAAGATCGCAGCAATCTCGGCGATCAGCTCGGCTTCCCGCTTCTTCTCCTTTGAGGCGACCAGCCCGAGCCGCAAATTCTCCCGCACGGTCAGCCCCTGCACGATCCGTCGCTCCTCCGGAACGTAGGCCAGCCCCAACGCGAAGCGCACGTGCGCCGGCTGGCGCAACAGTTCTTCGCCCTTGAAGGTGACCGAGCCGCGCGTCCGCCCCATCAATCCCATGATCGATTTGAGCGTCGTCGTCTTGCCGGCCCCATTGCGGCCGATCAAGCAGACGATCTCGCCCCGGGTCACGTCGAGACTGATGTCCTGCAGCGCGTGGCTTGCGCCATACCAGGCATCGAGCTTGCTGACCTGCAGCATCGCGTCAGTGCTCCCGCTGACCGAGATAGACACGCTTCACTGCCTCGTTCTGCCGAACCTCCTGTGGCGTTCCCTCGGCAAGCAATTCTCCGTGGTGCAGCACGAGGATGCGATCGCTGATCCCCAGCACCAGTTTCATCTTGTGCTCGACGAGGATGACCGTACGCTCCCTGGCGAGCTTCACGATCAGATCCATCATGGTCCGGGTCTCTTCCGGGCTCATGCCGGCCGTCGGTTCGTCCAGCAGCAGCAGACGAGGCTGACTGGCAAGCGCCATGCCGATCTCCAGTGCTCGCTGCTCACCATGGGCCAGCGTCTTGGCCGCACGCTCCCGGGATTCCCACAATCCGACCAGCACCAGCAGTTCGTCCGCCCGCTCGGTCAGCTCGGTCAGGCGCGCACGGGGACGCCAGATATCGTATCGCGACACCAGCGCCTGCAGGCCGACGCGGATGTTCTCTCGTGTCGTAAGCTGCGGAAACACGCTGGTGATCTGGAAGGATTTCGCGATCCCCATGTGCGCAAAGCGGTGTTGCGGCAGACCGGTGACATCCCTGCCCTCGAACTCGACGCTGCCCTTCGTCGGCGGAAAGGCGCCACATAGCAGGTTGAAGTAGGTGCTCTTTCCAGCCCCGTTCGGACCAATGATGGAGGTGATCGCTCCCCTGGAAAACTCGGCCGAGATATTGTTGAGGGCGACAAACTTCCCGAACGTCTTGCCGACGCCCGTCGTGCGCAGAATGACTTCGCCTGCCTGACCTTCCGCGGCGTTCATCGTCTACCCCGCGCGATCAGCGTACCCCAGATGCCCGCCGGGAAGAACAGCACGCATGCGATGAAGATGGCGCCAACGATCAGTTGCCAGTGAACGGTCCACACTGAGACCACGTTCTCCAGGACCAGGAAAACAGCTGCGCCGATCATCGGCCCGAAGAACGTTCCCATTCCGCCGAGGAGAGCGATCATCACGACCAGGCCCGAGGTTTCATAATGCAGGATTTCGATCGGAACGATCGACAAATGCAGGGCCTGCAACGCACCCGCGAGGCCGCAGAAACCGCCTGACAGGACGAAGGTCAGCAATCGCGTCAGGGTCACGTCGTAACCGGACGCTCGGGCACGCCCCTCGTTCTCGCGCACCGCTTCGATGACGGCACCAAAAGGCGACGCCAGAATGCGTGACATCACGAAGAACGCGGCGATCACAAAAGCCGCGATGACGTAGTAACGGGTCATCGGATTGATGAAGTCGATCCGCAGGCCGAACAGATCGATGGTGCGGACGTTAATGCCGCGAAGGCCGTTCTCACCGCCGGTGAGGTCAACCGCCTGGTAGAAAAGGTAGTAGACACATTGCGACAGCGCCATCGTGACCATGGCGAAGTAGATGCCTCGGGTCCTGATCGCGAGCACGCCGATCAACAGCGCCATCAACAATCCGCCGGCGACCCCGGCGGCGATCGCCGCATACCACGGCCAGCCGAAGTGCACGATGGCAATGCCACAGAGGTAGGCGCCCGTCCCGAACAGTGCCGCATGACCGAACGACAACAGACCCAGATACCCAAACACCAGGTTGAAGCCGAGAGCATACAGCCCGTAGATCAGGATGTTCACCGCCAGAGCCGTGAACGGCATCACCATCGGGAAAACCAGGATGACCGCCGCGACAATGCTGGCGCGGTGCCGCGTCGCGAGCTCGTACCAGCTGCCAGTCGCGGCACCTGGCCGTTTGATCGATTGAGTGGTTTCGCTCATGCCGGGCTCAGCTCATCAATCCGGCGCGGCCGAAGAAGCCCTGGGGACGAACGATCAGAACGACCGCCATCAAGGCAAAAATCGAAACCTTGGCCATCTCAGGTGCGAACAGCGAGGTCATGCTGACCACCACGCCAACCAGCAGGCCTGCCAGTACGGCGCCGCCGATCGACCCCATCCCACCCACGACGGTCACAACGAAGGCTTCGGCGAGGATCGTGCCGCCCATCTCCGGAATGACGCCTTGAAGCGGCGCGGCCAACAGGCCGGCAAAGCCCGCGATCGCAGTACCTATCCCGAACACGATCAACCAGACCTTGGAAACATCGACCCCAAGAACACGGACGATCTGCGGATCGCGTGCGCCGGCCCGGATAATCAGCCCGAAGCTGGTCTTCTCCAGAAACAGCCAGAGCGCCAGCAGCACGACGGCTGTCGCCCCAATCACGAACAGGCGGTAGAGCGGGAAATAGCCGACACCGATATCGACGGCGCCCTGCAAGATTTCGGGCGTATCGAAAGGATAGCCGGTCTTGCCGAAGGCAATGCGCACGCATTCGACCATCACGTAGCTCAGCCCGAAAGTCAGCAGCAGCGGATAGTCGATGCCGCGGCCGTAAAGCGGCCGGATCAGCACGCGCTCGACGGCAAGGCCGAACAGTCCGATTGCGATCGGCACAGCCACAAGGCAGATCCAGAAATTTCCCCCGATCGAGATCAGATAGAGCCCGACATAGGCGCCGACCATGTAAAACGCGCCGTGGGCGAAGTTGACGACGGTCAACATCCCGAAGATTAGCGAGAGGCCGATCGCAAACAGCACGTAGATGGCGCCGAGCGCCAGCCCGGCGAACAATTGCAGCGCAATCAGGTCAAAGCTCAGGCCCGCCATTTGTCCCCCTCAGTACGGCACGCACCGACCCGTGGCGCGCGCCGTCGCACGAGCTCAGCTCTTGTGACCGAGCGCCTCGCAGGTGCGCAGGTACTTCTCGTTGGGTTCTTCGGTCGACAGGACCTCGAACACGTCGGACTCGTTCCTCAGGTCCTTGGATTTCGACTTGATCACGAGCACCGATTGCACCGACTGGTGGTCGCACTTGCGATAATATTGCGGCCCCTTGTAGTAATCGTACTTCAGAGCTTCCAATGCAGCGACGACCTTGTCGGTCTCCACGCTGCCGGCGGCCTTGACTGCCTCCAGCACGGTCCGAACACCGCCATAGCCGAGCGCACCGTAGTCGGTGGGCAGCTTGCCGTCGTACATCTTGCGGAACGCATCGTTGAACGCCTTGGTCGAGGCGAACTTGTCCTCGATACCCCAGTAGAACGAGCAGCCGCCGACGACGCCCTCGAACGCCTGGGGGCCGGCCGCGACGCGGCTGGCATGCGAGAGCAGCGGTGCGATGATCTGGATCGATTTCTTGATGCCAAAGTCGGTCGCCTGCTTCAGCGCGATCTGCTGGTCGCGGCCGAAATTGCTGATGCACAGAATATCGGGCTTCAGCGCCTGAAGACGCGGCAGCAACGTGGAGAAGTCAGTCGTTCCCAGCGGATGGCGGATGTCGCCGAGGTTCTCGACGTTGAACTCCTTGCCGACCTCGAGGAAACCACGAACCATCTCGTGACCATAGGCATAATCCGCCGTGAGAAACGCAACCTTCTTGCCGAATTTGGCGAAGGCATAGCGGCCGACCGCGCCTGACGTCATGTGCGGGTTCAGCGCTTCATGGAATGTGTACTTGCTGAAGTCGGCCGCCTCGTTGATGGCGTCGGATTGGCTGATCGAATTGAAGATGACGCCACGCTCTTTGGTGACGTTGTTGATCGCAAGCTGAACCGCGGCCGACAGACTGCCGACGACGAAATTCACCTTCTCCTTCTCGACCAGTTCCAATGTCCGCGTCGCCGCCTCGCCGGGATTGAGCTTGTCGTCGCGCACGACGAGCTCGGCCTTCCGGCCGTTGAGACCGCCGGCATCGTTGAATTGGGCAACAGCCAGCTGCCCCGCCCGCACCTGGTCCTGGGCCTCGGCACCATACGGACCGGTCAGAGGGACAGGGAAGCCGATCTTGATGGGTGCTTCCTCGGCCTGGAGCAGATTGATGCGAAAAGGCGAGACGGCGAGAGCGGCGCCGGCGCTTACCGTCGTCAGCAGCCGACGCCGCGATATCGAACCAGCTTTGTTGACCTTGTTCGCCATGACTATTCCTCCCCAAGAACTGCCTGTGTTTTGCTTAGCGTATTATCGTTGCCCGAAACGTCTCCACTCAGATCCGTCCCAAGGCGGTCAGGATAACCTGTGGCGTGAGCGGAATCTCGGTAATTGTTGCGCCGAACGGCCGCAGCGCGTCATTGACCGCATTGGCAACCGCAGCTGCCGCGCCGGCCGTGCCTGCCTCACCCGCCCCTTTGGCTCCGAGCTCCGTTTCCTGCGTCGGAGACACCACATGGCCGATCTCGATATCGGGCATCTCGCCGGACATCGGGACCAGGTAGTCCGCCATGTTGGCGTTGGTCAGCTGGCCGCGTTCGTCATAGATGCATTTCTCGAACAGCGCCGCGCCGAGGCCCTGCACGACGCCGCCCCGGATCTGCTCGTCGACCAGCTGCGGGTTGATGATGGTGCCGCAGTCCTCGACCACCCAATGCTTCAGCAGCGTCACGAACCCGGTCTCGGTATCGACCTCGAGCCATGAAGCTTGAACCCCGTTGGTGAACGCAAAGGGATACTGGCGCGGTACGAAATGCCGGGTCGCCATCAATTCAGGCTGGATGCCCGGCGGGAGAGTGTCGGGCCGAAAGTAGACGATCCGCGCCAGTTCGTTCAGCTCTATGCGCGGCGCACCGTCGTCGGCATTGACGATGCGGTTGTTGACGATATCGAGCCCAGCCGGCCTCGATTGCAGGATGGCCGCTGCGACATCCAGAATATTCTGGCGCAGAGCCTTGGCGGCCTGCAACGCGGCTTCGCCGCCGATGCCGGCGCCACGCGAGGCCCAGGTGCCGCCGCCATAGGGCGTATTGTCGGTGTCGCCCAGGATCACGCGGACCCGTTCCATCGAGACGCCGAGCACGCTGCCCACGATCTGGGCGGTTAGCGATTCCGACCCCTGCCCTTGCTCCGTGATGCTGGTCTGGCAGATCACCGAACCTTGCGCGTCGAGGCGAACCGCAACGCCGTCCTGCGACGAGATTTTCGCCCCGCCGACGCCGTAGAAGGTTGCACTGGGGTTGGTGACCTCGATGAAGCTGGCGAATCCGATGCCGCGGTGAATATTTCTGGTGCGCAATGCCGCTTGCTCGGCACGCAAAGCGCCGTAGTCCATCATCTGCAGCAGCTTGGCCAATGAGGCATGATGCGAAAGTTGCTCGAATTTCATGCCGGAGGGTGATGCACAGGGATAGGCGTCGTCGGAGATCAAGTTGCGCCGGCGGATCTCGACGGGGTCCATGCCGATCTTCGATGCAGCAAGGTCAACCAACCCCTCGGTGATCGAACAGGCAATCGGGTGTCCGACCGCCCGGTACTGGCACATCACGTTCTTGTTCTGGAAGACGACCCGCGCTCGCGCCCGATAGTTCGCCGTGACATACGGCCCGCCAACCAGATTGACCACCTGATTGGCCTCGATGGCGCTGGTGCGCGGATACATCGAATAAGGACCGATCCCCGTCAGATCGTCGATTTCGAAGGCCGTGATGGTGCCGTCCGACCGGACGCCGATCCGGCCCCTGCATCGATGATCGCGGGCGTGAATGTCTGTGTTGAAGCTCTCGACGCGGTCGGCCACGAACTTGATCGGCCGCCGCAGCAGCTTGGACAGCGCATAGGTCGCCATTTCGTCGGCGTAGATGTGGACCTTGATGCCGAACGATCCGCCGACATCCTTGCAGACCACCCGGACCTGCGCTTCCTTTAGCCTGAGATGTAGAGCCGCGATGTTCTGCACCATGTGAGGTGCCTGCGTACCTTGATAGATCGTGAGCCGTGCCTCGGCTGCATTCCAGTCGGCAACCACTGCCCGCGGTTCAAGCGTCACGCCGGTATGGCGCCCGAACACGAATTCCGCTTCGACGACCTCGGAATCCGACAATGCCTGGTCGACATCGCCGGCATCAAGCGTCCGCTCAAAGGCGAGATTGTCACCGAGCGAGGCGTGAATGACCGGTGTTGCCGGATCGAGTGCGGTGCGCATGTCCGTGACCGCCGCGAGCTCCTCATAGTCGACGACGACATGCTCCATGGCATCTTCAGCTGCCGCACGGCTGGTTGCGACAATTGCCGCAACGGCCTCACCCTGCCAACACGCGCGGTCGACCGCGATTGCGTGCTGCGGCGCCGACTTCAATCCCTTCAGGTGCGATAGGACACCTACCCACGGCGTGATGACGGCCTCAAGCTCTCGACCCGTGACGACGGCAATGACCCCGGACATACGCCGGGCCGCGTCGGCATCGATCGCAACAATTCTGGCGTGGGCATAGGGCGACCGTAAAAAGACCACATGCGCCATCCGCGGCAATTCCAGGTCGCTGACATATTGTCCGCGCCCTTGCAGCAGCCGGTCGAGATTCGGCCGCGGCACCGTCTTGCCGATATAGGAATTCGGACGATCGAGCACTGACAGCGTCTCTGCTGGAGCACGGGTGACTGTCATGCCCGCCGCTCCGCGCGCATCCTGGCCGTTGCCTCAACGGCGTCGACGATGGCTTGGTAGCCGGTGCAGCGGCAATAATTGCCGGAAAGGTGCTCGCGGATCGCCTGGCGATCCGGCGCAGGCAAATGCTTCAGCAAGTCTTGCGCCGTCATCAGCATCCCAGGCGTGCAATAACCGCACTGCAATGCGTTACGTTCGCGAAATGCTGCCTGAAGGTCGGCGATTTCACCACTGTCGGACAGGCCCTCGACTGTCTCGACCGACGCCCCCTCAGCCTGGACCGCCAGCATCAGGCAGGAACGAACGATCTCGCCATCGACCCGCACCGTACAGGCACCGCAAACGCCGTGCTCGCAACCGACATGGGTTCCGGTCAGCTTGAGATTTTCGCGGAGGAAATCGGCGAGGTTGAGCCGCGGCAGGACGAAGGCATCGATGCGCTCGCCGTTGACAAGAAGTGAAACGGGCACCGGAACGCTCACCTGGTCACTCCTGCTTCCAGTTCGGACCGCGCCAATAACGCGGCCACACAGCGCCGGAGCAAGACGGTGGCGAGGTGTCGGCGCATGGCCGGGCTCGCTTGCTGATCTTCCTGCGGATCGAGTTCATCAGCCAGCGCAGTCGCCGCCTCCGCGAGCAAAGCAGATGTCACGGATGCGTTGATCAGCTTCCCGGCGGCCGCTGCGAGCAGCGGTCGGTCGCCAACGGCAAAGAAGCCGAGCCGAAGATCGGAGAACCTACCAGCGGCAACAACGGCGCTGGCGGCAAGACCGACGACGGCATAGTCACCATGCCGCCGCGCATACTCTTGAAAGAAGAACGTCGCTCCACGGCCTGCGACCGGCACCTCGACCGCGACCAGTAACTCGTCCGGCGACAGCGCCGTCTCGTAGATTCCCTTGAAAAACTCCGTTGCAGCAATCCGGCGCTCACCAGCCGGGCCACGAACAACGATCGTGGCACCGAGTGCCACGACACAGGCCGGCAGCTCGGATGCAGGATCGGCGTGAGCGAGGCTACCGCCGATCGTCCCGCGATTGCGGATTGCGGGATGAGCAACGTGGGCAACGGCATCACGCAACAGCGACGCGTGCAGTGCAACTTCGGGTGATCTGAGCAGGTCGACATGCCTGGTCAGCGCGCCAACGACCAGCAGGTTTCCTCTCACCGCGATGCCACGCAACTCGGCAAGGCCGCCGACATCCACCAAAATGTCGGGAGATAGGAGCCGCAAGTTCATCGCCGGCATCAGGCTCTGGCCGCCCGACAGAACCTTCGCCCTGTCGCCATGCGCAGCAAGCAACTCCAGCGCATTCATGACGCTGGTCGCGCGGGCGTAGGCGAAAGCCGCAGCTTTCATGTGGGCGTGGCCTCCCGGCCCAATTTTGATTTGCCAGATTAGAGGGCCGCCCTATTCAAAGGTCAAGCTTGTTTATCGAGTGATTATTTGTGGGGCGGGCCTTGTCTTCGCCGTGGGAAGGTCGCAGGTTCCTGGCCAACTAAAGTTCAACGCGCGGGGCGGCGGATCATGAAGCTCGGTTTCTTTACGATGCCGATCCATCCTCTCGAGAAGGATTGGCGGCAATCGCTCCGAGAGGATCGCGAGGCCTTTCTGCTCGCGGATGAGCTCGGGTTCACCGAGGCCTATGTCGGCGAGCATGTCACCGACAAAGCCGAGAACATCACCTCGAGCATCGCCTTCATTGCCTGGCTCGCGGCCGCAACCAAGCAGATCAAGCTTGGAACCGGTACCATCAACATGCCGAACACTCATCCGGCATCGGTCGCCGCTACCGTCGCCATGCTCGATCACATGCTTGATGGCCGCTTCATCCTTGGAATAAGCCCCGGAGGATTGCTCTCTGATGCGGAGGTTTTCGGCAATCTCGATGCCGACCGCAATGCCATGTTCCTCGAGGCGATCAATCAGGTTCTGGAGATTTGGGCTGGCAAGCCGCCCTATGATTTGCGGGGCCAATATTGGAATGTCTCGGTCGAGCGAACCCTGATTGAGGACATCGGCCAGGGATTGATAGCCCGCCCATTGCAAACTCCCCACCCGCCGATCGTAGTGACCGCGGTCGCGCCATTCTCAAAAGGCGTCACGGAAGCCGCCGCGCGCGGCTGGGATCCGATCTCGGCGAACTTCCTGATGCCTGCCTGGGTGAAGAGCCACTGGCCCAAATATGTCGAGGGTTGCGCGCGTGTGAACCGGGCAGCGGACCCCGCCAATTGGCGCGTCGCCAAGAGCGTATTCGTGGCAAAGGACGCTGCGACGGCGAAGGCCTATGCCACGTCGCCCGATAGCCCCTACGTGTACTATTATCATCAGCTGTTCACGAAGCTGAAGCGCAGCGGCCGGCTCGAGCTGTTCAAGACAAGGCGGGATCAACCAGATTCGGAGGTCACCCTCGAGTCGATCTGTGACAAACTGATCATCCACGGCACGCCCGAAAGTGTAGCCGATCAACTACTGGCATTCCAGGAAGAGATCGGCACCTTCGGCACCTTGCTCTATGCCGGCAAGGACTGGAAGGATCGCGAGCTCGGCCGACGATCGATGATCCTGATGGCTGAGAAGGTCTTGCCGCGGATCAATGCCGCCGCCGGGTCATCCGCGTGACGAGGGGAGTTTCGACGTGGCTTTCACTGATCGCATTCCGTACCAGGCTCAGATCGACCGACCGAAACTGACATTGCCTGATGGCAAGAAACTTGCTGTTTGGGTGATCCTCAACGTCGAGGAATGGCGTATTGAAAATGCGATGCCACGCACCGTGCTGAGTCCGCCGATGGGCCAGCCACTGTTGCCTGACGTGCCGAACTGGTCGTGGCACGAATACGGCATGCGCGCCGGCTTCTGGCGGCAATTCAAGGCCCTTACCGACCGAAAGATACCGGTGACGCTGGCCACGAATGCAAACGTCTGCAACCGCTATCCGCGCGTGGCGTCGGCGGCGCGCGAAGCGGGCTTCGAATTCATGGGACATGGGTTCGTGCAGGGCCCAATGCACAAGGTCGAGAACCAGGCGGACGCGATCAGGCGTGCGGTCGACACCATTGCTGGATTTACCGGCAAGGCACCGCGATCATGGGAAAGCCCCGGCTTGACGGAGACCGAAGAAACACTCGATCTCCTGCGCCTCAACGGGATTGAATACGTGGCCGACTGGGTGATCGACGATCTTCCGCAGGATATTACCACGCCGCACGGAACTGTGACCACGATTCCCTATTCCGTCGAGACAAACGACATTGTCATTCACGCGCTACAGCACTTGCCGTCGGACCAATTCCTGTCGCGCTGCACCGACCAGTTCGATCGGCTCTATCTCGAAGGCGCCGAGAACGCGCGGATCATGGCCATCTCGGTGCATCCCTACATCACGGGGGTGCCGCACCGAATCAAGTACCTGGAGGCCCTGCTCGATTACGTTATCGGCCATGATGGCGTAGCGCTCATGACAGCGAGCCAGATTGGAGATTGGTATCGGGATCAGATGGCGGCAAGGTAGCGCGGCTCAACCGGCGATTTTGATCGGCGCTCGTCGACGATCCGTCGCGCTTTCCGCCATCCTCTCAAATCCCGCAAGAAAGATATCCAGCGCATCACTGATCATCTGCGCCTTGTCATCGAGGACGGGCGCTTCATAGATGTACTTGCGTACGCCGTAATAGAATATCCCGCCGTGAAACACCCAGGCCAGCTCCAGTTCGGCGGCGCTGGGCCTGCTTTGGGTCGCGAGGCCGGCGTCGTGGCGGCATTCCCTGAGAATGCGCGTCAGTATCTTGTCCTTGACCATGCCGACATACCAACGGTTGATATCGAGTCCCTTCAAGCCTGAGTAGAGATAGATTCTGAGCCATCTGCGGTTGAAGATCGCGTCCGTGTAAACTTCGTAGAACTCCTGCAGCCGCACACGAATCGGACGCGACCGATCCGAGAGCAATTTCTCCCAGCCGATCTCCAAGGGTTCCAGATAGACCTTGCGGTAGACCTCCTTGATGAGGTCATCCTTGCTCGGAAAGTAGCGGTAAAGCAGCGGCTGGGTGACGCCGAGCTTACGCGCCAAGGCACGCGTACCCCCGCCAAATCCTTCCTCGGCAAAGAGCTCGGTTGCCTTGGTCACGAATTCACTGCGACGATCATCGGCTGATAACCGCTTCTGCTTGGCACGTGCTCGCTTGACGGGCGTCTTTCGATTCATGATGCGTTGCGATCATCGTCAGCCTGGAACCGGCCAAAACCTCCCCGCGCGAACAACAGCGGATTGTTCCGGTTATAAGCGTACGCTTCTACCGCTCCCAGGAAAATGACATGATCTCCGCCGTAGTAGCGGTTGGCGGCACGGCATTGAAAATTTGCGACCACACCGGCAAGCACAGGGGCGTTCCCGAGACCTGGTTTCCAGCTCACACCCGCAAACTTGTCACCCGACGACCTGGCAAACTGCATCGCCAACGTCTGCTGTGATGTGTCGAGAACATTGACCGTGAAATGGCTGGCATTCTGGAAGATTGGCAGTCCCTGCGAAAACGTCCCCAGGCTCCACAAAACCAACGGCGGGTTGAGCGACACCGATGCAAAGGAATTGCAAGTAATTCCGTACGGCCGTCCTTCGGCCGACATCGCGGTGACGATCGTCACACCGGTTGCAAACGTACCGAGCGCATTGCGGAAGTCACGAGGGTCGATCGTCGAGCTGTCGCTTGCGAGCTCACTGGCCGGATCCGGCGGATGTTTGGGTGAGTCGGACATCCGGTTAGCCTCAAAGCGTCAGGTTTTCAGACGGCAGCCCAAGAGCCACCCGTCCGTAATTGGTGCCCGCCGCGTCGAAGTTGAAGGCGAGGTGCGAGTTCACCGCATGTGCATCGCGGAATTGGCGCTGCAATGCTCCCGAGCTAAACAGGCTGCGCGCCCCGCTCGCTGCAAATAGCAAGGACACCGCCTCAGTGCATAGATTGACCGCGAACGCGCCATCGCGCCGAAGTTTCGTCTTCGCCGCAATGCTCGGGATCTCGCCATGCCGGATCTCCGCAAGCACCTCAATGCAATTTGTGCGCATGATCAGGCGCGCGGCATCTACTTTCGCGGATGCCTCGGCAATCTTGATCTGTGTGCTCTGCAGGTCGCCGATCTTGGCCCGGTTATATGTTGAGGCGCGGTGGCGTGCGATCTCGACGTAATCGTCAAGGCAAGCCTGGGCATTTCCCAGACCGACACCAGACAGCACATAGGGAAACAACGAGAAAACCGGAAGCATGTAGAGTGCATTCGGATTAACGACACTGCCTGGCGTTGCGCCGCCGGCGAGATCGCTGACGGCAACGGTCATGTGCTCGGGAACGAATGCGTCAGTTACCCGCACATCGTTCGATCCAGTTCCGCGCAGGCCCGCCGCGTTCCAGGTGTCGTCGATGCTGTAGTCGCGCTTGTTGAGCAGGAACAGCCGATACTCGACGCCGTCAGCCTCATCATCCGACGCAACCACGCTCGCGAGCATGTTCCACCCGCATGCTTCGACCCCGGACGAGAACGGCCAATGACCGCTCAGGATATATCCGCCACCTGTCTTCCTGGCTCGACCCGCCGGGAACACAAAGGAAGACGCGATCAGCGTATCGGGATTGTCGCCCCACACGGCGCTCTGCGCCTCAGGTGCGAACATACCGAGCATCCAGTGATGGCTCGCAAGATTGGCAAAATTCCAGGAGACCGAGGCGTCGCCTTGCCCCAACGCGTCGGCGCAATCGACCAGGGCAACATAGTCGAGCTCGCTGCCTCCGACGCGTTTGGGCTGCAGGATTCGGAAAAGCCCACTATCGTGCAAATCCCGCTCTGTCTCGGGCGGCAAGCGGCGCAGGTCTTCGGTCCGCTGCGCCCGTTCGCGCAAGAGCGGAACAAGCGCCCTAGCTCGTGCGACCATGACCGAATAGCGATCCATATCAGGGCCTGGCGGCACTTTCGCGTCGAGCCCGCGGCCAACCTCAACCATGGTCTCTTCCTTCGTTTGATCTCCATTCGCACAGCCGGGCCGATCGGCTCAGTTTATCGAGCGATCACCAGAGATCAAGACGCGCACGCCTGCGTCCGGCGAATTCAAAGCGCAGAATTCTCAACTGCCGCCACCGGGCGTCCAGTGACGGAACGCTCTCAGCCATGCTTCGTCCGCGCGGGACAGGGCATTCCAGCAATCCCCCGCCCATGACTTGATCGCGGTGCCGGCCAGCGACCGCGGCTTGCCAAGGGGGCTGCCTACGAACCGGAAACGCCGAGAAGCCCGGTGGCTAATCGACCACCGGACGTTTTTCGTTGTCAGACTGTCGGCAACGATCCAATCCACCTCGCTGGATCTAGAAGAGTTCTTTCTGCCAATACAGCGTGCGCCGCCATGCCCACGGCGAGGCAGGTGCGAAGAGCCGATACCCCTGGCGAATGAAGTTGTTGGCCGAGAAACGATTGAGTGCGCTCCTCGTACGGCTCCGCGCGAGTGAGCGGATCTGGGTGATCGTCTTGGCCAAGCTATTTCTCCTCCCAATCGGACGGAAGATATTCGCTCGGAGCTGTGTCCACATCATTCGTGTCAGGATCGAGCAACACCGAGCGAAATGCGATCGTGGGAAAATCCGTTCGTTCGCGTTCGTGGAACGGAAGGGGGATGAATTGTATGATCTCGGCGCTCATGCAAACTCCGACGATGCAATGGCGATCAGGCCCGCGAGCGCGAGCAACATCAGATGAGCGGTCATGGAGCCTCGTTGATCGGCCGTCCGCGCGATGCGGCCATGGAATGAATGTGCGGCAGATCGCGCAGCGGGCGGCGATCTTTGGGGCGCGAACCTTATCCCTGACGAGTGGGGCCGCGGGCAGCTCGGCGTTCACCGCGCCGCTGGACCGGCGCGTTCGCACGCACCGTCCAATTTCGTGCTCGCTTGCGACGCTCAGGCGACGGGCCGAGAGGATGTGGCGTCGTAACGTTGCGTCCGCCGTCCGATTGGTGAAACGGCAAAGAAAAAGCCCGCCGCGGATTGCTCCACGGCGGACTCAACTATTTCTGATTTTCGGATTAAGTCCTTAAGTTGCCCGACGTGTCAAACGTTTTTACGAGCTGAACGTGATCGGTAAAATGTGATGCGTCGACTTCGACGATGAGAAACCGCCCTGATCGAAACTCGATGCATGATCCGGAATCGCGACACGAGTCGGCGCTGATCGCCGTATGCTTGTTGCGATGATGTCAGTGTGTCGCTGAGTTGCCCGGCGCGTCAAGTGGGCAAGCGGCTCATAACATTTGGATCGACATCAGGACAGTTTTGGCTCGCGTCGGTTGACCCGCGCCGCAGTGAGATTGCAAGGAGGAGCGTCGATGTATTTCGTTGCTGCCGTGCTCGCGGTCCTATCCGGCATGTTCTACGCCGCGGGCCATCATCAGATCGGATCACTCGGGACCACCATGTGCCAGTATGGCGGCATCTTCTGCGATAGCCCGGTGCTGGTTCTCGTCGGCGCGGGATTTGCCGCAGCGTGGGGCATGCTCGTCAGCATTCGCTGATCGTCCCGTAGTATTCCGACTATCGTTTGTGCCGCTGATTTGCCCGACGAGTCAATTCCCGCGCTTTTGCGTTGGAGGCGGCTCTCAAGAACGCCCCGCATCTATTGCGGCGTATTTGGATTTGCCGGTTGAGCGGGCTTCGGACCGGGCGGAGTTGGTTCGATCGGCGCCTTCGGCTCGGTCGGCGTCACCTTTGCGCCCGCCGCGCGTGCCGCCTCGCCCGTCGTTGAATAGTTGGCGGAAGCGGCCGGCTGTACCTTCGGCTTGCTCCAGGGACCATGGTCGACGATCAACATGCCCAGCACGCCAAGGAGCGCGACCATGGCTGCAACCAACAGCGGCGCGCCACCGTGCCGATTTCGATCCTTGACCGAGTTCCGATCTTTGACCGAGTTCCGATCTTTGACCGGGTGGCCATCCGATATGCCATGCGCCTGCATCGTCATCATCGTCTCCTCCACGGAGACAAGCCGCGACCGGCACATAAGTTTCCGGTTCCCGATGTGAAGCGAGTTGTGGAACCAATCCCCGGCTGCTGAATTTTCCCGATATGCGGCTGTCGACATGCGCACGCGCGGATAGCCAAGCTTGGCCACCTCACCTTTAGTGAAATCGCGGCACAGCCCATGAGCTCCGAAACACCCGAGTCTCCGCTTCAGCCCACGCTGGGTGAGCGGGCGATCGACACCGCGACCGACGTTTCGCGGACCATCACGGAGGTGTCGGACGGACTTCGAGCGGCGGCCGATCGCCTCAGCGACGCGATCGCAAGCTCGCGCCGGCCGGGCGGCGTCCTCGCCACCCTGAGCGCGGTCACGCGCGAAGCGCCGCTCGCAAGCCTGTTCGTCGCGTTTCTGCTCGGTGTTGCTGCAGCGCGCCGGCGCTAGACGCCGACCCGCCGCGAAGGTGGCCCGCCCTAGAACTTGCCCTTCGTGGCGTCCTTGGTTGCGGACATCACGCTTCCGCTGATCTGCCGCATATGTTCGCCGGCATTGGTGAACTGGCTGCGCAAAAACTCCGACTGGATCCGCATCGCCTCCTGCAGATCGGTCGCGTGCACGAGCTTGCGTGCGTGCTCGAACGCCGCCTTCATGTTCTGCTCGGTGAACGACAGCGCTTGTTTGGAAATCTCGGTACCGGTACCCGGCATCGACGTCATCGACTTGCTCGCGGCGTCAAAGAACAGGCTGAACGCCTGCTCGGCCTGGTCGATGGTCTTTTCCGCCAGATCGCGCAACTCGGCGGGAACTTCAAGCTTCGGCTCAATCATGATCGCGCCCCCTGAAATAAGCGTCTGCCGAGGTTAGCATAGATTGTGACGGCGTCAGCGCCGTATCGCCAAACCGAAAGGCTCACTTGCTCCTGCGCCCGAGGAAAATTTACCTAGCGGCGACCGGACTGCACGCAGGCCGATTCCAATCGTGTCAGCACTGTGGCATAGTGATTCGACCTCGTCGTTGGTCGCGTTCGCGTCTCTTGTGGGGAATAAGGGGATCCGATGCTGCGCGCCATTCGTCCAACGCCGACCTGCACCCGCTTCAAGACCAGCATAGAGATGCCGTGCATGAAGTGCGGAACACAGATGCAGCTTGCCTTGATCGAGCCGCGCGACCAGGTCTACGACGTGCTGACCTATCAGTGCGCGCCCTGTAACTCCGGCGAAAGCTTCCTGAACGCGCGCTAGGTTGTCGGCCTGTTTAGTCGTTCAGCACAGCGGCCCCCGCCTCCGTCAGCACGGGCTCCTCGTCATGCAATTCGACCAAGCCAAGCTCGGTGAGGACGCGCAGGTCCTCGTCGCTGACCGGAGACAATTTGAGCCTGCGAGCCTGGATATCGCGAAGGGTCCAGCGCAAGCCGATAGCGCGCTCAAGTGAAAAATCAGCGAATGGATTGTTTGCCATTCGCCTCGACTAATGCGGCATTTGGATCAGACTTTGTCTTTGCCGCGGCGGCTTCATGGACACCACAGATTGACCGCGAGCCGGCGCGATCGAGGTACCCAGCGCCCCGATCGCGTCATCGCTCCCTATGTCTCTCGCTGCGGCTCAATAGCGGTAGGGCTCGATATCGAGCAGCGGGAACGCGCTGAACACGCTCGGCAGATTGGTCGGCGTCGCCGGATGCAGATAGGACTTGTCCAGTTCGGCAAAGCTGGTGACACCGAGCAGCCCGAGGCAGCGGATCACCTCGTCCTCCAGCAATTCTAGCATCCGGACGATGCCCGCCTCGCCGGCCGCGGCGAGCGCCCAGCATTGCAGACGGCCGATCCCGACGAGGTCGGCCCCCGAGACGATGGCCTTCACGATGTCGGTACCGCGGCAGATCGAGCCGTCGACCATGATCTTGGCGCGGCCGGCGACGGCCTGAACGATCTCGGGCAGGACATGCATGGACCCGCGGCCTTGGTCGAGCTGCCGTCCGCCGTGATTTGAAACGTAGATCCAGTCGACGCCGTGATCGAGCGCGATCTTGGCATCTTCGGCGGTGGCGATCCCCTTGAGGATGAGCGGAATCTTGAACTTGTCCTTGATCAACTTCACCGTCCGCCATTCCAGCCCCTTCTGGAAATCGCCGCCGGTGGCGCGGATGCGGCTTTCGCGGACATAGCGTTTGGCGATGTCGCGCTCACGCCGGCTGTAATGGGCTGTGTCCACGGTGAGGCAGAACGCGGCGTAACCGTTGTCGATGGACCGGCTGACCGTATCCTCGACGAACGCATCGTCGCCGCGCACATAGAGCTGGAAGATACGCAAGGCGTCAGGCGCCGCCTTGGCGGTGTTCTCCAGCCCTGGTTCCGACACCGAACTGAGCATATGGGCCGCGCCGAACGTTCCCACTCCGCGCGCGACGGCTGCGCCCGCCTCCGGATCGAAGATCTCGAGCGCACCAACCGGGGCGATCATCACCGGAAGCCGGAGCTTGCGGCCGAAGACCTCGGTGGAAGGATCGACATTGACGACGTTGCGCAGCACGCGCGGCCGGAACGCGATCTCGTCGAGCGCCATTCTGTTGCGGCGCATCGTAGTCTCGGTTTCCGAGGCGCCGACGATGTAGTCCCAGGCGTTCTGGTTCAGCCGGGCGCGGGCCTTTTGCGCGAATTCGTGCAGGTTCTGGAATTCCTCGCCGCTGGCGCCGAGTTCGACATTGCGCGCCTGCTGAATGGGGGTCCCGTCATTCATGGTCGTTTCTTCTCCCGATTTGGCCGGCACATTAGCCGCAGACAAACCGGAAAAGCTACTACCTTGACCCACGAAACCGGCCAGCGAAGGCCAGCTATTCGGTTGTGAGATAGATCGGGTTTCCACGCCCCCGAACTGAGCTATCCGACACGCGTTAGCTGCCCGAAAACCGGTTTCGGTACTCTGTCGGCGACACGCCGAGGTGACGCAGGAAGGCCCGCCGCATTCGTTCGTCGTCGCCAAATCCAGCGCGCTTGGCAACCTCGACCACACCGCCGATCTGCCGGCTTTCGAGCAGCAAGCGCGCGGTCTCCACGCGCAGCGCCTCGACACCGCTAGCAGGTGTCATCCCGGTGCGACTGACATAGGTTCGGGCAAAGGTGCGCGGCGTCATCCCGGCCTTTTCCGCGAGGGTCTCGACCTTGAGGTCGCTCGTGATGTTCTCGATGATCCAGGCATGCAGCGCGCTGAAGCGTCCCTCGACGTCCGACGCCTGGGCCGCAAGGACGGTCGAGAACTGGCTCTGACCACCTGGCCGCTTCAAAAACACCACAAGTCTGCGCGCAACATCGAGCGCGATGGTGTGGCCGAAATCCTCCTCGATCATCGCGAGCGCGAGATCGATGCCGGCACTGACACCCGCCGACGACCAGACATGTCCGTCCTTGACGAAAATCGCGTTGGGCTCGACGCGGATGTCGGGAAAGCTGTCCTGCAAACGCGGACAATAGCGCCAGTGCGTCGCAGCACGCTTGCCGTCCAGAATCCCGGTCCATGCCAACGCAAATGCGCCGAGGCAGACAGATGCGATACGGCGCGCCTTAGGTAGCGCCTCCGCGATCCAGTTCATCAAATCGGCGTCGTTGCGGATCTTCCAGATGCCGGGTCCGCCGGGGATCACCAGCGTGTCGACCTCGGCGGGCGCAACACTGGCGATCGGCGCCGTGTCGATCATCATGCCGACATCGGTCGGCACCAGGCCGCCTGAAGTCGAAAGGTAAGATAGCGAATAGTCCGGCCCTGGCAGTTCGATCGCCTCCAGCTCCGCGAACACCTGAGCCGGCCCCGAGATGTCGAGCAAGGTCACGCCGGGAAAGGCAACGATCGCGATCCGCCGCGTCGCTTTCTTGTCGCGCGGCCCGGGCCGGGGCGGCTTGGCAGTTTTCGAGGGCATATTGTCCTTTAAGCCATTCGAGGCTGCCCTGTATAGCTTGCAATGGAATTCTGGAGTTCTGCCATGTCGCGAAATCTGGGCAGCGGATACGAGGCGATCAAATCGCCTTGGACGGATTACGCGATCTACAGTCTACCCGATGCCTCCCGGATCGAAGCCCGCGACCGCCAGCCGCTGATGGACGCCATGAACGGCATCATTGCCGTCAACTGGCAGGCCACCGAGCCGCACTGGACGGCAACCTCCTCACCCTTCGACAAGAAGTACAGCCTGATCCTCGTCTATGACGGCTCCGGCCTCGTGGCCTTCTCGGTCTACCGCATCCTGCAGATGTCGGCCGGACTTGGAATCTATCGCAGCGGCACGGAAGTAGTCCCGGCGCATCAGGGTCGCGGCCTCTACGGCTTCTTTACGGCGGAAGTACTGAGATGCTCGGGCGCCGCCGAGAGGGCCGACGGCAACGTGCTCTATGGCTGGCGGACCCGCAATCCGATCGTCTGGGCAGCGAACGCTAAAATTTGCGAGAAAGTTTCTCCATCGTTGCTCGACGATGCGCAGGACCCGGCATTGCAGGCGGCCTGTGTCGAGATGTGCACTTCGCTCTATCCGGGCAAGCCGCTCGAGCTGCCCGATATGATCATGCGGGGCGCTTACGGCCACATTAAACACCATCGGCAGGCCTATCGTGGCACCGCATCGCTGGTCGATGCTGCGATGTCGCGGAAGATTCCGAATTCAGCAGATGCCCTGTTCTCGGTGGGTTACGCGAGGGTGTGATGTCGATGCTCGGACAACAAGCCGTTTACGCCCCGACGTCGCGCTTCACCGACCGCGCCTATCTCGCCTGGACGGCGGTGGCCATCGCCTACGCCATCGCCTTCCTGCAGCGCGTGTCGCCGCAATCGGCCAACCTCAGTTTCATGCACGACTTCAACACCGATGCGGCCGGTGTTGCGATGCTCGCCTCGAGCTATTTCTGGGGCTACACCTTGATGCAGATTCCGGCCGGCCTGCTGGTCGATCGTTACGGCGTCAAACGCGTCGTCCTCGTCAGCATGATCGCCTCGTCGCTCGGCAGCGCAGCGTTCGCGCTGGCGCCGAACCTGCTCGACGTTTTTGCTGCGCGCCTGATTGTCGCCTGCGGCGATGCGCTGGTCTTCACGGCGCTCCTGAAGCTCGTGGCACAAAGCTTCGCTGACGAGCGGTTCGGCATGATGTCTGGCATCTCGCAGGTCTCCGGCTATGTCGGAGGCGTAATTGCGACCACGCCGCTCGCAGCCGCCGTCTCGGGGTTCGGCTGGCGGGCCTGCTTCCTGTTCATCGCCTGCATTGGTCTTGCCAACCTCGCCTTCGCCAAGCTCGCGCTCAAGCCAGATCCGGCTTCGCACAGCAACAAGACGCTGAAGGGCGTCGTGATCGCTGCGCGGCAATCGCTGGCCCATGTCGCGAACTGGGGCTGCGCAATGACGTTCGCGTCGCACTTCGCGGTCGTGACGACGCTGTCGGGCGTCTGGGGCATTCCGATGGTCGCCCACTTCTTCCATATCTCCCCGACCGCTGCCGGAACGCCGCTGCTCGCCTTCATGATCGGCAATGCGCTCGGCTCGATCTTCCTCGGTCACGCTGCCGATCGTGCCGCGGCGGCGCTCGACCGCGCGTTGATCGGCATTTGCGTATTACGCATGCTGCTGATCGCGCTGTTGCTGCCGCCGATTGCCCGGACATTTGGTCTCGCCTACGTCACCGTCGTGTTCACGGCCTTGGGGCTCGTCGCCGGCGGCACCGTCCCGCTGGTGCTGAAATGCGTGAAGAAGCTCTACACCTCCGAGCTGATCGGTGTCGGCGCCTCTGTGAACACCACCGCTGCCGGAATCTTCGCCGGCGTCTCGCAGCCGATCATCGGCTTTGCGATGCTTGCCGCCAGCAACGCCTCCGGAACCGACGCCGTGCACAACACGGGCGCGATCGGTGACGGCGGTTACAGCGCCTTGATCGTCATTCTGCTTCTCATGTCGCTGCCGGGTGTAGCCGGGCCGCTATTGATGAGAAGCAAGTTGATAGCTCGTTAGTGTCGTTATGAGTGTAGGGGGTGTTATGGAGCGCTTGTTCTTGAGAAAAGGCGAAGTCGCGGCAAACTTTCCGGTCAGCAGCTGGCAAAGCGTGATGTTCTCCGAATTTGAAGCGCAGATGAGCAGCGAGGCAAGGCCGTTCCCTTGCGTGTTCGGGGTGACCGGACATCGCCAGGATCAGCTGCGCTATCTTTTCCTCGATCCGTATGACGTTGCTGTGCTCGGCGAGCAGCTCGCACAATATGTTTCGGAGGCGCGCTCGTTCGGTCCCAACACCTCCTTGATCGTGTTCACGCGACCCCGCCCCGTGCAGACGCTCGATGCCTACTATCGCAAGATGTGGCTGACGCTCGACCAGCTCGCGCGCCTGGACAAGAACCCATGGCCGTCAGACATTCCGGAGCAGATCGACCATCCAATGTGGGAGTTCTCGTTCGCGGGCGAGCCGATCTTCGTCGTGTGCACGACGCCGGCCCATGTGATGCGCCAGAGCCGCCGATCCAGCGCCTTCATGCTCACGTTCCAGCCGCGCTGGGTGTTCGACAAGATCCTCGGGACGGAAAAGGCCGCGACCGCCGCGTTCGCCGAGGTCCGCAAGCGCCTGATCCCGTACGACGGCGCCAGCCCCTCTCCGCTTCTTGGCCGCTACGGCGCGACCGATGGCCGCGAATATCTGCAGTACTTCCTGCACGACGACAACAATGCGAGCGGAGGCTGCCCTTTTGCCAAGCTCGCGCAGAACAAGACGCCAGCTATCGCGAACAAGGAACAGGCAGCATGACCCAAATCTTCGCGGGCACGAAGACCGAATTTGCCATCGATCCGGAGATCCTGAACCTGCTCCCGGCCCAAGGCTCCGTCGAACTGCAGCATGATGCAGCCGGCAAGGTGCATCACTTCCATACCCATCCGGTCGATGAAATCCTGATGATTATCAGCGGCCGGTTGAACTTCATCTGGGACGGCGGTGAGCGGGTGGTCGGCGCCGGCGACACCATCATGCTGCCTGCCGGCACCCGGCATCAATCCGAAGCGCTCGAGGGTGGTGCAATCTACGTGATCGCGACACAGCCGCCCGCTAGGCCAATGAACAACTGACGTCCAGGAAAAACGCGAACACCTCAGGACAGTGAGGGATCGCGCGGCGGCTCAACCGCCAAACGTTCGACCAGCTCAATGACCTCGGAACGCTGGTCGGGCGCAAGTCGAAGGAAAGCCTTCAACAGTCGCAGGCTTTCCAGTGTTTCGCTCGATGGAGCTCCGAGCTTGTTCTGCAGCTCTGCAACGTATGTGGGATTTTTCATCTCGCACCTTAAGTGAGGACTACGAATGGCATACCCAGGTAAACGTGAAGGCTTGGCCCAGAAGGTCGACACCGCAGCGCAAGAGGCCGAACGCCTCGGCCTGACCACGGCAACCTTGATACTCCGGATGGCCCGTCTCGAAATCGATCGGGCGGAGCCCGAGGAAGTTGAAAGTATGCCAAGGAACAACTTGCGCAGCAAGCCGAACTGACGTCCCGAACGGGCCAGTTCCAGGTCGAAGGCCACCGGCACGCGGCGAGGGCCGGTGACACCCGAACCGACGTCCTGCGAGGCGAGAGGTCTCCCTCTCGCCTCAGGTCAGGCGGTTAGCGCGTATCTGATATCTGGTTCGGGCTGAACGGCTAGCCGGTGTTGCCTGGCTTGCCGAATGCGCCTGCCTCGGCCAACGCGGCGATGCGCCTGTCGTCGTAGCCAAGCGTCTTGCTCAACACATCCCGGGTGTGCTGACCGAGCAGCGGTGCCGCGACGGGATCGACCGTCGGCGTCAGGCTCATATTGACCGGCGACTCGATGTTCGGAACCGAGCCGGCGGTCGGATGCGCGATCTTGCTCAGGCGATGACGATCGCGCACCTCGGGTGCGTTGAAGCCTTCCTCGACCGTGCGCAGATAGCCAACCGGAATATTGGCCTTCTTCATCTTTGCCATCCAGTGCTCGAGCGTGTCGCTTGCAAACACGCTCGCGATGATGGAGCGCAGCTTCTCCTTGTTGGCGGTCCGCGCCTTGCGGTGAGCAAACTCGGGGTCGGTGACGAGATCCGGGCGCTCGAGCACGTCGGTCACGAGCCGGCGATAGAGCCGGTCGTTGGCGCAGGCCATATAGAGCGGACCATCGGACGCCCGGTAGACGCCGACGGTCGGCGAACCGTTCGGTGAGTTGCCGAAACGGCCGGGGTTGTTGCCGTTGATGAGATAGGCCATGCCGTAGAAGCCGGTCATCGACACCGCGGTGTCGATCAACGCGACCTCGACTTGCTGCCCGCGACCGAGCCGATCCCGAGCAATCAAGGCGAGCAGGATGGCGTTGCAGGCCGACATGCCGGTTGCCATGTCCACGATCGGTGGCCCGGTGCGCACAGGTTCGCCGTCCGGAAAGCCGTTGAGCGACATGAAGCCGCTTTCGGCCTGCGTGATCGGGTCGAAGCCGGGGCGCAGTGCGAAATCGCCCTTGCGGCCATAGGCGGAGATCGAGCAATAGATCAGCCGCGGATTGGTCGGTGCCACCGACGCATAGTCGAGACCAAATTTCTTCATCACGCCGCCGGAGAAATTCTCCACCACGACATCCGCCTTGGCAATCAACGCGCGCGCGACTTCAAGCGCGGCCGGATTGTTGAAATCGAGCGCAATGCCACGCTTGTTGCGGTTAAGGCTCAGATACGCTGCGCTTTCCCCGCCGATTTCGGCGTGCTCATAGGCGCGCGTGTCGTCCCCACCGTCCGGATTCTCGATCTTGATGACCTCGGCCCCGAAATCGGCCAGCGTTTGCGTGCAGGCCGGGCCGGCAACGACGCGGGTGAAGTCGACCACCAGCAGGCCATCGAGCGCCGTCGGAACTCCCTCCCCGCGCGGCGTGCGCCCTGGCAATTCTGGTTTGGTCATGATCTGACGCTTCCTCTGTTATTTGTCAGGCGAAATACGACGGCCCTTGCCAGGACCGGCGCTGCCTGCCTTTTAGCGGAAGGGCGTCACCAGAACCAAACCCGGATTTTGCAGGGCGGGACCTTCGCCTGACATGGCTGTCACCGGCAAGGGGCAGCGCTGACACGGGGCAAACGATTCGAATATCAAGGAAATCCGCCGGATACCGGATCTGTCAGCGCGCCGGCCAGCGGAAGAATGGACCTTAGCGGGTAGCGACTCTCCGTCGCCACCCGCTTGAGAACCGTCGCGCTATTCGGCGATCATTTCGCCCGAGCCGCCGAACTCGGCCGGAAAGTCCTTCAGCTTCGGCAGGCCATCGCGTATCGGCAACACCGCCTCGGAATAGTTGACGTGAACGCCGGGGCTGAATTTCAGCGTTGGGATCGTTGCCGTGAACACGTCGACGAGCCCAAGCGTCGGGTGGTTCGTCATCAGGTGACCGCCGCACTTGGTGCAGTATTTGCGCTGGCTCATCGCGGTCTTCTCGAACGTCCCGAGATGATCGGCGCCCTTGGTGACTTCGACCGCCTCGGGCTTCCAGAGGCTGAACGCATTCACCGGGCCGCCGGACCAGGAACGGCATGAACGGCAGTGGCAATAGCCCATCGCCTCAGGCTCTCCGGTGACCTTGAGCTCGACGGCGCCGCAAAAGCAGTTTCCAGTGTGATTCATCGCTCGGTTCTCCCTTGGGTGAATTGATCGGAGGTTCAATTGATCGGACTCCGCGCCGGCATCGACCCACGTTACTCGTGATGTTCGCGATGCAGGATAAGATCAGGGCAGGCGTAGCCGCTGCGAACTCCCTTGTGAACGTACCGGACCATTCCCCGCGCAAGAGGCCATCACACTGCGCTCCAGTGCGGGCAGGTCGTCGACGCGAGCGAAGTTACATGAGAGTCCGCGCTGCTGTCGACCATCTTCGTCCCATACGGCCGAACCCATCGCCGATCACACTAGGATGGTGCGCATTGTGAGGCTAAGCACAGTCCTGCAATCTTGTTGCGGTGCCGGATGCTTGCGCGTCACTCTAGGACACGTACATATGACTCCTTGTCAATGTGATACGCGCTCCGCTTTGATGCAGTCGTAGCAAACGTCGTAATGGACCGACCACAGGCGTCGATTAGACTCATCTAAAAAACGTGGCAGGCCGCCACTTAGCCGGCCTGCGCCAAAAAATTGGCGGCGCCGGTCAGACCGGTGCACCGAAGTCGTCACAGACGGAAATCTGCCAAAGAGTTGGGAGGCTTGAGAGCGTACAATCCCGAGCAGTGTGCTTAATATTGAACATGACGCTGCTCCAACGAACGCCTACTTAGACAGCTGGCCTCTCTTAGTCTGCTCTGTTTTGCTCGTCCTCTTACAGATTCGCTTTACGAGCGATCGAGACAACCCTTCGAAAGTCTGAAAGCGCTCGATTTTGTGAACCGCCAGCGTGTCCTGCGAAAACCGGAATACCCCGCCCTTGAATGAAAGCGATGTCGACGGCAACAGTAGATAGTCCATGACGGCCTCGTTGTTCTCACCCATCCTTAGCGCAACGACCCACCCCTTCGGCGACCCCACGCGCTGAACCAGCGCCCAGCGCAGCGGCTGGAGCCCATACTTGCGCCATTTGGCCACTCGGAAGCAGATGTTCACCGCATTATTTAACCGCAAACATTCGATCGACCGATCGAGTGTGGCGCACCTACCCGCATCCTCAAAGGCTTCTCGCAGACGGTTGGCATTTTCGAGGTGGAAATCGACCCACCTTCTGTGGGCGTCAAGCTTATCGAAGCGGCCTTGGTTGCCCGCATAGCCAATCAACCGATAGAGATTTCGAAGTGTGCCGAAGTGGAATAGACATGAGGAGAGCGAGGGTAACCCGGGGCTTGCTCTGATAATCGAGGCATTGAGCTTGCCTTTCTTCATCAGAACCTTGCGAATGCGCGACAGCATCTCCTTCTCGGAAATTCGCACGCAACGCTCTTCCATCACCCTTTTTGCGCGCAGAAATGTGTCACGCTTGACGATTGGCTCGATCGCTCCCTCACTTCTGATCCAGAGCTCTCTGGGATTGTGCGTTCGCCTCGCTCCTAGCTTCTCAGTGTCGCGATTGTAGATGATGTTACCGATATAAGCTTCGTTATGAAGAAGTGTGCTGATCGCACTTTGCTGCCATCGGTATCCTCGGTTAGTAAGGACGCCTCGTCGGTTAAGCTTTCGTACGATTTCCGCCTGCGAGTTGCATCGTAGATATTCATCGAAGACCCACTTCACGACGGCGACTTGATCCGGCGAACCTGGCCCAAGTTTTACACGGTCGGTTGTAAGGGACTTCCGCTCGCCGCTTTGCAGAACTCCTTTCGCCCTGCATTTATCGTCAACGAGCCGTCGTTCTAGACCATAAGGTGCTGGAGCGCCCATCTTGAATCCGTGACTTGCCAGACGCAAAGCTCCTGCAAGAACCTTGGCTGAAAGCTCCCGACTAAACTCCGCCGCCATGACCCTCTTGATATTCTTGACGATGCTCGAAAGCAGGCCCCCGTCGTTGTCGAATTGCTCGGCGCAATAGGCAACTTTGATGCCGGCCCTTCGGCAGATGAATTCGTAGTGAGCACTCTCGTCTATATCTTGAAAGCGGCCCCAGCGGCTGACATCGAAAATTAGCAAATGCCCGAAGTTCGTGTGACCAGCCTGGACGTCATTGATCAGTTCAGTTAAACCGGTTCTGTTCTCGATTTTGAGACCGCTTTCACCTTCGTCACGATAGGTGCGGATAATCCTGAGTCTGTGGAGTTCGGCATAGGCGGCGATTGCCACCGCCTGATTTTCAATCGAGTATTGCTGGTAATCGGTGGACATGCGGACGTATTGTGCCGCCTGATAAATCTTCTGCGACTGAGGTAGCCGATCCCTGTGTACAACGAGAGCCCTTGCCATGGTGCTGCACTCCGCAGGCGGCGATAACCGCGACTACTGCCCAACGCAACATTAAGCGATAAGGCTCGGCAGCGCCCCCGAGTATTCGCATCGAAGGACGGTCAGGTGCGCTGTCGTATCGACGATGACTAACCGCGCGCCCGCTTGCCCTAAGCTAGTGCCTGCTCTACGACGAGCATGTGCTCGACCTATATCAATCGGTCTGAGCGCTGCGTCGCATCGCACGAAGAGGTAAAAAGGACAGCGGCAGGACGCCATCGATCGCTGCGAGAAGGTAATCAGTTTTTGGTCTGATTTTGGCTCTGTAGGATGTGCATTTCTGCTCGCGCTAAGTGCAGGCGGAGCGCAGCAATTGCTTCCCTGTTTACCTCGGATGCGATGACACTCATCTCCTTGGTCTCTAACAGAATGGCAGAACGTCCATCGGGGCGCAGCATTGTCTCTGAACGGGTCACATTCAGCATCGCATGCTGGTTCATCTCGCGTTCCCGTCGTTTACGCAAGGATAGTTGGTTGAACGAAATTGCCAAGCGCCAAGTCATAACTGGATGTTTTCTGGTGATCAGCGTCACCCGTCTCAGGGGTACCTGGCGTGACTTCCTGCGCCGGTCGGAGAAACCTCCAATGGTCTCGCTCGCTAGCCGTCGCTCCCGCGACTCTTGAGCCACATCGCTGCGGCGCCGATCAGAGCTGTCAGCACACCGGTCCACCAAATCGACCGTGGTCGCGCAGCGCTGATCGAACTGAGGTAAAGAAATGCTCCAAGTACGACGCCGTAGTGCTTGCGAAAATCACCGGCTATACGAGCGATTTCGACGAGGTCCGAAGACCTGACCTGCTGATCTGCCATCACGATCACCTCATCGTCTCAAGACATCATGATAAAATTGAGTTGGGTGCCCCGTCTAGTCTTTTTCTGTTTTTTTGAAAATTTTGATGACTGCACGTCGGGGCGCGACGTGGGGATCGAGGCCGCGAGGCGCGCCCGCCCCCAAGGAGCTCTCGCGGCTTCAGCAATCGCTGATATTGAGCCGATACGGCAAAGCCGAACCCGGCGGCGGATCGAACGGGCGAGCCGGGTGTGCCCTGCCAATGAACTGGACGCGCACGCGCGTCAGCATCTGTGCACCTTGCTGCCCGGGGCTCTTGCTCGGCACAAAGTTCTTGTGCAGTTTCGGTCGACTTGCCGCCTCGCAAAATCGCTTCGGCATCTGCCTTTGCAGAGGATCCAGCGAAAATTCGACAGCGGAATTCGTCCAGTGAAGATGTTGCGTATCGCGCCTGCCGCACGTAGTCAAAGACCTGTCAAGCTTCCTAATGCCTCACCCATCGGCCGGACGCTCGCTTCAGTGAGGAAAAATCAGCGCGGGCGCAACGACAACCTTCGGCCGGGTTTCGGCTCCGGTTGGAAATTTTCACAGCATTTCACGACGTCTTGGCAGTTTTGCCGGCTGCCCGCCACACAGCTTTCAGCGTCGCAAAGAGGAAGTCAAGCTTGATTTCTGATAATCGTAACGCTAATAATGTATCCAGCTTTGGAGAGGATGAACCATGCTGGACGCGGCACTGATCGAACGAGCACTGGAGAAGACCGGAAAGAGCAAGGGCGGGCTTGCCCGCGCAATGGGTGTTCGGGCCGGGGCGGTGTCCGAAATCCTGTCGGGAATCCGCTTGATCAAGGCATCGGAGATCGCCCCGATCATGGAGTACCTGGAGTTGAACGCGGTGCCGATCGTTGGCCGGGTCGGCGCCGGTGCATCGATCCAGCCCGAGCTTGAACAGGTTCCGCCGGAGGGTCTCGGCGAGATCGAACTCCCCTTCCCGATGACGGAGGAAACCGTCGCTTTCGAAGTTTCGGGCGATTCGATGCTGCCGAAATACGAGAACGGCGATGTCATCGTGGTGTATCGCGAGCAGCGCTATCCGCTGTCGAGCTTCTACGGAGAGGAAGCTGCGGTCCGGCTGAAGAGCGGCGAGCGCTACCTGAAGACGATCGAGCGGGGCAGTTCGTCCGGCACGGTCAACCTCAAGAGCTTCAATGCCAAGCCGATCAACGGCGTCAAGCTTGAATGGATCGGCGAGATCTGCGTCACCCTGCCCCGCGGCCAGATCGAAAGGCTGCGCGGCAAGACGGCGGCGAAGGGCCGCAAATCCACCCGATCACAAGGCGGACGGTCGTCCGAGAAGTAACCGCGCGTCCTTCGGGGCTGGCCTGACCGATTCGGATGCCTTCAGTCCGAATCGGTCGGAGCGCCCATGCCCGGGTTCCGATTACCCGCAATTTCCCTTGACATAATTCCGATTATCGGAAATAAGACTGACAAAAGTCAACGCATCGAACCCGTCAGGCATGCAGTATTTTGTTGTGATGATCGACTATGGCCGCCGCGGCCGGGAGGCGATCGTAGATCCCGAAATGACGCGGCGCGAGGTCATCTCACGGGTGGCGTCAGGGGAATACGCCAATATCAGCTTCATCCACGAGGTCGCCGAGTGCTCGGTCGAGGATGTCACCGACGATATCCTCGCGGAGGCCGCTCTGCCGGAGGTCGCCCTGACCGGCGCAAACCTGCAAGCCGATGCGCTGGATCACGCCCGCGACCTGCGCAAACACGAGCCGGTCTGACGGCGCTCACGCGGTGATTGCGAAAACGTGATCTTTCTTGAACCGCACACTTGGCCGGAACCCGAAACAGACTAGATAGGGTTCACGCAGAGTCTATTCGGACCGGGCGCGGGTTCCCAATAGATTCGCGAAATCGTTTTCTCGGGCCGGCAGATTTCAGCTTCAGATGACTTCGACAACAAACGCCGAGATCGCGAAAGCCGATGGCGATCTCAGGATCGCGCTGCTGCTTGGCATCGCGAACTGGTTTCTGTTCCTGGATCACGTTCCGCACAACGTCGTCAGCGCGCTGACCATGCGCAATTTCGGCTTTAGCGGCGCGACCGATCTTTTTGTATTCATCGGCGGCTATGCGGTGACGCTCATCTACGCCCGGATGACACTGGAACGCGGATTCGTGGTGGCTGCCACCCGGATATTCAAGCGCGTATGGCAGCTTTATGCTGCCTACATCGTCCTGTTCGTGATCTATGTCGAGTTGATCAGCTATGTCGCCACACGGACCGCGGCACCCGAGATCATCAGCGAGTTCAACATCACCGGCTTTATCGACCACCCGGTCCGGACGCTGATTTACGGTCTGTTCCTGCAGGCCAAGCCGCTCAATCTCGACGTGCTGCAGCTCATCATCGCCCTGATGGCCTTCCACCCGATCGTCGTGTTCGGACTGCTGTACGTACCGAACGCGACCCTTCTCGCTTCCGTAGCGCTCTACGCCACCGCCCGGGTCCTGGACTGGAACCTGACATCATATCCGTACGGAGCGTGGTATCTTAATCCGTTCTGCTGGCAATTGCTGTTCGTGATGGGCGGCTGGCTCGCGCTGATCGGCACGCGATACGCACCCGAGATCCGCGCGATGCAGGCCATTGCCGCGCTCCGCGCCATGGCGTTGCTGTATCTGCTGTTCGCGCTGACGATCGTCTCCAGCAGCGATTTCCCGGCACTCGCCCAAATGATGCCGAGCGGACTGAGCGACATGCTGATGCAGAACGACCGGGAGGACGTCGCACCTCACCGCATCCTGCATTTCCTGACCTTGACGTTCCTGTTCACCTGGTTGGTGCCGCGCGATTGGGGATATCTGCGATCCTATGCTCTGCAGCCGATCATCAAATGCGGCGAGGAATGGTTAGCCGTGTTCTGTGCGGGCGTGTTCCTCTCCTTCGCCGCGCACCTGATTCTGATCACCGGCCCGTACTCACTGACAAGGCAGGTCGCGGTCAGCCTCGCCGGCCTGGCGGCAATGACCGCTGTCGCCTACTACGTCTCGTGGTCGAGGCAGCAGGACAGCAGATCCGCGGTCGGCGCTCATTCCTGAATCGATCGATCTAGTCGACCAGCAGCGCACGCCTCAGCCGCATCTCGCTGTCGTGCAGCACGGCGGTGTCGAGCCCTCCGCGCGCAGCAGCATCCGTAGCGCAAGCGAACAGGCGATAGAACTGCAACCCGTCATAGGCGACCAGCAGCAGATCGACGCCCGCGTTCAGCGCCTCCACGACCGCGGTGCAGACATCGTGCTGGTAGATCGCGCCCATCACCAGATCGTCCGTCATCACGATGCCCTGATAGCTCCAGCTCTTGCGGATCAGTCCATCGACGACGGCCCTTGAATGCGACGCAGGTCGCCCGGGATCGATCGCACTCACCGCCACATGTCCGACCATCAGACGCGCGCCGGTCGACGACAGCACGTCGCGGAACGGGCGCCAGTCCGTCGCCTCGAGCTCGCCGACCGGCGTATCGAGATCGGCGTTGAAATGATGCGTATCGGCGCGCACCCGGCCCAATCCCGGAAAGTGCTTTACGGTGGCGCTAACGCCCGCGGACTCGAGGCCGTGAATATAGGCGCTCGCTATCGCGCTCACCTTGGCCGGATCGTCGGAGATCGCACGCTGATTGATCAGTGTATTGAAATCGAACCGGTTGTGCTTCGCCGCCGGCCGCAGATCGAGCACCGGGGCAAAATTCAGGTTGATGCCAAGCGACGCCAGCTCGCGTCCATGGATACGGCCGAACTCTTCGGCTTTGGCCTTTTGTACCTCCGGACCCAGCTCGGCCAGAGAAGCCAATGCGGGCAGTCTCGTGAGCGGCGGAGCCAGATGTGAAACGATGCCGCCCTCCTGATCCGTCGCGACCATCAGCGGCGGCAGCCTCGCGGCCCGCCGCATCGCCTGCAATGTGGCAATTTCCGCCTTCAAGGCGTCGGCCGTCCTGCCGGCGACGTTGCGCCGGGTGACATAGATGCCCGCAACCAACCCCTTCTCCACCAGCGGCGCGACCTCGTCGAACGACCGGTAGCCGATGACGAAATGCTGTCCGAGCGACTGCGCGAGAACCGGCTCAGTCTGGAGAACGCGATGCTTTCGCACCTCAAACACACCATGCGCGACAAGCATTGCGAGCGGCGGCAGGCACCACAGGATAACAAGCAACCGTGCTACCCACGTCCGCCTGCGCCAGCCCGCACGGCGGAGCAACAGGACGACGACGGCGACGCTCGTGATCACGAGCAGCAGATTGCCGATCCCGCGTAGCGGGACCAGATAGGGATCGTTGTTGTTGACGCCGGCCAAGACGAATACGAGCCCGACGATCCAGGCCAGGGCAATGCCGACGCGCTTGATGATTTGCATGGAGACGAGGGCTGAACGAACCGAACGAATTGTCGGTATCAGACCGGACTCGCCGCAGCGAGCGGATAAGACCGCCCTGCACGCAATCTGCATAACAATCCTGAACTCCTGCTGATCGCCTTCGCGGTGTCTGCACGCGGCCAACCCAAGGTGCGCTCTGCCGCAGACGGGATCGCGTTCCCATACCCGTTGATCACGTCAACGCGACCGCCGAAGTCCACACGTCCTTCAATCCAGAGGTCATGATGACGAGTCTAGAGTCACCGGAAACCGAGACCCACTCGATCGCCAATGGTTTGCCGCCGGCCAAGGCCGCCGCCGCGCTTGGGCTCGCCGCGCTGGCCGATTGGTTGTTCTATGATCAGAATGCCGGGCTCTCGGTGGTTCTCTTCGCTTTCGCACTGGCCGGCGTGTCACTGGCCGCCAACTTCGGTCACGTCGCTCGCCACAGGCTGCCGATCGCCGGCGCGATCGTTGTGGCCGGGCTGCTGCCTGCCCTGGAGGAGGTCAACGCAGCATCGCTGGCCTTCGCTATTCTTGCGCTCGGCACCGCGCTTGCGCTGACGACCAATCCCCGTCTCGACGGCGTGACCACGGGAGCCGCCTCGCTGGTGGATCTCTTTCTGGTCAGCCCTTTCAGGTTGTTCCGGGACGTCGTCAGCGCATTCGACCTGCCGGGCCTCACTAGGGGGTTCATCCTATGGTTCGTACCATTGCTGCTCGGAACGGTTTTCGTCCTCCTGTTCGTCGCAGCCAATCCGGTGCTGGAAATATGGATCAGCCGGCTGAACCCCGGTAATCCCGCCGCCAGCCTCAGCCTCGGTCGCACATTGTTCTGGATCCTCGCGTTGGCGCTGGTCTGGCCATTCGTCCATGTCAAATGGCGGCGCTATACCAACGTCGCGCCCAACGGACCGCGATCTTCCGCGCAGGGTCCGGCCCAACCCGATCATTTCATCGACTTGTTCGGTGCCGGCACCATCCTGCGCTCCCTGATCCTGTTCAACTTGCTGTTTTCAATTCAGACAATTCTCGACGCGGTCTATCTCTGGGGCAACGCAACGCTTCCGGCCGCTATCACTTACGCGTCCTACGCCCACCGTGGCGCCTATCCGCTGATTGTCACTGCGCTCCTGGCCGCGGCCTTCGTTCTGGTCGCGATGCGGCCGGGCGGCCCAGCCGAGCAATCGCGGGTCATCCGACCGCTCGTCTACCTCTGGGTCGGGCAGAATGTCCTGCTGGTGATCTCCGCTATGCTCCGGCTTGATCTCTATGTGCAAACCTATTTACTCACCTACTGGCGCGTCGCGGCGTTTGTCTGGATGCTGCTCGTCGCTGTCGGGCTGATCCTGATTCTGGTGCGCATTGTCCTGCGGGCATCGAATGAATGGCTGGTCCGTGCCAACCTGTTGTTACTGACCATCGTGCTCTACGTCTGCTCCCTGATCAATTTCGCCGCCGTCATCGCCGACTATAATGTCAGTCACAGCCGCGAGGCCTCGGGCAGCGGCGTCAGCTTGGACATGGGCTACCTGATCCAGCTCGGTCCGAACGCGCTTCCGGCCATCGACCAAGCGATCCGACTGCGTTCCGCCAACCCGGTCCTTGTCTCTCGCCGCAATAGCCTTGTAGAACAGCAACGCCAGCAGATGGCCTCATGGCGCGGCTGGAGCTTTCGCGGCTGGCGGCTCCAGCGTTTCCTGGACGGACAGCAGAGCAACGTGCCGGGATAGTCGAAGCGCCGGTTTTCGGAGACGACTCGTGACGCACCGCATCCTCATCGTCGACGACGATCTGCATATCCGCGAGGTCATTCGCGTCGCGCTCAGGAAAGCCGGCATGAGCGTGGCCGAGGCCCGCGACGGCAAGGAGGCACTGACCCGGTTTGCCGACGAGCCGCCGGACCTGATCGTGCTCGACATCGGCATGCCGGAGTTCGATGGCCTCGACGTCTGCCGCGAGATCCGCAAATCGTCCGACGTACCGATCCTGTTCCTCTCCGCCCGCGACGAGGAGATCGACCGCATTCTCGGTCTCGAGATCGGCGGCGACGACTATGTGACCAAGCCGTTCAGCCCGCGCGAGCTCGTCGCGCGGGTGAACGTCATCCTGCGGCGCCTGGCCCCGCGGAAGGCGGGCACAAGGACAGAGACCGGCGCGCTCTCCCGGGGGCATCTCTCGGTTGACCCCGAGCAGCACGTGGCGGCATTCGCAGGCGAGCCGCTCCGCCTGACCGCGATCGAGTTCGGAATTCTGCGCGCCTTCCTGACGCGACCAACGGCGGTGTTCAACCGCGAGCAGATCATGAGCGCGGCTTACCAGCTCAACATCCAGGTCTCCGACCGCACCATCGACAGCCATATCCGCAACATCCGGGCCAAGCTTGCGGCCGTGAACTGCGACAACGTTATCGAAACCGTTCACGGCGTCGGCTTCAAGCTCGGGCGCTGCGAGCAGCAAGCATGACATCGTTCCGCGCCCGCCAGAAGTGGCGACCGTCGCTTGGTCTGGTCACCTTCGCGGTGCTTGCCTCGGTCGCGGCGCTGCCACTGATGGGGTTGTTCTTCTTCCGCCTCTACGACAACCAACTGATTCACCAGACGCAGGCCGAGCTGATCGCGCAGAGCCGCGTGCTGGCCGCGATCTATGCGCGGGACGTGCAGGCACGGCTCGGCAATGGCATCCCGCTCGGCGCTACGGCTCCTCAGGACGCCCTGCCCGACCCCAACGACCAGGTGACGCCGATCCGTCCCGCGCTCGATCTCGCCGGCAACGACCTGTTGCGGCGGCGGCCCGATGCGCTGCCGGCGGCGAAGCCCGCGGATCCGGCCTATGTCGAGATCGGGACCGCGCTCATGCCCATCATCCTGGAGACCCAGAAGGTCACGCTGGCGGGTTTCCGGATTCTCGATCCGCAAGGCGTGGTGATCGCCGGACGCCAGGAAGTCGGACAGTCGCTTGCCCATATTGAGGAAGTGGCTGCGGCGCTGGGCGGCCAGTACAGCGCCGCGCTCCGTATTCGCATGCCGGACAAGCCTCCGCCACCGATCTATTCGATCAGCCGTGGTGTCGGTGTCCACGTCTTCTCCGCGATGCCCGTGATCGTCAACGACCACGTCGCCGGCGTGATCTACACGTCGCGGACGCCGAGCAACATCTTCGACCATCTCTATCAGGAACGCGGCAAGTTCCTGCTCGCAACATTGGCCGTGCTGCTGGCGACGGTTGCAATCGGGCTGATGTTCTCACGTACGGTCACACGTCCGATGCGCGAGCTCGTCGATCGTGCCGCGCGGATCGGCCGCGGCGACCGCAATGCGTTTCAGCCGTTGCAACACTACGGCACCCGCGAGCTCGCCCAACTCTCCGACAGCTTCCTCGACATGGCCCAGCAGCTGTCGCGCCGCTCCGATTACATCGCCACCTTCTCGGCCCACCTGACGCACGAATTGAAATCGCCGCTGACCTCGATCAGGGGCGCCGCCGAGCTGCTGCAGGATTCGCTTCAGAGCAAGTCGGACACGCTGACCCGATCCGAGCAACACAGCTTCATCTCGAACATCCTTGGCGACGTCGAGCGGCTTGATGCGATGAGCCAGCGGTTGCGTGAGCTGGCGCGGGCAGAGAGCGCTCCGCGGAACGAGCAGACTCCCCTCTCTGGCGTCATCGCGAACCTGAAGAGCCGCTTTGCGGAGCAAACAATCACGGCCAGAGGCGACCTCGACCGCTCCGTCGGGATGTCCGGCGAGAAGGCGCTGATCGTGCTGGCGCATCTTGCGGACAACGCGTTCCGTCACAATGCCAGGTCGGTGCAGCTCGAAGCGGCCGCCGAGGCCTCGACCGTCAAGGTGACGGTGAGCAACGATGGCGACCCGATCTCCGACGCCAACAGCGACAAGATCTTCGATGCCTTCTTCACCACCCGCCGCGACAGCGGCGGCACCGGCATGGGGCTCGCCATCGCGCAAGCCGTCATGGTGAGCCATGGCGGTACCATCCGTCTCCTGCCGTCCGGTCAGGGCGTCGCATTCGCGCTGGAGTTTCCCGCGGTCTGAGCGAGATCAGACCCGCTCGATGATGATCGCAGGGGCATGCGACCGGTGCCGCCCGAGTCGTCCACCACGCCGGAGGAATTTCCCGCGCGGTGGACAAATTGATATCGGGTGCTTTTCGGCGTCAGCTTTCAATAGGCCGTCGTCCTCGACGGATCGAATCCTCTCGTGCGATCTCATCCGCGCTCTCCGGTTGTCCGATCAGGCATGCTCAGCCGAGCCCTGCTTGACGCGCAAATTCGTTTGTGCGCAGCTGCTCAAAACAACAAGGCTACTCAGGGGCAGGAAAAATGGGCGGGCTTCGACAGGCGCTGGCCGGTTACGGCTTCCTCATCGCATCGATCAATCTGGCTGCAGCGGCGGAGCCGATCAAGCTGCGGGTCGCTGACTCCTTTCCGAAAGGGCACTACCTCGTCCGCCTTGTGCTCGAGCCCTGGATGGCCGAGGTCCAGAAGCGCACCAACAACGCCGTGACGTTCGAGCACTATCCGGCCCAGCAGCTCGGCAAGGCCGCTGACATGCTCAAGCTGACGCAATCCGGCGTCGCCGACATCGGCTACGTCGCGCCCGCCTATGTGTCCGACAAGATGCCGGTGTCCGAAGTCGCGATGCTTCCCGGCGCGTTTGAGCATTCCTGCCAGGGCACGCTCGCTTATTGGAAGGCCGCGCGGAGCGGCGTGATTGCACAGCAGGATTATACCGCAAACGGCATCCGCCTGCTGCTCGCGGTGAGCTTGCCGCCCTATCGTATCCTCACCGTGAAGCAGCCAGTGAAGGACGTTGCCGACATCAATGGACTGAAGCTGCGGTCGACCGGCGGCGCGCAGGACCTCACCTTGCGCGCGATCGGCGCGGTGCCGGTGCGCATGGCTGCCCCCGATGCTTACGAGTCGCTGTCGCGCGGTACGATGGATGGCCTGCTGTTTCCGCTCGAAAGCGTCGTCGCCTATGGCGCCGACAAGCTGGTGAAACATTCGACCGACGGCTTTGGCTTCGCGAGCTTCGTGGTCGCCTATTCGATCAGTGAGACCGCCTGGAAGAAACTGTCGCCAGACATCCAGAAGGCGATGATCGACACCGCCGAGGAGATCCTGCCGTCAGCCTGCAAGGAAGTGCAGAAGCAGGACAGCGAGACCATGAAGTCGATGGAAGCCGCAGGCGTCCACTTCGACACCCTGCAGCCCGACGTCGTCGCAAAACTCAAGGACTTGACGAAGGGCGTGGGCAAGACATGGGCCGACGGGCTCGATGCACGCGGCAAGCACGGCAGCGACGCCCTGAAGGAATTCAGCGCCGCCGTTGCGGACGTGCCGGCCCAGTAACGCGGACGGAGCCCAACGTGATCAAGACAAGTCTGAAGGCACTGACCGCCATCGAAAAGGTGACCTCGGCCATCGCCGCGGCGATGATGTTTGCGATCATGATCATCGTCTTCTCCGACGTCGTGATGCGCTACGTCTTCAACCGGCCGTTCTCCTGGGCCTATGATTTGATCTCGCTCTACGTGATGGCCGGCGTGTTCTTTCTCTCCCTCTCTGGCACCTACGCGGTCAACGGCCACATCAGCGTCGATATCCTGCTGCCGCGGTTCTCGGCGATCGTCCAGCGCCTCTGCGTCATCATCTCCAATCTCGTTGGCCTCGCGATCTTCGTTCCGATCGCCTGGCTCGGTTATCAGCGCGCACTCGACAATTATGTGTCGGGCGACGTCATGGCGGGTGCGATCCCGTGGCCGACCTGGGCGTCCTCGATCTTCGTGCCGGTTGGTGCGGGAATTCTCGCGCTGCGTCTTGCCGTTCATCTCATTGCCAATGCCGCAAGCCTCCTGACCGGCGAGAACTTGCTGCCGCTGCCGGCCATCTCCGGCCATTCGGACAAGGCTGCCGGAGGTTTCGAATGATCCCGACCTTCATTCTCGCACTGCTGTTCTTCCTGCTCGCGATCGGAACACCGGTCGCGTTCGCCATGGCATTTTCCGGCGGCCTCGGCCTCTATCTGACCGGCGGGCTGCCGATCCTGCTCGGCGTGCTGCAGACCACGCCGCTGTCGGCAGTCACCTCCTACGAGCTGATCACGATCCCGATGTTTCTGTTGATGGCAGACCTCGTGCTGCTGTCGGGCGTCGCCGACGACCTGTTCAAGACCGCAGCAGCCTGGGTCGGACGCATCCCCGGCGGTCTCGGCATGGCGACCGCGCTGGCCGGTGCTGGCTTCGGCTCGATCTGCGGCACCAGCACAGCTTCGGCCGCGACGCTGTCCTCGACCAGCCTGCCCGCGATGATCCGCCAGGGCTACGAGCCGAAGATGGCCGCCGGCGTCGTCGCGATCTCGGGCACGCTGGCGATGCTGCTGCCGACCTCGGTGGCGCTGGTGATCTTCGGCCTGCTTGCCGAGGTGAACATTGGAAAGCTCCTGATCAGCGGCATCATCCCGGCGATCTTCGTCACCATCATCATCATGTCGACGATCTATATCCTGGTGCTGCTCGATCCCACGCGCGCCCCAACGATATCGGCCGTGACGTGGTCGGAGCGGTTCAGCCTGCTCTGGCAGGTTAGCCCGATGGTGGTCCTGTTCTCGATCGTGACAGGCACGATCTATCTCGGGATCGCGACGCCGACGGAAGCCTCGGCTTTTGGTGCGTTCGGCGCCTTCTGCCTCGCCTGCTGGAAGCGCAAGATCAACCTGACCTCGCTCTACACGACGTTACGGCATGCCGCCCAGGGCACCTGCATGATCGTGCTGATCATCATGTGCGCGCACATCTTCGGCTATTTCTTCACTCTCACCCAGGTCACGCAGAACATCGTTGGCTGGGTCGGCGGGCTCGACGTCTCGCGCTGGATCATCATCGCGCTGATCCTGTGCGGCTACATCGTGCTCGGCTCGTTCATGGACCAGATCGCAATCCTCGTGCTGACGGTTCCGATCGTGCTGCCGCTGATCAAGTCGCTCGGCTTTGACCCGATCTGGTTCGGCGTCATCAAGATCGTGACCGCCGAGGTCGGCATGATCACACCGCCGATCGGGTTGAATTGTTTCATCGTCGCGCGTTATGCACACCGCCCCGTGGGCGAGGTGTTCCACGGCACATTTCCGCATTTCATCGCGCACCTGATCGCGATCGCCATTTTCGTGGCATTCCCGGAGATCATCCTCTGGCTGCCGAACCATATGCAACATTGAAGAAGCCGTCGGTCGAGACGGCCATCTCTGGAGATCATGATGAATTTGTATTCCCGTTTCCTCACCGGCGCAGCCGTCGGCACCGCTTTGCTCGCAGCCTCCGCATCATCGGGCCTCGCCCAGGAAAAGATCACCCTGCGGCTTGCCGACAGCCTGCCGTCTGGCCACGTGATCCATGAGCTGGTCGGCAAGCCGTTTTCCGAACTCGTCACCAAGCTGACCAACGGCCAGGTCAGCTTCCAGCACTTCCCGGCGGAGCAACTCGGCAAGGCCAAGGATATGGCCCAGCTCACCGCGCTTGGGGTTGCCGACGTCTCCTACATCGTGCCGTCCTATTCGTCGGACAAGTTTCCGCTCACGGCGGTCGCCGAACTGCCCGGCATCTTCGACAGCGAATGCCAGGGCTCGCTTGCCTTCTACAAGGTCTCGCACAATGGCGGAATCCTGGAGACCAAGGAGTTCGCGCCGAACCAGCTGCGGCCGCTGGTGACGCTCGCGCTGCCGGCCTACCAGGTCCAGCTTGCCACCGGCCGCGACGTGAAGACGGCAAAGGACCTCGAAGGCCTGAAGATCCGCACCACCGGCGGCGCGATGGACCTGATGATGCGCTCGATCGGCGGCGTGCCGGTGCGGATGGCCGCGCCCGAGATCTATGAATCGCTGACCCGCGGCACGCTCGACGGGTTGATCTTCTCCTACCAGAGCTCGGCGTCCTACGACTTCGGCAAGATCCTGAAGTCCGGTACCGAGGGGCTGAACTTCGGCACCGCGATCTTCACCTATTCGATCGGCGAGCTGAAGTTCAAGTCGCTGCCGGAGAACGTGCGCAAAGCGTTGATCGAAGCTGGCGAGCAGACCACGCGCGAGGCCTGCAAGCGGTTCGAGGACGGCGAGAAGGCCGCGGCCGACAAGATCAAGTCGCAGGGCATGAAGGTCATCAATTTCAGCGCCGACGACAAGAAGGTGTTCGACACCGCCTTCAAGTCGGTGGCGCAGGACTGGGTGAAGGACGTCGACAAGCGCGGCAAGCCGGGCACCGACGTCTTCAAGGCCTTCACCGAAGCACTGGCTGCAACCCATTGAGCCCAGCATCGACGAGAGACAAGCCATCAGCGCCGGCGGGCCCGCTCGCCGGCGTCAGGATCATCGACCTCACCAGCGTGATGATGGGCCCGTACGCGACCATGATCCTCGGCGACTACGGCGCCGACGTGATCAAGATCGAGAGCCCCGATGGCGATGTGATGCGCCACGCCGCCCCGATGCGCCATCCCGCGATGGGCGCGATGTACCTGCAGGGCAATCGCAACAAGCGCTCGATCGTGCTCGACCTGAAGAAGGCCGGCGGCCGCGCGGCGCTCCTGCAGCTTGCCTCGAACGTCGATGTCTTCGTCCACAACGTCCGTCCTGCGGCGATGGCGCGGCTGAAACTCGGCGCCGACGATCTGCTCGCGACCAACCCGCGGCTCGTCTATGCCAGCCTGCACGGCTTCGGCGAGACCGGGCCCTATGCCGGCCGGCCCGCCTATGACGACCTGATCCAGGGACTGACCGCCCTGCCCGCGCTGACTGGCAGGATCACCGGTGAGCCGCGCTACTCTCCGGCGACCATGGCCGACCGCATCGTCGGCCTCAACGCCGTCCACGCTATCCTGGCGGCATTGTTCCATCGCGAGCGGACCGGCGAAGGCCAGGCGATCGAAATCCCGATGTTCGAGACCATGGCGCAGTTCGTGCTCGGCGATCACATGGCCGGCCGCAGCTTCGAGCCACCGATCGGGCCGCCCGGCTACTCCCGGCTGCTGTCGCCCGACCGCCGCCCCTACCAGACCAGCGACGGCTACATCTGCGCGCTGGTCTATTCCGACAAGCAGTGGAACGCGTTCTTCGCAAAGATCGGGCTCACCAATGAGGCCGACCGCGACCCGCGGCTGAACAGCATTTCGGCGCGCACCCGGAACTACGATTTCGTCTACGACTGGTTCTCGCAGATGATGAGAACCCGCAGCACCGCCGAATGGATGCGCTTCTTCGAAGAGGCCGATATTCCGCATGCGCCGCTGCACGATCTCGACAGCCTAATCGACGATCCGCATCTGCAAGCCGTCGGGCTAATCCAGTCGCTGGAGCATCCGACCGAAGGCACGCTGCGGGTCGCCGGCCCGGCCGCCACCTGGAGCAAGACGCCGCCATCGATCCGGACCTATCCGCCGAACCTCGGCGAGCATGGCCGAGAGATCCTGCGCGAGGCTGGACTCGCGGATCCAGAGATTGCCGCCCTCCTCGAGGAGGGCGCGCTGATCGAACCCTACTCCTGATTATTTCCTGCGCGACGCCAGGATCTTCTCGGCAGCGCGCAGATGCGGCTTGTCCAGCATCTTGCCGTCCATCTTGGCGACACCCGATGGATTGTTGGCGAACGCGGCGATCACCCGCTCCGACCAGGCAATCTCCTCGTCGGTCGGCATGAACGCCGCGTTGACGACATCGACATGCTTGGGATGGATCACCGCCTTGGCCAGGAAACCGTCCTGCCGCGCGGCGATCGCCTCAGCTCTCAGCGCATCGAGATCGTTGATATCGGTGGCGATGGTGTCGATCGCGACCACGCCGGCGGCGGCCGCGCCGATCAGGCAGAGATCGCGTGCGAGGATGAAGGGCGAATGATAGCGGCCGTCGGTGCGGTTGCGGGTTGCGCCGAGCGAGGCCGCAAGGTCCTCCGCCCCCCACATCATGCCCCAGAGCCGCGGGCTCATATTCTCGAAGTCGAGGATTTTCAGCACCGCCCGTGCCGTCTCGGTCGCCACCGTGACGATCCGCGTGGTGCCCTGCGCGATACCTGAGGCGGCCTCGAATGCATCGAGATAAAGCGCGAGCTTGTTGACGTCGGCAGCGCCGGCGCATTTCGGCAGCACGATGCCATCGGGCCTCCCGGGCATCACCGCGGCGAGATCGCCCAGCGTCAGATCGGTGTCGAGCGCGTTGACACGGATATAAAGCTTCTGCTCCGGATTGCGCACATCGAGCATCTCGCGCGTAATGCCACGCGCGACGACCTTCTGCTCCGGCGCGATAGAATCCTCGAGATCGAGGATCAGGGCGTCGGCTGCGGTCTTCTTCGCGCTCTCATATTTCCGGGTGCTGTCGCCAGGAACGAACAGGAACGATCGCATCGTCTATGCCTTTGGCTTGCAGTGCATCAGGCCGGTGCGGCGACAGCTTGCCACCACCTCGCCGCGCTGGTTGGTCATGGTGTGCTCAAACTCGACGATGCCCTGGGTCGGCCGCGACTTGCTGGCGCGCTTGCCGATGATCCTGGTATGCGCTTTCAAGGTATCGCCGTGAAAGACTGGTTTCGGAAACTTGACGTCGGTCATGCCGAGGTTGCCGACCGTGGTTCCAAGCGTCGTGTCGTACACGCTCATGCCGATCATGATGCCGAGCGTGTAGAGGCTGTTGAACAGCCGCTGCCCGAACTCAGTCTTCTCGGAGAAATGCGCGTCGAGGTGTAGCGGCTGCGGGTTCATGGTCAGGAGGCTGAACATGGTGTTGTCCATCTCCGTCACGGTCCGGCTGAACTCGTGATGGAATTCCTGCCCGACTTCGAACTCTTCGAAATACAATCCAGCCATTTACCGTCCCTTGTAGTTGGGCGTTCGCTTTTCAACGAACGCATTCAGCCCTTCCTGGCAGTCTTGCGTCGATGCAACCACCACAAAACTTTCCGCCGTGTTCTCCACCGAGCGGCGGAAATCGGCATCGACCGCACGCATGAAGGCGTCGCGGCCGATCTTCATCACGATCGGCGATTTCGTCGCCAGCTTCCGCGCGATCTCGCGAGCCCGCTCCAGCGCGGTGCCCTTCGGCACCACCTCGCTGAGCAGCCCCATGCGATAGGCGGTTGCGGCGTCGAACGGCTCGCCGAGGAACAGCGGGCCGAACGCCTGGTGCTTTCCCACCAACCGCGGCAGTTGCACGAAATGGATCGCCGGGATCAGGCCGACATCGATCTCGGGATAGCCGAAGGTCGAGCCGTCGCCCGCGATAGTCATGTCGCAGGAGATCGCGATCGTCATGCCGCCCGCGCGCACCGCGCCATCGATCGCCGCAATCGTCGGCTTGCCCATGCGGTATTGCGTATCGTTCAGCGCGAAATACAGCCGCTCGAGAAATGCCTTGGTCTCGATCGCGGGCTTGCCCCTGACGATGTCGAGGTCGAGGCCGGCGCAAAACACCTTGTGTGCGCTGCTGATGATGACGGCGCGCACCGCGTCATCGTCGCGCGCTTTCGCCAGCGCCGCCAGCAACGCGTCGATCAAGGGGATGCTGAGCGCATTGACCGGCCCGCGATCCAGCACAATCTCCGCAATCTGGTTGCTGACCGAGTAGTGAACGAGGTCCGTGCTCATGATGTCTTGCCTCCTGTCATCGCCTTGGCCTGCCGCACCGCGCCCGACAGCAGCAAGCCGTCGATCTCGGCGGAACCAAAACCAGCCTCCGTCAACACCGCGCGGCTGTCCTGCCCCACATCAGGCGCGGGACAAAGGTGATCCTCGGACAGGCTCGCGATCCCCGGCGTCCGCGGCGAATAGACCGCGCCGACGCCCGGCGTATCCTGGCGCACCGACGCGCTGGTCGCCTCGACATGCGGGTTGCGAAGCCATTCGCCGGGATTGAGTATCCGCTCCGCGATGATATCGGCGGCGTGCAGCCGCGTCAGCCAGGTATCCGTCGCCTGCGCCAGGAATACCTCGCGCAGCTGCGGGATCAACGTGTCGGCAGCGTCAGCACGCCGCGCGAAGTCGGCGAAACGGGGATCGCTTGCAAGATCCTCGCGGCCGATCGCACTGCACAGCCGCTTGTATTGCGGCTCGTTCACCAGCGTGACCATCATCCAGCCGTCTTGCGTCTGATAGGTGCCGGCCGGCACATTGAGCGCGCGCGGGGCACCACCCTCGAGGATGAACTCCGCAACCTTGTGCCCCAGCAGCGCCGACGTCGACTGGCAAAGGTTGACATCGATCCAGCGCCCGGTGCCGACCGTCGCACGCGCGAACAGCGTCGTTGCTATCGCCTGGAATGCATAGACGCCGGTGACGACGTCGGAGATCGTGGTGCCGACCCGATGCGGCACACCATCGGTGCCGACATTGACCGAGACCAGCCCGGAGAACGCCTGCGCCACAGAGTCCGAGCCGGGGCGCTTCGAGTACGGCCCGCTCTGCCCAAATCCGCTGACCGACAGATAGATCAGGCCGGGATTGTCGCGCGACAGGCTCTCATAGCCGAGCCCGAGCCGCTCCGCGACACCAGGGCGAAATCCTTCAATCAGCACGTCGGCCTCGCGCGCCAGAAGCTGCGCGACGGCAATGCCATCCTTGTGCTTCATGTCGAGGCACAGGCTGCGCTTGCCGCGGTTGTAGACCGCCGACAGGGTCGTGTGATTGCCGTAGGTCGTGCCGAGATAGCGCGACCAGTCGCCCTCGGGCGGCTCGACCTTGATGACGTCGGCGCCGTAGACCCCGAGCAGCATCGCACAATAAGGCGAGGCGATCCCCTGCCCGAAATCCAGCACTTTCAACCCGCGATACGGCGCTTCGTGCGTCGGCGTCAACTTGCCCGCCATTTGTCCTCCCATGACAGTCGAAGAGCCTTATTCTCTTGGGCATGATCGTCTCGGAAAACCGCTGCGCACTTTTCCGGATCCTGCCCTACAGCGCCAGGTAGCGCTGCCGGATGTTGTCGTTGGCCTTCAGCTCTTCGATGGAGGATGTGTAGACGATCTGGCCCTTGTCGATAACCGTCGCGTGGCTCGCAAGGCCAAGGCAAAAATGCATGTTCTGCTCGGCGATCAATACTGTGGCACCGGTACCGCGGAGCTGCCGCAGCAGCTCGCCGATCCGCTGCACGATGATCGGCGCCAGCCCCTCGCTCGGCTCGTCCAGCAGCAGCAGCACCGGATTGCCCATCAGCGTGCGGGCGATCGCCAGCATCTGCTGCTCGCCGCCGGACAACCGGCCCGCGATCCGGTACCGCAGCGGCTCCAATAGCGGGAACACGTCATAGACGCGGCGGATCGACCACTCATCCTCGCCGTCCGGCCCCTTCTTCTGGCCGATGACGAGGTTGTCCTCGACCGTATGCTCGGGAAAGATCTGGCGGTCCTCCGGCACGAAGCCGAGCCCGGCCCGCGCGATGCGATGCGGCCGCATTCCGGATACCAGTTGGCCGCGCAGGCTCACCTTGCCGCGGCGCGCCGGCGCCAGCCCCATGATCGCCTTCATGGTGGTCGACTTTCCGGCGCCGTTGCGGCCCAGCAGCGCCATGGTCTCGCCCTTCCGCACCGAGAGACCGACGCCGAACAGGATCTGGCTGGTGCCGTAGTAAACGTCGAGGTCCTCGACCTGCACCACTGGCTGCGCGCTCATGCCAGCGCTCCCGCGTGGTCGTCGCTGCCGAGGTAGGCCTCGATGACGGCCTCATTCCTGCGGATCGCATCCGGCGTTCCGGTCGCAAGGATCCGCCCATAGCACAGCACGACGATCTCAGGTGCGATCTTGAACACGATATCCATGTCGTGCTCGATGAAAACGACCGTGATCTTCTGCTTCTCCCAGAGCTCGCGCACCTTGTCGATCATGCGCCAGCGTTCTTCGGTGCCCATGCCCGCGGTCGGCTCATCGAGCAGCAGCACCTTGGGGTCGAGCACCAGCGCGAGCGCGATATCGAGCAGCTTCTGGTCGCCATGCGACAGCGTCGCCGCGGTCCTGTTGCGCTTGCCGGCGAGGCCGAGCAGCTCCATCGCATGCTCGGCGCGGTCGCGCGTTTCGGCCAATGGAAAGCGGCGATGCATCACGCCGGCGCGGCGCTGATCGGCGCAGACCGCCGCCAGCATCGTCTCCTCGACCGTCAGCGACGGGAAGATGCTCGCGACCTGGAAGGCCCGGCCGATGCCGTGGCGCACGATCTCCGGCGGCGTCTTGCCCGCCATGTCGACGCCATTGAGCAGGATCTGGCCGACATCCGGCCGCAGCGCGCCGGTGATCAGGTTGAAGAAGGTGCTCTTGCCGGCCCCGTTGGGACCGATCACAGCGGTGAGCGAACCGTCGGCAAAGTCGAGCGAGACGTTGTCGGTCGCCTTGACGCCGCCAAAGGATTTCGAGAGGGCGCGAATTTCCAGCATGGCTAACCGCGCCCCTCGCCGCGATGCTGGGCGAACCATTCGACGACGAAGTCCATCAAGCCCTTTCGCAGGCCTATGGCGAAGAACAGGATCACGATGCCGAGCACGATGCCGTGATACTCGGTCAGGCGGGTGACGGTGTCGTTGAGGATCAGCAGCAGCACCGTTCCGACCATCGGCCCGAGGAAGGTCGTCACGCCGCCGAGCATGTTGATGAAGATGCCCTCGCCCGAGATCGTCCAGTAGGCGAACTCCGGATAGGCGCCAGAGACGAACAGCGCCATGATGATGCCGCCGGTCGCGGCGAACAGCGCCGCCAGCACGAAGATCACAAGCTTGGCGCGCCAGACGTCGATGCCGATGAAGCTCGCCCGCGTGGCGTTGTCGCGGATCATGCGCAGCGTGTAGCCGAACGGCGACTGCGCGATCTGCCGCATCAGCAGCAGCCCGATCACCAGCAGGGCGCAGCTCGTGATGTAGAGATGCAGATGGTTCGAGAGGTCGATGCCGAGGAACGGCGGCCGCGGAATGCCGCCGCGTAGGCCCTGGTCGCCGCCCGTCAGCGATTGCCACGACAGGATGGTGGAGTGGATCAGCATCTGGAACGCCAGCGTGACAAAGGCAAAATAGATCTCCTTCAGTCGCACGCAGATGGCGCCGATCACGACGGCCATGACGAAGGTCATCGCCAGCGTGGCAACAAAGGCCACCGGGATCGGCACGCCGGTCTTCTGCATCATGAGGCCGAAGCCATAGGCGCCGAGGCCGAAGAACATGCCGTGCCCGAACGAGATCAGGCCGGTGTAGCCGACCAGAAGGTTGAGCGATGTCGCGAACAGGCCGTAGGCCGCGCAGCGGATCACGAAGTCGAGCAGCTGCTTGCTGCCGAACATCATCGGGAGCAGTGCAAGCAGGACAAAGGCCGCGAGCGCGATCAGCAGATCGCGATAGCGCTGCGGCCTGGCGTCGATCCGGGGCACTTCGAGGGGCTGCGCGCCCTGGCCTGCCTGCAACTCGGTCATGCGACCTCCTTGCCGAACAGGCCGGTCGGACGCGACACCAGCACGATCACCATGAACAGATACATCAACCCCTCGGTGAACAGCGGGAAGCCAAGCGATCCGAACGAGCGGATCAGGCCGATCAGGAGCGCGCCGATCAAGGCCCCAAGGATCGAGCCCATGCCGCCGATCACGGTGACGATGAAGGACTCGATCAGGACAGAGAAACCCATGCCCGGCGTCAGCGAGCGCACGGGGGCGGCAAGCGCACCGGCCAGCCCTGCCAGCATGCCGCCGAGCGCGAACACGCCGCCATAGATCAGCCCGGTGTTGATGCCGAGCGCCGACACCATCCCCGGATTGTGCGCGGCTGCACGGATCACCTTGCCGATCCTGGAGCGCGCCAGCCCCAGCCCGAGAACCACCGCGGCCGCGAGCGCCACCCCGATCAGCAGCAGGTAGTATGGCGGCACCACGCCGCCGGCGATGAACAGCGGCGGCACCTGGAATGCGGCCGGCATGCCCATCGACCTAAATTCAGGCCCCCAGATCATGCGGACGACATCGTCGAAGATCAGCACGAAGGCATAGCAGACCAGAAGCTGCATCAGCACGTCGCGGCCGTAGACGCGGCTCATGAAGGCGCGCTCGAAGATCAGGCCGAGGAGCGCGGTGCCGACGGCGCCGCTCAGGATCGCCAGCGCAAAGCTGCCGGTGAGCTGGTAGGCCGTCATCGCGAAATAGGCGCCGAACATGTAGAAGGCGCCGTGGCTGAAATTGACCACCTTGAGCACGCCGAAGATCAGCGTCAGCCCGACGGCGACGAGAAACAGCAGCATGCCGATGATCAGGCCGCTGGTGGTCTGCGTCACCAGACATGCAGGACTGGCGAGGCAACTGGCGAGCGCGTCGAGGTCCACGAGAATCATCCATTACGGCGGGCCGCAACGCCGGCGCGCGACAAACATCAGATGCTAGGCGGAGACAACTGGCTGCCTCCGCTTCGCATGCGGATCAGGTGTAGCCCTTGCTCTTCTTCCACTCGGCTTCGAGCTCGAAGATGGTCTTCCAGTCCCCGGCCTTCACGTCAGGCACGTAGGGCTCCTGCGGGATCGTGGTGCCCCAGCCGATCGCGTAGCCGACCAGCGTGTGGTCGTCGGCGCGCATCGTGACGGTGCCGTCGGCGCCGAACGGGCACTTGATGGTGAGCCCGGTGAGGGCCTCCGCGACCTTCTTGCCGTCGGTCGAGTTCGCCTTCTTGACGGCCTCGTTGAGGAACATGACCGCCGTCGCGTTCTGCCAGGACCAGTTGGTCGGGTACTCGTTATACTTCGCCTTGTAGGCATCGCCCCAGGCTGCATTCTCCGGCGTCGGCGGGAATGTCTTGATGTAGCGGTCGCCCGAGTGGATGCCCTTGGGCAGGTTCTTCACCACCGTGAGCGCGGTGTAGTCGGCCATGTTGACTGCGAACACCTCCATCTGTGTGAACATCGCGTAGATGTTGGCCTGATCGATATAGGAGGTGAGATCGCCGCCCCACAGGCAGGAATAGAGCGCCTGCGGCTTGGCCTGCAGGATTTTGGTCACGACCTCGGTGTAATCCGGCTGAAACAGCTTCGGCCAGGACTCGCTGATGATCTCGACATCGGGCGCGAACTTCTTCAGGTACAGCACAAACTCGCCGGTGGTGTCGCGGCCATAGGCGTAGTCGGGCGAACAGGTCGCCCATTTCTTCAGGCCCTTGGCCTTGGCGATCCCTGCCGCGTAGCCGGCGCCGACGATCGAATCATGAATGCCTTGCCGCACGCAGCGGAAGGCGTTCGGAATGTGCTGCTTGGGATCGGCGGTCAGCGACGATGCCTCCGAGCAGGTATGGATGCAGAGCACGCCGAGATCGCGCGCCACCTCGTGAACCGCGAACGATCCCGACGACGCCTCGCCGTCGAGCAGCATCTCGCAGCCGTCGGTGTTGACGAGCTCGCGCGCGATACGCGCGGCTTCCTGCGGCTGTCCCTTGGAATCGCGGATCACCATCTCGATCTGCCGTCCGGCAAGACCGCCGGCGGCATTGACCTTCTCGACCTCCAGCATCACCGCGTTGCGCGAGGACGTGCCGAGTTGCGCGACGCGACCGGACAGAATGGTCGGCATGCCGATCTTGATGGTCTTGGCCTGTGCGCGCGCCACCCAAGGCGCAGCAAAGGTCACCGCACCGGCGCCCATCAGCGCAAGCGTCGAGCGCCGGCTGATGCCCGGTTTCCGGGTCCTCGTCATATTCCCCTCCCTGTCGGGTTCGCGTTCCCAAAATCCCTTGCGGAGATCGTTCCGTCTCCATGGCCGCAATGTTTTCAGAGCAAGGGGGGTGACGTCAAGCCAAAGATGAATTACGACTCATAATTCATCTAGGGAGAAAACGGCGCCAGAATTGGCCCGGCGGACGGCAAATGATCAATCTTTCCAGCTTCATCGCATTTCATGCCAGACGGACTCCGGACCGCTGTGCGCTGAAATATCGCGGCGAGGACATCTCCTACGCCGATTTTGATCTGCGGATCCGGCAGGTCGGCAGCTGGCTCGCGCTGCAGGGGGTCGCGCCCGGCGAAGTCGTCGCCGTCCTGATGAAGAACAGCACAGCCTTTCTCGAACTGGTGTTTGCGACCAGCCATATCGGCGCGGTGTTCCTGCCGATCAACTATCGCCTATCGGCCGATGAGGTCGGCTACATCGTTGGCAATTCCGGCGCGCGACTGCTGGTCGCCGATGAGGAATATGCCGCGATCGCGGCCGGTGGCGCACCGGTGGTGCTGCTGGGTGAAGTCGCGCAGTCGAGCGTCACCAACCTTGCTCCCGACATCGCCCCGGCCCCGATCCATGTGCGCCAGCCGCGCGATCTGATGCGCCTGATGTACACCTCGGGGACGACGGATCGCCCCAAGGGGGTGATGCTCACCTACGAGAACATCTACTGGAAATCCTCCGACCAGACCCTGGTGCTTGGGCTGAGCGCCGACACGCGGCTGCTCGTCGTCGGTCCGCTCTATCATGTCGGCGCGCTCGACCTGCCTGGCATCGCGGTGCTCTGGCACGGCGGCATGCTGTGCATTCACCGCACCTTCGAGCCCGAACCGGCGCTGGCCGCGATCGAGCGCGAGAAGTTGAACGCGGCGTGGTTTGCGCCGGTCATGACCACGGCCCTCCTGACCTGCCCGAACCGCGAACGTTACGACGTCTCCAGCCTGCAATGGGCGATCGGCGGCGGCGAGAAGACACCGGAGGTCCGCATCCGCGCTTTCTCTGACTATTTCAAGAACGCGCGCTACATCGATGCCTACGGGCTCACTGAGAGCTGCGGCGGCGACACCTTCATGGACGCCGGCCGCGAGATCGAGAAGATCGGCTCGACCGGCCGCGCGATCGCTCATGTCGAGATCGAGATCCGCGACGACGCCGGCAAGCGCCTGCCCGCCGGGCAGAATGGCGAGATCTGCCTGCGCGGACCGAAGGTCACGCAAGGCTACTGGAAGGATCCCGAGAAGACCGCATCCGCCTTCTTCGGTGACTGGTTCCGTACCGGTGACGTCGGCTATCTCGATGACGACGGCTTCCTCTATCTGACCGACCGCAAGAAAGACATGATCATCTCCGGCGGCGAGAACATCGCCTCCTCCGAGGTCGAACGCGTCATCTATGAAATCCCCGGGGTGCGCGAAGTCGCGGTGATCGGCCTGCCCGACGACCGCTGGGGCGAGAAGCCGGTCGCCATCGTGGTGCTAGCGGATGACGCAGGGCTCGACCTGCCCGAGCTCACCGAATTCTGCCGGACACGGCTCGCCGGCTTCAAGGTGCCGCGGCAGTTGATCATCCGCGATAGCCTTCCGCGCAATCCATCCGGCAAGGTGCTCAAACGCGTGCTCCGCACCGAACTCGAGGCCACCGCATGACGCAAGCGACATCCGCCAAAGTGACAAAACTCAACCGTGTCGAGCGCAACGCCTGGACCAAGCAGAAAATTTTTGACGCCGCGACCAAGGTCGTCGGCAAATACGGCTACGCCGAAGCCTCGGTTGCCCGCATCACCGAAGCTGCCGGCGTCGCGCAAGGCACCTTCTACAATCACTTCGAGAACCGCCAGGAACTGCTCGACCAGCTACTACCGAAGATCGGCATCGACATGGTCCGCTTTATCCATGCGCGCACCGGCACCGCCAACGAAGCACGGCAGGAGGTCGAGCGCTTCAGCGCCTTCTTCGATTTCATCCGCGAGGTCCCCGAGTTTCTCCGCATCCTCAACGAGGCCGAATTCTTCGCGCCGATCGGTTATCAGAAGCATTTCGACAACATCTCGAATGCCTATGTCCGGATCCTGCAGCGAGCGCGGGCCGCGGGCGCCACCAACACCTTCAGCGACGAGGAATTCGAGGCCATCGTCCAGGTCCTGATGGGAGCGCGCGGCTATCTCAGCCGCCGCTATTCCTATTCCGAGCAGGGCGTCACCGCCGTGCCCGACTACGTCATCACGGCCTACCAGAAGCTGGTCACGCGCGGCCTGTTCACCACGAGCGACAAGGGAAAGAAGTCATGAGCGCCGACGGCACCATCCTCGTCACCGGCGGCAGCCGCGGCATCGGCGCTGCGACCGCAACACTGCTTGCCGATCAGGGCCATCGCGTGGTCATCGTCGACATCGCGCCTGAGCCGCTGGCCGGAACAGCCGCCATCCTCTGGCCGGCGCCGTTCGACGTCGCGAGCGAAGGCGCCGTCGTCACCGGCATCGCCGACATCGAGAAGGCACACGGCCCGATCACCGGCCTCGTCAACGCCGCCGGCGTTTTCGGCAAGATGCACACCATCGAGCGGGTGCGGATGGAGCAATGGGACCGCGAGGTCAACATCGACCTGCGCGGCACCTTCCTGGTCGCGCGTAGCGTCGGCATCGGCATGGCGAAGCGGCGGCACGGCGCGATCGTCAACGTCGCCTCGGTGGCCGGCATGACGTCGGGTCCGATCCACGCCTATACCGCGGCGAAGGCCGGCGTCATCCAGATCACGCAGACGCTGGCCGCCGAATGGGGCCGTTCCGGCGTCCGCGTCAACGCGGTGTCGCCCGGCTTCACCCGCACGGTGGCGCTCGAGGCGGGCATCGCGTCGGGCGCCCTGAACAAGGATCTGCTGGCCCGCCCGACTGCGATGAACCGGCTGGTCGAGCCGATGGAAGTGGCTCAGGCGATCGCCTGGCTGCTCTCGCCGCAGAGCAGCGGCGTCACCGGCATCAACCTGCCGGTCGATGCCGGCTACATAGTGGGCACCACCTGGGCCGCCTATGGCGGCCTCCCGGACGCACCGGCGAGCTGAGGACACCGCATGAATATCGAGCTTTCGCGCAAACACCTCGATCTGTCCTCCGCGATCGCTGAGGGCGACATCCGCGTGCTGCTGATGGTGCTGGTGCACATGACCGGCGACGAGAAGTGGCTGGAGCCGCCGTACAAGCCGAAGCGCGACGTCCGCCTGATCCCCGATCCGGACGCCGGCGTGCCGAAGGAGATCCAGGACGAGATCCGCGCCGCCGTGCTGAACCTGTTCGCGAACGGAACGCCGAAACCCGTCATCACCGATCCCGGCGATGAGCTGATGCTGCGGATGATGCGCGCGACGCTCGGCGAGCACGTCGCACCGGAATACGCACCGTTGATGCGGGAAGAGATGGGGTTCGTATCCCGCGACGCGCACTGGCGCGAACGCCCATCCGAGGCGAGGCTGGCTCAGCAGCACGTGCTGATCGTCGGCGCCGGGGTCTGCGCGATCGCGCTCGGGGTTGCGCTCGGGCGGCTCGGCATTCCCTACACCATCGTCGAGAAGCAGGACGAGATCGGCGGCACCTGGTACGTCAACCGCTATCCCGGCTGCGGCGTCGATACGCCGAACCACTCCTATTCCTTCTCGTTCGGCGCCCGCAACCCATGGACCCGCTACTTCGCGCAGCGCCAGGAACTGCTCGACTATCTGCTCAAGGTCGTGCGCGAATACGGCATCCGCGAGCACGTCCGCCTCTCGACCGAGCTCGTCGCTTCGCGCTGGGATGAAGGCAAGCGCCGCTGGATCTCGACGCTGAAGACCGCGAACGGCGAGGAGACCTTCGAGTCCACCGCGCTGGTCAGCGCGATCGGGCAGCTCAACGATCCCTCGCCTGCCTCCTTCAAGGGAGACGGGGATTTCATTGGCCAGAAGGTTCATTCAGCACTGTGGTCCGACGATATCAAGCTCGACGGCAAGCATGTCGCTGTGATCGGTACAGGCGCGACCGCGATGCAGCTGGTGCCGTCGATCGCCGACCGCGTCGCCTCGGTCACCGTCTACCAGCGCACCGCGCAGTGGGCGCGGCCGGTGAAGGGCTATTCCGATCCGATCACCGAAGGTGCGCAGTGGCTGCTCGCCCATCTCCCGTTCTATGTGCAGTGGTACCGCTTCAACATGTTCTGGCGTTACGGCGACGGGCTGTTGCCATTCCTGCGCAAGGATCCGGCCTGGCCGCATCCGGACCGCGCCGTCAACAAGGGCAACGACCGGCATCGCCGGGAACTGGCCGACTTCATCCTCTCCGAGCTGAAGGACCGCCCCGATTTGATCGAGAAGTGCATGCCGACCTATCCGCCTTACGGCAAGCGCATCCTGCTCGACAACAACTGGTTCAAGACGCTCACGAGGCCGAATGTCGAGCTGGTCACCGACAAGATCGACCATTTCGCGGCCGACGGTATCGTCACGGCCGACGGCTCATCGCGGCCACACGACGTCGTCGTGATCTCGACCGGCTTCAAGGTCTCGGAGATGGCGGCGCGTCTCAACATCACAGGGCGCGACGGCAAGACCCTCAAGCAGGCGTGGCGCGACGACAATCCGACCGCGTATCTCGGTCTCACCGTGCCTGACTTCCCCAATCTGTTTCTGATGCTTGGCCCCAACTCGGGACCTGCGCATGGCGGCAGCGTGATCTTCCAGTCGGAATGCCAGAGCCGCTACATCTCCGCCTGCCTCGTCGAGATGATCGAGAACGATATCGCTGCGATCGACGTGCATCCCGATGCACATGACGAATACATCCGCAATGTCGATGCCGAGCATGAGCAGCTGATCTGGACGCATCCGGGCATGACGACCTACTACCGCAACAGGAGCGGCCGGGTGTTCTCGGCGATGCCGTGGCGGTTCGTCGACTACTGGAAAATGACGCACGATCCGGACTTCACCCAGTATCGAAAGACCAAGTCGCGACAGGACTCCTGACCTGAAATACTCCGCTCGTTAACTTGACAGCAGGCCGTATCTGCCGCAGCATTTCGATGACTGCACCTGTTGGGGTGCGGGAGCGCCTGCTCCCGGCGTCGCAGGAATTGACGGACGATTATGGGATCGGTCGCCAGGCAGCAGAAGCGGACAGAGGTCCGTCGGCCCACCCTTGGAGAGGAGCATGACGCCACCGGCGAAAGCCAGCGACCTTGCTCGGCAAGGTCTCGGTGCACGTTGAGGCGAACAGCAGCTGCTAGCCGCGTGCACTGCCGACAATCTGAACATATCCGCAGGACGAGAGCGCAAAGGCCAAGCGCTTTTAGGTCCCGAAACACCACTGGTCTACACCAGAGATCCTTCGCTAAAACGAAGTAGCAGGGCCCCGCGATGCTTGAATGCACCGGGGCCCATTCGTTTGCGCGCTATCTCTCCCTCGTCTCTCCCTCCTCGCCCGCATTGCGCCACCGCACTGGATCGGGAACAATTGTCCCGACAGGTGAGGAACAATGATCGAAAAGCCGCGCGTACGCATCTACACCGACTACAAGTCTCCCTACGCCTATGTCGCCAACAAGCGGCTGTTCGAGCTCGAGGACACCCTTGGCGTCGAGCTGGAGTGGCTGCCCTACACGCTTCGCATTCCTGAGTTCATGGGCACGGTCGAGGCGCGCACGCCGCATTTCTGGCGCAAGGTGCGCTACTCCTACATGGATGCGCGGCGGTTCGCCAACGCGCAAGGGCTGACCATGAAGGGCCCGCGCCGGATCTACGACGCGTTCTATTCGAGCGCCGGGATGTTGTTCGCGCAGCATCATGGGCTGTTCCGGCCTTACCATGACACGGTGTTCCAGAGATTCTGGAACCACGAGCTGGAGATCGACGAGCTGTCCGAGATTACAGGCGTGATCTCCGCGATTGGCGGTTCCACTGAGGCGTTCGAGGCCTATGTTCGTGGGCCTGCCCGCACCGAACACGACCGCATCATCGACGAGGCCGAAGCGCTCGGCGTGTTCGGCGTGCCCAGCATGGTGTTCAACGGCGAATTGTTCTGGGGCGGCGACCGCATCGACATGCTGATCGAGCGGATCAGGCATCCGGAATCGGTTGCCGCCGCACTCGGGAGCAGGCACCGGACCTAAGCTCGCGCCGTCTTGAACCTGGTTGCCGTCCGTGATCGATCAGCCCCCATTCAGGATCGCCCAACATCCGGTGCGTTCCAGCACCGGCTTCAACGCCGCGCGATCGCCTGCATCCAGCGCGGCGAACTTCTCGCGCAGCTGCTGCAGGCACTTGACCTGATATTTGAACGGCGCCAGCGCATAAGGCAGTCCCCAGACGTTGATCTCGAGCCGCTCGAGGCCTTTCGCGAATGCATCCGCATTGGCAGTGAGGAACGGCAGATAGAGCTCGCCTGCGATCCACAGCAGCGCCTCGGCGAACCCGCCGAGCGCCTGCTCGCGCGGATACCAGACGCCCTCGACACCGGACGCATCATCGAGCCGCCGCACCCAGTGGTCGGTGAACGGCGCGCGCTCGCGCATGATCCGCATCGGGGTCGGATCTGTCGCCATCTCGCTGAGCTGGCCGAACCAGGCGAAATCCGCCAGCGACGGCCGGCTGCCGAACAGATAATTCGTCATGCCGACATGCGGCTCGAACGCCGCAAGCGTCCGCCGATAGCTCTCCTCCAGCAGCGGACGGTTCTCCTCGGTCGCGCCGAGAATGACCATGCGCGAGATCTGCCGTTGCCGGAATTCCTCGATCTCCGCGCGGCTGCCGGCCTCGGCGTCCGACGTCGACCACTCCTCGCCGGCCCAGCGCGAGACATAGGCCTGATCTTCGGGATCCCACCAGCGATAGAGAAACAGCGGCTTCACCGCCCATTCGTCGGCGAGATCCTCGAGCAGATCGCAGACGAAGGCGACGGCTTTATCTTGCGGTATCACCGACCGCCCCTGATGACGCGCTTCCAGATCGTAGGCCAGCGTCGTGGTCTCGCCGCGATAGCTGCCGTCCGGATATTGCAGCACCGGGATCAGCATCGGCTTCAGATGCGCGGTCGCCGCGCGCAACGCCTTGGTCATGATCATCCAGTCGTGCGGAATCCGCCGGTATCGCATCAGCGCCCGCAGCTTGATTGCATAGGGTGACGCGGTCGAACCGATCAGGCGGTAGCGGCCTTCGGTCATGACGCCGCCTCCGGGAACGCGGGATTGCCGTACGGGTAGAACCGCGTGAGGTCGACATTCCTGTAAGGCAACTTGTCCAGCCGCGTCGTGCCGAGGAACGGCTGGTCCGGCTCGACCAGCAGGATCGTCCTGGCAAAGCCATTGTCGTCGAAGCCGCGCCGGAAATGCACCCGCGACTTGATTGCCATCACATCGAAGCTGCCGATGTCAGGCACCAGCGCCTTCAGCGAGAACGGCTCCATGACCTGCACCAGATAGGTGGAGAGGATGAGCACATTGTTGCGGCCGAAGCGCACGCAGACCCAGAACTGCCCGTATCCGTCACCCGCCGCCGAAATCGTGCCCTGAATCCGGACCGGATCACCCGCCGAATCGTCGGCGCGGCCGCCGATCTCCATGTCGAAGGCATCGCCGGCCTTGGCGCCGGCCGCCTTCAGGATTGCCGTCGCTCTTGCGTCGGCAATCGTGGCGATCACCGTGTTGGCGAGGTCCTGCGCGATGATCTCGCGCAGCAGCCAGGTCGCCGATCCCGACCGGTCGCTGTGATCGGCCAGCACCACCGGCGTGTTGCCATCGGCGACGGCCTGCTTGGCCAGTGCTGCGCCCTCGGCGATGCTGTGCAGCCTGGTCGATTGCAGCAGCGCCTCGCGCAGCCGCCAGATCGTACCGGCGAGGTCGCGCGCTATTTGCTCGGCGAGCTTCGGGTTGTCGTTGGTCAGGACCTGCACGGTCATGCCGACATCGGGAACATCGGCGAACGGAAAGCCGAAGAAGATGTTGACGTAGACGTCGACCTCGCGGGCCTCCCACACTAGCGCGCGCTGCACCAGATCCATCCACGGACGCGCGCCGGTCCATTGCAGCACGGTGGGCGAGATCACCGGAACCTTGATGGTCTTATGCGTTGGCTTGTAGTCGCCGCGGATCGCCCGCACCAGCATCCGCGCCGCCCGTTCGCCTTGCAGATGCGCATCATAGTGCGGGAAATATTTGACAGCGAACGCCATGTCCGCCTGCTCGAGGAACGCCTCGTCCTCATTGCCATGAGGATCGAAGGTCGCGGCGATGAAGGCGGAGCGGCCGACCACCTCGCGGACCTGCCGCGCCAGATCGGCCTCCGGCCGCGCCACGTCCCGTACAGCCATCGCGCCATGCAGGCACAGATAGACCCCGTCGAACGGTCCCTCCTCCTTGAGCCCGGCAATCATCTTGCCGGTGAAAGTCCGGTAGGCTTCCTGGGTGATCCAGCCCGATCCGGTATAGGTCTTCGGCCAGAGCGGGGATTCGATGCCGACCAGTTCGACCTCGGAGAACTCGCGCGCCACCTGCACGAAGCCGCCCATGTAGTTCTTGGGATCGAACTGCAGCAGCGCCTCGCCCTTCGCCGGCGAGCCCGGATAGATGAAGTCGTCGAGCGTGGTTTCGTTCGGCAGGAACGAGACGGTTTCGTGGGAGAAATGCAGGACTGCAATACGAATCTTGCGTTCGCTCATTTTGTGCGCCTCGACTGTTTTTCCGCATACTGGCATCGAAGGCGCGGCGCGCCAATGCCGCATTCGGTTTTTGCCCGCCAGACCTGCAAATAAGCAGGCGCGCCGCCGCTTGCCGCCGTGCGGATTCTGCTATGGTCCGCGCCAACAATCGGGCTCCGGCCTCGCAGACATCTCAAGGAGAGAACGCCATGAATCCCCCCGTCAGCTCGCCCGCGATCAAGGTCGTGAAATCCGTTCGCGAGCAGGTGAGCGCCGAGGAGTGGCAGGCCCTTGTCGATCTCGCCGCCTGCTATCGCCTCACGGCGATGTACGGCATGACTGAGATGATCGCGAATCACATCTCGTGCCGCGTGCCCGGCACCACCGACCAGTTCCTGATCAATGCCTACGGCATGCTGTATGACGAGATCGACGCCTCCAGCCTGATCAAGGTCGACGTCGAAGGCAATACGCTGCTCAACGCCACCGACTACGACGTCAACGTCGCCGGCTTCGTCATTCACAGCGCCATCCACATGGCCAAGCACGACATGGCCTGCGTCGCGCACACCCACACTCCGGCCGGTATGGCGGTGTCGGCGATGGAATGCGGCCTGCTGCCGCTGGCGCAGACCTCGATGCGTTTCCTGCACATCGCCTATCACGACTTCGAAGGCATCGCCGACAATGTCGATGAGCGCGAGCGGCTGGTCCGCGACCTCGGCGACAACGAGGCGATGATCCTGCGCAACCATGGCCTCCTAGTGGTCGGCCGCACCGTGCCCGCCGCCTTCAACGTGCTGTTCCGCCTAGAGCGCGCCTGCCAGACCCAGGTGATGGCGCTGTCCTGCAACACCAAGCTGATCTATCCGCCGCAGAACATCCTCGAAGACACCTATGAGCGGATGCTGCCCAAGCCCGGCCGCGCCGCGCGCAACGGCGAACTGGCCTGGCCGGCGCTGCTGCGCAAGCTCGACCGCGCCGATCCGTCGTACCGGGACTGAGACGAAATCGCGCCTTCGCATCAACTTTGGGCGTCGCTTGCCCGCTATTTGAGCGCACATTTTGCCGTGACATCGCCGATGCTAGCCGTCGGCGAGACGGCAGGTGCGTGTGATGAAAACCTTCATTCGCGTTGTTGAACTGTGGGTGCCCGATCTAACGCGGACCCGGCTGGAATTCGGCGGTAGCCTCCACAGCTCCGAGTTCGCCGAATTCCAGGCGGTCAGCGAGCACGCGCTGTTCGCCTATGATGAGGGCCTTCCCGGCAAGGCCTGGGCGAGCGGCCATCCGGTCATCCTGACCAAATTCGCCAACTCCTGTTTCAAGCGAACCGACGAGGCGCGCGAGGCCGGCCTGACCTGCGCCGTCGCGCTGCCGGTGTTTGCCGGCGAATTCCTGATGGCAGTGATGGTGCTGCTCTGCGGTGACGACAGGCGGCATGTCGGCGCGATCGAGCTCTGGCACAACGATCCCGACAAATCCCACGAGATGGCGCTGGTCGACGGCTATTACGGCACCGCCGACATGTTCGAGTTCAACTCGCGCCACACCAAATTCCCGCGCGGCTTCGGCCTCCCCGGCCGGACCTGGAAGGCCGGCATGCCGCTGATCATCAAGGACCTGCACAATTCCAAGGGATTCCTGCGCTCGGAAGACGCGTCCGAGATCGGCATCAATTGCGGCGTCGGCATCCCCTACACGACCGGCGACCAGACCTGGGTGGTGACATTGCTGTCGGCCCAGGCGACGCCGATCGCACGCCGGTTCGAGATCTGGGTGCCGAACGAAGAGCGGTCGGCGCTGGTGTTCCACTCCGGCGATTGCAGCGAGCAGCCCGATCTCGCCGCGCTCTATGCGGCCAAGACGATCGGCCGCGGCGAAGGCTCTATCGGCGGCGCATGGGCGACCGGCATGCCCGCACTCACCGAACATCTGAAGCAGGATGAATCGATCGCGGCTAACCTGGCGCGTAGCTCCGGCATGAACCAGGTGGTCGCGCTGCCGGTGATCGAGAATGCCCGGCTCAAGGCGGTACTGGCCTGGTATCTTTAGGGATTGGAATGAACGTCCAAGATTGCGCGGAGCTATCCGTCCCGTCACGCCCGCGCAAAGTCTTCGCCGTCGCGCGGGCCTCACGGTAGAGATTACGAGGCCGCCATCTGCCCAATCGGCGTCCTGACGAAAGCCAGGAACCCATAACCACCGATATTTGTTGAGAGACGGGCCGTGGCCCCAGCGTCGCATCGCAACTGACATTTGGGGTAATGGGTCCTGGCTTTCGCCAGGACGACATCGAATATGTGCGCCGTTTGTGGGCCATACTTTAGCATTCTCGCGACATGGTAACCTTGGCTTCGCATTTTGCGACGGAAGCCGAAATCCGTTCAATCGCAATTGCTTACTTGCTCGCGCAAGTTGCAGCCACGGTACTGGCGCGGTCAGATCAGTGCGTAGGCGCCCACTGCACCCGCAGCGTTTCCATCATCCTGCCCAGCGCATCGCAGCGACACAAATTATTTGGTGCCGGTCGCCATCGACACGACATGAGGACCTTGCGCTTGACGTGCTGCCGATGGTCAACTCGCAGTTCGGAATGTTCCTGCATCGTTGGGGGAAGCATGAAGTTCAAGGTCATTGCGATCGCGGTTGGCATCGGGCTCGCACTCGCCGCCACGGCGGAAGCCCAGAGCCCGCGCAAGGGCGGGACCATTCGCATGACGGCGCCCTATGGCTCCAGCTTCACCAGCATGGACATCCACACGACACCGCGCGCCCAGGACGAAATCTACGCCAAGGCTCTGCACCGCTCGCTCTACATATGGGACTCGACCGAGGGCAAGCCGGTCCTGGAACTTGCCAAGGAGGTCACCGTCTCGGGTGGAGGTCTCATCTATACTTTCAAGCTGCGCGACGACGCCTATTTCCACAACGGCCGCAAGATGACGGCCGACGACATCATCTGGTCCTACAACCGCATCATGGACGGCACCAAGGCCTATCCCGGCGCGCGCTTTGTCCGCCTGATCGAGGGCGCGGCCGAGGTCGAGAAGGGCCAAGCCAAGGAAATCTCGGGCCTGAAGAAGATCGACGACTTCACCCTCGAAATGAAGCTGACCGAGAAAGTCGATCCCGCCTTCTATTTCTTCACCGCGCTGACCTCGATCTATCCCGCCGACGAGGGCGGGAAGGAGAGCTTCCTGCAGAAGCCGATCGGACTTGGTCCGTTCAAATTCGTCGAGCACGTGCCGGGATCCCGCATCGTCTTGGAACGGTGGGACCGGTTCTACAAGCCTGGCAAGCCATATGCCGACAAGCTCGTGATATCGCTGATGGGCGAAGCCGCGGCCCGCGACGTCGCCTTCCGCAACAAGGAGATCGACACCTCGGTGCTCGGGCCGGCGCAGTATGTCGCTTATCAGGCCGATCCCAACCTCAAGGGCACCATCGTCGAGGTCGCCGAGGTCTTCACCCGCTATATGGGGATGAATCCTGCGTTCAAACCGTTCTCAGACAAGCGGGTTCGGCAGGCCATCAATTACGCGATCGACGCCGATCTGATCATCAACAAGCTGGTCAAGGGCAAGGCCTATCGCGCCACCGGTTGGCTGCCTTTGACCTCGCCGGCATACGACAAGGCCATGAAGCCCTACCCTTACGATCCGGCGAAGGCGAAGCAATTGCTTGCGGATGCGGGTTATCCCAACGGCTTTGAATTCGAATGGACCACCAGCCAGAACGAAAGCTGGGGCCTGCCGATCGTCGAAGCCGCGATCCCGATGCTGGACAAGGTGGGCATCAAGGTGAAGGTCAAGCAGGTCGAGACCGCCGTGCTGGCGGAGGTCATCCGCAAAGGCGACTTCGAGGCCTTCATCTACTCCCAGGCCACCGGCCCGGATCCGCAGGCGGCGCTCAAATGCTTCCATTCGGCGACGCCGCTATCGGCCTGCAACTACACCAACTTCAAGAACGCGGAATTCGACAAGATCATCGATGCGGCCGGCCAGACCGACGATGCCGCAAAGCGCGTCCAGCTGCTGCAGAAGGCCAACGCGCTGCTCCAGGACGAAGCGCCGGTCTGGTTCTTCAACTACAACAAGGCGGTCATGGCGGTGCAGCCCTGGCTCAAGGGAATCCAGCTGGACGCGACGGAACTGACCCATCAAAACGTCGAAGACCTCTGGGTCGACGATACCTCGCCGGCGAAGTGACAGGTGCCATCACTCGCCCTCCATCGTTTCAGACGATGGAGGGGATGAGGAAAACGTCCAATGCTCTCCTTCGCGATCCGCCGAGTCCTGCAGACCATTCCGACCGTGCTGGCTGTCGTGCTGGTGATCTTCGTGCTGTTCAGCGTCGTTCCGGGCAGCATCGTGTCCAGCATGGGCGATGACGGCCGGGGTCCGACCGACCCGCAGGTCGTGGAGCGCATGAAAAAGCAGCTCGGCCTGGACGATCCCATTTACGTGCGTTTCGGCTCCTACGTCGCCAAGCTCACGACAGGAGACTTCGGGACCTCGTTCCGGACCCGCGAGCCGGTCACGACCATGGTCGCCAAGCGGATGTGGCCAACGCTGCAGCTGATCTTCGCAGCGCTGGCGTTTGCGGTTGCGGTCGGCGTTCCGCTCGGTTTCATCGCCGCGCTGAGGCCGGGCAGCATCGTCGATACACTCTCGATGGTCCTGGCGGTGTCGGGCCTTTCAATGGCCAAATTCTGGCTCGGGCTGCTGCTGATGTATCTGTTCGCATTGAAGCTCGGCTGGCTGCCGAGTTTCGGCTATGGCGATGGCAGCCTCAAATATCTGCTGCTGCCTGCCGTGACCCTCGGCGTCTCGCCGATGGCGCTGCTGGCGCGGACGACGCGGGCAGCGGTGCTCGAGATCATGACCGCGGATTTTGTCCGCACGGCGCGCTCGAAGGGCATGAGCGAAACCCGGGTTGTGACGTGGCATGTGATGCGCAATGCTCTCGTCATCATTCTCACCGCGATCGGCCTGCAGTTCGGCGTCGTGATGGGGCAAGCAGTCGTCGTCGAGAAATTGTTCTCCTGGCCGGGCATCGGCTCGCTGCTGGTCGACAGCGTCCTGCAGCGCGACATTCCCGCCGTGCAAGGCACCATTCTCGTGGTGGTGCTGTTCTTCCTCGCCGTCAATACATTGGTCGACCTGCTCTATGGCGTGATCGATCCCAGGATCAGATACGCATGAGCGGCGGCCAGTCTCATCACGCCAGCCCACGCGCGACCGTGCTCCCTGCTAAATCGGAGCGGCCGCGATGAAGCTTGGAACCAGCGCGATCATCGGCGGGGCGCTGTTCGCGCTTGCGATCTTTGTCGGCCTGTTCGCGCCCTGGCTCGCACATACCGATCCGGTCATGGGTGCCAACCTCATGAATGCGGAAGAACCGCCGAGCTGGATCTGGTGGTTCGGCACCGACGCGCAGGGGCGCGACATTTATTCCCGCGTCGTGCATGGCGCGCGCATCTCGCTGACGGTCGGCATCGTCTCGCAGCTCGTCAATAGCGTCATCGGCGTGACGCTGGGCCTGACGGCGGGCTATTGGGGCGGCTGGTGGGACGATGTCGTCAACGGGCTGACCAATCTGATGCTGGCCATCCCCTCGCTGATCTTCGCACTCGCCATCATGGCGGTGCTTGGACCCGGCCTGACCAGCCTCCTGATCGCGCTCGGATTGACCAACTGGTCTTTCACGTGCCGGATCGCACGCGCTTCGACGCTGTCGCTCAAGAGCCAGGGCTACGTGCAGGCTGCGCGCGTGCTCGGTTATGGAGATCTGCGTATCATGATCACGCAGTTGCTGCCGAACATGGTCGGCCCGATCATCGTCATCGGCACGCTCGGCATGGGCGGCGCGGTATTGGCAGAAGCTTCGCTTTCATTCCTCGGCCTCGGCATCCGTCCGCCCTATCCAAGCTGGGGCAGCATGCTGTCGGAGGCGCGCGACCAGATCACCACGGCGCCATGGCTCTCGGTGTTCCCGGGCCTTGCCATCTTCCTGACGGTGCTCGGCCTCAATCTGCTTGGCGACGGCTTGCGTGACGTGCTCGATCCGCAATCACGGAGCCGGCGTACATGACGGCTCCTCCGCTGATCGAAGTCGAGGACCTGCGCATCGATCTCGACGACGGCGTCAAGCATGTTGCGGCGGTCGAGGGTGTCTCATTCCGTATCGATCGCGGCGAGACATTCGGCCTTGTCGGCGAATCCGGCTGCGGCAAGAGCATTACTGCACTCGCCTTGATCGGCCTGCTGCGCCGGCCGCTCGCGGTTGCCGCTGGCGCGATCCGTTTCGAGGGCCGCGAGATTCAAGGACTTTCCGCTGCCGAGCAGCGGGAGCTGCGTGGCAACCGCATTGCCATGATCTTCCAGGAGCCAATGACGGCACTCAATCCTGTCTCGCCGGTCGGCCGGCAGATCGCGGAGATGTTCGTGCTGCACAAGGGCAAGAGCTGGCGCGAGGCAAATCAGCTGGCGGTCGAAGCGCTGGCGAACGTGCGCGTCCCCGCGCCGGAGCGGCGGGTGAAGGATTACCCGCACCAGCTTTCGGGCGGCATGCGCCAACGTGTGATGATCGCCATCGCGCTGGCATGCGACCCGGATCTTCTGATCGCCGACGAGCCGACCACCGCGCTCGACGTGACGGTACAGGCGGAAATCATCGAACTGATGCGCAATCTGTGCGCCGAGCGAGGCACGGCGATCCTGATGATCAGCCACGATCTCGGCCTCGTCGCCAACGTTTGCCGCCGCGTCGGCGTCATGTATGCCGGCCGCATTGTCGAGGAGCGCGGCTCGGACGATATCTTCCGCGCCTGCGCGCATCCCTACACGCAGGGCCTGGTCGACTCGCTGCCGCGGCTGGGCAGTCGCGCAGCACTCGGCCGGTCGCGGCTCCGCGAGATCGCCGGTGTCGTCCCGGCGATCGCGGACTTTCCGAGCGGCTGCCGCTTCAATCCGCGTTGCGCACAGGCGACCGAGATCTGCCGGACCACCGCACCGGAGACGACATGGCTCGGTGCAGGCGGCCTCGTCAGGTGCCACCACCATGCATGACCTTGCGGCGAGGCCCGGCGACGATGTCATCCTCAGCGTGGAGGATCTCGCAGTGCATTTTCCGCTCGGCGGCGGCTTGCTGGGCGGCGGCCAGCGGCTGCTGCGCGCGGTCGACGGTATCGATCTCGAACTGAAGCGCGGCGAGTGCCTCGGTCTCGTCGGCGAATCCGGCTGCGGCAAGTCGACCGTCGCCCTTTTGCTGCTTGGGCTGCTGACGCCGACGCGAGGCAGGATCGTGCTCGACGGGCACGTCGTGACGGGCCAGCGATCGGTCGATCGAAAGCTGCTGGCCCGCACCGCGCAAATGGTGTTTCAGGATCCCTACGCCTCGCTCAATCCACGCCAGACCGTTCGCCGCACGCTAGAAGACCCGCTGCGCCTGCATGGCGTGACGGCCAAGAGCGAAATCGACGGACGCATTGCGGCGATGCTCAAACATGTCGGCCTGCGGCCCGAGCAGGCCGGCCGCTACCCGCATGAGTTCTCGGGTGGCCAGCGCCAGCGGATCGGCATCGCCCGTGCGCTGATCCTCAATCCCAAGATCGTCATCTGCGACGAACCGGTCTCGGCGCTCGACGTCTCGATCCGTGCCCAGATCATCAATCTGCTGCTGGAGTTGAAGGAGACTCTCGGCCTCTCCTACATCATGATCAGCCACGACCTCGGCGTCGTCGAGCACATGAGCGACAGGGTCGCGGTGATGTATCTCGGCCGCATCGTCGAGACGGGCGGCTGGCGCGAAATCTTCGAACGGCCGGCCCACCCGTATACGCAGACCCTGATCGCCGCGATTCCCGATCCGCTACGCCGCGCACCGCTTGCGACGACAAGGGGCGAGCTTCCCAATCCGCTCAATCCGCCGGACGGATGTGCATTCAGCCCACGCTGTCGCTACGCCGAAGCGGTGTGCCAGCGCGAGCCCGGGCCTTCGCTCCAAACACGCACCGACGGGCACGCGGTCCGGTGCTGGCGCGCTGACGAGATTGCCGGTCAGCCTCCAAGCTGAATGGTGCGTTCCAGCGCGGCGGCGAAGCCGTTGAGCGGGACATTGAAGACGACCGCCTGCCCGTTACTGATGTTCTGCGCGGCAACGGTGAGCGTCTTCGCCTTGCTGATCGTGTCGGTCACGACCGTGGGAAAAGATACCGGAAGCAAACAGCCTTGCGCGGTGCAGGTGGAGAACCGGGTCTGCTCCAGATCCTTGCCGTCGAGCTTGAGCACGGCCCCGGCGTCGAACTTCAGCCCGAACGGCATCAGGATGTTGCCTTCGGCCTTTCCATCCCTCGGAATCAGCTCGATGGCGAAGATTTGCTGATTGGTCTCCTTGGAGGTCTGTGTCTGTCCCAGGGTGCAGAGCTTGGCACCGCCGTCGAGCAGGCATTTGACGATCCAGTCTCCATAGGTCTCGCTGAGCGCGGAAGCGCCCTTGGGAAGCTGGATGGGGCGGACCACACCCTCCATCGCGGACGTCTGGCTCCTTGTGTCGATCGGAATCGAGACGGTGCCCCGGCTGGCATCCGGCTTCTCAGCAGTCCGAGCCGCTTGCGCCGAACCGATGCCGGCCATGATGATGAAAGCTGCGATTGCCCGAAGGCGTCTGTCTGTTGCGCTGTCTCTCGCCATGCATGCGCTCCGCCTCTTTACGTCCCGAAACCGACCTGCCATTTCGTGGGCATAATTCCCACGTATGTGAGACACGTGTACTTGGAGAGCCGCCGACATGCAAGAGACTATTGCCGCCGCCGTGATTGTTTCGATTGTTGCATTCTGCGGCGGGTATTTCTGGGCCGTTGCGCGCGAAGCCAGGATCGCGAACAAGCAGCGGCGGAAATGAGCGGCGCTCGACGGTCCGTACTGCGGCAATCCATCGCGACAGGTCCGTCATTCCGGGGCCCGCGAAGCGAGAAACCCGGAATCCATTCATCCACAAAGCCTGCGGCCCCGCCCCACCCTTCCTCCCGTGATTTGCCCGCGGGGCGCGTTTTCAATTAAGGTCGCCGGATGGACATGCTCGTCAAGCTCTATGCTTTGCCCGATTCCCGGCCCGCCTACGATCGATTGCTGAAGGCCGGAATTGTCATGCGCAGGGCGCTTGCGCCCGAAAAGCACAAGGTCGTGGCCTGGGTGCGGGAAACGTTCAGCGAAGCATGGGCCAGCGAAACCGAGGTCGCATTCAGCCGCCAACCGGCCTCCTGCTTCATTGCGATCCAGCAAAAGAAGATCGTGGGATTTGCCTGCCACGACGCCGCCTGTCGCAACTTCTTCGGTCCGACCGGCGTCGCGCCGAAGGCGCAGCAGGGCGGCATCGGCAAGGCGCTGCTGTTCGCCTGTCTCGAGGACATGAAACACCAGGGCTTCGGCTACGCCATCATCGGCGGCGTCGGGCCGGCAGAATTCTATGCAAAGGCCGTCGGCGCGGTGGCCATCGAAGGCTCCGCGCCGGGGATTTACCGGGGGCTGCTGTAGTTTGTGGTTCATAGGATGGGTAGGGCGAAGCGAAACCCATCATTCGTGCTGCACGCAAGGTCGATGGGTTTCGCTTCGCTCTACCCATCCTGCGCGTCGAACTACACAGCTAACCCAGCTTGCCGAAAAACTCCCGCACCTCGCCGACGAACAGCTCGGGCTGCTCGAACGCCGAGAAATGTCCGCCCTTCGGCATCTCACGCCAGTGCTGGATGTTGGTGAAATTCGTCTCCATCCATTTGCGGACCGGCGTGACGATCTCCTTCGGGAACACGGCAACGCCGGTCGGCACGCTCACCTTGTGCGGGGTTCGCTTGCCGGGCCCAAAGCTTTCCCAATAGAGCCGCGCCGACGACGCGGCCGTCTCGGTCACCCAATACAGCATGACATTGTCGAGCAGTTCGTCGCGGCTGAGGATGTTTTCCGGATGCCCGTCGCAGTCGGTCCAGGCCCAGAACTTTTCCAGGATCCAGGCCGCCTGCCCGCTCGGTGAATCCGTCAGCGCGTAACCAAGCGTCTGCGGCCGGGTGGACTGCTGCTTGGAATAGCCGGAATCCCAATCGGCATAGTATTTGATGCCGTTGAGCGCACGGGTCTCCTCCGGCGTCGGCTGTCCCTCGACATTGGGCCGGGTCGACATCGCAAGCGTGATGTGGATGCCGGCGCAGTGTGCCGCGTCCTGCCCGCCGATCGCGGTCGTGACCGCGGAGCCCCAATCGCCGCCTTGCGCAAAATACCTGGAATAGCCGAGCCGCTCCATCAGCACGGCCCAGGCGGTGGCGATGCGATCGACGCCCCAGCCTGTGGCGGTCGGCTTGGCCGAGAAGCCGAAGCCCGGCAAGGACGGGCACACCACATGGAAGGCATCGGCCGCGCTGCCGCCATGCGCCGTCGGATCGGTCAGCGGCTCGATCACCTTGTGGAATTCAACCACCGATCCCGGCCAGCCATGGGTGATGAGCAATGGCCGCGCCTCCGGGTGCCTGGAGCGGACATGGATGAAGTGGATGCCGAGCCCGTCGATTTCGGTCGTGAACTGGCTGAAGCGGTTGAGCTGCGCCTCGCGCTGCCGCCAATCATACCTCTCCGCCCAATAGTTGCAGACGTCCCTGATCCATTGCAGCGGCGCGCCCTGGCTCCAGTCGTCGACCAGCTCGGCCTCGGGCCAGCGGGTCCGGCGCAGCCGGGTGCGGAGATCCTCGAGGACATCGTCGCTGACGGCGATGCGAAACGGGCTGATGGCGGTATTCATGGCGTCTCCCGGGATGCAGAGCGTCCGGAGAAGATAGGTGCGCGCGGGCCGCCGATCAAACCCGCGCCGGGCCATTCGCGAGCCATCGCTTGCAGCGGCGGCACCGGGCCTGCTTGCCAGTCATCGGCAGGAGCGCGGCTGCGGCTATCCTGGCCGTCTGCACGAACCCTGCACGACAAACCGCGAATTCTGCACGACAAAATCCATCATCGGCGCCGCCATGTTGTTAGGACAGAAGCTGCGATCGATCGGCATGAATCGCAGGCGATCGAAGCACTCACGTCGCAGCGCATGGAGCTTGATGTGGCACTCTACCTGACGAGCATCATGAACGCGCAAGACGTTCTGTTGAAGCTGGGCGTGCCGCTTGTCGTGATGTTCGTGTCGGGATGGATCATCATCAGGGCTTGGGTGAGCAGGCATGGCATCGATCCGTCAGGGTTCTCGCCGGCAGCCTCGTCGGCCCTGTTTGCCCCTGTTCTCCTCGTCATGTACTTTTTCCTGCTGCAATTCATCACGCAGGAAGGCATTCCCGCCCACGCGGAGCTTGTCATTTTGTACGGCGCGATTTTCGCACCGACATTTCTCCTGCTGCTTCCACTCGGAATCACCTCCCTCATGCGGGTGCGCCGACGCAGGGCGCCGCTCGGCAATGGGCTGCTGTGCAGCGCGTTCGCGGCCTGGCCGGTCCTGCAGGTGGTGTGGATGTGTCTGCTGTTTGGAGAGTGGGAATAGCGCGCGGATCTACCTGCCGATCGCCGTCTCCAGCAGCGCCTGGGCCTGCTTGGCGGCTTCGGCGAATGCCGGCTGCTCCGGGGCGTGCTGAACGAAGCAGCGCTTGAATGCGTCATCGCCCTGCTGGCGCAGGTCGCCGAGCTTGTCATAAGCCTTCCGCGTGATCTGCTTGCGCTCGAGCTTCTCGGCCGCTTCGTCCGCCTTCTTGTTGTAGTCGGTCCGGATCGCCGTACAGGCCGGCACCTTCACGACCGGCTCGATCTCGCCATAGGCGATGTAGAACTTGCCGCCGGCAAGCGCCGCGACGAACACCTCGTCGGCGGCCTCGGGGGTTGTGTCCTGGGTGCGGCCGGCCAGGAACCCGTAAGTCAGGGTGGCCGACGCCGGTTTGACGATCGGCAGCTCGTTGAAGTTGATCACCGCGGCATCGGTCGAAATCGCCTGGGTGTAGAGGCCCTCGAACTTCAGGGCCGGCTCGATCTGCTGCGGCACGTTCTTGCTGCCCTTGTCCCACCACGTCTTGTGCTCGTGCAGCCAGCGCGTGAACAGGGCTTCGGAGGTAACGATGATATGGGCTTTCGGTTCGACAAAGCTGCCATCGGCGCGCTTCTCGCCGATCTTGCCGCCGTCCCTGCCCTTGTCGGCGTCGAAGCGGAGGCCATCCAGCATGCCGAACCCCATATCGCCCTTATATAGAGTATCGAGATTGAGCTGCGCGGGCGCAAAGCCGGGTCGGGCGGGCTGGGACAGGATCGCCGTCAGTTGCCCCTTCAGCTCGTCGCGCGCGGCGGCCTCCGCCTTGTCGACGGCCTCATTGATCTTGTTGTCGTTCGACAGCTTGGCGAATTTGGCGATCGCAGCGTCGCGCGCGGCGATGTAGCGGTCCTCCGGCGACACGGCGCGGGCCGGCGAAAGGAGCAGGATCGGGGATAGGACGAGGGCAAGGCGGAAAATAAAATGCATGCCCTGTGGTCGCCCGCAGGGCATGCAAGGTTCAAGGTCACGGGTACTACCAGCATATCCGCCGCCGACAGGCCCTCTGCCGGCACCGGATCTCGTCAGGGCCGGCCGGTCAGACCGTCCTCGTCAGACTGCCTTGGTCAGGCCGCCTTGGATTTCGCCACGTGGGTGGCAATCGCGTCCATCAGCGCCGGCGACAGGCAGTCATAGGGCTCGAGCCCAAGCTCCTTCAGCCGCGACCTGATCCCGGCCATATCGGCCGGCTTGACGCCGGACTCGATCACGGACGAGACGAAGGCGGCGAACCCGGGCGCTGCCGAGCCGGACTCCTGGAACAGCTCCGGATGGATGAAGTCGAGACCATAGAACGGATGGCCCTTGTTCTCGATCCGGCCGTACATATGCGTGCCGCATCCGGTGCAGGCATGGCGCTGGATCACCGCAGCCGCGTCGACGATCTTCAGCTTGTCGCCGTTCTCCAGCACGGTAACGTTCTCGCGCGGGACCACGGCGACCACCGAGAAAGTGGCGCCCGCAGGCTTCCAGCATTTGGTGCAGCCGCAGGCGTGGTTGTGGGCGACATCGCCCTTGACCCCGACCTTGACCTTCTTGTCCGCGCATTTGCAGACCAGTGTGCCGCCGGCAAAACTGCCGGAGCCTTGCTTGACGCCGTTGTCGACTGACGGGTGGATATGAACAGTCATTGACCTATCCTCCTAGTGCTTGGTGTTTTGATTTTAGAACACGACGACCGAACGGATCGACTTGCCCTCGTGCATCAGGTCGAAGCCCTTGTTGATCTCGTCGAGCTTCAGCACGTGGGTGATCATCGGATCGATCTGGATCTTTCCGTTCATGTACCAGTCGACGATCTTCGGCACGTCGGTGCGGCCACGCGCGCCGCCGAACGCGGTGCCCTTCCAGACCCGTCCGGTGACGAGCTGGAACGGCCGCGTCGCGATCTCCTTGCCGGATTCCGCAACGCCGATCACGACCGACACGCCCCAGCCGCGGTGGCAGGCCTCCAGCGCCTGGCGCATCACGTTGGTGTTGCCGGTACAGTCGAAGGTGTAGTCGGCGCCGCCGTCGGTCAGGCCCACCAGATGCTGCACGATATCGCCGCTCACCTTGGTCGGGTTGACGAAATGCGTCATGCCGAACTGGCGGCCCCAATTGTCCTTTGAGTCGTTGATGTCGACGCCGATGATCTTGTCGGCGCCCACCATCTTGGCGCCCTGGATCACGTTGAGGCCGATGCCGCCGAGGCCGAATACGACGACGTTGGAGCCCGGCGTCACCTTGGCGGTGTTGACGACGGCGCCGACGCCGGTGGTGACGCCGCAGCCGATGTAGCAGCTCTTGTCGAACGGCGCGTCCTCGCGGATCTTCGCCACCGCGATCTCAGGCAGAACGGTGAAGTTCGAGAAGGTCGAGCAGCCCATATAGTGGAAGACCGTCTTGCCCTTGTGGCTGAAGCGCGAGGTGCCGTCGGGCATCACGCCTTTGCCTTGCGTCGCGCGGATCGCGGTGCAGAGATTGGTCTTCTGACTCAGGCAGCTTTTGCACTGGCGGCATTCGGGCGTGTAGAGCGGGATCACGTGATCGCCCGGTTTCACCGACGTCACGCCGGCGCCGACCTCGCGAACGATGCCGGCGCCTTCGTGCCCGAGTACCGAGGGGAAGATGCCTTCGCTGTCGAAGCCGTCGAGCGTGTAGGCATCGGTATGGCAGATACCCGTCGCCTTGATCTCGACAAGGACCTCGCCGGCCTTGGGTCCTTCCAGGTCGAGCTCGACGATCTCAAGCGGCTTCTTGGCTTCGAATGCGACTGCGGCGCGGGTCTTCATCTTGGTCTCCACAAAACATCAAACAGGTTTGTCATTCGCGCCGGTCACGCTCAGTTCTTGTTGCCCATGCAGGCGTCTTCCGCCTTTCCGTAGGCATCCGACTTGTCTTCGTGCTTGGCCGGTCGAACACGCCCAACCGCATCATTGGCGCGGGCGCGCAGGTACACATAGAGGTCGTCCATGTAGCAGGCAACGTTCGGATTATCGCCGAATGCCGGCATGACGTTTTCCTGCGACGTCGACACGTTCTTGCGCCCGCTCGCGACCACACCCATGAAGTCGGCATAGCTCATGGTCTTCAGCGAATCCTTCAACGCCGGCGCGTATGTCGAGCCCATGCCGTCGGGACCGTGGCAGACGTGGCACTCCGAATGATAACGGCGGTAGCCGGAGTAGGTGTACCAGTCCACCGTACCGTCGGACGCGACCTTGAACGTCGGGTTTCCATCCTTGTCGAGATACTTGCCGTCCTCGGACTTGACGGCGGTCGGATCACCCACGTCCTCGGCGGAGGCAACTCCTCCCATTGCCACGACGAAGATCGCGGCAGTCACAAACCAGATCTTACGCAAAAGCATATCCTCGCGTGCGGATTGAAGACGGACCGGCGCATGGAGATCGCTCCACGCGCCGGAACGAGGGTTGCTCAGCTCACTGCGGCAGCGAGAACACGGTGAGCGTGCCGCCGAGCGCGGTGTAGTTGCTCAGCGCGGCATAACCGCCGACTGCACCGAGACCGGCCGTCGGATCAGTCAGACCGGCCGCGAGGCCGATGCCTGCCCAACCGCCAACACCCGACAGCACGGCGATGTACTGCTTGCCGCCGTTCTCATAGGTCGTGACGTTGCCGATGATGCCGGACGGGGTCTTGAACTTGTAGAGCTCCTTGCCCGTCTTGGCGTCGACTGCCTTCAGGTAGCCTTCCAGCGTGCCGTAGAACACCACGCCGCCGGCGGTCGCGAGTGCACCCGACCAGACCGAGAACTGCTCCTTGTTCGACCAGACGATCTTGCCGGTCTTGCCGTCCCAGGCGATGAAGTTGCCCATGTTGGTCTCACCCGGAGGCGGATACATCGACAGCGTCGCGCCGACATAGGGCTGACCTGCGGTGTAGCTCACCTTGAACGGCTCGTAGTCCATGCAGACGTGGTTGGTCGGCACGTAGAACAGCTGGGTCTCCGGCGAGTAGGCTGCCGGCTGCTCGTCCTTCGAACCCAGCGCCGCCGGGCAGATGCCCTTGACGTTATGGTCTTCGCCGGCCTTGTCGGTCGACGCTGCGTCAAGAACCTTCGGACGACCATAGGTCGGCGAGTCCTTCTTCATGTCGACGCCCGAGGTCCAGTTCACCTTCGGATCGTACTTCTCGGCGACCAGCAGTTCGCCGGTGGCGCGGTCGAGCGTGTAGCCGAGGCCGTTACGGTCGAAGTGGGTCAGCAGCTTGCGCGGCTTGCCATCGATCGACTGATCCGAAAGGATCATCTCGTTGATGCCGTCATAGTCCCATTCGTCATGGGGCGTCATCTGGTAGACCCATTTGGCGACGCCGGTATCCGGGTTACGCGCCCAGATCGTCATCGACCACTTGTTGTCGCCGGGACGCTGCTTCGGATTCCAGGTCGAGGGGTTGCCCGATCCGTAGTACACGAGGTTCAGTTCGGGATCATAGGAGATCCAGCCCCAGGTCGCGCCGCCGCCGATCTTCCACTGATCGCCTTGCCACGTCTTCAGGCTCGAGTCCTTGCCGACCGGCTTGCCGAGTTCGGTGGTCTTGTCGTCGACCAGGATCTGGTCATCCGGACCTTCCGAGTATCCGCGCCAGACCAGCTTGCCGGTCTTGATGTCGTAGGCGCTCATGTGGGCCTGAACGCCGAACTCGCCGCCGGAGATGCCGATCAAGACCTTGTCCTTGATCACCATCGGTGCGGAGGTGCCGGTCGATCCCTTGCTCGGATCGCCGTTCTTCACCGTCCATTCCACCTTGCCGGTCTTGGCATCGAGTGCGACCAGCGTGGTGTCTGCCTGGTGCAGGAAGATCTTGCCGTCACCATAGGCGACGCCGCGGTTGACCGTGTCGCAGCACATCACCGGAATGACGTTCGGATCCTGCTTCGGCTCGTACTTCCAGACGATCTGGTTGTCCTTGGAAAGGTCAATAGCGTAGACCTTGTTCGGGAACGGCGTGTGCACGTACATCATGTTGCCGATGATCAGCGGGCCGCCTTCGTGACCGCGCAGCACGCCGGTCGAAAACGTCCACGCTACCTGCAACTTTCCGACGTTCTGGGCGTTGATCTGATTCAGCTTCGAATAGCGCTGATTGGTGTAGTCGCCGGTCGGCATCACCCAGTCTTTCGGGTTCTGCGCCATCTTGTGGAGTTCGTCATTGGCGTTGGCAGCTCCGGCGGCGAACACCGCCATTGCCCCAAGGCTGGTCGCGTAAAGCAACTTGCGCATCGTGGATTTCCTCCCAGGTTCAAGAGCTCAAGGGTTTCCGCCGAAACGGCCCCACTTCTTCCATTTTGGTACCCAAGTGATAGTCCGATCGAATCCCGCTGACTTGCCCAGCAGCGAAGCGCCGTTTGCTCAGAAGCGAAGCATTGTCAGATTTTTGCGGTCGGGCCGCGAATAAGCGGTAAAGGCTGCTTCATGCTGCAGGGCATCAAACGTCTCCGGCGCTGTTCCAGTGTCGGATAGAACCGGCCCAAGGTTGCGCTTGACGCGCCCAGAACTAAGTCGGAGGATCGCCCGGCTTTGATCGGGAAGAAATCCCGCCGCCTCCCCAAACTGTTCAGAATCAGGGAGAAGGCGCATCATCCCGGACCAGAATTTGGCGCGATGGGCAGTCACGTTGGGGATCGAATCGGTGGCTGGAAAGATGACCGACACAGTCCATTCACTCAGCACGAACGGATTGACGCCCAAGCGGCAGATCCAGCGCTGGTCGGATGCGCTCACTGACCTCTGCGGTCAGTTCGACGTCGATGCGCTGGAAGGATCCTCGCTCGAGGGCCGGATCAATTTCACGACCGTATCGCGATTGAAGCTGTGCCAGATCGAGGCAAGCCAGCACCGCATCGCGCATACCATCTCGCGCATCAGGCTGAGCGAGCACCCCTACATCAAGATCGTATTTCAGACCCACGGCGTCTCGCATTTCGAGCAGGACGGTCTGCACTTCGACATCATGCCGGGCGACTGCTTCGCCTACGATGTGTCGTGTCCGCACACGATCATCAGCCCGTCGCTGACGCGCCACGAGGTTGTCATCGTTCCGAAGGACCTGCTCAAGGAGCGCGGCTTCCAGCTCTCCAAGATGGCGCCGTGCAAGCTGTCGGCGCGCAACGGCACCGGCCGCATCGCCTATGATTTCGTCCATGCCGCGTTCGGCGAGGCGCCGACGCTGACCCCGGTCAACGCCGTCGGCGTCGCCGATGCGCTGATCGACCTGCTGCTGCTGCCGCTGCGCGAGACCGGCGCGATGTTCGACCGCGGCAGCGCCGAGGCGACCTATGTGCGCGCCCAGGGCTTCATCCGCGAGCATCTGCGCGATCCCGATCTCTGCATCGACCGCATTTCCGCGGCGCTCGGCTGTTCGAAGCGCTACCTGCACATGCTGTTCAGCGATCGCGGTATGACGGTCAGTGACTACATCTGGAAGGCCCGGCTGCAGAATTGCCGGCAGGAGCTGGAATCGCAGAACGGCAAGACCATCACGGACGTTGCGTTCTCCTGGGGCTTCTCGAGCTCATCGCATTTCAGCCGTGTGTTCCGAAAGTATTTTGGCATCGCCCCCTCCTCCGTGCACAAGGGTCTGCACGGCGGCATGCCGGTCGATGTGGTCCTGGAATAGCGTTTCGCCTGACGTGCGGGCGCCACGCCATGTCGTCCAACAAACTGTCCTCAATCAAACTTTCCTCGATCAAGTTGTCCTCAATCAAGGATTGGGCGCGCAACCTCAAACGAGACAGCGTTGCGCTGTATCTCGCGTCGCGCGATCCGCGCGTACCGTGGTACGCAAAAGCCCTCGCCGTCGCTATCGCGGCCTATGCACTCTCCCCCATCGACCTGATTCCGGATTTCATCCCGGTCATCGGCTATCTCGACGATCTGATCCTGCTGCCGCTCGGCATCTGGCTTGCGATCTCGCTCGTTCCGGATGAGGTGATGGCAGAATGCCGCGCCAAAGGCGGCGCCGTCCTGCAGCGCCCGACCAGTCGCGCGGGAATGATCGCGATCATCGTGCTCTGGATCGCCGGCGCACTCGCACTGGGATGGGCCGTCTTCGCATGCTGGCCGCGAACCGCGCCCTAAGCCTGCGCGGCCTTTGGCACAAGTGCCTCGACCGTCACGCCGTCATCGCTGGAATTGATCTTGAGCGTGCCTCCGAGCGCGAGGATTCGTTCCTGCATGCCGGTCAAACCGCGGCCGAGCCGGTGATCCCTGAGCAGGCCGCGGCCGTTGTCGCGGACGCGCACCAGCGCGCAGCCGCGGCTGCCGCGCAGGCCGGTCGGCCGCTCCGCAGGCTCGATCGTGATATCGACCGCCGTTGCGCCGGCGTGGCGGAACACATTGGTCAGCGCTTCCTGCACGATACGATAGATCGTCAGATCGGCCGTCTCGCCGGTCTCGCCGAGATCGGGCGATATGCGGCTCTCGATCTCCACCTCAGGATGGGTCTCGCCCCATAGCCGCAGCAGCGCGCCAAGCGCTTCCGCGAGCCCAAGCTCTGCCAAACCCACCGGCCGCAATCGCTCCAGGATGCGGCGAGTGAACTGCTGAAGCGCGTTGACCTGCTCGAGGATAGCGCTGCCGTGCTTGCGGAGCGCGGCAGGATCGGGCTTTTCGACCTCCGACAGCCGCGTCAGCGCGCCGGCATGCGCGCGCAGCGCGAACAGATAGGGCCCGAATTCATCGTGCAATTCGCGCGCGATCTCCTTGCGTTCGGAATCCTGCAGCGAAACCGCACGTTCGGCCAGCTGCCGCTTGCTGTCGACGGCTTCGCCAAGGGTCGCCGCCAAATGGTTCAGTTTGGCACAGATCGCGGCCAATTCAGGCGATCCGCCCGGCTCGACGCGTGCATCGTAATCTCCCGCCTCGATACCGGTCATGGCCTGCGACAGCGCTTCCAGCGGCGCAAGCGCGCGGCCGACCACCAGCATGGTCACCAGCAGCAGCGCCACCGCGATCGCGGAGCCGATCTCGAGCTGGGTGACGATGCCATCCCAGATCTCGGCCATTTCGTCATCGGGATGCGAGGTGATGACGAGCGATTGCGGCTTGCCGTGAACCGAGATCGGCACCCGCACCGAGGTCTGCTCGGGATGAACCAGCGCGACGAACCACTCCGGCGGAGCGCGCGGATCGCCTGCCTCCCCGGGGTGCTCGGCAGACTTTGCGGTCGCGTCATCCTGCCGCGTGATGCTGACGTGACGCAGCCGGCTCAGATCCTGGACGATCTGGTCGAGCCGCGCATCCGGATCCGGCGCCTCGTCAAGACCGGCCACCATCGTCGCGACAAACTCGCGCGCCAGCCGGATCACGCTCTGATCCTCGGCCTGGACGCGCGGCCCCGCTTCGAGCACGAGCCGCGCAATATTGATGCCGAGCCCAAGCGCCAGTATCAGCGCCAGCAGCAGGTTGATCCGTGCGCGCAAGGATAGCTTTTGCCACATGACGTTGCCCCCGACCGCGATCCCTCCTCCGAGAGGATCGTTGACAGCCAAATTTGCCCGGCTATCTAATCGCACCCTATCGCAATCTCGTGCGAGGTGCACAACCGGTCGAAACCGAGGTGTTCTTCGCGCAAATCGATGTCACGATGAGTCGAAGCAGGTCGCCGGAACAACGCCATGCGCATTCTGATCGTTGATGATCATCCCATCGTGGCCTCCGGTTGTCGCACCGTGTTCGCCGACGATCCCGAGATCATCCTGCTGGAAGCTGCGGATGCCGAAAGCGGCGAACGGGCGTTCGTCGCGGAGAAGCCCGATCTCTGCGTGATCGACATCAACCTGCCGACGGTCTCCGGCTTCGAGCTGGCGCGTCGTATCCTGTCGCGCGATGCATCCGCGCGTCTCATCATGTTCAGCATGAACGACGACCCGGTGTTCGCCGCCCGCGCCATCGACATCGGCGCCAAGGGCTACGTCTCGAAGACCGGCGACCCCAACGATCTGGTGGAGGCGGTGCGCGAGGTCGGCAATGGCGGCGTCTACCTGCCGCCGGCGATCGCGCGCAACGTCGCCTTTGCGCGGCCGGGCTTTGCGCAAAATCCACTCTCCAAGCTCACTTCGCGCGAGATGGAGATCCTGCGCCTGCTCAGTTCCGGCAAGAGCCTGTCGGAGATCGCCTGGCTGGTGCATTCGTCATACAAGACGGTCGCGAACACGTCATCGATCATGCGCCAGAAGCTTGGCGTGCGCACTTCGGCAGAGCTGGTGCGGCTGGCGATCGAGAGCGGCGTCGCCTGACGTCGCGCTCCAACACAGAGGAATATGACGATGCAGACGGTTTCCCAGAACAAGTCGCATGGCGGCACGCAAGGCGTTTACCGGCACCCAAGCCGCGAAACCAAGACCGACATGACCTTCTCGGTGTTCGTCCCCGCGCATGCAGCCGGGGCCAAGCTGCCCGTCGTCACCTATCTGTCGGGGTTGACCTGCACGCACGCCAACGTCACCGAGAAAGGTGAATTCCGGCAGGCATGCGCCGAGCTCGGCCTGATCTTCGTTGCGCCCGACACCAGCCCGCGCGGCGAAGGCGTCCCCGGCGATCCCGCCAATGCCTACGATTTCGGCCTTGGCGCAGGCTTCTATGTCGATGCGACCGAGCCGCCGTTCGCGACCAATTACCGGATGTGGAGCTACGTCACCGAGGAATTGCCAAAACTGATCGCCGAGCAATTCCCGGTCGACACGGCGCGGCAATCGATCCTCGGTCACTCCATGGGCGGCCATGGTGCGCTGACGGTGGCGCTGCGCTATCCCGATCGCTATCGCGCGGCGAGCGCGTTTGCCCCGATCGTGGCGCCATCGCAGGTGCCGTGGGGCAACAAGGCGCTGGGCGGCTATCTCGGCGATAACAAGCAGGCGTGGCGCAAGCATGATGCGGTTGCGCTGATCGAGGACGGCGCCCGGTTCTCCGATCTGCTGGTCGACTATGGCGATGCCGACGGCTTTCTTACCGAACAGCTGCGGCCCGAGCTCCTGAAGGCCGCCTGCGAGAAGGCCAACATTCCCCTCACCCTGCGGCGTCAGCCGGGTTACGACCACAGCTATTACTTCATCTCGACCTTCATGGCCGATCATCTGCAGTGGCACGCCGCGCGGCTGAAGGCGTGATGCTTTCCCCAGCCAAGGCGGCGTGATACCAAAATATCGAAAACAACCCCATGCAAAGTAGCCGGCGGCGGCCGACGTCGA
>NZ_NWTG01000014.1 GCF_002532045.1 Bradyrhizobium sp. C9 | reverse complement strand
ACATCGAGCAGAAATGCGCGACCTTGTGGGCTTCCTTCGGCAGGGTCTCGTCGTGGAAGTTCTTCGCGGTCTCGGGATCGAGGCCGAGGTTGAACTGGTCCTGCCAGCGGAAGTCGAAGCGGGCACGGCTGAGCGCGTCGTCGCGGAGCTGCGCGGCGGGGTGGCCCTTGGCCAGGTCAGACGCGTGGGCGGCGATCTTGTAGGTGATGACGCCGACCTTGACGTCGTTGCGGTCGGGCAGGCCGAGATGCTCCTTCGGCGTGACGTAGCAGAGCATCGCGCAGCCGAACCAGCCGATCATCGCCGCACCGATGCCCGAGGTGATGTGGTCATAACCCGGTGCGATGTCGGTCGTCAGCGGCCCGAGGGTATAGAACGGTGCCTCGCCGCATTCCTTGAGCTGCTTGTCCATGTTGATCTTGATCTTGTGCATCGGCACGTGGCCGGGGCCCTCGATCATGACCTGGCAGCCCTTGTCCCATGCGATCTTGGTGAGCTCGCCGAGCGTCTCCAGCTCGGCAAACTGCGCGCGGTCGTTGGCGTCGGCGATCGAGCCGGGACGCAGGCCATCGCCGAGCGAGAACGAGACGTCATACTTGCGCATGAGGTCGCAGATCTCGTCGAAATGGGTGTAGAGGAAGCTCTCCTTGTGATGCGCGAGGCACCACTTCGCCATGATCGAGCCGCCGCGCGACACGATGCCGGTGACGCGGTTGGCGGTGAGGTGAATGTAGGCGAGGCGCACGCCGGCGTGGATCGTGAAATAGTCGACGCCCTGTTCGCACTGCTCGATCAGGGTGTCCTTGTAGAGCTCCCAGGTCAGCTTGACGGGATCGCCTTCGCACTTCTCCAGCGCCTGGTAGATCGGCACGGTGCCGATCGGCACCGGCGAGTTGCGCAGGATCCATTCGCGGGTGGTGTGGATGTTGCGCCCCGTCGAGAGGTCCATCACGGTATCGGCGCCCCAGCGGATCGCCCACACCATCTTGTCGACCTCTTCCTCGACCGACGAGGTCACCGCCGAGTTGCCGATATTGGCGTTGATCTTGGTCAGGAAGTTGCGGCCGATGATCATCGGCTCGAGCTCGGCATGGTTGATGTTCGAGGGGATAATGGCGCGGCCGCGCGCGATCTCGCTGCGGACGAATTCCGGCGTGATGAACGCAGGCACCGACGCGCCAAAGCTTTCGCCGTCGGCGAGGGCGGCTTCGGCTCGCTCGAGCTGCTGCTTGCGGCCGAGATTCTCGCGCTCGGCGACGTAGATCATCTCCTTGGTGATGATGCCGGCGCGGGCGAATTCGAGCTGGGTGATCTTGTGGCCGTCGAGGCCGCGCAGCGGCTTGTGGTGCGCGGTGAAGGCCTTGGCGGCATGGGATGCGCCGACATTGCCGTTGTCCTCCGGCTTGATGGTGCGGCCGACATACTCCTCGACGCCGCCGCGCGCCTTGACCCAGGCGAGACGGTTGCGCGGCAGGCCGCTGTTGACGTCGATCGTGACAGTCGGATCGGTGTAGGGGCCCGAGGTGTCATAGACCGGCAGGTTCGGCTCGCCGGCGCCCTCGGACAGGATGATCTCGCGGAGCGGCACGCGGATGTCGGGCGCGGCCGCCGGGGTCGCGAAGATCTTGCGCGAAGAGGGCAGCGAGCCTGTCGTGACGGCGGGGAGCGTGGTGTCGGGGTTGGAGCGGATGTTCATGAGGGATCCTCCGTTGAATTCTGGTTAGGCGGCTGCGGCGCGAAGGCCGAGCCATTGTCTGACCCGCGCATCGGGGTCAGCGTTCTGGGTGACGTCACTGACGACGGCGATCGAATCGGCGCCGGCGGCGAAGATCTCGGCGGCGTGCTCGAACTTGATGCCGCCGATCGCGACAAGCGGGATATTGCCGATCCGCTTCTTCCACTCGGTGATCTTCGGGATGCCCTGCGGCTCGAACCGCATCGACTTCAGCGTGGTGAAGAAGATCGGGCCGAGCGCGACGTAATCGGGCTTCGCTGCGAGCGCGGCGTCGAGTTCGGCATCGTCATGGGTGGAGACGCCGAGCGTGAGTTTTGCCTTGCGGATCTCGGCGAGATCAGCATCGGCGAGGTCTTCCTGGCCGAGATGCAGATGCTCGGCACCGGCGACAACAGCCGCGCGCCAATAGTCGTTGACGACGAGTTTTGTGCCCGTGCCCTTGGTCACGGCCAGCGCGTCGGTGACGATCTGCAGCGCCCCGGCATCGTCGAGCTCCTTGGCGCGCAGCTGGATGGTGCCGACGCCGAGCTTGGTCAGTCGCTCGACCCATTTGACGCTGTCGACGACGGGATAGAACGGATCAGGATACGGCATGCCAGAACGGGGTCCCAACGACAGGGGTGGATGGGGAGGCGAAGTCGCGGGCTTCCATCAGCCCGGCTTCATAGGCGGTGCGGCCGGCCTCGACGCCGAGCCGGAAGGCATTGGCCATCGCAACCGGATCGGCGGCTTTCGCCACCGCGGTGTTGAGCAGCACGGCGTCGTAGCCGAGTTCGAGCGCCTCGGCGGCATGCGACGGCGCCCCCAAGCCCGCGTCGACCACCAGCGTGATGTCGGGCAGGCGGTCGCGCAGCAGCTTGAGCGCATCGCGGTTGGTGATGCCCTTCGCGCTGCCGATCGGCGCGGCCCACGGCATCACCACCTTGCAGCCGGCCTCCACCAGCCGCGAGGCGACCGAGAAATCCTCGGTGCAATAGGGGAACACCTCAAAGCCGTCCTTGATCAGGATGGTGGCGGCCTCGACCAGGCCGACCACGTCGGGCTGCAGCGTGTCGTTGTCGCCGATCACTTCGAGCTTGATCCAGGGCGTGCCGAACAATTCGCGCGCCAGCTTTGCGGTGGTGACCGCCTCGCGCACGCTGCGGCAGCCCGCGGTGTTCGGCAGCACGGTGACGCCGAGCTCGCGGATCAGCGACCAGAACGCATCGCCGGTCTTGCCGCCGGCGGATTCCCGGCGGAGCGATACGGTAACGATGCTGGCGCCGGAGGCGCGGATCGCGCCCTGCATGATCGCAGGTGAGGCATACAGCGCGGTGCCGATCAAGAGGCGCGAGGGGAAGGATTTGCCGTAGAAGGTGACCATGTGTCTCCTCACACTATGCCGTCGTCCCGGCGAAGGCCGGGACCCATAACCACGACCGGGTGTTGTTGCGACGAGCGTCTCCAAGTGTGCCCAAGGAAGGGCCGCGGAGTATGGGTCCCGGCCTTCGCCGGGACAGTGAGAGTGCGCGCATTCATCATCATCATCACCCTCCCTGCCGCGGCGTGATGATCTCGATCTCGTCGCCGGCTTTCAGCGCGGTCTCGGCCCAGCGGCCCTTCGGCACCACGTCGTAATTCACCGCGATCGCAAAATGCGTACCCTCGTAGTCGAGCTCGGCCAGCAGCGCGTCGACGCTGACGGCGCTGATCTCCCGCTGCTCGCCGTTGACGATCACGCGCATTGCATCACCTCATTGTCGATTTCGCCGCGCGAAAGAAAGGCGAGCGTCAGCTCGGCCAGCGCCGGCGCGAGCAGGAAGCCATGACGGTAGAGTCCGTTCACCGTGATGCGTTCCTGCTCGATTTTGATCTTGGGCAGATTGTCCGGAAACGCCGGGCGCAGGCCGGCGCCGAATTCGACGATGCGCGCCTCGCCGAATGCCGGGTGCACCACATAGGCGGCCCCCAGCAGCTCGAGCGCCGAGCGCACGCTGACGCCATTGTCCTCGGCCTCGATCGAGGTCGCCCCCAGCATGAAGCGGCCGTCGCCACGCGGGATCACGTAAAGCGGCCAGCGCGGATGGATCAGCCGCACCGGGCGAAGCAATTCGACCTCCGTGGTCTCGATCACGATCATCTCGCCCTTGACGCCGCGCAGGCTCGGCTCGCGGTCGCGCGCGGCGAGGCCGCGGCAGTCGATCACGAGACCATCGAGATCATCAACCTCGGCCTCGCTGCCGAACTTGATGGCGCCGCCGGCCTTCGTGATCGCGGCATGCAGCCGCGGCAGCACGCGGCGCGGCTCGACATGGCCCTCCTCGGGATAGAACAGGCCGCTACCGAAGCGGCCCTCGAGCGCCGGCTCGAGCGCGCGGACGCCTTCGGCGTCGAGCCTTTGATGGCCTGAGGTGAGGCGGGCGAAGCGCTCGAAATCGGCGCGGTCGCGCGGATGCGCCACCACCAGCGAGCCGCTGAACGCCGTTTCCGGAAAATGCCGCCGCCACAAATCGAGCGAGCGAATGCCGAGGCGGGTGATCACCGGCTCGGCGGCCTCCTCCTCGCACCAGGGCGCCAGCATGCCGCCGGCCCAGTGGCTTGTGGATTGCGTCATCGCAGCGTCACCGCGCTCGTGCAGGGTGACGGCACGTCCGGCCTCTGCGAGCAACAACGCATGCCAGGCGCCGGTTATGCCTGCGCCGATGATGGAGACGGGGGAATCCCCCCGCAGTCTTGACGTCTGATACATCCCTGTCCCTTCGCCGGCATGACCCGGATCAGGTTCAAAGGGTCACCGCGGTCCCGAACTGATCGCCTGACGGCGAAGTCCAAGCTTGCGGTATCTCAGCTCCTCCTTCGGAGCACCCCTCGGAACGCCCCTAATGTAGGCGGATGGGCGGACGTGTCAACTTGTATGCCAGGAGCGGCCGCGCTGCAGTGCCGCACCTCTTCGCGCGAGGTTGCCGGCGGAACGATCGCGTGATTTGCAGCGGGAAGGACGGCCGGCTGTGGCGTGCGCGTCAGGACGGAGTGGACGCGATCAGCCTTATTTTTCGGTCTGTTCCGGCTTCGGCTCGGCACTATCGGCCGACATTTGGTCTTGCTTGGCGAGCTCCTTCGGTGGCGCACCCGCGCCGCCATGCATCGCCTCCTTGAGGTGACCGCCGCGCTGCCGCTTTGCGACGTAGTAATACCCGCCCGCGAAATAACGCACGGCTCGGTCGAAATCGCCATTGGCGGCGCGATAGGCGCCGGCGAGGTATTTGACGCCGTATTTGAGATTGGTCGCGGCGTCGCGCAGCCCTTCGGCGGTACCGGTGTAGCCGACCCCACGGGCGGTCGCGAGCTTGATCTGCATCATCCCGATGGCGCCGCCGCGCCCGATCAGTTGCGGATGGTACTTGCTCTCGCGCACGATGACGCGATGCACCAGCTCTTCCGGCACCAGATTGGCCTGGGCCTCCGCCGCCACCATCGCCTCATATTGCGCCCGCGATTGTGCATGCGCACCGGCGCAGGACGCCAGCACCGCAATCGCGGCGGCAAGACAGCTAAGGCTCTGAAGGTTCTTCATCTCGGGTCGCCCGGGGGGATCAAACGCGCGTCGGTTCTGCGGTCTCAATGGTACGGCGAGCGGGCAGGAATGTGGCAAAACCTTCGCATCAGCGAACGTTCTGCCTCCGTGATTGTCCGGGTGCGGGTGAAGCGGACGATGTGGTGCGCAGACGGATGCTTCAAATTGTTTGCTTCGATCGTCGCAGCCGAAAATTGTTTTGGTCTCCGATTTTCTCGCCCGCGTTTTGCCGCACGCTATCCACAGCGGATTGTCGTGCAAACGACGCGATGAAGGTCTACATTCGTCGGTGACAGCGCGTGTGTTGAGTCAGCACGTCTGTCCATTCCAAAGCACGCAAGAAACAACATTCGGGAGATGCGCCATGGTCCGTCAGGACACCGGCTATATGCCTCGCGAAAATCCCTGCGCGCAATGCGGCAAGCCGATCGCCCGGCCCGATTGGGTGGAGCACAGCGAGGGGCGCACGTCGTTCCTGTGGAATTGCCGCGCCTGCAATTACCGCTTCGAGGCGATCGCGATCTACGACACCGCGCAACTCACGCCGCTCGCCGCCTGATGCTCTAGTTTATCGGTCTGCTTCGTCGCCGATCAGCCCAGCCTGATCAGGCTGCGGACTTCCGCTGCGATTGCAGCAGCTGCTGCCGCGCCGGCAGTTCGATCCGGACCACGAGCCCGTGCGGCTTGCGATCGTGCAGCGACAACGTGCCGCCATGCGCGAGCACGATGGCGTTGGCGATCGACAGGCCAAGGCCAAAGCCTTCGGCCTCGTCCATGTTGCGCGCCTGGTCGCCGCGCACGAACGGCTCCAGCACGCTTGCCTTGTGCGCATCCGAAATGCCGGGGCCGTCATCCTCGATGTCGATGACGAGGCGATCCGGCTGAACGTCGAGGCGCACGGCGACTTCGCCGCCGAAGCGCACGGCATTGTCGACCAGATTGGTGATGCTGCGATGCAGGTCGGCGGGCCGCGCGGTCGCCATCGCGTGCTGCGGACCCTCGTAGCTGACCTTGTGTCCCATGTCGGCGAACTGGTCGGTGACGAGGTGCAGCGTGCTCGCGATGTCGACCAGCGTCATCTCCTCGAGCTTGCGGTCGTTGCGCAGGAACGACAGCACCGATTCCAGCATCGAACGCATCTGGTCGAGGTCGCGCAGCATGCGGTGGCGATGGGTCTCGTCCTCGATGAATTCGGCGCGCAGCCGCATCCGCGTGATCGGCGTGCGCAGGTCGTGGCTGATCGCGGCCAGCATCTTGGTGCGGTCGTCGATCAATGCGGTGATGCGCTCGCGCATCCGGTTCAGCGCCTTGGCCAGCGAGCGGATCTCCTCGGGGCCGCGTTCGGGCAGAGGCGCCGCAGCGCCGTTCAGGCTGAAGGTTTCCGCGGCCTTGACGAAGGATGACAGCGGAGCCGTCAGCGCCCATGCCGCCCACAGGCCGAGCAGGGTGACGCTGATGACGGCGAACAGCACCGTCATCATCCACGGCCCGCCCCAGAACGGCCGCATGTGCTGGTCCGGCATCAGGTTCGCGGCGAACATGCTGCCGTCGGGCAGGCGGATGGCGACGCGGCGGATCTCGTTGTCGTTTGGCGTGCCGCCCGCTTCGCGCGGCAGCTGGAAGACGCGATAGCCGGCGCCGAGCCGGCGCAGCGCGTGCAGGCTCGGCGTATCGGTCTCGGCGAGGGCGCTGGTATCGGACGTGAAGTCACCGATCGCAAGCTGCGGGAAGGCTCTGATAACGTCGGCCTGGAGCCGCGGCCGCTCCGATGCCGGGGCATGCCCGAGCAGTTGCGCGGCGGCGGCGAGCTGGGTGTGCCAGCGATCGGACGGCTCCGGCCGGTCCGGGCGATGGATCAGGAAGGTGGCGGTGATGATGAGGTGCAGCGTGACGATCGAGACGACGACCAGCGCCGCCATCTGGGCGCCGATCCCCCGCAGACTCAGCACGCGCAGCAGCTTCATGGTCAGTTGCTCGTGGCGGCAACCGCCTCCACCCTCGGAGTGAACACATAGCCGCCGGACCGCACCGTCTTGATCATGGTGGCTTCCTGCGGATCGGGCTCGATCTTGCGTCGGATACGGCTGACCAAGACGTCGATCGAACGCTCGAACGAGCCGGCGCTGCGGCCCTGCGTCAGGTCGAGCAGGCTGTCGCGCGACAGCACGCGGCCGGGCCGTTCGCAGAAGGTGCGCAGCAGGTCGAACTCGGCGCTGGTCATGGCGACGCGCGCCCCTTCGGGGTTGCGCAGCTCGCGCAAGCGGATGTCGATGCGCCAGCCGAGGAAGGTCAGCGTGGTCGCACCCTCGATCGCGCTGGCGTTGCGCGCCGCGGCCTGCCGGCGCAGCACCGCGTTGATCCGCGCCAGCAGCTCGCGCGGGTTGAACGGCTTGGCCAAGTAATCGTCGGCGCCCATCTCGAGGCCGAGGATGCGGTCGACGTCCTCGCCGCGCGCGGTCAGCATGATGATCGGCGTCTGCGACTCCGCGCGCACCTTGCGGCACAGGCTGAGGCCGTCCTCGCCCGGCAGCATGACGTCGAGCACCAGCAGATCCACGCGGTGGTCGGTCATGGCCTTGGCCATCTCGCGGCCGTCCGAGGCGGTCGTGACATGGCAGGAATTGGTGCGGAGATATTTGGCGATGAGAGACCGCGTTTCGCGGTCGTCCTCGACGACGAGGATATTGGGCGCAGCCTGGGTCATACCGACTCTTTTGTCCGTGATTCGGGGGAAGCGGCTCAGGAATTTTGTTTCAGTGCATTTCTGGAATCTTGCCCGGCATAACGAGTTAACAGGTCGGCGTTGTGGAGAAAAGTTATCGTTCTGTCATCAAGCCTAATCCGTTGAAATACGGGCAGAACTCACCTGTGCCGCGCGCAGGGCCCGCGGGGGCCATGGCGGCCTGGAAAGGGGAAGGGCGTCTGTCATAATCAGGGCCGGAACCCGTTCCCCAGGCGACGCGTTGTTTCTCTTTCAGGCCAGGAGGGTGAGATGGCTGTCGAGGTCAGGGCAAGGCCGCATCAGCTCATAGCAAGCGATCGGGTCGAGGGGACGGCGGTGCGACGGGCCAATGGCGACATGATCGGCCATATCGAGCGGCTGATGATCGACAAGATCTCGGGCAAGGTGTCGTACGCGGTGCTGAGCTTCGGCGGCTTCCTCGGGATCGGATCCAATCTGATCCCGCTGCCGTGGGGCCGGCTGCACTACAATACGAAGTTCGAGGCCTACGAGCTCGACATCGAGGATGACGAATTGAAGCGTGCGCCCTCGTTCCGTGCCGACAAGGATTTCGATTGGGGCGACCGCTCGCAGGAAGTCGAGCTGCATCGCTTCTACGGCGTGCCGCCCTATTGGGGCGGCTTCTGAACGCAGTACGTCGCGCTCGATCGGCTTTCGTGATGCGGGGCGCGTTGTGCATGCGGATGATTTTGCGCAAGCGCGGTTCGCCGGGACGACTTCGTGAGCCAAACATCGTCACATCTGGGACTGCGCGTCCGGCGCAGTCGTGAGGCTCAACCGCAGCCTAATTGAGAGATCGCGATCGCTCGCGTCAAGGATCGCAACGTTCCATGCGTCGTAGAGCGCGCAACCCCCGGGGCTTGCCGCATCGCTTCCATGGCGTTCCCAAGCATGGCGTTCTCAGGCATCAGGGCGACCTTTGAGCGCAGGCGCATTAGGAACGGTCGCGCATATCACGGGTTCTCCCAGCATCGATTTTGCGAACTGAGGAGAGCGCAACAATGTTGATCAAATCCATCATCGCCGGCGTGGCCGGCTCCGCCTTGCTTTCAACCGTCGCGATTGCACAGACACCCACCGACAAGGGCGACAAGATGTCACCTGCGGCGTCGACAACGACGAGCACGTCGGCGACCTCGTATCAAGGTAACTGGCGCGCGTCCAAGGTCGTCGGCCTCAGCGTCTACAACGACAAGAACGAGAGCGTCGGCTCGATCAACGATCTCCTGATGGACAAGGGCGGCGCCATCAAGGCTGTCGTGATCGGCGTCGGCGGCTTCCTCGGCGTCGGCGAGCATCTGGTCGCCGTGCCGCTCGACAAGGTGAAGTTCGTGAGCGAGCCGGTCGCCTATACCGGCGCCGCGAACACCGGCAGCACGACCAAGTCGACGACCACCACGGGCGCGGCCCCTGCGGCGGCGGCGTCGAAGCCGAATCCCTGGTATCCGGATCACGCGGTGTTCAGCGCGACCAAGGATGAGCTGAAGGCGATGCCCGAGTTCAAATACGCGACCGAGTAATCCGGATCGCGTTGCCTGAAAGTCGAATGCGCCCGGCGATGTCGGGCGCATTTTGTCATAGGGTGAACGAAATCTCTCTTGTGGACGTCACCAGCCGAGTTCGCGCAGATAGGTCGCGCGGGCGGCGACGCCGGTGTGGGTGAAATCGGTGAACACACCGTCGACGCCGAGACGGAAGAACTTCAGATATTCCAGACCCGGATCGCCGCGATAGTCGGCAGCCAGGTATTTCTTCTCGTTCCGGAACGTGAAGACGTGCACGAACAGGCCGAGCTTGTGCGCGTCGGCAATCACGCTGGTGGCGTCCTGCGTCGAGGCATCCGCCGTCGATCCCTTGTGGGGCGTGCCGTCGGCGTTGCTGTCCTTCCACGGCGAGATCTTGTAGGGGACGATGTAGGCCTTCCACGGACCGATGCCGTCGGCATAGGTCTTGATCTCGGCGAGGCCCGCAGGCGTCAGCATCGCATCGAAGGTGCGGCCGTCGCCTGCGACCGTCCAGTCGTAGGGACGGGAGTTGGCGATGTTGTTGAGCAGCACCTTGCCGGTCTTGAAGTCGACGCCGTTGCCGTCGATCAGCTGGACCTGCCGCGTTTCCAGTCCGTGGCTGCGCATATATTTCAGGCTGCCGGGCTCGAAGCTCTGCACGATGATCGGGGCGTCCTTCGCATTGAGGCCGTTCTCCTTGATGATCTTGATCAGGGCATCCTCGAGCGGGTGGCTGCCGGGCGCGCCGCAGCCATTGGCGATCGCCTGGGCATTGTTCCAGGTCGGATTCTTGGTTTCCGGATAGACCGAGATCGTGCGCCCCGTCGCCTTGCTCTTGGCCTTGGCGATGTCGATGATGTCCTGGAAGCTGATGATCGGAAACTTGCCGTTGAACAGTTTTGGCCGTTCGTTGGCCGCATCATAGGTGGTGCCGGCGATCCACTCCTTCAGCTCGGTCATGGTGAAATCGGTGATCGACCAGTCATTGGTATGGTCGTCGCCGTCGACGATCAGCGCCTTCAGCACCGATTTCGGATCGGCCGGATCGACGAGATCGGTGGGATATTCAACGGGCCCGCTGGTCGGGGTTTGCGCCCACTTCACCTTGACCGGAACGCCCGGCAAGGTGCGCTTGCGTTTAGCCACTTCCGGATTGGTCTTCGCCACCTCGGCGACGTTGGTGTTGTCGCCGAGCCATGGATTGTGGCGCGCCACCAGCACGCAATCCTTGGTCAGATGCAGGTCCTCTTCGAGCGAGTCGGTGCCGAGATCGGCGGCCAGCTCATACGAAGCCTCGGTCTCCTCGGGCACCAGGCCCGGCACGCCGCGATGCCCGATCACGAGTGGCAGCTTGCCGTCGACGGTCAGGAAGGGTTTTGCGCCTGATGGCGCCGGGCCGGTTTGCGCAGACGCCATCGACGGCAGCAGGACCGCCAGAGCCGCCGCGCCGAGCAGCATCGCGCCAACATGCACCTTCCGTCGCGAACGAATCTGCCTCACGGCCAAGTCTCCATCTTTGCGTGGCATCGGGGCGATGCCATGAGGGCCGAGCCCAACAGGACCAACGCTGTTGTCTTCTTGTCGCAATCATCTGACAGTCCGATGACTATTAGGGGAGGCAGGCAGACACAAGCTCCCGCGACGGGCCGGAAGGGCGACAGCATGCACCTCATTGCGGCTCGCGGTCGGGCGTTGTGGGTGCGTCAACGTTCGATCCGGACGCTCATGCCGGGTTCGAGACCTTCCGCGGCGCCCGCGGGATCGAGGCGCAGGCGCAGCGTGTTGCGGTCGTGATCGCCGATCACGCGCTCGGCCTGCCAGGTGGCGAACACCCCGAGCGGCCGCAATTCGGTGATGGCAGCTTTGGTGGCGGCGCCGGAACCGTTCGGTATCACGCTCACGGTCTTGCCCATCGCAAGGCCGCCCAGATGGTCCTCGCGCACATTGAACGACAGCCACTGCTTGCCGGCCGCCGCAATCATCAGGATCGGCTGGCCCGCACGAACGTTCTCGCCGACTTCCGCGGCGATCACGCTGACAACGCCGTCGACCGGCGCGCGCAGCACCATTTTGTCGAGACGGCGCTCGAGCACCGCGACGGCGGCCGCGGCCGCCTGCACCTGCGCATCGGCAATGGCGCGCTCCTCCTTGGTCGGCCCGGCCACACCCGCATCGTAATTGGCCCGGGCCGCGGCGACGCCGGCGCGCGCCGCGGCCACGTCGTTCTCGGCCTGGTCGAGCGCCTGCTGGGTTTCAAAACTCTGGCCCGCCAGCGTGGTGATCCGCTTGAGCTGGGTCTCCACATAGTCGAGGCGCGAATTGGCCTTGGAGATCGCAGCTTTCAGCGTATCGATCTGCTCGCGGCGGACGCCGGCATAGACGTTGTTGCGGCTCGCCACCGCGGCGGCGAGCGCGGCCCGCGCCTGGTCCGCCTGTGCGGTCAGCTCGACGGCGGAGAGTTTGGCGAGGACGTCGCCCGCGTGCACCTGCGCGCCTTTCTCGACCACGATCGACACCAGCTGGCCGTTCACTTCCGGCTCGATCCTGACCTCGGTCGAGCGGACCACGCCGACGATTGCAGGGGCCGGCGTCGCGCGGCCCTCGGCATAGACCAGCGCACCCGCGACGAGCACAAGCGGGATCGCGACAATGGCGATGCGCCTAGCGTTGGGCATCTTGCTGTCCTCTCTTGAACACCAGCGCGGAGATCACGGCGAGCACGAAATAGCCCAGGGCCAGGCACCACAGCCTGAGCCAGTCGTGCGAGACCTCCCAGATGCTGGCGCCGAGCTGGTTGATGCGCACGAGGCCGTCGATCGCCGAGTCGGCCGGGAATAGCCGGCCGAGCGCCGTGGCCGCATCGGGGATGGCTTCGCGCGGCCATGCGAAGCCGGCGGTGAAGAATTGCGGCAGGCTGGTCGCCAGCAGCAGGATGGTGGCGTTCTCCGGCCGCGTGAACCAGGCGCCGATCGCCTGTCCCAGGAAGCTGGTCGCCAGCAGGAAGACGGTCGCCAGCGCGAAGATCTGCGGCAAATGCCCGAGCGTCGAGAAACCATAGATCCGCGGCAGCACGATCAGATAGAGCGCGAGCGCCGGCAGGTAGATCGTGAGATGGGCAATGCCGCGCCCGAACACGCCGGCAACCGTGTTGCGGGAATTCGCCAGCGCCGTGCCGGTCAGCATCGCCGCGCCGATCAGCAGCGTCTGTTGCAGGATCAGGATGAACGCCGCCGGGACGATGTAGCTCGCATAGCCGCCGACCGGGTTGAAGATCGGTTGCAGCAGGACATTGGCCGGGCTGAGGCTCGCGAGCTTCGCCTTGACCAGGCTTCCGTCGGCGCGGGCGCCGCGCGACACCAGTTCCGATGTCAGCGTGCCGATCGCGGTGGCGACGGCGCCGGCGGTCGACCGGAAGATGAACAGATAGGTGGCGTCGGCGTAGACCGGGATGTGCGCGGTGAGGCCCTTGAGCACATCGCGTTCGGTGCCGGGCGGAATCTGCACCGCGGCGAATGCATAGCCGCGGTCGATCGCGGTGCTTGCCTCCGCAAGGGTGCGGGCACGCACCGTCACGCTCAATGTGCCGCTGGCGTCGAGCGTCTCGACGATCTGGCGCGAGAGATCGCTGAGATCATTGTCGACGACCGCTATCGGCAGCTTGCGCAGGATCTGGTTCAGATAGGGTTGCGGATAGTAGATGCCGTAGACCAGCGGAGCGAGGAACAGCAGGCTGAAGGCGCTGCGCGTTCCGAGCACGCGCCGCCACTCCGCCGTGAAGGCGCCGCCGACGCCGGGTGGCGTCCGCTCGCTGGCCGCCGGTTCGGGCGGCCGCGCCGCCGCAAACCAGCCCCTGCGCGTCAGGCTCGCCATGCGCAGCAAGGCCAGCGCGGCAAACAGCAGCGTGAGGCCCGCGAGCGCCGCGAAGGGGATGGCCGATTCCGATGCCGGCAATCCGCGCGCCGCCTGTCCCATCAGGACCGCCATGTACCAGCGCAGCGGCAGGATCGCGCTCCAGACCTGCGCGAACGTATTCATGCCGATGGTGGGAAAGCCGACGCCGGCATAGCCGAAGGCGGGGGAGGCGATCAGGCCGGCAAGGCCGAGCCCGGTCGCGAGATCGCCGACCAAAAGCTGCAGCAGGGCGCCGAGCGCCAGATAGGCGATGATCAGCAGCAGACCTGCGGCGATCATCAGCAGCACGTCGCCCTTGAAGGGAATCTGCAGCACGCCCTCGAGGATCAGCGGCTGGGCCAGCATGATCAGGATGAAGATCACGAACAGCGGCGCCAGCTTGCCGGCGAGTGCGGCGATCGGATCGCCGCCGGCGCTTTCGAGCCACTCGCGCGCGTTGCGGCGGCGGAATTCGGAGCCGACCGAATAGCCCGCCGCGAGCGTGATCACCACGTGGATGATCGTCGGCAGCAGCGCGCGCAGCAGGAATTGCGCGTAGTTCTTCTGCGGATTGACCAGCGCGATGGTCTCCGCGGATAGCGTTCCCATCGATGCCGGGGCGGGCGCGGCGCGGTTGGCCGGAGCTGCCGCGCTCGCGGCGGCGGACAACACATCGTTCAGGCCCGACGAGGCGATGCCGGCCGCGGTCAGGAATTGCTGGTTGTAGAAGCCGACGACCTGCGGACGGCGATCGGCCTTCAGGTCGCGTTCGAAATTCGGCGGGATGAAGATCGCCGAGATCGCCTTGCCGGACCGGATGTCCTGCACCGCGGTCGCCAGCGAACCGGAATCGTCGACGATCCGCAGGCTCGGCGACGCCGCGACCTGCTGCGTCAGCGCGCGCGAGGTATCCGACTTGTCGGTGTCGACGATGGCGACGCCGAGGCCCCGGATCACCGGTTGGCTGAACACGGTCGTGAGCACCACGAAGGCGAACAGCGGCACGCCGAAGATCAAGAGCAATGCGACGCGGTCGCGTACCAGCCACTGCCACTCGCGCTGTGCGACCCGCCAGAATCCGGGCTGCGATGCCAACTTCATTGGCGCGACCGCCAGTCGAGATAGGCGCTCATGCCGGGCCGCAACTCGGGCACCGGCTGCACCGGATAGGCGCGGATCGAGAATGTCCTAAGATCGAAATCGCCGGTGGCGCGGGTCGCCCGCCAGCTCGCATATTCACCCTTGGTGGCGATCAGCTTGACCTCGACCGTGACATGACGGTCGTCGAGCGCCGGAATGCGGACGTCGAACTTGTCACCGACCTTCAGGCCCTTCACCAGGTCCTCGCGCAGATCGAAATGGATCCACAGGTCGCCGAGATTGATCAGCGTCACCAGCGGCACGCCCGGCGAGACGAACTCGCCCGGCTCGACGTTGCGCTGATAGACTTGCGCTGCGACCGGCGCGTACACCGCGAGCTGATCGATGACAGATTGGACGCTCTGAATGTCGGCCTCGGCCTTCTCGACGTTGGCTTTCGCGATCGCGCGTTCTTCCTTGGTGTAGCCGTTGACCGCCTGCTCATAGGCCGACTTCGCCTGATCGAGCCCGCGCTCGGCTTCGTGCAGCGCATCGGTGGTCTGGTCGAGGCGGGCCTGCGGCGCGTTGCCTTGCTCGGTCAGTGTCTTGGCGCGGTCGAAGGTCTTCTGCGCCAGCACCTGCGCGGCCTGCGCGCGCTCCATCTCCGCCTTCCGCGCGGCGATGGTTTCCGCCCGCGTTCCAACCAGGACGTTGGCGAGTTGGGCGTCCGCGACGGCCTTGGCGGCGCGCATCTGATCCTGCTTTGCCAGCGTTTCCGGATTGTCGATCTTCACCAGGACGGCGCCCGCCGCCACGTTCTGGCCGCGCTCGACAGGGATGTCCTTGACCCGTCCATCGACGCGCGCGGCGATGTCGAGCCGCGTCGCATCGACCTCGCCCTGCACGAGCAGCGGCTCGGGCCGCAGCAGATAATAGACGGACAGCGCAATGATGATCGCGGCAATCACGCCGACGATGATGGCCGGCGTGCGCGTGGCTGCATGCGCATTGCCTTGCTGAGCTGCTTGTGGTGGCTCCGACGTGCTTCGGCTCTCGCTACCAGAAGGTGACACGTCCATAGCTGACCCCACATTGGCTCATGACCAGGATAGTCATTCACTATGGCGTGGATGTTAAATCCTGCCAACCTCGGCAGCCTGTCCGATCCGGCTCGAATTTGACCGGAGCAACCGTGTTCGGTGCCGCTGAAAACATTTCGCTTCAATGTTTCTCATCGGCGGCCGATTGCATGCAAGGTTCCAGCAGCGGGAATTGGCGTCGCGCATCGGACGTCTCGAAGCGCAAGGCCCGAGTGCCCGGCGCTGTCGAGATCGCCAGCGCCCCGGCCGACGCAACTTGGACGCCGACCGCGTGGCGCGAGCAGGCGCCATTGCAAGCCGCCAAGATCACCCGGATCACACGGACTTTTGAAGCCACGCGCCCGAATAAATCGCATCCGATTAAATCGGGATACTTGAAGCTCGGACGTGCCACGCCTTTATCAGGTGCGAACGAATTAATCGTATGCGATGTAAATCGCGGGAGCGTTACCATGACTACCAGGATTTCCCATCTCGCCAGGACGTTCAGTACCAGGAGGTTGAAAACCATCGCGCTGGTTGCAGCGCTGTCGGCCGTCACGGCGACGGCGGCCTTTGCCCAGGCCGCGATCTCCGAACCGGCCGCCTACCAGGCGCTGTATCCGTATCGCGACGTGCTCAACAACGGCGCGCCGACCCCCGCCGCCGCGCTGGTGTTGCTGCCGCCCGCGGTGCTGCAAGCGCTGCAGGCGCAGGAGAGCGGTATCGGCATCGTCCATGTGCCGCGCCGCAGTGCGCATCGTGCCCGGCGCTGAGGGCTCACGCAGCTACGCAAGCAAAAAGAGGATGCGAATCGATCGACCCGCATCCTCCAAATTCAACCTTCGATGGCCGCCGCACTCAGAGCGAATGCGTCGACGCTCGGCTGGCTAGTTCGACTTCACCAGCGGGCAGCCGCCCTTGTCGAGCGGACGGAAGGCTTCGTCGCCGGGCACGGTGGCGATCAGCTTGTAGAGATCCCACTCGCCCTTGGACTCCTCGGGCTTCTTGGTCTCGAACAGATACATGTCGTGCACCATGCGGCCGTCGATCCGGATGTGGCCGTTCTTGGCGAAGAAGTCGTTGACCGGCGTCTTGCGCATCTGCTCCATCACCTTCGGCGCCTCGTCGGTGCCGATGGCTTCGATCGCCTTCAGGTAATGCATGGTCGCCGAGTAGAGGCCGGCCTGGATCATGGTCGGCATGTGGCCGACCTTCTCGTTGAAGCGCTTCGAGAAGGCACGGGTCTCGTCGTTCATGTCCCAGTAGAACGCGTCGGTGACGATCAGGCCTTGCGTCGCCTTCAGGCCCAGCGCGTGGGTGTCGGTGATCTCCATCAGCAGAGCGATCATCTTTTGCCCGCCCTGGGCGAGGCCGAACTCGGCGGCCTGCTTCAGCGCTGTGGTGGTGTCGCCGCCGGCATTCGCGAGCGCCACGACCTTGGCCTTGGAGGCCTGCGCCTGCAGCAGGAAGGACGAGAAGTCCGGCGAGTTCAGCGGAGCTCGTACCTCGCCGAGCACCTTGCCGCCGCTCTCCTTGACGACGTTGGCGGCGTCACGTTGCAGCGCCATGCCGAAGGCGTAGTCGGCGGTGACGAAGAACCAGGTGTCCTCGCCGCGCTTGACCATCGCCTTGCCGGCGACGTTCGACAGCGCGTAGGTATCGTAGGTCCAGTGCACGGTGTTGGGCGAGCAGGCGGTCCCGGTGATGTCGGAGGAGCCGCCGCCGGAATTGATGTTGATCTTGTTCTTCTCGCGCGTCAGCGCCGAGATCGGCAGCGCGACCGAGGAGGTCGGCACGTCGAGGATCGCATCGACCTTCTCGTTGTCGTACCAGTTGCGCGCGATGTTGACGCCGACGTCGGGCTTGTTCTGATGATCGGCCACCACGACCTGGATCGGCTTGCCCTTGACCTTGCCGCCGTAATCGGCGACCGCCATCTCGACCGCGGCGACCGAGCCCTTGCCGGTGGCGTCCGCATAGAGGCTCGACATGTCGGTGAGCACGCCGAGCTTGACGACGTCGTCGGATATCTGGGCGTGAGCCGCCGTGCCGGAGGCCGCAAGCGCGAGGCCGGCCGCCGCTGCGGCCAAGAGCGATTTCATCGTGTTTCTCTCCCTGATTTTTCGTTCGAGGTTGCTTCCACGGGGCACCTTCTATCCGGTGCGGCAACCTGTCGCAAAGACGACTTTTTGGGCATGCGCAGGGCGCGGCGGATGGAACGCCGGGATCTGCGCCCTACAGCGCCGGTAGCGCGGTGACGGCGGCCTTGATGGTGCCGTCGGTTTCCACGATCACCCGGAGCGTCTTCGAATCGAACGCGATGCCGGCAAGGCGGATGCTGTTGACGTCGGCGTCGACGCGGATGCCTTCCTCGTTCTTCTGCAGGTCGGCGATGGCGGCGGTGATCTTGCGCTGCGCGTTGGTCGCGAATGGCTTCAGATCGACCACCAGGCGGTCGGCGAGCGCCTGCTGGAGATGCGGGATCGCCGCGCGCGCGGCGGCGCCGAGCAGGCCGAACGCGGCCTCGGACTCCACCGCCAGCTCGACGTCGGCCAGCCGCAGCGTCTGCGCCGCCTGATCGAGCCGCGGCCGGCCCCAGATGTGCACGGTCGCCTCGGCGCCGAGGCCGAAGAAGCTCTTCTTCTCCTTGGCATGCACCAGAAGCGAGATCAAAAGCCGGTCGCCGGAGGCGGCGATGCTCGCGCTCTTGACCGTCACGTCGACCGGGCCGGAGCCGTCCTCGGGGAAGGTCTTGCCCTTCAACTGCGCCTCGACCAGCTGCGTTAGCGTGGTGAAGGACATGTCGACCGGCAGGCCGACCGAGACCTGGCTCGGCATCGGCGGCACGATCGAGAGCTTGTCGGGGAACGGGCAGTTCGGCGTGGTCTGCGTCTCCGTGATCCGTGTCTCGGCCTCGATCCCCATGGTCAGGATCAGCGAGGAGGCATCGACCTTCGGCTGCGCGGCGATCGCACGCGTCGGCCGCAGCTCGAGCCACATCGGCGGCATCGATGCGGTGCCGCCGGTGCCCTGCAGCGGGATCGAGCGGCAGGCCTTGGCCCATTGCGTGCGGGCGGCGTTCTGGAACACCGGATTGTTCTGCAACCGCGCCTCGACCACGGAAATCTGGTCGGCGACCGCCTTGTCGATCACAGGCTTGACCTGGGCCGGCACGCTGATGCGGACGCCGGCGGCCGACAGGCTGGTGTCGCCGAGATTGACCTGCGCCTGCAGGTTCGGCTCGATCCGCCAGGACGCGCCGAGCTTCGGCCGCGCGGTCAGCGTGACGCTGCCCTTGATGTCCGCATTGGCGTTGATGTTCTTGATGTTCACGGCGCCGATCTGCTTGGCGACGTTGCCGCCGAGCAGGCTGCCGAGCGCGTTGCTGACCGCGCCGGTCGCCTGTGCCGACAGCGCGCCGGTGACCTTGAGCGTGCCGCTGATCGGCGTCGTCAGCGTCAGCACGTCCTGCGCGCCGGTGGCCGCGATCGGCCCGCGCGAGGCGGTCCAGCCGATGTCGGCATTTTGCAGGATTTGCTGGACCGGGTTGTCGGCCTTGCCGCCGAAGGTCTTCGGCGCGCCGCGTTCGGCGGCATCGCGGATCGCCGACAGCGCGACCGAGACCTGCGCCACGACCGTCGACGAGCGCGGCGCCGGCGGCAGCGGCGGCAGCTGCACCAGCGGCGGCGTCTGCACCGTGACGCTCGGCGCGAGCCAGTCCATGGCCTTGAGGCTGATCGCGAACGAGACCAGCACCACCGTGAGCCCGAGCGCGATTGTTCTTGGATGCATCGGTAGACGCATCATTCCCCCGGATGAAATCAACTTGACGGGTTGTACAGGCCCGCCGACGAGGGCGCCAGTGTGGCGGGATCAAGCTGCTTCGGGGGCGGAAGCTCTGATCACCTGGACGTTAACGATCCGGACGTTAACGATTATGAACGCGACAACGGCCCCGGCGTGATGCCGGAGCCGATGTCGATGTCTGAATGTGTCGGGGTTAGCGGACGGCCGAGCCGAGATCGGCTCTGCGGTCGGTCATCGGCAGCACGATCACCTTGGTGCCGACGTTGACCCGCGAATAGAGGTCGGTGACGTCTTCATTGGTGAGACGCAAGCAGCCGGAGGAGACGTGGGTGCCGATCGTCTCCGGCGCGTTGGTGCCGTGGATGCGGTACACGGTGCCGCCGAGATACATGGCGCGGGCGCCGAGCGGGTTGCCGGGGCCGCCGGCCATGTGGCGCGGCAGATAGGGCTGACGGGCGATCATCTCCGGCGGCGGGGTCCAATCCGGCCACTCCGCCTTCTTGGTGATGGTCTGGGTGCCCGACCAGGTGAAGCCGTCGCGGCCGACGCCGATGCCATAGCGCATGGCCTGGCCGTTCCCCAGCACGAGGTAGAGATAGGTGTGCGGGGTATCGATGATGACGGTGCCGGGCGCCTCGCGGGTCGGATAGGCGACGACCTGGCGGCGCAGGCGGGCGGGCAATTCAACGGAACGGTCTTCCTCCTGCGCCTGCGGCATCGACTGCACCGGCGGCTGCACCGCCTCGGTCGGCGGCGTCAGGATGAAGGGGAAAATCGGCAGCGGCGCGGCCGCGGCGGAATTCGAGAAAGCGACGGCGCCGATCGCCAGCGCACCGAAGGCGGCGGCAGCGAGACGTGCGTTCAGCTTGATGGAATTGAACATTGTCGACCCCTGTTGTTTGCGCCCTGCGCGCCGGTTCCGGCGCGTCGTTGGCTCAAACCAGTACAGGTGAGGCGTTTCAGGACGTTTGCACGAAATCGCCAAAATGGTTTCGTGCCGTTAGGGATTTGTTTCGTCGGTGTTTCGTCGCACGGTTAAGGGCGCGTTGCCGGGGGGCTGTCCCATCCCAAGACATCGTTGCTGGCACGGCGCTTGCTGTCCGAAGGCGTGGTTTGGAATGGAGTGGAAATCATGCCAGCGCCTTCGATCGGGAGCATGCTGGATCAGCAGAAGGGCTTTGGTCCCGGATTCGATTTTCTCCGCGTTGCGCTCGCGATCGCGGTCGTCGCGGGGCATACGCCCTATGTTGCAACCGGGCGCGGCGACTCCGATTTGACGGGGATATTCTGGTTTCCGCAGTTTGCCATCCTCGTGATGTTCTTCGCATTGAGCGGCTTCCTGATCGCCGCAAGCGGGCTGCGGCTCAGCGTTAAGGAATTCCTGATCAACCGCGGATTGCGGATCATTCCGGCGCTGGCGGTCGAGATCGTGCTGTCGGCGCTGATCCTCGGGCCGATCTTCACGACGCTGCCGCTCTGGGACTACTTCGCCAACGCCGGCACCTGGAAATATTTCACGAACGTCGTCGGCCTCGTGAACTATACCCTGCCGGGCGTGTTCAGCGGCAATCCGGCGCCGGAGGTCAACAGTTCGCTGTGGACCGTGCCGTTCGAATATGGCTGCTACGCGGTGATGGCGGTCATCATGGCCTTGGGGCTGCTGCGCAAGCCGGCCCTGATCGTGACCGGTGTCGTCGTGCTGGTCGGTATCGGCTTTGCCGTGCAGTTCACGGGGCATGCCGCAACGCCGCCCCAGCTGCCTGCCGGCGTCGCGGGCACGCTGTATGACAAGATCTTCAGCACGGCGCTGTTTCTCGGACGCGGTGCGAAGTTGCCGGTCGCCTGTCTGCTTGCAATCGCGGTCTATCTTTACCGTGACCGCATCCCCTATGACGGCCGCATTCTCGCCGCCTGCTGTGCGCTCTGCCTCGGCGCCGTACTGCTTGGGCCGGCGGCCTGGATGACCCAGCCTCTCCTCAATGCCGTCATTGCTCCGGCGCTGGTCTATATCACCGTGTTCCTCGGTCTCTCGAAGCTGCCGCGGCTGCCGCTGTTTTCAAGGGGCGACTATTCCTACGGGATCTATCTGTACGGTTTTCCGATGCAGCAGGTGGTGAAGGTCTGGCTGCCGAACGCGTCGCTGATTGTCCAGTTCGCCGTCGCGCTGGTGCTGATCACGGCGTTCGCGGCGTTCTCCTGGCACTGGATCGAGAAGCCGGTCCTGAAGCTGCGCCGCCATTTCTCGTTCGTGGCGCGCAAGCGGCTCGAGCCGGACGATATGGCCCGGACGCTCGAGGGGATCGGGCCACTCGCCGTCAGCGTGAGCGGCAGCCGGAGCGCGCGATCTTCCCTGACGGGCAGCGACAACGTCGCCCCCGCTCAGAGCTGAACGTATCCGGCCAGTCCGTCCCACAGCAGCCTGGCCGCGGTGACGACGAGAATGGCATAGCAGAGGCGGTAGAGCGCGCGCCGGTCGAGGCGTTCGTGCAGCCGCCAGCCGGCCCGGACGCCGACCGGCACGGCCGGCACGCAAAGCGCCATCAGCAGCCACAGGCTGCGCGACGGCGTGGCGAGCTCCAGCCATGGGCCGGCCTTCAGCAAATTGCCGACCGTGAAGAACAGGCTGGCGGTGCCGGCGTAGCGCGCCTTCGGCATGCCGAGCGGCAGAGTGTCGCGCAGCTTGGGGGCGTACGCGTGCAGCCGCAATCCAAACGTTGCTCTCGGTGCAATCGGTGGGCCCGAGCGGGCTAGCTTGCGCGCATCCGCGGCAGGCCCGGCCGGTCGCCGCTGATCACGGCGCGGCGGTCGGAGACCGCATGATGGAATTGCTCGAGGGTCAGTCCGATCACGGTGAGATCGCCTTCCTCGATCGCACCGTCGTCGTAGCAATCGAGCGCCTCGCGCAGCAGCGCGTCCGCATCAGCCTGCATTTTCGCGAGCTCCTCCGGCGTCTCGGCGCCGCGCACCCGCGCGATCAGCGTCAGCAGACCGTCGCGATGGGTGATATAGCGCTCGCGCTCGTCGCGCTTCACGTAATGGCGCAGCCAGGCGCCCGCCGTGCCGAGGCCGGAGACCAGCAGGATGCCGCCCCAGATGTAGTCGGAGTATTTTTCGAGGAAGGTGCGCTCGGTGCCGTCGATATAGGCGGCCGCGCCTTGATGCGCCGGCAGTGCCGCATCCTTGTCGGTGTCCGGCTTCTCGATCTTGGCGGCAGCCGGCAGATCGCGCGCGACCTGAAGCCGCTGCGTGAACAATTGGCGGTCGAGCGTGCCGACGGTCGCTTCGTGCAGCGTGTGTTGTGCGATGATGAGGTGATTGACTCCGACGGTCTCGACCTTGTCCTCGGGCCGCGCGGGCGACGAAGAGAAGATGCTGCCGGCGATCTCTTCAGATTCATACAGCGGATGTTTCTGCGCGATCGCTTCCGAGACATCGACCGGGAGGAATTTCGGTTCGCCGCGCGCGGCCGCCGTCGCCGCGATCGCTTCCGCCGTCACCTTGCTGTCGAGCGGCCCGACGGTCATGTAGGCGTCGAGCGAGGGATCGCGCGCCAGATCGGCGACCTTGTTGACGGCGAACTGGCTGATCGTGACCTTGTCGGGGTTGATGCCGGACTCGGTCAGGATCACGCGCAACAGCGTGACGTTGGCCTGGGTGCTGCCGACGACACCGACCTTGTGGCCGGCGAGATCGTCGATGCTCTTGATCTTCGCGGACCGCGGCTTGCCCTTGCCGCCTGACGGTGCCCACAGCACAACGACATTCTTGCGCAGGATCGCAACCGCCTCGGCGCTCGCCGGCAGGCTGAGATCGCCGCGTACGACCGCGAGGTCGACCTTGTTCGCGGTGAACAGTGCGATGCTTTCGGCAGCGCCCTGCGTCGTGACCGGTTTCAGCCGCACCGAGTGGCCGTCACGCGCAAAGGCCTGCGCGAAGCCCTGGATGAGCTTGACGTCGTCACTGCCGGTCGGGCCGACGGCGATCTTCAGCGTCACCGGACGCAGCCCGTAGAACAGCAGGCCTGCGGCGACGGCGAACACGAAGATGCCGGCCGCGAGGATCAGGAGCGAGGAGTTTCGCCGTTTGAGCCTGCGACGCGTCGTGCCGGGATGTTCACTCTGCTGCTCTGACATCTGGCTGTCATGTTACACGAAAAACCGGCAGTTCGCCGTGAAAAACAACCTAACATTTCGATGACGTCATACGTTTGAAACATCCATGTCAGAACGTCGTGCGAGCAGAATCAAGATTAACGATTTGGGTCTCCTGCGATGCGCATACTCGTTGCGACCGATGCCTGGCATCCGCAAGTCAACGGCGTGGTCCGGACGCTGACGTCGCTTGCGCGTAGCGCAGCGGCCCTCGGCGCCGAGATCGAATTCCTCACGCCCGACGGCTTCCGCTCGGTCGGCGTGCCGACCTATCCGGGTCTGCGCATGGCGCTGCCGAACCGCCGCGAGATCGCGCGCCGGATCGAGGAGGCCGCGCCCGAGGCGATCCACATCGCGACCGAAGGGCCGATCGGCTGGGCGGTGCGCGGCTATTGCCAGCGCAACAAGCTCGCCTTCACCACCTCCTATACAACGCGCTTCCCGGAATATGTTTCGGTGCGCACCGGAATTCCCGACAGCGTCGGCTATGCCGTGCTGCGCCACTTCCACGCGTCCGGATCGATGACGATGGTTGCGACCGACTCGCTGCGCACAGAGCTTGCCGAGCGCGGTTTCCGCAAGCTCGGCTTCTGGACCCGCGGCGTCGACACCAAAATCTTCAATCCGGACCAGCCGGCGCTGCTCGATCTGCCGCGGCCGATCTTCATGACCATGGGCCGCGTCGCGGTGGAGAAGAATCTCGACGCCTTCCTGTCGCTGGATCTGCCGGGCTCCAAGGTCGTGGTCGGCGACGGCCCGCAACGGGCGGCGCTGCAACAGAAATATCCCGACGCGATTTTCCTCGGCGAGAAGAAGGGCCAGGATCTGACCTCGCACCTCGCCGCCGCCGACGTGTTCGTGTTCCCGAGCCTGACCGACACCTTCGGTGTCGTGCAGCTCGAGGCGCTGGCCTGCGGCACGCCGGTCGCGGCGTTCCCGGTCACCGGCCCGAAGGACGTCATCGCGGATCATCCGATCGGTGCGATCGACAACGATCTGCGCAGCGCCTGCCTGCGCGCGCTGAACATGTCGCGCGCCGACTGCCGCAATTTTGCGTTGGAGCGTTCCTGGGAAAACAGTGCGCGTCAGTTCATCGGCAATCTGGCCACGTTGCAGCCGAGCCGCGCGCCGCGGCCCGCCCGCCGCGTCGCCGGCCGCAGTGCGGTTCCGAATTAACGGTTCAAACGAACGAAAGACGAGAGACCTAATCTATGGCTGAAATCATCAAGCTGGGCGCCGACCGTTCCATGGACTTCGACCGCGAGACGGTCGAGCAGGCCTATGACCGCTGGGCCCCGATCTACGACCTCGTGTTCGGCGGCGTGTTCAGCAAGGGCCGGCAGGCTGCGATCCAGGCCACCAACAAGATCGGCGGCCGCGTGCTCGAGGTCGGCGTCGGCACCGGCATCTCGCTGCCGCTCTATAGCCAGAACGTGCGCATCTTCGGCACCGACATCTCCGAGGCGATGCTGGAGAAGGCCAAGAAGCGGGTTGCCGAGCAGGGCCTGAAGAATGTCGAGGGCCTCGCGGTGATGGACGCCGAGAAGCTCGAATTCCCCGACAGTTCGTTCGACGTGGTGATGGCGCAGTACGTGCTGTCGGCGGTGCCGAACCCGGAAGCCGCGATGGACGAGTTCGCCCGCGTGCTCAAGCCCGGCGGCGAGATGATCATCCTGACTCGCGTCAGCGCCGATGCCGGCGTCCGCCGCTTCATCGAGCAGACATTGCAGCCGGTGGTGCGCCCGCTCGGGTTCCGCACCGCCGAATTCGCCTGGTCGCGCTACACCAAGTGGCTGGCCGGCGCGCGCGGCATGGAGCTCGCGGAGCGCCGCCTGATCCCGCCCCTCGGCCACTTCTCGCTGGTCCGCTTCCGCAAGGCGGACGTCGCCAAAGCCGCCTGAGGCGGCTTGGCCAAGGCGGCTCAGCCCGCCGGTCTTCCCGGGTGAGGTGGCGCACAGCGCCTCCCAAGCCAGGAGGCTACGATCTCCTCCGCCTCATCTCCGCAAACCTCGCCGGGATGAGGCAGAACTCTTCTCCGGTTGCGTCAAGGCGTCGCTCCGCATTGTCATATGTCATTATGATGATGTCACACGCGATACATCGAATCCCTGTAAATCCTGTCCCGAAAGATGTTGGGGGAACCAATGATCAAGAATTTTCTGCAAGAGCTGCGTACCCAGCGCTGGGATGACCATCGCTTCTACCATCACAGCCGGATCAACCAGAGCCTGCACTTCGTCAGCGCGCTGAGCTTTCTGTTCGCCTATGTGATGCTGTTCTTCGATCCGGTGGTGTCGGCACTGGTCGGCTGGCTGGTCTCGATGACTTCGCGCCAGGCCGGTCACTTCTTCTTCGAGCCGAAGGGGTATGACCACGTCAACCAGGCGACCCACGAGCACAAGGAAGACATCAAGGTCGGCTATAACCTGCAGCGCAAGGTCGTGCTGATGGCGATCTGGGCGCTGTCGCCGATGGTGCTGTACTTCGATCCGACCCTGTTCGGCCTGTTCAAGCCCTGGGTCACGATGGGCGACTTTACCCGCCAGGTCGCCAAGATCTGGCTCGTGGTCGGCATCGGGGGCCTCTTGTTCCGCACCATCCACCTGTTCTTCATCCGCGACGTCGAGACCGGCCTCGTCTGGATGACCAAGATCGTCACCGACCCCTTCCACGACCTGAAGCTCTATCACAAGGCGCCGCTGTTCCTGATGAAGGGCGAACTGATCGATCCGGGTCTCGAGAAGCACGTCAGGCACGCCTGATCGTTGCTCCAACATCTCTCCGATATGCGTCATGCCCGGGCTTGTCCCGGGCATCTACGTCTTAGGGCTATCGTGAACAGACTCGGCCGAACTGCTCGTCACAACGGGACTGCGCTCCCTGTCCCGCTTGCGGGGGAGGGTTGGGGTGGGGGTGTCGCCGCTTGCGACACTCATTGTGAGGAGAGAGCCCCCACCCGGATCGCATCTATCGATGCGATCCGGCCTCCCCCGCAAGCGGGGGAGGCGAAGGAAGGGCAAGAGCGGGGCGAGGGAGCGGAGGGACAGTGCGTCGCTTCAGCGCCCGAACCTCACGGCGACCATCTCTTTCAGGATCTGCCGCTTGATGTTCTTGTTGGTGAGGCCTTCCTTGTGCCACCACCAGGCGTCGCGCTTCATCTTCTCGGCTGCCGCGACGAAACGATCGCTGACCTCGGCGAAGTCGGCGTCGGTGTAATTCAGGGTGAAGATCAGGCGGCCGGTGCCGACCCAGCTCAGCGCCAGTCCCTCGGCCCGCAGATAGTATTGCAGCATCCAGTTGTAGCGGGACGGCTCGGTGTAAGAGACGGTCCAGATCGACGAGATGTTGCCGACGCGAACCGGCAGCGCCGCGGCCGTGAGCCGGTCGTTGAGCGCCTTGGCGCGGCCGTTCCAGGTCTCCTCCAGCCCGTTGTAGATCGAGCGGAAGTTGGGGCTGGTGAGCCGGCTCAAAAACTCGTCCATCGCCGTCATCACATAGGGATGCGAGTTGAAGGTGCCGCGGGCGAAGCAGATATCGGCCGGCCGGTCGTCGCGGAAACGCCGCATCAGGTCCTTGCGGCCGCACACCACGCCGACCGGAAGCCCGCCGGCGAGGCTCTTGCCGTAGGTCGCCATGTCGGCCTTGACGCCGAAATATTCCTGGGCGCCACCGGCGGCGAGGCGGAAGCCGACGAACACCTCGTCGAAGATCAAGACGATGCCGCGCTCGGTGCAGACCTCGCGCAGCTGCTTCAGCCATTCGGTGTAGGCGGCGCGGTCGTAGCGGGAGGAGCGCGACGAATCGACCAGCGCGGAATCGCCGGGCGCGTTGCCGTTCGGATGCAGCGCCTGCAGCGGATTGACCAGCACGCAGGCGATGTCCTTGCGGGTGCGCAGCACGTGCAGGGTCTTCTCCGACATGTCGGCGAGCGTGTAGGTCTCGTGCGGCGACACCGGATTGCCGACGCCGGGCTGCACCTCGCCCCACCAGCCGTGATAGGCGCCGGCGAACCGCACCAGATGCGTCCGCTTGGTGTGGTAGCGCGCGAGCCGCACCGCCTGCATCACGGCCTCGGTGCCGGACATGTGGAACGAGACCTCGTCGAGGCCGGAGATCTCGCAGAGCCGTTTGACGTTGTCGGCAATGATCGGGTGGTAGGGCCCGAGCACCGGGCCGAGCGCGTGCGCCCGCTTCTCACCCTCGGCGATGCACTCCTTGTAGAAGTCGTTGCCGAAGATGTTGACGCCGTAGGAGCCGGTCAGGTCGTAGGACACATTGCCGTCGAGGTCGGTGACGGTGACGCCGCTGGACGCCTCGACGAAGGCCGAGGTGCCGAGATGCTCGCGCACCAGGCGGCTGTACTGGAACGGCACGCGGTAGGTTTCGGTGAACTGCAGGTCGGAGATCCGCTCCGTCACCTCGGCGGTCAGCGCACGGCCCTTGGGGTAGCGATCCGCGTAAAGGCCGGCGAGGCGGAAGAAGCCGTCCTGGCGTTGCATCGCGACGTCCTTCGGTGCTCCGTCGGAGCGGAAGAACTCGTCGATGTCGAATTCGTAGTGCGGCACCATGCGCGCCACCATCTTGGACATCTTGGAGTGTCCGGTCAGCGAGCGGTGCTTGGCTCGCGACAGCGCGAGGCGGGCCTGAATTTTGGGGAAAGCTGCGGCGGCGCCGGCAAGCGCGGCGGCGGACAGCGAGAGAATCGGAAGGGATGTTTCCATGACAGAAGCGCTAGCCTCGGCACCTAACAAATTCATGACAGTCAAGGGCCTGATCTCGGCATTCACCCAGCAGGAAGACCTCAATTTCCTGCTAACAAACCGGATTCCGCGGGCGGCGATCACCCGCTTCATGGGCTGGTTCTCCAAGGTCGAGAACCCCCTGGTCCGCGATGCATCGATCGCCTGCTGGAAGCTGTTCTCCGACCTCGATCTGTCCGAGGCGAAGAAGACCGAGTTCAAGAGTTTGCACGATTGCTTTACCCGCGAGCTCAAGCCCGGCCTGCGCCCGGCGGCGGCCGATCCCGCCATTATCGCGAGCCCGTCGGATGCGATCATCGGCGCGCATGGGCGGATCGAGGATGGGCAGCTGTTCCAGGTCAAGGGCGCGCCGTATTCGCTGCTCGATCTTCTCGGCGATCCCGCGCTGGTGGAGCAGCACAGCAACGGCCGCTTCATCACGCTGCGGCTGACCTCGAGCATGTATCACCGCTTTCACGCACCCTATGATCTTGCGATCGACAAGGTGACGTTCATTCACGGCGACGTCTGGAACGTCAATCCGATCGCGCTGAAGCGGGTCGAGCGGCTGTTCTGCAAGAACGAGCGCGCGGTGCTGCGCGCGAAGCTTCCGACCGGCGAGGCGCTGACGCTGGTTCCGGTCGCCGCGATCCTCGTCGCCAGCCTTCGCCTGCATTTCCTCGACATCACGCTGAACGCGCAGTCGCGCGGCCCGGTGGATTTCTCCTGTGACGCGCATGTCAAGAAGGGCGACGAGCTCGGCTGGTTCGAGCACGGCTCGACCATCATCGTGCTCGCACCCGGCCATTTCGAGTTCTGCGACAATGTCGCGGAGGGAACTCGGATCAAATGCGGCGAACCGCTGTTGCGGAAGCCCGCTTACTGAACTCGCCTTCTCGTTCGCGCCATTCTTTGAGCATGGTCTGCCCGGAAAACCGGTTTCCACTTTTCCCGATCATGCCTTAGAATGGCTGCGATCGTCGTGCGACGATCCTAAATCGCAAACCTTTGGGACACGAGATGGCGCGGACGCCTGTTCTGGCGGCGGGAGGCATTGTGCTGCGGCGGGAGGCTCCGCCGCGCTTCGCCATCGTGCGCCTGCGCAAGCGCAATGAGTGGGTGTTGCCGAAGGGCAAGCTCGACGATGGCGAGACGCCGCGCGACGCTGCCGAACGCGAGGTGCTGGAGGAAACCGGCCACGATGTCGAGGTGCACGAATTCCTCGGCACGCTGGTCTATGATTCAGGCGGGCGTTCGAAGGTGGTGCACTACTGGCGCATGGATGCCGGTGGCAAGCCGGTGCGCGCGTTGATGAGCGACATCAGGGAAGTGGACTGGCTGCCGCTCGATGAAGCGCTCGACCGCCTGTCGCGCGGCTATGAGCGCGTATTCTTGGAAAATGTCGGACCGATCGCGTTGCAGGCCGCGGCGAACGCCGAGCGCGAGCGGCGCACGCGGTTGCGGGTTGCGGCCGCGGAGCGACGGCGCGCGCAGCCTGCCGAGCAAGAGCCGGCCGCTGGCGCGCCCGTGATCGCTGGCGCGCGGGCGGCAGATCCAGCACCGGTTCGGCCGGCCGTGACGCCGGAGTATGCCGCAGCGGATGCCGGCGAAGTGGCCGGGCGTGAGCACGTCGTTGAAGTGACTGCACCCGAAGCGCCGCCGTCATCCGCGCGCGAGATCGCACCCATTGCTGCGGTCGTGCAGCCGACCCCGCGCAAGAACCTGATCGAGCGCGTGCGCGACTGGCTGCGCCGCGCGGCCTGACGCCGCGCGCTTCCAATCAGTTGTGACGCTTGTCCTTGGGCTGCGGCCTCGCGGCGCGCGGCGGCGGTGCGCGCCGTTGCTGGAAGGCGGGGCGTGCCTGCACTGCGGGCCGTTGCATGCCGGGGCGAACGCCAGGCGCTGCTTGCTGAATGCCGGGCCGCACCTGGCCGGGTGCCGGCGGCGCAGGCTGCGCCGTGCCCTGTCTCGGCACGCTTGGTTGACCCGGCTGTCCCGGCTGGCGGACGCCGCCCGGCACTGGCGTGCGTCCGGGCTGCAGGCCGCCTTGACGTGCAGGCGATTGTTGTCCGCCGGGTGGCGTCGCGCCGCCTTGGCGCGCGGGTTCCTGGCGGGCGGGCCGTTGTCCCGCAGGCCGCTGTCCGGTTGGCGTCTGGACGCCGGGCGCGTGCGGCAGCGTCGTGCCGCCGGGCTGGCCGGGCAGCGCGTGCTGTGCGCCGCCTTGCTGTTGCGTGCCCGGCTGCTGCTGCGAGCCCTGCCGGCCAGGTGTGCCGGGTTGCGTGCCGGGTTGCTGCGGCTGGCCCGGACGGTTTTGCTGACCCGGCTGCTGCGGCGCATTGCGATTCTGGCCCGGCAGCCCGTTCTGGCGCTGCGGGTTCGGCTGCACCGGCTGGCCACGGTTCGGATAGGGCGCGGCCGGATTGGCCCTGCGGAAGTCGGGATTGGCTCGGCGGAAGTCGCGCTGCTCGGTCACCACCTGACGGCCCAGCGTCTGCGCGGAATGCACCGCGCGCACGAAGCCCTGGTCGCGCGTCATCTGTTGCGGCGAAATCGTCAGTGGCACCGCGGCAAAGCGGGCGCCGCCGAGGCCTGGACGAATCGCAAAACCGCTGGCGCCGCGCGTCAGCACGCCGAGCGATGCGCCACCGCGGTCGTTGACCTCGATGCGGCCGACATGTCCGTCGGCGTCGGGATAGAGCTTGATGCCGACATTGTTGCTGGTCGCGGTCGCGCCTTCGGGCACCTCGACAAGCCCGGTGGTGCCGCGGATGCCGAGCGTTGCGGTCGGCGTCGAGATCTTCATGTCGCCGGTCTTGGCGACGGCGGCGGCGACGAACGCCGCCGTTCCCTTGGCGACGTTGAACAGCGCGCTGTTCTGCTGGCCGCCGTCCTCGTAGACATAATTGTCGATCGTGATCCTGGCGTTGGCCCGCAGGTTGAAGGTGGTGCCGTCGTTGAAGGTGATGCCGAGCGAGGAGGTCGCGGATGTGGCGACGTCGTCATTGGCGAAGATGTCGTCGCGGATCTGCAGCGGCGTCGTGGTGTTGTTGCGGGTGACGGTGGCGGTGCCGGTCAGGGTCGCGACGTTGCCGATCGGCTCGGGCGCCGTGGCCTGCGGCGCGGCAGCCGGGGCGGGCGTGGCAGGCGCTGGCGTTGACGGTGTCGCGCTCGGCGCGGGAGCGGCCGAGGGCGCCGGTGCAGGCTGCGCTTGTGCAAGCTGCATCAGCTCCGGCGCGGCATTGGCCGTTGTATGCCAACCCATCGTGACGCCGGCACCAAACAGAAGCGCATAAAGGAAGGCGCGGCGCATCACCATCGATTCCCGGGAGGCATTGGGGATCGGCAATTGAGCCGCGTCAGGCTGAATGCCGAATGAACGGTCCTGCCTTGTTGTCATGGCGGATCCAAACGATCAAGCACCGCACTCCCGGAAGGGAGCGCGGTGCCTGGTCGTTGTTGGGGTTTTGCTTAGCCGCGCTTGTGAGGAGTGATGTTGAGTGGCTTCGCCGGCTTGGCCGCGGGAGCGTAGCTTGCAGGCTGCGCGGCGGTTGCGGGCGGCACGTAGTGGAACACCGCCTTGCAGCCGTCGCTGAGCAGCGCGCGCTGCCGGACCATGCAGGCGGTGACGCGATCGACGTCGGGGATTTCCGAGCTGCACAGCCGCATCGCATCGCCGGTGCACATCTGCTGCTGCTCGTCGGTGTAGGCATAGGACGCCGAGGTCAGCAGGCCGAGCGTGAACGCGGTTGCCGCCAGCAGTTTGCCGTGACGCAGCGTGGAAGCGGTGAAAGCCATGATGTCCCCCTTGTGGTGAGCGCGCCGTTGCAGCGCGTCGTCGAGGCCATCACTAGGCAGGCTTGGTTTCGGCAATTCTTCGTGCGCACGGCAAAATGGTTTCGTCGCGCGCCGGTTTGTTTCGTTAACCACACGCCGACGGGCAACGTCAGCGCCTATGGCGTCGCCGTCGCCGGAGCCCCCTCGAGCGCGAGCACGGCCTCGCGCTGGGCCTCGGGCATGGCGCGGATGCGACGTCTGGCGGTGAGGCGGATCGCGGCAAAGCCGCCGAGGAACACGACGATCTTGCTCACGATGCCGAAGATCGGCATCACCATAGCCCAGGTCGTGATCTCGCAGGTCAGCGCGACGAAGGCATTCACGGCGGCGGAGGTGAACATCAGGGCTGCCCAGGCATAGCCGACCATGACGGCGACATCGGGCACGACGGTCTGTGCGATCTCGGGCAGATAGCGGTTGAGCCAGCCGGGCTTCAGCATCACGACGCCGACGATGGCGTAGATCACGCTCGGCTTGAACAGCACGAAGCGCGGGTCGTTCGTGAGCAATGTCGCGGTGCCGGCGGTGACGACCAGGAACAGGCTCAGCCATTCCATGGTGTCGATCCGCTTACCGCGCACCATCTGGATGCCGATCTGCGTGACGCCGAAGGCGATGCCGATACCGACCGAGAGCGCGGTGTTGTGCGTCAGCAGGAACAGAACAAGAAAGACAAGGGTCGACGCCAGGTCGAGGGCCAGCAACCTTGCCGCGGTGAGAAAATGCTTCATCGGCCGTCGAACTCCGCTTGCCATGGCGCGATCCGCGCCGGTGTCGGCACAGCTAGGCAGATCGTGGGGCCGCAAGCCTATCGATTTCTGAAATCGAGGAGCGAATTCTCACCCCGGCCGAGCGTTTTCCGCGGCGTCCGTGGTTTGCGCGGCCGTCGCCCGGCGCCGAAACTCGGTCGGCGTCAGTCCGGTGTCCGCCTTGAAGGCGCGGTTGAACGGCGCCAGCGACTGGAACCCGGCGTCGAGTGCAATCGTCAGCACCGGCACCTCGGCCTGGCCGGCATCGGCGAGCGCCGCCTTGGCTTCGTCGAGCCGGTATCGGTTGAGGAAGGCGTTGAAGTTGCGGTGGCCGAGCCCGTCATTGATCAGCGTCCGCAGCCGGTATTCCGGCATGCCGAGCTTGACCGCCAAGACGCCGATGGTCAGTCCCTCCTGCCGGTAGGTCCGCTCGGTCGCCATCAGATGCTTGAGGTGACTGAGCGCGGCCTGGCTGGAGGGCGCCGGAGCGGCATTGGCGAGCGAACGCGCGGCGACCGGTGCGGCCTGGCCCCTTCCGCCGGTGCCGGCAACCGCCGGCTGGCCCTCGGGCGGATCGAACAGCATCATCCAGATGCCGATCAGCGCGAATGCGCCAAGGGCGAGGGCGGCACTGAGGCTGATGGAACGGGTCGGAATCGCGGCCAGACCGGCCGCCGCGGCGAACATCATCTGAAGGCCGATGCCGATCAGCAGCGCGATCAGGATCCGGCCGCGCGCCGTCGTCGCGGCGGTGCGCCATCCCTTGGGAATTTGCGCGATCCCGAGCCCGGCGAAGCCGATCGTCGCCAACGCCAGGGCGCGGCCGCACGGCCCGGCGAGTTCGGGCCAGATGGTCCAGCAATTGTGGCTCACGACGCCAAGGCCGGCGACCAGTGTCCACACCGCCGCGTGCCAGGGCCGCAAGGCAAACCGCTCGTCGAACATCGCGCGCGCCCACAGCCAGAGAATCACCGGTGAGCCCATCGCAAAGGCAATGAATGGAGAACTCCAGCCGAATGACGATGCGGGAAAGAACGGTGCGGTCGTGATCGCGTAGGCCGCGCCGGCCACGCCCATCGCGGCACCGAGATGCGCGGCGCGATGCACCGCCGCGTAACGCAGCAGCAGCACCGCGCAAACCACCAGGAACAGCGCGACCACCGCGCCGCGGAGACCGAGTTCAAGAGCCGTCATCGCCATCGCAAACCGCCCGCAGGTTCGATTCAACCTCGACACGGCGACGCTTATAGCGCGTCCAGCCATCGACATGAAGCGACCGCCGGACCAGTAAAAGATGATGTCCGCTCGCCGTTGGTGCGGCTGCGGACATCAGAGCGATCCGGAAACTTGACGTGCTAGCTGACCCGCTTCCAGGTCTGGCCGCCGCAGAACATGCCGCCGAAGGCGCAGCCCTGCACGCGCATCGCATTCGGGCCCTTCATCGCGATCGTCGAGTCATAGTTGCGGCCAGAGTCGGGATCGTGGATGCGGCCGCTCCACTTGCTGCCGTCGGGCTTCATGTTGATCAGGATGCGTTCGTTACTCTTCACCGAATAGCCGCACAGATTGTCGCCGCAGGCTTCGACGCGGACGTTGCCCTTGTTCTCCTCGGTGGCCCAGACGCCGATCGGTCCGGTCGGCGCCGGAGCCGGTGCGGCGGCAATCGGAGCGGCTTGCGGCGGCGCTGGCTGTGCGGCGACCGGGGCAGGCGCAGCGGGTGCGGCATCGGCCGGCGCGGGGGCAGCCGTTGCAACCGTTGCCGGCGGCGGAGGCGGCGGCGGGACAGCGGCCGCGACCGGCGCGGCCGGCTGCGGCGCGGCGGCCTGAACCGGTGCGGATGCAGGCGCTGGCGGCGACGAGGTCGTCGGGGCGACATAGTCATCATCGTCGGACTTCGAGCCGAGATTCTTGCTGATGCCGCCGATCGTGCCGCTATAGCCCGGCGCGGAGATGCGGATGCAGGACAGCGCGCTGCAATTGCGTGGCGCCTCGACATGGATGCGCTGGCCGTCGATCTCGAAGGTGATGCCGGTGCCGCCGGCATGCGCTGACGTGGTGGCCATCAGCAGCGCAGCGATCGCAACGAGCTTCTTCATCTTGAGTCTCCATGGCGTTGAGCAGGGGGTAGCGATTGGTCCGGACGCTACGCTCGGCCGGCGCGCGCTTCCGTGATGTGCATCACGTTGCCCCTTGAGCCGGATGGCTCGCCACGGTGACGGAGATCACTGCGCCGCGAGCACAACACCTCTAGCGTCATCGGATGTTTTGGAGGTTTCGATGAAGCGCTTCTGCCTGCTCGTCGCGCTGATGCTGTTCACGCCCTTCGCCCATGCCGGTGAAGGCATCTCGTTCTCGATCGGCGGCCACCGCGTCCATCTCGATTCGACGCGGTGCCGCTCGTTGTCCTGCGTCTCGGTGTCGGGCGGCGCCAGGCGCGATGACGAAGCTGACAACGGCCGTGCGATCAAGCCGGTGCCTGCGTCCGCGGCGACGGCAGCGGCCTCTGCCACGCCGGCCGCTAGCGCGCTGCCCGCGCCTGTGCCGGCAGCACCTCCCGCGCCGCCGCCGAACATCGTGTACAAGCCCGCGCCAGTCGCGCCGGCTGCCGCGCCGCCACCGTCAGCACCGTCGCCGCCGCGCGTGATGACGCCGCAGCCGCCGGTCGTCGCAGCTCCGCCGCCACCGCCGGCTGCGCTACCCGCAGCGCCCGCGCGTCCGGCACCGCCGGTGCTGCAGGTCTCGCACCAGGCCGATGAGGCGGACGACGGTCCGATCGGCGACTGGCAGACCGAAGCCAACGATCTGGTGCGCATCCGTCTCTGCGGCGCAGCGCTGTGCGGCTATGCGCTCGACAGGACCACGCGCGATCTCGGTGAAACGGTGCTGATCAACATGAAGCCGAAGCAGGACGCGCGCTGGGATGGCGGCGTCACCGGCCAGGACAACGGCACCATCCGTTACGGCACGATCGAGTTGAAGGGGGCCGACAGACTGCGGGTATTGTCCTGCGCGCTCGGTCGCGTCTACTGCACCGGTGCCGACTGGGTCCGAGTCTCGCGCGCGCGGCACCGCGTGATCACGCAGGGGCAACTCCGGGGCGAGCCGCGCTCCTGAACGCGCAGCTGTCCAATTTGTAACCGGACGCCGTCGAACCGTTTGCCACCTCGCGCGCGACCGATGGAGGTCAATTGCTGTCTTCGCAAGCGATGGAGGCAAACATGAAACGCCTGAGCCTGGTCGCGCTGCTGCTCGCCGGCAGCGTCGCCGCCGCCCATGCCGATAACGACATCTACACCAACATGTCGAAACAGAAGCGCGGCAACGACGCGCTGCATGCCGACGCTGCGGTCTGCGCGCCTTTGTCGCTGGAGGTGCGAGCGAGCGAGCCTCGAAGGATCGACGGCCCGACTGTGGCCATGCATCCTTCGAGACGCCGCTTCGCGGCTCCTCAGGATGACGGGGTGAGAGAAAAGCAAAGCGCCCGGTGGGGGCGGCCGCCGGGCGCTGAACTCATGCCTGTCGAATGCTTCAGAACACGCCGAGAATGATGGCGCCGACGAAGGCGAACGCGATGTACGCGGCCACAATGCTCAGCTTGCTCAGCAGAGGACTCGCGAAATCCATTGGGAAGCTCCCTCGGTTCACAACGCTGCCCGCATTAACGCAAAAGCTAGCAAGTGGTTCCTGGCCGAAAAAGTCAGCCTTGCTGCCAAGCCCTCTGTTCCCGTCTGATGCCGCATTGCGATGCGTGGCTCAAACAGACGGCGAATCAAGGCGTTGAAGCGCCCGCAAATAAATTCCGCGGCGTTGCGGGTTACGGACCGGCTGCCCGCCCCGGATACCGTCTGTAAGTTTTCGGCAAGATTGCAGTACTCGGCAGCGCAATCTAAAGATGAATGACGATGCGGAGCATTCGCGATGATTGGTGACACAGCGATGCGATCGCGTGGATTGCGCGACCGGGTTCCACTGCATGGTTAAACACAGCTGAAATCAAACGATCGAAATGCGTTGAAGAGTCTTTAATCAAATTCGCAGAACCTCCGCGCCATGACGCGTGGAGTTCGTTTGTATCTCGTCGGCTCCCTTGTCCTTGTGTCGCTTGCTGGTTGCGGCCGCGGTCTGTTTCAGACTGCCGAGCGCGAACCGTGGCGGGCCGAGGCCGAGGCCGCATGCCTGAAATCCGGCGCGGTCAAGGAAGGTCCGGACCTCGTCCGCATCGATCCGATTTCCGGCCCCGGCGTCTGCGGCGCCGAGTTTCCGCTCAAGGTGGCCGCGCTCGGCGAGGCCAGTTCGGCTTACGGATTTGCCGACGACAGCCTGCGTCCACCGGCGTCGGTCGGCAACCAGCCGCGTTGGCCGATCAATCGTCAGCCGGGCCCGCCACCCGCGCAGGCGCCGTATTCCGAACAGGCGGTCGGCCAGCCGAACTATGGCAGCCAGCCGAACGGACCGGTGTCGCTGTCGGCGCCCGGTGTCCCGCCGCAGCAGGGCGAGATCGACCTGCCGCCGGATGGCTCGCCCGATGCCCGCGGCGAGCGACCTTACTATCCGGGCCTGCCCGGCAATCCGCAGCGCGAGGGCGCGGCCGCGCCTTACTCACCTGCACCTTATTCCCAGCAGCCGTCCGGCGCGGCGCCGCCGCCGCGGCTCGGCCCGTCGAACGGCAATTCGGTGATGACGGTCGGTCCGGTTGCAGTAAAGCCTGCCGCAACGTTGGCATGCCCGATCGTCTCGGTGCTGGAGCGCTGGCTTGCCGATTCGGTGCAGCCGGCGGCGCAACGCTGGTTCGGTGCGCGCGTCGTCGAGATCAAGCAGATTTCGGCCTATTCCTGCCGCGGCATGAACGGCAATTCGCACGCGCATATTTCCGAGCACGCCTTCGGCAATGCGCTCGATATTGCGGCCTTCACGCTCTCTGACGGCCGGCGCATCTCGGTGAAGGACGGCTGGAAGGGCCTGCCCGAGGAGCAGGGCTTTCTGCGCGATGTCCAGGCCGCCGCCTGCCAGCAATTCACCACGGTGCTGGCGCCGGGTTCCAACGTCTATCACTACGACCACATCCATGTGGATCTGATGCGCCGGGCCAGCCGGCGCCTGATCTGCCAGCCCGCTGCCGTCTCCGGCGAAGAGGTCGCGGCGCGCGCCGGCGGCCGAAGCCCCTATGCAGCGCGCGAACCTTATGTCACAGGATCGCTTGGCGGCAGAAAGCCGGCTCCGCGGGGTAAAGCGGGGGTCAACGAAGAAGACGAATTCGCCGACGAATAGGACGCGTCTGATACCCGTATTTGTACTGGGGGTGCCGTGCAAACGGTAGCCACTATTTGCTGCATATGCTCGCGGAGCCGGGCGCACCCGGCTGATTTCTGGGGGATAGCTTTGCAAGACGTGCCGATCATTCTCGTCATCGAAGACGATCGTGATCTTCAGATGATGGTAGAGGACGCCCTGAGGGATGGCGGCTATGAGCCGGCGATCGCGGGCTCGGGTGAGGAAGCACTGACGCTGCTCAAGGCGTTCCGCACCAAATACAGCGCGCTGGTGACCGACATTCGCTTGCTCGGCCGGCTCGACGGCTGGCGCGTGGCGCGTGGCGCCCGCGAGATCGATCCGTCATTCCCGGTGCTCTACATCACCGGCGGTGGCGGCGACGAGTGGCCGACCCGGGGCGTGCCGGATAGCGTGCTGCTCAACAAGCCGTTCTCGCCCGACGAGCTGGTCGCGGCCGTGACCAAGCTGCTCAAGAACGGCGCGCCGGCCTGACGGCAGTCCCGAGCGGCCTGCCGCGCCTGGCGGGCTGTTCGCGGCGGGCGCTTATTCCGTCTTTATAAGATCCCGTCGCGGTTCTTCTCGAATTCATACGTGCTCGCGCTCATCTTCGCCGCAACAGCCGGAGAACGAAGATGACGACCTATCGCGCCTACATCGTCGGACCGCACAGCCGATCCATCGGCGTGGTCAACATGGATTGCAGCGACGACGATGCAGCCGTCACATCGGCCAGTCGTCTTGTCGACCGTCATGATATCGAACTGTGGCAGATGGATCGGCCGGTGGCGAGGTTCGACGCCGGTTCGAAGCAGGTGTTCCGGAAGTAGCGGGACGCGGTGCGGCAGACCGGCTGTCGCGCCGCGTGATCCCTGATGATAGACCTTGCTTCAGGTTCGTCATCAATGGGATCTCGATCATGACAACAGAGAAGGTCGCACTCGTCACCGCAGGCGGCAGCGGCATGGGAGCGGCGGCGGCACGGCGGCTTGCCGCGGATGGATTTCGCGTTGCGATCCTGTCGTCGTCGGGCAAGGGCGAGGCGCTCGCCGCCGAACTCGGCGGCATCGGCTTCACCGGCTCGAACCGTTCGAACGATGATCTGGAGCGCGCCGTCGACGGCGTGATGGCGCGCTGGGGCCGCATCGATGCGCTGGTCAACAGCGCCGGCCACGGCCCGCGCGCGGGTGTGCTGGAACTGACCGACGAGCAGTGGCACACCGGCCTCGACGTCTACCTGATGAACGTGATCCGCCCGACACGTCTGGTCGCACCTCACATGCAGGCGCAGAAGTCGGGGGCGATCGTCAACATCTCGACCGCCTGGGCATTCGAGCCGAGCGCGATGTTTCCGACCTCGGCTGTGTTCCGCGCCGGGCTCGCCGCGTTCACAAAACTGTTCACCGACAGCTACGCCGCCGACAATGTCCGCATGAACAATGTGCTGCCGGGCTGGATCGACAGCCTGCCGGCAACCGACGCGCGCCGCGACAGCGTGCCGATGAAGCGCTACGGCAAGGCGGAGGAGATCGCAGCGACGATCGCGTTCCTCGTTTCCGAGGGCGCAGGCTACATCACCGGACAGAACATTCGCGTCGATGGCGGTTTGATGCGGTCGGTGTAGTGCACAATGCGGGTCCCGTCACTTTGAGAACAAGCGAGTTCGTGATTCACAAGCGGGGCCAAATATTCGGTGTCGTCCCGGCGAAAGCCGGGACCCATACTCTGCAGCGGACGTTGTGAAGGGGACTCGTCGTTCCACCGATGCGCAACAATGTCCATCGGTGGTTATGGGTCCCGGCATTCGCCGGGACGACATTGAAGTGTGTGGTGCCGTCCGTACCCGTTGCGTCGTCACTACTTGCGTCCACACGCTACGCATCTTGCTCCAGGCCGCACGCGTCACAATTGCGGCGACCTCAGATTGCGTTTGTCGTGATGACAAACTGAAAGCGCAGGGCTAGCCTTCCGTCAAATCAAAACATACGGGAGGAATGGCATGCCAGACGCAGCGGTTGCAGCACGCGCTTCGGACTCCACGCACAGCGGAACCACGCAGCAGGTCGACGTCGCGGTCGTCGGCGCCGGTTTCGCAGGTCTCTATCTGCTGCATCGGCTGCGCAAGGCGGGCTTCTCGGCGGTTGCGCTCGAAGAGGGCGCCGATGTCGGCGGCACCTGGTACTGGAACCGGTATCCCGGCGCGCGCTGCGACATCCAGACCATCGATTACAGCTACACGTTCGATCCCGAGCTCGATCAGGCGTGGACCTGGTCGGAGAAATACGCGACGCAGCCGGAAATCCTGCGCTATCTCGGCTTCGTCGCCGACCGCTACGATCTGCGCCGCGATATCAGGTTCGGCACCAAGGTGACGCAGGCGACCTGGGATGATGCGACGTCACGCTGGCTGATCGCGACCAACAACGGCGCCAGTGTCTCGTGTCGTTACTACATCATGGCGACCGGCTGCCTGTCGTCGCCGAAGCCGCCGGAGATCGACGGCGTCAAGGATTTCAAAGGCGACATCTATTTCACCGGGCGCTGGCCGCATCAGGGCGTCGATCTGAAGGGCAAGCGCGTTGCCGTGATCGGCACCGGATCGTCGGGCATTCAGTCGATCCCGCTGATCGCCGAACAGGCCGCGCAGCTCACAGTGTTCCAGCGCACGCCGAACTTCGCGCTGCCGGCCGGCAATGGTCCGGCGCCGGAAGATCGCAAGACCTTCTTCGAGACCGACCGCGCGGCCTATCGCGAGCAGGCGCGCTGGTCGATGGCCGGTGTGCCGTATCCGCAGCAGACCGTGGTGAGCTGGCAATTGAGCGATGCGGAACGCCGCGAGCGGTTCGAGAAGGCGTGGGCGGCGGGTGACCTCGTCCACATCCTGACCCAGTTGTGGGCCGACCAGGCGGTCGATGTCGACGGCAACCGGCTGGTCGCCGATCTGATCCGCGAGAAGATCGGTGCCGTGGTCAAGGATCCGGAGATCGCCGCGGCGCTGGCCCCGCACGATCATCCGTTCGGCGCCAAGCGTCCCTGCCTCGATACCAACTACTATGCGACCTACAACCGTCCGAACGTAACGCTGGTCAATCTGCGGCAGGAGCCGATCAAGGCGATCACGGGCGGCGGCATCTCGACCGACAAGCGCAGCTTCGATGTCGACGTCATCGTGTTCGCCACCGGCTTCGACGCGATGACCGGCGCCATCATGGCGGTGCATCCGATCTCCGGTCGCGGCGGCAAGTCGCTGTCGGATGTCTGGGCGCACGGACCGCAAACCTATCTCGGCGTCACCGTCGCGGGCTTCCCCAATCTGTTCATGATCACCGGTCCCGGCAGCCCGTCGGTGCTGTCGAACATGGCTGTCTCGATCGAGCAGCATGTCGACTGGGTGGTCGATCGCATCGCCGCGTTGCGCGACGCCGGCTTCACCACGATGGAAGCAACCGAGACCGCGCAGGCCGGCTGGGAACGCCACATGGCCGATTGCGCGACGCTGACGCTGCATCGTCTCGCCAACACCTGGTACACGGGCGCCAACGTGCCGGGCAAGCCGCAGGGCGTGATGCCCTATACCGGCGGCGTCGGCCCGTATCGCAGCATCTGCAACGAGGTGGTCGGGCGCGGCATGCTCGGCTTCAAGCTCTCGGGTCCCGGCGTTGCCGAGCAGTGCAATGACGGCGAGGTGGTGCGTTTGCAGCCGGACGTGCGGCTGGTGCTCAATATGCTCGGCGAGATGAACCTGCCGCCGATCGAGACGATGGGGGCGCAGGGCGCGCGCGACTTCCTCAACGAGTTCAACAAGGGCCGTCCAGCGGGCCGTCCGGTCGGCGAGGTCGACACCGGCATGCTGCAGGGCGCTGAAGGGCCGCTGCCGTACAAGCTCTACCGGCCCGCAACGCCGGGGCCGCATCCGATTGTGGTGTATTTCCACGGCGGCGGCTGGGTGCTCGGCGACGAGCTGTCGGACGATCCGTTCTGCCGCGATCTGTGCCGGCGCACCGGCATGATCATCGTCAGCGTCGGCTATCGCCACGCACCCGAGCATCGCTTCCCGGCTGCGGCCGAGGACGGCTATGCGGCGACGCGCTGGATCGCAGCCCACACCGCCGAGCTCGGCGGCAAAGCGGGCCCGGTGCTGGTCGCGGGCTGGAGCGCCGGCGGCAACATCGCGGCCGTGACCTGCCAGCTCGCGCGCGATCGCGGCGGGCCCGAGATCGCGGGCCAGCTGCTGATCTGCCCGGTCACCGACTCCTCGTTCGACCGGCCGTCCTATGTCGACAACGCGGCCGGCTACTTCCTGACCCGCGGGCTGATGTTCTGGTTCTGGGACCTGTACTGCTCGCCGGCCGACCGCGCCGATCCGCGCGTCGCGCCGTTGCGCGGCAAGCTCGAGGGCCTGCCGCCGGCGTTCATCGCGACCAGCGAGTTCGATCCGCTGCGCGACGAGGGCATTGCCTATGGCGATGCGCTCGCGAAGGCCGGCGTCAAGGTCGAGCAGCTCAAGGCACAGGGTCACTTCCACTCGTCGTTCGTGATGGTCGACGTCATCATCACCGGCGTCGCCGGTCGGGTGAAGATGGCGAAGGCGCTAAGGCGTTTCGCCGGACTGCCCGAGGAGCTGGAGCAGGACAACGTCGCCGCGCCGAAGGTCAACGCGGCAGCGAATTAGAGGAGCGCTAATCCCCGCTGGCTTGCCGCGGGGATTTCGCACGACTGCGGAGCTCCGGTGCTGTTTCAATCAGAACCGGAAGCTCTAGAGGAAGGCGAGATGCTCGACCTTGTTCACGACGTCGTCGAGCGTCTGCTTGGTGGCGGCAGTATCGCCGCCGGCCATGAACACCTGCCAGAACTGCCGATCGACATTGTGCAGATGCAGGATGGACACGCGGACGCCGTTCTTGTTGCCGGCGACCTCCGACTGGGTGTTGACGACATCGGTGAAGCCGCTCTGCTTCAGCGTGTTGGCGACGACGCCCTTGAGCTCACCGACATTGGCGAGCGCCTCGCTGAGGCCCATGTTGCGGAAATTGAAAAACAGGAACGCCATGCGACACCTCCTTCTATTGCGGACGAGCGCAGCGCGCGGAAGTGCGCCGAACTGGCTCTCTCGCTCAACCAGAGGTGTATTTCCCTATTGAACAATCGCGTTATGAGCCGCTTCACAGGAACCGAGGCCGCGATCGTGCGGCATTTGAACGCAGAGGTTTCTCTAGCCGAGTTCGAACGTCGTGACGCCGAACACGCGATCGATCCGCAATGGCGGGATCGCGCCGGTGTACATCCGCGCGGTCTCGAACACCGGCGACAGCCCGAGGCCTTGCGCCAGCGCCACGGCGTCGCGGTTGACCGCGGGGACATCGAGGAATATCGCGCCGTCGTCTTCGCTCGCGAGCAATGCGGACAGGATTGTCTCGGCGCCGGCGCGGTCGTCGGCGACAAGCGGACCGATCTTGCGGCCGGTGCGGCACGGGCGGATCACACCCCAGCCCGCCAGCCGGCCGCCGCGCATCAGCGCGCGTCCGACATGTCCCGGTGTATTGATCCAGGCGCGCAGGAAGGCCGGACGCGGCGCGGGAAACACCGTGGCGTCATCGGCCTCGATCAGCGCCATAGGCACCTCGGTCAGCGCGACGATGCCGGGGTTCGGCGCGGACGGTGCGGTGACCGTGCCGCCGTAGCGCACATTGGCGTAAGCGAGCGCGAAGCCGGACTTTTGGTAATTCGCCTGCTGCGCCACCACGCCATCGAGCCCGATCACGCGCGGGCTCGCATGCGCGATGGCCGCGTTCCAGATCTTCAGACCGTAGCCGCGGCCGCGCAGATCCGGGCGCACGATGTAGAAGCCGAGGAAGGAGAATTGTGCGCCGTAATTGACGCAGGAGATCACCGCCGCAGGCTCTCCGTCGAGTTCGCCGACGAAAAATCCTTGCGAATCTTCGGCGGCAAAGCAGGCCGCATCGGCGAGACCGGGATTCCATCCCTCCGTCGCGGCCCAGTCGATCGCGAGCGCGATCTCGTCGGGTCGCATATGTCGGATGATGAGGTCGCTCATCAGCGATGATCCCGTGTGATTGGAGTCACGGACTGTGCCTCCATGTTTGTGACGATCACACTACCCTCACAGAATGAGGCTGCCCACAGACGGTGCTTGAGCACGCACAAAATTTTCGACGAATTCGTCTAACAATTTATGGTTTTGTTATAGTGTGAAACACGTTTGACTTGTAGTTGCCGCAAGCCTAACAATCTCGCGCGCCGCCGCGGATTTCAGTGCGGTGCTCGTGAATCCCGGATCAAGCGGCCTTTGCGCCGCAAATTTCGAAATCGGAATCACCCTCAACAGAAAGAATTGCATCGCACGTCAGCAAGACAACTGAACGGAATTGGGGACGTTTTTCATTTCACCCAAAACGGAGTTTTCCCATGACTCAAGTTGTTAATTTGTCCGGTAATCCAGATATCGATGGCATTCTCTGGGGATGGGAGTGGGGTTCGGGCGGCGCGCAGAATCTGACATTTTCGTTTCCCACCAGCAGCGCTGAATACGGCTATCAGGAGATCGACAATTTCAGCGCGTTCACCGCGGCACAGCAGACCGCGGTGCGTACGGCGCTCGCCAACGTCGCAAGTTTCACCAATCTCACCTTCACCGAGACGACGAGTGCCGGCGCGACGCTGCGCTACGCCAATGCCGACAAGATTGACTACACCGACGACAGCAGTGTCGCCCAGCACACCGGACTGCACGTGCCTGGCAACGCGCCGGGCACCGCGGAGGCCAATCCGCCCGAACTGGGCTACAACGGAAACGCGCCGTTCTCCGCGATGGGCGCGCAAGGCGACGCATGGTTCGTCACCGGCGGCTACACCAATCCGGTGCTCGGCAGCTTCCAGGATGCGGCCGGCATCATGCACGAGACCGGCCATAATCTCGGATTGAAGCACGGCCACGTCACGCAGGACGGGCACGGCGTGACGTTCCCCGCGCTGCCGGCTGATCACAATTCCTACGAATACTCGGTGATGACCTACAGCCAGTTTCCTGGCGACAATGCGACCAATGGTGACAACGCGCCCGATCATCCGACCACCTACATGCAAGATGACATCGCCGCGCTGCAGTACATGTACGGCGCGAACTATGGCGCCACGGCGCACAACGGCAACACCACCTATACCTGGAGCCCGACCACCGGCGAGGAGTTCATCGATGGCGTCGGGCAGGGCGCGCCGCAAAGCAATTTCGTGCTGATGACGCTGTGGGATGGCGGCGGCACCGACACCTACGACTTCTCCAATTACACGACCAACCTCTCCATCGATCTCAATCCCGGCGCCTGGACCATTCTGGACACCAGCGCGGCGCACGCGCAGCGCGCCGATCTCGGCAATAACGGGGCGGGCGGCGCCGAGTATTTCGCGCGCGGCAACATCGCCAATGCGCTGATCGATCCGAACGACCCGACCGAGACCGCATCGCTGATCGAGGACGCCAATGGCGGCTCGGGCAACGACACGATCGTCGGCAACGCCGCCGACAACGTGCTTCGCGGCAATGGCGGCAACGACACGATCGACGGCGGGGACGGCACCAACACGGTCGTCTACAGCGGCAGCCGGCTGCAATACATCGCGACCCTGCTCGGCAGCGGCGCGATCCAGATAGCCGACCAGCGCGGCGGGTCACCTGACGGCACCGACACCGTCACCAACATCCAGAAATTCGAGTTCGCCGACGGCACATTCAACGAGACCGAAGTGCTGAACCGTCCGCCGGTGCTGTCGCCCGATCCGGGATCGCCGCATCCGCTGACCGAATTGCCCAACACCACCAATTCCGCCTCGCTGCAGGAATTTCTCGGCGCACTGACGTTCACCGACGCGAATGCCGGCGACACTCACACCGCGAGTGAGGCGTTTGATACCGCGACCTGGTCCGGCGGCGTCACGGTTCCGCTCGCGACGCAGGCGGCCCTCGCAACGGCGCTGACCGATTCGATTGGCGTCGACGGCACCAGCGGGACGCTCAACTGGCAGTTCGACCTGGCGGACAAGAATCTGGACTTCCTGGCGGCTGGCGAGACGCTGACCGTGGTCTACGACGTCACGGTGGCCGACCACCACACCGGCTCGAGCGTCAGTGACACTTCGACCCAGCAGATCACGGTCGTCTTCACCGGTACCAATGATCCCGTGTCGGTGGTGCCGGCACTGTCCAACCTGACGGGCACGATCAGCGAATTGCCCGGCGTCACCGGAAGTTCGACGCCGGATACGACCGCCGGCGCGATCGCCTTCACTGATCCCGATCTCAACGACCGGCCGACTGCGACGATCGATGCCGCCGGCGAGACAGTGACCTGGCAGGACTCGACGCACGATTACACGTCGGAACTCACGCCGACGCAGATTGCCTCGCTCGAGGCCGCCTTTACGATCATGCCCGAGGCCGGCAACACCAACGCAGGCAAGATCGACTGGAGCTACAGCATCGTCGACAAGGATCTCGATTTCCTGTCGGTCGGCGAGAGCCTCACCGTCACGGTGCCCGTCATCATCGACGATGCGCATGGCGGGGCCGTCACCCAGGATGTCGTCCTCACCATCAACGGCGCCAATGACGCGCCGATCGCGGTCGCGGACAGCAACGGCACGGCCAAGAAGTCGACGCTGTCGGTTGACGCGTCGCACGGTGTGCTGTCCAACGACACCGATCCTGACATCCACGATCAGGGGCACTCGGTGGTCAGCGCCGTAGACGGGGCGGCCGGCAATGTCGGGCACACCATCGCCGGCACCTACGGCTCGCTGACGCTGAATGCCGACGGCAGCTATGTCTATGTCGCCAACAAGGGGGGCTTGCCGTCGCAGATCGTCGCGCAGGACACCTTCGCCTACACGATTGCCGATCCGCATGGCGCAACAGCATCGTCGACGCTGAGCATCGTCGTGTTCAATCCCGGCGTCGATTACCAAGCCGGAAGCCATACCACACTGAACGGCGGCAACGGCCAGGACGTGCTCGACGGCTCGGCGGGGCACGACATCCTGATCGGCGGCAATGGCCCGGACGTGCTGATCGGCGGCGATGGTGACACGTTGACCGGCAACAACGGGCCGGACACGTTCCTGTTCCGCCCGCATTTCGGCACCAACGTGATCACCGATTTCGTTGCGCACAATGACGCTGTGCAACTCGACAAGTCGATCTTCGCCAGCGTGAACGACATGCTATCCAATCACACGGCTGATACCGCCGCTGGCGCTGTCATAACTGACGCGTTCGGCGATACGATCACCTTTGCCGGGATCAAGGCGGCGGAGCTGCAAGCGCACGCAGGCGATTTCCATCTGGTCTGAGCCGGAGGAGGGCGTCCTGCGGCTTGATTCATAAAACCACCCGCCGCAATCTGCTTGCGGCGAGTGGATGATCGGGACATTCGAAATGACGTTGCGTTTGCCGATATTTGCCATCTCCGCAATCACCCTTGGTGTGATCGACATGACCTCGACGACGCAGATCAACGCGACAAGTGCCCTTGCCGCTTCGCCGATCTCGGGCGCCGCGCCGCTCGAGGTGATCTTCACCGGCATGGGGCCGGGGATGCCGGAGGGGGTGGTCGTGCTCGATTTCGGCGACGGCCGGACCGATGACACGATCTCACCGATCCGCGGCTTCAAACGGACCCACGTTTATCGCGCGGCTGGATCGTATACGGCCGTGCTCAAGGGCGGCGCTTACGGCGGTCAACGCCCGGCGGTGCTGGACGAAATCGGGCGGGTGACCATCATTGTGGATTGAGTCGAATCTCTCTCGTGACGCTGACGCGTGTGCAGCGCGTCTCGAAGGGTAAGCGCCCCGCCGGTGCGGCGCCATGCTCAGGCGATCCGCAGGACGAGGCTGACCAGTTCGGGCTGGCGGTGCGTGCCGGTCTTGGCGAAGGCCGACTTCAACTGGTTGCGTGCCGTGTCGTGAACGATCCCGAGCCGTTCGGCAGCGTCGGCGATCGAGAGGCCACCCGCGAGCAGCGCCACCAGCCGCGCTTCCGCCGGCGTCAGGCCGAATGCCAGGGCGACTATGCCGGGCTCGGGCATCGCCCGCGGCGTCAAATTGGCGAAGACCAGCATCGCCCGCGCGCCGAGGAAGACGTTGCGTGCCGCGCCGTCGACCGGCAACACGCGCAACACCACCGGCCCCTTGTGCGTACGGCGGATCAGGATCGGCTCGATCGGCAGCGCCGCGCGCTCGGGTGCGCTGCGGATCAGGTCGACGACTTGATCAAGCCGCGCCTGTGCCGCCTTGTCGCGCACGATCAGCCGGCGGTCCCTGATCCTGATATCCGCATCGAAGCCGGCATCGGCGGCCTCGTTGCGATCGATCACGAGGCCCGCGCGGTCGAGTATGACAGCCGGCTGCCGCACCCGGTCGAGGATACCGGTCATGGAGGCGAGCGCGATGCGGCCGACCACGGTCGACAATGTCGCTGTCTCCGTCAGGCGCGGACCCAGCTGCGCCAGCAACCGCGTCTCGCGTGTATCGAAATGTCCTTCCGCTCCGGTGCGCTGCAACGTCAGCACCCACGGTGCGCTGTCGGCCCAGAAGCCGATGCCGGCGAACCAGTTGAAGCCGAACGGATACAGCACCTCGTTGTACATCGGATCGGACCGGATCTGCTCGGGTGTCAGGAAGTCCTGATCGGTGATCACTTCGCCGGCCATTGCTCGCGGAATGCCTGGAGCGCGCGAATCCTGCTCATGCCAGTTGTGTGCGAAGTAGTGCTGCACCATCTCTTCGGTCGATGCGGTGCGCGGCACGTCCGGGGTCCGCACGTCGCTTTGCAGCAGTACGGCGCCGGTTGCGCCCACCGCTTCGCAGATCGACGTCATGATGCCGGTCCATGCCGCCGGGTCGACCACGGCGTCCCCCAGCCGCGCCATCACGCTGGACATTTGATCTGGGTCGATATGCCGGTTCATCCGGGGAATTGTCGCGCGAGGCGGCGGCGCGCGACAAGCGCGAAGTTGCGGTACTTCCAAAAGAAGCCGTCGGATTGGATCGACGCTGCGGGGGGATCAATCCGCCCGCTTCGGCCGGTAGGCGGCGAAGAACACGCGCGTCGCGCTGTCGACGACATCAGCGATCCGCTCCGGCGAGGGCGACGGATTGGCCTGGAAGATGAACGCCTGGAACAGCGTCGCCTGGCACATCTGCATGAACTGCCAGGCGGCGAGTTCGTAGTCGTCGATCACGAGCTCGCCGAGTGCGGCGCGCGTCTCGAGATAGGCGGCGAAGCGCTCGACCGTATAGGCGATCACATGGGTGTAGAACCGGCTGCCGAGCTCGGGCATCCGCTCGGCGATCGCCATCACGGTGCGGATCGCCGAGCCGCCGCCGGGCCGGCACAGCACCGCGACATAGGCACGGCCGAATTCGGGGAGGGTGGTGTCGACGTCGCGCGCCGGATCGAAGTTGAAGGCGACCTTGCCCTGCTCGCGCTTTTCCTCCTCGACGATCGCCGCGAACAGCCCGGCCTTGTCGGGGAAATACACGTAAAGGGTGCCCTTGGAGACGGCGGCGGCGCGGGCGATCTCGCCCATGCTGGCGCCGTCGAAACCGAGCTCCAGGAATACCTTGCGGGCGCCGTCCAGGATCTGGCGGCGCTTCGAGGACTCCTCGTCGCCGACGACGAGGTGGAGGGGGTTTGGGGGCGCTACAACCATTGATTTAGCTTCTCTCGAAAGAACTCAACCCGGAATCAGTCCGGGACGAATCGAAGCCTTATAATCCGCTGGGCGGGAATATAGATTGACCGAACGGTTCGGTCAATGGTAATGGTGGGAGTGACGATGCGCCGCACGGCCCTTCTTCCGCCATTGCGGGCGTCGAGATTTTTTCTGGGGAGCCTTAGTTATGGCCGCAGCACGGGATCAGGCTGCACGCATTGTTCGTTCCGAGCCTGAGATGGCCGAGGACGCGATGGCGCGCGAGGCATCCGCCGATCACGGCGAGCAGGCCAGAACGGACGAAGCCAAAAGGGCCGACGAGGCCAAGGGTCCCGGCGACAAGGGGCCTGGCGAAAAGGGTCCCGCCGGGGCGCCGCCTGCTTCTGCGCCCGAGAAGGCGGCGCCGGCTGCCGCCGCGCCGAAGTCCGGCAAGCGCAAATTCGTGATGATGGGTGTGGTCGGGCTACTGGCGTTCGCTGCCGCGAGCTATGCCGCTTATTACCTGATGGTCGGGCGCTTCTACATCTCGACCGACGACGCCTATGTCCGCGCCAACAACACCATGCTCGGCGCGCGCGTCGCGGGCCATATCGCGGCGATCCTGCCCGGCGACAACGCGCTGGTGCGCGCAGGCGACGTGATCTTCCGGATCGATGACGGCGACTATCGCATCGCGGTCGACGCCGCCCGCACCAGGATCGGGACCCAGCAGGCGACGATCGAGCGCATCGGCCGCCAGGTTGCCGCCGCGGTGAGCGCGGTCGAGCAGGCGCAGGCGCAGCTGGTGTCCGCGCAGGCCGGTCTGAAGCGCGCCGATCTCGATTACGATCGCCAGCAGGCGCTGAGCACCAAGGGATTTGCCTCGCGCGCCACCTTCGAAGTCTCCGAAGCCGGCCGCGACCAGGGGGCGGCTGCGGTGCGCTCGGCGCAGGCGGCCTATGATGCGGCCAAGGACAATGTCGAGGTGACCAAAGCGCAGCAGGCCGAGGCCCGCGCCCAGCTCGCCGAATTGCAGACCCAGCTCGCCAAGGCCGAGCGCGATCTCGATTTCACGAAGGTGCGCGCACCGGTCGACGGCACCTTCTCCAACCGCCTGGTCAACACCGGCGACTACATCAATGTCGGCCAGCGCCTCGGCAACGTGGTGCCGCTCGACGGCGTCTTCATCGACGCCAACTACAAAGAGACCCAGCTCAAGCGCATCCGCACGGGCCAGCGGGTGACGATCAAGGTCGACGCCTACGGCTTCCGCAAGTTCACCGGCATCGTCGACAGCATCTCGCCGGCCGCAGGCTCGGTGTTCACGCTGCTGCCGCCCGACAACGCCACCGGCAACTTCACCAAGATCGTGCAGCGCCTGCCGGTCCGCATCCGCGTGCCGAACAGCGTCGCGAAGCAGGGCATGCTGCGCGCCGGCATGTCGGTCTATACCACCGTCGACACGCGAGAGGGCGCGGCCGACGCCGACGCCGATACCGACCTCGACGCGCCGATGATGATCCATCCGCAGTGATGCCTTGAAGCTTCGAACCGCAGGTTCGAAGCGCGGAGCCTGATGAGCCCATGGCCGACGCGACCACTGCTTCGCCTTCGATGATGACCGGCGCCTCCGAGACCGAGCGGCTCCAGCCCAAGCGGGTGGTCGCCTTCATCATCATGGTGTTCGGCATGTTCATGTCGATCCTGGACATCCAGATCGTCTCGGCCTCGCTCACCGAGATCCAGGCCGGCCTGTCGGCGTCCTCGACCGAAGTGTCGTGGGTGCAGACCGCCTATCTGATCGCCGAGGTGATCGCGATCCCGCTGTCCGGCTTCCTGTCGCGCGCGCTCGGCACCCGGCTGCTGTTTGCGATCTCGGCGTTCGGCTTCACGGTGTCGAGCCTGTTGTGCGGCTTCGCCTCCTCGATCGAGCAGATGATCCTGTGGCGCGCGCTGCAGGGTTTCCTCGGCGCCGGCATGATCCCGACGGTGTTCGCCTCGGCCTACACCATCTTCCCGCGCTCCAAGTTCTACATCGTGGCGCCGATCATCGGCCTCGTCGCGACGCTGGCGCCGACCGTTGGGCCGACCGTCGGCGGCTACATCACCGACCTGATGTCGTGGCACTGGCTGTTCTTCATCAACATCGTCCCCGGCGTCATCATCACCATCGGCGTGCTGGCGCTGATCGATTTCGACCAGCCGAACTTCGCGCTGCTCGATCGCTTCGACTGGTGGGGCCTGATCTTCATGGGTGGCTTCCTCGGCTCGCTCGAATATGTGCTCGAGGAAGGCCCGCAATATGAGTGGCTGCAGGACACTTCGGTGGCGGTCTGCGCCGCGATCGGCTTCGTCTCGGCGGTCGCCTTCTTCTGGCGGGTGCTGACCGCGGAGGAGCCGATCGTCGACCTCTATGCCTTCTCCAACCGCAACTTCGCGGTCGGCTGCGTGCTGCAGTTCTGCATCGGCATCGGGCTGTACGGCCTGACCTACGTCTATCCGCGCTATCTCGCCGAGATCCGCGGCTACAGCGCGCTGATGATCGGCGAGACCATGTTCATCTCCGGCATGACGATGTTCTTCATGGCGCCGGTGGTCGGCCGTCTCATGCAGAAGGTCGATCTGCGCTACATCATCGCCTTCGGCCTCGTCACCTTCGCGCTCGGCTCCTGGCAGATGACCTGGATCACCCGCGAGTACGACTTCTACGAGCTCCTGGTGCCGCAGATTCTGCGCGGCATCGGCATGATGTGCGCGATGGTGCCGACCAACAACATCGCGCTCGCCACGCTACCGCAGGACCGCGTCAAGAACGCCTCCGGCCTGTTCAACCTGATGCGCAATCTCGGCGGCGCGCTCGGGCTCGCTTTGATCAACGAAGCGCTCAACGACCGCACCGATCTGCACATCGCGCGGCTGCAGGATCGCGTCACCTGGGGCAATGCAACCGCGGTCGAGACCCTCAACAATTTCGCCCAGCGCCTGCAGGGCATGGGCGATGCCACCACCATGGCGATGAAGCAGCTGTCGCAGCTGGTGCACCGCCAGGCGCAGGTGATGAGCTATGGCGACGCCTTCTTCATGCTGTCGCTGTTCTATGTCGGGCTCAGCCTGCTGGTGCTGTTCGTCAACAAGCCGCCGTCGATGACCGCAGGCGGCGGCGACGCGCATTGAGCGCGTCGCATTCGCGCGCGGGGTGCGCCCGGTCGCGTGCAGAACGTTGCATCATCGACACATTGACGCACTCACGCGCTTGTCATCTTGCCAATCGCGCGTGATGCATTTATAAGCAGCGCATTCCTTACTCGAACCCGGGAGATGCGCATGAAGTCGTTTATTTCGCAGATCGCGCGCCCGCGTTCGATGGTGCTTGGCGCGGCTTCGCGTTAGCTCCCGGCGCTGATCGGGCCTGATCCCCGATCACCCAAACTTCCCAACACGTTATCTACAATTTCCAGCGACATTAGCGGCCGGATTCCGTCCGCCTGTCGCCCTAGATGGAGCCGGCTTGCGCTGCAGAAGCGTGGCCGGAATGTGCCATGACCTCTCTGACGACCAAGCGACCGGCCGCGATCCGGATCGTCCTGCCATTCGTGTTCCGCCATTGGCTGGAGCAGCCGCTGCGCGCCTTCGCCGTGACGGCGGGCTTCCTCGGTGCAACCGCCGCCGACCTGTTCATGCCGGTGTTCTCCGGCCATCTGGTCGACGCATTGACCGCGGGCGCCACCGATGCCGCCGCGCGCCATGCGGCGATGCTGGCGTTCGGCGCCATCGTCGGCCTCGGCGCGCTGTCGCTGGTGCTGCGGCTGGTCGGTATCCAGACCATCGTGCCGTTCACGCTGAAGACGATGTCCGATGTCGGGCAGCAGGCCTTCATGCGCGTGCAGCGTTTCTCGACCGACTGGCACGCCAACTCGTTCGCGGGCTCCACCGTGCGCAAGATCACGCGCGGCATGTGGGCGCTCGACCTGTTGAACGACACGATCCTGATGGCGCTGTTGCCGTCGCTCGTGGTGCTGCTCGGCTCGATGATCCTGCTCGGGCTGCACTGGCCATCGCTCGGCGCGGTGATTGCCATAGGCTCGGTGATCTATGTCGCGATGACCATGGTGTTCCAGGTGCGCTACGTCGCGCCGGCCGCGCGCGTCTCCAATGCGTGGGACACCAAGGTCGGCGGCACGCTGGCCGATGCCTTGACCTGCAACGCGGTGGTGAAGTCGTTCGGCGCCGAGACGCGCGAGGACATGCGGCTCGGCGGCGTCATCAGCCGCTGGCGCCGGCGGGTGCGGAGAACCTGGTTCCGCTACAACCACACCTCGACGGCGCAGCTCCTGGTGCTGTTGTGCTTCCGTGCTTCGGTGATCGGCGGCGCGATCCTGCTATGGGCGCAGGGTCACGCCACGCCGGGCGACGTCACCTATGTGCTGACCAGCTACTACATCATCCACGCTTACTTGCGGGATGTCGGGATGCACATCAACAACCTGCAGCGTTCGGTCAACGACATGGAGGAACTGGTGCAGATCCATGGCGAGCCGCTCGGCATTGTCGATGCTGATGATGCGAGGACGATCGACATCCAGGGCGGCCGCATCGTGTTCGACGACGTCACGTTCCACTATGGCGGCCATCGCCGGCCGCTCTATGACGGACTGTCGGTCGACATCGATGCCGGCGAGCGCGTCGGCCTGGTCGGGCGCTCCGGCTCCGGCAAGACCACCTTCGTCAAGCTGGTGCAGCGGCTCTACGACGTCACCAGTGGCAAGATCCTAATCGACGGTCAGGATATCGCCAAGGCGACGCAGCAATCGCTGCGTAGCCAGATCGCGATCGTGCAGCAGGAGCCGATCCTGTTTCACCGCACGCTGGCGGAGAACATCGCCTATGGCCGGCCCGGCGCCAGCATGGAGGCGATCGAGCAGGCGGCGCGGCTTGCCAATGCGCACGACTTCATCATGCGGCTGCCGAAGGATTACGGCACGTTGGTGGGCGAGCGCGGCGTCAAGCTGTCGGGCGGCGAACGGCAGCGCGTGGCGCTGGCGCGCGCCTTCCTGGCGGATGCGCCGATCCTGATCCTGGACGAAGCGACCTCGAGCCTCGATTCGGAATCCGAGGCGCTGATCCAGCAGGCGATGGAGCGGCTGATGAAGGGCCGCACCTCGATCGTGATCGCGCACCGGCTGTCGACCGTGCGCAGCATGGATCGCATCCTGGTGTTCGATCGCGGCGAGATCGTCGAGCAGGGCACGCATGAGGCGCTTGCGGCACGGCAGGGCGGCATCTACCGCGGCCTGTTCGAGCGGCAGGCGACCGAGTTCGGCCAGGCGGCGGCGGAGTAGTGAACGATAGCGCGCGACTGATGGGCGGTGTCCCATCAGTCGTGCGCTGTCGGCTATTTCGGCGCCAGCCCGTTCCAGACCAGCGCGACGCCGGACAGGAACAGCAGCACCAGCACGACGTCGGAAAAATTGCGGTCGCTGAGCGCGTGATAGAGGCGCGAGCCGAGCCAGGCGCCGAGCAGCGTTCCCGGAAACGCACAGGCCACGAGCCAGATCAACTCGGGCTTCACCAGGCCGCTTGCGACCTGGACCAGAAGCGCGGCCGCCAGGATCGTGAAGTTGAATATCTGAAACACGCCGCGGCGCTGCTGCTTGCCCCAGCCGCGCAGGCTCGCCCACAGGATCGGGAGCGGGCCGGACAGTCCGGCGAGGCCGCCGAGGATGCCGCCGGCAAATCCGATTGCGCCGTCGGCCCATTTGCCGCCGAAGGCGATCGACATCGGCTTGCGCTGCAGGAACAGCAAGGTCGGGAACACCAGCAGGAAGACGCCGATCGTCAGCTTGAACACCTCGGGGTCGGCGCGGGCGATCAGCAGGATGCCGATCGGCACGCCGGCGAGGCCCGCGATGACGAACGGCCAGACCAGGCGGAAATCGATGGTCTTCCAGATCGACGGCAGCGTCGATACCTGCGCGATCACCGAGCACACCAGCACCAGCGGCACCGCGAGCGTCGGCGGCAGCACATAGAGCCAGATGCCGAGCGCCATCAGCGCGGTGCCGAAGCCGGCAAGACCGGAAACGAATCCGCCGGCAAGCGCGCCGAAGAACAGGACCGCGTAGCTTGCCGGACTCATCCTCGTCTCTTTGTTTTGTTCATTGCCGCGACGTTTACACGACGCGCGCGGCGGGTACACTTCAAAATCGCCGCTCATCAACGACAATCGGAATGGAAGCTTCCTCATGACTGCGAATTCGTCGAAAACCTTTCTGGTCTGTCACGGCGCCTGGTCGGCCGGATGGGCGTGGAAGAAAATGCATCCGTTGATGCAGGCCGCCGGGCACCGACTGGTCACGCCGAGCTACACCGGGCTCGGCGAGCGCGCCCACCTTGCGCATCAGGGGCTCGACCTCGAGGCGCATATCCAGGACGTGCTCAGCGTCATTTCATATGAAGATCTGCGCGACATCGTGCTAGTCGGCCATTCCTATGGCGGCATGGTCGCGACCGGCGTCGCCGACCGGGTGCGCGAGCGGATCGCGCAGCTGATCTATATCGACGCCTTCGTGCCGCGCGACGGCCAGTCGCTGTTCGACCTTAACGACGTGGCCATCGACAAGATGGGGGAGGCGGCGCGCAATGGCGACGGCTGGCGCATCCCGCCGATGCCGACGCCGCCGGATACGTCTGCCGCAGATGTCGAGTGGTTGACCGCGCGCCGGGTCGACATGCCGATCAAATGCTTCGAGCAGAAGCTGAAGCTGCAACATGGCGAGACCAGCCTGCCGCGCAGCTACATCTACGCCACCCGTATCACGCCGGCGGACACGTTCGGGCAATTCGCAAAACGCACGAAGAACGAAGCCGGCTGGCGCTATCTCGAGATCGACGCCAGCCACTCGCCGAACGTCACCGCGCCTGAGGCGCTGATGGCGATGCTGCAGCAGATCGTGACGTAGCGATCGTCATTGGGTTCGATGCGGCGTATCGCACCTCTATCTCGAATAGTGTTGCCGATTGCGCGCGACGCTACCGCCAGACAGGCTTCGCGCCGACCGAACGCGGCAGCCGCATCTCTCTTGCAAACCTGCTTTGGCGTATATAACAACTCGATCGGTTTGTTTCAGCTGGAGGTTGTCGGTGCCTAAACTGGCCTTGGCTCTGAAAACGGCGATCGTCGGACTGCTGCTGCTGTCGAGTGTCGACGCCAATGCGGCGCGGCTCGACGTGGGCCCGCGTACTTGCAGCAATCAGCGCGATCAGTGCGTTGCCTACCGGTTCCGAATTGGTCCAGTCGGATCGCAAGAAACCTGCCTCACCGTATTCCGTAGCTGCATGCGGTCTGGTGTTTGGGACGGCGCCACTGCGTTTCCCTATGGGGGAGCACGCATCACCGGAATGATCCGTCGCTAGCGCAAGCTTGCTGCGCCAGTTGCAGGATCTGCGGCTTGGCTTGTCCGCAGAGCGAGCATGATCATTCCGGTGTGTCGGCCTCCTTGTCCGTGAGCTGGATGCCCTCCTTGTTCAGCGCCTTGAACAGGGCTTGGACGTCCTCGGCACTGAGTTCCTTCGGGCACAATTCATTGAGCTGATCAAAAGTGATGACACCGGTCTGATCGCTGATCTTGCGCGCGGCCTGGATGATCTTCTGAAGGTCCATCTGCGTTCCCTCCGCAAGGGGCACTCTAGCAAGCGGGATGCGCTTGTGGCGGCCTAAATGGCGAAGGGCCCGGCGTGTTACGCCGAGCCCCTCATACTCCAAAATATCAGCCGGCCTGTAAGCCGGGTTCTGTAGGGCACCATTCTTACGAATGGTACGCGACGGCCATTCCTCTGGGACAAGGTTTGCACCTTGCCTCGAGCAACCTACCCGGACGGCGGGCCTGACATCGCCCTGCGGTGTTATCGCGCGTGCGCGAACTAACCACGTTGCCGTCCCTATTCGGTTTTGCTCCCGGTGTGGTTTGCCATGCCGTCTCCGTTGCCGGAAACGCGGTGCGCTCTTACCGCACCTTTTCACCCTTACTCGTCCCTCCCTTTCGGAAGGTGAGCGGTTCGTTCTCTGTGGCACTTTCCCTGGGGTCGCCCCCGCCGGACGTTATCCGGCACCGCATGTCGATGGAGCCCGGACTTTCCTCCCCCGCGGCCTTTCGGCACCAGCGGGAGCGGCCGTCCGGCCGACTGACCTCCACGGCATGGGCGTTTCCGCCCGATCCGTCAAGCAGATAACGGCCGCCAAAACGGCCAAAATAATTTATCCTGAAGATGTCGTTTGACCTGTCGCCCGTTCGACTGGGTGTCGGCGATCCAGCCGATCAAGAGGAGAGACGAGATGCAATATTTGCTGCTGATCTACCGGAGCGACGCGCAATACGCCCACATGTCCGCTGAAGACCGCAAGGCCGTGTCGGCAGAGTACGGCACCTACACCCAGTCCATCATCCAGAGCGGGCACTTCAAGGCCGGCGACGGGCTGCAGCCGGTGTCGACGGCGACCACCGTGCGGGTCCGCGACGGCAAGACGCTGACGACCGATGGGCCGTTCGCGGAAACCCGCGAACAGCTCGGCGGCTACTATCTGGTCGAGGCCAAGGATCTCGACACCGCGCTTGGCCTTGCGGCGCGGATTCCCGGCGCCAAGACCGGCTCGATCGAGGTCAGGCCGGTGATGATCTACGACAACCCGTGATGACGGCATTGTCGCATCATGAATGCAGCGGCCGCGTCTTCTGGCGCGGCCGTTGAGCACCGATTGATGGCCATGACCCCGAGCCAGATCGAGAAAATCTTCCGCGACGAGGCGGGCCGGGCGCTCGCCACGCTGATCCGTCTCGTCGGCGATTTCGATCTGGCCGAGGATTCCCTGCAGGAGGCCTTCGCGGTCGCGCTGCAGCGCTGGCCGATCGGTGAATTCCCCGCCAATCCACGCGCCTGGCTGGTCAATGTCGGCCGCAACAAGGCGATCGACCGCGTCCGCCGCGCGGTTTCGTTTCGCGGCAAGCAGCAGGAACTGACGCATCAATTGCTGCTGGACGCGGCGCCGTCGCCCGAGCCGCCCGACGCGACGCTCGACGACGACATGTTGAGGCTGATCTTCACCTGCTGCCATCCGTCGTTTGCCGCCGAGGTCCAGGTTGCGCTGACCCTGCGCACGGTGTGCGGCCTGACCACGGCGCAGGTCGCGCGCGCGTTCCTGGTCAGCGAGGACGCGATGGCGCAGCGCCTGTTGCGCGCCAAGCAGAAGATCAAGCTCGCCGGGATTCCGTATGAGGTGCCGGAGCGCGAGGCGCTGGAGCCGCGGCTCACGGGTGTGCTCGCGGTGATCTATCTGGTCTTCACCGAAGGCTATGCCGCGACCGCCGGCGAGGATCTGATGCGGCCCGATCTGGCGCGTGAGGCGATCCGGCTGGCGCGGCTGCTCGACGGGTTGATTCCGGCGCGCGGCGAGATCAAGGGCCTGCTGGCGCTGATGCTGCTGCACGATGCGCGCCGCGCCGGCCGCCAGACCGCAGGCGGCGACATCGTGCTGCTCGAGGAGCAGGACCGTTCGTTGTGGGATTTCCGGCAGATCGCCGAAGGTGTGAGGCTGGTCGAGGAGGCGCTACAGATGCCGGGCCGGCCGCAATCCTACGCGGTGCAGGCTGCGATCGCCGCACTGCATGCGCGAGCGCCGAGCTATGAGGATACCGACTGGCCGCAGATCGCCGGCCTCTATGAGGTGCTGCTCCGCATCAGCCCGTCGCCGGTGATCGAGCTCAATCATGCGGCCGCGGTGTCGATGGTCGACGGCCCGGCGCGTGCGCTCGACCTGATCGATGCGCTGGACGCGCGCGGCAGCCTGAGGGGATACGACCAGCTGCCCGCGGTGCGCGCCGATCTGTTGCGCCGCCTCGGCCGCCAGGACGAAGCGCGGCAGGCCTATCTTGCCGCCACCGCGGCGACGCAGCTCGAGCCGCTGCGGCGGCTCTATGCGCGCCGCATCGCCGAGATGGGGTGACATCGCCTCATCTCGTGCGTGGCGCGCGAGGGCACGCCTCTCACATCAGCGATCGTCAGCGCGCCGCGCGGCGTCGACCGTGCTCAGTATCCTGTCTTCGCCTTGGCGCCGGTCGATTGCCCGGTCGTGGTTCCACTCGACATGCCGGTCGTGGTGCCGGGCGCCATCATCTTCTTCTGTGCGTGATGGACCTTGTGGGTCTTGTGATGGATCGACATGGACTTGTCCTGGGTCGACATCGCACCTGCGGCGACTGGAGCTGCGATGAGGCCGATGGCGACAGCTCCGCTGATGAGTGCTTTGAACATGGACGAATCTCCACTCAGACCGCCCCAAATGAGAAGACGCAGGATGGTGAAAAGTTCCATCTTGCGCGTGCGCATTTGGCTCGCAATGACGGTGCAGAGACGAAGTCTTACTTCGCCTTGGCCGCGACCTGCGCCGTCGCATCCGGCGGCAGGCTCTCGAGCAGCGCGAACAGCGTTGCCATGGTGGAGCGGTCGGCGATGCCGTCGACGCGCTCGGGGCGGAAGTGACGCTGGAAGGCGGTGACGACCTCCATGGTCGGGCCGTCGAACTTGCCGTTGGTCGGGATGTTGTAGCCGTAGCGCCGGAACGCGGCCTGCATGTTGGAGACGGCATCGCTGATCGCACCGAGCTGCAGCGCGTCGCCGCGCACGATCGGCGCCGGCTGCACCCAATGCCCGACGCCGGAATTGGCCAGCGAGTGCCAGGGAAATTTCTCGCCTGGATCCTTCTTGCGCCCCGGCGCCACGTCGGAATGGCCGAGCACGCGATGCGAGACCACCTTGCGGCGAAGCATGATGCCGCGGCACAGCGCGATGACGGCCGCGATCTGCCGCAGCGGGAAGTCGGGATAGCCCCAATCGTGGCCGCGGTTGACGATCTCGACGCCGATCGAGCAGGAATTGATGTCGTCCTCGCCGGCCCAGGCGGAGACGCCGGCGTGCCAGGCGCGCTTGCTCTCCGGCACGCACTGCACGATGCGGCCGTCCTCGAGCACGATGTAATGCGCCGAGACCTCGGTGCCGGCCGTGCAGAGCTGGGCGATCGCGCCCTCGACGTCGGGCATGCCGGTATAGTGCAACACGATCATGTCGGGCTGCCGGTTGTTGGCGCGGTCGCCGAAATTCACCGACGGGATCACGTCGGAGGCAATCGAGGAATCCGGCGTGAACGTCTTCACGTCGGCCACGCCCTTCGGAACAGGAAGGACGCGCTGACGCTTCGAATCAGCGTTGCCGGACGAGGACGAACCAGAAGCCATACGAATCACTCAAACCCGAACCAGGAGAACGCATTTTGACATATGGATAAACAAATAGGCGTTTACTATTCCTTTACCGTGAGGGCCGCGCAATCGGCCCTGCCGGGTTCCAGGGTCTGCTCCATGAGCCGCGCAATGATGCCGGGAGCGAGTGCCGAGAATATCACTCGAATGCGGGTCAAAGTCGTGCGATTCCGCTAACCGATCATCAACGTTTTCTTAACGTTAAGTGCCGTTACTGAGAGGTGAAGTGCCGAACCGGTTTCGGGGGACGGCCAAGGCCCGCTGTTGCGCGAAATCCCATGGAAACCCTCCCAATTCCGGTCGGATATCAGGATTTGCGGCCGAGGACGGGAGTTGGCGCTGGGATCACGCAGCGGCCTTTTTGCCGGAACAACCAGCGCGAGGATTCGAGACGCAATGAGTCGGCGCGCAGCCAGCTTGCATGCCAGCAACGCGGCCCTCTCCGGGGGCCGCGCATGAGCGAGCGTGCTCCCCGTCACATTTCCGTGCTGGGCCGCGAGGCGGTCGGTTATCTCGAGCCGCGCGCCGGTGGCATCTATGTCGACGCGACCTTCGGCGCCGGCGGCTACAGCCGCATGATTCTCGATGTCGCCGGTACGCGTGTCATCGGCATCGACCGCGACCGCACCGCGATAACAGGCGGCTTCGATCTGGTCGACGGCGCGGACGGCCGCCTGACGCTGGTCGAGGACCGCTTCTCCAATCTTGCCGAGGTCTGCGCATCGCAGGGGGTGGACCAGGTCGACGGCGTCGTGATGGACGTCGGCGTCTCCTCGATGCAACTCGACCAGGCCGAGCGCGGCTTCTCGTTCCGCTTGGGCGGCCCGCTCGACATGCGGATGGCGCAGAGCGGTCCGACCGCGGCCGATGTGGTTGCCACGGCTTCCGAGAAGCAACTCGCCGACATCATCTATATCTTCGGTGAGGAGCGGCATTCGCGCGGCGTCGCCCGCGCCATCGTCGCCGCGCGCAAGGACGCGCCGATCACGACGACCGATGCGCTCGCCGACATCGTCGGGAAAGTCGTGCGCGCCAAGCCAAACGAGATTCATCCGGCGACGCGGACCTTTCAGGCGCTGCGCATCTTCGTCAACGAAGAGCTCGATGAGCTGCATCGCGCGCTGGCTGCGGCGGAGCGCGTGCTGAAGCCGGGCGGGCGGCTTGCCGTGGTCTCGTTCCATTCGCTGGAAGACCGCATCGTCAAGAATTTCCTGAGCGAGCGCGGCAAGGTTTCCGGCGGCTCGCGGCATCTGCCGGAAGTGGCGCAGTCCGCGCCGAGCTTTCAGATCCTGACCAAGCGCCCGGTGACACCGGGCGAGGCGGAGATATCGGCCAATCCGCGCGCCCGGTCGGCCAAGCTGCGCGCGGCCGAGCGCACCGCGGCGCCGGCGCATGCGGACGACGACTTGCCGTCATGGCCACGGCTGTCCGACCTGAAGCGGGGAGGCTGACGATGCGCCTTCTCCATCTCCTCGTCATCGGCATGCTGATCTTCGCGGCGTCCTATGTCTATCGCATCAAGATGGAATCGACCGCGCGCGTCGAACGCGTGCTGCAGCTCAATGCCGAGATCCGCGAGCAGCGCAACGCGATCGCGACCTTGCGCGCAGAATGGGCCAAGCTCGACGCGCCGCTGCGGCTGCAAGGGCTTGCCGAGCGGCATCTGCCGCTGAAGCCGGTCAACGCCAACCAGTACGATTCCCTGAAGAACCTGCCGGAGCGGCCGCCGAGCTTCACGCGGCCCGGTTCGCGCGATCCGATCGGCGCGATGATCGACACCATCGAGGCCGCCGCCGCGCCGGACAGCACGACCGGATCGATCGGCAAGCCGGCGACCGACCAGCCGGCCGCCGACCAGCCCGCATCCGAGGAGTCCGAGCAGGGCGCGGGAGACCAGCAATGACGGGACCTGCCATGACCGATCCGGCACCCGCCACTAAACCGGCCGCGAAATCCGCCGAACCCTGGCGCACGCGGCTGATCCGCACGCTGCTGTACGGAAGCAATGTCGACCGCGCCGCGAAGGCGCGCGCACGCGTCGGCCTTGCGATCCTCGCCTTCGCCGCGGTCTATTGCGTGCTGGCCGGACGGCTGGTGCTGTTCGCCGTCGGCGCCGACAGCCATGGCGCGCGGCGTACCGCCTCGCAGGATGCGATCGCAACCGCGCGGCCCGACATCACCGACCGCAACGGTGAAATTCTCGCCACCGACGTCAAGGCGCCGAGCCTGTTCGCGGAACCGCGCCGCCTGATCGACAAGGACGAGGCGATTGAGCTTCTGACCGCGGCCTTGCCCGATCTCGACACCAGCGAGGTGCGCGACCGCCTGTCGTCGCGCAAGGGCTTCGTCTGGCTGAAGCGCGAGATCACGCCGAAGCAGCAGCTCGACATCCATCGCCTCGGCCTTCCCGGCGTCGGCTTCCTGCGCGAGAACAAGCGCGTCTATCCGACCGGCAACGAGGTCGCCCACCTGATCGGCCTCGTCAACATCGACAACCAGGGCATCGCCGGGATGGAGAAGTGGCTGGACAACAACGGTCTGGCCGACCTGCATCGCGCGGGCTTCGCCACCGACCGGCTGCAGAAGCCGGTGGAGTTGTCGGTCGATCTGCGTGTCGAGCACGCGCTGCGCGACGAACTGATCAAGGCGAAGGAGAAGTTCAAGGCCAAGGCCGCTTCCGGCCTCGTCTCCAACGTGCGCACCGGCGAGATCGTGGCGATGGTGTCGCTGCCGGATTTCGATCCGAACAATCCGAAGGAAGCGCACGACCCCGATCGCATCAACCGCCTGACCACCGGCGTCTACGAGATGGGCTCGACCTTCAAGGCGTTCACGCTGGCGATGGCGCTGGACAGCGGGCGGTTCGACCTCAACTCGATGTGGGATGCGCGCGGCCCGCTGCACTACGGCAAGTTCGCGATCCATGACGATCACAACATGGGCCGCATGATCAACATGAAGGAGGTGTTCTACTATTCCTCCAACATCGGCGCCGGGCGCATTGCGCTGGCGATGGGCGTCGACGCGCACAAGGCCTTCCTGCGCAAGATGGGGCAGCTCGAGCGGCTGCGCACTGAATTGCCGGAGAGCGCCTCGCCGATCGTGCCGAAGAAGTGGGGCGAATTGAACACCGTCACCATTTCGTTCGGCCACGGCATCGCGGTGGCGCCGCTGCAGGCGGTGATGGGCATCGACGCACTGGTCAATGGCGGCTATCTGATTCCGCCGACCTTCCTCAAGCGCACCGAGCAGGAGGCGATGGCGCTGGCCAAGCGCGTCATCAAGCCCGAGACCTCGGACAAGATGCGCTATCTGATGCGGCTCAATGCCGAGATCGGCACCGCGAAGAAGGCCGACGTCAAGGGCTACTATATCGGCGGCAAGACCGGCACCGCGGAGAAGGTGATCAACGGCCGCTACGCCAAGAAGCGCGTGCTGAACGCCTTCACCGCGATCCTACCCGCCGACAATCCGAAATATCAGCTCTTGATCATGCTCGACGAGCCGCAGCCCCTGAAGGAGACCTACGGTTTCATCACCTCGGGTTGGAATGCGGTGCCGACCGGCGGCAACGTGATCGCCCGAATTGCGCCGCTTTTGGGCGTTGAACCGCGCTTCGACCTGCCGCCGTCCGACCGCCTTATTCTTGCGGCATCCAGAACAACCCAGTAAGGCGTATAATCACAGCATGATCCGGAAAAGTGCGAAGCGGTTTTCCGGACCAGATCATGCTCAGACGATGGCGCCAGAACGGCGCCGGCCAGACTGGAAGATCATGAGACTTCGCGACCTCTTCAGCGCCGATGCCACGATCGATCCAAAGGGCGATCCAAGTGCCGACGGGATCGTCGTCGGAGGGCTTGCGGTCGACAGCCGTGCGGTGAAGCCGGGCGATCTGTTCTTTGCGCTGGCCGGCAGCAGGACCGATGGCGCGCGCTTCGTCGATGCGGCGATTGCCGCGGGCGCGGTCGCGGTCGCCAGCGACCATCTGCCGCAAGGTCACGGTGGCGTCCCGTTCGTCATCACGCCGAATCCGCGCCGCGCGCTAGCACTCGCAGCGGCTAAATTCTATCCGCGTCAGCCCGCGACGATTGCAGCGGTAACCGGCACCAGCGGCAAGACCTCGGTCGCGGCGTTCACGCGCCAGATCTGGCAGCAGCTGGGGCACTCCTCCGCGAGCATCGGCACCATCGGCCTGGTCTCGGACAAGCGCACCGTCTACGGCTCGCTGACCACCCCCGATCCGATCGCGCTGCATCGCCAGCTCGACGAGATCGCGCGCGACGGCGTCACCCATCTTGCCTTCGAGGCCTCCTCGCACGGCCTCGACCAGTATCGGCTCGACGGCGTGCGCATCGCCGCCGGCGGCTTCACCAACCTGTCGCGCGATCACATGGATTATCATCCTGATGTCGCGCATTACCTGAACGCAAAGCTGCGCCTGTTCCGCGATCTCGTCGCGGACGGCGGCACTGCCGTGATCTCGGCCGATCACGACTGCTCGCGAGAGGTGATCGATGCGGCACGGGCGCGCGGCCTGCACATCATCACGGTCGGCCGCAATGCCGACACCGGCGAAGGCATCCGGCTCACGGACGCTGCGATCGAAGGCTTTGCCCAGAAGCTTGTGATCGAGCACCGCGGCCGCAAACATGCGATCCGGCTGCCGCTGGTCGGCGAATTCCAGATCGAGAATGCGCTGGTCGCGGCGGGCCTCGCGATTGGCACCGGCAGCGCCGCCGATGACGTGTTCGGCACGCTCGAACACCTCGAGGGCGCCAAGGGCCGGCTCGAATTCGTCGGCGAGCACAATGGCGCGCCGATCTTCGTCGACTACGCCCACAAGCCCGATGCGCTCGCCAAGGCGCTGCAGGCGCTGCGGCCCTATGCGAAGCGCAGGCTGGTCGTGATCTTCGGCGCCGGCGGCGACCGCGATGCCGGCAAGCGTTCGATCATGGGCGCGATCGCTGCCGAGAATGCCGATCACATCATTGTCACCGACGACAATCCGCGCAGCGAGAAGCCCGAGGCGATCCGCGCCGCGATCATGGCAACCGCAAAGGGCGCGCGTGAGATCGGCGACCGTGCCGCCGCGATCCGCGCCGGGATTGCCGGCCTCGAGCCGGGTGACGCGTTGGTCGTGGCCGGCAAGGGCCATGAGGTCGGGCAGATCGTCGGCAACACGACGCTGCCGTTCAGCGATCATGAGGCGGTCGCGAATGCATTGGCCGAGGAGGGCGCATGAGCACGATGTTGTGGACCTCGGATGCGATGGCGCAAGCAATGCGCGCCGCCACGCAAGGCAAGCTGCCGGAGGGCGTCAGTGGTCTCTCGATCGACAGCCGCACCATCGCGCCGGGCGATGCGTATTTTGCCATCAAGGGCGACGTCCATGACGGCCACGCCTTTGTCGAGGCGGCGCTGAAGGCAGGCGCCGGGCTCGCGGTCGTCGAGACTGCACAACGTGCAAAATTTCCGGCCGACGCGCCGCTGCTGGTGGTCGACGACGTGCTCGCCGGCCTCGTCGAGCTTGCGCATGCCTCGCGGGCGCGGCTCAAGGCACAGATCATCGCGGTGACCGGTTCGGTCGGCAAGACATCGACGAAAGAGGCCCTGCGCCGCGTGCTGTCGGCGCAGGGCGAGACCCACGCCTCGGTGGCGTCGTTCAACAATCACTGGGGCGTGCCGCTGTCGCTGGCGCGCTGTCCGGCGAGCGCGCGCTTTGCGGTGTTCGAGATCGGCATGAACCATGCCGGCGAGATCACGCCGCTGGTCAAGATGGTGCGGCCGCATGTTGCCGTCATCACCACGATCGAGCCGGTGCATCTGGAGTTCTTCGCCGGCATCGAGGCGATCGCCGACGCCAAGGCGGAGATATTTTCAGGCCTCGAGCCCGGCGGCGCCGTCGTGCTCAACCGCGACAACGGGCAGTTCGCGCGGCTGCAGAAGCAGGCCAAGAAAGCCGGCATCTCGCGCATCGTCTCGTTCGGCGCCGACAAGCGCGCCGAGGCGCGGCTGATCGACCTCTCGCTGCACGCGACCTGCTCGGCCGTGCATGCCGACATCCTGGACCATGACATCACCTACAAGATCGGCATGCCCGGCCGCCACATGGCGATGAACTCGCTCGCGGTGCTCGCGGGCGCCTCGCTGCTCGGCGCCGATATCGCGCGTGCGGCGCTGTCGCTGTCGCAGCTCGAGGCACCGACCGGCCGCGGTCTTCGCCGCACGATCGAGGTTGGCCATGGCGAGGCGACGCTGATCGACGAGAGCTACAACGCCAACCCGGCCTCGATGGGCGCCGCGCTCAACGTGCTCGGCCAGGCCCAGACCGGGCCGCATGGCCGCCGCATCGCCGTGCTCGGCGATATGCTCGAGCTCGGGCCGACCGGGCCCGACCTGCACCGCGGCCTCAACGAGGCCGTGACCGCCAACCGCATCGACCTCGTATATTGTTGTGGTCCGCTGATGCGGAATCTCTGGGATGCCCTTTCCACCGGCAAGCGGGGAGGCTATGCCGAGAGTTCGGCGGCGCTCGAGGCGCAGGCAGTCGCCGCGGTCCGTGCCGGTGACGTGATCATGGTGAAGGGCTCGCTGGGATCGAAGATGAAGCTCATTGTCAGCGCGCTGGAAAAACGCTTCCCCGACAAGGCCGCGCACGAAGAAGCGGTATAGGACTTTTTGAATGTTCTACTGGTTGATCGAACTGTCCAACACCGTTCCGGGTTTTGGGGCATTCCGCAGCGCTCTGAACGTGTTCCGCTACATCACCTTCCGCACCGGCGGCGCGATGGTGACCGGGGCGCTGTTCGTGTTTCTGTTCGGGCCCTGGATCATCGATCATTTGCGGCTGCGGCAGGGCAAGGGCCAGCCGATCCGCACCGACGGTCCGCAGTCGCACCTGATCTCCAAGAAGGGCACGCCCACCATGGGCGGGCTGATGATCCTGTCCGGGCTCGTGGTGTCGACACTGCTCTGGGCCAACCCGCTCAATCCCTATGTCTGGATCGTGCTGGCGGTGACGCTCGGCTTCGGCTTCGTCGGTTTCTATGACGATTATCTGAAGGTCACAAAGCAGTCGCACAGCGGCTTCGCCGGCAGGCTCAGGCTCCTGATCGAGGCGGCGATCGGGCTCGCCGCCACCTACGCGCTGGTCCGGCTCGGGCGCGACGTGTCCTCGACGTCGCTCGTGATTCCCTTCTTCAAGGACCTCGTGATCAATTTCGGCTGGTTCTTCGTGATCTTCGGCGCCTTCGTGATGGTCGGCGCCGGCAACGCGGTGAACCTGACCGACGGCCTCGACGGCCTTGCCATCGTGCCGGTCATGATCGCAGCCGCGAGCTTCGGCATGATCTCGTATCTCACCGGCAACGCGGTGTTCTCGGACTATTTGCAGATCAATTACGTCGCCGGCACCGGCGAACTGGCGGTGCTATGCGGCGCGGTGCTGGGCGCGGGCCTCGGCTTCCTCTGGTTCAACGCGCCGCCGGCCTCGATCTTCATGGGCGACACCGGCTCGCTCGCGCTCGGCGGCATGCTGGGTGCCACCGCGGTTGCGGTGAAGCACGAGATCGTGCTCGCGGTGATCGGCGGCCTGTTCGTGCTGGAGGCGGTCTCGGTCATCGTCCAGGTCACCTCGTTCAAGCTCACGGGAAAACGCGTGTTCCGGATGGCGCCGCTGCACCATCATTTCGAGCAGAAGGGCTGGACCGAGCCGCAGATCGTGATCCGGTTCTGGATCATCTCGGTGATGCTGGCGCTCGCCGGCCTCTCCACCCTCAAGCTGCGCTGAGCGCCGTCATGATCCCGGTCACCTCCTTCGCAGGCAAGACGGTCGCAGTCTTCGGGCTCGGCGGTTCCGGGCTCGCGAGTTGCCAGGCGCTGAAGGCCGGTGGCGCGGAAGTGATCGCGGCCGACGACAGTGCCGACAACGTCGCCAAGGCGGCGCAGGCCGGCTTCACCACCGCCGATCTGCGCACCGTGTCGTGGGCGAATTTCGCCGCGCTGATCCTGACCCCCGGCGCGCCGCTGACCCATCCGGCGCCGCACTGGAGCGTGCTGAAGGCGCGCGAGGCCGGTGTCGAGGTGATCGGCGACGTCGAACTGTTCTGCCGCGAGCGGCGCCGTCACGCGCCGAACGCGCCGTTCGTCGCCATCACCGGCACCAACGGCAAGTCGACCACCACGGCGCTGATCGCGCACCTGATGAGGGTTGCCGGTTACGACACCCAGATGGGCGGCAATATCGGCACCGCGATCCTGTCGCTGGAGCCGCCGCGGATGGGCCGCGTCCATGTCATCGAGATGTCGTCCTACCAGATCGACCTCGCGCCGTCGCTCGATCCCTCGGTCGGCATCCTGATCAATATCAGCGAGGACCACATCGATCGCCACGGCACGCTGGCGCATTACGCGGCGGTCAAGGAGCGGCTGGTCGCAGGCGTGCAGCAGGGCGGCACCGCAATCGTCGGCGTCGACGACGGCTGGTGCCGCGACATCGCCGACCGGCTCGATCGCGCCGGCAAGCGCGTGGTGCGCATCTCGGTGAAGAACCCGCTGCCCGACGGCCTCTATGTCGAGCACGAGACCATCGTGCGCGCCTCGGGCGCGGCGCGCAGCGAGATCGCGCGGTTAGGCGGCATCGGTTCGCTGCGCGGCCTGCACAATGCCCAGAACGCCGCCTGCGCCTCGGCCTGCGCGCTGGCGATGGGGATTGCGACCGATGTGTTGCAGAACGCCCTGCGCAGCTTCCCGGGTCTGGCGCATCGCATGGAGCAGGTCGGCCGCCGCGGCAACGTGCTGTTCGTCAACGACTCCAAGGGCACCAATGCGGATGCCGCCGCGCATGCGCTGTCGTCGTTCGCCGACATCTACTGGATCGCGGGCGGCAAGCCGAAGGCCGGCGGCATCACGGGCCTGACCGGCTATTTCCCGCGCATCCGTAAGGCCTATCTGATCGGCGAGGCGGCGGCCGAATTCTCCGGCACGCTCGGTGACCGCGTTGCGCACGAGATGTCCGGCACGCTCGACGTCGCGATCGCCAGCGCCGCGCGCGATGCGGAAGCGTCGGGGCTCGCAGAGGCCGTCGTGCTGCTGTCGCCGGCCTGCGCCTCGTTCGACCAGTACCGCAATTTCGAAATCCGCGGCACCGCCTTCCGCGACATCGTCCAGGCGCTGCCGGGTGTGAAGCCGGTGGTGTGAGAGCCCAGCAGAATTGTGGGATGGGTAGAGCGTAGCGAACCCACCAGATCGTGCCACGCATTCATCGTCGTCCCGGCGAAGGCCGGGACCCATAACCACAAAATGATATTGTTGAGCGTCGCTGGAACGACGTGTCCCGTTCACGACACCTGCTGCGGCGTATGGGTCCCGGCCTTCGCCGGGACGACAGCTGTAGTTGGGGTCTGCGGCAGTGAAAGAGCCCTCTGCACCTCCCTCAAAAGTTATCCAACCCATTAACCCCTTGGAAACCATCCTGCGCCACGAATGGACGTTACCTCTGCCATCTGGGGACGCCCATGCTCGCCCGTGACCAACGCACCCCGTTCTCGGACTGGTGGTGGACCGTCGACAAGCTGCTGCTTGTCGCGATCGCCGCGTTGATGCTGGCCGGCGTCATCCTGTCGCTGGCGGCAAGCCCGCCGGTCGCGACGCGGATCGGGCTCGATCCGTTCCACTTCTTCAACCGCCATGTCATGTTCCTGGTGCCGTCGCTGATGGTGCTGATCGGGGTGTCGTTCATGACGCCGCGGCAGATCCGGCGCACCGCGCTGATCGTGTTCGTGGTCTCGATCGCGCTGATCGTGTTGACGCTCTTGATCGGGCCCGAGGTCAAGGGTTCGCGGCGCTGGATCACGCTGCTCGGCGTCAACATCCAGGCTTCCGAGGCCGCCAAGCCCGCCTTCGTCATCGTCGCGGCCTGGCTGTTTGCGGAATCGACCAAGCGGCCGGAGATGCCGGCGACCTCGATGGCGCTGGCGTTGCTGCTGACGCTGGTCACGCTGCTGGTGATGGAGCCGGACTTCGGCCAGACCATGCTGATCCTCACCGTCTGGGGCGCGCTGTTCTTCATCGCGGGCATGCGGATGATCTGGGTGTTCGGGCTCGCCGGCGCGGCCGGCGCGGGCCTGTTCGGCGCGTATCTTTTGGTGCCGCACGTCGCCGGCCGCATCAAGCGCTTCATGAATCCAGCCTCCGGCGACACCTTCCAGGTCGACACCGCGATGGAGGCCTTCTGGAACGGCGGCTGGTTCGGGCTTGGTCCCGGTGAGGGAATTGCAAAACGCAGCCTGCCGGACAGCCACACCGACTTCGTGTTCGCGGTGGCAGCGGAAGAATTCGGCATCATCCTCTGCCTGATGCTGGTCGCCCTGTTCGGCTTCATCGTGATCCGCACGCTGACGCGTGCTTACGCCACCGAGGACATGTTCTCGCGCTTCGCGGCGTCGGGGCTTGCGATCCTGTTCGGCGTGCAGGCGACCATCAACATGGCGGTCAACCTGCAACTGATCCCGGCCAAGGGCATGACGCTGCCGTTCATCTCCTATGGCGGCTCCTCGTTCGTGTCGCTGGCCTATGGCGTCGGCATGATGCTGGCGCTGACACGGCAGCGGCCGCGCACGGAGATCGAATCGATGGAAGGCGCCAGCACCCGGCGCGCCTACGCATGAAGCTTTCCATCGTCATTGCGGGGAGCGCCATGGACTGCTTCCGCCTTCGCCAAGGCTCCGGCGGACAAGTCGCTTCGCGCGCAATGACGGTATAAATTGCTGCCATGGCTGAGTCCCCCCTGATTCTGCTGGCGGCCGGTGGCACCGGCGGCCATCTGTTCCCGGCCGAAGCGCTCGCCGTGGAACTGATCAAGCGCGGCCTGCGGGTGCGGCTGGCGACCGACGGCCGCGCGCTGCGCTACTCAGGCCTGTTCGGCCGGGAGAGCATCGAGCTGGTGCCGAGCGCCACCGTGCGCAGCCGGAACCCGATCTCGCTGGCGCAGACCGTGCTGATGCTCGGCTACGGCACGCTGGTCGCCGCCAATGTGGTGCGCCGGTTGAAGCCGTCGGCCGTCGTCGGTTTCGGCGGTTACCCGACCCTGCCGCCGCTGATGGCGGCGCGGATGCTCGGCGTCCCCGGCATCATCCACGATGCCAATGCGGTGCTCGGCCGCGCCAACCGCTTCCTCTCCGGCCGCGTCAACGCGATCGCGACCTCGCTGCCCGGCGTGCTCGATCGCGATCCGGCGCTCGCTGGCAAGGCCACCACCGTCGGCACGCCGATGCGCCCCGCGATCCTCGCCGCCGCCGCGGTGAAATACACCCCGCCCGAGGTAAACGGACCGCTGCGCCTGCTGGTCGTTGGCGGCAGCCAGGGCGCGCGCGTGATGAGCGACATCGTGCCGCCGGCGATCGAAAAGCTTGCGCCCGCGTTGTGGAGCCGCCTGATCGTCACCCAGCAGGTGCGCGACGAGGACATGGCGCGGGTGCGCGCGGTCTATGACCGGCTCAAGATCGATGCCGAACTCGCGCCGTTCTTTGCCGACCTGCCGGCGCGGCTGGCCTCGAGCCAGCTCGTGATCTCGCGCTCCGGCGCCGGCACCGTGGCCGAGCTCGCCGCGATCGGCCGGCCCTCGATCCTGGTGCCGCTGCCCGGCGCGATCGATCAGGACCAGTTCGCCAATGCCGGCGTGCTGTCGCAAGCGAACGGCGCGCTGCGCATCACGCAGGGCGACTTCACGCCGGAACGGCTCGCGGCTGAGATATCGGCCTTCGCCGCCGAGCCCGAGAGACTGACCGCGATGGCGGAAGCCGCGCGCAGCGTCGGCCGGCTCGATGCAGCCGAGCGGCTGGCCGATCTGGTCACGAAAGTGGCCGGGATTTGATGCGCCAATCCGGCAGGACGCCGGGGGAGACTAGATCATGACGGGTCTTTTGATTCACTCCGTCTCGGAATTCTCGGAGCTGATCCTCGAAGCGCTGCGGCTCTCGAATGCGCAAGACATCGTCGAGATCGGCGCGGAGTATGGCGGCATGTCGGCGCTGCTCGCCGATCACTGCCGCGCCCGCGGTGGCCGGCTCACCAGCATCGATCCTGCGCCAAAGCGCGAATTCCTCGACTGGGTGAGCGCTAATCCGGATGTGCGTCACATCGCGAAGCCCAGCCTCGATGCGTTCGGCGAGCTGGATGCGGCCGATGCCTGGATCGTTGATGGCGACCACAATTGGTACACGGTCTATCACGAGCTCAGGCAGATCGAGGCGATCAGCCGCCGTGACGGCAAGCCCGTGCTGGTCTTCCTGCACGATGTTGGCTGGCCTTGCGGGCGGCGCGACATGTATTACGCGCCCGGCCAGATTCCCGCCGAGTTTCGTCACCCGCACAGTTTCAACGCCGGCGCCACGCTGGATCGCCCGGTGCTGGTCGAGGGCCGTGGATTTCGCGGCGCGGGCTTCGCCGCATTCGCAAACGTCGCCGGCGGTGCGCGCAATGGCGTGATGACCGCGATCGATGACTTCCTCGCTGAGGAGCTGGCGCAGGGCAGGGAGTTCGGCTTCGCCGAGATCCCCGCCGTGTTCGGCCTCGGGGTGCTGTTCGACATGAACGCCAGCTGGAGCGCACAGCTTGCCGAGCTCGTGCTGCCCTATCACCGGAACAAGCTGCTGCGCGCGCTCGAGACCAACCGGCTGCGCAATTATCTTCGCGTCATCGAGATGCAGGATGAGTTCGCCGCACATGCCGTGCGGTCGGGAGCGGCGTAGCTGCCGGGTCGGGATGGAGATGTCCGTGGTGTCAGATCACCAGCACCGGCCGCTAGCTGACAACGGCGACATTTCCACGGCCGTGGGGCGGAAAAAGCCCTTGTCACGCATGGGAAAAGCGGGGCATCCAGTAGTCCGCGCTGCCGCTATAAGGCGCGCAGAGAAGCCAAATCGTCCGCTCCGCAGCGAAGCTCGCACAGGGCGGACGATGATATCAGGAACCGGATCATGAGACTGCCGCGCGAGATCGGACCCATTCACTTCGTCGGGATCGGCGGCATCGGCATGAGCGGCATCGCCGAGGTGCTGATCAATCTCGGCTACACCGTGCAGGGCTCCGACGCGTCGGACAATTACAACCTCGACCGGCTGCGTAAGAAGGGCGCCAAGATCTCGGTCGGCCACGCTGCCGAGAACGTCGATGGCGCCGATGTCGTCGTGGTCTCGACCGCGATCAAGCGCGACAATCCGGAGCTGATGGCGGCGCGGGCGCAGCGCATTCCCGTGGTGCGGCGTGCCGAGATGCTGGCGGAGCTGATGCGGCTGAAGAGCTGCGTCGCGATCGCCGGCACCCACGGCAAGACCACCACGACCACGATGGTGGCGACCTTGCTCGACGCCGGTGGCCTCGATCCGACCGTGATCAATGGCGGCATCATCAATGCCTATGGTTCCAATGCCCGGCTCGGGGCCGGCGACTGGATGGTGGTCGAAGCCGACGAGAGCGACGGCACGTTCCTGAAGCTGCCGTCTGATGTCGTCATCGTCACCAATATCGATCCCGAGCATCTCGATCACTTCAAGACCTTCGAGGCGATCCAGGACGCGTTCCGCAATTTCGTCGAGAACGTTCCGTTCTACGGCTTTGCCGTGATGTGCACCGATCATCCGGTGGTGCAAACCCTGGTCGGCAAGATCGAGGACCGCCGCATCATCACCTACGGGCAGAATCCGCAGGCCGATGCGCAGCTGCTGGATCTGACGCCGATGGGCGGCGGCTCCAAGTTCAAGGTCGCGATCCGCGATCGCAAGTCGGGCGCAACGCACGAAATCGCCGACATCATGCTGCCGATGCCGGGACGTCATAACGCGTCGAACGCGACGGCGGCGATCGCGGTCGCGCACCAGCTCGGCGTGTCCGATGACGTGATCCGCCAGGCCATGGCCGGCTTCGGCGGCGTCAAGCGGCGCTTCACCAAGACCGGCGAGACCAACGGCATCACCGTGATCGACGATTACGGTCATCATCCGGTCGAGATCGCGGCCGTGCTGAAGGCGGCGCGGGAATCCACCAACGGCAAGATCGTCGCCGTGGTGCAGCCGCATCGCTACACCCGTCTGCAGTCGCTGTTCGAGGAATTCTGCACCTGCTTCAACGATGCCGACGCGGTCGTGGTCGCCGAGGTCTATCCGGCGGGCGAGGCGCCGATCACAGGCATCGACCGCGATCACTTTGCTGCCGGCCTGCGCGCCCACGGCCATCGCAACGTGGTCCCGCTGCCGAACGCCGGCGAGCTCGCGAAGATCGTTCACGGCATCGCCAAGTCCGGCGATCTCGTCGTCTGCCTCGGCGCTGGCAATATCACGCAATGGGCCTACGCACTGCCCGGCGAACTGAAAGCGCTGGGGTGATCGTGACCTTCCCCGACATCACGCCCGACCTGAAAGCCGCGATGCCGGAGTTGCGCGGGCGGCTGCTGGCGAACCAGTCGATGGCGGAGCTGACCTGGTTTCGCGTCGGCGGCCCGGCGCAGGTGCTGTTTACGCCGGCCGATGAGGATGATCTCGCCTACTTCTTGAAGCGGCTGCCGCAGGAATTGCCGGTCTATGTCGTCGGCGTCGGCTCCAATCTGATCGTGCGCGACGGCGGCATGCCCGGCGCCGTGATCCGGCTCGCGCCGCGTGCCTTTGGCGAGACCAGTGCGGCCGGCGATGTCGTCACCGCCGGCGCCGCGGCGCTCGACAAGCGCGTCGCCGAGACGGCGGCGGCGGCAAACATCGGCGGCATGGAATTCTTCTTCGGGATTCCCGGCACGGTCGGCGGTGCGCTGCGCATGAATGCCGGCGCCAATGGCGGCGAGACCAAGGACGTGCTGATCGAGGCTACCGGCATCGGCCGTGACGGCACCAGGCACACGTTCGGCAATGCCGACATGAAGTTCGTCTATCGCAACTCCGGCGTCGATCCGTCCATCGTGTTCACCTCGGCGCGCTTCCGCGGCAGGATCACCGATGCGGATGCGATCCGCACCCGCATGAATGAGGTGCAGACCCATCGCGAGACCGCGCAGCCGATCCGCGAGAAGACCGGCGGCTCGACCTTCAAGAATCCGCCTGATAACAGCGCCTGGAAACTGATCGACGCTGCCGGCTGCCGCGGCCTCAAGGTCGGCGGCGCGCAGGTGTCGGAGATGCACTGCAATTTCCTGATCAACACCGGCAACGCCACCGGGCATGACATCGAGACGCTCGGCGAGACGGTGCGCGAGCGGGTCAAGCAGAGCAGCGGAATTGAGCTGCATTGGGAAATCAAGCGGATCGGGAAAAGCTGATGCAGGTGACCATTCTGTTCGGCGGCACCAACAAGGAGCGGCTGGTCTCGGTGGCGAGCGCGCAGGCGCTGCACCGCGCACTGCCCGACGCTGGTCTCTGGTTCTGGGACGTCGACGACACCGTGCATGCGGTGACGTCCGAACAGCTGCTCGGCCACACGCGGCCCTTCGAGATCGACTTCAAGCCCGGCGGTCCTGGCATCGCGCTCGACAAAGCGCTCGACAAAGCAGGCGCCGAGCAGCGCGTGCTGGTGCTTGGCCTGCACGGTGGTCGCGCCGAGAACGGTGAGTTGCAGGCGATGTGCGAGATGCGCGGCGTCGCGTTCACCGGCTCCGGCTCGGCGTCGTCGCATTTGGCGTTCGACAAGCCGTCGGCGAAGCGCTTCGCCGCGATCGCGGGCCTCAACGCGCCGCAGGGCATCACCGTCGATCAGATCGACGATGCCTTCGCCCAGCACGGCAGGCTGATCGCAAAGCCCGCCAAGGACGGATCGAGCTACGGGCTGATCTTCGTCAACGCCAAGCAGGACCTCGCCGCGGTCCGCAATGCCGCCAAGCATGAAGACTATCTGATCGAGCCGTTCGTATCGGGCGTGGAGGCGACCTGCGGCGTGCTCGAGCAATCCGACGGCACGGTGTTCGCGCTGCCGCCGATCGAGATCGTGCCGGCGGAGGGGGGCTTCGACTACACAGCCAAATACCTTCTGAAGTCGACCCAGGAGATTTGCCCCGGACGTTTCGCGCCCGAGGTCAGCGCCGCAATCATGGACCATGCGTTGCGGGCGCACCGCGCATTGTCCTGCACCGGCTACTCGCGCAGCGATTTCATCGTGTCGGCCAATGGCCCGGTCTACCTTGAGACCAACACGCTGCCCGGCCTCACCGCGGCATCGCTGTACCCTAAGGCCTTGAAAGCACAGGGCATCGCCTTTGCCGACTTCCTGGTCGACCAGATCGAGCTCGGCCGTCGGCGCGCCAGGAGTTAAGGCCGATCGGGCGGGGAACCCGCCGCGAGCCGGCCGCATGGAACCCGGCGCTGTTGCTAAAATGCTAACGGGTTCGCGGCAAAGTACTCAAAGCGTTGATCAAAATACACTCCAGGCTGAACTCCTTTACCATTTGTTTACCAGGAAGCCCGAAGGTTAACGCTGGCGGCGCATGTAGCGCTTGGCTGCCGGGGCGTGAGCTGTCGCGGATTACCGCTTCGAGGATCGCAACCAGGGAACAGGGGGCCTCTCTAATCCCACCGGTCCAGCCGAGACGACACTTGTGCCGAGACCCCGCAGGGTTTGCGGGCGCAACATGTGACGAGCTCGTGCAATGGATGGTGCAGGACGCCTCACCCGATCGCTGCGATCGCTGGGGCCTCAAGCTGACCTGAAAGCAGCCGCTATTGGAGCGGCAGTGCTGCTGCGCGAGTATGTCGGCGCCCATCTCGCACGCCGCAGGCAGCGTCCTGTCAGGCGGCCGCCAGTCATCATCGATCGCGAGCCGCCGAACCGCTACATCGTGATGGTCGAACGCTATCTGCCGCGCCGCATCGGCCTCGTCGCGACGCTGGCGATCCTGTTCGGCAGCCTGGGCTTCGGCATCGTCAGGGGCGGCCATCTCGAGGAATTCACCGCCGCGCTCAGCGACACCCGCAACGCGCTGGCCAATTCCGCGGGCTTCCGCATCACCACCGTCGGCATCAACGGCCGCAAGCAGCTGAGCCAGGACGAGGTGCTTGCGATCGGCGGTGTCAACGGCCGCTCCTCGCTGCTGTTCCTCGACGCCGACATCGTGCGCGCCAAGCTGAAGGCCAATCCCTGGATCGCCGACGCCACGATCCTGAAACTCTATCCGGGCCGGCTGCAGATCGACATCGTCGAGCGCACCGCCTTCGCGCTGTGGCAGCAGAACGGCCGCTTGTCGGTGATCGCCTCCGACGGCGCGGTGCTCGAGCCCTACGTCTCGCGCCGCTTCCTCAATCTGCCGCTGGTGGTGGGCAAGGGCGCCGATGTCAGGGCCCAGGACTTCCTGGCGCTGCTCGACCGTTATCCGCAGGTGCGTTCGGTGACCAAGGCCGCGATCTTCGTCGGCGAGCGGCGCTGGAACCTGCGCCTGAAGGACGGCCTCGACGTCCGCCTGCCGGAGAACGACGTCGGCAACGCTTTGGCCGCGCTCTCCAGGCTCGACAAGGACGAGAAGCTGTTCTCGCGCGACATCGTTGCGGTCGACATGCGCCTGCCCGATCGGCTGATCGTCCAATTGTCCGAGGAAGCCGGCAAGGCGCGCGACGAACTGTTCAAGGACAAGAAGTCCAAGAAGAAGCCGGGTGATTCCGCATGACCGGCCTCGATCGCAATCTGACCCCGAAGACCCGGCCGATGCAGAAGCGCACCGCGATGGTGGCTTCGCTCGACGTCGGCTCCAGCAAGATCGCCTGCATGATCGCGCGGCTCAAGCCGTCGCCGCCGAACGAGGCGCTGCGCGGCCGCACCCATGCGGTCGAATTGATCGGCTACAGCCAGATCCAGTCGCGCGGCGTCAAGGCCGGCTCCGTCGTCGATCTCGCCGAATGCGAGAAGGCGGTGCGCCATGCCGTGGCGCTGGCCGAGCGCATGGCCAAAGTCCGTGTCGAATCCGTCCTGCTGTCGGTCTCCGGCGGCAGGCTGCATGGCCAACTGGTTGAAGCCGCGGCCGATATCCACGGCGGCTCGGTGACCGCGGACGACATCAGCCGCGTCACTTCGGCGGGCATGCGTCACGCCGCCGGCGCCGGCCGCACCGTGTTGCATGCGCTGCCGGTCGGCTACGCGCTCGATGGCGTCAAGGGCATCCGCGATCCCAAAGGTATGGTGGCGCGCCAGTTCGGCGTCGACATGAATGTGGTGACGTCGGATGCGACGGTCGCCAAGAACCTGATGCTGGTGGTCGAGCGCTGCCATCTCAACGTCGAAGCCATGGCGTCGAGCCCCTATGTCGCGGGCTTATCGGTGCTGACCGATGACGAAGCCGATCTCGGCGCTGCCGTCGTCGAGATGGGCGCAGGCTCGACGACGATCGCGACCTATTCCGGCGGCCGCCTCGTGCACGCATCCGGATTTGCGCTCGGCGGGCAACACATCACGATGGATCTTGCGCGCGGCATCGGTGCGTGCATTGCGGATGCCGAGCGAATCAAGACTTTATACGGCACCGTGCTGACCGGCGGTTCGGACTCGCGCGAGCTGATGTCCGTTCCCACTGCAGGCGACGATCGGGAGACTCCGCAAATCGTGTCCCGCGCCACGATCGCCAACATTGTCCGGCATCGCGCCGAGGAGATTTTCGAAATGATCCGTGACCGGCTCGCGGATTCTCCCTTTGCGGCAGAGCCGAGGGCGCGCGTCGTGCTGAGCGGCGGCGCCTCGCAGCTCACCGGCACCGTCGAGCTTGCCACCCGTATCCTGAACCGTCAGGTCCGCATCGGTCGCCCGCTCGGCTTCGGCCGGCTGCCGAACGAGGCGAAGGGCGCCTCGTTCTCGGTGCCGACGGGCCTCCTGGTCTATCCGCAATACGCACATCTTGAACATGTCGAACCGCGGCGCACGCGGCAGCTCAGGACAGGGACAGACGGTTACTTCGGAAAGGTCGGACGATGGCTTCGCGAGGGCTTCTGATGACCACACCCCGGCTCATTGCATTTTCACCAGCTCCTGCGGCCAGCGGCCGGGACGAACCAACGCGCGCATAATCGAGAGAGGCAACCATGGCACTCAATCTGACACCCCCTGACATCAGCGAGCTGAAACCGCGGATCACCGTCTTCGGCGTCGGCGGCGCGGGTGGTAATGCCGTCAACAACATGATCACCGCCGGGTTGCAGGGCGTCGACTTCGTCGTCGCCAACACCGACGCGCAGGCGCTGACCATGTCGAAGGCGCAGCGCATCATCCAGATGGGCACCCAGGTCACCCAGGGCCTCGGCGCCGGTTCGCAGCCCGATGTTGGCGCTGCCGCCGCGCAGGAGGTGATGGACGAGCTGCGCGATCACCTCACCGGCGCCAACATGGTGTTCGTCACCGCCGGCATGGGCGGCGGCACCGGCACCGGGGCAGCGCCCGTGATCGCCAAGGCTGCCCGCGAGATGGGAATCCTCACCGTCGGTGTGGTGACGAAGCCGTTCCACTTCGAGGGTCAGCGCCGGATGCGCACCGCCGAGCACGGCATCTCCGAGCTCCACAAGGTGGTCGACACGCTGCTGATCATCCCGAACCAGAACCTGTTCCGGGTCGCCAACGAGAAGACCACCTTCGCCGACGCGTTCGCGATGGCCGACCAGGTGCTGTACTCGGGCGTCGCCTGCATTACCGACCTGATGGTCAAGGAAGGCCTGATCAACCTCGACTTCGCCGACGTCCGCGCCGTGATGCGGGAAATGGGCAAGGCGATGATGGGCACCGGCGAGGCCACCGGCGAGAAGCGCGCGCTGACCGCCGCCGAAGCTGCGATCGCCAACCCGCTGATCGACGATAGCTCGATGAAGGGCGCCCGCGGCCTGTTGATCTCGATCACGGGCGGCAAGGACCTCACCCTGTTCGAGGTCGACGAAGCCGCAACCCGCATCCGCGAAGAAGTCGATGCCGACGCCAACATCATCGTCGGCGCCACCTTCGACGAATCGCTCGACGGCGTCATCCGCGTCTCGGTGGTCGCAACCGGTATCGAGCAGGCCGCGATCGCCTCCCGCGCCCAGGCTCCCGCACAGCAGGCGGGCGGATCGCCCGAGAGCCGGCTGGCCGATCTGACCGCTCGCCTGCGCGCCGACAATCAGCGGATGGCCGAGCGCGCCCAGAAGCTGGAGCCGCCGACGGGCGTGACGGTTGCTCCGATTGCAGCTCCCGCCGCAGCCCAGCAGCGTCCGGCCGTCGAGCGCGCCGCGCTCGCGGCAATCGCTGCCGCCGTTGCCCCGGACAGCGCATCGGCTCAGGCGCCGATGCAGCCCGGGTCCTACGGTGACGTTACCGTGCGGCCGATCGCCCAGAAGCCCACCCTGTTCCCGGACCACGAGGCGGCCCGTGCCGAACAGCACGAGCCGATGCCGCCCGAGACCTTCATCCCGCAGGCGGCGGAGCGGTCGCCGGTCCGTGCCCCGCGGATGCCGAAGTTCGAGGATCTGCCGATGCCGGCGCAGGCGGAGATCCGCCAGGCCAGCGGTGACGGCGAGGCAGAGCACCCACAGAAGACCCGGCTGTCGCTGCTGCAGCGGCTGGCCAATGTCGGCCTCGGCCGCCGCGACGAAGAGACCGAGCCGCCGATCGCGGCCCGTGCCTCGGGTCCGGCGATGCCGACGATGCCGCCGCTGCCCGAGCGCAAGGCGGCCCGCAACGTCGCCCAACAGATCTCGGCGAACGAATCGCCGGTATCGGAATATGCGAAACGCCCGGCGCCGCAAGGTTTGGATGCCCATGGCCGCCAAGCGCCTGTTGCACCGGCGCCACAGGGTGACGACCATCTTGATATCCCGGCCTTCCTGCGCCGGCAGGCAAACTGAAGTTTGTTACAACCTTGGCGACGAAGAAGGCCTCGGCGGGGAACCGCCGAGGCCTTCTCCTTTTGGCGGGCAGGCGGTTGCGTCGGATAAACAAGCAACTGATTTTAAATGATTAATTATTATTTCGGTGGTCAGATGGCCACTCGCCGAGGGTCGTTTTCGCTGCCGCAATTTGGTTAACCTTGGGCGCGAATGCGGCAGAGGTGGGGTAACAATCGGTAAACAAGCGTGAGTTGGCGCGCTTTAGGGCAATCACTATGGTCTGCCCGGACTTGGGGAGCTCAAGCGAGTCGGCCTTGGGGAAGTTTGGCCACTTGAATTGAGCGAAGTCGGGTAGTGGGCATTATCGAATGAAGTTCAGCCGTCAGACAACGCTTCAGTCGCAAGCCACCGTGACTGGCGTAGGCGTTCATTCCGGTCTTTCTGCCAGTCTCACGCTGGGACCTGCACCTGTCGATGCAGGTTATATTTTTATCCGCACCGGCCTCGACGGTGCCGACCGCGAAATCCACGCCGACGCCGATGCTGTGATCGCCACCGAGTTTTCGACGGTGCTGGGTGACCGCGAAGGGCCCCTGGTTTCCACCGCGGAACATGTGCTCGCTGCGCTGCGCGGTATGGGCATCGACAACGCTACCATCGAAGTCGATGGACCCGAAGTTCCAATCATGGACGGCAGCTCGGCTGCCTTCGTTGCCGCCATCGAGCAGGCCGGCATCGTCACCCAACCCGCCGTGCGCCGCTTCATCCAGGTGTTGAAGCCGGTGCAGGTCAAGATCGGCGAAGCGCTCGGCGAGCTGCGTCCGTTTGCCGGCGGATTCCGGGCCGAGGTCGAGATTGATTTCGCCAACCCGGTGATCGGCCGCCAGAGCTTCTTCTTCGACCTGTCACCGGAAAGCTTCCGCCGCGACGTCGCCCGCGCCCGGACGTTCGGATGCATCAGCGACACCGCGCGGCTCTGGAGCGCGGGTTTCGCGCTCGGCGCCAGCTTCGACAACACGGTGGTGTTCGACGATACCCGGCTGCTCAATGCTGAGGGCCTGCGCTACAGCGACGAATGCGTCCGCCACAAGGTGCTCGACGTGATCGGCGATCTCGCGCTGGCCGGCCTGCCGCTGCTTGGCAGCTACCGTTCGGTCCGGGGCGGTCACAAGCTCAACAACGCAGTGCTGAAGGCGCTGCTCGCCGACCGCAGCGCCTGGCGCGTGGTCGAAGCGGAGACCGCCCGGCGGCCGGTCCGTGGCCATGTCGAGGCCGGTGCAGGCACCGTAGGCGGTCTCGTCGCCCCTGCCTACGGCCCGGACGTGTCCTGATCGCCCAATTCCTGATCGCCTGGCCGGTCGACCCCAATTTCCGTAATAACCACAGCAGGCTGTGAGCTTCGCCGGGTCGCCTTATTCCCGGCGGATTGGCTCCCTATTCGGTTGGTCGACGGTCATTTTTCGGTTAAACAGGCCCGCGGTTGCCTTGATACGGCGCCAACGGTGCGAGAGATATTGCATCCATGATCGCGGTTCATGGGTGGAGTGGGGTCGCCGTTAACCGCATCAAAGGCGTCAGGTTTTACAATCCATGTCGGCAATGCGTATGGCGCTCGAACCACGCTCTTCTTCTGACGTCTCCGGCCTGACCAAGGCCGCGCGCGCGCTGCGTTTCGCGGCGGGCCTGATCGTGCTGGCACTGCCGCTGAGCGGCTGCGGCACCGGCGCGCTGTGGGACAAGTTCATGGCCAAGGACGACACGTTCGTCGATGAGCCCGCGGACAAGCTCTACAATGAGGGCTTGTACATGATGAACGAGAAGAAGGACCTGAAGGCCGCTTCGAAGAAGTTCGAGGAAGTCGACCGTCAGCATCCCTATTCGGACTGGGCGCGCAAGTCGCTCCTGATGTCGGCCTATTCGTACTATCAGGCGGGCGACTACGACAGCTGCATCGGCTCCGCCACCCGCTACGTAACGCTGCATCCCGGTAGCCCGGACGCCTCCTACGCCCAGTACCTGATCGCGGCATCGCATTTCGACCAGATCCCGGACATCTCGCGCGACCAGAGTCGTACCGAGAAGGCGATCGCGGCGCTCGAAGAGGTGGTGCGCAAATATCCGACCTCGGAATACGCCACCCAGGCCAAGAACAAGATCCAAGCCGCGCGCGACCAGCTCGCCGGCAAGGAGATGGCGGTCGGGCGCTATTACATCGAGAAGCGCGACTTCACCGCCGCGATCAACCGCTTCAAGACCGTCGTCACCCAGTACCAGACCACCCGCCACGTCGAAGAGGCGCTCTACCGGCTCACCGAAGCCTATATGGCGATCGGCATCGCCGGCGAGGCGCAGACCGCCGCCGCGGTGCTCGGCCACAATTTTCCAGACAGCCGCTGGTACAAGGACGCATATAATCTAGTAAAGTCCGGCGGTCTCGAGCCGAGCGAGAATCAGGGATCCTGGATCAGCAGGACCTTCAAGAAGATAGGTCTCGGCTAGGAATTGTCCTCGCATGCTGGCCCGTCTGTCGATCCGTGACATCGTCCTGATCGAACGGCTTGATATCGAATTTTCCCGTGGCCTGGCGGTGCTAACCGGCGAGACCGGCGCCGGCAAATCCATCCTGCTTGATGCCTTCGCGCTGGCGCTCGGCGGCCGCGGCGATGCCGGACTGGTGCGCCATGGCGCCGAGCAGGGCCAGGTCACCGCCACCTTCGGTGTCCCGAAGGGGCACCCGGCCGCAAAAATCCTCGCCGAGAACGGCCTCGACGACACCGGTGAAATGATCCTGCGCCGCGTGCAGCTCGCCGACGGCCGCACCCGCGCCTTCATCAACGACCAGGCAATCAGCGTGCAGACCCTGAAGGCGGTCGGCGCGGTCCTGGTCGAGATCCACGGCCAGCACGACGAACGTGCTCTGGTCGACGCCTCCACCCATCGCCAGCTGCTCGATGCCTTCGCCGGCCACGAGAAGGACGTCGCGGCGCTGGAGGCGCTGTGGGAGATCAGGCGGACCGCGAGCACCGCGCTCGAAGAGCATCGCGCCGGCATGGAGCGCGCCGCGCGCGAGGCCGACTATCTGCGCCATGCCTCCCAGGAGCTGAAGACGCTGGCGCCGAAGGAGGGCGAGGAGACCGAGCTCGCCAATCGCCGCACCACCATGATGCAGGGCGAGAAGGTCGCGACCGATCTGCGCGAGGCGCAGGAGGCGATCGGCGGCTCGCATTCGCCGGTGTCGGCCCTGTCGGCCGCAGTGCGGCGGCTGGAGCGGCGCGCTGCCAACGCGCCCAGCCTGATCGAGCCGGCGGTGAAGGCGATCGATATCGCGATCAACGCGCTGGAAGAGGCCGACCAGCATCTCCACGCTGCGCTGGCCGCGACCGACTTCGATCCGGCCGAGCTCGAGCGCATCGAGGAGCGGCTGTTCGCGCTGCGGGCCGCCTCGCGCAAATATTCGACACCGGTCGATCTGCTGGCGGCGCTGGCGGCGCAATACGCCGGTGACGTCGCGCTGATCGATGCCGGCGCGGACCAGCTGAAGAAGCTGGAAGCGGCCGCCACTGAGGCCGACAAGCGCTATGGGGCGGCGGCGGCGAAGCTCTCGGCGGCGCGCGTCAAGGCGGCCGAGAAGCTCAACAAGGCCGTCAATGCCGAGCTCGCGCCACTCAAGCTCGAGCGTGCGAAATTCATGACCCAGGTCGAGGCCAATGCCGCCGCGCCGGGGCCGCAGGGCATCGACCGCGTCGAGTTCTGGGTTCAGACCAATCCGGGCACCAAGCCGGGGCCAATGATGAAGGTCGCCTCCGGCGGTGAGCTGTCGCGCTTCCTGCTGGCGCTGAAGGTCGTGCTGGCCGATCGCGGCTCGGCGCCGACTTTGGTGTTCGACGAAATCGACACCGGTGTGGGCGGCGCGGTGGCGGATGCGATCGGCTCGCGGCTGGCGCGTCTCGCCGGCAAGGTGCAGGTGATGGCGGTGACGCATGCGCCGCAGGTCGCAGCTCGCGCCAGCCAGCATCTTCTGATCTCCAAGGATGCGCTCGACAAGGGCAAGCGCGTCGCCACCCGCGTCAACGCGCTCGCCGCCGACCACCGCCGCGAGGAGATCGCGCGCATGCTGGCCGGCGCCGAGATCACCGCGGAGGCGAGGGCCGCGGCGGAACGGCTGCTCAGGGCGGCGAGCTAGTCTGCCGATGGCTGCCAAGGCGAAGAAAGCGCTGGTCGACGTCGACAAGCTCACCAAGGCCCAGGCCAAGGTCGAGCACATGCGGCTTTCGCTCGAGATCGAGGGGCACAACGAGCGCTACTACCAGAAGGACGCGCCGACCGTATCCGATGCGGCCTACGACGCGTTGCGGCAGCGCCTGGAAGCAATCGAGGCCAGGTTTCCCGATCTCGTCACCAAGGACTCGCCGACCCAGACGGTCGGCGCTGCGCCGGCCCGCGGCTTTGCCAAGGTGCAGCACGTCGTTCCGATGCTGTCGCTCGGCAACGCATTCAGCGACGAGGACGTCACCGAATTCGTCGAACGTATCAGGCGCTTTCTCAAGCTGGACTCCGACCACATTCCGGCGTTGGTCGCCGAGCCGAAGATCGACGGCCTGTCGCTCTCGCTGCGCTACGAAAATGGCGAACTGGTCCGCGCCGCGACGCGTGGCGACGGCTTCACCGGCGAGGATGTCACCGCCAACGTCCGGACCATCAAGGACATTCCGCACACCCTGAAGGGACGCAACGTTCCCGCAGCCTGCGAAATGCGCGGCGAAGTCTACATGCTCAAGAAGGACTTCCTTGAGCTGAACAAGAAGCAGGCCGCGGCCGACGACACGGTGTTTGCCAATCCGCGCAATTCGGCGGCGGGCTCGCTGCGCCAGAAAGACGTCTCGATCACCGCGTCACGACCGCTGAAATTCTTCGCCTATACATGGGGCGAGATGAGCGAGCCACCCGCCGACACCCAGCACGGCATGCTGGAGTGGATGGACAGAGCAGGCTTCGTGGTCAATCCGCTGATCACGCTCTGCAAGAGCGTCGATGACGTCCTGAAATTCTACAACAAGATCGGCGAGGAGCGGGCTTCGCTCGGCTACGACATTGACGGCGTGGTCTACAAGGTCGACCGCCTCGACTGGCAGGAGCGGCTCGGCTTCGTGTCGCGCAGCCCGCGCTGGGCCATCGCACACAAATTCGCGGCCGAACAGGCAACGACGATTCTCAAGGGGATCGATATCCAGGTCGGGCGCACGGGTGCGATGACGCCGGTCGCGCGGCTCGAGCCGGTGACGGTCGGCGGCGTCGTGGTTTCGAACGCGACCCTGCACAACGAGGACTACATCAAGGGCATCGGCAACGACGGCAATCCGATCCGGGACGGCGTCGATCTCCGCGTCGACGACACCGTCGTCGTGCAGCGCGCCGGCGACGTCATCCCCCAGGTCGTCGGCGTCGTGCTGGACAAACGGCCGAAGAGTGCAAAGCCGTACAAGTTTCCGGACACTTGCCCGGTGTGCGGCAGCCACGCGATCCGCGAGGAAGGCGAGGCGGTGCGCCGCTGCACCGGCGCGCTGATCTGTCCGGCGCAGGCAGTCGAGCGGCTGAAGCATTTCGTGTCGCGCCTTGCTTTCGATATCGATGGTCTCGGCGAGAAGCAGATCCAGGAATTCTACGAGGACGGGCTGGTGATGTCGCCGGTCGACATCTTCACCCTTCGCGAGCGAGACCAACGTTCGACCAGAAAGCTGATGGAGCGCGAAGGCTACGGCGAAACCTCGGTGCGCAACCTGTTCGACGCGATCGACGCCCGCCGCAACATCGAGCTGCACCGGTTGATCTTCGCGCTCGGCATTCGCCATGTCGGCGAAGGTAACGCCAAGCTGCTCGCGCGCCACTACCACACGATCGAGAATTTCCGTGCGGCGATGCTGGCCGCCGCCAAGGGCAGTACGGACGAGGAGAACACCACCGAAGCCTACCAGGACCTCAACGATATCGATGGCGTCGGCGAGATCGTCGCCGATGCGGTGGTCGAGTTCTTTGCCGAGCCGCGCAACGTCAAGGCGCTCGGCGAATTGTTGCGGCAGATCGAGGTGAAGCCCGCCGAGCAGCCGCGCAAGAGCTCGCCTGTCTCGGACAAGACCGTGGTGTTCACGGGGTCGCTGACCAAATTCACCCGTGACGAGGCCAAGGCGATGGCCGAACGTCTCGGCGCCAAGGTCGCGGGCTCGGTTTCAAAAAAGACCGACTACGTCGTCGCCGGCGAAGAGGCAGGCTCGAAGTTGACCAAGGCGCGCGAGCTCGGCGTTGCGGTGCTGACCGAAGACGAGTGGATGAAGCTGATCGAGGAGTAGGGTGCGCGCAGCAGTGCCGCGTTCTCCGCTGTCGTCCTCCGCGAAAGCTGGGGACCCGGTATTCCAGAGACAGTCATTGTTGAGCCGATAGGCCGCGGCGGACTGGATCCCCCGCATGTGCAGGGGGTGACGAGCTGGGGGTGAGCGCCCCTCACATCATGCCCTGCTCGTCTTCCTCGGCCTGCGCGATCAATTCTTCGCTCACCACCACGTTCCGTCGCGGTACCACGAAGATCATGGTGCAGGCGCAGGCCAGCGAGATCGCGAACAGCGCCGACGTCAGCGGCAGGGTGGTGGTGGAGTGGCCGCCGAGATAGGCACCGAACTGCGAGATCAGCGAACCGATGCCCTGCTGCAGGAAGCCCATCGCGCCGGAGGCGGTGCCGGCGGCCTCGGGGCGGATGCTGATGGCGCCGGCAGCGGAGTTGGCCATCACGAAGGCATTGGCGACCATCACGATCATCTGGGTGCCGAACAGCCAGAGCGGCGCCTGGTTTACTCCAGTGAAACTCCAGATCAGGTTCAAGAGACTGCCGCCGACCTGCAGCGCGAGCCCGAACCAGATCAGTCTCTCCAGCGAGTGGCGCGGCGCGAAGCGGACGCACAGCAGATTGCCGATGAAGTAGCCGAACCCCGTCATCGCGAACCACGCGCCGTATTCGGCGCTGCTGCGGCCCATCTGGGTGACGACGATATAGGGACCGCCGCCGGCGAAGGCGAAGATGATCTGTGACGCCAGCACCTGGCACAGCAGATAGCCGACGAAGGCGCGGCTTCGCAGCAGTTTGCCGAGGTCGCCGCGGAAGCTGGAGCTGTCGGCGCGGTCGCGGCGGGTTTCGGGCAGTGCCAGCGCGATGAAGATCGTCACGGTCAGCGACGCCGCGGTGATGAAATAGAGGATCGCGCGCCAGCCGAATGCGGTCTCCAAAAGACCGCCGGTGAGCGGGCTCACCATCTGCGCGATCATCAGCGCGGCGACGACGAGGCTGATCATGGCGCCGACCCGCTCGCGCGGATAGAGATCGCGGATGATGGCGCGGCTGATCACCATGCCGCTGGCGCCGCCAAGCGCCTGGAAGAAGCGCGCCGCGATCAGCTGCGGCAGGGTCTCGGCGAAGTCGGAGCCGATGCCGGCCACCACCATCAGGCCGAGGCCCGCGAGCAGCACCGGACGGCGGCCGAACTTGTCGGACAGCGGTCCCATGATCAGCTGCGAGAGCGCGATGCCGACCATGTAGAGCGACACCGTCATCTGCGCGATGGAAATGTCGCGGCCAAACGTGGTCGCCAGCGCCGGCAGCGCTGGAACCAGCATGTAGAGCGAGATCGGCGCGACGCCCGTCATCACGACGAGCATCAGCAGCATGACCTTCGATGTCGCGATGTTGTGTGTGGCCGCGCCGGGCGGCTTGCCCATCACGCCGTGCATTCAGGTCCGATCCAGCATTGTGGAACGACTGTAGCGTGCCCGTTCGCGCGGAATACGGGTGTTTCGGCATACGCCCATGCATTTCGGGCGACGAAGCGAGGTAGTTTCGCCTCGCGCAACATCTACACTGTCGTCCCGGCCTGCGCCGGGACGACGCCGGGGGTGGGGGCCGAGGCGCGCCGCTACTACTTCAACGCCGCGGTCGCCTCGTCGAGCCACAGCTTGGTGGCATTGTCGTCGAGATGCGGACGCACCACGCGGGCGACGCGGGCGTGGTAGTCGTTGAGCCAGCTCAACTCGGCGTCGCTCAGCATGCTGACCTCGATCAGTCGGCGATCGATCGGCGCCAGGGTCAGCGTCTCGAATGCGTTGACCGGCTTCTCGGCGCCGGCGATGTCGGTGCCGATCACCAGCTCGAGGTTCTCGATCCGGATCCCGTAGGCGTCGGTCTTGTAGTAGCCGGGCTCGTTGGACAGGATCATGCCGCGCTTCAGCGGCGTGGTCCCGAGCTTGGAGATCCGCGCCGGCCCTTCATGGACGCTGAGATAGCTGCCGACGCCGTGGCCGGTGCCGTGCTCGAAATCGATCCCGGCCTGCCAGAGATGTTGCCGCGCGAAGCTGTCGAGCTGCGCGCCGGTGGTGCCGTCAGGGAAGATCGCGCGGGCGATCGCGATATGGCCGCGCAGCACGCGGGTGAAGCGGTCGCGCATCTCGTCGGTCGGCTTGCCGATCGCGATGGTGCGGGTGACGTCGGTGGTGCCGTCCTCATATTGCGCGCCGGAATCGATCAGCAGGAGATCGCCGGGCGCGATACGGCGGTTGCTCTTGCGCGTCACGCGATAATGCACGATGGCGCCGTTTGGCCCGGTGCCGGCGATCGTCGGGAACGAGACGTCCTTGAGCGCGCCGGTCTGGCGGCGGAAGGTTTCCAGCGCCTCGACGGTATCGATCTCGGTGAGGTGGCCGGATGGCGCCTCGCGGTCGACCCAAGCGAGGAAGCGGACGAGCGCCACCGCGTCGCGCTGATGCGCCGTGCGCGTGCCGTCGATCTCGGTGAGGTTCTTGACTGCCTTCAGCAGGCTGACCGGATCGCTGCCGCGCACCGGCTTGCCGCCGGCGCCGGAGATCAGGCGGCTCAACGCATCGGCCGCGGTCGCGCTGTCGAGTGCGATCGAGGCGCCGCGTTTGGCAAGCTCGGTCAGTTTTGTCGTCAGCGCCGCCGGCTCCTCGACATCGGCGGACTGCTCGAGATGGTCGCGGGTCGCGTTGGACAGCTTGCGGTGATCGATGAACACCAGCGGCCGGCCGTCCTTCGGCACCAGCGCGTAGGACAGCGGCAGCGGCGTATGCGAGACGTCGGCGCCGCGGATGTTGAAGGTCCACGCCACCGCGTGGCTGTCGGAGAGCACCAGCGCATCGACGCCGAGCTTGTTGATCTCGAGCCGGATGCGCTTCAGCTTCTCGGCCTCGATCTCGCCGGAGAACTGCGTGCCGTGGATCGCGACCGGGCCGAGCGGCGGCGCCGGCCGTTCGTGCCAGACCGTATCGACCGGATTGCCGTCGACGGCGACCAGTTCGGCGCCGGCCTTGGCGCAGGCCGCCGCCAGCCGTTCGGCTGCCGCAGAAGTGTGCAGCCAAGGGTCAAATCCTAGGCGGTCGCCGGCTGCCAGGTGCCGGGTCAGCCAGTGCTCAGGCGGCGGCTCGACCAGCGGCTCGACCTGCCAGGCCTTGCGATCGACCTGCTTGCCGGCCTGCAGCGTGTAGCGCCCGTCAACGAACAGGGCGGCTTCCTTGCCCAGCACGATCGCGAGCCCGGCCGATCCGGTGAAGCCGGTCAGCCAGGCAAGCCGCTCCTCGGACGCCGCAACATACTCATTCTGCTGCTGATCGGCGCGCGGAACCACAAACCCGGTCAGCTTGCGCCGCGCCAATTCCTCGCGCAGTGCACTTAAGCGCGCGGTCAGCGCCACGCCGCCTTCGGGCTCTTCGAACGTTTGGAAATGGGCTTCGAACATCGCCTTTGCACTCTCTTCGGATGCAGCATGATCTTCGCGCCGACGCGCTGAGGCATGACCACATTTTTGGCATTACTTATGCTTGAATCATGGCATAGTTGAAATGACTGGACGATGTCCACCATCGCCGGTCAAGTGTGCGGGGGGTGTCCAGGAGTGTCTCAACTCAACGGTGAGGAGATGCACGATGCCTGCATTCACGTTTGAGAAGATCTCGCCGCCGGTCCGTCGCGGGCCGATCGCGCCGATCGAGCAGAAGCAACGTGGCGTCATCGTGCAGATGCTCGACCGTTTGGTCGCGACGCGCGCCAGGCGCGCAGCCGGTCAAGACAAGGTCGACACGCCCGGCCGCGATTCCGCAGCATCCGAATAACCAACTTCCAGATCGCGTTTAAGGCGCGAGGTTGGACGTCTTCGCCACCGTCACATTGACGACCCGGGTGCCGTCGAGTTCACGCACGATCCGCTCATCGGGGCCGACGACACCCAGATCGAATTCGCGCTCCGCCGTCAGCAACGTGATGCGTTGACCGACGATCACGACCACGGTCATGTCGAGCGGCTCGCCGGATATCGCCCATTCCCTGAGCTCGTTGCGAAACGGCCGCCTGCGCCAGGCGTCGGGGAAGCCCGGATCGCATCTGACCTCGAGGCCGTCGTCCGACGTGGTCAGGACGAGCTTTGATCTCGAGGGCTTCCAGTGCTCCTCCAGCAATTCGTTGACCAGCCAGACGCAGCTGAACGCGCGGCACTCCGCCGGCCGGCTTGGATAGATCCGGCAGCCGCGCCCCGGCCTGCAATGCGCACACCAAGCGTTGGCCGGCTTCGCCAGCTGCTCGATCGCCATCACCTTGCAGCAGAGCGTGCAGTCGCCGCACTGTCTGCCGGCGGCGGTCATGTCACCTGACCGAGCGCAGCAGCAGGCTGCTCCAACCCTCGATCTTCAGATGCCGCAGCGGCACCAGCCCGCGGGCGCGATAGGCGGCGATGACCGCCGGTGCCTGGTGCGTCAGCAGGCCCGAGAGGATGACCTGAGCGGATGACGCGAGGTGTCGGGCCATCGGCCCTGCCAGTTGGCGCAGCGGATTGGCGAGGATGTTGGCGAGCACCAGATCGAACGGCCCGTCCTCGGCAAACCGCGGCGCGGCAAAGCCGGTGGCACGGATCACATCGACCAGATGTCCTGCCCCGTTGAGCCGGGCATTCTCCTCGGCGACCCGGACCGACGGCGGGTCGATGTCGCTTGCCAGCACCTTGCGATGTTGTGCCTTGGCAGCGGCAATCCCCAGCACGCCGGTCCCGGTGCCCAGATCGAGCATCCGCCGGGGCTGATAGGCCTTCAGCACATGGTCGAGCAGCAGCAGGCAGCCGCGCGTGGTGCCGTGATGGCCGGTGCCGAAGGCGAGCGCTGCCTCGATCTCGATCCCGAGCTTGTTTGGCGGTATCCTGTGCCGGTCATGCTGGCCATGGACGATGAACCGGCCGGCCGCAACCGGGACCAGATCTTCCAGGCTTGCCTTGACCCAGTCCTTCGCTTCGATCGTGTCAAATACCAAAGTTGATGCGACATCCTGCCGCGACACCACCTGACCGACCAGCTCGCGCAGCAGGGCCTGGTCCGGCGCCTCGGCAAAGTGGACAGTAACGTCCCAGCGGCCGTCCGGCCGCTCGAAGGCCGCAAAAGCCGCCTGATCCTCAAAATACAGCTCGGAAAGCGCGTCGACCACCCGTCTTGCGGTCGATTCGTCCGGAAGAGTGATGCTGGCGCGGTGTGTCGGCGGGGTCATATCGGAGGCCGGTAGCGCGGTTTTTGTTAAAATATCAAGCCTGATTCAATCGAATATCGCGAGAATTGATAGGTTCCCGATTCAGGCAACTTTAGATTTCACCGTAGTAGTACCGGTTCCGGAACCGGGAACTCCCCTGTTCCAGGCATCACAACCAAGGGCAGGGCTGCCATGAAGACTCTTTTCGTTAGATTTTTGCACAATGAATCCGGGGCGACCGCGATCGAATATGGACTGATTGCGACCGGTATCGCTATCGCCATCATCGCTGCGGTGAATGGCGTCGGCACGAACTTGAGTGGGACGTTCAACACGGTCGCCAGCTCGCTCAAGTAATTTCGCGGACGGCGTTCTCGAGCAGCACCGGGCTATGAGGCCCGGTGTTTTCTTTTTGACAGGTTGTCCACAGCGCCTCGCGCAGCCAGTCCACAGGACATCCAGGGCGTCGTCCCGGAATTGTCGGCCCCTGTTCCACAGGCAGTCCACCGGGATGCTCACCGATTGTCCTGCCGAGGGACACAAGGCCTGACCACGGTCAGCCCACAGCTTCTCAACAGACCTGTCCACAGCTTGGCCTGGCCACGGTCGCGGCGCCCGACGCGGTCCGCTCTACGTGAACAGCGCACGATGGTCGGCGAGCACCGCCCGCGCGGCGTTGTGCCCCGGGGCGCCGGTGACCCCGCCGCCGGGATGGGCGCCCGAGCCGCAATGGTAGAGACCGCGCAGCGGTCCGCGGTAGTCGGCATGGCCGAGCATCGGACGCGCCGAGAACAGCTGGTTCAAGGTCAGTGCACCGTGAAAGATGTCGCCACCGAGCAAGCCGAACTGCCGCTCGAGGTCGAGCGGCGACAGGATCTGGCGGCCGATCACACTGCCTGCGAAGCCGGGAGCGTAGTGATCGACGGTTGCGATCATCAGGTCGGCGACCTCTTCGCGATGGTCGTCCCATGATTTGCCATCCGGCAATTGCGGCGCGACGTGCTGGCAGAACAGGCTCGCGACGTGCTGGCCCGGCGGGCTCAAACTGCCGTCGAGCGTCGAGGGGATCAGCACCTCGACGACGGGCGCGCGGCTCCAGCCGAACTCACGTGCATCGCGCCAGGCGCGATCCATGTAGCCGAGAGCGGGCGCGATGATGATCCCTGCGGTGAGGTGATCGCCCGGGCCGGGCAGCGCCGTGAACGAGGGCAGGGCGCTGAGCGCCACGTTCATCCTGAACGTGCCGGAGCCGTTCTGCCATCGCGCGATGCGGGTGCGAAATTCGCTCGCCAGCGCGCCCTCCGGCACCAGGCGCGTGTACAGCAGCTTCGGGTTGACGTTGGAGACGACATATCTGGCGCGCATTGTCTCGCCGTTGTCGAGGATGACGCCCGTGGCGCGATCCTTCTCGACGATCACCTCGCGGACACCAGCATCGGTTTCGATCTCGACACCATGGCTGCGCGCGGCGTGCGCCATCGCCTGGGTGATCGCGCCCATGCCGCCGATCGCGTGGCCCCAGACACCCTTCTTGCCGTTCACCTCGCCGAACGCATGGTGCAGCATCACATAGGCCGAACCGGCCGCGTAAGGGCTGGCATAGTTGCCGACGATGGCATCGAAGCCGAACAGCGCCTTGACGAGGTCGTTCTCGAAGCGCTCGTCGAGCATCTCACCGGCCGAGCGGGTGAACAGGTCGAGCAGATTGCGCTGCTGCTCGAGCGACAGCCGCCGCAGAATGTTGGCGGTGCCAAGCGCGTTGAAGGCTTCACTCAGCGCGCCAAGGCCAAAACCCTCGACCAGGTTCGGCGGCGCGCGCAGCACGAATTGGCGCAGCACGTCGGCGATGGCTTCAAGTTCCCTCGAGAATACTCTGATTGCGGCTGCGTCGTGCGGGCTCAGCCTTTCGACCGATTGCTGGGTGCGGCCTTCGCCGGTCAGCAGGTAGCTGCCGTCGGGTGCAGGGAGGAAGTTCTGCGCGCGGCGCTCGACGATCCTGAGGCCGTGCTCGGCAAGTTTCAGGTCGGAGATGATTTGCGGGTTGAGCAGGCTCACCGTGTAGGCGGCGACCGAATTGCGGAAACCCGGACAGAACTCTTCGGTGACGGCGGCGCCGCCGACCACCGTGCGGCGCTCGACGATCCTGACCTTGAGCCCGGCCATCGCGAGATAAGCCGCGCAGGTGAGGCCGTTGTGCCCCGCACCGATGATGACGACGTCGACTTCATGATTGGACATGGTGCTTCTATAGGCCGGATGATCTCATCCGGCCACCGTCGCATCCGGCGGGTCACAAAACCGTACCGATCCGGATACGATAATTCGACCGCGATGGTGCGGGCCGTGAGCCCCCACCGGGGCAGCCAGGGCGCCTCGTTCGTTCCGGGTTGCCAAGCCGTGGAGTGCAAATGCCGTTTGTTTTTGATCAAACTCAAATCGAGTGGCCCGACGACGATTCCGATCTGCCGCCGCCGCGTGCCGACCAGTTCGTCTATCTGCCGGCGCCGGAATATGGCGGGCAACACGACCCCGTTCAATTTTCCCTGGACGTCCCGCCGGAACCGCCGGCGCCGGACAAGGTGCCGGTTTCGCGACCGAGCCTGTGGGATCGCCTGCGCGGCCGCAAATCTCCGGCTGCGCCGAATCCGCAGGCGACGGCAGCCTGGCATGCCGCACGCGCCGCGCAGGCCGTCTTTGTCCGGCAGCGTTTGCTCGCTGCGGTCGTTCCGGTGCTCGCCGATCTCGGCGTGCGGCAACTCTACTGTCGCTATGACGGTGGCAACGACGAGGGATTCACCTGGCTCGAGGGTGCTACGCTTCAGGACGGCACGCGCATCGCCACCGCGGAACTGGTCGATCAACTCGTCGCGCGCAAACTGCTCGACCGGCTGGTCGCGCGCGGTGTGACGCGCCGGTACGACGGCAGGAGCGAGCGCGACCAGATCGACTCCTTTGTTCACGACTGGCTGTGCTCGGAGTTTGCGACGCTGCTGCTCGGCAGCGGCTATGGCACCGGCGAGCATGTCCTGTACGGCGCGTTCACGGTCGATCTCGACGCGGGCACCGTGACCGACGACCCCACCGCCGATGCGGTCACAAGCAACGTCGAGATCACGAGGTAGCCTGCGATGGCGCATCCCTATCATCATGCCGTGCGTTCCGCGCGCCTGTTCGGCGGTGTTGCCGAGGATTACCTGCCGATCCACGATTGGTTCGACGAGAGCAAGGCGCATCTCGCCGACGTGCGGCACCGCGCGCTGCGTCATCACAGCGAAGGCATCTTCCTCTGCGAGAAGATCTTCGGTGCCACGCTGACCAACAGCGCCGGCAAGCAGGTGCCGGTACGGACCGTCGGCGAACAGCACGTCAAGGACGATCTCGGCTGGATCCCCTCGGTCAAGGATTGGCTGCAACATCTGGAAATGCAGCCATGGATGGGACGAACGCCGTTCCGGCCGCAGATGGACGAAGCCGCTGCGCTCACCGGCGCGACAAGTTCGACAGATGATGTTGTAACCGGCTGAACCGCTCAAGCGATTGGCATCGGTGGCCGTGTTGCCCGCTGCGTGGCGCTATGATTCAATGCAATGCATGTGCCCGGTGTTGATCTGCCGGATCGTGACCGGGAGTATCCATGTCGTCTGAGCCGTCCGCCTCGCGAAACCGGCTGGTGCTGGTTGTCTACACCGCAGCGATATTCGTCAGCGCCCTGTTGCTGTTCTCGGTTCAGCCGTTGTTCACCAAGATGGTGCTGCCGCGGCTCGGCGGCTCGCCGGCGGTGTGGTCGGTGGCGATGGTGTTCTTCCAGTCGCTGCTGCTCGGCGGCTACGCCTACGCGCATCTCCTGATGAAGCTGAACAGTCGCATTGTGCCGATCGTGGTGCATCTGGTGCTGCTCGTCATCGCGCTACTGACACTGCCGCTCTCGATCAAAAGCGGCTGGGGCGAGCCGCCGACCTCGGGCTACGCGGTCTGGCTGCTCGGCTTGTTCGCGGTCTCGATCGGCCTGCCGTTCTTCGCGCTCGCCGCCAACAATCCGCTGCTGCAGGCCTGGTTCGTGCGCACCGGCCACCCCAACGGCCCCGACCCGTATTTTCTCTATGCGTCCTCGAACATCGGCAGCTTCCTGGCGCTATTGTCCTATCCGGTGCTGCTCGAGCCGATGTTCACGTTGCGCACCCAGAACCTGATCTGGACCGGCGGCTATGGCCTGCTGATCGTCCTGATCGCGGCTTGCGGCGCGCTGCTGTTGCGGTCGCCGGCCCATGCCGCGGCGCGCGACACGCAAGGTGATGATGTAAATGCGCCGCCGCCGTCCTGGCCGCGGCGGGCGCGCTGGATCTTCCTGGCCGCCGTGCCGTCGGGCCTCTTGATCGCGGTGACGGCGCACATCTCGACCGACGTCGCGGCCGCGCCCTTGCTCTGGGTGCTGCCGCTGTCGCTGTATCTGCTGACCTGGGTGCTGGTGTTCCAGTCGCGGCCACTGCTGCCGCACAAATGGATGCTGCTGGCACAGCCGCTGGCGATTGCCGGCGTCGTGATCCTGCTCGCGGTCGGCGGCGAGCAGAACCTGCTGCTCACGCTCGGCGGCCATCAGCTCTGCTTCTTCGTCATCGCGATGGCCTGCCATGGCGAACTCGCGCGCACCCGTCCCGCGGCGAAATACCTCACCGGCTTCTACGTCGCGCTGTCGTTCGGCGGCATGGTCGGCGGCCTGTTCGCGGGGCTGATCGCGCCGTTCACCTTCTCGTGGATCGCCGAATATCCGATCCTGCTGGCGCTCGCGGCGCTGTGCCGTCCGCCCGGCGGCGCGGAGCGGCTGCCGCGCTGGAGCGCCTGGTACTGGCCGTTCCTTGCGATGCTGGCGGTGGCGCTGATCGCGCCGAGCTATTCGGCCGGCGACATCTTCAACTGGTTCGATGACCACCGGGTGTGGGTGATCGGCGCAGTCGGTGTGCTTTCAGCGCTGCTCGCGCTCGCACTGAATGCCAATCGCTGGAAAATCTTCGCCACCGTCGTGGTCGCGCTGGTGGTGCTGCGCGCCTATCCATCGGACGACGGCCGCGTCGAGACCGTGCGCAGCTTCTTCGGCGTGCACAAGATCGTGGTGACGCCGAACGGGCAGTACCACGTGCTGATGCACGGGACCACGATCCACGGCGCCGAGAAGTTCAAGAACGACGACGGCACGCCGGTCACCGGAAAGCCGGAACCGATCAGTTACTATCACAAGGACGGCGGCATCGGGCGGGCGATCACCGCAATCCGCGAGCGCAAGGGCGCGCCGCTGAAGGTGGCTGTCATCGGGCTTGGCTCGGGGACGCTGACTTGTTCATCGCTCCCCGGCGAGGACTGGCGCTTCTTCGAGATCGACCAGTCGATGGTCGATACCGCGCGCGACCCGAAATACTTCACCTACATCCAGAGCTGCGAGCCGAATCTGAAGCCTGTGATCGGCGATGCGCGGCTGACCTTCGCCAAGGAGCCGGACGGCGTCTACGATCTCATCATCGTCGACGCCTATTCGTCGGACGCGATCCCGATCCATCTCGCGACCGAGCAGGCGATGGCGATCTACAAGGAGAAGCTGGCGCCGCAGGGCGCGGTCGTGATGCACGTCTCCAACCGGCATCTCGAACTTGCCAGCGTCGTGGTCGGCATTGCGGACGCCAACGACATGAAGAGCTGGGTCTATAGCGAGGATTCCGGGCGCGACAACGAGTACATCTTCTCGACCTCGGTCGTGGTCTCCGCGCGCGAGGACGCCGATGTCGGCAAGCTTGCATCGTCGGACGTCTGGACTGAGACCGACGCCAACGAGAAGCAGCGGGTCTGGACCGACGACTATTCGAATGTGCTGGGCGCAGTCTACCGGCGCCTGCGCGACGGCGAGCAGTAGGTTCGATCGTCGTCAGGCGCCGGCGTCACTACGGCGCGCAATGGGCGATGATCCTCGGTGGCGCGCAGTCGGCGCTGGCCGGTGGCTACATGATCAGCCAGTCGCCGTCTGCGCGATAGCTATTTCTTCTCCGGTGCTGTCGTCGCGGAGGCGGGTGTCGAAGCAGCGAGCAGCGGCATCGTCGGCGAGGTCTCGTCGGCGTCCTCGTCGAGGAATTGCTCCACGCCGGCCTGGATCGACGATTTCGCGCTGTCGGGGCCGCGGTCGCTGAGGTCGTTGTGGTGGAATTCGGTCCTGACCACCTTGATGCCGAGCCTGGCGCAGGTTTCGTCGTCAGGCACGACGCCCGGATCGGCCTTGAACACCGGGTCCCTGGAGCGGAACGACAGGATCTTGATCTTGCTGTCGGTGATGAAGGGGACGCGCAGATTGTCCAGCGTCACGACCTTCTTGACGAGGTCGGGGTGCTGCTTGGCGAAATACATCGAGATATCGCCGCCGTTGGAATGACCGATCAGCGTCAGCTGGCGATAGTTTGCGTTCGGATAGAGCTTCTTCAGCTCGTCGATCGCATACATGATGTTGAAGACGCCGCGATTATATTGCATGCGGCGGCCGACATATTCCTCGCCGACCTTGGTCACCATCGGCGCATCGCTGTCGAGATCATGCTGAATGCTGATCACGAGATAGCCGCGTGATGCGAACACGTTGGTGAGGAACGAGTACTCAGTGTTCCTGACGGTGTTGCCGTGGCTCAGGATCGCGACCGGCAGCTCGATCATCTCGGCCATCGCCTGCATTTGCCGGTCGCGCCGGACCGCGACCTCGACCGTGACGTTGCGATCGTCGCGCAGAACGTCGTGGAACGTCAGCGTCGTGCGACGGATGGCCCATCTGTCCGTCGTGAAATAGCCGGCCATCGCCACGATGCACAGGCAAAGGACAATGATGCCCCGTTTCATGTCGACCTCTGATATTGCCTACGCGACCCGCGCTTCGCCCTGGCTTCATGGGGCATTCCGCGTGAATCGGCCTCCAGGGGGCCAAGGCGGGCGCTCTTGCCGCCGAATATCGGGGTAATTTTACAATCAGATGACAGCGCGACAACGGGTCGCGGCGGACCACGACGCGGGCCTTTTGCGGCGGTCACAAGCGGGTGAGGGGAGCGTGAACTGACGGCGCTGCCTGCGGCGCCGTCAGCGGACCAGGCTATTCAGTCCTGATAGTTGTTGCCGTAGAAGCCGCGTTGCTGCTGCTGGTAGTAGGAGCGCGGCTGATAGTAGCCTTGCGGCGCCGCCGCGTAGCCCTGGTTGCCGTAGTACTGTTGCTGGCCATAGGCCTGCGCGTCGTAGACGCGGCGGCTTGACGGCGGCGCCGGGTAGCGCTGCGCGGTCGAGCTGCCGTCGGCCGGATAGATGTAGCCGTCGTCGACGCGGGCCTGTGCCGCCGGATATTCGCGCGGCTGCGGTGTCAGGACGACAGGGTCGCCGGCGGCGGCGGTGCCGTACTGCTCGTCCTGCTGCGGCGCGCGGCGGGCGACGGCGGTGCCGTTGCGCCCACGCGGATTGCGTGCCAACGCGACCTGCGCCGAGCCGGTGAGCGTCACCGTGGTGTTGAGCACGCCTTCCTTCTGGACCAGCGCGTAGAGCGTCGATGCGTTGTCGCGCGACAGCCGCACGCAGCCATGCGAGGCCGGCGTGCCGAGGCGGCCGACCGAGTCGGTGCCGTGGATCGCGTGCCCGATCTTGGTGAAGAAGATCGAGTGCGGCATCGGCGCGTCGTCGAATTCCTTGGAGTAATGATCCTCTTCCATGCGGAAGGCGCGGAAGGTGCCGTTCGGCGTTTCGCGCGAGGGGATGCCGCTCGAGACCGGCCAGTGATAGCGAGCGACGCCGTCGACCGCGACGGTCATCTGCTGGTTGTCCTTGTCGATGGTGATATCGACCTTGGCCTGCGCGGCGCCGGCCGTGAAAAGCATCACGGAAGTGAACGCAATGAGGAACGAACGCATTTTACCTTTGGCCTCCAGGCCCGATCGCAGTAGCGGCTCTCCGTCCCCGCAACCAATATGCACGGAATCCGAGTTTGGTTCCAGTCGCGGACCCCGTGCATCGTTAATCCCGCACGCGGCGCAAACAAGGCCGAAGCCGGGCTCTCCTGTCACGGCGGGCTGACATTTTCGCGAGCGGGCCGCGACAACGGCCCCGGTCGGTCACCGCTACGCAACCATTTGGCCGCATGGGCGTTTCACAATCCCGCCCCGGCGGCGCATTCGCGCCGCGCATCAAGGAACCAAGATGAACAACACCAAGGTTAAGACCGCGGCCGTCGTCCCAGCCGGCCTTTCCGCGCGGCTCCTGCTTGCGGCCGCAGCCCTCGCTTTGGCACTGGTGACGGTCCCCCGTGCCGGCCATGCCCAGGGCATCGTCCGCGGCGCGCATGAGGGCGCCTATGAGGGTAATCGGGCCGCCGGTCCGATCGGCGGCGTGGTCGGCGGAGCCGTCGGTGCCGGCGTCGGCGGCGCCATGGGCGCGGTCAAGGGCGTGTTCGGTATCCCGGATCGCGGCTACCGCCGTGGCCACCGCTGCCGCGGCTATTACCGCCACGGCCATTTCCATTGCTACTGATCGTTGAAGAACCTGTAGCCCGGATTTCGCTGCGCTTCATCCGGCCTACAAATGTCAGTTCTTCAGCCGGTAGCCGGTCCGGAAGATCCACGCCACGATCACCATGCAGGCGATCAGGAAGCCCGCAGTCATGCCGAGGCTGAGCCCGACGCTGACATCGGCGATCTCATAGAAGCTCCAGCGAAAGCCGGAGATCAGATAGACCACCGGATTGAACAGCGTGAGGGTGCGCCAGCCCGACGGCAGCATGTTCACCGAGTAGAAGCTGCCGCCGAGGAAGGTGAGCGGCGTCACCACCAGCATCGGGATCATTTGCAGCTTCTCGAAGCCGTCGGCCCAGATGCCGATGATGAAGCCGAACAGGCTGAAGGTGACGGCCGTCAGCACCAGGAAGGTCAGCATCCAGACCGGATGCTGGATATGCAGGGGTACGAAAAGTCCGGCGGTCGCCAGGATGATCAGGCCGAGGATGATCGACTTGGTGGCGGCCGCGCCGACATAGCCGATGACGATCTCGAAATAAGAGATCGGCGCCGACAGGATCTCGTAGATCGTGCCGGCGAATTTCGGGAAGTAGATGCCGAACGAGGCGTTCGAGATGCTCTGGGTCAGCACCGACAGCATCACGAGCCCCGGCACGATGAAGGTGCCGTAGCTGACGCCCTCAACCTCGGTGATGCGCGAGCCGATCGCAGCGCCGAACACCACGAAATACAGCGAGGTCGAGACTACCGGCGAGACGATGCTCTGCAGCAGCGTGCGCCAGGTGCGCGCCATTTCGAACAGGTAGATCGCCCGGATTGCGCGGTAGTTCATGGCGCCCTCACGAGGCTGACGAAGATGTCTTCGAGGGAGCTCTGCCTGGTATCGAGATCGGAGATCCGGACGCCGGCATTGCGCAGATCGTTGAGCAGGCTGGTGATGCCGGTGCGATCGCCCTTGGTGTCGTAGTCGTAGGTCACCGCGTGCCCGTCGTCGGAGAGTTCAAGATTGTAGGCCGCGAGCGCAGCCGGAATGGCATCGAGCTTGTTCTGTAATTGCAGCGTCAGCTCCTTCTTGCCGAGCTTCTGCATCAACGTCGCCTTGTCCTCGATCAGGATGATCTCGCCCTTGTTGATGACGCCGATGCGGTCGGCCATCTCCTCGGCTTCCTCGATGTAATGCGTGGTCAGGATGATGGTGACGCCGGCCGCCTGCAGCGTGCGGACCACCTCCCACATCCCCTTGCGCAATTCGACGTCGACGCCGGCGGTGGGCTCGTCGAGGAACAGGATCTGCGGCTCGTGCGACAGCGCTTTCGCGATCATCACACGGCGTTTCATGCCGCCGGACAGCGTGATGATCTTGCTGTCCTTCTTGTCCCACAGCGAAAGGTCTCTCAGCACCTTCTCGATATGGTCGGGGTTCTTCGGCTTGCCGAACAGGCCGCGGCTGAAGCTGACGGTCGCCCAGACCGACTCGAAGGCGTCGGTGTGCAGTTCCTGCGGAACCAGCCCGATCATCGACCGCGCCGCGCGATAATCGGCGATGATGTCGTGTCCGCCGATCGAAATGCGGCCCTCGCTCGGATTGGCGATGCCGCAGATGATGCTGATCAGCGTGGTCTTGCCGGCGCCGTTCGGCCCGAGCAGCGCGAAGATCTCGCCTTTGACGATGTCGAGATTGATGCCCTTCAGCGCCTTGAAACCGGAGCCATAGGTCTTTGACAGATTGGATACGGAAATGATCGGCGACATGCAGGATCGGAAGCGTGAGGGAAGGGGGCGCGCGGATTGGGCCCGGGCGCGCGGGGGCGTGATGCGGGTTCAGCGCAGATAGGGACGCATATTCCGTTCTGCAATCACCCGCCGGGGCAGAAAATTCGTTCTGCGGTGTGGCGGATAGGCCGCGCTAATGCCGCTTGGGCGGTTTCGCGGGCTTCTTGCCGGCCGCCGCCGGGGCGGGGTGCGCGGGCGGCGCGGTATCGGCGACCTTGCCGACCAGCATGATCTGCACCTGGTTGTTGACCGGCGCGTTAGGGCGGGCGGGGTCGAGCAATTGCTCTTCGCCGAGCCCGACCGACTGCAGGCGCTTCGCCGTGATCTTGAAGGTGTTGACCAGGATGTCGCGGATCGCATCGGCACGCCGCTGGCTCAGCAGCACGTTGTTCTCGCGCCGTCCGGTCGATTCGATGTGACCGACGATCAGGAAGGTGTAGGGCAGCAGCGAAGAGTGCGTCAGCGCATCGGCGATGCGCCCCACGGACTGGTAGGAGTCGGGCAGCACGATCGGCGTGTCGACGTCAAACTGGATGTCGGCATTGAAGGTCGGCAGGTTGGTCAGGTCGGGGGCGATCGGCGGCCGCTTCTGCGGCGGCGGCTCGTTCTTCGATCGCGACCGCGATCGCTCCAGCACCTGCTGGCGCAAGGCGGGGACATCGATCGTGGCATCCGTCTCGTAGTGATTGAGCTTGGCGATGACGTCGTCGCGCGTGATGGCGGTTTGCGCCTGTGCAGCGGTGAGCGGCATCGCCAGCAAGACCAGCGTGCCGAGCACGCCCAGAAAGCCAGGATCGCGCAAGCCTCGCGTCGTCAGGCGCATCATTGATACCCCGCGTCATTGATCGCCTGGGCGCAATTGCGGCTGAGGCCCTTGGCGGTGACGAGGCAGGGCACCGATTTGCTGGTCTCCTTGGTCGAGCCGCCACAGACCTTGACGATCTCGCGGGTGCATACGTTGGCGACGGTCACGCGCGCCGCGATTCGCTTCTGGATCGCATCGAGGGTGGAGAAGTAGCTCTCCTTGCACTGCGGCGAGATCACGTCGCGGTTGCGCGACAGGCACTCCTTGAGGCGGTTGGAGTCGAGATTGACGCCGCGGCAATTGGCGGTGATGTCGGCGCCGCAAGCCTTTGCGAGCTGCGCTGCGGAATCGCCAAAGCTGATCGTCTCCGCGACCGCCAGCGACGGCGCAGTGAGCGCGATGACAAAAAGGAAAAACCCACCCCGAACCATGGGGCCATCTCAACCCGTGAAATCAGCGATGGTCAAGGGCTACGAACAGAGAAGGCGGCCAAGGCAAGCCGCCACGCAAGGCCGCCAAGGAAAACCGCTATGTCACGCCCGTTCCACAAAGCTGTCGACCACCTTCTTCTCGCCGGCCTTTTCGAAGGCGATGGTCAGCTTGTTGCCGTCGATCTTTACGACATGGCCGTAACCGAATTTCTGGTGAAACACCCGATCATCCAGCGAAAATTCCGACGTCGTGCCGGTGGACTTCGCCACCAGCTCGCCCTCGATCACCATGGGGCCGCGCTTGCTGCGGCTGAAGCTGTCGGAGGAGGTATCGCTGCGCGAACCTGAAAATGACGATTGCCGCTCCTCGAAGCCGCCGCTGCGTCCCCCACCACCGCGGTTGCGGTTGGCCTGGGCGCGCTGCCAGCCCGGGGTCGAATAGCTCGAGCCGAATGATTCGAGATTGTCGAAGCGCGAGGCGCCATAGCCGCCGCTGCCGCCCCAGCCGGATCCGCCCTTGGATTCGGTGATCTCGACATTGTGCGCCGGCAGCTCGTCGAGGAAGCGCGACGGGATCGTGGTCGACCAGGTGCCATGGATGCGGCGGTTGGTCGCGAAATAGATTTTTGCGCGGCGGCGGGCGCGGGTCAGCCCGACATGGGCGAGGCGGCGCTCCTCCTCGAGTCCGGCGCGGCCCTGTTCGTCCAGCGTGCGCTGGCTCGGGAACAGGCCTTCCTCCCAGCCCGGCAGGAACACGTTGTCGAATTCGAGGCCCTTGGCCGAATGCAGCGTCATCAGCGACACGGCTTCGTCGCCGGCGTCGCCGTCGCGGTCCATCACCAGCGAGATATGTTCGAGAAACCCTTGCAGGTTCTCGAATTCCTCCATCGAACGCACCAGCTCCTTGAGGTTGTCGAGCCGGCCCGCGGCGTCCGCCGAGCGGTCCTTCTGCCACATCTCGGTATAGCCGCTCTCGTCGAGCACGATCTCGGCGAGCTCGGTGTGCGAGGTGACCTCGCGCTGGGCGCGCCAGCGGTCGAACTGCATCACGAGATCGCGCAGCGACCCGCGCGCCTTCGGCTTCAGCTCGTCGGTCTCGACCACGGCGCGCGCCGCCTCGAACAGCGGAATGCGGCGTTTGCGGGCGTGGTCGTGCAGCAGCTGCACGGTGGCATCGCCGAGTCCCCGCTTGGGCACGTTGACGATGCGCTCGAAGGCGAGATCGTCGGCCGGCGAATTGATGGTGCGCAGATACGCCAGCGCATCGCGGATTTCGGCGCGCTCGTAGAATCTGGGGCCGCCGATTACGCGGTAGGGTAGGCCGAGCGTGACGAAGCGGTCTTCGAACTCGCGCATCTGGAACGAGGCGCGGACCAAGATCGCGACGTTGTTGAGGTTTTCTCCCGAGCGCTGCAGCTCCTCGAGCTCCTCGCCGATCGCGCGCGCCTCCTCCTCCGAATCCCAGGAGCCGGTGACGGTGACCTTCTCGCCGTCGACATCCTCGGTGCGCAGCGTCTTGCCGAGCCGGCCTTCATTGTGCGCGATCAGATGCGAGGCCGCGGCCAGGATGTGGCCGGTGGAGCGGTAATTGCGCTCGAGGCGGATCACCTTGGCGCCGGGGAAATCGTGGTCGAAGCGCAGGATGTTGTCGACCTCGGCGCCGCGCCAGCCATAGATCGACTGATCGTCGTCGCCGACGCAGCAGATGTTTTTGAGCGGAGCACTCTCCGTCATTCCAGCATGCGCTGCGGGCGCAGACCCGGAATCTCGAGATGAGTCCTCATGACCTCTGGATTCCGGGTTCATGCCTTCGGCATGCCCCGGAATGACGGGAGAGGTAATGTCGCCCGGAATGATGTCGGCGAGCGATCGCCCTGGCCGCGACGGCGCCTGCGACAGCAGGCGCAGCCACAGATATTGCGCGACGTTGGTGTCCTGATATTCGTCGACCAGGATGAACTTGAAGCGGCTTTGATACTGCCGCAGCACGTCGGGGTTCTCGCGGAACAGCCTGATGTTCTCGAGCAGGAGGTCGCCGAAATCGGCGGCGTTGAGGATCTTCAGCCGCTCCTGATAGGTCGCGTAGATCTTGCCGCCCTTGCCGTTGCCGAACGAGGCGGCTTCGCCCGCCGGCACCTGCGACGGTGACAGCCCGCGGTTCTTCCAGCTGTCGATCAGGCCGGCCAGCATCCGCGCCGGCCAGCGCTTGTCGTCGATGTTCTCGGCCTGCAGCAACTGCTTCAGCAGTCGTACCTGGTCGTCGACGTCGAGCACCGTGAAGTTGGATTTGAGCTGCACCAGCTCGGCATGGATGCGCAGGATGCGGCCGCCGATCGAGTGGAAAGTGCCGAGCCACGGCATGCCCTCGACCGCCTGGCCCAGCATCTGGCCGAGCCGCAGCTTCATTTCGCGCGCGGCCTTGTTGGTGAAGGTCACCGACAGGATTTCCTGCGGCCGCGCGCGGCCCTGGCTCAGGATATGCGCGATGCGCGTGGTCAAGACGCGGGTCTTGCCGGTGCCGGCGCCGGCCAGCACCAATACGGGGCCATCGAGCGTCTCGACCGCCTCACGCTGCTCCGGATTGAGGCCGTTGAGATATTGCGGAGCGCCGGCCGCCGCCCGCGCACGCGCGGCGATGCCGCCAGCCACCGGCTGGTGCTCGGGAACGCCGTGATGGGGCAGTTTGCTCGGCTCGGTCATTGGCGAATCGTCTCGGCCCCACGATGGCACCGTGGGACGGTGAAGGGGAGCCTTCTTAACAGGGATTGAGGGGCATATAGGGCCTGATCGGCCGTTTTGACAGGTTTTATCGCGGCCGTTTGGAACGGTTTTGGCAGCAGCGCACACCCGGCCTGGTTCCTGAAGTCGGCGAAAATTTCGCGGTTTCGCGCTCAGGAACCAGCGTTTCCCCGCAGGATTGTTTCAACAGCTGCGACGCCGGGCAGATGCCCGCGCCAGGAAACGCACAAGGATACAAGCGGAGGTTTGATCATGTTGAGCTGGGTCGTCACATTCCTGGTCATCGCCCTGATCGCGGGCATTCTGGGCTTCGGCGGTATCGCCGGCGCCTCGATCGAAATCGCCAAGGCGATCTTCTTCATCGCCATCATCCTGTTCCTGGTGTCGGCGGTGGTCGGATTGGCGCGCGGTCGCACGAGGGTCTAGCGAAGGGCTGGGCCCGGCGCAGGGCTGGCTATCTCTTCGAGGGCATCGCCACGTTGCGGCCGATGCCCTCGGGCCGCGGCACGCCCGCATAGCTATCCACGATCTTCTGAGTGCGGGCGCGAATATCAGGCGGAAACGGCGCCACCTTGCGCGCCTCCATGTCGATGTGCAGCGTGAGGTTCTCCGAGGTCGCGGAAAGCCAGCCCTCGGTGGCGTGGCGCAGCTCCTCGAACGTGTGCAGCCGCTTCTCGTCGGCGCCGAGCAGGAAGACCGAGACCTGCACGGGATCGCCGAGATGAATCTCCCGCAAGTAGCGGACGTGGCATTCGGCGGTGAAGGTCGAGCAGTGCCGCGCCTTCATGTAGGCCGGCCCGATGCCGAGCTGCAGCCACATCTCGTCGATGGCGCGGTCGAACATCACATTGTAGTAGGCCATGTTGAGATGGCCGTTATAGTCGATCCATTGCGGGTCGATCTGCATCACGGACGATTTGAACGGGGCTGACGGAAGCGGCATCTCGCTCGTGGCAGTCTCTGACGTCATCTTCTATCCCCGGTTCGTTGGCATGCGAGCATGAACTTTTCTGTGACTCCCGCGACCACTTTTTCAAGTCAGGCTCTCTTGACCCCTTATACAAGCTTTGCCACGGTCGGCTAAAGCCGGGAGGAAAATTGACGTGGCGACAACGATTTCGAGCAATGTGACGCGACCTGAGCCGGAGGCCCTGAAGCGCGCGATCGACGCGCTGGCGGCGCGGTTCGGCAACCGGCTCGTGACGTCTTTAGCCGTGCGCGAACAGCACGCCCATACCACCACATGGCTGCCGAACCAGCCGCCGGACGCGGTGGTGATGGCGCAGGAAACCGCCGACATCCAGGACGTGGTGCGGATCTGTGCCGCAAACCGCGTGCCTGTCATCGCCTTCGGCACCGGAACTTCGCTGGAGGGCCAGGTCAACGCGCCGGCAGGCGGCGTCTGCATCGACCTGCGCGACATGAACAAGGTGCTCGCGGTGCACGCCGAAGACCTCGACTGCGTGATCCAGCCCGGCGTGACCCGCAAGGCGCTGAACGAGCATCTGCGCGACCAGGGCCTGTTCTTCCCGATCGATCCCGGCGCCGATGCCTCGCTCGGCGGCATGACCTCGACCCGCGCCTCCGGCACCAACGCGGTGCGCTACGGCACCATGCGCGAGAACGTACTGGCGCTGAAGGTGGTGCGCGGCGACGGCGAGATCATCACGACCGGCACCCGGGCCAAGAAGTCGTCGGCCGGTTACGACCTGACGCATCTGTTCGTCGGCGCCGAAGGGACGCTCGGTATCATCTCCGAGCTCACCATCCGCCTGCGCGGCATTCCCGATACGATCGCGGCCGCCGCCTGCTCGTTCGAGACGGTGCGCGGTGCCTGCCAGGCCACCATCCTGGCGATCCAGACCGGCATTCCGGTGGCGCGGATCGAGCTGCTCAATGCCGCGCAGGTGAAGGCCTGCAACAATTATTCGAAGCTGTCGCTGCCGGAGACGCCGCTGCTGCTGCTGGAATTCCACGGCAGCGAGGTCGAGGTCGCCGAGCAGTCGAAGAATTTCCGCGACATCGCCGCCGAGTGCGGCGGCGGCGAGTTCACCTGGACCACCAAGCCCGAGGACCGCACCAAGCTGTGGCAGGCCCGGCACGATGCCTATTGGTCGGTGAAGGCGATTCGTCCGGGCGACAGCATCGGCGTGGTCGCAACCGACGTCTGCGTGCCGATCTCGCGGCTTGCCGACTGCGTCACCGAGACCGAGGACGATCTGAAGCGGCTCAATCTGCTGTCGCCGATCGTCGGCCATGTCGGCGACGGCAATTTCCACTGCTCGCTGGTCTGCGACGTCAACAACAACGACGAGATGGCGCGCGGCGAGGAGTTCATGCACCGCCTCGTCGAACGGGCGCAGGCGATGGGCGGCACCTGCACCGGCGAACACGGCATCGGCCAGGGCAAGCAGAAATATCTGAAGGCCGAGCTCGGGGTGGAGGCGCTCGACGCGATGCGGGCGCTGAAGCAGGCGCTCGATCCGCAGAACATTTTCAATCCCGGCAAGATCGTTCCTGCCGTATAACCAACCGGATCTTCCGTCCACGGGACGTTGCGATGTGGTTGTTCAACAAGGCCAAGCGGAAGGATATCTGGGACGATCCCGTGGAGCAGCCGCTCGGGGATATCGAGGCCGCGCAGCGGATCCGTGCGATCTGCCGCGATGCGGCCGGCTGCGCCGAGGCGGTCGGCTCGCCCGGCAAGCGTTCGCCGAAGCAGCAGCAGATCGAGCGCGACCGCTACGAGCGCGCCGCAAAGGTCGCGATGGAGACCGCGATGAAGATCTCCGACCAGCTGGTGCGGGATTCCGCCGTGCGCGAGATCGTCGGTCTCTGCATGAAGGCCAACAACATCAAGACGGGGCGGGCGCTGTTCCGCGCCATCCACGCGGGCTCGATCAAGGCGGAGGTGCTCAAGGAGCATCCGACGCTGGAGGGCGAGCAGGCGTGAGTCGCTTGACCCGAACTGTTCGAAATCGGGCTCGATCGGTCTCGCGACGCGTTGCCAAAAAAATCGAAAACAACCCCATGCAAAGTAGCCGGCGGTGGCCTGCGTTCGACCAGGCTACTTGACACGTCGGGCAACTCACGGGTATTTTTCCAATATTCCGAAATCGCGCAGGCGCACTCGCTTCGGTCCCCGTAGCCGGATGAAGCGTAAGCGAAATCCGGGGCTATTCATCGACGTGCGAGAGGACCCCGGATCACGCTGCGCTTCATCCGGGCTACGCAGCTCCTGATCCCATCGATATCTAGATCTGCCCGCCCAGCGCCCGCACCGCTTCATCGACGCTGTGGAAGACGTGGTCCCGTTGCAGCACGGCGTAGAGATCGAAGCGCTCGAATGCGTCCTGGGCGCGGGCGGATTCGAGCCGCGCCACCGCCACCGTCACGCCGTCATCGCGGCATTCGCGAAACAGGTCGCGCAGCGCCTGCGCCGCCGTGAAGTCGATCTCGACCATGCCGCTGGCCTCGATCACCAGCAGCCTCGGCTTCGGCGGCGGTCCGCCGATGGTCTTGAGCACGCCGCTGCTGAAGCTTTCCGCGTTGAGGAACGACAACGGGGCCTGCAGGCCGACCACCGCGATGCCGGGCTTGCGCTCGCCGGTGACGTGCGGCCCCGCCGGCCACCAGATCGTGGTGCCTGGCACGTGGACGAATTCCACCAGCTGACCCCGCGTCGTGGTCCAGATGCCGTGCAGCAGCGACAGCGCGATGCCGACCGCGACGCCTTGCTCGATCGGCAGCACGATGATCGCGGCGGCCGTCGCCACCACCAGCAGGAATTCGTAGAACGACTGGCGATAGATCGCGACGATCTGCTTCACGCGGATGATGCGCAGCGCCACGAACAGCAGGACGCCGCCGAGTGCTGCATCGGGCACGTGCTGCAGCAGCGTCGCACCGAACGCCAGCAGGGCGAGCACGATGGCGGCGGCAAACAGACCCGAGACCTGTGTGCGCCCGCCGGTCTCCGACACGATGCCGGTGCGCGGCGGGCTGGCGTTGACGGGGAAGGCGCCGAACAGGCCGGCGAGCAGGCTGCCGGCGCCGGCGCCGAGGAAGTCGCGATCGACGTCGGCCGGCTTGTCCGGATCTGACAGAAACGAGCGCGTCGTTGCCGCGGTCTGCACCATGACGACGATGGCGATCAGGATCGCCAGCGACAGCAATTTGATCCACCGCTCCGGCGCGATGTCTGGAAGCGATGGCGTTGGCAGCGAGCCGGGCACGGTGCCGACCACCTTGACGCCTTTGCTCTCGAGATGGCCGACGATCACGGCGATGGTGGCCACGACAAGGCCGATCAGTGCGCCCGGAATTCGCGCGCTGATCTTCTCCGATCCGGCAACCAGCGCCAGCACGCCGAGACCGATCGCCAGCGTGTAGGCATTGGTCTGGCCGCTCTTCTCAGTGAGGACCCCGAGCTTGTAGAGCGTCGGCCCGTCCGGCGTGGTGAGGCCAAGCACGCCGGGCAATTGCGAGACCAGGATGTGGACGGAGATGCCGGCGAGGAAGCCGACTGTGACCGGCGTCGACAGCAGATTGGCGATCCAGCCGAGCTTGAACATCCCGCCGGCGATCATGATCGCGCCGACCATCAGCGCCAGGGCCATCGCCAGCGACTGATAGTCCGGCGTACCAGCGGTTGCCATCAGCGCCAGGCCGGCCGCGAAGATCGGCGTAATCGTGGAATCGGCGCCGCAGGACAGGAAGCGGTTGGCGCCGAACATCGCAAAGCCGAGCGAGCCGGCCATGAAGGCGAAGAAGCCGATCTGCGGCGAGAAGCCGCCGAGCCGGGCGGTCGCCATCTGCTCCGGGATCGCGATCGCGGCGAGCGTCAGCCCGGCGATCAGATCGCCCGGCAGGTCGCCCGGCCGGAATGCGCTGAGCGAACGGAAGATCGGCCAGTTGGCGCGTGTCTGATGAACGTCGGCCATCGGTCTCCCGTGAGGATTGTGGCGATTTCCCGATAGTCCGATATCGCGCCGGCAAAATCCAGCGCAGTGGGGCTGTGCGCCGCCGCGAAGCGCGGCGCTGCAGCATGATCCGGAAAAGTGCGAAGCGGCTTTTCCCTCGCGACCAACGCAAAGCGTTTGCGCGGAGATCATGCTCAGAAAAGCGCGCTTCAGCGCGCGCGCGCTGCGGTGATCGCCTTGCGGATATCGGCCAGCGGCGCGCTGTCGTCGAATTCGACGCTGTCGCCCTGGAGCCCGACGCCGAGGTCGCGCCACAGCGCGGCGAGATCGGGCGTCACGGGTTTCGATCCCCATTCGCCGTGCAGCTGCGTCAGCGCGTCGACGCCGACCGCCTTGTCGGCGGTCGAGAGCACGCGCGCGATCGGCCAGTCCTTTTCGTGGTTGCCACCGGCGGCGAGCACGCCGCGCATGGCATCCTGCAGGCCGAGCTTGTTGCCGGTGCGTTTGCGGATCTCGACGTCGGCGAACAGGCAGAACATCGCGCCGCCCCAGTATTTCCGGCCCCAGGTGTCGGTATGGTCGAGGCCCTCGTCGCCGGCCTCTGGCAGGCCCTTGGGCATGTCGCGCAGCATCGCCAGCCAGATGTCCCGCGCCGCGAGATCGCCGGCCTGCACGCGCGCCACCGGCTCGACATAGACCGCGAGCCCTTCCGACAGCCAGGCATAGCGGTCGTCGAGATCGGGCAGGGCGGTGTGCACCATCTCGTGCACAATCACCCAGTCGCGCTTGAGATCGCCCGCGCCCGCGTCGCGGCCGATCGGCAGCCGGATCGCCGCGCCGCGATAGCCCCATGTGGTGCCGCCGCGAACCCGCGAACCGTCGACCGGTACGATCAAGAGCCGCAACGAGCTGACGGGAAACCGGCCGTAGTAGATCGAGACAGCGCGGGCCGACGTCTTGATCCAGTCGAATATCCTGTCCTTCGGCAGCGCCATCTCGCCGGGGGCGAACCCGACATGAATGGTGGCGCCGGCGACCTCGAGATCGGTTTTGGGCAGCCGGTCGAAGGCGTCGTAGGGCATGCCTTCGCCGCGCATGAACTCGGACTGCGCTCTGACGTGGCATGATGCGATGCCGATCAGGATCGCCGCGACCAGCATCGCGGCGGCGATCACGCGATATGTCGGGATGCTCTTCATAGCGGCGTGCCGCGCCACTGCGGCATGGCGTTCTCGCCAAGGGCCGCGGTCACTTGTTCGCTGAGATCGTCGAGAATGGCCGCGAGCAGCGCCTCGCCCTTGGCTGACGTCGCCAGCGTCGGATCGCCGTAACTGCCGGAGCGGCTGTAGTTCGGCGAAGTGCCGTCCGACGGCGTCAGGCGGCCGGGCACCTCGCGCTGCAGGGCGGGGCTCGCTTCGGCGCGGTCCGGATCGACCACGTCCGGTGCCAGCGCCAGCATCAGGGACGTCTCCAACTCGTCGGCATGGCTGCCATGGCGTTGCTCGGAGATCTGCTCGGCGGTGCGGCGGAAGCGCGGGCCCTGGTAGAGCCGCAGATGCCTCACCCGGGTCGGCTCGAAGCCGGCCAGCGCGCGTTCGACCGGAGCCAGCGTGCTGATTCCCGTGTTGAGCACGAACAATGTGCTGATGCCGCCGTCGAGGATGCCGGCGGCGATCTCATGCACCAAGGCTTCGAACGTTGCTGCCGACAGGCTGGCGCTCCCTGCATATTCGACGAAAGCGGGGTAGTGGCCGTAGGTGACGGTCGGCCAGATCAGCGCGTCGATGCGTTCGGCGAGATGCGCCGCAAACCATTCGGCCTGCAGGCGGTCGGTGTTCAGCGGCAAATGGAAACCGTGCTGCTTGGCGGCGCCGCCGATCGGCAGGATCGCCGGCCGCTTGGCCGCAATTCGCCGCGCGACCTCGTCCCAGGTGAGACGTTCGATGCAATGGCTGGCGATGCCGGCGCCCATGTCGCGGGCCCTTTATTTGCCGATGGAAGCCGCGGTCAGAAGTCCCGCCGTGATCCAGCCATGCAGATAGCCGGCGCCGCGCGCTGCGGCATTATCGGGATCGTCGTAGGTCGCGAGCATCTCGCAGAGCACGCCGAACGGAACGCCATCGGAGGCTTCGTCCCACATCATCGCTTCCTCCGTCGGCAGCTCGCGGAACATCGGCGTGGTGTCCTGGCGCCAGATCAGGAGGCGGGCGGGTTCGGCGAGCGTCTCCGCTTCCGGCGGCGTCTCGTCGTTCTTCAGCGCCATCCAGATCGCAGCCGCATTGGTCGACAGGTCGACCCTCGTAGCGCTCGGATGCGGCTGGAATACGAGGTCGTTCCACTGCTCGGGCGCGAAACCGGCCATCGCCTCCAGCGCCAGCACGGCGCCCTCGCGGGCGTCGAAGGCGTCGTTCAACGCCTTCTCCAGCGCGGCGAGGTCGCCGAGCACGGGATGGTTGCTGTAGGGGGCGGTGGCCTTCAGGAAATCCGGCAATCCCTGCGAGAACCAGCGCAGGTTCGGATGCTCGGACGGCCGTGCCTTGACGTAGGCATGGCCCACCTCGTCGAACATCTCGTCGCCGAGAAAGCGATGCAGCAGCTCGTGGTCGTTGCGCATCGCTTCCACCAGCCGCGAGCCGTAGGCATAGCGATAGACGCCGAACAGCGTCGTGCGCGTCTCCTTGGGGCTGTCGAGGATTTCGGTCAGGATGCCGTCGTCGCCGGTGAGGATGGCGCGCTGGAAGTCACCTTGCTGGCGCGCGAAGTCGCTCATGCCGCCGGCGCGCCTGCGGGCAGCACCTGCCCCGCGATCTCGCGGGTGCGCTCGACCTCGCGCAGCAATTCGTCGAGCGGCGGGATGTTGTCGTCGCGCTCGATCATGGTCGAGACCCGCCCGAACCGCCTCAAGGCCGCGACATAGAGGTCCCAGACATCCTCGCACACCGGATGGTCGTGGGTGTCGATGATGTGGGTGCCCATATGGCTGTGGCCCGCCATGTGGAATTGCACCACGCGATCCGGCGGAATGCCGTTGAGGAAGGCCATCGGATCGTAGCCGTGATTGAAGGCGCTGACATAGACATTGTTGATGTCGAACAGCAGCCAGCAGCCGGAGCGGCGCGACAACTCGGAGAGGAATTCCCACTCCGTCATCTCGGAGTTGTTGAACTGCACATAGGTCGAGACATTCTCGAGCACGATGGTGCGGCCGAGGAAATCCTGCACCAGTTGCACCCGGCTCACGACGTGATCGAGCGCCTCCTGCGTATAGGGGATCGGCAGCAGATCGTGCAGGTTCTTGCCGTGCACGCCGGTCCAGCACAGATGATCCGACACCCATTTCGGCTGCACGCGTTGTGCGAGGTCCTTCAGGCCCTGCAGATAGTCGAAGTTCGGCGGCGCGGTGGAGGCGATCGACAGCGAGACGCCGTGCATCACCACGGGATAGCGCGCGCAGATCCGGTCGAGGATGCGCAGCGGCTGGCCGCCCGGCAGCATGTAGTTCTCGCTGATCACCTCGAACCAGTCGATCGGCGGATTGCCGTTCAGGATCTCGTCGTAGTGCTGGGCACGCAGGCCGAGGCCGAAACCGAGGAATGGCGGCTTGGCCGATTGCAGCGGGCGCTCTGCGAGCACCGACTTGTCCGGTGATCGGCTCGCAACGTTCATGGCGGCTCCGCGCTTCCGGCGCCAAGATCGTGGCGCCCAACTTCAGACAACTATCATGGAAACGAGGCCCGGCCTACACCGGGCCCCGCTTGGACCGATCCGTTCACCCGGCCTTGAACTTGCCCTTCGCCGCGGTGCAGTCGGCCTTCGTCATCTCCGCAAAGCCCTGGCCCTTGCAGGCATTCTGACCCTTGCAGGCGTGGTTGCCGCCCTTGCAGGCGCTCTGGCCCTTGCAGGCATTGGCGCCGACGCATTTGCCTTCGCTCGCAGCGTAGGACTGCGTCGACATCACGGCTCCGGCCAGGAAGAGCGTCGCCGCTGCGGCGGCGAGGGTGGCGCCGGACTTGGTTGTAAGCTTCATGAGCGTCTCCTCGTGCAAGATGGTTGAAGGCGCGCCGCCCGCAAGCCGCGTAAGTTGGCCGAAGGCTGCACCCAAAGTTAGCTACGGATGTGGTCCGCTTTGGTTACCAATGCCGGGATCATTTATCCGCGTTTTGGCGTGAAAAGGGCCCGGCGCAGTCGTCGGGCCCTCTTGGGACGATGCGATCAGCCCTTGACGAACTTGCCGCCCATCGCGTTGCACTGCTTTTCGGAGCTCAGCGAGAAGCCGGTGCCCTTGCAGGCATTCAGGCCCTTGCAGGAATTCGCGCCGCCCTTGCAGGCACTCTGGCCCTTGCAGGCATTGCCGGCCATGCACTTGCCGGTGGCCGCATTCGCGGCCGTCGAGGTGGTCGAAACCACGGAGCCGGCGAGGAACAGGGTGGCCGCAGCGACGGCGAGCGTTGCGCCGGACTTCGAATTCAACTTCATGACGATCTCCTCGGTGATTGTTTGAAAGCAAAAAAACATGGCGCCGTGAGCATCCTTCGATCGTTCGATCCCGGACCGCACAACGGATGGACATTCGGAGAACAATCAGATCGCAGGGGCGTCCGCGGTGCGGTGCTTCCCGCGATTTGAGTGCTCGTCCAAGATCAGCTACGGGGTAGCAGCCGATTTGGTTACAGCGTTTCAAAAGAAAATTTTGTTTGATCCGGGTCTGACGCCCGGTCCATATCAAACACCGTCGGCCAAAGAGTATTTCATTGCGTCGGGCTGATCGGATTGCTGCATCGCACAGTCTGCATTTTAGTCAGTTTTGCGCCGCGCGCGCCGGCTTCAGCTTCGCCATCTGCGCCACGTTCGCCTGCAATTCCTCGGCGCTGAACGCCGGGAACGAGCAGATGCGGTTGCTGCAGGCAAAGGCCGCCGGCTCGCCGAGGTCGGGGTAGTCGACGTCCGGGTTGGGCAGCTTGCCCTCGCGCAGGTCGAGCCATTCGAGCCGCTTATAGCGGGCGGGCAGGGCGCGGGCGATGGCATGCAGGCGTTGCGCGCGGGCGTCGTCCTTGTGTCCGACGATGGTGACATGCGTCGGCTCGGTGGCCAGCTCCTCATCGGCGAGCAGCACGCCGGGCATCGGCCGCGGCATCTCGCTCGAAGCCGCACCGAGATAGCGCATCGCGTGCGCGGCCAGTTCGTGCGTGCCGTCGCCGCCGACATAGCGATTGAGCATGTTCATGAAGCGCGCGACCTGGATCTGGTCGTCAATCAGCTTGGCAGGCTTGGCGAACACGCCGGCTTGGCCCTCCGACGTCTTCGAGGTGAAGAAGCCGCCGGCGTCGTCGCGGAACGTCGCTGTGAAGTCGCCGGCACGCACCGCCGACGTCAGCCAGTCGCGATTGCCAGTCGCGGCGTAGAGATCGAGCAGCGCCTGACCCATCGCGACGGTGTCGCCGAGGAACGGGCCGCCGCGATCCTTGTCGCCGTGGCGAAAGCCGCCGTCCGGCAGCGCGCGATTGGCGAGCACCCATTTGGCTGCGCGCTCGGCGATCTCCAGTGCCTTGGGATCGGCGCTCGCATCGTAATAGGCCACGAGGCCGGAGATCGTCCAGCCGTTCTCGCGCGCATAGAGGTTCTTGTCGATGCGAGGCAGGCCGAGCTTGCGGCGCGCTGCACCATCAAGCGCATAATAGGCGTGGCCGTCGACGTCGTGATTGAGATCGGCGTCCTGGCTGACATAGAAGGCGCCGTCGGGGCCCAGCAGGAAATCGGTGAGGTAGCGTTCGACATCGCGCGCGGCCGCGAGATATTTCGCCTCCTTCCACTGCGCATAGGCCTGGCTGTACTGTCGCAGATATTGCGACTGGAACGAGATGATCTTCTCGAAATGCGGATGGCTCCAGGAGCCGGCCTCCGAATACTGGAACACGCCGCCCCACACCGGATCGATCAGCGCGATCGCGGCATCGAGCGTCTGCCTTGCGCGCCTTGCTGCCGTCGCGTCGCCGGCTTCGGCGCGGCTGATCGCAAGATCGAGGCTGTCGGCATCGATGTATTTCTGGTTCTCGCCCCAGCCGCCGAGCTTGTCGTCGTAGGATTCGTCGAACGTCCTGGTCAGCTCGGTGCGTTGCGCCTTGCCGAGAAAGGCCGAGGTGGCGGGCTTGATCTCGAACGCCTCGCCGACCGACGGGCCCGGCGAGGGATCATCGATGATGGCCTTGAGCAGCGCCTGCATCCGCTCGGGCTCGACATAGCCTCTGATCTTGGCGATCTCGCTGCCGTCGGGCGCAAACACGATGGTCGCAGGCCAACCCCAGTCGCCATAGCGGCTCGAGAGGTCCGGATTGGCATCCTGGTCGACGCGGACCGGGAGATATTTCGCCGCAAGCAGCTCCTGCACCTTGGGGTCGGCGTAGGTGGTCTTCTCCATCACGTGGCACCAGTGGCACCACACCGCTTCGAGATCGAGGATGACGAAGCGCTGCTCGGTCGTGGCGCGCGCGAACAGATCGTGGCTCCAGCCGCTCCATGCCGGGGCGTCCGCCGCAAGTGAGGGCGACGCGCTCAACGCCATGAGAATTGCGATGCTGCGGACAAGTCTCATGGCGCGCTCCCGGAGGCGAAGGTTGCTTGAGCTACGGGGCCACCGGGATCGAGGCTCGCCATGTCACGGGATTGTGAGCCGGCCTTGCGGCTGCTCTCAGGTCGGCGCCTTCTGGCCCTCGGTCGCGTTGACCAGCAGGCGGTCCAGCGAGGCGGCGCCGGGACCTGCGATCGCAAGCCACATGAAGGCGGCGAAGTAGGTCGCTTCCTCGAACCCGAGCAGGGTCTCCAGCGAATCGACGTCGCCCCATTTCGCCGACTTGATCGCGACGATCATCACCACCGCGAGCATCGCGGCTGGGATGCGGGTGAACAGGCCGAGGATCAGCATCGCGCCGCCGAAGCATTCGACGCCGGACACGAAGGGCGTGAGGATGGTCGGGAAGGGAATGCCCCAGCCGACGAAGTTCTCGGTGACTTGGGCGAGGTTGGTGAGCTTGCCCCAGCCGGCCAGCATGAAGGTGTAGCCGACGATGATCCGCATGATCAGCGGCCCGGCCCAGGCAAAGTGCACGGCGATCCGCGCCGGCAGCAGAATCAGCAGGTTGACGATGAAATTCATGCGAAACCCTCCCAATATCCGCCACGCAGCCGGCGCCCGCATTCAGTGCCAACGCACGTCAATCGGCACGAGCCAAGAGCTACGGCAGCGTCTTGGTGGGAGTTTCGCCTGACATGGCCCGCTTGTTACGGGCCTAGCCGATATTTTGCAGCGCCGGGAAGGTTTCCAGCAGCCAGACGCTGACGCCGGACACCGCGCCGGTCAGGAAGCCGATGCCGGTGACCACCATCAGCACGCCCATCACGCGCTCGACGGTGTCGAGATGGCGCTTCATCCGCGCGAACACCGAGGAGAACTGCTCGACCAGAAAGGCGGCGAGCAGGAAGGGGATGCCGAGCCCGGCGGAATACACCGCGAGCAGGCCGGCGCCCTTGGTCACCGTGGCCTCCGCGGCCGCAATCGAGAGGATCGCGGCCAGGATCGGCCCGATGCAGGGCGTCCAGCCGAACGCGAACGCCAGCCCCATGACATAGGCGCCCCACAGCCCGACCGGCTTGGGCGCGGTCAGCCGTCCCTCGCGCATCAACAGGCCGATCCGGGTGATGCCGAGGAAGTGCAGGCCCATGATGATGATGACGATGCCGGCCAGGATCGAGAGCTCGGCCGACCAGGCGCGCACCAGCCCGCCGACGATCGAGGCGCTGGCGCCAAGCGCCACGAACACGGTCGAGAAGCCGAGCACGAACATCACCGCCGCGGTCATCACCGCGCGCTTGGAGGCCGCGGTGGCGCCGTCCTGATTCACCTGCTCGATGGTCGCACCGGTCAGGTAGATCAGATAGGGCGGCACCAGCGGCAGCACGCAGGGCGACAGGAAGCTGACTAGACCGGCGATCAGGGCGGCCGGGATCGTGACGTCGTGCATCAAGGAACCTTCGAAGATAGCTGTCTTGTCTTGGCGTGTACGCCGCCAACAATCCAGAAGTTTCGTCGCAGATGCATTCAACTATGGTCACAGGCCCGTGTCCGGAGGCTGCGCTGCGTCCCGGGCTGGCGAAACAATCGCGGATATGTTCCGTAATGCGGTAAAGCAACCGCTGATCCGGACCTCATCGATGCGCATCGGCATCCGCAGTGCGATCTCCGCCCTCGTCCTGACCTCGATCGTGGTCAGCGCCGTCGGCGTGCATCTGTTGTGGTGGCGCACCGCACAACGGGTGAGCCAGACGCTGGCCGACACCATCAACGACCAGATCGTCTCCGCGGTCGGCGACGAGCTGCAGTCGATCACGACCGAAGCGCGCTCGTCGATGACGGCGGTACGGACGCTGCTGACCGAGAAGGTGCTGGACGCCCGCGACGCGCGCAAGCGACAGTTCGTGTTCCTGTCGCAGCTGCAGTCGCAGCCGACCATCTCGTGGGTCGCGTTCGGCTGGCCGGACGGCTCGTTTTTTGGCGCCCACAAGCTCGGCGACGCCGGCGTCGAGATGCTGACCATCTCGCCCGACCGCAAGCTGCGCGCCGATCAATACGATTATGCCGGCATCGACATCAAGCCGAAGGGCAGCACGGTCGAGGACGGCAAATATCTTGTCACGGAGCAGCCCTGGTTTCGCGATGCGATCGCGGCCCGCGACCAGCAATGGTCGACGCTGACGACGCTGCCCCGCGGCGAGCGGCTGGCCGCGATGCTGGCGGTGCCGATCGACGTCGACGGTGAGCGCACCGGCGTGCTCGCCATCATCATCGAGCTGACCCGGGTGTCGAACTTCCTCTCGCAGCTCACGGTCGGCAAGTCAGCGGGCGCCTTCCTGCTCGATCGCGACGGCAGCGTGATCGCGTCTCCTGATGCTGACGCCGACGAGCTGAATGCGCTGAAGACCGATCACCCGTTGCTGCCGGTTGCGGTGGCCGCAGTCAGGCAGGCCGGCAAGGCCTACGATCCCGGCGAGGGCGAGGCGTTCCGCTCCCAGGTGACGCGGGACGGGCAGGCCTACCAGGCGGTGCTGACGCCGATCTCGTTCCCGGGCTGGTCGCTGGTGACGGTGGTGCCCGAGTCCGAATTCCTCGGCCCGGTGCGGATGACGATCCGCAACCTGCTGATCGGGCTCGCGGCGCTGATCGCGGCCGCCGGACTGTTGTCGGCCTGGCTGGCGCAGCGCCTGATCGCGGCGCCCCTGATCAAGGTGGTCGGCGAGATCAGGCATGTCGAGCGCTTCGACCTCGACAAGGTCGAACGGCATCCGTCGCGCCTTGCCGAGATCGAGAACCTGTCGGGGGCGATCGGCGACATGGCGCAGGGGCTCGCCGCGTTCCGCAAATACATTCCGGCCGATCTGGTGCGGCGGCTGGTCAGCGACGGCAATGGTGCGCGGCTCGGCGGCGCGGTGCGACCGATGAGCGTGATGTTCGTCGACCTCGCCGGCTTCACCGGCATGTCGGAACGGCTCGGCGACCGCATCATCCCCTTGCTGTCGCGCTATTTCGACATCGTCTCCGCGGCGATCCAGCAGGAAAACGGCACCATCGACAAGTTCATCGGCGACGCCGTGATGGCGTTCTGGGGCGCGCCTGCGGCCAATCTCGATCATGCCGCCGATTGCTGCCGGGCGGCGCTCGCCTGCCAGCGCGCGGTCGCACAGGCCGGCCTCGCCGACGACAAGGGAGAGCCGGTCAGGATCCGCATCGGCATCAATTCCGGCGACATGCTGGTCGGCAATATCGGCTCGGAGGTGCGGCTCAACTACACCGTGATCGGCGATGCCGTGAACATCGCAAGCCGCCTCGAGGGCACCAACAAGGTCTATGGATCGACCATCATCATCGGTTCGGAGACGCGGCGTCTGGCCGGCGATCGCATCGTCGTCCGTGAGCTCGACCGGCTCGCCGTCTACGGCCGCGCCGGCGGGCTGGAAATCTACGAGTTGATCGCAATGGCCGACGAGGGCGCGATCGCGCGCGACTGGATCGTGCCGTATGAGGCCGGGCTTGCGGCCTGGCGCGCCGGCGATTTCACCGCGGCGATCGCGGCGTTCGAGAACTCCTTGCAACTTCGCGGTACGGATGCGGCCTCGGCGCAGATGATCGCGCGATGCAGGCATCAGCTCGCCAACCCCAGCGATGAGGATTGGGACGGCACGACGGTGGCGCGATCGAAGTAGCGCGCTCGTGCAGCGGCGTGTGCAAGCCGCGGTGAGGTGCGGCTACATTCGGTGTCGTCCTGGCTTTCGCCAGGACGACGATGGGGAAGCAGTGAGCTCATCACGACCGCCGTCGCCAGCATCATCTTCGCTTGGCTGGACGTGTCGCCTCGAACTCGCGTCCCCGAATCCGCACCAGATCGTCGGCGGAGTGCGTCAGCAGCACCACCGTGGCCTCGCGCGCTGCCTCGGCATCTCCCGCGGCGATCGCGTCCAGCACCGCGCGGTGCTCGATCAGCGCGCGCGGCCGGTGCGAGCCGGGGGCTGCGATCGTGAAGCTCTGGCGCAGGGTGATCTCGAACATTTGCGCGATCGGCCAGAAGAACTCGTTGCGGGTCGCGAAATAGATCGCCTGATGGAACATGATATCGGCGGTGACGAAGTCCTCGTTGGTCTTGGCCGCGTCCATGCCGTCACAGCCGGCGCGGATGCGGGCGATGTCGTCAGCCTCGGCATGGCTCGCCGCCAGCGCCGCGGCGGCGGGCTCGACCGCGGAGCGCAGCTGGAACAGCTTGGCCAGATAGCGATCGATCTCCGCGGTTTCGAGGTGCCAGCGCAGCACGTCGGGATCGAGCTGATTCCACTGCTCGGGCGGCCGCACCCGCGTGCCGCTCTTCGGCCGCGACTCGATCAGCCCCTTGCCGGTCAGTGTCCGCATCGCCTCGCGCACCACGGTGCGGCTGACATCCATCATCTCGCAGATCTGCATTTCCGGCGGCAGCGTCTCGCCGACACCGATCTCGCCGCGCACGATGCTGCTGCCGACCCGGTCGGCGACCTGGCTGTGCACGCTCCGGCGCAACGCGTTGGAGGTCTGGAACATCGGAAGCCTCGCTGCGGTTGGTTGCCTGCACCGCCGTCGCGCGGCGCTCTTGCACAACCGAATTCGTTTTGTCATACATTATGACAAAACGGCTGCCAAGCTCACGCCAACAAGGCGGGCGGCTGAGACAACAAGATCCGTTCCTGGGGAGGAGCGCCATCATGATCCCGAAGCACGTGAACCGCCGCATCGTGTTGCGGTCGTCGGCCGCCGCTGCGGCGTGGCTTGCCGCGGCGCCCGCGATCATCGGTCGCGCGCAGGCTGCGACCATGAAGATGCGGTGCTCGTCGTCGCTTCCGAACGATCCCAAATACGCCAACGGCCGCGTCTATTACGACAACCTCGTCAAGAGCCTGAAGGCGAACGGGCTCGGCGAGCAGATCGAGGTCACCTTCTTCCCCGATAACCAACTCGGCCAGGAGATCGACGTCATCAACTCGGTGAAGCTCGGGGTGATCGACCTGATGGTCTCGGGCTCGTCGATCTCGGCGAACCTGGTGCCGCTGGTCGGCACGTTCGATCTCGGCTATCTCTTCACCAGCTATCAGCAGCAGACCAAGGCGTTCGATGCCGGCGCTGCGAAGCCGATCGAGGATGCGCTGCTCAAGGGCGGCAGTATCCATATCATCGCCTGGACCTACAATTTCGGCGCCCGCAGCGTGCTGGCGAAGAAGCCGGTGAAGACGCCGGAAGATCTCGCCGGCCTGAAGATCCGTACGCTGCCCAACCCGATCATCACCGAATGCCTGCGGCTCATGGGAGCCGCGGCGACGCCGCTGGCGTTCGGCGAGATCTACACGGCGCTGCAAGCCGGCGTGCTCGATGGCCTCGAGCACGATCCGCCGACCATCCTGGCCAGCAAGTTCTACGAGACGGCCAAGCACTACGCGCTGACCCAGCACATCTTCTCGCCGCTCGCGGTCTATTTCAGCGACACGACATTCAACCGCATGGCCCGGAAGCTGCGCGAAGGCTTCCTCGACGCCGCGAAGCAGGCTGCGACCGACACCCGCGCGCACGGACTTGCGGTGGAGAAGGAGGCGCTGGCGACACTGGTGGAGAAGGGAGTCACGGTCGTCGAGTGCGACAAGGAGGCGTTCCGCAAGCGCGTGCTGCCGCAGACCGACCATTTCATCAAGGCGCGGCCCGAGGCGAAAGCCGTCGTCGAGCTGATCCGCGCCACCCAGGCCTGAGGTCGGCATGTCAGTCGCCGCAGTCGCGACGAGAAGCAGTGCAGACCGGATCACGGCGCCGCTGCTCGCCATCAGTGACGCGATCGCCGCGGCCCTGCTCGCGGCCGATCTCGTGGTGGTCTGCGTCTCGGTGCTGGCCCGCTTCCTGTTCAATGCGCCGGTCGAATGGTCGGACGACGTCGCCCGCGGGCTGATGGTCGGGTCGAGCTTCTTCGGCGCGGCGAGCGCGCTCGCGCGCAGCGAGAATCTCGGCGTCGCCTTCTTCGTCGACATGCTGCCGCCGGGTGTGCGGCGCGTGGTCGACGCGGTCGGCACGCTGCTCGTCACCATCATCTCCGGCTATGTCGCGTTCAACGCCGTCAAGATGGGCTGGTTGACCACCGGCCAGACCTCAGGCTCCGGCCTGCCGCTGGAATGGACGTTCTATCCGATGGGCGTCGGCGCGGCGTTCATGACGGTCTTCGCGTTCGAGACGTTCTGTGGCCGGCCGCTGCGCGACATGATGGCCGGCATCGTCGCGACCGCAATCATCGCCGGCGTCTATCTGGCCTGGGATGCGCTGGCGCCATCGTCGGTGCCGTCGTCGCAGGCGTTGATGCTGATCGGCTTCTTCCTCACGCTGTTCGGCGGACTCCCGATCGGCTTTGCGCTGGCGCTGGCGGCGCTGATCTTCATCTGGGTGGAAGGCACGCTGCCCGGCGTCATCTTCGCCCAGCAGATGGCGCGCGGCATCGACAATTTCGTGCTGCTGGCGATCCCGTTCTTCATCCTGGTCGGCTATCTGATGGAAGCCAACGGCATGTCGGTCAGGCTGATCGAGCTGTTGCAGCGCGCGGTCGGGCGGATGCGCGGCGGGCTCAACGTCGTGATGGTGATGTCGATGGTGCTGTTCTCCGGCATCTCGGGCTCGAAGATGGCCGACGTCGCCGCGGTCGGTTCGGTGCTGATCCCGGCGGCGCGGCGCTCGCGGCAGAACCCGGGCGGCGCGGTGGCGCTGCTCGCCGCTTCCGCCGTGATGGCGGAAACCATTCCGCCTTGCATCAACCTGATTATCCTCGGTTTCGTCGCCAATCTGTCGATCGGCGGCCTGTTCGTCGCCGGCATGCTTCCGGCCGCGCTGATGGCGCTGGCACTGATCGCGGTATCGATCGTGTTCGGCAAGCGTCCCGCCGCGACTGAGGAAGCCGAGCCGCGTGCCGCAGTTTCCGGCCTGTGGACCGGCGCGACTGCCTCGTTCGGGCTGATCTTCATGATCTTCTTCGGCTTCAAGAGCGGTTTTGCCACCGCAACCGAGATCTCGGCGTTTGCCGCGGTCTACGCCATCGCTGTCGGCAGCCTGTTGTTCCGCGAACTCGGCGCCAAGAGCCTCGCGCATTGCTTCGTGCAATCGGCGGTTCGTTCGGGCCTGGTGCTGTTCATCGTCGCGGCGGCGCAGTCACTCGCCTTCATCCTGACGCTGCAGCAAGTGCCGCACGCCGTCGGCGAGCTCATGCTGGCGATCTCGGGCAGCCACGGCGTCTGGCTGTTCATGCTGCTGTCGATCCTGGTGCTGGTGGTGATGGGCTCGGTGCTGGAAGGCGCCGCGGCGCTGATCATCTTCGGGCCGCTGCTGCTGCCGGTTGCGGTCAAGCTCGGCATCGATCCCCTGCATTTCGGCGTCGTGCTCGTCATCGCAATGGGGCTCGGGCTGTTTGCGCCACCCCTTGGTCTTGGCCTCTACGGCGCCTGCCTGATCGGCAATGTGCCGATCGAGCAGACCATCAAGCCGATAGCAGGCTATCTCGGCCTGCTGTTGCTGTGCCTGCTGGTGATCGCCTTCGTTCCCGCCATCAGCACGGCCTTGCCGCATGCACTCGGCTACTAGGGGATTCGAAACGTGAAGGTCCTGCTCGCCCATACCCCGCAGATGCGCCGCGACTATTACGGCGAGCGCAGCCTGAACGATCTGCGCGCGGTCGCCGACGTCAGGCTGCATCAGGGCGACGAGGCGCTCGACGCGGCGGCGCTGGTCGCAGCCGCGGCTGATGTCGACATCATCGTCGCCGATCGCATGACGCCGGGGCCTAGCGAAATATTTCCGCGGCTGCCAAGGCTGCGCGCCTTCGTGCGCTGTGCGGTCGATATCCGCAACATCGACGTGGCGGCGGCGTCGGTTGCCGGCGTGCTGGTGACGCAGGCGAGCGCCGGCTTCGTCCAGTCGGTCGCCGAGCTCGCGCTCGGCTTCATGGTGGATTTATCACGCGGCCTCTCGCGCGCCACCGCCGACTATCATGCGGGCAGGGCGCCCGAGGTTGCGATGGGCCGCCAGCTCGCGGGCAGCACGATCGGAATCATCGGCTTTGGCAGCATCGGACGCTATCTGGCCGGCCTTGCCAAGGCGCTGGGCATGAGCGTGCTGGTCGCCGATCCCTTCGCGACGCCGGATGATGCCGCGATCCAACATGTTTCGCTCGACGATCTCCTGGCGCGTGCCGACTACGTCGTCTGCCTCGCGATCGCCAATGCGGAGACCGAGAACCTGATCGGGCAGGCTGCGCTGGCGCGCATGCAGACGCACGCGTTCTTCATCAACCTGTCGCGCGGCAACCTCGTCGATGAGGCGGCGCTGGCGGCCGCGCTGCGCGAGGGCCGCATCGCGGGCGCGGCAATGGATGTCGGCCGCGCGCCGGACCAGATGCCGACGCCGGAACTCGCGAAGCTGCACAATGTCATCGCAACCCCGCATGTCGGGGGCCTGACGCCGCAAGCGATCGAGCATCAGTCGTCGGAGACCGTGCGCCAGGTTGCGAAGATCGTCGCCGGAGAGATCCCGGTTGGCGCTGTCAATGCCGGGCACTGGACGCGGCGAGCGCGGCCATGAAAGTTCGGCTGATCCCAATGCCGCGGAAGGGCTGGACAAGACCTTCGCATCCAGCTCAAACTTGAGCCTGTCAAACCGCGGCCCCAGAGCGTGCGGAAAATCAATCAACGGACGTCCCGCAGCAAACGACGGGCGCCGAGAGGGAAACAGGGAGTGCATCACATGGCCATTTCACGCCGTGACGTCTTATTGGGCAGCGCCGGCGTACTCGGCGCCGCATCATTCTCCTTCCCGGCACCTGCGATCGCACAATCGGAACCAATCAAGATCGGCTGTCTCGCGGCGATTACCGGGCCGAGCTCGGCACCGACGGTCGGATTCAACCGCGGCGTCAACTTCGCGGTCGATGCCATCAACGGCGCGGGCGGGGTGAAGGGCCGCAAGATCGAGCTTGTGATGCGCGACACCCAGGGCGATCCGACCAAGGCGGTGAACGCCACGCAGGAGCTGATCAGCCAGGCCAAGGTTCACGCGATCTGGGGCCCGTTGAATTCGGGCGAGGCGCTGGCGACCACGCCGATCATGGCGCGCGCCAAGATGCCTGACCTGCATCCTTGCGTCGTTGAGACCCTGATCGATCCGGTCAAGTTCCCCAACGCATTCCGCATCGCGCCGTCGAACAATCAGTGGGACGACGCCGTGCGCAACTATTGCCTCAAGATCCTCAAGGTGAAGAAGGTCGCGGTGATCGGCGACACCACCGGCTACGGCGTCACCGCAGTGGGTGCGTCGGTCGCGGCGTTCAAGAAGGACGGCGCCGAAGTGGTCTATCAGGCCAATATCGACGCCACGCAGCCCGACATGACGCCGGACATGCTGCGCGCCAAGAACGCCGGCGCCGAGGCGATCGTGGTGTGGAGCGTCTCGACCGGCATGGAGGCGCGCATGTTCAACACCCGCGCCGCGATGAACTGGGACGTCCCCTTCGTAGGCCACCCCTCGATGGCGTCGGGCGAGCTCGCGAGCCTCGTTGCCAAGCCGGAGAACTGGAAGAAGGTCTATGCGATCGGCTACAAGAGCTGCAGCTATGACAGCGCCGGCAAGCTGCCGCCGAAGAGCGAGGACCTGGTCGCGCGCCTGACCAAGGCCAACATCGCGCTGAACGATACGCTGCTGTGGTGGGTTGCTGGCGGCATCGATTGCATCGAGCTGATCGCCAAGGCGGTTGCGGAAAGCGGCTCGACCGACAGCGCCGGCATCATCAAATACTGGAATTCGCTGTCGACCTATCCCGGCTATTTCGGCAACTACCGTTTCTCGCCGACCGAGCATAACGGTTATCTGACCGAAGAGATCGTGATGTCGGAATCCTCGACCGCCAGGAACGGCACCTTCGCGCTGGCGCCGGGATACACATAGCAGGGCGAGGGCGCAGCCGATGCTGGCCTCTATCCTTGCATCCGGTCTCGCGGCGGGCGCGATCTACGCGCTGGTCGGCGTCACCTACAACACGATGTTCTCGACCTCGCGGGTGATGAGCTTCACCGCCGGCCAGCTTGCGATGCTGGGCGGCGTGTTCGGCTCGATGTTCACGCTGAAGCTCGGCCTGCCGGTCGCCGTAGGCTTCGTGCTGACGCTGCTGTGTTGCGCGGTGATCGGGATCATCACCGAATTCGTCGCGGTGCGGCCGGTGCTCAAGAGCCTCGACCAGCATCTCTACGTGCTCTCGACCCTGGCGGTCGCGCTGATGATCCAGCAGGTCACCGCGATCAAATGGGGCACCGAGCCGCAGCCGTTCCCGCGCATCGCAGGATTCGGCGAGGGCGTTTGGGACGAGAAATTCTGGCTGCCGGTTGCTGCCTGCGCGATCACCATCATCGGCCTTGAATATCTCTATCGGCGTACGCTGGTCGGCCGCGCATTCCTCGCCATCGCTGAGGACAATTTCGCGGCGCGGGCGCTCGGCCTGCCGGAGCGCAATCTGCGGGTCGCAAGCTACGCGCTTGCCGGTGTGGTCGGCGGCATCGCCGGATTCTCCGGCGGGCAGTTGCTGCTCGCCTTCTTCGCCAATGGCGCGCTGCTCAATTTCTATGGCTTCGTGCCGGTGGCGCTCGGCGGGCTCGGCAACAACAGGGGTGCGATCATCGGTGGGCTGGCGCTCGGCCTGTTCCAGCAGGCGGCGAACTTCCTGGTGGGCGGCATCTTCTCCTCGGTCGCGGTGTTCACGCTGTTCATCGTGGTGCTGCTCGCCGCGCCGCAAGGCTTGTTCGGCGCCTTGACCGCGCGGAGGGTGTGATGACCTCGGTCGCAGCTGCTCCGCCCCGAACCGACAGCGGCGCATGGCGGGCGGCGCTCTCGCACATCTTGCCGTTCCTCGGCATCCTCGTGCTGGCGATGCTGCTGCCCTTCGTCAGCAACGACTATTGGGTGCTGATCGGCACCCGCGCCGCGATCTACTGGGTGTTGGTATCGGGCCTCAATCTGGTGGTCGGCTTCGCCGGCCACCTTGCGATCGGCTATGTTGCGCTGCTGACGCTCGGCGCCTACACGACCAGCGTGCTGGTCGCCGGCAACGTGATGCCGGCGATTCCGGTGTTTGCCGCCTTGCCGATCGCAGGCCTGATCGGCGCGATCTTCGGCGTGATCGTCGGCCTGCCGGCCTTGCGCCTGCGCACCTTCTATTTCGCGATGTCGACACTCGGTTTTGCGACCATCGTGACCCAGATCGCGCTGGCCTGGCAGAGCGTAACCGGCGGCGGCATCGGCATTTCCGGTCCGGAATTCCCGGCACCGTTCAACACGCCATGGGGCTTCTATGGCCTCTGCATCGCGTTCGCCGCATTCACCACTTGGATGAGCGCCAACGTCGCGCGCAGCCGCTTCGGCCGCGCCTTGATCGCGGTGCGCGACGCCGAGGTCGCCGCCGAAGCGAGCGGCATCTCCAAGCCGAACATGCTGATCGCGATCTTCCTGTTCGCCGGCGCGCTGGCGGCGATCGCCGGCGGATTGTTCGCGACCTTGCAGACGTACATCACGCCCGATGCCTTCACCTTCGATCTCTCGGTGCTGTTCTTCATCGCGATCCTGATCGGCGGCCGCGGTTCGATTCTCGGGCCGATGCTCGGCACCATCATTCTGACCATCCTGCCCGAAATCGCCGCGCCGCTCGCGGCGTGGTCGACCTTCCTCTACGCGGTGTTGCTGCTCTTGATCGTGCTGGTGATGCCCGGCGGCATCGCGGCGCTGCTCGACTTCCGCAACCGCCGTCCGCTCGCCAGCAACCGCGCCATCGTGCCACGTCCGGCCGCGCTCGCCGACATCGTGCGCCGGCGCGACGGCGGCAAGCCGCTGCAGTTGCGCGGCATCGCGCTGAGCTTCGGCAATGTGAAGGCGATCGATGGCCTCGACCTCGATGTCGCGCCCGGCCAGATCCACGGCCTGATCGGGCCGAACGGCAGCGGCAAGACCACCACGCTGAACGTGATCTCGGGCTACTACGCGGCGAAGGCCGGCACCATGACGCTCGGCGACGCGCTGTTGCCCGCGGGCCAGCCGGTCAGGCGCGCGGCCAACGGCATCGCGCGCACCTTCCAGACGCCGCGCGTGATCGGCGAAGCCTCGGTGCTGGAGAACGTCATGATCGGCGGCTCGATCGAGGGCAGGGCCAATTTCGTCGAGGCGATGCTGGCACTGCCGCGCAATGCCGCGGACGAGCGGATGCTCGCCGCGAAGGCACGGGCGCTGCTCGGCATCGTCGGCCTCGAGGCGCTGGCGGACGTCCGCGCCGACCGCCTTCAGCACAGCGAGCTGCGCTTCATCGAGATCGCACGCGCGCTGATGCTCGATCCGGATTTCCTGCTGCTGGACGAGCCCGCGGCGGGCCTCTCCAATGACGAGATCGAGCGGCTCGCCAGCCTGATCAAGGCGGTCTGCGGCCGCGGCACCGGTGTGCTGCTGGTCGAGCATCATGCCGACCTGATCTTCGACATCTGCCACCAGGTCACCGTGCTCAATCTCGGCCGCATCCTGGCGGCGGGAACGCCGGCGGAGATCCGCGTCCACAAGGAGGTCGTCAGTGCTTACCTCGGCGGCTGAACCGCTGCTTGACGTGCGCGCGCTGGAGTCCGGCTACGGCAAGATCCGTGTGCTGCACGGCATCGACATGACGATCGCCGCCGGCGAGGTCGTCGCATTGCTCGGTCCGAACGGCGCTGGCAAGACCACGCTGCTGCGCGCGATGTCGGGTCTGTTGCCCGTCAATGCCGGGCAGGTCCGGTTCGGCGGTCGCGACATGACCAACGCCACGCCGCGCGAGGCCGCACGCGCCGGACTCGTGCACGTCATCGAGGGCCACCGCGTGTTCACGCAGATCTCGGTCACCGACAATCTGCTGCTCGCCGGCTACGACCTGCCGCGCGCGGAGCGCGCCGGGCGCATCGAGGAGGCGCTGTCATTCTTCCCCGAGATCGCCGAGAAGCGGCATGAGCGCGGCGGCGCACTCTCGGGCGGGCAGCAGCAGATGCTGACGGTGGCGCAGGGCCTGGTCCGCCGGCCGCGGCTGTTGATGCTCGACGAGCCCTCCGCGGGACTGTCGCCGGTGCTGGTCGATCGCGTCCTCAACGTCATCGGCCGGCTGCGCGAGCAGGGCACCTCCGTGCTGTTGGTCGAGCAGCTGCTGGAGAAGGCGCTGGCCTGTGCCGATCGGGTCTACGCGCTGGTGCAGGGGACGGTCGCGCTGGAGGCCGTGACCGGCGAGAGCGACCTCGCGCACCGGCTCGAGCGCGCCTATTTCGGCCATGAAAGCCACGCGTTGGGGGCCTGAGGCGGCCTTTCCCCGCACGCTCAAAACTCGGGCTTGGCGCGTTATGCCGTTTCTGGCTTGATTGCCCGGTGGGGCTGGTCTTGTTAAGCTGCACCGGAATCCGCAAGCGGACAGTGTATCGGGAAGGTGGTGTTCATGCTGTGCCCGGCCTGTCAATCCGAGACCTTGGCAGAGGACGGTGTCTGCCGGTCGTGCGGGCTGAGCTTCTCTTCCGTCTGTCCGAATTGCCAGCACCCGAATCTCGAGACCGCACGCTTTTGCGGCGCGTGCGGCGAACGTCTTGACCAGGCCCAGCCGGTTGGCGAGCGCAAGGTCGTCACCGTGATGTTCGCCGATATCGTCGGCTCAACCGAACTGATCGGCGACAACGACCCCGAGCTTGCGTTGGCCCGTCTGCCGCCCGCGCTGGAGCGGATGGGCTATGCGGTCCAGCAATATCACGGCACGATCATGCGCAACATGGGCGATGGGCTGATGGTGATCTTCGGCATCCCCCACGCCCAGGAGGATCATGCATTGCGCGCCTGCCAGGCCGCGCTCGCCATGGTCCAGTCGTCGCGCGACAATGGCATCGTGCTGCGGGTCGGGATCCACTCCGGCGAGATCGTCGCCGGTGTCCCGGACAAGTTCACGAAAGAGCAGGGCGTCTACGGTGCTGCCGTGCACCTTGCAAGTCGCCTCGAACACATGGCGCAACCGGGCGACATCTGCGTCACGGAGTCGACGTTCAAGCTCGTGCAGGCGTCCTGCGATGGGCGCGCACTGGGCCACCAGGACGTCAAGGGGTTTCCGCGGCCGGTCGCTGTCTACCGGCTGGTCGGAATGAAGCCGGCGCGCGCGCCGTTCCGCGATGCCGTCGTCGGCGCCTATCGCGGCCGCGACGCCGAGCTGGCCGTCCTGCACGACGCCTTCGCCGGGGCCGAACGGGGCGAGGGCAAGGCGATCGGCATCTCGGCGCCACCCGGCCTTGGCAAGAGCCGCCTGTGCTTCGAATTTGCCCGGACCGTCAAGGAGCGTCTGGTGCCGGTGCAGGAGGCGCGGGCATCGCCCTACGATCATTCCGGTCCTTTGCAGCCGTTGCTGGAATTCTTCCGCAACTTCTTCCGGATCGCTTCCACCGACGATGCGGAGACGGCACGCGCCAAGATCGCGGCACGGATCGAGCCTACGGTCCCGCATCTGATTGACGACGTCGCGTTGCTCGCCGATTTCCTCGGCATTCGTGACGCGCAGGCGCCGGCGCCTGCGATGGACCCGAAGGTGAGGCACGCGCGGCTCGTCAATCTGGTCGCAAGTCTCGTGCGCGACGGCACGCGGACGCCCTCGGTGATCATCATCGAGGACATCCACTGGCTGGACGAGGCGAGCATCGAGTTCGTCTCGGCGTTGGTGAATATCGCGCATATCAGCCGTGCCCTGATCATCCTGACCTATCGGCCGACCTATCAGGCGCCCTGGACTGCCGGCTCCGGGTTTCAGGAGCTGCGGCTCGATGAACTGCGCGACGAGGACCTGTCCGCCCTGACGCGCGACCTGGTCGGTGATCACCCGTCGACTGCCCCGCTTCGCGACCGCATCGTCGAGCGGAGTGGCGGCAATCCGTTCTTTGCCGAGGAGCTCATCCGTTCGCTGGTCGACAGCGGCGAACTCGATGGCCGGCCGGGCCACTACGAGGCATTCGGGCAAATGCCGACCGAGACCTTGCCGGCGACGGTTCAAACCGTGATCGGCGCGCGCATCGACCGGCTCGCGCCGGCAGACAAGGAGGTCCTGCAGGTTGGCGCGACGATCGGCCGGGAGTTTCCGCTGCCGGTGCTCGCCGAGGTCACGCGGGCCCATGCGCCCAATCTCTCCGACATCCTTGGGCGCTTGCTGGAAGTTGAACTGATCGAGAATTTGCCCGGAGAGACCGAACAGGAACGCTTCGCCTTCCGCCATCCGCTGATCCAGGAGGTTGCCTATGCCATGCTCCTGCGCACCCGCCGCGTCGAGCTGCATGCCGCAGTGGCAAGGGCGCTCGAACGCTTCCACCACAACCAGCTGAGCGAATATGCCGGCCCGATCGCTTATCATTTCGAGGCGGCCAAGGAGTTTGGGCCGGCGGCCGCCTACAGCGCGCGCGCCGCGGCCTGGATCGGGACCACAAATTCGCGCCTGGCGATGAAGGCGTGGCTGAAGGTCAGGTTGCTGGCACAATCGCTTCCCCGTTCGGCCGAGACCGACCGGCTGCGCATGCACGCGTCGGGGCAGATCGTGAACCACGGCTGGCGCGAGGGCATGAGCGCGGAGGAGGCTGCGCCGTTCCACGCCGAGGCGCTGGACATGGCACGGCAATTGAAGGACTCCGTTTCGGAAGTTCTGATCCTCGCCGGCTATGGCCGCGTCATGGCCTGCACCGGCTCGGCGGACGAATACGTCGGGCAAGTGCTGCACGCGATCGAGGTTTGCGAGGATCCGAGCATCGGGACCATCCTGCAGGTGTTTCTGTGTCAGGCCTATGGCTATGCCGGCAAGCTTCGCGAAGCGCTCACGGCAGGCGAGACCGCGCTCAGGCAGGTTGCGAGCATCGAGCGGTCCCACGAAGCCCAGCTCGGCTTCAATGTGGAACGATGGGTTGCGGGCCTGCACGCGCGACTGCTGGTGCGGACGGGCAGTTTCGATCTTGCGCGGGAGAACATCGCCAAACTGGTCGCCAGCGAGAGCGGTCACCCCGATCCGGCGGTCCTGTTCATTCCGCATCACGCCGGAGTCGAACTGGCCTGGCTCACGCAGGACGAAAGGCTCGCCGATCTTCACAGCCTGCGTATCGACGAGATCGCCAGGAGAAACAATACCCCCTATGTTGCGGTGTATGCGAGCGTCTGCCGCGGACTGGCGCTGTCGCTGGCGGGCGACCACGTTGCGGCGATCCAAAAGCTTGAATCGGCGATCCGGCTGGCGCGAGAGGCTTTCACCGGCCTCGAATATGAAAGCGACATGCTGGCATTCCTTGCCGAAATTCACCTGAGGAGCAACAGCCTGGCCGCGGCCTTCGGCGTCGCCGAACAGGGGATCGCGCTCGCGAGGGAGCGGCGGGGGCGGCTCGCCGAATGCCGCTCGACGCTGGTGCTGGCGCAAGTGGTGAACGCGGATGGGTTGCGCTATCCGCGATATCAGCTGAGTGAACTGCTTGCGCGCGCCCGGCATCTCATCGAGGAGACCGGCGCGCGGCCTTACGAGAGCCTGTTCCCGATCGCGCAGTCGCCGGCGGCGTCTTGCGGACAAGAAGCGTGAATTCGCGAAGTCCGTAGCCAGTGATCAATTCGACGCGGCCGAACCGCTCGCAAAGCGGTGTCCAGCGCTCCGGCGCGGTGCGATACAGACCGGCCTCGGCCGGGGCTTCGTCGCGAGGCAACATGAAATTGACGGCGAAACCGATCCGGCTGCTGGCCTCGAGGTCGGTGAGGATCGCCTCGATATAAGCTTCCCATTCCGCGACGGGATGACCGAGCCGGACGTTCAAGGTCCCGCTCGCGAGCGAGTAGTCGGCGAGTGCGCCGCACTGCGAACCCTCGGCGAACACGGCCCGCTTGTTGGCGGCCCAGCGGGCACGGGCAGCCGCGATCATGGCCGGTGAGATGTCGATGCCGCGATAGGTTACGGCGGCATCGCCGTGGCGCATCGCCAGGAACTCGAGCAGCGCGCCATAGCCGCAGCCGAAATCGTTCAGGCTGAAAGGTTTCCCGAAACGACAAAGCTTCAGCAACTGCACGAAGCGCAGGTATTGCGAGAGCACGTTCGGCCAATCGACCCCGAGCGGGGTCGGGCCGTGGCGTTGCAGCGTTCCCGAATAGTATTCGCGAACCTTGGTCTGCAGTGCGCGCATCGCGCCGGCGTCGCGCTACTTCTTGCGCTTGCCGGCCTTGGGACGGTTCGCGCGGATCGTCGGGACGGAGATCGTGAGAAACCCCTTGCTGGAGAAGCTCAGAACGCGATCGCCGCTTGTGATCTGCACGATTCCCTTCGGGTGCTCACCGGGATGCCAGGTGAAGAATACCGGCATCGCCCTGCCGCTTTCGAGATTGCCCTGCAGCGAGGCGACGATCTGATCGTGCCCGTTCTTCCGTGAGGCCTTGCCGTCGATCGATGCGCCCGTCCGCTTCAGCAGCTTCAGGTACTTGAAAAATCCGTGACGATCGGCTTCGCCGACCGGCGCAATGTTGAGAAGCCCAAAGGACATCTGCAGCGTGTGCTGCGGCGAGAATACTTTGAACTCCTTTTGAAACTGGACCATCTCGTCCAGCGCTTCGCCAATGAACCGGGAATTCAACTGCTCCTGAACGTGCGGGACGTACCCGTCGGCAACCAAACCGCCCATAGTATTCCTCCTGAGTATTGCCTGCTGAAAAGAGGATGATAACGCGCTTCGTGGTCTCCGGCCAGACGCGAAGTGATCATCTGCTGATCCTACAATCATCGGTAGGTACAATTGTCTATGAATTGCTTCACAGATTTGACCGTGCATTATGCAAGAGAACGTATTTCCCTTCTTGCTGGTCGCACCCGTCAGGTTGCGCCCTTACGACGGTCATGTCATGCGACTTCCCTTCTTCTACGGCTGGATCATCGTCGCGGTAACCTTCGTCACCATGGCGATCGGCGTCAACGCGCGGACGGCCTTCTCGCTGTTCTATCCGCCGATCATCTCCGAATTCGGCTGGGAGCGCGGCGTCACCGCGGGCGCATTCTCGTTCGGCTTCGTCGCCTCCGCGATCGCGAGCCCGCTGATCGGCCGGCTGATGGACCGTCGCGGTCCGCGCGCGGTGATGGAGCTCGGCGTGCTCTTGATGGGCTCCGGCCTGCTGCTCGCGCCGCTGACCACGCAGCCCTGGCATCTCTATCTCACCATCGGCGTGCTGGTTGGTTCCGGCAGCGTCTGCCTCGGCTATTCCGGCCAGTCCCTGTTCGTGCCGAACTGGTTCATCCGCAGCCGCGGCCTCGCAATCGGGCTTGCCTTCGCCGGCGTCGGCATCGGCTCGGTGACATTGCTGCCATGGGTGCAGCACATGATCGAGCAGACCGGCTGGCGCACCGCCTGCACCGCGATGGGGATCCTGGTGCTGGTCGTGCTGGCGCCGATCAACCTGTTGCTGCACAAGAAGCCGGAGGACATCGGGCTGCAGCCGGACGGCGATGCGGCGCCGACGGCGACGTCGGCGAGGCCCGCATCGAACATCGTCGATCCGGTGTGGGCCGGCATCGACTGGACGCTGTCGCGCGCGCTGCGCACCGCACGGTTCTGGTGGATCGCGACCGGCTATTTCTGCGGCCTGTATATCTGGTACGCGGTGCAGGTGCACCAGACCAAATTCCTGCTCGACATCGGCTTCAGCTCCAATGTCGGCGTCTGGGCGCTCGGCGTCGTCAGCCTGCTCGGCATTCCCGGCCAGATCTGGCTCGGGCATCTCTCCGATCGCATCGGACGCGAATGGGTGTGGGCGATTTCCTGCTTCGGCTTCGTGATCTGCTTTGCCGCGCTCGCCGCCTTGAAATACTGGCCGAGCATGACGCTGATCTACCTCATGGTCTTCACCCAGGGCGCGCTCGGCTACGGCCTGACCTCCGTGATGGGACCGGTGGTGCTGGAGATCTTCCAGGGCAAGCAATACGGCAGCATCTTCGGCACCGTGATGCTGGCCGCGCTCGCCGGCGGAGCCGCGGGTCCGTGGATCACGGGCCAGCTCTACGATCTCTCGGGCAGCTATACGAGCGCGTTCCTGCTCGGCATTGCCGTCAGCCTGCTGTCGGCGTTCGCGATCTGGCAGGCTTCGCCGCGCAAGGTCCGTGCCGTCGCCGGCCAGATGCACAAGGTCGCCAGCGCAGCCTGACGCGTCATGCGGATGAAACGCCGATCGCCCGCTGCAGGTCGGTGATCGCGCGCAGGCAACTGTCGGCGGGTGTGGTCTCCGGATCGATCAGGCGGTGCAGGCGGAAACCATCTTCCAGCGCCAGCACGATGGCGCCGGTCCAGTCCGGATTGAGCCTGGCGTTCCTGCCGCTGTTCTTCTGCGCGGTCTCGACGATGTCGGCGATCAGCTTGCGCCGCGCGCGCAGGCGCTTGGCGAGCTCGGGCCGGCGCTTCTCGGCGCGCGCCACGAACAGGATCATCTCCATGTGCAGGAGAGGGGAGCGGCCGAGCGGATCCTGCCGGCTGCGGTCCACGGTGCGCAGCGCCTCCAGGAAGTCGGCGAGGTCCTTGTGCTTGGCGAGCAAATCGAGATTGCGCCGGATCGATTGCTCGACGTGATCCTCGAGCATCGCGAAGATCAGCTCGTCCTTGCTCTTGAAGTTCGAATAGAAGGCGCCGCGGGTGAAACCCGCCGCGGCCGCAATCGTCTCGATGCTGGCGCCGCCGATGCCCTGTTCCTCGAACACCCGCGCCGCCGCCTCGAACAGCTTCTCGCAGGTGTCGTCCCGTGTCGGTCTGGTTCGAACCCTTGACATCAGCGCAGTTTAAGGCACAATGCAACTCGATACAATAGTGTATCGAGTTGCGGTTGACAAAACCGGAGCTGCTGAAACCAGAGTTGCCCAAACCAGAATAGCCGTGCCCGTGTTGGTGCGGTCTTGAGGATGACACCAAGGTGCGCCAGAGTGCAGGCACCGGCGTAACGCACGAACGAGGTCACCATGAACGAGCAAGTTCAGCCGGCCAGCGGCGAGCCGCTTTTCAACCCACTGGCGCCCGAATTCATTCGCAATCCCTATCCGTATTATGAGCGGCTGCGCCGCCTCGATCCGATGCATCTCAATGCGCATGGGGCCTTCGTCGCCAGCCGTCATGCCGAGGCCAGCCTTGTGCTGCGCGACAAGCGGTTCGGAAAGGACTATGTCGAACGCTCGATCCGCCGCTACGGTCCCAAGATCATGGACGAGCCGGTCATGCGCAGCATGGGCCACTGGATGCTGCAGCAGGATCCGCCCGACCACACCCGCCTGCGCGGTCTCGTCGTCAAGGCGTTCACCGCGCGCCGGGTCGAGGACATGCGGCCGCGCATCCAGCGCGTCGTCGACGAAACGCTCGACCGCATCATTCCGCAAGGCAAGATGGACCTGATCGAGGACTTCGCCTTCCGCCTGCCGGTCACGATCATCTGCGACATGCTCGGCATCCCCGAGGAGCATCGCGAGGCCTTCTACAACGGCTCGCGCGACGGCGGACGCCTGCTCGAGCCGGTGCCGATGTCGGCGGAGGAGATCAAGCAGGGCAACGCCGCCAACGCGATGGCCGCGATGTATTTCCACCAGCTGTTCGAGTTGCGCCGCAAGCAGCCCGGCGACGACCTCACCACCCAGCTGGTACAGGCCGAGGAGGACGGCCAGAAGCTCACCAATGAGGAGCTGACCGCCAACATCATCCTGCTGTTCGGCGCCGGCCACGAGACGACCGTGAACCTGATCGGCAACGGCCTGCTCGCGCTGTTCCGCAACCCGGACCAGCTCGCGCTGCTGAAGGCCAATCCCGGCCTGATCACCAATGCGATCGAAGAGTTCCTGCGCTACGATTCCTCGGTGCAGCTGACCGGCCGCGTCGCGCTGGAGGATATCGAGGATCTCGGCGGCAAACGCATCCCGAAGGGGGAGAGCGTGCTGTGCCTGCTGGGCTCGGCCAACCACGACGAGGCTGTCTATCCCGACCATCCCGAGAAGCTCGACATCCGGCGGCCGAACGTGAAGCCGCTATCGTTCGGCGGCGGCATCCATTTCTGCCTCGGCGCCCAGCTGGCGCGGATCGAGGCCGAGGTCGCGATCTCGACGCTGCTGCGCCGGATCCCCGACCTGCGGCTCGATGACGCGGAAAATCCGGAATGGCGGCCGACCTTCGTGCTGCGCGGGCTGAAGCGGCTTCCTGCGAGCTGGTGACATCCCCGATGTGGTGACATCCGGGACGTGCGGCAGGGCATTGACCCTGCCGCAGCGGCCGGCGTGCACGCACGCTTGAGCGGAAAACCGTCATCCACCTGAGGTCGCAGCGGTAATGCCGCTGTGACTTCGCCATACTTGTCTCTATATTTGGGTTGCTCCGGCCGAGCGTTCAGCACCGCGGAGCGGGCTCAAAGGGAGACACCGTGCAGACGACGCTGCTCGGCCTGGCAATTGCCTTCATTCTTGCACTGGTCGCTGCGCTGGTCGGTCCGTATTTCGTTGACTGGAACCAGTTCAGGCCGCAGTTCGAGGCGGAGGCGTCCAAGATCATCGGCACGCCGGTTCGTGTCGCCGGCAATCTCGACGCGCGCCTGCTGCCTGCACCCTCGCTGCGGTTGAAAACCGTCACCGTCGGCGGCGCCAACGACCTCGGCAAGATCCGGGCCGCCAATCTCGACGTCGAGTTCAGCCTGAGCTCGCTGATGCGCGGTGAGTGGCGCGCGAACGAACTCACCGTCAATGGCATGTCGCTGGATCTCGGGCTCGATCCGAAGGGGCGGATCGATTGGTCGCCGTCGAGCGGGAGCTTCAACCTGGCCTCGCTGGCGATCGATCGCCTCAATCTGACCGGCCGCATCGCGCTGCACGATGCGGCGAGCCGCAGCACGCTCGAGCTGAACGACATTGCCTTCAGCGGCGATGTCCGCTCGCTTGCCGGCGCGGTCCGCGGTGACGGCAATTTCATGTTCGACGGCAACCGCTACCCGTTTCGGATCTCGTCGGGGCAAAGCGCCGACGGCAGCGGCACCCGCCTGCACTTCAACATCGATCCCGGGCAGCGGCCGGTGTCGGCCGATCTCGACGGCATCCTGACCTTCGAGGCCCGCGCGCCGCGGTTCGAGGGGAGCCTGACGCTGGCGGGCACACCTGGCCAGCGCGGCGGCAGCGACATGCCGCCCTGGCGGATCGCGGCCAGGATCAAATCGGACTATTCGGCGGCACGTCTCGACCAGGTCGAGGTGAGCTATGGCGCCGAGGACCGCGCGCTGAAGCTCGCAGGAAATGGCGATCTCAGGTTCGGTGCGTCGCCGCTGCTACACGCCGCGCTTTCGGCGCGACAGCTCGATGGCGACAAGTTCGCCGCCAAAGATGGCGCCAAGGATAGCGCCAAGGACAGCGCCAAGGACAGCAACAACAATGTCGAGCCGGTGCGCGTGCTGCCGGCGATGCGCGCGGTGTTGTCGGGTCTTCCGCAAGGCCCGATCCCGGCGCAGGTGGAGCTCACCTCCGAGCAGATCATGCTCGGCGGCCGCCCATTGCAGGACATCTCGGCAGAGCTGCAATCGGATGCGAAGTCGTGGACCGTGCGCAGGCTGGAGTTTCGCGCACCGGGATCGACGCGGGTTTCGATGAGCGGCGCGAGCGCGCAGCCCGGCGCCTCCAGCAGCTTCAAGACCGCGCTCAATATCGAATCGTCCGATCCCGATACGCTGATGAGCTGGCTGCAGGGGCGGAGCGATATCGCCTACCGCAGCCAGAAGCCGCTGCGGTTGCGTGGCGATGTCACGGTGTCGCCATCAGGTTTTTCGATCGACGCGATGAAGGCGGAGATCGAGGGCGGCGCGGTCGAGGGCCGCGTTGCGGTCGCGCATCGCGAGGCGACCAGCGGCTCCAAGGTCGAGGCGCAGTTGAAGGCGGAGCGGCTCGATCTCGATGCGACGGTGGCCTTCATCCGCTCGCTGGCCGGCCCGCAAGCCGAATGGCCGGACGAGGCGCAACTGTCGCTCGATGTCGGTCGCGCGATCTCTTCGGGGCAGGAATTGCGGCCGCTGCTCGCGAAGATCGCCTACAGCCCGAAGACCATCGTGCTCGAGCGCGTCAAGATCGGTCAGCCCGACAATGTCACGCTCGACGGCAGCGGCAATTTCGATCGCACCAATGCGACCGGCAAGCTTGCGGTCGATGCGACCGCCGCGTCGCTCGGCCGGCTGACCGCCGTGGTGCAGCCATTCGCGCCGGCGCTTGCCGCGCGGCTCGGCGTGCTGCGCGCGGATGCCGGTCCGGTCCGTGCCAGGCTTGCGCTCGACCTCGGCAAGGGCAAGGCCGCCGATCGCGTCAGCGCGCGCGCGACGGTCGATCTCGACACGCCGCAGCTCAAGGGCAATACCGTGATCTCGGCGACGCCGCCGGTGGCTGCGATCCGTGCGCTGGATGTCGACGCACTTCGCAGCAGCGACGTGACGGCGGAAGCGAAATTCTCCGCCAGCGAGGGCCATGCACTGCTGGCGCTGCTTGGACTTGACCGCGCGGTCGCAGCCGGTGCGGGCCCGACGCAATTCGAGGGTACCGCGAGCGGCGCGTGGCACGCGCCGTTGCGGCTGAAGGCGCGGCTCTGGGGCGCCGGGCTCGATGCGGATGCGGAAGGGACCGCGGAGCCGTGGTCCAAGGATGGGGCCGGCGAGAGCAAATCGAGCGTCAGCCTCCGTGTCCGCAGCGCCGACATCAGTCCGCTGCTCAATCTGAAATCATCCGATCCGGCGGCAAACATCCGCCTGTCGTCGCGGGTCACGCTTGCGGGTGACAGGCTGACCTTCGACGATCTCGACAGCATCGTCGCCGGTTCGCGGCTGCGCGGCCGGCTGGCGCTGACGCTTGCCGATCAGAAGAGCATCGACGGCGAAGTCGGCCTCGATCAGATCACGCTGGGGCCGATCTTCGCGGCGGCAATCGGCGCGGCTGGTCACGATGCGATCGAGCCGCTCGGCCAGGGGCTGACGAGTGCCTGGCGCGGCAAGGTCACGTTCGAAGCGCTGCACGGTCTATTGCCGGGCGGCGCCGAGCTGCAGCCGGTCAGCGGCACCATCAGGTCGGACGGGCAGTCGCTGACCTTCGACGGTGTCAAGGGCAAGATCGGCGGCGGTGAGGCGACCGCGTCCATCGATGCGCGGCAGGGCGTCAACGGACTCGCCTTAAATGCAAATGTGCAGGTCTCGGGTGTCGACGGCTCGGCCTTGCGCTATCGCAGTCTTGCGATGCCTAAGGCACGCACTTCGATGCAGATGACGTTGTTGACGCAGGGCCGCAGCGCCTCGGCGCTGATCGGTGCGCTGTCCGGCAGCGGCGCCGTGACGCTGGAGGGGTTGAATCTTCCGGGGCTCGATCCGCGCGCGTTCGACGTTGCGATCCGCGCCAGCGATTCCGGGCAGGCGACCGACGACACGCGGCTGAGGCAGATCGTCGAGCCGGCGCTCGCCGCCGGCGGGCTGTCGGTCGGTTCGGCGCAAATCCCCTTCAACATCCGTGACGGCCGCGTCCGGTTCGGCACCACCACGCTCGCGGCGAGCGGTGCCAACGTCATCGTGTCCGGCGGCTACGACATTCCGGCCGACCAGGCCGACATCCGCGCCGCGCTGGCGTCGACGCAGGTCGGCACCGCCAACAGCCGCCCGGAAATCCAGCTGCTTGCGGTGGGCACACCCGACGGATTGTCGCGCAGCATCGACATTGCGGCGTTGTCGTCGTGGCTGGCGGTGCGTGCGATCGACCGGGAGACCAAGCGCCTCGACGCGATCGAGCGCGGCGAACCGGTGCCGCCGGCGACCCCCGCAGCCCTTCCGCCGCCCGCCGCGCCGGCGCCGGACGCGTCCGTTCCAAATTCGGCAGGAGTGCCTTCGGCGAACTTGCCGGCGCCCGGTCCTGACCCGCGCCGCGTGCCGGCGAAGCCGAAGATCGTTGCGCCGCGGCCGCCGGCTGTCCCGCCGGTCGCCACCGCGCCCGCCATTGCAGTGCCTGCGCCGGTTGCGAGCCCGCCGCAGCTGGCGCCGCTGCCGCCGCCCATCGAGGTCAAGCCGGTGCCCGGCGCGGCCAGGTCGAGGCCGTTGCGGCCGCCGCTCTCGCTGACGCCGCAGGTTGCCAATCCGCCGCCGCGGCCGGCGATGCAGAACTAGAAGCGAAATGGGTGCACGGTTCGCGTGACGAAAACGCGTCGGAACAAGATCCAGGGCTTACGAGCGGTGCTGGAGAATATTGATCAACCGGCCGAAGGGATCGCGGACGAAGAAGCGCCGCACGTCCCATGGCTCCTCGGCCGGTCCGTATTCGATCACGATGCCGGCGGCCCTCATACGATGCAGCGCTTCGTCGAGGTCGTCGACCTCGATCGAGAGATCGGGCACCGGCGTACCGGAGCCGCCTTCGGAAGCGAAGCTGATTTGAACCTGCATCGTTTCGGATGAACCGTAAGTCGCAACCCAACCGAAATCCATCAGCGGCGCGAGGCCGAGGATGTCGCGATAGAACGCCTTCGCTGCCGCGACATCTGATGCGGCAACGTTCGCGACGATGCGATTGACCTTCATGCTGAAGTCCGCGCGGCGGAACGACCGCCTGCCGAAGCGACGGTCGGCAAGGCAATCAGGCTTGCTGGCGCGTGTCGACCTGTTGCGGCCTGACATCCGTCGGCACGGCCGGGGTGGCGCGCGAGCGGAAATAGTCGAGCACGAAAAGCCGGATCGCCGAGGACAGATTGCCCTGCTGACGGTTGCTATCGATCTCGCCGACCAGTTCCGACAGCGTCATGTTCCGCAGACCGGAAATCTCCTTCATGCCGTTCCAGAAGGCTTCTTCGAGGCTGACGCTGGTCTTGTGACCAGCGACGACGATCGAACGCTTGACGACAGGAGACTTCATGATGCGTCACCACTTTCGATGCGGTGCTGATCGAGCACGCGCTCACTGCGCTCGCCGAGAAATTCGTCACGCGCCCGTTCGGATTTGGTGCGACCGAATAGCGCACGATTGGCTTCGGCCTGCTTTGCTGCTTGTTCGCGCTCACCGCGCTTCTTGAATCGTTTCAGGTTGACCACGTCGCCCATGCTCGTCGTCCTTATCGTCCCCAGAGCGGAATTGGTGATGCATCGTGACGAAAGCAAGAGCGATCGCGCTAAGCGCCCGGCTCGATATCCATCCCGAATCCCCATTTGATGCTTCTGATAGCATCAAAGAATCCGTTTCGCTCTGCGAAAACTAGACGTCTGTACCATGCGCCAGCGCAGAGCTGATAGGCAAACAGCCTTAGCCTTTAGGCGTTATGATCCATAATTATATCACGCGCGCTGACCGTAATTATCCGGACATTGCGCGCTTCACTTCAGCCGGGGTGTGTCATTTTGTCCGGCTGCACGAGGCGATCAAATTCGTCGGCAGTTACGAATCCGAGCCGCAAAGCCTCTTCCTTCAACGTCGTTCCATGCGCGTGCGCCGACTTCGCGACCTTGGCTGCGTTGTCGTAACCGATCTTCGGCGCGAGTGCCGTCACCAGCATCAGCGAGCGCTGCATCAGCTCGTTGATGCGCTTTTCGTCGGCGCGTATTCCGACAACGCAATGCTCAGCAAATGAGCGGACAACGTCAGACAGCAACTGAATGGAATTTATCATACAATATGCCAACACGGGCTTGTACACGTTGAGCTCGAAATGGCCCTGGCTGCCCGCGACGGTGATCGTGGTCTGATTGCCGAACACCTGGCAGCAGACCATGGTCATGGCCTCGCACTGGGTCGGATTGACCTTGCCCGGCATGATCGATGAGCCCGGCTCGTTCTCGGGCAGAATCAACTCGCCGAGGCCCGAGCGCGGGCCCGAGCCGAGGAAGCGGATATCGTTGGCGATCTTGAACAGGCCGGTCGCCACCGAATTGATCGCGCCATGCACCAGCACATAGGCGTCGTTGGAAGCCAGCGCCTCGAACTTGTTTGCCGCGCTGGTGAACGGCAGCTTGGTGATCTCCGCGACATGCCTGGCGAAAGCGTTGGCGAACTCCGGTTTCGAGTTGAGGCCGGTGCCAACAGCGGTGCCGCCCTGCGCCAGCGGAAACAGCTCCTTCACCGCGGTGCGTAGCCGCGCGATGCCGCTCTCGACCTGCGCGGCGTAGCCGGAGAATTCCTGGCCGAGCGTCAGCGGTGTCGCGTCCTGGGTATGCGTGCGGCCGATCTTCACGATCTTGGCAAACGCGTCCTGCTTCTGGTGCAACGCCTGATGCAGCTCGGCGAGGGCAGGGATCAGGTCGGCGATGATGCGGCCCGCCGCTGCGATATGCATCGCGGTCGGGAACGAGTCGTTCGACGACTGACTCATGTTGACGTGGTCGTTCGGATGGATCGGCTGCTTGGCGCCGAGCTCGCCGCCGAGCATCTGGTTGGCGCGGTTGGCGATCACCTCGTTCACGTTCATGTTGGTTTGCGTGCCCGAGCCGGTCTGCCAGACGACCAGCGGAAAATGATCGTCGAGCTTGCCCTCGATCACTTCCCTGGCGGCGCCGATGATGGCGTCGGCGCGGCGTGCATCGAGCTGGCCGAGTTCGCGATTGGTTTCGGCTGCGGCGAGCTTGACGATGGCGAGTGCATGAATGATCGCGATCGGCATGCGGTCGTGGCCGATCTTGAAATTCTGCCGCGAGCGCTCGGTCTGCGCGCCCCAGTAGCGATCGGCGGCAACGTCGATCGGACCGAAGCTGTCGGTCTCGCTGCGGGTGGCGGCGCTGGATGGTGTCGTCGATTGAGCCATGCATGCTCTCCGTTGCGTGGTCAGAACGTGGTCCGGCGGGGCGCCAGCTTTCCGGCGCGGCCACACGACAGCGTCCGCGCGGAGGCACGTTCATGCAGAAGATAGTCCGGGATGACGATCTGTCATCCCGGCCCTCGCAAGCATCCTACAAGGTCGAGGATCGATCTGCGTTTAGATTATTTCTTGCGGAAGCGGTCCAGCCGCACGACCTCGGCGCCCTCGCTGGGCTTCGCCGGCTCCTGCTCGGTCTCGGCCGTCTCGGTCTCGACTGCCGGCCGGGCGGCCGGTGCGGGAAGGGGGGAGGACGGTGCCGTCGCGGGCGGGGCTTCCTCGGACAACGCGTCCGAGACGTCGAACCGCAGATCGAACGGAGCGGACGGATCGAGGAAGCGGGTCACCGCGGCGAACGGCACGTTCAGCCGCTCGGGAATCCCGCCGAACGACAGGCCGACCTCGAACCGGTCTTCGGTCACCACCAGATCCCAGAACTGGTGTTGCAGGATGATGGTCATCTCCTCCGGATACTGCGCGAGCAGCCGCGGCGACAGCTTCACGCCATCGCCGTGCGAGAGGAAGGTGATGTAGAAATGGTGCTCACCCGGCAGGCCATGTTCGGCGGCGTCGGACAACACCCGCCGCAGCACCCCGCGCAGCGCGTCGCGCGCCAGCACGTCATATCGGATGTGATCGGTCGCCATGGTGATCCTGTCGCTTCGAAAATGGCCGGGGTGGCGCCGCCGGACCGTCCGACTCGCCCTTTTGGCCATATGCTACCCCGCCGGGACCCGGAAATCAGCAGGGCCGGCAGCGGAAAATAAGGGCGGACGCCCGATCGGAAATTAAAGTGGAGGCTTCTGTTGCCAGGTGCCTCCGAACCCCGCCTAACGGAGCTTAACCCGTTAGGACTTTAAGATGGTCTTTCAAACTGCGTTACGCAGCCTGAGCAACCGGAGCAAAGTTGTCGTTGGCAACTATTGCATTAGCCCGATAACGGCGGAACCATACCGAGAAAAAACACGCCCTTTACGCCCTCGTCGATCCTATTTCGCCCCCGCCAAAAGCCACCGAAGCAAGGGGCTCGGGATGGGTTTTGGTGGAGGCGCCGGGTACCGCCCCCGGGTCCGAATGGTTTATTGCGACGGCCATTTATTTCCATAGCCGGCGAACCGGCACCCCCAATATAGGCGGCACGAACGAAGAAAAATAGAGCCGATTCAGGCTTGTTCAGGTGTGAAAACACGCCGATTTGGGTTGGCCCGCGTCCTGACGCCGTTCTAGATTTTGCCCATGCCCCCGGAATCCCCGCCGGTTGCCGCCCCGGCGCCGGATGCCTCCGCACCGCCCGCGCCCCTCCAGCCCGGCCTGCTCGAGCTGTTCCTGGCCTTTGCCAAGATGTCGCTGGCCGGCTTTGGCGGGGTCCTGGTCTGGGCCCGACGGTCGATCGTCGAGCAGCACCGCTGGATGACGGCCGAGGAGTTCAACGAGACCTTCGCGCTGTGCCATTTCCTGCCAGGTCCGAACATCGTCAACCTGTCGGTCGTGTTCGGCTCGCGCTTTCGCGGCATAGCCGGCGGCCTTGCGGCCTTTGCCGGACTGGTGGGGCCTCCAATGGTGATCGCGACAATCCTTGCCGCGCTCTACGCCCGCTACGGCGATATCGACGTCCTGCGCCGGACGCTCGCCGGCGTCGCCTGTGCCGCGGTCGGGCTGCTGTTCGCGGTCGTCCTCAAAATGATGATGCCGCTGTTGAAGCGGCGTGATGTCACAGGCCTCGTCATTCTGGCGACGGTTTTCGTCGCGATCGGTCTGATCCGATGGCCGCTCCAGATCGTGCTGCTGGTGGCGATCCCGCTCAGCATTGCGACGACGGTCCTTGCGCGACGCATGGTGAAGGCATGAGCTCGGAGTCCAGCCCGATCGCAGCACTGGTCTGGACCTTCGGCCTGATGTCGCTGTTTGCGGTCGGCGGGGCCAATTCGGCGATCCCCGAAATGCACCGCGCTGCCGTCGACGTGCATCACTGGCTGACCGACAAGCAGTTCGCCGACGTGTTCGCGATCTCGCAACTCTCGCCGGGACCGAACGTGCTGATCGTGACACTGATAGGATATTCTGTCGCAGGCGTCGCCGGGGCGTTGGCCGCGACGGTTGCGATGTGCGGACCGACCGCGTTGCTTGCCTATTATGTGAGCCGTTTTCTCGATCGCTCGCGAGACGCGCGTTGGCCGGCGATCATTCAGGCCGCATTGGTTCCGCTGTCGATCGGCCTGATGGCTGCCTCCGGCCTGATCGTGGCGCAGACATCAGACCAAAGTTGGATCGCGGTCCTGATCACCATTGTCGCAGCCGCGCTTGCTTTTGCGACACGGATCAATCCCTTATGGATGCTGCTTGCCGGAGGTCTCTTGGGTTTTGCTGGCGTTGTCTGACGAAAATCGCTAGCAAGGCTTTCGGTCAACGCACCACAAGCCAAGCCATTCAATCACAACGGGCGGGACAGCCCTGACGGGGGAAGCGAAGTCATGAGCGATACGCCAAGCGAGGCGCCGGTCAAATCGATCTTGCCGAAATGGGTGCGCGGTCCGCAGGACTTTGTCGGCGGGCTTGTCATGATGGCGGTTGCGCTGTTTGCGTTGTGGGCTTCGAGCGATCTGCAGGGCATGCATGGATTCTCGTTTGGTGCCGGCACCGCACCGCGCATGTTCGCCGTGCTGCTGCTGCTGCTCGGCGGCGCTGTCGCGCTGATGGGGCTCCTGAACGACGGCCCGCATATCGCGGCCTATTCATGGCGCGGGCCGCTGTTCGTATCGGCAGCGATCGTGTTCTTTGCGGTGTCGATCCGGCCGCTTGGGCTCGTCGTCACGGCATTTGCCAGCTTCATGATTGCGGCACTCGGCTCGGAGGAGACGAAGTGGCTGGAAACGACCATCGTAGGTGCCTGTCTGACGCTGGGCTGCGCATTGCTGTTTCCTTACGTGCTGGGACTTCCGATGCCGATGTTCCCTCGTTTCCTGGTTCAGTGAGGGCGCAATGGAACTGTTCGCCAATCTAGCCCACGGTTTTGCCGTTGCGCTTTCGCCGATTAATCTTCTGATGTGCCTGATCGGCGCACTGGTCGGGACGCTGGTTGGCGTGCTGCCGGGCATCGGCACCATCGCCACCGTCGCCATGCTGCTGCCGATCACCTTCGGCCTACCGCCGGTCGGCGCGTTGATCATGCTCGCCGGCATCTATTACGGCGCCCAGTATGGTGGCTCGACCACCTCGATCCTGGTCAATATTCCGGGCGAGGCGACCTCCGTGGTCACCGCGCTCGACGGTCACCAGATGGCACGACAGGGCCGCGCCGGCCCGGCGCTCGCGATCGCCGCGATCGGCTCGTTCTTTGCCGGCTGCGTCGCAACCGTCCTGATCGCCGTGCTCGGCGCGCCGCTGACCAAGCTCGCGCTGGCGTTCGGCCCGGCCGAATATTTCTCGCTGATGGTGCTCGGCCTGATCTTCGCGGTGGTGCTCGCCAAGGGCTCGGTGCTGAAGGCGATCGCAATGATCGTGTTCGGCCTGTTGCTGTCGATGGTCGGCTCCGACATCGAGACCGGCGCCTCGCGCATGGCCTTCAACATCCCCGAGCTTGCCGACGGTCTCGGCTTTGCCACCGTGGCGATGGGTGTGTTCGGCTTCGCGGAGATCATCCGCAATCTCGACGCCGGTGCCGAGATGAGCCGCGATCTGGTGCAGCAGAAGATCACCGGCCTGATGCCGACCAGGAAGGACCTGACGGATTCCGCGCCGGCAATCGTGCGCGGCACCATCCTGGGCTCGATCCTTGGCATCCTGCCGGGCGGCGGCGCCGTGATCGCGTCGTTTGCCGCGTATACGTTGGAGAAGAAGATTGCCAAGGATCCGTCGCGGTTCGGCCGCGGCGCGATCGAGGGCGTCGCATCGCCGGAAAGCGCCAACAACGCCGCGGCGCAGACCTCGTTCATCCCACTGCTCACGCTCGGCATCCCGCCGAATGCGGTGATGGCGCTGATGGTCGGCGCGATGACCATTCATGGCATCGTGCCGGGTCCGCAGGTGATGGTGAAGCAACCCGACCTGGTCTGGGGCATGATCGCCTCGATGTGGATCGGCAATCTGATGCTGATCATCATCAACCTGCCGCTGGTCGGCATATGGGTCCGTCTGCTGCGCGTGCCGTACCGGCTGATGTTCCCCTCGATCGTGATCTTCTGCGCGATCGGCATCTACTCGGTAAACAACGCGCCGGTCGACGTCGTGCTCGCAGGCGCGTTCGGTCTGATCGGCTACTGGTTGATCAAGCACGATTTCGAGCCGGCGCCGCTCCTGCTCGGCATGGTGCTCGGCCCGCTGATGGAAGAGAACCTGCGCCGTGCACTGCTGATCTCGCGCGGCGACTGGAGCGTGTTCCTGTCGCGGCCGCTGTCGGCAGTGCTGCTGGCGATCGCGGCGGGTCTGCTGGTGCTCGCCGTGCTGCCGACCTTGCGTGCGAAGCGCGACGAAGTGTTCGTGGAGTCCGAGGGCTAGAGCGCGGCCCGGAAAAGCGTGAAGCGGTTTTCCCTCGCGACAAACGCGGAACGTGTTTGCGCGGAGAGCATGCTCAAACAAGGAGCGCCGGCCTGCGTCGGCGCGCCGCAGGCGGAAGTCGAATCGACACTCGATGTCGTCTCATGAAATGAAAATGCCGGCCGATTTGGCCGGCGTTTTTATTTGGTTAAAACGTTCCCGGGAGGAATTGAGATGATGTCCATTCGCTCGCTTGCGGGCGCATGCCTTTCGGCATTTGCTGCGCTCGGCGCATTCGCCGTGCCGGCGTCGGCGCAAACCTATCCGACCCGCACCATCACCATGATCGTGCCGTTCGCGGCCGGCGGTCCGACCGACGTGATCTCGCGCATCGTCACCGCGCACATGGCGCAGACGCTCGGACAGAGCATCGTCATCGAGAACGTGGTCGGCGCCGGCGGCACCACGGCGACGACGCGCGCCGCACGCGCCGCCAATGACGGCTACACGCTGGTCACCGGACATATGGGCACGCACGCGGCGTCCGTGCCGCTCTATCCGAAGCTCGCCTACCATCCGGAAAAGGACTTCGAGCCCGTCGCGCTGCTCGCGGGCACGCCGATCCTGATCCTTGCCCGCAAAGATTTCCCGCCGAAGGATCTGAAGGAATTCGTCGCCTACGTGAAGGCCAATGCCGACAAGGTCAACGCCGCGCATGCCGGCATCGGCTCGGTCTCGCACGCCTCCTGCGAGCTGTTGAACTCGATCCTCGACGTCAAGCCGGTGGGCGTGCCCTTCAACGGCACCGGCCCCGCCATGAACGCGCTGGTCGCCGGCCAGGTCGATTACATGTGCGACCAGATCGTCAACGCGGTGCCGCAGATCAACGCCGGCACCATCAAGGCCTATGCGGTCGCCACCTCCGAGCGCAATCCGTCGCTGCCCAATGTCCCGACCACGGCAGAGGCCGGCCTGCCGGCATTCCAGGCCCAGGCCTGGAACGCGATCTTCGCGCCGAAGGGAACTTCGCCCGCGATCATCGCCACGCTGAATGCCGCGGCCATCAAGGCGCTCGACGACGAGAACGTGCGCAAGCGGCTGCTCGAACTCGGCAGCGTGATCCCGGCACCCGCCAACCGCACGCCGGAGGCGCTCGCGACCCTCGTCAAAAGCGAGATCGCGAAGTGGACCCCGGTGCTGAAGCCGGCGAGTTAACTTAACGCGATCAAGCGGATAGGGCAGGGGCGGAACACAAGTTCCGCCCCTTGTCGTTTGGCGCAAGGGTGCTCACTTTTCGGGGTATAATCGGTGCAATCAGCCGAATCGGGATGTCGATAGGCAGCCTCGGCCGTTAAGTTCGCCATTCCGGCTAGTTTTGACGCGTTTTCTTTACGCGAACCGGTATCCACTTCGCTCGAAAACGCTTTGAGGGTCCGAAACCAACGCCATGAACCAGTATCACGACCTGCTCGAACGCATCCTCGCCGATGGCGCGGAGAAGCACGACCGCACCGGCACCGGCACGCTGTCGATCTTCGGCCACCAGATGCGCTTCAACCTGTCGGCCGGCTTCCCGATGCTGACCACCAAGCGGTTGCCGCTGAAGGCGATCGTGCACGAGCTGCTCTGGTTCCTCGCCGGCGACACCAACATCAAATATCTCAACGACAACGGCGTCACGATCTGGGACGAATGGGCCGACGCCAATGGCGATCTCGGCCCGGTCTACGGCTCGCAATGGCGCTCGTGGCCCGCGCCCGACGGCCGAAGCATCGACCAGATCGCTGGTGTGATCGAGATGATCAAGCGCAATCCGGACTCGCGGCGGCTGATCGTCAGCGCCTGGAATCCGGCCGAGGTCGACAAGATGGCGCTGCCGCCGTGCCACTGCCTGTTCCAGTTCTATGTCGCGAACGGCAAATTGTCCTGCCAGCTCTATCAGCGCTCCGGCGACGTCTTCCTCGGCGTGCCCTTCAACATCGCCTCCTATGCGCTCTTGACCATGATGGTGGCGCAGGTGACCGGCCTCAAGCCCGGCAATTTCGTCCACTCGCTCGGCGATGCGCATCTCTACTCGAACCACCTCGAACAGGCGCGGCTGCAATTGACGCGGCCGACGCGGCCGTTGCCCACGATGGCGATCAATCCCGACGTGAAGGATATCTTCGCGTTCCGTTACGAGGACTTCAAACTCGAGGACTACGACCCGCATCCGCATATCAAGGCTGAAGTCGCGGTCTGATGTCGCTCACCATCCGCCGCGCGCGGCCCGATGAGGCCGGACTGGTGTTCTCGCTGGTCCGCGAGCTCGCCGATTACGAAAAGCTTTTGCACGAGGTCCACGCCACCGAGGCCGATATTGCCGAGGCGCTGTTCGGCGCCAACCCGCGGCTTACTTGCGACATCGCCGAATGGAACGGCGAGCCGGCCGGCTTCGCGGTCTGGTTCGTCAACTTCTCGACCTTCGCCGGCCGCCACGGCATCTATCTCGAAGACCTCTTCGTGCGCCCGGCGCTGCGCGGCAAGGGCATCGGCAAGGCGCTGCTGGTGCATCTGGCCAAGCAATGCCTCGCCAATGGCTGGGCGCGCCTGCAATGGGCGGTGCTCGATTGGAACGCGCCGTCGATCGCCTTCTACAAGTCGCTCGGCGCCGAGATGATGGACGAATGGACGATTTGCCGCGTCTCCGGCGAGGCGCTGTCGGCACTCGCGGAAGGAGCGCGCTGATGGAGATCGTGCTCGTCGTCGCCGTCGCCGAAAACGGCGTGATCGGGAAGGACAACGCCATTCCGTGGCGGCTCAAATCCGATCTGCGACGCCTCAAGGCGATCACGCTCAACAAGCCCGTCGTGATGGGACGCAAGACCTTCGAATCCCTGCCCAGGCCGCTGCCGGGACGCACCAACATCGTGGTGACGCGCGATGCGAACTACCGTGCGCGCGGCGCCATCGTCACCAATTCGTTCGAGAACGCCCACGCAATTGCGCTTGGTGACGCGCTGCGGCGTTTCGCCACTGAAATTGCAATCATCGGTGGCGCTGAAATCTATGCGCAGTGGATGGGCATAGCCGACCGGCTTGAGATCACCGAGGTTCACGCTAGCCCGGACGGCGATACACGGTTCGACAAAATCGACACCAAGGCGTGGGAGGAGGTCGCGCGTGTGCGAAATCCGGCAGGTCCGGATGACAGCGTCGACTTCTCCTATGTGACATATCGTCGGCGCGGCCGGGGTTAACCAATGTTTGCATTGACAATTATGCCCCGGCGCATAGCTCGTCCGGCGAGGAAGCTTGCGTTGTAAGGGCCTGAGCGGTCCCCTATAACCGGGCCGGACATTCGAGGCCGGGCGTCCCGTCCGGACTTGCCGAGGAGATGTTTGATGCCGTGGAAAAATCAAGGCGGGGGGCCATGGGGCTCGGGTCCGAAAGGACCATGGGGCACGGGTCCGCAGTCAGCCGGGCCGAGGCCGCCGGATCTTGAGGATCTGCTGCGGCGCGGCCAGGACCGGCTGCAGCAGTGGCTGCCCGGCGGTCATTTCAGCGGCATGGGCATCGCGCTGGTACTGGTCGCCGCGCTGGCGATCTGGTTCGCCACCGGGATCTTCCGCGTCCAGTCCGAAGAGCTCGGCGTCGTGCTGCGCTTCGGCAAATACGTCCGCGACGCGCAGCCGGGCCTGCGCTATCACCTGCCGTATCCGATCGAGACGGTGCTGCTGCCGAAGGCGCTGCGCGTCAACACGATCTCGATCGGCATGACCCTGATCGACGATCCCGCACGGCGCGGCCGCACCATGCGCGACGTGCCGGAAGAGAGCCTGATGCTGACCGGCGACGAGAACATCGTCGACGTCGACTTCACCGTGTTGTGGCGGATCAAGCCCGGCGGGGCCGGCGCCTATCTGTTCAACATCCAGAATCCCGAAGGCACCGTGAAGGCGGTTGCCGAAAGCGCGATGCGTGAGGTGATCGGGCGCTCGCAGATCCAGCCGATCCTGACCGGGGCGCGCAACGTCACCGAGCAGAACGTCCAGGAGCTGATGCAGAAGACGCTCGACAACTACAGCGCGGGCATCCAGATCACCCAGGTGCAGATGCAGAAGGTCGATCCGCCGGCGCAGGTGATCGACGCATTCCGCGACGTGCAGGCGGCGCGCTCCGATCTCGAGCGCAAACAGAACGAGGCGCAGACCTACGCCAACCGGATCGTGCCGGAAGCGCGTGGTCGGTCCGCGCAGATCCAGCAGGCCGCCGAAGGCTACAAGGAGCAGGCGGTCGCCGAGGCCAAGGGCCAGAGCGCACGCTTCCTGAAAGTCTATGATGAGTACAAGAAGGCACCCGAAGTGACGCGCGAGCGCATCTATCTGGAGACCATGGAACGCGTGCTCGGCAGCTCCGAGAAGCTCGTCTATGACGGCGGCCAGGGCCAGAACATCGTGCCCTACCTTCCGCTCGGAGAACTGACGCCGCGGCGTCCGCCGGCAGCAGCACCGGCCACGACCGGTCAGCAGCAGGGAGCCACCCGATGAGGTCCCCTGTCACCGGCATTGTGTCCCTGATCGTCCTCTTCATCGTGCTCGCCGTCGGCTACAGCTCGATGTTCACCGTGGCGCAGACCGAGCAGACCATCGTCTTGCGGTTCGGCGAGCCGGTTGAGGTCGTCACCGATCCCGGCCTGCACTTCAAGGCGCCGTGGAATTCGGTGATCAACGTCGACAAGCGCATCCTCGATCTCGAAAATCCGTCGCAGGAAGTGATCGCCTCCGACCAGAAGCGGCTCGTGGTCGACGCCTTCGCGCGCTATCGCATCAAGAATGCGCTGCGCTACTACACCAGCGTCGGCTCGATCCAGGCCGCCAATCTGCAGCTGACCACGCTGCTCAACGCGGCCCTGCGCCGCGTGCTCGGCGAGGTCAACTTCATCACAGTGGTGCGCGACGAGCGCGAGAAGCTGATGGCACGGATTCGCGAGCAGCTCGACAAAGAGGCCGACGGCTACGGCATCGAGGTCGTCGACGTCCGGATCCGCCGCGCCGACCTGCCGGAGCAGAACAGCCAGGCGGTGTACGACCGGATGAAGTCCGAGCGTCAGCGCGAAGCGGCCGAGTTCCGGGCCCAGGGCGACCAGAAGGCGCAGGAGATCCGCTCGAAGGCCGACCGCGAAGCGACCGTGATCGTCGCCGAAGCGAATTCGGCTGCGGAGCAAACCCGCGGTGCTGGTGACGCCGAGCGCAACCGCCTGTTCGCCGAGGCCTATGGCAAGGACAAGGACTTCTTCGCGTTCTATCGCTCGATGACGGCCTATGAGAACAGTCTGCGTTCCGGCGACACGCGTTTCCTGTTGCGGCCGGACTCGGAATTCTTCAGATACTTCGGCAATGCGAACGGCAAGTTGCCCGAGGCGGCCGCCGCGCCGAAACAGTAACGTCAAGACCTGAACATCACGACTTGAACGATTTGGCGGCGATGCGGACACCGCGTCGCCGCCACTCGACAACAACAAGCATCGAGCGGGAGGCTGCCATCCGATGAAGTCCATAGCGTTCGGCGACTTCCTCATCGGGTTGGGAATACTGTTCGTGCTCGAAGGCATCCTGTTTGCGGCAAGTCCCGACTGGATGCGCCGGGCGATGAAGAGCGCGCTGGCCACGCCCGACAACATCCTGCGCATCGTCGGCATCGGTTCGGCGCTCGCGGGACTGATCCTGATCTGGGTGGTCCGGCGCTGATCATTGCCTGTTCCACCGCGCAGATCGCGCCGGAATGAACATAATCGTGAGCCTCTTGCAGCCGGTTTTTCGCCGAAATGCCTGGCTGAGATGCTTGCGCCATACGCCCGTTCGGGCGCACTCTGTAACCAGCTAATTTGAACCCGTTTGCCTGGAGAAACTCCGACATGATCGCTGCCAGACCAGCCCTGAGCCGCCGCCTCCGCATGATGGGAGCTGCGATCTCGATCGGTGCTGCGAGCATGCTGAGCTCTGTGCCGGCGTCCGCACGCGGCCCCGAGGGCATTGCCGACATCGCCGAGAAGGTGATCGACGCCGTCGTCAACATCTCGACCTCGCAGACGATCGAGGCCAAGGACCGGACGATGCCGCAGCTGCCGCCCGGCTCCCCGTTCGAGGAATTCTTCGACGACTTCTTCAAGAACCGCCGCGGCCCGCCCGGCAAGGGCGGCGACAAGAGCGGCGAGTTCCAGCCGCGCAAGACCAACTCGCTCGGCTCCGGCTTCATCGTCGACACCGCGGGTATCGTCGTCACCAACAACCACGTCATCGCCGACGCCGACGAGATCAACGTCATCCTCAACGACGGCACCAAGATCAAGGCCGAGCTGGTCGGCGTCGACAAGAAGACCGACCTCGCGGTCCTGAAGTTCAAGCCGCCGAAGCCGCTCACCTCGGTGAAGTTCGGCGACAGCGACAAGATCCGCCTCGGCGATTGGGTGGTCGCGATCGGCAACCCGTTCAGCCTCGGTGGCACGGTGACGGCAGGCATCGTGTCAGCCAAGAACCGTGACATCAGCCAGGGCCCGTATGACAGCTACATCCAGACCGACGCGGCCATCAACCGCGGCAATTCCGGCGGCCCGCTGTTCAACCTCGATGGCGAGGTGATCGGCGTCAACACGCTGATCATCTCCCCGACCGGCGGCTCGATCGGTCTCGGCTTCGCCGTGCCGTCGAAGACGGTGGCGGGCGTCGTCGACCAGCTGCAGAAGTTCGGCGAGCTGCGCCGCGGCTGGCTCGGCGTGCGCATCCAGCAGGTCACCGACGAGATCGCCGACAGCCTCAACATCAAGCCGGCGCGTGGCGCGCTGGTTGCCGGCGTCGACGACAAGGGCCCGGCCAAGCCGGCCGGCATCGAGCCGGGCGATGTCGTCGTCAAGTTCGACGGCAAGGACGTCAAGGATCCGAAGGACCTGTCGCGCATTGTCGCTGACACCGCGGTCGGCAAGGAAGTCGATGTCGTCATCATCCGCAAAGGCAATGAAGAGACCCGCAAGGTCACGCTCGGCCGGCTCGAGGACAACGACAAGGCTCAGCAGGCCAATGCCAAGCCCAAGGACGACACCGCCGAGAAGCCGGTGACCCAGAAGGCGCTCGGTCTCGATCTCGCGGCGCTGAGCAAGGATCTGCGCACCAAGTACAAGATCAAGGACAGCGTGAAGGGCGTCGTCGTCACCGGCGTCGACAATGCCTCCGACGCTGCCGAAAAGCGGCTGTCGGCCGGCGACGTCATCGTCGAGGTGGCGCAGGAGGCGGTGTCCAGCGCCGCCGACATCAAGAAGCGCGTCGACCAGCTGAAGAAGGACGGCAAGAAGTCCGTGCTGCTGCTGGTTTCCAACGGCGACGGCGAATTGCGCTTCGTCGCGCTCGGCGTGCAGTAGGCGCGCGCTGAGGCCTCACCGTCACTGTCATCCCCCGCGAAAGCGAGGGATCCAGTACGCCGCGGCCGTCCTTGTTGAGGAAGTAGGCAACGGCTTCGAGGTAATCGGCATCGGTGGTTATGGGTCCCGGCCTGCGCCGGGACGACATCGTAGCCTACCCCGCCACGAATTCGTCCCGGCGATAGCCCTGCGCGTACAACAGCGCGGTGAGGTCGCCGTGATCGATCCGCGCCGCGGCGGCGGCTGCGACCGCGGGCTTGGCGTGATAGGCGACGCCGAGACCTGCGGCCTGGATCATGCCTAGATCATTGGCGCCGTCGCCCGTGACCAGCGTGTCGATGTCGTCGAGGTCGAAGGATTCGGTCAGCTCGACCAGGGTGGCGAGCTTGGTGGCGCGGCCGAGGATCGGCTCGACCACTTCGCCGGTCAGCTTGCCGTCCGCGACCTGCAGCTGGTTGGCGCGGTTCTCCTGGAAGCCGATCTTCTCCGCGACCACCTTGGTGAACAGGGTGAAGCCGCCGGAGATCAGGCAGGTATAGGCGCCGTGCGCGCGCATCGTCATGACCAGCGCGCGGCCGCCCGGCGTCGGCGTGATGCGCTTCTCCAGCACCTCGTCGACGACGCCGACCGGCAGGCCCTTGAGCAGGGCCACCCGCTCGCGCAGCGCGGACTCGAACTCGATCTCGCCGCGCATCGCGCGCTCGGTAATGGCTGCGACATGGGCCTTCAGCCCGGCGAAGTCGGCGAGCTCGTCGATGCATTCCTGGCCGATCATGGTCGAATCCATGTCAGCCAGAAAAAGCTTCTTGCGCCGGCCGAGCCGAGGCTGCACGACAATGTCGATCGGCAGGTCGCCGCGGGCCTGTCGCAGCCGCTCCTCGATGGCCTTGATCTCGTCCCTGCCGGCGTCTCCGCTCGAATCTTGGCTCTCGAACGGAATGTCGACGGCGACTTCGTTGAACAGCCACTGCGCCGGGCCCGGTGAGGGCAGCACGGCCCGCGCACCGTCGACGATGGTGGAGTCGAGCGCGGGACTTGCAGGATTGCAGATCAGCGTGGCAACGAGGGACATGCAGGCGCATTCAGGATTGTTGGACAAGGCAGTGCTTATCGCAGGGCCGACCGCCAGCGGCAAGTCGGCGCTGGCGCTCGAGCTTGCGCAGCGGACCGGCGGGGTCGTGATCAACACCGATTCCATGCAGGTCTATCGCGACCTCCGGATCATCACGGCGCGGCCGACCACCGCCGAGGAGGCACAGGTTCCGCACAGGCTCTATGGCCATGTCGACGCCGGCGTGAATTTCTCCGCGGGGGCCTGGGTGACCGACGCGGCAAGAGTGCTGGGTGAGGCGCGTGCGCAGCGACGGCTGCCGATCTTCATCGGCGGCTCGGGCCTCTATTTCAAGGCACTGACGCGCGGCCTGTCGGCGGTGCCGCCGATCCCCCCTGATGTGCGCGACGGCGTGCGCGCGCGGCTGGAGCAGCACGGCGTCGAGGCGCTGCATGCCGAGCTTGCGGCACGCGATCCGGTGTCGGCCGAACGGCTGAAGCCGCGCGACCGCACCCGCATCGCGCGGGCACTTGAGGTCGTCGAGGCCACCGGCCGCCCGCTGCCGGACTGGCATCGCGATGGCCTGCCGCCGTTGCTGCCGCCGGGCCAATTCCATGCGCTGTTTCTGGCGCCGGAGCGCGAGCGACTCTATGCGCGGATCGACGCGCGGTTCGGCGCGATGCTCGATGCCGGCGCGCTCGACGAGGTCGCGGCGCTGGCGGCGCGCGAGCTTGATCCGCTGCTGCCGGCCATGAAGGCCCATGGCGTCCCGGCGCTGATCCGTCACCTCAAGGGAGAGATCAGCCGGGAGCAGGCCGCGGAGATCGGCCGGGCCGACACCCGCCACTACGCCAAGCGCCAGTTCACCTGGTTTCGCCACCAGCTGCCGGAGTTTGAGTGGGTCGCGCCCGAGGCCGCGAGGGACTGGCTGAAGGAGCAAATCCCATAGCCGTTGGCTCCCATCCGGGCTACGGCCTCTCGGACTGCGGCGCCGCCGCGCGCCCGTCTGCCATGCGCGTTGCGCCGCGCAAAAACACTCGCCGAACGGTCGGAACCCCGTTACACTTCAAAAATCGCGAAATTGCTTGCCTTGCCTTGACATTCGGGCTTTGGCCGCTATGTTCGCGCAACCTTTGGGAAGACTGGGTCGTCTCGTGCGCAACATTATTACCAAACTGCTTATCGTCGTCGTACCCAGGCACACCGCCGGGGATGGCTAGCGGCCATCCAAATTCGGGCGGTGTGCATGGGGCCTCTGGGCCCCTTTTTATTGCCCGAAACAGAACTGACGAGAACTGACAAAAGCCGCGCAAAAACAAGCGCATCCGGAGCGAACCATGACCGACAAGAGCCACGATCCCAATCAGATGACCGGCGCCGCGATGATCGTGCGCGCGCTCATCGATCACGGCGTGCAGCATGTCTTCGGGTACCCCGGCGGCGCGGTGCTTCCGATCTACGACGAGATTTTCCAGCAGAGCGAAGTCGAGCACATCCTGGTCCGCCACGAGCAGGGTGCCGGCCATGCCGCCGAAGGCTATGCCCGCTCGACCGGCAAGCCCGGCGTGGTGCTGGTGACGTCGGGGCCCGGCGCCACCAACATGGTGACGCCGCTGACCGACGCGCTGATGGACTCGATCCCGCTGGTCTGCATCACCGGCCAGGTGCCGACCCATCTGATCGGCAACGACGCCTTCCAGGAATGCGACACCGTCGGCATCACGCGGCCCGCCACCAAGCACAACTGGCTGGTGCGCGACGTCAACGACCTCGCCAGGGTGCTGCACGAAGCCTTCTATGTCGCGACCACCGGCCGCCCCGGTCCGGTGCTGGTCGACGTGCCGAAGGACGTGCAGTTCGCCACCGGCACCTATCATCCGCCGCGCAAGTCGGACGTTCACATCTCCTACACGCCGCGCGTCAAGGGCGATGCGACCCAGATCCGCAAGGCGGTGGCGCTGCTCGCCAATGCCAAACGTCCCGTGATCTATTCCGGCGGCGGCGTGATCAATTCCGGTCCCGAGGCCGCGCAACTGCTGCGCCAGCTGGTGGAGGCGACCGGCTTCCCGATCACCTCGACCCTGATGGGGCTGGGCGCCTATCCGGCGTCGGGGCCGAACTGGCTCGGCATGCTGGGCATGCACGGCACCTACGAGGCCAACATGACGATGCATGATTGCGACGTCATGCTGTGCGTCGGCGCGCGCTTCGACGACCGCATCACCGGCCGCGTCGATGCTTTCTCGCCGGGCTCGAAGAAGATCCACATCGATATCGACCCGTCCTCGATCAACAAGAACATCCGCGTCGACGTGCCGATCATCGGCGACGCCGGCAATGTGCTCGGCGACCTGCTGCAGGTGTTCAAGGCGGAAGCCAAGAAGCCCGACATCAAGGCGTGGTGGCAGCAGATCGCGCAATGGCGCGCGCGCAACTCGCTGTCCTACCGCAAGAACAACGATATCATCCTGCCGCAATACGCGATCCAGCGGCTGTTCGAGCTGACCCGCGGCAAGGACACCTACATCACGACCGAGGTCGGTCAGCACCAGATGTGGGCCGCGCAGTTCTTCGGCTTCGAGGAGCCGCACCGCTGGATGACATCAGGCGGTCTCGGCACCATGGGCTACGGCCTGCCGGCCGCGGTCGGCGTGCAGGTGGCGCATCCGGACAGCCTGGTGATCGACATCGCCGGCGACGCCTCTGTGCAGATGACGATCCAGGAGATGTCGACGGCGGTTCAGTTCGAGCTGCCGATCAAGATCTTCATCCTGAACAACCAGTACATGGGCATGGTGCGGCAGTGGCAGCAGCTGCTGCACGGCAACCGCCTGTCGCATTCGTACTCCGAGGCGCTGCCGGACTTCGTCAAGCTTGCCGAAGCCTATGGCTGCGTCGGCCTGCGGGCGGCCAAGCCGTCCGATCTCGACGGCGCGATCAAGGAGATGATCTCGATCAAGCGCCCGGTGCTGTTCGACTGCCGCGTCGCCGCGCTGGAGAACTGCTTCCCGATGATCCCGTCGGGCAAGGCGCACAACGAGATGCTGCTGCCGGAAGAAGCGACCGACGAGGCCACCGCGAAGGCCTTCTCCGGCGGCAAGGCGCTGGTGTGAGGTGAAGGTGGATCATGTTTGACCTCAACGAGCTCGAGCGCGCGCACAGGATCGTCGGCACCGCGGTGCCGGCGACGCCGGCGTATGCCTGGCCGTTGCTGGCCGAGCGGCTCGGCACCGAGGTCGTGGTCAAGCATGAGAACCACACGCCGATCGGCGCCTTCAAGGTGCGCGGCGGTCTGGTCTATCTGGAGCGGCTGAAGCGCGAGCGGCCCGATGTGCCCGGCATCATCTCGGCGACGCGCGGCAATCACGGCCAGAGCCTGGCGTTTGCCGCGAGCCGCCACGGCGTGCCGGCGGTGATCTACGTGCCGCGCGGCAACTCGGTCGAGAAGAACCGCGCCATGCACGCGTTCGGTGCCGAGCTCGTCGAGCACGGCGAGGACTTTCAGGCCGCGCGCGAAGAGGCCGAGCGCCGTGCCCAGTTCGCGGGCCTGCACATGGTGCCGTCGTTCCACCCGGACCTGGTGCTGGGTGTTGCGACCTACGCGCTCGAACTGTTCCGTACCGCCCCCGAGCTCGACATTCTCTATGTGCCGATCGGGCAGGGCTCCGGCATCTCCGGCTGCATCATGGCGCGCGACCTGCTCGGCCTGAAGACCGAGATCGTCGGCGTGCAGTCGACCGAGGCGCCGTCCTATGCGCTGTCGTTCGCGGCCGGCAAGATCGTGACCACCGAGACCAGCAACACGCTGGCCGACGGCATGGCAACGCGGATTCCGGACGCCGATGCATTCGCCCTGATCCGCAAGGGCGCCTCGCGCATCGTGCAGGTCACCGACGACGAGGTCGGGCAGGCGATCCGCGCCTACTGGACCGACACCCACAATCTCGCCGAGGGCGCAGGCGCCGCGGCGCTCGCAGCCGCGCTGCAGGAAAAGAGCAGGCTCGCCGGCAAGCGGGTCGGCCTGATCTTGAGCGGTGGCAATATCGATTTCGATTTGTTCCGAACCTGGATCGGGACGGATGCTGCGCCGGCCGCCCAGCGGGCGGTGGCGTGAAAAGAATGTAAGGGGACGACCATGAACCAGCCCGCATCCGCCTACTTCCTCGAAGAGCGTCACGATCCGAACGAGACGCACACGCTGTCCGTCCTCGTGCAGAACGAGCCCGGTGTGCTCGCGCGCGTGATCGGGCTGTTCTCCGGCCGCGGCTACAACATCGAGAGTCTCACGGTTTCGGAAACCGAAAGCCAGAAACACCTCTCGCGGATCACCATCGTCACCACGGGCACGCCGATGGTGATCCAGCAGATCAAGCATCAGCTCGACCGCATGATCCCGGTCTACCGCGTCGTCGACATGACGCTGACCGGCAGCTCGATCGAGCGCGAGCTTGCGATGGTCAAGGTGAGGGGCGGTGGCGATCACCGCGTCGAGGCGCTGCGACTGGCGGATGCGTTCCGCGCCCGGGTGATCGATGCCACGACCGAGAGCTTCGTGTTCGAGATCACGGGCAACTCGTCCAAGATCAGTCAGTTCATCGACCTGATGCGCCCGCTGGGCCTGGTCGAGGTGTCGCGAACCGGGGTGGCCGCGATCACGCGTGGGCCGGAAGGGATGTGAATCATGTTGGCGCGCGACTGGTACTACACGCAACGGCGGCAGGTCGGTCTCGATACCGCGGTTGCCTCGATCTATGACGTCAGTGAGGACAGCGATGTCCGTGCCCGACAGGCGCTGACCATGCTCGGCGTCAAGCCGGGCTGGCGGATCGCCGATATCGGCTGCGGCAACGGCGTGCTGGCGACCGAGGCGGCGCTGATGGGGGCCGAGGTCGACGCCATCGACATCTCGCCGGCGATGATCGGGCTCGCCGAGATCTATGCGCGCGATCGCAAGGCGAAGATCCGGACCCAGCCGGCCGGGCTGTTGTCCTTTGCCTACCAGCCGAATTCCTACGACCTCATCGTCAGCGAGTTCACGCTGCACCATCTGCCCGACTTCTGGAAGGCCGTGGCGCTGTCGCGGATCTTCAACGCGTTGAAGCCCGGCGCGAATTTCTACCTGCGCGACATGGTGTTCGTCAGCATGCCCGACGGCGTCGATCGCGATGTCGAGGGCTGGGCCGATTTCTCGATCAAGAACCACGATTTCGAGCGCGAAAGCGTCATGACCCACATGCGCGACGAGTACTCGACCTTCGGCTGGGTGATGGAGCGCATGCTGACCGAGACCGGTTTCACCCTGGTCGCCGCCGACTATCACGCGCCGCTGCACGGCACCTATCTGCTGCGCAAGCCGAAGCCGGACGAACAGATCTAGAGCTTGCATCGACAGAGCCAAACCGAACCAAAGAAGAAGAACAATGAAGCCGGCCGATGTTGGCATCGCCGTCATGGTCGCGGTGATCTGGGGACTTGCGTTCGTCGCAACCCGGTTCGCGCTCGATGAGCTGCCGCCCGAATTGATGACGGCGCTGCGCTTCGGCATCGCGGCCGTGCCGTGCCTGTTCCTGTGCAAGCCGCGTCAGGTGTCGTGGCTGCTGCTGATCGCAATCAGCCTCACCTTGTTCCTCGGCCAGTTCCTGGCGCAGTCCATCGCCATTGCCCATGGCATGCCGGTCGGGCTCACCAGCGTGATCGTGCAGAGCCAGGCGCTGTTCACCATCGGCTTTGCCGCTGTCCTGTTCGCCGAACTGCCGTCGCGGTTGCAGACCGTCGGCATCGGCATCGCCGCGATCGGCCTGCTGATGATCTGCGGCACCGTCGGATACGATTTCAGCGTCGCCGCCTTTGCCATCCTGATGATCTCGCCGATCTCGTTCGCAATCGGAAACCTGCTGCTGCGGCCGGCGCAGGGCGCGCGCATGTTCGACCTGTTCGCATGGCTGTGCCTGTGTGCGGCGATCCCGCTGTTCTGCCTGTCGCTGCTGACGCTTGGCGCGAAGCCGATGTTGCAGGCGCTGTCGCATCTGTCACCGGCCGGCATTGTCTCCATGCTGTTTGTCGGCACCGTTTCCACCAGCATCGCCTATTGGCTGTGGGGCCGGCTGCTCAGGGATTATCCGGCGGCCCAGGTGGTGCCGTTCGCGCTGCTGGTGCCGTTCGTCGGCTCCGCCGCCTCCAGCATCGTGTTCGGCGAGCGGTTCGGGCCGCTGCGGCTCGCCGGCATGCTCACGGTGATCGCCGGCATCGCCGTGATGCTGCTGTCGAAGCGGCCAAAAGCTCTGCCGAAAGTCGCGTGAGGGCACCATGTCGCATTCGCTAATGTTTGCCTTTGTCGTGTTTGCGGTCGTGATGTTCTTCACGCCGGGCCCCAACAACATCATGCTGCTGTCGTCGGGGCTGACCTACGGCTTCCGCCGCACTGTGCCGCACATCGCCGGCATCACGGTCGGCTTCGCCTTCATGGTCGGCGCGGTCGGCGTCGGGCTCGGGGCGGTCTTCATCGCCTATCCGGTGCTGCAGACCATCCTCAAATATGGCGGCGTCGCCTACCTGGTGTATCTGGCGGGCGTCATCGCCATGGCTGAGCCGCCCTCGGCGGACAAGGACGACAAGCCCGGCCGCGGCCCCATGACCTTCTGGGGCGCGGCCATGTTCCAGTGGATCAATGCCAAGGGCTGGGTGATGGTGATCGGCACCATCACGGCCTATGCGGCGATTGCCGCCTTCCCCTGGAACATCGCGATCCAGGTCGGCCTGAGCCTGCTCCTGGGAACGGTATCCTGCATCGTCTGGGCGCTGTTCGGCACGGCCCTGCGGCCGGTCCTGACCTCGCCCCGGGCGATCCGCGTCTTCAATGTGGTGATGGCCATCCTGCTGCTGGCCTCGCTCTACCCGGTCTTCATGGACGCATGATGCCGCACCGCGCCATGCGAGATGGGGGTTTCCCCTGAGGGGAAAAATGCTCTAGACAACGCCGGAAATTCGCGGGCGCCCGGCGGTTCTGACCTTCCGAAAGCCTGACTCATCGGCCGATTTTGGCCCCCTTCAAACGAGGAAAACACGATGCGAGTTTACTACGATCGCGATGCCGACCTGAACCTGATCAAGGGCAAAAAGGTCGCCATCGTCGGCTACGGCAGCCAGGGCCACGCCCACGCGCTGAACCTGAAGGATTCCGGCGTCAAGGACGTGGCGATCGCGCTGCGCAAGGGTTCGGCCTCGGCCAAGAAGGCCGAGAACGCCGGCTTCAAGGTGATGGAAGTCGCCGAGGCCGCCAAGTGGGCCGACCTCGTCATGATGCTGACCCCGGACGAGCTGCAGGGCGACATCTATCGCGAGCACCTGCACGACAACATGAAGAAGGGCGCGGCGCTCGTGTTCGCCCACGGCCTCAACGTGCACTTCAACCTGCTCGATCCGCGCGCCGACCTCGACGTGCTGATGATCGCGCCGAAGGGCCCCGGCCACACCGTGCGCTCGGAATATCAGCGCGGCGGCGGCGTGCCGTGCCTGATCGCGATCGCCAAGGATTCGTCGGGCAACGCCCATGACCTCGGCCTGTCCTACGCCTCGGCGATCGGCGGCGGCCGCGCCGGCATCATCGAGACCACCTTCAAGGAAGAGTGCGAGACCGACCTGTTCGGCGAGCAGGTGGTGCTCTGCGGCGGCCTGGTCGAGCTGATCAAGGGCGGCTACGAGACGCTGGTCGAGGCCGGCTACGCGCCCGAGATGGCCTATTTCGAGTGCCTGCACGAAGTGAAGCTGATCGTCGACCTGATCTATGAAGGCGGCATCGCCAACATGAACTACTCGATCTCCAACACCGCCGAATACGGCGAGTATGTCACCGGTCCGCGCATCGTCACGGCCGAGACCAAGGCGGAGATGAAGCGCGTGCTCGCCGACATCCAGGGCGGCAAGTTCGCCCGCGACTGGATGCTGGAGAACAAGGTCAACCAGACCTCGTTCAAGGCGACCCGCGCCAAGCTCGCCCAGCATCCGATCGAGGAAGTCGGCGCCAAGCTGCGCGACATGATGCCTTGGATCAAGAAGGGCGCGCTGGTCGACAAGAGCAAGAACTAAGCTCGGGCGTGTAGGGTGGGTTAGCCGAAGGCGTAACCCACCAATTCGTTCCGCGGAGACGCGGTGGGTTACGCTTCGCTAACCCACCCTACGCATCGAATCAAAAAGGGTGGGTGCGTTGCCCACCCTTTTTCTTTGTCACGACAAGGCAGCAGCAGCTAGCCGGCCGCCATCGGCTGCTTCTCGATCCTGTTGTGCAGCTGCCAGAACCGCACGGTGCGCTGGGCGGTTTCCAGCGACAGCCGCCGGTAATCGCGGTGCGCGATCTCGAGCGTCGCATGGTCGATCTGATGCGGCAACGGCCGCTTGCGCAGGATGGTTTCGACCGTCGGCCAGTTGAGCCGCGCCGAGCGGCACGGGATCAGCAGCAGGTCGGAGCGCAGCCCGAGCATCAGGCGCTCGATCATCGCGATCGGCATGTCGTTGAGCACGGCGAGCGCGACCGTGACCTCGTCGAACTTGCCGTCCTCGGCGAACTTGTACACCGCCGCATCGTCGAGCTCGTTGAGCTGCTTCATCAGCTTCACCAGTTCTTCGGCGATGCCGTAGTTGCGGCGCGGGGCGGCGGCCTCTTCCTGCGCGATGTCGTTCAGCACCTGGCTGATCTCCTCGCGTGCCCTGGGCGATGCGAGCGCGAGCAGGCGGGCCCGCACCGTCTCCTTGGCGCGCTGCAGCAGGTCGCGCAGCAGCTTGGCCGGAATATCGATGCGCAGCCCGAGGATCTCGACCAGCTCGTCGTCGCCTTCGGCGCGGGCGACGATCGTGGAATAGCCGCTGTCGGAGAACTCAGCGCCGGCGTTCTTGGCGAGGCGCCGGATCACCCGGTCCTCGCCGCGGTCGATGATCACGTCGGTGACGAATGCGGGCAGGTTTTCCCGCGCCGAGATCGCGAACAGATGGTCCTGTCCCTTGCTGCTGGCGATCTCCCGCAGTGCGGCGTTTGAGAGGCGGCTGGAGTGGGTCAAAACCTCGCCGGCGACGCCGATATCGTCGTCCCAGGCTAGATGGTGAATCACATCAAACGGCGCATAGTCGAGCGGCGCGAGCCGCTTGCTGAGCTCGGCCCGCGCACGCGTCTCGACGCGCGCGACGAGCAGGCAGAGCACGTCGTCGAACACCTTGACCTGTTCATCGTTGAGGCGGTCGCCGTCGTTCAGGAACAGATCGGTGACCTGCCGCAGCGTCTGCACGCGCTTGGCCGATGTCCCGTCCCGGACCGCATCTTCGAGTTCGGCAATAATCGATTGTGACGCCTGTTGCGCCATCGATGGGCAACCTTGTTTTTCTTGGATGACAACGGACTGCACGATATCGCTAGCGATCTTACACCTGCGTTAAGGTGGAACCCGGTGCAAATACGGGTCCATTGCCATCCTTAACGGGCCGCGACCAGACTTGATCAAATTCATGCTTTCGGCCCAACGGAAGCCGATGCCGGTGCAGTGTAAGGAATTGTTTAGGACGTTGCGCGCCGCGCGACCGCGAAGACCTCGATCGATGCGGCGCGCCCGCGCAATTGCGTCGAGCCGAGCGGCTCAACGGCAAGATCAAGGTTCAGAGGCAGCAGGCGACGCAGCTCGCCCGAGATCAGCAGCGGCCGGCCGGCCTCCTTGCAATGCGCCTGCAGCCGCGCCGTGACGTTCACGGTATCGCCGAAATAGGCGATCTGCCGCCGCGAGTCGCCGCATTCGCCGATGACGACCGGCCCAGCATGCATCCCGGCGCGGAATGCCGGCACCACGCCGAACTCCTTGCGATAATGGTCGGCCCGCTTGGCGAGGCGGTCTTCGATCGCGAACACGCAGTCGAGGTAGCGCCGCGACGGCTGACCCGTGCCGGCCGGCCAGGTCACGATGACCTCGTCGCCGACATAGGCATGAACCTCGCCGCCATGCGCCACGATCGGCTCATCGATGTCCGAGAAGAAGCGCGTCAAGAGCTCCTGCACACGCAGCTCGCCCATCGCCTCCGCCAGCGTCGTCGAGCCGACCAGGTCGAGGAACAGCAGCGCGCGTTCCTCGCGCACCGGCTGGCGGTAGCGTCCCAGCACGATGCTGAGCAGCGTATGGCCACCGATCATCCGGACCAGTTCGTAGATCGTGGTGATCGGGATCGACAGCAGCAGGCCGACACCGATGATCTTGAAGAAGGTCTCGCGAATCCACTTCGCCTCGACGCCATGCCCGTAGAGGACGACCTCCAGCACAATCGCAGCGACCGCAACGATAACGGCGAGGATCACGGAGCGGGCAATCAGCTCGACGATGAGCGGCCGCCGCCGTAGCCAGCCGCCACGCGCGGCCAGATTGAGATGCGTTGCCCAGACGATCAGGGTGATGACGGCGCCTTCGAGCGCGCTGCGCGTATAGTTCGCAACGGAGGCCTCGTCGGATTGGTCGAAGGCGTAGCGAAACAGCCCGCCGACGAGCAGGCCGAGCACGGTCAAAACGATTGCAGGCGTCACGCTCCGCCGCATGAATCCCTCCATGTCCATCAAATATCCTGCACGGATCGGGAAGGCCAGCCGCGGTGCGACCGATATGAACGGGATGGGCTACGGCGGCACTAACGTGTGGCTCCATGGGATTCATCGAAAGGGAAGGCGGCATGAAATCGGCTATCACGACAGGCGTGTGCAGGCTCGGGCGCCTGGTTGCGGCCGTTTTCGTCGTCGCCACCTCGTCGGCCTGGGCCGGCGATCAGGGCGATGGAGAACAATCCTGCGACGGCAGCACCTACCAGATGGTCGAGTGCCTCAAGGCCAAGACCGCGCAATGGGACAAGCGGATGAACGTCGCCTATCAGCAGGCGCTGAAGGATGCCGCCGGCGACAAGCAGCGCGACCAGTTGCGCACCGCGCAACGGCTATGGATCCAGTACCGTGACGCGAATTGCCTGTATTACGACCTCGGCGAGGGCACCATCGCCCGGCTCGATGCCGGCGAATGCATGCGCAGCATGACGGAAGCCCGCGCCAAGGAACTGGAAAATCTCGGCCATCAGTGAGCCATCTTCCGGAGTCAGGACCTCGGTCATGACTGACGGAAAGAGCCAGCACGAATTGACCCAGCTTGCCGAGGAGGCGCTGCGCGCCCAGCCCGGCTGCGAGACCGCCCGCGTGCCGGCGGTCGCCGCGCTGCCCGATGGGCAGGCCGGGCGCAACTGGGAGATTCCGAACGTGGTGCTCGGCGACAGCCTGATCAGCGACGTCGACCGCGCGGTGCTGTCGGTGCATCGTCGGCTCGGCCGCAAGTTTCACCTGGTGTGAGGCGGCCTGAATTCAGCTCGCCTGTGCCTGGCGTGGCGCAGGCCGCGCGGCCATGCTGATCATCCTGAGCGCGAACACCGCGGCGAGCGGCACCAGGAACAGCGCGTAGAGCGGCATCTCGGGAATCCGCTTGCCGAACGAGACCGTGAACTGCAGCAGCAGATAATAGCCGCCAACCAGATGCAGCCTGCGCCAGGCGCGCTGGCCCAGCAGCGCAGCGGTGCGATCGAACGAGGTCGCGGTCAGCGCGATGATGACGAGATAGCCGATGCCGCCGAAGATGTAGGAGACGATAGAGGTTGCGGCGGCGAAGCCGGCCGGATCGAACATGGCGAACGCCGTGATCGCGGCCGCGTGGATGGCGTGCGAGGCAGCGAAGGTGACGCCGAGATAGCGGCGGTTGCGGCGCTGCCAATGCGTCCAGCCGTTCGGCCAGAGCCGCGCCAGCGCGGCCGCCGAGAAGGCGAGGCAGAAGAAAAGCAGCGAGGTCCGCGCCGTGAAGCGGATCACCATCCGCACGCCATCGACCTCGAACTGCCGCATCGCGGCGATCCAGATCGAAAGCCCGATCAGGGTCAGTGTGAGCAGGCCGAACAGCCGCCAGCCCTCGAACCAGTTTCGACGCGTCGCCATATCCTGCCTCCCGTGTTGATGTAATCGCCAGTTACATTTCGCGATGGGATACGGTCAAGCCGTGTAATCGCCGCTTACATTCACAAGCGGGTGATGCTAGAGGTGCGTCATGCGCCGCCCCGCCAAGAACCCGCCGCCCACCGGACGCCGGTCCAACAAGCCGCGTCCGGCCGTCGCGGCGCGGGCGCCGGCGGCCAAGCCGTATCATCATGGCGACCTCCGCCGGGTCCTGATCGAGGCTGCCATGCAGCTGGTCGGCGAGGGCGGGCCGGAGGCGGTCAGCGTCCGCGAGGCCGCCCGCCGCGCCGGGGTCTCGCCCGGTGCGCCGTTCCGGCATTTCCCGAGCCGGGATGCGCTGATGAACGCGGTGGCGGAGGAGGCGCAGCGCCGCTTCCGCGCCGAGATCGAGATGGCGCTGGCCGATGCACCGTCAGGCGATCCGCTCGGCCGCTTCCGCTGCCTCGGGATCGCCTATCTGCGCTGGGCGATGAAGAACCCGACCCATTTCGAGATCATCTCCAGCCGCCGCTTCTTCGACCACGACCGCTCGGCCGGGGTCTCCAGCGACAATGCGGAGCTGATCGGCCTGACCGAGCGCATGCTGGCCGAAGCATTTTCGGCCGGTCAGCTTCGGATCCAGGATCTGAAGCAGGTCCAGATCGCCGGCCGCGCGCTGGTCTATGGTTTCGCGCGGATGCATATCGACGGCCATTTGCCGCGCTGGGGCGTCGCAGAAGCGGAGGTCGAGCAGATGGCCGCTGACATCGTCGACCTCTTCATCGCCGGCATTGCAGGGCCTGCGGCGAAGGTCTGAGGCGCACCGCGCCGGCCGGCGCGCTCCGGGCGGGCAAATTCATTGCGCGTTCATGACGATTCAATTACGGTTTTGTGACACGGCACAGACTCCGGCTGTGCCGTTTGCCTCCTGGCCGTTGCCAGTCAAGGCGGTGGCATTGCGCCGGGTTGTATTGCGTACCGCCCATGGCGCCCGCGCCTCAGCAAAACTCGTCCGTTGCCGCGCTGGCCGGCGGTCTTGCCGCGATCGGCATTTGGCGGTTGATGGCGGTCGCTGCGCCGCATCTCGGCGCGCTGATCCTGATGCTGCGGACCGAGACCGATTTCGGTTCGCGGCTCTGCTTCCTGCTCACCTGGGGAATCCTGAACTTCCTGTTCATCGCGCTGCTGCGCCGGCCGGCGATGTCGGGCGCGCTGTCGCTGACGCTGGTCGTGGTGCTGGTGCTGCTGTCGCGGTTCAAGCACGACGTGGTGCAGATGACTGCGAACTTCGTCGACCTGATGGTGATCGATCGCGACACCGCGGCGTTCCTGCTCACGATCTTTCCGAACCTGCGCTGGTCGATCATCGGCGCCGGCCTCGTGACGCTGCCGCTGATGTACGCGCTGTGGTGGCTCGATCCGTTCCGCATCCGCCGCCTGCCGGCCGCGGCCGCCTGCCTTGCCTGCACCGCGGCGCTCTCGGGCTATGCTTTCGCCTGGCCGGACGAGGCCTGGCGCGGCTACTACGACGACGGCTATCTGTCGAAATTCGCGCGCTCCGGCGTGACCGCGGTGTCGGACTTCGTCGCCTATGGCTTCATGGAGTCGGATCCGAGCGCGAGCGACCAGCTCAAGATGCCGCTGGTCGACGCCTGCCACCCGGCCGGACGGCGGCCGAATATCATCATGATCCATGATGAATCGAGCTTCGACATCCGCGCCGCTTCCGGCGTCAAGGTTCCGCCGGGCTATGGCAGCCAGTTCAAATCCTATGACGGCGTCGAGCGAAAATTCCTCGCCGAGAGCAATGGCGGACCGAGCTGGTTCACCGAGTACAACGTGCTGGCGGGATTGTCCTCGCGCTCGTTCGGCCGGTTCGCCTATTTCGTCACCCGCATCGCATCGGGCCGTGTCGAGCGCGGCCTGCCGCTGGCGCTGCGCCGCTGCGGCTACGACACGCTGTCGCTCTATCCGGCGTTCGGCGCCTTCATGAGCGCGCGCAGCTTCCAGACCACGACCGGCATCCAGCAATTCTACGACGCGCATGACCTGCATGCGAAGGACGTCGAGCCCGACGGCTTCTTCTACGACAAGGCGCTGAAGCTGATGGCCGAGCAGAAGACATCAGGCACGCCGCTGTTCACCTTCGTCTATCTCGCCGCCAATCATTTCCCGTGGGAGAGGAAATTCCGTCCCGAGCTGCTGCCGGCGTGGAAGCGGCCGGGCAACACGCCGTCGGTCGACGAATATCTGCGGCGGCAGGCGATGAGCGCCAACGACTATGCCGGCTTTGTCGCGGCGCTGAAGAAGAAGTTTCCTGCGCAGCCGTTCCTGATCGTGCGCTATGGCGATCACCAGCCGGAGTTCTCGCCGCAGCTGCTCGATCCCGGGCTCGACGAGGCCGGCATCGGCAAGAAACTGATGAATTACGATCCGCGCTACTACGCGACCTATTATGCGATCGATGCCATCAACTTCGAACCGGTGAAGAGCCCGACGGTGATGGACACGATCGACGCCGCCTATCTGCCGCTGGTGATCCAGGAAGCCGCGGGCATTCCGCTCGATCCGTCGTTCGAGGAGCAGAAGGCAATCATGCTTCGCTGCAACGGCGCGTTCTACGCCTGCAAGGACGGCGCGGAAGCGCGCCGCTTCAACCGCCTGCTGATCGACGCGGGGATCATCAAGGGACTTTGAGCCACCGGAACGTTCGCGCGACAGCTTGCACAGGCGCAACGACTAATCCGCACATCAAGGCGATCGCATCGCGACCTAGACTAACGTCGGTAGACGAAGGTTGCCCGCGCGAAACCGCGTGCATTACTCATTTGTAATTGCGCTGCCGAGATTTCGTCACGATTGGCTCGATGATCGGTCATGCCGCTGCCACGGTGTTCATCGGCGCGCAGTGTCAAATCAGCCAATCCCGCCCTTCTTGCAGGAGTGTTTGCCCATGCGAGCGCTCGATGTTGCGCGCCTTGTCGTCGCCTTCGGACTTGCTATTCCCCTTGCCATTCCCTCCGCCTCCGCCGCAGAGCCGCCTCACGACATCAAGGGGCTCTACATGATGACGGACTATCCGGCCGTCACCATCAGGCCCGGCACCACCTCCAACATCTCGCTGCGTCTGCAGAACTACGATCTCGGTCCGCAGCGCTACAAGCTTTCGGTCGAGGGCGTGCCGAGCGGCTGGACCGCGACGCTGCTCGGCGGCGGCCAGCCGGTTGCGGCTGCGATGCCGGCGCCCGACTCCAGCGTGCCGTTGCAGCTGCGGCTCGACGTGCCCGCCAATGCCTCGCTCGCCGAGCAGACGCTGACGGTGAAGGCCGAAGGGCAGGGCAGCGAGGCAACATTGCCGATCGTGGTCGCGCTTGCCAAGGAATTGCCGGCAAAGCTGACGGTGAGCTCGAAGCTCCCCGAATTGCGTGGCAGCCCGAAATCGAATTTCGAGTACACGCTGACCATCAAGAACGACAGCGGCCGCAACCTGGTCGCAAGTTTCGCCGCTGCGGCGCCGCAGAACTTCGAGACCTCGTTCACCGAGGCCTATGGTACGCAGGAACTGTCCTCGATCCCGATCGATGCCGGACAGTCCAAGGACATCAAGCTCAAGGTGCGACCGCCGAGTGCGATCGATGCCGGGCATTTCCCGGTCAAGGTCACGGTCAATGCCGAGGATGCGTCGGCGCAGGCCGAGGTGGCGCTCGACATCGCAGGTCAGCCGCAGCTTCAGCTCTCCGGCCGTGACGGGCTGTTGAGCGCGCGCGCGGTCGCCGCCGAGCAGAGCACGATCCCGGTCGTCGTCACCAACAGCGGCACCGCGCCGGCCGACAATATCGAGCTCGCCGCAACGGCGCCGAGCGGCTGGAAGGTCACGTTCCAGCCGGCGAAGATCGAGCGTCTGGTGCCCGGCAAGGACACCGAGGTGCAGGCGCTGGTGACGCCGAGCGACAAGTCGCTCGCCGGCGACTACCAGCTCGCGATGCGCGCCACCGCACGCGGCGAGACCGCGTCGAGCCAGTTCCGCGTCACCGTGAGCACGTCCACCGCCTGGGGCATGGCCGGCGCTGGCGTAATCGGCGTTGCGCTGCTGTTGATGCTGGGTGCCGTTGCGAGGTTCGGACGGCGATGAGCGAACAGCAGAACAACAGTGCTGCAACACGGCCGGAGGCCGTCATCGCAGCGCGCGATCTCACCAAGCGCTACGGCAAGACCAGTGTCGTCGACGCCATCAACTTCGACATCGCAAAGGGCGAGGTGTTCGGGCTGCTCGGCCCGAACGGCGCCGGCAAGACCACGACCATCCTGATGATGCTCGGACTCACCGAGATCTCGGCCGGCCGGGTCAGCGTGCTCGGCTTCGATCCGGCGCGGCAGCCGCTGCAGGTCAAGCGGCGCGTCGGCTATCTGCCCGATGCCGTCGGCTTCTACGACCACCTGACCGCGGTGGAGAACCTCGCCTACGCCGCCAAGCTGATGGGCCTCTCGATGGCCGAGCGCACGCGGCGGATCGCAGCGGCGCTGACCCGCGTGCGCTTGCTCGACGTCGCCGACAAGCGGGTCGCGACCTTTTCGCGCGGCATGCGGCAGCGCCTGGGGCTTGCCGAGATCATCGTCAAGCGCGCCGAGATCGCGATCCTCGACGAGCCGACCTCGGGTCTCGACCCGCAGGCGACGCTGGAATTCCTCGATCTGATCAGGGAATTGAAGGCCGAGGGCGTCACCGTGCTGCTGTCGTCGCATATGCTTGACCAGGTCCAACGCGTCTGCGACCGCGTCGCGCTGTTTCGTGCCGGCAAGATCGCGATGATGGGCTCGGTCGCCGAGCTCTCCGTCCAGGTGCTGGGCGCGGGCTTCGTCGTCGAGGTCGAGGCTGATGGCGCCGGGATTGCCCGGCGACTTGCGGCGATCCCGGGTGTCGGCAATGTCGAGACGCTGGCCGATGACCGTTTCCGCATGACCGCCGACCGCGACGTGCGGGCCGACGCTGCCCGCGCGGTGGTCGCCGCCAACGGCGCGTTGCGGCGGCTCTCGGTCGACGAGCCGAGCCTCGAGGCGATCTACGCTCATTACTTCCAGGCCACCCCGTCAGGAGGCGTGCGCGATGCGGCGTGAAGGTTCTGCATTCCAGGGCGTTGGCGCCGTCTTCGTCAAGGAGCTGTCGGACAACATCTCGAGCGTCCGCATGCTGATGCTCGAGCTCTTGATCGTGCTGACCGCGATGGCGGCGCTGTACGAGGCGATCACCGCCTTGCGTCAGAACACGGCGGAGGATCCGTTCCTGCTGCTTCGGCTGTTCACGGTAAGCCAGGCGCCGCTGCCGTCCTTCGTCGCCATCCTCGGCTTCCTGATCCCGCTGATGGCGATCGGGCTCGGCTTCGACCTGATCAACAGCGAGCACAACCGGCGCACATTGTCGCGCATCCTGGCGCAGCCGATCTATCGCGACGCGCTGCTGCTCGGCAAATATCTCGCTGGGCTCGCCACGATCGCGATCAGCCTGACCGCGTTGTGGCTGCTGGTGATCGGGCTCGGCCTGATCTTCCTCGGGGTGCCGCCGGGCGGCGAGGAGATCGCCCGTTCGCTCGCCTTCCTGGTGATCGCGGTCTTCTATGCCGGGGTCTGGCTGTCGCTCGCGATGCTGCTCTCGATCGTGTTTCGCTCGCCAGCCACCGCGGCATTGGTGGCGCTCGGTATCTGGCTGTTCCTGACCGTGCTGTGGCCGATGCTGGCGCCGGCGATTGCGCAGGCCATTGTGCCGCCGGATCCGCGCTTTGCGGCGCTCGGGCTCGACACGCCGGGGACCGCGATCTGGAGCCAGCTGCTGCAACGCTTCTCGCCGAACGATTTGTTCGGGGAGGCGATGCTGGCGGTGCTGTCGCCGACCACGCGCACGCTCGGCCCGGTGTTCCTCGATCAGATCCGCGGCGCGGTGATGGGGGCTCCGCTGCCGTTCGGCCAGAGCGTGCTGATCGCCTGGCCGCAGACGGTCGGCCTGATCGCCTGCACCATCGTGCTGTTCGTCGCGGGCTACGTCCTGTTCCAGCGCCAGGAGGTGAGGGCCTGAGGCGGAGGGCCGCTCAGCGCGGTCCGACCTTCTCCCACAACCAGCGCGCCACGGCGTCGGGCGATGATGACGCGTCGTTGCCGGACGCGCGCAGGTTCGCCTCGCGCATTTCGGCGATGCCGATCCTGCCGAGCAGCGGCCGCAGCGCGGCCTTGAGAACCTCGTCGTCGCGCCGCTTCGGCGATAGCAGCACGATCGCGTCATAGGGCGGGATCGCGTGCCTGTCGTCCGCGAGCGCGACCAGGTCGTATTTCGCGATCAGCCCGTCGCTGGTGTAGCCCGCGATGACGTCGACCTCACCGGAGGCGACCGCGGCATACATGAAATCCGGCTGCATCTGGCGTTGGGCGCGGAACGTCAGCCCGTAGGCCTTCTGGATGCCGGCCCATTCCGGACGCGAGAAGAATTCATAGTCGCCGGCGATCGACATCGTCGCGGCGCGCGATGCGAGATCGGCGATCGAATGGATGCCGAGCTGATCGGCGCGTTTCTTCGGCATCACCAGCGCATAGGCGTTCTCGAAGCCGAGCTCGCCGAACAGCGTGATGTCCTGCTTCGCCAGCGTCGTCTTCAGTTCGCTCAGCAGCTCGGCACGGGGCTTGATGTCGGTGTGGTGGAACTGGTTCGCCCACAGCGTCCCGGAATAGTCGACATAGACATCGATGTCGCCGGCCGCGAGCGCATCGAAGATCACGTTGGAGCCGAGGCCGGCGCGGGTCGCCGTCGACAGACCGGCCGCCTGCAGCCGCTGCGCCATCAGCGCCGACAGCACATACTGCTCGGTGAACGTCTTGGCGCCGACGACGTAGCGCGCCTGCGGCCGCGCGATCGCGGGTACCAGCGTCGCTGCGATCAGGGCAGCGATGCCGAGCCCGCCGAGCGCGGTCCGGACGCGCCTGCGATTGCGCAGGCCATTCTCGATCAGCGCCAGCAATTGATCGACGACGAGCGCGAGCACGGCGGCGGCGAAGCAGCCGAACAGCACGAACACCCAGTTCTGGGTCTGCAGCCCGGCGAAGATATAGTTGCCGAGGCTGGTCTGGCCGATCGGCGTCGACAGCGTCGCGGTGCCGATCACCCACACCGCAGCGGTGCGGATGCCGGCCATCATCACCGGCAGCGCCAGCGGCAACTCGACCATGGTGAGCGATTGCCGCGGCGTCATGCCGACGCCCTGGGCGGCCTCCAGCACCGCCGGATCGACGCCCGAGAGGCCGGTGATGGTGTTGCGCAGCACCGGCAGCATCGAATAGAGCGCGAGCGCCAGCACCGCCGGCAGGAAGCCGAAGGCGGAGAAGCTGAAGCCGAGCCACGTCGCGGTCAGCGCCGTGAGCGCCAGCAGCAGCGGATAGAACAGCGCGAGCAGCGCGAGACCGGGCACCGTCTGCACGATGCTGGCCACTCCAAGCAGCGTGCCGCGCAACACCGGCCGGTTGCGCGCGATGATGGCAAGCGGCAGGCTGATCAGAAGTCCGAGCGCCAGCGCGGCGACGCTGACGCGGACATGATTGCCGAGATAGTCTGGCAGATGCGCAAGCGCCTCGCTCCAGCGTGGATCGCTCATGCCGTGCCGTCCCGCGGCAGCAATGCGCCGAGCCGCTCCGCCTGTCGCCGCGGCGTCCGCAAGAGTTCGCCGACATAGGCGTCGGTGTTGGCCGCAAGCTCCGCCGGCGTGCCCAAGGCGAGCAGCTTGCCGCCGCGCATCACCGCGACGCGATCGGCCAGCAGCAGCGCCTCGGTCATGTCGTGGGTGATCATCACCGTGGTCAGGGCGAGCTCGCGATGCAGTGTGCGATAGTCGTCGCCGAGCGCGTCGCGGGTCAGCGGATCGAGCGCGCCGAACGGCTCGTCCATCAGCACGATGCGCGGCTTCGCAGCCAGCGCACGCGCGACGCCGACGCGTTGGCGCTGACCGCCGGAGAGTTCGTGCGGCAGGCGGTCGCGATGTTGGGCGCGGTCGAGCCGCACGAGGTCGAGCAGCTCGTCGACCCGCGCCGAGATCTCGGCCTGCGGCCAGCCGAGCAGCTTCGGCGTGATGCCGACATTGTCGGCAACGGTGAGATGCGGAAACAGCCCGCCGCTCTGGAACACATAGCCGATGCGGCGCCGCAGCAGGATCGGATCGATGCGGCTGACGTCTTCGCCCTCGACGGCGATCCGGCCGCGGTCGGCCTCGATCAGGCGATTGGCGAGCCGCAGCAGCGTCGTCTTGCCGGAGCCCGAGCCGCCGACAACGGCGAGGAATTCACCCTCGGCGACGTCGAGCGAGACGTCGTCGACCGCCACCACGCGACCATCGTCAAAACTCTTGCCGACATGCGCGTAGGCGATCAGCGGCGTTGCGGGCATTCTCGGGCCATTCCTGGGCGACCTCACGTCTCACTATCGTGAGCGACAGTGATAGCCCATAAAATGGACTTTGACTCGAGATGCACGCGCCTGCATCACGCGGGCTCGCAGGCTGTTCCAGGTGGGCACGCGAAGCGGGTCAGCCCCTTCGGGGGCTGTGAGCACACATCACACTTCGTTCTTTGGGACGTATTTGCCCATGATGCACTTGTAGCTCTGCAAGCGCCAATCGTGATACGGGCCCTTGGCGAGCCAGTCGGCGATGCCGATTTGGGCGTTCACGGCGCAGGCGCCCATGGTGATGCCGGATTGGTCGCTGTTGGTGACGACCTTTTCCATGCAGAGCTGAGCATTACAAAGGATGGCGACGAGCGTAACGAGCATGATGGTCTTTATCCGTAGGATTAACCCGGTCTGAACCGAATCATGCACGGTTCATGCCACTATCAGCGGCTTTGGCGTCACAGCCGGCAAGACCGGGAAAGTACGGCGGACCGAATCACGCGCTCGCCGGCGCGTAGCCGCACGTCCGCAGATACGCTATAGTTCTCCCCAACTACGACGTGAGATCGGGGGCGAGTGAGGAACGTTGCGCGGTCGGGGGCTGCATCGATGATGACGTTGCCTGAGTTGGCGGCAGGTGCTCTGGAGAAGTTTCTCGCCACATGGGTCAGCCGCACCTTTGGGGCATCGCAGGCGCGATTTGGCGAACTGCTGCCCGCCGCCGCGCGCATCGCGCTGGAATGCATCGGCAACAGCGATGCGCTTTACCACAATGTCGAGCACACGATGCTGGTCACGCTGGCCGGGCATGACATCATTCGCGGTCGCGCGCTGCATACCCATGTCACTGCGGAGGATTACACCCACACGATGATCGCCTGCCTGACGCACGACATCGGCTATGTGCGCGGCCTGTTGAAGGGCGATGGACCGGATGGCTATGTCATCGATGCCTCCGGCAACAAGGTCGTGCTGCCGCGCGGCTCGTCGGATGCCGGCCTGATGCCGTATCACGTCGATCGCTCGAAGCTCTATGTGCTCGACAGGCTCGAGGCCGTGCTTCCGCTGGATCGCGAGCGCGTCGCGCGCAACATCGAAGGCACGCGGTTTCCGGCACCCGAAGGCCAGCAATATGACGATGAGGCGGCGATCGTTCGGGCCGCCGATTTCATCGGACAACTCGGCGATCCCAACTACATCAGGAAAGCCAACGCGCTCTATCACGAGTTCGAGGAGGTCGGCATCAACCGCCAGCTCGGCTATGAATCGCCGGCGGATATCGTCGACCGATATCCGCAATTCTACTGGAATATGGTCGCGCCGCACATCCAGGGCGCCATCAACTGCCTGAACATGACGGCAAGCGGCCGTCAGTGGATCGCGAACCTCTACAGCAACGTCTTCCGCGCCGAGCGCGAAGTCACGCTGTCCGGCCCGCAAATCTGACGCAAGGCGCCAGCGGCGCGGCCTTTCAGCACGGCCCGCCTGCGTTCCCCGGTCTCCACATTTCGGCCTGCTTCATCGTTGCACAGTCGGTGGAAATCGGCGACCTTGCGCCATGGACCTCTCCATCGACCGTGTTCTCGACCGTTTCAGCATGATCTCCCGTTTCGCTCAATTGATTGCGATCGCCATCGTGTGCTGGCCTGCGCTCGCCGTTGCCGCCGGCCCGGTCTACGACGTCGACCTGTATGCGCTGATGTCCGGCACCTGCCGCAATGTCAGCGTCGCCGGCCGCAACTATACCTGCAAGGCGGTGGCCTATTTCCACACCCTGCGCGGCCGTTCCGAATTCACCGTGGTGCTCGACGATCCCGCCGACAAGAGCCACATCGTCTCGTTCTCCGGCGAGAGCACCGAGCGCACCCAGGACAATCTGTTCGAGCTCGCGGTCGACCGCATGTTGCTGAAGTCGAGCGATCGCCCGCGTGTCGATGGCCTGCCGGTGCCGCTGGTCGAGATGTCGACCGGCTCCTGCCGTCAGGTCGGAAGCTTCATCACACGGCAGGTGTCGACCATCACCTGTGCCGCCACCGACCAGAGCGGCAAGCGGTACGAGCTGAGCTTCGAGTCGGATGGCTCGCCGATGACCTTGCGCCGGCTGCGGCAATCGACGCTGCCGTCGGAGCGGCAGCGGGCACGCCAGATCGCGCAGCTCGAATGCCGCCTCAAGGCGCGGGCTGCGCAGGTCCTGCCGCGGGACACCACGGCCTTCATGATCCGTTGTCTCGGTGAGGACGACGGCAAGCCGGCCGGCGAACAGCGATAGCCGCGCGCCCTGCGTTGCGAAGCAAGCTCGAGGAGAATTCGATGCGCTTGAAATTCACCATCATCGCCGCCATCGGCATCGGCATCACCGGGCCCGCCGCCGCGCAAATGTACGATCCGAATTATCCGGTTTGCTTGGAAGTCTATGGCGGCAGGCTGACGCCCGAGTACATCGATTGCAGCTTCACGTCGCTTCCGCAATGCCAGGCAACGGCCTCGGGACGGTCGGCGACATGCTCGGTCAATCCGTTCTACAAGGGTCCCAAGAAGCCGACCAGGGAGCGGGGTCAACGACGGCGTCAGCCCGCCGACTAGCGCGTTTTCGAGCTGCGATGGCCCGCATGGCCGTCGCGTCGCTGGCGCAGTTGACCAACTCCGGCGGTTGTGAGGAAACCTTCCGAGCGGCAAGGAGAGACCGATGCGCTTGAAATTGTTCGCGATCGCCGCATTTGCGGTCGCCCTGGCCGGACCTGCCGCCGGGCAGGCCTATGACCCGAACTATCCGGTGTGCATGCACGTCTTTCAGGGCAAATTCGGCGGCAGCTACATCGATTGCAGCTTCACCTCGATCCCGCAGTGCCAGGCGTCGGCCTCGGGCCGGGGTGCGATGTGCTCGGAGAATCCGTTCTTCGCACCGCCGCCACCTCCGAAGCGCCGGGCCCACCGCGGACGGCATCGCGCCCACTGATGCGGGAGCACCCGGCAGCTCGGACGCCTGCCGTGGCGGGGCGGGGAAGCCGACCCTGCCGCTATCGCCGATGGTAGGCGCCGTATCAGGCAGACATTAACGAATCTTCACGATAATGCGGGTTCCCTTTCGGCAGCGGTCGGCAAGATCGACACGCGTCCAGAATTCGTTCACAACTATGGCGATAGTTACGCAATCTATTGCTGGATTCGTCGCGACGGGGCGCGCGCAACCTCGCCCGGACAGGCCTGGCCGACAGCAATCGTATCGCGTCAAGATTTGCGAAGGAATTCCATGACGGCAAGCTGGGTCAATTCCCTCGTCGACAGCGGCATCAAGTCCGACATGCTCAACTTTGCTGCGGACGGTGTCTTCACCGACGCTGAAGCCATCCAGTTGCTGGCAGATGTCGCCAATCGCGGGAGTGTCACCGCGAATGAGCTGAACTCGCTGCAGCTGATTGCCGCCAATCTGAACAGCGGCCTCTACACGTCGGACTATGTCTCCCATCTCTTCAACCAGCTCGTTGATGGGAATCCGGCGAACGCCACCTGGACAGGGGGCGGCACCGCTCACGTCACGCTCGGCAATCTGCAGGTTGGCACGACGTCGACGCAGATGTCCGAACTGATCGGAAAGTGGTTTCAGGGGACCGATCTTCCGGATCCGACTTTGCCGCCCGATGCAGGCGGGAGCGGCTGGACGCTGCAGGGCTACAGCGCGGTTGTCGGGCCGTTGTATTCTTCGGCGGGCGCGGCCACCGTCAACGACATCTGTCAGGGCGCAGACGGCGATTGCGAGTTGATGTCGGGATTGATCGACGTCGTCGTCTTTCATCCCCAGGTCATGAGCTCCATGATCGTCGACAATGGAAACGGCACCTATGGCGTGCGCTTCTATGTCAATGGTCAGGAGACATGGGAAACCGTCAATGACGAGTTTCCGGTCGTCAGTGGCACAGAGCTTGACTATGGCCACAACTACAATGAGCAGCCCACTGCAATGTGGGTTGCCCTGGTGGAGAAGGCCTACGCGCAGCTCAGCGCAACGGGCCAGATCGGGCACCCGGCGGTCAACAGCTACAACAATATCTCCGCTGATCCCCCGACGGACGTCCTCGAGAATCTGACCGACGCGACGAGCGTCAATTATTATCTGAGCAGCGCGTCCAATTGGTACAGCAGCAAGTCCGTCTATATCGCAGCACTCTCCAGCCACGACGACGTCATCCTCGAGATTCCCTCAACGTCTCCGTATACGTATGACAGTGCGGGAAATATCCAGCTGGTCCCGGACCATGCTTTCGGGGTCGTCGGCTATGACAGCGCGACGGGCAATTTCATCGTTCGCAATCCATGGGGAAACAGCTATCCCGGCCAGAACTGGGATGTGCAGTTTGAGGTCTCGCTGACCCAGATCGCCAGCGAGGACGGCGACTTCGTCATCGACAATTCCGGCGCCGTTGACGTCGCGCCCACGGTGGTCGCATCAAACATAACCGGCCGCGTGCAAACCTCGGTCGCAGCGTCGTCCATGTTCTATACGACGGGCAGTCCTCTGCCCATTGTCGAATATGCGCTTTGGAACTCCACGGGTAACGGGCACTTCACCGTGGGCGGGGTGGCGCAGGCGAACGGGGCCGAGATCGACGTCGCTGCTTCACAATGGTCCAGCATTGCCTACCAGTTCGGTCCCGCGAGCGACCAGCTGTGGGTGGAGGCGTTCAACGGCGTCTCCTGGAGTGCCTGGAGCGAATTCACGGCAACCCCGGAAGGGCCCGCGGTGACGGTCGCAAACGTGACGGCAACGCACGGCCAGAGCTTTGCCGCGTCCTCGCTGTTCACCTATTACGATCCGTTCGGTCTCGCAGCCACCGAATACGATGTCTGGGACAGCGGCGCCGGTGGCGGCCACTTCGTCCTGAACGGGGTGGCGCTTGCCGCCAATCAGGACAATTACATCACGGCCGCGCAGCTGTCGTCGTTGAGCTATCAATCCGGCTCCGGCGCGGACACGCTGTGGATCCGCGCCAACGACAGCACGGTGTGGGGGCAGTGGTCGAGCGCCTTCACCGTCACCGCGCCGGTCGACAGCGGTCCCGTCGAGGCGGTGTCGAACATTGTCGCGGCGCATGGCCAGAGCTATGCGGCCTCGTCCTTGTTCACCTACAGCGATCCGTTCAGCAGTCCCGCAACGCAATATGACGTCTGGGACAAGGGAACTGGTGGCGGACATTTCGTTCTGAACGGGGTGGCGCTTGCCGCCAACCAGGACAACTACATCACGTCCGCCCAGCTGACCTCGTTGAGCTATCAATCCGGTTCCGGTGTCGACACGCTCTGGATCCGCGCCAATGACGGCACAGTGTGGGGCGCTTGGTCGAGCCCCTTCACCGTCAGTGCGCCGGTCGACAGCGGTCCCGTCGAGGCGGTGTCGAACATTGTCGCGGCGCATGGCCAGAGCTATGCGGCCTCGTCCTTGTTCACCTACAGCGATCCGTTCAACAGTCCTGCAACGCAGTATGACGTCTGGGATAGCGGTACTGCCGGCGGGAGCTTCGTTCTGAACGGCGCGGCACTGCCGGCCAATCAGGACAATTACATCACGGCCGCCCAGCTGGCGTCACTGACCTATCAATCGGGCTCCGGCATCGACAAGCTTTGGATCCGTGCCAATGACGGCACGGTGTGGGGCGCGTGGTCGAACGCCTTCACCGTCAATGCGCCGGTCGACAGCGGGCCTGTTGAGGCGGTGTCGAGCATCGTTGCGGCACACGGTCAGAGCTATGCGGCTTCGTCGCTGTTCACCTACAGCGATCCGTTTGGCAGCGCTGCGACCCAATATGACGTCTGGGATACCGGCACAGGCGGCGGGCACTTCGTTCTGAACGGGTGGGCGCTGTCGGCCAATCAGGACAATTACATCACGGCGGCCCAGCTGTCGTCATTGACCTATCAATCCGGTTCGGGCACCGACACGCTCTGGATCCGCGCCAATGACGGCACGGTGTGGGGGGCGTGGTCGAGCGCCTTCACCGTCAATGCTCCCCTCGACAGCGGACCCGTCGAGACGGTGTCGAGCATCGTTGCTGGTCACGGGCAGAGCTATGCGGCCTCCTCGCTGTTCACCTACAGCGATCCGTTTGGCAGCGCTGCGACACAATATGACGTCTGGGACACGGGCACAGGTGGCGGGCATTTTGTCTTCAGCGGGGTGGCGCTTGGGCCCAACGTGGACAACTACGTCACGGCGGCCCAGCTGGCGTCGCTGAGCTATCAATCCGGTTCGGGCGCGGACACGCTGTGGGTCCGCACGAACGACGGCACCGTCTGGGGAGCATGGTCAAGTGCCTTCACCGTGACCGCGCCGGTGGACACGGGTCCGGTGCTGACTCCGATCAGTTCAAACACGCTGTCCGTTCAAGGCCAGACGTTTTCGGTGTCCTCGCTCTTCAGCTATTCGGATCCATTCGGCAGTTCCGCGACATCGTATGATGTCTGGAATAGCGGAGGCGGCAACGGCTACTTCACGCTCAACGGCGTTGCGCTCGGAGCAAATCAGGACAACGTCGTCGCTGCCTCGCAGCTCTCCCAACTCGCGTACCACGTCGGATCGGGCACCGACACGCTCTGGATCAAGGCCAATGACGGAACCGTCTGGGGCGCCTGGTCCAGTGCCTTCACGATCAGCGATCCCTCGATCATTCCAGCCGGACAGACCCTCGAGCTTGCGTCGGCGAGCTCGGCGCAAATCTCCTTTGCATCAAGCTCCGGGACATTGAAGCTCGATGACCCCACGGGCTTCTCCGGTACCGTCGCCGGCATGACGGGAGCCGACGCGATCGATTTCGCCAATATCGATTTTGTGGCCGGGCAAACCGTGGGCTTTGCCGGCAACACCGCGGGCGGATCGCTCTCCGTCTCGGACGGCGTCCACGCCGCCAGCATCGCCTTGCTCGGAAACTACATGGCTTCCACCTTCGTCGCCGCGAGCGATGGACATGGCGGCACGGCCATCACGGTGCATCCCGATCAGGTCGCAACGCTTGCCCCGCCGCAACATGCCTGAGCGGGGTCGCTGCTCCGGCGCGCGGCTGGCTGCCTACGACGGCGTGCCCATCGCATAGGGTTTCAGCACGGCATAGAGGAAGTCGTGCGTCGGGGTCGGCACGCCGAGCTTCCGGCCGAGCTCGACCACCTTGCCGCTCAGCCATGGCAGTTCGAGCCGGTTGCCGCGCTCCAGATCGAGCGCCATCGAGGCCTTCATTGCCGGCGGCGCGTGCCCGATGAAGTCGAGCACCTTCGCAAGGGGGTCTGGCGGCAGCTTGATGCCGCTGGCGTGGGCGATGGCGATGATCTCCTCGCAGGCCGAGACGAAGTACGGGCGCAGGTCGGGATCGTCGCGCAGCCGGCCGATCGGCTGGCGCGTGACCGCGGTCATGCCGGCATTGGTGGCGAGGCCAACGAACTTCATCCACAGCTCGGTGTTGATCTGCTCGCTCAGCGTGGCATCGAAGCCGGCCTTCAGGCAAAGCTCGAGCAGCGCCTTGCCGCGCGGCGTGATGCGGCCGTCGAGCTCGCCGAAGATCATCCGCATGAAGGTGCCGACCTGGTTGATCACGCCGGGCTTGATGATCGAGGCGGAGATCTGCGCCACGCCGCCCATCACGGCGTTGCGCCCGAGGATCGGGATCAGCCGGTCGGGGGCGTCGATGCCGTTCTGCAGCGGGATCACGGCGGTGTCGGGACCGACCATCGGCTTGATGTGCTCGCCGGCGCTCTCGACATCCCACAGCTTGACGCAGAACAGCACGATATCGACCGGGCCGACGCTCGCGGGGTCGTCGGTCCCCTGGGTCGGGACCAGGTGGGTCTCGCCGCGGCCGCCCTGAACCTTCAGGCCTTCGCTGCGCATGGCGGCGAGGTGCGCGCCGCGCGCGATAAAGGTGACGTCGGCGCCGGCGTGCGCCAGCGCCGCACCAAAACCGCCCCCGACGCCTCCAGCGCCCACCACTGCGATCCGCATGATTGTCTCCTTGTTCAACGCTTTGGCCCGCAGCCTCGACGAAGTCGGTGCGCTGCGCAACCCCGGTTACGCAGCGCTTAACACGGTTGCGCCGTGCGCAATCCGGCTTGTCTGAAAACTGCGTGACCGCGGCCTGCGTCTTCTTCCTGCGTTGAACTTGCCCGAGCGAACCGCTAAGCCTTTTGCCTGATGTTCGGGAGGAATGCGTGGCGATGACGGAGCCGACGGCGGTCGCGCTTGACGGTGCGACGGTGGCGTTTCGGTTGGCGGATGGACGCGTCTATACCGCGGTCGAGCAGGCCAATCTTGCGGTTGATCATGGCGAGTTCGTCGCCATTGTCGGCCCGACCGGATGCGGAAAGTCGACGCTGCTCAACGTCGCCGCGGGGCTGTTGAAACCCGCGGCCGGGTCGGCGCGGATCTTCGACAAGCCGCTCAGCGGCCTCAACCGCGATGCCGGCTATCTGTTTCAGGCCGACGCGCTGTTCCCGTGGAAGACCGCGATCGACAATGTCGCGATCGGGCTCGAGATCCGGGGCACGCCGCGCACTGACGCGCTGGCGCGCGCGCAGCAATGGCTGACCTCGGTCGGGCTCGGCGCCTTCGCGGGCCGCTATCCGCACATGCTGTCGGGCGGCCAGCGCAAGCGGGTCGCGCTGGCGCAGGTCCTGATCCGCGATCCGAAGATCCTGCTGATGGACGAGCCGTTCGGCCCGCTCGACGCCCAGACCCGGCAGATCATGGGCAATCTGCTGCTGGAATTGTGGACCGCCGACCGCAAGGCGGTGCTGTTCGTCACCCACGATCTCGAGGAGGCGATCGCGCTCGCCGACCGCGTTGTGATCATGTCGGCCGGTCCTTCCGCACGTATCATCGGCGACTGGCGTATCACGCTGCCGCGCCCACGCGATATCGCGGAAATACGGATGGAGAAGGATTTCCACGCCCTGCACCGCGAGATCTGGGGCGTGCTGAAGGACGAGGTGATGAAGGGCTATGTGCAGTCGACGCAGGCGGGAGCCGCCTGATGTCGCGCGTAACGTTGCTGTCCCTGCAGGTCCTGGTCGCGGTCGTCACGCTGGCACTGTGGCAGTTCTTCTCCACCGTGCCTGTGTTCGGCAAGATGCTGCTGCCGCCGTTCTTCTTCTCCAACCCGGTCGATGTCTTCAGCCAAATTGTAAAGTGGTTCTCCACCGGGGTGATCTGGAAGCATCTGGCGATCACATTGTGGGAATCCATCCTCGCTTTCGTGATCGGTTCGGCCGGCGGCATTCTGGTCGGCTTCTGGTTCGCGCGGCAGCCGCGCGTCGCCGCAGTGTTCGATCCCTATGTCAAGATGGTCAACGCGCTGCCGCGCGTGGTGCTGGCGCCGATCTTCGCGCTGTGGTTCGGGCTCGGCGTCTGGTCCAAGGTCGCGCTCGGCGTCACGCTGGTATTCTTCATCGTGTTCTTCAACGTCTACCAGGGCGTCAAGGAAGTGCCGACCACGGTGCTCGACAATGGCCGGATGCTCGGCATGAACGAGCGGCAGCTGATGCGCCACGTCTACTGGCCTTCGGCGCTGTCGTGGATGTTCTCCTCGCTGCACACCTCGGTCGGCTTTGCGGTGGTCGGCGCGGTGGTCGGCGAGTATCTCGGCTCCGCCGCCGGCCTCGGTTATCTGATCCAGCAGGCCGAAGGCGTGTTCGACGTCGCCGGCGTGTTCGCCGGCATGTTCGTGCTGTCGGCCTTCGTCATCCTGATCGACATGGCGGTGACTGTCGTGGAGAAGCGGCTCTTGGTGTGGCGGCCGACGGCGGCCGCGCGGGATTAGGGCACTTTCGGCGCAGCCTCCATCAGCCCGCGGATCTTCTCCGTCACCTCCGGGTCAACAGGATTGTAGACGATCATGCTGAGGTCGGACCGGCCGTCGACGGCAAACGCCGAATATTCGAACTTGACCGGTCCGAGGATCGGATGGCGGAGCTGCTTGACGCCTTCGCCATGGGCGCGCACGTCGTTGTCGCGCCACAGCGCCGCGAACTCCGGGCTGAGCCGGCAGAGCTCATCGACAAAGGGTTGCACCTCGGCGGCAGCACCGGCGCGCATTGCGTCCACCCTGAAGGCGCCGACGACGAAGCGTGCCACGCTGGCCCAGTCGTGCTGCGCGGCGCGGACGCGCGGATCGAGGAACATGAAGCGCAGCACGTTGCGTTCGCCCGGCGGCAGCGATCCGTAGTCCGTCAGCATCACGGTCGCCGCCCGGTTCCAGGCGACGATGTCCCAGGTCGCGGTCCTGATCACGGCGGGGCTCGGCAGCAACGCGTCGAGCACGTGCTGCAGCCGCGGCGAAACGCCTTCGTTCTTCTGGTAGCGCACCTCGGGCGTGCGGCCGAGGCCGAGCAGGAACAGGTGCTCGCGCTCGACGTCGGTCAGCATCAGCGCACGTGCGATGCGATCGAGCACATCGGCTGACGGTGCGCCGCCGCGGCCCTGTTCGAGCCAGGTGTACCAGGTCGCCGAGATGTTGGCGCGCTGCGCCACTTCCTCGCGGCGAAGCCCCGGCGTGCGCCGCCGCTCCGGCGGAAAGCCGAACGTCGCCGGATCGAGCTTGCTGCGGCGGTCCTTCAGGTAGGCGCCGAGCAGGTTCTCATGCGCGAGCGGGTCGCTCATCCTGTTAGCCATTATACCATGATAAGGTCACTACTTTAACAGGATAGCGCGCGGGGCCAGATTTGTCTCCAGTGAAACCTGGAGACTTGCTGATGCGTGTGTTTGTCACTGGTGCGACCGGATTTATCGGCGCTCCTGTCGTCAAGGATCTGATCGCCGCCGGACATCAGGTTCTTGGCATGGCCCGTTCGGACGAAGGCGCGAGCGCGATCTCTGCGCTCGGTGCGGAGGTTCTTCGCGGCTCGCTCGAGGATCTCGATGGCTTGCGCAAGGGGGCGACCGCTTCGGATGCCGTCATTCACCTCGGCTTCGTTCACGACTGGTCCAATTTCGCGAAGAGCTGCGAGATCGACCGCTGCGCCATCGAAGCCCTGGGTTCTGTTCTGGCTGGATCAGACAGGCCGCTGATCATAACCGGGGGCTTGGCGGGATTGGCCAAGCCTGGCGAGACCGCGACTGAGGACCAAACCATATCGCCCGATTTCCCGTTTCCCCGCGTGTCGGAACAGACGGCCCTCTCGCTGAATGGCGTCCGCGCGGCGGCGATGCGGCTTCCCCAGGTCCACGATCCCGTCAGGCAGGGCCTCATCACCCCCTTGATCGCGGTGTACCGCGAGAAGGGCGCGTGCGCCTATCTCGGCGACGGACAGAACCGCTGGCCGGCGGCGCATGTTCTCGACGTGGCGCGTCTCTACCGGCTGGCCATCGAAAGGGCTGAGCCGAACGCGAGGTATCACGCCGTTGCGGAAGAAGGGGTCCCGATGCGCGTTATTGCCGAAACGATCGGTCGGCGCCTGAAGCTGCCGGTGAAATCCATATCCCCGGAAGAGGCGCAGGCCTTCTTTGGCTGGCTCGGCACGTTCGCAGGATACGACATGGCGGCCTCCAGCGAGCAGACGCGCAGGAAGCTCGGATGGCAGCCGACCGGGCCGGGGTTGATTGCCGATCTCGAACAGCTGGTCTATCCCGCGCAGTAGCGCCAGTAGATGCGCAGGGTGGGCTGGCAGGCGTAGTTTGCCCTACGCATTCGGCTCAGAGCGGGAAGCACCGCATGTAGGCCGCGAACAGAGTCTCGTCGCTGGAACTCACCAGCCCCGAGGCGACCGCGTCGGCCAGGTCGAGGTCGCGGTTCTGGATGCGCAGCCATGCCTGGGTGTCGGCGGTGATGGTCAAGGCCGCATCGCCGACATGACGCCCCGGCACCACTTGCAGATCCTTGCCCTTGATCACGACCGTCATGTCCAGCGCGCTTGCCCCGGTGAAGCGCAGATGCGTCACGAAATCGAGACCCCGCGCCCGGCCGCGCTGAAATCCGAGCGAGAGCGAGAAGATGTAGGACTGGATGCTGCCGGTATGGCGGCCGGACGTGACGTGCTGGACTTTCTTGTGCGGAAAGCGCCGCGTCACCGTGTCCTCGGCGTCAGTATCCGGGATCACATAGACGAACTCGTCCTTGTCGATCAGCGGCTGCACCACCTCGGTGAAATGCGCGTCGCGATCGTGCAGGAAGGGGCCGATCACGTCTTCGCCGGCCGGACAGGCCGAGATGCAATAGGCCGCCTTGTAGCCCGGCTTGAACGACAGCGATTGCCAGATGTTCAGCGTCTCGGTGCGGGGGACGCGGGCGCGATAATCCCTGGCGTCCTTGGAATCCGCGACCTTCTCCACCCACTGCGTGAAGTTGCCGAGGAAGTCGTGATAATTGTGGGTGTGGCAGGACAGGAAATCGAAGCCGCCGTCCGGCTTGATGGCGCCGACCGGGCAGGCGGCGACGCACAGCTTGCACTCCAGGCAGGGATTGTAGTCGATCGGCTGGTCATAGGCGTCCACCTCGGATCCGAGCAGGACGGTGCCGAGCAGCACGAAGCTGCCGAATTTCGGATGGATGACGCTGCGATGGATTCCCATCCGCCCGAGCCCAGCTTCCACCGCGATCGGCTTGTGCTGCACCATCATGATCCGCGGCAGGTCCATCTCCATCGGGAAGGCGGCGACCGAGTTGCAGGCCGGGATGCCGTGCTCGTCGAGTGCGCGAACGATGGCGCGCGCGGTTTCGTTGACATGGTCGTAGGTGCCGTGGAATTCCTCGTTGGCGACCGAGCGTGACGGAGAGCGCACCGGCTCGCGATTCATGTGGCACACGATCGCGAGCAGGGAACGCGTCCGGCCATAGACCTTGCGGATGAAGTCGCGCTGCGGCGCGATGGCGGCACGGTCGAACTCGATGATGCCGACGTCATCGGCGCCGCACTCGCGTGCAATCCGCTTGATGAGTTCGGAAGAGACCTGGACGTCGCGAACGTGCTGGCTGCTGCGCGCGCGTACCGCCCTGACCGTGGGATGATCGTCCAGGCTCATCGTGCTGCCTCTATAAAATGACGATCATAATATTATTGGGCGGGCGGACGCGAGGCAAGTGAATTATCTGTCAGTCGTCATGCAATGGAACCTGTCAGGCACGTTCGCGCGTCGTGAATGGCGCGACCCTGAAGGCGGACGAATCGTGCAATCGTAGGGTGGGTTAGCTGTGGAATCTCAGGAGGTCGTCCATCGGAAGGCCGAGGCGGCTGATGGG
>NZ_NWTG01000013.1 GCF_002532045.1 Bradyrhizobium sp. C9 | reverse complement strand
AAGGAATCACAGCTGACCGAAATCACTCACTGCTTTTTCGGTCAGGCTCTCAGAAGGCGGAAGCACGGATCATGCAATTCTTGCCCGGCGGCGGCTTGGAGAAACGAAGAGCCGAAACTTTGCGGACGGCATATCCGCTTCGGCGCTATGCGTTCTTCGGGACCCAGGGGCACGGCGCGCTATGCGGCTGGCGGAACAGTTGTGAGCACATCCCTGCCGCGAGTTGAGGTTATTTCGACTTGGAAGGTTCCTGAATTGATTTCATGTAGCTGACGACCTCCTCCGCATCCTCCCTGCTGAAGCGGAAGGTCGGCATGGAAGGATGGATGCTGCTATAGCCGTCCTGCAGTCGTTGCAAGAAGTCGCTGTCGTAGAGTTTGGTTTCACTGAAGGTGCGAAAGGGCGGCGCCAGCCTGTTCGGGCTGTTCCCGGTCCTGCCAATGGAGTGACATCCGGCGCATAGCCTTTGCAACATCTCTTTGCCATGCCGCTGCTCTTCAGCCTGCGCCTGAGCCATGGTGCTCGAAAAGAGACATATGGTCAGTACCAGCAAGGATCGCGTCATCGCAGTCGTTCCGCTGTTCTGTCGCATGGCGCAACCATCCTTGCTACTTGTCCCAATTGGCCAGTGGGTCAGATGAACCTGAACGGGACGGCCGGCTGATGTCTTGATCCAGCCTTCGAGGGCGCGACGCCAGGGGAAGACGAGAGCATGCGTGGCCCCCGTCAGCCTCGATGACGGCCAATTCCAAGTGTCCCGATCAAACGGCGCGGGCTCAATCGTCATCCACATCATCAGAGAAGGCTAGAGAGCAACCCTCTACCAGCTATTGATCGGTATCAATGTTCCGAGCCCCGTGCGCTCGGTCGCATTAGAGACTAAGAACTCAAGGTTGCATAGAACACCGCGCGGCAGTGTGCCAATGACTTGTGATCGATCTGGTCGCTGTTCGCGTCGTGCCATCGCCAGCAGCGATCCTACCGATCGAGCCCGCACGGCCATTTCCCCGATGTTCACAAGGCGGTCACCAGAGCGCTAATTGCATTCCAGCGAGCCACACGTTGCTCTGAACGAATACTTTTCAAGCGCTTTGGAGACTACATGGTCGAAGTGTATTTCAACATCAGGCGTGATCTGCTCGTTGTGAGGGAAGGATTTCCGGTGTCCGGCGTTGGCGGCCAAGGGAAATGGCGCAAGAGCAAGAAGAGGGTCATCAAGGTTAGCGAGGAGATCAGGCAGGCGGTTCAGAGCCAAGGCTACTACTTGCGGAGGCTGGGCGATCTCAAGAAGACCTGCAACGGCAAGGGCAAGATCACAGAGGACAACTGAGGCGGACTTACTCTTCCTTCGGTCGTGGGTTATTTGCATGCCACTCGGCCAACTTCGCCTCTTCCTCGGCTAGGAGCCTGCGCAGCATCACAATCTTCACCGCGTCTGTTTCGGTCGCCAGAAGGTCTTTGAAATGGGCGATGTTCGCCATGAAGATGAAATCGGCCATGGCTCCCGCTCCCATGGTTGTTGGGCGGGAGCGCGGATTGGCGTTTCCATCACCGATAGAAGCCACGTGCCGGGCGGTGACGGAATCATAGTTCCACGGAAATACTGCGCTGTCACCGCCAAGCGTCCATCTGCGTTACGGAGAACACCGTAGAGAACGACTTTGCACCCACATAAGTATCTCGATGGGCATAGCAGTTGATAGTCCTACTGAGAACGTCGCCGGGAATGCCGCTCAACCAATTCAGGCCACTTCGTAATTCGAATAAGGCCACTGCGGTCGGAAACAGGCCAGCACCCTCATTCCACTGAAGAACAGATGATGAAATTGGAATGGATGAGGAACGCAATCAGCGCACCGCGAGCGGCCCCAGCAACCTTTGGGGGCCGTGAGGCTGGCTGCTGGGGCCTTCTACCGGCCCGGTTGGTGTTCGGGCGGCCCGGTGGCGCTCTACCCTGAAACGAGCAGAATAGCGGTTGCTATTACGATAGGTCCCAATCCCAAAACGACAGCGAACACCTTGAAGAAAAGGTCGTCACTCATGACACAACCCCAGCGCGTTAGGGGGGCAAAACACTACGCCCGGGAACCGGCTGCGCTAGTGCAATTTGTGCCATGCCGTAGAATTACGGGGGAGGGGGGGGGTAAGCTCCATCGTGAAGAGGACGATCACGGAGCTCTACACGATCCGGGAAACCCCTTACGCAGACCACCCGAATTTCAAATACGACTCCTTCGGGCTAAATGATGTTCGATGAGGTCCAAGGATGCTCGGGCCATAATGAGCAAAGAGTGTCGGTTAGCGATGTTCGACGAACAATGACCAAGCTTGAATTGATGAAGGTCAAAGACGCTGCCAAGGAACTGCCAGACCATTTTGTTATGGACTGGCAGACGATAGCGAGCGCACCGTTCGACCGTGATCTCGAAGTCGCGGTTCTCGACGCTGGAGAAACCCACGCGGTTGTCTTTCCGTGCCGCCGTGTGCTTCGGGGTTGGGTAAGCGCAGAGACGGCCGCCCCCGTGGCCATTCATCCGACCCATTGGCGCGAATGGAAGGCCTCCAACTCAGCGCTTTTTGTTGCGCTCAGTTCGGGCATTGCGCAGGGCGGCGACCTTTAACTCCTCCTCCGCCAGTAGACGTTCGATGGCGGCGCGCCTCTCCGCGTCCGTTTCGGTCTCAAGAAGCTTCTTGAAGTGCGCAATGTTGGCGTTCGCGATCTCTTCAGGCATCAGGATAGGCGTCCAATCACTCGACCAGATCCCACACGGGATACGGCCCTGCTGCAATGCGGCAAGAAGGTATCGCAATCATCTGTCCCCTTCAAGCCGTGGCCGATCAGCGGTACAAGCGATCCATCGAGTTGGAATCTTGCTCAATGCAAATCTGTCATGCAGCGATTTTCGCTGTCGCGTTTGAACTTGTCGCCGGATCGGCGGCCATTGCTGCGGATGCAAATCACGGGGCGGAGCTGGCAAAACGATGGTGCGCCACCTGTCACGTGGTGAGCGACGATCAGAAGCAGGCAGTCGCCGACGTGCCGCCATTTGCTGTAGTTGCGCGTAACCCAGATTTCAGTCCCGAGAAGCTGGCGTTTTTCCTGCTCGACCCGCATCCCAAGATGCCGAACTTTCCGCTGAGCCGAGCCGAAGCAGCGGATATCGCCGCTTACATCGCGTCGCTGCGCAAATAGCGCGAAGCTGGCCGAGTGGCGCAGCAAGAACCCAAGACCTGAGTTCGGCAAAGTAATGGCCACCGCAGTTGGCGGCTTCTTTCATTCAGCCGAGCGACATCCCTGCGGTCGAGGCCGCGTGTCCGCTTACCCTCAAGGCGATGCGCGACAACAACGCCGTGCACGGCCAGATCGGCCGCACCGAGGCGAGCCTGCGCGCCGCGCGCGCCTATCTCTATGCGACGGCGAACGAGGTCTGGAGCGATCTTGCCCGCCGCGATCCGATCAGCGAGGCGCACAGCATCGCGATCCGCATCGCCTCGACCTGGACCATCCACCAGTCAGCCTCTGTGGTCGACATCGCCTATCACATGTCGGGGGCCACGGCGGTGTTCGCGAAGAATCCGTTCGAGCGGCGGTTCCGCGACATGCACGCGATCGCGCAGCAGATCCAGGCCCGTGACACCCAGTATGAGGACGCCGGCAAGGCGATCCTGGCGGGCAATCTCGGCGCGGCGCCGACGACGCGCTAAGGCGGGATGAACTCAGATTGAAATAATCCGAGGACTTCAGGAATTGGCGACCTTGCCGCGGCGATGGAGTTCTTCTGCAAGAGCCGCCTCTGCTGGAATGTCGGCGTCTAGTCCTTCGACGATCGCCTCCAGCACCCCGGCCACCCCAGCGCTGGTTGCCCAGGCAAGGTCGGATGCTTGTCCCGAGAGCTGATCGATGATTGCTTGGGCCAGATTAGCCGATCGAGATGGATCGATGTGAAGCGCCTCGCGCACGAGCGGCAGGCGATAGAGCGCGAAGATATCGGCTTTGACGTTGCCCGCGCAAATGTCCTGAATCGCGAGGCGGATTTGCAGGGTCGACAGGTCCGGTGACAAGAACCGGTCTTCCGGAAGATCAAGGCGCTCGAATTCCTGGGGAGTCCAAGTGTCGTGGCTCATGTCGCGCCTGTCATAGAAGCGGGCGACCGAAGGCGGCAACGGGTCGCAAAGCCTGATAAGCGCGAAGGTCACCGGCCCCATCGTCGGCGTCACGTCATCCGGATGCCAGACATTCTGTCGCCGGACTGCTGTCGCATCGAGGAAGGCGGTCAGCAGTTCGTCGAGCGCTCGCGCGGCGGCGTCGGAGCCGTCAGCGGCCAGAATGTCGCAAAATTCAGTCTCGCCAACGGCTTTGCCGCGACAATGGAGGGTCGGAAGCCAGCGGTCGTCAACTACGATTTCATCGAGATGTTCGCGCGCCTCGCGCGCCAATTCGCGCAAGCCGGCGATCATGCGGGCAGGCTCTTTCGCCCCGATCTTGACATAGCCGCGTCTGATCGCTTCGGCGAGGCTGTCGACTTTCTTCACTTCTGCATTGCGGGCTGCGACATCCGCCACGACACGGTAAGCCAAGGGAATCGGCGCACCGAGAGCGCCGGCGCTGGATGGCGCCATGGACGGCAGGTCGAATTCCAGCCGATGGTTGAACGCAGTGATCTCGAACGCGCGGTTGCGAAGGTGGATCAACTCATGCGGAAACAGACTTGGCTCAGTAAAGGTCCATCTGCCGGTCTTGGGATCGACCAGTTGATAGGTTTGGCCCACCGCACCGGCAATGGAGAGTTCGCGGACAGTTCCGTCGCCCGACAGGACGACAAATCGGTCGTGCGCGATCCAGGCTATCGAATCCGCTGAACCGGCGGAATGCGCAGACCAACCGTTCAAGACGTCGGCGACGAAGCAGCGCTGCCGGTCGTCGAAATGATCCCAGGGAAGTGTTGAAAACGGTCTTGGCCGTAGTTTCCAGAACAACTGCGTCGTCTCAGCGAATAGAACAGGAAAATGGACGTGGCCGAAAGCAGGATTGAAAGCGGGCACCTCTCGCGTTTCAAGCGGGTCGAAATAGGCGTCTTCAAGCTGCTTTTCGCGGCTTGTGCGCCATTCCCCCTCGCGGCTCGCAAAGCCAGCCTCGACGCCGGGAAAAACCAGACCGATCTCCTTGCGCGCCTCGGCGATTTCGGCGTCATTGAAACGCAGCGTATTGATCCTGCGCAATGTCTCGCCCTTCAAAGGCTTGAACGCAACGGAACTCGCAAGGCTGGGCTTACCCGTTACGTCCCAAACCCCGAGACCGAACGCGAGGGCGGTGTCCGGCTCGCTCCCGAACAATTGGCGCAGCCGATCGCCAAGCCCGTGCTCTCGCGCACCGGGATCGACGGCAACGGGATCGAAGGCGCGAATGATCGCGTGCGTCCCGTCCGGACTGATCGACTGGACGGGAAAGGTTGTATAGACCGATGGCTCGATTTGCCGTTGGATCACCTGCATTTCGATCCGCGCTGTGCCCAGGTCGATCACGGCGACGCCGACGGTTATGTCCCGCGCCATGGTCGTGATCGGCTTGTTGCGTAGCCTGCTCCGCACCCATTCCGGTCCGTTGACGCTGAACTCGAATGGCACCACAAGTTTGCCGTCGGCCCGGACAATTGCGCGCGCGCCGCGGTCGAACCGTATGCGCCGCAGGCCGTTGGGTTCAGCCGGCGCATATTTCAGCCAGAATTGATCAGCACCGGCTTCTCCACGAAGTGGGCCGTCGGAAAAAGGGATTGAATCCCAGGGAGTGCCACCCTTATTCAGGGCATCGTTATCGCGGTGGAGGAGCTGGAAAGCGCCATCTTCCTGCGTCTGGATCAGGTTGTATCTGGCGGATTCCTGAAGTGTCGGCAGTTCGATGACCGCGATCAGGCCGGGATTGCAGTGATAGGCGACCGCCCGCCTTCCGTCACTGGAAACTGCGATGCGATCCGCCGCTTGCTTCAGCCGGCCGCGCTTGATCACCTTACGAGAGCTGAGGTCGACAAGCGCAATGCCCATTTTTTGCGAAAGGAAAAGGCAGCGGTCGTCGCCGACGCGTGCGCAATCCTGAATCCTGGCGTCGGCGAATATGGCGAGTTTCTGTTCTTCCCCGGAGTCGTCGCGAATGGCGATCGCGCTTCCAAGCGTTCCGTTGATTGGGCGAACGATGAACGCATTCATGAATTGCTTTCCGTGAAAATGATCGCGTCGAAGGTTGGTCCAGAACAATTACGTTTGTGGAAACGCGATCCAATACGTGAGTTTGACGATGGTATGAGATTTTATTTAATCATCAAAGCTGACGCGCGATGAAGCCAGATTGAACCAGGGCGAGTGCTCATCAATCCGCCGTGTCGGCTCTACTCCCTAGAACCTGATATCACCGGCTACGTCAGCATGTCGATTTTGGGCCAGAAGGGGACATTAGCGATACCAGTCCAATTTGCTAAGCTTGCGAGTGGAGAGCGACCTCTCTGCTCGGACGATGTTTTGATCCACCTCAAAGCCCGGAGTTGGCATGTACACGATGCGAGACATCACGATTATTGAGGGACTGGACGCAATCCGGCGAAGACCCGATATGTATATTGGCGCAACTGAGCGAGATCGGTCCTCAGCATTGTGCTTGTCGAATGCGCTTGTCGATGCCATCACAAATTTGGAGCCGTCGCCGCAGGAAGTACTTGTCCAGTTGTGGAGTGAGTCCACGATCACTGTGGCTTGGGATGCAGCGCCGCTTCCCATCTCGCCCTTCACGCCGATTGGGGGAAGAGTGCCGCACCCGGCAATTTATGAAATATTCTTATACATGCGCGCAGGTGTCCCCCTGTTCGAACCCTTCTTCATCGGTGCCGTCTTAAACGCCCTGTCCGAGCGGCTCGTTGTGTCTACTGTACACGACGGTCAACGATATCGGGTCAGTTTTTCCAAGGGTAAGCTCGTCTCACTTCTCGACGCAGCGAGTTGTGATCGACCACCAGGAACCAATTGGTTAACCTTTAGCCCTCACGTAGCGGCCATCGGCGGAGCCCCGCTGACATGGGCCGACATAGAAAATCTCAGGGTGACGCAAGGAAGCACGCGGCTCTCCATCGAGGACCATTCGAGCGAGAGGGCGGATTGGTGGTAAGAGACTCGTCCGCTGTGGGTCAACTCCGCCGATAGCGACCGAACCCATAGGGGCTTCCGGTTTATTCCGGAAAGCCGACGTTCTCGATGGCATCCAGTCCGTCAGCTCCGGGCCAGCGGACTTGTCTCAAACCGCGCCTCGCTGCGCGATTCTGGCAAACGCCGCAGCCGGGGACAAGCCACGATCATGGCTGGCAGCCAGGATCGCGGGAGCGTTCTCTTTTGGCCGTTGTCGGTGTTTGATCGCGGCCGGCGGGAGGTCGGGCGATGCGGGAATCTCTCGGAGAGAAGATCAACCAGGGCGGCACAGCTGACATCCACGCCTGGGCGCCGGGTCAGGTCGTAAAACTGTTCAAGAAGGGCTTCCCGCCGCAGCTCGCCCGGCAAGAGGCGCGGATGACCCGGGCCGTCTTCGCCGCCGGCGTGCCGGCGCCGGAGGTGTTCGGCGAGATGACGCTCGACGGACGCTTCGGCATCGTGCTCGGCCGCCTCGACGGACCGACACTGCTGCAGGTCACGCGCAGCGGCGCCGTGACGTTCGCCGAGGCGGGTGCGATCCTTGCGTCCCTCGTCGTGTCCGCTCACAGGATGTCGCCGCCGCCGGAGGCCTTCCATCTGCGCGGCTGGATGGACACCGCCCTCCGGCACTCGGGCAACATCGTGCCCAGGCACATCGCCTCCGGCATCCTCGAGCTGATCGACCGCCTGCAGCAGCCGGGGGACGTGCTATGCCATGGCGACATCCACCCCGAAAACGTGATCATGACGGCGGACGGTCCGCGGCTGATCGACTGGACCTTTTCGATCCGCGCGCCTGCGGCATTCGATCACGGGCACTTTCACATCAACCTCACCGAGCTCGCCCTCGACGTCACCGACAATCCGCAGCGGCCGCTTGCGGTCTATGCGGCCGCGCAATCCGAATATGCGCGGCTGTCCGGGGTGCCGGAAGCGGCGCTGAGGCAGGCGATGGAGATGTGGCTGCCGATCGCGATCGTCCGCTACTTCCTGCTCATGGGCGGGCCGACAAACGAGCGATGGCGGCGGATGATGCAGCGCGCCGAAGCGGCCTTGCGCCCGCAGGATTGAAACGTCATCGCGCGCGCGTCCCGTCGATGCGGCCGCTCAGTGTCGGCTCGGGTCAGGCGCCGCCGATCGCGACCGAATCCAAAGGGCGCGCGGCTCACAGCCTTGGGTACTACTGCAGTTGTGCTCGTGCGCAGCGTGCCAAATTGGCCCTGACCACGAGGTGATGAAACGGCCTGATCGCGTTGAGATAGGTGAAGCCGAGGGCATTGTGGGTATGCACGACGGTTGTCGCGATCAGCAACGCGCCTGCTGGAGAATGACGTCGGAGCAGAGACAGCCGGAAGTCCAGATGCCGGTCATCCGCACCGAGCACGATTTCGTCCTTGCCCTCCCAGTGCACCGGGAAGAAATCCACCCGTTCATGGCTGTCCGGGGACGTCCTGACCGTATCGGAGGTCTTGATGCCGAAGGGCGTCACCATGGCGTCGCGCAGCGCGATCAGCGCCTTTTGCCACGCCGGTGGATTGACGAGGGTCCGCGTCGCCAGCTCGCGCATGCTCGGCTGTTCCGACGCGCTCAAGTCGATGCTGTAGCTGTCGAGCAGACTGGCGTTCTCGTACCAGCTCGCAACGACACTTTCCGACGGTGGCATCGTCCGGCGTACCTGCGGTTTGCGGTCTAAACCCGCGCTCATGATGATGTCGCCTATTCAAGGGGCCAATCGGAAGAGCCATTCTCAGTTTTAGACGCGAGCAATTTCCCGACGCTGAGCTCGCAATTCGTCGCTGGTTTGCAGGTCTTCAACTCTACGGCGATCTGCGCGGGGTCTCAAGCGGAGGAGAGCTGGGTTTGGGGGGTATCGCCGCGATTCCCATCGTGGAGAGTCCCCGGGAGAGGTGAAGCGGGTCTGCGGTCCGACGGATCCGACCAAACCTCATCTCGATTGAGCCGCATGGTACGAAAGTAGGCACCGGCGACAATAGTCGCGGTAGGAATACCGGCGGCGCAACACCCGGTTGTTAAGCTTTTTCTGGGACTTTACGGCAGGCGCTAATGCCTGGAGTTCCGCTGGTACCATGTTCAAGCTTCGATCGATTGCCGCCCGCCTGATCCTGGCGATTTCGCTGACCGTTGCCGTCGCCTGCGCCATCCTCGGCAGCTTCTGCATCAGCCAGCAGCGCACGCTGACACGGCTCGCGCTCGATCAGCAGCTCAAGCTGCAATATGACAGCGTGATTGCAGCGATCGACTATGAAGGCCGTGCCGCGCTGGCGGTCTCGGCCGTGATCGCCGCCCTGCCGCCGGTCGAGGATGCCATCGCCAAGGGCGACCGCGACGGCCTCGGCAAGCTGCTCGGGGCGCCCTGGGCCGCGATCAAGGCGCAGGGCATCCCGCTGATCTCGTTCTGGCAGGCTCCGGCAACCAGCTTCTACCGGGTCCACACGCCGAAAATCTTCGGCGACGACGCCTCCACGCGGCGCACGACGGTGGTGGAATCGATCAAGGCCGGCAAGCCGATCGTCGGTGTCGAGCCCGGTCGTGAAGCGCTGTCGATCTTCGGCATGACCCCGGTCATGCACGACGGCAAGACGCTGGCCAATGTCGACATCGGCGTCGCCTTCGGCAAGGAATTCGTCGATCGCGCCAAGAAGCGCTTCGGCATCGACCTCGCCGTGCATTCCTTCGACGGCAAGAGCTTCAAGCGGTTGTCCTCGACCTTCGGCGACAATGTGGTCGCGACCCAGGACGAGCTCAAGGGCGTGATGAACGGCGCGGCACTGCTGCGCGACGCTGTTCTCGATGGCCATGCGGTCGAGCTCTATCTCGGGCAGATCAAGAACTATGCCGGCGAGCCGGTCGCCGTGCTCGAGATCATCAAGGACACCAGCGATTATGAAGCCGCCGCGGCAAGCGCGCAGCGCAATCTGATCCTCGGCACCGTCGCGATCCTGGCCGCAGCCGTGTTACTCGCGTTCCTGCTCGGCCGCGGCCTGTCACGGCCGCTCACCGCCATCACCGCGGTCATGAACCGCCTGTCCAGCGGCGACACCAGCGTCACAATCCCCGGCAGCGAGCGCAGCGATGAACTCGGCACGATGGCCAAGGCGGTCGACGTGTTCCGCCGCGGCATGCTCGAAACCTCTTCGCTGCGCGATGCGCAGGAGGCGGACAAGGTGAAGGCTGCGGCCGACAAGCAGGCGCTGCAGCGGCAGATGGCCGACCGCTTCGAAGTCGACGTCAAGGGCATGGTCGCCGCCGTCGCGCAGTCGTCGAGCGCCATGCAGCGCGTCGCCGGCGAGATCACCACCAGCGTCAACGGCACCTCGGAACGCACCGCGGCGGCCGCCGCCGCGTCCGAGGAGGCGTCGGCCAGCGTCAATGCGGTCGCGGCCGCGACCGAAGAGCTGGCCTCCTCGATCACCGAGATCGGCCGCCAGGTCACCCATTCCAGCCGCGTCGCCGACAATGCCGTGGCCAAGGCGATGGAGACCACCGAGATGGTGACGAGCCTGGCCGCATCCGCCGAGAAGATCGGCGACGTGCTGCGCCTGATCAGCGCGATCGCGAGCCAGACCAACTTGCTGGCGCTCAACGCCACCATCGAGGCTGCGCGCGCCGGCGAGGCCGGCCGCGGCTTTGCCGTGGTCGCCGCCGAGGTGAAGGAGCTGGCGAGCCAGACCGCGAAGGCGACCGACGAGATCGCCGGCCAGGTCGGCGCGATCCAGTCCGCCACCGGCAATTGCGTCACCGCGATCGGCGACATCAGCGGCACCATCCGCGAGATCTCGGGTATCGCGACCGCGATCGCTGCCGCCGTCGAGCAGCAGGACTCTGCGACGCGGGAGATCGCCCGCAGCGTGCAGCAGGCGTCTTCCGGGACCGTCGAGGTCTCCGCCAATATCGCCGGCGCCAGCGAGGCCGCCGGCCAGTCCCGCGCCCTCACCGGCAATGTGCTGGATACGTCCGGCCAGCTCGGCGATCACGCCGCCGCGCTGTCGCACAGCGTCGACACCTTCCTCGCCGGCCTGCGCAACGCGGCCTGAGCGGCGGGCTATCTGACGTTCAAGGTGCCATGGTAGATTGACGCGATACGTCGTCCTCGCGGAGCCCTCCATGCGCAAGCCGGCAACATCGACCAGCAAGGCGGCACGACGACCGCAAGCGAAAGCGGCGGATACGCTGTTCGACGCATACCCCGCGCCCGTCAAGGCCAAGCTGCTGGCGCTACGGCGCCTGATCTTCGACACCGCGAAGGCAACCAAGGGCGTCGGCGCACTGGAAGAGACGCTGAAATGGGGGCAGCCGAGCTATCTCACGCCGGAGACCGGCAGCGGCAGCACGGTGCGGATCGATCAGGTGAAGCCCTCCGATCAGGTGAAGCCCTCCGCCGACCAGGTCGCGGTCTACTTCCATTGCCAGACCAATCTGGTCGAGACCTTCCGCGAGCTCTATCCCGAGCTCAGCTACAGCGGCAACCGCGCTATCCTGCTCGACGTCGCGGCCAAGCTTCCGGAGGCGGCGCTGCGCCACTGCGTGGCGCTGGCGCTGACCTATCATCAGAAGAAGAAAGCGAACTAGGCTTCGCTACGCCGCCGTCGCGACGCGCTGCGCTTTCAAGAGGCTGATCACCTCGGCGTTCGGCCGCGCGCGGCTGAACAGGAAGCCCTGGCCCTCGTGGCAGCCCTCGGCACGCAGGCAGCTCAGCTCCGCCTCGGTCTCGACGCCCTCAGCGGTGATGGTAACGCCAAGCCCGACGCCGAGGCTGACGATCGAACGCACGATCGCCTGCGCGTCCGGGTTCGAACCGAGGTCGCGCACGAACGACTGGTCGATCTTGATCTTGTCGAACGGGAAGCTGCGCAGATAGCTCAGGCTCGAATAGCCGGTGCCGAAATCGTCCATCGACATCCGCACGCCGAGCGCGCGGAGCGCATGCAGCGTCGCCAGCACCTGGCTGCTCTTCTCGAGCAGCAAAGTTTCGGTGATCTCGAGTTCGAGCCGCCGCGCCGGCAGGCCGGATTGCCGCAAGGCGTCGGTAATCAGCGCCAGCAGGTTGCCGGTGCGGAATTGCAGCGGCGACAGGTTGACCGCGACGCGGACGTCGTCGGGCCATTGCGCCGCGTCCATGCAGGCGCGATGCAGCATCAGCGCGCCCAGCGGATTGATCAGGCCGGTCTCCTCGGCGACCGGGATGAACTCACCGGGCGAGATCATGCCGCGCTCCGGATGCGGCCAGCGCACCAGGGCCTCGAAGCCGGTGATGCGACCGCTGGTGAGGTCGACCAGCGGCTGGTAATAGGGCCGCAGGCCTTCATTCTGGATCGCATCGCGCAGATCGATCTCGATCTTGCGGCGGCTCTGCGCACGCGCATCCATCTCGGCTTCGAAGAAGGAGAAGGTGCCGCGGAATTCGCTCTTGGCGCGCGACAGCGCCATGTCGGCGCTCTTCAAGAGTTTTTCGGAATCCTCGCCGTCGCCGGGCGACATCGCGATCCCGATGCTGGCGCCGACCACCACCGAATGGCCGTCGAGCAGATAGGGCTCGCCGATCGCATCCAGGATCCGCCGCGCCAGCAGCACCGCGTCCTCGGGCCGCATCACGCCGCCCTGCACGATGGTGAATTCATCGGAGTTGAGCCGGGCCAGCGCGTCTTCCTCGCGCAGCGTCGAACGCAGGCGCTTGGCGACCCCGCGCAACAGCTTGTCGCCGATGCCGTGGCCGAGCGTGTCGTTGACCGCCTTGAAATTGTCGAGCCCGAGCATTAGCACCGCGACCTTGTCGGTGGAGCGGCGGGTGTGCTGCAGCATGTCTTCCATCTGCTGGCGCAGCAGGTTGCGATTCGGCAGCCCAGTCAGGCTGTCGTGCTGGGCCATGAAGGCGAGCCGCGCCTCGGCGCGCTTGCGCTCGGTGATGTCCATCAGCGCGAGCAGCATCGCCGGCTGGTCGCCATGCATCAGCTGGCGCGAATAGATCGCCAGATCAATCAGCGTTCCGTCCGCCCGCACATGTTTCCAGGTCCGCGCCGCCTGCTCGTCGCTGCTGCGGCCTGTGGCCCAGGGCAGCTCGGCATCGAATGCCTGCAGGCTCCTGATCGTCATCTTCTCGAATTCGGCACGAACATAACCATAGTGCGCGATCGCGGCATCGTTGACCGCCAGGATCTTCTCACCGTCGAGCGCGCACAGGATCATCGGCACCGGATTGCCGTCGAACAGAAGGCGGAACGACGCCTCGCGCTGTTTCAGTTCGGTGATGTCGACGCGCAGGCCGACGATGCCGCCATCCGAGGTCAGCCGCTCCTCGATCAACACCACGCGGCCATCGGCCAGCACCTGCTCGTGCCGCTCGCCCGGCTGGTACATCCTCTCGAGCCGCTCGGCGATCCACTCTTCCTCGCGCCCTGCGGCCTCGGGATAGTCGCCGCGCGCGACGCCGATGCGAATGGTGTCTTCCAGGCGCGCGCCTTGCTCGAACAGGTCGGAACTGCGCTTGTAGATTTCCGAGTATTTCTTGTTCCAGAGGGTGTAGCGGCCTTCCGGGTCCAGGAACACGATGCCTTGCGGCAGGATGTCGATCGCCTCGCGCAGCCGCGCATTGGACCTGCGGGCCTCGACGATCGCGGCATCGGCCTGCGCGCGCTGGCGCACCAGCTCGCCGATCTCGACCGCGGTGCGGCGCGAACTGCCGGACATCTTCGGCAGCGGCCTCGCCCGGCGGCCCCGAGGACCGGACAGTTTGGCCTGTTTCGGCTTCTTGATCTTTTTCGGCCGCATCATTGCTATCGCACGCCCCACGCGCATTCCAGTTCGGCGACATTTCTGCGATAAGTGTCTGAAAAATTGGTATCTCTCGGCGAATAGCTGCGCTGCCTGAGAAAGCCGTAGCTGCCCGCTTTGCAGGCGAGCTCACGGCGGATGCGAGGGGCTCGCGGTGCGCACGCGGCGAACAGCGCAGATTTGCGGCGCGGACCCGCCGGAGCGTGGTGAAGAAAGCGTAAATCGGCGCGCAACTGCACAATGAACGCGCCGGATGCGGCTCAAGCGCACGAATGTTTGCCAGCGTGTGACAGGGTTATCGCAGGGTTAAGGCATCGCTAGTTGGTGATCTCGATCCGCGTGCCGCCGCGGCCGTTGCGCTCGACCAGCCCGTAGAGCTGTGCTGCGTGCGAGGGATGCAGGCGCACGCAACCATGCGAGGCCGGGCCGCCGAGACGCGTGAGCTCATAGGTGCCGTGGATCGCGAAGCCGCCGTGGAAGAAGATCGCGTACGGCATCGGCGAGTTGTAGTATTTCCGCGAGTACCAGCGGCGCGCCATCATCTGCGGACGGAACACGCCGTTCGGCGTGCCATAGCCACGGCGCCCGGTCGACACCGGCCAGTTGTAGCGCGTCGCGCCGTCGACGCTGACCGCCATGCGCTGCGATGATTTATCAATGTGAACGACGATGTCGGCTTTCGCGGGAGAGAGAGCCAATATCGACGCGGCAATCGCGGCAGCAAACGCCAGCCGTACGCAACATACGCTCGTCATAATAATGCCTGCCCTGAAATTAATATGCGCATGATGTCGCCTGCAACGCGTGCTTGTAAAGTGGCGTGGATCACATGCGCGCCGGAAAGCCGCAGGTAAGCCTGATCCGCCTTGTGGGCGATCAAGCAAATGGGATGAAAGCGCGGTTCGCCTGCTTCGAATCCATGTTAGCCTTACGCAGACAGAGTGATCCGAATGACACCCCGCCTGCGTCTGATCCCGCTCATGATCTCCGCCCTGCTCGCCTGCACCATCGCCGCGCGTGCGCAAGATAAGGGCTCGCTCAATCCGCAGCCATTGCCGCCGCTCGCCAACCCGAACGATCCAACGATCGGGGCGAAGCAGCTGTTCGCGCGCAAGGTGCTGCCCGCGGCGATGCCGACCCAATCGATCGGCGGCTATACCAAGGGTTGTCTCGCCGGCGCCGCACAGATGCCGCTGAACGGCGACACCTGGCAGGTGATGCGCCTGTCGCGCAACCGCTACTGGGGCCACCCCAACATGATCGCGCTCCTGAAGCGGCTTGCGGCCGGCGCGCACAAGGACGCCGGCTGGCCCGGCATCCTGGTCGGCGACATCGGCCAGCCGCGCGGCGGTCCCGCGCTGTCGGGTCATGCCAGCCACCAGATCGGGCTCGACGCCGACATCTGGCTGACGCCGATGCCGAACCGCAAATTGTCGCGCGAGGATCGCGAGGAGATGTCGGCGGTGATGATGGTGCGCGACGACCGGCTCGATATCGATCCGCGCGTGTTCACGCCGGCTCATGTCCTGGTCATCCGCGATGCGGCGCGTGAGCCCGCGGTGCAGCGCATCTTCGTCAATGCCGCGATCAAGAAGGCACTGTGCCGCGAGGCCAAGGGCGACCGCAGCTGGCTGTCAAAGATCCGGCCGTGGTGGGGCCACGACTACCACTTCCACATCCGCATGCGCTGTCCGTCCAGCAGCCCGGCATGCGAAGGGCAGAAGCCGCAATCGGAGGGCGAAGGCTGCAAGCCGTCCGATCTCGCCTTCTGGTTCAAGGACTCGGTGCTGCATCCGAAGCCGCCGCCGAAGCCGCCGAAACCGCGCCCGCCGATGACGCTGGCGCAGATGCCGGCGGCCTGCAAGACGGTGCTGAACGCGGCCGACGCCAAGCAGTAATGTTCACGCAATAACATCTTTGTCAGGCGGCTTTTCCGGCCGGCTCGAACTGAGTTATGATCTCGCATCGGCGCGCCGTAAGCGCGTTCGAGCGATGGATCGGGGCCGCTGATCTCTTTCATCCTTCACAATTGCATTGGACCAGACATGCGCAAATCGCTCCTCGCCGCATCGCTCCTGCTTGCTTCAGCTCCCGCCTTCGCGGCGGAAGAGCCGAGCGGCTGCGACAAGTTCAAATGGTCGATCGACCGCGCACGCGCCGCGCTCACCGCGCCCGATCGCGCCAAGCTTGCTTCGGGCAGTGAGCAGACGGCAGTACCGTCGACCGCGATCACGCTGGCGCTGGTGGCCCCCGCCGACGCCAAACTGCCGAGCCCGCCCGAGCGCGCGCCGAAGGACGGCACCTTTGCCGGCTTCACCAGCTTCAAGGCCGCGCCGAAGGCCGGGCTCTATACCGTCAGCCTCTCGGCCGGAGCCTGGGTCGACCTGGTGCAGGACGGGCATTTCCTGAAGCCGAAGGCCTTCAGCGGCGCGACCGATTGCGACGGTATCCGCAAGACCATGAAATATGACCTCGCTGCCAGCCCCTTCCTGCTGCAGGTCAGCGGCTCGAAAGAGAACTCGCTGTCGATCGCGATCCAGCCGTCGGATCAATAGCGCGACCGGTTAGACAAACGGTCGCCTTTACCGTAAGTCCCAGCCTGCTATGTTTGCAGTGCGATATCCCGAGGACCGTAAGTCCTTCGGGGGCCAGCGGAACAGCGCTTCCGTCCGTCGCGCCCAGAATCCACCCAACGCCTGGTTTGCGCGCGCCTGTTCGTGCGCGAGCTCGCACGGAGCGCTTTCCATGTCACGACTTTCGGTTTCAAGGCTTGCCGGACTTTTCACTGCCTTCGTCATCCTGCTCGGTGCGATCCATTCGGCCGCGCACGCCGAAGACAAGACGCTCACCGTCTTCGCCGCGGCCTCGATGAAGAACGCGCTCGACGAGATCGATGCGGCCTACACCGCCAAGACCGGCGTCAAGATCAGCGCCAGCTATGCCGCGAGCTCGGCATTGGCAAAGCAGATCGAGCAGGGCGCACCGGCCGACGTGTTCGTCTCCGCCGACACCGACTGGATGGACTACGCGATCAAGCAGAAGAACATCAATGAGCCGACGCGGGTCAACCTGCTCGGCAATTCGATCGTGCTGATCGCGCCGAAGGATTCCATGATCGGCAACGTCAGCATCGGACCTGGCTTCGATCTCGCCAAGCTCGCCGGCGACGGCAGGATCGCCACCGGCGACGTCAAGGCGGTGCCGGTCGGCAAATACGCCAAGGCCGCGCTCGAGAAGCTCGGCGCCTGGCAGGCGGCAGAGCCGAAGTTCGCGATGGCCGAGAGCGTGCGCGCGGCATTGACGCTGGTGGCGCGCGGCGAAGCCGTGCTCGGCATCGTCTATTCGACCGACGCCAAGGTCGAGCCGGGCGTCAAGATCGTCGGCACCTTCCCGGCGGACACCCATCCCGCGATCATCTATCCGGTTGCGGCGACCACGACCGCCAAGCCGGAGACCACCGACTATCTCGCCTTCCTGCGCTCGTCCGCAGCGAAGACGATCCTGGAGAAGTACGGCTTCAAGTTCCTGATCAGCCCGACGACGTAAGCACGTGTTCGAGATCTCGCCGACCGAATGGACGGCGATCCTGCTGTCGCTGCGGGTCGCCGTCATCGCAACGCTGGTGGCGACCCCGTTCGGGATCGCGCTCGCCTGGCTGCTGGCGCGGCGCGATTTCTGGGGCAAATCGCTGCTTGATGCCGCCGTGCATCTGCCGCTGGTGCTGCCGCCCGTCGTCACCGGCTATCTGCTGCTGCTGACCTTCGGCAAGCGCGGCCTGGTCGGCGCCTGGCTGGCCGATCACCTCGGCATCGTGTTCGCATTCCGCTGGACCGGCGCTGCGCTCGCCTGCGGCGTGATGTCGTTTCCGCTTCTGGTGCGCCCGATCCGGCTTTCGATCGAGGCTGTCGACCGCCGCCTCGAACAGGCCGCCGAGACGCTCGGCGCCGCGCCCTGGCGGGTGTTCGCAACCGTGACGCTGCCGCTCGCGCTGCCGGGCGTGCTGGCCGGCATGGTGCTCGGCTTTGCCAAGGCGATCGGCGAGTTCGGCGCGACCATCACCTTCGTCTCCAACATCCCCGGCGAGACCCAGACCATTTCATCGGCGATCTACTCGCTGATCCAGACACCCGACGGCGACACCGCCGCGGCACGACTCGTGATCATCTCGGTCGTGCTCGCGGTCGGAGCGCTGATCGCCGCCGAAGTGTTCGCACGCCGCGCCACCGCGCGCCTGCACGGGCAATAGCGATGCTGCGCGTCGACATCACCAAGCAGCTCGGCGAGTTCTCGCTCGCGGCGTCATTCACCAGCGAGGGCCGCGTCACCGGCCTGTTCGGCGCGTCCGGCTCCGGCAAGACATCGCTGATCAACACCATCGCCGGGCTGGTGCGCCCTGATCGCGGCACCATCGTGATCGACGGTGAGACCGTCGATGACACTGCGGCCGGTATCCATGTCCCGACCTGGCGGCGGCGCATCGGCTACGTCTTCCAGGATGCGCGGCTGTTTCCGCATCTCGATATCAGGCAGAACCTCGATTACGGCCGCCGCATGAACGGGCTCACGGAAGATCCTGCGCAACACAAGCGCGTCGTCGATCTGCTCGACATCGGCGCCCTGCTCGACCGCCGCCCCGGAAAGCTCTCCGGCGGCGAACGGCAGCGCGTCGCACTCGGCCGGGCGCTGCTGTCCAAGCCGCGGCTGTTGCTGCTGGACGAGCCGCTGGGCGCGCTCGACGAAAGCCGCAAGCTCGAGATCCTGCCCTATCTGGTCCGGCTACGCGACGAGGCCGGCGTCCCGATGGTCTATGTCAGCCACGACGCGGCCGAGCTTCGCCAGCTCGCTACCCAGATCGTGATGCTGCGCCGCGGCCAGGTCACCGCGTTCGGCGGTGTTAAGGTGTTGACAGGCGGCGCATAGCTGGCCGTTTTTCCGAAAGTCGGCATAAGATAGCCCATCTTGTCTGCTAGGCCCGGATCGGGACATCCGATCGGGCATGGGGAAAGGTGCGCTTTGCGACTGACTGGCTGGGTATTGCTGCTGATCGGCGGGCTGTTGTGCGCCACGATTTCGTGGGCCGCGCTGGGCTTCCTGCTGATGGGCATCGGCCTGATCTCGCTGCAGGTCGCCGAGCGCCGCCGACGCCCTGATGATGCCGTGTCGGCCGGGGCTCGGGGATTTACCCCACCGCGCCTCAGCGCCGGGCTGCAGCCGCCGACCCTCGACCCCATCAACGGCCAGGAAGCCGGCCAAGACGCTGGCGAGAACACCGGACCGCAGCGCCAGCCGCGCCGGGTGGCCTGGCCCGACAGGAAGGCGGACGCGCCCTACGACCGGCAGACCTGGCGCCGGCTGGTCGAGAGCGATCCCGATCTCGCCCAGCTCGCCGAGGTGCTGGCCGATTATGGCCCGCAATATGTCGATGAACTCGCGGCCAGCTATCTCGCCGCCCCCGACAAGGGCCGCCTCGGCGCGATCGTCGACGGCATCATCGCGCGCGCCCGCGACGGCCAGCCGGCCCCACCGCCCACACCGGTCGAAGCATCGCGGCCACCGCCGCCCCGGCCGGAGCCAAAGCAGGTGGCCGCCCCTGGCGCCAAGCCAGCGACTGCGCCGAGCAATCCCGCCGATGCGCTGGAAGCCTCCCTGCTCAGCACGGTCGAGGAGGCTTCCGCCAGGATCGCCGCCGAACGCGCGGGTCTCTTCAAGCCTGCCAAGGGGCCGAGCAAGGACCCGGCAAAGGCCGCCGATAGCCGGCCGTCGACGGCGAGCCAGCGCGAACCGCTGTTCGGTCGCCCCTCCCGGGACACCAAGCCCGCCGAGCCGCCGCCGATGCCGACCGAGACGCCCTCCGACCTCGAAGCATCGTTGATCGCCGCGGTCAGCGAGGCCGCCGCCAGGCGGGCGGACACGTTCAAGCCAGAGCCAACGCCGCCGCTGGAGCGCGAGCCTGAGATCCGCGCCGTCGCGCCCAGCCCGCCTGCCCCCAGTCTGCCCGCCAATACGCCGCCCGCAAAGACACCGCCTGCAAAGACACCCGCCGATCATCTCGACGAGACGCTGCTCGCAGCGCTGGCCGAGATTTCCGGCCAGAAGCTCAAGGACGAGCCCAAGCCGGACGCTGCATCCAAGGGCCCGCCGGCCGACGACGGCCTGTCCGACATGATCAAGAAGTTCGCCCCGGATTCGAGCTTCCTGCGCAAGCAGTGACGGCGCCGGTCTTATCCTGACGCGTTTTCTTCACGCGAACCGGCATCCACTTCGCTCGAAAACGCGCTAAAGCGCGATGAGATTAGGTTGAATCGTCATCACGCTTTAGCTCCTTGTCTGAGCATCATCTCCGCGCAAACGCGTTCCGCGTTTGTCGCGAGGGAAAACCGCTTCGCACTTTTCCGGATCATGCCTTAGACGCCGGCGACCGACGCCCAGATATCGGCAAGCTTGCGCCGGACGGCCTGCATCCGCGTCCGCGGTGCGACCTCCTCCTCTTCCTCCGGCAGGCGCAGACCGACGACATTGACGCGGCCGCCGCTGATGCTGCGCGCCACCAGCACGATCTCGTCGAGCGCGAGCTCGGCACCTTCCTTCGGCGCGCGGTCGAGATTGACGTCGAAGAAATCCGCCAACGTCAGCTTGGCCTGGTGCTCGTCGACCTTGACGCCGTAGATCTCGGCGAGCTCGCCGAGCGTATGCTCGCCGGACACCATGAAGTCGCCGAGCAGATGCGGATCGGGCGCGCTCGACGGCGCCATGTCGACGAAGAAGCGGTCGAGCGCCTCGGCGCGCTCCGGCGGCGCCAGCAGATAGATGTAGTCGCCGGGCGCGACCGGATCGGCCTCGACCGGCGTCAGGATCCGCTCGTCGCGGATCACCAGCGTCGGCTTCGACCAGGACGGGATCAGGCCGCGGCGGAAATACAGGCTCTTCGGCCGCACCGGATAGCCGACCAGCTGCTGCTCGAGCTGGCCGGGCAGATCCAGTTCGACGCGGCGCGGGCCGCGTTCGGCGCGCGGCAGCGCGACGTGCAGCCGCCGCGCCGCCGGCCCCAGCGTCCAGCCCTGTAGCAGCAGCGAGATGATGACGACGACGAAGGCGACGTCGAAATAGAGGTAGGCCTTCGACAGGCCGACCAGCATCGGGATCGAAGCGAGGAAGATCGCGACCGCGCCGCGCAAGCCGGTCCAGGCGATGAAGACCTTTTCCCGCCAGTTGAACTTGAACGGCGCGAGACAGATCAAGACCGCCAGCGGCCGCGCCACCAGCATCAGCGCGAACGCCACCAGCACCGCGCCGCCGGCGCTGGAGAGCAGCCGATGCGGCGACACCAGCAGGCCGAGCAGCACGAACATCACGATCTGTGCCAGCCAGGTTGCAGCGTCGAGGAACGTCACCACCGAATTATGCGCGCGGGTCGGCCGGTTGCCGATGATGATACCGGCGAGATAGACCGCGAGGAATCCCGAGGCATGCACGATCTGGGAGCCGCCGAAGATCACCAGCGCCGCGGTCGTGACGAACGGCGCATGCAGGCCCTGCGGCAGCGCGACGCGATTCAGCGCGATCACCACCAGCCGGCCGCCGATCACCCCGATGATGGCGCCGAGCACGGCTTCCTGGATGAACTCCATCGCGATATGCGAGGCCGAGCTCTGGCCGATCGAGATGAACTCGACCAGCATCAAGGTGAGGAAGATCGCGAACGGGTCGTTGGTGCCGGACTCCGCCTCCAGCGTCGCGCCGACGCGCGGGCGCAGGCGCAGGCCCTGGGTGTGCACCAGCAGGAACACCGCCGCAGCGTCGGTCGAGGCCACGACGGCACCGACCAGAAGCGACTCGGTCCAGTTGAGGTCGAGCACATAGCGGGCGACCGGCGCCGTGATCAGCGCGGTCAGCAGCACGCCGGCGGTCGCCAGCATCATCGAGGGCGCCAGCACCGTGCGGATGCTTGCAAACCGCGTCTTCAGTCCGCCGTCGAACAGGATCAGCGCCAGCGCCACCGAGCCGACCAGATAGGTGGTGCGGACGTCGTCGAATTGCAGCCGGCCGGGGCCGGAATCGCCCGCCAGCATGCCGACCAGCAAGAACACCAGCAGCAAGGGGGCGCCGAACCGCAGCGCCAGCAGGCTGGACAGGATGCCGGCCATCACCAGCACGGCACCGAGCAGGATCGCTATACTGACGGAGTCGAGGGATGCCATGCGCCTTTGGAGGTCTCAAGGACTTGGGAGGTCTCAAATACTTGCAATTGCATCCTTATCGTCGCGACATCGGGACGCCAACCAATTTCTGTCCCAAGCGGCAATGTGCCCGGTCTACTCACCCCTAGGTCGCCTCCGCACTGTGGTGTATCGATGGTCGCGTGCGCGCCTTTGTGGGATTCTGGCTGCACCTTCGAATCACATTTGCCTGACCCGCGCTGCAAGTTGAGATTTTGCCGATGGACATGAGCTGGAAGGACGTCCTGGAATCGATCCAAATGGCCGCGCGCTCGGTCGGGGCCGAGATCGCTTCGCCCTGGTTCTATCTGCAGTTCGGCATCATCCTCGCCGCCGCGGGCCTCGCCTACGCCGCCGATACCGCCATTCATGCGCGGGTCAACATGTCGTCGCTGGCGAGCCGCTGGCCGCTGCCGCTCCGGCACTTTGCCCGCGTGATGGTATCGAGCGCCTCGACTGCGGTGTTCGCAGTGTTGATGGTGATCTCGCGCATCGTGATGTGGCACGCGACCTGGCCGAGCCGCAGCTATTTGATCGCCGTTTCCGCCAAGCTGGCGCTGGCCTGGCTGGTGATCCGCCTCGTGACCTCGGTGATCGACAACGCCTTCATCGTCAAGCTGGTCTCGATCGCGGCCTGGGTGGTAGCCGCCCTCAGCATCATCGGCCAGCTCGACTGGGCGGCCGATACGCTGGACTCGTTCGCGGTCATCGTGGGCGGTCTGCGGCTGAGCCCGCTGCTGCTGATCAAGGCCGGCGCGGTGCTGATCCTGGCGCTGTGGCTGAGCAATATCGCCAGCAATTTCATCGACGGCCAGATCACCCGCTCGACCGATCTGACCCCGTCGATCCAGGTGCTGCTGGTCAAGATCATTCGCATCGGCCTGATGGTGGTCGCGGTCGCAATTGCCTTGAGCGCGGTCGGGATCAATCTGTCGGCGCTTGCGGTGCTTTCCGGCGCGGTCGGCGTCGGCATCGGTTTCGGCCTGCAGAAGATCGTCGCCAACTTCATCTCGGGCATCATCCTGCTGGTCGACAAGTCGGTGAAGCCGGGTGACCTCGTCACCATCGGCGACAGCCAGGGCCGCATCAGCGCGATGAAGACCCGCTACATCTCGGTCGCCGCCGGCGACGGCCGCGAGTTCCTGATCCCGAACGAGGACCTGGTGACGCAGAAGGTCACCAACTGGACCTATACCGACAAGAACACGCTGGTGAAGATCGCGTTCGCCGCCAATTACGACGCCGATCCGAGGCTGGTCTGCAAGCTCGCGATCAATACCGCGACAGCCCACGCCCGCGCGCTCAAGGGCAAGCCGCCGAACTGCATCCTGACTGAATTCGCCGAGCTCGGCATGAAGTTCTCGCTGACCTTCTGGATCGCCGATCCCGACGGCATGGACGGTGTGAAGAGCGACGTCATGCTATCGCTGTGGGACGCTTTCAAACAGCAGGGTATCAAGGTGCCCTACCCGGTGCGGGAACTCCGGATCCGCGGCGGCGCGCTGCCGGTCGAGAGCGTGGTCGAGGTCTCCAGCTAGCGCCTCAGCACGGCTTTTTCGGGCAAGCGGCCGCAGCGGTTCCGAATAGAAGCGTAAAATCAAGCCGTTTGAGCATTGTCCCCATGCCCAAGCTTGGCTTGCACCTCGCGCGCCGATCATTAAATTAGAGCCTGAAATCAGCCCCTTGCCCGCAGAAACATCCCGCCCATGAGCTATATCGACGCCACCGACACCTCGCTTCGCAAAACCGGCCAGATCAAGCTGCACGGACCGAGCGGCTTTGCCGGCATGCGCAAGGCAGGCGCCTTGGTGTCGAAATGCCTCGACGCGCTCACCGACATCGTCAAGCCGGGCGTCCCGACCTCGGTCATCGACGAGTTCGTCCGCAAGTTCGCCTTCGACCACGGCGCCTATCCGGCGACGCTGATGTATCGCGGCTATCGCTACTCGACCTGCACCTCGATCAATCACGTGGTCTGCCACGGCATGCCGGGCGACCGCCCGCTGAAGGAAGGCGACATCGTCAATGTCGACGTCACCTTCATCGTCGACGGCTGGTACGGCGATTCCAGCCGCATGTATGCGATCGGCGCCATCGCGCGGAAGGCCGAGCGGCTGATCGAGGTGACCTATGAGGCGATGATGCGCGGCATTGCCGCCGTCAAGCCCGGCGCCACCACCGGCGATATCGGCCACGCCATCCAGAGCTTCGTCGAACCGCAGGGCATGAGCGTGGTGCGCGACTTCTGCGGCCACGGCCTCGGCCGCCTGTTTCACGACGAGCCGAACATCATCCATATCGGCCGCCCCGGCGAGGGCGCGCCGCTGAAGCCCGGCATGTTCTTCACCATCGAGCCGATGATCAATCTCGGCAAGCCGCATGTGAAGATCCTGTCCGACGGCTGGACCGCGGTGACCCGCGACCGCTCGCTGTCGGCGCAGTTCGAGCACTCGGTCGGCGTCACCGCCGACGGCGTCGAGATCTTCACGCTGTCCGAGCGCCACGGCGAGAAGCCGTGGGTTCAGGTGTAGCGCTTGTTACACCTCTCCCGCTTGCGGGGGAGGTCGGATCGCATCGATAGATGCGATCCGGGTGTGGGCTCTCCCCCTGGAGAGAATCTCGCTCGTGGCAACACCCCCACCCCAGCCCTCCCCCGCAAGCGGGAGAGGGGGCGCAATTCCGACGCCGTTGCTACTCAGTCTAACTTCATCACGCTCTATCAGTAATCGCTTCGCGTACGATTCTCGATCTCCTCGGGCGTGTGGTTCTCGCCGATCGACATCGCGCAGATCCGCGACAGGTGCAGATAGGACAGCCCGGTCTCCTCCGCCCAGGCGTTGAACTGCGCCTGCACCTTGGCGAGATCGCGCTTCGACTTGACCTCCTCGGCAATGTCGAGGCCGGCATCGCGCAGGCAGGCAACGACATCGCGCGAGGTGACGAAGCCGTCCCAGCCGAGAAAGCGCAGCAGCATCTGCCCGGTGTTGCCGCCGAGCCGGCTGCCGCGCTTGGCCAGCAGATCCAGCAGCCCGATCTCGTCCGATGACGGCCAGGCTGCGAGAAATTTGCCGAAGCTGCCGTGCTCGCGCGCGATCTCCTGCACGAAGCGGCCATTGTCGCGCACCGACATGATCTTGGCGCCGTTGCGCACGATCCTGGTGTCGCTCGTCAGCTTCTCCCAAAATTCGTCGGGCTTGAAGGCGAGCTTGGCGGGCTGGAAGCCGAGGAAAGCCGCCTCGAAGCCCTCCCATTTGGCGTCGATCACGCTCCAGGCGAAGCCCGCGCAGAACACGCGCCGGGTCATCTCGGCCAGCACGCGGTCGTCGCCGAGCTTTGCCAATGCCTTGGCACCCGCCGGCGGCCGCAGCAGTTTTTCGAGCGCCTTCGGCCCGCCCTTGCGCTTCTCGGCGCGCGAGCGGATCACCTTGAATGACGTCACGCCGCTCTCCCCTTTTCGATTTCGTTGCAGGCAACGGTAATTCGCCCCTCGCGTCGTGGCAAACCGGGACGTTGCATCGGCCCTTGCAAAACGCGGCGGGCACGGCATGGTTGTGGCCGATGCCCGCCAAAACCGACGCCAGCAACGACGACACCAGTGAGACGCCGCATTATCACGGCCATCGCGAACGGCTGCGCGAGCGCTTCTACGCAGCGGGGCCGGACGCGCTGACCGACTATGAGCTGCTGGAGATGGCGCTGTTTGCCGCCATCCCCCGCCGCGACACCAAGCCCCTGGCCAAGGCGCTGTTGAAGAAGTTCGGCTCCTTCGCCGAGGTCGTGCATGCGCCGGTGGCGCGGCTGCGCGAGGTCGAAGGCGTCAAGGACGCCTCGATCAACCAGCTCAAGCTGCTCGCCGCGGCCGCAGATCGGATCGCCAAGGGCGAGATCAAGCGCAGCGTCGCGCTGTCGTCATGGAACGACGTCATCGACTATTGCCGCACCGGCATGGCGTTCGCCGACAAGGAGCAGTTCCGCCTGCTGTTCCTCGACAAGCGCAACCAGCTGATCGCCGACGAGGTGCAGCAGACCGGCACTGTCGATCACACCCCGGTCTACCCCCGCGAAGTGATCAAGCGCGCGCTGGAATTGTCCGCGACCGCGCTGATCCTGGTGCACAATCACCCCTCCGGCGACCCGACCCCGTCGCAGGCCGACATCCAGATGACGAAGGCGATCGTCGATGTCGCCAAGCCGCTCGGAATCGCCGTGCATGATCACATCATCGTCGGCAAGAATGGGCATACCAGCCTGAAGGGGATGCGGTTGATGTAGTCTCGCTGCGTTGAGACCATCGCCATTCCCCTCAACCAAAGCGTCGACACGGAGAAGCCGATCATGTCGAATGGTCCCAGCGCGGTTCTCTCTTTCGACGAGATCGACGCGATTGCGCGTGATGCCGTTGCAGAAGGACAGGCGGACCGCAAGCAGGCTGCATCGCGGAAGATCCAACCGCTCCGAAAGGCCCAACGCCACCAGCCTGAGGCGGCGATGGCGTTGTTATGGATTGTCGACGAACGAAGCCTCACGAGGGAAGCGGCGGCCGACATTCTTGCAGAGATCGCCGACGCCCACGATGACGACATAGCTATCCTCTCGCGGCTCGGCATGTGCCTCGAAGCCGTCCGCGACATCGACGATCTGAATGCGCCGCCGCCGGAGCACCCGGTATTCCAGACGATGGTCACAAGGCTGGACCGTCTGACCGCGCGCTACGAGGGGCAGCCTGAGCAGGAGCAGGTCCTGCGCGGGCTCGCCACCGCGGCGCGAATGATGGCGCGCCAGCACGATGCGATCGCCGAGGACAGCCTTCGGAGACTGATCGAAATCGATCCGCAGAGGAGCGCACATCACTACAATCTGGGGCTGTTCTACAAGACGCGCGGCAGGTTCGCAGAAGGCGTGGTGGCAAACCGCGCCGCTGCAAGCTTGTCTCAGGAGGCCGTCGACAGCACCGAATGGAACCTCGGCATCTGCGCCACGGGCGCAAGGGACGCGGCGACGGCGTTGGACGTGTGGAAGCGCATGGAGCAGAAAATCGAGCCTGGACGCTTCAGGTTGCCGGAGGGCGGATACCCGGCTTGCAAGGTGAGGCTTGCCGCGCTTCCGCTCGCTGAGCGGACGGCAGATCGTGATGACCCTGGCGAAGAGGAGACCGTCTGGATCGAGCGGTTGTCTCCGTGCCATGGCATTATCCGCAGCGTGCTGTACGGCGATGTCGGCGTCGATTATGGCGATGTCATCCTCATGGACGGCGCGCCGATCACGCATCACACCTACGGTGATGAGCAGATCCCGGTCTTCCCGCATCTGGCAACGCTGCTGCGCCGGAACTATCAGTTCTTCGCTTTCGCAGGCACGCAGGAGACGCCACGGCAGTTGGCCGACATCAGCGGAGAGCTGGACGGGGACGTCGTGATCTATTCGCACTCGGAGAGCGTCAAGATCATGTGCGCAAATTGTTGGCGTAACCCCGATCTCGATCACGCTGAGCACGCGACGATGGAAAAGCACGTCGTCACCGGCCGCATTGCCGCGCCTCCCGACATCGCGCCCGCGCAGCTGCTGGGCATGATCGACAAGGTGATCGCAGAACGCGGAAGCTGCCAGCTCTATGCGCCCGATCTTTGCGCTGCGGCAGGACAATCGGCGCGCGAACGGATCGACCGCCGGCGGTTTGCAATGCTGACGGGCAACTAGCGCTATATTTGAAGGCGGCTGATGTAGCCCCTGTCGTCCTGGCGAAAGCCAGGACGACGCCGAGTGTGCCGACGCCCTTGGACCAAACATCGGCATTCTTGCGACATGACGCACTCGGCCTGCCCCAACCGTCACACGATCCATGACAACTGCCGCTAAAATCACCAATGCAACGTTTTCCGCGCGGCGGCGTTTGTTGCAGGTTGAATTGATGGCTTCCAGGCTTGGGGGACGCGATGTCCGATTTCGTGATTGAGGAAGGGCTGCCCTATCCGCTCGGCGCCCATTGGAGCGGCCACGGCACCAACTTCGCGGTGTTTTCCGCCAACGCCACCAAGGTCGAGGTCTGCCTGTTCGACGGCGAGCGCGAGACCCATCGCTTCGAGCTGCCCGAATATACAGACCAGGTATTTCACGGCTTCATCAACGGCGTGCAGCCCGGCACGTTCTACGGCTATCGCGTGTACGGCCCCTACCAGCCCGACGGCGGTCACCGGTTCAACCCGAACAAGCTGCTGCTCGATCCTTATGCCTGCGCCCATGCCGGCGGCCTGACCTGGAATCCGGCGGTGTTCGGCTACAAGATGGAATCGGGTGACGACCTGACCTTCGACGAGCGCGACAGCGCGCCGTTCATGCCAAAATGCGTGGTAGTCGATCCCAATTTCGACTGGGTCCAGGAAGCGCAGCGACAGGACGTGCACTGGGACGAGACCATTGTCTACGAGACCCACGTCAAGGGCTTTACCAAACAGCATCCGGGCATCCCTGAAAACCTGCGCGGCACCTATGCCGGCTTCGGCGCGAACGCCGCGATCGATTATCTCAAGGCGCTCGGCATCACCTCGGTCGAGCTGCTGCCGGTGCATTCCTTCATCAACGACAGCAATCTGCTGGAGAAGCACCTCACCAATTACTGGGGCTACAACACGATCGGCTTCTTCGCTCCGGATCCGCGCTATGCCGCCGATGTGCCGAACAGCCTGCGCGAATTCAAGGAGATGGTGTCGCGGCTGCATGGCGCCGGGCTCGAAGTCATTCTGGATGTCGTCTACAACCATACCGCGGAAGGCAATGAGCGCGGCCCGACGCTGTCGTTCAAGGGCATCGACAATGCGAGCTATTATCGCCTGCTGCCCGACAAGCGGCGCTACTACATCAATGATACCGGCACCGGCAACACGGTGAACCTGTCGCACCCGCGGGTGATCCAGATGGTGATGGACAGCCTGCGCTACTGGGCCGGCCACATGCACGTCGACGGCTTTCGCTTCGATCTCGGCACCATCCTGGCGCGCGAGGTCTATGGCTTCGACGAGCAGTCCGGCTTCCTGAAGGCGATGAACCAGGACCCTCTGCTCGCGACCGTCAAGCTGATCGCCGAGCCCTGGGACTGCGGCCCCGGCGGCTACCAGGTCGGCGGCTTCCCGCCGGGCTGGGCGGAATGGAACGACAAGTATCGCAACACGGTGCGCGATTTCTGGCGCGGCGAGGCTGGGCCCGGCGCGCTCGCACCGCGGCTGCTCGGCTCGCACGACGTGTTCAACCGCGAGGGCCGCCGCACCTGGGCCAGCGTCAACTTCATCACCGCCCATGACGGGTTCACGCTGAACGACTGGGCGAGCTACAACACCAAGCACAACGAGGCCAATGGCGAGCACAACAACGACGGCTCGTCCGACAACCACTCCTGGAATTGCGGCGCCGAGGGCCCGACCGACAACCCCGAGATCCGCACTTTGCGCGAGCGCCAGAAGCGCAACATGCTGGCGACGCTATTGGCCTCGCAGGGCACGCCGATGCTGCTCGGCGGCGACGAGTTCGGCCGCACCCAGCGCGGCAACAACAACGCCTATTGCCAGGACAACGACATCTCCTGGTTCGACTGGAATTTCTCCGACGACGCCAACAAGCTGCTCGCCTTCGCAAAGCGGATGATCAAGCTCAGGCGCGACTATCCGATCCTGCGCCGCAGCCGCTTCCTTTCCGGCGATCGCGATCCGCAGCTCGAGATCCGCGACGTGGTCTGGATCAGTACCTCGGGCGTGGAGATGACGCAGGCCGATTGGAGCACCGGCTGGATCAAATGCTTCGGCGCCGTGCTCGACGGCCGCGCGCGCAAGACCGCGATCGCCCGCGCGGGCGAGGACGACACCGTGCTCGTGATCCTCAACAGCTATGAGGGCGAGGTCGACTTCAAGCTGCCGCCGACGTCAGCCGGCCCGCACTGGTCGCTGCTGCTCGATACCAACGCGCCGGAGGAGCCGGCAGGTGCGCAATTTGCGTTCGAGAGTACGTACAAGGCGGCCGGGCGTTCGTTCGTGCTGCTCACGGCCGGTGAGGTGAAGTAATCCCGCGACCCGGATTTCGCTACGCTTCGTCCGGGCTACGGAGCTCCTCCCTCCCCTCGAAAGGGGCGACGGAATCCATTCCTCCGCAGAACCGGCGGCCTGATGGATTCCAGGCGCGTGCATCGCACGGCCTCAGATGCCCAATTGCGCATCGGGGAATGACGGATAGCGACCGCCCCTCCCTCCAAGGTCCCCTCCCGCGACCCCGTCGGCCAATTGACATTCGCCGTCGGGGTGCCAGACTTCGCGGAAAATGAGGGGTGGAGACCTCTGGATGGCCAATCTTTCGGCCTCAAATCACGTCGCCCGTGTCTTATCGGCGGCCAATCAGGTGGCCGGCGTCGACACCGAGGCGCGGATCGCCGCGTCCTGGCGGCGCTGCGTGGTCAATCACAACCTCGATCCGGCCCGGCGCGGACCGCCGCAGACCCTGACCGAAGCCGAGGTCCGGCACATCGCCGAACCGATGGAGGATTTGATCCAGGTCGCGATCCCGGAACTCGAGGATCTCGCCCGGGTGCTCCACGACTCCGGCTACTGCGTCAACCTCGCCGATCCCAACGCGACGATGCTGGTGAGCCGGCTGCCCGGGGGCGACTACGCGCGGATGTTCCTGGAGTGGAAGATCTACACCGGCTCGAATTTCGCGGAGACTTTCGAGGGCACCAACGGGCTCGGCACTGCGCTCGCCGAGCAGCGGCCGATCATCGTGCATGGCGACGAGCATTTCCGCGAGCAATGGCACATGTTCACCTGCGCGGTATCGCCGCTGTTCGATCATGCCGGGCGGCTCGCCGGCGCCGTCAACATCTCCTCGTGCCGCAGCGATCTCGGCCGCAGCGCGCATGAACTGGCGCTTGCCGTCACCGCGGAGGCGACTCGGCGGATCGAGCAGTCGTTCTTCCGCCGGCGCTACCGCGCCTCCTGGATCGCGACACTGCCCGGCGACGGCCATGGCATGCTCGCTTATGACGACGATCGTCGCGTCGTCGGCGCCTGCCGCACCGCGCGCGGGGTGTTCGGCCTGACGGATGCGATGATCGACGACGGCATCGACCTGTCGCGCCTGATCCAACTGGATGATCGCGCGGCGCGGGCCGTGGACGAACAGGTCGCGCTGCGCCGGGCCGACGGCACGCCATGGGGCCGTGGCCGCGTGGCGCCGCCGGTGCGCGCGCGTGTCTCCCGTTCGCTGCCGGCACCGTCGCACGAGACGCCGGCCGGACAGTTTTCCGGCCTGCACCGGCTCGCGGGTCGCGATCCCGTGCTGATCAAGGGCGTGAAGCGGCTGATGACGGTCGGTAATCTCGATCTGCCGATCCTGCTCCGGGGCGAGACCGGCGCCGGCAAGGACGTGTTCGCGCGCGCCATTCATGCGGCCAGCAATCGCGCCGGCCGCAACTATGTCGCGCTGAACTGTGCTGCGATGCCGGAGAGCCTGATCGACGCCGAGCTGTTCGGCTACGAGGCCGGCGCCTTCACCGGCGCACGGCGCGAGGGATCGAAGGGGCTGATCGTGCAGGCCTCTGGCGGCACGCTGTTCCTCGACGAGATCGGCGACATGCCGCTGTCGCTGCAAACGCGGTTGCTGCGCGTGCTTGAAAATCGTGAGGTCTGGCCGCTCGGCGCGCTGAAGCCCGTACCCGTCGACATCCGCCTGATCAGCGCCACCCATCGCGATCTCGCGCGGATGGCCGAAGACGGCAGCTTCCGTTCCGATCTGTACTACCGGCTGCGCGGCATGGAGATCCGGCTGCCCGCGTTGCGCGAACGCGCCGACCGCAGGGACATCATCACGCAGATCGCCGACGAGGAAGCGCCGCACTGTCGCATCTCGGCCGATGCCTGGACCCAGCTGATGGCCTATCCGTTCCCCGGCAACATGCGCCAGCTCCGCCATGTGCTGCGGCTCGCGGGCGCCACCGCCGAGGGCGGCGCCATCACCGAGGCCGATCTCGATTTGCCGCCGCTCGGCACGCGTCATGTGGAGACCGATCACGCGGCGGCCGAGCGCGCCGCGATCGTCGAAGCCTTGCGCGCCAATGACGGAAGAGTGACGGACGCCGCCAAGGCGCTCGGGCTCAGCCGCGCGACGTTGTACCGGAAGATCAAGGCGTTAGAGATCGAGCTGGACAGCTAGATCCGAACAGCACCCGTTGTTCCGGCCGTGCGGGAAAGGTGCTATCTTACGTCTTTCATTCAACGCCACGGAGCGGGTCCCATGATGCGGTTTCCCCTCGCTGTGGTCGTTGGCCTCATTGCCGCGACCATTTCGCAGCCTGCTGCTTCGGATTCTACTGAACAACGATTGGGTAAAGTCCATTTTGCGACGTCCTGCAAACCGGAGGCGCAGGAACTATTCGATCGCGCCATGCTGTATCAGCATTCGTTCTGGTACAGCGCATCGCGGCGCACCTTCGAGGAAGTGCTGGAGGCCGACCCGCAATGCGCCATCGCCTATTGGGGGATCGCGCTCAGCTATCTCTACAATCCGCACGGGCCGCCACCGCCCGAAAACCTTCCGCTCGGCCTCGAAGCCGCCAGGAAAGGCCAGGCGCTGGGTGCGCAGACGCCGCGCGAGCGCGAATACATCGACGCGATCGCCGCGATGTATGTCGACTACGACAAGGTCGATCACCGTACCCGCGTGCAGCGATTCCTCGCGGCCGAAGAGCAGGTCGCAACGCACTATGCCGACGATGACGAGGCCCAGATCGCCTATGCGATCACGCTCAACGTCGCGGCATCTCCAACCGACAAGACCTATGCCAACCAGCTGAAAGGCGCGGCGCTGCTCGAACCGATCTTCAAGCGCCAGCCCGAGCATCCGGGCATCGCCCACTATCTGATCCATTTGTACGACTATCCGACACTCGCGGAGAAGGGCCTCCCCGCGGCAACGCGCTATGCCAAGATCGCCGAACGCGCGCCGCATGCCCAGCACATGCCGTCGCACATCTTCACCCGTGTCGGCTACTGGAAGGAGTCGATCGCCTCGAACAAGGAATCCGCGCGCATCGCCAAGGAAGATGGCGAACAGCAGGATCAGGCGCACGCGATGGACTATCTGGTCTATGCCTATCTTCAGCTGGGCCAGGACAAGGAGGCGCGCGCGGTGATCGACGAACTCGGCAAGCTCGCGTTCAAGCAGGACCGGTTCGCCGGGCCCTACGCGGTGGCGGCAAGCCAGGCCCGCTATGTGTTCGAGCGCGGCGACTGGAAGGACGCTGCTGCGCTCCAGGTCCGTCCGACCAAGTACGCCTATGCGGACGCCATCACCTATTTCGCGCGGGCGGTCGGCGCCGCGCGCTCCGGTGACCCGGCGGCCGCCAAGGCCGATATCGCCAAGCTTGCCGAGCTGCGCGACGGACTGAAAGACGCCAAGGATGCCTACTGGTCCAACATCGTCGACATCCAGCAGCAGATCGCGAGCGCCTGGGTGCAGTACGCCGAAGGCAAATATGACGAGGCGCTCGGCGCGATGAATGCCGCCGCGGAGGCGGAAGACAAGACCGAGAAGCATCCCGTTACCCCGGGACCGCTGGCGCCGGCGCGCGAGCTCTATGCCGCCATGCTGCTCGATCGCGGCAAGGCCGCCGACGCGCTTGCCGCCTACGAGGCCGTGCTCAAGAAGGAGCCCAACCGGCTGGCGGCGTATCTCGGGATGATCAAGAGCGCCAAGGCTTCCGGCGATCAGGCCAAGACCCGGGAATGCGCTGATCAGATCGCCCGGCTTACCGCGGATGCCGATCTGTCGCGGCCCGAGCTGATCGAATTGCGACAGACAACCGGAAGCAAGCTGTGATGCCGCTGACGACATGGCGCAACGGTGCGGCGCTGCTCGGCGCCGTTGCGCTCTGTCTTTGCCACGTGCCGCCGCTCGGCGCGATGGAGATCCTCGGCCAGGCCGGCGTGCTCGGCGAATGGGAGCTGACCGGGCATCTCACCGAAAGCGGACCGGGCACGCCCGGGCAATTCTCCGGACCGCTGAAGATGAAGCATGTCGGGATCTGCACGCTGGACGGACCGGAGGAGCGCGCCGGAGAGATCCGGCTGCAACTCACGGGTGCGGATTCGCAGGTGACGGCCGAGCTGGTGCTGGACGGCGCGCCCTGCACCTACAGCGCTCGCAAGACGCACAATTACGAGGGCACGCTGTCCTGCGAGGGTCGCGCGCCCGTCCCGCTGCTGGTGTGGCTCAAGTAGCTGCTACCGTCAGGCTGCCGGCCGCGAGCGGCGCAGCCAATCGTTCAGATCGATGCGGCCGAGGCGCGCCTCGCCCAACGGCACGAGGGAGTGCTCCTCGACCCGGCCGCCCCAGTAGAGGGCGTCAGGGTCTCGCACTACCTGACGCGGATCGCCGATCGTCTTCAGGTAGCGGGCGACGATTTCGTTGAATGGCGCGCGTTCCGGTCCGGCAATCTCGACGATGCCGTTGCGCGGCGGCTCGAGCGCCACATCGGCCACGAGGGCGGAAACATCCTCCGCCGCGATCGGCTGGAACAGGCCGGGCGAGAGCCTGATGGTATTTCCAACTGCACCCGCATCGGCGATGGCTCCGACGAATTCCATGAACTGAGTGGCGCGGATGATGGTGTAGGGGATGCCGGAGGCCTGGATGAGTTTCTCCTGGGCGACCTTGGCGCGGAAGTATCCGTTCTCGGGCGTGCGGTCGGTTCCGACGATCGAGAGCGCGACATGGTGCCTGACGCCGGCCGGCGCCTCCGCCGCCAGAAGGTTGCGGCCGGAGGCCTCGAAGAACGCCATCACCGCCTTGTCCTCGAATGATGGCGAGTTGGCCAGGTCGATCACGACAGTCGCGCCGGACAGTGCCTCCTTGAGCCCCTCGCCGGTGATGGTGTTGACGCCGCTCTTCGGCGAAGCGGCGACAACGTCGTGGCCACGCTGGCGCAGAATGGCAACGGTCCTGGAGCCGATCAGTCCGGTGCCGCCGATCACAACGATCTTCATGATTGGGTCTCCCTTGTCGATGACTAGAGATTTGCCGATCTCGGGACGCGCTTGTGGTTCGAGCTTGCTGGCGGCAAGCGCGATGAGCGCCGCGGTTGATCGACAAATCGATGAACGTTGCGTGCCCGCAAGGCGAGATCACGCGGACGTCTGGCTGACGAGGAGAGTTGAAGAACCGCGCCGCCGTATCGATCGCTCCTGCATGCGCAACGACAATTATATCATGCCGCTCGCCTTGATGGCGCGTTCGACAAATTGATCAGGATTGGTCAGCAGTGCTGATTGACTCGGAGAGGCGTGCCGCCCGCCGCCGCTTCAGGAAAACTCGTTCCAGCTGACGCGCCGCGCGTCGAGGTCGCCGAGCACGACCGGATCGTGGATGTTGCGCACGCTCTGGAAGCCGGAGCGCAGATAGATCAGCGGATCGATCGTGGTCGCGGCGCGGACATGCTGGACCTCGCCGATGAAGATCGAATGGGTCTTGGTCTCGAGCTCCTGCGTCAGCACGCAGTCGAACGCCGCCACCGCATCCTCCAGCACCGGGGCACCGGTTGCGCCGGTGGTCCAGCGGCCGAACGCAAAACGGTCGTCGCCGTTGACGCCCTTCTGGCCGGAGAAGGTCAGCGCCAGCAGCGCGTGGTCCTCGTTCAGGAAGTTGATGACGAAATGGCGCTCCTCGCGGATACGGGCGTGCGCGCTGGCATTACGGTTAACGCAAACCAGAACCGAGGGCGGATTGTCCGACAGCGAGCAGGCCGAGGTCACCGTCAGGCCGGTGCGCTGCCCGGTCTCCGAGCCGACCGTCACCAGCGCGACCGCGCCGGCGCAATGGCGCATCGCCTGCTTGAAACTCTGTGCGTCGACCGTCATGCCGCAACCCCGGTACTGAAATATATTTCCCTCAAGATATGCAAGGCGGGATGCGAGGCAAGCCCCGCACCCCGCCTAGCTGTCATGCAGCCTTCTCGAACTCGGCGCCGAGATGCTTGAGCCGCGGCATCACCTCGTTCTTGAGCAGGTCCAGCGAGTGCCGCCAGGCCTCCGGCTTGTGCTTGTAGTCGAAGCCGAACACGCAGAGCACGCCGAAGCCGCCGACCTCCTGATAGATCTTCTCGATCTTCTCGGTGACGGTCGCGGGCGAGCCGACGATCCAATTCCGGCGCGCGCAATATTCGACGGTGACGTCGCTGTCGGGCACGTCGGGGGCGTGCTTCAGATAGTCCTTGAAGCCGAAATGGCCGAGCAGCGGCAGGAAGTACTCGCCCATCATCCGGCCCATCATGTCGCCGGTCGACAGCCTCCACGCCTCCTCATCGGTATCAGCCACGAACACCTCGCGCACCAAGCGCCAATCCCTGCGGCTCGGCTTGCGGCCGGTCTTAGCCGCGCCGGCTTCCACCGAGTCCCAGTGACTGCCGACATAGGCCGGGTTGAGGTTCAGACTCATCGGGATGAAGCCGCGCTCGCCGGCGAGCTTCAGCGTGTCGGAATTCTTCGACAGGCCGGCGACGCCGATCGGCGGATGCGGTCCTTGCAACGGTTTGATGTGCGGCTTGAGGAAATCGAACATCGTGTCCGGCTTCGACACCGTCCAGTACTTGCCCTTGTGCGTCCAGGGTCCGGGCTCGGACCACATCTTCAGGATGATCTCGAGCGCCTCGCGGGTCATGTCGCGGTTCTGGCCCGACATGCCGTCGACATTGAACATCGCCCAGTCGCTCGGCAGGCCCGAGGCCGCGACGCCGAAGTTCAAGCGCCCGTTCGAGAGATGATCGAGCATTGCGACGCGGTTGGCGAGCTCCGCCGGGTGATGATACGGCAGCAGGAAGCCGCCCGGCCCGATGCGCAGATTCTTGGTCTGCAGCAGCGCCTGCGCGACCAGCAGATCGGGCGACGGGTGCGGCTCCCAGGGTGCGGTATGATGCTCGCCGATCCAGGCTTCCTGATAGCCGAGCTCGTCGAGCCAGCGCAGCGTCTGCAGGTCCCAGTCGTGGCCCTCCTTCAATCCGCACTCCGGCGGGTGCGAGGGCATGGTGAAGTAGCCAAGCTCCATGTGCGTTTCCTTCCTTCGCTTGAGGTTTAGTCATGCAATGCGTCTTGCCGCGCATTCGAAGATGCGTTGAGCAAGCGCTGTGCCAGCGTGGAAATCGCAGGAGAGGAAGAAAAAGGCGCGTTTTCGGCCAAGTGCAAGCCATGCCCCGAGCCCAGCGAGACCCCTTGCCGTCTCATCGTCGCGAGACACTGTCGCAACGATGAGACGGAACGCGGTGTCGCAGATCAGCCCGCCGCGCGGCGCGGCAGCTTGTTGGCATCCGGCTCCGACGGCGCGGGAAGCTGCATCAGGATGGTCTGGCCCATCGAGGCGATCTCGATGCCCTCCTCCTGGAAGCGCCGCTTCATGCGGCGATTGAACTCGCGCTGCACCGCCCAGCGGCCGCTATCGGTGCAGCGGATCTGGCCAACGATGGTCACGACCGAGCCGTCGACCTTGTCGACGCCCCACAATTCGAGGTCGCCTCGAATGAATGCGCGATACGCCGTCTCCTGACGCATTTGGGCGACGATGTCCTTCAACACCTCGCCGGCGCGATCGGTGTCCTCCTTGTAGGACACATTGACGCTGACCGCGGCGTTACCGGCGCCGCGGCTGGAGTTGGTGATCGTCGTCACCGCGCTGAACGGCACCACATGCACCGAGCCGTCGCCGGCGCGCAGCCGCATGGTGCGGATCGAGACGTTCTCGACTACGCCCGACAGGCCCGACACCGTGACGGTGTCGCCGACCTGCACGGTGTTCTCGATCAGGAGGAACAGACCGGTGATCAGGTCCTGCACCAGTTTCTGCGAGCCGAAGCCGATCGCGATGCCGACGATGCCAGCGCCGGCGAGCAGTGGTGCGACATTGACGCCGATCTCGCTGAGCGCGGTGAGCCCGACCACCGCGACGATCATGCAGAACAGCGCGGTACGCAGCATCGGCTGGAAGGTGCGCAGGCGCGCCGCGCGGGCGTAGTGCCCCTCACGCGACAGCGTATCGATCTGCCGGTCCATCAGCGCATTGGCGACTTCCCAGATCACGGCCGCGGCGAGCGCGGCGATGCCGATCGTCACCAGCGCCGAGATCAGGCGAGAGCCGATCTGGCCGCCGTAGAACCAGACGATGGCGTCGACACCCCAGACCTCGAGCAGCGCGACGAAGCCGATCAAGGCGATCACCGTTGTCACCACCTTGCGCAGCAGCGGCAGGTAGCGGTTGGCGCGCGTCTCGAGCCCCGGAAAACGTTGCATCAGGTCCGGGCTGATGCGGAAGCCGCGATCGATCAGGCTCAGCACCACCATGGTGACGAGCCGGGTGACCAGCAGCACCGCGACGGTGCCGACAAAATATTGCAGCAGCAGCGAATAGCCGTTGCGGATGTTGAGCGCCCACACCGCCCACAGTGCGAGGTCGAGCGCGATCGCCAGCACATGCCAGAGTGACGCGAGACGGTTGCGCGTCCGCGCCGCAACGCCGGTGCGATCGGCCGGCGCGCGGATGACATCGGCGACCTGCCGGCGGCACTGCAGGATGATGACGACGATGAAGAGATGCACCACCAGCATCACGAGCCGGATCAGCGCGGCATAGCCGGCGCGATGCAGCCCGAGCAGCAGCGCGACATTGGCAAAGGCGATGCCGGAGACGCCGACGGCGACGATGCGCCGCGCCCAGATCTCGATATAGGCTGCGGTCTCGGCGCGGACGCGGAACAAGCCGAAGGGGCCGGCCAGCGCGCGCACCGCGCAGATCAGCACGCGCGAGAACACATAGGCGTTGACGACGGCGAGGATCACGAGGCGCGTGGTCGACTGATCGCCGATCTCGGTGCCGAGCAGCGCGGTGGCGATGCCGCCGAACACGACCACCGGCAGCAGTTCGAGCAGCAGGCGGCCGAGCACGAAGGGCAGCCGGACCAGCGACTGCCAGGCCCGCGCCAGGCTGAGCCGGCGCCGATGCAGATCGGCCTCCGGCGTGACGTCGGCAACCGACGACGGCGGATCGGCGCTGGCAAGCGCCTGCACCGGCACGCGCGCGGTCTGCGGCAGCCGCGTTTCGAGGAACGCAACCGGCCGCTTGATCAGGCGGAACACCACCCATTCGGCAGCTAACGCGCAGCCGAACACCAGCACCAGCTTCCAGGCGATATCGATCAGGAGGCCATAGGCGTCCGGATCATTGGCGGTGCGCACAAACCAGTAGTAGAACGCCGGAAAATGCGTCAGCGTGCGCGCGACGTCTGCGACCTCGCGCGACATCTCGCCGACCTGCTCCGACACCATCAGCAGGAGCTGCGCACCGAGGCTGTCGGCGGTGAGCGGGATCGGCGAATGCTGCTCGGGTGCCGGCTCCGCGGCCGCCGGCTGAGCAGCGGCCTGCGGCGAGGCCTTGGCGATGGCGCGCAGCGTGTTGATGATCTCGCCGCGCTTCTTGTCGTCCTGCAGCGTCTCGAGCGCGCGCTTCGCCTGCTCCGGTGTCAGCGTGTCGCTGGTACCGGGTTGCGGCGGCGCCGGCTTGGCGGCCGGCTGCGCAAGCGCGGGAGAGACGAACAGGGTGAGGACGAGAAGGATCGCAAAACGAAATGTGTGCGACACGAGGGCCTCTTATTAAAAGTCATTGCGCGACGGCTCATCCCTGGAAGGAATCAGCTCTCGCGCTCGCGCCATGTCGGATCGCTCCTTTTCGCCCCGATGATGTGTCGGAAGTTTGCCGTTGCAGCGGCCATGTTTTGGCATTTGCCGCAACACAATCGTCACAAGTGTTGAGCGGCGTTTACGCATGCAAGGCGGTTCCGGCTGCGCCGATCGATCGACGCACCACACGCCAGGGATGAGGCGGCCGAATCTTTCGCTTGACGCAGGCCCGCAACCATGATGTTCTTATTTTGTTCTTTTGGTTCCGATTGCGTTTCGAGGTGATCATGCACGACGTGTTCAGCGACGACGGTCCGGTCCGGCTCTTCATTCATGATGACGACGAAACGCCGCTGGAGTTCGTGCAGGATCTGTTGCGTACGGTGTTCGGGAAATCCGAGCAGGAAGCCATTGCCTGCGCCGCCTTGATCGAGGCCAACGGCGCTATTCCCTGCGGCCCCTATCCGGGACCGGTCGCACGGGCCATCTTCAACTCGGCGAAATGGCTGATCCGCTCCAACGGCCAGCCGTTGATGATCAGCACCGAATCCGCCGATGCCAGCCGCCCCTGCGATCTCTGCGAAGCCCCGCGGGCCGTGACGGAGATTCTGATCCCCGGTACGACGACTGCATCGCTGTGCAGCGACTGCCTGCTCGCGGCACGCCGCAGCTCGGAAGACTTGCCGGGCGAGACGTTTCGATCCGCTTACGTTGCGCTCGACTGGCATTTTGCCGGCGTGCCACGCAACCTGATCGTGACACGGGCGCGACAGTTTCCGGGCCACATGCGCGCCGATGTTCAGGTCGCGATCGACAAGCTGCTCACCGATCCGATCCACTTCTTCGGCATCCATGAGGAATATCGCTACGAGACGCTCGACTTCGCGGCGCTGATGAAGGCTGGCCGCAATGCACCGGCGATCGCGCCGCCGCAATATCGCGATGTCGATGTCGGCGAGGCCGAGCCGGTGAAGTGCCTCGTCAATGGACTATGGCTGTGCCGAACCGGCGAGTTGCGCTACGCCGTGCTGCTGACATTCTATCGCGAATACAATCACGAGCCGTCGCTGCGCATTGAGATTGCGTTACCTGCCGGCGCGGCCGGCAATGCTTTCGTGCAACGCACTTTCGCCGAGCTGGAAACGGCTGTGCATGCGGCGCGCTCCTATCGCGGCAAGATCCTGTCGCTGGAGGATGGCGCCAATTATCGCGGACGTTCGCGTGGTCTGACCGTGCATCGCCTGCCGACGGTCGCCCGCGACGACGTGATCCTGCCGGACCGGACGCTGCGGCTGCTCGACCGCAACGTGCTCGGCTTCGTCGAAAGCCGCGATCTGCTGCGCAAGCTCGGGCAGTCGACCCGCAAGGGCATCCTGCTCTACGGCCCGCCCGGCACCGGCAAGACCCACACCATTCGCTATCTCGCCACCAATCTGCCTGATCACACCACGCTGATCATCACTGCAGAGCAGGTCGGCCTGCTCGGCGCCTACATGAACCTCGCCCGCCTGCTGCAGCCGGCCATGGTCGTGATCGAGGATGTCGACCTGATCGCCCGCGACCGCGAGGACATGGGCGGGCCGTGCGAGGAATCCCTGCTCAACAAACTGCTGAACGAGATGGACGGCCTGAAGGAGGATTGCGACATCCTGTTCCTGCTGACCACCAACCGCCCCGAGGAGCTCGAGAGTGCGCTGGCCGGCCGGCCCGGCCGCGTCGACCAGGCGATCGAGGTGCCGCTGCCCGACGAGACCGGACGCGACAAGCTGATCAGACTCTATGGCAAGGGCCTGCCGCTCGAGCAGCCCGTCATCGACGAGGCCGTCCGACGCAGCGAAGGCGTCAGCGCCGCATTCATCAAGGAGCTGATGCGCCGTCTCGCCCAGGCCAGCATCGTCAGCGACGGGCGGATCACGACATCCGACCTCGACGGCGCGGTCTGCGAAATGCTGTTCGACGGCGGCCGACTCAACGCCAAGCTGCTCGGCGGCGCGCAGGGAATGAGCGCAACGTGACTGACCGGAAGCCTCGGCTGGTCGTCAGTCGCGGGACGTCTGTGGCAGCAGCAGGTCCCGCTCCCCTCGCGCGACCCGTGCAAGCGCGTCGGACATTCGCGTCAACACGCCCTCCCAGGCCTGCGGTCTGTCCTGGCGGAACAGCCGCATGGTCGGATACCACGGCGTGTCGGCGCGATCGCGCAACCAACGCCAGTCGAGCGCATAGGGGCACAGCATCCAGACCGGGCGGCCCAGCGCGCCGGCGAGATGCGCCACCGAGGTGTCGACGGCGATGACGAGATCGAGCGCGCAGACGGCCGCCGCGGTGTCGGCGAAATCGCCGAGCGTCGGCGCGAGGTCGACGATATCAGCACCGAGACGCCGCAGCACCGGGGCATCGTCCGGCCGCGGCTCCTTCTGCAGGCTGTAGAGCTGGACGCCCGGTGTGACCAGCCGCGGCAGCACGGCATCCGCCGGCACCGAGCGCTGGCGGTCGCCCTTGTGCCTGGCATTGCCGGCCCAGACCACGCCGACCTTCAGCGCGGACACGCCGGCGAGCGCCTCGCGCCAGCGCGCGAGCTTGGTGGCGTCCGCCTGCAGATAGGACACGGCGGCGGGAATGGTCTCGACGGTGGTGCGGAAAATCCGCGGCAGGCTGAGCAGCGGCAGTTGCAGGTCGAACGGCGGCAACGGCTCGCCGCGCGCGAACACCGCGATATCGGGCAGCATCGGCCGCAGCAGCGAGACCAGCGCCGGCTGCACCTGCAGAATGATCCGGCCGCCTCTGCCCGCCAGCATCGGCACATAGCGGACGAAATTGATGGCGTCACCGAGCCCGTATTCGGCAAACAGCAGCAGCGTGCGTCCCGCCAGCGGCTCGCCCTGCCATTCCGGCTCGTCGAACACCGGATCGCCTTCGCTGAGCATCTTGGTCTTGCGGCGCCACTGATATTCTTCAAAACCCTCCTCGAACTCGCCGTTCATCAGCAGGAAATGCGCATGGTTGTAATGCGCCAGCGGCTGCTCGGGATCGAGCGCGATGGCCCGGCGCGAGGCCACCAGCGCCGCGTCGATCTCGCCGGCATTGCGCAGCGCGACCGCAAGATTGGCGTGGCCCTTGGCGTAATTGGGTTCGAGCTCGACGGCCCGCCGATGCGCGGCGACCGCCGCCTCGACCAGATTCTGCGCCTCGAAGATGATTCCAAGATTGGTGTGCGCGGCGGCATAGTCCGGCTTGAGCGCCAGCGCCAGCTCGGCGCAGCCGATGGCATCGTCGACCTGTCCGAGCTCGAACAGGCAGGCGCCGAGATTGTTGAGGATGACGTGATCGGACGGATCGCGGGCCGAGACTTGCCGATAGATGCGGACCGCCTCCTCGCGCTCGCCCAGCTCGTGCAGCACCATGGCCAGCAGGCGCCGCGGCGCGAAATTGTCGGGATCGAGCGCGATCGCCCGGCGATAGTGCAGGACTGCGTCCTCCAGCCGGCCGAGACGGTAGAGGGCCGCGCCGAGGCCGCTATGCAGGCCCGGATTGTCGGGATCCGCGCCGAGCCCGCGGCGATAGGCGGTGGCGGCAGCATCGTGCTTCTTCTGATCGGTCAACGCATTGCCGAGGTTGAGCCAGACGCCGCGATAGGCCGGATCGCGCGCGATCACCTCGCGATAGGCCTGCTCCGCCTCGACCGGCCGCTGCTGCCCGGCCAGCGCAACGGCGAGGTTGAACCGCGCCCGCGTCAGGCCGCCATCAAGTGCGATCGCGCGACGAAACGCTGCCTCGGCCTCGTCAAAGCGCGACAGCTCGCACAGCGCAACGCCGAGCTTGATGTGCAGGCCGGCATCCTTCGGCCGCAATGTGACGCCGCGCTGGAACGCGGCCACCGCCCCCTCGTGCTCGCCCTTCACGGCGAGCGCATCGCCGAGCGTGGCGAACGCCGGGCCGTGATGCGGATCGAGGCTGAACACCCGGTTCAGCAGCACCGCGCCTTCGGCGGCGCGGTCGGTCACGAAGGCGATGACGGCGGACAGATGCAGCGCCGGAATATGGTCGGGATCGGCGCTCAGGATATCGCCGCACAAGGTGCCGGCCTCCATCGCGCGGCCCGCGCCATAATGCGCCACCGCATCCAGCAACATCCGATCTACAGCCACACTGCCCACGATACCGCCCCCGCCTCTCAAGACCCCGATGGGGATTAAACGGGCGGCGGCGGGAATTCCGGCACGGGAATCCCGATTGAAGAAGCATGACCTGGGTGCAGTCCCGATCTCTTCTCTTTCCCCTGAAAGGGAAGGTCGGGATGGGGGTCAGCCGCACACCGCCGCTGACGGAGAGAGTGATCCCCGCCCGCTTGGCTCTGGCGCGCAAAGCTACCTCCTCTTTTCCAAGAGGAAGTGGAGGGGCGACCAGGAACGACGAACCGCCCGTCATCTCCCTCTTGACGTCCACCCCATCATGCAACATATGAAGTTACATGATACGCGATAGCCGTCTATCCGGTGTCCTGCATGGCCTTCTCCACATGATCGGAGCGGGCGAACCAGTCACCTCGGAGCAACTTGCGCAGGCGATGGCCACCAACCCGGTCGTCGTCCGCCGCGTGATGGCGGGCCTGCGCGAGCAGGGCCTGGTCCGCTCCGAGAAGGGCCATGGCGGCGGCTGGACGCTCGCACGCGATCCCGCCGACATCACGCTCGCCGACATCTATCGCGCGGTCGGCGCGCCCACGATCGTCGCGATGGGCCATCGCTCGGAAAATCCCGGCTGCCTGGTCGAACAGGCCGTTAACGATGCGCTGTCAGGCACGTTTCGCGAGGTCGAGGCGATTTTCCTGAAGCGGCTCGGCGCGGTAACGCTCGACGCGCTCGCGAAGGACTTCAAGCGCCGCCTCGCCAAACACAAGCAAAGCCTCGAGGACCAGATTCATGCAGCCAAGTGAACAGGCGAAGCCGCTTCCGTTCAACGATCCCGCACACTGGGACAAGATGGTCGCGACCTACGAGGCGCAATCGCAGCCGTTCACGACACACTTCGCCGAGGCCGCGGTCGCGATGCTCCCGATCGGCCCGTCGACGAAGGTGCTCGACGTCGCCACCGGTACGGGGGCCGCTGCGCTTGCGGCCGCGCGCCGGGGCGCCGACGTCACCGCGATCGACTTCTCGGCCGGCATGGTGGCACGGGTCCGCGCGCATGATGTGGCGAATATCGATGCACGGCAGATGGACGGCCAGGCGCTCGACCTGCCGGATGCCGCCTTCGATGCGGCGGTGTCGGTGTTCGGCGTGATGCTGTTTCCGGACTGGCGCGCCGGGCTGCGCGAGATGGCGCGGGTGACACGGCCAGGCGGATCGGCGGCGATTGCGGTCTGGAAAAGCGCCGACGGCGCCGCTGTGCATCTGCTGCTCTCGCAGGTGATCCGGCGGCTCTATCCCGACAACGTCACGCCGATGCCGTGCACGGGCCTCGCCGAACTCGCCGATCCCGGCCGCCTCGCTGCGGCGGTCGTCGCGGCCGGCTTCTCCGGCCCGGCAATCGCCGAGATCACCCACGACTTCAAGCTCAACGTCGCCGATCCTGCCGACGTCGACAAACTGTTCGAGTTCATGCCGCATTGGAGCGGGCTCGATGCGGACCAGAGCGCCGCCGTTGCACGCGCGTTCCGGAGCGAGATCGAGCGCGGGCGGGTCGGAGACACCTTCGCGATTCCCTCGACCGCGCTGATCGCGACGGCGCCGCGGCCGTAGCCGCGACGGTCCCGCAGCAAGCGCCTCATGAGACGGGTGCGTTATCAACGACCCACTTTGCGTGCGCTGAATGCGAATGACGGCCTGCTCGCAGCAATATCGTGCGCTAGCGGCTTCTCAAATCGTGCAATGACGTAGCAGCCCAGCAACGCCGCGTTACAAAAGCCGATGCGTGCGGAGATTCCGCGGCGTGCCGCGCGAGCCGCGTACTACAACAAACCCGTATTTTTTGAATGTGCGCCGATTCCGCAGCGGGGGCCGGTGCGACGGGGGTTACCTTGTTGCCGATTGCAAATTTCATGCGGACTCGTTTCCGCTTCGCCGCCTCGCGTCTTGCATTCGACGTCCGCACCAGACTGCGGCCGATGGCGATCGCGCGACACGCCGGATGCGCCCTCGCCCTGATCGCCGCCACGCTGTTCAGCCAGGTCGCCGCGGCCAGCTCGCCGCCGGCGGTGGTCTCGATCTCCCCGGCGACGGGGCCCGCGGCGGGCGGCACCACCGTTATCATCGCGGGCGGCAGCTTCAACACCGCAACCGCCGTGCACTTCGGCGCCGCCAGTGCAACGAGCTTCGCCATCGATTCGAACGAGCAGATCACCGCCGTTGCGCCGGCGGGTACCGGCACGGTCGATGTCACCGTCACCAGCCCGTCCGGGACGTCGTCCACGTCTCCCGTGGATCGGTACACCTACGTAGCATCCGCGCCGACGGTGACGTCGATCTCGCCGACCGCAGGCCCGACCAGCGGCGGAACGACGGTCATCATAACAGGCACAGCCTTGACCGCTGCGACGGCCGTCACGTTCGGCGCAACCCCTGCAGCCGGCTTCACCGTTAATTCCAGCACCCAGATCACGGCGACCTCGCCGGCGGGAACGGGAACGGTGGATGTCACGGTGACGACGGCAGTCGGGACCTCGGCGACATCGGCTGCGGACCGCTTCACCTTCGCAGCAACAACGACGACCCAGACCGCACTGACCTCGTCGCAGAATCCGAGCAATCTTGGCCAATCGGTCACCTTCACGGCGAACGTCACCGCCGCAGCAGGAACGCCGACCGGCACAGTGACCTTCAGCGACAATGGATCGCCGATCGGCAGCGCGACGCTCGCGGCAGGCACGGCAAGCTTCTCGATCGCGACCCTCAAGATCGGCAGCCACACCATCACGGCGAGCTATGCCGGCAGCGGCGCGTTCAATGCCAGCACCTCGCCTGCGCTGGCGCAGAGCGTGAATGTCCCGACCGACAGCGTGAAGCTGCGGGCATTGCAGATCGACATCACCAAGCTGGTGGCGCAGAACTCCGGCCAGGCGATCTCGGGCGCGATCGACAACGCGATCTCGGAAGGGTTCAGCGAAGACGGCAGCTTCATGACGCCAGGCGGCGCCGGCATGCGTTTCAACTTCGCGGCCGATCCGTCAGACGGCGTGGCGCAGGCCGATGCGACGGGGAATCGCAGTGCTTACGCGCCGGATCGCGCTTCCGGCGCACCCGGACGCAGCAGCGGCAGTTCGCGCATCGACAATGCGTTCGCGGCGATCGATCAGCAGATGCCGACCAAGGCGAAGCCCAAGGCCTACCGCGAGGCGCGCGACTGGCTGTTCTGGATCGACGTCAGGGGCAGCGGCATCGACCGCTGGTCGTCGCCGAACTCGCCGGGTGTCGGCACGACGGGCTCGTCGATCTACGGCAGCCAGCTCAATGCCCTGATGGGACTGACCTACCGGGCAACGCCGAGCCTCCTGGTCGGTGCCGTCGCCGGCTATGAGACGTTCAACTACACGGCCCAGGACATCAACGGAAAGCTCACCGGCGATGGCTGGACCGCGGGCACCTATCTCGGCTGGATGATCACGCCGGCGTTGCGCTACGACGCCGCCGTGACCTTCTCGCAGATCGGCTACAATGGCGTCGCCGGAACGGCGCAGGGCAATTTCAACGGCGACCGCTGGATGTTCGCGACCGGGCTCACCGGCAGCTACAGGATGAGCAACCTGCTGGTCGAGCCGTCCGCGCGCCTCTACACGTTGTGGGAGCATGAAAACGCCTATGTCGACACGCTCGGCACGCTGCAGACGGCGCGTGACTTCGTCACCGGCCGCGCATCCGGCGGTGTCAAGCTGAGCTATCCGCTGGCAACGATCGACGCCGCGGTGGTCTCGCCCTATCTCGGCATCTATGGCGACTACTATTTCAGCAAGGACGACGCCGCGGCACTGGCCGTGAGCGGCATCCCGATCAACCCGACGCTGGTGCTGGAGGGCTGGTCGGCCCGCGTCACCGGCGGGCTGAACACGAGGCTCGCGGGCGGCACGATGCTCGGCCTCGGCGCGGAGTATGGCGGCCTCGGCGGCACGGCCCGGATCTGGACGTTCTCGGCCAGGGCGCGCGTGCCGTTCAACTGATTGAAGGCGGCACCACCGGCTCGCATCCGCGCCGATGCGGATCCATCGGTGGCGCTCTTACTTGCGCTGACGCTTGTCGTCGCCCGGCTTCTCTCCTTCACTCGGCGGCTGCAGGCCGGGGCTGTTGGCCCAGCGGTCGAGATCCTCGATGACCCGCCGGTGGCTCGGCCGCAGCGACGGCGGACCGCCGGGCTCCTGAGACAATTTTCGGGGCAGCTTGACCTGTTCTGGCATGGCGAGGCTCCAGAGCTGGGTGGTGTGCGGGCCATTCACAGCGACCGTGACGCAATGCGTGGATGGTCGATCGCAACGAAGGCGCGAAGATTATTTGTGATCTGCCGGATTCGCCGGTGCTGTGACCTGCTGAGCGGGAGCGGCCTGCTCCCACGGCGCCGGCAGGATGACCCGCGCCGGCGGCAGGTTCTGCGCGGCGCGCTGCACACCGGCATCCGCGTTCGCCGGCCGCGGCTCCTCGCTGGCGCTATCGGCGCGGGCGATGGCGATGGTGATGCCCATCGCCATGATCGCGAGGCCGAGTCCCGTGCCGATCGAAGCGGCAACGACGCCAGTCCGTGGCCTGTTCAGGATGGCAAGATGAGATGAGGTCATCACAACTGCTCCTCACGCAATACACATGGTTCGGAGCCGTGCGGGATGTGACCGTCGCGCACGGCTCGAGGTGGCGATCAGGTCTTGATGTCGGCCGGCAGCTTGCCGCCATTGGCGGCGAGCTTGGCCATCACCTGCTGATGCAGCCAGACATTCATGGTAGCGGTGTTGTTGGTATCGCCGGTGTAGCGCAGCTCCCTGGCGAGCTCCTTGCGCGCAGCGAGGCTGCTGTCGAGGCCGAGCGCCTTCATCAGGTCGACGATCGAGGTCCGCCAATCGAGCTTCTCACCGGTGGCAGCCGCCGCCTTGTCGACGATCGCCGCGACGTCGACCGTTTGCGCGGCGGGCGTTCCAGGCGCGGTGGATGCGGCGGTTGACGTCGTCGCCGGCGATGCTCCCGGCGCAGCCGTCGTGGTCTCAGGTGTTTTGGCCTGGGCACCGTGGCCGAAGATTGCACCCATGATGCTTCCAAAAATGCTCATGATCTCTCACTCCGTGCGCCCGGGACACCGTTGGTCTCGTGGCTGGTTCCAGTGACGAGTGGACGATAGGCAGGCCATTGGCCGAGTGGAAGATGACCATCGTCACTATCGGAGTGTGGGACGGCGTGGTGCAGTCGGGGAGAGATTCGTGCGGTCATGCACCGCATGTCGCGCGCGTTTCATCGTACGCCCCACGTGCGATGAAGTCAGCCGTCCCGGCCCGATTCGCCAGCCCCGAGAAGTCGGGACGGCTGACACAAACCTGCGCCTCAGTTTTTTGAGAAGAGCGTTGTCGAGCGAAGTGGACGCCACCTCGCGCGAGGAAGACGCGTCAGAGAAAATCTAGAGCTGACGGCGGCGAATGGTCTGGGCGAGCTCGACAAAGCATTCGGCAATGCCGACGCCGGTCTTGGCGCTAACCGGCTTGACGCTCGACTTGGCGAGCTCGGCAATCGCGCCGGCGCTGCCGGCAGCTTCCGGCAGGTCGGTCTTGTTGAGCAGCGCCCGGTAGGGCCGGCCCGGGAATCGCTCCTCGAAACCGCGGACCAGCTCGACCATGCGGGTCACGGTCTGCGGCCGCGTGACATCGGACACGATGATGGCGGCGGATGCGCCGGTGACATAAACCGTGTCGAAGATCTGCGTGCCGAAATCGCCGTCGGTGTCCCACAGCACGAGGCGCATCGGGTCGCCGCCATCGGCCAGCGTCACGTCATGGCTCAGGATCTCGACGCCGAGCGTGGATTTGTACTGGCCCTCGAACCGATTGTAGATCAGCCGATAGAGGATCGAGGTCTTGCCGACCCCCATATCGCCGAGCAGCATGACTTTTGCGGTGAGCATCAGCGGGCCACTTCGCTTCGGTAGACCGTCTCGAACGCCACGCGGCGGTTGCCGCCGACGGTGGCATCGAGCCGGTCGGTGATCGGCATCGTCGCGGCGCGCGAAACCAAGATCAGCCGGGACGGGTCGACCCCGAGCGCGGTCAGCCTGCGCTGCACCTGCTCCGCCCGCTTGCGCCCCAGCGTCTTGTTGGTGCCCTCGGTGCCGCTCTGATCGGCATAGCCGACGATCCGCAGCCTGAGATCATTGTTCGTCAGCAGCGCGGCGAGCTCGCGCAGCTGCTGCTCGGCCTGGTCGTTGTCGAGGACTTCGTCCGAATTGTTGATGAAGAAGATTGCCGTCGAGGCGATGAAGCGATCGAGCCGCGCGGCCGGACCGTCGGCGACGGATTGCAGCTTCGTGACTTGCTCGCTCAACTTCGTGGACTGCTCGCCGAGCTTGTCATACTGCGCGGCGAGAGCGGCATATTTCTCGTCGCCCGACTTCGCCTGCGCGCCCATCGCCTCGCGCATCTGGTCGAGGCTCGCCTGCAGGCGCGTCAGGCTCTGCTGCAGGCCCGCAATGCCGGCCTGCGACGCCGCCGCCTGGTCCGGCGTGGACACCAGCCCGATGCGGTCGACGACCTTGTACGGCGCTGCGGCCGTAGCGAGCGCGTCGATCACCGGCGTCGTTTCCAACTGGCTCGGCTCGATGCCCGAGACGGCCACACTTCGGCTGCCGTGGTCGAAGTCGAGCCGCAGCGGGAACGTGGCCAGCAGGGGCTGCTTCGCGACGAGCTGCTCCAGCGCGGCATGGGTCCGCCGCTCCAAAAGGGCGCGCGTCAGCGAGGTCGCGGCAAACCAGAGCAGCAATGCGGCCACGGCTGCGAGCACGGCAAACAGGATCACCTTGCCGCGTCGGCTCGCGATCCGCCGCGGCGCGTCGTCGGTCTCGATCGCGGATGCGAGCGAGGCGAGCATCGGCGCGTCGCAATCCGCGCCGCGGTCGATACGCTCGATCGCATCGAAGAACAGCGAATTGATCCTGGCATTGTCGGCCGGGCGCAGCGGTCCCAGGCACTCCGCCGCCAGGATGAAGCGGGGCGAGGCGCGCAGCGCGAGCTGCCGGCCGCCGAAATCGAGCGTCTGCAGATTGCCTTCGCCGGCCAGCGCCTGCACGGAGAATTCGAGGATCGCCGCGACCATGGCGCTGAGCAGGTCGGCGCGCTCGTCGGCGCTCGCCTCGCGCTTCCAGTCGGCGATCAGGCGGCCATTGCCGCGTTCGATGATCAGGAGCCGGTTGATCTGCGGCGGACTGTCGGCGAGCACGAACTCGCTGATCGGACGTCCCGTCACCAGCGACTTGACCCGCCCGACCCACAATTGCGCCGAGGTCAGCGCATTGATGCGCTGCTCGAGCGAGGCAACCAGTTCCCGGAACGCATTTGCGACCGCGGCGCTGACCAGCCGGCCGACGATCGGATAGAGCGCCTCGATCATCTGCTCGCGCGAATTCTTGATCTCGTTGCGGATCGCGGAGACCACGACCGGCGCAATCGCGGTGGCGAGCTCGCGCGGCCGGTTGACCTCGGCGCGCTCCAGCGCCTCGACCAGAATGCCGGCGGTGGCCGTCTCCAGCCGATCGGCGTTGCCGACATAGCGCTGCAACGAGTCGAGGTCGGCCTCCAGCGAGGTCAGACGCGTCGCCTCGGGCTGAAACAGCAATGTCCTGAGCTGCTCGATCTCGCGGTTCTGGCCGGCAGCAGCTGCCATGCTATTTGCCCGTGCGGCCGGATCCCAATCCGCTGATCGCAGCGCCGAGCTGGGTGATGGCCGCACCGACATCCTTCAGCGAGTCGAGGCGCTTCTGCTCGGTATCGCGCTCGAGGTCGGAGAGCCGGGCCTGCAGCGCGGTGAGCTCGTTGGTGAAGTCGGCCTGCATCTGCTTCAGCGAGGCCTGCATCTCCTCGCGTAGACCCGAGAGGTTGGTCTCAATCGAGCGTTGCGCGCCGCCGAACAGGAGATCGCGGACCTGATCGATCGCCGCCATGCCATGCGCCGCGGCGTCCGCGCCGTTGCCGGCCGCCGCGCTTGCCAGTCCATCGCTATCCTTGGTCTGGCGCTCGATACCCTTCATGGTCATTCCCTGTTTAGTCAAAGCCGCGCAATCCGGACCTGCTATGTCAAAAAGCAAATCCGAAACAAACCTATAGCCAATTTTGTCGGCGCGGCCCAGAGAAAGGCGAGCAATCTCAGCCGGATCAACCGCGTGGTGTGCGGTTAGGGGCAATTATTTCTAGTAAGTTATTGCCTTTATTGCCAGTTCCGTACGGTTCTTGACCTGGCATTTCTCCAGGATGGTGCTGACATAGTTCTTCACCGTGCCCTCGGCCAAATGCAGCCGTTCACCGATCTCGGTATTGCTCTTGCCCTCGACGATCAGCGTGAGAATTTCATTCTCCCGCGCCGTCAGCCCGTCGCGAACCGGCAGCTTCGCCGAGACGCGCGGGCCGCGCAGCCGCTTGAACTCGTCGAGGATGCGCGCGGCGACGCTGGGCGACAGCCCGGACTGGCCGTTGATCACCGCGCGGATGGTTGATGCGATCTCCTCCATCCTGGCGTCCTTCAGGAGATACGCCTTGGCGCCGGCGCTGACCGCCTCGAAGATCAGATCGTTGGTCTCGAATGTCGTCAGCACGACGATATGGGTCTGCGGCAGCTCGCGCAGGATCCGCTGGGTCGCCGCGATGCCGTCGACACGCGGCATCTGCAGGTCCATCAGGATGACGTCCGGCCGATAGCGCCGCGCGAATTCGATGGCCTGCTCGCCGTCGGACGCGCCGGGAAGGATCTCGAAATCGTCGTTCTGCTGGGCAAGCAGTGTGGCGATACCTTCCCTGATCAGGGTCTGATCCTCGGCAATCAGCACCCGCACCTTCTCAATTCTGCTCACGGGCTTCAGTCATCCTCTCGAAGGTTCTGAATAGGCGGCAACGACATCAATCGGCCAGCAGGCCGGCAGACGCTGCCGGCGGCACCGCCACGGGGAGCGATATCCGGACCAGCGTTCCTTGTCCGGGCGCGCTCTCCACCGCGCAGCTTCCGCCGACGAGTTCAGCAAATTCGGTCATCCCGATCAATCCGAAATGTCCGGGAGTGGGCACCGCGAGATCGAAGCCGCGGCCGTCGTCGCGGATCTCGACGACGAGCTTGCGACCGACCGCAGCCGGCGCTTCGAAGGCGTGAAACGAGACACGGCGTGCCTTCGCATGTGCCTGAACATTGCGCAATGCCTCGCTGAGGATGCGCTGAACCGTCAAGCCGCAATCGCGCAAGCCGGGACGCGCCTCCTCGTCGATCTGGATCGACACCCTGACACCGCTGCGCGCGGCGAAGTCGCTGAGCAGTCCTTCGACATCGGGATCGAGCTTCAAATCGTCGGGCGTGCGCAGCCGATCGATGGCCTCGCGGGCGCGCGAGAGGCCGCTCGCTGCGGCGTCTTCGGCGGTTGCAAGGCTGTCCGCCACCCGCGCAGGGGCAGCCGAAAGATAATGCCTGATCAGCCGGATCTGGGTCAGCAGCGCCACGATCGAATGCACCAGCGTATCGTGCAGGTCGCGCGCCAGCCGCAGCCGCGTCCGCGCCAGCGAGGCAAAGCGCACTTCCGCGCTGGCCGCCTCGAGCTGCTGCTCCATCAGGCGGCGGGCCCGGCGCTCGCTGCCGAGCAGCGTTTCGACCTGACGTCCCGCGAAGTCCGGCATGGCGATGACGAAGTAATGCGACTGCGCGTTATTCCACAGCACGACCGCCGTCATCGGCTGCGTGATGTCAGGCGAGGCACCGCGGACGCCGGCCAGTGCGATCATGTCCCGCTGGCCGCCGGCCAGCGCCGCCAGCTCGGCCTCCATGCCGACCAGCAGCATGCATTCGCAGCAATCGACGCCGATCGCGGGAAGCCATTCGACCAGCCGCCCGATCTTCCGCTGCATGCTTCGGTCGGCACCGATGACGGCGAGACCGATGACGTCGGCTCCTGCGGCCGCAAGCAAATCCGCGCTCAGATCGATCATGCGTTGCCCATCAACTCAGCGAGCAGCCCACTCTGGCGTAAGCCGGCAGTGGCCGCAAACGAATATGACTTTCGTCACAACTGATCCTGACTTTCGTCAGATGCCGCTGCCGCCCGAAATGCGGTTCTGTCTTACGAATGAGTAACAGCGCAAGCCATGATGTGCCACACGCCGGCGTCCATGGCGATGCCGGCCGGTCGCCGGGCCTCGCGGAAGGTCGCGCCAGTCGGCCGGAGTGTGAGCTGACAATGAAGGCCGCGCCACGGAAATCGTTGGGTATCGAGCTCATGCTGGCGGAAGCGGAAAAGCCTGCGCGGCGCCGGCGCCTGAGCGCGACCCAGAAGCTGGCGTTGCAGGAGGCGCTCGCCGGCCGCCTGCAGCTCTACCCGCGCGGATATGCCGCGAGCAAGACCGGGCCATTCCACTCGCGCCGCGCCATCCTCGGGCTGGTGCGCGCCGGCCTGATGAGCCTCAGTGCGACCGCGCGCTATGCGGCCGTGACCCGGCGCGCACGGGACATGTACGCGGCGCCGGCGACCAGCGAGAGCGAGTAGGCCACGACGGTAGGCGCCGGCAGCGGCTCCGGTGCAGTCCGGTCCATACGCCCTGGACTAATGTGTTTCGGCCAGGCCCTGAATCTGAATGATCGAATCGTGCAGCTGCGCCCCTGCTCCCAGGCGAATATAGGCGCGCGACGGGATATCCTGAATATCAGGACCGACGATGGCGTGATGACCTGTCGCGGTCGGAAAGAAAAAGCCGGCCGGCGCGCCCTTGTTCATGGAGATCATCGCTCCACCGGTCCAAACCAGCCCGTCCTCATCGCTGCGCACGCCGGCTTCCGACGCGCCGTCGACCTCGCAGTTGGAGAACTGGATTTTGCCCCGCGTCCAGTACTCGTAACGTGGGTTCCCCCACGCGTGCACATTCGTGTAGAAATTGTGGGCTGAGCCGGTATCTCGCACGTTGGCGACCGAGGCATGGGCAACGACCATGTCGCTGAAATGGCTGTCGCCTGCCGAGTTGAGGATGCCGAACAGCGGCGCGCCATGCCGCATGATCGACGTCGTGTCCGCCGTGATCGTGCTGTGGTCGGCCATGAACTCCCAAACATTTGTGTACCAGCTTTTCGGATTGGTCAGCGTGCCGTCCGGGTTGACGGCGATGGTCCCGAGATGCAGGCCCGCGATCCGGCTGTCGTTGTAGTACAGGTTGGCGTGATGGCCGGCATGACCGCCCTGGATGTCTGCACCAAAGTCGGCCAGGCCGGAACCGTCGATACCGAAGTCGAACAAGTTGGCCTGGTTGTGCTCACCGGCCGGTTCCTCGATCACCGCGCGCATCGGCGCCAATGCCACGAGCCACGATGCGCCGCGGCCGCCGCCACGCAGCGTGACCTGCTCTATGCCGAACGCGCCCCTCTCGCGGCCGCCCGGCAACGCGATGGTCGCGCCGACGCCACATACGCCGTGCGGCAGGCGCAGCTCGCCAAGGTCCCATTGCGGGACTGAAGCGCCCGAGAAGATCGCATTGATCGCCGGCGCATCGTCCGTGCCATAGGCGAGATAGCCGTCATGTACGTCGACCGACGTCTGCGCCGGGAGCGCGAGGACGATTTGCGATTTGGATTCGACCTGCGTGATGCTACCGGCCAGATTGGCGCCGCCCGCGCCGGCACCGGCAACAACGATCAGTTTGCCAACGTCGCCCGACCCGAACCACGCATCAGGCACTGTCAACTGCCGCGAACCTGCGGCGATCGACATTCGGTGCCATCTGAGCACGACCGTGTTGCACACGGCTCCATAGTCGAGCACGCTCGGCACATCATGCAGCTTGTCGCCCAGGTGCCGCGCCGTCTGCGCATTTTTGAGCGTCACCATCTCTCCGGAGAGGTCGGGCGAGGCAGCTAACGCAGGAAGCAGCGTGGCCAGGAAGAGGCACGGTGAGAGGATCCAGAAACTGCGTGCCGTGACCTGCGGACGCGCATGTCCCGCCATTCCGGATCGCGGTGTCGTCCTGAACCGCCACCAAATACAGCGCGCCGCCCGAGCCACCAATGCAACGATAATGACAGCAAGCGATCTCATCGAGACATTCTCCAACATCTTCTGCCAAACTAGTCCGGCAAGGGCGCGCCCCAGCTTGCCGTCACGTTGCCGCCGAGCCTCGGATTAGTAAAAGGCCTCCTGGGGCCAAGAATTGACGGCAAACGCGGATCGTGAAACCGGGCGTAGTACGGCTCCATCCAGGCAAGGTCTCCCTGAAACGTCCAGGGGAAGAGCTGCTGCGGAACGTTGGTGAGAGCGCCGAAGCTGCGCTCGTCCTGCACTGCGCGAACGATCAGGTCGGCGAGCCGACGGATCGCTCCGTTGTTCTCCGCATAAAGGTCGACCTTCCGGCGACTTGCGAGTTCGGCGCAGAACACCAGCGGGATCAGCGCAAAGTTGTGATAGTGCAGCGCGCGCTCGCCGCGCATCAACTCGCGCTCCAATTCGCCGTGGGCGCCGATGTCCCTGATGCCCTGGCGCGCCCGGGACATGCCGGCGTCGACCAGATCGCCCCGATCCGTCAGGGCGCCGATCGACATCAGATCGAGCCCGGCCCAATAGACCAGATTGTTGCCGAGATGGTTGATGCGATCGGCATCGCGCGTTTCCTCGGCAATCCGGATCAGCCACGGCTTGATCTGCTGGAATCGATGGTCGGCCTTGATGGACGCGCCCGGGAAGCGCAGCAACGCCAGCGCGAAATCGGTCCCGGCCCAGGAGCGTTCGAAATCGCTCTGATAATTCGCGCCTGTTGTCAGCAGCGCACTTCCCCTCGCCCAGCCCGCGAGCAGGTCCATCACGCAATCCAGATCGCGTTCATCGGCGGCCTTGTTGACCTCAGCAATGAACGCATGCAGCGGCTTGATGGCGTCCGCGTAACCGCTTGCGTTCTGGTAGAAGCCGGGAGGATCGACCGATGTCAGCGCCGGTGGCGCCTCGCAGGTCCGGGCCGCTGCCGGCTGCGCCAGGCAAGCGAGGACGATCGACACGCCGATCGCCGTGAAACGAACATCAAACTTCATTCCAAACAACTCCGCGAGCCACCGCGGGGACGACACGCCACGTTGTGAGCGCAAGCGCAGTCATCGACAACCGCGCGCACGAAGACAACAAAATCTAATGTGATTCACTCCGGAGCCGGGTTCAGGCGCCATTCAGATTTTCAAGCCGCGCCCCGCAGCACTGACGCTCACGGGAATATGAAGGTAATCTGCGAAGACAATCTTTACAGTTTACCTGCATATATGTCATTGTCACCGGCATGAACAATGCCACGGCCCGTACCGGCTCGGCGCGTACATCCGCGCTCGCCGAAGACCTTCGCCTGTTGATCGGAACGCTGAAGCGCCGGCTGCGCGAGCAGGGCCAGCGCGAGGATCTTCCGCCGTCCCAGGTCGCGGTGCTGCTGCGCCTCGAAAAGGACGGCCCCGCAACTGTGTCCAGCCTGGCGCGCTCGGAAGGCATGCGTCCGCAGTCGATGAGCTCGGCGATATCGGCGCTCGAGGCCGCGGGCCTGGTCCGCGGCGCGCCCGATCCGGACGACGGCCGCCAGACCATCATGTCGCTCACCGATAGCTGCCGCGAGCGGCTGCGCACCGGCCGCGCCGCGCGACAGGACTGGCTGTCGCGCACCATCGCCGCGCGGCTGTCGGCGCACGAACAGGATGAACTCGCCGCCGCCGTCGGCTTGCTGAAGCGGCTGGTCGCCGATTGATGCCGGCCGCGCCGCGCCAATCGCCAGAAAGGAGACGATCATGGCTCTGACGACGCTCGATCCGATCACCGCGCTCATTGTCGTCGATCTGCAATCAGGGCTCGTCGGCGCGCCCTTCGTGCATCCGTTCGCAGATGTCGTGGCGTGCGCCTGCGCCCTCATCGATGCCTTTCGACGGCGTGGACTGCCGATCGTGCTGGTCAATGTCGACGGCACGGCACCCGGACGAACTGAGCGGCCGCGCCACAATGGACAATTTCCCGACGGCTGGACCGACCTGATTCCGGAGCTCGACCGGCAGCCGGGCGACATCGTCGTGACCAAGCGGACGTGGGGTGCGTTCGCCAGCACCGATCTCGAGAGGCAGCTGCGCGCCCGCGGCGTCACCCATGTCGTGGTCGCCGGCGTTGCGACCGGCACCGGCGTCGAATCGACGGCGCGGCAGGCCTATGAGGCCGGCTTCAACGTCACGCTCGCGGTCGACGCCATGACCGATGCGCGGCCCAACGCACATGACTACAGCATCGAGCAGGTGTTCCCGCGGCTCGGCGAAACCGGCTCGGCGCAGGCGATCATCGATCTGCTTGAAAGGACCAACGCGCATGAACTGGCTTGACCTCGTCGCCTATTTCTTCGGCGGCGCCTTCCTCACCAACGCGATTCCGCACGTCGTCGCCGGCATGATGGGCGAGCCGTTCCAGAGCCCGTTCGCAAAGCCGCCGGGCGAAGGCCTGTCGTCATCGACCGTCAACATCGTATGGGGCTTCTTCAACCTCGCCGTCGGATACCTGTTGGTCTGCCGCGTCGGCGACTTCGGCTTGAGAACGACAAGCGACGTCGTGGCGCTCGGCCTCGGCGGGCTGCTGATCGGTCTGTTCCTGGCGCGGCGGTTCGGACGGTTTCACGGCGGGAATGAACCGCAGAGAACATGAGACGTGTCTTTCGATCGCTCGCAAGCTTCAACTACCGGGTCTGGGCCGCCGGCGCGCTGGTGTCCAACATCGGCACCTGGATGCAGCGCGCCGCCCAGGACTGGCTGGTTCTCACCCAGCTCACACAACACAGCGCATCCGCCGTCGGCATCGTGATGGCGCTGCAATTCGGCCCACAGCTGCTGCTGATGCCGTGGAGCGGCTTTGCCGCCGATCATTTCAACCAGCGCAAGCTCTTGATGGCGACCCAGGCGACGATGGGCGCGCTCGCGCTGGTGCTTGGGATTCTCACCGTCACCGGACTGGTGCAACTCTGGCACGTCTATGTGTTCGCGTTTCTGTTCGGCTGCGCGGCAGCACTCGACGCACCCGTGCGCCAGACCTTCGTCGCCGAGCTGGTCAGCGACACCAACCTCTCGAATGCGATCGCGCTGAATTCGACCTCGTTCAATGCCGCGCGCATGATCGGCCCTGCCGTCGCCGGCCTGATCATCGCCTCCGTCGGCACCGGCTGGGCGTTCCTGTTCAACGGCGCATCGTTCCTGGCGGTGCTGACCTCGCTGACCCTGCTGCGCGCCTCCGAGCTGCGCCCGAACGCGCGGGCGCATCCCACCAAGGGCAGCGTCATGCAGGGCTTCCACTACGTCTGGTCCCGCCCAGACCTTCGGGCGACCTTGATCATGCTGTTCCTGATCGGGACCTTCGGACTGAACTTTCCGATCTTCATCTCCACCATGGCGGTTGGCGTGTTCCACACCGATGCGCGTGGCTTCGGCCTGCTGTCGTCGGTGATGGCGCTGGGCACGATGTCGGGCGCGCTGCTGGCCGCGAGCCGCGAGCAGCCGCGGTTCTCGTCCCTGATGCTGGGATCAGCGATCTTCGGCCTCGGCTGCACGCTCGCCGCCCTGGCGCCGAACTATTGGCTGTTCGCTGCCGCGCTCGTCGTGATCGGCATCGCCGCGCTGACCGTCGCCAACACCTCGAACGCGCTGATGCAGCTCGCGACCGAGCCCGCGATGCGCGGGCGCGTGATGGCGCTGCGGCTTGGCGTGGCGCTGGGCGGCACGCCGATCGGCGCCCCGATCGTCGGCTGGGTCGCCGATCACCTCGGTCCACGATGGGCACTCGGCGTCGGCGCTGCCGCCGGCTTCGCCGCCGCGATCGTCGCTCTCGGCATGCTGCCGCGGACAAACCCCGAAGCACGCCATGGCAGCCTGCCGCCGGCGCAATAACAGCGGCGGCGCGACTTCGCCGCGCCTCAGACGAAGGCGCTCAGTCCCATGATCGACTTGCCGACGATCAGGGTGTTCATCTCTCGGGTCCCCTCATAGGAATAGATCGCCTCGGCATCCGCGACGAAGCGGCCGATATGGTTCTCGAGCAGGATGCCGTTGCCGCCGAGCAGCTCGCGTGCATAGCCGACCGTCTCGCGGCATTTGACGGTGCAGAACGCCTTCGCCAACGAGGCGTGCTCGTCCAGCATCACGCCTTCGTCCTGCATCTGTCCGAGCCGCAGCATCATCGCCTGGGTCGCCGTGACGTTGCCGAGCATCCGGACCAGCAGATCCTGCACCAGCTGGAAGCCGCCGATCGGCCTGCCGAACTGCCGCCGCTCGGTCGCATAGCGTAACGCGTGCTCATAGGCGCCCATCGCGCAGCCAACGGCGAACCACGCCACCCCGGTGCGGGTCATGCGCAGCACCTTGGCGGTGTCCTTGAAGGAGTTGGCGTTCTGCAGGCGGTCCGTCTCGGGCACGCGGCAGTCCTTCAGGGTGATCAGGCCGTTCTGCACCACGCGCAGCGCCATCTTGGTCTTGATCTTCTCGACCGAGAAACCGGGATTGTCCTTACCTACGACAAAGCCCTTGACCTGGTTGGAGCCCTCCTCGCGCGCCCAGATCACGTTGATATCGGCGAAGGTGGCGTTGCCGATCCACTTCTTCTGGCCGTTGAGAATCCAGACGTCGCCCTCGCGCCGGCAGGTGGTCAGCATCCCGCCCGACGTCGCCGAGCCGACCAGCGGCTCGGTGAGGCCAAACGAGCCGATCTTCTCGAAGCGCATCATCGCCGGCAGCCAGCGTTGCTTCTGGGCCTCGTCGCCGCACAGATAGATCGAGCCCGCCGAAAGCCCGGTGTGCACGCCCCAGAAGGTCGCGACCGAGGAATCGACCCGCGCCAGCTCCATCGCGACAAAGCCGTTCAGCAGCCAGCTGCCGCCGGCTGCGCCGTACCCCTGATAGCCGACGCCGCCGATGCCGATTTCGGCCATGTCAGGGATAATCGCGAACGGAAATTCGTCGCGGCTCCAGAACTCCTCGATCACGGGCGCGACGACGCCCTCCGTGAACTCACGCACGCGCCGCACCAGCGCGCGCTCCTTGTCATTGAGGACGCTGGCAATGCCGTAGAAATCGCCGTTGATCGGCGGCGGCGCGTAATCCGGCTTGGCCGCCCGTGTCGCGTGCGCGTTAGCCATGGTGTCCTCCCTGATGCATGGCGATGCTTCGCCCTTGTCCCGCGCGCCCGGCAGGACCCGCGCCCTGCCGGGATTCGTCTCATCGCGACGTCAGGTTGACTTGTTCGGGCGGACGCTGGCGCGGAACTCCTCAAAGTTCTCCTTCATCCGGTCCTGGATGATCTTCACCGCTTCGGTGGTCGACTGCCGCGCCGTCGATGCGCTGTCCTGCGCGCCCTTGACCGCGATATCGAACACCTTGCGCGCAAATTCGGTTTGCAAAGCGAGGTTCTCATGGATCTTGCCGAGCGGCTTGTACTCGCGCGCCAAGGTCGAGGCCTCGCGCAAGCCAGCCTCGATCACCTCGCGCTGCTTCTGCGCCACCGATTGCGCGCCCTGGGCCGCAACCTTCGCGCTCTGGCCGAGCGCCTCGAGGTTCTTCTTCTGCGCCTGCAGCAGTTCGTCCACGTTCAGTTTCGGCAGACCGAGATCACTGCCGAACTTGCGCAGCATGTCGATGTAAGAGGTATTGTCGGTCACGATATCCTCCCTGGTTGCTGTGTCTTAAGGCTTCTGCCGTCCGCCTTCGGACGTCGGAACGAGATCCCTGAAGTAGCTCGTCGTTCGCGCGAGCAGGGATGACGATGCGGCCTGACGGCTCTCGTCAGCCAGAAACGCTTCGATCAGGCCGGCGGTTTCCGTTGGCCGCGTCACCATGAACAGGTGTCCGTCGTCGATCAGGCGCAACTCGGCGTTCGGGATCAGGCTCGCCATGATCTGACCGTTGACCGGAGGGACCAGCGGATCGTCGCTGCCCATCAGGATCAGCGTCGGCTGCGGCAACGACCACAGCCAGGGCAGGCTGGTCCAGCCGGTCATCGCGAGCAGCTGATAGAAATAGCCCATGCTGCGCGCGCCGTGCATCGCGGCCGCATGCCGGCCGATCAAGGACGGATCGTCGCGAAACGCCCCGCCATAGATGTCGGCGGCGATCGATTTCATGTAGCCCTTGTCGGTGTAGCGGCGCGGCGTCGCCATCTTCCACAGCACCGCCGGGCTTGCCGGCACCATGGTGAAACCGGGGGCGGTCGCGGCAAGCACCAGGCGGCGGCAGCGCTTTGGAAACTGATGCGCGAATTGCTGCGCGATGCCGCCGCCCCACGACACGCCGGCGACATCGACCTCGGCGTAGCCCAGCTCGGCAACCAGCCCGGCGGCAAGCCGCGCCAGCGTCGACGGACGATAGGGCCACGCCGGCCGTGGCGATCCGCCGACCCCGGGCACGTCGAAGATGATGGCGGTGGTCGAGGTAAGAGCGTCCAGGAACGGCCGCGCCAGCTCCCAATTGGCGCCGATGCCGTTGAACAGCAATAGCGGCGGCCCGCTGCCGTCGCCGTGCCTGATCGCGACCTGAAGCAACTGGCCGTCGATGGTGATTTGCCGCGTCTCGATCATGCCGCGCTGCGCGGCCTCGCCAGTGCTGGTGAGATCGTCAGTCAAAGACGTAGGTTCCCGGTGCTGCGCCAAGCGATGGATAGCGCGCGCTGCCGAGCGAGGCCGGCGCCGCCACCTCATCGCCCGAACGCGCCTGCAGCCAGTCGCGCCAGTCGAGCCACCAGCTGCCCTTGCGCTTCTCGGCCGAGGCCATGAACGCATCGGGCTTGTCCTTGGAGATCGGCCCGATCACGAAGGACGCCTTCGGATTGCTCGGCGGGTTGAGCAGGCTCTGCAGATGCCCGCTGTTCGACAGCACGAAGGTGGTGCCCTCCCCCATGATCTGCGCGGTCTTGTAGACACCCTTCCACGGCGTGATGTGGTCGGTCACCCCGGCGACGACGTAGCTGTCGGCCTTGACCTTGCTCATGTCGATGGTCTTGTCGTTGAGGGTCAGCTTGCCGGCGTTGACGAACGGGTTGGAGAAATAAAGATCGAGATAATCGCCGTGCAGCGCCGCCGGCAGACGGGTCGTGTCGGCGTTCCAGTACAGGATGTCGAACGCCGGCGGCTGATTGCCGAGCAGATAGTTGTTGACCCAGTAGTTCCAGATCAGGTCGTTGGGCCGCATCCAGGCGAACATCCGCGCCAGATCGTGGCCGTCGACAATGCCGCGCAGCTGCGAGGTCGCCTTGGCCGCGCGCATGGTCTCCGGCGTCATCAGGCAACCGAACGTGCTCTCCTCGGCCGAGTTGGGATCGAGCAGGCAGACCGCCAGCACCAGGTTCTTGATCTTCTTCTCGGTTGCGCTGCCGAGCGTCGCGAAATAGGCCGTCGAGGTGATGCCGCCGGAGCAGGAACCCATCATCGAGATGTCTTCGCTGCCGGAGATTTCGCGCGCCGCGTCGACCGCCTCATCCAGCGCGGCGACATAGGTGTCGAGCCCCCAGTCGCGATGCGCCGCCGTCGGGTTGCGCCAGCTCACGGCAAAGACCTGGAAGCCGCTCTCGAGCAAGAAGCGCACCATGCTCTTATCCGGCGACAGGTCGAGCGCGTAGTACTTGTTGATCTGCGGCGGCGTGATCAGCAGCGGCCGCTTCCTGACTGTCGGCGTCGTCGGGGTGTACTGGATCAGCTCGAGCAGCTCGTTGCGGAAGATCACTGCGCCCGGCGTGGTCGCGAGGTTCTCGCCGACCTTGAACGCGCTCATATCGACCATCGACGGCATGCCGCGGTTCTGCGTCAGATCGCCGATGTAGTTCTTCAGGCCGCTCCACAGGCTCTGCCCGCCGGTGTCGATGAATTTTCGGACCGCTGCCGGGTTGGTGAGCATGGTGTTGGTCGGCGCGACGGCGTCGATCAGGATATCCGTGATCAGATGCGCGCGCTGCTTGTCGATGTCGCTGAGGCTGGTCTTGTCGACCAGGCCGTTGATCGCCTCGCCCCACGCCAGGTAGGCCTTGAGCAGGCCGGAGTGCAGCGAGCTCTCTTTCCAGGTCGGATCGGCAAACCGCTTGTCGCCGGCCTTCGGCGCGCGCTCGGACTTGCCGGCGGCGATCGAGCCGAGCTCGCCGACGAAAGACAGCCACTGCTCGGTCGCAACCTTCGGCTCGTTGATGACCGCCTTGAACAGGATGCCGGCGCCTTCGACGAGGTCCTGCCCCTGGATACCGACCAGTGGATTGAGCGCCAGCGTATTCCTGGACGCCGCCTCGGACATGTCAGACGCCGAGGAATCCGGACTACGATTTTCCGTGCTCATTGCTTGGCTCCCGCTGCGGGAATCAGAAGCGCCAGCGTCTCGGCGATCAGAGCGGGCTTCTCCGATCCTTCGACTTCCAGCGTGTTCAGGGTCTTCATGATTACCTGGCCGCCGTCCCTCGGCTCGATGCCGGACAGCACCACCCGCAGCCGCACGCGCGCGCCTGATGGCACCGGCGCCAGGAAGCGCACCTTGTCGACCCCGTAATTCAATCCGGCCGCGGCATCGCGCGGGATGATGCCGACCTGCATGGCCAGCGGCGCCACCATCGCGAGCGTCAAATAGCCATGCGCGATCGGACCGCGGAACGGGCTCTCCCGTTTCGCGCGCTCGACATCGACATGGATCCATTGGTGGTCGCCGGTGCAGGCCGCAAAATTGTCGATACGCTGCTGATCGATCGCGACCCAGTCGGAAAGTCCGAGCTCCTTGCCAACATGTTCGCCGAGGCCGGCCAAAGTGAGATTGCTCATGATGTCGTCCTCCTCGATCCGTTCCTGGCTGTTGAGCCGTTACATGTCGCCGTAAAGCTCGCGCAGCTCCTTCTTGTTGATCTTGCCGACGCTGGTCTTGGGAATGCTGTCGATGAACAGGATCTTGCCAGGGATGCCGTATTTCGAGATCACGCCCTTGTCGGCGAACACCTTGAGATGGTCCTTGATGGCGCCGTCGCTGAGGCCGTCGGCACCCGACGGCTTCTTGACCACCAGCGCGAGCGGCCGCTCGCCCCATTTCTCGTCCTTGACGCCGATCACCGCGGCCTCGGCCACGCCGGCGCATTGCGAGATCAGATCCTCGATCTGCAGCGAGGAAACCCATTCGCCGCCGGTCTTGATCACATCCTTGATCCGGTCGGTGATCTGGACGTAGCCGCCCGGGCTGACCACGGCGATATCGCTGGTGTGCAGATAGCCGCCTTCCCAGAGCTGCTCCGAGCCTTCGGGATTGTTGAAGTAGCCCTGGGTGAGCCAGGGCGCCCGCAGCACGATCTCGCCGGCCGACTTGCCGTCATGCGGCACGTCCTTCATGTCGGGATCGACGATGCGCAGATCGACCAGCGGGCCGGCCATGCCGGCGCGGGTACGGAATTCGACCTCGCCGTCGGGATCGCCGCTGAGATCCCTGGATTGGACATGGGAGACCGCGGCAAGCGGGCCGGTTTCCGACATGCCGTAACCCGCGAAGATGTCGATGCCGGCGTCCATCGCCTGCTTCGCCAGCGCCTTCGGCAACGCCGAGCCGCCGATCACCATCTTGAGACCTTGGAGGTCGACCTTGGCCGCAGTGGCGGCGTTGAGCAGCATCTGCAGGATGGTCGGCACGCCGTGCGTGAAGGTGACGCCTTCGCTCTTGATCAGCTTGACCAGCATCGCCGGCTCGTAGCGGCCGGGATAGACCTGCTTGGTGCCGGCCAGCGTCGCCGACCACGGGAAGCCCCAGGCGTGAACGTGGAACATCGGCGTGATCGGCATGTAGACGTCGTCGCGCGAGAAGCGCCCCTGCGACCCGGCCATGCCGAACAGCGCTAGTCCTGCGATCGTGTGCAGCACCAGCTGGCGGTGGCTGTAATAGACGCCTTTGGGCAGACCGGTGGTGCCGGTCGTGTAGAAGGTGGTGGCCTGGGTGTTCTCGTCGAAATCGGGAAAGTCGTAGTCCGGCGAGGCCGCGCCAAGCAGGTTCTCATATTCGCCGATGAAGGACAGGCTGCCGGTCTGCGGCGACGGCTTGTCCGACATCACGATCATCCGCTTGACCTTGGGCAACTGCGCCTTGATGCCTTCAAGCAGTCCGACGAACTCTTCATTGACCAGCAGCGTCGATGCGCCGGCGTGCTCGATCGTATAGGCGATCTGCTCTGGCGACAGGCGGACGTTCACCGTCTGGAGCACGGCGCCCATCATCGGGATTGCGAAGAAGGCTTCGAGGAAGCGATGACTGTCCCATTCGAGCACCCCGACGGTGTCGCCGGGCTCGACGCCTGCCTTGCTGAGTGCCGAGGCGAGGCGGCCGATCCGTTCCCTGGTCTGTCGATAGGTCTGACGCTTGAGATCGCGATAGACGATCTCCTGGTCCGGCGCCTGCACGCTCGGCGTATGCCATAGCTGCTTGAAGATGAGCGGATAGTGATAGGCGGATTGGGCAGTCTGAATCAGCCTTCCGACCATGGAAGCCTCCCTCGACCTGGCATGTCCTCCGACCGTTGCGTCCGCAGTTCTAAGCGAGCGGATCGTGTGGTCTACCGTGCTGCATCACGACGGTCTGACCCGTGTGACATTAGGACGAAGCGTCGCGTGGCGCCCGAGATTTGTGAAGGTCCGAAACGGACACGAGCCGGGTCTGAACCGGACAGAGTGCCGTCATCGACGGCAACCGGTGTTTTGCTATCCTCGTCGCAGTCTGCGTTTCCCGCGCCCCTTTTGCTGCCTCGCAACACGGGAGACCCATTGATGAGTCTTGGGTTTTGGCGCGAACCGGCTATGTTCCAAAGGCTCGCGAACGGAAATCCACTCGGGCCAGTTTCGCGGGGCACGGCTTCCGGACTGAAGGAAAGGCTGGTTCACTTTGCAACCAACCACACGACTGAAGAGGCCTGTGGGCTCCCGCAACGACATCCTGACCGTCGGTACCGGCGACAAGGTCTATGAGACCACCAAGCTCGGCGCCGTCTTCGACATGCTGGCCGGCGCCGGCGTTCCGGCCGACGCCATCCTTCGCGACACCCGCATTCCGCTGGCCGACGTCCATTCGCCGCAGGCACGGATTTCGCTGACGCAGCTGATGACGGTTTGTCAAAACGCACTGCGCCTGTCGACCGACCGTCATTTGCCCTATCGCATCGGCGCGTCGATCCACATCTCGACTTACGGAATGTACGGCTATGCGCTGCTGTGCTGCCCGGACTTTCGCAAGGCCATGGAATTCGCGATGCGCTACCACGCGCTCGCCGCGCCGCTGGCGACGATCGAATTCTGCGAGGACAAGGCCCATGCGAGATGGATCATCGAGCCCAATCTGAACGCACTGGCCGATTCCACGCTCTACCGGTTCGTCACCGAGATGCAGATCGGCATCCACATTTCGCTGATGCGCGACATCATGGGACCAGGCTTCGCTCCCTCTGAAATCACGCTCGCCTACCCGCGGGCACAGGACTTCGATCTTCCGCTCGATCATGTCGGGTGCCCGGTGCGCTTCGATCAGCCGGCCAACCAGATCGTCTTCAAGGCGCAATTGCTGGACCGCAGCGCGGACCTCGGCAACAAGACGACGTATCCGACCATCGTCGCCCTCTGCGACGACTTGCTCGGTGACTTGAGATTGCGGACCGGCATTGCCGGAAAAATCCGCGCCATCCTGCTTCGCGACATCGCCAATCCCCCGACCTTCGAAGCCATTGCCAAATTGCTGGGCGCGAACGAGCGTTCGTTGCGCCGCCAGCTTCGTCAGCAGGGCTTTTCCTTTCGGGGACTGCATGACGAACTGCGGACCCAGATTGCGCTGAAATATCTCCGCAGCACGACGCTGGCCAATGACGATATCGCATTGGCGCTCGGCTTCAGCGATGCGGCAAACTTCCGCCGCGCGTTTCACCGCTGGACCAACAAGGCCCCGAGCGATATCCGCGGCGAATGATGGCGGGCCGCGACCGCTCGCCGCCTCGATGGCGCGGACGCCGGCGCTAATACGCGTAGGACGTCTTGCCCGGCTGCACCGTCAGCCGAAAAGCGACATCGGTCGAACCGTCCATCAGCTCGATCAATTGGTCACACACCAGGCATCGAAACTCGCCGGGGATGCCGCCCTTCGACGTCAATTCGATCCGGCGGTAGCCGGCCTGGCAATGGGGGCACGTCACGTCAGATTTTCGCATGGAATCAGCAAACCGTTGCTCTCTCTATTTTCCACATGCCCATCGTCAGAAATGTGACGGCGTCACGATCTCTGAGAAACAGACGCGCATCGCACGCGTTATCGATGACTGTAAACGGGCGCCGCCGGGCGATAGGGAAAGGCCGAGACCCCGAAGTTGCGGCCATATTGCTGCTGCACCGCCGGGATGTTGACCACGCCCACCTTGAGATCCTGCGATTTCGCATCGATCGGCGGCGTGTTGGTCACGGGCGGATTGACCTGATCGACCTGCTTCTTCAACCGCTCATTGATACAGCCAAGCGAGGCGGCATCGCCGCAGCCCCCGGCAGGCGCGCCTCTTGCCGCAGCCCGGCCGGTGCTGCCACGGGTATCGCGGTTGAGGTTGAGCGTGGGCGGCGGTGTGCCGCCACTGGTGTCGCGGTTAAGGTTGAGCGTCGGCGGCGGTGTGCCGACGACAACTTCCGGAAGCGGCGTGTGCGTCTGCGTTTGCGCCTGCGCCTGCATCGCGGACAACCCGGCAATGACGATCGCCGACATGATCACCTTCATCGGCACTGCTCCTTGCAGAACCAGAACTGTTTCGAACGATAGGAAGCCAAGGGCAGATATCAAGCGAGGATATCAAGGCAACGACTTGAACGAGGGAGGCGCGGCCTTGCTATTTCCCTCCCCGGGCCTGGATCACAAGCGCATTGAGCCGCGTGTTGAGCGCGACCAGATCGACGCGGCCGATGCGCCCGCCGCCGCCGAGGCATTTGCGGCCGCATCCGCCGGCACGGCCCGGTTCGCCGAAGGTCGCGACCGGTACGGTTCCCGTCACCCGAAAGCCGCGGGCAAACAGCCGGCTGCGCACCGCCACGCAATAATTCACCGACAGATAGGAGAAGCGGGTCTCGCCATGACCCGCGCGGTACTTCATGACTGCGGTGCACAGGTCACCGCCGGCAAGGCGCCACGCCTGCGCAAGATACATGACACCGAAGTGAATGTTGTTTTCGGGAATCGCGAGTTCGGCAAGCGAGCCGGAGAAGCCCAGCATGCGCGCGGTCGACGGCAGCAGCTGCATCAGCCCGATTTCGCCGACGCCGCCGATCACGTCGGGATTGTAGCCGCTCTCCACGCCCATCACCGCCTCGGCGATCTCGGGCGCGAGCCCGCTTCCCGCCGCCTCCTTCTCGATCAGCGCGCGATAGCGCAGGCGCGCGTCAGACACCGCGGGCTGGCTTGCGGGCGGAAACGGGAGCGTTTTCCCGCCACCGTCCTTCGGCGCGTCCTTCACCGCGTCTTTGGCCGGCGCGGCCGGCTTCGTCGTCGCCTCGGCCGGCGGCTTTGCCGTGGCGTCGGCTGAAGGGTCTGCCGACTCGACGGCGGCAAAGCGCGTGCTGAATGACGATGCCGGCGTCGCCTGCTCCGCGTGAGCGGGCTGCGCAAGACAAAGCGCGAGCACAAGACCACAGGCTGCGATGCGGCCGCCCCGGTGACGAGCAGGATCCAGCAGCTTCCGCCATCGGCTGAAGCTGCCCGCCTTCATCGTTGAGGCACCGTCATTCATGGATCGGTTGCGGTCCTGATGCTCGCCCGTGCGCGCGGGCTACTGGATGGTGGGAACCGATCCCGCTTCCGCGGCGTGCTCGTGCGCCGGCTGCTGGGCTGGCGCACCCGGCTGCGGGGCAGCCGCAGCGCCATTCCGGGCGACAATCTTCGGCAGCTCCTCGCGCAGATAGGCGATCAGCTCCTGAACCAGGCGGTCCCAGACCTCGATCTGCGCCCGCACGAAGTTCGGCGCCACGCCACCGGCCACGGAGACATCGAGGCAGAACAGCAGGAACGGTTGGCTGAACTGCAACCGCCCGAACCGCCGCGTCGTGTTCCAGTGATTGACGAGGTCGAGCGGCAGCTCGCCCTGCACCTGGAGCGTGGTGACCAGCGCGGCGTCGACGAAACTCTGCTCCTCGCCGACGAGCTGGTTTCCCGGCCTGATCTCGAAGCCGAGCCCCGCCGTCGCGGAGCGCAGATAGGTCGTGTTGGCGATCGGATCGGTCAGCGTTTCGACGCGATAGCCGACATTCTGGAAGCTGTCGCGCAATCCTTCGATGGTGAGTTTGGTGATGATCTCGGACATTTTGGTCTCCGTGTTATTTCTTCGACGCGTCGAGCAGGCTCGACAGGGCAAGCTCGTTGAGGACGGGCGGATGCTGCTTCAGCAGCTCGGCGAGGTAGGCCCGCCGCATCATGTTCGACCGCTCGGAGCGGATCTGCAGCACCAGCTGGTCGCGCACTTCGGGCAAGGTGCGGGTATAGGACGCCTTGGTGTCGATCAGCTTGATGATGTGCCAGCCGTCGTCGAGCTTGATCGGCTCGGACATGCTGTTCTTGGCCAGCCCCATCACCTGGTTGCGGATCTCCGGACGGATCTGGTTCTCGGCCACCCAGCCGAGATCGCCGGCATCCTTGGCGGCGTTGTTGTCGCCGCGCGCGATCGCCGCGAAGTCGGCTCCCGGCGCCTTCAGCTTGCGCTGCAAATCGTCGAGCTCCAGCTTCGCCTTGTCCTCGGCGGACTTGTCGCCCTCCTTCGGAGCGGCGACGAAGATCTGCGAGAGCTGGAATTGCCGCGGCATCAGGAAGGCGGCGCGATTGGCCTCGTAGACCTTCTGCAGATCGTCCTCGCTCGGGAAATTGGCCGGCGGCGTCGATACCGATTGCAGGTAGAGCTCGACCACCGCGCCCTCGCGCGCCCGCTCGAGCTGCGCGGCGACGGCGGGTTGCTGATCCCACTTCTTCGCCACCGCTTCCTGCAGCACGAGGCGGTTGGCGAGCAGCAGCCGGACCGCCTGGCTCAGCGTGGCCGGATCCTTGGCCAGCGCAGCCTGCTCGCGCGGGGCAAGGGCTGCGACATAGCTGCGGAGATCATCGGCCGAGACGTTGGTGTCGCCGACCCGCGCGATGACATTCTCGGGCGCGGCGACGGGCTTCGGCGCGGCAGCGACCGGGGCGGGCGTCGCGGCGGCTTGCGCCTGCGCCGCGGGCTGTGGCTGCGGCTTCCTGACCGGAGCCTGCACTGTCCGCGGCGCGGGAGCCTGCGTCTGGGCCTGCGCCGAGGCAACGAGCGGCACAGCGAAAGCCGCCAAGGCAGCGGTCATTCCGGCGGCGAGACCGATCGACCGGAGCGACTTCACAATAAGGGCGGTCGTCATGGATACACCTTCTGATCGAGGAATTTGTCCTGGCTTTCCTGCAGCTGATTCTGGATTTCGACGCGGCGCTGCTGAATCATCGGCTCGCGCGAGACCACGATCTCGCCGATGGTCAGGTCCTTGTAGCGTTGCACCATCTCCTTGCCGGCCTTGATCAGCTGGGTGTTCTTGGCGATGCAGCTCTTGGTGCTGGCCTTGTAGGCGGTGGCCTCACCTTCGAACTTGGCGCGCTCGGCGTCCTTGGTGCGGGCAACGGTGGCCGCCTCCTCATACGCCGACTTCCACTTCTCCAGCGTCTCGTCGCGTTCGGCGAGCCGCTGATTGAACTCGTCGACGGCGTCGCGATGTTCCTTGTCGGCCTTCTTCAGCTGCGCCTTGAGGTCGTCGACCTCCTTCTTGGCCGCCGCCTTTTCGCGGTCGGCGTCGGCGACTTTGGCCTGCAACGCCGTGCGCTGGTCTTCCAGCGCACGGGTCTGCGCCGTCGCGCTGCGCAGGGCGTCGCGCAGGCGGTCGGTCTCGGACTGGGCGAATGCGGTGCCGGAGCTCAAGGCTCCGATCACCATCGTCAGGACGAAGAGTGCGATGCGCATGATCAGAACTTCGCGTTGAGGTCGACTTGCAGGACGTCGACGGCATAGGGGCTGCCGGCGATGCTGTTGGCGCTCATCCAGCGCAAGGTCGCCCAGACGTTCTCGCCGAGACCGACATTGCCGCCGACGAAATAGCCCTTGAGGTTGGTGCCGCCGAGGCCGAAGTCGGAGTCGGCGAACGCATCGATGGTGGCATCCGATTCAAGGTATTTGTAGCCGGCGTGGACGTTCCAATCCCAGAGATGCTTGATCTCCCTGTTGCCGACGGTGACGCGGCCGAGCCAGCCCTGATTGCCGCCGTTGAACGCGCCGGGCGTGGTGCCGCCATCCGGGCTCGGCCCGCGGTTGTTCATCAGCACGCCGTAGGTTGCCGCCGCTGCGTTCATGAAGGAGCGGCTGAACGCGGTGTTGTAGACATACTCGCCGTCGAGCACGATGTGGGTCGGATGGAATTGTCCGAGATCGAGCTGCCCGCTGACGACCACCGGACGGTACTGGCTGACCAGTCCGAAATATTCGAACTGGCTGATCGTGCCGCCGTTGTTACCGGTGCCCGGAGGATCGGCGATGATGTTACGCAGCGGGAAATAGGTATTGCCCTTCTGCGCGAACGACGGCCGGGTCAGGTCGGTGTCGCAGACGTCGGATGCCGACGTGACCCTGCAGGGGCTCGAGAACTGACCCTGAACATTGTCGAAGTCGTAGAAGGCAACGCCGAACCGGAATGAGTACTCCGGGCTGAACCGGGCATTGAAGCCGACCTGGCCTCCGAACAGCCACTTGTCGCGGCTGGCAAACTTGCTGGGCGGCGAGTTCAGGTTGCTCGGATCGGCCGGCAGATTGCTGCCGGCATTGAAATCGGTGTTGTAGATCGGGAACGCACCGCCCACCGCGAACGGCGTGAAGCCTTCCCACACCTCGTGCTTGGCCTGAACGGCAAAGCCGTCGAAGCCGAGTTCCTTGTACCAGACCAGATCGGTCGGCGACCAGAATGGATTGTCGATGCGACCCGCGGAGATCCTTAAGTCGTCGCCCCAGGTCTGCCAGTTGATGTAGCCGCGATCGAGCCAGACGCCGTACTTCGAGAAATTGCCGCCGCCACCGCCAAGGGTCTGGTTGGTGGACACCGGCGAGCTGTTCTCGCCGGTCGCAATGCGCAGGCCGGCAGTGAACCCGTAGAGCAGATCGGCTTCCATGCCGAGCCGGCCGCGGAAGCGGAACTGGTTACGATCCTGCGTGGCGTCGTAGGTCGGACCAAACGCAGTGCTCGAAATGTCATATGGCGATCCGGTGTTGATCGCGTTGTAGTTGGCGGCGCCTGCCTGGTCGTTGCCGGTCGGGAAATAGGCACCCTGATAGCGCACGCGCGCATCGCCGTAGAAGCGGATGCGTTGCGCCCATTCCGGGTAGGTTCCGGGCGACGCCCAGTTCTCTTTCTGCGCCTTGGCCATCACCTCCTGCTTAATCTCTTCCCGTAACTGTCTTTTGACGACTTCGGGAACGTAGGTGACATGCCGCGTGCCGGGCGGCTGCGCCGCTGCGGCGGCAGCGGTTGCGGCCTTGGTGGCGTCGTCGGCCTTGGTCGTGGCGTCCTTGGCGGCCTGGCGAGAGACGTAGGCCTCGTCCTCGGCCTGCTTGATCAACGCCTGGGCCTGCTCTTCCTTGAGGACACCCTGCTGCACCAGCAGATTGACGAGGTTGACGGTGGCGTTCGACGATGTCGGCTTGGTGCTCGACACCTTCGGCTTCTTGGCATCGGTCCGCTTCGCCGCGGCGGCGGGACCCTGCTCGGCGGCCTGGTCCGCGGTCTGGCCCACGGCCGGCGTTGCGCAGGCGAGCGCGCTCAGCGACACCGCAAGCGGCAACGCGCGCCATTCTGCGTGAGCTCGTTTCTTAAACATCAGTCCCCCAGTTCTCACTCGCACATTGAATTTCGAAGATTGGTCGTTCGTCAGTTGGTCTCGTCAGCTCGGCCGGCGCGCGGTGACGCGCGTGACCACCGGCATCGGCATGTCCTTGGGCGGCGGCTCGCGCAGCGTCAGGCTGCCGATCACCTCGTTGCGAAGCGCCGCATCGATCTCCGGATTGCCTGATGACGGCGTCAGGACGACCCGGGTGACGTGGCCGGAGCCGTCCACCCACAGCCGCACCTGGATCTGCGTCGCCATGTTGCGGGTCTTCGGATTGGCGCGGATCGCCGCCTCGACCTGCGAGGTGATGATCGTGGTGTACCAACCCCAGCGGCTGCCACCGCCGCCGCCTCCGCCATACGGGTTGCCGCCGGGCTTGCCGCCGAGATTGAACAGATCACCGGGTCCGGTCGGCTTGGCATCGAGCGACAGCGGACCGGGCGGCTCGTCGTTCTTGGCGTCCTTGGCCGGCTCGTCCTTCGGCTTGTCGACCGGCTTCTCTTCCTTGAACTCCGGCTCCGCCATCTTGGGCTGCTCGATCATCTTCTGCTCGGGCTGCGGCTGTGGCGGCGGAGGCGGAGGTGGCGGCGGCAGCGTCACATTGACGATGGTGAGATCGCGCACCTGACGCGGCGGCGGTAGGTCATCGTGACCGAGAAAGAAATAGACGATGCCGCCAAGGAACAGCGCGACCACCGCCACCACGGCGCCGTAGCGCAGCAGCGCGCTGCGCTCGCCCTTCCGGGCGGCCGTGCTGCGGGCAGCCGTCGGCTGTGCCGCAGCTGTTGCGGACGCGACGGCGACATCGTGATCGTCGGCTGACGGCGCGGCACGCGCGTTCTGGTCCCGCATCGGCGCGTTCATGGCGCGGCCTCCACCGAGGCGCGGTCAAGCAGCCTGTCATTGACATACTGCATGACGAAGCTGACGAGCGCGTCGAAGTCCGTGGTCTTCAGGATGACCTTGGTGTCGGGGCCCGCTTCGATCGCTGCGTGAAAGGTCTCAACCTCGCTCAAATAGTCGACATAGGCCATCGCGTCGATCGACAGGCGGGTCCATGGGCATCGCGAGATCGTCAGCCGCAGCGGGTTGTCGGCGGGCTCGCGGCCTGCGACGTGCCGGCGCAGCACATCCGCGAGCTTGACCAGCAGGGCCTCGCCATGAACGGGGAATGCCACCACCTCGCCGCGCGACTCTTCGCGCCCCACCGGGGCGACCGGCAACGCGGGGAGCTCCGCGCCAATACCGGCGCGGATCGACACCTGCGACAGGGTTTCGGCGCGTGTGACGTCCGCGGCGCCACAGCCGTGATCGAATGATCGCATCATGCCGCTCAGCCATGACCGCAGCGTCCTGCGCTCGGTCAGTGGGAAGGATGCTGGCTGCGTCATCATGGCGTCGCTTCCCGGCTGGCTCACTTCACGAGCGGCTTGGTGGCGAGCCCGACCTGGCTCAGGCCGATACGGCTGAGCAGATCGAACACATCCATCACGCTCTGGTACTGCGCCTGCGCATCGCCGCGCAGCACCACGGGAAATTCCGGCGTCAGCGCCTTCTGCTGAATCAGCCGCTGCTCGAGCTCGGCCAGGGTCACCGGAATAGTGTCGAGGAAGATCTTGCCGTCATTGGCGACCGTGATCGCCTTGGTGGTCTGGGTCGCAAGACTCGGCGCCGCCGAGGCCTTCGGCAGGTTGACCTTCTGACCCTGCACGGTCGCCGTCGTCATGATGATGAAGATCACCAGCAGCACGTAGGCGAGGTCCAGCATCGGCGTGATGTTGATGTCGTCATAGGGCTTGGAGTCGGCCTGGATCTGCATCGCCGTTACTCCGCGGCGATGCGGTGTTCGATCGGGTCCGGCCGGTCGGCGGAATAGAATTCCGCCATCTTGGTCACGAACTCGTCGACGAAGACCTGAATGTCGTTGGTCAGGTCCTTGATCCGGGAGATCAGGTAGTTGTAGCCGAACAGCGCCGGGATCGCGACACCGAGACCGGCGACGGTTGCGACCAGCGCCGCGGCGATGCCAGGCGCGATCGCGTTGACGTTGACGTCGCCGCTCGCCGCGATCGCCGCGAAGGTGATCATGACGCCGACCACGGTGCCGAGCAGGCCGAGGAACGGTCCGCCGGAGATCGCGATGGTCAGCACCACCATCAGGCGGTTGAGCCGCTGCATCTCCTTGACGACGCCGCTATCAAGCGCCGCGCGGATCGCCGCGATCGAGACCGCCGACAGCACCGGAGCGCGCTGCGAGTTGCTGAAGCGGTGGCGGATTTCCGCCGCGCCGATGTGATAGATGCGATACAGCGACGACGAGCGCATCATCTTGGCGTCGGCCTCGGTGAGGCGCCCGCCCAGCGTCGAGATGTCGTCGGCATCGCCGCGATCCAGCATGGTGAGATCAGCGGCGATCTCGCGGAACCCGTTCATGAACTGGGCATTCGCCTTGGCCTGCTTGCTGAGATACGAGGCCCGATCGAACATCACCACCCAGCTGATCGCGGCCATGATCAGCAGAATGCCGATCACCACCCAGCCGTCGAGCGTCACCGACTTCAGGATCACCGCGAAGTAGCCGGACAGCCAGCTTGCGGTCTCCTCGTCGACGCTGAAGGCGATCAGCTTGGCCTGGTCGGGGCCCTGCCCGATCGCCATCACCTTGATGAGTCCGGCCGGGCGCGCGACCTTGCTGATCTGCAGCTCGTCGATGTCGCCGACAAAGCCGGCCATCGCCGCGGCTACAGCCGCAGGTGCCGCCGCTGCAGCCGCATCCGGCGTCGCCGCAGGCGCGGCGCCACCGTCCGCAGCCGACGCATCAGGGGGCACTGATGGTGTTGCTGCGGACGGGGCCGTCGCAGGCGCGATCGGAGACGCACTGGAGGTCGACGAGTCTCCTCCGATCAGGCCAACGGTATTGAGGGCCGGCAGACTTGCGCTGAGCGCGGCGTAAGATACGCCATCAAGATAGAGCGTGACCTGTCCGTTTCCGGCAACGACGGCGACATGATGCCAGCTGCCGGCCGCCACCGGCGCGCCGGCACTCGAGCGCTGCACGGAGCCCGCATTGGTGACCTCGACAAACGGGCTGCCGTTGTCGACACCGACCACCAGCGCGTTGGCGCCGTCACGCCGGCTGAACAGCGCGGCGTTGGGCTGCAAGGCGGCCGGCTTGATCCAGGCCGACCAGGTCAGCGCGGCACCATCCGGCGACGCCAGCGACGGCGAGGCCGGCACGGTCACCGGCGCACGGCCGTCGAGCCGCAAGCCGGTCCCGATCAGCGAACCGTCCGCCGGCTGGCCGACGCTTTGGGCGTTGTTGGCCCACACCGAGGAATCGATCGCCGGCGTGCCGCGCTCGTTGAAGTGATAGACCGTCAGCGTATCCGGGTCGTAAGTGCCCTTGGGATCGCTGGTCGCGAGAGCTTTCTTGTTGCCGTAATAGAGCCAGATATCGGTCCGCGCGCCCGGCGCGATGTTCGGCACCGCGACCCAGACCAGGCCTTCGCCGAGCAGCGAATCGAACTTCTCGATGTGATGCTTCAGCGGCGTCTTGTCGTCACCGGCGACGAACCGCAGATCGCTGCCGTCGTCCTTCGCCGAGCTGAAGCGAAAGTTGCCGACGTGCAGCCGCACCAGCACCGGCACCCCGCCGATCGGATCCGTGACGTTGGCACCCGAGGCACTGACGTCGACGGTGATCTTCTTGCGCAGCGACCATTCGTCGTTCCACCACGCATTGGCCGGCGCGAGCGACGCCACCAGGGCGACGAGCCCGAGCAACAATGCCGTCGCGACGTTCGCAATGCCTCGGCGCAGCGCCGGCCGGCGCGTGCCCCGCTCGAGAGTAAGACCCATCCCCATCAGAATTCACCCCAGATTCGGAAGTTCACGCGCGGACTGTTTGCGTGCGTGTATTGTTGAGCGACCCCAGGCACTGAAAGCGCGACCATGCCGTTGAAATATTCGAACGTCTTGAATCGCGTGCCGAGGCCGTAGCTCCATGCGACGAACGACGATTGCTGATCAGGCAGTGGCTGCTGGATCGACGCGTAGCCGGCATCGAAGAACGTGAAGAAGCGCCAATCGTTGAAGGTGATGAAGCGTGGCTTGCCGTCGCCGGTTTCGCTCTTGAGCTCGCCTTGCAGCATGCTGCCGACATTGGGCGTGCGCAGCTCGAAATTGGCGACCGCGCCGTTGTCGCCGAGCACCTCGGATTCGAGATAGCCGCGCACGGTATCGAGACCGCCGAGACTGAACTGCTCGCTCGAGACCAGCGGACCGTCGGCAATCTGGCCCTGCACCTTGCCGTAGAGCTGGAAGCCTTCCGGCAGTTCCTGGATATGCGAGACGTCGAGGTTGAGGTGGGTGAAGCTCGGCGAAGCCTTGAAGCGCTTCGCGTCAAACTCGTCCCACGGGCTGCTCAGCGTCCGGATGTTGTAGGTGACGCCGGCGTTGAACTGCGTCGTGAACTTCTCTTCCTGGAACGTCGCCCCATAGGTCGCGACGACGGGATAATAAGTGATCGGCGACGAGAAGCCGTCGGTGCCGAGCTTCACGGTCTGGTCGAAATGCTTGTAGTCCATGCCGACCGACAGCGTATGGAACAGGCCCTCGCGCGTCGGCAGCGTGATCACCGCGCGCTCGCCGATGATCGTGCCGGGGCCGACAACGTTGGTGCCGCCGATCGTCGCGACATTGCTGTTCGACTTGACGCTGTAGAACAGCAAACTGAGCCAATCGGCGTTCGGTATCCGCGCCATGTACGAGCCGGAGAACACCTCGGCGTCGCTCGGGCGTTCCGGCGCGACCTGATATGTGAAGCTCAGGGAATGGCCGAGCTGCCACAGATTGTCGTAATGCACGGTGGCGGAGACGCGGCTCGCCGTGGTGGACGGCGATTGCCGGTTGTTGGCTTCGAGGCTGGCGTGAAACGGCGCCTTGTCCTCGACATTGAGGTCGACGTCGACGGTGCCCGGCGCCACGCCGGCGCGCAGCGCCGGAGTCACGCGACGATCCGGCCACTGGTTGAGCGACACGATGTCCTTGGCGACATCACCGAAATTGGGAACGGTGCCTTCCTTCAGCGAAGGCGCGCTGTCCTTGATCCGGTCGAGATCGAAATAACGCGAGTTCTTCACCCGCAGCCGGCCGACCTTCAGCTCGGTCACCTTGAGGGTGACCACACCGCCCGTCACGTTCTGCTGCGGGACCGCGACGCTGACGGTCTGGAGGCCCTTGTCGTGATACGCCTTCTCCAGCGCGGCCCGCGCCTTCTCGACGTCCTCCGAGGTCTTGTTCGGACCGAGGAAGGGATAGATCGCCTCCTCGATCTCGACCTGCGGCAGCTTATCGGCGCCCTGCACGGCAAAGTCGTCGATGTCGAAGCGCTGCAGCGGCGCCGACGGCTTTTGCGCCGGCGCGTTCGCCTGCGCCGGCTGCTTGTCCGCCGGCGCTGCGGCCGCAGCCGCAGCCGAATCTTTCGCTGCTTCCTTCGCTGCGCGCGCCGGAACGATGGCCGCTACGGAGCCAACCACGGTGAGTGCCGCAGCCGACACGCGCAACCCGAACCGGCATCGCGGACGATGCCCGAATAACCAATGATCTCTTCGACTACGCACAGACGTCCCACTTTACTTCGCGCAGGCGCGCGCCATCGCGACCGGAAGACCGCGATGACGGCGCCTTACTCAGAAGACGTTTGGGCGAACGCAAACCCGCAAAAGAATCTGCGGCGGCGCAAAAGAAATTTTCGGTTTGTTAGGAAATCGAACGCGCGGTGTCGATTCGTTCGACTTTAGTCAACTCATCAGCACCACGCCGCCGGGCAGCGATGTGATCCGCGCGCCGAACAGCTGCTCGACCTGGGCGACGAAATTGTCGAGCTTGTCGACCTGGAATGTGCCGTTGACGAGCCGGCGTTTCAGTTCAGCGCTGGTAATGATGATCTTTCCTGCACGATACCGGTTCACTTCGTCGACGACGCTCGCCAGCGGCCGGTCACGGAAGATCAACAATCCGGTCTGCCAGGCCGCAACCTGCTTGGCGTCGACCGGAAGCGATGCCTGCAGTCCCGCGGACGAGTAGGTGACCTGCTCTGCCTTGCGAAGCTGCACCGAGCGGCCGTCCTGCTCGACGGTGACGATGCCATCGAGGCATGTTACCGAGACGACGCCATCGAGGCAGCGCGCGTTGAAATCGGCCTGCAGCGCACTGATGCGCCCGTCGCGCGCCAGCATCACCAGCGGCGTCGACGACGATCGTCTTGCGACCACCGAGGCCTCGCCCGAAATCAATTCGACCCGCGTTTCGTTCGGCGTGGGCCGCAGCGCCAGGCTGGTCTGGGTGTTCAATTCAACCGATATGTCGGGCGCCAGCATCACCTTGCGCTGCTCGCCCTTTCCAGTCCGGTAGTCGGCCGAGAGCTCTTCGATCGACGGCCACATGTCGAGTGGCGGGCGGATCATCACATAGCCGGCTGCGGCTGCGATCGCACCGCCGAGCACGATGCGGCGCGTCAAGAGGCGTGAGGGCCGGGGCGGCAACGCCACCACGGCGGCTGCGGTGGCCTGCTCGTCGGCGAGTTCCTTTGCCGCGGCGCTGGCGCTGCGGAGCAGCCGGGCAGCTGCCCTGAAGGCACCCTCGTGGTCGGGACTTTGCGCGCGCCAGCGTTGCAATGCGTCGACGTCGGCGCGTGTCGGCTCGCCGGCTTTCAGCCGAACAACCCAGTCAAGCGCCTCATCCAGCAACGGGTCGGGCCCAGAAGTGCGGGTCGGCTCGGTCACGACGGATCGCTCATCACCCTGCTCGCCAAACCTCAACCTCCCGATCGCGTCGAGCACATAGCGAAGGACGCTATATAGACGATTCCGACGGCAGCAGGGCACCGCAATCGGCCGTTGCGCACAACGCAAGCAGAAACATCCGGCAATCGCAGCTTGCGCAGCATCGAGCGCCGGGAGGCGGCGCGATGCTGGCATGCCGGGCCGATCAGGTCTGAACCTGCTTTCAAGCGGCGCAACACTTCCAGCGAACCTTTCCCAGGCACCCAAACGGTCCTTATGAGATCGCTCTCTACCCTATAGACGACGGAAAGCCCGCTATCCCGCAGAACAGAGGTTGAAAATCCTGCAGCCTGTGACCCCTGATTTCAGGTCAAGCGCCTGCAGTTATTGGAAGTCGTTCCCGCAACAAATTTCGACGGCGCGCTGCGCGTGACGGCGCGCGTCGCGGCCGCGTCGAATTCGATCACGAACGGGGACGAGGACCGCCGAGACGACGGATCAGAGTATAATCGAGGCAATCGGCACAATGGCTCAGAGCCAATTTCAAATCGCTTTCCACCGTTCGCAAACTGACGCCGAGGCGGGCCGCCACATCGCTCGGCGTCCGTCCCTCGATCGTAATACTATAGAGCACATCGCGCGGCCGCTGCGGCAATTCGGCCAACGCGCGCTTGAACGCATCGATATCGGAGCGAGCCTCGACGATTCGCGCCGGGCTCGGTCCGTCGTCGCTGACGTCGAGCAATGAATCGATTTCGGCCGCGCTCACGCGGAGATTCTGTGCCTTCTGGCGATCCCGGGCGATGTTGATCGCGATACGGAAGATATAGTCGGCGGGGCTGCGGATCGGCACCGCGTCAGTGACCCGCTCCAGCCGCAGAAACGTCTCGTGCAGGGCTTCGTACGCGAAGTCCGACGATCCCAGACGGCGGGTCAGTTTCTTGACGAGCCCGTCGTAATTATCTGCAAGCTGGCCCCGCAGCCGCACTCGATTGATTTCAGCCACGTTCCGCGGCCTCCCAGACACCAGCCCGATATCCAGATTGAATTGTTCTTGAAGCTGCCCATCTCGTATCGGCCGCGCACAACACATTTATGACGGCAACAAGTCGACACCGAGCGACACGCAAGCTGCGTGCATCGCGGTCCCATCGAAACAAATGAACTGCCGCTTGCGCTTGCGAGGCCGAACGGCACCGCCGCCATCGGATCAGGCCGGGTCGAAGACCAGCGTGATCTGAACATTGAGCCGGTCGGGCAGCGCCGACGGGATCGACGGCAGCGGCTGCGCCCGCCGGATCGCCTCGACCGCGGCCTTGTCGAGCACGGCCTGTCCGGAGCTGGTCTTGACCCAGACCTCGAGCAGGGTGCCGTCCCGCTGCATGGAGAACAGCGTCTCGACCGCCCCGTGCAGCCGACCGAGCCGCGCCGCGTTCGGATAGCGCTGGTAGCGTGCCACATGACGAAGCAGCGCCTGCTGAAATTTCACGGCGACACTGTTGGGCGGCGCATCGGCCGGCGACGGCGTCGGACGCAGGCTCGGCACGGCCGGCTCCGCCGGCATCGGCTCCCGCGCCGGGGCCGCGGTCAGATTGTCGAGCGGCGGATCGGAGCTCTCCAGCGACACCTCGGTCCGGCTCGCGGGCGTCGCGGTTTGCGGCTGCGACATCGGCGCAACCGGAATCGGCGCAGGCGATGGGCTCGGCAGCAACCGAACCTGGACGATCGAGCTCTGCTCCCGGCTCGCCGGTCCAGCCGGCGGCTGCAGCCGGATCCAGTAGATTCCCCCGACGAACAACAGCGCCGCGATCGCCGGCACCAGGAGCAGACGCAGCACCTCTCCCGAGGTCCACGCGCCCGGATCCTCGGGATGAAACAGCAGAGTCATCGGAGTTGCGCCGCGCAACCCATCCGCTCCGCTGGTGTCATAGTCACTCATTGGAACGACTTCACCCGGATCGCGATCCGAACCGGCTGCGAAGCATTCGCCGGCGTGGTTCGGCTCACGGTCAATCCTTGCAGCGCCGCGGTCACGGCTGCATCGCGATTCTGATCGCCGGTGGAGCGCAACAATTGGGTTCGCTGGATCGTGCGCGAGGGATCGATCCACAGATCGACAATGAGCTGATAGCTGCCGCCGCGAGACCCGATATTCTTCTGCAACGCCTTTTGAAGGTCGAGCTGCAGGCTTTCGCTGTAGTCGCGCAGTGCGCCGGTGTCGTTGCCGTCACTGCTCGCCCGCACCTGGAGCGTGCCGAGCGATAGATCCGCGGTCGCAAGTGGGCTCGCCGGCGGACGGTCGGCGCGCACGGCGCGCGAAGCAAGCGTGATGGCATCCGGACGAATGTACTGGACCTTCAGGTCGGTTCCAGTCAGCAGCAAATTCAATGCATCCTCGGGCGTGAGGTTGCCTTCGACCGAGGTCGATTTCCGTCCCGTCGCGGAATTGCTCTCATAGAGCACCTGAACGCCGGTGCGTTCGCCATAGGCCTGCAGCGCGCTCGCAAGCGGCTGGGCCGGGATGTTGAATTCAATCGCTGCAGATGCCGCAACGGTGTCGCGCTGCTGCGCGGCAACCGCGCAGATGCTGCCGATAAGGAGCGCAGCACAAATCCCGAACAGATACCGCGACGTTGCGGAGGCTCCCGGAGCGTCAGCGCTGATCGCAGCCCCCGCGCGTGCACCATGTGATCCAACTGCCGTCATAACCTTGCTTCGGCCCAAAGTGACCGTGGGTGAAATTCGGCCAGCATGTCTGTGCGGGTTGGCCTTCCGGCCAACGAGCCTGCGTTCTTATATCTGGAATGTGACGGCCGTCTAACTGGCAGCACGATCGGCCGAAGTGCCCGGGATTTGTGCTGACCTTTCAGCGCGAAAAGTTCCCGAACCGCGCCGGAGCGGCGCCGGGCTCCAGGCAAGCGACGCGGCGCGGGGCCAAAAAACGAGCGAGCGCTCTCTCAGAAAATTTGATTATCCCCCTTTTCCGAACCGCGGTTCGTGGGCTAGGAATTGAGCAAGGGCGCAAAGCCCGGCCCGGACCGGCAACCAAATGCAATGTCCGGGGACATAGCCAGGGAGGCAACGTGGGTCTCGCGCGTCAGCGGCCGGGGACGAATGCGTTCGCGATGGACGTGCTTTGCGCACGCATCCTCGAACGCCATCGCGATTCCATCCGGGTGCAGAAATCGCATCTCGCCGTTCCGAACCTCACGCGCATCATCGGCGCGACGCTCACGCTTTCCAACAAGCACGGCTTTCATGCCACCACGCTGCGCCAGCTCGCTGAGGCCTCCGGCCTCAGCATGGGCGGCCTCTACACCTATTTCGACAGCAAGCCGACGCTGCTGTCGATGATCCTCGGCGAGGTCGCCGAAACGGCCGCAGAGGTCCTCACCGCGCCGCCCGCCGGCGTGAAGCAGGATGCGCGCAAGCATTTGCACTGGATCATCGCTACCCATGTTCGCATGAGCGAGGCGATGCAGCCCTGGTTCGTGTTCTCCTTCATGGAAGCGAAATCGTTTCCGCCCGCGGAGCGCCAGCGCGCCATCGAGATGGAGGTGATGACCGAGAAGATCATCGCCGATGTCCTGAAGCAGGGCGTCGCCAGCGGGGCGTTCGCCGTCGACCAGGTCACGCTGACGGCCTCGCTGATCAAGCCGCTGTTGCAGGACTGGTACGTCAAGCGCGCGAAGTACCGCAGGCGCGGCACCTCGATCGAGGCCTACATCAACGCCGTCGGCGCCTTCGTCGACGCCGCAGTCGCCGGCAGGACGCGGCCCGGCCGCGTCGCGACCGGCTCCCGCACGAGATCCAGGCCGACGGCGCAGCCATAGCAGCAGGAAGGACGAGGCAATGAAGCGATTGCGGTTCAATCAACAGGAGATCGTCTTCGCCGTATTCGCCGTGCTGTTCCTGGCGTTCTCGATTTTCCTGCGCGGCTTCCTGACGCCGGAAAACATGCTGACGCTGCTGCAGAACGTCGCGGTGCTCGGCATCCTCGGGCTTGCGATGGCGCTGGTCGTGATCGGCCGCGGCATCGACATCTCGCTGATCGCAGCCCTCGCGGTGCCTCCGGGGCTCGTGCTGCAGATGGTGCAGAACGGCCACTCGCTGCCGGCCTCGCTGCTGACCGCCGTGCTACTCACGATCGCGTTCGGCCTGGTCAATGGCTGGCTGATCGCCTACGCCGAGGTCCCTTCGCTGTTTGCGACGCTGGCGACCGGCCTGCTGCTCGCCGGCCTCGGACAGGCCGCGCTGTTTCAGCTCGACGTCGTGCAGTGGAGCGACGGCATGAAGGGATTCGAGCGGCTCGGACAAGGCACCATCGCCGGCATCCCGACCTCGATCGTGATGTTCGCGATCGCCTGCGTGGTGGTCGCCTTCCTGCTACGACAGACGCGCTGGGGCGCCTATATCTACGCGATCGGCGACAATCCCTATGCGGCTCGCGTCACCGGCATCCCCTCGCGGCCGATCATCGTGTTGCAATATGTCGTCGCGGCCCTGATCGGCTGCTTCGCGGGCTTGGTGATGGCGGCGTCGGTCAACTCGATGCCGACCCGGGTCTTCAATTCGACCCTGATCTACGACGTCATTCTCGTCGTCGTGCTCGGCGGCATCGGCCTGTCGGGCGGCCGCGGCGGCGTGCTCAACGTCATCATCGGAACGCTGCTGATCGGCACCATGCTGAACGGGATGACCATCATGGACATCTCCTACGCCGGACAAAACCTCGTCAAAGGTGTCGTCCTGCTTCTCGCCGTCATTACGGACTCATTCCTGAATCCGCGCAACGAAGAAACGGCACAGCAGGGCGACATCTGAACCAAGTCAAAGAACGATCAATCACGACCAAGGAGGAAGCAATGAAATACGCTGTCAGGACTGCCAAGGTGATCGCCGCAACGCTCGGGCTCGCGGCCATCGCCGCCCCGGCTCTGGCCCAGCAGGGCCTCGACGAGCCGTTCCAGAAGCCGTTCAAGGAGGCCCTTGCCGGCAAGACGGTGGCCTACGTTCCGGTCGCCATGAACTTCGACCTCACCGAAGGCTGGTACGCCGGCATGAAGAAGGAGCTAGAGCCCCTCGGCGTCAAGTTCGAGATCCGCGATCCCAACTGGAACACCAATGCCGGCGCGCAGGCGGTGACCTCGTTGATCTCGGAGAAGCCGGCCGTGATGGTGATCCACAATCCGGACGTGCAGACCTACGCCAAGCTGCTGCAGCGCGCCGAGAACGAGGGCATCTACGTCATCCAGATCAACATGGGATCGGCCTATCGCTCTTCGGCCTTCGTCGGCGCCAACTGGATCGAGATCGGCGAGAAGGACACTGAAGCCGTGGTCAAGGCGTGCCAGGGCAAGTCGAACAAGATCGCCATCGTGCAGGGCGCGCTTTCGGCCGCGGCCAGCGCCTACACGCTCAAGGGCGTCGAGAACGTGCTTGCCAAGCATCCGGAAATCAAAGTGGTCTCGAGCCAGGCCGCGGACTGGGATGCCGCAAAGGCCAAGGCGATCACCCAGACGGTGCTGAAGCAGAATCCCGATCTGTGCGGCATCGTCGGCTTCTGGGACGGCATGGACATCGGCACCGCGGCCGCGGTGAAGGAAGCCGGCCTGACCGGCAAGGTGTTCGTCGCCACCTCCGGCGGCGGCGAGCGCAAGGGCGCCTGCGAGCTCGTGAAGTCCGGCGCCTTCGACCTCAACCTGAGCTACGACGTGCCGACCCAGGCCGCGCAGATGGCAGGCACCATCAAATGGCTGCTGTCGTCCGGTGCCAAGGCCGGCTCGATCAAGGGTTCGGAATACACCACCCTGATTCCGATAACCAAGGAGAACGCGGACAGCCAGACCGCGTGCTGGAATCTCAGTGACCTGAAGAAGTAGCCCGGCCACATCCGCTTGACGTCCCGGGCGCGCTCCGCCCGGGACGTCAATCTCCCGAAATCGAACGCCTTGCTGGAATGCCGATGCGCGATACCCTGACGAGCCTGCGTTACCGCTATTGGCCGGATCATCTCCTCGGCGAGATCCTGTCCAAGCGTTGGACCGAGACCGCTATTCCGGTGATCCTGCTCTTGATCGTCGGCTTTGCGCTCAGCCGCTCCATCGATCATTTCCTGTCGCCGGCGAGCCTTGCCGACACCGCGCGGCAGGCCGGCGAGATCGGCTTCATCGGGCTCGGCATGGCGCTGGTGGTCATCGTCGGCGGCATCGATCTGTCGGTCGGCTCGATCTTCGCGCTGACGGATTTCTGCGCGCTCTATCTGCTCGACGTGCTGAACTGGCCGGTGCCTGCGGTGGTGGTCGCCACCCTCGCCTGCGGCGCGCTGCTCGGCGCCGTCAACGGCGTCCTGATCGGATACTTGAGGCTACGCGCCTTCATCACCACGCTGATCACCTTGATCATCTACCGCTCGGCGTTCGACCTCCTGATCCAACGCTACTCCAATTCGATCGCCGCGGCCTTCCCCGATATCCCGTCCTGGAATTTCATCGGCGGCGGCGACGTGTTCGGCATTCCGAGCGTCGCGCTGGTTTACATCGCGATCGCGATCTTCGGCCATATCTTCATGACGCGGCTGCGCCCGGGCTGGCACATCACCGCGATCGGCGGCTCGCGCCGCTCGGCCTACAATTCCGGCATTCCGGTTCGCCGCACCATCGCGCTCTGTTACGTCGCGAGCGGCGTGCTCACCAGCATCGCCGCGCTGTTCTTCGCAGCCAGGCTCGGCACCGTCGGCGGCGACATCGGCGTCGGCCTCGAGGTGATCGTGCTGACCGCGACCGTGCTCGGCGGCATCACGCTCGGCGGTGGCAAGGGCTCGGTCGCCAAATCGCTGGTCGGCGTGCTGATCGTGCTCCTGATCACCAACGGCCTCACTACGCTCAATGCCCGCGGCGGCATCAACCGCATGGCGCTCGCAGGCATCCTGCTGGTCGCCGCGATGGTCGACATCCGCTGGCAGAAGAACCGCACCCGCATCATCAGCAAGGTCTATGTCGCGCCGACCTATCACGCATTGCCGCCGCCCCCGGCCACCGAGATCGGCCAGGGCGGTCCGTTCGAGCAGAACGACAAGCTGCGCGACGTCGAATTGATCGGCCTCGGCCGCATCGAGGCGCCGGAAGACGTGATCCTCGATCGCAACAACAATCTCTACGCCGGCTCGCGCCATGGCGACATCATGCGCTTCTTCGCGCCCGACTATCAGCGCATGGAGGTGTTCGCCCATATCGGCGGTCAGCCGCTCGGCATGGCGTTCGACCGGCAGGACAATCTCTATGTCTGCATCGGCGGCATGGGCCTGTACCGGATCGCGCCCGACGGCACCGTCGAGAAGGCGACCGACGAGACCAATCGCAGCATGCATTCGGTCAATGACGACAGCCGCCTGCGGCTCGCCGACGACCTCGACATCACCGACGACGGCCTGATCTTCTTCTCGGAAGCCACCGTGCGCTACGAGATGGACGAATGGCCGATCGACGGCCTCGAGGCGCGCGGCAACGGCCGCATCATCTGCTACGACACCAAGACCGGCGCCACCCATACGGCGCTGCGCGGCCTCAAATTCCCCAACGGCATCTGCGTCGCCAGCGACGGCCAGTCGATCCTGTTCGCCGAAACCTTCGGCTGCTCGATCAAGCGGCTGTGGTTCGCGGGGCCGAAGAAGGGCCAGGTCGAGGTGGTGATGGACAATCTGCCGGGCTATCCCGACAACATCAACCTCGCCTCCGACGGCAATTACTGGCTGGCGCTGGTCGGCATGCGCAGCCCCTCGCTCGATCTCGCCTGGAAGATGCCGGGCTTCCGCCGCCGCATGGCCAAGCGCGTCCCGGTCGACGAATGGCTGTTCCCGAACATCAACACCGGCTGCGTCGTCAAGTTCAACGAGCAGGGCAAGATCCTCGAATCCTTCTGGGACCTGCGCGGCGAGAACCACCCGATGATCACCTCGATGCGCGAGCATCGCGGCTATCTCTATCTCGGCGGCATCATGAACAACCGGATCGGTCGTTACAAGCTCGACAACGCGGATCCGAACTACGTGCAGTATGACAAGCGCTGGGGGAAAGCGTCGTGATCGCGGCCGTCAGGGATTTCGCCAACCGCTTCCTCGGCCGCGGCGAGGCCACCATCACCGTGCCGTCGTTCGACGGCGCGCTCAAGCCGAACCAGAAGCTGGAGGCCGCGACCACCTTGCTGGAGTGCGAGGCGCTCGAGGATCTCGCAACCGACGGCCGCAACCTCTATGTCGCCGACGGCCGGCGTCTCCTCCGCCTCGACGGCAGCACCGCGAGCGAGCTGCGCAGCTTCGAGCGGCCGATCTCGGCGCTGTGTGCGCTCGCCGACGGCCGCATCGCGGTCGCGCTCGGCGGCCGCGAGGTGCGCCTCTATGCCAATCCTTCATCGGGCGAGCCTGATGTGACGTTCAGCGACGCCGCCTTCAATGCGATCAACGCATTGTCGCCGGCGGACGATGGAGCCTTGATCGCAACCGACGGCTCGACAAGTTGCGGCGTCGACGATTGGGCGCGCGACCTGATGGAGCTCAACCGGAGCGGCCGTGTGTTCCGGCTCGATCCCAAGTCACGCTCGGTGAAGCCGCTGGCCTCGAAGCTCGGCTACGCCTTCGGCGCCTGCGCGCGCGGCGATGGCGTCCTGGTCAGCGAGAGCTGGCGGCATCGTCTCGTGCTTGTGGCGGATGGCAGGCCGCCGCAGATCGTGCTCGGCCACCTGCCGGTCTATCCGTCGCGGCTGTCGAAGGCCACGGGCGGCGGCTATTGGCTCACCGCATTCACCGCACGCACCCAGCTGATCGAATTCGTGCTGCGCGAGCCGGCCTACCGACGCCGCATGATGGCCGAGATCGATCCGGCCTATTGGGTGGCGCCGCGGCTGCGCTCGGGCTTCTCGTTCAAGGAGCCGATGCAGGGCGCGCACATCAAGACCATGGGCGTGATCAAGCCGTGGGCGCCGCCGCGTTCCTACGGCCTCGTGATCCGGCTCGGCGAAGACGGCAAGCCGCTTTATTCGCTGCATAGCCGGGTCGACGGCGTCAATCACGGCGTCGTCGCAGCGCTCGAGCTGGGCAGCGACCTCGTGCTGATCGCCAAGGGACCGGGCCGCGTGCTGAAACTGCCCCTCGCCGGGCTTGCCGAGGAGACAGGCTCATGAGCGACACCGTGCTGTCCCTGCACAAGGCTACCAAGCTCTACGCCGGCGTGCCCGCCATCGAGGGCGTCGACTTCGACCTGCGCCGCGGCGAGATCCATGCGCTGGTCGGCGAGAACGGCGCCGGCAAGTCGACGCTGACCAAGGTGATGGCCGGCGTCGTGACCTTGACCTCGGGCAGCATGACGGTCGACGGCTCCGACGTCGCCCCGCGCACGCCGCTCGAGGCCCGCAATCTCGGCATCGCCATGGTGTTCCAGGAGAACAGCCTGGTGCCGACCATGACCGTGGCGCAAAACCTGTTTCTCGGGCAGGAGAAGTTCTACAACCGGCTGCGCGGCATCTACATCGCCGCCCAGCAGTTCCTGCAGTCGCTCAATTTCGACGTGACGCCGACGGCGACCGTGAGCGGGCTCGGCGCGGCCAAGAAGCAGATGGTGGAGATCGCGCGCGCGGTCCTGCACAAGGCCAAGGTCATCATCTTCGACGAGCCGACCGCATCGCTGACGCCGGAAGAGAAGAAATATTTCTTCGACCTCGTTCGCGATCTCAAGAAGCGCGGCGTTTCGATCGTCTTCATCTCGCATGCGCTGGAAGAGGCCCTGCTGCTCGCCGACCGCATCACCGTGCTGCGCGACGGCAAGCACGTCGTCACCGACGATGCGGCGAAATTCGATCGCGCCGCGATCGTGCAGGCGATGGTCGGACGCGACCTCTCCAACACGCTGTACGGCGCCAGGAAGGCCAGCGTCCGGCCCGCCGGCGCACGCGTGCTTACGGTGCAGAATCTCAAGATGGCGCCGATGGTGAAGAACAATTCGCTGTCGGTGTTTGCCGGGCAGATCACCGGCGTGTTCGGCCTGGTCGGCGCAGGCCGCACCGAGACTTTCAAGATCGTATCCGGCGTGTTGAAGCGCGACTTCTTCCACGGCGGCGAGATCCTGCTGCATGACAAGCCGGTGCGTTACCGGGTGCCGGCGCCGGCGGTGAAGGCCGGCATCGCCTATGTGACCGAGGATCGCAAGGTCGAGGGCTTCTTCGAGACCGCCTCGATCGCCCGCAACATCTATCTCGGGCTGCTCTCGAAATTTCCCGCCGGCCGGATGATGCTGTCGCGGCGCGAGACCAACACGGTGGGCAAGAGCTGGACCCAGCGGCTGAAGGTCCGCGCCATCGGCGACGAGGCCAGGGTGGTCGAGCTTTCAGGCGGCAACCAGCAGAAGGTCGTGATCGCCAAGTCGCTGGTGCAGGAGCCCGAACTGATCATCTTCGACGAGCCGACCCGCGGCGTCGACGTCGGCGCCATTGTCGAGATCCACGAGCTGATCAATCAGCTCGCCGATGAGGGCAAGGCGGTGGTGGTGATCTCATCCTATCTGCCCGAGATCATGGCCCTCTCCGACCGCATCCTGGTCTCGCGCCAGGGCAAGGTGGTCGAGGAATTCTCCGCGCTCGAGGCCACCGAGGAGAAGATCATGTACGCGGCGATTCATTGACGCCGCTCTACACATGCATTACGGCCGGCTCGCCACGCCGGCGCCCTTGCGCGGAGCCGGCGTATCAAGCTGCGTTTGCGGCCCGCCTTGCAACATCTAACGCACAGCAATTGGCAGACGCGCTCGCGCGTCACGCGGGTGGTTGGCCTTCAGAGCAATATGCGACGTTGGGTTCAACATGCTTCGCCACCTAATCTCTGTCCGATCGCAGTGGCGTCGTCGGACGCCTGTAATCAATAATGTTCAAAGCCGATGACCTGTCGCCGCATGGCTCACCGCGCGGTGCGCCTGTCCGGCGATCACTGTCATCATTCAAGCAAATCGAGAGTCTTGACCTCGATTGCGCAACCAGGGCGCTCGCCCTGCGGCAACCCTTCAACTTCACGCCGGAGCCGTCAAGAAATTCAACTTGTGGAGGTTAATGCGCGAACCGAACGTCGGTCCGTGACATCCGCGTGACCGCACGAGCTGACAACGGCAGGTCGTCCGGTCACATGCTACTTGGGACCGATGGTTCCGGTCACCTTCAGTCGCGCCGACCTCACCCAACCCGACACGTCATTGCCCGTCCCCGGATTGAGGTACATCACCGACGACCAGCCGTCATCGGTTTGCGCATAGGCGACGAGCTCGTCATTTGGAATCACGAACACGCCGCCGATCGGGCAGTGAAGATTCGGCGCCGAGTAGAATTGCAGCCGTCCCTTACCTGTCACCACATTGGCGAGCGGCGGCGACAGCATCGGGACGCGGTTGGTGCCCACCCGCGGCTCCTTGCAGCTCGACGGCGTCTGCGCGTGGACGGTCGCACCCAGGCCCCCCAGGGTCAGGGCACTGCCGACGATGCAGGCGAGCACGGTTCTATCCGACATCACTCGATCTCCCGACCGCTGGACGCGATCATTTGTCATTCCAGAGTGTTTGTCGCCGGAAAAGGCGGCCAGGTTCTGTAAGCGAGAGCGATTTTGAGCGAAGTGGACGCCGGATCGCGAGAAGAAAACGCATCAAAACCAGGAATCTAGAGCTTCGGTTCTGAGTCGATCAGAACCGAAGATGCGCTAGGACGAAAGTTTGCGCTCCCGCAACACGAGCATGGCCGCAGGCACGGTGGCCAGTCCGACGACAATATCGCTCAGATGGTGACCGCCGGCGGTCAGCGCCGATACGATGATCAGAATGTTGAGCGGGAGAAAGACGGCGAACAGGAAAGTGCCCCGGCTCGTCAGGATGAGGATCAGCGCAAGCGCGGCATGGAACGAGGGGAACTGAATGATGCCGTTGATCCTGGACAGATCGATGACCTTCGTGGATCCATCGCGGATCGCATAGAAGTCGGACAGATAATAGGCGCTTGTCAAATGCGACACACCGTAATGCGCCCAGGCCCCCTCCGCCGGCAGCACCATCGACAGAGGAAGGATCATCAGCAAGGTGGTCACAAAGAGCCAGGCGAGTTCTCTTGCCCTTTCGAGCTTACCGATCGTGTTCAGCACAACCAGCAGGACGCCGAACTGAATGAAGAGCGTATCGTAGATGATATCGAGCGCCCAACCGATGCTCGGATGCTCCAGCTTCACCCAGTTGAAGAATGCGAGCCAATCGAAGCCGAGCGCGGAATCGGTCGCGGCGAGAGCGTTGTCGACCAGAGGGAATGCGGCGGACGCGGCAAGATAGCTGAGAACGGTTCCGACATTGGTGAACGCGACCAGTTGCGCGCAGGTGAGGGCAAATGACGCGATACGTCTGTTGGGCCTGATCCTGGTGTAGACCACATTGAGGCCGACCAACGCCACGAAGCCGACGACGATCACAGGGTTGAATGAGACCCAAAGTCCCGACAGAACGAGCCCCGCGGCTGCAACTCCGGTGAGCGCGGCAATGATGATCCACAGGCTCCTGGCCTCTGCGGCTTCAGAATATGGGTGAGGGAACACGCGCGCGGCCCGTGCCGAAACCGGGCCGGGCGCACAAGGTTGCACCTCGTCAATACTACCCATGGAGAAACTCTTATCGTTCTAGAATACCCGAACTGATGTCCCGCGCCGCGCGCGGTTCTGCTTCATTGGACTTGCAGCAAGATGCGCCGGACAACACAAGTGCTTCGCCGGGTCCGGCAATGAGACGAAGCGGCCGGCTCAGTTCGCACCCGCGATGATGACGAGATTATTCAGGACCGGCGTACAGCAGAAGGCGACGACGAGAGCGATGTTGTAAACGTTGTTGCTGCGCCAGAGTAACCACGTCAAGACAAACGTGAGACCGAGCTTGGGGACCAGCCACCATACGCCGAACCATGTCTGTGCCAGGTGCATGAACGGGTTCAACTCGCCCAACCCGAGAGTCAAAATCACATTGGTCGACGCGAGGTCGGCGTACCCCAGCAGCAAGGCGAAGAACAGCAAGAGGCCTTTAACCCAGTTCATTCTTTGACTCCCCATGCCGAAGATGCCGGATCGGCCAGATCACGCTGTTGATGATGTCCACCCGTTCGGCCGGCACGAGTCCTGTCGCAGGATACTCGTCCGGCTTCGGCACCCACGCCGTGCCGAACAGAATGTCCAGGAGCGGAAAGAAGGCAGCAAAGTTCTTGTCCCGATGCTCGGGATGCACCGAGTGATGGATCCGGTGCCATTGCGGGTTGTTGATCCATGTCACGAAGCGGCCGAGCGGGATGCGGACGTTGAGATGCGCGCACGCATCGGGGACGAAGAAGATAAATCCCGCGGCAATTGCCATATCGGGCGGGACCCGAAACAGGATCGCCAGGATTGGAAGAAAGGCGTCAGACAGCACTCTCTCCAGCCAGAAATGTCGGCCGGCGGTAATGAACGTCAGGGCATTCGCGCTGTGATGGAACGAGTGCATCGCCCAAAGGAACGGGATCGCGTGCTGAAGACGATGGAACGTGTACTTGTAGAGATCGAGTGCAACCACGACGAACGCGAGAGAGGCGTACCACCAGTAACCCTCGGTCGGTAACTTGATCCAGCCAAGCCCGGTATAGCTCGCGATGATGCCCACGCTGATGGCCGCGATCGGAGCGAGCAGGTTCTCCAATCCGATGCTCACGATGACAGCTAACCAATCATCACGAAACTCGGAGCCGGGAACGTCTGCAATCGGCCACCACGTCTCGAGGATGCGTGTGCTGTAAACGACACCCAGATACACCGCCGCCAGGAAAATGGCGTCTGAGATCTCACTCGACATGAGAGATGACCCGCCGGTTCAAATGGACGGACAAAATGAATAAAACGTTCTGTCGCCTATAGCCTAAAAGGACTTATTTTTTCTCAACGGTCGGACGAGCGCAAGCAGGGTTTCTACGGGATGGCCCTCGCCATCACCCGCGTCGACGGCGTTCGCAAATCGGCAATGTCGAGGCCTTTTGGCTGTCCAAGCGTGCGATCGAGTTCGATGACAGCCGCATGCTGCTGCGCAGATAAGCGAGGGCGGAGGCAGCCGTTGCACACCTCACATATGAGAAAGCCCGCGACGTGGTCGCGGGCTTTCTGGAGTTGGATCAGCGGAGTCGATCAGTGCAACGCGCGGTCCGTCCGGACCGAAGCCCGGGCGGTCGTGATCTTGCTTCGCGGCGTCAGAACACTGAGCTGATGCGGAGTTGCCGACGTCGCGGCTACCGGCGCCTGCTCGTGGACGTTGGCGGCGCCAAGCACACCAGCCTGCACCGGCGAGATCGGCAGGCCCGCGGCCTCGAAAGTCGGACGCTCCGCAGCGGATGCGATCGTCGCGCTCGCGATTGCGAGGGTGGCGGCTACGATGGACAGAGAAATCTTGGTCACTTGGAGGCTCCTCGATAGAACTCGAGCAGCACAGGTAGACGCTGTTTGTTGCAATGCAATAAAATCATACTGCGTCGCACAAGTATTTGATCGTCGCGACCAGCCCGGTGCCGGCGGTCAACGGCGCCGCTCTCGCTCCGGCCGGGAGCGAGCGCGACAAGCGACGCAAAACTTCAATGAAAACAATGCCAAATGGCGCGCCCGGAACGATTCGAACGTCCGACCCTCAGATTCGTAGTCTGATGCTCTATCCAGCTGAGCTACGGGCGCATTTTCGCAGGTGGGCCTGAGGCCCGCACGGTTCCGGGAGCCCCGGAACGTCGCGAAAGAGCGCTCTAGCTACAGGCTCCGGGTCCGGTTGGCAAGGTCTGGAAGCGGCAATTTCGGCCGCCGTTTTCGCCGCCCGGATGACCGGGGGACGGCCTCAGGCCCTCGCCCGTTCGCTGCGGATCGACAGCAGTTCCACCGGGCGATCCGGGATCGAGATCTGGAACGTGGCGCCGATGGTGCCCTCGACCAGATGGATATGGCCGCCATGGGCGCGGATCAGCTCGGCGGCGATCGCAAGGCCGAGGCCGCTGCCGCCGGGGCGGCCGGAGGTCTGGAACGCCTCGAACAGGTGCTCGCGCGCCTTGGCCGGAACGCCGGGGCCGGTGTCGGAGACCTCGATGATCGCAACCGTCCCCTCGCGGCGGCCGGTGATGCGGATCTGCTGCGCACCGCCATCGCTGTCCTGCCGGCTTTCCAGGGCCTGCGTCGCATTGCGCACCAAATTGAGCAGCACACGGAACAGCTGATCCGGATCGGCGTCGATGGTGAGGCCGCGCTCGATCGCGCTGATCCAGGTGATGGAGACATCGGTGGCAAGCCCGGCCGATTCCCGCACCTCGGCAACCGCAGGCTCCACCATGATCACGCGGCGGTCGGGCGCCGCCTCCTGCGCGCGGCCATAGGACAAGGTCGACTGGCAGAACGCGATGGCGCGCTCCAGCGAGCGCAGCAGTTTCGGCGCGAAGCGCTGCACCCGCGGGTCGGGCACGCTGGCGAGCTGATCCGACAGCAGTTGCGAGGACGCCAGCAGATTGCGCAAATCGTGATTGATCTTGGAGACGGCGAGCCCGAGCGCGGCGAGCCGGCTTTTCTGATGCAGCATCGAGACCAGGTCGCGCTGCATGTCCGACAGTTCGCGCTCGGCGACGCCGATCTCGTCGCCGCGCTGGCTTGGCACGATGATTCGCGCCGAACTCTCCGGATTCTCGTGGAAGCCGACCAGGCTCGCGGTCAGCCGCCGCATCGGGCGGACGAACAGATAATGCAGCGCCAGATAGACCAGGCCGGCGGTCAGGCCGGCGATCAGCAGCGCGACCACCAGCACGTTGCGCGAGAAGCGGTACATCGCCTGCCGCAGCGGTTTCTCGTCGATCACGACCTCGATGAATTGCGCCTGGCCCGGCGCAGGTCCGACCACGCGGATGGTCTGGTCACCGTGTTCGAGCATGATCTCGAAGGCATCGACGATCGCGGACCACACCGTCATGGCCCGCATGTCGACATCATGGTCGATCGCGGCCGGCAGGTCGGCGCTGGCGAGCAGGCGGCGCTGCTGGCCTAGCTTGATGGCAACCGCACGGGCGCCGATGCTGGTCAGGATCTGCCGGGCCAGCGAATCCGGCACCAGGCCGGACGGGGCGGCATCGAGCACCAGCGCCGCGGTGTTGGCGGCCGCCAGGCGGTCATTGAGCCGGTTCATCCGGAAGTTGGCGATGGCCGGCACGTAGATCAGGAGCCCGGCGATCATCACCAGCGGGATCGTCAGCAGCAAAAGCTTGCCCGAGAGCCCGAGCCGAAGGGGCGGCTTGGGCCGCTGCTTCTGCGCGGTCGCCTGATCGTCAGTTAGAGCCACAAGATAAGGCCTTGTTTGGCTGAGGGGTCGGAAGATGCGGTCCGGCCCCCAAGCCGGTCAAATTACGGATCGCTAATGTCGGCGGTTCCCCGAACGCCCCAAAGCGTACCCTTACCGTCAAATACCCCGCGAAATCAGATATATTCGCCCCAATTGCGACGTTTCAAAGAACCCTCTTTGCGACGCCCTGTGACATTGACGAAAACAGGGCGCTCCCTTATAAGCCGCGCCAACTGTCCGCGATGGCCCGGTTCTTGACCGGGGGCGGCTCTTTGGGGCCGTAAATGGCTCGTTTGAGCCCGCCAGCATCACCGGATTCCATCTCAATATAACGGCAAATTGCCCGGTCAGCGGAGAATTACCCGTGAAGCGGACTTATCAACCCAGCAAACTGGTGCGCAAGCGCCGTCACGGCTTCCGCGCCCGTCTCGCCACGGCCGGCGGCCGCAAGGTCCTCGCTGCGCGCCGCGCGCGTGGCCGCAAGCGCCTGAGCGCCTGAGCCCGGACGTCTCCTCTCCGGAGATACCCATTATGGATCGGCTGAGGCAGCGGGCGGATTTCCTCGCCGTTGCCAATGGCGCACGGGCGAATACCGCAGCTTTTGTGCTGCAGGGCCGCCGTCGCGACGATCAGGGCCCGATCCGCATCGGCTATACCGTCACCAAGAAGAACGGCACCGCGACCGAGCGCAACCGCATCCGCCGCCGGCTTCGCGAAGTGATAAGACGGGTCGATGCCGTATTCATGCGGCCGCACCATGATTATGTGCTAGTCGGCCGTCGTGACGCGCTGACCCGCGACTTTGCGACCATGATTGACGACCTGCGGTCGGCGCTGCGCCGCCTCGACCGGCCTGCGCAAAAGGCGGGTAACAAAAGCGCGCCCAATCCGAATGGAATGACGAGACCCTAAGAGATGTCCGACAACCGCAATACGATCATCGCCGTCATTCTGTCGGGCCTCGTCCTGATCGCCTGGCAATACTTCTACAACGTGCCGCAGATGGAGAAGCAGCGCGAGGCGCAGCGCCAGGCCGAGCTGCTGAAACCGGCGCCGCAGGCGACTCCCGGTGCTGCTGCTGGCGCCACTCCGGGAAGCGCAACGACGCCCTCCCCGGCACCGGGCAGGCCTGCTGCCGACGCTCCGGTGGCGAGCCGCGAGACGGCGCTCGCGGCCGGCCCGCGCATCAAGATCGAGAGCCCGCGCATCATCGGCAGCATCGCGCTGAAGGGTGCCCGGATCGACGATCTGTCGCTGGTCCAGTTCCGCGAGACGGTCGACCCCAAGTCACCGGCCATCGTGCTGCTGTCGCCGTCGGGCACCGCCGAGCCTTATTATGCCGAGTTCCTGTGGCTGACCGCCAACGGCTCGTCGGTAAAGACGCCGGACGCCGAAACCGTCTGGGAGCAGGAGGGGTCGAACAGCCTGTCGCCGAGCACCCCGGTGGTTCTGAAATACGAGAACGGCCAGGGCCTGACCTTCCGCCGCACCATCTCGATCGACGATCGCTACCTCTTCAGCATCAAGGACGAGGTCATCAATCAAGGCAGCGCGCCAGTGACGCTGTACCCGTTCGGGCTGATCTCGCGCGGCGGCAAGCCGCCGGTCTCAGGCTACGCGATCCTGCATGAAGGCCTGATCGGCTATCTCGGCGAACAAGGTCTGCAGGAATACACCTACAAGAACATCGACGACAGCAAGATCCCGACCGGCGAGGACTCGCGTGGCGTCAAGTTTGACAACGTGACCAACGCCTGGCTCGGCATTACCGACAAATACTGGGCGACAGCCCTTTTGCCGGACACCAACGCCACACTGCAAACGGCCCGTCTTACCAACGACCAGGCTTCCGATCCGCGCGCCAAACGCTATCGGGCCGACTACATGCTCGGCGCGCAGACCATTCCGATCGGGGGCACCGGCGTTGCCCATGCGCGGCTGTTCGCCGGCGCGAAGGAGGCCGCGACCGTCGGCCTCAACTTCCCGCTGGTCGGCTTCGGCGGCTACAACAAGCAGCTCGGCCTCAACCATTTCGATCTGCTGATCGATTGGGGCCATTTCTACTTCATCACCAAGCCGATGTTCCTGGCGCTCGACTGGTTCTATCGCCTGGTCGGCAATTTCGGCATCGCGATCCTCCTGGTGACCGTGATCGTGAAGCTGTTGTTCTTCCCGCTCGCCAACAAGTCCTACGCCTCGATGGCGAAGATGAAGTCAGTGCAGCCGCAGCTTCAGGCGCTGAAGGAACGCTATCCTGACGACCGCGTGAAGCAGCAGCAGGAGATGATGGAGATCTACAAGAAGGAGAAGATCAACCCGATCGCCGGTTGTCTTCCCGTCGCGTTGCAGATCCCGGTGTTCTTCTCGCTCTACAAGGTGCTGTTCATCACCATCGAAATGCGGCACGCGCCGTTCTTCGGCTGGATCAAGGACCTCTCGGCGCCCGATCCGACCAATCTGTTCACGCTGTTCGGGCTGATCCCGTTCGATCCGATCGCGCTGCTCGGACCGCATTTCGGCGCCTATCTGGTGATGGGTATCTGGCCGATCATCATGGGCATCACGATGTGGGTGCAGATGAAGCTCAACCCGGCGCCGCCGGATCCGACCCAGAAGATCATCTTCGACTGGATGCCGCTGATCTTCACCTTCATGCTGGCCGGCTTCCCGGCGGGTCTCGTGATCTACTGGGCGTGGAACAACACCCTCTCGGTGCTGCAGCAGAGCTTCATCATGCGCAAGAACGGCGTGAAGGTGGAGTTATTCGACAATCTGAAGTCGACCTTCGCCAAGAAGCCGACGTAGCTTCCTGCGCCCGATCTATCATTGCGTCATGCCCGGCCTCGTGCCGGGCATTGACGTATTGGAGGGCGGCAAGGCGTTGACATGGATGGCCGGTTGACGCGGATGGCCGGGTCGTCTTACGCCAAGGCTGCGCTTCGGGCCTTTGCCCGGCCACGACGAAATGGGATCCTTCGCATGACCACCGAACCTGATGCGGAGCTGATCGAGCAGGGACGCAAGCTGTTCGCCGGCGACTGGCGCTTCATCTGGGCCTCGCCCACGATCGAGACGCTGCCGCCGATGGCCGGCCTCGAGGTCGCCTTTGCCGGCCGCTCCAATGTCGGCAAGTCGAGCCTGATCAACGCACTGACCGGCCGCAATGCGCTGGCGCGCACCTCGCATACGCCGGGCCGCACCCAGGAACTGATCTTCTTCGAGGGTCCGGAAAACGCGGACATTCGTCTCGTCGACATGCCCGGCTACGGCTACGCCTCAGCGCCGAAGACGAAGGTGGCGTCATGGACCGCGCTGATCCACAAATTCCTGCTCGGGCGCGCGACGCTGGCGCGGGTCTATGTGTTGATCGACGCCCGCCACGGCATCAAGGACGTCGATCTCGACGTGCTGAAGACGCTGGACAAGTCCGCGGTCAGCTACCAGGTCGTGCTGACCAAGGCCGACCAGGTCAAGGCCGGCGAACTCAAGACCGTCACCGCCGACACGATCGCGACGCTCGCAAAACATCCCGCCGCGTTCCCCGAAGTGCTGGTGACCTCGTCACGCACCGGCGACGGCATGCCGGAGCTGCGTGCCGCCATGGTACGCCTGATCGAGGAACGGCGCCGATGAACGGCGCATCCCGCCTCCTGATCGGCCTTGCCGCCATCATGGGCGCCTGCGGCGTGATATTGGCGGCGGCCGCAGCCCATTTGCCGGATGCCACGCGGCTGGCGGCAGCGTCCTCGATGCTGCTGTTCCATGCCACCGCCGCCATCGCGACCGTTGCGGTCGCCGAGCGCGCGATCATCCATGCAAAGCTCGGCATCGTGGCGGCGGCAGGCTTCGTCATCGCCGCGTCATTGTTCGCCGGCGATCTCACGCTGCGCCAATATGGCGGCCATGGCCTGTTTCCGATGGCGGCTCCATCAGGCGGAACGCTGCTGATCCTGAGCTGGCTGGTGCTGGCGGTTTCGGCCATGTGGCCGAGGCGTTGATAGGCACGCCTTCCCCTCTCCCCTTGTGGGAGAGGGCGCCTTCGCGAAGCGAAGGCGGGTGAGGGGTCTCCATCCGCGGAGACAAACCCCTCATCCGGCGCGGATTACATCCGCGCCACCTTCTCCCACAAGGGGAGAAGGAAAGAAGGGCCACCGTGTGACAGCCCTGCATCAACCCCACTTTGCGCCCTGCCCGGCAATCAGATAGAAACGCGCCCGTCCCTCCGCTGACGTGAGACCAGCCCCATGACCGACCAGCACATCAGCCCGCTCGATCAGGCCCGCATCCTGTCCGAGGCGCTGCCGCACATGCAGGAATATGACGAGGAAACCATCGTCATTAAATATGGCGGCCATGCCATGGGTGCCGAGGACACCGCCAAGGCGTTCGCGCGCGACATCGTGCTGCTCGAGCAGACCGCGATCAATCCCGTGGTGGTGCATGGCGGCGGGCCGCAGATCGCAACCATGCTGAAGCGCCTCGGCATCCAGTCGGAATTCGCCGCGGGCCTGCGCATCACCGATGCCGCGACCATCGAGATCGTCGAGATGGTGCTGGCGGGCTCGGTCAACAAGCAGATCGTCGGCTACATCAACGAGGCTGGCGGCAAGGCCGTCGGCCTCTCCGGCAAGGACGGCAACATGGTGAAGGCGTCGAAGACGACGCGCACCATGGTCGACCCCGATTCCAACATCGAGAAGGCGGTCGATCTCGGCTTCGTCGGCGACCCCGAGAAGGTCGACCTCACGCTGCTCAATCAGCTGATCGGCTATGAGCTGATCCCGGTGCTGGCGCCGCTGGCGACCTCGCAGGACGGCCAGACGCTCAACATCAACGCCGACACCTTTGCCGGCGCGATCGCGGGCGCGCTGAAAGCCAAGCGCCTGCTGCTGCTGACCGACGTGCCCGGCGTGCTCGACAAGTCCAAGAAGCTGATTCCGGACCTGTCGATCAAGGAAGCCCGCAAGCTGATCGCCGACGGCACGATCTCCGGCGGCATGATCCCGAAGGTCGAGACCTGCATCTACGCGCTCGAACAGGGCGTGCAGGGCGTCGTGATCATCGACGGCAAGACCCAGCACGCGGTGCTGCTCGAGCTCTTCACCAACCAGGGCACCGGCACGCTGATCCATAAGTAATGGCAGACGCGGGACACACGGCGAGCATCCCTCGCCGGTCGCCGGCGGCACGGCTCGCGATGTCGCTGCCGGCCGCGCTGATGTCGTTCCTGTTCTCGTCGGCGCCGGCGCATGCCGATCTCAAGCTGTGCAACCGCATGAGCTATGTGATCGAGGCCGCGATCGGCATCGACGACAAAGCCGCAACCGCGACACGCGGCTGGTTCCGCATCGATCCCGCGACCTGCCGCGTCGTGGTGCAGGGCGCGCTCACCGCCGACCGCGTGCTGCTCAATGCCCGCGCGCTCGGCGTCTACGGCGCCTCGCCGATCCCGCAGAACGGCACCGACACGCTGTGCGTCGCGCAGGACAATTTCGTGATCGCCGCCGCGCGCCAATGCCGCTCCGGCCAGACACCGGCGCAGTTCACCCAGATCACGCCGACGCAGACCGATGACGGCAACCTCGTCGCCTACCTCGCCGAAGACAGCGAGTATGACGACGAGCAGGCGCGGCTAGCCGGCATCCAGCGCCTGCTGGTGATCGCAGGCTATGATGCGGCGCCGATCGATGGGGTCGACGGGCCGAAGACCCAGGGCGCGCTGTCGGCCTTCCTCAAGAGCCGCGGGCTCGGCAGCGACATCGTGCAGTCGCCGAACTTCTTCGCCACCATGGTCGACGCCGTGCAGAAGCCGTCGCCGTCGGGACTGACCTGGTGCAACGACACGCCGCACAAGGTGATGGCCGCGGTTGCCACCGACGACGGCAAGATGGTAACCAGCCGCGGCTGGTATCGCATCGACCCCGGCAAGTGCCTGCATCCCGACGTATCGGGCACGCCGAAGCAGATCTATTCCTTCGCCGAAGCGGTCGACGGCGACAACCGCGCCATCCGCATCAAGGACAAGCCGCTGAACTGGGGCGGCGCGGTGCTGCTCTGCACCCGCGAGAGCAAGTTCGAGATCAACGAGCAGGGCGACTGCGCGAGCCGCGGCACCGCCGCGGTCGGCTTCACCACCGTCGACATGACCAGCGGCGGCAAGACGCTGCGCTTTGCGATGCCGTGATGAAGACAAAGGCGCCGCGTACACGACTGTCGTCCCGGCGAAGGCCGGGACCCATAACCACCATACTGAGTTTTGTTGACCGTCGATGACCACAAAATCAAAGCCGACTTACACCGGGTTCACCAATAGCCACCGCGGCGTATGGGTCCCGGCCTTCGCCGGGACGACAGCATCATGAAAACTCCCCGCAGCTTCGGCCATGTCGAGACCTGGGTGTTCGACCTCGACAACACGCTGTATCCGCATCACGTCAATCTGTGGCAACAGGTCGATGCACGGATCGGCGAGTTCGTCGGCAACTGGCTGAAGATCTTGCCCGAGGAGGCAAGGCGGTTGCAGAAGGACTATTACCTGCGCTACGGCACCACGATGCGCGGGATGATGACCGAGCACGGCGTGCAGGCCGACGACTATCTCGCCTATGTGCACAAGATCGACCATTCGCCGCTGCAGCCGAATCCGGCGATGGGCGCTGCGATCGCAAAACTGCCGGGGCGCAAGCTGATCCTGACCAACGGCTCGGTCGACCATGTCGATGCGGTGCTGGGCCGGCTCGGCATCTCCAATCATTTCGACGGCGTGTTCGACATCATCGCCGCCGATCTCGAGCCGAAACCGGCGCCGCAGACCTACCAGAAGTTCCTGAGGCTTCACGACGTCGATCCGTCGAAGGCCGCGATGTTCGAGGACCTCGCGCGCAATCTGGTGGTGCCGCATGAGCTCGGCATGACCACCGTGCTGGTCGTGCCCGACGGCAGCCAGGAGGTGGTGCGCGAGACCTGGGAGCTCGAAGGCCGCGACGCCGCTTATGTCGACCACGTCACGGACGATCTCACCGGGTTCTTGCAACGGCTGAGGCCCTGATCTCTCCGCAGCGTCGTCCCGTCGAAGGAAGCAGACCGCCCGGCGAGCGAGGAGTTTGCCTTGACTCCGTGGCCCCAAATTCCGAAAAAGCCCTGCAAAATTTCCGTCATATCCCCGATACGCCCAAGGATTGTCCCGATGTCGCTGTCCGCCCTCGAAACCACCGTCAACACCGCGTTCGACGCCCGCGACGGCATCTCGACCTCGACCAAGGGTGAGGTCCGCGAGGCCGTCGATCATGCGCTCGAGCTGCTCGACAAGGGCGAGGCCCGCGTCGCCGAGCGCGAGGCCAATGGGAAGTGGAAGGTCAATCAATGGCTGAAGAAGGCCGTGCTGCTCTCGTTCCGCCTCAACGACATGAGCGCCATTCCCGGCGGTCCGGGCAAGGCCTCGTGGTGGGACAAGGTGCCCTCGAAGTTCGAGGGCTGGGGCGAGAATCGCTTCCGTGACGCCGGCTTCCGCGCCGTGCCGGGCGCGATCGTGCGCCGCTCGGCCTTCATCGCGCGCAACGTCGTGCTGATGCCCTCCTTCGTCAATCTCGGCGCTTACGTCGATGAAGCCACCATGATCGACACCTGGTCGACGGTCGGCTCCTGCGCCCAGATCGGCAAGCGCGTGCACATCTCCGGCGGCGTCGGCATCGGCGGCGTGCTCGAGCCGCTGCAGGCCGAGCCCGTGATCGTCGAGGACGACTGCTTCATCGGCGCGCGCTCAGAGGTCGCCGAAGGCGTCATCGTGCGCAAGGGCGCGGTGCTGTCGATGGGCGTGTTCCTCGGCGCCTCGACCAAGATCGTCGACCGCGAGACCGGTGAAATCTTCGTCGGCGAGGTCCCGGAATACGCCGTCGTCGTTCCCGGCACCCTGCCGGCCAAGCCGCTGAAGAACGGCCAGCCGGGACCTGCCACCGCCTGCGCCGTGATCGTCAAGCGCGTCGACGAGCGCACCCGCGCCAAGACCAGCATCAACGAGCTGCTGCGGGACTGATCGAACCAAATTTCATCTGACGCCGACATAACTCCGGCTGCGAAAAATTGCCGCTGTCCGGAGCTTTTTCATGGACTGGGCCAACTACCTGTTCGGCTTCAAGGGCCGCGTCAACCGGGCCAAGTTCTGGCTCGCGGGGCTGATCATCGTGTGCTGGATGATTTTCCTTGCCGCGCTGGTGATCTCGGCCGGCCTCGGCGGCAAGCACGGGTCGTTCGGCTTCAATGTCGACGACATCTTCCGGGCCTTCGACCCGGACAGCTATAAATCGCTGACCCTTGCCGGTTTGCCCGCGCTGCTGGTCAAGGCCAGTGGAACGGTGCTCTTCGTCTGGGTTTATGTCGCGGTCTCGATCAAGCGCCTGCACGACCGCGACAAGTGCGGCTGGTGGATGGTCCCGTTCTTCGCGATCCCCGGCCTCATGAGCCAATTCTCGGACCGGCTGCCCGATGAATCCTATTGGGTGATGGCCGCGGGCGCGATCGTCTTCGTGCTCTATATCTGGGGCTTCATCGAGCTCGGCTTTCTGCCCGGCACCTCGTACCCCAATCGCTACGGTCCCAATCCGCTTGGGAAAATCCACGCGCGGCAAGGCAGCGGCCGCGACAGCGGGTCGCGCCCCACGCAGGGCTGGGATCAACAGAGCGAGCTCGAATGATGCCGTACAAAGCTGGTCCACCCGCGGTGTGACGTGTTAAGCGAGGCGCATGAGTGATGCTGTCTCGATTACCCGCGATCTCGTTCGCTGCCCCTCCGTCACCCCGGCCGACGCCGGCGCGCTCGGCGTTCTTGAAAATTTGCTGAAAAGCGCGGGCTTCGACGTTCACCGCGTGACGTTCTCCGAGCCCGGCACCGCCGATATCGACAACCTCTATGCCCGCATCGGTTCTTCGGCACCGCACATCACCTTTGCCGGCCACACCGACGTGGTGCCGCCCGGCGATGAAGCCGCGTGGACGCTCGGCGCGTTCTCCGGCGAGATCAAGGACGGCTATCTCTACGGCCGCGGCGCCGTCGACATGAAGGGCGGCATCGCCTGCAGCGTCGCCGCCGTATTGCAATATCTCAGCGACCATGCCGGCAAGGCAAAGGGATCGATCTCGTTCCTGATCACCGGCGACGAGGAAGACGTCTCGATCAACGGCACCGTCAAGCTGTTGAAATGGTGCGCCGAGCGCGGCGAAAAATTCGACCATTGCGTGCTCGGCGAGCCCTCCAATGTCGAGGTGCTCGGCGACATGATCAAGATCGGCCGGCGCGGTTCGCAATCCGGTACGCTGATCGTCGACGGCGTGCAGGGTCACGTCGCCTATCCACACCGCGCCTCGAACCCGGTGCCGGATATCTCGCGGCTGATCGTGGCGCTGAGCGACGAGCCGCTGGATCACGGCAGCGCGCAATTCCAGGCCAGCAACCTCGAATTCACCACGGTCGATGTCGGCAACACCGCAAGCAATGTGATCCCGGGCCAGGCGCGGGCGAAATTCAACATCCGCTACAACGACAACCACACCCAGGAGAGCCTGCGGCAGTTGGTCGACGAGCGGCTGGCGAAGGCCTGCGGCAATCGCATCCACGCCCACATCGACTGGCAACCGTCGAACTCGAACGTGTTCGTCACCCAGCCCGGCCCGTTCACCGATCTCGCCGTCGCCGCGATCGAGGAGGTCACCGGCCGCAAGCCGGAGCTGTCCACCTCGGGCGGCACCTCGGATGCGCGCTTCATCTCGAGCTATTGCCCGGTGATCGAATTCGGCCTGGTTGGCCAGACCATGCACCAGATCGACGAGCGCACGCCGGTGGCCGACCTCGAGAAGCTGACGAAGGTCTATCGGGGCGTGTTGGACCGGTATTTTGCGTAAGGCCAGCCGTCCGGCTGGACCAAAACATCGAAAAACAACCCCATGCACAGTAGGGATTGGGGCCGCTAGTCATCCACCTGCACAAGATATAGCCCGTAGGATGGGTAGAGCGCAGCGAAACCCATCACCTCGAATCTGCGGCGCACATGATGGGTTTCGCTTCGCTCTACCCATCCTACGCAATCACTCCCACCGCCTAATAATCTACCCGCATCAAATAGAGCCCGTCGGGCGGCGCGACGGGCCCGCAGGCGGCGCGGTTGCGGGCGGCGAGTGCGGCAAAGAGATCGTCCGCGCTCCAGCGGCCCTCGCCGACCCAGACCAGCGATCCGACCATCGAGCGCACCTGGCTGTGCAGGAACGAGCGCGCCGAGGTCACGATGTTGATGGCACTTCCCTCGCGCGTGACGTCGAGCTGATCGAGCGTCTTCTCCGGCGACCTGGCCTGGCACTCGGTGTCGCGGAAGGTAGTGAAATCGTGCTTGCCGAGCAGTCGCTGCGCGGCCTCGTGCATCGCGCCGGCATCGAGCGCGCGCGGCACGCGCCAGACGCGGCCGATGTCGAGCGCGAGGTTGGCGCGGGTGTTGGTGATGCGATAGAGATAGTGCCGCTTGATCGCCGAGAACCGCGCCTCGAATTCGTCGGGCACGATATCGGCCGCCAGCACGCCGATCGGATTCGGCCGCAGATGCGCGTTCAGCCCGTCGCGGAAGCGGCCGGGCGGAAAATGCTTGGCGATGTCGCAATGCGCGACCTGGCCGCGCGCATGCACACCGGCGTCGGTACGCCCGGCACCATGGACGCGCACGTCCTCGCCGCAGATCGCCTTGACTGCGGTCTCCAGCGCGCCCTGCACGGTCGGTGCGGTGTCCTGGATCTGCCAGCCGGAGAACGGCGTGCCGTCGTATTCGATGGTGAGCTTGTAGCGGGGCATCAGGTGAGCCGCGCAGGCGGCTTCAGCGGCGTGCCGCGCAAAAAGTCCGCCGCCTTCATCGGCGCCTTGCCGGCGCGCTGCAATTCGAGAATCCGGACCGCGCCGTCGCCGCAGGCGATCGCAAAATTGTCGTCGAGCACGTCGCCCGGTTGGCCTGAGCCCTTCGCCAGCTCGCAGCGCAGGATCTTCAGCCGCACCGGCTCGGCTTCGCCGGCGAGTTCGCACCAGGCGCCGGGGAACGGCGACAGCCCGTGAATGTGGCGCAGCACCGCGTGCGCCGGCTGCGTCCAGTCGATCCGCGCTTCGGCCTTGTCGATCTTGGCGGCGTAGGTGACGCCGTCCTCGCTCTGCTTCGTCAGCTGCAAGCCGCCACGCTGCAGCCCGCCCATTGCGCGCACCATCAGGTCGGCGCCGAGCGGCGCCAGCGCGTCGTGCAGGTCGGATGCGGTCATGCTGTCCGAGATCGGCAGCCGCTCGGCCATCGCGACGTCGCCGGTGTCGAGGCCGACATCCATCTTCATCACCATCACGCCGCTCTCGGCGTCGCCGGCCATGATGGCGCGGTTGATCGGCGCGGCGCCGCGCCAGCGCGGCAACAGCGAAGCGTGCAGGTTGAAGCAGCCGAGCTTCGGCGCGTCGAGAATCGCCTGCGGCAGGATCATGCCATAGGCGACGACGACGGCAGCATCCGCGTCATGCGCGCGAAACGCCTCGAGCGCTTCCGGTGTCTTGAGGGTCTTCGGCGTCAGCACGGGAATGCCAAGGCGGCGCGCCTTCTGCTCAACCGGCGTCGGCTGCAACTGCAGGCCGCGCCGCCCGCCCGGCTTCGGCGCGCGGGTATACACCGCCACGACCTCATGGCCATGGGCCACCAGCTCCAGCAGCGTCGGCACCGCGAAATCGGGCGTGCCCATGAAGATCAGGCGAAGAGGCATGCGATCGATTTCTTCCGAGAGTGAGCGGCGCTATTCCGCGGCGCGCTTGGCGGCCTTCTCGAATTTCTTGAAGACGCGGTCGCGCTTCAGCTTCGACAGATAGTCCACGAACAGCACGCCGTTGAGATGGTCGATCTCGTGCTGGATGCAGGTGGCGTAAAGTCCTTCCGCATCCTCCTCGTGCAGCTTGCCGTCGAGATCGGTGAAACGCAGGCGCACCCGCGCCGGGCGCTCGACCGCCTCGTAATATTCGGGGATCGACAGGCAGCCCTCTTCGTAGACCGACAGCTCTTCGGAATGCGAAATGATTTCGGGATTGATGAACACCCGCGGCTGCGGCGTGGTCTCGCCGTTCTCGTCGCGCTTGGCGAGGTCCATGGTGATCAGCCGCAGCGGCTGCGCGACCTGGATCGCCGCGAGCCCGATGCCGGGCGCGTCATACATGGTCTCGAGCATGTCGTCGGCGAGCTTGCGGATCTCCGGCGTCACCTTCTCGATCGGTTTCGATACCAGACGCAACTGCTTGTCCGGCAGGATGATGATTTCTCGTAATGCCATGGCGGCGATTTAAGCCGCGGGCCTGATGCGGTCAATGCGTTCAGGAACCGGTTAAGGCGGCCTTAACCACGTTTCTTCACGCAAGATTAACCAAGGAATCCAAGGGACTGTTTACCATAAACGTTCCCTTTTCGTTCGATGCCGGTGCCGAATCGGCTACAATTGATGGCATGAACGAAATTCTGCTCACGATTGGCGACCTCCCTGTCCGCGTCTCCGACGCCTTGATCGGCCTTGGCGCGCTGGCGCTGGTCCTGCTGCTTGCCATCGCCGTGGTGATCGCGCGCGCCAGCCGGCGCGGCGCGGAACTCGCGATGGCCCAGGCCATTCGCGCCGACGAGCTGGAGGAACGGCTTGCCGACATGCTGCGGGCCCAGAGCGAGGCCTCAGGACGGGTCGACGCGATGGGGCAGGCACTGGCCGGCCGCCAGGCCGAGATGGCCCGCGCCGTCAACGAGCGGCTCGATTCGGTGACCCACCGGGTCGGCCAATCGATGGAACAGACCACGCGCAACACGATGGATTCGCTTCGGGTGCTGCATGAGCGGCTCGGCATCATCGACCACGCCCACAAGAACCTCAACGAGCTCACCACCCAGGTCACGACGTTGCGCGACGTGCTCGCCAACAAGCAATCGCGCGGCGCCTTCGGCCAGGCGCGGATGGAGGCGATCGTCCAGGACGGCATGCCGAAAGGCTCGTTCGAGTTCCAGTACACGCTGACGTCGGGCAAGCGGCCGGACTGCGTCGTGTTCCTGCCCGACCAGCGCCCGCTCTGCATCGACGCGAAGTTTCCGCTGGAGGCGATGACCGCGCTGCACGATGCGCGCAGCGACGAGGAACGCAAATTCGCCAGCCAGCGGCTGCGCGCCGACGTATTGAAGCATGTCAGCGACATCGCCGAAAAATACCTGATCCCGGGCGAGACCCAGGACACCGCATTGATGTTCGTGCCGTCGGAATCGGTCTATGCCGAAATCCATGACGGCTTCGACGACGTGATCCAGAAGGCCTATCGCGCCCGCGTCGTGCTGGTGTCGCCCTCGCTGCTGATGCTGGCGATCCAGGTGATGCAACAGATCCTGAAGGACGCCCGCATCCGCGACGCCGCCGACCAGATCCGCAACGAAGTGATGCACCTCGGCGACGACCTCGGCCGCCTGCGCGAGCGCGTGCTCAAGCTGCAGAATCATTTCGGTCAGGTGAACGAGGACGTGCGGCAGATCCTGATCTCCGCCGACAAGATCGAGAAGCGCGCCGGCCGCATCGAGGAACTCGACTTCAGCAAGTCCGAGACCCCGATCGAGGTGCCGCGCTTCGTCAAGCCCGCCGCCACCGACCTGTTCCCCGCCCCGCGCAAGCTGCAGGCGGGGGAGTAGGCGTTGTTCTGCCGCAGGTGGCGGATAGGCCTCTGGGATACTGGATCGCCCGGTCGAGCCGCGCGATGACAGTCTTTTTGGGGCCGAATCTGGTAACACCGCTTCTATGACAGCACCTGAAGCGACGTCGGATACGTCTGCAAAGTCGGAGGCCAGGCCCGCCCCCACCTCCTGGCGCGACAGCTTCGCCGTGTACCTGCAGCCGCGGGTGCTGATCGTGCTGCTGCTCGGCTTCTCCTCCGGCCTGCCGCTGGCGCTGTCCGGCTCGACATTGCAGGTGTGGATGAAGGAGGCCGGGGTCGATCTCGGCACCATCGGGCTGCTGGCGCTGATCGGCACGCCCTACACGCTGAAATTCCTCTGGGCGCCGCTGGTCGACGCGCTGCACGTGCCGCTGTTCACGCAGATCTTCGGTCGCCGCCGCGGCTGGCTGCTGCTCTCGCAGCTGCTCTTGATCGCGACGATCGTGGTGCTGGCGCTGGCCGATCCGGCGCGGTCGCCATGGTTCGCGGCGTTCGCCGCGCTGCTGGTCGCAACCGCCTCGTCGACCCAGGACATCGTGGTCGATGCCTTCCGCGTCGAAAGCCTGCCTGAAAGCGAGCAGGCCGCCGGCATGGCGTCCTATGTCGCGGCCTATCGCATCGGCATGCTGGTCTCGACTGCAGGCGCGCTGTTCATCGTCAGCGGCTTCGAGGCCGCCGGAGTGGCGCGTCCGTCGGCATGGATGTGGGGTTATGTGGTGATGGCCGCGCTGGTCGTGATCGGCATCGTCACGGCGCTTGCTGCGACCGAGCCGGCGCAATCGAAGGGCGCGGAGGCCGCCACGCATGCGCAGACCGCGGCCGAACGCGTGCTGCATGCGGCGCTCGGCGCGTTCTCCGAGTTCCTCAGCCGCAAGGACGCATTGGCGGCGCTCGCCTTCGTGGTGCTGTTCAAGTTCACCGATGCGTTCTCGGGCACCATGACCGCGCCGTTCGTGATCGACATCGGCTTTTCCAAGGTCGATTACGCCGCGATCGTGAAGGGCGTCGGCCTTGCCGCCACCCTGATCGGCGGATTTGCCGGCGGCTTCGTGGCGCGGCGCTATTCGCTCGCGACCAGCTTGTGGATCGGCGGCGTGCTGCAGGCGGTCGCCAATCTCTCGTTCTCCTGGCTCGCCCATGTCGGCGTCGATCAATGGGCGCTCGCGCTGGCGATCACCGCGGAGAATTTCACCAGCGCGATCGGCACCGTGATCTTCGTCGCCTACCTGTCGGCGCTGTGCCGCAATCCGCTGCACACCGCGACCCAGTATGCGCTGCTGACGGCGCTCGCGGCGGTCGGCCGCACCTACCTGTCATCGGGCGCGGGCTATGTGGCGAAGGCCGTCGGCTGGCAGATGTTCTTCGTGATCTGCGTGCTGGTCGCGATCCCGAGCCTGATCCTGCTCGCCTGGCTGCAGCGACGCGGGCATTTTGACGAGCTGGGGCCGGTCAGGGTTTAGCTCTCCCTGTCATCACCCGGCTTGCCGCCTCCGCTAAAGCTTCAGCGGAGAAGCCGCGGCACCACTCCGCGCGTCGTCCTGGCGAGAGCCAGGACCTATTACCCAAGTGCGAATTGTTGCACGACGTTGGGGCCACAATCCATCCGACAACCAAGGCCGATGGTTATGGGTCCTGGCCTTCGCCAGGACGACGATGAGGATGGGTCGCAACTCAAGATGTCAAACAGCGCGGTGTCATCACCCACGCAGCCCGGAGCCGCAATTGGGCGGCTACTTCGCCACCACGCTCCACTTGGTGACGATGGCTTCGCTCATCTCGCCGGCGTCCTTGGCGCAGGCGATCTCGTCGACCTTCACCGAGATCGCCTTGCCCGAGAGGCTCTTGAGCTGCGCGGCCTGGGCGTCGTTGGTCGGAATCAGCTGAAAGGTTTCCGGCCCGGTTTCGAGATTGCAGAGACCGTTCGGCGGCGGCAGGCGGCGCGGCTCGCTGGTGATCTGGTAGGTCGCGACGCGCTTGCCGCGGTTCTTGGTGTCGCGCACCTTCATGACGCCGAGTTCCCCCGACAGCACATCGCCGGCCCGGATCATCTTGCCGGGCTTCTGCGGCGCATCGCTCTGCTGTGCGAGCGCGCAGGTCGCGGCGAATGTGGACGCCAGAAACGCAACGCCCAAGCGTACGCCGAATCGGTGTGTCGTCATTTGCAGTGGTTCCGTAGTTGATTCGTCAGAGCGTGGATGACCGTCCCCGAATCGTCATCCACCCTATCATTTTGTTTCAGTGCGATCTTTTCGACTTGTGACGGATCGCCCGGCGAACGCCGTGGCATCCCGTTGCTGGATCGCTTGCTAGAACAGCGTCCGCTGCCGCATCGCAGCCGATAGCGTACCTTCATCGAGGTAATCAAGCTCTCCGCCGACCGGCACGCCATGCGCCAGCCGCGTCACCCGCACATTGGCCTCCGACAACAGGTCGGTGATGTAATGCGCCGTGGTCTGGCCATCGACGGTCGCATTCAGCGCGAGGATGATCTCGCTGACCTCGGGCGCATGCGCGCGCGCCACCAGCTGATCGATGGTGAGATCCTGCGGGCCGACGCCGTCGAGCGGCGACAGCGTGGCGCCGAGCACGTGATAGCGGCCATTGGTCGCATTGGCGCGTTCCAGCGCCCAGAGATCGGCGACATCAGCGACCACGACGATGATCGAAGGATCGCGGCGCGGATCGGTGCACACCGTGCAGGGGTTTTGTGTATCGATGTTTCCGCAGGTCTTGCAGACCTGGATCTTGTCGATCGCGACCTGCAGCGCAGCGGTGAGCGGCGTCATCAGCGCTTCGCGCTTCTTGATCAGATGCAGCGCCGCGCGCCGCGCCGAACGCGGCCCGAGCCCGGGCAGCCGCGCCAGCAGCTGGATCAGGCGTTCGATTTCGGGGCCGGCAACGCTTGCAGCCATTAGAGCATGATCCGGAAAAGTGTGGAGCGGTTTTCCCTCGCGACAAACGCGGAACGCGTTTGCGCGGAGATCATGCTCCAACAAAGAGCCAAGGCACGATGCGTCATCTTGATCTCGTCGCGCTTCAAGTCGGACCAAATCCCGGCGGCAGGCCGAGCCCGCCGGTGATAGCCATCATCTTCTCCTGCATCGCCGTCTCGGCCTTGCGGCGGGCATCGCCATGCGCGGTGACCAAGAGATCCTCGAGCACTTCGCGCTCCTCCGGCTTCATCAGCGAGGGATCGATCTTGACGCCCTTCACTTCCATCTTCGCGGTCATGCGCACCGCGACCAGGCCGCCGCCGGAGATGCCCTCGACCTCGACATTGCCGAGTTGCTCCTGCATCTCCTGCATCTTGGATTGCAGCTGCGCTGCCTGTTTCATCATGCCGAGAAAATCAGCCATGCGTGCATCCTTATGATCAGATCAATCGTCGTCGCTGTCGGAAGTTTCAATCGGATCTTCGCCGGTCGCATCCGCTACCGGAACCTCGGCGGCAAGGCGGCGAACCTCGACCACCTTGGTGCCGGGGAAGCGCGCCAGCACCTCCTGCACGCGCGGATCGGCTTCCGCAGCGCGCTGATGCTCGCTGCGCGCGAGTTCGTTCTGCGAGCGCACCGTGGGCTGGCCGGCCGCGTTGGAGATGATCACGGTCCAGCGCCGCCCGGTCCATAGTTCGAGCTTGCGTGGCAGATCGGTGACCAGCGCGCGCTGCGCCTTCGGCTCGAGCGCGATCTCGAGCTGGCCGTCCTCGATGCGCACCAGCCGCACATCGGCTTCCAGCGCGCTCTTGGTCATGATGTCGCGCTTCTCGCCGGCAAGCGCGATCAGTTGCGGAAAGCTCGTGATGCGCAGCGCCGGCGCGGCATCGGCGACCAGGGCCGCCATCTGCGGGCGCGCGGCGAGATCGGCGCGCGGCGAGGCCTGCGGCGCGCGCACCGGCGCTGAGGTCATCGCAGACATCGTCGAGCCAGGCGCGCCGCGTGGCGCTGACGATGCGGCGGAGCCTGCCGTCGCAGGAGCCGCGCCGCCGCCATTCTGCTCGACCAACATCCGGATCGCCTCGTCCGGCGTCGGCAGGTCGGCGACATAGGCGATCCGCACCAGCACCATCTCGGCGGCAGCGGCCGGCCGCGTCGCGGTCTGCACCTCGGCGATGCCCTTGAGCAGCATCTGCCACATCCGCGACAGCACCCGCGTCGACAGCTTTGCGGCGTATTCACGCGCGCGCACCCGCTCGGTCTCGCCGAACGCGACATTGTCGGCGGTCCCCGGCACGAACTTCACGCGGGTGACGAAATTGACGAACTCGGCGAGGTCGGACAGCACCACCACCGGATCGGCGCCGACATCGTACTGCGCGCGGAATTCGGCGAAGGCTGAGGCGAGATCGCCGCGCGCCAGCGAATCGAACAGATCGATGACGCGGGTGCGGTCGGCGAGGCCGAGCATCTGCCTCACCGCATCGGCCTTCACGAGGCCCGCGGCATGCGCGATCGCCTGGTCGAACAACGACAGCGAATCGCGCACCGATCCCTCGGCCGCGCGCGCGATGATGCCGAGCGCCTCGGGCTCGACCTCGACGGCTTCCTTGGCCGCGATATTGCCGAGATGCTTCATCAGCACGTCGGCCTCGACACGGCGCAGGTCGAAGCGCTGGCAGCGCGACAGCACCGTGATCGGAACCTTGCGGATTTCGGTGGTGGCGAACACGAACTTGGCGTGCTCCGGCGGCTCCTCCAGCGTCTTCAGGAAGGCGTTGAAGGCCGCCGTCGACAGCATGTGGACTTCGTCGATGATGTAGACCTTGTAGCGCGCGCTGGCCGGCGCATAGCGCACGCTGTCGTTGATCTGGCGGACATCGTCGACGCCGGTATGGGAGGCCGCGTCCATTTCCAGCACGTCCATGTGCCGGCTTTCCATGATCGCCTGGCAGTGTACGCCGAGGTCGGGCATGTGGATGGTCGGCCCCTTCACCGAGCCATCGGGCTTTTCGTAGTTCAGTGCGCGGGCGAGGATGCGGGCGGTGGTGGTCTTGCCGACCCCGCGGACGCCGGTGAGGATCCAGGCCTGCGGAATCCGCCCGGTCTCGAACGCATTCGAGACGGTGCGGACCATGGCCTCCTGGCCGATCAGATCCTCGAAGCTGGAGGGGCGGTATTTGCGGGCGAGAACGCGATACGGCTTGGCCGTATCCGGCGCGCCACCCAAATCAAAACCGCCGTCAAGGCTCGCCTTGCCTGCGCCGTCGGACGGTTGGGAGGGGTCGCCAGCGTCATTCATGCATCGATCCGCAACTTGGGAATTGTCTCTTCGGCCGGCGTGCGGATAGGAGCCGAAATCGAGCGCCGGGCGCGGAGACCGCCATTCCAGCACGATTCGCTCGGAAAAACAGGTAGGAGACTGACGAGCGACCCGATCCGGACCTCGTTAGGGCTGCTTCCTTCCGGACCTGACCCGGTTGGCGAGTGGCTCGTCCACCGCCAATCTCCCGGTCCCTATTTGGGGCCAAAACCGCCGGAAAGCAAGCGGCCTGACCCGGCTTTGTAAGGCTGGCTTTGTGGGGCTTGTCTGGGAACACGGAAAGGCATTACTTGCCCCTCATGCCCGCCTCCAATTGGTCGCTGCATTCGCAGCTCAACAAAGACACCATCGACGTCGGCGACCTGCCGCTGTGCAAGGTGCTCGTCATCAAGGATGCGCATTATCCCTGGCTGCTGCTGGTGCCGCGGCGCGACGGCGCGGTCGAGATCATCGACCTCGACGAGGTCGAGCAGGCGCAGCTGATGACCGAGATCACCCGCGTCTCGCGGGCCCTGAAAGAGGTCACCAAGTGCGACAAGCTGAATGTCGCAGCCCTCGGCAACCTCGTCCCGCAGCTTCACGTCCACATCATCGCGCGCCGCACCAGCGACGCTGCATGGCCGCGTCCCGTTTGGGGCGTGATGCCGCCGCTGGCGCATGACGCCGAGGAAGTGCAGAATTTCATCAGCGCGCTTCGCCGCAAGATCTGGTTGGGTTGAAAATTCAATGTCTGCATCCGATTCATTTCCGCTCGGCCAGCCGGCCTTCGTCACCCATGTGCTCGACCGCGCCGCGCATCTGCGCAGCAATGACGAGAAGCTGTTCGCACTGGAGGGCCATCGCGAGGCGCGAGCCTATGTGATCTATCGCGACTCGCTGGTGGTGAAGCAGGAGGATGGCGGGGCCCGCGCGCTGCTCTCGCTGGAGGAGGCCCGCAGCTTCGGCGCCAATCCCGGCACGATTTTCCTCGGCTTGCGCGATACCGCGCCGATCTTCGGCATGGGGATCGCGCCCCAGGCGGCCGAGAAGCTGGTCGGGCGCGGCGACGTCGCGATCACCGAATTGCGCGGCATGGCGATGCAGGGCGTGGTGCCGCCGGAGCAGTTGTCGGCGATCGCGATGGCGAAATCGATGGTGACCTGGCATCAGCGCCACGGCTTCTGTGCCAACTGCGGCACCCGCACGGCGATGAAGGAGGGCGGCTGGAAGCGCGAATGCCCGAGCTGCAAGGCCGAGCACTTTCCGCGCACCGATCCGGTCGTGATCATGCTGGTCACCTCGGGCGACAAGGTGCTGCTCGGCCGGCAGAAGCAGTTCATGCCCGGGATGTATTCCTGCCTCGCCGGCTTCGTCGAAGCCGCCGAGACCATCGAGGACGCGGTCCGGCGCGAGATTTTCGAGGAGTCCGGCATCCGCTGCACCGACGTCAATTATTACATGACGCAGCCCTGGCCCTATCCGTCATCGCTGATGATCGGCTGCACCGCGCGCGCGACCAACGAGGACATCGTGGTCGACCGCACCGAGCTCGAGGACGCGCGCTGGTTCGACCATGCCGAGGCGACGCTGATGCTCAAGCGCCAGCATCCCGACGGCCTGGCCGGCCCGCATCCGTTCGCGATTGCCCATCATTTGCTCGGCCGCTGGGTGCACCACCGAAATCCGTTGGACCAATAGCGGGAACCGGACATCGTTCTGCCGATTACATCTGGCACAGCTTGTGCCAGATGACGGAACCATTGCCACGGACCTTTGCATGAATTTTCAAGACGGTGCCCCGAAAGTCCCGCCCCGTATCCTCTGCATCGGGCTGCCGGTGCGCGACCTGACCTTCCGCGTCAATGTTCCGGCGCGCGGCTCCAAGGAGAACGCGACCCATTTCGACGAGATCTGCGGCGGCAACGCGCTGAACGCCGCCATCGGCATTGCCCGGCTGGGCGGCCGCGCCTCGATCTGCGGGCCGATGGGTGATTCGCGGGAGACCTCAAGCCGCTACATCTTCGACAAGATGGCCGAGGAGGGCATCGAGACCAACCATCTGATCCACATGCCGGACCTGGTCACCCCGATCTCGGCGATCATGATCGACGACACCGGCGAGCGCACCATCGTCACATTCCGCGATCCCGAGCTCTGGAAGGTCAAGCTGCCGCCGACCGAACTGCTGCTGGAGGATTGCGCGGCGATCCTGACCGAGAGCCGCTGCGCGCCGTTCTGCACCGAGCTGTGCGCCGAGGCGGTCAAGCGCGGCATTCCCGTGGTGGTCGACGTCGACCGCGCGATGTCGATGCGGGAAGGGCTGCTGACCGCCTCCTCCCACCTGGTGTTTTCCAGCGAACCGCTGCAGCAGACCGCCGACGTCACCGACGACGGCCAGGCGCTGCAAAAGCTCGCCAAGCTGACCCCCTCCTTCCTGGCCGGCACCCGCGGCCCCCAGGGCACGATCTGGCTCAATGAGAAAGGCGGGCTCGAGGAGACCCCGGCCTTCCCGGTCCATACCGTCGATACGCTCGGCGCCGGCGACGTCTTCCACGGGGCGTTTGCCCTCGCCATCACCGAGAAGCAGGAGTTGCGGCAGGCTCTCCGCTTTGCCTCCGCCGCTGCAGCGCTGAAATGCACCCGGTTCGGGGGCGCTTATGCCGCACCGCAACGTACTGAAGTTGAAGCGTTTTTGGGCGAGCACGCCGACGCGCGGCCGGCCTGACCGGCCACGACCCGCTTGATTTGGAAGATTTTTCTCTATATGAGGGAGTTTGAACCTTCATGTGGAACTTTCTTCTATGACCGATGTCGCCATTCAGCTTCATGACAACAACCGCCGCCTCGACGCCATCGATCGCAAGATCCTGACTGTGTTGCAGGAGGATGCCTCGCTCTCCGTCGCCGAAATCGGCGACCGGGTCGGGCTGTCGTCGACGCCGTGCTGGAAGCGCATCCAGCGGCTCGAGGCCGACGGCGTGATCCTGCGCCGCGTCGCGCTGGTCGATCAGAACAAGATCGGGCTCGGGATCTCGGTGTTCGTCTCGGTCGAGAGCGCCGACCATTCGGAAGCCTGGCTGCGCAAATTCGCCGACGCCGTCAGCGCCATGCCCGAAGTGATGGAGTTCTACCGGATGGCCGGTGACGTCGACTACATGCTGCGCGTCGTGGTCGCCGACATGCAGGCCTACGACGTGTTCTACAAGAAGCTGATCAGTGCCGTGCCGCTGAAGAACGTCACCTCGCGCTTTGCGATGGAGAAGATCAAGTCGGTGACGGCGCTGCCGGTGCCCGCGGCGTAAGCGCCGCCGCACAATCCCATACGATAGTCGATACGCCCCCAGGTAGTCCGCCCGCCCGGCATTTACCGGAAGTTAGCGCGACCAGCGGTATTATGCTGCGATGGAGCCGGGGGAGATCATCCCAGCGAGACGACGGCCCGCATGGCCAGGCGCGGCTGCATTGCTGATTGCGAGCTGGATCGCGGTCGCGATGCTGTCGCTAAAGGTGCGTGCGGGCAGCGACGTGGTGGCCGTGGCCTTTCCGCCGTGGTGGCGCGCCGAGCGCGCGCTGGCGGCGGCCGCATCCGCCAATGCGTCGATCGTTCGGATGACCGCCATTCCGGCCCTGCTGGTGGTGCGGCCTGACCGCGATGGCGGGCTGAGCCGGCTGTATGAGGCGGGCGCCCTGCTGACCATGGATCCGCAGGCGATCGCCGGCTGCTTCAAGGCGGACGACGATCTGGGGGTTGGGAATGACCTTCGAAGGCGATGAAATGGCCGCGCTGCGCGAGACGACCAGCAAGATCCTGCTCGTGGTGCTGTGGCTGCACGTTCCGATCGCCGTCATTGTCGGCATGGCGCTGCACACCGACTGGCTGATCCCGGCCGGCTTCATGGTCGCGATGGCGCTCGCCGCGACGATGTCGTGGCGCATGTCGGGCAACGGCGTTTCAACGCAGCTGACCGTCGCGGTGGCCTTGATGGCCGGCGTATCGATGCTGGTCTACCAGTTCGCGGGCCACCGCTGGCAGGTCGACATGCACATGTACTTCTTCGCGGCGCTGGCCTGCCTGGTCGCCTATTGCGACTACCGGCCGATCGTCGCCGGCACGGTTGCGGTCGCCCTGCATCATTTGACGCTGAACTTCATCCTGCCGGCCGCGATCTATCCCGGCGGCGCCGATTTCGGCCGCGTCGTTCTTCACGCCGTGATCCTGCTGATCGAGGCCGGCGTGCTGATCTGGCTCGCGCACACGCTCGCCGAATTGTTCAAGAGGTCGGCAGAGAAGGCGGCGGAGGCCGAGGCCGCCAGCGCCGCCGAAGCGCGCGCCAATGCCGAGCGCATCGAGGCCGAGCGGGCCAAGCACGACCGCGATGCCGCGCGGCGCGAGCTCGCCTTGGGCTTCGAGCGCAAGATCGGCGAGGTCGTCGAGGCCGTCGCGGTGGCGGCGAACGCGATGCAGGGCCTGTCGGCGACGATGGACGGCAGCAACGCGGAAACCATTCGCCAGGCCACCGCTGCCGCTTCCGCATCGACGCTGGCGTCGAGCAACGTGGAAACCGTGGCGTCGGCGACCGAGGAGCTGACGGCCTCGATCAACAACATCGCCGAGCAGGTGACGCGTTCGGCGCGGATCGCCGCCAAGGCTGCCGACGAGGCGCGCCGCACCAACGCCGTGGTGCAGGGTCTCGCCGCCGGCACGCAGAAGATCGGCGAGGTGGTGACCTTGATCCAGAGCATCGCCAGCCAGACCAACCTGCTCGCCCTGAACGCAACCATCGAAGCGGCGCGCGCCGGCGAGCATGGCCGCGGCTTCGCGGTCGTCGCCAGCGAGGTCAAAGCACTGGCCAACCAGACCGCCAAGGCGACCGAGGAGATCGCGGTTCAGATCCAGGATATCCAGAGCGCGACGGGTGCCGCCGTCAGCGCGATCGGGACCATCGGAACCACCATCGCGGAAATCGACCAGGTCTCCGGCGAGATCGCCGCGGCCGTCGATCAGCAGGGCGCGGCGACCCGCGAGATCTCCAGCAATTTGCAGCAGGCGGCCGATCGCACCCGCGACGTCAACAAGGGCATCCTCAACGTCAACCGCGCGTCCGAACAGGCCGGCGGCGCGACCGCACAATTGCTCGATGCGGCCAACAGCCTGTCGTCGCAGTCGGAATGGCTGAAGACCGAGCTCGACCGCTTCCTGGCCTCGCTGCGGGCGGCGTGAGCGCGCGTTCAGATCTTCTGATTATACTCGCCGACCTCGGGGTGGGTGCGCAGCACTGAATCCATCGCCTCGAACATGTCGCGCATGCGCTGCTCGCTGACCGGGCTTTCCACCACGACCACGAGCTCCGGCTTGTTCGAGGACGCGCGCACCAGGCCCCAGCTGCCGTCCGCGACCGTGACGCGCACGCCGTTGACGGTGACGAGATCGCGGATGGTCTGGCCCGCGACCTGCGCGCCCTGTTGCTGCAGCGTCTCGAAGTGCTTCACGACGGCGTCGGCCACGCCGTACTTCGCCTCGTCGGCGCAATGCGGCGACATGGTCGGCGACGACCAGGTCTTCGGCAGCGCGTCCTTCAGGTCGGCCATCGACTTGCCGGGGGCGCGGTCGAGCATCTCGCAGATCGCGATCGCGGACACCAGGCCGTCGTCATAGCCGCGACCGAACGGCTTGTTGAAGAAGAAGTGGCCGGACTTCTCGAAGCCGGCGAGCGCGCCCAATTCGTTGGTGCGGCGTTTCATGTAGGAATGCCCGGTCTTCCAATAGACGGTCTTTGCACCCTGCTTCTGCAACACCGGATCGGTCACGAACAGCCCGGTCGACTTCACATCGACGACGAACTGCGCATTGGCGTTGATCGCCGACATGTCGCGCGCCAGCATGACGCCGACCTTGTCGGCAAAGATCTCCTCGCCGGTGTTGTCGACCACGCCGCAGCGGTCGCCGTCGCCGTCGAAGCCAAGGCCGACATCGGCCTTATGCGCCAGCACCGCATCGCGGATCGCGTGCAGCATCTCCATGTCTTCCGGATTCGGATTGTATTTCGGGAAGGTGTGATCGAGCTCGGTGTCGAGCGGAATCACCTCGCAGCCGATCGCCTCCAGCACCTGCGGCGCGAACGCGCCCGCGGTGCCGTTGCCGCAAGCCGCCACCACCTTCAGCTTGCGCTTAAGCTTCGGCCGGCTGGTGAGATCGGCGATGTAGCGCGCCGGATAGTTTTCATGGAATTGATAGGAGCAGCCGGCCTTGTTGTCGAAATCGGCGTTGAGCACGATCTGCTTCAGCCGCGTCATCTCGTCGGGACCGAAGGTGAGCGGACGGTTGGCGCCCATCTTGACGCCGGTCCAACCATTATCGTTGTGCGAGGCGGTGACCATGGCAACGCAGGGCACGTCGAGATCGAATTGCGCGAAATAGGCCATCGGCGTCACCGCAAGGCCGATGTCGTGCACCTTGCAGCCCGCCGCCATCAAGCCGGAGATCAGCGCGTATTTGATCGAGGCGGAATAGCCGCGGAAATCGTGACCGGTGACGATCTCCTGTTTGACGCCGAGCTCCGCGATCAGCGCGCCGAGCCCCATGCCCAGCGCCTGTACGCCCATCAAATTGATCTCCTTGTTGAACAGCCAGCGCGCGTCATATTCGCGAAACCCGGTCGGCTTCACCATCGGCTCGGATTCGAAGGCATAGGTGTTCGGAACCAGCGCGGGCTTCGGCTTGGGAAACATCAGGAACGGCCTCGTGGAAATGCGGAGGAACAATGCCGCTGGCTTTAGCGAATGCATCGCTGCAGCGGAAGGCAGGATTGACGGCTTGTGGCCAATAATTACGGCAGATTTGGCGTCGGCGAAATATCGGTTGACACGTCGGGCAACTCACCGACATGATCTGAAAATCAGAAATCATTGGAGCCCGCACCGGAAAATCCGCTGCGGGCTTTTTGAATCGGACAGGCAGCTGTCGGCCAATCCATTGCCGAGCGCGCCGAGATTGGCCGCCGCAGCGAACCGAACTGGCTGACAACCAGGGGCGACCCCACCGACAGGCGGCCGTCCGGCGAAGACGATGGGCAAGCCGGACCGAAAGCGACACTTCCGCGCCGCCGCGCAAGCCATCCTTCAAGCACTTGCCTTCAACTCATAAAGCCAACCCAGCCTTCTCCGCGAGGTGCGGTCACGCACGGGCTCACCCGAAGGTGTCCGCAATATCTGTAGGTGATAATGATGCCCGATTACTCTCTGGTGCCGGTAGACTATCAGCCGGACTTCGATAACTACTCGCTCGTTCCGGTGGACCGCGATCCTTTCGCCGCGGATGGCGTAATTCAGCAGGCGCAGCTTCAACAACCGCCGACACCGACTCAACCAGCGCAGCAGCCACAGCCGCGAATCCAGCCGCAACAGCCTTCGACCGGAGCCGGTCAGCCCGGCGTCAACGGGCCGGCGACTGGCAACAGCTCCAGCGGATCGGGTGGCATCGCCGGCATCAAGCGCTTTGGCGGCGCCGAAGGTGGCGACTATCCGAGCCGCAACGCGGGGATCGGGTTCGAGAGCGCGGAGAGCGCATGGGATGCTGCCCTCAAGGAAATGAGAGACCTTGGCGCCCAACATTACCCGGAAGAGACCAAGAGCAGGGGTTTCATCCCGGAACTGGGCGTGGAAATCTATAAACGCGGCGGACTATATTACTACGATCAGATCGCGCGCGGATTCCAAGACGGAGCGCTAGGCGGTGGTGTGGGGTTTGGCGATGGCGGAGCGGTCGCACGTGGGCACATGCACTGGGATGATCAGCACGAGAGCGATGGAGACATAAACAATGCGAAGGCTTATTCCCAGAAAACTCCAGATTATCGAGCGTGGGTTGGATCTTGGGATGGGAGCTATTTGTATTGGCATGACGGCAAGCCAACGGGGTCGAGAATGCCCGACTGGAATCGATACAAATATTGAGTCATGCCGATGAAAATGTTCGCGCTCGCTGGAGCCTTATGCCTTCTGCTCTCCAGTTCAACGGTGTGCAAAGCAAACTCCGGCCCCTGGTGTAAGCCGGATGTCGTGACTTTGACTTTCAAAAATCAACAAGGCGGGGACCTTGCGAAGATCGAACTTCGCACCCTCAAGGCAGTTTGCGACCGAAACCCGGAAAAAAAAGGGTTTGGGGAAGGCTTGGAACGGTCGATGCGCATTGAACACAATGGGCAATGGACCGATGTGCCGAAAGAGTGCCTATCCGTTTTTGCTTTTGGCGTAGATGAGGTGTCGCTATCGGGTGACGCTTCCGGCCTAGGCATAGCTATTATTGGGAAGCCGACGGAGAGAGGCGAGCGTCTAAAAGTCTCGATATTCAAACACGGTGACGAAGTCCTTTGCCGTCAGGTCGTGCGCTGCCCGAATGTCGACGATCCGCCCGGCTATATTAGAGAGTGCGCAAGGGACTTACAGTGAGTACGCCGGGAGAGCGGCTCGACACTCTGCGCAAGCGCTTCAGGTCCGATGTTGCCAGCGAACGTCCGGCGGAAAGGTATCCGGCCTATGACCTATCTCAAGGTGAAATGAACTCTTCCGCTTTTGGCGCAATAGTGGACGTGGTCCGAATTCTTCCGATCTGGGGATATGGTCCGCATCACAGGCGAAGACATTGAGAGGTCTCATGAAGCTTTTGAAGACCGGGATACTCGCACTTTCGCTAACGGTGACACCGGCCGTTGGGTTCGCTGCGGATTACGAGTTTTCCGCTGAGTTTGCGACTGTGGAGACTGGGGTAAACCATTATGCTGTCGAACGCCTCGACCACAAGAACCAGAAGCTTCATCATTGCACCGCAGTCCTCGACGCCGAGACCAAGCAATTGACCGGTCAATGCACCGAGAGGCCCGGCTTTCCAGAGAAACCGACCGGCAAAGGACCTAACGTACAGGGAGGGATTTCAAACATTTTTGGCGGATTGCCAGTGTTAGGCTCTTGGAAGATCGATCAGACTACCGGGAAAACTGAGTTCTGTATTTCAGACTCCGCTCAGTGCGTGGAGGTAACTCCGCAATAGAGATCTACGGTGAGGCCGCCGGGAGACCGGCTCGACACTCTGCGCAAGCGCCTCAGGTCTGATGTTGCCCGCGAACGTCTGGCGCAAATGCCGCGCCGTCGCGAAGATCGACTCGATTACCCTCTCATTCCCAAAATGTGAACGAGCACCGCCCTGAATTTCAGTTTCGGCGGAATTTTCTGCCGCTCTGAGGAGACCATCCGCATCACGGCGAAAGACATCCAGCGGAAGACTTGGTGAGGGCTTTGATGCCAATCGGCCTTACTGCTCAAGCAGCAGCTTGCCGTTGGCATATTCGAAGCGCTTCAGCTTCGACAGGAACGACAGGCCGAGCAGGTTTTCCGACAACGCCTCGTCCGGCAGCACCAGCGCATCGACGTCGCGCACGGTGAGGCCGCCGATCTCGATCATGGCGAGGTGGGCGCGCGCCGCCTTGATGGTGCCGTTGGCGGTGGTGACGCGCGAGGTGTAGTCGCCCGGCACCGGACGCAGGCCGAAGCGCGCGGCCGAGGTCTCGTTCAAGGCCACCACCGAGGCGCCGGTGTCGACCATGAAGTTGATGCGCTGGCCGTCGATCCGGCCGTCGGTCGCGAAGTGACCGCGCGGATCGGGCGCGATGCTGAGCGTGCGGGCGGCACTGGCCTGCGCCACCGTGACGGCGGGAGCGATGGTCTGCTTGGCGGTGGTCGCGGCGGCGGGAGCCATCTTGCTGGCCATCTGGGCCATGAAGGTGCCCAGCCCGATCAGGATGGCCGCGAAAATCATCAGGTTACGCATGACACCATACTCGGAAAACCGAACACGCAATTTCACCACGCCCGACGCTCCGCCGCGAGCGAGGGCGGCAGCGCGAGCCTGCCATTTTGGCGAAAAGGATGAGCGAAGGGTTAATGCGAGCCCGCTGAGGCGGCCGAATGTCGTCGGCCGCCTCACAAAGCCGGAATTTGCCGGCCCTCAGGCCGTCCTGGCAACCGGGCTCGGCATCGCAACCCGCAGCGCGTAGTACACGGCGCCCGCGATGGCGACCCCGAAGAACCAGCCATAGACCGCCCACCACGACGGCAGGATCGAGGTGAAGTTCGGCAGCACCGACGAGAACAGCGCGCCGACGGCCGCTGCAATCAGGGCGCTGACGTTCCAGCCGTTCTGGAAGCGATATTCGCCGTCCTCCTGATACAGCGCCGGCACGTTCACGCGGCCTTTGGCGATCAGATAATAGTCGACCATCATGATCCCGTAGATCGGCCCCATGGTCGCGCCGATCAGCCCGACGAACGAGGCGGCGCTGCCCTCCCAGGGCGCGAACGGATAGAGCGCCAGCGCGATCAGCGCCGCGATGTAGCCGCCCTTCTTGAAGTCGATATGCCGCGGAAACACGTTGGAGAAATCGAACGCCGGCGAGACGAAATTGGCGACCACGTTGATGCCGAGCGTTGCCACCGCGAAGGTGACCGCGGCAAGCAGCGCCAGGAACCAGCTATCGAACTTCGCCGAGATCTGGTCGGGATGCAGCAGCACCTCGTGATAGACGTTGAACGCTGCGATCGTGGTGACACCGGCGACCAGCGAGAACAGGATCAGATTGACCGGCAGGCCCCAGATATTGCCCTTGCGCAGCGCGTTGACGTCCGGCGCATAGCGCGAGAAATCGCAGAAGTTGAGATAGAGCGCGGCGAAATAGGTGATCCAGGTCGCGGCGACGGCGCACAGTGCCGAGAACGAGCCGGGCACCCCGGGCACGCCGGCCTCCTTGGTCTTCTCCAGCAGCACGTCCTGCGGGATCGGCGCGGTCAGCGAGATGCCGCCGGCTGCGATGCAGAGATAGATCGCAAGGATCAGCATCATCAGCCACACCGCCGGCCCTGCCCAGTCCTGGAAGCGCCGCACCGTTTCCATGCCGCGCTGGATGATCAAGAGTTGCAGCGCCCAGATCACCACGAAGCAGATCACCTCGAGGGTGGAATGGCCGAGCATGTGACTCGACTGGTGGAACGTCTTGAAGCCGTCGATGCGCGTCAGCAGCGCGACGATCGCACCCGAGGCCGCCGCAGTCTGCGCGCCGTACCAGAAGCAGGCGACGATGGCGCGCACCAGCGCCGGAATATTGGCGCCCCAGATCCCGAACGAGGCCCGCGCCAGCACCGGATACGGCACGCCGGTCCGCACCCCGGCATTGCCGATCAGGCTCATCAGCACGAAGATCACCAGCGAGCCGGCGCCGATCGCGATGATGAAGTTGACGAAGCTGCCGCAGAGCAGGAACAGGCTGGCGGCGAGATAATAGCCCCACAGGCTATGCACGTCCGAGGTCCAGACGTTGAAGATGCTGAAGGCGCCCCAGTTGCGTTCCCTGGCCGGCGCCAGGTCTTCGTTGTACAGCGACGGCGATGCGTTCTTGATCTCCACGGTGGCCTCCCCAATGCGAGCCCGTGATCCCATCCCAGCCCGCAAATCTAACCACCGTTTGCCGGCGCTCGCCAGCGCTAGAGGTCGTCATGATCGGGAAAAGGACTCAGTGTCGTCCCGGCGAATGAGAGAAAGCGTTGCCTCGAAGATTCAAGTACCGCGCGGTTTCACCCGCCTTGTCGGCATCGCGCTGGCGGGATCTTCCGGCCAGGGATGGCGCGGATAGCGGCCGCGCAGGTCGGAACGCACCGCGGCGTAGCTGCCGCGCCAAAAACCCGGCAGGTCGCGCGTCACCTGCACCGGACGCTGCGCCGGCGACAGCAGCTCCAGCACCAGCGGCACCGCGCCTCTGGCGATCGAGGGATGGGTGTTGAGCCCGAACAGTTCCTGCAACCTGACTGCAATGGTCGGGCCCTGCTCGGCCTCGTAATCGATCGCAAGCTGCGTTCCGGTCGGCGCCTCGAAATGCGTCGGCGCCTCGCGATCGAGCCGGGCGCGCAATTCCCACGGCAGCAGCGCCATCAGCGCGTCCGACAGCTCACCGGCCGAGAGATCCTTCAGCGCGGTCTTGTCGTAGAGTGCGGGCACCAGCCAGTCGTCGGCGCGCGCGGCAAGCGCCGTGTCCGACAGATCGGGCCAGCTTTCGTCCTCGGCCTTGCGCAGGAACATGATTCGATCGCGCCACTGCTTCGCCTGCTTCGACCACGGCAGGCGGTCGAGCCCGGCGGCGATCAGGCCGTCGGCGAACACGCGCGCGGTCTCGGCCGATGGCTTGAGCGGCATCGGCGCCTCGGAGAACGTGATCGCGTGCAGCGAACGCCGGCGGCGCGCGCGCAGCGCCATCGCGCCGCGGTCGAACGTCACCTCTTCCACATTTTCGATCTGGTCGGCGAAGCGCTGCTCGATCTCCTCCTGAGTGATCGGCGCCGCCAGCAGGATGCGGCCGTTCGCGGCGGTGCCGGTCAGTTCGGCGACTGCGATATAGGGCAGCCGCGCCAGCGCCGCGGTCTGCTCGACGGCGGCGCCGCGGCCATTGGCCAGCACGAAGCTGCCATTGCCGCGGTTCTTCGCGACACGGTCCGGGAATGCGAAGGCCAGCATGACGCCGGTGGAGAGATCCTTCGGCTCGCTCGCTGCCACCTTCACCTGCGCAGCCCAGCGCACGGCCATGCTGCGCGCGCTCGATGCGCGCTGCGAGCGGTCGCGGCGGAACTGGTCGAGCCTGTGGTCGAGATCGACGCTGTCGCCGCCGAGCCCGCGCTCGGTCAGCACCGCGGCGATTTCGGCCGCCTCCTCGCCGGCACCAAAGCGGGCGGAATCCACGATCATGCGCGCCAGCCGTGGCGGCAGCGCCAGCGCGCGCAGGCTCGTGCCTTCCTCGGTGATGCGGCCGTCGCCATCGAGCGCACCGAGCTCGCCGAGCAGCGATCTCGCTTCCTTCAGCGCCGGCCCCGGCGGCGGATCGAGGAAGGCAAGGCTCGCGGGATCGCTGACACCCCATTGCGCGAGGTCGAGCACCAGCGAGGACAGATCGGCGGAGAGGATCTCGGGCGCGGTGTAGGCGGGCAGCGATGCGGTCTGCGGCTCGTCCCAGAGACGGTAGCAGACGCCGGGCTCGGTACGGCCGGCGCGGCCGCGCCGCTGATCGACCGCGGCGCGCGAGGCCCGCACCGTCTCGAGCCGGGTCAGCGCGATATCCGGCTCGTAGCGCGGCACCCGCGCCAGGCCGGAATCGACCACGATGCGCACGCCCTCGATGGTCAGCGAGGTCTCGGCAATCGAGGTCGCCAGCACCACCTTGCGGATGCCCTTCGGCGCCGGCGCGATGGCGCGATCCTGTACGGCGGCATCGAGCGCGCCGAACAGCGGCACGATCTCCACTGCCGCATCGTGCACGCGCTCGGCGAGAAACGTTTGGGTGCGGCGGATCTCGGCCGCGCCCGGCAGGAACGCGAGCACCGAGCCGGCATCGGCGCGCAGCGCGGTCGCGATCGTCTCGGCCATCTGCCGCTCCAGCGGCGCATCGACCTTGCGGCCGACGTAACGGGTCTCGACCGGAAAGGCGCGGCCTTCGCTCTCGACCACCGGCGCATCGCCGAGCAACTTGGCGACGCGCGCGCCGTCGAGCGTTGCCGACATCACGAGGATGCGCAGGTCCTCGCGCAGGCCGGTTTGCGCGTCGCGCGCCAGCGCCAGCCCGAGATCGGCATCGAGCGAGCGCTCGTGGAATTCGTCGAACAGCACCGCGGCGACGCCGGTGAGCTCGGGATCGTCGAGGATCTGGCGCGAGAAGATGCCCTCGGTCACGACCTCGATCCGCGTCGCGCGCGACACCTTTGAGCCGAAGCGCACGCGATAGCCGACGGTCTCTCCGGGACGTTCGCCGAGCGTCTTCGCCATCCGCTCGGCGCTGGCGCGCGCGGCGATGCGGCGCGGCTCCAGCACGATGATCTTCTTCCCCTTTGCCCAGGGCGCATCGAGCAGCGCCAGCGGCACGCGCGTGGTCTTGCCGGCGCCCGGCGGCGCGACCAGCACGGCGGCATTGTGGCGATCGAGCGTGCGGTCGAGCTCATCGAGCACGGCGTCGATCGGCAGCGGGCTATCGAAGTGGTGCGGCAAGGAGTCTCATCGCGGCAGCGGCGCTCGGCCGACCTGCCTCCCTGTGGTTAACAAAGCGCGGTTTCTTCTAGGATTTCCGGGCCTCTTAGACCATTCGCCGGTGACAGGGAACCGGGGAAAGGTCCGGCTTCGGCGGCACATCATTTGTAAGGATAAAGGAGAAAGCAACAGATCGGGCCGATGATGAGCCCGATCACGCCGGAACGGGACAAGGATGACCACAAACGGCACACAGGCTGCGACAGATCGTTCCCTTGATCGATCACTTGATCGATCACTCGGGAACGCGGCCACGCGCGTCGATTGGGTCGACTATGCCAAGGGCATCTGCATCGTCATGGTGGTGATGATGCATTCGGTGCTGGGGGTCGAGAAGGCCGCCGAGCAGACCGGCTTCATGCATTATGTCGTGATGTTCGCGAAACCGTTCCGGATGCCGGACTTCTTCCTGATCTCGGGGCTGTTCCTGTCTGTCGTGATCGATCGCGACTGGCGCACCTATCTCGACCGCAAGGTGATGCACTTCGCTTATTTCTATGTGCTGTGGGTGACGATCCAGTTCGGCTTCAAGGCGCCGTCGCTGGCCGCCGAAGCGGGCTGGGCCGCGGTCGGACTGCAATATCTCGAGGCCTTCATCGAGCCGTTCGGCACGCTGTGGTTCATCTATCTGCTGCCGATCTTCTTCGTCGTCACCAAGCTCACGCGCAACGTCCACCCGCTCGCGATCTGGCTGGTCGCAGCGGCGCTGGAGAGCGCGCATGTCATGAGCGGCTGGACCGTGATCGACGAGTTCTGCGCCCGCTTCGTCTACTTCTTCACCGGCTATGTGCTCGCGGCTTACGTGTTCGCGCTGTCGGACCGCGCGCGGGCGCGGCCCGCATTTGCATTGCTCGGGCTTGGGCTCTGGGCGCTCGTCAATGGCGGCCTGGTCGCGCTCGATGTCAGCGAATGGCCGGTGGTCTCGCTCGCACTCGGCCTCGCCGGCGCCTGCGCGATCATCGTGACCGGCACTCTCTTGGCGCGCGCGCAGTGGCTCGGCTTCCTGCGCTTCTGCGGCGAGCACTCGATCGTGATCTACCTCGCCTTCTTCCTGCCGATGGCCGCGTCGCGCACCCTGCTGTTGCGGTTCGGCATCATCCACGACATCGGCCTGGTCTCGCTGATCGTCACCGTGGTCGGCGTCGCAGGCTCCCTCCTGATCTGGCGGCTGGCGCTGGCGGGGCGGGCCAATTTCCTGTTCGAGCGGCCCGACGCGTTCTGGATTGCCCCGAAAAAGGCAGCGCCCGCTCTGCAGGCGGCCGAATAGTGCCAAAAGTCACGGCCCGGATTCGTTCCGCCGACCGAGAACCGGCCCGTTCGAATTTCCGCACGTTGAAATAACTGGCTTTTTGGACCCGAATGTTTCGTCGCCAGGACCACGACGAAACAATTCTCCCGGTCACGAAACCATTTTCCGCTTTTCGCGCAGACATCCGGAAACGGGCGCTAACTAACAATTCTCCCAACGAACCGCCGCCCAACGGCGAACTGGGAGCCTGTCATGCCGAACGTCATCGCCATCAACTCTGCAGCCAAGAAGCACATCGAAGCTGCACGCGCGACCTCGGATGAAACGCTGCTCGCGCATATCGCCAAGAATAACCGCACCTCGATGCACACGCTCTATGCCCGTCACAACGTGCGGGTTTACCGCTTCGTGCTCCGCATGGTGCGCGACACCACGATGGCCGAGGACCTGGTCAGCCAGGTGTTCCTCGACGTCTGGCGCACCGCGGCCCAGTTCGAGGGCCGCTCGCAGGTCTCGACCTGGCTGCTGTCGATCGCCCGCTTCAAGGCGCTGACCGCGCTGCGCCAGCGCCGGCATGAGGACATCGACCAGGAGGACGTGCTGGAGATCGCCGACGGCGCCGACACGCCGGAAACCTCGCTCGATCGCGCCACCACCAGCGAGATCCTGCGCGCTTGCGTCGCCAAGCTGTCGCCGGCCCACCGCGAGATCATCAATCTGGTCTACTACCATGAGAAGTCGGTCGAGGAGGCCGGCCAGATCATCGGTATCCCGCAGAGCACGGTGAAGACCCGCATGTTCTATGCCCGCAAGCAACTCGCCGACCTCCTGAGGGGCGCTGGCGTGGACAGCGTTGCGGCCTAAAGCAAAGCAAATTCAGTAATTTAGGAAGGGATCAAGCAACCCGGACAATTGTCCACGAAGCCAAAAAAGTTCAGCGACGAAACAATTGAAACAATCGACGACATCACCCGGAAAAACGCGATCTCTATACCCATATCCAACGACGCAACCCCAACCCCAATTCACTGACCCAAGTTTCGATACCTCCCAAGTTCTAACCTCCCAAGTAACCTCCAACGACCCGGCCGGGATGCCCCCCAGCCGGGTCGCTCTGTTTTGGGCGCGCGGTCGTGAGGCCGAACGCATTTCGTCTCACACGGACGTGACGGCGCTTGGGACTGATCGGCCGTAACGGCCCACGCCGTCCTCGCGAAGAACATCAGGCGTACCCGGCACGGCCCTCTGGCGCGCCGGGACTTCCGATGGACGGACGACGATGCTCAGCCTTGCCCTTGCCCTGCTTGCCGGTGTCGCCACCGTCGCCGCGCCTTGCACCCTGCCGATGCTGCCGATCCTGCTTGGGGTATCGATAGGCCAGACCGGCAAGGCGCGGCCCGCGATGATCGCGCTCGGCTTCGTGATGTCATTCTCTGCGGTGGCATTGCTGCTGAGTGCGATCACCCGCGCCTTCGACTTCGATCCCAACCTGCTGCGGACCGGCGCGGCCGTCCTGCTCGCAGGCTTCGGCCTCCTGATGATCTGGCCGGCGCCGTTCGAATGGCTGGCGATTCGGCTCACCGGTGCCGCCGGCAACGTTAGTCAGGCCGGGCCGTCGCCGAGCCTGTTCGGCGGCTTCGTGCTCGGCTCGACGCTCGGCCTGGTGTGGACGCCGTGCGCCGGTCCCGTGCTCGGCTCGATCCTGACCATCGTCGCGACCTCGAAGGACACGGCGTGGGCGAGCCTGCAGCTCGTGACCTATGCGATCGGCGCCGCGATCCCGATGCTCGTCATTGCCTATGGCGGGCAGGCCGTCACCACCCGCGTGCGCAGCATGGCGCGGATCGCGCCGCGGCTGCAACAGGGATTCGGCGTCGTGATCATCGCGTTCGCCGCGCTGTCCTACCTGCAATACGACACGCTGATCGTGGCGTGGCTGACCCAGTTCTATCCCAATGGCCAGATCGGCCTGTGAGCTCATAAGGAGAGATCGATGTCCCTGCGCTTGATTGCCGTATCCACTCTGGTGGCGGGCCTTGGCCTCGGCGGCGCCGTCATCCCCGGCCTCTGCACCGAGTCCAACGCGCCGGCCGTGCCCGTTCCGATGGCGACTGCGATGACGACCGCGCAGAGCCAGGCCGCGCCCGAATTCGCCGGCATCAGCAACTGGTTCAATTCGCAGCCGCTGAAGCTTGCCGACTTGCGCGGCAAGGTCGTGCTGGTGGATTTCTGGACCTATGGCTGCGTCAACTGCGTCAACACGCTGCCGCATGTCACCGAACTTTATGCAAAGTATCGGGATCGCGGCCTCGTCGTGATCGGGGTCCACACGCCGGAATTCCCGTTCGAGCATTCGGCCACCAACGTGCAGGCGGCGCTGAAGCGGCACGGCATCCTCTATCCGGTGGCGCAGGACAACAATTCGCAGACCTGGAACGCCTACGGCAACCAGTATTGGCCGGCGCAATACATCATCGACCAGAACGGCAAGATCGTGTTCCAGCATGCCGGCGAGGGCCGGTACGACGAGATCGACCGCACCGTGGCCCGGCTGCTCAACGCCAATAGCTGACTGGACAATTTGTCCGCGAATTGGACAATCCAACGTCATTCCCGGCATGCTAGGCTTCATGTTGGGAATGCGCGATCCCGAAGCTGATCGCGCCGTAAATCGACGACGGACGGTGCGTCATGTTCGAAGGCTGGGATGCGGTCGTACTCGCCCGCGCGCAATTCGCTTTCACGATGTCGTTCCACATCGTGTTCCCCGCATTCTCGATCGGGCTTGCGAGCTACCTCGCCGTGCTCGAAGCGCTGTGGCTGGCCACCAAGCGCGAGGTCTACATCAACCTGTTCAATTACTGGCTGAAGATCTTCGCGGTCGCGTTCGGCATGGGCGTGGTCTCGGGCATCGTGATGTCCTACCAGTTCGGCACCAACTGGTCGTCGTTTGCCGACAAGACCGGGCCGGTGATCGGCCCGATGATGGCCTATGAGGTCCTGACCGCATTCTTCCTCGAGGCGGGCTTCCTCGGCGTGATGTTGTTCGGGCTCGAGCGCGTCGGCCCGAGGCTGCACTTCGTGGCGACGCTGATGGTCGCGATCGGCACGCTGATCTCGGCGTTCTGGATCCTGTCGGCCAATTCCTGGATGCAGACGCCGGCCGGCCATGCCGTCAATGCCGACGGTCAGTTCGTCGCCGCCGACTGGCTGAAGGTGATCTTCAATCCGTCGTTCCCCTATCGCCTCGTGCACATGGTGCTGGCGGCGTATCTCACCACCTCGCTGGTGGTCGGCGGGGTTGGCGCCTGGCATCTGCTGCGCGACCAGCATCTGGCCGGCCCGCGCGTGATGTTCTCGATGGCGATGTGGATGGCGACCCTGGTGGCGCCGATCCAGATCCTCGCCGGCGACCAGCACGGCCTCAACACGCTGGAGCACCAGCCGGCCAAGGTGATGGCGATGGAAGGCCACTTCCAGAGCCACAAGGACGGAGCGCCGCTGATCCTGTTCGGCTGGCCCGACCAGCGCGAGGCGAAAGTGAAGTACGCGATCGAGGTGCCGAAACTGTCGTCGCTGATCCTGAAACATTCGCTCGACGCACCGCTCGCCGGCCTCGACACCGTGCCGCGCGAAAACTGGCCGCCGGTGCCGATCACCTTCTGGGCGTTCCGCATCATGGTCGGGCTGGGCTTCCTGATCCTGGGGCTCGGCCTGCTCAGCCTGCTGATGCGCTGGCGCGGCATGATGTACCAGTCACCGCTGCTGCATCGCTTCGCGGTCCTGATGGGCCCGGCCGGCTTCATCGCGGTGCTCGCCGGCTGGATCACCACCGAGACCGGGCGGCAACCGTTCACCGTCTACGGGCTGCTGCGCACCACCGATTCGGTCTCGCCGCTGGCAGCGCCTGCGGTGGGCTCGTCGCTGATCGCCTTCATCATCGTCTATTTTGCCGTGTTCACCGCGGGCGTGATCTACATCCTGCGGCTGATGGCGCAGCCGCCGCATCCCGGCGAGCAGGGCCCGACCAAAGACCTTCCCGCCCGCGCCGCCGGCATCACGCCGGCGGCAGGTGCAGCCGTGGAGGGCGCGCGATGATCGACCTCGCCACGATCTGGGCCTTCATCATCGCCTTCGCCGTGTTCGTCTATGTCGTGATGGACGGCTTCGACCTCGGTCTCGGCATCCTGTTTCCGCTGTTTCCGCAAAAGGCCGACCGCGACGTCATCATGAACACGGTGGCGCCGGTGTGGGACGGCAACGAGACCTGGCTGGTGCTCGGCGGCGGCGGCATGATGGCGGCGTTTCCGCTCGCCTATGCGGTGCTGATGCCGGCGCTCTACACCCCGATGATCGCGATGCTGCTCGGCCTCGTGTTCCGCGGCGTCGCCTTCGAATTCCGCTGGCGGACCCAGAAGGCGCGCAACAAGTGGGATCTCGCCTTCGCCGGCGGCTCGCTGGTCGCGACGATGGCGCAGGGGATCGCGCTCGGCGCCATCCTGCAGGGCATCCATGTCGAGGGACGCCACTATGCCGGCGGCTGGTGGGATTGGCTGACGGCGTTCAGCGTGCTGACCGGCATCGCGCTGGTGATCGGCTATGCGCTGCTGGGCGCGACCTGGCTGGTGATGAAGACCGAAGGCGAGCTGCGCGAGCGCGCCTATCACCTGAGCTGGATGTTGCTGGTCGCGATGCTATGCGCGATCGGCGCCGTCAGCATCGCAACGCCGTTCCTGGCCGTGCAGTACACCCAGCGCTGGTTCGCCTGGCCCAACATCATCCTCACCGCGCCTGTCCCGATCGCGGTCGCCGCCGTCACCGCGCTCTTGCTGCGCGCGCTCGGCAACAAGAACGACCACCAGCCGTTCTTCCTGACGCTCGCCCTGTTCGCACTGTCCTATGCCGGGCTCGGCATCAGCATGTATCCGTACATCGTGCCGCAAAGCATCACGATCTGGCAGGCGGCATCGCCCGCCAACAGCCAGATCTTCATGCTGTTCGGGGTCTCGATCCTGGTGCCGCTGATCCTCGGCTACACCGCCTGGGCCTATTGGGTGTTCCGCGGCAAGGTGCGCCCCGGCCACGGATACCATTGATGCCGTCACCGGGCCCGAATCAGCGGCCGCTCGGGCAGCGCCTGCTGTGGTTCGCAGCGCTCTGGCTCGGCGGCGTCGGCACCGTGACCCTGGTCTCTTTCGCGTTGCGACTCTGGATTGCGCCGAAATAAGGCCGTCCACGCGGCGTGCCACGAGCCCCGTGACAAAAAACAGAAGCATTACAGTGATATAGTGTGATGCCCGCCCTAAACTTGCCATCAAGCTGCCGCTGAGATTTGATGCCTCGCGCGATTTGGGTGGAGCAACCATTGGCCGCGCGCCAACAAGGAGAGCTTTGCATGACGAAACTTCGTCACCTGGTCTGGATGTTGATCGCCACGGGCGCGCTCGTGCTGTCGACGTCGCAAGGCTTTGCCCAGAACCGCCCGGACGCCGACGAGCCGGGCCTGATCGCCGACGACAGCTACCAGCTCGATCCGGAATGGCAGAAGCAGGTCGTCTACTACCGGACCAACGAGGCGCCGGGCACCATCATCGTCTCCACCGCCGAACGCCATCTCTATCTCGTGCAGGGCAACGGCCGTGCGCTGCGCTACGGCATCGGCGTCGGCCGCGACGGCTTCACGTGGCAGGGGCTGGTGACCATCACCCGCAAGGCCGAGTGGCCGGATTGGACCCCGCCGCCGGAAATGATCGCCCGCCAGCCCTATTTGCCACGCTTCATGGCGGGCGGCCCGGGCAATCCGCTCGGCGCGCGCGCGATGTATCTCGGCACCACGGTGTACCGCATCCACGGCACCAACCGGCCCGACACCATCGGCACCGCGATCTCGTCCGGCTGCTTCCGCCTGGTCAATGCCGACGTCGCCGATCTCTACAACCGTGTTCCCGTCGGCACCAAGGTGATCATCCGGCAGAAGCCCGAACTGTAATCTCGACCCACCCGCCTTCGATATCCGACCTGTTTTTCCCCCGATCATTCGCGAGAGAGAACCCATGCGTACATTTCGAGGCGGCCTGACGATCGGGCTCGCGGTCGCCGCGCTGGTTGCGGCCGCCGCCATCACCTATGAGCGTTACGACACCCGCACGCTGAAGCGCACCGTCCGCCGCGGCGACGTGCTGTGCGGCGTCAACAAGGGCCTGCCGGGCTTCTCGAACCCCGACGACAAGGGTAACTGGACCGGCTTCGACGTCGACTTCTGCCGCGCGGTAGCCTCGGCGATCTTCGACGATCCGTCGAAGGCGAAGTTCGTTCCGCTCGACGCCAGCGAGCGCTTCAAGGAGCTGCAGAACCGCAAGGTCGACATCCTCTCGCGCAACTCCACCTGGAGCATGTCGCGCGAGACCAATTACGACCTCTATTTCCCGGCGGTCGCCTATTATGACGGCCAGGGCTTCATGATACCGCGCTCGCGCAACATCGATTCTGCGCTCGACCTGAACGGCAGCAAGGTCTGCGTGCAGGCCAACACCACGACGCAGCTCAACCTCGCCGACTATTTCCGTGCCAACAACATGAAGTACACGGAGATGAAGTTCGAAAAGCTGGACGATGTCGTGAAGGCTTATGACACCGGCCAGTGCGACACGCTGACGTCGGACGCCTCGCAGCTCTATGCGCTGCGGCTCAATCTCTCCAAGCCGAACGACCACACCATCCTGGCCGACATCATCTCCAAGGAGCCGCTGGCGCCGGTGGTCCGGCAGCGCGACGACGACTGGATGATGATCGTGAAGTGGACGCTCTACGCCATGATCAACGCCGAAGAACTCGGCATCACCTCGAAGAATATCGACGAGGCGCTGAAGTCGAAGAAGCCGGAGGTGATGCGGCTGGTCGGCACCGAGGGTTCCTATGGCGAGGATCTCGGCCTGACCAAGGACTGGGCGGTGCGCATCATCCGCCATGTCGGCAATTACGGCGAGGTCTACGACCGCAACGTCGGCGCCGATTCCAAATTGAAGATTCCGCGCGGCATGAACCAGCTCTGGAACGCCGGCGGCGTCCAGTACGCGCCACCGATCCGTTGATTTCGCCCCAGCGTCATTGCGAGGAACGAAGCGACGAAGCAATCCATGCCGCCGCGAGCGACGAGATGGATTGCTTCGCTTCGCTTGTAATGACGGCACTACTCTAGCAACCAACGATCGCTGTCATACCCCGCGAAGGCGGGGCATCCAGTACGCCGCGGCTTCTCGGCTCAAGCACAAGTGCCTCTGGAATACTGGGCGGATTCGCCCGGTCGAGCCGGGCGATGACAGTGTGTTGTGGGGCGACGACGAAGCCTCGCCTCAGTACCCCTTGCCCTGCGCCAGCTGATCGGTGTGGAAATTGCTGTCGCCGAACAGCTCCTGGCAGACGCGGGCGCGCTTCATGAAGAAGCCGATGTCGAACTGGTCGGTCATGCCCATGCCGCCATGCATCTGCACGCCCTCCTGGACGGCCAGCGTCGCGGTGGTGCCGGCGCGGGCCTTGGCGACCGAGACCGCATTGCCCGCCTTGCCCAGATCGGCATCGAGCGCCTGCAGCGCCTTCAAAACGGCGGCGCGGGTGATCTCGATATCGATGTAGAGCTCGGCGGCACGGTGCTGCAGCGCCTGGAACTCGCCGATCGCCTTGCCGAACTGCTTGCGCTCCTTCAGATAGGCCACGGTGCGGCCGAACACCTCGTCGGAGAGCCCGACCATTTCGGAGGCGACCGCGCCACGGCCGATATTGAGCACGCCCTCGAGCAACCCGCCTCCCTGATCGACCTCGCCGAGCACGCTGTCGGCATTGACCTCGACATTGTCGAACACGATGCGCGCCGCGTTGTGCGAATCGACCATCGCGGTGCGCTCGACCGCGAGGCCCTTGGCCTTCGGATCGACCAGGAACAGCGTCAATCCGTTCTTGTCGCCGGCGCTGCCGGCCGTGCGCGCCGCGACGATGAGGAGATCGGCGGTATGGCCGTCGACCACGAAGGCCTTGTCGCCGGACAGCTTGAAGCCGTTGCCGGAACGCGTGGCCTGCAACTTCGTCTGCAGCGGGCGATGCTTGGCGCCCTCGTCGATCGCGAGCGCCGCCAGCAGCGAGCCGTCGGCAATTTTCGGCAGATGCAGCGCCTTCTGCGCCTCGCTGCCGCCGCGCGATAGCGCTGAGGCCGCGAGCACCGAGGTGGCGAGGAACGGCGACGGCATCAAGGTGCGGCCGATCTCCTCCATGACGATGCCGGCCTCGACGCAGCCGAGCCCGCTGCCGCCGAACTGGTCCGGCACCAGAAGACCGGAGAAGCCCATCTCGGCAAAGGTCTTCCAGAGTTCGCGCGAGAAGCCGGTGGTGTCCTTGCTGTCACGCAGGCCGCGCAGATGCGCCACCGGCGCCTTGTCGCTGATGAGACCGCGCGCACTGTCGCGCAGCATGGATTGTTCTTCGGTGAGGACGAGGGCCATGGATGGATTCCGCTCTTCGATAATTCAGACGATGTTGAGTTCGTCATTCCGGGATGGCCCGAAAGGCCAGGCCCGGAATCCATAACCACGATCGGGAGTATGGATTCCGGGCTCGCGACTGCGTCGCGCCCCGGAATGACGGGATGGTGAAACGCTGCTTCACGCCCCCGGCAGATCGAGGATGCGCTTGGCGACGATGCCGAGCATCACCTCCGAGGTGCCGCCCTCGATCGAGTTGGCCTTGGTGCGCAGCCAGGCGCGCGGACGGGCGCCGCCCCTGGAGCGGTCGCTTTCCCATTCCAGCGCGTCGATGCCGCCCGCCGACATCAGGATCTCGTAGCGGCGCTTGTTGAGCTCGGTGCCGTAATATTTCATCGCCGACGAGAACGCCGGATGCGATTGCCCGGCCTTAGCGAGATCGACCGCGCGCTCCGCCGCCGCGGCGAGCGCGGCCTCGTCGACCTCGAAGCTCGCGATCTGGCTGCGCAGCTGGGCGTCGTCGAGCCTGCCCTGCGCATCCGCGCCGACCGAATCGGCTGCGATCTGGCCGAGCGGACGGCCGACGCCGCGCTCCCCCATGCCCGAAATCATCGCACGCTCGTGCTGCAGCAGATATTTCGCGACATCCCAGCCGCGATTGACTGACCCCACGACATGCGACTTCGGCACGCGGACATTGTCGAAGAAGGTCTCGCAGAACGGCGAATAGCCGGAGATCAAGAGGATCGGCTTCGTGGACACGCCCTTCGACGTCATGTCGAAGAGGATAAAACTGATGCCGTCGTGCTTCTTGGCCGCCGGATCGGTGCGCACCAGGCAGAAGATCCAGTCGGCATAGTTGGCGTAAGACGTCCAGATCTTCTGGCCATTGATGATATAGTCGTCGCCGTCGCCGACCGCGCGGGTCTGCAGCGAGGCGAGGTCGGAGCCGGCGTTGGGCTCGGAATAGCCTTGGCACCAGCGGATCAGGCCCGCGGTGATTTTCGGCAGATGCTCCTTCTTCTGCTCCTCAGTGCCGTATTGCAGCAACGCCGGTCCGAGCATCGAGATGCCGAACGAGGTCAGCGGCTGACGCGCGCCGATCGCCGCCATCTCCTGGCGCACGATCTTGGCTTCCTCGCCATCGAGGCCGCCGCCGCCATATTGCTTCGGCCAATGCGGCACGGTCCAACCCTTGTCGCGCATCCGCTCGAACCAGACCCGCTGCGCGTCCGACGAGAATTTCGCGTTGCGGCCGCCCCAGAAGGTGTCGCCATCGGAGGTCATCGGTTTGCGCATCTCCGCCGGGCAGTTCTGCTCCAGCCAGGCGCGGGTCTCCGCGCGGAATTTCTCGAGGTCAGCCATGGTGCGTTTCCAGTCAAAATCGACGAATTGGATTCGACCTTAGACCTACGCAGCCGCCGAATTCAATATGCCTCGCAGCCGCGCCATGCTCTGGCGTCGCTACTCGCCTTGCGCATTCGGGTGTATCGCCGATGTGGGGTAACGATTGAAAAACAAGAGGAAACGGACATGCGGCTGAAGCTGCTTTCGCCTAGCGAAATGAACCCCGCCCAGAAAGAAACCTACGACGAGTCGATCTCCGGCAAGCGCGGCGCGCCACCGGCGCCGATGATGGCCTGGCTCAACAGCCCGGAGATGGCGCGGCATGCCACGCGGCTCGGCGAGGTGCTGCGCTTCGACACGATCTTCCCGCCGAAGCTGTCGGAGATCGCGATCCTCGTCACCGCGCGGCACTGGACTGCGCATTACGAATGGTATGCCCACAAGCGCCTCGCGCTGAAGGGCGGCCTCGATCCGAAGATCATCGAGGACATTCGCGTGCGCCGGACACCGAGCTTCGACGATCCCAAGGCCAGGATGATCTACGACGTCGCCAAGGCGCTGCACGAAGGCCACGGCCTGCCGAAGGGACTGTATGACGAGGCGATCGAGGTGCTGAGCCTGCGCGGCCTGGTCGAGGTGATCGGCCTCTGCGGTTACTACACCATGGTGTCGATGACGCTGAACACGTTCGAGTTCCAGCTGCCCGGCGGCGAGTTGTCGGAGCTCTGCTAGGACCAGCCGAACCACGGCGCCGTTCGGAAACGCTGGGTTTCCGAATGGATGCTCCGGCCCCGGCAAATCCGGATTATATCAGGCGGCGAAGCCTTGCCCCTGACGGCAAGGCATGGATGCCAACGGAGCCAGGTCATGCCGGAAAATCCCCCCATCATCGCGGGCACGCGGATCGGGCATGTGCACCTCAAGGTCGCCGATCTCGAGCGGGCGCTCGGCTTCTATTGCGGCGTGCTCGGCTTCGAATTACAGCAGCGCTTGGGGACGGACGCGGCCTTCATCTCGGCCGGCGGCTATCACCACCACATCGGCCTCAACACCTGGGAGAGCAAGGGCGGCCGTCCGCCTCCGCCCGGCACCACCGGCCTGTTCCACACCGCCATCCTTTATCCGACCCGCCCGGCGCTCGCCGATGCGCTGCATCGGGTGCTGTCGGCCGGCATCCAGCTTGATGGCGCCAGCGACCACGGCGTCAGCCAGGCGCTCTATTTGCGCGATCCCGACGAGAACGGCGTCGAGCTCTATTGGGACCGGCCCGAAGCCGAATGGCCGCGCAGCGCCGACGGCAAGCTGTCGATGTTCACGCGACGGCTGGATCTGGAAGATCTCTTGAAGCAGCGGGCGGCGTAATTCCGCAACGCGGATTGTAGCCCGGATGAGCGCAGCGAAATCCGGGGTTCGCTCCGTGAGGCGATACTGCTCCCGGATAACGCTTCGCTCCATCCGGGCTACGGGTCCAGTAATAGGTGCGCGAGCCAACCCGCAGCGTAGAGCCCGATGCCGAACACCGCATGCGTCAGGACGCTCTGCAGCCGCGCCGCCCATGGACGGGGCGTTCGGCTCGCGGCGATGCCGGCGCCCATCGCGGGCTGCATTACCAGGAACGGCGCGGCCACGCTGCCGATCCCGACGATCAGCGCCGGAGCGATGGTCGGCTGCCGCGCCCAATCAGGGCCGAAGATCGCAAGCAGCACGCCGGCAAAGCCGATCCCGATCAGATAATGCGCGGACCATCCGATCACCCGTTCGCCCGCGACCTGCGGTGACGCGGCGATGCGCTCGTGCCGCAGGCGGCCCGATGCGAGATGGCCGAGCCAGCGGCCGACCAGGGCATAGTCCAGCGACGGCATGCCAAGCAGCCGCGTGCGGACCATGCCCCAGACATCCATCACGATCGTCGCGCCGGTCCCGATCAGCACCGCACTTGTCAAAAAATCCACGGCGTCAACCATGCGCAGCCTCCACTGGCGCGCTCGCCGCGACCATCCAGCAGGCCGCGGTGAAGCGAATCTCGTTGCCGTGGATGTAACGGTCGAAGGCGCCGCGCACGGTCTCGATCACCTCTGTGCGACGCGGCTTTTCCATCCCCTGCAGCGTCGTACCGACCGGGCCGAGCCAACTCACGTAACGGGTCAGCTCCGATGCCGGAAAGCTCAAGGCGACATCGACCGGCTCGATCGCGACCGCGTCCCAGCCGCTATCCTCCAGGATGCGCGCGACCCGCTCCCGGTCCGCGAAGCCGAACTGCCCCGGCGCATCGGGGCGCCGCGCCGGAAGATCGGGCAGCAGCGGCTTTGCCGCGCGCTCTGCCGTGGTCATGAACAGGTTCTCGGCGGCGTCCCGCCACGCGATGAAGCGAAGCGCCGCACCCGGCCGGGCCGCGCGGCGCAGATTGGCGAAGGCCTGCACCGGATCGGCAAAGAACATCACGCCAAGGCGCGAGATGATGATGTCGAAATTCGCCTGCGCAAAGCCATGGGTCTGCGCGTCGGCGCAGATGAAGTCGGTAGATAGCCCCTCCCGCTCCGCGCGGACGCGCGCCGCCGCGATCATCGGTGCGGAGATGTCGATGCCGGTGCAATGCCCTTGCGGGCCGAGCATGTGAGCGACGGCGATTGTCGTGGCGCCCGTGCCGCAGCCGATATCGAGCACATGGCTGGCCGCGGCATCGGCCACCGCCCGGACGAGCAGCGCTTCAAGCGGCTTGAACATCGCTTCGAGCACGTCGCGCGTCTCGACCCAGGCAAGTCCGGCAGCGCCGTTCCAGAGTCTGACCTGCTCGTCCTCGGCCTGCGGTGTGGCACTCATGATCTCGTCCTCTTGCGTATTTACCTGTCCTGGTGCTTGCCTCGCGCAAGCGCCTGGCGGCACACTGCCAGTTCAAGTGAACTTGAGGTCAAGGCCATGCGGGACATCGACATCGCGGAGGTGGCGCATTTATCGGGCGTTCGCGCCTCGACCTTGCGCTTCTACGAGGAAAAGGGGCTGATCGCCTCGCATGGACGGCGCGGGCTGCGCCGGCTGTTCGATCCGGGCGTGCTGGACCGGCTGGCGCTGATCGCGCTAGGCCGCGCCTCCGGCTTCGCGCTCGACGAGATCGCAAAAATGTTCGCGCCCGACGGCAGGCCGCGCATCGACCGGAAATTGCTCGCGGCGAAGGCCGACGAGCTCGACCGCACCATCCGCCGGCTCAACGCGATGCGCGATGGCCTGCGCCACGCCGCCGTCTGTCCCGCGCCGAGCCACATGGAATGCCCGACCTTCCGCCGCCTGCTGCGGGTCGCCGCGGCCGGCAAGATCGGCGAGAAGAAATCACGAAAGAAATCGTAGCCCGGGTGAGCCAACGGGGCTACTTCCCCTTCGTCATGATCGCCGCCGCCGCGATCAGCTCCAGCCCGATACAGCCATAGAACGGCAGCGCGTAGCTGCCCGAGAGGTCGTGCAACAGCCCGATCACGCCGGGGCCGAAGGCGTAGGTGATCTGGTTGATCGCAGTGATCAGGCTGACCAGCACGCCGAACGCGCGCGGATCGAACTCGCGCTGCACGATCAGCGCCGGCAGCGTGATCAGATTGCCGACCGAGAAGCCGAACAGCGCGCAGGCGGCGATCTGGGCGATGTCGTTGTGCACATTGATGATGACGACGAGCGCGACCGCCTGGCTGACAAAGGACAGCGCCGACGCCAGCCGCTGGTTGAGCCGGTCGATCACGAAGGAGAACGAGACCCGGCCGACCACGGCCATCGCGGTCAGCAGCGCCATCGCCACCGTGGCCCGCTCGCGGCCGATCACCTGGTCGAGATAGGCGATCAGATGCACGATGAAGCCGACCTGGGCGAACAGCACCAGCGCGAAGGCGATCGAGACCGAGAGGAAGCGGATGTCGCGCAGCGCCCGGGCGCGCACCTGGGTCGCCGACGGCGCATCGGCCGCCGCTGACGTCACCGCGTGCAGATGCACTGGCGGCCGCCCGACGAAGATCAGGATGACCGGCACCATCACCACGACGAGCGCCACCGCGGCTGCGATCATCGCGCCGGAGAAGCCGAAATAACCGATGCCGGCAACCAGCAGCGGGACGCCGACGATGCCGCCGAAGCTGGCGCCGTTCAGCGCCAGGCTGATCGCCATGCCGCGCTTCTTGTCGAACCACAGGCCAAGCGTGTTGGTGATGATGCCAAGGCTGGTGCCGGCCCAGCCGAACGCCAATAGCGCATCGGCGAGATAGAGCTGCCAGGGCTCGCGCACCTCGCCGATCGCAACCGCCGCGACGGCCATCGCGAGGGTGCCCGCGATCAGGCAGCTGCGCGCACCGAACGCCTTGATCGCCTCGCTGACGAAGGCCACCAGCGCGGCGCCGAACAAATAGAAGAAGGTCGTGCCCGACGAGATCAGCGACGCCGGCCAGCCGTGCAGCCGCTGCAGCTCGGCGACATAGACGCTCTGTCCATAGAAGCCCAATCCCCAGCCAAAGGTCGCAAGCAGGAAGCAGACGACGACAATGCGCCAGCCCTCATAGCCGAGCGCGGATTCGTCATGCAGCGCGGGTGATGATGTGTCCATTTCTTGCTCTTGCTTCTCACATCGTCAGGGCCGGATTAAATCCGTTCCCACGATGTGAGCAGCCTTGCAAGCCGATCATTTCGAAACCGGTCGAAGTGTCAGCAATTGGCAGCAGGAAATTAGATGCCGGCGTCCGGGATTTCTTCCACCGCACGCAATTTCGCCCGCCGCTTGGCGAATGACGCAAGCAACAGCACGACGAGCCCGAGCAGCACCGGCGGAAACACCACCATGTTGACGGCGTTCCAGCCGTAATGCGCCAGCAGCTGGCCCGACGAGAACGAGCCGATCGCCATCATGCCGAACACCAGGAAATCGTTGAACGCCTGCACCTTGTTGCGTTCCTGCGGCCGGTGCGTCTCCAGCACCAGCGCGGAGGCGCCGACGAATGCGAAGTTCCAGCCGATGCCGAGCACGAACAGTGTCGCCCAGAAGTGAGGCGCGGTGATGCCTGACAGCCCGATCATCGCGGCCACCGCCTCCAGCGCCAGCCCGAGCGCGACGATGACGGGCGCACCGAAGCGGGCGATCAGCGAGCCCGTGAAGAAGCTCGGGCCGTACATCGCCACGATGTGCCACTGGATGCCGAAATTGGAATCGCTGACCGACAGCCCGCACATCTTCATGGCGAGCGGCGCCGAGGTCATCACCAGATTCATCATCGGATAGGCGATCACGCCGCACAGCGCAGCGGCGATGAAGCGCGGCTGCCTCGCGATCTCGAGCAGCGGGCGGCCGCCATGCAGATCCGCCGCCGCGGGCTTCGGCGCGTCGACACCCGACAGCACCGCCATCGCCACCAGCGCGACCAGCGCCTGCATCACGAAGGAGAACGCGAACAGATAAGGCGGCCAGATGTCCATGGTCCATTGCACGAGTTGCGGCCCGAGCACGCCGGCGAATACGCCGCCGGCCATCACCCACGACACCGCCTTGGGCCGGAACGCGACGCTGGCGCCATCGGCGGCGGCGAAGCGATAGGACTGCGCGACGGCGCCATAGAGCCCGCCGAGGAAGGTCGCACCGCAGAACAGCCAGAACGACGAGTGCAGGATCGCCCAGGCGCCGAGCGCACCGGTGAGCGTGCCGCAGAAGGTGCCAACGATGAAAGCGACGCGCCGGCCGTAAGCGCGCGAGATCGCGCCGGTCGGCAGCGTGCCGGCGGCAAGGCCCAGCACATACATCGAGAGCGGCACCGTCGCGAGCGAGATGTCGGGCGCCAGCGTCGCGCCGACGATCGAGCCGGTGGCGAAGATCACGGCCGAATTTGCACCTGTCAGCGCCTGCGCCGCCGCAAGCCGCCACACATTGCTGCGCGCCCGCGCGTCATCGGTCGTCTCGTTCGCAGCCGTCACGTCGATCATCTGAAATCCCGCCTTGAAGCCCCGGCGGGAGCCTCCAATCGCGCGCACTATGGAGAGCAGGTGCAGGCCGATCAACCGGCGCAAACGGACGAAGGCCATGCGGGAGGCGCACGGTTGTTGGCCAGGTCGAACACCGACACTCCGGCGTCGTCCTGGCGGCAGCCGGGACCCGTAACCACCGAGTCTTGTTGCGAGAGGGATCGCCGCCCCAGCTACGTGCAACAACCAGCATTTGGGGTAATGGGGCCTGGCTTTCGCCAGGACGACGTCACGCCTGTTGTATCGCGCGTCACCTACCGCACAGGCTTCTTGCCCGGCCGCTTCTCGGCGCGCAGCGCGCCGGTCTTGTGCACCTTGGAGCGCGGCGCGATCGGGGCGCCGCGCGGATAGCCGCCCGGCCATTCGAGCGCGAGCGAACTGGCAAAGCCGAAGAAGCTCGAACGGCTCATGCCGAGCTCGGCGGCGCGCTTGTCGATGCGCGCGATCAGGCTCTTCGGCAGATAGACGTTGACGCGCTCGGACGGATCGGGCGGATCGACGCCCACCATGAAGAAGGCGGCCACATCGGAGCCCTTCGGCGGCACGATCCGCTCGATCGGCGTCGGCTCCGGCAGCGGGTGGCCCTGCTCGACCCAGCCGTCCACCGCCTGCGCCAGCGCATGCTCGGCGCGCTCGATCGCCTCCTCCTGCGACTTGCCGCCGGCGACACAGCCGGGAAAGTCGGGAAACCACGCCCCGAACGCGCCGCGCGGTCCGCGCTCTAGCACGGCCGGATAAAGCCGTCTCTTCATTCTGGCCTCCGTCGTTGAAGTATGCTATTTCACACACGTCGGTGTGTCAAATCACACAATACAAGGCAGGCAGCAGTGATGGACCCGCAAGCCGAACTCCGCATCATACGAGCCGCCTATGCCAAGCAGATCATGGCCGCCGCATTTCGTCGGCCCGGGACCCTGGCTGATGCTGCGATGGGGCCGCGACTACGCGCCGACGCCCGATGCCGATCCGGTCTACCTCTACACCAACGATCTGGTCGCGCTGTTGCCCGAGCGCCGCCTCAACAACGGTCAGCCGTCGCTGCACGCCTATCTCATGCACCACGCCGCGCCGGCTAGCGGCGAGCATGTGGTGCATATCGGGACGGGCACAGGCTACTACACGGCGCTCCTCGCGCATCTGGCCGGACCGGCCGGCCGCGTCACCGGCATCGAATACGACCCGGAGCTTGCCGCGCGCGCCCGCGCCAATCTCGCCCCCTATCCGAATGTCGAGATCATCGCAGGCGACGGCACGCGCGCATCGTTCGATCCAGCCGACGTGATCTATGTCAATGCCGGCTGCACCCAGCCCGCCGCGCGATGGCTCGACGGGCTTGCCGACGGCGGCCGCCTGATCCTGCCGCTGACGTCGGATGAAGGATTCAAGGGCGGCGCGCCGGAGCAGATCGCGCGCTCCGGCGCGGTGTTCCGCGTGCGGCGCGAGGGCGTACAGTATCAAGCCACCTGGATCTCACCAGTCGCGATCATTCCCTGCGACGGCGGACGCGAGGAGGCGTCCGAAAAAGTGTTGGCCGAAGCCTTTGCCCGCGGCGGCTGGCAGAGGGTGACACGGCTCTACCGCGATGCCGAGATTCCCGACGAACGCTGCTGGCTGCGCGGCGATGCGTGGTGCCTGGCCTACGATTGAGCCGCACCCGTCCGCACAAACATCAAAATCATGTTGTTGGCCGGCATCTCGAAGGCCCCGTCAAGCTTGAGCCCGACGCTCTCCGCAAGCGCCTCGACCTCAGCGATATCGCGCACGCCCCATTCGGCGTCGCGTTCGCGCAAGGACGTGTCGAACACCGCATTGCTGAGCGCGGTATGCTTGCCGCCGCGCTTGAACGGGCCGTAGAGGAACAGCCGGCCGTCGGCACGCAGATGCCGCGCGGCACCCGCGAACAGCCCCTCGGCCACGCGCCACGGCGCGATGTGGATCACATTGGCGCAGAAGATCGCGAGCAATTTGTCCGGACCTTTGCCGTCCGCTGGCACGGGTGACCAGGCCGGGTCGGACAGATCGATCGGCTGCGGCGGCCGGATGTTTGGTAGGCCGGCATACGCGCGCCAGGCCTCGATGCTGCGCAGATGCGCGGCGTGGAGATCGCTCGGCCGCCAAATGATGTCGGGCGTCTGGCCGGCGAAATACACGACATGCTGGCCGGTGCCGCTGCCGGCCTCCAGCACGTCGCCGGATCGGCCGGCGAGGTAGTCCTTCAGCACCGCCCAGATCGGCTGGTGATTGCGATGGAACGCTGCCGCGTCGAGCCGCCCGTCCGCCTCGACCGGTCTGCCGTCCTTGCCGAACTCCACCACAAACTCCGCCACTACGCTTCTCCTTGAGGGCTCAACCGCACACACATGACAGGCGGATGGACCGCCACGCTTCCATTAACCCCGTCGCAACGCGCCTATTCTCCGAGTTGCCAGCCGATGGCCTTTGTGCTTCCACTCTTTATATTGCGATGGCATCATCAGATTGAAGCCTGGGAAACGTCCTTGATCGCCACTATCTCCAAACCAGCCCTCGTTCTGGCGCTGCTGGCCGGCACCGCCATGGCCGCGCAGGCCCAATCCGCCGCCGAGGGCCAAAAGCTCGCCTTTGACCGCGGCAAGGGCAATTGCCTGACCTGCCATGTCATCAAGGGCGGCGAGCTGCCCGGTACGATCGGCCCCGAGCTGACCGGCCTCAAGGCGAAATACAGCCGCGACGAGCTGATCGCGATCGTGACCGATGAGACCAAGCGCAACCCGCAAACGGTGATGCCGCCGTTCGGCCGCAACCGGATCTTGAGCGAGAAGGAAATCAGCGCGGTGGTCGACTTCCTGCAAACGCTGTGACGCGGCGACATCAGCTTGAGGAGATATTTTCGATGAGCATCACGACCAGCAAATTCTCGAGGACCCGCCGCCTGGTGCTGAAGGGCGCGGGCGTCGCCGCGCTGATCGGCCTCGGCGTCATTCCGTTCGACGTGCCGCAGGCGCTCGCCGCCGCCAACGACAAATATCCGGAAGAGGCCTTCAAGCAGAAGAACGAGGCCGACGCGATCAAGGCGCTCTACGGCAAGACCGCCGAGCCCTCCGACAAGATCAAGATGGACGCACCCGAGATCGCCGAGAACGGCGCTGTGGTGCCGATCTCCGCCACCACGACGCTGGCCGACGTCACCTCGATCTCGTTCCTGGTCAGCGAGAACCCGATCTCGCTGATCGCCTCGTACAGGATTCCGGCCGGCACGCTGCCGAGCGTCGCCAACCGCATCAAGATGGCCAAGACCAGCAACGTCACCGTGATCGTCGAGGCCGGCGGCAAGCTCTACAGCGCCCAGAAAGAAATCAAGGTCACCGTCGGCGGCTGCGGCGGCTGAGTTCAATTGAGGGATAATCAAGATGGCATCGAGCATTCGCGTGCGCGCCACGTCAAACGGCGATATCACCGAGGTGCAGGCGCTGATCCAGCATCCGATGGATTCCGGCTTCGTCAAGGACGCCAAGGGCGAGATCATCCCGCCGCATTTCATCCAGGTGCTGACCTTCGAGTATGACGGCAAGCCGGTGTTCGTCGCCGACTGGGGCGGCGGCGTCTCCAAGGACCCCTACGTCAAGTTCGCCTTCAAGGGCGGCAAGAAGGGCGACGACCTGAAGGTCAGCTGGACCGACAACAAGGGCGCGACCGACGCCACCACGGCGAAGATTCAATGACACGGCGCCTCGCAATCCGGGCAGCGTTTGCGGCGTTTGCGCTCGGCATGCTGGCGTACGTGCCGGCGCGCGCGGCCGAGAGCATCGATCCCGCGGCCGACAAGGCGGCGTTCCAGAAATTCTTCACCAGCAAATTCCCCAAGCTGAAGCTCGAGGATTTCGTCAACGGTCCCTATTCGATGAATGAGGACCTGCACAAGCAGTGGGAAGAGAAGGAGCAGTTTCCGCCCTACGAGTTCTCGCTCGAAGCCGGCAAGGAAATGTTCGCAACGCCGTTCAAGAACGGCAAGACCTACGCCGATTGCTTCCCGAACCAGGGCATCGGCATCCGCCAGAACTATCCCTATTTCGACGAGAAGGAAGGCAAGGTCGTCACGCTGGAGCTCGCGCTCAACCGTTGCCGCGAGGCCAATGGCGAGGCGCCGTTCTCCTATGTGAAGGACGACATGGCGGCGCTCACCGCCTACATGGCCTTCACCTCGCGCGGCAAGCCGATGGACATCAAGATCCCGAACGATCCGCGCGCGCTTGAGGCCTATCAGAAGGGCAAGGAGTATTTCTACACCCGTCGCGGCCAGCTCAATTTCTCCTGCGCCACCTGCCACATCCAGAGCCCGGGCCAGCGGATCCGCGCCGAGGTGCTGGCGCCGGCGCTCGGCATCCTGAACGCGATGCCGATCTACCGCTCGGAATGGTCGGGCATGGGCACCACCAGCCGCCGCTTCACCACCTGCAACAGCCAGATTCGCGGCGTACCACTCAATCCGCAGGACGACGAGTACCGCAACCTCGAATACTACCTCTCCTATGTCAGCAATGGCCTGCCGATCTCGGGGCCGGGAGCAAGGCCATGAGCGCGGCGATGCGAGCCATCTTCGCGGCATCAGCCCTGTTGATCGCAACAGCGACCGCAGCCCTCGCCGCCTCCGAAGCCGACTACAAGGCGGCCTATGCCGCGGCTGAGACCGCCAACAAGGAAGCGGGCCTGCTGCGCAACCAGTGGACCACCACAGCCTCGACGCTCGCCGCCGCAAAAAAGGCCGGTGAGGCTGGTGATTTCGACACCGCAGTCGCCCAGGCCAAGGAGGCCGAGGCGCTGGCAAAGGCATCGATCTTCCAGGCCACCAGCGAAAAGGAACGCTGGAAGGACATGGAAGTTCGCTAATGGCGCGCAGGCCACGGGGGCCGCGCGGAGAGAGTGATGATTGTCCGCCGCCGGGATTTCCTGACAGCTTCGGCCGCCGCAACGCTCGTGGCCGGCCTGCCCCGCCTCGCGCGCAGCGCCGATACCGCCAGCGTCTACGACCTCGAACGCTTCGGCAACGCCCGCATCCTGCACATGACCGACACCCATGCGCAGCTGAAGCCGGTGTTCTTCCGCGAGCCCGGCGTCAATATCGGCGTCGGCACGATGGCCGGCCAGCCACCGCATCTGGTCGGCAAGGCGTTCCTCGACCGCTTCGGCATCCGGCCCGACAGCGCCGACGCCTATGCCTTTACCTGCGTCGAGTTCGAGAAGGCCGCCGTCCGCTTCGGCCGGCTCGGCGGCTTTGCCCATCTGAAGACGCTGGTCGACAAGCTGCGCGCCGATGTCGGCGAGAAGCGTTCGATCCTGCTCGACGGCGGCGACCTCTGGCAGGGCACCGGGCTCGCCAACGCCATGAACGGCGCCGACATGGTGGAGGCCGCCAATCTGCTCGGCATCGAGGCGATGACCGGGCATTGGGAATTCACCTATGGCGAACAGGTGCTGCGTGACAATCTCTCCCGCTTCAAGGGCGAGTTTTTGGCGCAGAACGTATTCCTGACCGAGGAGGCCGCGTTCAACGACGCCAAGGCGTTCGATCCGGCTTCGGGGCGGGTGTTCAAGCCGTCTGTCATCAAGGAAATCGGCGGCCATCGCGTTGCGATCATCGGCCAGGCCTTCCCCTATGTGCCGATCGCGCATCCCAAGCGCTTCACGCCGGACTGGAAGTTCGGCATCCGCGACGAGGAGCTGCAAAAGCTCGTCGACGGCCATCGCAACAACGACAAGGTCGAGGCGGTGATCCTGCTGTCGCATAACGGCATGGACGTCGACCTCAAGCTCGCCAGCCGCGTCACCGGCATCGACGTCATCCTCGGCGGCCATACCCATGACGCGATTCCGATCCCGATCACGGTGACCAATCCCGGCGGCGTCACGCTGGTGACCAATGCCGGCTCCAACGGCAAGTTCATCGGCGTGCTCGATCTCGACCTCACCAAGGGCAAGGTCGCCAATGTCCGCTACCGCCTGCTGCCGGTGTTCGCCGAACTCTTGAAGCCCGATCCCGCGATGCAGACGCTGATCGACAAGATGCGCGATCCGCATGTCGACGAGTGGAGCAACAAGCTCGGCACGGCCGACCGCCTGCTCTACCGCCGCGGCAATTTCTCCGGCACCGTCGACCAGCTGATCTGCGATGCGCTGCTGAACGAGCTCAACGCCGAGATCGCGCTGTCGCCCGGATTCCGCTGGGGCCTCACCACGCTCGCCGGCCAGCCGCTGACCATGGAAGACGTACTGTCGGAAACCGCGATCACCTATCCCGAGACCTACGTCGCCACGATGACCGGCAGCCAGATCAAGGATGTGCTGGAAGACGTCTGCGACAATTTGTTCAACGTCGATCCCTATTATCAGCAGGGCGGCGACATGGTCCGCGTCGGCGGCCTCGCCTACACCTGCACGCCGGGCGAATCCGTCGGCAAGCGCATTTCCGAGCTGAAGCTCGGCAATGGCAAGCATCTCGAAGCCGGCAAGCATTACAAGGTCGCAGGCTGGGCCTCCGTCAACCAGCAGAACGGCGCGCCGATCTGGGATGTCGTGGCCAAACATCTGCGCTCCGGCCGGCCGCCGAACCGCGACGAACCCGCCGTGACGCTGAAAGGCGTCGAGGACAATCCGGGCATCGCGAGGCACGGATGAGGCGGCGCGCGTTCATCGCCGCGCTCGGCCTTGCGGCGGTCGCGCTGGCGACGCCGCCGGCCCGCGCCCAGCTCGCGCCGTTGCAGGACAAGCCGTTCGCCGAGCACAAGGTCGTGCTGCAGCTCTCCGATAACGATCCGAAGAAGCAGGGCCTCGTCCTCAGCGTCGCCAGCAATCTGATGAAGCACTACGACCCCGACAAGGTGGCGGTCGAGATCGTCGCCTTCGGCCCGGGCATCGACCTGCTCAGGCCCGACAATGCCAGCCGCAAGCTGGTCGAGAGCCTGGTCGCGCAGGGCGCGCGGGTCGACATCTGCCTCAACACCGTCGACACCATCGAGCGCGACACCGGCAAGCGACCGGACTACATCGCCGCCGCCACTCCCGTACAGGTCGGCGTCGCGCAGATTCTGCTTCTCACCGAGAACGGCTACACGCTGGTCCGTCCCTAGGAGTCCTCCATGCTTCGCCGTCTCGCCGCCGCCACCGTGCTTTCGCTCGGCTTCGCAACCGGCGCACTCGCCGCCGACAAGCCGCACCATATCGCGATCCAGGTCGACCAGAACGACCCACAGATCATGAATCTCGCGCTCAACAACGCGACCAACGTGATCGAATATTACCGCGCCAGGAACGAGGACGTGGACATCGACATCGTCACCTACGGCCCCGGCCTGCACATGCTGCGTAGCGACACCTCGCCGGTGCAGGACCGCATCAGGCGGCTCAAGGATCTCGTCTTCCCCGGCAAGATCCAGTTCTCCGCCTGCAACAACACCAGGCAGGGCATGGAGAAGGCCGAAGGTCACGCGATCGCCGTCGTCCCCGACGCCACCATCGTACCGTCCGGCGTGGTCCATCTGATGGAGCTGCAGGAGCAGGGCTGGAGTTACGTGAGGCCGTAGAGGCTCCAAAACTGCGGCGCGAAGGCTTCGCCTTTGCGCGGGGGTGACGGGACAGCTTGTCACCGGGGATGGATTTGCTTTGAATTGCCCCTATCTATGGAATAATATCCTCCTCACGACTCGCCCCGGAGAACAGGTAAGCCGTCATGATTTTTCGCCAGCTGTTCGACAGCGTGTCCGGCACCTACAGCTATCTGCTCGCGAGCCGCGCCGGCGGCGAGGCCCTGATCCTCGATCCCGTGCTGGAGAAGGCCGACCGCTACTGCAAGCTGCTGCAGGAACTCGACCTCCGGCTGGTCAAGGCGGTCGACACGCATCTGCATGCCGATCATATCACCGGCCTCGGCGAGCTGCGCGACCGCACCCAGTGCATCACCATCATGGGCGAGCAAAGCAAGGCCGACGTGGTCTCGATGCGCGTCTCCGACGGCGACAAGGTGACGATCGAGGGCCTCTGCCTCGAAGCCTTGTACACGCCCGGCCACACCGACGATTCCTATAGCTATCTGATGGGCGACCGGGTCTTTACCGGCGACACGCTGTTGATCCGCGGCACCGGCCGCACCGATTTCCAGAACGGCAGCGCGCGGGCACAGTATGATTCGATCTTCAACCGCCTGCTCAGGCTGCCGGAGGAAACCCTGGTATTCCCCGCGCATGACTACAAGGGCGACACCGTCTCCACCATCGGCGAGGAGAAGCGCTACAATCCGCGGCTGCAGGTGAAATCGATCGACGACTATGTCGAGCTGATGAACAACCTTCATCTCCCGAATCCAAAGATGATGGACGTCGCGGTGCCCGCCAACATGCATGTCGGCCTGCACCAGGACGAGTTGGCCAGGGAAGGCCTCTCCCTCAACGCGCGCGATGCCATCGCGGGCCTCGGCCGGCCCGATATCCTGCTGGTCGATTTGCGCGAAAGCGGCGAGCGGGCCAAGCACGGCATGCTGCCCGGCGCCCTGCACGCGCCCTATCCCGGAATTTGCGCCACCTTGCAGCCCGGCGGCATGCTGCGCGAAGTCGCGGCCGCGACCGGCCGCCGCATCGTGTTCTTCTGCGCCTTCGGCGAGCGTTCGGCGATGGCCGTGGCGGCCGCGAAGAAGGCCGGGCTGGTAAACACTGCCCATATCGAAGGCGGCATGGATGCGTGGAAGAAGGCCGGCGGCCCGGTGGTGACGGGGTAATCTTGTAGCCCGGATGGAGCGCAGCGAAATCCGGGGCCTATCTTTCCGCGGAACAACCTTCCCGGATTGCGCTTCGCTTCATCCAGGCTACGCGATGGTCACCGCGTCAAGCGCTGTAACTCTTCCGTCAACCGGTCCAGCGCATCGGCCAGCATCACGCCGCCGCACACCGTGAGCCGCTCGGGCAGCACGATTCGCTTGCTCTCCGGATAGAAGCGCTCCAGCGCCGGATGCAGCAGGAAGGCGCGGCCCTCATCCTCGGCGCGATCACCGGCCTCCGACACCAGGATGAAATCCGGCCGCAATTTCACGATCGCCTCCAGCGAGGCAAATCCGCCCGCGCCGAAGCCGAGCTCGCCCGCCGCATTGGTGAGGCCGGTTGCCGCCAGCAGCGAGCTGACCAGGCTGCCGTCACCCGACACAAAGCCGCGGCGCTCCAGCGGCAGCACGCGATAGTGATGAATGCTCGCCACCGCCCGCGCCCGCGCGATTGCCGCATCGAGGCGCGCGACCTCGGTCTGCGCCCGATCCGGATGCTGCACCACGTCGCCCATCGCGCGGATCTGGTCCCTCACCTCATCCAGCGTGCGCGGCACGGTGAACTCGACGAGGTGCAACCCGTTGGCCTTCAAGAGATCGCGCGTCGCGCGCTTGTCGAACAGGCTGACGACGACAAGGTCGGGCTTGAGCAACAGCACGTCCTCGGCCCCGCCCGACAGCCGCGGATAGTTTCGCGCTTTCTCGGCGGCCCAGGACTGCCAGGCATCGCGTGAAAAGCGGCTCAGCCCGAGGATCTGGTCCGGATCGGCCAGCGACAGCACCAGTTGGTCGCTGCAGACGTTCATCGAGACGATGCGCGGTCCGGCAGCAAAAGAGACGCTCGCCGGCATGAGCCAGGCAAGAACCGAGAACATCAATGCAAGGCAGAGCGAAGCAAGATGGGCGCCACGCGAAGGGTGCGCCCCCTCTCCCGCTTGCAGGGGAGGGCTGGGGTGGGGGTAGCGCCGCCACGAACACTCTTCGATTGGAGAAAGCCCCCACCCGCATCGCATCTGGCGATGCGATGCGACCTCCCCCGCAAGCGGGAGAGGTGAGCCGAGTTCGTGGAGAGGCCTCGGCCTCATCACACGTCCGCCCACGGCACGATCACGGCCTCGCGCTGAAACTCGGCGCGATAGGCGCTGACCCGGAATACGCTGGCGAGGACCGCCTCGGACAACGCCTCATCCGGCGCGCCTTGCGCCGCCAGCCGGCCCTCCGACAGCACCAGCACATGATCGGCAAACCGCGCCGCGAGCCCGAGATCGTGGGTCACCACGATGACCAGCACGCCGGTGTCGGCGACGTTGCGCAGCTTCTGCATCACGTCGATCTGGTGGCGCGGATCGAGCGAGGCGGTCGGCTCGTCGGCGAGGATCACCGGCGCCTCCACTGCCAGCACGCGGGCCAGCGCGACGCGGCTCCGTTCGCCGCCGGAGAGCTCGGTGACGCGGCGATCGCCGAATTCGGTAACGTCGACCGCCTGCATCGCCCGCAGCACCGCCTCGATATCTTTCGGCGACAGCCGCGCCGGATCGGTCGCGCCATGCGGATAGCGCCCGAGCGCGACGATATCGCGGGCCGGCAGTGGCCAATGCACCATGTGCCCCTGCGGCAGATACGCGAAGCGCTTGGCGCGCTCGCGCAGCGCAAGCGTCGCCAGCGCATCGCCACCGATCCTGATCTCGCCGTCGGATGGAATTAGGCCAGCCAACGCGCGCAGCAAGGTGGTCTTGCCGGCGCCGTTCGGACCGACCAGCGCGACGAGGTGCCGCGCTTCCAGCGACAGCGAAACATCGTGCAGCACCTGGCGGCTGCCGAGCGAAGCATTGAGCGCGGTGGCGGAGAGCAGCGTCATGCCACGCCTCCGCCCAGCGCGCGGCGTTCGCGCATGATCAGATAGAGGAAGAACGGCACGCCGATGATCGACGTCAGCACGCCGACCTTGATATCCGAGGTCGAGGGGATGATGCGCACCGCGATATCTGCGGCGAGCAACAGTGCCGAACCGGTGAGCGCGCTCGGTACCAGCAGCCGCGCCGGATCGTGACCGATCAGAGGGCGCATCAGATGCGGGGCGACGAGACCGATGAAGCCGATCGTGCCTGACACCGCGACCGCACCGCCGACGCCGAGCGCAACCCCCGCGATCACGAGCAACCTTAGCCGCCCGACATCGACGCCGAGGCTCTGCGCCGCCTCCTCGCCGAGCGTCAGCGCGCGGAACGCGCTCGCCTGGCTGAGCAGGATGACAGCGCCCGCGATGATGAAAGGCAGCGCCAGCGCCACGTGCTGAAAGCTGCGGTCCTCCAGCGAGCCGAGCAGCCAGAATGCGATCTCCAGCACCACGAACGGATTGGCCGAGAGGTTCATCACCAGCGCCGTCGCCGCCCCGGCAAAGCTCGAGATCGCGAGCCCGGCGAGGATCAGGATCAGCAGCCCGGCATTGCGGCCGGCGATTGCGAGCAGCGCGAACACCGAGCCGAACGCGGCGATGATCGCCACCACCGGCAGCGCGTAGGAACGCACATCGGCGAGGCCGAGCGCGATCACCAGCACCGCGCCGAATGCCGCCGATTGCGGCGCGCCGAACAGCGACGGCGAGGCCAGCGGATTGCGCAGCAGGCCCTGCAGCGCCGCGCCCGATAGCCCGAGAATACCGCCGATCGCGAACGCCAGAATGGTGCGCGGCAGCCGGATCTCGCGCACGATCACCTGCGCCACATCGCTGCCGCCGCCGAACAGCGCCTCGATCACCGCGAGCGGCGACAGCCGCACCGGCCCGATGCCGAGCGAGAGCACCAGCAGCAGGACCACGAGCGCGAGCAGCGCCGCGGTGGCGCTCCACCGGCGCCGCGCCGCGACCTCGGCCGCCAAGGCAAAATCCTGCACGCTCATTGGATCCATGCTCTTACAGCGATCGCCGTGGCAGGCAAGCGACACCCGACAAAAACCGTGGCTGCGCGGCCGCCGCCCGACATTCGCCGGGTTGACATTGCTGCCGGGCCGAACCCTAGATGAACATGACGGTTCTTTAACGAGATGAAAAGGGAATGCGGTGCGGGGAAACTTCCCCAATGCCGCGGCTGCCCCCGCAACTGTATGCGGTGAATCCTTCGTCACAGGCCACTGGGAATCTCGGTCCTGGGAAGGCGACGAAGGGTAACGACCCGCGAGCCAGGAGACCTGCCGTCAGCCGTGGTCACACGCGAAGATGTCGGTCGGGGAGTACAGGCATGAGCTTCACCTGAGGCGAGAGCACAACGGTGAGACTGGTTCGCGGTGACGTGCCACTGACGTTGCCGAGGTCTCACTTAGATGTTCTCCAACCCATTCTCCCGGCGCCGCCGCGGGCTTCTGCTCGCGTCGACGATGATCGTGCCCACAATCGTTCTCTCGACCGCACGGGCGCAGCAAGCCCCCTCGCCCGATCAGCTACCGGCCGTCGAAATCACCAAGCCGGGCGACCAGAATTTTACGCGCGCCAAGCCGGCCGCTGACGAAGCACCGGCGCCTCGCCGCCCGGCGCCTGGTACCGTGCAAAGCAATAATGTTGGCAGCGGAGCTGGATCGAACACGACAGGGACTGGACCGACCACCGGAACAGGCGGCACCGGTAGCGGCGGCCGGCAGTTCGCCGGCATCGTCGGCTCCTCCTCGACCGTGATCACGGCCGACGACATCGCGCATTCGCCGCTGCAGTCGCTGCCCGAGATTCTCGCGCAGGTGCCGGGCGTGCAGCTACAATCGCTTTACGGCGGGCCGAACGGCGCCAAGACCTCGGTCGACCTGCGCGGCTTCGGCGCATTCGCCTCCGACAACACCCTGTTCCTGCTCAATGGCCGCCGCCTCAACGACGTCGACAAGGCCGGCTTCGATCTCACGACGATCCCGCTCGATTCGATCGCACGGATCGAGATCGTCAGAGGCAACAGCGGCGCGGTGCTCTATGGCGACAACGCGGTGGGCGGCGTGGTCAACATCATCACCAAGACCGGCGCCGGCGGTCCGCCGCCGGCGACGATACGCGCCGAAGGCGGCTTCGGCTCGTTCAACACCCGCATGGCCGCGGTGTCCGCGGCGCTCAATTCCGGCCCGTGGTCGACCTCGTTCTACGGCAACGGCATCAAGTCGGACGGCTACCGCGTCAACAACGCGCTCGACCAGCGCAACGCGGTCGGCAACGTCAATTACACCACGTCGGATCTCACCACCTTCCTCACCGTCACCGGCAGCGACCAGAAACTCGGCCTGCCCGGCGGACGGCTGGTCGATCCGTCGATCGGCGTCAACGAGCTGCTCACCGATCGCCGCGGCGCGGCGACACCGTTCGACTATGCCAACCAGCAGACATCAAGCGTCACGGCCGGCTTCACCAAGACGCTGATCAACGGCGCCGACCTCATTGTCGATGGCGGCTGGCGGCAGCGTGAGACGCAAAGCGGCTTCTTCGGCACCGTGCCGACCATCAGCTTCGCCTCGACCTATAACGATGCTGCGCTGCAGACCTGGTCGCTGACGCCCCGGCTCAGCGTCAAGAACGTCGCGTTCGGAATGCCGTCGACAATCCTGACCGGCATCGACTATTACGATTCGACGTTCCGCGAGGCGCGCGGCGCCTATCAGGGCGTCGACCCCTTCCACATCTACAATATCGATCAGCAGACCGTCGCCGGCTACTGGCAACACACGCTCGGCCTGCTGCCGACGACCGACTTCTCCTATGGCGCGCGCGTTCAGAACACCAGCGTCTCGGCGCGCGACCGCTACGACCCGAATGCGCCGTTCGCGTTCGATACCCAGGCGGCTCCGCTCGACAGCAACGAGACGCAATACGCGCTGCATGTCGGCGCCGAGCATCGCTTCACCGACACCTTCTCGGTGTTCGGCCGTGCCGCGCGCGCATTCCGCACGCCCGACGTCGACGAGCGCGTCGCATCCGGCCCATCATTCGACCCGCTGACCTTCGCGCCGATCCCGCAGAACTTTCAGCTCAAGACCCAGACGTCGCAGGACGTCGAGGGCGGCTTCCGAGTCAAGACCAACCTGTTTCAGGTTCAGACCAGCGTCTACCTGATGGACCTCGAGAACGAGATCCATTTCAACCCGGTGCTGTTCTACAACGTCAACCTCGATCCCACCCGCCGCTACGGCTCCGAGACCAGCGCCTCGCTGAGGGTCAGCGACAGCGTCACCCTGCGCGGCGGCATGGCGATCACCCGCGCCGTGTTCCGCGGAGGCATCTGGGCCGGCAATGACGTGCCGCTGGTGTCGCGCACCACCGGCAATCTCGGCGTGACCTGGAATATCTGGCAGAATTATCTGGTGTTCGACGCCACGGTGCGGGCCTGGAGCTCGCGCATCATGGACAACGACCAGGCCAACACCCAGAGCCGGATTCCCGGCAACGCCACCGCCGATCTCAAGCTCAGCGGACAAGTCGACCGCTTGTTCTGGTCGCTCAGTGTGAACAATCTGTTCAACGCGCTCTACTACGACTACGCCGTCGCGAGCTCGTTCACGGCCGGCCGCTTCTCGGCCTACCCGCTGCCCGGCCGCACCTACATGGTCAAGGCCGGCGCGACGTTCTAGCGCGATCGGCGCGGCCAAGAGTGACCCGGCCGCGCCATCTACATTACAAGCCCCGGCGAACTGGGGTAGACTTCCGGCAGATGATTTGACCCGCGCAGGGGAAACGCATGGCCAAGGCCGGAAAGAAGAGCAAGGTTAGCGCCGGGAACAACGACAAGTCAGACGACAAGTCGAAAAACTCTCCGCCGCCCGCAGCGCCGCAGGACGACGACTACTACGAGGATGGCGACATCGCCACGCCGAAGGTCGATCGCTACGGCAATGATGACGAGCCGTTGTGAGGGATGAGCGATATCCATCCCCACGTCGTCCCGGCGAACGCCGGGACCCATACTCCGCAGCGGATGTTGTGAATAGGGCTCGGCGTTTCACCATCGCTCACCAATAACCATTCGTGGTTATGGGTCCCGACGTTCGCCGGGACGACGTGTTGAGAGATCGTGCAAAAAACTTTCTCCTTCGATCGTCTTGATACTCGCGCGATCGAGCAGATGCGCGCCGAAGCCGCCGCGGGCCAGCGATGAGGCGATCGGCGGTGATGCCAGCAGCAGCGCTGTGGTCATCGCGAGCGGTACGGCGCTCAGCCAATCGAGCCGCACCGGCGTCAGTTCCTCTGTGCTTGCCCGATAGAGACCCTCGCCCGCGGCGATGCGGCCGCATTCCCTGATCAGGTCGCGCCGCGTGCCGTCGCGCGATGCGCTGCCGAGCAGCGCCTGCATGGCGAGATGGGTCCGCACGCCGGCGCGGCTTTCGGGCAGCGGCGGCGGCGTCTCGCCGAGCGAGGTGCGCAGCAGCAGATCGACCAGATCGGTGCCGGACCGGTACGCGTTCATCGGCTCGACCAGCCGCGGGTTGCAGTCGATCAACAGCGGCGTCGCGCTGTCGAGCGGCATGATGACGTCGACCGAGAGCGCACCGTGCCAACCGAGATGCGCGCCGATGGTCTCGAGCGCGGCGCCGATCGCCGGCCGGCTCACGCTCTCCTTGATCGCCTCGCCGCCGCCGATCCCGGCCGCGATCTGCCGGTAGGCGTGGAAGCCAGTCAGCGTGCCGCGGCAGAACACCGACTGGGCCTTCTCGACCGTGCCGGTGACGAGATCCTGCGCCAACACCTCGCCGGCAAAATCGCCGGCGGATTCGAGATCATAGAGCGCGCGGTTGAGATCGCCCGAGTCGCGCACGAACCAGATGCCGCGGCTGGCGGTGCCGACCGACGTCTTGACCACGGATGGAAACCGCACCGCCTCGCGCAGCTCCTCGGCCGAGCGCACGATCCGGGTCGGGGGCTGCGGCAGGCCGAGCTGGTCGAGCAGCCGGCTGAAGCCGGCCTTGCTGTGCACGGCGCGATAGCTGTCGAAGTCCGGCAGCGCCAGACCGGTCCGTGATGTCAGCCGCGCCGCGGCGCGGGCGAACAGGAAGCCCTGCTCATGGGTCGGCAGCAGCACATCGAATTGCCGCGATGCCAATAGCCGCTCGACGAAGCGCAGGAAGCCGGCCGGATCTGACCGCAGCGGCGGACAATGGTGGTACTTGCGGACAAAGCGGGAGTAGCGCGCCAGGCACCAGCGCGAGGGGTCGCAGACCTCGACATGATGGCCGGCCAGCCCCAGCATCGTGATCGCCTCGCGGCCGGAGGTGCTGGAGCCCTCTGACACAAGCACCCGGAGCGGCTTCTTGGCGTCGATCATGGCCGATCATCACCGCAGGCCCGCACTTTGTCGCCGCCTTTTATGCCGCATGTGTCGATCCGGCACGCCCGCGCCGGGGGCAGCCATGCGCCCGCGTTCATGGACAATTAGCGGCCAGGCTTTATTTTCTGCCCGCCCTGCCGGGCATTTTTTGACGCGTTTCTGCACGCGAACCGGTACCCTCTTCGCTCGAAAACGCTTTGGAATTGGGGTTTCTCTGACATGGTCGACATTCTGGCCGCACCGCAGCAAGCGAAAGCCGACAGCGCGCTGCGCACGCTGACGGGAATTTCGGTCGCCCATTGGGTCAGCCATTTCCATATCTTCGTGCTGCCGATGCTGTTCCCGTTCCTGAAGCAGCAGCTCGGCGTCGGCTATGTCGAGCTCGGTTTCGCACTGACGGTGTTTGCCGTGGTCTCTGGCCTGACCCAGGCGCCGATCGGCTACCTCGCCGACCATATCGGCGCGCGCAAGATCCTGCTGATCGGGCTGACCATCGGCGGCTGTGCGCTGATCGGGCTTGGCCTGCATCTGAGCTACACCTCGCTGATCGTCTGTGCGGTGGCGCTCGGCCTCGCCAACAGCGTCTACCATCCGGCTGACTACGCGATCCTCTCGGCCCATATGGACGAGGCGCGGATGGGCCGCGCCTTCTCGATCCACACCTTTGCCGGCTTCCTCGGCGGCGCGGTGGCGCCGGCGATCATGGCGGCTCTGGTCGCCTCGATCGGCGGCCTCGGCGCGCTGGTCGTGGCCGGCGCGGTCGGCCCGCTGGTGGCGCTGTTCCTGATCGTGCTCGGAATTCCCGATGCCGGCGCCAACAAGAACAAGCCGAAGGACGACACGGCATCGAAGGCCAGCGTGATCACGCCGGCGCTGATGGTGCTGACCGCGTTCTTCACGCTGCTCAGCCTGTCGACCTCGGGTATCAACAATTTCGGTGTGGTCGCGCTGATGGGCGGCTACGGCGCGTCGTTCTCGACCGCCAACATCGCGCTCACCGCGTTCCTCGGCGCCAGCGCCGCGGGCGTGCTCGCCGGCGGCTATCTGGCCGACTGGACCCATCGCCACAGCCAACTCGCCGCGGCCTGCTTCGCGGTCAATGCCGTGCTGGTGCTGCTGATTGCGCTGATGAACCTGCCGCCGGTCGTGCTCACGCTCGCGATGGGGCTTGCCGGATTCCTTGGCGGCGTGATCGCACCGTCCCGCGACATGATGGTGCGCAACGCCGCGCCTCCCGGTGCCGCCGGCCGCGCCTTCGGCATCGTCTCCACCGGCTTCAATTTCGGCGGCATCGTCAGCCCGCTGCTGTTCGGCTGGATCATGGACCAGCACATGCCGCATTGGGTGTTCGGCGCGTCCGTGTGCTTCATGGTGCTGACCGTGCTGCTCGCACTGGTCACCGAGCGCAAGCCGCAGGCTTCGGATCTTACAATCCAGGCACAGCCCCGTTAGGGCGCTCCCCCCGCATCGCGCGCCGCCGCGAACTCACCGGCCCCAGAATGCGGGCGTCGTCTTGAAGCGGCGCCAGCTCTTGCGCAGCGCTTTCGCCACCGCGATCTGATCGCGGGCCAGCCAGCCGGCCATCGCGCCGATGCCGAGATGAAGCGCAGGCTGGTCGTCCTGCGCGATGGTGTGGAGCAGCACGCGCGTGCTGCCGATGTCGCACACCCGCCCGAGGCTGGTCTGCAGCCCGGCGAGCCGCTTCACATAGCGCTTCGCGGGCGCGTGGGAGCCATAGAGCGGCAGGAAGAACTCCGCTGCATAGCGCAACTTCTTGAGGTTGATCCTGAGATTGTGCTGCGCGTGGATATCGAGCCGCCGGAAGCCCGCACCCCGCTTCAATGTCTTGCGATGCAATCGTTCCAGAATCTGATCGGCGAGCACCGGCATCGGTTGCGACAGGACAGCCAGCGCTTCGCTGTCGATCTCGTTGCGCCAGCCGCGGCGTTCCACCAGATGCCCCAGCGAGAGCAGGAAGCGGCTGCATCGGGGATCCGCCAGAACGCTTTGCAGGGTCCCATAGCTCGACTTCTGCCGCTGCTCAACCGCCTTGCGAAGGCCATCCAGGTCGATATCCGGAACCGCGCTGACCAGGCGGGTGATGGTCGTCTCGGCGAAGACGTCCCAATCCCGGGCCTGGCCGAGTTGCCGCATCAGCCATTTTGCTTCGCTGTTGATCGCCAGAAATGCCGGCGAAGGAATGTCGCGCCGGAACAGCGCACAGATCGTCCGCAAGCGCCGCAAGGCCACCCGCATCTGGTGCACGCCTTCGGGGTCCGATCCCTGCTCGGCCACCGCGTGATTTTTCAAAAGATGGTGCCAGCAGGAGCCCACCAACAGCGCGATGACGTCGTCGACCGCAAGCTCCGCGGTGATGCCCGGCAACTCGGCCTTGGCGGCCGACGGCGCGACATCGAACGCGAGCGCATAGCCGCGTTCCGCCTTGCTGCGCGTGCCGATCTGCAGCGGCGCAGCGTCGAGCAACTGCGTTCCGAGATCGAACAGGACGCCGGCATTGCCGCTCTTCAGTTCAAGCTCGATTTCCGACAGCACCTCCTGGCGCGCATCGGCCTCGATGGTCCCCTCGTCGAATGCGATTTCAACCGACGCATCGGGCAAATCGAGCTGCCGCGCGTGCCGGCGCACCTTGGTTGCGAACACCGGCACCAGCGCATCGTTGCTCAGCGCCGGCACGGGATCGCCGATCTCGTCGGCGGGGAATCGCGCCAGCTCGGGGGCGATGCCTTCAACCGCCGCCTCCCATTGGCGGCGCATCAGAGGCTGCGCGCGACCGGGCGCAAGCTTCAGCGTCTGGATGAAGCTCTTGCCGCTGCGCCGCACACGCAGCGACATGCCGTGCTGAAACAGCAGCCGCTCCGGCGTGTCGTAATAGACCGTTTCCAGCCGATGAAATGCGCCGCGATTGCGCGCATGCTGCACGATACAGGATGCTTCGCGCAGTTTCTCGAGGCTTCCTTGCGGCGCAAGCAGCTTGAGTTCGATTTCCGCCTGATCGCCATGCCTGACGGCAATAGCAGTCCCCGCATCGGTCACGACCGGCCGCCGTCCATCGAATGAAATCGCCCCAAGCATGGTCTATGAAGGTTTCATGACAATGACAAGGCATATCGCGCCATTGCAGCCTGCATTGGCTGCAAATTGTATCTAAACTCACGCTTTTAAGTTGGATTTGGCCGCACCGCCATCCGAGCGCGAGAAGCGCGCTGACGCGTTATGTGCAGCAGGAATTCATTCCGATCGCCGCTACGACACCTGCTTCAAGAGCGGCTCGATCCGCGACAACTCGTCGAGATCAACCGCTGCAGTTCGGCGAGATGATCGGCCTTGCTCGGAACCCGTTTCCTGGCCCTGCCTTGCGATCTCGGGGCTCCTTTCAACGCTGCCATCCGATGGCTACCGCTTGTAATTATATCGCAATACGATATGACGCCGCGTCCACTCCACCCGAGCCTTGCGCCACCAATGAGCGTCATTTCCACCAAATCGAACACCTCCGCCAAAGCCTCCGCCAAGACGGGCAACACGATCGGCGACAAGGCCAGCCACCTGCTGAGCGACTTCACCACCGATCCGCGCGTCGTGGTGATCTCGGCGATCGCCGTGTTCGTCTCCGCCGCCGGCGTGCTGGCCGGTGCGGGACTTCTGCAGCTGATCAAGCTTGCGACCAACATCGCCTATTTCGGCCGGTTCAGCTTCGCCGACCTGAAATTGCAGGACTCGCCGCTTGGGCTCTGGACCGTGCTGGTGCCGGTCGCGGGCTCGCTGATCATCGGCCTGATGGCGCGCTTCGGCAGCGAGAAGATCCGTGGGCACGGCATTCCGGAAGCCATCGAGGCGATCTTGCTCGGCCGTTCGCGGCTCGATCCCAAGGTGGCGATCCTGAAGCCCTTGTCGTCGGCGATCTCGATCGGCACCGGCGGCCCATTCGGCGCCGAGGGTCCGATCATCATGACGGGCGGCGCGATCGGCTCGTTGATCGCACAGATGCTTCCGGTGACGGACAACGAGCGCAAGACCCTGCTGGTGGCCGGCGCCGCCGCCGGCATGACCACGGTGTTCGGAACGCCGATCGCCGCGATCATGCTCGCGGTCGAACTCCTGCTGTTCGAATGGACGCCGCGCAGCTTCATTCCGGTCACCGTCGCCGCCGTGGTGGCAGCGGTCGGGCGCACCTTCCTGCACATGCCCGCGCCGCTGTTTCCGTTCACCGGCAGCGTCGACATCTCCGTGCTGCAGCTCGGCGCCTGGATGCTGATCGGAATCCTCTCCGGGCTGCTGTCGGGCGTGCTCACCCAGCTGGTCTATGGCTGCGAGGACATTTTCCTCAAGCTGCCGATCCACTGGATGTGGTGGCCGCTGATCGGCGGCCTGGTCGTCGGCCTCGGCGGCCTGATCGAACCGCAGGCGCTCGGTGTCGGCTATGACAATTTGGCTTCGATGCTGCAAGGCGACGTGGTGCTGAAAGCCGCGCTGCTGCTGCTCGTGGTGAAGGCCGTGATCTGGTCGGTCGCGCTCGGCTCCGGCACATCGGGCGGCGTGCTTGCGCCGCTGCTCATCATGGGCGGCGCGATGGGGACCGCGCTGAGCGGCTACCTGCCGGCGGCGAGCCCCGGGTTCTGGGCACTGCTCGCGATGGCGGCGACGATGGGCGGCACGATGCGCTCGCCTTTGACCGCGACCTTCTTCGCGGTCGAGCTCACCGGCAACACCCATGTGCTGCTGCCGCTGATCGCGGCCTGCGGCACGGCGCATGGCGTCACGGTGCTCTTGATGCGGCGCTCGATCCTGACCGAGAAGGTGGCGCGGCGCGGCCACCATCTGGTGCGCGAGTATCGGGTTGATCCCTTTGCGCTGACGCGGGTGCGCGACGTGATGACCAAGGCGGTCGAGACGGTCGCCGACACCATGACGCTGCACGGCGCGGCAGCCTTCCTGACCAACCCGAAGACCGGTCACCCGAGCTTCCCCGTCGTCGACGCCAACCATCACGTGCTCGGGGTAATCGACCCGCCATCGGTGCTGCGCTGGCGCCGCGCCGGCAAGCATCGCACCGCGACGCTCAAGCAATTGCTGGCGGGCAGCAAGATCACCGTCGCTTATCCCGACGAGTATCTCGACCGGCTGGCCGACCGCCTGATGCAGGTCAACGTCTCGCATCTGCCTGTGATCTCGCGCGAAGATCAGCGCCTCGTCGGCTATATCGGTTGGAAGGACCTGATGCGGGTCCGCGCCAGGCTGCAGGCCGAGGAGACCCAGAAGACATCGTTCTTCGGCGCGCGATAGGCACGCGTTGGCCTCCCCGGCGGAACCAATTTCCGCCGGGCGCAACGCATGTTCTCGCTGGCAAAATCGCTGCCAGCGCATCCCAGAGCTTCACCGGCGATGGTTGACAGCATCAAGGGCTCACCCATGATGCTCGCAACCAAGAACAGCCCCGGGATGAAACGCCATGACCTCGACCCCAGACCTCGTGATCCGCGGCGGCAGCATCGCCGACGGCAAGGGCGGCGACCTCTACGAGGCCGATGTTGCAATCACCGGCGGCAAGATCACCGAAGTCGGCAAGGTCGCAGCCAAGGGCAAGGAAGAGATCGACGCACGCGGCAAGCTCGTCGCGCCCGGCTTCGTCGACGTCCACACCCATTACGACGGCCAGGTCACCTGGAGCCAGGACATCACCCCGTCGTCGCAGAACGGCGTCACCACAGCGATCATGGGCAATTGCGGCGTCGGCTTCGCGCCGTGCCGGCCGAGCGATCACAACAGGCTGATCCAGCTGATGGAAGGCGTCGAGGACATTCCGGAGCCGGTGCTCTCCGCCGGCATCCCCTGGGCGTGGGAGAGCTTCCCCGACTACATGGAATGGCTGTCGAAGCGCAGCTTCGACATGGACATCGGCGCGCAACTGCCGCACGCGGCGCTGCGGGTCTATGTGATGGGCGAGCGCGGCGCGCGCCGCGATCCCGCGACGCCCGAGGATAACCAGGCGATGGCGGCGCTCGCCGGCGACGCGGTGCGATCGGGCGCGCTGGGCTTCTCGACCTCGCGCACGCTCAACCACCGCACCTCGACCGGCGACTACACGCCGACGCTGAAGGCGGGCGAGGATGAATTGACGGCGATCGCCGGCGCGATGCACGGCGTCGGCCGCAGCGTGCTGCAATTCGTGCTCGACCAGAGCACCGTGCATGAAGACCTGCCGATGATGCTGCGGGTCGCCGAGAACACCAAATGCCCGATCTCGTTCTCCGTCGCCCAGGCCGACAAGGCGCCGCGGCGCTGGCGGCAGACCATGGACACCATCAATGAGGCCACAGCGCGCGGCCTGTCGATCACGACCCAGATCGCGGCGCGCCCGGTCGGGCTGCTGCTCGGGCTGGAATTGTCGCGCAACCCGTTCCAGACCCATCCGAGCTATCGCGAAATCGCGAGGCTCCCGCTGGCGGAGCGGCTGACGCATCTGCGTCGACCCGAAGTCCGCGCCGCGATCCTGAGCGAGAGCGCAACCGCGACCGACGATCCGCTGTTCTTCCGGCCGAACTACGACAAGATGTATCTGCTGGGCAATCCGCCGGACTATGAGCAACCGCCGGAGAACGCGCTGGGCCCGCAGGCGCGGCGCCAGGGCCGACAGCCGGAAGAGCTCGCCTACGACGCGATGCTGACCGACGAGGGCCGCGGCATGCTCTATGTGCCGTTCCTGAACTATGCCGACGGCAATCTCGATGCCGTGCATGAGATGCTGCGCGAACCCAGCGCAGTGCCCGGCCTGTCCGACGGCGGCGCGCATTGCGGCATCATCTGCGACGCGAGCTTCCCGACTTATCTGCTGACGCACTGGACTCGCGATCGCAGCCGCGGCGAGAAGCTCTCGATCCCGTTCGTGATCGCAGCGCAATCGCGCAAGACCGCGCTGTCGGTCGGCCTCACCGATCGCGGCGTGATCGCGCCGGGCTTCAAGGCCGACGTCAACGTGATCGACTACGACCGGCTGCATCTACATCCGCCGAAGGTACATTACGACTTGCCGGTCGGCGGCCGCCGGCTGCTGCAACAGGTCGACGGCTATGATGCGACCATCGTCTCCGGCATCGTGACCCAGCGCAACGGCAAGGCCACCGGCGCGCGGCCCGGCAGGCTGGTGCGCGGCGCGCAGGGAATGAATTGAGATAGACGCCCCCTCCCCTGGAGGGGCCGAGACGAGCGAAGCTCGCTCTGGGGTCGGATCACATTGAGCGCGGCGAAATGTGAGACGGGGTGGGGTGACCTCTCAACACGGGCAGTGCCCGAATGGAGAGATCACCCCACCCCGCTGTGCATTCCGCTTCGCTACATGCTCAGCGACCCTCCCCCTCCAGGGGAGGGTCGAAGCAGCTCGCCCCTTACGTCGGCGACATCGCGCCCTTGATCGCGCCTGCTGGCTGCGAGCCGCCGGTCAGCCGCGCGCGCTCGGTGTTGGGCCACAGCAGCAACAATCCGAGCAGGCCGGAGCCGGCCATGATTGCGGCGTTGATGGTGAAGCCCGACATGTAGCCGGCCATCGGCGTCGAGGCATGCTGGATCACATTGCCCATCACCATCGGCGCCAGGATACCCGAGATGGTGTACAACGCGCCGTAGATCGCGATGATCGCGCCGCGCTGCGACACCGGCGTGAACTCGCCGAGCATCGGCGGGCACACCACATAGATCGAGCCGCACAGGCCGGAGCCGATCACCAGCAGTGCGATCATCAGTGCACCCGGCGGCGCATAGGGCAGCGTTGCGAGGATGCAGCCGCCGATGATCAGCGGCACCGAGCCGAGTACGCCGCGCGCGCCGCGGGTGGTGAAGCCGCGCGCCAACATCAGCTGCGAGATCCAGCCGGTCAGGATCACGATCGTCGCACCGAAGATCCAGGGCAGGATCGAGACGAAGCCGGCCTGCTGCTGCGAGAAGCCGAGCCCTTCGATGATGAAGGAGGTGAACCAGGTCAGCCCGAGCGACAGCGCCCAATAGGCGCCGAAGGTCGCGACCACGCAGCCGACGAAGGTGCGCGAGGTCAGCAGCTTCCAGTAGGGAATCCGCGACTCCTCGGCCATGACGGCAGCCGTGGACACCAGCGGCCCCTCCTTGCCGAGCGCGAACCAGGCGACGGTCCAGAGCAGGCCGACGATGCCGAGCGCGCCGAAGGCGTGATGCCAGCTGTGATTGACGATGATCCAGTTCAGCGCCGGCACTGCGAGGATCACGCCGAACGCCGACCCCTGCGACAGGATCGCGGTCGGCAGCGTCCGCTTCTCGTCCGGAAACCATTTGTAGATGGCGTGCGCGGCAACCGAGAAGGCCGGTCCCTCGCCGGCGCCGAGGATGATGCGGCAGATCACCAGCGTCGCGTAGCTGACGGTCCCGATCATCGGAAACTGCGCCAGCGACCAGATCACCGCCAGAATCAGCAGCACCCAGCGCGTATCAACGCGGTTGACGATGAAGCCGACCACGATCGCCGAGATCGAGAACAGGATGAAGAAGGCCGAGCCGAGATCACCGAATTGCTCCGGGGTGAGACCCATCTCCTTCCGGATCGGCACGCCGGCAAGCCCGACCACGATCTTGTCCGCAAAGTTCACCACCATGAACAGGAACAGAAGGAAGGTGATCGTCCAGGCGCCTTTGGGCGTCCCCGTTGACATCCCCTTGGACGTCGGTTGCGTCGTCATGTCTGGCTCCCCGTCGTTTCGTTTTTTGGCTTCGTAAGATCGGCCCCAATTGGTGATGCTAGCCACGCCTCGCCGCGCAACGCAACCCGCATTTCCTCGGGTCCTGTGGCCGGCGCGACACCAACGCCGGGCAAGCGCCCGATCACGATCGCGTCGTCGCGGCCAGTGAAGCGGTGATCTGTCATGGGCCGACTGCTATGCTCCGGGCAACAAGAAGCCGAGGTTATTGGAGGTTGGGTTATTTCATGAACAGATCGATCCTTCGCGTGGCCGCCTGCGCTGCGCTTGTGTCCGCCGCACTGCTCGCAGTGCCTCAAGTCCGCGCCCAGGACGCCGCCGGTCCCGACTATGCTGCGATCGTCGCGGCGCCCGATCGAAGCGATGCGGATCGCCAGGTCGACCAGCGCCGTCAGCCGGCCAAGATGCTGGCCTTTGCCGGCGTCAAGCCCGGCATGAACATCCTCGACATGGCCGCGAGCGCCGGCTACAGCACCGAATTGCTCGCGCGCACCGTCGCCCCGTCGGGCAAGGTCTACGCGCAGGATTCGGCGACCGTGCTCGAGCGCTTCGTCAAGGACAAGTTCGACACCCGCGCCAAGTCGACGGCGATGAAGAACGTCGTCCATGTCGTGCGCGACTACGACGATCCGATCCCGCCCGAGGTCAGCAACCTCGACATGATCACCTTGTTCTTTTTCTATCACGACATCAGCTATCTGCCGGTCGATCGCGCCGCGATGAACAAGAAGATGTTCGCCGCACTGAAGCCGGGCGGCTTCCTCGTGATCGCGGACCATTCGGCCAAGACGGGCGAAGGCACAACCGTCGCCAAGACGCTGCACCGGATCGAGGAGAGCACCCTGAAGCAGGAGATCGAGGCCGCCGGCTTCAAGCTGGTGGCCGAGGCCGATTTCCTGCATCATGCGGAGGACCCGAAGGACATTCCCGTCTTCAAGGCACCGGTGCCGATCGACGAGTTCGTCCTGAAATACCAGAAGCCTTGAGTGAGGCACGGCCATCGCTTCATCTGACCAGACCGCCGCGGTGCTTCGCGTCACCGGCCTGACCAAGAGTTACCGCTCTGCCGGTGAAGACGTCGCGGTGCTGCGCGGCGTCGATCTCGCTGTGGCGACCGGCGAGAGCGTGGCGCTATCAGGCGAATCCGGCAGCGGCAAGAGCACGCTGCTGCATCTGATCGCGGGGCTGGACGCCGCGGACAGCGGCGAGATCAGGCTTGCCGATATCACGGTCTCCGGTCTCAACGATGCCGGCCGTGCCGAGCTGCGCCGCGATCGCCTCGGCCTCGTGTTCCAGCAGTTCAACCTGATCCCGAGCCTGACAGTTGCGGACAATCTGGTCTTCCAGTCCCGCATCGCCGGCCGCCACGATGCGGCCTGGCATGACGAGTTGGTCGAGCGCCTTGGGCTCAAGCAGCTGCTGAAGCGCTACCCCGAGCAATTGTCGGGCGGCCAGCAGCAGCGCGTCGCGATCGGCCGCGCGCTCGCGCCGAAGCCGCTGTTGCTGCTCGCCGACGAGCCGACCGGCAATCTCGACGAGGACACCGCCGACGAGGTGCTGCATCTGGCGCGCGATCTGGTTGTTCGCACCGGCTGCGGCTTCCTGATGGTCACCCACAGCGCGCGGCTCGCCGCAACGCTCGACCGCCAGGTCACGCTGCATGCTGGCATCATCGCATGAGGCGGGCGTTGTGGATCCTTGCCGTGCTGCTCAGCCATTGGCGGCGACATCCGATGCAGCTCGCAACGCTGCTGATCGGGTTGATCTCGGCGACTGCATTGTGGAGCGGCGTGCAGGCGCTGAACCAGCAGGCCCGCATCGCCTATGACCGCGCCGCCGCGACCTTCGGCGGCTCGCGCACCGCCATGCTGGTGAGCCGCGACAGCGCGACCTTCCCGCAGCAACTATTCGTCGATCTGCGCCGCGCCGGCTGGCCGGTGTCACCGACGCTGGAGGGCCGCGTCCAGATCGATGGGCGCAGCTTCCGCCTGCTCGGCGTCGAGCCGGTGACGCTGCCGTCCGAGGTCGGCAACGCGCCGGCGGTCGGGCGCGGCAGCCTACAATCGTTCGTCACGCCGCCGGGCGAAATGCTGGTGGCGCCGGAAACGCTACGCGATCTCGGCCTCAAGGAAGGCGAACGGACGCACGCCAACGGCACGACCTTGCCGCCGCTGCGCGTGCAGGCGGAGCTGGCCCCCGGCGCACTCGTCGTCGACATCGGCGTCGCACAGGACATCCTGAAGATGCCCGGCCAGGTGTCGCGCCTGCTGGTCGGCCAATCGAAAGCGCCGCATGCATCGCTGGAAAGCGTGGCAGGCGAAAAACTCCGCCTGGTCGAGCCGAGCGCCGAGAGCGACCTCGAACGGCTGACCGACAGTTTCCATCTCAACCTCACCGCATTCGGCCTGCTGTCGTTCTTCGTCGGCCTGTTCATCGTCAATTCCGCGATCGGCCTCGCCTTCGAGCAGCGGCTGCCGATGCTGCGCACCTTGCGCGCCTGCGGCGTCTCGGCGCGGCTGCTCAACACCGTGCTGGTGATCGAGCTGGTGTCGCTGGCGCTGGTCGCCGGCCTGATTGGCCTGGTCTGCGGCTACTTCATTGCGGCGGCCTTGCTGCCCGATGTCGCGGCCTCGCTGCGCGGGCTTTATGGCGCGCAGATCCCTGGACAGCTTTCGCTCAAACCTATCTGGTGGTTTGCCGGCATCGCCATCAGCATTCTGGGCGCGCTCGCAGCCGCCGCCGCGAGCCTTGCCAAGGCGATCCGGATGCCGGTGCTGGCGACGGCGCAGCCGCAAGCCTGGCAGCAGGCGCAACGGCGCTGGCTGATGTTCCAGAGTGCCGCGGCGCTCGCGGTGTTTGCGGTCGCCGCGGCTCTGATCCAGTTCGGCGATTCCCTGATCGCGGGCTTTGCCGTGCTGGCCGCGCTGATGCTCGGCGCGGCGTTGATCCTGCCGATGGTGCTGCAAATCGCGCTCGCATTCGGCCAGCGCAGCGCGCGGGCGCCGGTCGGCATCTGGTTCTGGGCAGACAGCCGCCAGCAGCTCTCAGGCCTGTCGCTGGCCCTGATGGCGCTATTGCTCGCGCTCGCGGTCAATGTCGGCGTCAGCACCATGGTGGAAAGTTTTAGCCGCACCTTCCTGGTCTGGCTCGACGGCCGCCTCGCCGCCGACGTCTACATCAGCGCCGCCAGCGATCAGCAGGCGAAGGAGATCAAGGCGTGGCTGCGCGATCGGCCTGAAGTCGAGGCGATCCTGCCCGGCGGCCGCGCCGACACCCAGCTTGGCGGCGCGCCGATCGAGGTGTTGGGCCTACCCGATCACGCGACCTATCGCGACAATTGGCCGTTGCTGGAAAGCACGTCCAATGCCTGGGTGCGCTTGCGTCCCGGCGACACCTGTCTGGTCAGCGAGCAGCTGTCACGGCGGATGAAGCTTGGCCTTGGTGATCATATCGAGGTCCCCGCCCCTGGCGGTCCCTGGCCGCTCGAAATCGTCGGCATCTATGCCGATTACGGCAACCCCAAGGGCCAGATCGCGGTCAACTTCGCCGCGCTGACCCGGCGTTTCCCGCAAACGCCGCAGACCCGGCTCGGGCTCCGCGTCGCGCCGGACAAGATCACGCCGCTGATCACGGCGTTGCAAGAGAAGTTCGGTCTCGACGACCGCAACGTCGCCGACCAGGCGACCATGAAGCGGGAATCCAGGCGAGTGTTCAACCGCACCTTCTCGGTGACGGCGGCGCTCAACGCCTTCACGCTCGGCGTCGCCGGCATCGCGCTCCTGACCAGCCTGCTGACCTTGGCCAATTCACGGCTGCCGCAGCTGGCGCCGCTGTGGGCGATCGGCCTAACGCGACGGCGGCTCGCGGTGCTCGAACTGTTGAAGACCATGGCGGTCGCATTGATCACCGCGCTGTTCGCACTGCCGCTCGGCCTTCTGGTCGCCTGGTGCCTGCTCGCGATCGTCAATGTGAAAGCATTCGGCTGGCGGCTGCCGTTCCAAATTTTCCCGCTGCAGCTGATCGAGCTGCTCGCGGTGGCGCTCGCCGCCGCCTTCTGTGCGGCGGCGCTGCCGGTCGCTAGACTGGCGCGCATGCAGCCGGCCAGCCTGATCAGGATCTTCGTCAATGAGCGCTAGCAGCGCGATCACCCGCCGCGCCTTTGCCGGCGGTGCGCTGGCGCTCGCGCTCGGCGGCAAGGGTCTTGCGCAGGGTTTTGCCGGGCTCGGCGAGAATGCCGAAGGTTTTGCTGCGGTCGCGCCGGGCAGGCCATTCGTATTCCCGATCGATCACGGCCCGCATCCGGAGTTCCGGATCGAGTGGTGGTACGTCACCGCGAACCTGTCCGATGCCAGCGGCGCGGCCTATGGCGCGCAATGGACGCTGTTCCGCCAGGCGATGAAGCCGGGCGGCCCCAGCGAAGGCTGGGCCAACCAGCAAGTCTGGATGGGCCATGCCGCCGTGACCAGCGCCACCACGCATCGCTTCAGCGAGACGTTTGCGCGCGGCGGCGTTGGGCAAGCCGGGGTCGAGGCGACGCCGTTCCGCGCGTGGATCGACGCCTGGGAGATGCACGGGATCGACCCGTTCGATGCGCAGCGCGCCGCGCCGATCGAGCTGAAGGCGTCGGCTGCCGACTTCAGCACCGCCCTCCGGCTGACCGCGGACCGCCCGTTGGTGCTGCAAGGCGACCACGGCTACAGCCGGAAGTCGGATCGTGGACAGGCCTCCTATTATTACAGCCAGCCGTTCTACAAGGCATCCGGCCGCATCGCGATCGACGACAGGCCGATCGACGTCACGGGCATGGCATGGATGGATCGCGAATGGAGCAGCCAGCCATTGGCGGTGGACCAAACCGGCTGGGACTGGTTCTCGCTGCATCTGCCCGGCGACGAGAAGCTGATGCTGTACCGGCTGCGCCAGAAGGACGGCCGCGAGAACCTGTTCGGCAACTGGATCACGCCGGACGGCCGCTCGGCCGAGATTGCGGCAGCCGGCAACAGCATCACGCCGATTGCGACCACCGAGATCGACGGCCGCAAGCTGCCGACGTCATGGCGCGTCAGCCTGCCGGCGCGCGGCCTGGCCATCGAGACCACGCCGGTCAATCCGAAGGCCTGGATGGGGACCAGCTTCCCCTATTGGGAGGGCCCGATCCGCTTTTCGGGCAGCCACGCGGGAATCGGCTATCTTGAGATGACCGGGTACTGAAACGCCGACAGAAGATCGGCGCGCCCAAAATCGGTTAGCCAGTCACACCGGTCGCTGCCGCCCCGTCATGACATCGGGGCCAATGAAACCAGAGGACACGCCTGACATGTACCATTACACGGCCATCGTGACCTGCCTTGCGGTCGCGTTCTACTTCTTCACCTCGACACAGGTCGCGCGCGCCCGTGCCGCCTATGGCGTCAAGCTGCCGGCGATCTCGGGCCATCCGGATTTCGAGCGTGTCTTCCGCATCCAGATGAACACGCTGGAATGGATGCCGATCTTCCTGCCGTCGCTGTGGCTGTTCGCGATCTATATCGGCGATGCCGCGGCCGCAGCCGTGGGCGCGCTCTGGGTGATCGGCCGCATCGTCTACTTCATCGGCTATCGCGAAGCGGTGGCGAAGCGCAGCCGCGGTTTTGCGATTCAGGCCGTGGCGTGCATCATCCTGTGGGTCGGCGCACTCGGCGGCGGCGTGTGGCGGCTGGTGCATTGAGGGCGCCACACACTCACCGTCGTCCCGGCGAAGGCCGGGACCCATAACCACAGCAACCAGTTTTGCGAAGGCTGGGGCCGCAGCGCAGCAGAGCAACCGACATCAGTGGTTGGGTCCCGGCCTTCGCCGGGACGACACCGATATTGTTGCCTCAGCTCCACGTCACTTGGTCAGCGGGCAGCCGCTGTCCTTGGCGCGCGGGAAGGCCTGATCGCCCGGCACCACGGCGAGCTGTTTGTAATAGTCCCACGGCTTCTTCGATTCCGAGGGCTTCTTGACCTCGAACAGATACATGTCGTGCACCATGCGGCCGTTCTCCTGCACCTTGCCCTGTGCGAAGGCGTCGTCGACCGGCAGCTCCTTCAGCTTCTTGGCGACCGCATCGGAGTCCTTGGTGCCGGCGGCCTTCACCGCCTTCAGATAGCTCAGCGTCGCCGAATAGGTGCCGGCGTGGATCATGCTCGGCATCCGCCCCGTCCGCTTGAAGAAGCGCTCGGAGAAGGCGCGGGCCTTGTCGTCATGATCCCAGTAGAAGCCTTCGGTCAGCACCAGGCCTTGAGCAGCCTCGAGGCCGAGACCGTTGACCTCGGCGAGCGTCATCAGGAGGCCGGCGAGCTTCTGGCCGCCCCTGACGATGCCGAACTCGGCGGCCTGCTTGATCGAGTTGGTGGTGTCCTGGCCGGCATTGGCGAGGCCGATAACCTTCGCCTTCGAGCTTTGCGCCTGCAGCAGGAACGAGGAGAAGTCCGACGAATTCAGCGGCACCCGCACCGAACCCAGCACCTTGCCGCCCGCCGCGGTAACGATCTCGCTGGTGTCCTTTTCCAGCGCATAGCCGAACGCATAGTCGGCGGTGAGGAAGAACCAGCTGTCGCCACCGGCCTTCACCAGCGCGCCGCCGGTGCCGACCGCCAGCGCGTGGGTGTCGAACGCCCAGTGGAAGCCGTAGGGCGTGCAGGACGCGCCTGTGATCGCCGACGTCGCGGCGCCGACCACGATGTCGATCTTCTTCTTTTCCTTCGAGAGCTCCTGCACCGCAAGCGCCACCGACGAGGTCGTCAGCTCGGTGATCATGTCGACGCCATCGGCGTCATACCAGCGCCGCGCGATCGAAGTCGCAAGGTCCGGCTTGTTCTGGTGATCGGCGGTGACCATCTCGATCTTCTGGCCGAGCACTTCGCCGCCGAAATCCTCGATCGCCATCCTGGCGGCTTCGACCGAATATTTTCCGCCGTAATCGGCGTAGACGCCCGACTGGTCGTTCAGGATGCCGATCTTGACGCCCTGTGCCATCGCCGGCGCCGCCAGCATCAGGCTGCATGCCGCAACCGCAGCCAAAAATCCCGACTTCATTGTTATGTTCTCCCAGCAGTCTCTCATCAGGAAAAATCGGCGCGACATTATTTTATAACCCCGTGCCTGCCCATCTGTTTCCGCTCAGCCGTTAGTATGGGCCTGCGGCGCCATTCCGGGGCGCGCGCAGCGCGAGCCCCGGAATGACGGGTGGAGAGCACAATGCTCACCCCGCAGCAGTCGCCGCTGGCTCCTTCGGCTTGCCCTCGTTCTTTCCTTCCGCGAGGTTGCGCACCACCATGTAGAAGATCGGCGTGAAGACGAGGCCGAACAGGGTGACGCCGAGCATGCCGAAGAACACGGCGACGCCGACCGCCTGCCGCATCTCGGAGCCCGAGCCGGTCGACAGCACCAGCGGCAGCACGCCGAGGATGAAGGCGAACGACGTCATCAGGATCGGCCGCAGGCGCAGCCGACAGGCCTCGATGACCGCCTCCAGCCGTGGCCGGCCCTCGAGCTCGATATCGCGCGCGAACTCGACGATCAGGATCGCGTTCTTGGCGGCGAGGCCCACCAGCACCACGAAGCCGATCTGGGTCAGGATGTTGACGTCCTGGCCCATGATGCGCACGCCGATGGTGGCCGCGAACAGGCACATCGGCACGATCAGGATCACCGCGAACGGCAATGTCCAGCTGCCATATTGCGCGGCCAGCACCAGATAGACGAACAGCACGCAGATCGGGAACACGTAGAGGCCGGCATTGGCGCCGTTGACCTGCTGGTAGGACAAATCGGTCCATTCGAACGAGAAGCCGCTCGGCAGGGTTTCGTCGGCGATCTTCTTGATGGTGTTGAGCGCCGTCGTCGAGCTGACTCCCGGCGCCGGTTCACCCTGCAGTTCGGACGCCGAGTAGAGATTGTAGCGCGCGACACGGTCGGGGCCCGAGATGTCCTTGAAGTCCACGACGCTGCCGAGCATCACCATGTCGCCATTGGCGTTGCGGGTACGCAGCCGCGAAAGATCGGTGGTCTCCTTGCGAAACGGCAGATCGGCCTGCGCGGTGACGTGGTAGGTGCGGCCGAACAGGTTGAAGTCGTTGACATAGGTCGAGCCGAAATAGGTCTCGATCGTGTCGGTGATGTTGGCAATGGGAACGCCGAGCTTCTGCGCCTTGACGCGATCGATATCGACGAACAATTGCGGCGTGTTCGCGGAGTACGGCGAGAACACCGAGGTCAGGCTCGGCGATTTGCGCGCGGCCTGCACCAGCTCGTCGGTCGCGGACGCCAGCAGTTCGGGCCCGCGTCCTTGTCGATCCTGGACGCGGATGGTGAAACCACCGCCGGTGCCGATACCGGGCACGGCCGGCGGCGGAATGACGATGATGAAGGCGCCCTGGATCACCGACAGACGCTTGCGCAGCTCGGCGGTGATCGCGGTCGCCGTCAGTCCCTTCTTCAGGCGTGCCTCCGGCTCGTCGAACACCGGGAACAGCGCCGCGGCATTGCCCGCCTGCGTGCGCGTCGCGCCGGAGAAGCCGGCGAAGGCCGCAACGCGAACGATGCCCGGCGTATCCAGCGCGATCCGCTCGATCTCGCGCACCACCGCCGTGGTCCGCGCCAGCGACGCGGCGCCCGGCAGCTGCGCCGAGATGATGACGTAACCGCGGTCCTGCGCCGGGATGAAGCCCTGCGAGGTGGTCGCGAGCAGCCAGCCGGCGCTGCCGATCAAGACGAGGTAGATCGCGACCATCACCACCGTGTGCCGGATCACGAAGTCGGCGACACCAGCATAACCATGCGCCAGCCGGTCGAACACGCGGTTGAACAGCGCGGTGAAGCTGTCCCAGCCGCGGGCGATGATGTTCCAGCGCGCCGGCGGCCGCTTCTCCTCGTGCGGGACCAGAATCTGCGATGCCAGCGCCGGCGACAGCGTCAGCGAGCAGAAGCAGGAGATCGCGGTCGCGACCGCGATGGTCACGGCGAATTGCTGGAAGAACTGCCCGGAGATGCCGCCGAGGAAGGCGGTCGGCACGAACACCGCACACAACACCAGCGCGATCGAGACCAACGCGCCGCCGACCTCCTCCATGGTCTTGAGCGCAGCCTCGCGCCTGGACATGCCGTGCTCGAGATGCCGTTCGACATTCTCGACCACCACGATGGCGTCATCGACCACGATGCCGACCGCGAGGACCAGGCCGAACAAGGTCAGATTGTTGATCGAGAAGCCGAGCGCGGCCATCACCGCGAAGGTGCCGACCAGCGACACCGGGATCGCGATGATCGGGATGATCGCAGGCCGCCAGCCCTGCAGGAACACCAGCACCACGATGACGACGAGCGCCATCGCCTCGTAGATCGTCTTGATCAGCTCATGGACCGATTGGGCGATGAATTCGGTCGGATTGTAACCGATGTTGTAGTCGAGCCCCTTCGGGAAACCCGCCTTCATGTGCTCCATCGTGTCGGAGATGCTCTTGGCGGTGGCGAGCGCGTTCGATCCGGGGCGCTGCGTCACCAGCAGGGCGACCGCCGATTTGCGCAGCAGGAAGCTGTTGGTGGCGTAGGACAGCGCACCGAGCTCGACGCGCGCGACGTCGCGCAGCCGCACGGTACGGCCATCGGAGCCGGCCTTCACCACGATATCCTCGAACTGCCTGATGTCCTTGAGGCGGCCGGTGAACACGAGGTTCGGCTGGAATGCGCGATCGGCGATCGGCGGCTCGGCGATCTGGCCGCCCGCGATCTGCAGGTTCTGCGCCCGAATTGCCGCCAGCACCTCGGCCGAGGTCAGGCCGAGATTGGCGATCCGGTCGGGATCGAGCCACAGCCGCATCGAGTAGTCGCGCGCGCCGAACATCTGGATGTCGCCGACGCCGTCGAGCCGCAACAGCTGGTCACGGACCTGCAGCAGCGCGTAGTTGGAGATGTAGAGCTGGTCGAACGTGTCGTCGGGCGACAGCATGAACACGACCATCAGGATGTCGGGCGAGTTCTTGCGGGTGACGACGCCGTTGCGCTGGACTTCTTCAGGCAGCCGCGGCTGCGCGATCGCGACGCGGTTCTGCACCAGCACCTGGGCCTTGTCGAGATCGGTGCCGAGCTTGAAGGTCGCGGTGATGGTGAGCTGGCCGTTCGAGGTCGCCTGGCTGTAGAGATACAGCATGTCCTCGACGCCGTTGATCTCTTGCTCGATCGGAGCCGCGACCGTGTCGGACACGGTCTGCGCCGAGGCGCCCGGATACTGCGTCGTGACGGTGACGGTCGGCGGCACGACCTGCGGATATTCCGAGACCGGCAGCGTCGGATAGGCGATCGCGCCGACGATCAGCAGCACGATCGACAGCACCATCGCGAGGATGGGCTGGTTGATGGAGAGCCTGCCGAGATTCATGGCTTGGCACCTGCCGCCGGCTTGTCGCCCGCCGGGGCTTTGTCGCCCGCCGGGGCCTGGGCCATTTTCGGCGTCACCTTGGCGCCGACGCGGGCACGTTGCAGCCCGTCGACGATCACATGGTCCTCCGGCTTGAGGCCTTCGCGGATCACGCGCAGGCCCTCATCCAGCGGTCCGAGCGTGACCGCTCGTGCTTCCACCGTGTTGTCGTCCTTGACCACGAACACGATCTTGCGCGACTGGTCGGTGGCGATGGCGGTATCCGGGATCAGCAGCGCCTCATAGGGCGAGGAGCCGATCAGACGGACGCGGCCGAACTGGCCGGGCAGGATCGAGAGGTCCTTGTTCGGGATCACCGCGCGGCTGCGCAGCGTTGCGGTCGAGACGTCGAGGCGGTTGTCGATGAAGTCCATCTTGCCCTCATGCGAGGGCTTGGTCTCGCCGGTCAGCGCCACCTGCACAGGGTTCGCCGTGTCGCGCGAACTCGGCCGCCGGCCTTCGAACCACAGCTTGCTGTTACGTTGATAGGTCGCCTCGTCGACGTCGAAATAGATGTAGATCGGATCGAGCGACACGATCGAGGTCAGCAGCGTCGCACCGCCCTCGCTGCCCTGCACCAGATTGCCGGGGGTTACCAAATGCCGGCTGACGCGGCCGGTGATCGGCGCCAGCACATGGCTGAATTCGACGTTGAGCTGCGCGGCCTTCAACGTGCCCTCGGCCTGCGTCTCGGCGGCGCGCGCCGCCTGCAACGCCTGGCGGCGCTGGTCGACGACCTGCTCCGAGACCGCGCTGGTCTGCACCAGATTGAGCCCGCGCTCGAGATCGCGCTTGGCAAGCTCTCCCTTGGCCCGCGCGTCAGCGAGCTGACCTTCGGCCTGCAGCACGACCGCCTCGAACGGCCGCGGATCGATGATGTAGAGCAGATCGCCGGCATGGACGATCGCACCATCCTTGAACTCGACACTGTTGACGAAGCCGCCGACGCGGGCGCGGACCTGAACCTCCTCGATCGCCTCGAAGCGGCCGGTGAATTCGTCCCAATCGGTGACGGTGCGCTTGACCGGCTGCGCGACGGTCACGAGCGGCGCCGGCGGCGCGGCCTGCGATTGCGCAGTCTTGTCGTCGCAGCCGCCGAGCGCCAGCGCGGCCAATAGCCCGATCGGCGCGAGGCCACGCCGGCACGCCCTGACGAATCCCTGGCGGCGAAGCGAACGAGGCTCGACACCGCTCACCGGAGCCGGACGCTCCATTCTGTCAATCGAACTCAATTCGCTCTCCCCAAAGACTACGAAGCACGCCGACCAAAGCAGGGCTACGAAAGTCGCAATTAAACTTGCGGTGATTCAGCACGGATGCACCACGGCGATGCCGCGGCAGCGGACGTCACAGATGTAGCCGCCACCCAGTCTGTTCAAGATGGTCGCAGGATCAAGCAAATAGTTTCGTAGTCTGAAAGCCTTACGACACGCTCGCGAAACCGTGACGACGAAAAGGGGCAGTTTGGCTGGCCTATCCAAGGCGCAAGGTCACAGACAGATCGTTCCGAATCAATCACAACGCGAGTTAGCTTCACAGATTCGTCACACCGCACCCGATTCTACTTTTGGCACACGAACCCCGGGCCCACAAACGTCAGGGCCAGTCAAGCCCCCATACTCTACCTCCCGCTGCACGGCGGAATCGACGTTAACGGTGTGGTTGTCATCCGGACACACATTGACACCCGGTAGTATCGCCAATACGGTCATGGTTGCCAAAGCATGAATATTCTTGGCCGGCCGCATTTTTCTCGAACATTCATTGTGTTTTGTCGCGGCGCGAGTGTGTGAAAGCGACTACGTAAATGGCAAGCGCATTTGACCTTGCTGATGCCACGGCTGCGCGGAGATCGCGGCTTTCTCGAATTGCAGGCGGCCTGGCGCGATCGCCGGTCGCGGGCGATCAACTTGAACGTGTGAACGGCTTCACACGTCATCGTCCCCAACAATTGTAGATATTGATCGGCTTCCACGCCGATCGCAGGAGTGCTCATGACGACCATACCTGCCTATACAATCGGTGGTTTAACGCGCCCCGAACTTCAGCTTGATTCGACCGGTCATATCGTCCTCGACGCGGCCGCCCAAGCGTTCGCCGACACGTATGGTCTGCAATATCTCTACCTCGGCTGCCCTCCCGGCACGCTCTGGCCCCCGGTCACCGACCAGCTGTCGGCTCCGGTCGACGCCAATGCGGGAAACAACACGGTCATCGAGGGCGCCGCGGCCAACACACTCGTCAACATCACCGCGCAAGCCACCAGCAGCAGCGGCCATGCCGTCACCTATTCGTTGACCGGCGATAGCTCCGGTGGCGGGTTCAAGATCGATCCGAACACCGGCGTGGTGACGGTCGCCGATCCTACCAAGATCAATTACGTGACCAGCCCCGGCCACGCCTATACCATCACCGTTCAAGCGAGCGACGGCATTGCAACGAGCGCGCAGAGTTTTGCCATCGCGGTCACCGACGTTGCGCCGTCCACCCCCGTCGACAGCAATGCGGCGGCCAACAAGGTCGCGGAAGGCGCGGTGGCCGGCACGGCTGTGGGCATCACCGCGACCTCGACCGACATGAATCCGGTGACCTACAGCCTGGCTAGCGACAGTTCGGGCGGCGGCTTCAAGATCGACCCGCACACCGGCATCGTCACCGTCGCCGATCCCACCAAGATCGACTACACGACCGCGCCCGGTCACGCCTATACCATCACCGCGACGGCGAGCGACGGCACCCTGAGCAGCTCGCAGAGCTTCACGATCGACGTCACCTTGGGTGCGGCAACTCACTTTGCCGTGAGCATTCCAGCCAACGGCGCGGCCGGGACGCCGGGCACGGTCACCGTCACCGCGCTCGATGCCCTGAACCACGTCGTTACCAACTACACCGGCACGGTTCATTTCACGTCGAGCGACGGCCACGCCGCGCTGCCAGCGGACGTCACGTTGACCAACGGCACCGGCAGCTTCAGCGAAACCCTCGACACCGCCGGCAGCCAGACCATCACCGCGACCGACACGGTGACCGGCATCACCGGCACGTCGAATGCCGAAGCCGTCACGCCCGGTGCCGCCACGCACTTCGCGGTGAGCCTTCCGGCCAATGGCACGGCGGGAACACCAGGCTCGTTCACGGTCACCGCGCTCGATGCCTTCAACAACGTCGCCACCGGCTATGTCGGCACGGTGCATTTCTCGTCGAGCGACGGCAGCGCCACGCTACCGACCGACATGATGTTGACCAATGGTACCGGAACCTTCATCGAGACCTTCAAGACCGCCGGCAGCCAGACCGTCACCGCAACCGACACGGTCAGCGCCATCGCCGGCACGTCGAACGCCGAGACCGTGGCGGGCGGCACCGCGACGCATCTTGTGGTCAGCATTCCGGCGAGCGGCTCCGCGGGGACACCAGGTTTGGTCACCGTCACCGCATTCGATGCCTTCGGCAACGTCGCCACCGGCTATTCGGGCACTTTGCACTTCACATCGAGCGATGGCCACGCCGTGCTGCCCGCCGACATGACGCTGACCAACGGCACCGGCAGCTTCAGCGAGACATTCGAGACGGTCGGCAGTCAGACCATTACGGCCACGGACACGGTCAGCGCCATCACCAGCACCTCGAATGCGGAGACCGTGACGCCGGGTCCCGTCACGCACTTCTCGGTCAGCATTCCGGCCAGCACCACTGCGGGAATCGCAGGTTCAGGCACCGTGACCGCACTCGATGCCTTCGGCAACACCGTCACCGGCTATACCGGCACCGTGCACTTCACGTCGACCGACGGCCATGCGGTCCTGCCGGCCGACATGACGCTGACCAACGGCACCGCCACCTTCAACGAGACGCTCGACACCGCTGGAAGCCAGACCATCACCGCGACCGATACGGTGACGTCAGCCATCACCGGCACGTCGAATGCCGAAACCGTGACGGCCGCCGCCGCCACACACTTTGCGGTCGGCATCCCGGGCAGCGGCGCTGCGGGAACCGCGGGTTCAGGCACGGTGACCGCGCTCGATGCCTTCGGCAATGTCGTCACCGGCTACAGCGGCACCGTACACTTCACGTCGAGCGACGGCAGCGCCACGCTGCCGGCCGACATGACGTTGACCAATGGCACCGGGACCTTCAACGAGACCTTCGATACCTCGGGCAGCCAGACCATCACTGCGACCGACACGGTCAGCGCCATCACCGGCACGTCGAATGCCGAAAACGTCGCGCCCGGCCCCGCCACGCATTTTGCGGTGAGCATCCCGGCCAACGGCCGCGCGGACATTGCGGGATCGGTCACCGTCACGGCGCTCGATGCCCATGGCAATATCGCCACCGGCTACACCGGCACCGTGCATTTCACATCGAGCGATCCCACTGCCGTGCTGCCGTCCGACACGACGCTGACCGGCGGCGTCGGCACCTTCACCGAGAAGTTCGAGACCGCCGGAAGCCAGACCATCACCGCGACCGACACGGTCAGTGCCGGCGTCACCGGCACGTCAAACACCGAGACCGTGGCTCCTCCGGACGCTCCGCCCGTCGTAACCGGCGGCCATACCCTGAACTACATCGAAGGACAGGCCGCCACCGCGTTCGACCCGGCGCTGACGGTCACCGACGCCGACAACACAACGCTCGATCATGTGACGGTGCAGATCACCGGCAACTATTTCAACGGCCAGGATGTCCTCGCTTTCGCCAACACCGCGCACATCAACGGCGCTTGGGACGCCTTGCACGGTGAGTTGACCTTGACCGGCACCGCCGGCTCCACGGTCGCCGACTTCCAGAGCGCGCTGGATTCGATCACTTACTTCAACACCAGCAACAACCCGTCCGGTCTGGCCCGCACGGTGACCATCACCGCCAATGACGGTACGCTCGACGGCCCGCCTGCGACCGACACCATCGACGTCACGCCGGTCAACAACCCGCCGGTGGTGACGATCGGCGCCATCACCAACTTCAGCGAGCCGCCGGTCGGCACGCCGCCGGCGAATTCGATCCCGGTCACGATCGCCCCGAACCTCACGATCACCGACGTCGACAGCACCAACCTGATCAGCGCGACCTTCGAGCTGACCGACCTCAAGCCGTCGGACGCGCTCTCGATCGCGGGTCACGCTGGCACCAGCGGTGACATCGGCAATATCCACTTCGCGATCTCCAGCACGGCCACCACCGAAACCGTCACCCTGACCGGGACCGACACGATCGCGCATTACAACGCGGTGCTCGACGCCGTCCAGTTCAACAACACCGGTGAGCCCCCCGACACCACGGCGCGCACCTATACCGTGACCGCTGTCGACGACGGCGGCACCGCGAACGGCGGCAACGACACGGGATCGGCATCCGCAACCCAGACCGTCACCGCGATCGACGATCCGCCGACCGCGACGGTGCCTTCGGATTCATCGGTCGGGACGGCCTTTTCGCACACCAGCCTCGCGATATCGGGGCTATCGGTCGCCGACATCGATTCCGCCGGCCGCAACGAAACCGCGACCATCACTTCGAACCACGGCGCGCTGTCGTTCGACACCACCGGACTTGCCAGTTTCACCAACAACGGCACCCATACCGTCACGCTGACGGGGACGATCGCGCAGCTCAACACCGCGCTGGCGACGCTGACCTACAACAGCGATGACGGTTTCACCGGCAGCGACGCGGTTTCCCTGAACATCAACGACAACGACCATACCGGCGCCGGCGGGCCGCTCACATCGGGCCCACAGACCTTCCACGTCGGCGTCGTGCCGCAGGTGTTCTACATCGACAATTCGGCCACGAGCAGCCACAACCTCGGCACCCAGGCGGATCCGTACACCTCGATCGCCGCCTTCAACGCGGCGAATCCGGCCGGCTCCGGCGACTATGTCGTGCTCGAGCCCGGCACGGGCACCTACAGCGAAGCCAACGGCATCAATCTCGCCGACGGTGTCAACCTGATCGGCGGCAGCCATACCCTGACGTTCACCAATCCGGTGACCCACCAGCTGGTCACCGCGAATGTCGGCTCCGGCGCCGACCCGGTCATCCATGTCACCGGCGCCGACAACGGCATCGACCTGCTCGGCACCACGGGTCACACCATCACCGGCGTCAGCATCGACACCTCGGCTTCGACCGGCATCGGCATCAGCGACGACGGCAACAATGTCGGCACCGTCACGATGTCCGACATCACGGTCAAGACCGCCAGCGGCGCGGGCTTGAGCTTCACCCATGGCGGCACCATCACGGTCACCGGCAGCAACAACACCATCACGTCGACGACCGGCACCGCCCTCGATGTCGAACACACCAACATCGGCGCCGGCAATCTCACCTTCAAGAGCATTTCGGCGACGGGCTCGTCGGGCAGCGCCGGCATCGTTCTCGATACGACAGGAACAGCCGGCGGGCTCACGATCACGGGCAATGGCACCGCCGGCTCCGGCGGCACAATCGCCAACGAGACCGGCGGCGATATCCTCACCGGCACCGACGCCGGCGGGCAAACCACATCGGGCGACGGCGGTACCGGCATTTTCCTGCACAACACCGCCAACGTGTCGCTGACTGACATGACGCTGCACGACTTCAGCAACTTCGCGATCTACGGCAATGGCGTCACCAATTTCACGCTCGCCAACAGCGCGATCAGCGGCACCAACGGCACCACCAATGCCGGCGACCGTGAGGAAAGCAGCATCCGGTTCGACAATCTGCTCGGCACCGCGTCGATTACGGGATCGAGCATTTCGGGCGGCTTCACCCAGAATGTCGATCTCTACAACACCAGCGGCACGTTGAACCGCCTGACCATGGACAGCGACACGTTCGGCCTGATCGGCTCGAGCGGCAACGACAACGTCCTCGGCCAAGTCTACAACTCCGCGACCGCCAACTACACGGTGACCAACAGCACGTTTTCCGGCACGCGGTCCGACTTCATCGCGTTCGCCGCCAACAACAATTCGTCGATGGACGCCGTGGTGCGGAGCAACACGTTCCACAACGGCGAAGCGATCGTTCCCGGCGGCGGCACAGCGGTCGACATCAGGAGCGGATCCGGCGGCAATGTCTCCGCCGCGACCACCACGTTCGACATCTCGCACAACATCCTGACCGACGGTGGCGCCAACGCCTTCGACACGGTCGGCATTTTCGTGGCGAAGGGCCAGGACAACGGCACCATGTCCGGCACCATCGCCAGCAACGATATCGGCCCGGCGAAGGTGGGATCCAACTCCGACGGCATCTTCGTCCGCGACGCGGGCGCCGGCAGCCTGACGACGCTGATCCAGAACAACACCATCACCGGCGTCGGCGATGCCGGCATCGCGCTGCAGAACAACGACGGCAGCTCGACCCTCAACGCCACGCTCTACGGCAACTCGGTGTCGTCGCCGACCTCCAACAGTCCGTTCGCGGCGCTCGATGTCGAGAACGGCGCGACGGCGACCGACACCAGCACGACGAATGTCGTCATCGGCATGGGTGCCGGCGGCACTGGGAGCAAGAATACGCTGAACCATAGCACGCTCTACGCTACCGACGTCGAGTTGAGCAATTTCAACGCCAGTACCCATCTGAACCTCTCGAAGAACGGCTCAACATCGGGGACCGCCGCAGGCGTGATCACCGACGACAACACCAGCACCACGGGCGGCATCACCGTCGACACCACGGGCGGCAACGGCACGACGACGCTGGTCAGCACGCTGCCGACGCTTCCCGCGGTGGTCGCACCATTGCTCGCCGAAGCAGGCGGCGTTCAGGCATCGACCCCGAGCACGGGCGAGATGCACCTGACGCAAGCCGAGCTCAACTCGGTGGTGTCGGCGGCGATTGCCGAATGGACGAGTGCGGGCGCCAACGCGACGCAGCTCGCCCTGCTGCATGCTGCGACCTTCAGCGTTGCCGACCTCGCCGGCCAGATTGTCGGTCAGGAAGGTGGACTGCATATCACGATCGACACCGATGCCGCCGGCCACGGCTGGTTCATCGACCCGACGCCGGCGGACAGTTTCGAGTTCACCCATGCCGTCAACGCAGCCGGCACCGATCTGTTGACCGATCCGTCGACGGCCGCGGCAGGTCATCTCGATCTGCTGACCACCGTGGTGCACGAACTGGGCCACGTGCTCGGCCTCCCCGACTCCGTTTCGCCGTCCGATGCCAACAGTCTGATGTATATCGGCCTCGTCGACGGCGAGCGCAGGCTTGTCACTACCTCGGATGTCGCCCAATCCAATGCGGCCCTGCAAAAGGCGATGCCCACGCAAGGCACAGCAACCTCGAACCAGCAAACCGCCACTTTGCAGACCACCGGTACGCTCAAAGTGACCAGCGGCGACAGCTTCGACTTCTCGTCATTGACCCAGACGCAATCACAGACCAACACAAACCACGTGGACGTGGCCGCGAACACCCAGACCTTGTCCGATCCGTTCAGCGGACAGTCCAACGCCGCGACGCCATGGTGGGTCGGCCACGAGATGACCTACGCCGCCATGGGCGGCAGCCCGGCCGAGCATCTCCAGACCCATCACGATCTGGTGGTTTGATCGAACGTCGCGACGACCCGAACGGCGCCGGCCGGAACGATCCGGCAGGCGCTTCGATTCGGTCGGGCCGCATTCACGGCAAGCGTCGCGGCGAGCGCCACGTCATCGCAACGACATCCGCGCGTCACGCGTCCGAACAAAAAATCACAAAACTCCGACAATCGTTGAGGTTGCACTTTGTACAAAACACGCTATCGTGCATTCGTTATCGCGCGACCGCATTTGCCTTGCATTTTCATTAATTGAGTCACTGACGAGACGGCTCGTCTGACGGAGGATCGATGTCCCAACCGTTTCTCTCGGAAATCAGGATGATGTCGTTCAACTTTCCGCCGAAAGGCTGGGCTTTTTGCAACGGCCAGTTGCTGCCGATCAATCAGAACCAGGCGCTGTTCTCGTTGCTCGGCACGACCTATGGCGGCAATGGCCAGACAAATTTTGCGCTGCCCAACCTGCAGGGAAAAGTGCCGATGCATGCGGGCTCGGGGTTCGTTGTCGGGCAGACCGGTGGTGAAACATCCCACACGTTGTCGATCGCCGAAATGCCCCAGCATCCGCATACGTTTCAGGGCACGACCAACAACGCCGACAACGCTGCGGTCACCGGCAATCTCATGGCGACGTCCGCCAATCTCTACACCGCTGCCGCCAATTTGACGACGCTGGACCCGAGCACTGTCGGCAATGCCGGAGGCTCGCAGGCTCACGAGAACATGCAACCCTATCTCACGCTCAGCTTCTGCATCGCATTGCAGGGCATCTTCCCCTCCCGGACTTGAAGGACGCGCGCTATGGGCCAGCCTTACGTTGGCGAGATCCGCATGTTCGCCGGCAGTTTTGCGCCGGTCGGCTGGATGCTCTGCCAGGGACAGATCCTGCCGATCAGCCAGTACGACACGCTGTTCAACTTGATCGGAACCACCTATGGCGGTGACGGCCAGCAGACATTCGCTCTGCCGAACCTGCAGGGGCGCCTACCGTTGCACCAGGGCAGCGGCTTCACCTTGGGGCAGAGCGGTGGCTCCGAACAGGTGACGCTGACCACCCAGCAACTGCCCATCCACAACCACCCGATGGCGGCATCCCTGAATAACGCGACCGGCAACACTGTGACCGGCAATGTCGTGGGCACCGTGGGAGCGACCCAGATCTACCGCGAGGTCTCGGCCGCCTCGCCGATGGCGAGCCAGGCGTGCTCGTTCGTCGGCGGCAGCCAGCCGCACGACAACATGCAACCCTACCTCTGCTACAACTTCATCATTTCACTGTTCGGCGTTTACCCGAGCCAAAACTAGGGCGGGACCATGTCTGATCAATTCCTGGCCGAAATCCGCATTTTTCCGTTCGGTTTTGCACCGTTGGGGTGGGCCTTATGCAACGGCCAACTCATGCCGATCTCGCAAAACACCGCGCTTTTCTCGCTGATCGGCACTTTCTACGGCGGCGACGGCAAGAGCACTTTTGCGTTGCCCAACTTGCAGGGCAGCGCGCCGATGCAGCAGGGCCAAAGTTCCTTCGGAACGGTCTACGACATCGGACAGGCCGGCGGCGCGCCGAGCGTCACACTGCTGCAATCGGAGATGCCGCAGCACAACCACGGAGTTCTGGGCAATATCAATCAGTCCAACCTCCCCACGCCAAGTCCGGTACGATCCCTTTCACGCGCGAACCCGGGGCAAGCCTACACGGCGACGCTGACCAACATTTCGCCGTTCTCGGCAACCAGTTCAATTATGCCGGTCGGCGGCAACCAGGCCCATAACAACCTGATGCCTTATCTCACGTTGTTTTTCTGCATCGCGTTGCAGGGCATTTATCCGCAGCGCAGTTGAACGGGCCATGACGGATGGTTTGAGCATCGATACGGTTGCCGCGGCGTTCGGATGGACGCGCGCCGCGGATGCCGGCCTGAGCTTCCGTCGGATCACCGACGCCGATTTGCCCTTCCTGGCGCGACTCTATGCTTCGACGCGCACCGATGAACTGGCAGTGACACCGTGGAGCGCGGAGCAGAAGGCCGCTTTCCTTGCCATGCAATTCCATGCGCAGCATACTCATTACCAGCAGCACTATCCGGCCGCCGACTGGCTGGTGACGATGCGTGGTGGAGTGGATATCGGCCGCCTCTATGTCGACCGCTGGCCGAGCGAGCATTGCGTCATCGATATCGCCTTCCTGCCGGACCATCGCGGATCCGGTCTCGGCGGCGCGTTGATGCGCGACCTGCTCGACGAGGCCGCCGGCGCAGGCAAGGCGATGTCAATCCATGTCGAGAAGTTCAATCCGGCGATGCGGCTCTACCGCCGGCTCGGCTTCGTCACCGAGGAAGACAAGGGCGTCTACGACCTGATGCGCTGGCGGGCGGCGGGAGCTTCCGGCCCTCAGGTGAAGACCGCCTGATAGCCGTTGCCGTCTCCGAGCGGGCCGATCGGCACCAGGAAGATCTCAATCAGGCCCAGCGCCGGATGCCGCACTGGATAGATCGCCTGCGGCAACCATGCCCCCTTCGACGTCGTGAACAGCAGCGAGAATGCACCGCCCGGCCGGCCGCTGTTGCCCACGGGCTCGACGTTGGCGAGCTTCAGCGCCACGACGCCTTCCGCCGTCTGCATCTCGAACTCCGCGCCCTGATGCGACCGGAAGTCATCGATATGCAGTTTGGCCAGATCGACGGTAGATGTCATGCGGACGTCCCTGTTGCCGTCGAGGTGTAACACACGCCGCGATCTTGCCGTCAAGATTTCTGCCGGGCATACGCTGTCTGAACCGAAGGTCTCCGTCTTCCCCGCGCCCTCTGCCCAAGAGGAGGGCTAGTAAACGCAAGACTCGGGTGCATCGCGTCGCGAGGATGCGGATGTATGAGTCACAAACTGCGCAACATACTCGGTGTCGTCCTGGCGAAGGCCAGGACCCATTACCCCAGATTTCGATTGCTGCACGACGCTGGAGCCGCGATCCCGTTCATCACCAAGCGCGGTGGTTATGGGTCCTGGCTTTCGCCAGGACGACGGCGGTGACGCGGAGCCCCAATTTGATCTATCCCGGCCAGGTCCTCCGACCACACAACCCAGAGCCCTGATGACGGCCCCGATTTCCTCCGCTAACCTCCCGGCAAAGGGCCGCTGGCAAGGCGGGCCATCTTGAGGGAGGACAGCCGCGTGCATCGAGGCCGTGTCGTATTCGGCGCCATGGACGAGGTCGTGTTCGGGCGGCCCGCCCGTGAGGCCATCGTCGAGCAACTGGACCGGCTTGGCGTCCAGCGCGCCTTCCTGATGGTGTCGGGTACGCTGAACCGCGAAACCGACGAGATCGAAAAAGTCCGCGAGAAGCTCGGTGCTCGCTGCGTCGGCACCTTCGACCAGATGCCGGCGCACACGCCGCGCGCCGCGGTCATCGCGGCGGCGCAACAGGCGCGTGACGCGAAGGCCGATCTGATCGTCACCATCGGCGGCGGCTCGATCACCGACGGCGCCAAGGCGGTGCAGCTTTGCCTCGCCAACAACGTCACGACGACAGACGGCATCGACACGATCCGCACCCGTGGCGGCCTCTCGCCCGACATGAACCCTCCCACCGTGCGCCAGATCAGCGTGCCGACCACGATCGCCGGCGGCGAGTTCTCCTCGATCGCAGGCGTCACCAACGAGGCCAAGCGGCAGAAGGAGATGCTGCGCCATCCCCTGGTGATGCCCCGCGCCACCATCCTCGATCCTGAAATCTCGGTGCACACGCCGGACTGGCTGTTCCTGTCGACCGGCATCCGCGCGGTCGATCATTGCGTCGAGGGCATCTGCTCGCGCGAGGCGCATCCCTATGGCGATGCACAGGCGCTGAAGGGGCTGGAGATGCTGGCGCAGGGCCTGCCGCGGGTGAAGGCCGATCCGAAGGACATCTCGGCGCGGATGGATTGCCAGATCGGCACCTGGCTCTCGACCGGCCCGCTGGCCTCCGGCGTGCCGATGGGCGCGAGCCACGGCATCGGCTACGTGCTGGGGGCCGAATTCGACGTGCCGCACGGCTACACGTCCTGCGTGATGTTGCCTGCGGTGATGCGCTGGAACAAGCGCGACAATGCCGACCGGCAGGCGCTGGTCGCGGCCGCGATGGGCCATCCGGGCGCAGACGCCGGCGACGTGCTCGACCGCTTCATCCGCGACCTCGGCATGCCGCGCAGCCTGCAGGAGGTCCACGTCGGCCCCGAGCATTTCGACCGCATCGCGGCGGGTGCGATGCGCACGCCCTGGGTGCCGCGCAATCCGCGCAAGATCGACGGTCCGTCCCAGGTCCGCGAGATTCTGGTGATGGCGACTTAAAGCAAGAATGAGGGGAGATCTGAGCTTCGATGTACACCGGCAAGCATGCTCACCTGCGCCCGCTGCAACCGGCCTTCATCATGGCCGGCACCGGCGAGATCGTCACCTATCGCGAGCTCGAGGCGCGCAACAACCGTCTCGCGCATCTGTTCCGCAACCGCGGCATGAAGCGGCTCGACCACTATTCGATCTTCATGGAGAACAACAACCGCTACCTCGAGGCCTGCGGCGCCGGTGAACGCTCCGGCCTCTACTTCACCTGCGTCAATTCCTACCTCACGGCCGGTGAGCTCGCCTACATCCTCACCAACAGCCAGTCGCGGATCCTGATCACCTCGAAGCTGAAGCTCGAGATCGCGCGCGAGGCGCTGAAGGAGTGCCCGCAGGTCGAGCTCTGCATCGTGGTCGACGGCGATGGTGAAAGCGATCGGATCGTCGGCTTGCGAGCGGCCACCGCGGGCCTGCCGGCGACGCCGATCGCGGACGAATATGCCGGCACCGCGATGCTCTATTCGTCCGGCACGACCGGCCGACCCAAGGGTATCGTGCGGCCGCTGCCCGAGCAGCCGCCGTCAGAAAATCTGCCGCTGTTCGATTTCCTGACCAAGCTCTGGCATTACCGCGAGGGCATGGTCTACCTGTCGCCGGCGCCGCTCTATCACTCGGCGCCGCAGGCCGCGGTCAATCTCACCATCCGGATGGGCGGCACCGTTGTCATCATGGAGAGCTTCGATCCCGAGCGCTATCTCCAGCTGGTCGAGAGATGGGGCATCACCCACAGCCAGCTGGTGCCGACGATGTTCTCGCGCCTGCTGAAGCTGCCCGAGGAGGTTCGCGCCCGCTACGATCTGTCGACGCTCGAGATCGCGATCCATGCCGCGGCGCCCTGCCCGGCGCTGGTCAAGGACGACATGATCAAATGGTGGGGCCCGATCATCCACGAATATTACGGCGCGACCGAAGGCCTCGGCTTCACCGCCTGCAACAGCGAGGAATGGCTCGCGCACCGCGGCACCGTCGGCAAGGTGCTGCTCGGCGACCTGCATATCCTCGACGAGAACATGCAGCCCTGCCCGAAGGGCACACCGGGCACCGTGTGGTTCAAGACCGCGACGCCGTTCGAGTATTTCAACGATCCGGCCAAGACCAGCGAGGCGCGCTCGGCAGACGGCAGCATGAGCACGGTCGGCGACGTCGGCTATGTCGACGACGACAACTTCCTCTATCTGACCGACCGCGCCACCTTCATGATCATCTCCGGTGGCGTGAACATCTACCCGCAGGAATGCGAGAACCTCCTGATCACCCATCCCAAGGTCGCCGATGCCGCGGTGTTCGGCGTGCCCAATGTCGATCTCGGCGAGGAGGTGAAAGCGGTGGTGCAGCCGGTCGACGGTATCGCGCCGGGGCCGGAGCTCGCCGAGGAGCTGATCGCCTTCTGCGCCAGCTCGCTGTCGCGCCAGAAGGTGCCGCGCTCGGTGGATTTCGAGGCCGAGCTGCCGCGGCTGCCGACCGGAAAACTCTACAAGCGCCTGCTGCGCGATCGCTATTGGGGCAACAAGACCTCGCGGATCGTCTAGACAGGTGATGCGGCGAGCCGGGTAGTCGCAGCCGGGGACGCCGCACGGCGTAACAGACTCGCCCGGCGCGCGGATTTCGCGCTATGCTCCGGGATCGCAAGCCAGCTTCGCCGGAGGCCGCCATGCCCTCGCCCCAGCCGCGCGAGCCGGAGCCGGTACAGGCCGGAAGGCTCGAATTCACTGCCGCCGAGATCGGTGCGCTCGCCCATCTCTATCGCGGCGAGGTCTACCGCAGCACGGTCTGGCGCACCCGCCTCGACAGCTCCACCAACTGGGCGGTGGTCACGACCGGCATCGCACTGTCGGCGACCTACAGCAACGCCGAGGCCTCGCCTTTGCCGATGGTGCTGGTCGGGTTGCTGGTCACGGTCTTCCTGTTGTTCGAGGCGCGGCGCTATCGCTACTTCAACGTCTGGCGCGCCCGGGCACGGCTGCTCGAAACCGATTTCTACGCGCCGATGATCCGTGGCGAAGGTCCGACGCCGAACGCGGCCTGGACCGAGTTGCTCGCCAACGACTACCGCCGCCCGAGCTATCACATCAGTCTTGCCCGGGCGATCGGCCGGCGGCTGCGCCGGACCTATGGCTGGATCTTCGCGATCCAGGCCATCGCCTATTACGGCAAGCTGGCGATCCACCCGCTGCCGCTGACCACGCTGAGCGAGATCTGGGACCGCGCCTCGATCGGCCCGATTCCCGGAGCCATCGTGGTTCTGGCCGGCGTCGCCTTCCATTCCAGCTGGGCGCTGTTCGCCTTCGTCACGCATCGCATGGAGGTCGCAGACCGGCGCACGCGGCACAATCTGATCGCGATGGGGTGAGGCGGCGCGAGCCGCGTTGCCGCTGGCGGGCTTTTCCCCTAACCTCGCCTCAACAAGAAACGTCAGGGAGGATTTGCCGATGGAAGTGATCCCGCTACGCGAGGGATTCGGAGCCGAACTGCGCGGCGTCACGCTTTCGGATATTGCCGCCAGCGATGCCGCCTATGCAGCGGTGCGCACGGCGTTCGAGGAACACTCGGTGCTGGTGTTCCGCGGCCAGGAGGTCAGCGACGACATCCAGCTCGCCTTCTCGCGCCGCTTCGGTCCGCCCGAGACGACCAAGGTCGGCTCGATGGGCACCGGCTCGCATTTCGTGATCCTCTCGACCTTCGGACCCGACGGCAAGGTGGTTGCCTCCGACCATCGGCAGCAGCTGCGCGCCAGGGCCAACCAGCTCTGGCACACCGACTCCTCCTTCAAGCGCGTGCCGGCGCTGGCCTCGATCCTGTCCGCGCGCATCATCCCCGAACATGGCGGCGAGACCGAGTTCGTCTCGATGCGCCTCGCCTTCGAGCGGCTCGACAAGGACGTTGCCAAGCGCCTGGAGAACTCCTTCGCCTGGCACTCCTACGCACATTCGCGCAGCAAGGTGGCAACCGGGCTCGCGACGACTGAAGAAGTCGACGCGCTGCCGCCGGTGTGCTGGCGCATGGTCTGGCGCAATCCGGTCAGCGGCCGCGGCGCGCTCTACCTCGCCTCCCATGCCTATGGCGTCGAGGGCATGGATGCCGACGCCGGCAAGGCGCTGATCGAGCAGCTGACCGAAGCCGCCACTGCGCCCGGCGTCAGCTATCTGCACCAATGGAAACAGGGCGACGTCGTGATGTGGGACAACCGCGCCACCATGCATCGCGGCCGCCCCTGGCCCGCGCATGAAGGCCGCCTGATGATCCGCACCACGATCTCGGCAACCGAGGCCGATGGTGTCGCGAACATGCACCTGCCCTCAACGCAGGCGGCGGAGTGAAGCGAATGCTGCTGTCCCGTCATCCTGAGGAGCGCGAAGCGCGTCTCGAAGGATGGACGGCCACCGATCGGGTCATGCATCCTTCGAGGCTCGCCTCGCTCGCACCTCAGGATGACGGGACAACACAACGTACGAAATGTCGGCGACAAACTGTCGCTGATTGCGGACTGCTTCAAGTCGCGCCCATCAGCATTGGCAATCGAATTCGAACGAAGATTCGTCATTGCATAGCAAAACAGACTGAGTTCCGCACAATCACAGCCATTATTCCCGGTCCGTGGAAATTTTGATGCTGCCACGTCATCCGAATTGCCAATCCCCACACGGCCGTCGCTGGTTGCCCGAAAGCCTCACCGTGGTATCGTCGATGCCAATCGGCCATTGAGACCGAAATTCGTGGAGGGGACCATGCGGAGCGTGCAAGCGCTGGCCGTCGCGGTGTTGTCTGTGCTGACCATCAGCGACGTTTCACGCGCAGCCGAGCCGAAATCCGGCGGCATCTTCAGGATCTATCACCGCGATAGCCCCGGCAGCGCCTCGATCCACGAGGGCGCGACCTATTCGATGAACATTCCGTTCATGCCGATCTTCAACAACCTCGTCATCTTCGACCAGCACATCGCGCAGAACAGCGCCGACACGATCCGGCCCGAGCTTGCGGAAAGCTGGGCCTGGAGCGGCGACAACAAGACGCTGACCTTCAAGCTGCGCAAGGACGTGAAATGGCACGACGGCAAGCCGTTCACCGCGGCCGATGTCAAATGCACCTTCGACATGCTGATGGGCAAGTCGCAGCAGAAGTTCCGGCAGAACCCGCGCAAGTCCTGGTACGATCAGGTCGACGAGGTCACGACCAACGGCGACTATGAAGCATCGTTCAAGCTGAAGCGGCCGCAGCCCGCGCTGTTGTCGCTGCTCGCCTCGGGCTATTCGCCGGTCTATCCCTGCCACGTGTCGCCGGCCGAGATGCGCACCAAGCCCGTCGGCACCGGCCCGTTCAAGTTCGTCGAGTTCAAGGCCAACGAATCGATCAAGCTCACCAAGAATCCTGATTACTTCAAGAAGGGTCTGCCCTATCTCGACGGCATCGAGTTCACCATCATCCCGAACCGCTCGACGGCGATCCTCGGCTTCGTGTCGGGCAAGTTCGACATGACATTCCCGACCGAGGTCTCGATCCCGCTGCTGAAGGACGTCAAGTCGCAGGACCCCAAGGCGGTCTGCGTGGTGGAGCCGAACAACGTCTCCACCAACATCATCATCAATTCGAGCGCACCGCCGTTCGACAATCTCGACATCCGCCGCGCGCTGGCGCTGGCGCTCGACCGCAAGGCGTTCATCCAGATCATGTTCGAGGGCCAGGGCGATATCGGCGGCACCATGGAGCCTGCTCCCGACGGCCTGTGGGCGATGCCGAAGGACATGCTGGAGCAGATCCCCGGCTACGGCCCCGACATCGAGAAGAACCGCGATGAAGCCCGCAAGCTGATGCAGAAGGCGGGGTATGGCCCCGACAAGCATCTGCAGATCAAGGTGTCGACCCGCAACATCGCGGTCTACCGCGATCCCGCGATCATCCTGATCGACCAGATCAAGAGCATCTATATCGATGCCGAGCTCGACGTCGTGGACACCGCGCAGTGGTTCCCGAAGATCGCGCGCAAGGACTATTCGCTCGGCCTCAACCTCACCGGCAACGCCGTCGACGAGCCCGACCAGTCCTTCTACGAGAACTATGCTTGCGGCTCGGAGCGCAACTACACCAACTATTGCAACAAGGACATCGAGAAGTTGTTCGACCAACAGTCCGAGGAGACCAATCTCGACAAGCGCAAGAAGCTGGTCTGGGAGATCGACAAGAAGTTGCAGGAAGACGTCGCGCGGCCGATCATCTTCCATGCCCGGACCGGCACCTGCTGGAAGCCTTACGTGAAGAATGTCACGATCATGTCCAACAGCTCCTATAACGGCTATCGCTACGAAGACGTCTGGCTGGACAAGTAGGCATAGCGTTTTCGCGCGAAGTCGCATCAAGGGAGAGAGCCAGGGTGTTTGCCTATATCGTGCGGCGGCTGTTCCTGATGCTCGTGACCCTGTTCGGGATCTCGGTCATCATCTTCGTGCTGCTGCGTGTCGTTCCGGGCAACATCGTCGATATCCTGTTCGACGCCGCGGGCTTCGTCGATCCCGCCGACAAGGCCAATCTCGAGCGCGAGCTCGGCCTCAGCCAGCCGATCGTGATCCAGTATCTGCACTGGATCGGCGGCCTGCTGCACGGCGATCTCGGCTATTCCTATGTCTCCGAGAAGCCGGCGCTGGAAGAGATCCTGCCGCGGATCCCGATCACCGCGCGGCTCGCGGGGCTGGCGCTGTTGTTCTCCGCCTCGATCGGCATTCCGCTCGGCGTCATCAGCGCCGTGCACCAGGGCTCGAAGCTCGACTATGCGCTGCGCGTCGTCAGCCTCAGCGGCCTGTCGCTGCCGTCGTTCTGGCTCGGCCTGTTGATCCTGATGGCCTCGGTCTCGCTGTTCGGCACCATGCCGATCTTCAATCCGAACCCGAAGACCTGGCTCGAGGCGCTAACCATCTATGCGGTGCCGGCGATGGCGGTCGGCTTCCGCAGCGCGGCGCTGACCATGCGCATCACCCGCTCCTCGATGCTGGAGATCCTGCGCCAGGACTACATCCGCACCGCGCGCGCGAAGGGCGCTTCCGAGGCCTCCGTGAACTACCACCACGCGCTGAAGAACGCGGTGCTGCCGGTCATCACCGTGATCGGCATCGAGGCCGCATTCCTGATCGGCGGCCTGATCGTGACCGAGACCGTGTTCAACATCCCCGGGATCGCCCGCTTCCTGGTCGAGGCGCTGCGCTGGCGCGATTATCCGATCGTGCAGAACCTCGTGATGTTCATTGCTGTCGTCGTCGTGGTCGTGAATTTCATCGTCGACATGCTCTATGCGGCGATCGATCCGCGCATCCGGTTTGGAGACTAAACGCGTGGCAACGATCAATTTTGACAGCGAGCTGCGACGCGCCGGGGCCAACGCCACCGGCGGCTGGGGGCGGCTTGCGTTCCTCGCGCAGCGCCACGTGCTCGGCACCATCGGCCTGATCATCATGCTGCTGTTCCTGCTGACCGCGATCTTTGCCGATCTGATCAGCCGCTACGATCCGCTCACCGTCGATTCCGCACACCGGCTAGCCGCGCCCTCCATGCTGCACTGGTTCGGCACCGATTCGTTCGGCCGCGACGTCTGGAGCCGCATCGTCCACGGCGCGCGGATCTCGCTTGCGGTCGGCATCGGCTCGACGACCTTGGGCGCGACGCTCGGCGTGATCGTGGGCCTTACCTCCGGCTATCTCTCCGGCTGGGTCGACCTCGTGTTCCAGCGGGTGACCGACATCCTGCAGTCGCTGCCGCTCTTGGTGCTTGCGCTTGTGATGACCGCGGCGCTCGGCCCGTCGCTGCCGAACGTGATCCTTGCGATCGCCATTCCCCTGATCCCGACGGTTGCCCGCGTGATCCGCGCCAACACGCTGGCGCTACGCGAGCAGCCGTTCGTCGAAGCTGCCAAATCGATCGGCATGAGCGAGATGCGGATCGCGCTGCGCCACGTGCTGCCGAACACCATCGCTCCGTTGATCGTGCTGGCTACCGCGCAGCTCGGCTCGACGATCCTGACCGAGGCGTCGCTGTCCTTCCTTGGTCTCGGCATTCCCGAGCCCTATCCGTCCTGGGGCCGCATGCTGTCGGAATCCGCCGCCGAATATGTCCGCACCGCGCCGTGGCTGGTGATCTTCCCCGGTATCGCGATCAGTCTCGCGGTGTTCGGCACCAATCTGTTCGGCGACGCGCTGCGCGACATCCTCGATCCAAGGCAGCGCGGCTGATGAGCGAGGCACTTCCGGCAGAGACGATTCTCGACGTGAAGAACCTGCAGACGGTGTTCTTCACCAATTCCGGCCTGTTCCGTGCGGTCAACGACGTCTCTTTCTCGGTCCGCCGCGGCGAAACGCTGGCGATCGTCGGCGAATCCGGCTGTGGCAAGAGCGTCAGCGCGCTCTCGATCATGCGCTTGGTGCCCGATCCGCCCGGCCGCATCGTCGGCGGCTCGGTGACGCTCGAAGGCACTGACCTGCTGAAGCTCGACGATGCCGCGATGCGTGCCATCAGGGGCAACCGCATCTCGATGATCTTCCAGGAGCCGATGACCTCGCTCAATCCGGTGATGCGGATCGGCGACCAAATCACCGAGGCCGTGCGCCTGCATCGGAAGATGAGCAGCAAGGAAGCCTGGGCGCAGGCGGTCGACATGCTGCGGCTGGTGCGCATCCCCGAACCCGAGCGCCGTGCGCAGGAATATCCGCACCAGCTCTCCGGCGGCATGCGCCAGCGCGCCATGATCGCAATGGCGCTGGCGTGCCGGCCAGCGCTCCTGATCGCCGATGAGCCGACCACGGCGCTCGACGTCACCATCCAGGCGCAGATCCTGGCGCTGATCGTCGATCTGCAGCAGCGGCTCGGCACCGGGTTGATCCTGATCACCCATGACCTCGGCGTCGTCGCCCAGACTGCGCAGCGCGTGATCGTGATGTACGCCGGTAAGAAGGTCGAGGAAGCGACAGTTGAATCCTTGTTCGAGACGCCGCTGCATCCCTATACGCGCGGGCTGATGGCCTCGATGCCGGCGGTGATCGCGCTCGGGGCAAGGACCGACGCGCGACTGACCGAGATCCCCGGCATGGTGCCGTCGCTGACCAATCTGCCGCCGGGCTGCGCCTTCGCGCCGCGCTGCAAGCTCGCGGTCGACCGCTGTCGTCAGGAGTATCCGCCGCTCAAGGAGGTCAAGAGCAACCACTGGGCGGCTTGCTGGCGCGCCGGCGAGATGGTGGGGGCGTCATGACCGAGCAACGCCCGCTCCTCGAGGTGACCGATCTCGTCAAGCATTACGCTGTACGCGGCGGCGTGCTGCGCCGGCAGGTCGGCACCGTGCATGCGGTCGACGGCGTCAGCTTTTCGCTCGGCGCCGGCGAGACGCTCGGCTTGGTCGGAGAATCCGGCTGCGGCAAGTCGACGGTGGCGCGCACCGTGCTGCGGCTGGTCGAGCCGACCAGCGGCGCGATCCGTCTCGACGGCGAGGATATCGCGCCGCTCAGCAAGACCGCGCTGCGGCCGTACCGCCGCTCGATGCAGATCGTGTTCCAGGACCCGTTCGCCTCGCTCAACCCGCGGATGACGGCCGGCGATATCGTCGGCGAGCCATTGAGCGTGCACGGCATCGCGACCGGCGCGAAGAAGCACGAGCGCATCGCCGAGCTGTTTCAGCAGGTCGGGCTCCGCCCGGACCAGATGAAGAACTTTCCGCACCAGTTCTCCGGCGGTCAGCGCCAGCGCATCTGCATCGCGCGCGCGCTGTCACTTGGGCCGCGGCTGATCGTCTGCGACGAGCCGGTCTCCGCGCTCGACGTCTCGATCCAGGCGCAGGTGATCAACCTCTTGATCGACCTGCAGCGCAAGCAGAACTTCTCTTACTTGTTCATCGCGCACGATCTCGCGGTCGTCGCCCACATCAGCCACCGCGTCGCGGTGATGTATCTCGGCCGCATCGTCGAGATTGCCGACAAGCACGAGCTGTTCGCCAATCCGCGTCACCCTTATACGCAGGCGCTGCTCGCATCGGTGCCGATCGCCGACCCCAGGGCCCGGCGCATCGCGCCGCTGATCGACGGCGATGTGCCGAGCCCGATCAACCCGCCCTCGGGCTGCGCCTTCCACACCCGCTGCCGTTACGCGATCGACCGCTGCAAGACGGAGCGTCCGGCACTGCAAGCGGCCGGCACGGCGCATCAGGTGGCGTGCTGGCTGAACGACGGGACGGGGCAAGCCGCCTCATACTCCACTGTCGTCCCGGCGTAGGCCGGGACCCATTACCCCGACTGTCCATTGATTTGCGGGGCTGGGGCTACAGGCTGTTCCAACAACATACTGCAGTGGTTGATGGGGTGGACGGCCCCCTACGGCATCAGTGTGCCAGAATGAGGTT
>NZ_NWTG01000012.1 GCF_002532045.1 Bradyrhizobium sp. C9 | reverse complement strand
GTTGGTTTTCGGATAAAGCGAAATATTTTCGCGCGCGAGGATTGACAGGTTTCGCTGAGTTGCCCGTCGTGTCGAATGGGCAACACCGCTCGGCGCAACCGTGCGCGCTCTACCCCGGCAACAGGCTCCGCTCCCCTGCCGGCGAATAGTCCAGCTGTGCCAGCAGCCGATCCTCGATCTGCCCGACCATCAGGCCATGCTCGGCATGGGTGACCCGCTTGATCTCGCTCCATTCGGGATCGGCCATGAACGCCGCCCATTGCGCCGTCTTGGTCGCCTCGTCGGGCCATTCGAGCAGGTACACGAACTCGGTGCGGTCACCGATTTTCGTTTCCCACATGCTCACGAATTTGAACCCGTAACGCCCCATCATGATCCGCGCCGCGTGATCGCGGAACCGGGCGTGGAACGCGGCCTTGTTGTTCTCGAAGATTTCGTAGATGCGCAGCTGCTGGATCATGGCAATCTCCCCGCCTGACCAGCAGATGGGGGCGCGAATTTGGCTAGCAAGCTTGCCACCGGAAGTGACCCATCGCAATCTGCGCCAGCGTCGAGCATTGATCGAACGATTCCGTCACCCCGACCGAGCGTGCAATGAGCCTTGCCAACGACCCGCCTCAGCTCCCCTATCCGAAGCTGCCATTCTCGAGCACCGTTCGCCTTTCCTATTCGAGTTATTTCCGGAACCTCGCCGATCTCCTGCGGGTCGCGTGGCCGGCGCTGCTGCTCGTCACGGCGGTCATTGGTCTGACCAAGTGGCAACAAGGGCCAGAGGCGTTTCAAGACATTATTGCACCTCCATCTTTCTGGGAGGTATCAACATGGCTGAAAACGCTTGTTCTGATCGATACCACCCTGACGATCGTCGTGGCAGTAAGCATCGCCGTCACATGGCACCGGATGATCATCCTGAAGGAACCTCCCAGCTTGATCGGACGCAACGTGGCAACGATTAACTTCTGGCGCTACGTCGTCATCAGCTTCGTTCTTGGTGCATTTGTGCTTGTGCCGGTCATGTGGAGCCTTCTGCCTATCGGATACATCCTTCCCGCGTCGCTGATTGCAAACATGAATATCCACTCCGAGAGCACCTTTCTCGCGCTGACGCTAGGATTGCTTGCGGCGTACTGTATGTCGGCCGTCATCATTGCCCGGCTTTGTCTTATGCTCCCGGCTAGCGCAGTCGATCGAGGCAAATGGCCGATACGAGAAGCATGGGAACGGACAAGAGGAAACGTCTGGCGGCTGTTCTGGGGGCTAGCGTTCGCCACCCTCCCGCTCCACCTGGCCGCCAGATTCACGTTTGACAGGCTGGTCGGCTCTGCCATTTTCGGAAGGGAAGAAAATCTGGCCGCTGACTTCATGTTGACCATGATTGGCTCCGACGTCCTCGTGGCAATCGTCGATCTGCTGATCCTGCCGATCAGCATCGGATTCCTATCGTACGCCTACCAGCACTTCTTCGGGCATCGGATCGCGCAACCGACCTAGGTCCGCACCATGCTTGCCCAACTGCATTGGGCGACCTAGTTGTTATAATCGTCGGCCGGCATCGCCGCCCCCCTTCAACCGACTTGGACCATGCAAAATCAACGCCCCGACCGCATCCGCAAGCTCTTGGCCGACCTCGTCGCGTTCGACACCGTCAGCGACCGCAGTAACCTGCCCCTGATCGACTACATCGAGCGCTATCTCGGCTCGCTTGGCGTCAGTGGACAGCGCATCGTCGATGACACCGGACAGAAGTCCTCGCTATGGGTCACGGTCGGCCCCGAAGACAAACCCGGGCTGGTGCTGTCGGGCCATACCGATGTCGTGCCGGTTGCCGGACAGGACTGGAGCCACAATCCGTTCGAGCTCGTCGAGCGGGACGGGCGGCTGTACGGCCGCGGCACCACCGACATGAAAGGCTTTGTCGCGGTCTGTCTCGCGATGGTTCCGGAAATGCTCGCGGCCGATCTGAAGACGCCGATCAATCTGGCGATCTCCTATGACGAGGAGATCGGTTGCGTCGGCGTGCGCCCGATGTTGCGCGAGATCGCACGCAAGCCGATCAGGCCGCTCGGCTGCTTCGTCGGCGAGCCGACGCAGATGCAGGTGATCATCGGCCACAAGGGCAAGCACGGCGTGCGCGCCACGTTCCGCGGGCTCGCGCGCCACTCCTCGATCGCGCCCGACGGCGTCAACGCCATCGAATATGCGGCCGACCTGATCGCCGAAATCCGCCGCCGCGCAGCGCTGCTGGCCGCGGATGCCGAGCGAGACAGCCTCTATGACGTCCCGCATTCGACCCTGCTCACCAGCATCGTGCATGGTGGCGCCGCGCTGAACATCGTGCCGGACAGTTGCGTGGTGGAATTCGAATGCCGCGGCATCGGCATCACCGAGTCCCGGAAGGTGACAGACGCGATCATCGCCTGGGCCAAGGCCGAGATCGAGCCTGACATGCGCAAGCGGCATCCCGAATGCGGCATCGATTTCGAGCAGATCCTCGACTACCCCGCGCTCGACACCGCCGCCGACGCTGCCATCGTCACGCTCGCCAAGCAGCTCGCCGGCCGCAACGACCACGCCAAGGTCGCGTTCGGCACCGAGGCCAGCCTGTTCGTCAGCATGGCGGACGTGCCGTCCGTGGTGGTCGGTCCCGGCGGAATCGCGCAGGCGCACACGCCGGATGAGTTCGTCGAGATGTCGCAGCTCGAGGCCTGCGGCGAATTCGTCGCGCGGCTGATCGCGCATTGCGCGAAGTGATACTCTGATGCGCAGGGCGTGAAACAGGAGCCCGGGACCGTGTCGACCGAGAAGCAACCTCAGCAAGGCGGAGTGACGGAAACCTTCCGCGTTGCCGTGCAGGCGCTGATCATCGCGCTGGTGATCCGGACCTTCCTGTTCCAGTCCTTCAACATTCCGTCGGAGTCCATGGAATCGACGTTGCTGGTCGGCGACTACCTGTTTCTCTCGAAATACAGTTACGGATACACGCACTACTCGCTGCCGTTCTCGCCGCCGCTGTTCTCGGGCCGCATCTTCGGCTCCGAACCGAAGCCCGGTGACGTCGTGGTATTCCGGCTGCCGAGCGATGACTCCGTCGATTTCATCAAGCGCGTGATCGGCCTGCCCGGTGATCGCATTCAGATGATCGACGGAGCGCTGTACATCAACGGCACCGCGGTCAAGCGCGAGCGGGTCGATGACTATCTCGATCGCGACGAGGGGCCGCGCCCGGTCCGCGTCAAGCGCTGGCGCGAAACCCTGCCGAACGGGGTCAGCTACGACACGCTCGATCGCATCGAGCGTTCCGAATACGACAACACACAGGTCTATGTGGTGCCGCCGGGACATTTCTTCGCGATGGGCGACAACCGCGACAACTCGGCCGACAGCCGCGTGCCACCCGCGCGCGGCGGCGTCGGTTACGTGCCGTTCGAGAACCTGATCGGGCAAGCCAAGGTGATCTTTTTCTCGATCGGCAATGAAGCGCCGGCATGGCAGGTGTGGCGCTGGCCGGCTTCGGTGCGCTGGAACCGGCTGTTCACAGGCATCCACTGATGTTCAGTGCGTAGGACGGGTTAGCCGAAAACGCCCTGCAAATCTCTACAACCCATCCGGCGGCAGGCCGGGTCCGGTCGCGGCGGGGCGGAGCTTGTCGCGTTGGCGCTCGCGATAGAAGGCATAGAGGCCGGAGGCGACGATGATCGCGGCGCCCGCGAGCATCGCACCGTCAGGCTTGTGGCCGAAGGCGAGATAGCCGGTCAGCATCGCCCATGGCAGCGCGGTGTAGCGAAACGGCGCCACCGCCGAGATGTCGCCGGTGCGCAGCGACACGATGATGCATTGATAGCCGATCAGGATCAGCACCGCGGCGAATGTGAGCAGGCCGAGCGCGTGGCCGGATGGCGGCTTCCAGCCGCCGAGCGGGAAGAGTACGACAGCACCCGCCGTCGTCACCGTCACGGTGGTGAGCAACGTGATGAACACCGTCGGCAAATGCTTCGGGATGCGGCGGGTGGCGAGATCGCGCACCGTGCAGAAGCCGACCGACGCCAGCGCCAGCAGCGCAGGCTGGCTGAAACCCTCCGCGCCCGGCCGGACAATGACCAGCACGCCGATGAATCCGGCAGCGATCGCGAGCCAACGCCGCCAGCCGACCGGCTCGCCGAACACCAGCGCGGCACCCAGCGTGATCACGAGCGGCAGCGCCTGGAAGATCGCCGAGGCATTGGCGAGCGGGATCTGCGCGATCGCCGACAGATAGGTCAGCGTGCCGCCGATCTCGCCCATGACACGCAGCCCAACCGGCCAGATCAGCAGCGCGCTGAAGCTGCGCAGCGCGTCGCGGTACCAGGCGAGTGCCGCGACCAGCACCATTGCGACCAGGCCACGCACCAGCAGGACCTCCCCGATGTTCAGCTCCGCCGACACCGCCTTGGTGATGGTGTCGTTGACCGTGAAGCTGGCCATGGCCGCAGCCATGAACAGGCTGCCGCGAAGATTCGAGGAAAGGGGCAAGACGAGGTGTCCGATCAGGACCAGGGCGGGCGTTGACCGGATTGACTTGCCAAAGCGGCGCCGCGAACTCAAGTCACAGATGGCTACAATGCGGAAACATGCCGCAGTTCGCAGAAGCGGCGCGAACCCCGGGGATCGCGCCGCGTTTTTGCTATCAGGTTGCGCCGGCCTTCTGCGCGTATTCCCAGGATGCCTGTGACAGCGGCACCGTGCGCTTGGCCGACTCGAGGGCCTTGGCATTCGCGGCGGTGCCGTCGCGGACGCGGCCCGCAATGCCCTGCGTGATGCCGGCGAGGCGGAACAGATTGTAGGAGAAGTACCAATTCAGATCCGGCACGGCCATGCCGGTCACGTTGCAGTAGATCTGCGCGGCCTCGTCCTGGCTCGGAATGTTCAACGCCTTGAGGTCGGCATTGGCGAGGCCCGGCATGGTCCACTGCATCAACAAATAGGTGAAGTCGGCCATGGGATCGCCGAGCGTCGACAATTCCCAGTCCAGCACCGCCTGCACCCGCGGCTCGGTGGCGTGGAAGATCATGTTGTCGAGGCGATAGTCGCCGTGCACGACCGAGACGCGCTTCTGCTCCGGCACCGTCTTCGGCAGCCACTCCGCGAGCTTCTCGAACTCGGGAATATGCTGCGTCTCGGAGGCGCGGTATTGCTTGGTCCAACGGTCGACCTGGCGCGCAAAATAATTGCCGGGCTTGCCGAAATCGCCGAGGCCGATCTTTTCGGGATCGAGGATGTGCAGCTTCGCCAGGGTCTCGATCTTGCTGGTGAAGATCTTGCGGCGCGCATCAGGCTCTTGGCTCGGCAGCGTCGGATCCCAGAACACCCGCCCCTCTTCCATCGACATGATGTAGAAGGCCGAGCCGATCACCGCATCGTCGGTGCACAGCGCGTAAGCTTTCGCGACCGGGAAATTCTGCTTGCCGAGCGCCGCGATGACGCGGAACTCGCGATCCACCGCATGGGCCGACGGCAACAATTTACCGAACGGCCGGCGGCGCATCACGTAATTGCGGCTGGGGGTTTCGAGCTTGTAGGTCGGGTTGGACTGGCCACCCTTGAACTGCAGGACCTTGAGCGGGCCCTGATAGCCCTCGACGTGTTCCTGCATCCAGGCAGCGAGGTTCGCCTCGTTGATACGATGGCGCTCCTCGACTTCCCTTGTGCCGGAAAATTCTTCGTCTTTCCTGACGCCGTCCGCCACGATGACGCTCCCTCAATTCAGTTTTTGGGGAGCGCCGTCGGACGCTCCTTCAATCAGGCTGGCACGCCAGCCTGATTTCTCTTTTTCATTCTGAGCACGATGCCAGCGCGAACGCCATGCGTTCCACGTCATGCTCAGTGCGACGTGTTTGCATACTTCCGAAGTTCAAGTCTGGCAATGGCGCGATTGTGCACCTCGTCCGGACCGTCTGCCAGCCGCAGCGTGCGGATGTGGGCGTAGTCCTTGGCGAGCCCGGCCTCGTCGGAGACGCCGGCGCCGCCATAGGCCTGGATCGCCTGGTCGATGATCTTGAGCGCCATGTTGGGCGCCGCGACCTTGATCATCGCGATCTCGGCCTGCGCGGTCTTGTTGCCGACCTTGTCCATCATGTCGGCGGCCTTGAGGCACAAGAGGCGGGTCATCTCGATGTCGGTGCGGGCCTCGCCGATGCGCTGCTCCCAGACCGATTGCTCGATGATCTTCTTGCCGAACGCGGTGCGCGAGGCGAGCCGCTTCACCATCTTCTCCAGCGACTCCTCGGCCTTGCCGATGGTACGCATGCAGTGATGGATGCGGCCCGGACCGAGACGGCCCTGTGCGATCTCGAAGCCGCGGCCTTCGCCGAGCAGGATGTTTTCCTTCGGCACGCGGACGTTTTCGAGCAGCACCTGGGCGTGGCCGTGCGGCGCGTCGTCGAAGCCGAACACCGGCAGCATCTTCTCGACCTTGATGCCGGGTGTGTCGAGCGGCACAAGAATCTGCGACTGTTGCTGATGCTTGGCGGCGTTGAAGTCGGTCTTGCCCATCAGGATCGCGACCTTGCAGCGCGGATCGCCGACGCCCGACGACCACCATTTGCGGCCGTTGATGACGTAGTGATCGCCGTCCTTCTCGATGCGGGTCTCGATGTTGGTGGCGTCAGAGGACGCAACCGCCGGCTCGGTCATCAGGAAGGCGGAGCGGATCTCGCCATCCATCAACGGGCGCAGCCATTTGCGCTTCTGCTCCTTGGTGCCGTAGCGGATGAACACTTCCATGTTGCCGGTATCGGGGGCGGAGCAGTTGAACACTTCCGACGCCCAGGAGATGCGGCCCATCTCTTCCGACAGCAGCGCGTATTCGAGGTTGGTCAATCCCGCGCCGTGGAATTCGTCATCCTCGTGCGAGGACGGCGGCATGAACATGTTCCAGAGGCCTTCGGCCTTCGCCTTCTTCTTCAGATCCTCGAGGATCGGGATCACCTTCCAGCGCGGGCCTTCGGCGTCCTGCTTGTCGTAGATCGGCACCGCGGGGCGGACATGCGTTTTCATGAAAGCCTGAACGCGCTCAAGCCATTCCTTCTGCCTGGCCGACATCGTGAAATCCATGGGACGCTCCTCGTTTCCTAGACTTGGGCCGCCGACCTGGCCGTGAAACTTAGGCCTTGAACTCGGGTCTTGGCCGTTTGGGCAACATTGTTGACCCCGCCTCCGCGGCCCGCAAGGGCGATCGCGAAAACGGCGGCGGTGGTGTGCCAGAACGCTGCCCGCGATCAGCGGATTGACATTTCCGGCTCTTCAAACGATAGTTTCATACAAATGTTTGAAATGCAACTCCCCGTCGTCTTCGTCATTCCCCGGCGCACCGCGGAATAACGGAAAGGCTCTCAGCCATGGCCAGCGACCAAACCCGATCCGCCATTCTCGCCGCCGCCGAGCGGCTCTATGCCGACCGCGGCTTCGGCGACGTCACGCTGCGCGACATCGTCGCGGAGGCGAACGTCAACCTTGCGGCTGTGAATTATCATTTCGGCTCCAAGGACGAATTGATCGCGGAGCTGTTCGTCACCCGCAGCATCCAGACCAACCGCGAACGTCTCAATGAATTGAAGGCGGCGGAGGAAAATGGCGGCGGACGGGCCTCGATCGAGGACATCATGCGCGCCCTCGTCGGCCCCACTTTGCGCGGCTGCCTCGGGCCCGATCGCGAGGGCTCGACCGCGGCGCGTTTCATGATCCGCGCCTCGATCGAATCCGTGCCGCCGATCCGCCGCATCAAGAATCGCGAGGTCGATCACTTGCGCAAATTCGCCGCGGCGATGCGCCGCGCGATGCCTGCTAGCAACGACACCGAGCTGTATTGGGGTCTGCACTTCGCGCTGGCGATGGCGCACCACACCATCCGCGAGAAGGAACGCCTGCTGCGGCTGTCGGAAGGCAAATGCGATCTCGACGACGTCCGCGCCATCATCGATCGCGTGGTCACGGTCTCGGTGATGGCGCTGACGATGGGCGACGTGCCGAGCAAACCGGCGCTACGGCCGGTCGTGGTGCACGGCCGACTGACGCGCCAGGATCTGTAAGATTTTCCGCTCTACACCATCGCGATGCAGTCGATCTCGATGTCGAACGGCCCGGTCCATTCCGGGATGCAGACGAAGATCCGCGCCGGCAGATCGTCCGCGAAATATCTCCGGTAGATCGCATTGAAGGTCGCGAAGTGCTTTGCCGAGGTGCAGAAAATATTGCACTTCATCACGTTGTCGAACGACGCGCCGGCAGCCTCCAGACACTGTTTGAGCTGCTCCATCACCAGCTCGCTCTGCCGCTCGATCGAGGCGCCGGCGGCGAACTCGCCGGTTGCGGGATCGAACGGCGGCAGGCCGGAGACGAAGATCATGTTGCCGGCGCGCGTGACCGGCGACGCCGGCGCCTTCCAGCGCTCCAGCCAGCTCGATATCGGCTCGACGCGGATGACTTCCCGTTTCATGATTGGCACCTTTCGATAGAGGATCGATGGCGCCAATCTAGCAGGCTCGTGTCAATGATGCTTCGATGCAGGTCGAAGTGTTATGGCTGGATTCCCTGCCCTTTACCGTCACCCTGAGGAGCGCGTAGCGCGTCTCGAAGGGTCGACGGCCACCGGCCGGGCCGTTCATCCTTCGAGGCTCGCAAGCGCTCGCACCTCAGGATGACGGGGAAACTCCGCGGCCCGCGGCCTCGAAGTCAGCGCCTACAGAATCCCCTGCGCCTTCAGCCCTTCGATCTTGGCGTCGTCGTAGCCGATGGTCGCCAGCACGTCCTTGGTGTCGGCGCCGAGCAGCGGCGGGGCGCGGTAGTCGGTGATCGGCGTGCCCGAGAAGGTCAGCGCGTTGCGGATCAGCGACAGGTTCGGCTCGAACGGGTGATCGACCTTCACCCGCATGCCGCGCGACTGCACATGCGGATCGCTGAACACCTGCTCGAAATTGTTGATCGGGCCCGACGGCACGCCGGCCTCCTCGAGCTTTTCCAGCCAGTAGGCAACCGGATGCTTCAAGAACAAGCCGGCGAAGATCGCCATGATCTCCTTGCCGTGCACGACGCGGTCGTTGTTCTTGACGAAGCGCTTGTCGCTCGCAAGCTCAGGTTCGCCGAGCACGGCGCAGGTGCGCTGGAACTGGCCGTCATTGCCGACCACTAGCATCAATTCGCCGTCGGTGCAGCGGAACACGCCGGCCGGCATGCCGCCATTGCCCCAGGTGCCGCGGCGCGGCGGCATGTTGCCGTTGACGAGATAGATCTGCAGCCAATGCGACAGCGAGGCGATCACGGTGTCGAACAGGCAGACGTCGACATGCTGCCCTTCACCGTTGTTGGCGTCGCGGTGATAGAGCGCCGAGAGAATCCCGATCGAGGTGTTCATGCCGGTCATGTAGTCGACGATCGAGGGGCCGACCTTCATCGGGCCCGCACCCGGCTCGCCGTCGATATGGCCGGTGACGCTCATCAGTCCGCCCATCGCCTGCAGGATTGCGTCATAGCCGGCGCGCGTGGCGTATGGACCGGTCTGGCCGAAGCCGGTTACCGAGCAATAGATGATGCCGGGGTTGAGCTGCTTGATGGTGTCGTAGTCGAGCCCGTAGCGCTTGAGGTCGCCGACCTTGTAGTTCTCCATCATCACGTCGACCGACTTGGCGAGCTCGCGGATGATGGCCTGCCCTTCGGGCTTGGCGATGTTGACGGTGACGGATTTCTTGTTGCGGTTGGCGCAGAGGTAGAACGAATTGTTGTTGTTCGCCTTGCCTTCGGGATCCTTGAGATAGGGCGGGCCGAAGGCACGGGCGTCGTCGCCGCCGCCGGGCCGCTCGATCTTGATCACCTCGGCGCCGAGATCCGCCAGCATCTGGGCCGACAGCGGGCCCGCGAGCACCCGCGTCAGGTCGAGAATCTTGATGCCCGAAAGTGGCAGAGCCGACATGAACGTTCCTCCGAAATCTTGCTAGATCTTGATTATCCGGCGCCGGACCGTGTCCTGCCCTCATCTGGGCGCGCCAGAGCTTGCCGATACACCATTTTGGTGCCGCGAGCACTGCATTGTCGGCATGAAGCCATCCCCGGACGGCCTATGTACGACGCGCCGGCGGCATCCCGGGGAACCGGCCGCGAGGATCGGGCCGATTGCCGCCACGCGAAATTGTGAAGTTGGCCGACACCGATTTGCCGCAGCGTCCGCGGTACCCTGCCGCGACGAGGAGGACATCATGCGGACAATCACGACGGCCGGGCTGCTGCTGACGCTGCTTGCGGTCGCGATGCCGCAGGCGGATGCGCGCGGCGGCCGTGGCCATAGCGGCGGCTCGCACGGCATGCATAACGGCGGCGCCAGTCGCGGCGGCGGATTTGCCGCCGACAAGCGCCACGCCGACGACCCCTACACCAAGGCGGCCTCCGACGAAGAGGACCGCCTGCTCAACAGCAAGCTGAAGAGCATCTGCCGCGGCTGCTAGGGTCAGTCGCCTCGACCGGATAACGTGACTTCAGGACGCGATCGCCTGCCGCGGTTGCGCAGTCGTGCCGATCAGCTTGCCGATCTCGGGCTTGCAGCCACCGCAATTGGTGCCGGCCTTCAGGCAGCGGCCGATCGCTTCGACGCTGTCGGCGCCCTTCCTGATCTCGGCGGTGATCTGGTGCCGTCCGATGCTGAAGCAGGAGCAGACGATCGGCCCGACATCCTCGCCGGCGCCGAACGGCCGCCCGGCCAGCAGCGCCATCCGCGCATTGGCCGACAATTGTTGCTCCGCGAACAATCCGGCGAGCCACGCCCGCGACGGCAGCACGTGATCGGGCGCGATGAACACACAGCCCTCGAGCCGGCCGTCGCGCACCGCCGCATAGCGGAAGCGGCCGGCGGCCGGATCGCGATAGGCGATCCATTCGATCTCGACGCCTTCGAGGCCGAGCTGCGCCCGCGCCCAATCGCGCCAGCTTTCCGGGCGCACGTCGAGCGCAAGCTCCAGCCGCGTGCAATCGCCGGCCTTGCCGTAAACCCAAAAGCCGCTCGCCGGGCGCTTGATCGCATCGCGGCTCAGGATGAAGGCGTGCCATTTCGGCGCGTAAGGATCGGCCTTGACCGGCGTGTGCTTGGACTCCGGCTGGCCGGACAGCGGATCGACCACCGGATTGACCAGCGCGTTGACGCGGCCCTCGCCGGCGAACTCCTCGTTCCAGTGCATCGGCACGAACACGCAGCCGCGGCGCTGGTCGGCGCTCACGACGACGCGCGCGATCATCTCGCCCCAGCTGCTGGTCAGCCGCGTCAATCCTTCGTTTTGCAGCCCGGCCTGCCGCGCATCCTCGGGGTGAAACTCGGCATAGGGCTCGAAGATATGCGACAGCAGCCGTCCGGTCTTCCCGGTCCGGGTCATGGTGTGCCACTGATCTCTGATACGACCGGTGTTGAGCACCAGCGGATAGTCGCGGCTGGTCGCATGCCGCGCCGGGCGCGGCGCGACCGGCACGAAGCGCGCCTTGCCGTCAGGCGTGAAGAATGTCTGGCTCTCGAACATCCGCGGCGTGCCGGCTGGATGGTCCGACGTCACCGGCCACTGCACCGGCGCCAGCGCGTCATAGGCGCCGTCATCGAGCGCAGCCAGCGCGGCGATGTCGAAATCCCGCTGGCCGTTATTCTCGAAGCCCGACAGTTCGGCGTGCTCGCGGAACACCTCCGCCACCGACGCGTATTCGAAACCCGGATATCCCATGCGGGCGGCGACGTCGCAGATGATCCGCCAGTCGGCGCGCGCTTCGCCCGGTGCTGTGAGGAACGGCCGCTGCCGCGAGATCCGGCGCTCGGAATTGGTGACCGTGCCGTCCTTCTCGCCCCACGCCAGCGCCGGCAGCAGCACGTCGGCATGCCGCGTGGTGTCGGTGTCGCGCATGCAATCCGTCACCACGACGAGCTCGCAGGCGTCGAGCGCGGCGCGCGCGCGGTCGGCATCGGGCAGGCTCACCACCGGATTGGTCGAGATGATCCACACCGCCTTGATGCGGCCGTCGGCGATCGCGTCGAACATGTCGACCGCCTTCAGTCCGCCCTTCTCCGCAATCACAGGCGCGCGCCAGAACCGCTGCACCAGCTCGCGATGCGCCGGGTTCTCGATCTCCATATGTGCGGCAAGCTGGTTGGCGAGCCCACCGACCTCCCGGCCGCCCATCGCGTTGGGCTGGCCGGTGAGCGAGAACGGCCCCATGCCGGGACGACCGATGCGCCCGGTCAACAGATGGCAGTTGATGATGGCGTTGACCTTGTCGACGCCGCTCGACGACTGGTTGATGCCTTGCGAATACAGCGTGACGACGCGCTCGGTCCGCGTGAACCAGTCGAAGAACAGTCCGACCGCGCCTTCGCTCAACCCACACGTCGCAGCCGTCTGCGCCAGGGTCTGGCCGGCCACCTGCTTGAGGGCGTCGACGATCCCCGTCGTGCAATTGCCGACAAAGCCGCGATCGACCGCGCTGCTGCCGGCGAGGAACGCGAACAGCCCGTTGAACAGCACGGAGTCACTGCCCGAGCGCAGCGGCAGATGCAGATCGGCGCCCTCGCAGGTCGCGGTGCGGCGCGGATCGATCACCACGATCTTGCACGCCGGGTTCTTCTCCTTCGCCGCCAGCATGCGCTGGTGCAGGATCGGGTGGCACCAGGCGGCGTTGGAGCCGACCAGCACAAGCAGGTCGGCCTGCTCAAGATCCTCGTAGCAGCCCGGCACGGTGTCGCTGCCGAAGGCGCGCTTGTGCCCCGCGACGCTGGAGGCCATGCACAGCCGCGAATTGGTGTCGATATTGGCGGTGCCGACAAAGCCCTTGGCGAGCTTGTTGATGACGTAATAGTCCTCGGTCAGGAGCTGGCCGGAGACATAGAACGCGACGGCGTCAGGCCCGTGCTCGCGGATGACCTTGTTAAAGCCATCGGCAACACGATCGAGCGCGTCATCCCATGCCGCCGGCGCGCCGTCGACGACAGGCTCGAGCAGACGTCCGTCGAGGTCGATGGTCTCGGCGAGCGCCGAGCCCTTGCTGCAGAGCCGGCCGAAATTGGCCGGATGCTGCTTGTCTCCCTCGACCCGAACGGCGCCCGCCGCGTCCTTCGACGCGATGACGCCACAGCCGACACCGCAATAAGGACACGTGGTCTTGACCGGCATTGCCTGACCTAACCGCTCAGCTCACCGCAGCCGCCTGCCGCACCGACAGCCAGACAACGCCGTTCTCGACCTTGGCCGGATGGGTATGCGTGCAGCCTTCATCGGGCGCGACCGCCTGCCCGTTCGCGAGCTCGATGACGAAATTATGCAGCGGACAGGTCACGCGCTTGTTGTGCACGATGCCCTGCGAGAGCGGCCCACCCTTGTGCGGGCAACGATCGTCGAGCGCAAACACCTCGTCGCTCTCGGTCCGGAACACCGCGATGTTGCCGCTAGGGGTGCGCACCACGCGCGAGCCGAGCCGCGGAATGTCGTCGAGCGCGCCGATTTCGATCCAGCTGGTCATGCGAGCTCCAATTCGGCGAGAGGCGCGAACTCGTTGCGGTCGACGCCGCGGCTGGCGCGCTCGGCCCACGGATCGGTCTGCGCGAACTGCTGCGAATGGGCAAAGCGGGCGAACAGCGCCTTGCGGTTGGCGATGTCGTCGACCACCCGCTTCCTGATCTGCTCCAGACCGACGCGGTCGCACCATTTGTACATGCGCTCCAGATACCAGCCCTCCTCGCGGTAGAGCTGGGTCAGCGCCACGATCACCTCGAGCGTCTCGTCCTCGGTCTCGACCTTGGTCAGGAACTCGGTGCCCTTGATGTGCAAGCCCGCAGCGCCGGCGAAATGGATCTCGTAACCGGAATCGACGCAGACCACGCCGACGTCCTTGCAGGTCGCCTCCGCGCAGTTGCGCGGGCAGCCGGAGACGCCGAGCTTGACCTTGGCCGGCGTCCAGGAACCCCACATGAACTTCTCGAGCTTGACGCCGAGACCGGTGGAGTCCTGGGTGCCGAACCGGCACCATTCCGAGCCGACGCAGGTCTTCACCGTGCGCAGGCCCTTGGCGTAGGCATGGCCCGACACCATGCCGGCGTCGTTGAGATCGGCCCACACCGCCGGAAGGTCCTCCTTCTTGACGCCGAGCAGGTCGATGCGCTGGCCGCCGGTGACCTTCACCGTCGGGATGTTGAACTTCTCGGCAACATCGGCGATGGCGCGCAGCTCGCTCGGCGTGGTGACGCCGCCCCACATCCGCGGCACCACCGAATAGGTGCCGTCCTTCTGGATGTTGGCGTGGACGCGCTCATTGATGAAGCGCGACTGCTGGTCGTCGCGGTACTCGCCCGGCCAGGTCGCGAGCAGGTAGTAGTTCAGCGCCGGACGGCAGGAGTGGCAGCCGTTGAGCGTCTTCCACTCCATGAAGCGCATGACCGCGGGAATGGTCTTGAGCTGCTGCTCGACGATGACGCGGCGGACGTCGTCGTGGCTGTGATCGGTGCACTTGCACAGCGGCTTGACCTTCGGCGCCGCCGAATAGTCACCGCCGAGCGTGAACGCCAGCACCTGCTCGACCAGACCGGTGCACGACCCGCAGGACGACGACGCCTTGGTATGGGCGCGGACGTCGTCGAGCGTGAACAGCTTCTTCTCGGAGATCGCCTTGACGATCGCGCCCTTGCAGACGCCGTTGCAGCCGCAGATCTCGGTCTCGTCGCTCATCGCGGCAACCGAGTTCTGGCCGTTGACGCCGCCGTCGCCCAGATTGGCGGCGCCAAACACCAGGCGCTCGCGCATGTGCGAGACGTCGGTGCCGTCGCGCAGATGCTGGAAGTACCAGGGGCCATCGATGGTGTCGCCATAGAGCACGGCACCGACGATCTTCTTGTCCTTCAGGATGATGCGCTTGTAGACGCCGCGATTGGCGTCCTGCAGCACGATCTCCTCCTTGTCCGGCCCCGGCGCGAAGTCGCCGGCCGAGAACAGGTCGATGCCGGTGACCTTCAGCTTGGTCGAGGTGACCGAGCCGTCATAGGTGGCAAAGCCCTTCATCGCGAGGTGGTTGGCGCAAACCTTGGCCTGGTCGAACAGCGGCGCGACGAGACCGTAGGTCTGGCGGCGGTGCTGCACGCACTCGCCGACCGCATAGATGCGGCCGTCATAGGTCTGCATGGTGTCGGAGACGACGATGCCGCGTTCGCAATAGAGCCCGGCCTTCTTGGCGAGCTCGAAATTCGGACGGATGCCGACCGCCATCACCACGAGATCGGCCGCAAGCTCGGTGCCGTCGCCGAAGCGCACGCCGGTAACGCGGTCCTCGCCCAGGATCGCCTGGGTCTGCGCCGGCATCTTGAACACCATGCCGCGCTCTTCCAGCGACTTGCGCAAGAGACCACCGGCGACCGGATCGAGCTGACGCTCCATCAGGGTGTCGAGCAGATGCACGACCGTAACGTTCATGCCGCGTTTCATCAGCCCGTTGGCGGCTTCGAGGCCCAACAGGCCGCCGCCGATCACGACGGCGTTGCGATAATTGGTCGAGGCCTTGATCATGCGGTCGACGTCGTAGATGTCGCGGAACCCGATCACGCCCGGCAGCTCCTTGCCCGGCAGCGGCAGCATGATCGGATTTGAGCCGGTTGCGATCAACAGACGGTCATAGGGAACGCGATCGCCGGCATCGGTGACGACTTCGCAGGTGCGGCGATCGATCATGCTGATCGTCTCGCCCTTGCGCAGCGTGATGTTGTTGTCCTCATACCAGTCGACGGTGTTGAGCATGATGTCGTCGACGGTCTTCTCGCCGGCGAGCACCGGCGACAGCAGGATTCGGTTGTAGTTGCCGTAGGGCTCGGAGCCGAACACCGTGATGTCGTAGAGATCGGGGGCGCGCTCGAGCAGCGCCTCGACCGTGCGGATGCCGGCCATCCCGTTGCCGATCACCACGAGCTTCTGCTTGGTCACTTTGTCGAGCATGGTCTGCCTTTCAATTCCGACGGCGCTACGCAGCGACGCTGCGTGCGTCGTTGATGGGCACCGATAAAGGTTTGGAGTTGTAGGAAGCCCAGCCGCGGGCGCAGACCGTCTTCGATGACGACCGATGTTCCGTTATCAATTGATATTCAAAACGCGTGCCAATTCGGCGCGGACGAATCTGGCAGCAAAATCAAAGGCTTTTATGCGACCTCACATGTACCTGATGCCGCGGCGCGCGGCGGGCTGGCCGAATTTTTAGCCACGCCGATGATCTCTTGTGCATCACAGCATCAGCGGCCGCGGCCGCAATCGTGAACCCGCAATTGATGCGCCATCGCACGCGCGCGACGCATCGCACAATAAAGCATCAGCGTGCGCGTTTGCGCGGCGGCGCTTGCCGCAAGCCACGCCAATTCCGATCGCCGAACCTGGTTCGCGATCTCGCGGCAACTTCTTGCGACTGCAAGGCAAAGCGACGCGATCGATTCGATGGCACGCAAATTGCTGACCTCAATTCTCGACGGAGTGCGTCTCAACGGCGAGCGCGCTTACGCATTCACCCACATTCGATTTATCTGCGCCCGAGATGACCGCACGTGTACGGCCGTCTCCGCCGCATCAGCGCGAGACGCTTGCGATGAAGCTAGCCGAGTTCAAGAAGGCAGGTCACTGGCCGACCCTGCTCGCCGCGTTCCTGTACTTCGATATCAGTTTCATGGCGTGGGTCGCGCTCGGACCGCTGATCGTCTACATCGCGCGCGACATGAATCTGGCCGTGAACGAGAAGTTCACCCTGGTCGCCATTCCCGTGCTTGCCGGCGCGCTGCTCCGCGTGCCGATGGGCATTCTCGCCGACATCATCGGCGCCAAGCGCACCGGCATCATCGCCCAGCTCGTCGTGATCGCTGCCACCGCATCGGTCTGGCATTTCGGGCTGACTAGCAAGCTCGCGATCGAGCTGTTCGGGCTCGCGCTCGGCGTCGGCGGCGCCTCCTTCGCGGTCGCCCTGCCCCAGGCCAGCCGCTGGTATCCGCCGCAATATCAGGGCGTGGTCATGGGGATCGCCGGCGCCGGCAATATGGGCGTCGTGCTCGACACGCTGCTCGCGCCGAGCATCGCCGAACATTGGGGCTGGCAGGCCGTGTTCGGCTGCCTCCTGATCCCGATGCTGATGGTGCTCGCCTATTATTCCCTCGCGGCCAAGGACGCGCCGGGCGAGCGCAAGAAGATCTCGCTGAAAGCCTACGGCGCGCTGCTGAAGGATTCCGACAGCCGTTGGTTCATGTTCTTCTACTTCATCACCTTCGGCGGCTTCGTCGGCCTCGCCAACGCCCTGCCACTCTATTTCACCGTGCAGTATCACGTCTCGGGCGTGGCGGCCGGCATGCTGGTCGCGCTGATCGTCGCGTTCGGCTCGGGCTTCCGCCCCGTGGGCGGCATGATCGCCGACCGCATCGGCGGCATTCGTTCGCTGTCGATCCTGTTCGGCGTCGTGGTCGCGGCCTATCTCGTCATCGCCTTCATGCCGGAGGGGCCGACTGCACCGGCTGCGGGCGGCTGGGCGTTGACCGAGTTGCCGCGCATCGCCTGGATCTCGGTGCTGCTGTTTTCGATCGGCGTGCTGGCGCTCGGCATGGGCAATGGCGCGGTTTTCCAGCTGATCCCGCTGCGCTTCCGCCACGAGATCGGCCTGATGACCGGGCTGGTCGGCTGCGCCGGCGGCATCGGCGGCTTCTTCCTCGCCCAGACGCTCGGCTTCGCCAAGGGCACGACCGGCGGCTTCGGCGCCGGCTTCCTGTTCTTCGGCGCGCTGGCGTTGCTTGGCTTCATCGGACTTGCGATGGTCAAGGTCCGCTGGCGCACCACCTGGGGCGCGGTGTCGGGAGCGCGCGTCTGAGGGCTCGCTCCGAGAGGACGGGTTGAGACGTGGCGACCGGCGCGCAACACGATCTGGGCGTACGCGTCGGTTTCGCCAGCGAGATCGGCAAGCGCACCGCCAATGAGGACTACGTCGCGGCCTGCCTCGGCCAGCCGGGCGCGCTGCACCGCGACGTGGTGGCCGCGGTCGCCGACGGCGTCGGCGGCCACATGGGCGGACGCGAGGCCGCCGAGGTCGCGGTCCGCAGCTTCATCGACGCCTATTATTCGCTGCCCGAGACGCTCGGGGTCCGCCGCCGCGCCGCGCGTGCGCTGGAAGCCGCCAACAGCTGGATCTACGGACAGGGCCGAGTCGATGCCGCACGCAGCGGCATGGCCTGCGCATTCTCATCCATCATCCTGTCGCGGCGGCAATGCCATGTGATCCATATCGGCGACACCCGCTGCTACCGTCTCAGCGACGGGCGGCTGGAACGCCTGACGCAGGACCACATCGCCGGCCGCGGCGACCTCGCTCACATGCTCAACCGTGCCATCGGTTTCGAGGAGTTCGCCCGCTTCGACTACACTTCGACCGGGCTACGGCAACATGATCGTCTCCTGATCTGCAGCGATGGGGTTCACGGCGCGCTCGGCGATTCCCGCCTCCAGCAACTGCTCGAGGAGCGCACGCCGCCCGACGAATCGGCGCGCAGCATTGTCGAAGCCGCGCTCGCGGCCGGCAGCAGCGACAACACGACCGCACTGGTGCTCGACGTCGTCGACCTGCCGCCGGCGGACCGCGACGATCTCACCCACGCGATCGCGACCTTGCCGATCCTCGATCTGCCGGAGAGCGGCGATACGATCGACGATTTTGCGCTCCACGACGTGCTGTCCGACGGACGCTACAGCCGCCTGTTCAAGGCCACCGACAAGCGCGCCGGACGCGAGGTCGTGCTGAAGTTTCCGCATCCGCGGGTCGCCAGCGAAGGGTCCTACCGGCTCGCCTTCGTGCGCGAGGCCTGGGTCGCCGCCCGCGTGCGCAGCCTGTGGATCGGCGAGATCATCGAGGTGCCGGCGGAGCGGCAGACCAGGCTCTATTCGGCGATGCCGCTCTATGAGGGCGAAACGCTGGAGCAGCGGCTCAACCATGCGCCGCGGCTGTCGCTCACGGAGGGGATCGCGATCGCGACCAAGCTGGTGCGCGCGGTCACGGCGCTGCACCGCGCCGGCATCATCCATCGCGACATCAAGCCCGATAACGTGATCCTGCTGAAAGACGGCGGATTGCGCCTGGTCGACCTCGGCGTCGCGCGGGTGCCGCTGCTGGAGGATTTTCCCGCCGAGGACATTCCGGGCACCGCGAGCTACATGGCGCCCGAGCTGTTCGGCGGCAAGGCCGGCGACGAGGCCTCCGACCTGTTCGCGCTCGGCGTCACCGTCTACCGCATGTTCACCGCGAACTATCCGTTCGGCGAGATCGAGCCGTTCTCGCGGCCGCGGTTCGGCAAGCCGGCGCCGCTGTCACGCTATCGGCCGGACCTGCCGGCCTGGCTCGATGCCGTGATCGGCAAGGCGCTCAGCGTCGAGCCCGCGCAACGCTTCGGCGACGCCACCGAGTTCGCGCACGAGCTGGAAAACGGCGCGACCTGGGCCGGCCCCGCCGTCACGACCCGCAAATCGCTGCACGACCGCGATCCCGTGACGTTCTGGAAGGTGCTGTGCGCCATCCTGGCCCTGATCATCGTGGTGCTGCTGGCGCGGCACTAGCGGGCTGTTGAAGACGTCATCCATGGCAGCGACGAAGCTGGCTTCACCGCGACGCCATGGCCGATGTCTTCAGCTGCCTGCATGACGATTCGAACGCAACGTTACTGAGCTTTCGTTACAAGCGGACAGCCGCCTTCCGCAAGCGGCCGCCAGGCTTCGTCCGACGAAATCGTCGCGATCACCTTTTCATAGTCCCAAGGCTCGCGCGATTCGGATGGCGATTTGGCTTGGACCAAATACATCGAACGCATCACCTGCCCATCCTCGCGGATCTGTGCATTCTGTGTCATGAAATCGTTGACCGGAAGCTTGCGCATGGCGGCCGCAACGGCGCCGGGATCGTCGGTTCCAGCCGCCTGCACGGCCTTCAAATAGTGCATCACGCCACTGTAAACTCCGGCCTGGATCATGGTCGGCGCCTGTCCGTGCCGACGCGCCATGAAGCGATGACCGAAGGTCCGGGTTGCCTCGTTCTGGGTCCACGAAAACGACGTCGCGTAGATGATGCCCTGGGCCGCCTCAAGGCCGAGCGAATGCACGTCCGTGATCAACATCAGAAGAGCGACGATGTTCTGGTCGGCGGATTTTCCGATGCCGAACTCCGCAGCCTGCTTCAGGCTGTTGACCGTATCGCCGCCCGCGTTCGCCAATGCAATGACTTTCGCCTTCGAGTTCTGTGCCTGAAGCAGGAACGACGACAGGTCCGACGCACCGAGCGGATGGCGAACCGAGCCAACAACCTTGCTTCCCGCGGTCGTGATGAAGCTCGATGCGTCACGCTCCAGCGCATGGCCGAAGGCATAGTCCGCGGTCAGGAAGAACCACGTGTCCGCGCCCTTCTTGAGCATGGCCTTGGTAACGGCGGAGGCTTCAGCGTAGGTGCTGTAGGTGAAATGAAACCCGTAGGGCGAGCACTGCTTTCCGGTCAGATCGGAACTACCAGGCCCGGAAATCACAAAGATGCGCTTCTTTTCACGGGTGATGGCCTGAATGGCCAGCGCCGTCGCCGAATTGCCGCCATCGGCAATCAGATCGACGCCGTTCTCGTCGATCCAACGACGCACGATGCCGGAGGCGATATCGGGCTTGTTCTGATGGTCGGCGGATATCAGCTCGATCTTCTTGCCGAGCACGGTCGGGCCAAAATCCTCGATCGCAAGCCGGGCCGCTTCCACCGAGCCCTCGCCTCCCAGATCGGAATAGAGTCCCGACATGTCGTTGATGACGCCGATGCGCACCACGTCGCTGGATACCTGCGCGTGCACGGACCCAACGGCAGCCAGACACAAGACCGCCGTGAGCGCGGCCGCAATCGATCGCATCGAAACCTCCCCGAAATGTTTCTTGTTCTTGTGGTCAGGCCGTCAGGGATTTGACCGCTTGACCGAATGTGACCGGCGCATCGCTCAGCATCAGATCGATGGCCTCGCGCTCCCATGCATCGGCGGCCGGCGCCAGCGGATCCTTCGCAGTCAGGCGGTGTTCGAGCACGAAGCGCGACAGCAGCAGCCGCCGTGCATCGACCTCCGTCTGACATCCTTCCCATGCGAGCGTGATCGCCGATGCCGCATGGTAGAGCGCGCTCGCCGCAAGGCGCGCCGTGTGCTCCGAGCCGGGATCAGCCGCCACCCGTTCGGCAAAGCCGATCGAACGATCGAGCGCGACAAGAAGGCGCTTGCGGAATGGCTCGGGCAACGCCTTCGCCTCATCGAGGCGCGACTGAAGGACTGCGGCAAGCGCCCGGTGCGCGCCGCTCTTGCCGACAGCGCGCGAAATGATGTCGAGCGCGTTGATGTTGCTGGTGCCTTCCCAGAGCACGCCGACATGGGCGTCGCGCACCAGCCGCGGCTGCACCCATTCCTCGATATAGCCGTTGCCGCCGCGCACCTCCATCGCGCCGGTGGCGACCGGAATGTTGTCGCGGCAGGCGCGGTACTTCAACAGCGGCGTCAGGATGCGCAGCAGATTCTTCGCCTGCGCCGAACCGGCATTGGCATCGTCCATCGCGCGCGCGGCCATCAACATCATCGACAGCGCCTGTTCGGTCGGCACGATCAGCTTCATCAGCTGACGGCGCAGCAGCGGAAAATCCATGACGCGCTGGCCGAACGCCACGCGCGACGAGGCGCTGACGACGGCCTCGTTGACACAGCGCCGCATCATCGCGGCGGCACGCACGCCGTGCGACAGGCGCGAGAGGTTGACCTGCTCCATCATCTGCTTGAGGCCCTGCGTGGGATCACCGACCAGATAGGCAACCGCGTTGTCGAGCCGGATCTCGCCCGACGCCATCGATTTGGTGCCGAGCTTGTCCTTGAGACGGACGATCCGGTAGCTGTTGCGCCGGCCGTCCTTGAGGCGGCGCGGCAGCGCGAACAGCGCGAGCCCCCTGGTGCCGTCTGGCGCACCTTCCGGCCGCGCCAGCATCAGCGCGACGTCGGCATCGGCATGCGAGCAGAACCATTTGTCGCCGGTCAGACGCCAGACGTCGCCGTCCCGCCGCGCAACGGTCTCGACCGCGCCGACGTCGGAGCCGCCGGCGCGCTCGGTCATGAACTGGGTGCCCTTCCACAGCGTCGCCATGTCGTCCGACAGCATCTTCGGCAGCAGATAAGCCTTGAGCTCGTCGGAGCCGAACTTGCGGATCAGGTGGGTCGAGGTGTCGGTGACGCTGATCGGGCACATCAGCCCGAACTCGGACTGCACGAACAGATACTGAAACACGTATTTGACGACCGCCGGCAACGGCCGGTCCATGCCGAGCACGCCGGCGCGATGGCTCATGGCGTGAAACTGAAAATCGCCGAACGCGATCGCCTCCATCTCGCGGTAGGCCGGATGATAGTCGATCCAGTCCTCGTCGCGGCCGTAGGCGTCCCTCGGATTGAGCACCGGCGCATGCTTGTCGGCGACCCGCGCCAGCCGGTCGAGCCTGCCGCCCGCCAGTTCGCCAAGGCGCCTGAAATGCGGTTCCAGTCGCTCGCGATCATCGCGCGTCAGATAGAGCCCCAGCAGGCCGCGGAGCCCGCGGTCGAGATCATAGAAGTTGAGGCCGGCGCAATCATGCGAGATGTGGCGGGCCGGATCGGCGGCATCGTTGGAGCTGCGAAGGTCGCGCGCGCTCATCTGCATCGGGGCTCTCCTTGTTCGGGATGACGTCGCAGCAACCGTGCCAGTGTGCGGGACGTCGTCGCTGGGTGTTCAGATTTCGTCTGCAACATCGAGAACGATCGCGGCGATGTCCACTGGCGGACGTTCGTGCGAGATTAATTTCAGATACGTGGACGGAAATGCCGCCGAGCGCGGATCGCACTGCGGCTATGCTGCACCGCGGACTCTTGACCTTCACTGGTTTCGCTGCACATTCGACATCAGAAGGCGATAATAAATGTTGCAGCGCACCAGATTAGCGCTGTGTTCAAGGACACGAGCGGCCAGCGATGAAGGGAGTTCGCTCCGATACCCAGCCTCCGTCCAGACGGGGCCGCCGGCGCATCGTCGCCGACCGCGTGCGCACGCAAGCGGACGATCCAGCGGCGATGGTGATCGAGGCCAACCGGCATGACGAGTTATTTCGCGCTGCCGACGGCAGCCCCGATCCGTCAGTCGTCAAGTCAGCGCATCGCGTGCTCCGCATCTTCGAGTATTTTGCCGAGATCGAACGGCCCGCGGCCATGACCGAGATCGCGCGTCGGCTGAATTATCCGCCGTCGAGCACGTCGGCGCTGCTGAAGAGCCTCGTCGAACTCGGCTATCTCGACCACGACCGGCAGGCGCGCACCTACCGGCCGACGGTCCGCGTCGCCCTGCTTGGCGGCTGGCTCACGAGCGAAAGGCTGCCGGGCGTCACGCTCGATGCGATCACGCGCGAGCTGCACGAGGCGACGCGGCTGACCACCTTCGTGGTGGCGCGCAACCAGCTCTACAGCCAGTACATCCGCGTGCTGCAGGGCACGACGCCAGTGCGCTATTATCTGGAGCCCGGCGCACGGCGGCTCCTGACCCACTCGACACCAGGCCGGGTGTTTCTCAGCCTGATGAACGACGAGGATGCACGGCGGATCGTGCAGCGGATCAATGCCGAGGAAGCGCCGTCATCCGCGGTCCGCTTCAGCGATATCCAGCACGCCCTGGCGACGATCCGCCGCCAGGGCTTCGCCTATACGCGCGACATGGGCACGCCCGGCCTGAGCGCGATTGCGATGCGGCTGACCGAGGCCGACCAGACACCCCCGCTCGTCATCACGGTCGCGGGCCCGAGCTCGATCATCTCGGCGGAAGGCAGAGCGATCATCGGAAAGATGCACGAACTGGTCGAACGGCAGTCACCCGGCCTGCTGCCGCAGATCGACATCGACGCGCCACCGATCGAGACCTGAGAGGTCGGACGATCACCGCGCAACCGCGCCCAGTCGATGTTCAAGGCCTCCTACGACCCCGCGCGACGAATCGTGATCCGGGTCTCGTCGGTCATGTCCTTGAGCTCCTTGTTCGGCTCACGGTAGAGGTGACGCTCGATCTCGACGGTCCGGCCATCGGTGGTCTTGCTGCACTTTTCATCGACAAAGACTCCGCCGACCTCCTGCTTGTCGGCGCCCGGCTTCGCCTCCGAGCAGGTCCAGCCGTCCTCGCCGTAGCGCGACTTCGCCTGCAGGCCGAGCAGGAACGCCTTCTTGCGCAGATAGAGCCGCGCCTTCGGATCGGTCTCGATCGTCAGCGCCGCGATCCTGGCGTCCTTGTCGATCATGACTGTCAGGATCGCCGGATGGCCGCCGACCACGGTGCCTTCCCGCGCGGTCTCGCGGTCATACTCGAAACGGATGCCGCGCAGCTGGTCCGGCCCGGCCGGGCAAGCCGCCCACTGCGCCCATTCCGCCAATCGGTGCGTCGTTTCACCAACGCAGGTCAGGTTGATGTATCCCGCGTCGGGAACCTTAGCGATGTCCATGCCGACATTGATGTCGCGCAGGTCTCCCGCGGTCGCCATCGCCGGCATCGCCGCGGTGACTGACGCGGCGAAGACCAACCCGCGGATTGCCGATCTCTGCTTGCTCATGGCTTTGCCTTCTCGCTTGGGTCGGACGGTGCGGCGGCGTGGCCGGCCTCCTTGTAGATATTGCAAACGCGCGAGCCCTCGCCGAAGAAGGCGATGCATTCGTCATAACTCGGCTCACCCTTGCCCTTGACGTGGGCGAGCACGTAATCGGCGACCGCCTCGATCTCGTTCGGCCGCAGGAACACGTTGGCCTCGGGCGGCATGCGGTCGGCGACATCCTGCCGGGTCATCTCGTAGCATTTCGTGGTGTCATAGGAGCCGCGCACGAAGAACGGCATGCCGGTGCCCGGCCGCCCGCACGTCACCGTCTCGATGATCTGCTCGCGCGTCAGCTCGGTCTTGCGCAGCGACAGCGCGTCGCCGCCATAACCGCCGCCGCCATTGCCGTGCCATTTGTGGCAGCCCATGCAATTGCCGCGCTTGAACACCGCCTTGCCCGCATCGGTCGGATCGCTCGCCGACTGTGCCTGCACCGTACTGACAAATCCCGTCACCAGCGCGCAGCCGAGCCACGCGCCAACCAGCCATGTTTGTTTCATTTGTCTCGTTTCTTGTCTGCTTCTCTCGGCCAGATCGACGCGGGAGGCCTCTCGCTGAGGCCTCCCGCGCTTGCGATGTCAGAGCGCGAACACGTAGAGCATCGAGCCCGGCTGCATCCGCTTCAGCTCGGGCGTTGCATCGATGAACCACTTGTCCCAGGCACCGCCGAGACCGACCAGGATCGCGACATACTGCTTACCGTCCACCGAGAACGTCATCGGAGGCGCATTGACGCCGCCGCCGGTGTTGAACTGCCAGAGCTGCTGCAGCGACTTCGCGTCATAGGCGATCACCTCGCCGGACGGCTGTCCGGAGAACACCAGGTCGGGCGTCGCCAGGATGCCGCCGAGGTTCGGGAATTGCGTCTCCGCCTTCCCTGCCACCTTGCCGGTGGTGACGTCGATCGCGGTCACGCTGCCGGTGATCTTGACGTTCTGGCTTGGCCCGCCGCCGGTGAAGAACTCGCGCGCCTTCACCTTGTCCGGCGTCATCTCCTCGACCTTGATGTGGTTGCAGCTCTCGATGACGGGAATGTACCAGAGCTTCAGGTTCGGATTATAGGCAGTCGGCGGCCAGTTCTTGCCGCCCATATTGCCGGGACAGATATCCGTTTCCTTGTTGGTGCGGCTCGGCGTGACCGACGCATTGTACTTCTGCACGCCCTGCTTCGGATCGTACTCCACCGGCTTGCCGGACTCGGGATCGAGCCCCTTGGTCCAGGTCACCTTCTTGACGAAGGGCAGACCCCAGATGAACTTGCCGCTGTTGCGATCGACTGCATAGGCAAAGCCGTTGCGGTCGGCCTCGAGCGCGAGCTTCAGCGTCGTGTTGTTGGGACCGGGGACGTCGACCAGCACGTTCTCCGCCACGCTGTCATAGTCATAAGGGTCGTTCGGCGTGTGCTGGTAGTGCCACTTGATCTTGCCGGTGTCGGCATCGAGACCGAGCGACGAGTCGGTGTAGAGGTTGTCGCCGGGCCGGTATTCGTTGTCCCAGTCCGGTCCGGGATTGCCGACGCCCCAGACGATGGTGTTGGTCGACGGGTCGTAGCTGCCGGTGACCCAGGTCGATCCGCCGCCGCTCGCCTTGGCGTTCTTGTCGTCCTTCCAGGTCTCGGAACCGGGTTCGTCCTTGCCCGGGATGGTGTGGGTACGCCACACTTCCTTCTGGCTCTTCAGATCAGTCGCGGCGATCCAGCCACGAATGCCGTATTCGGCGCCAGCGACGCCGGTGATCGCCATGCCCTTGACGATCAACGGCGCGCCGGTGATCACCTCACCCTTGTCGGGATCGGCGACCTGACGCTGCCAGGCAACCTGCCCGGTCTCCTTGTTGGTCGCGATCAGGCGGCCGTCGAGCGTGTGCGAGATCACGAGGTTGTCCCACAGCGCGACGCCGCGGTTGTCGACGCCGCAGCAGGCGACCGCGCCGGCCCAGTCGTGGTCGGTCTTGGGATCCATCTTCCAGAGCAGCACGCCTTTGCCGCCGTGCGCGTCGATCTTGTAGACCGAACCCCAGCCGTCGGTGACGTACATGAATCCATTCTCGACGATCGGAGTTCCCTCCAGGCCGCCGTGTCCCCAGATTCCGCCGCCCTCGACGCCGCCGAGATGCATGGTCCAGGCGACCTTCAGGTTCTTGACGTTGTCCTTGTTGATATCCGCCAGCGACGAGAAGCGAGTCGCCGAATAGTTCTTGTGATGGTGCAACCAGTTGCCTGCTTCCTTGTCAGCGTTGAGCAGGCGATCCTGATTGACATCGTCGGCGAGCGCGAATGAGCCCGCGAAGATCGCGGCGGATGCTACTGCCGCCGCGAACATGTGCGATTTAACCCAATTCAACCTTGTCATGAGTTCATTTCCTCCGGATCCAGCATTCTTCATTGATCGAACCTCCCGTCACCTACGGGCGGTCGCGCGAGAAGCCTTGAGTCCCGGCGATCGGCTGTGCCGCCCGCCGCCTTCCTAGTCACGTGTCTTCACTTGTCCTGGGTCACTTCTGGACCTGTACCTCCGTTTCGATGGTGCCGGCTTTCTGAAAAACGACCGCGCATTTGAAGGTCTCGCCCGGCGCGAGCGCCTGACGCAACTGCAGCAGCATGACGTGATAACCGTCGCGCTTCAGCTCGAGCGTTGTCTTGGCCGGGACTGGTATATTGGATATCGAGCGCATGGCGGGCGCGCCTTCGCCGCGATCGACGATGTGGCGCTCGGAGAAATTCGCGACCGGGCAGCGCACACGGAGCAGCACATCGGCGCTGTCGGCCTCGTTCTTGATCGTCATCGTCAACGGAAGGTCTCCGCCTTCTTTGTCCGCAGCCGGTACGCGCGCATCCACAATCTGCAAGGATTCGTTCGCGACGGCGTGATGCACCACTCCGAACGTGCCGATCAGGCAGAATAATGGCAACGCGATCCATGATCTGCGCTTGACGGTCCTGCACGCAACGGCGCAATGCAACCCCCGCTCGAACGACATCAAGTTTTCTCCCGACGTGATTTTTGCGGCATTGTTTCATGCTTCGTCGCGCGCGACCAGCGATTGAAGATCGGGAACCCGACATCAATGCGATTTCGGCACGCATAGCCGTCATGCTAACTTTTTGAGCATGAGCGACCTCGATACACTTCAGCCGGCACAGCGCGATGCAGCGCATGCTGCGTTGCGTGAGGTGATCGGCGCGGCAACGATCGACGCTGTGACGCCGATCTCAGGCGGCGCCACGTCGGCGCGATTGTTTCGGATCGACGCGGGTGGCAAGAATTATTTGCTACGAATCGAAGGCGTGCCGAGCCCGCTGCGCAATCCGTATCAATATGTTTCGCTGCGTATCGCGGCCGAGGCCGGTATCGCGCCGCGACTCCATTATGTCGACGAGGCGTCGCGCGTCGCGGTGATGGATTTTATCCGGCGGCAGCCGCTCGATCGCTATCCCGGCGGCCCGCCGGCGTCGGCAAAGGCGCTCGGCGAATTGCTCGCGCGGTTGCAGGCGACGCCGACGTTTCCGGCTTTCGTGCGCTATCCCGACATCGTGGCCCGGCTCTGGGCCCATGTCTGCCGCACCGGCCTGTTCGCGCCCGGCGTGCTCGACCAGAGCAACGAACATCTCGAACGCATTCGCGCGGCCTATGTCTGGGATGAGGCGAACTCGGTCTCGAGCCACAACGACTCGCTTCCCGCCAACATCTTGTTCGACGGCAACAGGCTCTGGATGATCGACTGGGAATCGGCCTATCGCACCGATCCGCTGGTTGATCTCGCTGTTGTCGGCGACAGCTTCGCGCGAACGCCGGAGCTGGAGGAGATTTTGCACCGCGGCTGGCTCGGCCGCCCGCTCGACGAGGCGTTACGCGGCCGGCTGCGGCTTGTCCGCGCCCTCACCCGGCTCTACTACGCAGGCGTGCTGTTCAGCGCATCTGCGACGGCACCGCGCGCTGCGCCCGACACGAGCCTCGCCGCGCCGACGCTTGCCGAACTCGCAGCGGCCACAACCGCCGGCCGGCTCAGGATCGACACGCCGGCGGCCAGGCACGTGTTCGGCAAGATGTTCCTGGCCTCGTTCCTGACCGAGGTTGCGACGCCGGGCTTCGATCTCTCGGTTTGACGGTCAGCCCGGCGGATTGAACGTCCGTGCAAAGAACACCGGCGCCCTCGCTTTCTTCAGCCGGTAGAGCTGCGCCGGGCGGTTCGGTCCCTTGCGCATCTTCGCAACTGGTTCGATCAAATCGGCGGCGAGCATACGGGTGCGGAAGGCGCTTTTCTCTAGCAGACGATCGAGCACAATCTCATAGGTCCGCTGCAATTCCGGCAGCGTAAACTCCGGCGGCATCAGATAGGTGGGGAGCGAGGTATACTCGACCTTGCTCCGCAAACGCTGCACCGCCGCCTGCAGGATCTCGGCGTGGTCGAAGGCAAGCTTCGGCCTCACTCTCTCGCCCTCGATCGCGAACCACTGCGCATCCGCGGCCAGCGCGCCGCCCGCGGCGTGTTCCGGCAGCAATGCGAAGTAGGCATGCGTCGCCGACCAGCCGCGCGGATCCCTTGATGCGCTGCCCCAGCTGCCGAGTTGCTCCAGATACGGACTGACCACGCCGGTCTTGTCCTTCAGCTTGCGCGCCGCGCAGGCTTCGAGGTCGCGATCACCGGCAATATCGACGAAGCCGCCGGGTAAGGCCCAAGACCCTGGAAACGGCTCGGTTTCCGCTCTTGGGCGTTGAACCAGCAGAACCTGAAGCGCGTCTGACCGTATGGCGAAAATGACGACGTCGACCGTCGTCAGCGGCCTCGGAAAGTCGAGTTCCGGCTTCTCGGGCATGCTCTCCCCGCTTCCCCTGCTGGCGTGAACCTTCTCGCCGCTGGCCTTGACAATAACATACTTAGTTGTACAGTCCAACTAACTTAGTTGCCTAGACACACTTACTTAGGAGTGCACGCCATGTTCGGTCTCCGCTTCATCAAGGCCCAGCCGACCACCTATCTCATGAAGTACCGCCGCGGCGCGGTGACCCAGCAGGGCGCTGGCCTGTCCGGCTTCTATTATGGCCCGGTCACCTCGCTGGTCGCCGTCCCGATCGGCAGCCGCGACGCCGCCTTCATCTTCCAGCAGATCGCGCGCGACTTTCAGGCGCTGACCATCCAGGGCCATGTCACCTACCGGATCAGCGAGCCGCAGAAGGCTGCCGCGATGCTCAACTTCACCCTCAAGGCCGACGGCAAGACCTACGAGTCCGACGACCCGGAGCAGTTGGCGCAGCGGATTCTCGCGACCGTCGAGGTGCTGGCACAGCAGGCGGTCAAGGAACTGACCCTGAAGGAGGCGCTGCAGGCCGCCGACCGCATCGCCGGCCTGATCGAAAGCGGACTGCGCGCCCGCGCCGATATCGCTGCCCTCGGGCTCGAAATCCTCGGCGTCTCCATCCGCGGCGTGAAGCCGACGCCGGACACCGCCAAGGCACTGGAGGCCGAGGCGCGCGAGGCGATCCTCAAGAGTGCGGACGAGGCGATCTTCGCGCGACGCAACTTTGCGGTGGAGCAGGAACGCGCCATTCGCGAGAGCGAGCTCGACACCGAGATCGCCGTCGAGCAGAAGAAGCGCTCGATCCGGGAGACCCAGATGGACGCCGAAGCGAGCGTCGCGGCCAAGCAGGCCGAGCTGCGCGAGGCCGGCATGGTCGCCGACATCACGCTGGAGAGCAAGCGCAAGGATTTCGTCGGCCTCAACGCCGAGAACACTCGCACCTTGGCCGATGCCGAAGCCTATCGGGTCGGCGCGCTGATGAAGATCTTCGAGGGCGTCGACACCCGCGTGATCCAGGCGCTGGCCGCAGCCGGCATGCAGCCGGGACAGCTGATCGCGCAGGCCTTCAGCGGCATCGCAGAGAAGGCCGAGAAGATCGGTCAGCTCAACGTCTCGCCCGACCTGCTCAACACGCTGCTGGACAGGCCCGTCGCGGAGGCTCCCCGTGCCCGCCGACAATGACCGCAAGATCGTCCTCGTCACCCGCAAGACGCGGCTCGAGGAGCTGATCGCCAAATACCTGACGGCGGCGCAGGCGCGATTCTATGTCGAGCATCTCGGCGCCGACTTCTCCGATTACCAGCGCGAGCACGACGTCTACCAGGCCGAGCGCCACGTCACCGTACAGGTGCTGGAGCAATGGGGCCGTTACCAGGTGATCGACCGGAGCTTTCTGCCGAACTTCATCTTCGGCCCCTCCGACATCGTGGTGGCGCTCGGCCAGGATGGCGTCGTCGCCAACACGATGAAGTATCTCGACGGCCATCCGCTGATCGGACTCAATCCGGATGCCAGGCGCTATGACGGCGTCCTGCTGCCGTTCGCGCCGCGCGACCTCCCTGCCCTGCTGCGCGAGGTCGCCGCGGATAAGCGCGGCCACAAGGCGGTGACGATGGCCAAGGCCACCCTCACCGACGGCCAGATCCTCTATGCCGTCAACGATCTCTTCATCGGTGCGCGCACGCATACATCGGCCGTCTACGAAATCGCCCTCGCCGATCGGAAGGAGCGGCAGTCCTCGAGCGGCCTGATCGTCGCGACCGGTCTCGGTTCGACGGCCTGGTTCAAGAGCATCGTCACCGGTTCGCTCGCGATCGCAGGCAGCTTCGGCGCCGGCGCCGGCAGCCCGCCCTATCTGCCGCAGGCCTGGGACGCCGGCGCGCTGCGCTTTGCGGTGCGCGAGCCGTTTCCGAGCCGCACCTCGCAGGTCACACTCGTCTGCGGCAGCCTCGAACGCACCGAGCGCCTCAGCGTCCGCTCGCTGATGCCCGAGAACGGCGTCATCTTCAGCGACGGCATCGAAGCCGACCGGCTCGATTTCAACTCGGGAACGGAAGCCCAGATCACGGTCGCGGAGCGCGAAGGACGGCTGGTGGTGTGAGCCCGCCGCGCACAGCTCACTGCGGCACGGGATGCAGCCGCACCAGCTGATCGATCGACAGCCGCGCCTCGCGCTCCGTCAAGGGAAAGCGGACAATGATGTCCTGGCGCGCAAGCTGGCCCCACAGCGCGTCCGACGACCATTTCTGCGGCTCGGGGCCGCGCGGGCCGTCAATCCAGATGAAATACCATTCCGCCATGGGCCTTGACCAAAGCTCCCTCTCCGGAAGATTGGTCCTTCGCCGGCCAATCCGCAACGCCGGATTTTCGCGCCGGCTTGCGGTTCAGGACCTATTCGTACGGCTGGCCGTCCTTGTGCAGGAAGCGGCCGTCGGAGCTCGGGCTCATCATGTCGATGTCGGAACAGGTGATGACGTCGGCGCGCGAGCGCGAGCCGACCTCGAGATAGGTCGCCGTCATCTGCGACCGGTTGATCATGTGGTGCCCGTTGCCCGAATTCTTCGGGAATGCCGCGCAGTCGCCGGCGCGCAGCACGGTCTCGCCATCGTCCTCAACCAGCACCACCTCGCCCGCAAGCACATAGACGAACTCGTCCTCGTCCGAATGCCAATGGCGCTGGCTCGACCAGTTGCCCGGCGGCAGCCGCATCAGATTGACGCCGAAATCGGCAAGCCCGCTGGCGTCGCCGAGACGCTGCCGGATTCGTTCCGCGCACGGTGCGGCGAACTCGGCCGGATAGCCAGAGCCCTTGCGTTCCGGCACGTTTGTCAGATCGATCTTCGGCATGGCAGCATCCCCGGGGGCGTTGACAGCAAACGAATGCGCGACGTTAAGCGTGGATGTGCGGCTATCGCAACGGGCCGCCGGAATTGTGACGCCCCAGCTTGTACGACGTCAAGCGCGCCCGAGCAGGTCCTTGGCCATCAGGATGTCGTCGTAATAGTGGCCGTCGATCTTCAGGGCATGCTTCTCCAGCCCGTACTCGACAAACCCCGCGCGCTGGTAGAGCCGGCAGGCAGGCTCGTTGCCTTTCACCACGACGAGCTGCACCAGCTCGACCGATTGCGCGGCGAGCGCGAGCGCGGCATCGACCAGCAGCCGGCCGACACCGGCGCGCCGGGCTTGCTGCCGTACATACATGCTCACCAACGCGCCCTTGTGCTGGCGTTTCGGCCCTTCCGCCGCGATGAAGCCGACGATGCCGGCGAGTTCGCCGCCCCGAAACGCCCCAAGAATCACAACTGCGCCCGCGAGCCTCTCCGCGAACCAGCCGACGGGATGAACGCTCTCCGTCTCATACGCACTGCCGAATGCCTCGGGGCTGAAGCGCAATGCCTCGAGGCGGATGTCGCGATAAAGCGCGGCGTCGGCAGGCAGGAGGCGGCGAATCTCGATGGCGTGCGTCGTCATTCCGTGTCCGGTCTCCGTCGCGGCAGAATGGCCGATCAATCGGCATGTCGCTCGCAATTTCTATCGCGTAGCCAGCCTATTCCAAAGGGGGTTGCAGCGGGTAAGCGATTCCCCCTCTCCTATCTGCGGCATCGGCCGTCGCATAGAGGTAGACTCCCGATGACGCTTGCCTGACACTGGCGCATCAAGGAGAAGCCGATGATTTTCTGGATCGCGAGTGTAGCTGGACTGGCGACAGCCTACCTTCTCGGCTCGATACCCGCGGGCTATCTGGCGGGGAAACTGCTGAAGGGTATCGACATCCGGGAGCACGGCTCCAGGTCAACCGGGGCCACAAACGTGTTGCGAACCCTGGGCAAGTGGCCCGCGCTGGCGGTCCTCCTGGTTGATGTGCTGAAGGGCGCGGCGGCGATCCCGTTTGCCGGCTGGTACTATTCCTGGCTCGGGACATTGCCGTCCGTCACGCCACCGACCGATCTGCAAACCTTGCTGCCCTGGGCGGTCTGCCTGGCCGGACTTGCGGTCTTGTTCGGGCACAGCCGTTCGATCTGGCTGAATTTTACGGGTGGCAAATCCGCAGCAGCAGGGCTCGGCGTATTGCTGGCGCTGTCCTGGCCGGTCGGCTTGGGCGCCGCCGCAGCTTTCGGCGCCGTGCTGGCGCTTTCCCGGATGGTGTCGCTTGGTTCGATGGTGGCGGCGCTCACAGCGATCGCGCTGGTCTGCGCGTTGGAGCAGCCGCTGCCCTATCGGCTGCTGGTCATCGCGGGTGGCCTCTACGTGATCGCGCGCCATCGTGCCAACATTCAGCGGCTACTGGCCGGGACCGAGCCGCGCCTGGGGTCAGGTGGACGAGAATCGAAAGCGGCGTCGTAAAGCTAGAAATGGGCACTCTGAGCACGACCGACGTCGCAAGCGACAGCCCGGTGATGCCGCGCTGCTGCCGGTAACGACTGCGTCTGTTTACGCCGCGCCTGAGATCGCCTTGATGACGTCAGACGAATGCGTCACGAAGCCGAAGCACTTCTTGACGTTGAACAGGGTTGCTTCAACGCAGTAGCCAGGCGACGTCGTTGCGCAGCAGTCCTCAACCAGAAGGCAGCCGTAGCCCAGGAAGTTCGCGTCGGTGAGCGAATGCAGCACGCATTGATCGGTGTTAACGCCGCCAAACAGGATCGTCTTGGTTCCGAGATTGCGTAGAATGCTGTCCAGCGGCGTGTCCCAGAAGCCGCTGATCCGGTATTTGTCGACGTGAATGTCTTCCGGCTCCTGCTTCAATTCATCGACAACGGCCGCGGCCCAACTGTCCTTCTGCAGCACGCGCGCGCCGCTGCCCGGCAACGGCTCGCCAAGGCCGATGCCGACGCCCTTCGGCTTGTAGAGATGGAGCTGGTTGGGCGCCATGTTCTTCAGATCGGGCCGATTGCCCCAGTTCAGCCAGATGATTTGCACGCCGGCGCTCCGCAACACCGGGAGAAGCTTCTGCAGCGGCTCGATCGGCGCCCGATCCGGCGTGTGGTCGAGGCCGAGATGGTCGACCCATCCCCCCTTTGCGCAGAAGTCGTTCTGCATGTCGACGACGATGAGAGCGGTGCGGTGCAGATCGACCGTCACCGTTTGCGGCTGCGCATCGATCGTGACCGCCTTGGGCGGCGGCGGCGCCATCGCCATGTTGACGTTGGCGTCGTCGACCAGCCATTGGTAGCCGGGCGCGGACCCAAGAGGATTGGCGGTGCTGGACCCAGCGGATTCCGCGGCCTTTGCTAAAGTGGAATTCATCATCGGACTTTCCTCCCTTGGCTATGTTTTCTTGCCTATGTTTTCTTGAAGTCTGTTGCGATCAACCGCCCCGTTCGAACGGAATGGTCAGGGCCGAGGGCTGCCTGCTCTTGCCGACGAAGCCGGCGATGGCGACCAGCGCCAGCAGATATGGCAGCAGCAACAGCAACGCGACCGGCACATCGAGCTGCAGCGCCGGTACCAGGAATTGCAGCGCGGTCGCGAAACCGAACAGCAGGCAGGCGGCCAGCGTGTACCAGGGATTCCAGCCGCCGAAGATCACGGCCGTGATCGCAAGATAGCCCGCGCCCTTGGTCATGTTCTCGGTGAACGTGTTGCTGTCGGCGACCGACATGAACGCGCCGCCGAGGCCCGCCAGAATGCCCGCATAGAGCACGCCGAGATAGCGGGTCTTGGCCACACTGATGCCGGCCTTGTCCGCGGCGCGCGGATCCTCGCCGACCGCCCGCACCGCCAGCCCGAACGACGTGTACTTCAGGATCAACCAGGTCACGACGACCATCAGGATGCTGACATAGGCAAGGCCGGTCTGGTTCGCCAATGCCGGTCCGATCACCGGGATATGCGCGAGCCACGGCAGATTGAGCTGTGCAAAACCCGGAATCGGGTCGCGCGACAGCGGCCCGAAGATTTCGCGGTAGAGGAACGTCGTTGATCCCAACGCCAGGATGTTGAACCCGATCCCGACCACCAGTTGATTTGCGCGCAACGTCACGCTCAGCACGGCCTGGACCGCAGCAACCGCCATCGCGACCAGGACGCCGGCCGCCACGCCGAGAAGCGGCGAGCCAGTCGCCCAGGATGCCAGCGCCGCCGTAAAGGCCGACATCAACATCATGCCGTCAAGACTGAGGTTGAGCACGCCGGCGCGCTCGCTCAGCATCTCGCCGGTTGCGGCGAAGATGATCGGAACCGCGAGACGAAGTCCGGAGCCAATGAAAACGGCCATTTGTTCGTCAATCATCGGGTCACCTTTCGGTTGGTGAGGATTGCGGAGCCTGCAATGACGATGACGATCAGGCCCTGGCAGATCAGAACCACGGCGGACGGGACGTGCGCCGAGATTTCCATATTGATGGATCCCGACCGCAGGAATCCGAACAGCAACGCACCGATCACGACGCCGACGGCCGAGCCGCGCGACAGCAAGCCGACCACCAGGCCGTCAAATCCGTAACCGGACGAGAAATCGCTCGTCAGATAGAACTGCTGGCCGAGGATCATGATCGCGCCGCCGAGACCGCCCAGGCCGCCGGAGACCGTCATGGCCAGGATCACGTAGAAGCTCGTCCGCATGCCCGCACGGCGGGAGGCCGTCGCATTCAGGCCGACGGCGCGCAGCCGCAGACCGAGCGTGCTGTGCTTGAGCACCAGCCACACCACGACGACCGCGATCGCTGCGATCAGCAAGCCGATATGGAGCGGCGATCCATTGTCCGGAAACAGCAGCGGCAGCTTGGTCGTGTCAGGAATCTCCGCTGATTCCGGCAGCGACGACACGTCGCTGATCGGCTTGCGCAGCAAGTGAAAGGATTCGACGGACCAGTACACCAGCGGCAGCGCAATGAAGCTGAGCAGCAAGGTGCTGATGACCTCGTTGGTGCCGCGCGCCGCCTTGAGGAAGCCGGCTAGGCCACCCCAGACAGCTCCGGCGATGGTTCCGACAGCAAGCGGCACGATAAAGGCTAGCCCCAGCGGCAGGTCGCCGGCGCCGTGCAAGGCCGCGGCCGTGGCGAACATGCCGCCCATCGCGATCTGCCCCTCACCGCCCACATTGGTCAGGTTGGCGCGGCTGGCGAAGATGAAGCCGAGACCGACCAGCGCGAGGCTGATGGCGCGATTGATCGAAGCACCGATGTTGAAGTCGCTTCCTGCCATGCCGTCCCAGAAGGCTTCGATCGCCTCCAGGACGGATGCACCGGTGGCTGCGATGATGAGCAGGCCGATCCCGAGCGCGATGATGGTCGACACCACCGGAACCAGAACCTGCAATGGCACGAGCTCGAGTCTCGCACCCTTTGCGACCCGCGCGAGCTTCGGATTTTTCATAACCATGGCCAACCTAGACATGCGCATGCCCCGACATCATCGCGCCGATCGCCTCGCGGCTGAACGCCCCCGCCGCGAGCTCGCCAACCAGCTTTCCGCGGTAGATCACAGCAATCCGATCCGACACCGCCATCAGCTCCTCGAGCTCGCTGGAGATCAGGAGCACCCCGAGGCCGTCATCGCGCGCGGCACGAATCCGATTGTAGACCGCCTCGATCGCACCGACGTCGAGCCCGCGCGTCGGCTGCGCGGCGAGCAGGAACACCAGCGGATCGAGCGAAAGCTCGCGCGCAAGCACCGCCTTCTGCTGATTGCCGCCGGAGAGGCTTGCCATCGAAACGTCGGGGCTGCTCGCCCGCACGTCGAAGTCGCGCATCATCGCCTCCGCCGCCTTGCGGCGCGCCGACTTGTCGAGCAGGCCGAAGCGGCTGAATTTTCCGATCGCGCCGAGAAACAGGTTCTCGGCCACCGACAATTCCTTGATGCAGGCCACCGCGTGGCGGTCCTCGGGAACGATACCGACGCCCGCATCGGTGATCTCCTGCGGCGTGCAGCCGCCGACCTGTGTCCCGCCGACCACGATCGCGCCGGCGCTCGGCGCGGCGAGCCCGGCCAGGATCAATCCGAGTTCGGTCTGGCCGTTGCCCTCGACGCCCGCGATCCCGACGATCTCGCCGGTCCCGACCGTGAGGCTCAGGCCGTCGAGCCGCGGCACGCCATGCGGGTCGCGATACACGAGGTCCGAGATCTGCAGCACCGCCTCGCCCGGCGACACCGGGCCGGCTGCGTCCGAGGGCTTTGCCGGCGTCTTGCCTTCGATGTCGACCGCGGCAGCGAGCACCGAGCCTGCCGACTGGACGTCGCGGCCGACCATGGAGCGCACCAGCGACCGGATGTCGGCGCCCTCCATCGTGACGGTCTCGATGATCCGGCCCTGCCGCAGCACCGTCGTGCGATCGGCCACCCGGCTGATTTCGCCGAGCTTGTGCGTCACCAGGATCACGGATTTTCCACGCAGCGCCACCTGGCGGCAGATCGCAAGCAGCGCATCGATTTCGCCGGGCTGCAGCACGGCCGTCGGTTCGTCGAGCACGAGCAGTTGCGGATCGCCGAGCAGGCATTTGATGATCTCGACCCGCTGCCGCTCACCGACCGAAAGCTCGTCGATCCGTGCCTCGGGGTCGATCTCGAGGCCGTATTCGGCGGCGAGCTGCTCCATCCGAACGATAATGTCTTGCGGCTTCAGCACCGCGCTGGCGCGGCCGAGCATCAGGTTCTCGGCGACGCTCATGTTGGGCACCAGGCTGAAATGCTGATGCACCATCACGACGCCGCGCTGCAGCGCTTCCGCCGGGCCGCGCGGATCGAACGGCTCGCCGCCCAGCGTCATCGTGCCGGCATCCGGCCGGTGTACCCCGAACACCAGGTTGCACAATGTCGATTTGCCGGCACCGTTCTCGCCGAGCAGGCAGTGCACCTCGCCGCGCTCGATCAGCAGCGATATGTCGTCGAGCGCGGTGAAAGCCCCGAAGCGCTTGGTCAAGCCAGACAGTTCGAGAAGAGCCACGGTCAGCCCACCTTGACTTTGATCTTGTTCGACAGCAGATCGTCCTTGAGCTCCTTGATCTTGGCCTGGATCTCCGGCGTCGCCCCGGCGCAGATCTCGATGTCGGCCGAGCGCGGCCCCATGGCCAGGCCGAACTGCTTGTACTCCGGGTGCCACGTTCCGGCGACGGCCTGGTCGATGGCATATTCGACCATGAAGCCGATGCCGCTGACCGTGTAGGCGATGTAGAGCGCGTTGTTGTCGGAGCAGTAGTTGGTGTAGCTCCCGATCATCCTGGTGCCCTTCTCGCGCGCCGCCTGCTCCATCCCGCGCACGCCGAGATTGAGGATGTTGTAGTGGACGTCGGCGCCCTGCGCGATCGCGGCAAGGGTCGCTTCCTTCGCCTTGGCGACATCGTCGAAGTCGCCGGTGTAGGTCACGAAGCATTTGGTATCCGGCTTGACGTGCTTGGCGCCGTTCGCGAACTCCGTTCCGGTGTTGACGATGGCCGGGATTTCAAGACCGCCGACGTAGCTCACCGCGCCGTTCTTCGACATCATCGCAGCGACCGCGCCGGCAATGAAGCCGATCTGGGCCTGCAGCACGTCGTATTGCGCGACATTCTCGGTCGGCTGTCCGGTCGGGCCGACGATGGAAAACTTCACCTTCGGGAATCGCTTGGCGACCTTGAGCACCGATGCCTGGGTCTGCCCCGCGGCGCCGATCACCATGTCGTTCTTGCTCGCGAGCGTGACGAGCGCCTGTTCCATGTCGGCGAACTTGACGTTCTCGATCGACGTGATCACGACCTTCTTGCCGTGGCGCTGCTCGGCCGCCTTCATGCCGTTGTAGGCCGACTCCATCCAGCCATGGTCGGCCCGCGATCCCGGAATCAGAATACCGATGCGCAGCGGCTTCGCATCGTCGGCGAACGCGAGCCGGCCCGATGAACCGATGAAGGCTGCCGAGAGCAGACTTGTTTGCAGAAATGCACGACGGGTACCGTTCATGTGTTTCCTCCTGTTCGTTCCCGGTGTCGCCGCATTGTTTGTTGCGGCATTTTTTCAGTCGGCGGCGCGACCGCGCCGTCGTTCTCAAGATCGAAGCAACGTCATCTCGTAGCCGCCGTCGCCAGCGCGCCGACGGCGTCGACGAAGCATTTCATCGGAGCCTGCACGACGCCGGCGCCGATGATCCCCATACCCGGCTCCTTGTGCGCGGTCGCGGTGTTGATGACCGGCCGCCTGCCCTCGTCCACGACCTTGCGAATGTCGATGCCAACAGGCGCTCCGATGAAATCGAGCATCGGCAGAGTGAAGCCGGGATTGCGCCCGATCGTGACATGCGCCATCTCGCGCGAATAACGCAGCGCGTCCTGCGGCGTGCCGCCGACGAACTGGACCATCGCGGGAGCCGCCGCCATCGCGAACGCGCCCAGCCCCGCGGTCTCGGTGATCGCGCTGTCGCCGATATCGGGATTGGCATCGGCTTCGCTGAAGCCGGGCAGGAACAGGCCCACCGGGATGTCGGCCGGACCGACAAACCATTGTCCGTCGAGGCCACTGACCCGGATGCCGACATTCACACCGTTGCGCGCCATTGCGGTCACGATGCTGCTGAACGGCACGCCGTGGGCGGCATCCATGGTCGCCTTGCACGCCGCCATCGACAGGCTGAGGAAGAACATGTCGTCCGCCCCGATCGTCCGCAGCGTTTCGTCAACCAGATCGCGCGAGATCGATGACTTGATTAGCGATTCCGTGACGGCACGATACAGCAGTAGGGTCGCCGCCGTGTTGCGATTGTGGACATCGTCGCCCATGTGCAACGACTGCGACATCAGCGGCTTCAACGGCAAGCCGCCGTCGATGCCGGCGACTGCGGCCTTCAGGCATGGAGCCAGCACATTCTCGATCAGCTTGAGGCCTTCGATCACCTCGGGCGCGAAGGCCCCGAAACGCAGGGTCTTGGCGCCGCCGGATTCCATCATCGGCGCATAGGCTCGGTTGCCGGTGGTCTGGTTCAGCACCACGAACAGCGGCATCGATGGCGAGATGATCCCGGTCATCGGCCCGACCGCACCGAATTCGTGGCACGGCGCGAAGCGGATGCCGCCTGCCGCGACGAGCCGTTCGGCCTCCTGCTGGGTCGTCGCCCATTTCTCGTAGAGAATTGCGCCGACGACCGCCCCCTTCATCGGACCGCACATATCATTCCACGCGATCGGCGGACCGGCATGAAGCAGCGTCCGGCCCATGTCCGGCCAGACCTCGGACGCGTGGGCCGCGACATCGACCCATACCGGCTGCGCGGTCAGGATACGCTCGAGCACCTCCGCATTGGCGCGATCGATCCGTGATCCCGGGCAGTCGGCATCACCGGCGTCGCCGACCAGCTGCGCAAGGCTCCAGGCGACCTCGGGACTTCCGTCGCCGACCGGCTGCCACTGCAGACGCACCAGCGGGGCACCACTGCTTTCGACACCGCGATCGAGGCCGGAGGCGCCGAGGCTGATGACCGATGTCTTGTCCTGGAGCGCGGAAGAGGCTGCGTTCATCATCGTTCTCCACCTTGCATCACGCGGCGCCCCGTGGCGTTGTCATCCGCGGCCATGCGGCCCGCGATGGCTTGTGCAACACGAGCTGCGCCCGTGCTGCTGCCGACAATCTCCGCGCCGGCGTCCGCCAACATGGCTTTCTGGATCTCGTAGGGCTGCGGATCTGAACCCGTGCCGCAGACGAAGCAGAGCACGGGAAGCTCCCGCCCCTGCGCTCGCGCCGCGGCCTTCGCCCGGCGGATCGCCGGAGCCAGGACCTCGGCCGGATTGGGGTGGCTGCCGTAGCCGAGCACGACGTCCAGGACGACGCAGGCAACCGTCGGATCGTCCGCTTCCTTGAGCAGCCGTTCGATCCGTACGCCATAGTCGATCATCGGATGCGGACGCCCTACTGTGAATTCGTCGCTGCCGAGATCGATCGCCGTGTGCCCGTGGCTCTGTTCCACGTCGGCGAGACGATCTGCGCCGGCAAGCGGCACGTTCGACCGGGCACGAATGCCCGCCGCCCGCCAAATGGTCTGGGCTTCCGAGCAGAACGTTCCACCGGAGTAGAGACCGCGCAGGTAGCGCTGCGACGGCGCCAGCGACGCGCAGACCCGCTCTGCGAACTGTTCGGCGGATTGTTCGTCGCCCCCGGATTGGCGCGCTCCCGCAAGCGCGACCGCCTGCCGCGCCGTTTCCTCGAGCGACGACGTGCGGTGAACATTACCGGCGGATGCTGCCGGCTCGCCGCCGAGGAAGCAGATCACGACCGGCTTTCCGATCGCGCGAGCGCGCTCGACCACCCGCTTCTGCACGTCAGGCGCAGGAGGCTTGGAGACAATGGCTACGACTTTGGTCTGCGCGTCGGCGGCCAGCAACTCCAGGCCCTGCAGCATGGTGATGCCGCCGACCTCGCTTGAGACGTCGTGGCTGCCGGTGCCTATCGCCTGCGAGATGCCCTGGCCATGGCGATGGATCTGGCACATCACCTCCTGCAGGCCGGTGCCGGACGCACCGACGAGCCCGATCGCGCCGCGCCGAACGACGTTAGCAAATCCAAGCGGCACGCCATTGATGATGGCCGTGCCGCAATCTGGTCCCATCACCAGCAGGCCCTTCTGCGCAGCAACGCGCTTGATCGCCACCTCTTGCTCGATCGGCACGTTGTCGCTGAACAGCAGCACGTTCAGACCCTGGCGCAGCGCCTTCAAGGCCTCCGCCGCGGCATAGGGCCCCGGCACCGAGATCAATGCGAGATCGGCATGATCGGCCATCGCGACGCCGCCGGAGATCGAGCGCGGCGGTGCTTCCGCCGCGGCTTCAGTCGATCCGCCCTTCGGTTCTTCGCCGGCGATCTGGGAATGAATCTCCCGCTCCGCAGCTGCGAGCTTGTCGGGCGCATCGTCTGCCACGACGATCATGATATCGCCCGGCTTGGCGCTCTCGAGCGCCGGACTCATCAGCCCGGCCTGCTGCAAGAACTCCTTGTTGCTGCGCGTCCCCATCAACAGCGTGACCCGCTGCACGCCGGTCCGCGCGACCGTGACCTGCGAGATCCGCATCAACGACACGGAATCCTTGTACAGGTTCGCCCTTATGCTGGATTGAATGGCCATTGCCTTGTCGTTCCCTTGAATCCCGCAGGCTGCTTGTTTGTCTTGTGTGTGAGCTTGAGCCAGCGGCCAGCTCGGTTGCCTGATCAGAATGAGGCGCCGATGCGTCTCACCTGCTTCAACTCGGTGAGCGCGGGCACCACGGCGGCCATCAAGATCGGACCGCCATCTTGCGCGACGCTCGAAGGCAGATTGGCGCGGGCGAAGATATCTCGCCGAGGTGCCAATCTCGGTGATTACTGAACGACGTGCGTCCCGGTCTCGCCCCGCAGCGCCGCCATGGCGCAATCGAGGTGACTGATGATCGCGCGTTTGCCGCCGCCCTCGAGAAACCGGATCGCCGCATCGACCTTGGGTCCCATGCTTCCCGGCGGAAAATGTCCCTCACGGTGGTAGGCCTTGATCTCCTCGAGGCTGACCTGATCCAGGTCCTTCTTGTTCGGCTTGCCGAAATTCACCGCGACGCGCGGGACTGCGGTCAGGATCAGCAACTCTTCGATGCCCAGCACATTGGCGATATGAGCCGACGTCAAATCCTTGTCGATGACCGCCGGCACGCCCGTGCGCACGCCCTTCGCATCACGGACCACTGGAACGCCGCCGCCGCCTCCGGCAATGACGATCGTCCCCCGCTTGACCAATGCGTCGACCAGCGAGATGTCGCAGACATGCTTGGGCTTCGGCGACGGCACGACATGACGCCAGCCGCGTCCTGAATCCTCACGCATCGCCCAATTGAGCTCCGCACTAATCTTCTTCGCTTCGTCCTCGGAGAAGAACGGTCCGACGAACTTGGTCGGATTCTTGAACGCCGGATCGTCCTTGTCCACCTCTACCTGGGTCAGCAGGCTTGCCACATGTCGCTGGTTGCCCTGTTCGCGCAGGGCATTCTCGATCGCTTGCATCAGGAGATAGCCGATGCCGCCCTGGCTGTGCGCGACGCAGATGTCCATGTCCATCGGCGGGATTCGGCTCATCGTCAGCATCTGGCGCATCATGATCTTGCCGACGACCGGGCCGTTGCCGTGGGTGATGACCAGCTCATTGTCGAGTTGCGCAAGCGGCAGCAGTGCCTCCGCAGTGATCTGCGCGACCGACTTCTGCTCCTGGGAAGTGCCCCTGATATCCTCGGGGTGAACCGCATTGCCACCGATCGCGACCACCAGGCGGCGCGGCACGTCATTAAGTGTACGCATTTTGTTACCTCCCGGCATTCTGGACGATGGCAACCGCAAGCTCGCACGCCTGGGCGTTCGACGGCGCAACGAGGATTCCGGCCTGCTCCAGTTTCCTGACCTGGGCGGAGCGCCCTTGCGGATCCTGCTCCGTGCCGACGACGGACGCGATCAACGCCGGCGCATCCTGCCCGCGATCGGCGACGATCTTCGTCAGATGCTCGGCAGGATCGGCATGCGCGCCGTAGCCGAGCACAAGATCGAGCAGCACCACCGAAAGATCGCGGTTTTTGAGCGCAGCACGCAACGCATCATCGCGCACCGAGGGGTCGATCATCGGGTGCGGCCGGCCACGGGTATATTCGTCGTCGCCGAGGTCGATCAGCCGATCCCGTCCGGCATTCGGCTCGACGCCGAGCTTGACCACGCCGGGGATCGCGGCATTCGACGCCACCTTCCGGCCAGCGGCAGCGAGGATCACCTGCGCTTCGGCACACAGCGTTCCGCCGGCGAACAAGCCCTCGATCCCGCCGCGGCCGCTGCGCGGAAGCCGTGATGCCACCGCATTCGCATCGAAGCCCGCGCCGATCTTCTTGTCGCCCAGCGCCAATTCCGCGGCGCCCTTCAGTGTCGGCGAGAAGCGGGCGTTCGGCGGCAGCTCGATCTCCGAAGCGCCGATGAAACACACGGTGTACGACTTCCGGCTTCTGCCGATCCGCTCAAGCACGGATTTGGCGACATCGGGATGCGGCGGCTTCGAGATCAGCACCACGTGATCGGTTTCCGGATCGGACTCGAATGCATCGATCGCCATCAGCGTGGTGATGCCACCGATATCCTTCTTCAGATCGCGCCCGCCGACCCCGATGGCGTGGGAAATGCCCGCGCCGGCTTCCGAGATCAGGCACGAGACTTCCTGCGTGCCGGTCCCCGACGCGCCGATGATGCCGATCCTGCCGCGCCTGATCTTGTTGGCGAACGCCAGCGGCGCGCCGCCGATCACAGCGGTTCCGCAATCCGGCCCCATCATCAGGAGGCCGGCCGCCCGCGCCTGTTGCTTGAGCGACAATTCGTCCTCGAGGGACACGTTGTCGCTGAACATCAGGACATGCAGGCCGCGATTGAGCGCCTTGCGGGCCTCGGAGGCTGCGAACTCGCCGGGAACCGAGATCAGCGCAAGATTGATCTCCGGCCTGACCTTCACCGCGGCGGCGATCGAGTGCGGCCGCCAGGCAGACTGAGCCTCGCCCTGCGTCTTCGGCTTGTCGAGCGACTTGATCGCATTGTCGAGGGCTTCGCGGGCAGCGGTCTCGGACTCGGCCTTCACCGCGATCACGAGGTCATTGCCCTTCACGGCAGTGCCCTCCTCGAGCAGTCCCGCGTTGCGCATGATCGCGGCGTTCGACGGCGTTCCCATCATCAGCGCCGCCTCGATCACGCCGGGCGAGCCGGCCACCTCGCGCGACAGCCGCATCAGTGCGACCGAGTCGAGATAGAATCCCTTGCGGACCTCGTTCAGGACGACGACGTTCATGACACACCCAAATCCTTCGCGATCGCGACGATCGCCTGCTGGAAGCACGCCAACGGCGCCTTGACCACGCCGGCACCGACCTGGCCGATGCCGGGCTCGCGATGCGCGATGCCCGTGTTGATGACCGGCACCACGCCGGAATCAACGACCAGACGGATATCGATGCCGGTCGGCACGCCCGCGAAGTCCATTGCGGCGATGGTCCATTCCGGATTCTGCGCAACCGTGATCTCGCCCATCGAGCGGGTGAAGTTGCCAGCCTCGGACGGCGCGCCGGCGCCGACGAAGCCTGCGACAGCCGGCGCCGCCGCCATCGCAAATCCACCCAGGCCGATCGTCTCGACGATGGCGGAATCGCCCATGTCCGGATTGGCGTCCTTCTCGGAATAGCCGGCAAAATACAGCCCCTCCGGCATTTCGACCGGCGCGGTGAACCATTGCTCGCCGAGCCCGCTGACGCGGATCCCGAAATCGGTGCCGTTGCGGCACATGGTGGTGACGATGGTCGAGCCCCGGATGCCGTTGGCTGGATCGGTGATCGCCTTGCCCATCGCCATCGCGATGTTGAGGAAGAACTGATCGTTCTGCCCAATGAACGCGAGGCATTCGGCGAGAACGCCGTTGTCGGTCGAGGTTCGCGCCATCCAGGGCGCGATCTCGCGCAGGAACACGCTCGAGCAGGCCAGATTGCGCTGGTGCAGTTCGTCGCCCATCGACAGGCCCCGCGCGACGATCGATTTGAGGTCAATGCCGCCCGCGGCGCGGATCGCCTTGCCGAGCGTCGGCCCGAACACATCGCGCAGCCAGGCGAGCCGCTTCAGCACGCTGGCGTCGTTGCCGCCGAAGCGCATCACCTTGCCGAGCCCCTCGTTGATCGCGCAATAGGCGCGATTGGAGAAGCGCGCGTTCTCGACCACAAACAAAGGCATCGACATCGTGGTCATGCCGGTCATCGGGCCGACCGCGCCGAAGTGATGATTCGGGTGAAACTCGATCTCGCCATTGGCAGCGAGCTTGGTCGCAGTCGGCAGATCCTTCGCCCATCCCTCGAACACGATGGCGCCCGCGACCGCACCGCGCATCGGGCCGCACATCCGGTCCCAGGAGATCGGTGGCCCGGCGTGGAGGATCATCCGTTCGCGCAGGCCCGGGATCAATTCTCGGGCGGGAACGATGTCGATCAGCCGCGGCTCCCCTTCGAGTATCCGGGTGAGCGCCTGCTGGTTTGCGTCTTCGATCAGTTTCATCGGTGCGCCCTCACACACCGAGCTTCGCGAGCAGGGCCGCCATCTGCGGATCGCCGCCCGCCGACGGCTTCCAGTCGACGTGAACGACGTCGATGCCGCAGTCGCGGAGGTCCTTCACGAACCCCTCAAGCCCGACATTCACGACTTCGACCTTACGCGCCAGCAACTGCTGATACTGCGGCCTATCCTGATCCGTCATCGTCTCCGCCCTAATCAAGTTTCGTTTTCGTTGCGTCCAAGTAAATAAGAAAACACTTACTTCGTCAAGACCGGATTCCCGGAAAATGCGAATTTCCGTATCCGCTCGAACAGCGGACCGGCCGGAGCGAAATCCGCCTTAAAAAAAAGTGCTCCGAACTTCGTTCGGAGCAGTCTGGGAGAACTCGAAATTCGATCGGCAACAGCGTCACCGTTCGCGAAGGGCGTGGCGCAGGACGATCAGACCGCCGGCAAACGCATCCAGTCCGGATGTATGTCCGATCGCCGTCAGAGCCGTGAGAGCGCGGCGAAATCCGGCGGCCTCCCCGCTCATCGTTGCGTGGACGGCAGCGTGCAGTGCCGCCGCGCCGTAGCCCAGCGCCGCCGCGCGCAGATGGATGCGGCTGATGTCGTTGGTGCCGTCGAGCAGCGCGCGGCAATGTTCCCACAATGCGTCGCGAGATTCGATGCGTCCCAGTGCGGCCAACGCAATCAGCGCACCGCCGATCAGATCGTCGCCGGATGGCGTCAGCCCCGGCCCGAGACCGATCAGGCTGCCAAGCCCGGACCCGCGATCCGCATTCTCATCCGAGCCTGCGAGGATTAGCTCCAGTGCAGCGAGACCAGGCATGGCGGCTCGAACAAGCGGAGATGCGTCGCCCGGAGCATGTCCGGCTCCGACCGCGGCGAGACCCTCCGCAATCAGATCGCCGGTCCACACGGCATCGACGGCTTCAAGACCGCGCCGGAGGCTGCCCGTCGACCAGTGTGGCGCAGCAGGCGGCGCCCAGACGGACCGCGTTGCCAGATTTGCGAGCGGCGTCGCACCGATCCACAGAATGGAGTCCACGACCCGCACGGGGTCGCCGACCGCCAATCTAGGCCATCGGAAGTCGCCGACCACGTGCAACGGGCCCGATCCGATACCGATCCGCCCAACGCAGATCCAGATTCCGTCGATCACGGCGTAGAACGAACGTTCGAACACGGCGACGACCTGGCCCGCGGCGCGATCGCGAAGCGCCTTGTCGGCAAGGAGCCCCACTTCCACATCGGCACAGATCGCTGTGAGCTCGGGACGCCGCTCGCCGGGCGCACTCGTGCGACCTGGCTGCCTTCCGTCAGCTTCGCGGCCTCCGACCAACATCCGCCCTCACCTCCCTCAGCGTGCCTGGGCCGCGAACCGTTGCGGCGCGCCGGCCTGGGCCTCACCGCCCAGATAGGCCGCCTCGAGCAGCGGATCCTCGGCGATGATGTCGGCAGCGCCGCTCTTCAGGATCGCACCGGTCTCCAGCAGATAGGCCCGGTCGGCCAGCGCGAGCGCGTGGCCTGCCATCTGATCGACCACGATGATGGTCATGCCCTCGCTGCGCAGCCGCTCGAAGGACGCGAACAGTTCATCGACCACGAGCGGCGCCAACCCGAGCGATGGCTCGTCCAGCATGTAGATCTTCGGCCCGGTCAGGAGGCCGCGTGCAACCGCGAGCATCTGCTGCTCGCCTCCGGACAGCAGGCCGGCGCGCTGGTCGATACGCTCCTTGAGCCGCGGGAAGCGCACGAACATCGCCTCGATCTCGGCATCGAGGTCTATTCCCTTGCGCGCATAGGCGCCGAGCTGCAGGTTCTGCTTTACCGTCAGCTCCGGAAACACCTGCCGCCCTTCCGGCACCAGCACGACGCCATTGCGGGCACGAACATGTGCGGGCATCCGGTCGATGCGCGTCTCGGCGAGCCGAACTTCGCCCGTGGAGCGCGGCGGCTCGAGTCCGGCGATCGACCGCATCAGTGTGGTCTTGCCGGCGCCGTTGGCGCCGAGCACGGCGACCGCCTCGCCGGGAGCGATCACCAGATCGATCCCGTTCAGGGCGCGCGACAGGCCATAGAACGAATCGAGCGTCTTGACCTCAAGCGCGGTCCCCTGCCGTGCCGGCCGCGGCGCGCGGCTCTTCTCACCGGGCGTGGCGTCGCCGAGATAGGCCTTGCGGACCAGCGGATCGTTGCGGATCGCCGCCGCATCGCCGATCGCGATGCGCTTGCCGCCGTCGAGCACGACGATGAGATCGCTCAACGACATGATCATCGGCATGTCGTGCTCGACGATGATGACGGCGATCCCGAGATCGGCGATCCGGCGCAACAGCACGGTCAGGCGCTGCTTGTCGCCCTTCGAGAGGCCGGCCGCAGGCTCGTCGAGCAGCAGGATGCGGGGCCGTAGCGCGAGCGCGCGTGCGATCTCGACCAGCCGCTTCTCGCCATGGGACAACGAATCCGCGAGGCGATCGACGTCGCCGTCGACACCGGCAAAGCGCAGCAGGAACCGGGCGAAACGCTCGGTCTCCGCGTTGCGCAGCGCCGAGACAACGCCGCCGAGCCGGCCGACCCGCTCGGCCAACAGGATGTTCTCCAGGATCGTGAGCGAGCCGAACAGCTGCGTGGTCTGGAACGTGCGCGCCACGCCGACCCGCGCCAGCAAGTGCGACGTCATGCCCGTGACATCGCGATCGCCGAGCTTCACCGACCCCGCCTGCGGCCGGTAGAAGCCGCAGAGCAGATTGAGCGCGCTGGTCTTGCCGGCGCCGTTGGGACCGATGATGCTGGTGACGGCACCCGGCGCCGCCTTGAACGAGACGCCCTGGACCGCGCGCACGCCGCCGAACGAGATCGACAGATCCGTCACGTCGAGCCCCGCCGCGTTGTGCGTCTCCAGGATCGCCGCATCGGTTTCCGCTGCGGCGATCGCGGGCTCGGCCACCGACTTGCGCGCCGGCAGGAATTTTGCCGCGAGCTGCTCCACGAGTCCGACAATGCCGGAGGGCGCGGCGCGCAGCACGACGAACAGCAACACGCCGAACGCCAGCAGGCGATACTCGGCGAGATCCGACAGCGCTTCCGGCAGCAGCACCACCAGCGCTGCGCCGATCACGGGGCCGAGCACCGAGCCGGCGCCGCCGACCATCACCGCGAACAACAGCAGCACCGATTGCAGGAACGGAAACGAGCTCGGGCTGATATAGCCCTGCAGCGGTGCGAACAGCGCGCCGGCCAGCGCCATCGCGGCCGCCGAGATCACGAAGGCCACGGCGCGGACATGCACCAGATCGATGCCAAGTGAGCGCGTCGCGACCTCGGTATCGCGGGCGGCGCGCATGGCATAGCCCCAGCCGCTGCGCTTCAGCCGCTCGAACAGGATAAGGCCGGCAAACACCAGCACGACGCCGGCGATGGCAAGCGAACGCTCGGACAGCGCATAGCCGAACACGCTCGGCGGCGCGCTCAGCATCAGGCCGTTGCCGCCGCCGGTGAGATCGCGCCACTCGATCGTGACATGCTCGACGATGAAGCCGAAGGCGATCGTCACCATCGCCAGATACGGCCCGCGCACGCGCAGCGCCGGCATCGCGAGCAGCCCGCCGACGATGCTGACCAGCACGATGGCCCCCGCCGTCGCGGCGAGGTACGGCCAGCCGGCCTTCTCCATCAGCAGCACGGTGGTGTATGCGCCGATCGCCATGAAGCCGATATGGCCGAGCGAAATCTGGCCCGCGAGGCCGAGCAGGACGTTGAGGCCGATGCAGCCGATCGCCGTCAGCGAAATCGTCGCGATCAGGAACACCGAATAGCTGTCCGCGACAGCGGCATAGCCGACAGCAATCGCGAACGCCGCGACTGCGACGAGAAGGGAGGCGCGCGAGGTCATACCTTCTTAACTCCAGCTCGGCCGAGCAGCCCGTGCGGCATGACGACGAGGATGACGATAACGGAAGCGAATGTGATGATCTGGGTGTAGACCGACCCGAGATAGTTGGTCGCGAACACCTCGATCAGGCCAAGACACAATCCGGCGAGCATGACGCCCCAGGCGCTGCCAAGACCGCCGATGATCGCGGCGGCGAACGCCTTGATGCCGAACAGCGTGCCCATCTCGGACGAGACGTTGAACAGCGGCGCGATCAGCAGCGCGGCGACGCCCGCCAGCATCGCCGACACCGCATAGCTCGCCGCAATGGCGCCGCTGACGTTGATGCCCATCAGCCGCGCGGCATTGGGGTTCTGCACCACCGCAAGCATCGCGACGCCATGCCGCGTGCGGCGGGTGATCAGATGCAGCGCCAGCGCAAGCAACAGGCCGACCACGGGAATCAGCAGCTGGAGCGGATAGACCCCTGCCCCCTCCACGATCTGGATCGGCCTGGCCGCGAGCACCGACGGGAAGCTGCGCGGCTCCTTGCCGAACACGAACAGCATCACGTTGTCGACGATGATGCCGACCGCAACGGTCGCCATCAGCCAGTTTTCCGACCCGCGCAGCACGAACGGACGAACCGCGAAACGTTCAATCAGGACGCCGTAGACCGCGCAGACCAGCAACACCGCGGGGATGCCGATCGCGGCCGGCCAGCCCCACACGATGAGGAAGAAGTATCCGGCAACGGCTCCCAGGGTCATCGAGCTGCCCTGCGAGAAGTTGACCGTGCCGGATACGGCGTACGTGACGTGAAAGCCCAGCGCGAGCAGACCGTACATGCTCCCCAGCGCCATTCCGGTTATTATCGCCGAAAGAAACGACATCGATGATCACCCCGATCTGCTTGCTGGACGACCGCTGCCGTCAGTTCTTGAACGGCAGGATGTGGTTGTCCTCGAAATGGGCCCAGATGTAGTCCTGCGCCGTCAGCGCATCGTGCTTGTCCTGGGCGAACGGCTTCTCGTAGGTCTTGATCAGGCCTTCCAGCCGGTCGATTCCGTAGAAGCCGTCGCGAATGGCGGTCGGGTCGGTGCTGCCGGCTTTCTGGATCGCGCCGGCGATCACCAGGACGCTGTCATAGGCGTTGGCAAAGCCGACCGCGGGCGTCACGTCCGCCGCGCCCTTGATGTCCGGATACTTCGCCTGCAACTCGGCGAGCACGCGCTTGCCGACCGGCGAGAGGTTGCCGAAAAAGCTGTAGGTCTGGACGAAGACGACGCTCTCGGCGCTCGGCCCGGCGAGCTCGGTGAAGCGGCCGCCGGCCGGTCCCCAATGCGACACGATCGGCGGCGCCCAGCCCATCCGGTCGAGCGATTTCACGACCTGCGAGGCAGGACCGACATTGCCGACCAGGAACAGGGAATCGGCGCCGGCCTGCTTGAGCCGGGACAATTGCGCGACCACGTCGACATCGTTCGCCTCGAACTTCTCGACACCCGCCGGCTCGATCCCGGCCGCCTTCAGCGCCGCGCGCAGCCCATGCTCGTTCGATTCGCCCCAGGGATTGTTGACGAGGATGAGGCCCGGCTTCTTGGCGGCGAAGGTCTTGCCGGCGAATGCGACGATCGCCTTGTCGACCTCGTCGTCCATCGCCGAGACGCGGAACACGTAGTTGGACGCGGCGCCGTTCTGGGTGATGTTGGTTCCGGCGGCCCAAGGCACGACGAACGGCATCTTGACGTTGTTGACGAACGGCACGATCGCAAGCTGGACCGGCGTATCGAGACCGCCGAGCAGCACCGCGACCTTCTCGCGCTGGATCAGTTCGCGCGCGGCGGTCAGCCCCTTCGCGGGATTGCTCTCATCGTCACGGCGTACCAGTTCCAGCGGACGGCCGAGCACGCCGCCCTTGGCGTTGATCTCCTCGATCGCGATCGTGGCGCCGCGGGTCAATGCCTCGCCGGCGCGTGCCGACTGCCCCGACAGCGCGGTGACCAGGCCGATCTTGATCGGCTCGGCGGCCCGCACCCGCTCCGCGAGCGGCACAGAGCCGATGAGAATGGCGAGCGCGCCCTGCAAGACAACGCGGCGGCACAACCCGGTGATGGGGGTACAAGCGTAGCTCATTTCTGCAATTCCTCCCGCTCCGACGGCTCCCAAGCCGCCTCTGGTCCGCTGCCGCTGTCTCCGCGGCCTTGACGGAAGTAAAAACTTTCTTCACAAATCGACGAATGTCAAGCGGCTGATCGCGCGCCGGATGGAGATTGCAATGCAACGGGAGACTGGAGCGGAACCGGAGCGGGCCACTTCGCGTGGCGTTCTCGGCGGTGCAACATCCGCGCAACCGCCGGATCCGGCACGCGGTCTCCGTTCTCATGACCGCTACCGCTACAGCGCGATCACGCGCCGCCCCGATTTCCTGTGGCCCAGCGAAAGGCGCCTCGCGGTCTACATCGCGCTCAACCTCGAGCATTTCGCGTTCGGCGATGGACTCGGCGCCGAACTCTGCCCAGGCGGTCCACATCCGGACGTCCTCAACTACGCCTGGCGCGATTACGGCAACCGGGTCGGCGTGTGGCGGCTCATCGATCTGTTCGATGAACTGAAACTGCCGGTCTCCGTGCTCGCGAACAGCAGCATCTATCACTACTGCCCGGAAGTCATGGACGCATTTCGCGCGCGCGGCGACGAGGTCGTCGGCCATGGACGTACCAATTCCGAACGGCAGGGCGTGCTCTCACCTGCCGAGGAGCAGCAACTGATCGCGGAGGCGACGGATGTCATCGCGCGGGCGGAGGGACGCCGGCCGCTCGGCTGGCTCGGTCCGTGGATCTCGCAATCGGCGGTCACGCCGGACCTCCTCGCCGAAGCGGGCTACCAATACCTGCTCGACTGGTGCATGGACGATCAGCCGGTGTGGTTCTCGACAAGGGATGGCGGGCGGATCCTGTCCGTGCCCTATCCACAGGAACTGAACGACATCCCCTCGATTGTCGGACGCAAGGACAGCGGCGAACAGTTTGCGACCATGATCACGGACACATTCGAGGAGATGCTGACGCAATCCGCCAAGCAGTCACTGGTGATGGGGATCGCGCTGCATCCATATCTGGTCGGCCAACCCCATCGGCTGCGGCCGCTGCGGCGCGCCCTGCAGGCGATCGTCGCACGGCGCGAGGACATCTGGATCACCACCGCCGGCGAGATCGCGGCATTTTCACGCGCCCTGCCCGACGGCATCGTCCCGACATAAGAAACTGGAGACTTGAATTGACCGCCATCGACACACTCTTTCAGAACGCACGGCTGCCCGACGGCCAGCTGGTCGAAATCGCCGTCCGCGGCGGCAAGATCGTGGCGCTCGCATCGTCCCCGCAAAGCTACGGCGCAGTCGGCGAAAGCCGCGATCTTGGCCGGCGCCTGGTGCTCCCCGGCATGGTCGAAGGCCACATCCACCTCGACAAATGCTTCATCGGCGACGACTGGAAGCCGCATCGGCCTTGCACCGCGGGCTTCAACGTGCGCGAGCGCGTCAAGTTCGAGAAGGAAGCCCTCGCCTCCGCCAAGCCGATCCCGGTTCGGGCCGCGGCCCTGATCGATCTTTGCGTCTCGCAGGGCACGACCCACATGCGCAGCCATGTGGATGTCGATGCCGAGGTCGGCTTGCGACATTTCGAACCGATCGCCGCCGCGCGAGACGCGCACCGGGAGAAGGTTTCAATCCAGATCGTCGCGTTTCCCCAGAGCGGCATCGTGACATCGCCCGGAACGGCCGGATTGCTTGAGGAAGCCGTTCGCGCCGGCGCCGATCTGATCGGCGGTCTCGATCCCGCAGGCCATGATGGTGACGTCGCCGGGCATCTTGACGTCGTCTTCGGGATCGCCGAGCGGCATGGCGTCGGCATCGATATTCATCTGCATGACGGCGGTCTGCAGGGCATCTCGGAAATCGAGGAGATCGCGCGACGCACCAAGGCGTCGGGCCTTGGCGGCAAGGTCACGATCAGTCATGCCTATGCGCTCGGCGAAGTGGCCGTCGAGGTGGCTCAACGGACCGCGCAGCGGCTTGCCGAAGCCGGCGTCGCCATTTTCACCAACGCTCCCGGCGCGCACGCATTTCCGCCCGTGTTGCTGCTTCGCGATGCCGGCGTCACCGTGTTCTCCGGCAACGACAACATCCGCGACTCCTGGTGGCCCTACGGCGACGGCGACCTGCTCGAACGCGCAATGATGGTCGGCTATCGCTCCGGCTTCAACACGGACGATCAATTGGCCGCGGCCTTTGACATGGTCACGACCAACGCAGCGCGCGCACTCGGCCTCAAGGATTACGGCCTCACCGTCGGCGGAACGGCGGATTTCGTCGTGCTGGACGCCCGGCATGTCCAGGAAGCCGTGGTCGCTCGTCCCAAGCCACGCGATGTCTACAAGGCCGGCCGACTCGTCGCGCAGAGCGGCGTGATGGTTGCGGCCGGCACCCGGAAGCAGTGAACATGGAGGAATCGCACTTGACGAACAGTCGTAATGCCGATCTCAATCCCAGCTGCTTGCGCCGGGAACCGGTCCGCTGCCCGATGTGGCCTGATGTGGACGTGCCCTGCGTGACTACCCGAGCCCAGGCAAGGTTGACGCCGTGACAGAGACGACAGCACCGACCAGCCCCACCCGCACCACCACGCGCGGAAAGCGACCTCGCGACTCCGCGCTCACCAAGGAAGCGATCCTGCGCGCCGCAACGTTCGAGTTCTGCCACAATGGCCTCGGCGGCGCACGCGTCGAGGCGATTGCGCAGCGCGCCAAGGCCAATATGCGCCTGTTGTACGCCTATTTCGGCGACAAGAACGGGCTCTATATAGCCGTCCTCGAGGACGTCTACACCGAAATTCGCGCGGCCGAACAACGGCTGAAACTGGATGATCTCGAGCCGATCGCCGCAATGAGCGGGTTGATCGATTTCACGTTTACGTTCTTCGGGCAGCACCAGAACTATATCGCCCTGATCAACACCGAGAACCTTCAGCGCGGGCGCAATATGCGCAAATCGCGCAAGATTGCCGATCTCACTTTGCCCCTGGTTGCAAGCATCGAAAGTATTTTGCGGCGCGGCGTGGCGGCGGGCCTGTTTCGCGGTGATGTCGATCCCATCCAGCTCTATGTCTCGATCACCGCGATGAGCTATTTCCACGTTTCCAATCGGTACACATTGTCGGCGATGTTCGACAAGGATCTCGGCGCGTCGGACTGGCTCGAGCGGCGCCGCGAGCATGCGCAGGACATGATCCTAACCTGGCTGACGGCCCCTGCCGGGGCACGCAAGGACAAGTCAGCAGCATCGAAGGCGACGGCGCGCCCCGGCAAGCCGTCCCGCTAAGAGGTCAGCCGCACGACGCGGTGTCGTGCGGGTCATGCGGCGGGAATGCCCCTCAGCGGGTCGCAACGACACCGTCGCTGCGCGGATCGCTGGCTCCTTCCATCAGGCCGTCCGGATGCCAGACGATCGCGCCGGCGTGTCCCATGATCTCCTCGAACGGACCGGTCACCTGAATGTCGTGGCCGAGCGTGCGGAGCCGATCGATGATCGCGGGATCGAAGCGGGACTCGATCTTCAAATTGTTGTTTTCCTCGCCCCAGGTGCGACCAAGCAGCCAGCGCGGCGCCGTAATCGCGGACTGCAGCTCCTGGCCGTGCATGGCGTAGCGGGAGAAGATGGCGGCCTGGGTCTGCGGCTGCCCCTCTCCGCCCATCGTGCCGAAGGAGATCAGCCGCCCATCGCCGAGCTCGGCCATCGCCGGCTGGATGGTGTGGAACGGCAGGCGTCCCGGATCCAGCCGATTGACGTCGGTCTCGCCGAGGCTGAAGCTCGTTCCGCGGTTTTGCCAGGTGACTCCGCTCTCGGGCAGGATGACGCCCGAACCAAACTCCCAATAGACGCTTTGAATGAAGCTGACGCTGAGCCCATTGCGGTCGGTCGCAGCGAGCCACACCGTATCGCCCTGCTTGGACGGGTCGGGCCACGGCGCGGCGCGGCGATCGGATACCGTTTCGTGAAGCGCGGCCAGCGATTGCTCGGACAGGAATTCGGCGGCTGGGTGCTTCATGTAGTCGGGATCGGTCACGTGGCCGTTGCGAATACGGAACGCGGCTTTCGTGCATTCGACGAGCCGGTGCAGATGATCGACGCCATCGGCTTCGTCGGCGATGCGCCGGGCATAAAGCGCCAGGATCAGGAGCGAGGCCAGCCCCTGCGTCGGCGGAGGCATGTTGAAGACCTTGTGGCCGGACACCTCGACCGAGAGCGGCGTCACCAGCGATGCCTGATGTCGCTCGAGATCAGCCAATCGTAGCGGGCTCCCTGCCCGCTCGAGATCGGCCGCCATCGCGCGCGCCAGTTCGCCGCGATAGAAATCGGACAGCCCGGCCTTGGCCAGACGCCGCAGCGTCGCGGCGACACGCGGCTGTCGCAGCCGCGTACCGAGCGCGAGCGGGGCGCCTTGCGGCAGATAGACCTCGGCATAGCCGGGCACGTTTTCGAGCTCATGCCGCTTCTTGCCGATGTTCTCATGCAGCGTGCTGGTGACGGCCACGCCCTCCTCGGCATGCCGGATTGCGGGCTCGAGCAGCCGCGCCATCGGCAGTCGCCCGTCATGACGATCGCGGCTGAGTTCAAAGGCCTTCTGCCAACCGTCGACGGTCCCGGCGACGGTGAGCGCGGCGAGCGGGCCGCGACCGGGAATGCTGCTGCAGCCACGCTCGCGATACCAGTTGCGATCCGCCGCCATCGCAGCGCGTCCGCAAGCCTGAATCCCGACCGGCGTCGAACCGGCGCGGCCGACCAGCCAGAAGCTGTCGCCGCCGAGGCCGTTCATGTGCGGATAGGCCACGGCAATCGTCGCGGCCGCGGCGATCATCGCCTCAATGGCATTGCCACCTTCCGAAAGGACCGCGAGTCCAGCCTGCGCCGCCAGGTGGTGCGGCGCGGTCACCATGCCGCCATAGCTTCGTTTTGTCTGCAACATCAGCCGTATCTCCCAAGCACGGTATGTAATAATATTTTTACTTACCGTGTCAAGACGCCAGAGATCGGTCTTTAATATACGGCTGCCGAGCCGTCGAACTCGTCACAAGGACTGGCCATTGCAGTTCGGCGCCGTGATCATTGCATGAAGCTCAGGCAGCCGCCACCTCGTGGCCCGCCATGACTTCCAGCGCTCTCAGAATTGCGGAATGGTCCCAGGCTTTGCCGCCGAGCGCGGTACAGGCGTTGAACAGCTGCTGGGCTGCGGCCGTGCCGGGCAGCGACAACCCGAGCGCCCGCGCGCCTTCCAGCGCGAGGTTGAGATCCTTTTGATGCAGCTCGATGCGAAAGCCTGGATCGAAATTGCGCTTCAGCATGCGCTCGCCATGCACCTCGAGGATCCGGGACGAGGCAAAGCCGCCCATCAGCGCCTTGCGCACCAGCGCGGGATCGGCACCCGCCTTGGACGCGAACAGCAGCGCCTCGCTCACCGCCTCGATGGTCAGCGCCACGATGATCTGGTTCGCAACCTTGGTGGTCTGGCCGTCGCCATTGCCGCCGACATGCGTGACATTCTTCCCCATCGCGTCGAACAGGGGCTTCATCGCGTTGAACGCCCGCTCCCGCCCGCCGACCATGATGGTCAGGCTTGCCGCCTTTGCACCGACCTCACCGCCGGAAACCGGCGCGTCGAGGTAGTCGGCGCCGAGCGCATCGATCTTCCGTGCAAACTCCTTGGTCGCCAGCGGCGAGATCGAACTCATATCGACCACGATCATGCCTTTGGAGACCCCCTCCGCGACGCCGCCTTGACCGAACAGCACGGCTTCGACATGCGGCGTGTCCGGCACCATGATGATGACGGCGTCGGCTTCCTGCGCCACTTGCTTCGCGGACTCGCAAGCGACGCCGCCGGCCGCAATCAGCTCGGGCGGAATGGGCGCAACGTCGTGCAGGAACAGGCGATAGCCGGCAGCCAGGAGATGGCTCGCCATCGGACGTCCCATGGTGCCGAGCCCGATAAATCCGATGTCTTTCATGTTGTCGTCGCTCCTGTCAGCCTGATTAAGTCACAAAGGTCTGCGCGGCATGCCAGGCGAGGCTCTCGGGCGTGGTCGTCCGCGGCTTGTATTCGCATCCGATCCAGCCGCGATATCCGATGCTGTCGAGATGCTTGAACAAATAGGGATAGTTGATCTCGCCGGTCCCCGGCTCGTTTCGGCCGGGATTGTCGGCGAGTTGGACGTGCGCGATCCGGTCGAGATGCTTTTGCAGGGTTCGCGCCAGATCACCTTCCATGATCTGCATGTGATAGATGTCGTACTGGATGAACAGGTTGGATGAGCCCACGTCGGCAATCAGCTGCACCGCCTGTTCCGTCCCGCTCAGGAAGAAGCCGGGAATATCGAGCGTGTTGATCGGCTCGATCAGGAGCTTGATGCCATGCTGGCCGAGCGCAGCGGCGGCGAAGCGCAGATTGGACACCAGAGTCTCGCGCAGATCGGCGGTATCCGCTCCGGCGGGAGCGATGCCGACCAGGCAGTTCAACTGCCGGCAATCCAGCGCCTTCGCATAGTCGATCGCGCGCACCACACCGTCGCGAAATTCATCGACCCGGTTGCGCAGGACCGCAATGCCGCGCTCGCCGGCGGCCCAATTGCCGGCCGGAAGATTGTGCAGCACCTGGGTCAGCCCGCAGCGCGCCAGTTCCTCGCGCAACGCCCCCTTTTCGAAGTCGTAGGGAAAGAGATACTCGACGGCATTGAAGCCGGCGGCCTTGGCGGCTGCGAACCGGTCGAGGAACGGCAGCTCGTTGAAGAGCATGGTGAGATTGGCGGCAAATTGAGGCACGGGTCTATCTCCGCTTGGGGCAGCGCTGGATGATGTCGTCAGGCCGGCAACAACGTGCCGGATCGTTGTGCGCTCGGCACGTCATCGAGCGGAAGATCGAGCACCTCCTCGAATTCGACGATGTTGTCGATCTCCGTTCCCATCGCGATGTTGGTGACCCGCTCGAGGATGAATTCCACCACCACCGGCACACGGTGCTTGGCCATCAGCTCGCGCGCGGTCGCGAACGCGGCCTGCGCCTCGTTCGGGTCCGTCACACGGATCGCCTTGCAGCCCAGCCCTTCCGCGACGGTCACGTGGTCGACACCGTAGACGCCGATCTCGGGCGCGTTGATGTTCTCGAACGACAGCTGGACGTGATAGTCCATGTCGAAGCCACGCTGCGCCTGCCGGATCAGCCCGAGATATGAATTGTTCACGACGACGTGGATGTAGGGCAGATTGAACTGCGCCCCGACCGCGAGCTCCTCGATCAGGAACTGGAAGTCGTAGTCACCCGACAGCGCGACGATGTCACGATCGGGATCGGCGGCGCGCACGCCGAGCGCAGCCGGCAATGTCCAGCCGAGCGGACCGGCCTGCCCGGCGTTGATCCAATTGCGCGGCTGATAGACGTTGAGGAACTGGGCGCCCGCAATTTGCGACAATCCGATTACGGTCACGTAGCAAGTGTCGCGGCCGAACGCCTTGTTCATCTCCTCGTAGACGCGCTGCGGCTTGATCGGGATGTTATCGAAGTGGCTCTTGCGCAGCATCGAGCGCTTGCGGTCGCGGCAGGCTGCGGGCCAGGCCTGCCGATCGCGCAGCTTGCCAGACTTCCGCCACTCGCGGGCGACGGCCACGAACATCTCCAGCGCGGCCTTGGCGTCCGACACGATGCCGAGATCCGGATTGAACACCCGTCCGATCTGGGTCGGCTCGATGTCGACATGGACGAATTTGCGCCCCTTGGTGTAGGTCTCGATCGAACCGGTGTGCCGGTTGGCCCAGCGGTTTCCGATGCCGAGCACGAAATCGGATTCGAGCATCGTGGCGTTGGCGTAGCGATGGCTGGTCTGCAAGCCGACCATGCCGGCCATCAGCGCGTGATCGTCGGGAATGGCGCCCCATGCCATCAGCGTCGGGACGACCGGAACGTTGACCGCTTCGGCGAATGCGACCAGCAGCTCGGACGCATCGGCGTTGATCACCCCGCCGCCGGCCACGATCAGCGGCCGCTCGGCGGCGTCGAGCATTTCGAGCGCCTTCTCGATCTGCTTGCGCGTCGCCACAGGCTTATAGACCGGCAGCGGCGAATAGGTCTCGTCGTCGAACTCGATCTCGGCCAGTTGCACATCGAGAGGCAGATCGATCAGCACCGGTCCCGGCCGCCCCGAGCGCATGATGTGGAAAGCCTGGCTGAACACCCGCGGCACCAGCGCCGGCTCGCGCACGGTGACGGCCCATTTCGTCACTGGCTTTGCGATCGCCTCGATGTCGACGGCCTGGAAATCCTCCTTGTAGAGCCGCGCCCGCGGCGCCTGCCCGGTGATGCAGAGGATCGGAATCGAATCCGCGATCGCCGAATAGAGGCCGGTGATCATGTCGGTTCCGGCGGGACCCGATGTGCCGATGCAGACGCCGATATTGCCTGCTTTCGCCCTGGTATAGCCTTCCGCCATATGCGAGGCGCCTTCGACATGGCGCGCCAGAATGTGCCGGATCGAGCCGTTGCGCTTCAGCGCGGAGTAAAGCGGGTTGATCGCGGCGCCGGGAACGCCGAACGCACAGGTGATCCCCTCGCGTTCGAGAATGCGCACTGCTGCATCGATTGCTCGCATTTTCATCTGATGATCCCGCTTCGCTATGGGTTGGCTTGAGCGTGATCATCAGGCCCGGGGTCATCGATCTCAACGCAATCGATTGGATTTTCCGCCCAGTGGCAGCGCTTGCGATTTCCTGCATCCCTCCAAGAGATTAGCGCCTGCGAAACAATGGAAGCCGGCAACGGCGAGAACAGCAGCAGGCCTTGCGCCTGCTACGGCTGCGTGCGGCTGCTGCCGCGAAGCTCTGCCGAGAGCTCGGCTGCGATCTGATGCACGATGGCGCCAATCTCCGGCAAGCGCTCGTCCGTCAGCCGATCCGCCATCCCCGATACCGAAACGGCGGCGAACGGCTCGCTGCAATCGTTGAAGACGACCGCGGCCACACAGCGCAGGCCGAGCCGCGCCTCTTCATCGTCCACCGCGTAGCCCTGGCGTCGCACGGTCTCCAATTCCCTGAACAACTCGCCCGGCCGAATGATCGACTTCTCCGTCAGGCGCGGCATGCCGCGACGGCGGATGATCGCGTTGATGTCGGCGTCGGAATACGCGGCCAGCACCGCCTTCCCCACGCCCGAGGCGATCAACGCCACGCGTCCGCCGACCTTGGTCAGCGAACGCATGATCTCCCGGCTTTCGATGCGGGATACGACGATGATGGAATCATCGTCGACCACTGCAAGATTTGCGGTTTCCCTGGTCTGGTCGCGCAACTTGCGCAGATAAGGCAAAGCCCGCGCGGAAAAGTTGCGCCGGCGCATGAAGGTCGAGCCGACCACGAAGCTTTGCGCACCGATGTGCCACTTCGACTCCTCGCGATCGAACTGCACGAACCTGCGGTTCTCCAGCGTCGTCAGCAGCCGGTGAGCCGTCGACGGCGGCAAGCCGATGCGGATCGCAAGATCGGTCAGCCGATAGCCTTCGTCATCCTCAGCAAGCGCTTCCATGATTTGCAGCGCGCGATCGACCGATTGAACGCCGCCGTCTCGCGCGTCTTGATCCGACGGAGTGCGAAGATCGGGATCGGACGGCTTGCGCCGGATCGGCTCTCTTTTCATCACGACCTGCCCCTAACCGGTTGCGGTTCAGAACGAAATTGCTCGCCGACAACGAGCGTCACATTTGGCATATGGCATACCAAATGACCGAGGAGTCAAGGTAACAGAATTCGCGAATAGGTCAGTCTTTTTGCCATTTTTATCACAGAAAGCGGCGATTCTTTTGTTTGACTTCTGGGATAATGTATACCACGATTGTTTCTTAACGGCCCAATGATACAACCGGGAGGACCATACCATGTATGTCGGGGACATCCTTCGCGCCAACCGCGCGCACGTGGTGACGATCGGCTCGAGCGAAACCGTGAGCATTGCGGCGAACTTGATGTACGCGAGCAATGTCGGCGCGCTCGTGGTCAGGAACGGCTCGCGCAGCGTCGACGCCGCCGTGGTCGGAATGTTCACCGAGCGCGATGTCGTCGCTGTGATCGCCGAGCGCGGCACGGGTGGTCTTGCCGCGAAGGTCGCGCAATTCATTTCGCCGCGGCCGCTGGTGTCCTGCACGTCGCAGGACGCGCTCAGCGATGTCGAGCATCTGATGGTCCGTCATGACATCCGCCATGTCCCCGTCATCGACAACGGCCGGCTCGTCGGCGTCGTGAGCATGCGGGACATCGGCTTTGCCCTGGAAGAAGCCGCCTGCGCGGCCTGACTGACTTTCGCGAGGCCATCGCCACGCAATTCGGTTCGAGCCGTTGTGGCTCATGCTGTGTCCCCACTCTGCTCGAGAGGATTTCATGAAGGTCTGCATTTACGGCGCCGGTGCCATCGGCGGCTATCTCGGTGTCGAATTTATGCGCGCTGGCGCCGATGTCAGCCTGGTCGCGCGCGGTGCGCACCTCGCCGCGATGCGGCAGAACGGCCTGAAGCTCCTGATCGGCGACGAGGAGCGCGTGGTGCATCCTCGCTGCACCGACAATCCCGCCGAACTCGGCGAGCAGGATTTCGTCATCATCTGCCTCAAGGCGCATTCGATCACCGGCGTCATCGAACCGATGCGGCCCCTCTTGGGTGAGCGGACCCGTATCGTCACCGCCGTCAACGGCATCCCCTACTGGTATTTCTACAAGCACGGCGGACGGCACGAGGGATCGGCGCTCGAAAGCATCGATCCCGGCGGACGGCAGTGGAACGAGCTCGATCCCGCGCGTGCCATCGGCTGCGTGGTCTATCCCGCCACCGAGATCGAGGCGCCCGGCGTGATCCGTCACGTCTATGGCAACAGCTTTCCGCTCGGCGAACCCTCCGGTGAGATCACACCTGATGTCGAGCGGCTTGCCGCCCTGTTCGCGGCAGCGGGCATGAAGGCGCCGGTGCTCGACCGCATCCGCGACGAGATCTGGCTCAAGCTGTGGGGCAACGTCTGCTTCAACCCGATCAGCGCCCTCACCCACGCGACCCTCGACGTGATCTGCACCAATCCCGGCACGCGCGCGCTGTCGAGGGCAATCATGCTGGAGGCCCAGGCGATCGCGGAAAGCCTCGGCGTCAAGTTCCGGGTCGATGTCGAACGCCGCATCGAGGGCGCGCGCAAGGTCGGCGCGCACAAGACCTCGATGCTGCAGGATCTCGAGCGCGGACGTCCGGTCGAGATCGATCCGCTGATCACCGTGGTGCAGGAGATGGGCCGGATGACCGGGATTGCGACGCCCGCCCTCGATGCGGTGCTGGCGCTGGTCGCGCAGCGCAGCAGACTGGCCGGCCTCTATGACGGGGCGGCCGGCGTCGAAGCCCAATCGCTTGCGGTGGCGTGATCGCGATGGCCAATGTAACGCGCTGGGTCCGCTTCCGCCACCATGCCGAAATCGGCTTCGGGCAACTCACCTCGTCCGGCATCTCCGTGCACGCAGGCGAGATGTTCGGCGAGACACGACCGACCGGCCAGACGCTGGCGCTTGACGATGTCGAGCTGCTCGCACCGACCGAGCCGAGCAAGATCATCGCGCTCTGGAACAATTTTCACGCACTGGCGGCGAAGCTGAAATCACCTGAGCCGGCCGAACCGTTGTACCTGTTGAAAGCCCAGACCAGCGTGACCGCGCCTGGCGCCGTCATCACACGCCCCCCGGGTTACGACGGCAAAACGACCTACGAAGGCGAGCTCGGCATCGTCATCGGCAAGAGCTGCACGGCCGTCACCCCCGAACAGGCCGACGGCTTCATCTTCGGCTATACCTGCACCAACGACGTCACCGCCGCCGACATTCTCAATCGCGATCCGACCTTCCCGCAATGGGCGCGGGCCAAGGGTTTTGACGGATATGGCCCGTTCGGTCCCGTGATTGCCTCGGGCGTCGACCCCGCACGTCTCGTGGTGCGCACCATCCTCAATGGCGTGGAGCGCCAGAACTACCCGATCGCCGACATGATCTTCAGCGCGCAGGCGCTGGTCAGCAAGATCTCACACGACATGACGCTGTTGCCGGGCGACCTGATCTGCTGCGGGACATCGATCGGCGTCGGGGTGATGAAGGAGCCCGTCAATACGGTCACCGTCGCGATCAACGGGATCGGCGAGTTGACCAACGAATTTCGTCAGTAGGCCGCGGCAGGACATAGCCCGACGCAGCCGGACCAAACGATCAACATCTGTTTTGGGAGCACACATGACCTCCAGCACGAAACCGGCATCGTCGCCCGGCGGCTTCCGCTGGCTCCAGCTCGCGATCGGCATCGTCTGCATGGCGATGATCGCCAACCTGCAGTATGGCTGGACGCTGTTCGTCGATCCGATCGACGCGAAGTTTCACTGGGGCCGTCCGGCGATCCAGCTCGCGTTCACGATCTTCGTGATGACGGAGACATGGCTGGTGCCGGTGGAAGCCTGGTTCGTCGACAAATACGGCCCGCGCATTGTCATCATGTTCGGCGGGCTGATGATCGGATTGGCCTGGGTGCTGAACTCATACGCCTCCTCTCTGGTCATGCTCTATGCGGCGGCTATTGTCGCGGGCATCGGCGCCGGCGCCGTCTACGGCACCTGCGTCGGCAATGCGCTGAAATGGTTTCCGGACCGGCGCGGACTCGCCGCGGGCGCGACCGCCGCAGGGTTTGGCGCCGGCGCGGCCCTCACCGTCGTGCCGATTGCCAACATGATTGCCACCAGCGGCTACCAGAGCACCTTCCTGACGTTCGGAATCGGGCAAGGCCTCATCGTTCTCCTGCTGGCCTGGTTCGTCCGCCCGCCGCATGGCGTCGAGGCCCCGAGGAAAAAGCAGCTCAACCTGCCGCAGAGCGCAATCGACTACACGCCGCCGCAGGTCCTGCGCACGCCGATCTTCTGGGTCATGTACCTGGTCTTCGTCATGGTGGCTTCGGGCGGCTTGATGACCGCCGCGCAGATCGGACCGATCGCCCACGACTTCAAGATCGCGGATACGCCGGTCACCCTGGCGGGCTTCCAGATGGCGGCGCTGACCTTTGCCATCTCGCTCGATCGCGTGTTCGACGGCTTCGGCCGTCCGTTCTTCGGCTGGGTCTCCGACACGATCGGCCGTGAGCACACGATGTTCATCGCGTTCGCGACCGCGGCGCTGATGTTGCTGACGCTGTCCACCTACGGCCACATTCCGGTTGTCTTCGTGCTCGCCACGGCGGTCTATTTCGGCGTCTTCGGCGAAATCTACAGCCTGTTTCCGGCGACGTCGGGCGACACGTTCGGCGCCAAATACGCAACCACCAACAACGGCATGCTTTACACGGCGAAGGGCACGGCGGCGCTGCTCGTGCCGCTCGCGAGCATCATCTCCTCGCAACTCGGCTGGCAGGCCGTGTTCATCGTCGCGGTTGCGCTCAATGCTACAGCAGCCCTCACCGCCTTGCTGGTGATCAAGCCGATGCGGCGCGCGTTCATTCTCGGCAGTGAGACGACGGCAAAGGCCACAATCACCCCTGCACCTGGCCGGAGCGCGGCGATTGAACACTGATTGGACGGACCTGCGGGCGCGGACGGCGCTCCGGAGAATCTTCGAGGCTGCAATCGCCAGCTGCGATCCAAGGCTAACCATCGCGCGCGCCTTGCCGGCAAAGCCGAAGGGCAGATGCATCGTGGTCGGCGCCGGCAAGGCTTCCGCCGCGATGGCGGCAGGCCTCGACGCGGCCTGGCCCGATGTCGACCTTTCAGGTGTCGTGGTCACGCGCCACGGTCATTCAGTTTCCGCGGGCCGCATCGAGGTGCTCGAGGCGTCTCACCCCGTGCCTGACGACACGAGCAAGACGGCCGCCCTTCGCGTGCTCCGAGCCGTTCAGGGACTTTCCGCCGACGATCTCGTCATTGCGCTGATGTCCGGCGGAGGCTCGGCCCTGATGACCCTTCCGGCATCGCCGATGACCCTCACCGACAAGCAGGCGGTCAACCGGGCGCTGCTTGCAAGCGGCGCGACGATTGCCGAGATGAACGTCGTCCGCAAACATCTGTCGGCGATCAAGGGCGGACGGCTGGCGCTGGCCGCCCGCCCCGCCCACGTCACAACGCTCGTGATCTCGGATATTCCCGGCGACGATCCAACCGCGATCGGCTCCGGTCCCTCGCTGCCGGACAGCAGCACAAGAGCCGATGCGCAGGAGATCGTGAGGCGGTTTGCGATCGACCTGCCTGCCGCGGCGCGGCTTGTGCTCGAGCAAACCGACGAGACCCCGAAACCCGGCGAGATCGACGCCGATGTCCGCATCCTTGCCGCGCCGATCCACGCGCTTGACGCTGCGGCAAAAGTCGCGCGAGATGAGGGCCTGATCCCGATCATCCTTGGCGACGCGATCGAAGGCGAGGCGCGCGAGCTCGGAACCGTGATGGCGGGCATCGCCCGGTCGGTCGCAAGCCATGCGCAGCCCGGCCCTGCCCCCGCCGTGCTGCTCTCCGGCGGCGAGACGACGGTGACGATCGGACGCGGACCGGCGGGCCGCGGCGGCCGCAACACCGAATTCCTGCTGGGGCTTGTCATCGCTTTGTCCGGTACGTCCGATATCTGGGCGATTGCCGGAGACAGCGATGGTATTGATGGAACGGAAGATGCGGCTGGAGCTTTGATCAGTCCGGATACGCTGCGGCGCGCCGCCGCGAGCAGCCTCGACGCGCGGGCCTATCTGGCCGCTCATGACAGCTACACGTTCTTCGACCGCCTTGGAGACCTCGTGCGCACCGGTCCGACGCTTACCAATGTCAACGACATCCGCGCCGTGCTGATAGCAGCCGGCACGCCAGCAATGAGGTAACCCATGCGTCGTCATCGACGGGCCAAGATCGTCGCAACCGTCGGCCCCGCCAGCAGTTCCCCCGAGATGCTCAAGGCGCTGCTGCTGGCCGGCGTCGATACGTTCCGTCTCAACTTCAGCCACGGAACCCAGAGCGACCACGCAAGCATCCATGCCGCGATCCGAAGGCTCGAGCAGGAGGTCAGCCGGCCGATCGGCATTCTGATGGACCTTCAGGGTCCGAAGATCCGCGTCGGCACCTTGCGCGACGGCAAGATTGCGGTGGCCGCCGGCGAGACCATCCGGTTCGTGCTGTCCGGATCGGATGGCGAGCGAGGCTCAATTCCGCTGCCGCATCGGGAAATCTTTGCCGCCGTGGCTCCCGGCCACGACCTTCTGATCGACGACGGCAGGGTCCGGGTACGCGTCGCCGGGCTCGGTGACGATTTCATCGAGGCCAAGGTGATCGTCGGCGGCACGATCTCGAATCACAAGGGCGTCAATCTGCCGGGGACGGTGCTCGATCTTTCGCCGCTCACCGCCAAGGACCGCCTCGATCTGGAGTTCGGCTTGAAGCTCGGCGTCGATTGGGTCGCCTTGTCGTTCGTGCAGAAGCCTTCCGACATCATCGAGGCGCGAGGCCTCGTCGGCGACCGCGCCGGGCTGATGGCCAAGATCGAAAAGCCGGCAGCACTCGAGCGGATCGACGACATCATCCAGCTCTGCGACGCCATCATGGTGGCGCGAGGTGATCTCGGCGTCGAAATTCCGGATGAGGACGTGCCGGGGCGTCAGAAGGAGCTGGTGCGGGCGTGCCGTCTCGCGGTGAAGCCCGTGATCGTCGCTACCCAGATGCTGGACTCGATGGTCGCAGCACCCACGCCGACCCGCGCGGAAGTCTCCGACGTTGCGACCGCGATCTATGACGGCGCAGACGCGGTGATGCTGTCGGCGGAATCCGCGACGGGCAGATATCCGCGCGAGGCCGTCGAGATGATGGATCGCATCATCCGCAGCACCGAGCAGCACAAGATGTACCGCTCGATCGTCGAGGCGACCCAGCCCGGCGAAGAGCAGACGCCGCCGCATGCGGTTGCGACGGCCGCCGCCGACCTCGCCTCCGTGATTCATGCCGCAGCCATCGTGGCCTACACGTCGAGCGGCACCACGGCCGCACGCGTCGCGCGCAAGCGGCCGAGCCTGCCGATCCTCGCCATCACCCCGAGCCGCGAAGTGTCGCGCCGCCTGTGCCTGCTCTGGGGCGCGCACAGCGTCCTTTCCGACGACGTTCAGAGCTATGAGGAGATGGTCGAGCGCGCGACGGCTCTCGCGCATGAAGAGCAATTCGCATCGAGCCGCGACCTGCTGGTCGTTGTCGCCGGCATTCCCTTTGGCCAGGCCGGAAGCACCAACAACCTGCGCGTCGTTTCGCTCCCCTGACTTACGGCATGGCGCCAAACCAGATGACGAGTGCAAACATCACCAACAAGGCGACGGTGATGATCGCTTCGCTCGTAGGTATCCGCTTCATTGGCCGCCTCCGCGCGCGGGAGCGGGATGCTGCGACGGGGCGATGGTTCAGGTCAGCACAACACCGCCCGCTTAAAATGCATGCGGACGGCGCCGGCTCTAGCCCCAGGAAGGAAATGCAAAATCCCGGTAGCCATTACGTATACACGCTTGGACAGGAGATCAGGTGACGATCGGCATACTCCAAAGGGCGTAGGATCGCCGACCGCAAGGGACGCCGTTGACACCCATCCTTGGCACCCCTAGCGCCACGTCCCGTCCGGCCCAAGGGGCAAAGTTGGATGGTCGCGGTTGCTGTCGTCAGGCTTGACCTTGAACCCCTGTCGAAACGCGAACCAGATAAAGCCGCCCAGTGCGACCACACAGATCGGCGCGAGAATCCAGTCGGGCATGTCGTGATCCTCCAGTCTACCGACTATTGGTCGCCGCTATCTTGGGCAGAGTTCAATACGGTTGCCGCACGCCATTGCTGCGCCCGCCTCAAGCGCTCAACGCATTCCTGCCGGCACGCGGAAGCGCTGCACCAACCAAGCGTGGATTGGTCCGAAGGAGCAGCTGCGCCCGTGCTCGATTGGAGCCGAGGCCGCGCCGCAAGTGATTGAAAAGGCTGGAGCGGGTGAAGGGAATCGAACCCTCGTATTCAGCTTGGAAGGCTGCTGCTCTACCATTGAGCTACACCCGCATCGAGCGATCACCTAACACGGCCGGGCGGCCGTCTCAACTGCCTCGGCGGGCGTCCTTTTGCGCCGGTCAACGAGACTATTTCCGCGCGATCCGGCCGGTTCCTGGCTGGAATGGGCCGGATGGCGGCCTTAACAGCGGCAGATTCGCCACCTATATTGCTGGTCCCATCAACAAAGAAAGGAGGTGATCTAGTGTCTTGTCTCAAGCGCTGTCACCTCGCTGGGATCGCCCGCTAGGCGCTGAGCAATCAGCCTGGCATCGGGGCGCTCTCAGCCCTGGACCAGCGAGACAACAAATCCGGGGGCGCGGCGGAAGCGATTCCGCCGCGCCTTTTTTGGCTTTTCGGCCGCTGCCGCCATGCCGCCGGCGATACCTTGTCGCAGCACAAAAACCGGTCGGTCCGCTACACATGAAATGTCGGCGCAGCCGGCTCTGGGCCGTCCTTGGGCCTGCCGCATCAGAAATGAGGAGCTGACCAGATGCTTTATGCCATCCTGGCCTATCACGTCGAAGCCGAGGTCAAGTCATGGAGCGCCGACGAGGACGCAGCCGTCATGGCGGGTCTGCGCGAGGTCCATCAACGGTTGAAGGGGCGGCTCGGCCCGGCTGCACGGCTCGGCGAGACCCGCAACGCCAGCACCCTGCGCGGGCCCGGCCACGGCATGGTGATCGACGGCCCGTTCTCGGAGACCAAGGAGCAGCTGCTCGGCTTCTACGTGATCGATTGCGCCGATGAGGCCGAAGCGATCGCCGCGGCGCGCGACCTGCGCAGTGTCAACCCGTCGGCGGTCTACGAGATCCGCGCGCTCAAGCGCTACACCCCCGGCGCAGCATTTCCGGAAACTGCGGGCCCAAGCGACGCGTAGAGATTGCGCCCTGGGGAGCTGCTCAACGGCTGGAGCGTTTCGGCAACTTCGGCAATTTGCTCGGGTCGAATTTCGGCATCGGCAGATCCGGCGGCGGCTCGGGCGCCACATCGTGGCTCGGCATCAGCGTCACCTCGAAATCGAGATCGGGCACGGCGTCCGCCCTGCCCTTGCAGGTCGCGATCGCGCCGCTGAAGACACCCTCGAGCCGCACCACGAGATCGTCGGTGCCGAACACGGTCGCATGACCTTCGGAATGTCGTCTTGCGGTGAGAACCGCGGAGAAGCGTTCGCCGTCGACCTCATAGGTGCCGCTGTAGAGCATGATGGCATCGCTGCCCCACAGCCTGCCATCGGCCACGTGCACGATGCCGGTGCCGTCAGCGAGCGACGTTCGAAACCACGCCGCATAGGTGCCGTTCTTGAGCATGGAGCCCGTCTCCACTCGCTCCGTTTCTCCGCAAACGATCTGGGCACCGTTGCGTTAACAGGCAGTGAAGGAACTTGGGGTGAAGGAACCTGGCCCCGTGCTCACTGGCCGTCGATCTGCCGTCCCATGATGGCGATCGCCTTCTGATAGACCCCTGCTGCGTTCCATGCCTCGATCGCGGCGAAATTGGGTTCCCCCGGCTGATAGCCGGCGCCGGCACGCCAGCCATTGGCGCGCAGGAAGTTCGCCGTCGAACTAAGCGCGTTGGCGGCGACGTCGAGATTGCCGGTGCCATAGGCGAGGACGTTCTTCGGCATGAACTGGGTCTGGCCGATTTCGCCATGCATCGAGCCGCGGGTGCTGCCGGACAGGCTGCCGCGGTCGATCAGCTTCAGCGCGGCATAGAGTTGATCGGTGAAGAACTCCGGACGGCGGCAGTCATAGGCAAGCGTCGCGATAGACGACAGCATGTTCTGGTTGCCGCGCTGGCTGCCGAAGCCGCTCTCCATGCCCCAGATCGCGATCAGCGGTCCCGGCGGCACGCCGTAGCGCTGCTGGATCGAGGCGAACAGGGCCGCCTGCGACTGCTTCAGCGAACGGCCGCGCGCCACGATGGTCGCAGATCCGCGCTTGGCCATGAACTGCTCGAGCGACAGGCCAAAGCTGCGCTGGCCGCGATCCGCGGCGATCGTCGCACTGGCGTAATGTGCTTGCATCAACGCATCGATCGCGGTGGCGCCGACGCCCTTGGCCCTCGCCTCACCGGCAAACTGCTCCTTCCAGGCTTCGAATCCGCCAGGCCCGTTGCCGCACTGCGCCGCGTTCGCTTCTGCGCCCAGCGTTGCAACCATCGCGACGATGGCAAGCGCCGACGTCGCAATCTGCCAGCCCCTGATCATCCGAAACCTCCTCCGAAAAATGTGCCGCTGCCCTCGCGGGCGCGGCGCTGACGATGGCCTGATGTAGATGACCCGGCGATGAACGACCCGCCGCAGATTCGGCCACGGATCGTCACGATATGTCGCCGGCAGCGGATTGGCCATCCCGGCCACATCAGACAGGCCGGGACATTTGGCCCCCGCATTCGTCCCGGCGGATCGACGGAATTCAGCGGCGCCGCCCGCGAGCCCCGCAACACCGCGCTTGACATTGACGCTAATGAGAAGGTGCTAGGCCGACCCTCGACAGGAGATCGCGATGCGGATTCAGGAGGCGGCACACCATCTTGGCGTGAGTGCACGGACGCTTCGGCACTATGAGGCGGCCGGCCTGATCGTGCCGCGCCGGAATTCGAACGGCTATCGAAGCTATGCCGCGCTGGAGATCGAGCGGGCTGCGTGGGTGAGAGACCTCATCGCCGCGGGCTTCTCGACCCGCGAGCTTCGCAACCTCCTGACCGCGCTCGAAGACGGCCGGCGCGGCGCGCGCGTGGACTGCTCCCTCGTGATGCAGGAGAAGCTCGACCAGATCGATCGGGCGATCGCGGCGCTGCGCAAGCGGCGGCGCGCCCTGTCGCGTCGTCTGGCCGGACCGGATGGCGGTCGCAGCAACATCAGAACATCAGGACCTGGCGATGAAGATACTCAATATCCTGGCGAGACGTTACCTGCCGCCCGAGGGCCTGGACGAGGCCGTGGCCTTCCACGAAGCCCTGATCGGCCAGCCGGCGCGCCTTCGCTTCGACTATCCGAATATGATCTCAGGCTGGCGCAGGTCGCCTCGATCCTGTTCATTGCTGGGACGGAGCAGAGCCTGAAGCCGTTCACGGCGACGCATCTGACGTTTCTGGTCGACGACATCGACGCATTCGCCGCGCATCTTCCCGGCGTCGGCGCCACGATCCTCGAGGCCCCGAAGCCAGTCCCGACCGGCCGCAACATGCTGGTGCTGCATCCGGACCAGACCCGCGTCGAATATGTCGAGCATCGCGACAAGCATCCCGCCGATGTGCTGCCTTGAGCGTGTCAACCGCAGGGCGGCGATGACGGCAGCACCGGCTCGCCAAATGCCGCAGGCGATGTTGCGCGCTACGGCACCTCTCCTCGCCGCAGCGGGCCAACGGTCTGCGGGCGGTTGAGGAAGAACTCGCGGTTGCCGAGCGCGGCCTCCGCATACTGGTCGATCGCCACGATGATCGCCTGCACGTGGTGAAAGCACCAGCCTTCCCGCGTCGCCATGTGCCGGACCTCGGCCAGCGCCTTGATCCAGGGCGCATGATCATCGCTGTCGTGGAAATACCGAAGCGGCTCTCTCATCTTTCCTCCGGCAGATCACGTCCTCCAGCTCGGCGCGCTTGCGCGACAGCAGAAGCTGCGCCGATGCACTATCGCGTCCGGCCTGCCTGAGCCGGTTCACGGATGCGTCGAGTGCGCGCAACTCGGCGCGCAGCCGCTGCATCCTGGGTGCGTCATCACCCACGCGCTTCGCCGGCGACCAGCTCCCGCTTCACCGCACGAAGAAAGATCGGCGGCGCGGCGCGGCGGCGCGGAGCAACGCTCGCATGCACGATGATCGGCTCGCGGTCGCCCAGCGTGCCCCGCTCTTCGACGAGACGGCTCATCACCAGGCGCATCTTCAGCAGGTCGCCGGCAACGAAGGCGCAGTCCTCATCCCGGTTGATCTGCTGTCGCATGATTGCCTCGGCCTCGAGCATGCTGACGCGCAGCGCCCTGATTTGCCTACGAATTTCGTTGATGCGGTTGTCCATGGCGGCCTCCTATTCACGGTGGAGGGCAATTAGAACAAAACAAGAACACACAGTCAAGCGGCGGAGCCTGTCTGTCGTGGATTTTTGTCATCGCAGGTCACGCCAGTTCCTGCACGGGAACCACGACGATCATCATTTTCACGAACTCAACGTGAGGATGTTCGATGAAGCGAGACCAGAGAGCCACGGACGAACGCCGGCCGGGATCACGGCGAACGCGCGCAGGGCGTCCGCAGTGAAGCCGCGACAGACCGCCACAGCCGGCCGCCTCTTCATTTGCGACCTCTCTTACGCGGATGCGCATCGTCGTGATTTCCTCGGTGCACAGACCGTTCGCAGTAGACAAACAGCCGACACATGACTGTGGAACAATTCGCCCTTGGAACTTGTCTACTCAAATAGACAAATTAGAATGGAGTCGAATCTGTTTCGATCATTGCGCAGTACATGACGAAGTCTTCCAAACTGGTTGCCGCGAAACGCGGCAAGGTCCTTCTGGTCCGACGTCGATCGGACGGGCTATGGATGTTCCCCGGCGGACGCAGGCGTGCGCGCGAGACCGGCAAGGATTGCCTGAAGCGTGAGATCAAGGAAGAGCTGCCGAAGCTCAAGCTCGGCAGGCTGAGCCTGTGGAAGGAAGTGACGGCCAAGAACAAGCGTTCCGGCCGCAGGATGAGCGATGCGATCTTCATCGCCAAGAACGCCAAGGGAAGGCTGGCGATCGGCGACAAGAAGGAGATCGACCGCGCCGCCTGGCAGAAGCCCCGCGGACTCCGCCTGACGCCGACCTCGCGCTACATCCGCGATCGGCTGTTTCCGAGGAAGCAGCGGCGCCGGAGATAGGCGGCGGAATATCTGCTGCGCGGAAAATCACGGATTTCACCTTTGGCATTTGGCGGCTGCGCGGGCATGCCTTGCTGATTTGTTGAGCTTCGCACGCCATCGACGCGTGCTAGGAATGATGTGATCCGTCCGGACCGGACACGACATCAGCCGGAATTGCGTCAGAATGGGCTTCCCCTCCAACCGCCAGAGGCGGCTATTCAGAATCGTTTCCGCGCGCTGGCAGCGCCGCGCCATCTTCCTGCTGGGCGGCATTGCGGTCGGTGCGGCGGCCGTCGCGCTCGCACAGCTCGCGGATCTGGCGCAGCTCGCCTTCTCCGCACTGGTGTCGCATCTCCGCTACGCCTCGCTGGTGCTGACGCCGACAGGCTTCGCGCTGTCGGTCTTCCTGACCAACCGCTTTTTCCAGAACGCGCAAGGAAGCGGCATCCCGCAGGCCATCGCAGCACGTCATCTGACCGACCAGACCGCGCGCGAAAGCCTGGTTTCGCTTCGCATTGCCGCCGGCAAGATTCTACTGACGTTGTTTGGCCTGCTGTGCGGCGCATCGGTCGGGCGCGAGGGACCGACGGTGCAGATCGGCGCGTCGATCATGTTTGCGCTCGGCCGCTTCTCGCCGCGGCGCCAACCCGGCTTGATCCTTGCCGGTGCGGCGGCGGGCGTCGCGGCGGCCTTCAACACGCCGCTGGCCGGGATCGTGTTCGGCATTGAGGAAATGAGCCGTGCCTTCGAGACGCGAACCAGCAGCCTGATCATCGGCGCGGTGATCGCCGCCGGCCTGACCTCGCTCGCTTTGATGGGCAACTACACTTATTTCGGCACCAGCGCGACGGCCCTGCGCAACGGCGCCGACTGGCTCGCGGTGCCGCTCTGCGGCGTGGCCGGAGGTCTCGCGGGCGGCCTGTTCAGCCGCATCCTGATCGCAATGGCGCGCGGATTTGCCAATCCGCTCGGACGCACCATCAAGCGCTATCCGGTCGGCTTCGCCGCGATCTGCGGACTAGCCGCCGCGATTTGCGGGATCGCGTCCGACGGCGCGATCTACGGCACGGGATATCAGCAGGTCAAATCCGCGCTCGAAGCCGGGGCACAATTGCCTGCCAGCTTCAGCGTCTGGAAATTCCTCGCCACCACCTTTGCCTCGATCAGCGGCATGCCGGGCGGCATCTTCGCGCCCTCGCTCGCGGTCGGCGCCGGGCTCGGCTCCAACATCGCGCCGCTGTTTCACGGCGCACCGCTGCCGGCCATCATGCTGCTCGGCATGGTCTCCTATTTCGCCGGCGTGGTTCAGGCCCCGATTACGGCCTTCGTGATCGTCACCGAGATGACCGACAATCACGCCATGGTCGTGCCGCTGATGGCCGCCGCCCTGATCGCGCACGCGAGTTCGCGCCTGATCTGCAAGGAAGGCGTCTATCACGCCCTCGCCAAGGGATTCATCGATCGGGCCGCTCCGGCGCAGACGACGCCGCCGGCCTGAAGATGCTTCAGCCGTTATAGGCAAACAACTCGATCGGCTCGCTGAAGCCGCGCACCGGATGCTCGCCGACATGCTCGAGCGCGAAATCGTGCTCGACCAGATCCGCGAACGCACGGGACAGCAGCACCGTCTTCTTCAGCTGCTTGGTGAGGGCTTCGAGGCGCGAGGCCATGTTCACGGCAGGACCGATCACGGTGAAGTCGAGCCGGGTGCGCGATCCGATATTGCCGTACATGACGTCGCCGACATGGACGCCGATGCCGTAATTCATCGGCGCCCGGCCCATCATGCCGTTCCGTTCGCTGAGCGCCGCCATCGCCAGCCGCGCCTCGGACACCGCGTGCAGCAGGTTGGCGCAGGCCTGGGGCTCGCTGAGCGGAAAAATCGCGAGCAGGCCGTCGCCGATGAATTTCAGGATTTCCCCGCCATGCCGCGTGATCGGCTCCGACATCGCGTCGAAATAGTCGTTGAGGAGGTCGATGACGTCATCGCGCGGCCAGCTATCCGAGATCCGGGTGAAATCCCTGAGGTCGCAGATCATGATCGCGGCGCGCACCGTCGTGCCGCTGCCCCGCCGCGTCGCACCGGCCAGGATCATCTCGCCGGCGTGCGAGCCGACATAGGTCTCGAGCAGCGTCCGCGCCAGGCGGTTCTTCATGCGGATCTCGCTGACCAGCGCCAGCACCGGCAGCACCTTGCGCAGCTCGGCGATATGCGCATCATCGAAACCGCCGGCGCGGTCGGTCGCGAAGGTCACGACATGCCGCTTGCCCAGCGTATGCAGCAGTGGCCACGCCACATAGTCGGTCAGGCCCTGCGCGCGCATGTCGTCATAGAGCGCGTGCTTGCGGCCCTGCGACGGGTCGCGTTCGAGCTTCTCGTGCACCTCCTCGGCGCCCTGATGGATTTCATAGACCGGACTGCCGATATATTCGGATCGCTGCTGGACATCGTAGTCGACCCGGGTGATCTCGGCCTCGCGCTTGCCGTCGGCCCAGATGATCCGGGCGCCGAGCCATTGCGGATGCTGGATCAGGAGATTCATCGTCGCCCGCTTCAGCGGAATGCCCGCGCCCTGCAGCCGGTTGCACAACTCGGCGAAGATGTTGTCGATGAAGCGCTGGTCGCGCGTCTGGTTGGTCAGCCAGCTCACGACGTCGCCGTCGGACTGCGGCGGGACGGGATCGATGTTGGGCGCGTTCATGGCTGGCTCCGGAGCGGCGGGTGGGGTCGGCAACCGCTATGTCGTGCTTCCGCCCGGCCACGTCAACGCCGCCAGCGGTATCGTGATCGAGCTAGTCGGCCTGTCCGGGCCCCTCGAAGGGTACCGCCGCGCGGTATGGTGACGCGAGAGCGCAAAGGGGACGGGTTGCCAAAATATCGAAAACAACCCCATGCAAAGTAGCCGGCGCTGGCCGGCGCTCGACCAGGCTCCTTGACACGTCGGGCAACTCAGGGATAGATTTCTAAAATTCCGAAATCATTCAGACGCACACTCGCCCTCCCCCGCACGCGGGGCGAGGTCAAGCAGAGCCTACCCGCCGAGCCGGTCGACCTCGGCATTGCCGGCCTTCATCACAAGCGGGATGTGCTCGCCCTGCCCAAGCAGGCAGGTGACATCGCGCAGCGGATTGCCCTCTACTACCAGCAGGTCGGCGAAAGCCTCCGGCGCGATGCGGCCGAGTTTGCCTTCCATGCCGAGCACCTCGGCGCCGACCATGGTCGCGCTATGGATCACGGCCTGCGCACCGAGCAGCTCGGCGCGGATCCGGAACTCGTCGCTCTGCAAGCGCTGCGACGGTCCGAGCAGATCGCTGCCGTACCCCATCTTGACGCCGGCCTCGCGGTAGATCGCGAGCGAGCGCAAGCCGGCGTCGCGCACGTCGGCGACCTTGGCGACGCTCGCCGCAGGCAGGCCGTATTTGGCGCCTTCGGTGGCCAACGCCTCATAGGTGACGAGCGTCGGCACCACGTAAGCGCCCTGCTCTGCCATCAGCCGCGCGGTCGGCAGATCGACCAGATTGCCGTGCTCGATGGTGCGCACGCCGCAGCGCACCGCGCGTTCGATCGCCTCCGCGGTGTAGGCGTGGGCCAGCACATAGGTGTGCCGCGCCTTCGCCTCCGCGACGATGGCGCGGATCTCGTCCTCGGAATAGCCGTAGGCGCCGATCGGATCGGTCGGCGATGCGACGCCGCCGGACGCCATGATCTTGATCTGGTCGGCGCCCATCTGCAGCTCCTCGCGCACCGCCTTGCGCACCGCATCGACGCCGTCGACGACGCGCGCGATCGCGCCGACCCGCACGCAGCAGGAGCAGGTCGGGTCGGCCAGATAGTCCGAGCGGCCGCGTCCGTCGCCATGGCCGCCGGTCTGGCTCAGCGCGCGGCCGGAGACGAACAGCCTCGGACCATCGGTCAGGCCGGTGTCGATGGCCTGCTTGAGCGCATAGCCGGCGCCGCCGGCATCGCGGACGGTGGTGAAGCCGCGCTTCAGCATGCCCCGCAGCAGCATGGTCGAGCGCAGCGTCACCAGCACGTTCGCCATCCGCGCCTGCTGCGACAGGTCGAGCTCGACGGCGACCGCGTGCACATGCAGGTCGATCAGGCCGGGCATCAGGGTCTTGCCCTTGAGGTCGATGACGCGATCGACTGAGGCCTCGATCGGCCGGTCGGAGACCTCCTTGACCAGGCGGTCCTCGACCAGCACGTGGTGGCCTTCGAGCAGGTCGGAGCGCAACGGATCGAGCAGCGCGGCATTCTTGAAGAGGGTTCTGGACATAAGGGTCTCCTGTCGAGATACAGCGGCCGCGATCACGCAGCTTCGCTTGCGATGTCTTCGAGTGACCGGCCGCGCGTCGGCACGCCCATCAAGAGGACGGTGACGGCGCCGATCAACAGTACGGACGTGGTGACGCCGAACACGCCGGCGAAGCCGAAGTTCGGATAGAGGTAGCCGACCAGGATCGGCGCAATGATCGCGCCGATGCGGCCGATCGCGGACGCGAGCCCTGCCCCCGTGGTCCTGATTGCGGTCGGAAACACCTCGGCCGTGTAGGCATAAACTCCGGCATAGGTGCCGTTCATGAAGAACGACAGCAGCAGGCCGGCCGTCATGATCTGCCCGTCGCTCGCGGCAAAGGCGAGCCCGAGCGCGCTGGCGCCGCCGAGGATCATGTAGGTCGCAATCGTGGACTGCCGGCCGATCCGCTCGTTGAAGAAAGCGGCGGTGAAATAGCCGGGCACCTGCGCGCAATACATCGCCAGCGAATAACCGAAGCTCTTGGTGATGCTCATGCCGTTCTGCACCAAGAGGCCGGGAATCCAGACGAAGAAGGAATAATAGCTGAACGTGATCGACAGCCACATGATCCAGGTCATCGTGGTGATCCGCGCCTGGCGGCCGGCCAGGAGCGCCGCAAAATTGCTCAGCAGCGTTCCCGACGATACGGCCGGCACAACGGGCTCGGCGACCGGTGGCGGCAGCACGCGGCCCTCGCGCGCGAAGCTTGCCTCGACCTTGTCGAGCACCGCCTCGGCTTCCTTCACCCTGCCGCGGCTCTCCAGCCAGCGCGGCGATTCCGGCAGCGACCTCCGCCACCACAGCAGCATCACGACCGGTATGGCGGTGATCACGAGCACGATGCGCCAGCCGTTCTCGTAGGCCGGCACGATGAAATAGCCGAGCAAGGCGGCAGCGACGAAGCCGAACGAGAAGAAGCCGGCGAGCGCGCCGGTGAAGGCGCCGCGGTAACGCCGCGCCACGAACTCCGCGAAATATGGCGCGATGATCGCGCTTTCCGCACCGGTGCCCATGCCGGCGACGACGCGCGCTGCGAAGAATGCCGGCCAGCTGTCCACCGTCGCGCTGACCAGCGAGGCCACGCTGTAGAGCGCGAGCGCCGACATCATCACCGCGCGGCGGCCGATCAGGTCGCCCAGCGTTCCCGCGAGCAGCGCGCCGAACAGATAGCCGACGAAGGTGCTGCTGCCGAGCACGCCGGTCTCGACATTGGTCAGCCCCCAGGCGGTACGCAGCACCGGCAGGATGAACGCCAGCACGGCGGCATCCATCGCGTCGAACAGATAGCCCAGGCCGCCCATCAGCAGCAGGTGCACATGGAAACGCGCGAACGGCAGGCGCTCGATGCGCGCCGAGATCATCGACATGAAATAGCCCCCCTCCGCCCCACGGTCGGCACGCGCCGCGGGGTCAGCCTGGGAATGATAGACAAAGCTCAATTATCGCAATAATTTATAATTATGATCTAGTATATCACCAGCATGAATGTCGCCGATGCCGTTTCGCACGCTCGACCTCAATCTCCTGAAAGTCTTCGAGGCGTTGATGACGGAGGGCAGCGTCACGCGCGCCGCAAACGCGCTCAAGATGACGCAGCCCGCGGTCAGCAATGCGCTGGCACGACTACGTGACGCGCTGAGCGATCCCCTGTTCGTCAGATCAGGCACGGGAATCCGCCCGACCCAGCGGGCCGTGGCGCTGTGGGATCCGATCGGCGGCGCGCTGGAGAGTATCCGCGGCGCGCTCGACGAGGAGGTCTTCGATTCACGCCGTGCGCAGACCGAGTTCAGCCTGTCGATGTCGGACTACGTGTCTGCCCTGGTGATGCCGCGGCTATTGAACCGCTTCGCCGAGATGGCGCCGACGGCGCGCATCCGCACCGTGCCGAACACCATCATCGGGATCGCCGACCAGCTCGAGGACAATCGGGTCGATTGCGTGCTGAGCGTTTATGTCAATGAAGCGCTGCATCAGGGACTGATCCGCTCGCGCTCGCTGTGGACGGTGGACTATGCCTGCTTCATGCGGCGTGATCACCCACTTGCGGGCAAGAAGCGGTTGAATGTGCGCAGTTTCCTCGGCGCCAGGCATGTCGATGTGAGCCTGGCCGGCCGAACCTTGCCAACCTACGACCAGTTTCTCGGCTCGCGCGGGCTGTCGCGCAACCTCGTCGCCATCGTCAATCACTACAACGCCGCCTACGAAATCGTGCGCCAATCCGACCTGATCGCGGTGCTGCCGCGCGACCTCAGCGCACAATCCCGCCAGGCGCCTTATCTGCACGCCATGCCAGTGCCGCTGCCGGCGCCGCCGCGCATCGTCAGCCTGTTCTGGCACCAGCGCAACGACACCGTCCCCGCGCAGCGCTGGCTGCGCGAGACGCTGGTGGAGATGTTCGCGCGGATGGAATAAGGGGCAGATGCGACCCGCTTTCGTCATGTGCTCCTCCTCGTGGCCCTTGGCACTCGTAATGTAGGTCAGATCGAAGTCACGCTGAACTCGACGGCGAGAGATCGCCGGGACCCAGGTGAATCTCTCGCAAGCTTAGACGCTGCCCTTTCGCCAGCAGCGTAACCGTTAACGGAATCAAGGTCGTACTGGGCGAACACGACATCTGGCCACGATCGATCCATAGCGATGAGGTGACCACTTGGGAATTTGGGAAGTCATCCCCAAACTTCCGGTTGAATACTCGAATTTCTGCCTATCTCGCGAGGTGAATATCTCGATACTCTACATTGCTATGAAAATTCTAAGGCTGAGATTGCAGAATTATAAGAGCTTCCGAGATTCCGGATGGCTTGAATTCGCTCCCGGATTCACAGTTGTGATTGGGCAGAACAATTCCGGCAAAAGCGCTCTGCTGGAGGCATTCCGTTTGCACCGAAATCCACATCACAAGCATAAGATGGTTGGTGTGGATGCTGGTGTACCTTTAGACGAAACGTCCTCAGCAGAGTTCGACCTCTCAATCAGTGGCGAGGAATTGCGCAATGCCATTCTGGCTAACGGCGGGGTTGTCCACGTCCCAGCGTTGCCAGTTAACTCCGAACAAGATGCAACTAAATTTGCACTGTCGGTACTGCAGAAGGAGCAGATTACGTTGCAGCTTAAGGTCCCGTTTAGTTCTGGTTGGCTTGGTCGGGATTATCCATCTCACGCCTTATTCGATAAAGGGCAATTTGAAAGATCACTGGGAGTTATCGGAAATCGAGCCCGTCGGTCTGTCGAGCCCGTCGGCCTATCAAGCGGCCAGATGGACAGTTTGCCCCAGATTGCCCAGCGTGAGTGCGACAGCACCATCTACGTTTTTAGAGCTGAGCGCTTAGCTATCGGAACGACTCCTGCACAAGAAGCAACGATCTTGTCGCCTGACGGCCAAAACCTAGCGGCCGTATTGCATACCTGGCAAGGCAGCCACAGGGGGCAGTTCGAAGAATTCAACCGGCACGTTGCCGAGATATTCCCTTCAATAAGGTATGTATCGGTTGGTCTCGTGCATAATCAGTCGGAAGTAAAGGTTTCGCAGTTCGATGCCTCGATACAACGAGGAGACTTAGCGGACCCCTTACAGAACTGCGGAACCGGTGTCGGGCAGGTACTTTGCATACTTTATGTGGCTATGACAGTTCGCCGTGGCGTAATCGTCATCGATGAGCCGAGTAGCTTCCTGCATCCCGGTGCCGCGAAAAAGCTGATGCAAGTGCTTCAACAATATAACCACCAGTACATCATCGGCACCCATTCCGCCGAACTTCTCGCGACGGTTAAGCCACAGATTATCTACTCGGTCGAATGGAAGCACGGTGAAAGCTCCGTCCGAAGGGTGGAAGCAGATCAGGTCAATGACCTGAAGATGCTATTGACCGACTTGGGAGTAAGCTTTTCAGACGTATTTGGGTACGATCGCGCAGTCTGGGTAGAAGGTCCTACAGAAGAGATCTGTTTTCCCCTCATTCTCGAGAAGATTTTGAAGGAGGTGGAACTCGGCTTGGTATTCGTAGCCATGAAGAACACGGGAGACTTTGAAAGAAAGAATAAAAGGCAAGCAGCACTCATATGGAGCATCTATAAGAAGGTTAGCTCAGGCGCAGCACTTCTCCCCGCCACGGTGTCATTTAGCTTCGACCGGGAAAGTCGCACCCAACAAGAGATCGATGATCTCGTACGAGAATCGAAAGGCGCCGCTCACTTTTTACCTCGATTGTGCTATGAAAATTACCTGCTCGAACCGGAGGCCATCGCCGCACTTCTAAGATGGATTGCACGCGACAAGTCGGCCCCTGTAGCCCCGTCACGCATTGAGGAAGCGATGCGACGCGCCGGTGCAACTCCCGGGTGGAGTGGAGATTTGGCCGACGTTAATTGGCTTTCCAACGTCCACGCACCCAACCTATTGAAAGCGGTGATTGATGAACTAGGTGAACCCGGCAACGCCTATGACAAGGTTCGCCACTCAAAGTTCCTCACCGAGTGGTTGATCGAACATAAGCCGCAGCTTCTTCGGGAACTAGCAGCATATATTCATAGTGTGGTGGAGACCACGCGAAGACCAGCAACCTAGCTGCGGCGCGATCTCAGCGCGCAGTCCCGCCACGCGCCGCATCTGCATGCAGTGGCGGTGCCGCTACCGGCGCCGCCGCGCATCGTCAGCCTGTTCTGGCACCAGCGCAACGATACCGTCCCCGCGCAGCGCTGGCTGCGCGAAACGCTGGTGGAGTTATTTGCGCGGATGGAGTGAGGCGAGCGCACGGCGTGCCGCTTCAGGTCGACGTGGTCGCCGGCTCGATCGACGCCGCGTCCGCGCTCGGCGACGGGACGCTCCGCGCCAGTGGACGCCCAAACAGCCGATGCAGCCCAAGATAGCTCACCATCGCAACGCCGATCCCGGTGAGCCATGACAGGTCGACCCCGCCGGTCGCCAATGCAAGCGGGCCTTGCATGGCCTTGATCGTGCCCATCTGGAAGGCCCATGCCGCTACGAAGCCTGCCGCAAAGGCGATCAGTCCCGCCCAGTTGAAATCACGATCCCGGCCCGGCTCCTCGTAGAGCGAGGCGACATCGATGCGGGCGCGTCGCACCAGATAGAAATCCGCGAGCGTGACGCCGGCCCATGGGCTGATCCAGACGATCAGAGCGACCATGAAATTGTCGAAGGCGTGGGCAAAGTCGCCCGACTGCAGGAAGCCGTACAGGATCGCGGAGGCGATCAGGCCGGAGGCCACCGAGATCACCCAACGCGGCCGCCGCAGATCGAGCGCCAGCGACGACAGCGCCGCCGAATAGATCACGACGATGTTGGTCGCGATCGGGCCATGCAGCAGCACCAGCAGCACCGGCAGCGCCATCGTGCCAAACGCTGCGATGATCAGCTTCGACGGATCGGAACCAGCGCCGGCCGATGCAATCGTCGCACCGAGGAAGGCAAGCCAGACCGTCGGCAGGAACATGCCGAGGAATGTCGCCCGAAACACCTTGGCCGCGCCGAGCGACGGCCTGGTGAAGCGCGTATAGTCGGAGGCATAGGTCAGCCACGAAATGCCCCAGCCGATGCCGATCGCGGTCATCAGCTGCGTCGCGGCGGCGAATGCCGGCATGCCGGTGACATTGGCGGACTGCCACTTGATGTCGACGTGCAGGAACGCGAGCGCGGTCATGACCGCCATGATCAGCAGAATGAACGGCATGGTGTAGCGCTCGAACACCTTGATGGCATTGAAGCCCCAGGCCGCGATGCCGATCTGGAACAGCATCACCAACACCGCGATCGCATATTTGAGCTCGATGCCGCCGCCGATACCCATCCGCTCAAGCGCCGCCATGCAAAGATCGAGCACGATCCAGGTGTTGATCGCGACCCACCCCATCGGCATCAGCACTTGCGCCAGTGCCGGCAGATAGGCACCGCGGCGACCGAACGCCAGCCGGCCCAGCACCATCTGCGGCACGCCGGTGCGATGTCCCATCAGGCAGAAGGCGGCAAACAGCGCCGCGCCGAACAGGTTGCCGATGACGATGACGGCAAGCGTTTGCAGCAGGCTGAGGCCGAGCTGGATGCCGAGCGCGCCCAGCACCCAGTTGATCGGCGCGATGTTCGCGCCGGTCCAGATCCAGAACTGATCGAACGACGACGACGTGCGGTGCGCCGCAGGCACCGGCTCGATTCCGTGGGCATCGAAGCCGGCCTCATCCTGCACCGGAAGCTGTGTCTGCTTGAGCAACATGTTTCCCCCGTTGTCCGGCGCATTGATCTGGGCCGGGATGAGGCATCTGAGCAGCAGGCAGCGTTGAGGCGATAATGAGAAATCCTCAAGCCGGGTTGAGGCGGCATCGAGAGTGAAGTTTGCGTGCAGCGAGCCGGAAAATACGGCCGCCATCAGGAGCGATCGCAGCGTCACCGTGGCACGCCGCTTCACCGTTGAGATTTTCTCAACTGACCTGCCGGATTCGTCAATCACGCCGATCCCGACATTTGGTCATTGTGGAGCCGACGCATTGCTCCCCAATCAGCAGAGGCCAGGGATGACGACACTTCTGCATATCGATGCCAGCCCGCGCGGCGACCGTTCGGTCAGCCGGAAACTCTCCAAATCGTTCGTCGAACACTGGCTGACGCACGAGCCCGGCGCCACGGTCATCTCGCGCGACGTCGGCCGCGACCCGCCACCGCTCATCACGGAGGCTTGGGTGGCCGCCGCCTTCACCGCGCCTGGCGACCGTACCGCGGAGCAGCATGACGAACTTCGTCTGTCCGACGAACTGATCGACGAGCTTGAACGCGCCAATGTGATCGTGATCGGGGCACCGATGCACAATTACGGCATGCCGGCGGCGCTGAAGTCGTGGTTCGACAAGGTGATCCGGATCGACAAGACCTTCAGCTTCGATCTCGCCCGCGGCGAGTTTCCGCTCGAGCCGATCATGCGCGGCAAGACGCTGGTGGTGCTGAGCTCGCGTGGCGAATTCGGCTTCGGCCCCGGCGGAGTGCGGGAGGCCATGAACCATCTGGAGACCCACATCTTCACCTGCGCCCACTATCTCGGGGTGCAGGAGAGCCATCTGATCGCGGTCGACTATCAGGAGTTCAACGATGAGCGCTACCGGCGATCGGTTGCCGACGCCTTTGCCGCGATCCCGGTGCTGGTCCGGCAGTGTCTTGGAATCGACGGGCCTGTTAATGTCGCGGCGGAATGATGCGCCGCTTGTCCGCCGGCTGCACGAGGATGATCCGATGATCAAGAATCCCATCCCCTGGCCGAACGGGGCGCGCTGCGCCTGCGCGATCACGTTCGACGTCGACGCCGACAGCCTCATCCACATCGCGCGGCCGAAGGACTCCTTCGACCGGCTCTACCCGATCACGATGGGACGATACGGGCCGACCGTCGGCGTGCCGCGCATCCTGGAGACCTATCGGCGCCTCGGGCTGAAGCAGTCGTTCTTCATGCCGGCCTGGACCATGCAGCGCTATCCGGATGCCGTGGAAGCCATTCTCAAGGGTGGCCACGAGATCGGCCATCACGGCTACATCCACGAGGACCCGACGGAGATTTCCTCGGCGCAGCAGCGCGAGGCCTTCGAACGCGCGCTTGCCATTCATGTCGCAATGACTGGGCGTAAGCCGCGCGGCTACCGTGCGCCGGTCTACAACGCCAACCAGACCACGATCGATCTCCTGATCGAGCACGGCTTCGTCTACGATTCATCGCTGATGGCCGATGACATCCCGTACCAGATGCGCACCACGCGCGGATCGCTTTACGAGATGCCACCGCACTGGGGATCGGACGACTGGCCGCCCTTCGCCCACTACGCAGAGATCGGCTACATGATGCCGGTCAAATCGCCGAGCGAAGGCCTTGCCGCCTCGTTCGAGGAGTTTGAGGCGGCCTATGAGGCCGGCGGATTCTGGATGGGGATCTGGCACCCGTTCCTGACCGGCCGGCTTGCCCGCTGGCGCGTCGTGGAGCGCTGGCTCGAGCGGATCGTTGCCGAACGCAAGGTCTGGTTCGCATCGCTCGAGGAGATCGCCGCGCATCTCGACGGCCTGGTCAAGGCGGGCACCTACCAGGTCCGCGTCGAGACCCTGCCCTATTTCACGCAGCCCGTGTCATGACCTGGTCGGGAGCCGCCCGGAATGCGGCGGCTTCCCCGCGCAGCCAGTCGATGAACGCCGTCACCGGTTTGCGCCGGGCAGCGCCTGGCGCATCGACCAGGCGATAGGCAAAGCCCGCAAGCGCGGGACCGTCGAGCCGGCGCAGCGTGCCCTGACGCAATTGCTCGTCCACCAGCGCATCGCTGCACAACAGCGGTCCGAGCCCGCGTTCGGCGGCGTGCAGCGCCAGCGGCTCCTCGCTGTACCAGGAGATGCGGAAGTCCCGGTCCGGATCATGATCGGCCGCCGCAAGCCAGGCCGACCACCCCGGCGAATCCAGTGCGGCATTCTTCCAGCGGAACGCCAGCAGCGAGCGCGAGCGGACGTCGTCAATGCCGAGACGGGCACCGGGCGGACAGATCGCGTTCGCCGCAACCGCAATGTAGCGATCGCTGAACAGCACCGATGTCTCGCCGGCGCGATCGGCGCGGCCGTAGCGGATCGCCAGATCGACGCCGTCTGCGCCGGGCATCCGCACCTCCTCGGTCGCATCGATGTGGACGACGAGGTGAGGAAACGCCGCGTTGAAGCGCGCGAGCCGCGGCATCAGCCAGCGCTCGGCGAAGGCGCGCGTGGTCGATACCGTGATCGCATCGCCATCGGCCGGCGGCCGGATCGCCGCGAACGCGCTCGCCATGCGGTCGAAGCCGTCGCGCAGCATCGGGAACAACGCATGGCCCTCCGCGGTCAGCACCACCGCGCGGCCGGAGCGCTCGAACAGCTTGTGGCCGAGGATCGCTTCGAGTTGCCGGACCTGGTGGCTGATCGCCGTCACCGTGACACAGAGCTCATTGGCGGCGGCGGTGAAGCTCTCGTGACGCGCCGCGGCTTCGAACGCGCGGACGGCATTGAGCGGCGGCAGCTTGCGCATGATCGGTTCTCCGCGCGGGCGCGTGTCAGGCGATGAGAAAATGAGCGTCGGTCGGCCGCATGTCGTTCACCGGCACCATGTCCTGCGGACAGGCGGAGAACACGATGACCAGATCCATCTCGGCACGCAGCGTCACATACTGCCCGGCCTCGCTGACGGGCGACTTGAAGTCCAGTTGTCCGCTGTCGGTGACCGGTACATTCATGAACAGATTGAGCGGCGCCGGCGTCACCGCAGCCGTGAGGCCGACCGCCTCGAGCGCATGCGCCAGATTCTGCGTGCAATTGTCGTGATGGCCGACAGCGCCGAGCTGGCGATAGCGGTGAATGTCGCAGGCCGCGATCAAGGTGTCGTGGATTCCCGGCGTGGTGTCGGCGACCAAGGTGAGGATCGCGCGGCGCCGGTTGGTGGTCAGCGTGTCACCGACGCGCGGAATCAGCCGCAGCATCGATGCGCGGCTGTGCTCCATCGACATGAACTCGCCGGTGTCGCGGGCATTGAAGGCCCAGGTGTCGACCACCTGCTTGCCGTGGGTGTTGACGACCATGACCGTCTCACCCGCATCGAGGCGCGCTGCCACGCCGTTGCGGGCGGGAATCAGACGGGCGCGGGTCAGATCGATGATTGCTGCGGTCATTTGGTGGCTCCTCAATGGCTCGTTGCGCCATTGGAGCACCGCTCGTCATGCAATTCTAATAATATTAATTGTGTCCATTATAGCAGATTCGTATAGTCGTCCGATGCGCCTCAGACAGCTCGAATGCTTCCGCGCCCTGATGCTCCACGGCACCATGACCAGGGCGGCCGAGCTGCTCGGCATGTCGCAGCCCGGCATCAGCACGATGATCGCGGGCCTCGAGCACGAGACCGGCCTCAATCTCTTCCTGCGCCGCGGCGGCCGCCTGCAACCGACCCCGGAAGCCAAGCTGTTCTATGTCGAGGCCGCGCGCGCCCTCGAAGCCGCCGAGAACGCATCGCGCGTTGCGGCCGAGATCAGGTCCGGGCGGCGCGGTCACCTCGCGATCGCGGCCTATCCGAGCATTTCGATCAGCCTGCTGCCGCGCCTGCTGTCGCAGTTCGCCAGGAACAAGCCCGAGCTGCAGATCAAGATCATCACGCGCAATTCGGCGACCGTCCGGGAGCTGATCTCGACTCAGCAATTCGACCTCGCGGTCGCCGAGCTGCCGCTGGATTATCCGACCTCGCACATGGAGGTGTTCTCCTACGAGTGCGTGTGCATGCTGCCGCCTGCGCATCCACTGGCGAAGCTGAAGCAGATCACCCCTGATGACTTGGATGGCGTCCCCTTCGTGACGCTGTTTCGCGGCGATCCGATCTACCAGCAGCTGGCATCCGCCTTCTCCGAATATGGCGCGCGCTGGAACGTGGTCGCGGAGACCGAGTTCTTCTCGACCGCGTGCCAGCTCGTCGCCGAAGGCCGCGGCGTCGGCATCGTCGATCCCGTGGTGAGCAAGCCGTTCACCGAGGGCCTCGCCATCCGCCCGTTCAAGCCGAAGATCCAGTACCAGATCGCGATCCTCTCCCCGACGCACGAGGCGCCGTCGCAGATGGCGCAGGATTTCGCCAAGCTGCTGCGGCGTGGGTTGCGGGGGTGAGTCGGGGTGGCGGCGGCGCAACGCTGGTGGAGATGTGCGCGCGGACGGAGTGGGAAGTCGGTGTGCGTCCGATGCAGCCCGCCTTCGCCCGTTGGGCTTCGGCGCGGCAGCCTTCACTCACTTCGCTATGATGGAGACTTGCTGGCTTGCCCAGCCGTAGCTCGCGAAGCGAGCGAAGGCTGGTGGGGGAGGCAGGACTCGAACCTGCGAAGCCATGAGGCGGCTGATTTACAGTCAGCTCCCTTTGCCACTCGGGACACTCCCCCGTCCAACAGCGTCGAACCGGCCGCGCGAGTGGCGGCGGACCGGGTCATCGAAATGACGCTGATAACCGGCCGACCCGAAGCGGGTGCGCGGTCGGGCGCGTTTATGGGCGAAGGCGGTCCCCAAAGTCAACCAAGCCGGCGCGCAATTTGCCGGTTAAATTGCCATTCTGCGACACCCGTGACACAAGCCTCACATGAGCGATCGCGACCGCAAACCCAATTTCCGAGGCAAGGGCGGTAAACCCTTCCAAAGAGGGCCGAAATTCGGCCGCCCGCCAGCCCGGCGGGAGCGCGAATCCGGTTCCGACGGACCGGTGATTCTGTATGGCTGGCACACGGTGGCGGCGGCGCTTGCCAACCCGGACCGCCAGATCCGCAAGCTTTACCTCACCGAGAACGCCGCCAAGCGCCTCGCCGACGAAAACATCGCGACCCGAGTCACCCCGGAGATCGTCCGGCCCGGCGATATCGACCGGCGCCTCACCCCCGATGCCGTGCATCAAGGCCTGTTGGCGGAGGCCGAACCCCTGCCCTCGCCCGGCATCGACACGCTGGCGCAGGAGGGCATCGTGCTGGTGCTCGACCAGATCACCGATCCGCACAATGTCGGCGCCATCCTGCGCTCGGCCGCGGCATTCGCGGTGAAGGCAATCGTCACCACCGCCCGCCACAGCCCGGAGGCCACCGGCGTGCTGGCGAAGTCCGCCTCCGGCGCGCTCGAGCTGGTGCCAATGGTGACCGTCCAGAATCTGGCGCGCGCGCTGAACGAGCTGAACGACCACGGCTTCCAGACCGTCGGCCTCGACAGCGAGGGCTCGGAAGATCTCGGCAAGGTTCCGTTGCAGCAACCGCTCGCGCTGGTGCTCGGCGCCGAAGGCAAGGGGTTGCGGCAATTGACGCGCGAGACCTGCAGCACTGTCGCCCGCCTCGACATGCCCGGCGAGATCAAGAGCCTCAACGTGTCGAACGCCTGTGTGCTAGCGCTCTATATCGGCGCCAGCCGCCTCGGGTTGATGTAGCAACGCCCGCTCGCTTGACGCGAACGGGCGCTGATATCTTGTCGATCGATTGTCGGATCAGTAGTAGCGGCGCAGCACCGGATGACCGTAGCGATGCGGCGCATAGCCGTAGCGGTGCGGCGCGTAGCCGTAGCGATAGCCGTAGTGCGGACGGTACGGCCGATAGTGATGGCGGTAGCCGTAGTGGCGATAGCCGTAATACGGGCGGCCATAGCCTTCGCGGTAATACGGACGCGGCGCCCAATTGCCCGGGCCGGTGTAGCTCGGTCCCTGGTTGACGTAATAGTACTGCTGCGCTGCGCCGGGATAGGCCGCATCCGGGTCAGGCAGGCGTTCGACCGCGCCGTAGCCACCATAGCCATAGCCGTAGCCACCGCAGCCGCCGCAGCCATAGGTCACGGCAGGCGCGGCATAAACCGGCGCGCCGCAAGGGTTGAAACCGCACGCCATTGCGGGCGCGGTCACCATGACGGCCACGGCCGCAATCAGTCCTTTGATCATTTGACGCATTACTCTCTCCTGATGGTCTCTCTGTTCGTCGCGTAGCTCTTGGTGGCTATGAAGGCACCCCATTAGGGGCTGTAGATTTGGGGCAGTTGGCTTAGGGTCCTCGGGGACGCGGTGGCCGCAGGACCGGTCCCGGCAGTCGCTGCGGCCCGTTGAATTGCGGCGCATAGATCACCGGCGGCGGATCGACCGGCACGTTGGACTGTGCGGGCAGCGGCGCGGATTGCGCCCCCCACGATTGATGATAGCTCTCGGCCGGCTGCGGCAGGCGGCGGTTGGCCGGCGGCTCGATCTCGAGGCGGCCGTAACCCGGCATGTGGCCGAGGCTCGGATAATAATGGCCGACATTCGGCTGGGGATCGATCGGGCGGCCGCCATAGACGGTCGGCACCATCGACTCGTTGCGGGCGAGCCCCATCGCGCTTTCGACCACGGCGTAGGACGCGTCGACGCCATTGATGATGATGGGCACGCCGGGACGGTTGGGCACGACGATGTCGAAGCCGCCGCCGGCAAGCGCCGTCGAGGTCATCCCAGCCAATATCGCCAGCGCAAGACTTCCGCGCATGTTCACCCAGCGTCCCGAATTGTTCCACAAGCAGCCTAATCCAACGGCTTGGCGGAAGGGTTAAGGGCGCGGGCCAAACTGGCGGTAAGCCTAACGCGTAAGCATCCGCATCCGGTCAATGCGGCCGTGCGGGATCAGGAATCGTTAACGGCGGCGAATACGCGCCGCTGCGTCAGGTGAAGGCGTTCTCGATGATCGCGTGGATGCCGATCGCAATCGTCACCGCGCCGACCGCGATTTGCAGGCCGCGGTTGGCCCAGGTCAGCCAGCGTGCGGAGGCCGCGAGCGGCACCGCGATCACGCCGGACAGCACGCCCATCCCGATCATCGAGCCGACGCCGAACAGCGCGACATAGCCGAGCCCGACCACCGGGTTCGGCGCCTGCGACACCGTCAGCACCAACAGCGCCGCCGAGCCCGCCATGCCGTGCATCAGGCCGACCAGCAGCGTGCGCCAGCGGAAGCCGTGGGCATGGCTGTGCGGCGCCCGGGCATGCGGCAGAGTGGACGCAGGCGCCACGATGTCGCCCCCGTGGCTGTGGGCGTGGAAATGCGTCTTGCCGTCGCCGTGCGAATGGGTGTGGAAGTGCACGCGATCGCGCCACAGCCGCCACCACACATGCGCGCCGAGGCCGACCAGCATGACGCCGACCGCGGTCTCGATCGGCTGCGCCACCGTCTCGGGGATCGCGTGCCCGAGCAGGATCGCGGCGCCGGCGAAAACGAACAGCGTGAGCGTGTGACCGAGGCCCCAGGTCAGGCCGTGCTTGACGATGTCACCGACATGGGTACGGCGCGCAGCGATGCTCGATACCGCCGCGATGTGGTCCGGCTCCAGCGCATGCTGCATGCCGAGCAGAAAGCCAAGACTCAAGATTCCGAACATCAATCCCCCGCGCCGGTGCGTGACGGCAGATCAAACACCACATCGCCGATCTTGTCAGGCCGACACCTCGTCAAACCAGCACCTCGTCGAACAGGCCTTGCATCGCCGCCCAGGAGCGGCGGTCGGCCCGCGCGTCATAGAGCGCCGACTTCATGATCGAGCCGTCGGCGGTCGGGTTGGTAAAGCCGTGCAGCGTGTTGCCGTAGCTGATCACCTGCCAGTCGGCAACCTTGCCGGCGCGCATCTCGTTCTCGAACGCCGCGACCTGGTCGGACGGCGCCAGCGGATCGTCGGCCCCGGTCAAGACCAGCACGCTCGCCTTCACCGCACCTGCTGCGGCAGGCTGCGTGGTCGAGAGCACGCCATGGAAGCTGACGACGGCCTTGAGGTCGGCGCCGTCGCGCGCGAGCTCGAGCACCACCGTGCCGCCGAAGCAGAAGCCGATCGCCGCGCAACGGGTCGCATCGACCTCGGGCAATGCCGTGAGCGTCGCGAGCGCGGCGCGCGCCCGCGCGCGGAGCGTTGCGGGATTGGAGCGCAAATGACCGATCAGCGTCATGGCCTGCTGCAGATCGGCGGCCTGCCGCCGCTCGCCGAACATGTCGGCGGCGAGCGCCACATAGCCGTGCTCGGCAAGCCTGCGCGCCCGCTCCATCGCGAAATCGCCGAGCCCGAGTCCTTCGTGGAATACCAGCACGCCGGGACATTTGACGCCGCGGTCCTTGAACGCAAGATAGCCGCGCAAAATGGCGTCGCCTGCGGTGTAGTCGATGTCGCTGGTGTGCATGCAATTCTCGTCAAAGGCCGCATCATCCGGAACGCATCATGCGCGGGCTATCGGAACTTCACACTGGTTTGAACGCAGGGCAAGGCCGCGTCGGAACAGGCGTGGCTCAGCGAAATTAGCTCTGCACTACGGCAAGAGGAGATCTCGCATGACACAGCTTAAGATCGTTGGCGCTGTCGCGCTCGTCGCCGCGGCGCTTGCGAGCCCCGCAATGGCGCAGCAGTCCATCGGCACGCCTGTACGCTGCTCGAACGCAACTCCGGATGCCCGATGCCAGGCGATGGCGCCGGGCACGCCCCGCACCACCTACCACCACCGCTCCGACCGGCGTGACCGCGACTGGCAGGGCAGCTACAACCGGTATGACCCCGGCCCGTTCGGGCCCGTCGACGCTGCGGCCGGTGTGGTGGGCGGCGTGGTCGGTGGCGCCGTCGGAACAGCCGCCGCGATCGCGACCGCCCCGATCGGCGGCGAGGAATATGCCCGGCAGAACGGCTTTGTCTGCACCCCCGGCACCTGGTTCCGTGGCAGCGACGGCCTCCGGCATCCCTGCCAGTAGCTCAGGCGAACGCTGATGCGCAAAAGGCGGCCCTCGGGCCGCCTTTTTGCCACCAGGCCGGTGGAGGCGACGCGGTCGATCAGCTTTCCGGGTTCTGGCCTTGCGGTTCTGGCCTTCAGGTTCTGGCCCTGTCCCGCCAAGTCTGCTATGCGAGCCCGCAAATCATTCCATGTCGCCGGCTTAGCTCAGCGGTAGAGCAGCAGTTTTGTAAACTGAAGGTCGGGGGTTCAATCCCCTCAGCCGGCACCATATTTTCACGAAATCAATCAGACGGGTCAGTGGGCCGTGCCTCGGTACGGGGTACCCAACATGGTCGCCTTGGCGGGCAGAGCGTTGGACAACCGGGTCGTGGAGGCTTGCACTCGCTGCAAACATTCCGCAAAATTGTGCAGTTGGGGAGCCACAAGCGGATTTCGGGCAGGCACCGGATGACGGAAAAGCAGTTGCGGACGAGGACGTCGTTGCTGAAGGCAATGCTGTTGGTCTGTGCCCTGCTGATGGGCTACTCGGATCTCACCACCACCAACGAAATCTTGCAGCGGGGAATGGGCGAACTGAACCCGTTCATGTGGCTCACCCAGGAGTGGCTGGGTGAATGGTGGCTCATTGCCAAACTGGGCCTAACCTACCTCGTGATGTGGTTGCTTTGGCATGGCAACAGCGAACGCCAAATGGCTTACGTGGTCGCCCTCATTGCACTGCCCGTCTACAACAATCTGTTCATCCTCGCGGGCGCCAATTGAGCTGACCCTACGGTTGTGCTGACGAGCCGCCAGTCGCGCTGCTTGGCAGAGTGCAGAGGCTCAGTTGTTTCACAATGGACGCTGCCAGGCGCGGTTCTGATGATGGACTGGTCCTACTATCTCGTCGGCGTTGCTGTCGTCCTGCTCCTCGTCGCCTATCGCCTGCATGGCGGGCTGTACAGGAAGGACAAGCTGCGGGACGAGCGACTGAATCGACTGATCGATGAACGCATCGATCGCCTGGACCTGAAGCGCGACAACAAGCACCAGCCGTCAGAGCCATGAAGGCCGGCCGGCCACGCCTCGTCGCGCGCAGCTTCAGTCGGCCGAGATCGACCGTCGACCGCAGCAGCCCCGCCAGCTTGTCGGAGAATATGGCAGCTCCGAGCCTGGCGAAGCGGGCTTTCGCGCCGGCGAACCGTCTGTAGCAAGGTTCTTCGACGCAGTTGCCGACGCGGTCCGCTGCTGCAGATCTCTTGATGATCCCGTGAATGCCGACCGTGCTGCCGCCGATGTTGCCTTCAAACCGAAGTGCCTGGGCATCGAGTCCTCCATCCAGATCGACGCGGCTTGCGCCGCGCATGGTGCTTGAGCCAAGCCGAGCATGTATTCGCGGCTCAATTAAAGAGCCTCGCCTGGATTACCCACAACGTTTCATGGAAGGCCGTAGTCTCCCGGGCTCCATGGGAATTGGATGATATACGTCATCTCAATATGCGTTGCGCGACGCAACGCGCAAGCCTGCCGCCGGCAGCCAGCGGCGGACCGCTCGCCAATCACGCTTGCGCTGGTCTGAGCGCGCCCCGGATGTCGGCGATCAACCCGCGTAGCCGGTCGATACCGACGGCAGCCGGCAACAGCCGGACGCCCTGTGCATTGGCAGGAATCGTGGGATCATCCCCGTAGCATCCCCCATCCCTCGCCTTGTTTCTGTCCTTGCAGCCCGAAACGCGGTATGCAGAATGCGGGATGGGACTCAGCCAATGACCTATTTGATCCTTGCCCGGGATGGCACCAGTCAAATCGTGCTGAAGCGCGACAGCGAAGACGCGGCCGAGAAGAAGGCGCGCGAGCTGAAGGAGATGGGTTGGTTCGAGGTCGAGGTCCGCGAGGACAAGGCCGGCCATCCGGTCGCGGCCACGGTGACCGATCGGCCCAGCACCCTTCAATAGCGCCTGCCTTCAGTGACGTCCTTCCTTCAATGACGTCTTGATGAACCTTTGCCGGACGCCCCTTACACATGTGTGAGGAGCCTACGATGTCCGACACAGCCCATTATCGCTTCCAATCCGATCAGGCACGACGGCTGGCCCGCCAGGTCACCGACGCCGTGGTGCGAGAAAAGCTGCTCGAAATGGCCGAGGAGTATGGCCGCTACGCCGATCAGATCGAAGCCCGCAGCATCGAACCGGCACCTGCCCAGGCGGCAGCGCACTAAGGCAGCCCGATCCGCTCACGCCGCCGCGCCGGGTCCGAACGTTCAGTCGCGATCCTGATCCCGCTGGGCCGACCTATCTTCTGAATCCGGACGCTCTGGGCCCCCGGCCGCTCCCGACCCACTTTCTCAAGCCGGGACCCGACCGCGCGAAAGCGCCTTAGCATTTGTTTGGAACATGATGCCCCCTCACGCGATTTTCCCTCCATGAGGGTGCGCGAGACCAACCACGATTTGATGCTTCTGGGCAGCTTCACGCTGCTCAGCGTCGCCGCTGCCGGCATCGTCGCCCTGCTCGATCCGGCGCCCGCGCCGGCCAGCGCCGCGCCTCGGCCGGCCGCGAATCAGGCGCCGGCACCGAGCCAGACACCGGTCCGGATCGTCGGTATCCCGTTCGTCCCGAACACCAATCCCCGCCAGCGCTGACCGTGCTCGTGCGCAGGCACGTCACAATTTTGTCACCGTGCCTGCAAAACAGGCGTCTTCGTCAACCATCATGGTGGCGAGAGCTTGATTCCCCCGGGTTGCTCTGCTGCAATCCGCGCGCTCAAGGTGCGCCATGAAGTGGATGAAGGAACGCGATCTCCTGATCGCGCAGACAATGGCTTTCGTACAGTCGGTGAAGGGCAAGCTGCCCGACGCCGAGTTGCCTGCGGCTGCCCAGCGGACCGCCGTACCGCCAGCACCTGCCCCGCTGCCCACCACCGCGGCGGCCGTGGTCGAGGCAGGCCTTGAGGCGAAGCCGGCCCTTGAGGCGAAGCCCGCCTTTGAGACAAAGCCCGCTTCGGAGGCAAGGCCCGCCCTGGAGATCAAGCCGGCGGCCGAGGCCCCAAGGGTGGTCATGCCGCCGCCGCTTCCGGTGCCGACCGTGCTCGAAGGCCTGCCCCCCGCGCCCTTGACGGTGACCGTCGTGGAAGTCCCGCCGCCACCGGCGCAGCCGCCGCAATTCACCAAGCTCGACATCAGCGGCGACTTCGGATCCGAGGTCCGGGAGCGCGTTGCCAACTTCCGCGCGCAGCAGCAGCGCTTCCTCAAGGAGCGCGAGGAATATTGCACGACGACCATGGCCAAGGTCCGCGCCGCGATCCGCGACCACAGCGAGCTGCCGCGCTCCGGCAAGTAACCGGCGCTCTCCAAGCTCTGGCCGCTCGCCGAGCTTCAGCCCCGCGCGCCCGATTTCACCGGCTCGGTCAGGAAGCGTCCGCTCGATCGCATCAGCATCGGCTCTTCCATGGCATCATCGGCAGGCTGCTTGTCTTCCAGCATCGCTCGCAAGCCTGTTATCGCCTGGGTCATGCGCTCGGCGAATTTGGCGGCGGCACCATCGAGGAACGCCCTGTCCTTCGGCTTCGGCTTGGCGATCCGCAGCTCGAAACGGGACGTTCCGTCCGGGCCGTCGAGAACGGCGCGGGTCATGATGATGCGCGGCGCTCCGGGCACCGGCAGCGTGATCCCGACCGTGAAATAATCGTCCGGACGCCAGTCGAGCGTTTCCTCGACGTTGGTATGGTTGCCGTGCGCGCAATGGTTTTTGGTGCCGACACCGCGTCGCCCCTTGCCTGACTCCTCGATGATGTCGTCGGCGTCCCACCATTTCCGCCATTGCCCGGGCACGGTGATAAACTCCCACACCGCTTGCCGCGGCGCGGCGATGTCGAACTCCAGGATCGCGTAGGCGTCTTCGCGCGTCACCTCCATCCGCGTTTGCGCGTCGTCGTGCTGCCACGCCGCTTCGAGATCGCGCACCCACAGCGTCACATCGCCGATGATGTCGATGGTCTCCTGATGCGGGACGAGACCTTGCGCCACCGGATCGACGCCCATGGCGCGGATCGCCGCGTCGCTGTAGAGCGCGTAGGCCCGACCGTCGAGCTTCTCGCCCACCGTGTTCTTCAGCAGCCGGTGGACCAGAATGACGTCGCGCCCGGCGAGTTCCTCCCTGCCGCCCATCTTCTGCTTCACCATCTCGCCATGATGGACGACGAACTTGAAATCGAGATCGCCCATCGCGACGCAGGCCTTGCACTCGCAGGTCGAGGCCTGGCGAACGTCGCGCAGCCGCCGGCGGAATTTGAGATAGGCGCCCTCGATCGCGTCCTGCAGCAGCGAGCCGTCGATTGCCCCGGTCGAGTAGACGAACGCTGCGTCACCCTCGAATTTGGCGAGGCGAAATGGCGGGCGCAGCCCTTTCACCACCACGTCCATGAAATCGGCGATGATATCCTGCGCATGGTCGAGTTCGACCGCCGCGAGGAAATTGGTGTAGCCGGAAATGTCGGCAATCGCGAAATATGCCGCTTCAGCCTTCGGAAGCATGGGGACCTCCCGCGCAATCTTTTGGTGACGATGACGAAACGCAGTCTGTCATACCGCAGCGCTCGAGGTCGAGGGCCGTTAGGGCGCGGTGAGATTACGTCGAACAGCTGCCGCGAGCGCACTACGCTCCCCCTCCCCGTTCTGACGGGGAGAGGGTTAGGGCGAGGTGAAGCCACCGCGGGCTACCCGCCGCTGATCTTCTCCAACACCGGCAGCAGATACGTTGCGAACTCGCCTGGGTTCTCGCTCATCGGGAAATGCCCGAGGCCTTTCATGATGGTGGCCTCGCTGCCGGCAATGCTGTTCGCCACCGCCAGCGTCTCCTCCGGCGTGCAGGAATAATCGTACTCGCCCGACAGCAGGAACAGCGGGCAGCGTCTGGTGTCGATCTCGGCGATGCGGGCGCGGATATCGCCGTCGATCTTGTAGAAATAGAGGTCGCCTTTGAACACGCCGGGCCCGCTTTGCATGTAGTGCCACAGCGTCTCCCACCGCTCTTTGTCCGGCGCGTCGGGCCCGACCAGGCCCGAGACGATCGCGGCCGCGACCTCGCCGCCATGCACGTCCGGCCGGTGCAGGAAATTCAGGTCGTAATACGGATCGACATGCGCGCCGGCCTGCAGGCCGATGATCGCGCGGAAGCGTTCGGGATGTTCGAGCGCGAGATGCAGCGCGATCCGGCCGCCGATCGAGCAGCCGATTACGATAGGCCTGTCGAGGTCGAGCGCCTCCATCACGGTCAGGATCATCGCCGTGTATTGCGCCGAGGTGAGCTGGTACTCCTCATCGTGCCAGCCCTCGGGCGGCGACGACTTGCCGTGCCAGGGCATGTCGAAGGCAATGACGCGATGGTTGCGCGTGACGCTGACATCGTTCATCAGGCCGCGATATTGCCGCCCGTCGGCGCCTGCGGTGTGCAGGCAGAGCAGCGGCGTGCCCTCGCCCGCCTCCTCGACATAGACGCGGTGCGCCCGGCCCGACAGCTCGAGCTGCATGTAACGGCCGATGATCGGCTCGAACTTGGCGCTCATGCGGCCGCTCCCTCGCGGCGCAGCTTGCCGAGCGCCTCCTTGAAGTAGCGCAGGTTCGCCATGAAGATCTGCAGCTCGCCCTCGGCCTTCAGCACGCGGCGCTTGATCAGCGCCATCAGGTCGTTCGAGCCCGGCGGCGGCCGCTGTTCGCAGAACCGGTCCCATTCCTCGTCCGAGGTGCGCAGCGCAAACGACGACGACGGCATCACGAACGGGCCCTTGGTCACCGCGACGATGCGGCCCTCATGGATCGCGATCAGCCAGGCGGCCTTGCCGATCTCGAGCAGGAATGTCGTTGTCAGAAAGCGGCCGCGCCGCACCAGGCCGGCGTCGCAATTGACCCGTTCCTTCAGCATCTCGATCATGTCAGCTCCACCCCGATGGCGGCCCATCCGCGCAAGCCGCAGCGGGCACCTGTTCTGCGGCAATGATGGAAGGAATGGCTGGCTCGTCAATCGATGCCGGCGTCGCGCGGCTACGGCGTTTTCGCGTGGGCCGCTACATACAGATTTCGGCTGGGGCTAAATTATTGCCTGGAGCCAGATTTTCCCTAAAGCCACGACCAGACCAGCGCCACGTTGGCGGCGCAGGCTGCGAGCAGCGCAACCGCAAGCGCGAGATGCACGCGTTCGTAGGGGGGCTGGTGGATCGCTCTCATGGCTCGGAGCATCCGGCGATTCTACCCGGGGAGTCCCGGGGATTCTTTTTTCCGGGGTTTACCGCTCATTAAGGACTCAGGCTCCACCAGCGAAAGGTCCGAAATGACTCATGTTTTCAGATGCTTGCCGCGGATCCTCGTTCACGGTTCCGTGATCGGAACGGCGATCTGGCGTGAAACCCGGAACGGCCCTTGGCGTTGTCGTCGGTTGTTTGGGGAAACGACGAATGCCGTACGCGCTGTTCTATCAAGACGCCAAGCTGAGCAAGGCGTATCCGACCGAGGCCGACGTCTGGAAGCTTGCCCGGAAATCGGGCCTGGTGGTGGATACCGTTTCCGAGGAGGAGAAGGCCTCGCCGCGCCCGGTGCTGGACAATGACTATGAGATCCGGCCCTGCCAGCTCGAGCCGAACGAGGACCCGGTCAAGAACAAGGCCGATGCCGATCGCGAAGCGCGTCTCGAGCCTCGGTTGAACTGAAGGACGTTGAACCGAGGGACAGCGGATCGTCCGGTGCGCATGGGCGGACCGGATGCCGATGCGGCCGTCGTACTGCCCCTACGGCGTCGCCGTCGCCAGCGACGCCTGTTCGGCGGCGAGCGACACGCAGATCTTCCGCCGATGCAGACCGCGGATCGACCCGGTCACCTTGAGCACCTTGCCGGCCATACAGGAGGCGTCCTGCACGAAGACGACCTCGTAGGGCGCAAGCGCCAAGGGTTCGGATTTGAGGATGGTCTGGGCAAAGCACGGCACAGAGACCGCAGAGATGATCAGCCCTAACGCAAGACTACGCATGTTTGTTTGTCCACCAGCCCGGCGATCCCACAATAGCGCATCACGATGAAAGTTCCGTGCAATGCAGGAATTATTTTTTGCATTGCACGATCAGGCGTGAATATCGGCTGAACAAGCAAGCGTCAGGCCAACAAAAAAGGCCGACCCGAAGGTCGGCCTTTCGATCTAGACGATGCGAAAACGCGATCAGTAGCGGGAGCCCACCGGACCGCCCCAACCGAAGCGGTAGTTGACCCCGAGCTTGACGGTATGTTCGTCGTTCCGGAAGCTCGCGCCGACAATGTCGGCCGGACCGCTGGTGAACGTGGTCTTGCCGAAATTGTAGTACTGGTACTCGGCCTTCGCCGACCAGTTCGGGGCGAACATGTATTCGAGGCCCGCGCCGACCGTGTAGCCGTCCTTGTGGCCGCCATCGGTGGTGAAGGCCGCCGGCACGCCGCCGACCGACGCCGTGATGTTGTTGTTGTCACGCCAGGCATAACCGCCCTTGGCGTAGAGCAGCGCCGGACCCCAGGTGTAGCCGAGCCGACCGGTCACCGAACCGAGCTGGTCGGTATTGCCGGTCACGACCGTTCCGGCGGGGAACACCAGGCCGTTGTTCGTGGAGCTCGGCAGCCAGGAGTACTGCGCCTCGATACCCATCACCCAGTTGGGCGCGAACTGATAGTCGAAGCCGCCCTGCACGCCGCCCATGAAGCGCGCGTCGCTGCCCATCAGATTGGTGCCGTCGGTGAACGCGCCGCCGACATGGCCGCCGATGTAGAAACCGGTCCAGTTGTAGACGAGCGCCGGGGCGGTATAGGGCGGCGGTGCCTTGGTATAGGTGCGGGCCGGCATGTCAGCCGCAAATGCCGGGCCCGCAAGGGCGGCCAGCGCGACTGTGCCGAGCAAAAACTTCTTCATCTTTGATCCCCGTTACGAACGCTGCGCTGTTAAGACAAACAACGTGACGTCAATTAGGTTGCTTTGGGGCAATGCCTGACCTGTGATGTTTCCGAGCTGTGACGGGGTCGCAACAACGCCCGTTGGTTCCTTGGCACGGAAGGTTTTTTCACCGGTTAAGCGGCCGTATTTCGGCTGTATGTAAGTCGCAAACGGCTAAGGTGAAGTTCAGCGCTCCCCGAAAAGTGATCGGAGTTCGCTAACAATCTGCTCGGGCTTGCTGCCGCGACAAGCCGCCGCGTGTCAGCGCGACATCTTTTCCAGATCGGGAAAGGCCGCGTAGGACACGCCGGCGCAGGCCTCGGCGGCATTGTCGAGGATGCGGTCGAGCCGGCCGTCGACGAACAGGACGCCGCGTTCCCGGGCCGGGCGGTAGTTGCCGTCGGTCTCCCTTGCGCTGTAGCGCAGGCAGACCACGTAGCGCAGCCGGCCGCCGACCGTGCGCTGCACCGGCTCGGCGATCCCGCCTTCGCGGACCCCGACCGGATTGTTCAGATAGGTCCGCATGAAGGCCAGGATCTGGTCGCGGTACCGGTCCGGGAACGGCTGGTTGGCGACGCCGCGATCGTCGGTAAAGGTGGTTGAGCTGCCGCCGTCATCGCTCGTCAGGCAGCCGGCGAGCGGAATCGAGAGCAGCAGGATCGCCGCCAGCCTTGATGAAGTCCGCAAAGTCAGCTGTTTCATGGGTCCCCGGTGGCGTCTCATAAACCGCCCGGCGGGGAATTCGCAACTCGGTTGTTCGAGCCTGCAACGGCAACGTCCGGCTCTCAACCGAAGCCCGGACGCACTCCGGCCCGCCGCCATTGGGGAAGCAATGGACGGACGGGCCGGTTCTGCATCCGTGCGCAAAGGCTTTGCCTTTGTCGCTGAGGGCGTAGCGGGGCAATGTGGATCGAACGACGCCCCTCGGATCAGCTTCAGTCGCGCTTGATCAGCCGCGCTTGGCCGGCACGACGTGCTTGGTGGCGACCTTGGCGTGGACGTGCCTGGTCGCGTGCTTCGGCGCCTTCACCTTCAGCATGCCCATGTGCTTGTGGTGGCGGTGATGGCGATAGTGCTTGTGGTGCATCTTGGCGTTGGCGTTGCGCACCTTCGACGGCAGCTGCTCGCTCTTGATGACGGGGGCGGCCTTGGTCGCCGGGGCGGTCGTGGTCGTCGGCGCCGGGGTTGCAGTCTTGCCGGCCTCAGCGGCGAGCGCGGGCGCTGCGATCACGGAGATGGCGAGCAGCGCGGCGGAAATGGTCTTCAGCATGGTGGTCTCCTCTGCGGGATCGAGAGGTCTCCGGCCGGATGGTCGGCCTCACCGATCAATGCACGTGACCTTATGGGCCGCGCACTGAACCCGTTCTGAAGGACATGGACGGAATTCATTCATGTGAATGACATCTTGGTCATGTTGGCCGCCCCTGCCGCCGATCGCGGGAATCACGCAATCGTGGCGTCGGCCGGGAATGTTCTGCACCCTCGGGTGTTCAAGTCAGCAGGCTCGGGTGTAGGATTACCGAGCACGATCAGGAACGATCAGGAGCAACCAGGAATGAGCAGGACGACGAAGATTTTGGGCCTCGCAGTGCTCTCGATGACGCTCGCCGCCGGGCCGGTCATCTCGGCCTACGCCGCAGGCGGCGACAATCCCTCTCCGCCGGCTTCCGACAGCGGCAGCAAGGGCAAGAAGGCGAAGAAGGACAAGAGCTCGGCGATCGATGATCAGAAGTTCCTGGCCGGCTATCACGCCGCCTATGCCACCATCTACGACAAGCACGACTATACCGCCGCGATCGAGCAGTTGAAGGCGCTCGGCCAGGATGACCGTGCCGACGTCGCCAACCTGATCGGCTATTCCTATCGCAAGCTCGGCGACTACAAGGTTTCGCAGATCTGGTACGAGCGCGCGCTGAAGGCCGACCCGGCCCATGTGCGCACCTGGCAGTATTACGGCCTCTGGCAGGTCGAACAGGGCAACCGCGATCAGGCGCAATACCACCTGAACCGCATCGCCCAGCTCGCCGGCACCAGCAGCGACGAATATCGCTCGCTCGCCGCCGCGCTGGAGAAGCCCCCGGGCACTGGCCTGGTTTACTGAGCGAACCAACGATCTTCTTGATCAAGCCGGCGTGATCATTCAGGCCCGCCGGCTTTTGCTGTGCCGTACAGCAGGATGGGTGGAGCCAGCCTACGGATAATGCTCGAGGCGTCGGTCAGGCTTTTGCGGACGGCTGGCGCCGACCGTGTTGCCGGCCGTGACATCCCCTGGCTTCGCCGGGTGCGCGGCCTTCGCAGTCGGCGGGCCGGCGTCACCGGTCTGCTTGCCGGTGTTGATCGCCTGGCCGGTGGTGACGTTGGCTGCCTGCCCGGCTCCCGCCGAGCCGGCCGACGGACCGGAGCTCTGCGCCAACACGGTTCCCGATAGCACCAAAGCCGCCATCAGTATTGCCGCGTTGACTGTCATGGAGGGGGCCTTCTGCGCACGAATGATGCACAGCAACGCGCCGCCGCCACAGACGTTCCCCCGGGCCCAACTTTTAAGGTAAATGTGAGGCGAATTCTGAACACCCTACCCTACCGCTGACGGAAGCTGCGTTCTTCTGGGGCTGCCGGCTGCATCAGCCGACAGCCCAACCAGGTGACGCGGGCGTCGGCTCACTTCGCCTTCTGGATCGTGGTGACGGTGTAGCCGCCGTCACCCTCCTCGGCTTCGAACTTGACCTTGTCGCCGACCTTGACCTGCTTGAGCAGTGCGGGATCCTTGACGCGGTAGACCATCGTCATTGGCTCATCCATGCCGAGGCTCTTGGCCGGGCCATGCTTGAGCGTGATCTTAGCCGCGCCCTCGTCGATCTTCTTGACCTCGCCGTTGATGGCTGCGGCCTGCGCGAAAGCGCCGCCCAATGTCACCGCCAGCACAGCTGCAGCTGCAATCCGGATCATCCTGTTCATCTTTGTCTTCCCTTCTTTTGTTGCTGGTCTCATTTCACGATGACGCGGCCGGTCATCCCGTAATCGCGGTGATCGGGGATCAGGCAGGAATATTCGAAGGTTCCCGCCTTGCTGAACTTCCAGACGATCTCCGCGGTCTTCTTGGGCGCGAGACGGACGCCGTTCGGATCGTCATGCTCCATATGCGGATGCTTCTTCATCACTTCGGCATGCTTCAGATTCTCCTCGGTGGTCGCGAGCAGGAATTCGTGATCCTCGGTGCCGACATTCTTGATCACGAAGCGGATCTGTTCGCCGCGCTTGACCTCGATGCGGAACGGCGTGAACTCCATCTCCTTCATCTCGACCTCGACCGTGCGCGACGGCTTGCTGGGATCACCGGGCTCGCCGGCCGAATAGGATTGGTGATCATGTTTTTCGTGACCGCGCGACGGCGCCGCGGTGATCGACAGCGCGATGAGGGCGATGCCGATGGTCGTGAAGTGCTTCATGGGACTCTCCATTCCGTGTTTGATGGTTGCGTGTGGTGGGAAGGCGCGTTGATCCGCTACATCTTCATTCCCTTCATCGATGGTTTGCCCTTCTGCGCAGGAGCCGCCGGCGGCTGACGCGCGGGCTCGGCGGCGGGCGCCTCGACTTCATAGGCGACGGTGCCCGGCGGATAGTTGTAGGGACCGGGATCGGTGTAATCGTCGCGGCCGAGGCCCTCGCGGATCTTCATCACCGTGAACATGCCGCCCATCTCGATCGGCCCGAATTGTCCGGTCCCCGTCATCATCGGCAGGGTGTTGTCGGGCGCCGGCATCTCCATGTTGCCCATCGCCATCCCGGTCGATCCCATCACCATCGCATCGGGCGCGAGCTTGCCGACCGCCTTCGCCAGATCCTGGCGCGACACACCGATGAAATTTCTGACGTCGTGGCCCATCGCATTCATGGTGTGGTGCGACTTGTGGCAATGGAACGCCCAATCACCCGGATTGTCGGCGAGCATGTCGAACGCCCTGACGGCGCCGACCGGCACGTCAGTGGTGGTCTCCGGATATTGCGCGCTCTGCGGCACCCAGCCGCCGTCGGTGCAGGTCACCGCGAAATTGTGCCCGTGCACATGGATCGGATGGTTGGTCATCGTCAGATTGCCGATCCGCACGCGGATCTTGTCGCCGAGCCGGATCGGCATCGGATCGATGCCGGGATAGACGCGGCTGTTCCAGGTCCACATGTTGAAATCGGTCATCTCGTTGACCTTCGGCAGATAGGTGCCGGGGTCAATGAGGTAGCTGCTCATGATGAAGACGAAGTCGCGGTCGACCGGACGGAATGCCGGATCGCGCGGATGCACGATGAACATGCCCATCATGCCCATCGCCATCTGCACCATCTCGTCGGAATGCGGGTGGTACATGAAGGTCCCGCTGTTCTTCAGCTCGAACTCGTAGACGAAGGTCTTGCCTGGCTTGATGTGCGGTTGGTTGAGACCACCGACGCCGTCCATGCCCGATGGCACGATCATGCCGTGCCAGTGCACCGTGGTATGCTCGGGCAATTTGTTGGTGACGAAGATGCGGACCTTGTCGCCCTCGACCGCCTCGATGGTCGGTCCCGGCGCCTGGCCGTTATAGCCCCAGAGATTGGCCTTCATGCCGTCGGCGAACTCGCGCACCACCGGCTCGGCGACGAGATGGAATTCCTTCCAGTCGCCGTTCATCCGCCACGGCAGCGACCAGCCGTTGAGCGTCACCACCGGCCGGTAGTCCGGCCCGCTCGACGGATGCAGCGGCGGCTGCATCACGGCCTTGTCCATGGTCGGCGCCTCCGGAATGGCGGCAGCCTGCACGCGGCCGCTGACCGCGCTTGCCGTGACGAGCGCCGCGCTCCCCAAAAATCCTCGACGTGAAAACATCTACGTCTCCTCTCAATGATCGCCGGCCGCGGGCGCGGTCGAGGCGATGGCGGATGGTGTCGACGGCGCGGCCGAAGCGCCGCCGCCGTTGATCGCGGTCTGCAGGTCGGATTGCGCCAGCCAGAAGTCGCGTTTGGCGTCGATCGCTGCGCGCAGCGAGCCGAGCCGCTGCCGGGCTTCGGTCAAGAGCGCGAACACGTCGACCTGCATGCTGGAGAAGCGCAGCTGCATCTCCTCGGTGATGATCTGCCGCAACGGCAGCACCTCGCGCTGATAGTGGCTCGCGATGTCCCAGGTCGAGCGGTAGACGCGGTAGGCGTCGCGCGCTTCCGAGCGGACGTTGATCGCCTTCTCGGTCAGGCGGTTCATCGCCTGCCGGTAGGTTTCCGCCGCCTGCCGCACCCGCACCTCGCCGCCGTCGAAGATCGGAATCTGGAACTGGACATCGAACCCGCGCTCCTTGAAGGGCGGCCCTTCCGGATCGCGCGTCCGCCGGTCGATGCCGGCGACGTCGAGCAGTGTGACGAAGCGCGTGGCCTCGGTGAGATCGAGCGCCTTGGCAAGCGCTACGATCTCCATCCGCGCAATCTGCAGATCGACGCGATGACCGACCGCGGCGACCTCGATCGACGGCTGTTCCAGCGGCCGCTTCGGTAGCGCCGGCAACCGGTTCGGAATCCGGAAGCCGAGATCGCCGTCCCACAATCCCAACAGACGCGCCAGCCGCTCGCGCGAGCTCGCCGCGTTCTGCCGCGCGCTGGCGAGGTCAGCGGTGATCTCGGCGTAGAACACCTGCTCGCGGGCCTGGTCGAGCTTGTTCATGCCGCCGGTCTCGCCGAGCTTCTTGGCAAGTTGCGCGGTTGATTCGGCGGTCGCCTTCGCGTCCGTCAGCAGCGCGACCGTCTCGTTCGCGGCCACCGCGGCGACATGGCTGCGCCGCACCTCGGCGGCGAGCCGCAAGGTGGCGAGCGCGGCCCTGAGCTGCGCCTGACGAAAGCGCTCGCGCGCAATCTCGGAACGGGCCGGCAAGGTCGCCAGCGCCAGGATGTCGCCGACCACCTGCCGCTCGACCTCGCTGGCGCCGTTGCCGGTGATGCGGGACACCGAGAAGGTCGGATTCGGCGGCAGGCTGTCGGCGACGAGATCGGTCTCCGCCAGTGCCAGCTCGTTATAGGCGGCCTGCAAGCCCTTGTTGTTCAACAGCGCGAGCTGGACGGCGGCATCCGCCGTCAGGCTGCGCGCCAGCAGCCGCTTCACTGCGGCATCGACGGTCGCGGCCTCGTCCGCCGAGCGAACGAAGGCGACGTCCTTGCCGATCGCCTTTTCGGTCACGTCGGAGACGACGCCAATGCCGCTGTCGGGCGAGAACGAGGCGCATCCCGCGAGCGCGGATGTCAGCAGCAGGATCGGCGCAATGGCCAGATATCGCATGGCGCCCTCCTACCGATCCGATTTGTGGTCGGAATTGGTTTGCGGCGTCACGCCATCGTTGCGCTCGCGCCAGGGCAGCGGCGTCGCCGGGCGCAGGCTCTCGTAGGGCGCGATCGTCGAGCGGTAGCCGACGCTGGCCGTGCGCGCCGACGGGTTTGCAGGATCGCCGGCGATGGCGACCGGCCGACCGTCGGCCATGCAGCCGGCGAGCGACGCGGCGGCGACGACGGCGGCGATCCGCGATAGAAGTATCGATTGCGCGCGCAGGCCAAGCCGTGCGGCCACGGCGCCGAGCCTCGCCCCGAGATGCGAAAACATGGATCTGTCCCGATCATCAAATGAATCACAGGCATGCGCACGCGAGCGCGCGGCGCAGCCACGATGTCAGCTGAGGATCAGGCGATGGGGGGACGATAGAGCCGTGCCGGCGCCTCGCCGCGCAGGCTCTGGAAGACTTCAGCGAGACGATTGGCGATCGGGTGCAAAGGCCCGGCGACGAGCGGAAGATCGGCCGGCAGCGCCGACACGCACATCAAGGCGCAGCACGGCCCCGGCGAATTCTTGCCGTCATGGCTGTGCTTCGCAGGTGGTTCAACACCACCAGCTGCGTGATGCGTATGCATGCCACCATGATCGTGCGCGGCATGATCGTGGGCGGCAGCTTCGGCATGCGCCATCGGCATCGATGCATCGTGCACATGCACCGCCACCGGCTGGACCTCATCGGTCAGGCACGGGAACGGCGCTCCGAACGCGAGCGCGAGGGACGGCGCGAGCACGCAGAACAGATAGGCCAGGATGATGGAACATCCCGCCCGCACCCGCCCCGACTTCGTCAACCGCACCAACACCCGCTTCGCATCTCCGACCATCGGCAAGCTAACCGCAAATCAGCCCGCCGCAAACCACCACCAGCTATATACCCCCGCGGGGTATCATTCAATCCGATTTGAATCCGCGAATAGAAGTCATGTTCCCGTCACAACCCCTGGCGCGCGGCGCACGACGCAACCTCCCGCTCCGCCATCGTCACGCGAAGCCCAAAGCCCTTCACGACGGCGAAGATCGCGGGAATCACGATCAGCGTCAGCAAGGTCGACGAGATCATACCACCGATCATCGGCACCGCGATGCGCTGCATGATCTCGGCGCCGGTGCCGGTGCTCCACATGATCGGCAATAGCCCGGCCATGATCGCGACCACGGTCATCATCTTCGGCCGGACCCGTTCGACCGCGCCTTCGATGATCGCACGATGCAGGTCGTTGCGACCGACCGCACGTCCCTCGGCAGCGCAGCGCGCGGTGATCTCCGCCAGCGCCTGGTTGAGGTAGATCAGCATCACGACGCCGGTCTCGGCGGCGACGCCGGCCAGTGCGATGAAGCCGACCGCAACTGCAACCGACAGATTGAAGCCGAGCATCCACATCAGCCAGAGCCCGCCGACCAGCGCGAACGGCAACGACAGCATCACGATCATGGTCTCCGCCACCGAACGGAAGTTGAGATACAGCAGCAGGAAGATGATCAGAAGCGTCACCGGCACCACGATCCTGAGCCGCGCCGCGGCGCGTTCCAGATACTCGTACTGCCCGCTCCAGACCACGTAGGTGCCGGGCGGAAACTGCACGGCGGCCTGCACCGCGCGCTGCGCGTCCGCGACATAGCCGCCGAGATCGCGATCGCGGATATCGACATAGATATAGGTCGCGAGTTGCCCGTTCTCGGTCCGGATCGTGGTCGGTCCGCGCGCCGGCGTAATGTCGGCGACCTCGCCGAGCGGCACCGCCCCGCCCGCGGGCATCGGCACCAGGATGTCGCTGGCGATCGCGGCCGGATTGTCGCGCAGGTCGCGCGGGTAGCGCATGTTGACGGTGAAGCGCTGCCGTCCCTCGACTGTCGTGGTCACGGTCTGACCGCCGAGCGCGGTCGCGATCGTGTCCTGCACGTCCTGCACCGCGATGCCGTAGCGCGACAACGCCTCGCGGTTCGGCGTGATCTCGAGGTAGTAGCCGCCGAGGCTGCGCTCGGCATAGGCCGACGAGGTGCCGGGCACGCCCTTCACGACCTGCTCGACCTGGCGCGCGAGCTTGTCGATCACAGCGAGATCCGGACCGATCACCTTGACACCGACCGGGGTGCGGATCCCGGTCGACAGCATGTCGATGCGCGCCTTGATCGGCATGGTCCAGGCATTGGAGACGCCGGGGAACTGCAGCGCCTTGTCCATCTCGGCGATCAGGCCGTCGAGCGTGAGGCCCTTGCGCCATTGCTGCTTCGGCTTCAGGTTGACCACGGTCTCGAACATCTCCGACGGTGCCGGGTCGGTCGCGGTGGCGGCGCGGCCGGCCTTGCCGTAGACCGAGACGACCTCCGGAAAGCTACGGATGATGCGGTCCTGCATCTGCAGCAGTTCGGCCGCCTTGGTCACCGAGATCCCCGGCAGCGTGGTCGGCATATAGAGCAGCGTGCCCTCGTTGAGGTCGGGCATGAACTCGGTGCCGAGTTGCCGGGCCGGCCAGACCGTGACGGCGATCGCTGCGAGCGCGAGCAGGATCACCAGCGTCTTGGCCCGCAGCACGCCGTTGATGACCGGACGGTAGATCCAGATCAGGAATCGGTTGATCGGATTCTTGTGCTCGGGGACGATCCGGCCGCGAACGAAGATCACCATCAATGCCGGCACCAGCGTCACCGACAGCAGCGCCGCGGCCGCCATCGCAAACGTCTTGGTGAAGGCGAGCGGCGAGAACAGCCGTCCCTCCTGCGACTCCAGCGTGAAGATCGGCATGAAGGACACGGTGATGATGAGCAGGCTGAAGAACAGCGCCGGTCCCACCTCCGCCGCGGCCTCGATCAGGATCGCGACCCGCGACCGGCCGGGCTCGGCGCGCTCCAGGTGCTTGTGCGCGTTCTCGATCATCACGATCGCTGCATCGATCATGGCGCCGATCGCGATCGCGATGCCACCGAGACTCATGATGTTGGAGCCGATCCCGAGCAGCTTCATCGCGCCGAACGCCATCAATACGCCGACCGGCAGCATCAGGATCGCGACCAGCGCGCTGCGGACATGCAGCAGGAACACGAAGCAGACCAGCGCGACCACGACACTTTCCTCGAACAGCGTGCGCTTGAGCGTGTCGATCGCCGCATAGATCAGGTTGGAGCGGTCATAGACCGGCACGATCTCGACCGATTTCGGCAGGCTGGTCGCGATCTCCTTGAAGCGCTTCTTGACGTTCTCGATGACGTCGAGCGCATTGACGCCGAAGCGTTGCAGCACGATGCCACCAGCCACCTCGCCCTCGCCGTTCAGCTCGGTGATGCCGCGCCGCTCGTCGGGGCCGAGCTCGACGCGAGCGACGTCGCGCAGCAGCACCGGCGTGCCGTTATCGGTCTTCAGCACGATGTTGCCGAGATCGTTGATGTCCTTGAGATAACCCTTGCCGCGAATGACATATTCGAACTCGGAGAGCTCGACGGTGCGGCCGCCGACGTCGGCATTGCTGGCGCGGATCGCATCGCGCATCCGCTGCATGGTGATACCGCGGTCGCGCATCCGCTGCGGATCGAGGATCACATTGTACTGCTTGACGAAGCCGCCGACGCTCGCAACCTCGGCGACGCCTTCGGCCCGCGCGAGCGCGAATTTCAGATTCCAGTCCTGGATGGTGCGGGTATCCGCCAGATTCAACTGCTTCGACATCACAGCATACTGGTAGACCCAGCCGACGCCGGTCGCATCGGGCCCGATGGTCGGCGACACACCCGCAGGCAGCCGCGACGCCGCGCCGTTGAGGAACTCGAGCACGCGCGAGCGCGCCCAGTAGATGTCGGTGCCGTCCTCGAAGATCACATAGACGAACGAGACGCCGAAGAACGAGAAGCCGCGCACGACCTTCGATTTCGGTACCGTCAGCATCGCCGTGGTCAAGGGGTAGGTGACCTGGTCCTCGATCACCTGCGGCGCCTGGCCGGGATACTCGGTGTAGACGATGACCTGGGTGTCGGAGAGATCGGGGATCGCATCGAGCGGCAGATGCAGCAACGCGTAGAGACCCGCGGCGGCCGCAAAGCCGGTGCCGAACAGCACCAGCAGCAAATTGCGCGCCGACCAGGCGATGACACGGGCAATCATGGCTTGCCTCCATCTGTCATTTGGCCGTCGGCCGCCGCCGCTTGCGCAGCACCGGCCTCGGCAAAGCCCTTGATCGCGGCCTTCAAGTTGCTTTCGGCATCGATCAGGAAGGTCGCCGACGTGACGACCGCATCGCCCTCGGCGATGCCGTCGCGGATTTCGACATAACCGTCGCCGCGCCGCCCGAGCTTGACTTCGCGCGGCTCGAACCGGCCGTTGCCGCGGTCGATCAGCACGGTCTGGCGGCTCCCGGTGTCGAGGATCGCGTTGTCAGCCACCGTCAGCACCGGTGCCGCGCTGCCGATGTCGATCTCGGCGTCGACATACATGTCCGGCAGCAGCGCGAGATCGGCATTCTGCAATTCGATCCGCACCCGCGCGGTGCGCGTGTCCTTGTTGACCTGCGGATAGATCACGCTGATCTGGCCCATGAAGGTGCGGCCGGGATAGCTGCGGGCCCGCACCGCGACCTTCTGCCCGACCACGATGTTGCCGAGATCGCGCTCGGCGACATCGACCAGTGCCCACACGACAGAGACGTCGGCGATCCGGAACAGCACGTCGCCGGGCTGGGCGCGCATGCCCTCGATCGCGGCGCGCTGCAACACGATGCCGTCGCGCGGCGACAACCACTGGATCGCGAGCGGCACCGTGTGGTTCTTTTCCATCTCGGCGATGACGGTCTCGGGAACGTCGAGATTGGTCAGCCGCTGTTTGGAGCCGCGTCCGTAGGGCTCGATGTTCGCGATCGCCTTCGAGGTCATGGTCGCGACATATTCGGCCGCGGCGGACGACACCGCCGGGCTGTAGATCTCCATCAACGGCTGCCCCTTGGTCACCCGGCTGCCGGTCGTGATGTCGGCGACCTTCTGCACATAGCTCTCGGCACGCATCGCGATCACCGACACCCGCCGCTCGTCGAGCTGAATCGTGCCGGGAGCGCGGACCAGCGTGCGGATCCGGCGCAGCTGCGCCGCTTCGGATTTGACGCCGGTGCGCTGGATTTTTCCCGGCGACAGCGTGATCGAGCCGTCGTCGCTGTCTTCGCCGTCATAGACCGCGATGTAATCCATCCCCATGGAATCCTTCTTCGGCACCGGCGAGGTGTCGGGAAGGCCCATCGGGTTGCGATAATATTTGACCTTGCGCTCACCCTTGACGTCGGCGGCGGGCATCGCCATTGGCGGCTCCGGCTCGTCGAAGCTGAGATCGGCGCCGGCGGCGACGGGCTGATAGTCGCGGCCGTCAGGTGTCTTCTTCGGCGTCAGCGAGTAGGACGGCTTGCCGTCCGGGTCGCGGAAATAGATCGGCGCGCCGGCTTCGGCCGCCTGCGCGGCAGAGGCAGCGAGATTTGCGCCTGGCCACGGCGGCAGGCCACGACCGAGATATGCGACGCCTGCCGCTGCAGCGATCGCGGCGGCAGCGCCTGCCAGAGCAAGCCGGTTCATTTTCCGGCCGTGACGACGAGCTTGCTTTCGACCGTGCCGGTCTCGCCCTGCACCTTCGCACCGAGCGACAGCTGCCAGCGCCCGGCCATGCCGAAATTCGCCTTGAACCGATAGGTGCCGGGTTCCGTCCCCGGCATCGGCGTGACCTTGGTGGCCATCTCCTGCATGCCGTCCGGAGCCATGTCGAGCCGCGTCGTGAAGATCACGGCATCAGGCACAGCCTTGCCGGTCTTCATGTTCATCAGCCGGACGGTGACGACCCTGTCCGGACCGGCCTGGATGGTCTGGTCGACGAGCTGGAATTCGTAGTCCTTGATGTCTGCGAGCGCGACGGTGGCGGTGCCTGTCAAGGCTAGGCCGATGAGCGCGGCCGCGACGGCACGCGACGTATTGAACGACGGCATTCGTTTCATTCCTCGATTGGATTTGATCTGCCGCTTGCGCGGCACGCAGCGTCCACGCGCCCTAGAGGTCGCGCGGCAGCAACCGGCGCCTGCGGCGCCAGTCAGACCAAATATCGAGGAGGATGATCGGGCGGCGGACGGACCAGCCCGTCGGCGACCAGATCGTCATGCGGAAGCAATTGCAGCTGCGTCGACGGCCGCACCGCGAGGCCGACGGTCGATGGTCCCGCGTGCAGCACCTTCAGCATGCAGATCGCAACCAGCGGACAATCCCGGCAGTCGTTGCTGTTCTGCTTGTCGGGGCAGCACGGCATATCGGCCGCCATGTCCGACATGTCCGCCATCTGGCTCATACCGGTCAGCGCAGATCCGGCCGCCGCGGGCACAGCCAGCGGCGCAATTGTCAGGCCTGCCGTCACGAGGACGGCGAGCAGCAATCTGAACAATTGGCGAACATTCATGTCGCGACAGTCTCACAAAGGACGGGTGCTGAAAAGGTCACCCTGTTCACAACTGCACCAGCGGCAGATTGGGTGGTTAATCGTCCGCTGATCACAATCTTGCTAGATGGGGCCTTGAAGCGTGCAGTCGCCGAAATGACATGAGGCAACACTGACCATCGGACCCGCGGCCCATGCAACTCGTGTCGACCCTGACTTGTCCGGCCTGCGGTTTTGCCGCGACCGAAACCATGCCGACCGATGCCTGCCAGTTCTTCTACGACTGTCGCGGCTGTGGCACCCGCCTCAAGCCGCTTGCCGGCGATTGCTGCGTGTTCTGCTCTTACGGGACGGTGCCCTGCCCTCCGGTGCAGACACGCGGCGAATGCTGTGGCGGGTCAGGGCCGGCCTGAGCACCCTGCAATTTGATTTGCCCAGACTGGCAAGCCGCGCATTCGTGCCGATCGCCGTCAACGATGGCGATTGACGTCCCGCCGTTGATTGTCTCTCTAGAGAGAGGTAAATCGCTCGCGCAATTCGACGCTGATCGCGCCGGCGTCTTTCGGTGCGACGTCCGCTCCGTTGTCAGGTGCTCATCATGGCTTCTTCCGACGCGTTGGCTGCCGTCTTCACCCATATCGAAGCCAACCGCGACAGCTTCCTGCAACGCCTGATCGCCTATCTGCGCCATCCGAGCATCAGTGCCGAGAACGTCGGCATCGCCGAGGTCGGCGCCCTGCTGGTCGAGATGCTCACAGGGATCGGCCTTGAAGCCGGCCTTGTCGCCACGGAGGGTTATCCGATGGTGGTCGCGCGGTGGGAAAAGGCACCGGGCAAGCCGACCGTCCTGCTCTACGGACACTATGACGTGCAGCCGGCCGACCCGCTCGAGAAATGGATATCGCCGCCCTTCGAGCCGACGATCCGGGACGGCCGGCTCTATGCACGCGGCGTCGGTGACAACAAGGGCCAGCACTTCGCCCAGATCCTGGCGATCGAATCCCATCTCAAGGTGCATGGCGAACTGCCCTGCAACGTCATCCTGCTGCTGGAGGGCGAGGAGGAGATCGGCAGCCCGCACATCGCCGGCTTCGTGCGCGCCAAGGCGCATCTGCTGAAGGCCGACCTCGCCGTCACCGCCGACGGTCCGCGCCATGCCAGCGGCTCGCCGACGATCAAGTTCGGCTCGCGCGGCGTCGTCTCCTTCGAGCTGCGCTGCCGCCTTGCCAGCCGCGACGTCCATTCCGGCAATTTTGGCGGCGTCGTGCCGAACCCGATCTGGACGCTGGTCCACCTTCTCGGCACGATGAAGAACGCGGCCGGGGAGATCACGATCGACGGACTGCACGATGCCATCGAGCCGCCGGCGCCCGAGGAACTGGCGGCGATCGAGCGCCTGCCGCTCGATATCGAGGCCGTCAAAGCGAGCCTTGCACTGAAGCGCCTCGACGCGCCCGCGGACCGCCCCTTCTACGACCGTCTCTGCTTCCAGCCGACGCTGACCATCAACGGCTTCCACGGCGGCTATGGCGGTCCCGGCACCAAGACGGTGCTGCCGAACGAGGCCTTCGTCAAATGCGACATCCGTCTCGTCGAGGCACAGGACGCCGAAGACATCCTGCGCAAGGTCCGCGCTCACGTCGCCAAACACGCGCCCGAGGTCGAGTTCGTCGCTGCGGACATGGGAATGCAGCCCTCGAAGACGCCGATCGCCTCGCCCTACACCGCGCCGCTGCGCCGCGCCTTCGTTGCCGCCCATGGCGAGGAGCCGTTGCTGATACCGGCCGGCTTCGGCAGTCTGCCCAACTACGTCTTCACCAAGCTCCTGGGCATCCCTGCCTTCGTCACGCCCTATGCCAATCCGGACGAAGCCAACCATGCGCCGAACGAGAACATGACACTGGACTGCTTCTACAGTGGCCTGCGAACCGGGGCTGCATTGTTGCACGAGCTCGGCCAGTTCCGGCGCGAGGGCTAGAGCGTTTTCGAGTGAAGTGGATACCGGTGCGCGAGCAGAGAACGCGTCAAGACAAGAACCGAGAGCTCCGGTTCTGATTCAATGCGCCGGTGATGACACCGAACTTGCCCGAGATCGCGCCACCTGCTCGGCGTCCTCCTGGCGAAAGCCAGGACCCATTACCCCAAACGGCAGTTGTTGCGCGATGCTGGGGCCGCAATCCCGTTCATCACCAAATTCGGTGGTTATGGGTCCTGGCTTTCGCCAGGACGACGACGACATTTGCGGCAGGCGATGCAATCCACGCCGCCATCACTTGATCAGCGCCTCGACCTCCTTGCGGAACGCCTGGCGCGAGCCGTCGCGGGAGTAGAACATGTGGCCGCCGGGATAGACCGCAAGCCTGGTGCGGCTCGGACCCGCGAAGGCCGGCAGCTGGTCGAGGATGATCTTCGAGGCGAAGTACGGCGTTGCGAGATCGAACAGGCCGTGACCGATCAGGAGCTTCAGCTTGGGGTCGAGCGCCAGCATCTGGCGCAGCTGCGTCACCGATTCCGGCGGGCTGATGCCGTGGCCGAACTCCCAGCCCTTGTTCACGCTTTCGCTGAGCAGATGATACGAACCATCCGGCCGCCAGTTCAGCCTGCGCGTCGTGAGATCGACGGCGGCGCTGGTCAGCGGCGCCATCAAGGGATCGCCAGACGGATCGTTGAAGCGGAAGGAGCTGGAGTCCGGATAGGGATCGAAGCCTTCGATCGAGGCATCATAGCGGCCGGTCACCTTGCCGTTCTTGCGATCGAACTCGCGGCGGAATTCGCCGATGTCGAAACGGCCGGCGAGCCTGCGGCTCACCGCCGGATCGATGCCGGTCAGGCTTGCGACCTTGTCGGCAAGCCGCACGGTGGCCTCGGTATCAGCCTGCCCCTTGACGAGATCGAGCAGGAAGTCGCCGCGCGCGTAGCTCTCGACGTCGGCAAGGTCCTCGCGCGTCACCGGCCCCTTCGCCTGGCGCGCGACCGCCGTCATGGTCGGCAGGCTCGCGACATATTGCAGGATGCTGGAGCCGGTATAGTCGCGAAAATCCAGCACCGGCGAGATCAGGATCAGGCCACGCACGCCGACCCCTTGCTGCATTTGCAGATTGCGCACCACCTTGGGTCCGCGAATGCCGCCATAGCTTTCGCCGGCGACATATTTCGGCGAGGTCAGGCGATCGTATTTCTCCAGCCAGCGGCGGATCACCAGCGCGACCGAATTCACGTCGCCATCGACGGTGAAGAAGCGCTTGCGCGCATCCTCGGACGTCGTGACGAAACGGCTGTAGCCGGTGCCGACCGGATCGATGAAAACGAGATCGGTGAAATCGAGCCAGGTGTCGCCATTCGGCTGCAGCTCCGGCGAGGCCGACGACACCGCGCCGTCGAATGGCAGTCGCCACGGCCCGACATTGCCGAATTGCAGCCAGGCCGACGCGGAGCCCGGCCCGCCGTTGAACAGGAACGTCACCGGGCGGTTCGCCTTCTCGGCGCCGTCGAGCTGATAGGAGGTGTAGGCGATGTCGGCGAGCGGCTCGCCCTTGTCGTCGAACACGCGGATCGAGCCCGCGGTCGCGGTGAAGGCGAGCGTGCGGCCGGGCAGCGCGACCGATTGCTTGGTCGTGGAATCCGGCGGCAGGCGGTGCTGCTCGGCGGCGGGCGTGTTGGCCGCGGCGCCGGAGCCGGTCTCGCCGCGCCCTGCCCGTCCCTTCTGGCCGTTTGGGTTCTGACCGCTTGGGTTCTGACCGCCTGGGGCCTGCGCGCTCGGCGACGGCGACGGCTGCGGCGCCTCGTCGTCGGCCCGCGCCGCGGTTGCGAGACAGGCCACCAGCAACGCCGCGGTGAGCCGTGTCGCAAAACTGTTAGCCATGCCGTTCACTCCCTGGGCCGACATTTACGCATTTCATTCGCAAACTGCGCTAGCTTGGCGGCACCCGCAAGGCACGCGGTCCGGTCCCGGACCATCTCGACAAGGCCGCCCGGGATGTATAGACGAGCGCGGCGTGTTCCGTGCCAAACGAGTTCGTGAGCGATGGCTAGCACCAAGCGGTATGACAAGATCGCCTTCGTCGCCAGCGCGAGCTCGGAAGCGCAGACGGCGCTCGAGCAGTTGACTGCGATGTACGGCAACCATTCGGCCGCCGATGCCGACGTCGTGGTTGCACTCGGCGGCGACGGATTGATGCTGCAGACGCTGCACGCCAACATGCGCAGCGGCAAGCCGATCTACGGCATGCATCGCGGCACCGTCGGCTTCCTGATGAACGAATATTCCACCCACGATCTGCGCACGCGGCTTGCGGCCTCGCGGGAGTCGCTGATCAATCCGCTCTTGATGCGCGCGACCGACATCCACGGCGCGGTGCATCTGCATCACGCCATCAACGAGGTCGCGCTGTTCCGGCAGACCTACCAGGTCGCCAAGCTGCGCATCCTGATCGACGAGCATGAGCGGATGCCCGAGCTGATGGCCGACGGCATCCTGGTGGCGACGCCGGCCGGATCGACCGCCTACAATCTCTCCGCCCAAGGGCCGATCCTGCCGATCAACGCCGCGCTCTTGGCGCTGACCCCGATCAGCGCGTTCCGGCCGCGGCGCTGGCGCGGCGCGCTGCTGCCGAATTCCGCCTTCGTGGTGATCGAGGTGATCGAGGACGAGAAGCGCCCGGTCGCCGCGGTCGCCGACCATGACGAGGTCCGCGACGTCCGCCGGGTCGAGGTGCTCTCCGACAAGACGATCGCGATGCGGATGCTGTTCGATCCCGGCCATTCGCTCGAAGAGCGCATCCTACGCGAGCAGTTCGGCTACTGACGGCGCGCCCTTGTCCCCTTGCCCGGCAACCAATCATTAACCCCGGGCGGGATATGGTTAACGCTGGGTAATACCGCATTGGCCCGGTATGCCCTATCGGGACCGGACCATGTATCGCATCGATTTCAACAAGCTGCGATTTTTGATTTGCGACGACAATCCGCACATGCGCCGCATCCTGCGGACGCTGCTGCATTCGTTCGGCGCGCGCGAGGTGTATGAGGCCGAGGACGGCGCCACCGCGCTCGAAATGTACACCCATTACGTGCCCGACATCGTGATCACCGACTGGTCGATGCCGATCTTCGACGGGCTCGAGCTCGCGCAGATGATCCGGCAGCCGGAGTCCAAGGGCAATCCCTACGCGCCGATCATCATGCTGACCGGGCATTCCGAGAAACGCCGCGTCACGGTGGCGCGCGATGCCGGCGTCACCGAATTCCTGGCCAAGCCGATTTCGGCCAAGGGCCTCTACCAGCGCATCATGAACGTGGTCGCCAATCCGCGCCCGTTCATCAAGACCAAGACCTATTTCGGCCCCGACCGCCGCCGCAACACCACCAACACCTATATCGGCCCCGAACGCCGCGGCAGCGGCGAGGTCGAAATCCTGCAGCAGCCGTCGCTGCTCGAGAAGGCGCGCTCCGCCATTTAGGAACCGTCATGGCCAAGGACACCAAGGACAAACCAGGCACCATCGAGGTCAAGAGCTTCGGCACGCACCATGTCATCACGCAGCCGAATCCGCTGCGCAAGGTGCTGCTGCGCGTCCCCGAGAGCGATCTCGACGATCCCGTGGGCCGCGCCGAAAAGGCGCTCGCCGGGCTGTCGGGCGAGTTCAAGGAATGGATGACGATCGAGGCCGACCGCCTCTCCGCCGCGCACGCCACCGTGCAGCGCGAGGGCTTCAACGACAAGACGCGCGAGGAGCTGTTCCGCGCCGCGCACGACATCAAAGGCGATGCCGCAACATTCGGTTATCCCTCGGCGGCGGCGGCGGCCGAAAGCCTGTGCCGCATCATCGAGCATGCGCCTGACCTCGCCACGGTGCCACAGCAGCTGATTGCCCACCACATCAATGCCGTGCAGGCGATCGTACGGAACCGCACCAAGCTCGACACCGCGGTCGTGGCCGGCGTGCTGAGCAAGCAACTGCGCGGCATCGCCGATGAATTCCTGACCCACGCCAACCGCGACCGCCCCGAGCATCTCGAGGCCATCCTCGCGCCGAGCATTGTGCCGGGCGAATAACAGCACGCCGCGGCGGCGGCCACGGCTTTCATCTATCGTCAACCTCGGGAAACGCGGCCTTCAGGCCGCGATCAGATCGTCGTCGTAAGGCAGCACCGCGATCGCGTCTTCCGCGGCGAGCTCCTCGCAGAACATGCGCGCATCCTCGCGCGCCGATTCCGTCGCGAAGCGGCGCAGCAGGATCAGCAGCGGCTCGGCGGCAGAATGATCGGTCTCGCAATGGGTCAGCACGCGCTCGACCATGCGGCGATGCAGCCGCGCCGCACCGTCGCCGCTGTCGACATAGCCGACCTCGTGGCTGGCCTCGAGTGCGACGCGGAACGCCGCGTAGGTGGATTCCGGCAGGCCGGCGCGCCGCAGCAGCGCCTGCAGGCCGTTGCCGCCGCGATCGTTCAACAGCGCGGAAACCCGGCCATAGGGCAGCCCGGACAATTCAGCGAGCGCCGCCCCGAACAGATCGAGATTGCCCGACAGCAGCGCGCGAAGGATCAGCCCGGCGGTGAGTTGCCCGGTGGCGCGCAGATGCGTGATCAAATTCTGCATGTCGTCACCGAAGGCACGCGCAGCGATGTTCACCGTGGAGCGCTCCTTCGCCTCGCCGGCGATGCGGTCGGCGCGGTCGGCGCCGAGCCAGTTTCGCGCGACGACGAACTGCGCCAGCGTGTCGGAGAGCTTTGCGACCAGCGCCAGCCGCGTCGCGGACGGCAGGTCCTCCAGCGCCAGCATCGATTCCCTGATCGCAGCGAGATGGCCGTGGCGCTCGACGATGCGGTCCCAGGAGAACGGCGCAAGCCCGGCGTAGGGATTCTCGATCAGCTCGAGCGCGGCCGCCGCCGAGCCGACTTCGGCAATCGCCGCTGCGACCGAGGCCGGCAGATTGACGCGGCGCGCGATCGCGCACTGCATCTCGTCGGAGCCGGTCGCGACGATGTCGACCAGGTCGGCATCGATCAAGAGCGGCGAATGCTCCAGCACCGGCAGCGCGATCGCCGGCTGGTCGGCCGACAGCGCCTGCACGATCGTGGCCGGCGCCTCCGCGCTGTATGCAAACACCTCGGCCATCGCCTGTCGCACCAGCGGCGACGGGTCGTCGAGCAGCATCAGCAGCGCACCCTCGGCTGCGATGCGGTCGTCCTCGGTGAGATCCGAAATGAGCCAGGCCCGGGCCAACGCCCGTGTCGCCTCTGCCCGCTCGCCTGCTGGAGCGGTCCTAATCCAACTAATGAACTGCCGAACGATCATGGTCCTGCCGGCTTACGCAACGAGACGGCATCGACATACGACGCCACTACAAGGAAAAATAAACCATGATGCTTAACAAAGGGTTCACCATAAACGTTTGGGATTATTGACGTTTCGTTAAGACGGCCACGGCGCAAGGCTCCGCGCGCAGCAAGACGGCGCTAGCCGTTGCTGTAGGTGCCGTTCGGGTCGCTGAACAGATCGAGCCGCCCGGGCGCGCGGACCTTTGGCGTCGCCGACGCGGTCAGCGAACCGGAATTCCCCCACAGCTCCTGCACCGCCGGCGAGATCGGCTCCGAACGGTCGCCGCCCTGGTAGAGCGAGCGGAAGGCCGGCGCCGGCTGCGCCGATGCGACGGTCGAGGTCGCACCGGCCGATGAGGCCGCGCGGACATTCGGGAAGGTCGAAAGATAGGACGCGGTGTCCATGGTCAGCGGTTGCGTCGGCGCAGCGCTTGCGATCGCATTCGGGCTCGTGGTGTCACCGCCCGCTGCGGCAAAGGCCGTGCGCGTGTCGTTCGAATTGGCAGCCGCGGCGTAGCGTGTGGTCAACACCGAATAGACCTGGCTGACGCTGCGCGCACTGCCCGATTTGTCGTAGAAGATCGACTGGTTGGCGGCCGCCGCCTTCGGAAACATCGCGGCCGCGTTGGCGCTCGGACTGTCCTCGGCGCTCGAGATCAATTTGCCGGCGCCGCCGACGCCCATGAAGTGGGCCATATAGAGCTCGGCATCGGTCGGACGACGGCCGAGCGTGCCGGTGAGCTTGAAGCTGTTGGATTGCGTCAGCACCGCCGCCATCGAGGATGCCGCATCGGGATCGTCGCGCAGCTTCATGACCGCGCTCCGCGCGGTGGGATCGCTGACCGAATAGCTGCCGTCGGAATTCTTGGTGATGGCGTCGGCATACTGGCCGTAGCCGAGCTGGCTTCCGGCCTCCTTGACGGTGCCGAGCCAGGTCTGGTCGATGAATTGATAAAGCCCGTGCGCCGACGAGGTCGTGGCGCCGGCCCGCGGATTGAAATTGGATTCCATCTTCGCGGTGGTGAGCAGATATTCGAAGCTCGTGCCGGTGGTCGCGGCGGCCTGCTTGATCGAACCGGCAACCTTCAGGCGCGAAGCATCGACACCTGCCGAAGCCGTCGCATTGAAGAGGTCGACCGCCATCTGTCGGGTGCCTTGCCGGGCGCCGGCAATCGGCACCCATGTCCCGTCAAACTGCCGCAATTATGGTTAACGACGCGTTAAGATCCAGACAGAGCCCAGCAGGAGCAGCTATTTGCGATAGACCTGCGCCGGATCGAACAGCCGCTCGCCGTCGACGAATGACAGGCTGACATTGCCGCCCTCGTCCTTCACGGTGCGATAGAAGCAGGAACGCCGTCCGGTGTGGCAGGCGGCGCCGATCTGCTCGACCTTGATCCACACCGCGTCCTGATCGCAATCCATCCGGATCTCGGTCACGCGCTGGGTCTGGCCCGAGCTCTCGCCCTTGCGCCACAGCGCATTGCGCGAGCGGCTGAAGTACCAGCCCTCGCCGGTCGCGATCGTCTTGCGCAGGGCTTCGTCGTTCATGTGCGCGACCATCAGCACGTCGCCGGTCACAGCATCGGTCGCGACGCAGGTCACAAGACCTGCCGCGTCGAATTTGGGCTGGAAGGCCAGCCCTTCTTCGCGGTCGTGATCGTGGGTCGATGCGGACACGGCAAACCTCGCTTGGGAAAATGCGAGGTTACCGGTTCGGTCCTCGCACCAGGGACAGGAAACGTTGCTGCTCCGCCGGATTGTCGCGGAACATGCCGGTGAAGCGGCTGGTGAAGGTCGAGGCGCCATGCTTGGCGACACCGCGCACCGACATGCAGGTATGCTCCGCCTCGATCAGCACCGCAACGCCGCGCGGCTTCAGCACCTCGTCGATCGCGGCTGCGACCTGCGCGGTGAGATGCTCCTGGGTCTGCAGGCGGCGGGCGAAGATATCGGTCAGCCGCGCCAGCTTGGAGAGGCCCACGACGCGCTCGACCGGCGTGTAGGCGATATGCGCCTTGCCGTAGAACGGCATCATGTGATGCTCGCACTGCGAGGTGAATTCGATGTCGCGGACCAGGACGAAATCGTCGTAGCCGGCGGTCTCGCCGAAGGTGCGGTTCAGCACTTCGGCCGGGCACTGATGATAGCCCTGATAGAGCTCGTCATAGGCCTCGACGACGCGACGCGGCGTGTCGAGCAGGCCCTCGCGGCCAGTGTTCTCGCCGATATAGGCGAGCAGCGTCTTCACGGCGTCCTCGGCCTCCGCCCGCGACGGGCGCAGCTGGTCGGCACGGACGGCCGCCGCCATGAATTCTGCAGGGTCGAGCTCGCTGGCCTTCGCATCGGCCGGCTTGTTGGGGCGAATCGGCTTGATCAAGGCGTCCATGTCTTCTCCGTTCGACCGGCCAGGCATTTGCCTTTGGGCCGGATGTGTCACCGGGCAGACGGGGCGGATCGTCGAACCGCCGGGCGCCTGAGTCCCATCTTTGTAGCACCGCCGCGGCGCATGTGGCCCGCGGTGGAAGCATAGCCGGGCTATGTTTCGGACGATGCCGCTCATATATAGGACGGTGAGACCCAGCCGCCAAGAGCGCCCGGCGCCGCCGGAACCAGGCACCTGCCCCCATGCTGAACGACATTTATAACAAGCGGATCATTGAGTTGGCCGGCAATATTCCGCGCCTCGGACGGCTCGCCGAGCCGGACGCCAGTGCCACCGCCCACTCCAAATTGTGCGGTTCGACCGTCAAGGTCGACCTCAAGATGGACGGCCCCGTGGTGACCGACTTCGCCCATGACGTGAAGGCCTGCGCGCTCGGCCAGGCCTCCTCCTCGATCATGGCGAGCCATGTGGTGGGATCGACCGCGGATGAGCTGCGCGAATTGCGCGAGACCGTCCGTAAGATGCTGAAGGAAAATGGCCAGCCTCCGCAAGGCGGCAAATGGGCCGACATCGCGCTGCTCGAGCCGGTGCGCGACTACAAGGCCCGCCACGCTTCCACCCTGCTGACCTTTGATGCCGTGGTCGATGCGATCGGCCAGATCGAGGCCAAGGCAAAACAGCCGGCGTAAGGCCGACCGCTACCTGAGCCTTACTGCGACGGCTGGACCGGCGCCGGCGCGGCAGTGCCGCCGGTCGGCACGACGGCCTCGGCGGTCTTGGTCGCCTTCGCGGCCTGCGGCAGCACTTCACCTTCCATCGCGCTACTGACGAAGCGATCGGCGTTCTTCGGCTTCGCTTCGGCGACCGGGATTGCGTTGTCCTGCCGCGGCAGCACGTCGGCAACCGCATCCGTGGTGACGAGATTGGTCAGCCGCAACTCAGCCGCCGACAATTCGTGTAAATCTTCCCACGGCGGCACGCTCAGTGCGAGCGACAACAGATCACCCGCGCCACCCATATCGAAGGTGTATTTGGCAAGACGGCCGATATCGCGCTCGACGATCATCAGATCCTGCGCGGTGTAGCTGGCGGCCTTGGCGTCGTCGGCGCGGTCGCCCATCCAGATTTGATGCACCCGGATGTGCGCGGCCGGTGGCACATAGCGCGTCTTGCCCGACAACAGCAGGAACACGCACATCGACTCGCAATAGGCATCCGGCAGCACGCTGGCGCGGTCGCCCTGCGCGGCCTGGTTGACGACGCTGGTGCCGACGGTTGTCAAAGCACCGAGACCGCGGAAGCGGCGACCGAGCGCGATCGCGTCGTTGACCGAGCCGCCGCTGGAGTCGAGCACGATGGTGGCGCCGGAGAGCTGGCGGCTGCGCGCGAACTCGTCGAATTCCTTGGGGCTGTCGGCCGTGATGATGCCGACCGCCGACACCCAGCCGCGGCAATTCGGCTGGCATGCGATCCAGCTGAACTTCATCGGCAGCTTGCGTTCTTCGAGGGTCGAGCTGGTCTGCGTGGAGTTACCCGCCCATGTGGCGGTGCCGGAAACCACGAAGCAAAGGGCAACGGCGCCGGTGAGCACCCAACTGCGCAACGAAAGCGAGTTCGCGAGCCTCAATTTGGTTCCTTCCCCCAAGCCCTTGGTGATGCGAGCGGTGGCAATGGCCCCATGGAAATGCGCCACGAATCTGTCATCGGCGCGTAATGGGAACGGTAGCGTTGCTGACCTGGACCGTCCATAGAGCCCTTGCTGCAGCGCCACCGGTGCTGTGCAATAGTGGCGAACTGTGGCGTAAATATCTGCAATTGAACAGTTCCTTCGCTTGGAACCCCCGCAAGATTACGTACATACTTGCGTATGCCACCGACCGATCATTCAACGACACACCATCCGCGTTGCACGGACTGTGCCAACACCATGCGCCGCATGCCGCGCAATTTCGGCCGCGCCTTGATCTGGATCTACCGGCACACGCTGTCGCCGCTGGTCGGCTACAACTGCCGGCATCTGCCGACCTGCTCGGTCTATGGCGATGAGGCGATCGAGCGCTTCGGACTCTGGGCCGGCGGGTGGATGACGCTGGCAAGATTGCTGCGCTGCCAGCCCTGGGGAACTTCCGGCATCGATAATGTCCCGCAGACGAGGCCGCCCGGGGCGCACTGGTATCTGCCCTGGCGCTACGGCCGCTGGCGCGGCGTCAACGAGGGTTGACGCGGCGTCAACGACGCTTGATCTGCTGCGGCGCTCCCAAACGCCACGCGCATAGCTGTTCCGGCGGAACTGTGGCGATAGTTGGCGCATTGTTTCATTGCCCGCATGGGATCCCCTCGGGGAGGAAACAACAATGCGCTGGAAACTCAGCCGCAACGGGCACGATCCCCGGCAGATCGATCTGCTGGCCGTGCTTGCCCTGCTCGTCGTGATCGTTGCCGCCTACGGTTACTTCACCCACAATCCGAACAAGCCGAGCACGTCGGCATTCATCGTACCCAGCCAGAGCGTGAAGTGGTGACGCGCAGCGCGAACAGCCGCAGCGCCGAGCCCCGGACCATGCGCCGACCTCACCCCCATGTGGTGTTGACGACCGAGCGATCCGCACCACGCGGCATTGTCTGCATCCCGTATGCACCATAGGCTGCAACCATTGGGACCAAATACTTTTCTCGGGGGTGGGCATTGCAGGAAGGCTTGTACAAGCTCGAATTTCACATCGTTCACGGCACCGGCACCGGTGTGCTCTACGCGACCGGCGGCAAGCTGCGCGGCGGCAACTCGGCCTTTGCCTTCGTCGGCAACTACACCGACCGCAGTGACGGCATTCATGTCAAAGTTTCGACCCAGCGGCATAATCCCGATCCCGCGTTCCGGCCGCTGTTCGGGACCGACATGATCACGTTGATGCTGAAGGGCACCGCGAACGGCGACATGGTCGATTTCGAGGGCGAGGCGCTGCAGCTGCCGGGCGTAAGCTTCAAGGCGTTCCTGACCCGGATCGCCGATTAACTCACTCGGCTGCGGCGGCGCGCGCGGCCGGCCGCGGTCGCGTCATTATCACGACCGCAAGGGCCGCCGCGACGAAGGCCGTGGCCACGTAGCCCGCGCTAAGCAGCCATTCGCGCGCGAACAGCAGTCCGCCGATCGCGGAGCCGATCGCCTGGCCGACATACAGCACCGAGGTGTTGAGCGAGACCGACGCCGACGCGAGCGTCGGCGCCGCGCCGACCAGGCGCACCTGCTGCATCGAATTGGTCGACGCAAAGCCGAGGCCCCAGACGGCAACCGAGGCGGCCATCAATGCGTAGGCACCGGCGCTCAGCGCCCAGCCGGCGACGCCCGCGAGCAGCAGCACGGTGAACAGCACCGACGTCTTCCAGGCGCCCCAGGAATCCACGATGCGGGTCGCGATCGCAATGCCGACGAACCCGAAGATGCCGTACAGCGCGAACACGATCCCGACGGCGTCCGCGTTGGCGCCGGTCAACTTGCCGAGCAGCGGCCCCATGAAAGTGAACACCACGAACTGGCCGGACATCTGCAATGTCGTGATCGACAGCAGCAGGATGACGGTCGGATTGCGGCCGAGATCGGCCCAGGTCCTCAAATCGACCGGCGCGCCATGCAACCCGCCGGGCAGCCGCCACCACAGCAGCAGGCAGCTCACGAGCCCGGTCAGCGCGATCGCGCCATAGGTCACGCGAAAACCGTAACGGCTTGCGATGAAGGTGATCAACGGCAGCCCGATCGCGGCGGCGAGCGACCAGCCGAGGAAGATATAGGCGATCGCGCTGCCGCGCTTCTCCACCGGCACGATCAGCGCCGCGGTGCCGGCCGCCTGTGGCGTGTAGAGGACACCGACCGCGAGCATCACCATGCGAATGATCAAGAGACTGTCGTAGTCCGGCGCGAAGGCCGATGCGGCGTTGGTCAGCGTCAGCACCAGCAGCGTCGCCGTCAGCAGCGCGCGCCGTTCGAACCGGCTGGTCAGCCACGCCGTCACCGGTGAGCCGACGCACAGCACGATGGCGCCGAAGGTGATCAACAGACCCGCGGTGTGGATCGTGACGCCGAGACCGTTGGACAATTCCGCCAGCATGCCGGCCGGCGCCAGTACCGAGCAGCCGGTGACGATATTGCCGAGCATCAATGCGGTGGGAGCGAAGCGTTTCACGCCGCGTTGATAGCAGACTCCGAAGTCAATGCAACTGCATCTAAATGCATAGCACGTGATCGGCCGGCGCCGCTTGCGCTCACGGCGACGGCGATGCGGCCGGCACCGCGTTGACGCTCGGCGACACCGCGGCCGGCAGCGGGCTCGCCGGCTTCGGTCCAGCGCTCGTCGCCGGGCACGACGCCAATAGCTGCGACCAGCCCTGCTCCAGCCCGGTCGTGTCGACATCGAATGTCGTGAAGCCGGGCTTAAGGTCGGACTTGAGATCGGACTTGCCGTCCGACGACGGCGTGCTTTCGCCGATCTGCAGATGCGGGACCGCCAGCATCGCCTTGACGATGTCCGAGGTCACCGGGTCGCTCCAGACCTCGTATTTGCCGAACCGCGCCGGCAACCTGCCGAACGCGACCGTCCTGGTGGCGCCGGCCATCATCACCACCGTGCTCTTGCCGGCAGCGCCCTCGTCGAACTCGCGCACGAACATCAGCCGCCCGCGATCCTTGTTCTCGCAGAACAGGCGCCACTCCATCATGCGGAACGAGCTGCCGTCGCCCTTCTTCTGCTGCGCGATCTTGCGGACATAGGGCCGGGTTTCCTTCTCCACCGCCCACAGCGTTTCCGGCAACGGCCGCGTATCGATTCCAAATCGATAGAGCTCCGGCCGCGTCAGCACGTGCAGGTTCTCGAACTTCACGGTCCGGATCAGCTCGCTGAGCTCATGGCTGATTCCCATTGCCGCGAGGAACAGATTGCGGTCGCGATCGGCGCTGACCATCTCGCGCCGCCTGAAATCGGCGACGACCTGCGGCGGCGGATGGCCGTGGACCACGAACATCAGCCTGGAGTTATGCACCGCGAGCACCGAGTCGGGCGCCACTTCACGGTTGGTCGCGCCCACGAATAGATAGGCGCAGGCCGAAACGCACATCGCGTTGCGCGTGGTGAGTTCGGCCTCGACCTCGCCTTTCCCAGCCTTGATCTTCTGGCAGGCGGCGTCGATCTGCGTGCCCGCGGAACACGCGCCCACGCTGGTGCGGCCGACCCGGGCAATCGCCTTGCGTGCACGCAGAAACCGCGCGATCGCATAGGACTGCTCGACGTTTCCGCCCGGCGAATGCAGGTAGATCGGAAGCTGTGGTTCCTTGACGGCAAGCAGGAAGCTGCGAATCCGCGCCGCGGCATCCCGATCGATCTCGCCTTCGATCGCGATCCAGCGGTCGCAACCGGCGCCGCAGGCATTCGCCGGTCCCTTGGCGAGGTAGATGGTCAGCCGTTTCGCAAACCCGGCCTTCTCGACCGGTGCTTCTTCCGCCCGCAAGAGGCCCGGGATCAGAAGCAACGCCACGAAAAGCAGGAGACGGGAAAACATGAACCTTGCGGATCGCGCGATGGCAGGAAAGTGGACATTCGACGTTAAACGATGATCGGCAGCGTCGCAACGCTTGGTGCCGTCAAGTGCAGGCGAGCTTCTCTCGAATCGGTGCGGCCGGAGGCCCATTTTCTTGATATTGCCGGATTGCAGGCGTCAAATCCCCTGCTATACCGCTGCTTTCCGCTTACCTGCGCTCGTTCGCAGGAGTGAGCTACAGGAGACATCGATGGCAGAAGCGCCCAAATCCGAGTCCGGATTCCAGTACAGCCTCTCTAACCTCAAACCCGCAGAACCCGTGAACAAAATCGCCCTCACCTTCCCTGATGGAGCGAGGCGCGATTTCCCGAAAGGGACGACCGGCCTCGACATCGCCAAAGGCATTTCGCCCTCGCTCGCCAAGCGCACCGTCGCGATGGCGCTCGACGGCACGCTCGCCGATCTCAACGATCCGATCGAAGCCGACGCCAAGATCGAGTTGATCAGCCGCGAAGACCCGCGCGCGCTGGAACTGATCCGGCATGATGCCGCGCACGTGCTCGCCGAAGCGGTGCAGTCGCTGTGGCCGGGCACCCAGGTCACCATCGGCCCGGTGATCGAGAACGGCTTCTATTACGACTTCTTCCGCAACGAGCCGTTCACCCCGGAAGATTTTGCCGCCATCGAGAAGCGGATGCGCGAAATCGTCGCGCGCGACAAGCCCTTTACGAAAGAGGTTTGGGATCGCGAAAAAACAAAACAGGTGTTCCGCGACAAGGGCGAGGCCTTCAAGGTCGAGCTGGTCGACGCGATTCCCGGCAACGAGCCGATCAAGATCTATTTCCAGGGTGACTGGTTCGATCTCTGCCGTGGCCCGCACATGACCTCGACCGGCAAGATCGGCAACGCCTTCAAGCTGATGAAGGTGGCCGGCGCCTATTGGCGCGGCGATTCCAACAATCCGATGCTGACCCGCATCTACGGCACCGCATTCGCCAAGCAGGAAGACCTCGACGCCTACCTCAGGCAGATCGAGGAAGCGGAGAAGCGCGACCACCGCAAGCTCGGCCGCGAGCTCGACCTGTTCCACTTCCAGGAGGAAGGTCCCGGCGTGGTGTTCTGGCACCCGAAGGGCTGGACCATCTTCCAGCAGCTGATCGCCTATATGCGGCGCCGGCTGCTCGGCGACTACAGTGAGGTCAACGCGCCGCAGATCCTCGACAAGGTGCTGTGGGAGACCTCGGGTCACTGGGACTGGTACCGCGAGAACATGTTCGCGGCACAGTCCGCCGGCGACGAGGCCGAGGACAAGCGCTGGTTCGCGCTGAAGCCGATGAACTGCCCGGGCCATGTGCAGATCTTCAAGCACGGGCTGAAGAGCTACCGCGACCTGCCGCTGCGACTCGCCGAATTCGGCGTCGTGCATCGCTACGAGCCGTCGGGCGCAATGCACGGCCTGATGCGGGTGCGTGGCTTCACCCAGGACGACGCCCATGTGTTCTGCACCGAACAGCAACTCGCCGATGAGTGTCTCAAGATCAACGAGCTGATCCTGTCGACCTATGCCGATTTCGGCTTCGACGGCGAGCTCACGGTCAAGCTCTCGACGCGGCCCGAAAAGCGGGTCGGCACCGACGAGATGTGGGATCACGCCGAGCGCGTGATGGCCACCGTGCTGTCGGAGATCAAGGCCAACGGCAGCAACCGGATCCGCACCGAGATCAACCCGGGCGAAGGCGCGTTCTACGGGCCGAAGTTCGAATATGTGTTGCGCGACGCCATCGGCCGCGACTGGCAGTGCGGCACGACCCAGGTCGACTTCAACCTGCCGGAGCGCTTCGGCGCGTTCTACATCGACCACGACGGCTCGAAGAAGGCGCCGGTGATGGTGCACCGTGCGATCTGCGGATCGATGGAGCGCTTCATCGGCATCCTGATCGAGCACTATGCCGGCAACTTCCCGCTCTGGCTGGCGCCGACCCAGCTCGTCGTCACGACCATCACCTCCGAAGGCGACGAGTACGCCAAGGTGGTGGCGGCGGCAGCGCGCCGTGCCGGCCTGCGCGTCGAGATCGACCTGCGCAACGAGAAGATCAACTACAAGGTCCGCGAGCACTCGCTGGCCAAGATTCCGGCCCTGCTGGTCGTCGGCAAGAAGGAAGCCGAGACGCATTCGGTCTCGGTCCGCCGCCTCGGCAGCGAGCGCCAGACCGTGATGCCGACCGACGAGGCGATCGCAGCGCTGGTGGACGAAGCGACACCGCCGGACGTGAAGCGGGCGCAATCCGTCGCCTGATCTTCACAATCGGTCTAAACTGGCTTTCGTCGGCCTGGTCGTGCCCCCATCTTGGGGGCACGACTCCACTTGAAGGACATTTCCGTGCCCGATGCCATTGAACTCCTGAAGACACGCCGCTCGATGAAACCGCGCGAGATGACCGGCCCCGGCCCGTCCGCGGCCGAGCTCGAGACCATCCTGACCATCGGCGCGCGCGTGCCCGACCACGGCAAGCTGGCGCCGTGGCGCTTCATCGTGTTCGAAGGCGAGGCGCGCGCCCGCGCCGGCGACGTGATCGCCAAGGTGTTTGCCCGCAAGAATCCCGGTGCGCCCGCCTCCGACATCGAGGTCGAGAAGAAGCGCCTGACCGATGCGCCGCTGGTGATCGGCGTGGTCTCCTTCACCAAGCCGCACCCGAAGGTGCCGCCGTGGGAGCAGGAATTGTCGGCCGGCGCCAGCGCGATGAACATCGTCACCGCGGCGACCGCGCTCGGCTACGGCGCCTGCTGGCTGACCGGCTGGTTTGCCTTCGACCGCGACGTGCTCGACGGTCTCGGCCTGAAGCCCGACGAGAAGCTCGCTGGGCTCATTCACATCGGGACCCCGACCAAGCCGAGCGAGGATCGCCCTCGTCCGTCGCTGTCGGATATCGTGACGCGGTTTTGATACCCTAGATCTGTCGTTGCCGGGTTAGACCCGGCAATCCATCCACCGAAAGACTCTTCCGAAGAATGATTGATGGCCGGATCAAGCCCGGCCATGGCGAGCGGAGAATTACGCCGCCTTCGACGCTCGCTCCGCAAAGCCGCGCAGCAACGCTGCGATCTCGTGCCCGGGCCGCGCCGCGCTGAACAGGAAACCCTGCACCTCGTTGCAGCCTTCGGCACGCAGCCAGTCGAGCTGGTCTGTTGTCTCGACCCCTTCCGCGGTCGTGGTGATCTTGAGGCTACGGCCGAGGCCGGAGATTGCGCGCACGATCGCCAGACAATCGGAGCGCCGGGCGAGGTCCTTCACGAACGAGCGGTCGATCTTGATCTTGTCGAACGGGAAGCTGCGCAGATAGCTCAGGCTGGAATAGCCGGTGCCGAAATCGTCCATCGAGATGCTGACGCCGAGCTCGCGCAGCTGATGCAGGAGCGCGAGATTGGCCTCGGTCTCGGCCAAAAACACCGACTCGGTGATCTCGAGCTCGAGCCGGCGCGCCGACAGGCCGGAATGCGCCAGTGCCGAGATCACGGCCTGGACCAGGTTGCGGCTGCGGAACTGCACCGGCGACAGATTGACCGCGACCTTGACGTCGGCGGGCCACTTCATCGCCTCGGCGCAGGCTTCGCGCAGCACCCATTCGCCGAGCGCGACGATCAGGCCGATGTCTTCCGCAACCGGAATGAACTCCGCCGGCGAGACCATGCCCTTCTGCGGGTGCTGCCACCGCAGCAGCGACTCGAAGCCACTGATGCGGTCGGCGGCGATATCGACCAGCGGCTGGTAGTGCAGCTCGAACTCGCCATTGCTGAAGGCCGCGCGCAGATCGCGCTCCATGTCGCGGCGCTTCTGCGCCTGCTGATCCATCTCGGGCTCGAAGAAATGATGCACGCCGCCGCCCTCGGACTTGGCGCGATACAGCGCCATGTCGGCGTTGCGCATCAATTCTTCCGACGTCGTGCCGTCACCGGGCGACAGCGCGATCCCGACGCTGGCGCCGACCACAACTTCGAGCCCGTCGATCTTGTAGGGCGCGCTCAGGGCATCGATCAGCCGCTCGGCAAAAGCGCTCGCTTCGTTCGGCGAGACATCCGCGGCAAGCACGACCGCGAACTCGTCGCCACCGAGACGGGCTGCGACATTGTCGTCGCGGACCACGTCGCGCAGCCGCTCCGCCACCAGCTTGAGCAGCCGGTCGCCCATCGGATGCCCGAAGGAATCGTTGACGTTCTTGAACAAATCGAGATCGATGCACATCACCGCGACGCGTCTGTTGCCGGAGTGGCTGCGCTCCAGCGCCTCGCGCAGTCGCTCCTGGTAGAAATCGCGGTTCGGCAGGTTGGTCAGACCGTCATGGTGCGCCATGTGCGCGATCCGCGCTTCGGCGGCACGGCGTTCGGTGATGTCGACCACCGCGACCAGATAGCCGTCGCGGCCCTCGAACGCCACCCTGCGTCCGAAGGTCAGCACGTGGATCTCGGTGCCGTCAGCCTTGATGTGCCGCCAGTCGCGGCTCGATTGATAGACGTCGCCGACCTCGCGCAAGGCGGCGCTGTGCATCGCCCACTCATCCTCCGGCCAGATCTGCCGCAGCGTCATGCCGAGAAATCTCTCCCGGCTGTACCCATAGTGCTGAACGGCGGCGTCGTTGACGCTGAGGAATTCCATCGTGCCGGCGTCGAATACCCACATCGGCATCGGGTTGTTCTCGAACAGCAGGCGGAACGACAGTTCGCGCTGCTTCAGCGCGGTGACGTCGGAGACGGTCAGCGACAGCATGTCGCCAAACGCCGTGACACCGAGCCGCAGGCAGCGATCGCCGCTGTCGATCTCGAATTGGCCGACAGGACCGCTTCCGACGAATTCGCGCAGGCGGTTCATCACCGCCGGTGCCGCAAGCGGATTGCCGCCGGCGCTGAGCCGGCGCCACAGCAATTCGGTCGCGGGCTGCATCAGGAGCTTTGCAGCGCCCTGGTTGAGATGCACGATCTGGAAGTCGGCCGCCTCGCCCCGCGCGTCGCGGATCGCGGCGAGCGACAGCACGCCCTCGTCCGTGGCCGAGAAGATCGTATCGAGAAGATTGTACTGCGCATTGCGTTCGTTGACGTAGACGCCGACCAGGATGCCGCCCCAGCGCGACCGCGTCGGCAGCGCCAGCACATCGAAGGTCCGCACCAGACCGTCACGCACGCAATGCGCCGACGCGAGATAGGGCCGGCAATTCTCGCGCGCATTCGCGGCGGCTTCGGTCAATGCCGTCGCGCAGTCCGGCGGCAGCGCGCTGAGCGGAATGTCCCAACGCTCGTCGTTCAGCCACGTCTGGACGTAGCGGCCGGCGTGCGAGACGCTGAGCACGCCGTCGACGTTTCGCAGCAGCACGATGTGATCGGCGAGCCGACCGAGACTGCCGAGCATCACGTCTTCATAATGCGGCAGCTTTTCACCGGGACGGACCGCCGCCTGCCACTTGCGTTGCAGAACCGGAACGTCGGCGAACATCTCGGAATTGAACTTGGCCGATGTCTTTGCTGATTTGTTGTTGGCCATGATCATGGCACGCCCCGTTCACGCAAACGCCAGAGCCCGATCCGGAAAAGTGCGAAGCGGCTTTCCGAAAGATCATGCTCGGGCAAAAAGCCAAGGCGCGATGACGACACGACGTGAACTCAGCGCGCTTTAGTCCCCGTGGCATCCAAGTCATGCCGCGGCTTAACGCCATGTAAAAATAGCGATGCGGTGCGTCGCCGCCAGCGATTATGACAGCTCAAACTCACGCGATGGTTAGTTCACGTTAGAGACTATGACAGCCGCATGAAATGCGGCGCGGCCGCACCGTCAGCGCGCCACGACCTCGACTTCGCCATCGACGCCGTTGACGACGTTGAAGGGACGCTCGAACACCTTGCCCTCGTTCTTGGCGATCGCACGATACTCGCCTTCGGAGAGCACGACGCGCGGGAACGCGCCGATCGATTCCTTGATGACGTCGCCGCCGGGCGTGATCACCGACCATGCGGTGTTGGCGAGCGCCTCGCCGCCCTTCTCGCTGACCAGCTTGAGAGTGATGACGGCCGCGCGATGCGTGACGGTGACGTCGGTCAGCTTGCCCGCCGCGACGCGAATGTCGGAGCGCACCACCGAGTTGGCGTCACCATAGTTGGAGACGATGTAATAGGTGCCCTCGGGCAGCAGTGCGACGTCGCCGGCGGACACGTTGGGCACCAGCGGGCCACGGTCCGAGCCGTCGAACTGGCTGCCCTTGTAGATCGCGAACGAGATCTGGTTGGCCGGGATCTTGCTGGTGCCGACCCGGCCTTCGATCCGCAGGCCCCCGGCCGGCAGCACGAAGGACTCGCGGTCGGTCTCCGACTTCAGGCTGACGGCACGGACCGCGCTGACGAGGCCGAGCGCGACATGGACGACATAGTTGCCGGGCGGCAGCACGACGTTGGGCGTCGCCCCGCGCTCCTCGCGGATCAGCTTGTAGGTGCCGTTGTCGTCCGGCTTGTCGGCGAACACCCGCCACACCAGCCCGGCATTGATCACCGGCAGGTCCTTGCCGTAACGCGCGGTCAGCGACAGCACCGCCTGCCCGGCGGTCGGCGAGCCGGCCGGTGGCGTCACCGGCGGCACGGTCGCGATCGACGGCTGGACGATGGTCGGCTGGGTCAGCGGACCGGGCAGCACGGGCCCCGAACCGGGCCCGGACGGCGGCGCCAAATTCAGCGCCGGGCCGGACGGTACGTCCGGAACCGAGGCAGGCGGGATCGGCGGCGGCCGGTCGCTGAAGAACTGCGCCGACACGGAAGTGGGGACCAGGGCGAGCAAAAATGCCGCAAGCGTCAATAGCGGAAGGAGCCGCATGCCCCGCCCGCATCCGCCGATGCCGTTGCCCCTCGAAGTCATCATCATGCTTTTCAACGAAAACGCGGCAAATTCAAGCCTTCTTCCAAGGCTTTGTCACAGTCCCGGAGGCGCCATCCCGGTTTGGAACCGCTCGATCAAGCCGATGTTAGACCTGTCGTCGCGGTCCAGTCACATTCCCTGCCTACCGCGGTCCACCAGGGGCATGAATCATGCCCTGAGGGGAATAACCATGAAACCGGACGACGCTGGCATAGCCGTGCCGCGCGGCCTAGTCTCGTGCTGGCAGGAGATTTGTCGTGTTGGATAGCTGGATGGGCCGAGGCCAAAAGAGCTCCGACGGCCCCGACAAGGTAGGACTGGGACCGGTTCGCCGTCCGGTGATCGGACTTGCGCTTGGCGGCGGCGCCGCGCGCGGCTTTGCCCATATCGGCATCATCAAGACCCTGCTCGCCCATGGCATCGTCCCCAACGTCGTGGTCGGCACCTCGATCGGCTCCGTGGTCGGCGGCGCCTATGCGGCGGGCCATATCGACAAGCTCGAGCAGTGGGCCCGCAGCCTGCAGCCGCGCAGTGTGCTCGGCTACCTCGACATCCGCCTCAACGGCTCCGGCCTGATCGGCGGCGCCAAGCTCGCCGCCGAGATCGAGGCGGCGCTGGGCCAGGTCATGATCGAGGACCTCGCGGTCAAGTTCGCCAGCGTCGCAACCGAAGTGCGCACCGGCCACGAAATCTGGCTGACCCAGGGCCGCGTGGTCGACGCCATGCGCGCCTCCTACGCCCTGCCCGGCATCTTCGCGCCGGTGCTGATCGGCGACCGCTGGCTGGTCGACGGCGCGCTGGTCAATCCGGTGCCGGTTTCGGCCGCCCGCGCCCTCGGCGCCGAGATCGTCATTGCGGCGAACCTCTCCAGCGACGTGTTCGCGCATTCGACCACGATCTACAATCACGGGCCGTCCGCCGCGCCCGAGGTGACGGTCGCGGTGACCGCCGAGGCAGAGATTGAGCCGGAGGCTCCGAAGCGGCGGTTCGGCCGCTTCTTCTCCGCCGAACGGACCGTGAAGCGGGAGTTTTTCGGCAGCGCCAGCCGGCCCGGGATCTCGAGCGTGATGGTCGACGCCTTCAACATCATGCAGGACCGCATCACCCGTGCGCGCCTCGCCGGCGATCCGCCCGACATGCTGATCTCGCCGCGCGTCGGTCAGATCGGCTGGTTCGACTTCCACCGCGCCGACGACCTGATCGCACACGGCATCCGCGCGGCCGAACGCGCCATCGGCGCGATCGAGGAAGCCATCGACATCCTGGTGCCGCCGTCCAACGGCGCGGGCACCACCGGGAAGTAGCGCTCAGGCGGTCTTGCTCAGGCGGTCTTGATATAGTCGCGCAGCGCTTCCTGCTCGTGCTCATATTCCTGCACGCGGCGCTTGACGACATCGCCGATCGAGATCAGCCCGACCACCTTGCCGTCCTCGACGACAGGGAGGTGGCGGAACTTGCCGGTGGTCATCATCTCCATCAGCCCGCTGACCGTGTCGGACTGGCGGCAGCTCACGACCTTCTTGGTCATCACCGCGCTCACCGGCTCGTCCAACACGCCGGCCCCGCGCTCCGAGAGCACGCGCACGATGTCTCGCTCCGACAGGATGCCTTCCATCCGGCCCTGCTCCATCACCAGCACGGCGCCGATCTTGCGCTCACCGAGCAGTTTGACCGCGGCCGAGAGCTTCGCGCCGGGCGCGACGCTCATGACCTGATGGCCCTTTGCATCGAGAATGGAACGTACCGTCATTGCCGCCTCCCTGAATCCGCTCGCGCCCGCTTCAGCGGGGTCGAGCCTGTTCGCCAGAGTCTTCAATCAACAGTTCCGCGCCGATTTCGGTTCCGGGGCGCGGTCGGTAGCTGGGCTCGATGTGTCGGCCCGCTTTGTTCTGTGCCGCAAAGATGATGGAGGAATTCGAACCGAGCCGCAAGCGGCGATCAGACGCGGCCTGACTGGTCCACCGACGACGCATCCGCAGCATCGTCTCGCGCGCGCGGAATCGGATCGAACAGCGAGAACAGCAACAGCCCGGCGAGGAAGCCGCCGATATGCGCCTGCCAGGCGACGCTCGCATCCTCGGCACCAAGCGACAGCGAGGTGGCGCCGAACAGGATATTGACGCCGAACCAGATCGCCAGGAAGGCGAGCACCCGTCCGTTGCACAGCGCCTGCCACAGCGACAGCGCCGGCACCTTGGCGGCCGCATCGGCATCGCCCCGGCTGAACGACAGGAAGCTGCCCTTCACAAAGGCGAAGCGCATCGCCGCCGCCATCGTCCCCGAGACCGAGGCCGACGCACCGATCATCGGCGCAATGGCGTGCTCGTGCGTCAACAGATGCGCGAGCGCGCCGGCGGCCGCCGTCACCGCCATGAAGACAAAGAAGCGCACCGCGCCGAACCGCCGCGCCAGTGCGCTGCCGAACGGCAGCAGCCACAGCACATTGAAGCCGATATGCGTGAGGTTGGCATGCAGCAGCGAATAGGTGACGAAGGTCCAGACCTTGGCGCCGTCTCCGCCCGGGAAGGTGATGTCGAGCAGCGTCGAATCGTAGCGCTTCGGGATGAAGCCGAACACGTCGATGGTCCAGTTCTCCATCTCCGGCGGCAGCAGCACCCGCAGATGGATCACCGCGATCAGGAGCACATAGGCGGTGAGCGCAGCCGGCAAGGTCAGGATCGGCTCGCGCGGCGCCTCCGGCGGCGGTTCGAGCGGGGATTCGGGATGGGAGTCCAAGGGGTCGGCGACCTCGCACGCGGCTGTGCATCCCAGATAGGCGGCTTTCATGCTGCGGTGCAAGTGCACAATCCCGAAATCGGACACCGGGTGCGTGCGGCACCGAAAGCGATCGGAACAAAAGATAAAGGGAGGGCGCTGAGAACGCCCTCCCTGATCTGCTGGTCTTCTCGTGCCCCAGGAGGATCAGGAGAACATCCCCACCCCTCCCCGCACGGTGACCAAACTGTTCGATGCCACCTGTGTACCAACTACGCCGGCGCTTGGGGCAGCCGGCGAACGGGAACGCGCGGACCCTACGCGCAGGTTCCGCAGCCGCCAAGGACATAGTTAAATTTACGTTAACAACACAAAGCTGCCGATAAGCCGCCCAAACCGCGGCCACGGCATGGACGCTGCACAGCCTTCCCTGCACAACAGAGAAGGGAAGGCCCCTGCGCAAAACCGGGACAGATGTGTCCCGCCGAGCCAGGTGCCGGGCAAGGTTCTTTAGATGAAACACAGCTCGAGCCGCGAATTCTTCGCCTATTGGAATGCGAAGCGCGGCACTGCGCGTGCACCCGACCGGAGTGAGTTCGAACCGTCCGCGGTGCGCGAGCTGCTGTCCGACATCTTCGTGCTGTCCTATGACGGCGAGACCCGCTTTCCGTTCCGGGTCGCCGGCACCCGCACCTCAGCCCTGCTCGGCTGCGACCTCAAGAACCGCAGCTTTTCTGCCCTTTTTACCGACGAGAGCCGCGGCGAGATCGAAGACATCATCACCTGTGTCGTCGAAGAGACCCTGCCGGCCATCGCCGGCGTCACCGCCACGACCGAAACCGGCTCCAAGGCGCATCTCGAACTGCTGCTGCTGCCCTTCACCGCCCGCGTCCATATGCCGGCAAGCCTGACCGGCCTGCTCGCCCCGTTCGAGGATGACGTCGCCCGGCTGCACGACCTCGTGCTGACCTCGTGGCGCTACCTGCATCCCCAGGAGCGGCTGGTGCCACGGACCCTGCGCAAGCTCGCCATCGCCCGCGGCCTGATGGTCTACGAAGGGCTGCGCTAGCCCCCGACGCCTGCCCCGAACCGGCGGCCAGACCAACCACGCCGGTCGCTTGCACCGCGGGCCGCGGAACTCTATTAGCTGGTTCGCCGCCATGGCGGGGATGATCCGCTTATTGCAGCTGCGGCCGGGCTGGGCATGTTTCGCAATTCGATCAGGCAGAAGATCGTCGGCATTGCCGCGGGACTCATCGTCCTCGCGGTGATCACCTCGCTGCTGTCGATGGTGATGGCGGGCCAGGTCGGCCATCTCCTGGATGAGCTCACCAACCGCTACATCCCCGCCTATGGTCATCTCGCCCGCGTCAACATCCGCTCGCTGGAACGGTCCCTGGCGATGCGCCGGATGATGATGGCGAAGATGCAGGCGCCAGGGGAAGCCAGCGGCTACGACGCGGCGCGCAAGACGTTCGACGAGATCGAGCCGACGATCAAGCGCGAGGCCGATGCGGCGCGCGGGCTGATCGATTCGATCATCGCCGATCCCTCGACCCCGTCCGACAATGCCGCCCTCGGGCGCCTCGATGACCGCATCGACAATGCCGTCAACGATCTCTTGACGCGCCTGAACGCCGAGAACAAGACGCTGCTCGATCAGCTCGACGCCCAGGACTTTGCGGCAGCGAAAGCGACCACGCTGCGCGCCGACGTGCTGCGCGACGACTTCAACAACAAGATCGAAGGCATTCGTACCGACATGCTGGCGCAGGTCGCTTCGGCGGCGGCGAAGGTGATGAGTGCCCAGCAGCGGGCGATCATCATCTCCGGTGTCGTGACCGCGATTGCCGCGATCCTCGGCTTCGTGTTCGCGATGCTGGTCGGCAGCGGCATCACGCGCCCGGTGATGCGGCTGCTGGAGGGCACCCGCGAAGTCGAAGCGGGCCGCCTCGACGGCACCATCGCGATCACGACCCAGGACGAGATCGGCCAGCTCTCCGCCGCCTTCAACCGCATGATCGAGACGCTGCGTCACAACCAGCGCATCCGCGAGACCTTCGGCCGCTACATCAATCCGCGGATCGCCGAGGGCCTGCTCGATCAGCCGGCGATCGCCGCCACCGAAGGACAGCGCCGCATCATGACGGTGATGTTCTGCGACATGAAGGGCTTCACCAGCCTGAGCGAAGGCGTGACGCCGCGCGGCCTCGTCAAGATCATGAACCTCTATCTGTCGACGATGTCGGCGCCGGTCCATGCGCATCGCGGCATCATCGACAAATATATCGGCGACGCCATCATGGCCTATTGGGGCGCCCCGTTCGTCGAGGAAGCCGAGCAGACCCATCTGGCCGCGCTTGCCGCCATCGACATGATCGGCCAGGTCAACCAGCTGCGCAAGGATCTGCCCGAGCTGCTCGGCGTGCGCGCCATCCCGGCCGATTGCGACATTCGCATCGGCATCGCTACCGGTGAAGCGCTGGTCGGCAGCATCGGCTCCGAATTCATGATGAGCTACACCGTGCTCGGCGACACCGTGAACCTCGCCTCGCGGCTGGAAGGCGCCAACAAGTTCTACGGCAGCCGCAGCCTGATCTCGGAATCCACCGCGAGCGCCTGCGCTGCGACCATTGAGCTGCGCGAGATCGACCGCCTCGTCGCCGTCGGTCAGACCCAGCCGGTCGCGGTGTTCGAGATCATCGGCAAGAAGAACGAGCTGACGCCGGCGCAGACCGAGTTGCGGCAGCGCTACGCAGATGGTCTTGCCGCATATCGCGACCGCCGCTGGGACGACGCCGAGCAGGCTTTCGCGGCGGCACTGGCTGCCGCGCCGGGCGACGGCCCGTCGATCGCAATGAAGGCGCGCGCCGCAGCGTTCAGGCAAAATCCGCCGGCGGCGGACTGGGACGGCGCCTGGCATCTGGAGCAGAAGTAGCGGCGCTGAAGATCGCCTGCGATTCTAACACCGATGTTAGTTTCGGCTCCCGTCGTTCGATGGCGCGAACAAGACAGCACGCACGCGCAAGTACAACGTCGGAAGCGACAGTGCGATTGCCGCATCGGAAAACAATTTTCAGGACGCGCGGAATGTCTCCCGCGATCGGGAGTTAATGCTTCAGACCAACGACTGTTCACGTCTAATCGGGAGGTGCGCATGATCAAGTCATCGATGAAGCTCGCAATGCTTGCGGCGTTTCTGACAGCGCCGATCATCCTGTTCCCACAGCAGACCACCCTGGCTGCCGGCGGCGGCGGTGGTGGTGGCGGAGGAGCAGGAGGCGGAGAGCTCTACGGCTCGAGCTACAGCACGCCTGCGCCGACCTATCCCCAACAGAGGGACAGAAAGACCACGCACCGGGTCAAGAAGCCGATCAAGCAATCCGGCTTCGACGACCCGGCATTCCGCGACGGCTATCGTGCGGCCTATGCGACGATCTACGAACGCAACGACTACGCCGCCGCGATCGATCAGCTGCATGCGCTCGGCCGCGACGATCATCCAAACGTTGCGAACCTGATCGGCTACTCCTATCGCAAGCTCGGCGACTACAAGCAGTCGCAGGTCTGGTACGAGCGCGCGCTGAAGGCCGATCCGAACCACGTGCTGACGTGGAACTACTACGGCCTGTGGCAGATCGAACAGGGCAACCGCGACCAGGCCCAGTATCATCTGCAGCGGATCGCCGAGATCTGCGGCACCGACTGCGAGGAGTATCGGACGCTGGCTGCGGCGCTGGAGAAGCCGCCGGGTACGAACCTCGTCTATTGAGCGCGCCGGCGCGGAGCCGGCATGAGCGGAATGCGGGATCACTAGACCCAAGCCCGGATATCGCTTCGCGCGTTCGGGCTGCACGCGCCGTTGGCTTCCTTCGGCGCAGTCCGCTATTGTGGGCTCACAAACCATTTGCGAGTCCGTCATGCCCGACCTGATCGATTTCGGTACGCTGCAGCTCAAATTCCTGCAGAGCAAGGAGACCACCGGCGGCAGCGTCGATCTGTTCGAGATGACGCTGCAACCGAACGCCCGGATGCCGATTCCGCACTATCATGAGAGCTGGGACGAGACGATCTACGGACTATCGGGCGTCTCGACCTGGCGGGTCGACGGCAAGGAGATCGACATCGGGCCCGGCGAATCGGTGTTCATCAAGCGTGGTGTGGTGCACGGCTTCACCAACCGCTCGAACGGTCCGGCGACTTGCCTCTGCCTCCTCAGCCCCGGCGCGCTCGGACCGCAATATTTCAAGGACATGGCGGCCCTGATGGCGGGGGGTGCCCCCGATCCAGCCAGGATGAAAGAGACGATGCTGCGCTACGGCCTGGTGCCGGTCGCCCCCTGACCGCGCGTCGAGAGAGGCTTGCACCGCCGGCGGCCCTGCTCAAAACCGCGTCGTGCCGAGCGGCAGGCCGAGTTTTCCGCGGCCAACCAGCCCGTAGCTGATCGGGGTCATCACGACAACCGACCAGCCAGCCGACCGAACCGTCGAGCGCGGCGGCTGCCTCGACGATCGTCATGAAGTCGAGCGGCCAGATATCCGACCCGCCCAGCGCCTTCGACAAATTCAGCCGTAACATTCCGGCCCCGGCCAGGGCGCGGACCACGGCGTCGGGACGCCGGCGCTCGCGGTCGAAATCCGCCCGGTGCTCGGCAATCAGCGGGCAAGCCGCTCGAGCGCGGCCAAATGGTCGGCGACAATGGGGCTAGCAGGCTGGGGCATGACGCCGCCCTCTCCGAAAGCAGGCAATATCGGGAGTTTCAGCGCGGAGACGCGGATTTGGCCATGGCGCCCGGCGTCGCAGCGGGACTGTCATCTCTTTGTCATGAATTGTGCAGACAGGTTCAGCGGACCAGCTTCGGGGACATGCATGGACTATTTCAAACGCTTCAACTTCCTGTTCGCAGCGCCGGTTTTCGAGGCCGACGACCTCGAAGGCATCCGCTTCAACCAGATCATCAGCGAGATCGAGCGCTCCGGCTTCGAGGTGGTCCGCGCCCGCAAGCTGGAAGATGCCGAAATCGCGGTGCAGACCGATGCGGCGATCGGATGCATGGTGGTCGACTGGGGCAAGAAGGGTCTCGAGGGCAAGACCGCGGCGCTGATCAACCTGATGCGCCGCCGCGGCCTCGACTTCCCGATCCTTCTGCTGATCCGCCGCAAGCGGTTCGAGGACCTACCGGTCGAGGTGCTCGATTTCATCGACGGCTATGTGTTCCTCTCCGAAGAGACTCCGTCCTTCATCGCCAAGAACCTGATCTCCAGGCTGAAGCAATATGCCGAGAACCTGAAGACGCCGTTCTTCGGCGCGCTGGTCGACTATGCCGAGGAAGGCAACCAGCTCTGGACCTGCCCGGGCCACAATGGCGGCGTGTTCTACAGCCGCAGCCCGATCGGCCGGGTGTTCGTCGAGCATCTCGGCGAAGCCGTGTTCCGCGACGACCTCGACAATTCCGTGCTCGATCTCGGCGACCTCCTCACCCATGAGGGGCCGGCGCTGCGGGCGCAAAAGGAAGCCGCCAAGATCTTCGGCGCTGAGAAGACCTATTTCGTGCTCAACGGCACCTCGACCTCCAACAAGGTCGCGCTCGGCTCGCTGGTCACCGACGGCGACCTCGTGCTGTTCGACCGCAACAACCACAAGGCGGCCCATCACGGCGCGCTGCTGATCGGCGGCGGCATCCCGGTCTATGTGCCGACCGTGCGCAACGCCTGGGGCCTGATCGGCCCGATGCGCTGGGACCTGCTCGATGAGGGAAGCTTGCGCGACCAGATCCGCAAGCACCCGCTGGTCAAGGACGAGAACGCCTGGAAGAAGGAGCGTCCGTTTCGCGTCGCGGTGGTCGAGCAGTGCACCTATGACGGCACCATCCACTCCGCCGAGACGATCCTGAAGCGGATCGGCCATCTCTGCGACTACATCCTGTTCGACGAGGCCTGGGCCGGCTTCATGAAGTTCCACCCGATCTATTCCGGCCGCTTCGCGATGGGGCTTGCCAATCTCGGCCCCGACGCGCCCGGCATCATCGCCACCCAATCGACCCACAAGCAGCTCGCGAGCTTCTCGCAGGCCTCGCAGATCCACATCCGCGACCGCCACATCAAGGGCCAGAAGCGCCGGGTCGAGCATCGCCGCTTCAACGAAAGCTTCATGCAGCACGCCTCGACCTCGCCGTTCTACCCGATCTTCGCCTCGCTCGACGTCGGCGCGCAGATGATGAAGGGCCGCTCCGGCGAAGTGTTGTGGGACGATACGATCCGGCTCGGCATCGAGCTGCGCAAGAAGATCCGCGCGGTGAAGCGCGAGTTCGAGGAGAAGGAGGCGCGCACCGAGCGGCGCTGGTTCTTCGAGCCGTTCGTGCCGGACCGCGTGATGATCCCCGACGTTGCGCGCGAGAACGGCGTGCACAATGTCGCCTGGGAGACGATCTCGACCGATCAGCTCGCGACCAATCCGTCCTACTGGCAGCTCAGTCCCGGCCAAGCCTGGCACGGCTTTCCCGAACTGACGGAAGGCTTTGCCATGACCGACCCGAACAAGCTCACATTGCTGACGCCGGGCTTCGATCACGCCACTGGCGCCTATGCCGATCACGGCATTCCCGCCCCTGTGGTGGCGCAATATCTGCGCGAGAACCAGATCGTCGCCGAGAAGAACGACCTCAACTCCCTGCTGTTCCTGCTGACACCCGGCGTCGAGGCCAGCAAGGCCGGCACGCTGGTGTCGGGGCTCGTCGCCTTCAAGAAGCTGCATGACGACAACGCGCTGGTCGAGGACGTCATTCCCGAATTCTTCCGCCGCCGTCCGCAACGCTACACCGGCGTGCGGCTACGCGATCTCTGCGGCGACATGCACCGCTTCTTCCGTGACGGCGGCGTCAGCACGCTGCAGGCCAAGCAGTTCCTGCCCGAACATCTGCCCGAAATCGCGATGTCGCCGCGCCAGGCGGCGCAATATCTGATCCGCAACGACGTCGACTATCTGCCGATCGACCAAATCTTCGGCCGCATCGCCGCGACACCGTTCGTGGTCTACCCGCCCGGCATCGCCACCATCGTGCCCGGCGAGCGGCTGTCGGAGCGCAGCAAGCCGATGATCGACTACCTCAAGATGTTCGAGGCGAGCTTCAATGCATTCCCGGGCTTCGAGGTCGAGGTCCAGGGCATCTACAAGGAGATCGACGACGCGGGCCGCGTCCGCTTCTACACCTATGTCGTGTCCGAATAGGCCAGCGGACGCAACGCAATGGAGAATGATCACAAGATCACCGTCCGCTCCTCGCGCGACAGCGACGTCGATGCGATGCTGTCGATCTACCGCTATCACATCCGCCACGGCATCGAGGAGAGCGTCGACGACAGCGGCACGCCGGAGCCTGACGACCTGCGCGACCGCCGCAAGAATCTGCGCAACACCCGCCTGCCGCATCTGGTCGCGCTGTGCGACGGCGAGGTGGTCGGCTACGCCTATGTGGTCCAGTTCCGCAAGCGCCCGGCCTATCGCTACACGGTGAAGCATTCGATCTATATTCACCACCGCTTCACCGGCAAGGGCGTCGGCGGCCGGCTGTTGCAGGAACTGGTCGACACCTGCGCCGCGTCCGGCTTCCGCCAGATGATTGGCTACATCGACAGCGACAATGCCGCGTCGCTGGCGCTGCACGAACGGTTCGGCTTCAAACGCGTCGGCCATTTGCCTGGCGTCGCCTATCGCTACGGCCGCTGGTCCGACACCGTGATGGTGCAACGCTCGCTCGCCGCCGGCTCGACCGCCCCACCGCCGCCCGCGCCGCTGTCGCGGCGGTGATGGGGGGATGGGGAGCTACGCGGCTCCCTCCATTCGTCGTCCTGGCGAAAGCCAGGACCCATAACCACCGCATTCGGTGATGAACGGGACAGCGGCCCCAGCGCCGCACAACAACTGAGATCTGGGGTAATGGGTCCTGGCTTTCGCCAGGACGACATCGAAGATGAAGCGCGATCTCGAGCAAATTCGGTGTCATCGCCCGGTCGAGCCGGGCGACGACAGTTGCAGTGGGTGACGATGTGAGGCCGCCCTACTCCAGCGTAAACCCGACCCGCAGCGCCACCTGGTAGTGGCGAACCTTGCCGTCTTCGATATGGCCCCGGGTCTGCACCACCTCGAACCATTTCATTTCCCGGATCGTCTTCGACGCGCGGCTGACGGCGTTCTCGATCGCCGCCTCGATGCTCTTGTCCGATGATCCGACCAGTTCGAGGATCTTGTAGACGTGGTCCTTGTCGTGCGTGGTGGGCATGTCGACCTCCTGGGATGGATGCGCGATCCGGACATTTTGCACTCCGATCCGGACAGTCCGTCGTCCGGTACGGGCTGTCGTCAAACGACGAATGCTGCGCGGCAACACACCGGTTGACTTGAATCAACGTGTTGCGGCGCCTTTGGTGCCAGCATGCACTTGGTGCCAGCCGGGCGCCTGCCCTTGTCCGCGCCATGACCTATGGTAGCATGGTTTGACCAAGTATTCGGGAGCGATACGATGTCGACAGCGTCCAGCTCACCCGCCACACCTCCTCACAGCCTCGGATCCGGGCTTGCCAACCTTCGCGCGAAGTGGGGCTGGATCGTCGCCCTTGGCGTGATCTACCTGATCGCAGGCGTGCTCGCCTTCGGCAGCGTGTTCTTCGCCACCGTCGTCAGCGTGCTGTTCGTCGGCGCCATGATGATCGTCGCCGGCGTTGCCGAGATCATCAATGCATTCCAGTTCAAGACGTGGGGCAAGTTCCTGTTCTGGCTGCTGCTCGGCGCGCTCTATGTCGTCGCGGGCTTCATCACCTTCGAGAACCCTCTGCTCGCCGCTGCAACGCTGACGCTGTTCCTCGGCATTGCCCTCGTGGTCTCCGGCATCGTCCGCATCTTCCTGGCGTTCGGCATGAACTCGGCGGCGCCGTGGGGAATGGTCGCGATCTCCGGGCTGATCACGCTGGTGCTCGGGGCCATGATCCTAGCGCGCTGGCCGGTGTCTAGCCTCTATGTGCTCGGCATCTTCCTCAGCGTCGACCTGATCTGCGCCGGCGTCAGCTGGATCAGCATGGGCATGGCGCTGAAGCAGCGCACTTGAGCGCGCCAGGCGCAGGCGAACCTGTCGGCGAAGGCTGAGCCTCCCGCGGAAGGCGCGCCCCCTTGCGCCTTCACGTTGTCGTGTCCACATCGCCAAATCGCGGCTTCCCGCTCGAACCCACTTCCATCAGGCCCCGTCCAATTTGGCGAGCGGGCCATTCCGGTTTCGCCGAACCGAAGGATGGAATTTCCTATGTCGATGCGATCGAGATTATCGTCTGCGACGTTGTTTACCGTCGCGAGCACCACCGCGTTGGCGGCAGCCGCCGTGCTGGCCACCACCGTCGCCACGACGGCGCTGACGACCACGGCAGCCCATGCATTTCAGCCGCGTGTCGTTCCGCCCTGCAGTTTCTTCCTCCTCACGGAGGGATGCGGGCAGTCTGGTCCCCAAGCCGATCCAGGTCGCGCGCGCAACCGCGACATCTCCCCGGCCTACATGAAACAGTCCGATCCGCGCTACAATCAAAGCCTGCTGAGCGCAGGCGGAGGTGATGGCGGAGGAGGCGGTGGTGGCGGCGGCCGCTAGCATGATCCGCCGAAAACCTCGTGCGCGGAGAGATGGCGGGTTAGGCTTGCGCCAACCCGCCCTGCTCTGCTCCTTGCAACACCTCAGGGCTGCGCGAGGTGCCAGGCGCCATTGAGAAAGCCGTCACCGGTGATGTCGCCGGCCTTCTGGTCCTTGGCGAAGGTATAAAGCGGCTTGCCTTTGTAGGCCCACTGCTTCGAGCCGTCGTCGCGCGAGATGATGGTGTAGCCGCCTTCGGCCTTGTCGCCGACGTCCGCCTTCAGCACCGGCCAGTTGGTCGCACAGGGGCCGTTGCAGGCCGACTTGCCGTCGGTGTCCTTGTCGAACGTGTAGAGCGTCATGCCCTTGGCATCGGTCAGGACGGAACCCTTCGCCGTGGTGCCGGTCTTGGTCGGCGGCGCGGCAAAGGCGGCAGACGCGAGTGCGAACGAAGCGGCGGTGGCGAGCGTGAGTGCGAGCTTTGTCTTCATGATGTCTCCCTTTCGAATGCAAACGACTTGCATGCGTAAGGACGCGCGAAGGCCTGCACTATTCCGCCGGCGATGCGGAAACAATTTCCGGCCGAGCGGCTGATGTGAGGGGAATAAAGCCGAGAGCGCGTGCCGATACCGGCAGCTACCGCCTGATCTCCTCGGCCGCGCGCACCAGCGGGCGGTCGGAAAGCTGGATCGGGCCGGAGAACGGCGTGCTCATTTCGAGGATCAGATAGATCGCGGCCGCGATCAACGCCGCCGCGGCGATGTAGGTCGAGACCACCACCGCATTGCGCGGCGCGCGAAAGCCGAGCGTCGCGAACATCAGCGTCAGCCAGCCGACCAGGATGCAGATCAGCGGTGACGGGAACGAACCGTCGGACTGCTCGACAAAGGTCCAGCGCTGCTGCACCGCTTGCCGATAGACCGAGCGGGCGTCGTTCCACAGCGCGATCTTCTGCTCGTCGTTGAACTTGAGCTCGCGGAGACTGTTGCCGACCTCGTCGAGCAAATGTTCGGACACCTCGTTCGCGCGCGAGATCGGGGCATCCTTGAGCGCCTGCTCGACATAGGCGAGCAGCCGCTTGCGCGGCTCGTCGGCGCTGGGGCCGAGCGGCCGCAGGCTGCGGTCGAGCAGGATGAGGTCGGTCGCGAAGACGTGCAGGTTGCGGTCGACCGCCGCATAGGTGTTGGCCGAATTGTTCATCATCAGGCCGAGCAGCAGCGACGGCATGGTGACGAACAGGGTCGCAACCAGGCGTACCGAGGTATTGGTCTCGTCGCTGCGGTGATGCTCCCCCAGCCGGCCATGGATCGCCATGGTCGCAAGCGCGGCGCCGCCGAGCAGCATGAAGATCAGGATGGCGACGACGACTGCAACCACGGCTTGCAAGGACCTGCGAGAGAATCAGGTGCGCAGGATAGCAAGTGCCGCGCGGCGGCGCATGCCCGGTTGACTGGCCCTCCCCACGCGCTATCCAGTCCGGAGCGGCCTTGGCACGCGCCGGGAGGCGCTCAAGGGCGCCATGCAAGGGGGCCTTGGGAGAGCAACACGTGCATATTGTCGACGACCACGAGGTCAACCGCGTCCTGACCTTTCCGATCCTGATCGAGGCGATCGAGGCGGCGCACCGGCGTCCGAAGATCGCGGTGCACGACAGCTATCTCGGCGACGACAGGGGCCAGCAGCTGGTGACGCGCAGCGCGGTCGATGCCGGCCGCTTCATGATGACCAAGCTGTACACCAGCTTCCCGGGCAACCTCGCGCACGGCAAGCTGCCGGCCGTACAGGCGGTCTGCGTGCTGTTCGACGGCAATGACGGGCGGCCGCTGGCGGTGATGGACGCCGCCGAAATCACCCATTGGAAGACCGCCGCGGACTCCGCGCTCGGCGCCAAGCATCTGGCGCGGCCGGATGCCGAGACGCTGCTGGTGGTCGGCGCCGGCGAGATGGCGCACTGGCTGGTGCGCGGCCACCGCACGGTGCGGCCGTCTCTGAAGCGGGTGCGGATCTGGAACCGGACGGTCGAGCGCGCGCAGGAGCTCGCGACGCTGCTGGAGGGCGACGGCATCGCTGCCGATGTCGTCAACGATCTCGATGCCGCGACGCGCGAGGCCGACATCATCACCACCTGCACCCGCTCGCGTGAGCCGTTGGTCAAGGGCGCCAACCTGAAGCCCGGCACCCATCTCGACCTGGTCGGCGGCTTCACCCCCGAGACCCGCGAGTCCGACGACGAGGCGGCGCGGCGCGCGCGCATCTTCGTCGATCGCCGCGAATCCGCCTTCGACGGCGTCGGCGACATCCTGGCCCCGATCGCGAGCGGCGCGATCAAGGAGAGCGATGTGCTCGGCGATCACTACGACCTCGCCGGCGGCAAGGTGAAGGGCCGCTTGTCGGATAGCGACATCACCTTCTTCAAGAACGCCGGCGGCGGGCATCTGGATCTGATGACCTGCGAGACGGTGCTTGCGCAGCTGGGGAAGGAGCTAGGGTGAGGTCCGTAGGGCGGGTTAGCGAAGCGTAATCCGCCGCGGCGCAGCGCATGGAGAGACGGCGGGTTACGCCTTCGGCTAATCCGCCCTACATTTTTCTACGTCTCCCGCAGCCAGACCTCGCCGATCGAATGGTCGGAGCGCTTGCGCAGCACGACGTCAGCCCGCGTCCGCGTCGGCAGGATGTTCTCCCGGAGGTTGGCGCGATGATGCTCGCGCCACAGCCGCTCCGCGACCTCGCGCGCGTCGCCGGGTGGCAGGTCCCTGTAATGGTGGAAATAGGAGGCAGGATTCCGGAACGCGGTCGGCTGCAGCCTGAGGAAGCGCTCGACATACCAGGACTGGATGTCGGCCTCATCGGCATCGAGGTAGATCGAGAAGTCGAAGAAATCCGAGACCACCACGGGCGCGGTGCCGCGTGCCAGCAGCACGTTGAGGCCCTCGAACACCAGGATGTCCGGCTGCTGGATGACCTGCCGTTCCGACGGCACGATATCGCCGATCAGGTGCGAATAGACCGGCAGATCGAGCTCACCTTCACCTGCCTTTGCGGCCGCAAGAAACCGCAGCATCCGCGGCAGATCGTAGCTCTCGGGAAAGCCCTTGCGGCGCATCAGGCCGCGCTCTTCAAGAACGCCGTTGGCATGAAGGAAGCCGTCGGTCGTCACCAGCTCGACGCGCAGGTGATCGGCCCAGCCGGCCAGCAGCGCACACAGCACACGGGCAAAGGTGCTCTTGCCGACGCCGACGCTCCCGGCCAACGCGACAATATAGGGCGAAGGGCGGGCCGGCCGGCCGAGAAACTCCGCCTTGACCTGCATCAGATTGCGCGCCGCCGAGAAATGCAGGTTCAACAGGCGCGTCAGCGGCAGATACACGTCGCTGACTTCGGCAGACGTGATCGGCCCGTTCAAGCCGCGAAGCGCCGCGAGATCGGCATCCGACAGCGTCAGCGACGTGCTGGAGCGCAATGCCGCCCAGTCGTCGCGGCCGAACATCATGTAGGCGGACAGCTCGTCGGGGTGGGTCATTCTCCGATCTTGCCGAGGCGGTGACTGCCACTTCAATGGTACAGAAACCGTAGGGCGGGTTAGCGAAGCGTAACCCGCCGCAGCCCGATACGAGGAAGCGATGGCGGGTTACGGCTTACGCCTAACCCGCCGACGACTCCCTACTCCGCGGCCTGCTGCGTTGGCGCATCGAGCGCCGCCGAGACCTTCGGTGGCGACATCGGCAGGCTGTAGAAGCGTTTGCCGAGCGCGTTGTTCACGGCGTTGGCGACTGCGGCCATGACAGGCACCAGCGGCACCTCGCCGACGCCCTTGACGCCCTGCGGATGCTTCGGGTTCGGCACCTCGACCAGCGCGCAGTCAAGCATCGGCAGGTCGGAGCAAACCGGCATCCGGTAATCGAGGAAACCCGGATTATCGACCTTGCCATCCTTGTTGTAGATGTACTCCTCGTTCAGCGCCCAGCCGATACCCTGCGCGACGCCGCCCTGCAGCTGACCCTCGACATAGCTCGGATGCACGGCGCGGCCGACATCCTGCACGGCGGTGTAGCGGATCACGCGCACGATGCCGAGATCGACATCGACCTCGACGTCGCAGATGTGCGTACCGAAACCGCCCTCGGCACCTTGGGTGTTGAGCTGCACGCTGGCGCCGATCGGGCCACCCTGCGACGGCGCCTTCTCGGCCAGGTCCGCGAGCGTCAAGGGTTCGAACTGACCGGCGTTCGGACTGACGGGATGCGCGGCGCCGTTCTCCCACTTCACCGCTTCAGGGTCGATCTCCCAGATCTTCGCGGCGCGCTCGCGCAAGGTGGCGATCACCTTGTCGGCCGCCTGTGTCACCACCATCGAGGAGGCGAACAGCACGCGGCTGCCGCCGGTGAGGTTGGAGAAGCCGACGGTCTGGGTGTCGCCGATGATCACGGAGATACGCTTGTAGTCGATGCCAAGCAGCTCGGCGCAGATGTTGGCGATGCCGGCGCGCGAGCCGCCGATATCAGGGTGCCCCGTCGTGACGACGACATTGCCGTCCTCGGTGATGTTGACCTGCGCGGAGGATTCACCGCCGGCGTTGAACCAGAAGCCGGAGGCGACACCCCTGCCCTGATGTTTGCCGAGCGGCGCGGCATAGTGCGGGTGGTTCTTGGCGGCCTCCAGCGTCTCGATATAACCGATGCGCGGAAACACCGGTCCGTGCGCGGCCTTGGTGCCTTCCTTGGCCGCGTTCTTCAACCGCAGCGCGAGCGGATCGATCTTCAGCGCTTCGGCCAATTCATCGAGCACGCATTCCACCGCATAGGCGCCGATCGGCGCGCCAGGCGCGCGATAGGCCGCGACCTTGGAGCGGTTGGAGCAGACGTCAAAGCCTTCCGACAGCACATGCGGAATGTCGTAGGGCGCAAAACTGCATCCGACCGCGCCGCGGATCGGCGAACCCGGGAAGGCGCCGGCCTGCAGATAGAAGCTGCCGTGGGCAGCAACGATGGTGCCGTCCTTCTTGGCGCCGATTTTCACCGTGCTCTTGGAGCCCGAGGTCGGCCCGGTGGCGCGCATTACCTCCTCGCGGGTCATCACCATCTTGACCGGGCGACCGGATTTCTTGGCAAGCAAGGTCGCAAGCGGTTCCAGATAGACGATGGTCTTGCCGCCGAAACCGCCGCCGATCTCGGCGGGGATGGCGCGGATGTCGCTCTGCGGGATGCCCGTCAGCATCGAGGTCATCGCGCGCACCATGAACTGGCCCTGGCTCGACGACCAGATCGTGGTCTTGCCGTCGGCCGCGACCGAGATCAGGCAGGCGTGCGGCTCGATATAGCCCTGGTGCACCGGGCGCGTGGTGAAGGAGCGCTCGATCACGACATCGGCGGCCTTGAAGCCTTGCGCGATATCGCCCTTCTTGGATTCGATACGGCCCATGATGTTCGAGGGCTTGCCGTCGAATTTGTTGAACTCGTGCAGGATCGGCGCGTCGGGCTTGAGCGCATCGTCGATCTCGATCGCCCAGGGCAGCACCTCGTAGTCCACCTCGATCAGCTTGCAGGCTTCCGCGGCGATCGCCTCCGTGGTCGCGGCGACGGCGGCGACGGGGTGGCCGGGGAACAGCGCCTTGTCGCGCGCCATCACGTTGCGGCACATCCAGCGCATGTCCTGGATGCCGAGCATCACCGCGCCCTTCTCTACTCTGAAGTCGACGATGTCACGCGAGGTCACCACCGCCTTCACGCCGGGCAGCGCCTCGGCCCTCGCGGTGTTGATCGACTTGATGCGGGCATGCGGATGCGGGCTGCGCAGCACCTTGCCCCAGATCATGCCGGGCATCGTGGTGTCGGCCGCGAACGCCGCGCGGCCGGTCACCTTGTCGACGCCATCGGGCCTGATGGTGCGCTGGCCGATCCATTTGTTGTTGACGACGTTCATGGCCGCATCTCCCGCATTTCAGCCGCGGTCTCCATCACCGCACGGACGATCTTGTCGTAACCGGTGCACCGGCAGAGATTGCCGGCGAGCCAAAAGCGGACTTCCTCTTCGGTGGGATTTGAGTTCTTCGCGAGCAGCGCCTCGGACGCCACCAGCATGCCCGAGGTGCAGATGCCGCACTGGAGCGCGGCATGCTCGAGGAATTTCTGCTGCAAGGGATGCAGCTCGCCGCCCTTGGCCATGCCCTCGATGGTGCGGATCTCATGGCCCTCGGCCTCCGCCGCGAGCATCAGGCAGGAGCAGACCAGCCGGCCGTCGAGCGTGATCGAGCAGGCGCCGCAATCGCCGGAGGCGCAGCCTTCCTTGGAGCCGGTGAGTCCCAACTGTCCGCGCAAGGCGTCGAGCATGGTCTCATACGGCTCGCACAGGAATTCGACCGGCTCGCCGTTGACGGAGGTGGTGACGTGCAGTTTCGCCATGGTGCTAGTGTCCTCCCGCGCGCTGGGCGGCGATCGCGGCGGTGCGCTTGAGCAACACGCCGGCGGTTTTTATCCTGTAGGCAATGGTGCCGCGCTTGTCGTCGATCGGACGGCAGGCGGCACGGCATGCCGCAGCCGCCGCCCCGAGCGCGGCCTCGTCGAGCTTCGAGCCGATCAACGCCTGCGCAGCCGGCGCGACCAGCAACGCGGTCGGCGCCACCGCGCCGAGGCCGACGCGGGCCGCGGTACAGACGCCGTCCTTCAACGTCAGACTGACGCCGATGCCGACCACCGCGATGTCCATCTCGGTGCGCGGGATCATCCGCAAGTAAGCATCGCCTGAGCCCTTGGGCCGCGGCGGGAGCGCAAAACTGACGAGAATCTCGCCCGGCTTGAGGTTGGTACGGCCCGGTCCGGCCGGCACATCCTCGACCTTGAGCTCGCGGCGTCCGTTCGGGCCCTGCACGGTGACGATAGCGCCGGCCGCGATCATCGCCGGCACGCTGTCGCCGGCCGGCGAGCCATTGCAGAGATTGCCGCCGGCGGAGGCACGGCCCTGCACCTGCTTGGAGCCGATCAGGTTCACGGCCTCGAGCACGCCGGGCCACACCCTGCCGAAGCGCGGGTGGTCGGCAAGCTCCATGCCGGAGACGGCGGCGCCGACGCGGAAACCGCCATCGGCGGCCTCGGTAATCTCAGTCATCTCGCCGATCTTCTTGATGTCGACGATCAGTCCCGGCCGCACCAGGCCGGAGCGCATTTGCACCAATAAGTCGGTACCCCCTGCCATAATGCGGGCGGCACTCCCGGCGGCAGCAAATGCGCCAATCGCTTCATCAAGCGTGCGCGGTGCTACGTATCGGATATCGGTCATGACGGTTCTTCTGGTCTCCCTCGGCTGCTTGTTCGCGCTGCTTGTTCCCTTGGGCGATATGGCCTTATTGCCGGCCGGCAGACCACAAGCCTACACGGCGGATCGGGGTCCGAACAGCCTGCGAGATGCGGCAGGAAGCGCAGGCTCCCATGCAGGATGCGCGCTTGCGTGGTGCCTGCCGCGGCGCGCGGCGTGGTTGCGGTGATCGAACATTCACGTCGCCGGTCCACGCGAAGCCCCCCACCGATATTCCGAGATTGGCGGCACGGCCCTTGCTTGCTTTGCGTCACGGATTGGTGAAGCATGCGGCTCGCTGCGGCCTACGTGCCGGCGCAACGACAAAATCGGGGGACGGCGAATGGTCGATGTTTCGCGCAGAATGCTCCTCAAGCTCGCGGCCAGCCTGCCGCCGGCGATCGCAGCCCCGGCTATCCTCTCATCGCGCGCCATCGCCGCCGGCAAGGGCAAGACCATATCGGCGGTGATGCATTCGGACCTGCGCATCATCGATCCCGGTTTCACCACCGCCTACATCACCCGCGACCATGGCTACATGGTCTACGACACGCTGCTCGGCATCGATTCAAGCTTCAAGGTCCGGCCGCAGATGGCGGACTGGACGATCTCGGACGACAAGCTCACCTACACCTTCACGCTGCGCGACGGCCTGAAATGGCATGACGGCGCGCCGGTCACGGCGGAGGATTGCATCGCCTCGCTGAAGCGCTGGACCGTCGTCGACGGCATGGCGCAGAAGCTGGCAGAATTTACCGCCTCGCTCGAAGCCGGCGGACCGAAGACGATCGTGCTCAAGCTCAAGGAGCCGTACGGCCTGGTGCTGGAGTCGCTGGCAAAGCCCTCCTCCTATGTCGCCTTCATGATGCCGAAGCGGCTCGCGGAGACGCCGCCGGGCAAACAGATCGCCGAGCAGATCGGCAGCGGGCCGTTCAAATTCGTCGCCGCAGAATTCCAGCCGGGCGTGAAGGCGGTCTATGAGCGCAACGCCGACTACGTGCCGCGCAAGGAAAAGCCGGATTGGCTGTCCGGCGGCAAGGTCGCGAAGGTCGATCGCGTCGAATGGATCACGATGCCCGACGCGCAGACCGCGATCAACGCGCTGCAATCCGGCGATATCGATTTCCTGGAACAGCCCTCGATCGACCTGGTGCCGGTGCTCGAAGCCAATTCCGATCTCACCGTGGGCGTGCTGAACAAGTTCGGCTTCCAGATCGAGGGCCGGATGAACTTCCTGCACCCGCCGTTCGACAATCCCAAGATCCGCCGCGCCGCATTCCTGGCGATGAACCAGAAGGACGTGCTCGACGCCACCGTCGGCAACTCAAAGTACTACGAGATCTGCGGCTCCTACTTCGCCTGCGACACGCCGCTCGCCAGCGACGCCGGCGCGGAGACGCTGATCAAGGGCAACGGCATGGCCGAGGCGAAGAAGGCGCTGGCCGCCTCGGGCTATGACGGCACGCCGGTCGTGATCATGATCCCCGGCGACGTGCAGACGCTGAAGGGACCGCCGACCGTCGCGGCGCAGCTGTTGCGCGCGGCCGGCTTCAACGTCGATGCACAGGTGACCGACTGGCAGACCGTGGTGAGCCGCCGCGCCAGCCAGAAGCCGCCCAAGGAAGGCGGCTGGAACCTGTTCTTCACCTTCACCGGTGCGACCGAGGTGATGAACCCGATCGTCAACAACCAGATCGCCGCCAACGGCAAGCGGGCCTGGTTCGGCTGGCCCGAGGACGCCAAGCTCGAGCAGATGCGCGACGCCTACGCGCGCGCCACCTCCCCTGAGGACCAGAAGAAGCTCGCGGTGGAGATCCAGAAGCAAGCCTACGAGCAGGTGATCTATGTCCCGCTCGGCCAGTTCCGCCTGCCGAGCGCCTGGCGCAAGTCACTCACCGGCGTGCTGGAGGGCCCGGCGCCGCCGGTGTTCTGGAACGTCGACAAGACGGAATAGGATCGGCGACGCGATCTTTGCGCCGCAGGTCATCGTTTGGTTGGCCGCAGCACGCCCGCTGCGCGCTGCCAAAATATCGAAAACAACCCCATGCAAAGTAGCCGACGGCCGCCGCCGTACCGCCAGGCATCTTGACACGTCGGGCAAATCACCAATACACTTCTAATATTCCGAATTCGCGCAAATGCCTCCCTCCCCGCAAGCGGGAGAGGGAGCGCACTTCCCTGCCATTCGACTTCGCCTTAAGTATCGCCGCCTCACTGGCCGTTGGTCCGGCGCGCGGCCTTTGGTGCCTCGTCCTTCAGCTTCTCCAATGCGCCGGGCATCATCTGCCCGAACATCGAGCTCAGCATCGCGGTCGGGATCAGGCCCGCGCTGTTGCCCGCCTGCCCTTGCCCGCCCGACATCAGGAATTGCGGCACCAGCGGCTGGTTGATCCGCGTCAGCGCATCGGCGAATTTGGCGAAGTTCTGCTCGGCAAGCCGGTATTCCGGCCCGCCATAGGCATCGACCGACAGCTTGGTCGCCTGCGCGTTGGCGGTACCGACCGCCAGCACCCGGTCGGCCTCGCCCTGGCCTTCCAGCCGCGACTGCTCGCCGACCGCGGCTGCGGTCACTTTCCTCGTCTCGGCATCCTTCTGCGCGCGGGCCAGCGCAGCCGCGCCCTCGTTCTCGTTGACCTTGACCTGGATCAGCGACTGCGTCAGCGCCGACTGTGCCGCCGCCGTCGCCTTGGCTTCGTTCAGCGCGCGCTCCTGCACCGCGGCCTTCTCCTGCTCCTGATAGGTCTCGATCTGCTCGCGCGCGATCTGGCGCGAGCGGAGCTGGATCAGGATGTTCTCGATGGTGTGGTCGTTCACGGCCGCGCGCGGCGTGCCGATCAACACCTCCTGGAGGTCGAGCGAATAGCCCTCGAACTTCGCCTTCATCACGCGTGCCGATTCCTCCTGGATCGCGGCGCGGTTCTGCAACAGCTCGATCAGCGTCATCTTCTGCGCGATGTTCTTGAAGAACGCGCTGACCATCGGGTCGAGCGTCTGCTCGACCAGCTTCTTCACGTCGCCGAAGCGCTGGATGATCATCGGCGCCTTCTTGTAGTCGATATGCATCACCACCGAGAGCGGCAGCGTCGGCTCGAACGCGTCCTTGGTGATCAGCGAGATCTCCGACAGGTTCTCGTCGAGCTTCATCGAACCGACCTCGCCGCGCATCCATTTCAGGATGAAGTTGACGGTCGGGATCACCTCGATCTTGCCGGCATAGGTGTTGAAGGCGTACTTGCCGGGCAACAGCGGGTCCTTCCAGACGCCGCGGCCGCCGTTGAGCACCAGTTCGCCATGGCGATACTGCTCGCCCGAGACGTCATCGGTGCGCGGGCCGGTGTAGAAGATGACGACGCCGACATTGCCGACCGGGATCACCGTCTTCGGCACCGCCTCGACGGTCGCGAACAGGCGGTTGATGTACCAGGTGCCCTCGACGATGACCTGGAGCTGGCGGCCGCGATAGCCGCCGGCATGCAGGAATTTCTCGGGCTCCTGGAAGTTGTTGTGGAAGGTCGCCGCGTCGCGCAGCTCGATGCCGACTTCGGGCGCGATGATCTCGCCCGGAGGCAGCGACGGGCCGTCATGCACGGTGACGATGCCGACCAGATCGTGATCGGCCGCCAGCACGACCGGTGCAAAGCCCCAGCGCTCGGTGATGGTGAGCTGCATGCTCTCGAGCACGCCGCGCTCGCGCTCGCTCAGCGCGTGCCCGTAGACGCGCTCGTCGGTGATGACGGCGAACTGCGTGGTGTTGATCGCATAGGTGCCTTCGCGCAGGATCTTGCGCTGCGGCCCCTTCTGGCCGCCGCCGAGCAGGAAGCGGCGTGCGTCCTGGAAGTCCGACTTGTCTTCGGTGTCGTTGGCGCCGAGCACCTGCGAAGCCTCCAGCGCCGCACCGTCGCGCGCGAACACATAGGCGATCTTGCCCTGGCCGACGGTCACGAGGTCCGAGCGGTGGATGCGGTACATGAAGGGAAACATCACGTGCAGGCCGCCGCGCAGCACCTCAGGCTCATAGCCGGCTTCGCCATTCAGCGCGATGAAGCCGCCGTCGATCGAACCCTTGATCGCCCACAGCTTCTCGACGATGCCGACCTGATTGTTGGGAATGTAGCGAAATACGTTCGATATGCGCAGCAGGATCACGCATGCGACCGCTGCAGCGATCCAAATGGCAGGCTGGGTTAAACCTGAACCATTAAGAAAACCGAGGAAGTCCATAGCCCATCTCCACAATTCGCAACTGGGCGGTTTGGGAGCCCAAACCTCACCCAAGAATTGCGGTGCGGAGATGTGGTGCGGCCTTGGCGGCGCAAGGCGTGAACATTATTCGCGCTGCCGATCTTTTTTTGATGACAGCATGAACCGGCGAACCGGTCGCGCGACATCGACCGACGCGAGCAATTTGCTGCGACTGCGCATCATTCGCAGCAGGCAGATCTTACACGATGGTTGAACGCGAACCACACGACATCTGTCCTCTTGGTGATCAGGTTCGGTCTTATCACCGGTTGGTGCACATGCGAGATCGCAACGGCGCGAGCTGTGGCGTAGCGGTTGGAGTCAGTCGCGTTCAAAAATCTTGGCGCCGGGGTAGACTCGTCGGGCGTACGCGACGACGCGCGCTCGCTCCTGAGTCTCCAGGAACGGAGTTTGGATTTTGCACGACCCGACGATGAGATGCCAAAGGCCATTAAGCTTCTGAATGTTGATGATCATGTCGGTGTTCCTCGAAGAACCCGCGATCCCTGGACGTCCGGCGGTGCAGTAGGCGTGCGCTGCTTGAGCCGGGACGACCGCTGGCATCGCGTCCATATTGGTCCATCTGCGCTTGGTCTGCTTCCTCTAGCGTTTCCCTTCTGCCCGGCTTTTGTCGGGAACGCTATTCCGGTCGACTACGTTCGGGGAAAGTACGTAAGGCAGCTGCACCCATACAGGTTCAAGGCCAGCATCGATCCACCGGTTCGCGTGGTTACAATTCGATGCAGTTGATAGGAAAAGCAAAAACCCGGCGGCCTCTAAGCGGCCGCCGGGTGGGCTTAAGTAATGTCTTGGAGATGAAATGTGTCTGCCTTTTGCCTGGTTTTGGTCGGGCGCGCTATCCGGGCGACTACGTTCGGGGAAAGTACGTGGGCTGGCGAAGCGGCGGCACGACAACTGATGATCTGGATCACGTCGCGAGGGTGGCAATCCGCGCGGTAGATCATCATGCCGCGCACTCCGGATGCGTGAGTAGCCGCCCTATCTCGGATGCCACCAGCGTCCGCCGATCACGACGCCTTCGGACGCGATCTTGCGATCGCCGGTCAGGTGCTCGCCGACCACGTCAACATAATCGAACTGCCCTTCCCTGATCGAAATCAGCGTGGCGTCGCCGACGCTGCCCGGCTTGAGGCTGCCGAGTTCCGGCCGGCGCAACGCCATCGCGGCATTGACAGTGGACGCGGCGATCACGTCGGGTAGTGACACCACCTTCTTCACCGTACCCTGCGCACTCAACGTTTCGGGTTGCGCCCGCGGATGTGGTCGAAGCCTTGCTTGATTGCGGCGAAGCGTGCGTCGACCATCGGCTCAAATTCGAGGTCGGTGAAGATGTATGGCCAGTCGTTTTCGACGCCTTCGCGGACGAGTTCACCGACATACATCGGATCGATGCCCTGAGAGACGCGTTCGCGCACCAGGTTGATCCGCTCGGCAATCGGGCCCGAAGTCGGCATGGCACGGACCGCCCCCTCGAAGCGCTTGGGCAAGTTGCGCCCCGAATTCACGATTTGAGTGCGGATGAACCCGGGACACAGCACCGATACGCCAATCCCGCGCGGCGCGAGTTCAGGCCGCAGGCCTTCAGACAGCGCGACCACGCCATACTTTGAAACGTTGTATGCAGTGCTCCCTCCTGAAATAAGGCCCGCGAGCGAGGCTGTGGAGACGATGTGTCCACCCTCGCCATGCTGCTCGATCAACGGCCCGAAAATCTCGATCCCCCAAATGGTCGCCATCAGATTGACGCCCAGGGTCCAATTCCACGACGCGTCGGTCCAGGTACCATAGGGCCCACCGCCGCCGACGCCCGCGTTGTTGACGAGGATATGGACCTTGCCGTAGCGGGCCGTCGTGGCTTCGGCGGCCGCCGCGAGTTCGGCCTTGAGCGAGACGTCGGCTTTCACGCCGTCGACATCGACGTTGGTGCGCCTCAGTTGCTCGAGCGCCGCGGACAGCGCCGCGTCTTCGATATCGCACAGCATGACTTTCACCCCCGCCTGGGCGAGAGCGGTCGCGATGCCCAATCCAATGCCCGACGCCGCACCGGTCACGAACGCGGTCTTTCCAGCGAGTTCCTTCACGCGCATTCTCCTCGTGCAAGCCGACACCCTCGCCCCAAGGCGCCAGGTGTCAAACCTCCAATGTCAAAGATCCAAGCGTCTCCGGACGCCATATCACCGCACTTTCAAGCGATTGGGAAGTGTGCGGGATGTCTATCTCGGATGCCACCAGCGCCCGCCGATCACGACGCCTTCGGATGCGATCTTGCGATCGCCGGTCAGGTGTTCGCCGACCACGTCGACATAGTCGAACTGCCCTTCCCTGATCGTGAGCAGCGTGGCGTCGCCGACGCTGCCCGGCTTGAGGCTGCCGAGCTCTGGCCGACGCAGCGCCATCGCGGCGTTGACGGTGGACGCGGCGATCACGTCCGGCAGCGACATCCCCATGCAGAGGAATTTCGACATCGTCGTCACCTGGTCGAACGCGGGGCCCTCGATGCAGAGCTGATGGATGTCGGAGGAGATGGTATCGGGATAGAAGCCGTTGGCGAGCATCGCGCGCGCAGTCTTGAAGGCGAACGAGCCCTTGCCATGGCCGATGTCGAACAGCACGCCGCGCTCGCGCGCCTCCAGCACCACCTTCTTCACCGTGCCCTGCGCGGTCGCGGGCGTGTTGGGGAACGGACGGAACGCATGGGTCAGCACATCGCCCGGGCGCAAACGCGCCAGCACCTCCTCGTAGCTCGGCGGCGGATGGTCGATATGCGCCATCAGGGGCATGCCGACCTGCTCGGCAACCTCGAGCGCGATCTCGAGCGGCACCAGTCCCGAGGTGCCCGAGGCGAACAGGCCGACCCGCACCTTGATGCCGACGATAAGGTCGCGGTTCTCGTCCGCAACGCGCGCGGCATCGACCGGATTCATCAGCCGCAGTTCCTCGCTCTCGCCGACCATCACGCGGTCGGAGAAGCCGAAGATGCCGGCGTGCGAGACATGTAGATAGGCGAGGATGCGGACCTGGCTCGGCTCGATCACATGCTTGCGGAACCCCGCGAAGTTGCCAGGGCCGGCGCTGCCGGTGTCGACCGAGGTGGTGACGCCGGACGTCCGGCAGAATTCCTCCGCGTCGATGCCGAGCGAGGTGCCGCCCCAATAGACATGGGTGTGCAGGTCGATGATCCCCGGCGAGACGATCAGCCCCGAGACGTCGCGGACCTCCGTTGCCGGGTCGGCCTTCAGCTCCCGGCCGACCGCCGCGACCTTGCCGCTGGCAAAGGCGACATCGGTCACCGCATCGAGTTTTTGCGACGGGTCGATCACCCGTCCGCCGCGCAGAATCAAATCGAAAGGCATCGTCATCTCCGGATTTTCGGCCGGCACGATGATCGAGTTCGGCGCCGCCTGCAAGACGTTCAGCCGACGCGGGCCTGATGGGAAATGGGTGCGGTCACCGCCGTCGTCTGATCCGCGCTGTTGTTCGCGGCCAACTCCGCACCCGTGTCCGTCGCCTTGGCCGACGCGACGATCGCTGCAACGGCCGGATGATGCGCCACCTCCGAGGCGGCAATGGTCTCTTGCGCCCAGCGGTACGAGGATTCGAAGATTTCCTGATGACGGTCGAAATCGGTCACGTCGACGCCGTCAGGCGTCGGCGGGCGCATCACGAAGTCGAGCGGCGTGGTCGGCAGCGTATCGTAGCGCTGATGCGCGACCAGGCTTCGCCACAACACGTTGACGGCGCTCGGCGCGGCCGGTAGCGCTTTCCGCCGGAACGGCATCAGCAGCGACGCGAGCAGCTCGAACCTTCCCGGCAGCGCGGCATAGTCGACGTCGAACATCTCGGTCGCCGGCTCGCCGAAATGCACCACCAGGTTCGGCCCGCTCTTCATCTGGTGCATCTGCGCCAGCGGAACGTTGTCGACGAGGCATCCGTCGACCAGCATCGAGCCGTCTTTGGTGTAGAACGGCGGCAGCAGGCCGGGGATCGCGCTGGATGCCCGCACCGCCTGCCAGAGCAGACCGGTCCTGATCAATTCGAGACTGTGCGTCGACAGGTTGGTCGCGACCGCCGCGAACGGCCGCCAGCAATCCTCGATCCGGCAGGTGTGGCCGTATTGATCGGCAAGCGCCCGATCGAACGCCTTGTGGTCGAGCAGCGCGTAACGCGGCCAGGTCGGGCGGCGGAAGCTGCGGCTGGAGACGAAGATCTCATGGGTGCCGCGCTCGAGATGCTCGGCGTCGTAATTCTTGGCAAAGCCGGCCGCCATCGCCGAACCGACGCTGGTGCCGACAAAGATGTCGAACATCGCGCCGCGCTCGCGAAACGCCTTGTAGACGCCGACATGCGCGGTGCCGAGGCTGCCGCCGCCGCCCGCGACGAACCCGACCGCGCGGCCGCACAGGAAGCGCACCAGGCTCTCGATATCGATCTGGTCCTCGAGCGCGACCTGGTGATGCATGAAGCAAGGCAGCCGCGCCAGCCACGCCGCGGTGCCGCTGACCTCGTGTTGCCTGATATCGTGAACACGCACCAGGCGCCGCGCCGACGCCGGATGCACGGCGCAGGCGAAGCTCTCGATCTCGGTAAGAACCGGCGGCGGAGCATCACCGCGGCAGGCGAACACCACGAGATCGGCCTGGCGAATGGTCTTGCGCGCCCATTCCGATGCTTCAGCGCCACCGAAATAGGCCACCAGCGGCGCGTCATATTCGATTCGGTTGAGCCAGTCGGCGACCTCGGATGAATCCAGCGCGCGGCCGGGAAACATCGCTTGCAGGCGCGCGAGATCGACGATCTCGGCGCCTGCTGCGGCAAGGCCTTCGCGCAGCCTCCGTTCAAAGGCAGGCGGCACCGGCTCCCGTCCGCCCGAAATCAGCGCGACGGTGCGCGCCTTCGGTGACGCCCGGGACGGCAACAGCCGCGCGGTCTGGATGGCAAAGCGCTGTGCGAGCGCGGCAAGCAGCGCCTCGACGATGCCGGGCGCTTCCTGCACAAGCCGCGCATAGGCCGCCCGCGTCAGCACCAGCACGCTGGAATCGCGGATCGCGATCACGTTGGCCGTGCGCGGGATGTTGGCGAAGAAGCCGATCTCACCGACCAGCTCGCCGGCGCGAAGCTCCGCAATCGGCTCGGGATGATCGATCCGCTGCACGGCGAGCGCGCCATGCAGCACCAGGAACAATGCGTCCGAGGCGCCGCCCTGCTCAACCAGCAGTTCGCCACGCACCAGGTCGCGCCGGGTCATCGCACCAAAGGCGATCAGCCGCTGCTCGGCGCTGAGCGTACGGAACAGCGCGAAGTCCTCGGACAGGTTTCCCCACGCAAACGTTGCGCTCGGCGGCACACGGTTCGATTGCATGGGCGGATGTTAGCGCCGCACCGCGGTCCCGGCGAGCGATATCACGGCCATCCCCGGCGGCGCCCCGGGCGGCATTGCTTGGGAGCACTGCAACAGGAATAGCCCTGCTTCCATTTCCTGCATCACCCGACCAGCTCCGGCCACGGCACGATGGTCGACTTCACCGTCTTCATCGCCATCGCGTCCGCGACCGCCTGCGCGACGCCGTCCTCGGTAAACGGATAGATCGTCTGCATGTCGAGCCAGGGATATTTGTTGCGCGTGCGGTAGAGCATGTCGACGCCGAGCGGCAAATCGTTGCCGGTGAAGCCCCAGGAGCCGAGCACGTTGAGGTCCTTGGTGCAGATGCGGTGCCACGACGTATCGATCGAGCCGGCGTCGGTGAACTGCCCCATCTCGACATAGGTGCCGCCGTCGCGCAGCATCTCGATGCCCTCGGGGCCGGCGGTCGGATGGCCCGAGCAATCCATCACGAGGTCGGCACCGAAGCCGCCGACGATGTCGCGCACCGCCTTGATGCGCTGCTCCGGCGTCTTGAGCTGCTCGATATCGACGGTCGCCTCGGCGCCGAACTTGCGCGCCAGCGCCAGCCGCGGCACCTCCGGCGCGCCGACGCAGATCACGCGCCCTGCTCCCATCTCCTGCGCGGCCGCGACCGCGAGGATGCCGATCGGCCCGGAGCCCTGGATCACCACCGTGTCACCCCAGCTGAAGCCGCCAGCGCGGGCGGCGCGGTTGAAGGCGCGAATGCAGGAGGTCAACGGCTCCGAGAGCGCGCCGAGCCGCAGCGACATGTCGTCAGGCAATTTGTAGATCTTGGTGCCGGGCAGCATGTCGAGATCGACATAGACATATTCGGCCCAGCCGCCCCACATGTGCGGCGCCTTGTCGAAGCCGAGATAGCGGCCGTAATACACCGGCGTCAGGCACTTGTTGGCGCTCTCGGGATAATGGATGCAGTAATAGCAGCGGCCGCACGGCATCAAGGGCGGGATCATCACCTTCGATCCGACCTGCAGCGGCTTGCTCATGAAGTCTTCGGTGAACGCCTCGCCGCATTGGACGATCACGCCGCCGAGCTCGTGGCCGAGCGTGAACGGCCATGGCAGCGGCTTCGGCCAGTGTCCTTTCAGGATGTGCAGATCGGTTCCGCAAACGCCGCAGGCGCCGACCTTGATCAAGGCCGCCTTTTTGCCGACTTCCGGCCATGGCACCGTCCGGATTACAGGCTTGGCTCCAGGTCCGTCATGCGTGCATACGCGGATCTGCTCCATCGGTTCGCTCTCCCTGTCCTTGTCATTGGGCCGGGTCCGGCCGCACCGACTTTAGGTCAGGACGATCGAGATGTCATGAACGCCTGTCATGTAGGTCTTCGAGACCGGTCTTGGCGGGACGAGGCGCTCCAAGTCTTGACGGGAGTATTTTTCCGCAAGGAAGCATCGATTTGTGAACGCTACTGAGGGCAAACAGGATCGTAGCATTGCGGGGAGCGACACCATGAATCCTGGGATCGAAGGTATCGTCGGCATGTACGTCAAGCTGGGCGAGCTGGACACACTGCAACGAATGAAAGAGCATCGGCAGAACCTGCTCGACCAATGCGTCGATACCGCGCATTTCAGCTTCGATGTGACGCGGTCGATCTACAAGAGCGACCTTGAGGTGATCGAAGCCGGCATCGAGAGCCTTTCAGGCGAGGTCACCGGCCATGTCGACGTTTTCAGCGAGAACAGGATCGCCGGCTGGGCGTTGTACGAGCAGCATCCCGACAAGCGGGTCACGATCGATATCTATTTCAACGGCGACCATGTCGCCGAAGTCGTCGCCGATCAGTTCCGCAAGGATCTTCTCAAGCTCAACAAGGGCGACGGCCACCACGCCTTCATGTTCGAGCCGCCGGCCGGGTCCTATCAGCCGCCATTGCAGCTCGAGATCCGCGCGGCGAAGCGCAAGGTGCTCAAGGCCGTGACAGTTGAACCACCGGCGGCGACGGCCGAACCGGCCACGGAGGCCGAAGCGGAGTAGCCCGCCGCGCCGCGTCCGCACGGAGATCGTCACTTCATCGCGGTGCCGTCGGGCGCCAAGCCCTCGACCTTGTCCGAGATCACGAACGACATCAGGTCGTGCCCGATCGGCTGCGACATGACGGATCTGCGCGGCGGATTGACAGCAAGGGCCGCGCCATCCCAATTTGCGGCGCGCAACTTCAGGCAATGGAATGACGCTGCAACCCGGGTCCGAACGCATCTTCGCGGACGACAGCACCGACCCGCTGGACGGGCGCGTGCGTTGGGCGCCGGCGAAGTCGCTGTGGCTCGGCGGCATGACTGCGGTTGCGATCGTGTTCGGGCCGCTGCTGTTCTCCTGGAGCGCATTCGCGCTGTTCATCGCAACAAGCGCGATCACGCTGTGCTTCGGCCATTCGGTCGGCATGCATCGCCGCCTGATCCATGCGAGTTTCGACTGCCCGCTGTGGCTCGAGCGCTTCTGCGTCTATCTCGGCACGCTGGTCGGGATGGCCGGCCCCTACGGCATGGTGCGGCTGCACGATTTCCGCGACTGGGCGCAACGCCAGGCGGCGTGCCACCCCTACTCCCGCCACGCCGCCGGCTTCTGGCGCGATGCATGGTGGCAGCTGCACTGCACCCTCGTGCTGAAGCGCCCGCCGATCTTCCGCCTCGAACCGCGGCTCGCCGATGACCGCTTCTATGCCTTCGTCGAGCGAAGCTGGATGTGGCAGCAATTGCCCTGGGCGATCCTGTTTTTTGCCATCGGCTCGTGGAGTTGGCTGGTCTGGGGCATCTGCGTCCGGGTCGCCGTCTGCGTCACCGGGCACTGGTTGATCGGTCACTACTCACACCGCAAGGGCGGACAGACCTGGGTCATCGAAGGCGTTGCAGCCCAGGGCTACAATATCGGCGTCGCCGGGCTGATCAGCATGGGCGAGAGCTGGCACAACAATCACCACGCCTATCCCGGCTCCGCCAAGCTCGGGCTGTTGCCGGGTCAGATCGATCTCGGCTGGTGGCTGATCAAGGCGTTCGAGGCTGCCGGCCTCGCGAGCAACATCAAGACGCCGGACAATCTTGCGCCGCGCCCGGGCTCGCGCCGCGTCGGCGGTCCCGATAATGCCGACGCAGTCGCGCGTCGCGGCCGTGCGTTGTTCCCATAACCGGCACGCACAGACCGCCATTGCGGAGCTGTCGCGATGCCGCTATATCGCCCCTGTCGGAAAAGGCAGACTTGGTTTGGTAAGCCCAAGTCCTTCGAAATCGAAGTCCTTTCGAGAACGAAAGCTCTGATCTCCTGCCGCGTGCATGAGATCCCCACGACGAACACCGGACGCGATCGAAGCGTCCATTGTTCGTCCGTGTGGTTCTCAACCCGACGAACCGCTCCGGTCGAACACCGACAGAGGAGTAGTTCATGCAACACCACCCCCTTCCCCATGATGTCGTGATTGCCGGTGCAGGCCCCGTCGGCCTGCTGCTTGCCTGCGAGCTGCGGCTCGCCGGGCGCTCGGTGCTGGTGCTGGAGCAGGCCGCCGACCCGCGCTCTCCGTTGAAGCGGCTGCCGTTCGGCATGCGCGGCCTTTCGGCCCCCACCATCGAGGCCCTCTATCGTCGCGGGATGCTCGACGACATCGCAGCGCTGCAGCGTGCGAAGGATGACGCGTCGAACGGCGCGCATTGGATGCAGCAGCCGCGCCGCCCGGCCGGGCATTTTGCCGGCATCCAGTTCTTTCACGACGATATCGACGCGTCGAAATGGCCGTATCGCCTGCCGGGTCCGGCCGGTACCAGCATGGCGGTCGACATGGAGCAGCTTGAAGCTGCGCTCGCCGCGCGCGCAATCGCGCTGGGCGTCGAGATCAGGCGCGGCGCTGGCGTCGAGGCGTTCGATCAATCGGATGACGGCGTCACCGTTCACACCGGCGGCGAGACGGTCCACGGGCACTGGCTGGTCGGTTGTGACGGCGGCCGCAGCATCGTGCGCAAGGCCGGCGGCTTTGAGTTTGTCGGCACCGATCCCGAGTTCACCGGCTATTCGGTCGAGGTCGAGCTCGCCGATCCGGACAAGCTCCGCCCCGGCCGCCACTACACGCCGACGGGCATGTACACATATGCGCGTCCCGGCACCATCGCGATGGTCGATTTCGACGGCGGCGCTTTCCACCGCACCCAAGAGATCACGCGCGAGCATGTGCAGGCGGTGCTGCGCCGCGTCTCCGGCACCGACGTCACGGTGACGGCGCTGCAGCTTGTCACCACCTGGACGGATCGCGCCTGTCAGGCGACGGCGTACCGGAACGGACGCGTGCTGCTCGCCGGCGATGCCGCGCACATCCATTCTCCGCTCGGCGGCCAAGGGCTCAACCTCGGGCTTGGCGATGCGATGAATCTCGGCTGGAAGCTCGCGGCCACAATCCGGGGCGACGCGCAGGTGGATCTGCTCGACAGCTATTGCAGCGAACGGCATCCGGTGGGCGCACGGATTCTCGACTGGTCGCGCGCCCAGGTCGCGCTGATGCGGCCGAGCCGGAGTTCGCGCGCGCTCGAAGCCGTCATCCGCGATCTGATCGCGACATCAGACGGCGCGACATATTTTGCCGAGCGCGTGTGGGGCGTTTCGCTGCGCTACGATCTTGGCGGCTTCCACCCGCTGGTGGGCCGCAGCGCGCCCGACTTCGAGCTCGCCTGTGGGACGCGGCTCGGCGAACTGCTCGGAGATGGGCGCGGCCTGCTGCTCGACTTCGCGCCGCGCTCGCCCCTGCGCACGCTGGCTGATCGCTGGCGCGGGCGGATCAGCTATCTCGCAAGCGACGCCAGCGATCGGCTGGGCTTGAACGCGGTGCTGGTGCGTCCTGATGGGTTTGTGGCTTGGGCCACAGACATCGAACCGGATCTGGAGCAGACTATCCAAGCCGCAGCGCGATGGTTCGGAGAACCTGACGCGGCATCTGCACGGGCCTGACGCCCGGGGTACGGCGCATCTGAACTTCGCTTGTCTCTCTTGCATCTCTCTTGCGCCGTGCACGAGTTCCACGCCTCAACCGTAACGCCCTGTTAACCCTATCAGCCTTACCGTCGTCGGGGCTCCGAATGGACGGTGGCCAGGTTTGTTGTGATGTCGTTTGCACAAAAGAAAACTACCGTCGTCCCCGTAGCCGAGGAGCGGCGCCGCTTCCAGCGCGTCAAGGTGCACCTGCTCGGCCGCTACATGCTGCCTGACCGGCGCGAGTTTCCCTGCCAGATTATCAACATGTCCCCGGGCGGCCTCGCGCTGCTGGCGCCCGGCATCGGCAATGTCGGCGACCGCGTGATCGCCTATCTGGATCATATCGGCCGGGTCGAGGGCCGCATCACCCGCATCATCGACAACGGCTTTGCGATGACGATCGGCGCCACCGCGCGCAAGCGCGACAAGCTCGCCGCCCAGCTCACCTGGCTCGCCAACCGCGACATCCTCAATCTGCCCGAGGATCGCCGCCACGACCGTATCGTGCCGCGCAACCCGATCGCGCTGCTCACCCAGGAAGACGGCACGCGGATGACCTGCCGCATCATCGACCTTTCCCTGTCCGGTGCCGCGATTGCCGCCGAGAACCGCCCGCCGCTGAAGTCGCTGGTGATGCTCGGCCGGGTGCAGGCCCGCGTGGTGCGAAATCTCGAGGAAGGCTTCGCGCTCGAGTTCGTCCACGAACAGTCCGCGGAAACGCTCGAAGAGAGCGTTACCGCGAGGTAAAGCGAAAAACCGCTCAAGACCCCCGTTTTCAGCCCGCGAAGGCGGCCTCCGGTGCACCGGTGGCCGCCTTCGGCGCGTTTGGCGCAGTGAAATCGGCGGTTAACGACTGGAGCTTTTGACGCAACAAACCGCGCTGGCGCAACGCCAGCCGCGTTAATGCATAAAATTTGAATCAATTACAGTTGTTTCAAATTTTACGCGAATTCGATTCAAGTAAAGATCGAATTAGCCGCAGCTTTTACCAGTATTCGCGTCAAATCTACTTTGCGTACTTAGCGGCGGCGCAAAAGCTTTATGCGAAACGTGGTCCCAACAAGAAGAACGGGGGCCACGATGTTTGGGTTCAGGGGAGAGGGGAAAGGTTTGGCGGTTGCCGCCATTCTGTTTGCGACGTGCGTGTCGGCCAAGGCCGGCGACGTGGTCTACGCCAGCCTCGGTGACGTTGCGCGTTCGCCGATCGGCTGGGTCGAATTCTGCGCCGACAATCCCGCCGAGTGCCGCGGCGGCAAGACGCAACCACGCGACATCGTGTTGTCGCAGACCGCCTGGCGCGACCTCGTGCGGGTCAACAAGTGGGTCAACGAGACCATCAAGCCGATGACCGACATGGATCATTGGGGCGTGATCGAGAAATGGTCGTTGCCGACCGACGGTTACGGCGACTGCGAGGACTACGTGCTCCTGAAGCGCAAGATGCTGATGGATGCCGGCTGGCCGCGTGAGGCGCTGTTGATCACGGTGGTGCGCGACAAGAAGGGCGAAGGCCACGCGGTGCTGACGGTGAAGACCGACAAGGGCGAATTCGTGCTCGACAATCAGAACGAGAGCATCGTCGCCTGGACGGAGACCGGCTACCGCTTCGTCAAGCGGCAATCGCAAAGCGATCCCAATGTGTGGGTCTCGCTCGGCGACAACCGCCCCGCAGTTTCAACCGCAAGCTCGCGCTGAGCGGCAACGAGGAATCGAGTTCGCGACCCGGTCACATCCCCACCCCTCCCCGTCCCAGACCGGTTCGCGCGCGGCCAGCCTTCCCCCAAAGGCTGGCCGCAACTTTTTTCAAGGGACATGAATTCCCTGAGAACCAGGACTTCAGCGGTGCGTTGGCGTAACGGCCGTCGGTATCGCGCGCGGCGGCAGGCAGCACCTGCGAGATGGCGATGAGCGCCGCGATGCCGATCGCAAAGCGCGACACGGATCGTCCTTTCGTTGAACTGGAGCCCATAAGCGTCGGGAATTCGGACTGTTTGGGCTGTGCGCAACCAAGCGATGGGGCGTCTTCCGGTTGATTTCAGACCCGGGTTGAGCCAGCTTCCGCAGGTTTTTTAGGGGTTGGCGATTTGAACTTTGCAATACAGGGCGGGGCGCCAACTGAGCGCGCCGGGTTTCGCGGCGACATCAATGCCTTGCGCGCGCTCGCAGTGCTGGCCGTCCTTGGCTATCATTTGAGGGTTCCAGGCTTTGCCGGCGGCTTTGTGGGCGTCGACGCGTTCTTCGTCATCACCGGCTACCTGATGACCGGCAAGGTGATCGCCGATCTCGCCAAGGACCGCTTCTCCTATGGCGACTTCGCCCTGATGCGGCTCCGACGCATCTATCCGGCACTTCTCGTGGTTGTCGCAACTACCGCGGCGGTCGGATGGTTCATGACCCTGCCGGGCGAATACTTCCGCCACATCCGCCAAGCCTGCTACGCGCTCTTCTTTCTGTCGAACTTCGCTTTCGACAACGACAACGGCTATTTCGCGATGGCCGCGCAGACCAAGCCGCTTCTGCACACCTGGTCGCTCGCGGTGGAGTGGCAGTTCTACATCTGGATGCCGCTTTTGGTGCGCTTCGTGTGGTCGCGATCGGCGAGATCGAAGGCTCCAGCTGCGACAATGGCCGCGCTATTTGCCGTCGCCGTTGCGTCCTTGACCTGGTGCCTTTGGCAAAACCAGCACGATGCGATGGGTTCGGCGTTCTTCTCGCTCCGCGGGCGGGCATGGGAGCCGTTGGCCGGCGGTATGATCGCGGTCGCCGAAGTCTGGCGCCGGGCGAACGCTCGCCCGCCCCGTTCCACGGCCTCCAGCACCACAGCCGCCGCAATCGGCTGGATCCTGTCGGCGTTCTGCGTCGCCTATCCGCTGCCCGAAGCCCGTTGGCCGGGCGCCTGGACCATCCTGCCCATCATCGGCGCGGCCCTTGTCGTCGCGGGCGGATTCACGACCTCGAGACTCATTCGCTCGCCGGTCGTGCAACGCATCGGTGACTGGTCTTACTCGATCTACCTCTGGCACTGGCCGATTTGGGTTCTGGCCGGCGGATGGCTCACGGCGCGCGGCTATGAGGTCGGCGCCATCTCGAAAGCTGCGATGGCCGCGGCTTCGATCGCGGTCGGCGCCGTCTCCTACGCCTTGGTTGAACAGCCGTTCCGTTTGCGGCGCGACGTCTGGACGCCGCAGCGGCTGTTGGCCTGTACAGGCGCCGCGGCAGCGTGCTTCGTTGCCTTTACGGTCGGCTCATTGGTGACGACCGGCTACCCGGGGCGGCTGCCGGCTTATCTGCTGCCCGCCGAGATGGCCCGCAAGACCGACACGCCACGCGATGAATGTTTCCGCAATCCCAACTCGATGAAGGCCGCAAGCGAGAGGTATTGCACCTTCGGCACCGGCAACGCCGATCAAGCTACCGTCATGCTGTGGGGCGATTCCTTTGCAAACCAGTATCTTGAGCCGATGACAACGGCCGTAACCCGGCTCGGCCTCACCGGTCTTATTGCGACACAGAGCGCCTGCCGACCCTTTGCCGACGATCCCGATCGCAATGCCGCCGACAGCCAGCCGTGCCGCCAGTTCAACACCGAGACGCTGCAATATCTGGGCGACCGCGCCGAGCCGAGCATCATCGTTCTCGCCGGCAACTGGAGCAGCGCCACCGAGATCGCGCCACTGGTCGACACGCTGCTCTCAAGCGGCAAGACCGTCATTATGGTGATGCCGCTGCTCAATATCGGCTTCGACGTGCCGCAGAAGTGGATCGAAAGCCAGATCAGGGCAGGAAAGGCCATCACCGAGTGGAGGGTCGCGGCCGACCCGATCCTGACGATGCGCGATCTGCGCCAGCAGATCGACCGGACCGTACTCTCCCCCCGTAACGGCAATCCGTGGCTGATCCCGATCGACCCGCAAACGGAAGTCTGCGACGACAGTTCGTGCTACCTGGTTCGATCAGGTCAAGCAAACTTCCGGGACACGGCTCACATCTCGAACGTCAACGCGCAGCAATACGAACACCTCTTTGAGGCTGCGCTCAGCTCGGCCCTAAACGCTGGCGCGCACGCCGAGCGCTAAGCGAAAAAGCTCGCGGCGCCGGATCGGCACGCGGGCCCGGCCAACGAGACATCGCGACGGCCGGCGGATCACGCGCCAGCGCGCGAACTTAATTGCTACCCGTTCCGGCGGCTGTCACTGAAGCGTTTGAGCGGCGAGCGTCTGCGCGGCGATCCGGCGCCCCAGGCTTGACATCCTGGCATCCGCCCGATTGAATTGAATTCAATTCAACGACGGACCAACGATGGGCGCGACGAGCCTCGGCACACGCGAGCGGCTGCTCTCGGCGGCCCAAGAGGAACTGATCGAGGGGCTCGGCCACCTCGAGATGCAGGCGGTCGCGCGGCGGGCGCAGGTCTCGGTCGGGCTCGCCTATCACCACTTCGGATCGAAGGCCGGCCTGATAGCCGCCGTCGTCGAAGACTTCTATGAGCGGCTGGATGAGGCGGCATTCGGCGGCGCCAAGCTGTCCGCCAGGAGCTGGGCGGACCGGGAGAAGGCGCGGATCGGCGCCTATGTCGCCTTTCACTATGAGCACCCGTTTGCGCCGCTGGTGATCGGACCGCTGAGCCGGGCGCCCGAGGTGCTTGATGTCGAGACCGCCTTCACCACAAGGCAGCTGGCAGCTGGGGCGCGCATGGTCGAGGCTGCGCAGCGCGACGGGATCGTGCCCGGCGACCTCGACCCTCACCTCACCATTGCGCTGATGATCGGCGGCATCCGCCAAGCGCTGATCGGCGCGCTCACCGCCGACCGGCGGCCGGATCCGGCAAGGCTGACCGGCGACATCTGGGCCTTCATGGCCGCGGCGCTGCGCCTGACCGCCAAGTCCCCGCCGGCGAAGCCAAAAGCCCCCCGGCGCAGCCGCGTCTAACGTTCCACTATAACCCCAAGATCGGTGGCCATCTTGTTCAACCCGCATGATTTTCACACGCCGCAATCGTCTTACAGCAAGCCGGATCTGCTGCGCTCGAGCGCGGGCGGCTATTTCGGCCCCGGCAATGCGCAGCTGCCGGCACCACCGATGCTGATGATGGATCGCATCACCGACATCGGGATCGACGGCGGCGCCTTCGGCAAGGGCCGCATCGCCGCCGAACTGGACGTTGCACCTAGCCATTGGTTCTTCGCCTGCCACTTTGCCGGCGACCCCGTGATGCCCGGCTGTCTCGGTCTTGATGCGATGTGGCAGATCATCGGCTTCTGGCTCGGCTGGTCGGGCTCGCCGGGCAAGGGCCGCGCCCTCGGGGTCGGCGAGGTCAAGTTCAGGGGCCACATCACGCCGGACGTCAGGCTGGTGCGCTACGAGGTCGACATGCGCCAAGTCCGGCGCGGCCGGCTGGTGCTGGGCATCGCCGACGGCCGTGTGCTGGCCGACGGCGCTTGCGTCTATCTGGCAAAGGACATGAGGGTCGGCCTGATCGCGCCGACGAGCTGAGGCGCGGCGCGTTGGACCATCCAGCTTCGGGGGCAGAAGCCCTTTTTGGGGCAGAAGCCTCTTGGGGCGGAAGCCTCTTGGGGCGGAAGCCTTGGAATTTGCGGCGAATTTTACAGACCGGGTGCCGCCTTGCCCGAATCGGCGGGTTTTGCCCGCGCCGCGGTTGTGCTATTCGGAACCTTTCAATTGATGTCCGGTTCTGGTCGCATGGTCGAACTTGCCCCCCGGAATGCACAAGCCAGCAGCCTGATCGGCGTGCAGCCGATTGCGATCGGCGCCGTGGCGCTGGTGCTCGTGCTGTTCGGGATCGGCTCGATCGCGCTGTGGCGCAGCTTCAGCGGCAACGTGCCGGAAACCGACCGGATGGTCGCCGCCCGGCAGTTGCAGGCGCGGACCGCACAGGTCTCCGAGGCCCTGGTGGAAAAGACCAAGGGCATGGAGGCGACCCAGCAGGAATCCATCGACCAGTTACAGGAAGTACAGGACCAACTGCTGGCTATGCGCAAGCAGTTCGCCGCGCAGCAGGCCGACGCCAAGAAGCTCTCCGACCAGGTCGCCGCACTGACCGAACAGGTCGAGGGCCTTCGCCAGTCGCTCGCGAGCGCGCAGGCCAATGAGCCGGCCGCCGAGCCCGAGCCGCGCAAGCGCTCGAAGGCCGCCCGGAGCGCCAACCGGAAACGCCGCGGATCGCGCGGTTGACGACCATGGCGGCCGAGCGGCAAAGGCCGGCCCGGCCATCAAAAAGCGCCAAATCCCGAACAACATCAGGACCTAAGGTGGAACTTCCGGCTCCAGGCCTGCCAGCTGCAGCCTCGCATGAGTGCCCGTTACCGTGAATTAATCCGGACTTTGTGAACTGGTTCACATATCCGACTTCGAATCCGAGTCATCCTTAATCACCGGATGGCGTGAGCCGATTTCAATATCCGGGGCTGGCAAGGTCGTTGACGGTATACTACGTCGACGGCCTTGTTTTTTTGGCGGCCGTCAATCCCGACCTCTGCAACTGCCCATCCCAAGAACGCGGCGTGGCGAGCTGACAGCTCTGCGCGCGCGCTGCTGCGGCTGAAGCCGCAGCAATCCGCGTTGCCGCCTACCTGATGCGGTCGCGCAGGACGCGCTCGCCCCGCTGCCGCAGCCGTGCAAGCTTCGGCTCGAGCTCGTGGAGCATGTAGACGAATGCGATGGCGAGGCCCGAAACAACAACCATGAACAGCAATGTCAGATCAGGAATGGTCAGCATCTCTGATATCCTCTGAGGCCCGGCTCAATCGTAGCCGGACCATTTGCTTTCGCGACGCGTTCACGCGCGGACTACTGCAATCCGCTGCAAGCGGCGTACCAATGCGCGACGGCCCCGGCATCAAGACACCGAGGCCGCAGCGATGATTCCAACACCATCAGCATGGCGATCCAATGGACCGGCCATGCGTCAGCAGATGCCTCAGTTGCAAACCTGCACGGGCCGGACCTGCCAGCCATACGGCGTCAGCATGCGACGGCGCACGACGTAACAGCCGCCGTCACCGTAACCATAGCCGTAGCCATACCCGTCGTCGTAGCCGTAACCGGCGTAGTACGGGTTGCCGTAGTAGCCGTCATAGTAGTCGTAGGCACCGTAGCCGAGGCCGAAGCCGATCGCGGCGGCCGCGAACGGATAGCCCCAGCCACGCCGGTGCCAGCCACCGCCGTGCCAGCCTCCGCCATGCCAGCCGCCGCCGTGCCAACCGCCGCCGATCGCAGCCGACCGGAAGCCACCGCCAGCGCCCATGGCGCGGAAAGCGCCGCCGCCACCGCGGAAGCCGCCAAAGCCGCCACCACCGTGGAAGCCACCACCGCCGTGAAAGCCGCCGCCACCGAAACCACCTCGAGCCGACGCGGCATCGACCGTGAACAGGCCGACTGTGGCCGTCGCCAGCAAGGCAATCATCGTTTTACGCAACATCACCCGTTACTCCTCTTTCCAAGGCTCTTCTTTTCAAGCCTCCTCCGCCGCGTCCCGCGCATGCTAACTCAATGTAGGACCGCAGCTTCGACCGCGCGCTCATGTCACGCTCACTTCTGCGCGACCCGCGTTCATCAAGGCGCGGCCGTCAAACGTCAGCAGCCGCGGCAGATGCCGTTGACCCGGCGGTCGACCGTCCTGTTCTCGTCGGCGATCGCCTTGTCGAAGCTTTCGCTCGACGCCGAGCCGGTGGTGACGCCCTCACCGGTATTCAGTCGGCCGGTGGATTGCGCCGTGCCGGCGCTGTTGGTGCCAGACGGCGGTGACGCGACTTGCGGTGATGTCGGGATGGCTGACGAGGGGCTGCCGCTCCCAGTACCGCTCCCTATGCCTTGGGCGACGGTAACCGTGGGCGCCAGCAGAATGGCGATTGTCGCGACTGCGGCGGTGACGGATAATTTGCGCATGGCAATTCTCCCTTGCGGACATCAACGGGTCCGCAAAACGCCGGTTCCCACAGGCGTTGGGGCAATACAGTTTGGGAGCAATGCAATTTGCGCAAGCTGATCGAGTTTGACGACGATACTGCCGACAAGCTGAAGCAGCTTGGGCGCGACCGGATGGCGACGTTACAGGAGCTCGCGGACGAGGCCTTCGCCGACCTCCTCAAGAAGCACGGTATTCCGATCGACCTGAAGGATGCGCTGCGCAAGAGCGCACGACTTCACGACGCAGCGGGACCGCGGGAGGCGGCCAAGCAAGCCCCCGCGACAGCGAAGGGCGCACGCAACCAGGGCCGCAAGCGCTGAGGTTTCAACCGATCTTCTTCAATCCGGCTTTGTACTGCGGGCCCCTGATCGCGTAGGACTTCGCCGGCCGCGACAACGCCTCCGCCTGCGCGGCGTCCAGCGTGCGCACCACGCGCGCGGGCGCGCCGATGATCAGGGAATTTTCCGGAAACTCCTTGCCCTCGGTGATGACGGAGCCGGCGCCGACGACACTGCCGCGCCTGATGCGCGCACCGTTCATCACGATCGATCCCATCCCGATCAGCACGCCGTCCTCCAGCGTGCAGCCGTGCACGATCGCGTTGTGGCCGATGGTGACGTTGTTGCCGATGGTCAGGGGAAAGCCGGGATCGACATGCAGGGTCGAATTGTCCTGGACGTTGGAGCCTTCGCCGATCTCGATCCACTCGTTGTCGCCGCGCAGCACGGCGCCGAACCAGACGCTCGCCGCGGATTTGAGGCGCACCTTCCCGATCACAACCGCATTGTCGGCGATGAAGTAGCTGCCGTCGGCGGGAAGATCGGGCCCCTGCCCGTCGAGTTCGTAGATCGCCATAGTGGTCTCCCTGGAGCGTTTTCGAGCGAAGTGGACACCGGTTCGCGTGAAGAAAACGCGTCGAAACGAAAATCCAGAGCTTCGGTTCTGATTCAATCAGAACCAAAGCTCTGATCAAGGAGACCTTGGCACAGCGGACGACTTGGTTTCAAGCAAGTGCAGTCACGATCCGGACACGGATCAGGATCCGGCGAGGATCACCCGATCACGCCGGCTGCACGCAGCGTCATCACGAAGAAGGTGCCCGACATCAGGCTCCAGAAGCCGGAGATGACGGTTGCCATCATCACGAACTCGAACCGGCGGCGCTCGATGCGCGCACCGCGCAGCGTGTTGCGCATGATGATGAACGGTGCGGCGAAGACGAGAAACGGGACCGCGGCGAAGGTCCTCGGCGCTACGCCCTCCTGCAGCAGGCCGAAGCCGGCCGGACGCTCCGCCATCGCCTGATAACCGCTGGCCAATGCGCCGGCGAGCGCGAAGCCAATGAAGAGCGAGAACAGGGAATTCAAGGTATCAGGCGACATCGGGACTTCCGCTACGCAACAGGCCACTCACCGTGCTTCGCAGAATTGGCGGCCAGCCGCCACATCATCCTTAAGGAAAGGTTAACCGGCGGCGCCCGGCGCGGCGTTTGCGCATGACCATTCGCTCCGGGATTCCATTGCAATCGTACGGAAATTCCGCGTCACGTGGCATATTCGACAGGTGATTCGGCCACTCCCGACCTGCTCTTTGCCTCACTCATGACGCTACTCTCGACTGCCCAGCATCTCGCCCGCGACACCCGCCGCAATCCGCGCGCGCATCTCGTTCCGATCATCGCCTCCGCGATCATCGCGGCCGGTGCGATTGCCCTCGTTGCCTATCTGTTGTGGCCGACCTACACGACCGTCCCGCCCAGCGATCCGTCGCGGCTGCCGGTGAGCGTCGGCGGCACGCTGTTCAACGTGCCGACCATGGCGGTGCGCATGAAGATCCAGCGCCACTCCGGGCCGCAGGAGCGCGTCGATCTGAGCTTCCTCTATCCGTCGCTGGAGGCGCCTGCCGCGCCGAAGCACTACAGCGCCGAGACGGTCGAGGACAAGGTGCAACCGATCGACAGGATCTTCGTATCGATCGCGGCACACCACGATTCACTCGCGCCGGAGATGCGGCTGCGCACCATCTATCCGCGCTATCTCGACGAGCGCGCGAATACCGATGACGGCTTGACGGCACGCGCATTCCGCGACGGCACGCCGTATGGCGGCGAGGACCTGTTCACCGCGACCGAGCCGCAATTGATCGCGCGTTGCACGCGCGATACGTCGACGCCCGGCATGTGCCTGAGTGAGCAGCGCATCGAAGGCGCCGACCTGACCTTCCGTTTTCCGCGCAGCTGGCTGGCGCAATGGCGCGACATCGGCACCGCGATGAACCGCCTCTCCGCGCAGATGCACAGCGCGAAGGGGTAACGCCGTCATTGCGCCGGAGCGACGCCCGCTCCGCGGGTTCCTCGCAATGACGGCCTTAAGGCCGCTCAGCCCTGCTCGCCCAGATCTTCTTCCAGGATGGCCATCTGGAACTGGAACGAGCGATCATCGTCCTCGTCGTCGACGAACAGCACGCCGATGAACTCCTCGCCGATATAGACCTCGGCCGAGTCGTCCTTCTTGGGCCGCGGCACCACGCGGATCTTGGGATTGCTGAACACGCGTTTGAGATACGCGTCGAGCTTCCTGACTTCCTGTACGTCCACAGCCGTCTCCAATCGGGTCGATGATTTTCGGGGGAGTTTTAGGACGAGACGGCAAAGATCGCCAGAGCCTTTTCAGGCTTTGGCGACGTGATATTGCGCACACGCAAAAGCGCGTGGCCGATCAGAAAGCGAGTGAAATCAAAGCCCGATCGCGTTGAGCATCTGGTCCATGGTGCGCGACGGCTCGGCACAGCCGGCCTCGCCGACGATTTTCGCCGGCACGCCCGCGACCGTGACGTTGTGCGGCACGGGCTTGACCACGACGGAGCCCGCCGCGATGCGCGCGCAATGACCGATCTCGATATTGCCGAGGATCTTGGCGCCGGCGCCGATCAGCACGCCGTGGCGGATCTTCGGATGGCGATCCTCGTTCTCCTTGCCGGTGCCGCCGAGCGTGACGCCATGCAGGATCGAGACATCGTCGTCGATGACGGCGGTCTCGCCGCAGACGAATCCGGTGGCGTGATCGAGGAAGATGCCGCGGCCGATCCTGGCCGCCGGATTGATGTCGGTCTGGAACACCGCCGACGAGCGGCTCTGCAGGTAGAAGGCAAAATCCTTGCGGCCCTTCTGGTAGAGCCAGTGCGCGAGACGATGGGTCTGCAGCGCATGGAAGCCCTTGAAGTAGAGCAAGGGATCGATGAAGCGCGAGGTCGCCGGATCGCGGTCATAGACGGCGACGAGATCGGCGCGGAAGGCGTTGCCGATATCGGGCTCATCGCGCAATGCCTCGCCGAAGGTCTGGCGGATCAGGTCACCCGACAGCGCGGCGTGGTCGAGCCGCTCGGCAATGCGATGGACCACGGAATCTTCCAGGCGCTCATGATGCAGCACGGTCGCATAGATGAAGGATGCGAGCTCCGGCTCGCGCCGCAGGATGTCTTCCGCCTCGCCGCGGATTCGATCCCAGATCGGATCGAGTGCCGCCAGCTTGCTCCCCTGCGGATTGACCTGATGAACTGCCATCGCTGCTCTCGCAATTCGGTTGTTCTGATGTGCGTTATAGCACGGTGAACCCAGCGCGTCCCGGGAAGGCTCGGTACGGTAAACCCCAGCCGAACGCCCCTCGGGCCGACGTCTAGGGGAGTTGGTCGGGATTTTGCCGAAATCAAGCCGTGCTTCTGCAACTATTGGCGGATTTCGTCCCGAGTGTGGTTTTGGGCATGGTCGGCCCCAATAAAAGGGGGAAATACCATCAACACCCGGACGTTACGTGGGCGCCTGGCCGATGCACGGTCGGTCTGGATCGCCACCATTGCCATTCCCCTCCTCCTGCTCGCGCCTGCCTTCTGGAACGGCTATCCGCTGCTCCAATGGGATACCGGCGGCTATCTGGCGCGCTGGTACGAGGGCTATCTGGTGCCGAGCCGGTCCACGGTTTACGGCATCTACCTGCATGCCGGTGAGACGTCGGGCTTCTGGCTCAACCTCGGCATCCAGACCCTGGCGACGCTGTGGATCCTGCAACTGACCCTGCGCATGCTCGAGCTCGCCCGGCCGCTCCGGCTGATCGCGATCAGCCTCGCGCTGATCGCAACCACCGCCCTGCCCTGGCTCGCCAGCATGCTGCTGACCGACATCTTTGCCGGCCTTGCGGTGCTCGCGCTCTACGTCCTCGTCCTGCACGGCGACAGGATCTCGACGCTGGAGAAGGCGGTGCTGTTCGGGTTTGTCGCGTTCTCCGCGGCCACACACAGCGCGACGCTCGCGGTGCTGCTTGGCCTGTGCTGCGTCGGCTGGATGCTGCGTCCGTGGCTCGGCCGCCGCGTCCCGGTCGCGGGGCTGGTGCAGGGCAGCCTGACCATCGTCACCGGCGCCGTGATGCTGCTGGCGGCGAACTTCGCACTGTCGGGACAGCTTGCCTGGACCCCCGGCGGCTATGGCGTCGCCTTCGGCCGCATGCTGCAGGATGGCATCGTCGCGCAATATCTGCGCGATCATTGCGCCAAGGAGAACCTGAAGCTCTGCCCCTATCGCGACGCGTTGCCGCCGACCGCCGACGACTTCCTGTGGGGCCACAGCATGTTCAACACGCTTGGCCGCTTTCAGGGACTGAATGACGAGATGGGCCACATCGTGGTGCGCTCGCTGGCCGAATATCCGACATGGCAGGCCAAGGCGGCGCTGAAAGCAACCGCCGACCAGCTGATGGATGTCGCGACCGGAGAAGGCTCCTCGGGCTGGATCCCGCACACCTACGGCATCATCGAGCGCTATATTCCCAAGCAGGTCGCGCCGATGCGCGCCGCGCGGCAACAACGATGGCGCCTCGACTTCACTGCGATCAACCGCATCCACGTGCCGGTCGCGCTGGCTTCGATGCTCGTGGTCGTGATCCTGTTCGGCCGCGGACTGTGGCAGCGGCGGCTCGACGATTTGACGCTGCTGGCGGGCACGGTGACGCTCGCTCTGCTCGGCAATGCGGCCGTCTGCGGCGTGATCTCGGGGCCGCACGACCGCTACGGCGCGCGCATGGTGTGGGTTGCGACCTTCGTGGTGCTGATCGCGGCGGCGCGCGCCTTCGCCAGAGACGATGCCGAGGACGAGCTATTTTCGCCGCGACAGGAAGTCGATGACGCCGGTCTTGTAGACCTTGTCACCGACCGCCCGCATGTGGTCGCGGTTCGGAATGTCGAGCACCTGCGATCCCGGAATGATCCGGCCGAGCGCTGCCGCCGATCCCGCGATCTCGTCGTTGCTGCCGACCGCGATCAGAACCGGCACGCGGATCCCGGCGGCTTCCTCGCGCGTCATCAGGCGGCGCGAACCACGCAGGCAGGCGGCGAGCGCGCGGCGGTCGGAGCGGGTCTGGTCGGCGAACGCGCGGAAGGTGCGGCCGACCGGATCGGTGACATCGTCGAGCGACGGCGCCTCCAGCGCCAGCGCGACGGCCTCGCCGGGACCGCCGCCCTCGATCAGTCCGAGGCCGATGCCGCCGAGGATCGCCGAACGCACCCGATCGGGATTTTCACGCGCCAGGATCGCCGTCATCCGCGAGCCCAGCGAATAGCCCATGATGTCGGCGCGCGCGATTCCGAGATGATCCATCAGCGCGATCACGTCGCTTGCCATGATCGCGATCTCGTATTGCGCGGCGTCGTAGAGCTTGGCGGATTCGCCGTGGCCGCGATTGTCGAGCGCGATCACGCGCCGGCCGGCCTTGACGAGCTCCGATACCCAGGTCGGATAGATCCAGTTGACGTTCTTGCTCGAGGCAAAGCCGTGCACCAGCACGATCGGCTCGCCCGCGCCTTCGTCGATATAGGCAATCTCAACATCGCCGTGGTGGAAACTCGGCATCTTCGATTCCGTCTTTTTCTTGGGACTTAGGATTTGGGATTTGCGATCGACCGGCGGCCGCAAGCCTAGCGTGAAATTGAGCCTTGGGCGGGCATACTAGCCAGCGCGGCCTGCGCGGTCATCTGCCGCTTCAGGCGCAGCGCCTTGCTGCGTCTGAGCCACCACGCCGTGGCTCGCTCGGTGGTGGCCTTGATCGACGACAGGAAGCCGAACAGCGCAAGCAGCGCGCCGAACAGCCACATGGTGAGATTGAATGTGCCGGCTGCCAGCAGCAGCGCGCCGCGGCCGAGCAGCTTGATGATCGCGCGGGTCTGGCCGCCCTTCGTCTCCGCGATGCGCGCCGCGCGCGCGATCTCCTGCGGGTTCTCGGCGACCTTCAACGTGTCGCGCGCGGCACGAACGCCGGCCGCCTCGCCGATGCGCCCGACGTCCTTGGCGACGCGCACCAGCGCGCCGGCCTTCTCGGCGCGGAATGCCGCGCGGATCGCGGTTGCAGTTTCCGCCGGACGCAGCACCGAGCCGGACGCGACCGCCTCACGGAGCGCCGGCTGATCGACCACCTCGCGGGTCGAGCGCCCGGCCCATTCGATCATCCCCTCGCTCAGCCGTCCGGCCTTGCGCGTATCCTTGACCAGCGTCAATCCAGCGCGTAGCGGCGCGGCGCCGCCGACCGATACATAGGTGGCCGCAGTCACGGCGAGCCCGGCGGCCGCAAGGCCGAGCACCAGCTGATCGGTATCTTCGCCCATCACGAGATGCTTGCCCTCGCGCACGACGTCCCTGACGTCACCGAACACGAACAGATCGCCCGCGACCGTGCCGGACAGGCTTGCGACATCGTCGGCATTGCCGGTCACGAGGCCGGTGGCAAATCCCTTGGCGAAATGCGTGGTGGACGACTGTTCGGTGCGCGCGTCGTCGACACGCTTTGTGAGTTCAGCATTGAGCGCGATGTTCTGCTCGCTTGCGAGCGCGACGAAGCTGGTCGCAAGATCGGCATCTCCGGAAGCGAGAGCGGCCTCGATATTGTCCGATATCAACGCCGGGTTGTTGCGCAGGACGGAATTGAGCCTGAGGTCGGCGAGCGCAGCCGGATCGTTCCGCGCTGACAGCACCATGCCGGCGTCCCGGGCGTGTGGCCAAATGGCCGCGCCCACGGCAGCGCTCGCGGCCAAACCGGCCACCGCAAGACTGAGGCGCATCCCGTTCATTCCGCTGGAAACCTCAAGTTTAATTCGCCTTGTCCAGTTGGTCTTGGAAATAGTGTGCCGTTTTTGCGACACAACGGCTCCGACCAAAGAAGGGCTTCTCTGGGACGACAAGATTGTGTCGAATTTGCATGAGCAAATGAGCCATCGGGGCTCTAGGAATCAACTGTTCCCGCCAGTATGGTGCGCGGCATTTCGCGATGCCGCATGCAGTTGATTGCGTCTGCCCATCGTTGCTACCAAGGTGAGAATATGTCCGACCACGTCGTCCCGCACTTCCATAACGATGCCGGTGTCTCGGTGATCGAGATCGGGTCGCAGGAGTTCATGTGCGTGGGCGCCAACCCTCCGTTCGACCATCCGCACGTGTTCCTCGACCTTGGCAACGACAACGAGATCATCTGCCCGTACTGCTCGACGCTCTATCGCTTCGCGTCCGACCTCGCCGCCGGCGAAGCCCGGCCGCCGGAATGCGTGCTGAAAGACAAGGTCGCCTGACCGTTCCGTGGCGCTGACGCGAACCGTCATCGTTGCCGGCGCCGGGATCGGAGGACTGACGGCATCGCTGACCCTGGCGGCACAGGGCTTTCGCGTCGTCGTGCTGGAGAAGGCCGAGCGGCTCGAGGAAGCCGGCGCCGGCATCCAGCTCTCTCCCAATGCCAGCCGGATCCTGGTCGAGCTCGGGCTCAAGGAACCGCTCGCGCGCCGCGCGGTCACGCCGGACTCCGTCAACATCATGAGCGCGCGGGCCGGCGGCGAGATCGCGCGGATGCCGCTCGGCCACGCCGCCGAGTTCCGCGCCGGCGCCCCCTATTGGGTGATCCACCGCGCCGATCTGCAGGCTGCGTTGCAGGCCGCCGTCAACGAGCATCCCGATATCGACCTGCGGCTCGGCTGCCAGTTTGAGGACGTGACCAAGCACGCCAAGGGCCTGACGGTGGTGCAGCGCCGCGGCAACGCACGGCAGGAGGAATTGGCGGTTGCGCTGATCGGCGCCGACGGCATCTGGTCGACGGTCCGCGGACATTTGTTTCCGGATGTACAGCCGCAATTCTCTGGCCTGATCGCCTGGCGCGGCACGCTCGACGCGACCGCCCTGCCGCGCGAATACACCGCACCGCGCGTGCAGCTGTGGATGGGGCCGGACGCGCACCTCGTGGCCTATCCGATCTCGGCCGGACGCCAGGTCAACGTGGTCGCGATCGTGTCAGGCACCTGGAACCGGCCGGGTTGGAGCGCACCCGGCGATGCCAACGAGATTAAGGGCGCGTTCGCCACCGCGCGCTGGCCCGCCACGGCGCGGATGCTGATCGGCGCGGTCGATGGCTGGCGCAAATGGGCGCTGTTCACCCTGCCCGACATCGGCCGCTGGAGCGAAGGCGCGGTGACGCTGCTCGGCGACGCCGCGCATGCGATGCTGCCGTTTGCCGCGCAAGGCGCCGGCATGGCGATCGAGGATGCGGCCGTGCTCGCCAAGGCGTTGGCCGACTGCACCGGCGAAAACACCGCAGGCATTCCCGCCGCGTTGAAGCGCTACGCCGAGATGCGGCGCGGCCGCGTGCTGAAGGTGCAGCGCATGGCGCGACAGCAGGGCCGCATCTATCATTTGAGCGGCCCCCTGGCGATCGCGCGCGATCTTGCGATCCGCGCCATCGGTCCGCAGCGCATGCTGGTGCGGCAGGACTGGATCTACGACTGGCGCGCCTAGAGCGTTTTCGAGCGAAGTGGACACCGGTTCGCTTGAAGAAAACGCGTCAAAACAAGAATCTAGAACTTCGGTTCTGAATCAATCAGAACCGAAGCTCTAGCCCCGCGCGCCTGCGCGCACAGCAACCGGTTCTTCCGGAAACGTCGACTTAGTGAACGAGGCCTCGCGGCGCGCGCGGACCCTTTATCCCCGGAGCAGGCGCCGCAGGTGCGGCCACCACAGGCGTGTCCGGCGGGCTCTCATGGCACTTGTTGGCGCGCCAGGCCTGATCCGCCAGCCTCTGCTGGGAATGGATTGAGATCAGCTCGTTGCGATAAACCATTTCCGAGACCACGGTACCGCCGACGCCGGTCTCCGCCTTGGCCATCAACTTTTCCTGGTCCGTCGCGCGAGACGCGAGATTCTTGCGCTCGGTCTCGAGCTGCTTGCAATCATACAGATCGTACTTTGCGGGATCGGCGAATGCCGACGGCACGCTGTCGCCGATCTGCGCGCAGCCGGAAACGCCCGCAGCCGAGGCGAGCAGCGCAACGATGACTGCCGCGCGCGACAGATTTGGGCGGCGTGGGAAACGAAAAGACATTCAGCTTTCTTAGTCCGACAGTGTTGAGATTGCCTAAAGCAGCCGCCGGTGTCCGGATTGAGGCTCAATCGCGGCAGCGCGCTGCTTATCCCAATGCTCGGCCGCCGAAGCAAATGGAATTGCAGGCCGCGCCTTAAGCCTTTGAAACCGCACCTGTTAGCAGCGGATAATGACAATTCCACTCCGCCGGCAAACGCGCTAGTAATCGGCGCGCCTGGCGCAATGCGGACGTGGCGGAATTGGTAGACGCAAGGGACTTAAAATCCCTCGACGGCAACGTCATGTGGGTTCGAGTCCCACCGCCCGCACCAGCCTGCTGCGCGCTGCTGCTACTTCTTGGCCTTCTTCGTCGTCCTGGCCTTGGCTTTCTTTGCCTTTGCGGCCTTTGCCGGCTTCTTGGCCTTCGCCTTCTTCGCCGATGTCTTGGATGATTTCTTGGCTGACTTCTTGGCGGCTTTCTTGGGCGATTTCTTCGCAGCTTTCTTCGCAGCTTTCTTGGGCGCCTTCTTGGCGGCTTGCTTCTTCGAAGCCGCACCAGCCGCGCTGGCCTGTTGCGCCGCGCCGCCACCGCCTCCGCTGCCCGTCGGGCGTGGCGGCACCGGCTCCTCCATCCAGAAATCCAGCTCCTGCTCCTTGCCGCCGCCCGGCTTCCAGCCGTCGAGCGAATAGATCTGATCCGGATTGCCGCCGCTGCCGAGATAGCCGCGCCAGGAATAGTGGTCGTAGACGCCGTTGATGTGCAGCGCATAGGCCTGGGCGAGCTGCTTGTTGCCGCGGATGATCACGAGGTTCTCGTCGTTCTTCTCGGAGGCCGCGACCGAGAAATTGTGCGATCCGGTGATGACGGCGCAATTGTCAGAGAACGGATCGACCACGATGGTCTTGGAGTGAACGATCGCGATCATCCCCGCGTTGCGGATCTGCTGGACGCTGAACTCGACGTCGGCCCATGAGGGTTCGTTGGTCGCGCTCACGCCATGCGGCAGCTGGACGTCGTCATGAAAGGATTGCTGCGGCGCGCCCGACTTGACGACCTGCCCGCCGACCGAAACGATGTTGCCGTTCTTGCTGGGCATCATGGTCGACACCACGCCGCGGACATAGATGTCGTTCTGCTGTGCGCGGTCCAACAGCGCATCCAGCAGCGGCGATTGACCCGGCATGAACATCAGAAACAGCGCGCCGTCCTTGGCGTTCTTGATCAGGTCCAGCACCGGCTTGAACTCTGCCGCGCCGTTGGTGGCGGCGAAGTAGACCGAAATGTTGCTGTCGCTGGTCGGAGTGGAATTCGACGTCTTCAGCGCGGGCGGCATGGCGTTGCCCGCGGCGACCAGCTTGCCCCACTGATCGAGATAGCGCTTGGCGATCACCGCATTCTCGATGATCAGCACGTTGTTGAGCTGCGTGCACAGCCCGGTGGTGGTCCAGTTGGTGCTGCCGGTCAGCACGCGGATGGCGTTGCCATGCGCGTCGCTCTCGACCACGAACTTGTTGTGGACGCTGGGCGACGACCTGCCCGCATTCGACAGATCTCGATGCTTGACCGTCAGGCCGGCGCCGCTGAGCTCGCCCGCGATGTTCGGCTTGGTCGCACTGCCGTTGCCGAGCAGGACGTTGCCGCGGCTGCCGAACGGCTTCAACGCGGCGACCAGCTCCTCGTCATTCATCTCGTAGATCGCGGCATGGACCTGGCTGCCGCGGAGATCGGCATCGTGCAGGAAGGCCAGGATCTCGTGCAGGGCGTCGCCTGAAAGGTAGCGCCGCGCCTGGTTGGTCGGGTCGGACAGGCCCTTGACGAAATTGCGCAGCGCGTCGTCGGACGTATCGCCTTTCACGAAACGGCTGACGATCTGGGACATCAGGGTGCCGCGGTTGAAATAGGCCGACAGGCCGCCGCCCGCATCGCCCGAAGCGACCGCCGGCGTCGTCCAGGCCGACACCGAGGCGGCATCGGGCGTGAACGTCCCGTTCGCGCCGCTCTTCATCGCGGTGACGCGATACGAGACGTTGTCGGTATCGACGACGCTGTGATCGGTCCAGATGCAGCGCCGGAACGGCGATTGCGTCGAGGAGATGCCGGCGTCCGCGACCGGCTTCTCGCCGGGCTTCGGCGGAATGCGGTTGGACAGCACGATCGTCTGCTGCGTGATGTTGTTGCGCCGCTCGAGCTGGAATCCAACCCAGTCGTTGGACCAGGTGTCCGGCTGCCAGGCGATCAGGATATCGTCGGCGTTCGCGTAGGCCTTGACGTTGATGGTCATCACAATTTCCCCGAGGCTGGGTATCGGCCCGCAGGACAATACGCCGCTAACCCTGGGTAGTTTGTGAAATGGACGACAACTGTCTGTGCAAATCGGCACGGCGTGCCGGGCATCAAGCCTTACTCGAACGCCAGTCCCAGCCGCTTCTGCTTCTTCCATGCGATGCGGCATGGCCAACGCTGGCCGTCGACGGCGAGAGTGAAGCGGTCGGGAAACCACAGCGGCGAGTTGACTTCGATGCAGGCGCCCTGAGGCGAGAGATTGCGAACCGTGCACGCAATCGCTTCATTGCCGAATTCGATCGCTCCCGACTTGAGGACGCGGCGGCGGGTGCCGGCACGGCGGTGCTCGGTCGGCATTGGCTGTTGCGCGCTGGCCGGTGCGGGCCTGCTATGGTCGTCGGCCATGGGCCCATCGCGGGTGGTACACAGACTGGCCGTCAGGTTACGACGCAATACTGACGGGAACCTTAAGACGGCCTCCAGCCGATTGGCATGCCAGGGAGTCCCGGCCGGCTGGGCCGGTACCCGCGCCATCACGAGCTCGCATCACCTGATCGTGTCTTCCGGCTGTGGCGCGGTTCACACGCCGCGATCGGCGCGCGTGGTAATCCTGACCCGTTGGAAAAAATCCGGCCGCACATTTCGCGGCCTTCACATTTCGAACTCAATGAGTTGGAGATAGGCGATGACGATTGCGAACAGCAATCGGATTGCCGGTCGCAATCCGATTGTCGGCGCGCCTGATCATGACGCTTCTGTCCCCGAGCACGGCGACGACGCGGCTCACTGCAGCAACGGGCTCAATGCGCAGAGATTCCGCGATGCGACGCCCGACGAGCGCGCGGTCTACCGGCGATGGATTCGCAGCGCCATCGTAGCGTGCGGATTGCTGGCGTTCGCGGCGGGCGCGATGGTCTGGATCAACGGCGCCGGTGTCGGACAGACCCAGCTCTCGAGCCTTTCGAGCACGAGCAACGCGAAATCGGGCCGCGGCAATTAGCGAACGCCGTCGCGCAGACGGCGCCAAACGAAAATGGCCGGGACGGGTCCCGGCCATTCGTATTACGTCAAGCTGCAAACTTACTCGGACTTGTCGATATTCCAGAAGATCGGCGTCGCCGGACCGTCCAGCACGCCGGACAGCGACTTCCGCCAGGCGCTCGGACCCTGATACTGACCGAGAGGAATGTAGATGACCTGCTCGTAGGCTTCCTTCTGGATATCGGCCGCGATCTTCTTCTGCTCGTCGAGCGACGGCGCGCGAACGAAGGCGTCCTTCAGCTTTTCGATCTTCGGATCGTCGGCCCAGCCGAACCATCCGCCATTCTTGCCCTGGCCGCCAATCGAGAGGTTGGAGATCGGGTTGGAGACGTCGGCACTGACCCAGTTGGTGAAGAACATGTTCCAGCCGCCATCCTTCGGCGCTTTCTGGCTGGCGCGGCGGGTCACCACGGTCTGCCAGTCGGTAGCCTGCAGGTCGACCTTGAAGCCGGCATCGCGCAATTGCTGGGCGACAACGACCGGCTGCGCCTTGAGCGTCGTGACGTCGCCGGGCGCCATGATGACGACGGGCGTGCCGTCATAACCCGACTCGGCAAGCGCCTTCTTGGCCGCCGCCATGTCGCCGCCCTTCAACAACGTCTCGCCGCCGACCTCGGATGCGAACGGCGTATCGCAGATGAAGAAGGCGACGCAGGTCTTGTAATACTTGGGATTGCCGACCAGCGCGTCGAGCACCTGCTTCTGGTTGATGGCCATCAGCGCCGCCTGGCGAACCTTGATGTTGTCGAACGGCGGATAGAGGAAGTTCATGCGGCCCAGCGTCTGGAAGCCGAACTTGTTCAGCGTCTCGACCTTGAGGTCCTTGTCGCTCTCCAGGATCGACAGCGTGTCGAACGACGGGTTCTCCAGGAAATCGATGTCGCCGGACTGCAGTGCGTTCATCGCCGTCTGCGCGTCGGCCATCGTGACCCACTCGACGCGGTCAACCTTCACGACCTTGCCGCCCGCGGTCCAGCTCGCCGGCTCCTTGCGCGGCACGTAGTCCGTGTTCTTGACATAGACCGCCTTCACGCCAGGCTGGAATTCGGCCTGAACGAATTTGAACGGGCCCGAACCGATCTGCTCCGGGATCGGCTTGTCCGGCGGGGTTTCGGCCAGCCGCTTCGGCATCATGAAGGCAACGCGCGACGACGGCTTGCCGATCGAATCCAGCACCAGGCCGTAGGGCTCCTTCAGCTTCAGCGTGATGGTCTTCGCATCGGTAGCCTCCAGGCTCGCCGTGAAGTCCATCAGCTTCTGGCCCATGCCGTCGACCTTGGCCCAGCGCTTCAGCGAGGCGACGCAGTCTTCGGCAGTCACCGGCGTTCCATCGTGCCACTTCAGGCCGTCGCGCAGCGTGAACGTGTAAGTGAGCTTGTCGTCGGATATCTTCCAGTCGGCCATCTGCGGCTGGATCTTGAAGTTGGAGTCGGTCGCCACCAGCGTGTCGAAAACCATGTAGCCATGGTCTCGCGTGATGTACGCCGTGGTCAGGATCGGATCGATGACGCGCAGATCCGAATGCATCACCGCGGTGATGGTCTTGCCCGCGGCCATGGCCTGCGGTGCAAACGACAATTCCTGCGGCGCGAACGACAACGCGAGCGCCGTCAACGCAGCCGCTAGCGTGCGGTGCTTCCAACGCGAGATAGGCAACATGCAATTTCTCCTGACGTGTAACTGGTCAAAGCCGGCTTATTCGTTATGCATGCGGTTCGTTATTTAGGCGAACTAACATGCTGTATGGCTTGTGAAATCGAGACTTGCATCAAGCGCAATGCGCGTCAATCGGTTTCCGGCAGGATCAAACGTATACGAACGAATGAGCGGCGGGTGCAGCGCATTTGACTTTACAAACGCGCCTTCCGAGCTTTTCGTACGGCCCGCGAACGCGTATCGGCGCGAACAAACAACAAGAGAGAAAAGACATGAACCCCGCCAATCTTCCTTTTGATTCCGAAGCGATGCTGCAGGGGCTGCGCAGCTGGGTGGAATGCGAGAGCCCGACATGGGATGCGGCCGCGGTCGAGCGCATGCTCGACCTCGCCGCGCGCGAGATGGCGGTGATGGGTGCGACGATCGAACGCATCGCCGGACGCCAGGGCTTTGCCGGCTGCGTCCGCGCCCGTTTTCCCCATCCGAAACAAGGTCAGCCCGGCATCCTGATCGCCGGCCATCTGGACACCGTGCACCCGGTTGGCACCATCGAAAAGCTGGCGTGGCGGCGCGAAGGCAACAAGTGCTTCGGGCCCGGCATCTTCGACATGAAGGGCGGCAACTATCTGTCGATCGAGGCGATCCGGCAGTTGGCGCGCGCGTCCTTTACCACGCCGCTGCCGATCACGGTGCTGTTCACGCCCGATGAAGAGGTCGGCACGCCGTCGACGCGCGACATCATCGAGGCGGAAGCCGCACGCAACAAATACGTGCTGGTGCCGGAGCCCGGCCGGCCGAACAACGGCGTCGTCACCGGCCGCTACGCCATCGCGCGCTTCAATCTGGAAGCTGTCGGCAAGCCGAGCCATGCCGGCGCGACGCTGTCCTCCGGCCGTTCCGCGATCCGCGAAATGGCCCGGCAAATCATAGCCATCGACGGCATGACCACCGAGGACTGCACCTTCTCGGTCGGCATCGTGCATGGCGGCCAATGGGTCAATTGCGTCGCAACGACCTGCACCGGCGAAGCGCTCAGCATGGCCAAGCGCCAGGCCGATCTCGACCGCGGCGTCGAGCGCATGCTGGCGCTGTCGGGCACGGCAAATGACGTGACATTCAAGGTGACGCGCGGCGTCACGCGCCCGGTGTGGGAGCCGGATGCGGGCACCATGGCGCTCTATGAAAAGGCAAAGCGCCTCGCCGCCGATATGGGTCTTGATTTGCCGCACGGCAGCGCCGGCGGCGGCTCTGACGGCAACTTCACCGGCGCGATGGGTATCCCCACCCTCGATGGCCTCGGCGTACGGGGCGCCGACGCGCACACCTTGAACGAACATATCGAAGTCGACAGCCTCGCCGAGCGCGGCCGCCTGATGGCGGCACTGCTGGCGACGCTCGATTAAGGTCGATTTGCACTGCACAACACGTTGGCACTGCCGGACCGAAATTTAGCCTTGTCCAATTTTTTGGCTTCGCCTACGGTCCGGCCGTCCAACGCGACGATGCGGGAGAGATCGAAGCGACAACATTCGTGTTGTTGCTTCGGCGCCGACGGAGCAACCGCCCCGGAAACTCTCAGGCAAAAGGACTGTATCGTCAGGACGATCTGGAGAGAGACGGCATGGCCAAATGGAAACGGCCATGACGTCCACCGAAGGGGATAGTCTGCTATCGGGCCGAGGCCCGATGCGGATCAAGCTCTCAGGTACCGTGACAGATGGGGCGTCGAAACTGCCGGATTCACCGGTGGTTCGGCGACTCTAACCCACGGGAGCCTGAAGACCACCATGCCTCACATCGCAATCATTGGCGCCGGCATCACCGGCGTGACGACGGCCTATGCCTTGCTCGAACGCGGCTACCGGGTGACTGTCCTCGACAGGCATCGCTACGCCGCGATGGAAACCTCATTCGCCAACGGCGGACAGCTTTCGGCCAGCAACGCGGAGGTGTGGAACAGCGCCGCGACCATCCTCAAGGGGCTGCGCTGGATGCTTCGAAGCGACGCGCCGCTGCTGATGAATCCGAAGCCGAGCTGGCACAAATATTCCTGGATCGGCGAGTTCGTCGGCAACATCGGCCGCTATCGCAGCAACACCATCGAGACCACGCGGCTCGCAATCGAAGCGCGCAAGCATCTGTTCTCGATCGCCCAGCGCGAGAACATCGCCTTCGATCTCGAACGCCGCGGCATCCTGCACGTCTATCACGACAAGGCCGGCTTCGAGGCGGGCCTGCGCGTCAACACGCTGCTGCAGCAAGGCGGGCTCGACCGCCGGCCGGTGACGGCGGACGAAATCCGCAGCATCGAACCCGCGCTGCAGACGACCTGCTATGGCGGCTTCTTCACGCCGTCGGACGCGACCGGCGACATCCACAAGTTCACACGCGGGCTGGCCGACGCCTGTAGCCGCCGCGGCGCGAGCTTCGTCCACGAAGCCGATGTCGATGCGATCGCGCGCGACGGCGACGGCTTCCGCATCGGTTGGACCGATGCCGCTTCGCACGATGCTGTGGTCGCAACGCGACACGAGTTGCAGGCCGACGGCATCGTGATCTGCGCCGGTGTGGCGAGCCGCCACTTCGCCGGCCTGCTCAACGATCGCGTCAACGTCTATCCGGTGAAGGGCTATTCGATCACCGTGCAGCTCGAAGCACAGCAGAGCCGGGACGCTGCGCCGACCGTCAGCCTGCTCGATGAAGCCGCGAAGATCGTCACCAGCCGGCTTGGCGCCGACCGCTTCCGCGTCGCCGGCACGGCCGAGTTCAACGGCTTCAACCTCGACATTCGCGCCGACCGCATCCAGCCGCTGGTGGATTGGGTGCGGCAGCACTTCCCCGGCGTCGACACCTCGAAGGTCGTGCCGTGGGCGGGCCTGCGGCCGATGATGCCGAACATGATGCCGGTGGTTCGCGCCGGCCGGATTCCAGGCGTGTTCTACAACACCGGCCACGGTCATCTCGGCTGGACGCTGTCGGCTGCGACGGCGCAGATGGTGGCAGGCGCGATCGATGACTGGCGCGATCTCGACACGCCCTCAATGGTGCCGTCGCAGGTTGATGCGACCGAGACCGCCCGCGCAGCTTTCCCCTAATTATCCGGTCGACGAGGAAGATTATGAGCGTATTTGCGTGTGGCCAAGTCGGAATTCGCAGAGAAACACCGCATGACAACGACTAGCGTCACAATGGGGAAAAGCGCTTCAGCGCGGGAGGGGACAATGCAAATTGGGGTGGCGGGCACGCGCGCGACGTTGACCAAGCCGGATCAGATTGCCGCAGAACTGTGCGCGGCCGTCGATCGAAACTTCGACGATCAGATCGCGTTCCTGTCGCGCATGGTGCAGTTCCGCAGCCTGCGCGGACAGGAAGCGCCGCAACAACGTTGGCTCGCCGAGCAATTCGCAAAGCGCCGCTACGACGTCGATACGTTCAGCCTTGCCGACGTCAATCTGATGAGTCATCCGAAGGCTGCACCGATGGACGGCATCGATCTTGCCGGATCGCAGCAGGTTGTTGCGACGCTGAACAGCAAAGGCAGCGGACGCAGCCTGATCCTGCAAGGTCATATCGACGTGGTGCCGGAGGGGCCCGCCGACCTTTGGGAGCAGCCGCCGTTCTCGGGCGCCGTGCACGACGGCTGGATGTTCGGGCGTGGCGCGCAGGACATGAAGGCCGGCGTCTCGGCCATGATCTTCGCGCTCGATGCTATCAGAGACGCCGGCTATGCCCCGGGCGGGCGCGTCCATCTGCAGACCGTGACTGAGGAAGAGAGCACCGGAAACGGCGCGCTGTCGACCTTGATGCGCGGCTATCGCGCCGACGCCTGCCTGATTCCGGAGCCGACCGGACACACACTGACGCGCGCCCAGGTCGGCGCCGTCTGGTTTCGCCTGCGCGTTCGCGGCACGCCGGTGCATGTCGCCTATTCCGAGGCCGGTACCAGCGCCATCCTGTCGGCGATGCACCTGGTGCGCGCGTTCCAGGATTACACCAAGGCGCTCAATGCCAGGGCGCTCGACAACAGCTGGTTCCGCGGCGTGAAGAACCCGATCAAGTTCAACGTCGGGATCATCAAGGGCGGCGATTGGGCGAGTTCGACCGCGGCGTGGTGCGAGCTGGATTGCCGGCTCGGTCTCCTGCCGGGCGAAACACCGCAGCAGGCGATGCGTGGCATCGAGGAATGCCTGACCGAAGCGCACAAGGCCGACGACTTCCTCTCCGACAATCCGGCCGAGCTGGTATGGAGTGGTTTTCAGGCGGACGCCGCGGTGTGCGAACCCGGCAGCGAAGCGGAAGCAGCTTTGTCGGCCGCCCATCATTCCATCTTCCAGGCGCCAATGCAGGAGCGCCTGTCGACGGCCGTCAACGACACCCGCTATTATTGCGTCGATTACGGCATCCCTGCCCTTTGCTATGGTCCGTACGGTATCGGCCCGCATGCGTTCAACGAACGTGTCGAGCTCGACAGCCTTCGCAAGACAACGCAGAGCATCGCACTGTTCGTCGCCAATTGGTGCGGCGTGGTGAAAGCGTGAATGGACTTGTCGTTTCAGGTCGGTGGCGCATGGCGACATGTGCAATTCGAAATAGCAACTTCAGACCAAAGGAGGCCGCCGACGGCCTGAACTGCGCCTTGATATGACGTCGCCATTGGCACAGTATTTGCCTGCAAATTCATCACGTTCGCGCTAGCCTTGAGACAAGACGCAGAAGCGCATGAGACACATCACGGGGACACCATGAGTATGATGCGGCCCAGCCTTCGCTTCTCACCATTTGACGGCAGGAGATAGCAGCGATGATCGGCTATCTCCTCCGCCGTATCCTCGCCGCCGTTCCCGTGATGGGCGTGGTGGCACTGTTCGTGTTTCTGTTGCTGCGGCTGACGCCGGGTGACCCGGCCGCAATTCTTGCCGGCGACAATGCGACACCGGAACAGCTCGACCGGATCCGCACCTCGCTCGGTCTCAACGAGCCGATCTACATCCAGTTCTATACCTGGGTCGCCAAACTGCTGCACGGCGACCTCGGCGTCTCCCTGATCTCGAACAAGCCGATCCTCGAGATGATCGGTCCGCGCCTCGAGCCTTCGATTTCGGTCGCGCTCGCCACCATCATCCTTTCGATCCTGGTGGCGGTGCCGCTCGGCGTGATCGCGGCGTGGAAACACGGCACCTGGATCGATCGCTTCGTGATGGGGCTGTCGGTACTCGGCTTCTCGGTGCCGGTGTTCGTGATCGGCTATGTGCTGATCCAGGTGTTTGCGATCGATCTGCGCTGGGTGCCGGTGCAGGGCTTCAAGAGCATCTCGGCCGGTTTCGGTCCGTTCTTCGAACGCATCATCCTGCCGACCTGCACCCTCTCCTTCATCTACGTCGCGTTGATCGCGCGCATGACACGGGCCTCGATGCTCGACGTGCTGGGTGAGGACTACGTGCGCACCGCGCGCGCCAAGGGCATCGGCGAGAGCGGCGTACTGCTACGCCATGCGCTGCGCAACGCCGCGGTTCCGGTCATCACCGTGATCGGCTCCGGCTTCGCGCTGCTGATCTCGGGCGTCGTCGTCACCGAGAGCGTGTTCAACCTGCCCGGCATCGGCCGCCTCACGGTCGATGCGGTGCTGGCACGCGATTATCCGGTGATCCAGGCCATGATCCTCCTGACATCGGGTATCTATGTCGCGGTCAATCTCTTGATCGACCTCGCCTACACCCTGCTCGATCCTCGCATCCGGTACTGAGCAATGGCGATCGAAACCCTTCCCGAATCCTCCATCCCCGTCACCCGGCCGTTCCGCGTCAAGTTCGGCTTCCTGGCGTCGACGCCGATCATCGCGATTGCGACGATCTGCCTCGTCCTGATCATCCTGATGGCGATCTTCGCGCCGCTCCTTGCGCCTCATGATCCACTCTTGCTGACGCCGTCGCAGCGGCTGAAGCCGTCGAGCGCGCAATATCTGCTCGGCACCGACGCTTACGGACGCGACCTGCTGTCACGCGTCATCTATGGCGCACGGATCTCGCTCTTGATCGGCCTCGGCGCTGCCGTGTGCTCGATCGCCATCGGGCTGCTGATCGGCCTCGTTGCCGGCTTCTTCCGCTGGGTCGACGCGGTGATGATGCGCGTGATGGACGGCTTGATGGCGATCCCCGCCATCCTGCTCGCGATCGCCGTGGTGTCGCTGTCGGGCGCCAGCATCTGGACCGTGATGATCGCAATCACGATTCCCGAGATCCCGCGCGTGGCGCGGCTGGTGCGCTCGGTGGTGCTGACCGCGCGCGAGGAGCCCTATGTCGAGGCCGCGATCTCGCTCGGCTCGAGCCTGCCGAAGATCATGTGGCGGCATTTGATGCCGAACACGATCGCGCCGTTGATCGTGCAAGGCACTTACGTCTGCGCATCCGCGATCCTGACCGAGGCGATCCTGTCGTTCCTCGGCGCCGGCATCTCGCCGGAGACGCCGACCTGGGGCAACATCATGGCCGAGGGCCGTGCCTATTTCCAGGTCAAGCCGTCGCTGATCTTCTGGCCGGGGCTGCTGCTCTCGATCGCCATTCTCAGCGTCAACCTGATCGGCGACGCCGCGCGCGACGCGCTCGATCCCCGCATGAAACAGCGTGAGGGCAAGTGATGGCTTCAATGCCAATTGAAGCCATCATCCCGGGGCGGTGCGAAGCACCGAACCCGGGATCTCGAGATTCCGGGTCTGGTGCCTGCACACCATCCCGGAATGACGGTGACGGACCCATCGTGCCCCCTCGCAATACGAGACCCTGACATGACCAACGTCGTCCTCGACATCAACAATCTCGTCGTCGGCCTCGGCCGCAAGACGGACGCGCACCGCATCATCGACGACCTCTCGTTGCAGGTGCGCGAGGGCGAGACGCTCTGCCTGGTCGGCGAAAGCGGCTCGGGCAAGTCGGTGACCTCGCTCACCGTGATGGGATTGCTGCAGAAGGGCACGCTGGTGCCATCGGGCGGCAGCGTCAAACTGGTCGGCGAGGAACTGCTCACCGCGACCGATCGGCGGCTGCGGCAATTGCGCGCGACACGGATGGCGATGATCTTCCAGGAGCCGATGACCGCCCTCAATCCGGTGGTGCCGGTCGGCCGTCAGATCGACGAGGTGCTGCGCGCCCATACCGATCTCGACTCCCGCGCACGGCGTCAGAAGATCCTGGCGATGATGGAGCATGTGCGGCTGCCCGATGTGGAGCGCATCTTTTCCTCCTATCCGCACCGCCTCTCCGGCGGACAGCGCCAGCGCATCATGATCGCGATGGCGTTGGTGCTGGAACCGAAGCTCCTGATTGCGGACGAGCCGACCACCGCGCTCGACGTCACCACCCAGAAGCAGATCCTCACCCTGATCCGCGACCTGCAGCGCGATCACGGCACCGCTGTCCTGTTCATTACCCACGACATGGGCGTGGTGGCCGAGATCGCCGACCGCGTCGCGGTGATGCGGCACGGCCGGCTGGTCGAGACCGGCCCGCTGCAAGATGTGCTGCGCAACCCGACGATGGAGTACACCCGCAACCTGCTGTCCGCGGTGCCGAGCCTCGTGCCGCGCGCGCCGCGCCCGGACACCACCGAGCCCGTGGTGCTGGAAGCCAACGAGCTCAGCAAGATCTACCGGGAGCGGTCGCTGTACGGCAAGGCCCGCGAGGTCGCCGCCGCCAGTAACGTCACGCTTACGCTGCGCAAGGGCCGCACGCTCGGCATCGTCGGCGAAAGCGGCTCCGGCAAGTCGACGGTCGCACGCTGCATCGTCCGCTTGATCGATCCGACCTCGGGCGGAGTGCGGCTCGCCGGCCGCGAAATCTCCGACCTGTCGCGCCGGCTGCTGCAGCCGCATCGGCAGAAGATCCAGATCATTTTCCAGGACCCCTATCGCTCGCTCAATCCGCGCGTCACCGTCGGCGAGAGCATCGCGGAAGGCCCGATCAACTACGGCATGCCGCGCAAGGATGCGCTGGCGCGGGCCCGCGAGCTGCTCGAACTCGTGCACCTGCCGCCCGACGCGATCTCGCGCTATCCGCACCAGTTCTCCGGCGGTCAGCGCCAGCGCATTGCGATCGCGCGCGCGCTGGCGCTCGATCCCGACGTGCTGGTGGCAGATGAGGCAGTGTCCGCGCTCGACGTCTCGGTGCAGGCGCAGGTTCTCAACCTGCTTGACGAAATCCAGCGGCGGCTCGGCATCGCGCTGTTGTTCATCACGCACGATTTGCGCGTCGCCGCACAAATCTGCGACGACGTCGCCGTGATGCAGCATGGCCGCGTCGTGGAACAGGGGCCGGCGGCCGAGGTGCTGACCAATCCGCAACAGGCCTATACCCGTGCGCTGCTCGAAGCAGCACCCGGGCGCGGCTGGGATTTTGCGAATTTCCGCCCGGTTTCGGAAGGCCTCGTGGCAACGGCCTAGGTCTTTAGACTTAACCTCGCGACGTACCCTTGGGCCTTTCAATACGCCCATAGGGCATGCAAATCCGGAGGTGCTCCCCGGCTTGCGCTTGGCGCGACGACACGCTTAACGTCGCGCGCTAGGGCATGGCCTGGAAGGTGGACGCCGGTCTTCCCGAAAGAACACGCTCAAACCAACGAGATCGTGGCGCGAACCGTTCCGATCGCATCACGACCGAAGAAAAGTATCGAGACCAACTTGATGACCCGCATTGCCGTTGGCGGCTTCCTGCACGAGACCAACACCTTCGCACCGACGAAGGCAACCTATGACGACTTCGTGCACGGCGGCGGCTGGCCGTCGATGACGCACGGCAGCGACGTGCTCAGGGTGATGCGCAAGATCAATGCCGGCCTCGCCGGCTTTGTCGAGGCGGCGGAAGCCAACGGCTGGGAGCTCGCTCCGACGGTCGCGGCCGGCGCGACTCCGTCAGCCCATGTCACGAAAGATGCCTTCGAGCGCATCGTGACGGAGATGGTCGACGGCATTGCCGCGGCCCGTCCGGTCGACGGCGTCTATCTCGATCTGCACGGCGCGATGGTGACCGAGCACCTCGACGACGGCGAAGGCGAAATCCTTGCCCGCGTCCGCAAGGCGATCGGTCCGGACGTGCCGCTGGTCGCGAGCCTCGACCTCCACGCGAACGTCTCGCCCGAAATGATCGCGCATGCCGATGCGCTGATCGCCTACCGCACCTACCCGCATGTCGACATGGCCGACACCGGCCGGGCCTGCGCCAGGCATCTGGCCTTGCTGCTCAAGTCCGGTGAACGACTGGCAAAGGCGTTCCGGCAGCTGCCGTTCCTGATCCCGATCAGCTGGCAATGCACCAACGACCAGCCGGCGAAGAACATCTATCAGCAGCTTGCGTCGCTTGAGAGCGACGCGGTACCGACGCTGTCGTTTGCGTTCGGCTTCCCGGCTGCCGACTTCAGGGACTGCGGCCCGAGCGTGTTTACCTATGCCCGGACGCAGGCCGATGCCGACGCGGCCGCCGACCGGCTCGTCGCATTGGTCGAGGGCCATGAAAACGATTTCGACGGCCGTATCTATTCGCCCGACGACGGCGTGCGGTTGGCGATGGAACTGGCAGCGTCGGCGACAAGGCCGATCGTGATCGCCGACACCCAGGACAATCCCGGCGCTGGCGGCACGTCCGACACCACAGGCATGCTGCGGGCGCTGGTGCGCAACAAGGCCAGCGCCGCGACCGGCGTGATCTTCGACCCGCAGTCGGCGAAGGCAGCGCACGAAGCCGGTGTCGGCGCTACCGTCACGCTCGATCTCGGCGGCAAATCCGGCATCGCCGGCGACGCGCCGTACCGCGAGACCTTCGTCGTCGAAAAACTCTCGGACGGCAGGTTTGTCGCGCCTGGGCCATTCTACGGCGGCCGCGACATGGACATGGGGCCCTCGGCCTGCCTGCGGGTCGGCGACGTCCGCGTCGTCGTCGGCTCCTACAAGGCCCAGCTTGCCGACCAGTCGATGTACCGCTATGTCGGCATCGAGCCGACCGCGCAGAAGATCCTGGTCAACAAGAGTTCGGTGCATTTCCGCGCCGATTTCGAGCCGATTGCGGAGAAACTGCTGATCTGCGCCGCGCCCGGCGCAATGCCGGCCGACACCGCCACACTGCCGTGGAAACATTTGCGTCCCGGCATTCGTATCAAGCCTAACGGCCCCACTTTCACCCCCTCCTCCCCATCACGCACAAACGGATAGAGAGCCATGCCGACCATTGAGCGCATCGACAGTTTTGCCGACGAACTCACCGCCATCAGACGGGATCTGCATGCGCATCCCGAGATCGGCTTCGAGGAGGTCCGCACGTCAGGCATCGTGGCCGACAAGCTCACGAGCTGGGGCATCGAGGTGCATCGCGGCCTCGGCGGCACCGGCGTGGTCGGCGTGCTCAAGGGCAAAGGCAACGGCAGCAAGAAGATCGGCCTGCGCGCCGACATGGACGCGCTGCCGATGGAAGAGAACACCAATCTGAAGTGGCGCTCCACCATCCCCGGCCGCTTCCATGGCTGCGGACATGACGGCCACACCACGATGCTGCTCGGCACGGCGCGCTATCTCGCCGAGACCCGCAATTTCGACGGCACCGTGCATTTCATCTTCCAGCCGGCCGAGGAAGGTCTCGGCGGCGCGCGCGCCATGATCAAGGACGGCCTGTTCAAGCAGTTCCCCTGCGACGAGGTCTACGGCCTGCACAATGCGCCCGACCTCAACCATGGCGAGATCGCGATCCTGCCGGGCCCGGCAATGGCGGCAGCCGACTTCTTCGACATCAAGATCCAAGGCTACGGCGCGCATGGCGCGATGCCGGAGCGCTCCAAGGACGCGGTCGTGATCGCAATGACGCTCGGACAAGCGTTGCAGTCGATCGTCAGCCGCAACGTCGATCCGCTGCAGGCTGCGGTGCTGTCGATCACGCAGATCCATTCCGGGTCGGCGTACAACGTCATTCCCGGCGAAGCCTGGATGTGCGGCACGGTGCGCTGCTTCTCCGACGAGATCCGTGAGCTGATCCGCAAGCGCATGCGCGAAATCGCCGCCGGCTTTGCTGTAGCCTATGGCGCCGAAATCTCGGTCGAGATCCGCGACGGCTTCAGCGTGCTGGTAAATCAGGAAGAGCAGTCCCGCGTGGTCGAGGAAGTCGCGCGCACTGTGGTCGATCCGGCCAAGGTGATCACCCGCTCGACGCCCAAGATGGGCAGCGAGGATTTCGCCGACATGATGCAGGCCATTCCCGGTGCGTATTTCTGGGTCGGCCATGACGGTTCGGTGCCCGTACACAATCCTGGTTACGTTCTCGACGACAAGATCCTGCCGATCGGCGCCAGCATGTTCGCCCGCATCATCGAGAAACGTATGCCGGCAGGTGCGCATGCATAAGCCGAAAGGGGACGCCATCACGTCGCTGCACGATCTCTCGGCCGTCGACCTGCTCGCCGGCTACCGTGCAAAGCAGTTCTCGCCTTCAGAGGTGCTCGAGGAAATCATCTCCCAGGTCGCGAGCTGGGAGCCGCACATCAAGGCGCTGTATCTGTATGACCCCGAAGGCGCGCGGAAGGTCGCGAAGGCCGCGACCGAGCGTTGGCAGCAGAGCGAGCCGGTCGGCACGCTCGACGGCGTTCCCGTCACCATCAAGGACAACGTCGCGACCAAGGGCCAGCCAGTGCCGCTGGGTGCGGCGAGCGTCAAGCTTGCGCCCGCCGAGAAGGATGCACCGCCCGCTGCGCGGCTGCGCGAAGCCGGCTGCGTGATCTTCTCCAAGACCACGATGCCGGATTACGGCATGCTGTCGTCGGGGCTGTCGTCATTCCACCCCCTCACCCGCAATCCCTGGGATGTCAGCAAGAACCCCGGCGGCTCGAGCGCAGGCGCAGGCGCGGCCGGTGCTGCCGGTTATGGCCCGCTGCATCTCGGCACCGACATCGGCGGCTCGGTGCGGCTGCCGGCCTCCTGGTGCGGCCTCGTCGCCCTGAAGCCGAGCCTCGGCCGCGTGCCGATCGACCCGCCCTATGTCGGCCGCGTCGCCGGTCCGATGACCCGCACAGTCGACGACGCTGCGCTGATGATGAGCGTATTGTCGCGCCCTGATCGCCGCGACGGCATGAGCCTGCCGGCACTCGAGGTGAACTGGAGGGCGCTGGAGAAGTCACCGCGCAAGCTGCGCATCGGGCTGATGCTCGATGCCGGATCCGGCCAGAAGGTCGAGAAGGACGTCCGCGAGGTCGTCGTCAAGGCGGCGAAGGCGTTCGAATCCGCCGGCGCCGTCATCACCGAGATCGACGGCATCCTGACGCCCGAGATGCTCGAGGGGCTCGACAATTTCTGGCGTGCACGGACCTGGGATGAACTGTCGAAGCTGTCGCAGGCCGACCGCAGCAAGACCCTGCCCTACATCCTCAACTGGGCCGAGGCCGGCGCAAAGCTCTCCGGCGTCGATGTGGTGCGCGGCTTCAACCAGACGATGGCGATCCGCGCGGCCGCCGCAAAGCTGTTCTGCGAGGTCGACTACGTGATCTCGCCGGTGTCGCCGGTCGTGAACTTCCCGGCGGAGTTCGCCGCACCGCTCAACGACCCCGCAAAACCGTTCGAGCACGTCTGCTTTACCGTGCCGTGGAATATGTCGGAGAACCCCGCGCTGTCGATCAACGGCGGCTACGACAAGAAGAGCTTTCCGATCGGCGTCCAGATCATCGGCCGCCGCTTCGACGACATCGGTGTGCTCGGCATGGGCAAGGCGTTCGAAGGCCTGCGCGGCGCGCAGAAGCCGTGGCCTGCGCCTCCGAAGACTTAGCGCCTCAACGCAAGTCAGGATGCGCGGAACCACGCCGCGCATCCCTCTTCTTCACAAGGGATGATTGCCGGGTTAACTGAATGGCGACGCGCGCCAGCGCCGTTCATTCAAGAAAACCGAGAGGAAATCATCCCCATGGCGTATGAGACGATCAAGTACGAGGTCGCCGAGCAGATCCTGACCATCACGCTGAACCGGCCCGACAAGCTCAACGCCTTCAACGCCACGATGCAGCAGGAGCTGATCGACGCGTTCGACAAAGCCGACAAGGACGATGACGTCAGGGCCATCATCGTGACCGGCGAAGGCCGCGGCTTCTGCGCCGGCGCCGACCTCTCCTCCGGCGCCAACACCTTCGACCGCGATGCGCGGCGCGGTCCGGTCAAGCGCAATGCCGACGGCAGCGTCGACTACAGCGATCCGCAGGTGCGCGACGGCGGCGGCCAGGTGACGCTGCGAATCTTCAAGTGCCTGAAGCCTGTGATCGCCGCGGTGAACGGCCCGGCGGTCGGCATCGGCGTCACCATGCAGCTTGCGATGGACATCCGCATCGCCTCCGAAGCCGCACGCTTCGGCTTCGTGTTCTCCCAGCGCGGCATCGTGCCGGAGGCCGCCTCGAGCTGGTTCCTGCCGCGTATCGTCGGCATCTCGCAGGCGCTGGAATGGTGCTACTCGGGCCGCGTCTTCCCGGCGCAGGAAGCGCTCGCCGGCCGGCTCGTCAGCAAGGTGGTGCCGCCCGCCGATCTGCTGCCGACCGCCCGCGCGCTCGCCAAGGAATTCGCGGCCAAGACCGCGCCGGTCTCGGTGGCTCTGATCCGCCAGATGATGTGGCGCATGATGGGCGCCGACGATCCGATGGAAGCGCACAAGGTCGACAGCCGCGGCATCTATTCCCGCGGCCGCTCCGAGGACGTCAAGGAAGGCGTGGTGTCGTTCCTGGAAAAGCGTCCCGCGCAGTTCAAAAACAAGGTGTCGTCGGACATGCCCGACTATTTCCCGTGGTGGCAAGAGCGCGACTATAAGTGAGCGAACGGCGTCCCGCCGCGTCCACGCCCGACGGCGTCGTCCTGCTGCATGGCATCAGCAGGACGGCGCGCTCGTTTCGCAGGATGGAGCTGGCGCTCAGGGATGCCGGTTTTGCCACCCTCAATCTCGACTATGACAGCCGGCGCAAGGGGCTCGACGCGCTGGCGGAGGACATCCACCCCTCACTCGATCGCTTCGCGCAGGGCCTCGACGGCTCCGTGCACTTCGTCTGCCATTCGATGGGCGGTCTCCTGGCTCGCGTCTACCTCGCACGACATCGCCCCGCGCGGCTCGGCCGCGTCGTGATGCTGGGCACGCCGAACGGCGGCAGCGAGATCGCCGACCGCCTGAAACACCTCGCCGCCTATCGCGCCTTCTTCGGCCCGGCCGGCCAGCAGCTCGTCACCCGCCGCGATGCCGCGACCAGCGCATTGCTGCCGGCGATCGATTATGAGGCCGGCATCATCGCCGGCAACCGCTCGGTCTATCCGATTACGTCGATGGGACTGCCGCGGCCGCATGACGGCCGGGTGTCGGTCGCCAACACAAGGCTCGACGGCATGGCCGATCACATCGTGATCCGCACCTCGCATCCCTGGCTGGTGCGCAACCGCGAGGCGATCGCGCAGACCATCACGTTCCTGCGGGATGGACGGTTCGCAAGGCTGCGTTGATCAGGCGGCCTTGATGCTGCCGATGAAGCTTTCGACCTGGCTGCGCATGCGCTCCGACTGGCGCGACAGCTCTTCAGAAGCGCCGAGCACCTCGCTGGCCGCGGCGCCGGATTCCTCCGCCGCGCCGGTGACCGCCCCGATGTTGGCCGAGATATCGCCGGTTCCCTTCGCCGCGTGCTGAACGTTGCGCGCGATCTCCTGGGTCGCCGCGCCCTGCTGCTCGACGGCGCTGGCGATCGACGAGGCGATCTCGTTGATCTCGTCGATCGTGACGGTCATGCCGCGGATCGCAATCACGACATCGCCCGACGTCGCCTGGATGGCGCCGATCTGCGTCCGGATATCGTCGGTCGCCTTGGCGGTCTGTTCGGCGAGCGTCTTCACCTCGGCGGCGACCACGGCAAAGCCACGGCCCGCGTCGCCGGCGCGCGCCGCCTCGATCGTGGCATTGAGCGCCAGCAGATTGGTCTGGCTCGCGATCTCACTGATCAGTTTGACGACATCGCCGATCTTCTCCGCGGCGGCGGAGAGCCCTTGCACCGTCTCATTGGTGCGCCGCCCGTCGGCCGCCGCCCGCCGCGCGATTTGCGCCGACTGCGTCACCTGGCGTCCGATCTCGCCGACCGAGCCCGATAATTCCTCGGTCGCGGCGGCCACCGTCTGCATGTTGCTCGACGCCGCGCGCGTCGCTTCGGCGACGTTGGCAGCCTGCTCGCTGGTCTTGCCGGCACTCCCGCTCATCAGCGCAGCCGTCGCTTCGAGCTGTGCCGAGGCCGATATCACGGCCCCGATGACCGCGCCGATGTCGTCGTGGAACCGGTTGGTGAGGTCGCCGACGCGCGCAACGCGGGCCGCCCGCTGGTTGACGGCCTCGCTATCCTTAGCGGCGAGTTCGGCCGAGCGGAGCATGCTTTCCTTGAAGAACTGCACCGTCCGCGCCATCACGCCGATCTCGTCGCCACGATCGGTGGCGCCGACCTCGAGACCGAGATGCCCCTCCGCCAGCCCGGTCATGTTCGAGACCAGGGTGTTGATCGGCATCGTGATGCTGCGCGCCATCGCCAGCACCGCAAGCGTCCCCGCGAGCAACGCCAGCAGCATGATGCCGGCGACGATACCGAGACTCACGGTCGCCTCCGCCTTCTTGTCGGCCATCAGGCGCGACAATTCAGCGGCAAGGCCGTCCTCAACCGTCTTGAGCATGTCGATCCGGACAGTTGCGGCGTCGAACCAGGACTTGCTGTCGAGCGACTTGAAGTCGCCGGCGAGCCCGCCCTGCTCCACCGTCTTGCGCATGGCGTTGAAGGTATCGATAGCGCCACCCGAGATCGCGCGGGCGAACAGCTCACGCGCCTCGCGCGATGCCGCTGAACGGAACGCGCTGAAGAAGCTCTCCTGGGCCGCTGCAAGGCCCACCGCGCGCACATAGAGCTGTGGGTCGAAGCGGCCCGTTGCGATGCCACCGGCGACGGCGGCACGCTCCTGCCCGGCGCGCTCCTTGCCCTCGATCAAATTGGCGTAGGCGGCAATGGATTTCGAAATCTCGTCGTCGCTGCTGAGCTTCGCAATGCCGGTGATGACCGTAATCAGCCGGCCGATCGTATCGGTGAGATAGCCGACGGCTGCCGGCGGCGCGATCGCAAGCCCATCGATGTCGGCGCGGCGCTGGTCGAGCTGACCGAGACCGTCCTGGGCAGCTTGCGCGGTGGCGGCGAGTTCCGCGGCTCCCGACTGCTTCAGGTCCGCGAGCACCGACATGGCGACCGACCGTTCTGCTTCGGTGCGCTTGCGCTGCTCGCCGAGCTCGCTTCGCATCTGCGCGCCCTTGCTGCCGAGATAGGCCGACGACAGGCCGCGCTCGCGCTGCAGTTCATGCACCAGCCGGCTGAGCTTGCCGACGCCCTCGGCAATCGGCTGCATGCGGGCGATGTCAGAGCGAACCGACCATTTCGCCGAGATGTCGTAGATTGCCAGCGCTGCGAACGCGATCAGCGGCAGCAAGGCGGAAAAGGCAATGCGATAAAGTATCCTGGTGTTCTTCAGCATGACTCAACCCCGGGTTGGATCATGCCTACATTCGATTGGTAAAAAAGCCCTGCGGCAGCGCCGCCGAAGTTTTGGGCAGGCGCTGCGCAGAACAGGTGCAAAGAGCGTAGTTCTACCGAGTGATCAACGCCACACGCCCGATCGCCTTGCGCTCGATCAGGAGCCGCATGGCCTTCGCGTAGTCTTCCAGCGGCAGCCGGTGTGAGATGTTTGGCCGCACCCGGCCCGCCTCGGCCCATTCGCTCAACGCCTTGAACCTGACCTCGCCGAGCGCCGGATCCTTCCGCACCGCCTCGCCGGCGCGAACGCCGAGCACGCTGGCGCCCTTGATCATCAACAGGTTGGTGCGCGCAAGGCCGATACCCCCGGTGAAGCCGACGACGAGAATGCGCGCGCCCCAGTTGATACAGCGCATCGAGTTCTCGAACACCTCGCCGCCGACGGGATCGAACACGACGTCGGCGCCGCGGCCGTCGGTGAGGCGCTTCACGGCGTCACGGAACGGCTCGCGCGCGTAGAGCACGAGATGATCCGCGCCACGTTGTTTGGCAATCGCAAGCTTCTCCTCGCTCGAGGCCGCCGCGATCACGGTGGCGCCGAGCAGCTTGCCGATCTCGACCGCTGCAAGCCCGACGCCGCCGCCGGCGCCATGTACCAGCAGCACCTCGCCCGGCTTGATCTGCCCGCGGTCGATCAGCGCGTGATACGCCGTGCCGTGCGCGGCAAGGAAGGTCGCGCCTTCCGCATAGTCGAAGGTCGACGGCACCGGCACGAGTTGCGACGGTGTCGCGACCGTCTCGTCGCAATAGGCGCCGAAGCGCATCTTGACGATCACCCTGTTGCCAACGGCGACCCCGGCCGCGTCATTGACCTCGACGACATCGCCGGCGGCTTCCGAGCCCGGCGTGAACGGCAGCGGCGGCTTGAGCTGGTACTCGCCCGCCGCCATCAGGATGTCGGGGAAATTGATCCCGGCAGCGCGGATCGCGACGCGCACCTGGCCCGGCTTCAAAGCCACCGAGGCAAAATTCTCGAGCTGAAGGCGCTCGGGCGGGCCGAGCTCGCGGCAGACGACGGCTTTCGGCATCAGGCGGCTCGCGCCTTGAGGCGGGCCAGCGCCTCGCGGATCAGCGGCAGCCGGTCGTTACCGAAATACATATCGGTCTTGTCGAGATAGATCGTGGGCGAGCCGAAGCCGCCGCGCGCCATCACCTCCTCGGTGTTGGCCTTGAGCTGATCCTTGATCGCCTGGTCGCCGATGCCGGCCAGGAACTGCGCCGGATCGATCCCGAGCTTGGTGCAGATTTCGGTCAGCACCGCATCCTGCGAGATGTCCTTGTCGTCACCCCAATAGGCCTCGAACACCGCACGCGCGAACGGCACCATCTTCTCGTTGCCGAGAAGGATGCAGCCGCGCATCGCCTTGACGCTGTTCACCGGGAACACGGTCGGCGGCATCTTGATCGCAAGCCCAGCCGAGCGCGCCCAGTCGCCGAGATCCTTTTTCATGTAGCGCGCCTTCAGCGGCACCGGCGTCTCGCGCTGCGCGTAGACCGACGGATTGACGGTGTTGAAGATGCCGCCGACCAGGATCGGCCGCCAGGTGATCGGCGCGTCGAACTCCTTCGCCAGCGGCTGGATGTTGTGCCAGGCGAGATAGGTCCACGGGCTGGAACAGTCGAAGAAGAATTCGATCATGGCGTTTCCCTTTGTCTTTTCCATATTCATTGTCGTCATTCCGGGATACGCCGCAAGGCGCAGGGCCCACGCCTGTGTCACGCCACGGAATAACGAGCGTCATTTCTTCTCGACCAGCTCCTTCGCACGCTGGCCGAACATGTTCTTGCGTGATTCCTCGTCGAACGGCTCCTTGACGAACTTTCCGATCGCAAGGCCCGCCTGCACCTGCGGCCGGGCGCGCACTGTGGCGTACCAGCGCTTGATGTTCGGGTAGTCGTCGAGGGTGAAGCCCTGCGCCTTGTGGGTCACGGTCCAGGGGAAGCAGGCGATGTCGGCGATCGAATAATCGTCACCGCCGATATAGGCGCCGGTCTTGCCGAGCTGGCGGTCGAGCACGCCGTAGAGCCGCGCCGTCTCGTCGCGGTAGCGCTCGATCGCGTAAGGAATCTTCTCGGCCGCATAGAGCGCGAAATGGCCGTGCTGGCCGAGCATCGGCCCAAGGCCGCCCATCTGCCACATCACCCATTGGATGACGTTCGACCGCGCACGCAGCTCCCGGGACAGGAAACGGCCGGTCTTGTCGGCGAGATAGATCAGGATCGCGCCGGTCTCGAACACCGAGAACGGGCCGCCGCCGTCAGCCGGCGTATGGTCGACGATCGCGGGGATGCGGTTGTTCGGGCTGATCGCCAGGAATTCCGGCTGGAACTGCTCGCCGGCGCGGATGTTCACCGGGATCACCTGATAGGGCAGCCCCAGCTCCTCCAGCATGATCGAGATCTTCCAGCCGTTCGGCGTCGGCGCGTAGTGCAGGTCGATCATCGGCGTCCACTTCCCCATCACAAAGACTTTTGTTGTTCTGTACGTCCACTCTAGGACATGGCACACAGGCGCTCAATCAGAACCCACCGGGAGGCACCCATGCTGTTTCCAACCACGATCGCAGGCTCGCTGCCGAAGCCGGAATGGCTCGCCGAGCCGAATATGCTGTGGGCGCCCTGGAAATCGGAAGGCGCCGAGCTCGCCCGCGCCAAGCGCGATGCCACGGTGCTTGCGGTCAAGCTGCAGGAGGACGCCGGCGTCGACATCGTCACCGAGGGCGAGCAGGCGCGCCAGCACTTCGTGCACGGTTTTCTGGAGCGGGTAGAAGGCATCGATTTCGCCCACAAGGTCGAGATGGGCATCCGCAAGGACCGCTATAAGGCCATGGTCCCGCAGGTGGTCGCGCCGTTGCAGCTCAAGGGCCGCGTCCATGAAAGCGAGGCGCGCGCAGCGCGCGCCCACACCAAAAACAGGCTGAAGTTCACCCTGCCCGGCCCGATGACGATCATCGACACCATCGCCGACCAATATTATGGCGACCGCGTCAAGATGGCGTTTGCCTTCGCAGAGCTGTTGAACCAGGAGGCCAAGGCGTTGCAGGCCGACGGCGTCGACATGATCCAGTTCGACGAGCCTGCGTTCAACGTCTACATGGACGAGGTGCGCGACTGGGGCATCAAGGCGCTGGAGCGCGCCGCCGAAGGCCTCACCTGCGCCACCGCCGTTCACATCTGCTATGGCTACGGCATCAAGGCCAACACCGACTGGAAGCAGACGCTCGGCGGCGAATGGCGGCAATATGAAGAGACCTTCCCGGTCATCGACAAGAGCACGATCCAGCAGGTCGCGATCGAATGCCGCAATTCGAAGGTGCCGATCGAGCTGCTGGCGGCGCTCCCCGGCAAGATCGTACAGGCCGGCGTGATCGACGTCGCCAGCGACGAGGTCGAGACTGCGGAAGACGTCGTCAAGGTGATCGAGGCGGTCGCGAAACACGTGCCGAAGGGCAACATCATCGCGACCACCAATTGCGGCATGGCGCCGATGCGGCGCGATATCGCCGAAGCCAAGCTGATCGCGCTTGGCGCCGGCGCCAAGCTGGCGAGGCAGCGGCTGGCGTAAGGAAGCCAACGGCTCAGCCGAGCGCAATCGCCGCGCTCGGGTGCAGCACCGGCCGGTAGCCGGCTTGAAACGCACGGACGGTTGACGGCGGTGTCAGCAGCATCGCGGGAGCGGTAACATTGGCCCGCTCGTAGCCTGCGAACGACCAGCGCGTGGTTTTGCCACCGGCAACGAGATAGCTTTCCCCGTTCGCCTGCACCATCGCGCCATCAGGTAACTCGGCGAGCGGCATCGGCAGCGGATGCAGCCGCTTCTTGCCACGGTCGAGCCGTTCGGCGTGCAGCAGCGCATCCATCGCCTTGGCGCTGAGATCGCTGACGCCGTTACCTTGCTCCCACGCGGCACGAAACCGTTTGGCGTCGTCGCGGCGGCAGTAGAAGCAGGGCCGATGCCCCGCCGCGAAGGCGGTGGCTTCATCGAGGAAGAACAGCTCGGTCCAGCTCTGCCGGCTCATCACCTTGCGCCGCCGTCCCCTGAACTCGCAGACGCAGGTGAGCCAGGCCGGGCTCGACCAGCGCTTGTTCAACAGCGTCCGCGTCGCCGGATCGTGGATGATGCCGCGATTGCCGGTGAAGGTGCCGCGATGTTCGGTCGCGACGATGTCGCCGGTGGGCGTGACGCGGTTTTGCAGGGGCATGTTGCTTACTTCCCCCTCGCCCCGCTCTTGCGGGGTCGAGATGAGCGGAGCCCCTCTTAGAGGGTCAAGGTGAGGGGCCATATCCGCAAAGATAGTGAGAGATGAACCCGGGCTGAGCCCCCCTCACCCGGATCGCATCTAACGATGCGACCCGACCTCTCCCCGCACGCCGGGCGAGGTGACTCGCTACGCCGCACCGTCGCGGATCGGCGGCTGGAACGACAGCGCGGTGTCCCAGGGAAAGAAGATCCAGGTGTCCTGCGACACCTCGGTGATGTAGGTGTCGACCAGCGGGCGGCCCTTCGGCTTGGCATAGACCGTTGCGAAATGCGCGTCCGGGAGCATCTCGCGCACCAGCTTGCCAGTCTTGCCGGTATCGACGAGGTCGTCGACGATCAAGAGCCCCTTGCCGGTGCCGCCGCCGAGCTGGGCGGTCTGCTCCGAAATGCCCTTGAGCACTTTCAAGTCGCCCTGCTTGTCATGGTCGTAGCTGGCGACGCAGACGGTATCGATCACCCGCAGGCCGAGTTCGCGCGCCACGATCGCCGCCGGCACCAGCCCGCCGCGGGTGATCGCGATCACCGCATGGAACGGGCCAACCTCATTGAGCCGCCAGGTCAGCGCCCGGCAATCCCGATGGAATTGATCCCACGAGACCGGGAACGGCCTGCCGGCCCGATCCTGCGCATTCGATTCAGAATTTCGTTCGACCATGTCGCCTCAACCCGCCGACTTCTTCTGCGCGGCCTGCACCTGCTTCAACATCTCCTTCACCGCGGCCATCGCGGTGGCGAGCTTCTCGGGATCGCGCGAGCGGACCACCAGATTGGTGTTCGGCTTCTGGTTCTCGTCCTGGAACGGATAGCTGCCGATGATGGTGTCGGGATTGGCTTCCGCGATCGCCCGCAGCGGGCCGCCGATGTCGCCTTCCCGCGCGTCGGCGCGGACCGAGTCCGACAACATCCGCACCCCGGATTTCAGGGTCGGCGCCACGATGTCCATCATCGCCTGCATGATGGTGGGGATGCCGGCCATCACGATGACGTTGCCGAGCTTGAAGCCAGGCGCCAGGATGGTCGCGCTCTGGATCAGCTCGGCGCCATCGGGCACCCGGGCCATCCGCAGCCGCGCCTCGTTGAGGTCCTGCTCGGTCCAGCGCTCCCTGAACCGCGCCACCACGTCGGGATGATGGTGGATCTCGACCCCGAACGCCTTCGCCACGCTGTCGGCGGTGATGTCGTCATGGGTCGGCCCGATGCCGCCGGTGGTGAACACGTAGGTGTACCTGTGCCGCAGCGCATCAAGGGCGGACACGATGTCGGCCTCGTCGTCGGCGACGACGCGGACCTCTTTCAGGTCGATGCCGATATTGGTCAGGTATTCGGCGATGAAGCCGATGTTCTTGTCCTTGGTCCGGCCGGACAGGATCTCGTCGCCGATCACCAATATCCCCGCCGTGACGATCTCGCTCATGATCTCATTTCCCTAAACTTGATCCCCTGACATTGCCGATCCAATGCCTTGATGTCACGGGGTTTTGCCGCCGAATTAAGCAGACCTCAGCCGGTTTTTCGGGCAGGCCTTCCGCCCAACCCTTAGCAAATGCCATAAGCCAATGCATATCGCGCTGGCCCGCCCCTTGCTACCATCCCATCAAGTCATGCACTGTGTCACATGGCTTGGGAGGGCAGTCGGGATATATGGCAGTCGCGTTCGATGAGATGAACGGCCTCGGCGAGGATCTCCGCCCGGCCTACCAGGAGCTCTCCCGCTGGCTCAAAGAGACGCCGCCGGATGCGCTCGAATATCGGCGCCAGGAAGCGGAGCTCCTGTTCCGCCGGATCGGCATCACCTTCGCGGTCTACGGGGATTCCGAGGCCCAGGAACGGCTGATCCCGTTCGACGTCATTCCGCGCATCATGTCCGCGACCGAGTGGACGCTGCTGGAGAAGGGCCTGAAGCAGCGCGTGCTCGCGCTCAACATGTTCCTCAAGGACATCTACCACGGCCGCGACATCCTGCGCGCCAACATCATCCCCGAAGACCTGATCTTCCAGAACCCGGTGTTCCGGCCGGAGATGAACGGCCAGGACGTGCCTCACGACATCTACGTCCACATCGCCGGCATCGACATCATCCGCACCGATCCGGACAACTTCATCGTGCTGGAGGACAATGCGCGCACGCCGTCCGGCGTGTCCTACATGCTGGAAAACCGCGAGATCATGATGCGGCTGTTTCCGGACCTGTTCGCGCGGCACCGCGTCGCGCCGGTCGAGCGCTATCCGGACGAGTTGCTGTCGGCGCTGCGGTCGGTGGCGCCGCACAGCGCCTCTGCCGAGCCGACGGTCGCGCTGATGACGCCCGGCGTCTACAACTCGGCCTATTACGAGCACTCCTTCCTGGCCGACAAGCTCGGCATCGAGCTGGTCGAGGGGCGCGACCTCATCGTCAAGAACGACGAGGTGTTCATGCGCACCACCGAGGGGCTGAAGCGGGTCGACGTGATCTACCGCCGCGTCGACGACGACTTCCTCGATCCCCTCACCTTCCGCCCGGATTCCGCACTCGGCGTCCCAGGCCTGATGTCGGCCTACGCGGCCGGCAACATCACGCTCGCCAACGCGGTCGGCACCGGCATCGCCGACGACAAGGCGATCTATTCCTACATGCCCGACATCGTGAAGTTCTACCTCAGCGAGGAGCCGATCCTGAAGAACGTGCAGACCTGGCGCTGCCGCGAGGCGCAGGATCTGTCCTACGTGCTCGACAACCTCGCCGACCTCGTCGTCAAGGAAGTCCACGGCTCGGGCGGCTACGGCATGCTGATCGGTCCGGCCGCCACCAAGGCCACTATCGAGGCGTTCCGCGACAAGCTCAAGCGCGAGCCGGAGGGTTTCATCGCGCAGCCGACGCTGGCGCTGTCGACCTGCCCGACCTGCACCGACAAGGGCCTCGCGCCGCGCCATGTCGACCTCCGCCCGTTCGTGCTGACCGGCTCCAACCACACCACCATCGTGCCCGGCGGGCTGACGCGGGTGGCGCTGAAGGAAGGCTCGCTCGTGGTCAATTCGAGCCAGGGCGGCGGCACCAAAGACACCTGGATACTGAGCGAGTAGTTGAAAGCATGCTGTCGCGCACCGCCGAAAACCTGTTCTGGCTGGCCCGTTACGTCGAACGCGCCGAGTATCTCGCGCGCACGATCGACGCCACGCTGCGCGTCACCGCGCTGCCCGCGGCCTATGTCGGCAAGACCAATGAGTGGGACTCTGCACTGCTCACCGCCGGTGTTGGCCCGGCCTTCTACGACCATTACGAAGAAGCCAACGAGCGAAACGTCGTCGAGTATCTGTCCTTTTCGGCGGAGAATCCCTCCTCGATCAAGAACTGCATCGAGGCCGCGCGGCTCAATTCCCGCTCGGTGCGCACCGCGCTGACGTCGGAGATGTGGGACACCATCAATTCGTCGTGGATCGAGCTGCAGGCGGTCTGGAACAAGGGTCCCGCCAACCGCGAGGAGCTGGCCAAATTCCTGCGCTTCGTGCAGGAGACCTCGCTGCGCTTCGACGGTTCGGCCTACCGCACCATGCTGCGCAACGACGCCTACTGGTTCTCGCGGCTCGGCGTGCATCTCGAGCGCGCCGACAACACCGCCCGCATTCTCGACGTCAAGTATCACATGCTGCTGCCCGAGGAGGAGCATGTCGGCGGCCCGCTGGATTACTACCAGTGGACCTCGATCCTGCGCTCGGTGTCGGCGACGACCGCCTATCACTGGGTGTACCGGGAAACCCTGAAGCCCTGGCTGATCGCCGACCTGTTGATCCTCAACGACACGCTGCCGCGCTCGCTCGCCAGCTGCTACAGCAACCTGGTGCGCAATCTGGACCAGATCGGCGTCGCCTATGGCCGCCAGGGCGCCGCCCAGCGCCACGCCCGCGGCATCAGGAACCGGCTCGAGCACAGCCATATGGACGATATCTTCCAGCACGGCGTGCACGAGTTCATCCAGGAGTTCATCGCGGACAATTCGCGGCTGGGCGAGATCATCACCAAGCAATATTTGATCTGACCCCAGCGGCGGGAAAAGTGCTCAAAATGTCGTCATGACCGGGTCGATCCCAGTCACCGACGTCTTGCTTTCGCGGCCGATTAGGAAGAAAGACGTGGGTGCCCGGGCCTGACGTTCCGGCCCCAGAAAACCGACTGAACTCCGGTTGAGCCATGCGCCTGCGGATAGCCCACACCACCACCTATCGCTACGAGCCAGCGGCCTCGGGCGTGATCCAGATCCTGCGGATGACGCCGGGCAGCCATGACGGCCAGTATGTGGCCGACTGGCAGATCGACGTCTCGACCGATTCCCGGCTCGACATCCATGAGGACGCGTTCGGCAACGTCACCCATGTGCTGACGCATGGCTCGATCACCGACCTCACGATCCATTGCGAGGGCCTGGTCGAGACCCAGGACACCGGCGGCGTGCTGAAAGGCAGCGACGAGCGGTTTCCGCCGAGCCTGTTCCTGCGCCCAACGCCGCTGACCGACCTCAACCCGGCGATGACGAGCTTCGTGCGCGAGCTGCGCGCGGAAGCAGGTAGCGACGTGCTCGGCTTCCTGCACGCGCTGATGGTGCAGATCTACGAGCACATGGCCTTCGACGAGGACCCGACCAACAGCGCCACCTCGGCCTCCGAGGCGTTCGCGCTGAAGCGCGGGGTCTGCCAGGACTACGCGCACATCCTGATCGCCTGCGCCCGCGCCGGCGGCGTTCCGGCGCGGTTCGTTTCCGGCCACTTCCTGCGCTCCGACGGCATGGTCAACCAGCAGGCCGGCCACGCCTGGGCCGAGGCCTTCGTGCCCGACCTCGGCTGGATCGGCTTCGACGCCGCCAACGGCATCTGCACCACCGACGCCCATGCCCGCGTCGCGATCGGCCTCGACTATCTCGGCGCCGCCCCAGTCCGCGGCACCCGCTATGGCGGCGGCAACGAGACGCTGACCGTCGCGGTCAAGGTCGACCAGGCCGGCCGCCCCGGGCAGTGGCAGAGCCAGTCGCAGTCGTAAGGCCGATCCCGTTTCGCATCCGTCATTGCGAGCGCAGCGAAGCAATCCATCTGACCGCTTGCGGAGGCATGGATTGCTTCGTCGCTTCGCTCCTCGCAATGACGGCAGTGGTGCTATGATCGCTGCTTCAACAAGACCAGCGAGACAACTCATGGCAACTGTGAAACTGCTCTCCGACGACGAACTCTCGGCCGACGCGCGCGCCGTCTTCGACGACATCCGCAAGACGCGGAACTCGGACTTCATCAACAATTTCTGGCGCGCGCTCGCACATGATCCGAAGACGCTGCGGCGGACCTGGGAGAGCATCAAGGAGGTGATGGCGCCGGGCGCGCTCGACCCGAAGGTCAAGGAAATGCTCTACGTTGCGGTCTCCGTGGCCCATGGCTGCAGCTACTGCATCCATTCGCACACCGCGAGCGCTCGCGCCAAGGGCATGACCGAGGCCGAGTATCAGGAAATGCTGGCGATCGTCGGCATGGCCGCCGAGACTAACCGGCTGGTCACCGCGCTCGGCGTGCCGGTGGACGAGGCGTTCCTCGTCGGCACACCGGCGGGACGAAGCCAGGAGCCGTAATCGCCTGCACTCGCCCGTCCGTGACGTTACTTGTCCAGCCAGACGTCCTCAAAACGCAAATTGTTGTACTGGCTGTTGTCGTGCGGGTGAAAGTTCCTCACGTAGGGCTGCCAGCAATTGCCGGCCGATGAGTGCAGGATGACCGGCCGCGCCGCGTCGTCGACCAGCAGGCGCTCGATGTCGAACACGATGTTTCGGCGCTTGTCCTTGTCGACCTCGCGCGACTGCGCAGCCAGCAGCCTGTCGACCTCGGCATTGCAATACTGGGTGTAATTGCGCTCCGAGTTGCAGGAATAGTTCTCGACCAGATTGCCGTCGGGATCGTCGACGCTGACGCCGGTGACATTGAGGCCGATCGTGTAATCCTTGCGTTGCAGCCGCGAGTACCAGCGCGGCGTGTCGAGAATATCGAGCTCGGCGACGATGTAGATCTTCTTGAGCTGGTCGGCGAGGATCACGGCCGGGTCGCGATAGGTCGGCAGATTGCGGGTCTGGATCTTGATCGACAGCGGCTTGGCGTCGCTGTAGCCGAGCTTCTGCATGATCGCCTGCGCGTCCGCGAGATTCTTGTCAGAATTGGAGCCGTAGCCCATCAGCGTCGACAGGATCTCCGGCGGCATACCCCACTCGCCTTCCGGCTTGGCCTGCATCGCGCCGCCGAGCCGCCCGGTGCCTTCGAACAGGATGCTGTTGAAGGCCTGGCGATCGAGCGCCAGCGACATCGCCTTGCGGATCTCCGGATTGTCGAACGGCGGATTGACGCGGTTGACCAGCAGGTTGATCTGCAGATTGGTCGAGGTCATCTCGCAGATCGCGCTCGGCGCCCGCGCCTTGACGTCCTTCATCAGGGGAATGCTCACATCGGACGGAAAGGTGATGTCATAGTCGCCGGTCGCGAACGCCAGCATGCGCGTGGCGCGGCTGTCGATCGAGCGCACCGTGATCTCGTCGAGATACGGCCGGTCCTTCTTGAAGTAGTCGGGGTTACGGACGAGACGGATTGAATCCCCGCGCCTGAACTCGACGAATTTGAACGGCCCGGTGCCGATTGGCTTGGTGCGCATCACCTGTTGCGGCACGTGGCAGGGATAGACCACCGAGAAGGCGCTGGCGAGCAGCGCCAGCAGGCCGGGTTGCGGCTCGGTCAGCTCGAAAGTCGCTTCATCGTCGCCATTGATGCTGATGTCCTTGAGCTTCGAATACCAGACCTTGCGCGGATTGCGCTTGAAGTCCTGGGCTTTGGAGTCCTGGGTTTTGGAGTCCTGGGTTTTGGAATCTTGGGTCTCGCTCTTGCCGATCAGCATCCGCCAGGTGCATTGCACGTCCCTGGCCGTGAACGGCTGGCCGTCATGCCACTTCACGCCGCGATGCAGCTTGAAGGTGAGCTTCGTGTTGGTGGAATCCCATGACCAGCTCTCGGCAAGATCAGGGATCACGGTGTCGATGCTTTCATGCACCTTGGCCGGATCGAACACCACGAGGTTGTTGAAGACCGCCGCGAACGGCATCACCGAGGCGATGGTGGATTCCTCGAGCAGTGAGGTCGAGGGCGGATTGTCGTTGTGATAGAGCCGCAAGGTGCCGCCCTTCTTCTGCGCCGATGCAGGGCTCGCAGCCATCACGGCTGCGCCCAAAGCCATGATGCAAATGGCCAGTTTGAACGACATTCTCGCCTCCCGGAATTCTTGTTGTTCTTGTCGATTGCAGGCAGTCGACCACAACGACGGGTGCCTCGCAATGACACGGGAACGCAGATCGTTGCCGGCTGCGTGCAACGCAGAACGAGGCCTTGGCACGGACCGGGATTCTCAGGCGGCCAGCGGTGGAACGGGTCGCCGCCCCCTCATGACCTGCCATCGCATCTCCCGTCACGGGGAATTAGGGTTGGATGCGACCTCGAAATTGGCTACACGTTTGGCGCCGAGAAACTCGGATCGTTTGAGGGCCGGAAATGACCTATTGCTGCGGAATTCTGGTGCGCGACGGCCTCGTCATGATCGCCGATACCCGCACCAATGCCGGCCTCGACAACGTCTCGACCTTCCGCAAGCTGCACATCTTCGAAAAGCCCGGCGACCGCATCATGGCGATCGCCAGCGCCGGCAATCTCGCGATCAGCCAGTCGGTGCTGTCGACCCTGACCGAGGGCATGGAAGATCCGCACACCGGCGAGCTCGAGACGCTGATGAATGCGCCGACCATGTTCCAGGCGGCGCAGCGGATCGGCCGCGCCATCCGCTCGGTACATGCCACCGAGGGCGATGCGCTGCGTTCCGAAGATATCTCGTTCGACGTCTCGTTCCTGTTCGGCGGCCAGATCAAGGGCTCGCGGATGCGCCTGTTCATGGTCTACACCGCCGGCAACTTCATCGAATGCACCACCGACACGCCGTATTTGCAGATCGGCGAGCACAAATACGGCAAGCCGGTGCTCGACCGCGCCATGCATTACGACGTCGAACTCTATGAGGCGCTCAAAACGGGCCTGATCTCGATGGATTCGACGATGCGCTCCAATCTCGGCGTCGGCCTGCCGATCGACGTGCTGGTGGTGCGCACTGATGCCTGCGAAGCCGACCTCAACCACCGCATCGAGGCCGGCGAGCCCTATTTCCACGATCTGCGCTCGCGCTGGTCGGCGGCGCTGCGCGCGGCGCACCAGAACATTCCACGCCCACCCTACAAGAACGAAACCGAAGCAAAAACCAAGTAAGAGGAAACTCGGATGACCGAAGCAACCAGCAAGATCGCACTCGTCACCGGCGCCGGCACCGGCGTCGGCCGTGCAGCATCGCTCGCGTTGATGGACAAGGGCTACACCGTGGTGCTCGCCGGACGCCGCATCGAGATGCTGGAAGAGACCGCCAAGCTCGGCCCCGCCGGCAAGAGCCTGTGCGTCTCGGCCGACATGGCCAACCCGGCCGCGATCGCAGCGCTGTTCGACAAGGTGAAGGCGACCTACGGCCGGCTCGACGTTCTCTTCAACAATGCCGGCATGGGCGCGCCGCCGGTGAACTTCGAGGATCTGCCGCTCGAGCAGTGGCAGGCCGTGGTCAACACCAACCTCACCGCGCCGTTCCTGTGCACCCAGCACGCCTTCCGCATCATGAAGGACCAGACGCCGCGCGGCGGCCGCATCATCAACAACGGCTCGATCTCGGCGCATGCGCCGCGGCCGTTCTCGGCCGCCTACACCTCCACCAAGCACGCCATCACCGGCCTCACCAAGGCCTCCAACCTCGACGGCCGCATGTATGACATCGCGGTCGGCCAGGTCGACATCGGCAATGCCGCGACCCCGATGACCGATCGCATGGTCAACGGCCCCGGCGTGCTGCAGCCGGACGGCACCACCAAGCACGAGCCGCGCATGGACGCCAAGGCGGTCGGCGACGCCGTCGCCTACATGGCCGGCCTGCCGCTCGACGCCAACGTGCTGTTCATGACGGTCATGGCGACCAAGATGCCGTTCGTCGGCCGCGGCTGATCGTCGCCTTCTGCCTGCCTACGGCAGGACGATCGTTATGGCCGGGCGTAGCCGTCCGAAGGACGGCGTCGCTTCCGCTCCGCCTATGTCCCGGCCACGCCTTCGCAGGCCGCACGGCCAAAATATCGAAAACAACCCCATGCACAGTAGCCGGCGGCCTAGCGGCGTTCGACACGGGAACTTGACACGTCGGGCAAATCAGCGATATTTTTCCATTATTCCGAAATCGTGAGACGACCTCGCCGGGACTGATCTTCCCCTTCTCCCCGCTTGCGGGGAGAAGGTCGGGATGAGGGGGAGTCTCCGCAAGGACGGCAAGAGACGCATTCGCGGAGAGTCCACCTCACCCGCCGCTGCGCGGCGACCTCTCCCCGCAAGCGGGGCGAGGTGGAGATCCGGAGCTCTGGCCACCGGTGCCGTCATTGCGAGCGAAGCGAAGCAATCCATGCCTCTGCTCGTAGCATGATGGATTGCTTCGCTTCGTTCGCAATGACAGGCGAAAAAGCCTACTCCAGCTTCTCGACATCCCGCAGCGTCGGGAACAGCTTCATCCAGAGCAGCGCGACCGCGATCGTGGCGACGCCGCCGAGCACGGCTGACGGCACGGTGCCGAGCAGCGCGGCGGTGACGCCGCTCTCGAACTGGCCGAGCTGGTTCGAGGCGTTGATGAACAGGAAATTGACCGCGCCGACGCGGCCGCGCATTTCGTCCGGCGTCGCCAGCTGCACCAGCGAGAAGCGGATCACGACGCTGATCGTGTCGGCGGCGCCGAGCACCGCGAGCGCGAGCGCCGACAGCCACATCCAGTGCGACAGCGCGAACACCACCGTCGCCACGCCGAACACGATCACCGCCTGGAACATGCGCATGCCGACGCGGCGGTTGATGGTGTGCCGCGCCAGCACCATCGTCATCAAGAGCGCGCCGACCGCAGGCGCGGCCCGCAGGATGCCGAGGCCGAGCGGGCCGGTTTGCAGGATATCGCGCGCGTAGATCGGCAGCAGCGCGGTGACGCCGCCGAACAGCACCGCGAACAGATCGAGCGAGATGGTGCCGAGGATCGCCGGATTGCTGCGAACGAAGGTGACGCCGGCATACAGATCGTCCGACACCTCGCCGTTCTTCGCTGCCGCCTGCTGCAGCCGGCCGATGCCGCCGGTCAGCAGCGCGCCGAACAGCCAGAACACCATCATGATGCCATAGGGCGCGCTCGGCATCAGCGCATAGGCGAAGCCGCCCAGCGCAGGTCCGGTGATGGTCGCGACCTGCGCCGCGCCGCTCGAGATCGCGGTCGCCCGCTGCAGCGCGCCTTGCGGCGCGATCAGCGGCAACAGCGCGGCAGTCGCCGGGCTCTCGAACGCGCCGGCTATGCCGAGCACGAAGGTTGCAGCGAAGATCTGGATCTCGGAGATGGTGCCGGCGAATGTGCTTCCGGCGAGAAACAATGCGGTCAGCGCCTCTGCGACCTGGCAGGCCTGCACCACGCGCTTGCGCTCGAAGCGGTCGGCGGCGTGGCCTGCGACGAACACCAGCAGCGCCGTCGGCAGGAACTGCACCAAGCCGACCATGCCGAGGTCGAACGCGCTGCCGGTCAGATCATAGATCTGCCAGCCGATCGCGACCGCGCCGATCTGGCTGGAGAAGCGCGACAGGCTGCGCGAGGACAGAAAGAACAGGAAGGGTCTGTGGCCGAGCAGATCGCGGGCGCCGGCCTGTGTAGCGGAGGACATGCATGATTGCGTGGCTGAGCCCCTGCAACTTGTCAATGGTGACAGGATCAACGCGCAACAGCATTGCGCTGCGCGGGGCCCCTGCTCATAATCGCGTGAGGGTTCTTGGGGGCGTGATGCTGCAGTTGCAATCGGCGTTCGGCGTGGTGGCGTTGCTGGTGATCGCCTGGGCGTTGAGCGAGAATCGCTTGAAGGTGTCGCTTCGGCAGGCCGCAATCGGGCTCGCCGTCACGATCATCACCGCGCTGGTGCTGATCAAGGTGCCGCTGGTGACGCAGGCCTTCGGCGCGATCAACGATGCCGTCGGCAGCATCGCGGCGGCGACGCGCGCCGGCACGGCCTTCGTGTTCGGTTATGTCGGCGGCGGTCCGGCGCCGTTCGATCCCAAGGCGCCGGGCTCGGATTTCATCCTCGCCTTCCAGGCACTGCCGATCGTGCTTGTCATGAGCGTGCTGACGACACTGTTGTTCTATTGGCGCGTGCTGCCGCCTGTCGTGCGCGGCATGGCCTGGCTGCTGGAGCGCACGCTCGGCGTCGGCGGCGCGGTCGGGCTCTCGACCGCGGCCAACATCTTCCTCGGCATGGTGGAAGCCCCGCTCTTCATCCGCCCCTATCTGGCGCAGCTCACCCGCAGCGAATTGTTTCTGGTGATGACCGGCGGCATGGCGGGGATCGCCGGCACCGTGCTGGTGCTGTACGCGACGCTGCTCGCGCCCCTGATCCCGGATGCCGCCGCGCATTTCGTCATCGCCTCGGTGCTCGGTGCGCCGGCCGCGATTCTGGTCAGCCTGATCATGGTGCCGGAGACATCCGACAAGCGCACCGGCGGGTCGCTCGACGATCCCGATGTTCAGGTGTCGTCGACGATGGACGCCATCGTGAAGGGCACCGCTGCGGGTCTCGAGCTGCTGATGAACATCATCGCCATGCTGCTGGTGCTGGTTGCGCTGGTGTATCTGGCGAACAAGATCATCGGCCTGCTGCCGGAGATCGGTGGCGCCAAGATTTCGCTGCAACGGCTGCTGGGTTACGTGATGGCACCAGTGTGCTGGTTGATGGGCCTGCCGTGGCCACAGGCGATCACGGCGGGAAGCCTGATGGGCACCAAGACCGTGCTGAACGAGCTGATCGCCTATGTCGACCTATCGAAGCTCGGTCCCGACGCGCTCGATCCGCGCTCGCGCCTGATCATGCTCTACGCGATGTGCGGCTTTGCCAACTTCGCGAGCCTCGGCATCATGATCGGCGGCCTCGGCATCATGGCGCCCGAACGGCGCGACGAGATCAACGCGCTCGGGCTGAAGTCGGTCGTATCAGGGACGCTGACGACCTGCCTGATGGGCGCGATCGTGGGGATGATGACGTGACCTCACCACGTCATTCCGGGCGCGCGTAGCGCGAGCCCGGAATGACGGCGGAGGGTGATGGCGTCCTACGCCTTCAATTCCACCGTCTTGAACTCGGCCGGCAGGATCACCTCCAGCAGTTCGACGTCGTCCGAATAGTCCAGGATCATGTGCCGGATGCGCGGCGGCTGGGTCCAGGCGCTGCCCTCTCGCATCAGCGTCTCGCCCTCGCCTTCCATGTAGGTCTTCACCCAGCCCTTGAGCACGTAGACCATCTGGAATTCGACGTCGTGGAAGTGGAGCTTCGACACTTCGTCCGGATTGCACGGTCCCTGCAGCCGGATGACATGCGCCTGCGCCAGGCCATGGGAGGCTGCTGATATGCCGAGGTCGCGATACTTGGCATAGGTGCGCAGCCCGTCGGCCTTGAAATCCTCTTCGCGGTGATGGCTGATGGCGACGCGCTGCTTCGGCCGCGCCTTGCTTGCCGCTTTCGGCGTGCTCTTCTTGGCCGCGGTGACGCGGCCCTTGGACTTGATGGTCTTGCGCGCGGACGACTTCGCCGACGATTTCACTGACGCTTTCACTGACGCTTTCCTGGCGCCGGCGCCGAGCCCCGACCATTTCTTCTTCACCGCGGTCTTGGCTGCGGATCTTGATGTCGTCTTCCTGGCCATTGTTCGCCTCCCGTCTTTTTGTGACGGGCGGAAGCTAACACAAGTCGCGCCGCGCAAGGTGGGCAAAGGCGCGCACCGCGCCTCGCCGCCTTGCCCTGCGTCCCTCTGCGGATCAATGCAGCCGGAACACGCCGTCGACGGCCCGCAGTTCGGCCGGCTTGACCAGCTTGGAATGCGCCACCGTCACCGAGAACAGCGGGCCCTCGAGCTTCTGCTGCCAGAAGCTGAGGAAATCCTGCAGCGCCGGAAATTTCGGAAACAGATCGTAGTTCTGCCAGACATAGGTTTGCAGCAACGAGGGGTGATCGGGCATCCGATAGAGGATTTGCGCCGTCGTCAGCCCGTACCCCAGCAACTGCTTCCGGAAATCGTCGGAAACAACCCCACCAACTCGCGAGACCATGCCAACCTCCTGTGAAGGAGCGCATTCACGTGGTGGCCGACCTTCCCCGCCGGACCACCGGCAATGGATGCGCTCACATGAGAGAAATGTGACGCACGCGACTAACCCATCTCAAGCCTAAATGTTTAATAGGTTGTTGAAATTTCTTGCGTTAGCAGCAGCTTACCGCATCTGCTAATAGCCCTGGCGAGCCCCGACGAGGGCATTAAGGATGCCGAAATGAAGCTGGCAGCCGTCATTCGCGAGTGCCAATTTTTCTGCTAGAGCCACTTGCCCGCCGCCAAGGCTTGGCCTATCTCCTGCCCAACCAGTCTGGCACTCGCCGGATTGGACTGCTAAAACTCCAAAAATCTACAGCATCCGCAAATGTTTAGGAGGACTGCATGAAATTCCGTCCGCTTCACGACCGCGTCGTGGTCAAGCGTATCGACGCCGAAGAGAAGACTGCTGGCGGCATCATCATTCCGGACAGCGCCAAGGAAAAGCCCTCGCAGGGCGAAGTCATCGCCGTCGGCCCGGGCGGCCGCGACGAAGCCGGCAAGCTGATCCCCATCGACATCAAGGTCGGCGACCGCGTCCTGTTCGGCAAGTGGTCCGGCACCGAGGTCAAGATCGACGGTGAAGACCTGCTGATCATGAAGGAAAGCGACATCATGGGCGTGCTCGACGTCCCCGCTTCCAAGAAGAAGGCGGCCTAAGCGCCTCTTCCCTCCCAGGTAAACCTCTCAAGGAAAAATTCAGATGGCAGCTAAAGAAGTCAAATTCTCCGTCGATGCGCGCGACAAGATGCTGCGCGGCGTCGACATCCTCGCCAATGCGGTGAAGGTCACCCTCGGCCCGAAGGGCCGCAACGTCGTGCTCGAGAAGTCGTTCGGCGCTCCCCGCATCACCAAGGACGGCGTCACCGTCGCCAAGGAGATCGAGCTCGAGGACAAGTTCGAGAACATGGGCGCCCAGATGGTGCGCGAAGTCGCCTCCAAGTCCGCTGACGCGGCCGGCGACGGCACCACCACCGCCACCGTGCTCGCCCAGGCGATCGTGCGTGAAGGCGCCAAGTCGGTTGCCGCCGGCATGAACCCGATGGACCTGAAGCGCGGTATCGACCTCGCGGTCGA
>NZ_NWTG01000011.1:10000-271945 GCF_002532045.1 Bradyrhizobium sp. C9 | reverse complement strand
CTTGTGCCACGGGGGCCGTCCACATATGGGTCCCGGCCTTCGCCGGGACGACGAGTTGAGAGACTGCAGATGAGTTCATCGAAGCAAATGTCGCGTTCGACGCCAACCTCGGTCGCGGCGACCAGCATTGCCTCGTCGCGCCTGACGGTCGAAACGTTCGGCGCCGGCTTCACCGACATCACGCGCGAGGTCGCAAAATTTTTGCGCGAGGTGCGCGCCGGCGAGGGCATGGTGACGCTGTTCATCCGTCACACCTCGGCCTCGCTGACGATCCAGGAGAATGCCGATCCGACCGTGCTGGTCGATCTGATGACGGCGCTCGATCGCACAGCGCCCGAGGATGGCGGCTGGCGTCACGACACCGAAGGCCCCGATGACATGCCGGCGCATATCAAGACCATGCTGACGGCGACCTCGCTGCAGGTCCCGGTGCTCGACGGCGAGATGGCGCTCGGCACCTGGCAGGGCATCTATCTGATCGAGCATCGCGCCAGGCCGCACCGGCGCGAGATCGTGCTGCAATTCATCGGCGCCACGCGCTGACGGGGTGCGCCTCGCTTCCAAGGCCTGGCCTCCAGGCTCTGGCTTCCAAAACGACATCGGCCGCGGATCGCTCCGCGGCCGATGCATTTGATCGCGGTGTCGACCGTCAGGTCTTGGTGATATCGACGTCCTTGGTTTCCGGAATGAACAGCGCGCCGACCACGACGGTGATGGCCGCGAAGATGATCGGATACCAGAGACCGGAGTAGATATCGCCGGTCGAGGCGGTGATTGCGAACGCGGTCGCCGGGAGCAGGCCGCCGAACCAGCCGTTGCCGATGTGATAGGGCAGCGACATCGAGGTGTAGCGAATGCGGGTCGGGAACAGTTCGACCAGCATCGCGGCGATCGGGCCGTAGACCATGGTGACGTAGAGCACCAGGATGAACAGCAACCCGATGGTCGCAGCCACCTGCGGACGGAAGACGTCGAACGGGTTCGACATCTTCACGATGCCGGCGTCACCCGGCTTCGGATAGCCTGCCGCCTGCACCGCCGCTGTGATGGCGGGGTTCGACGTCTTGGCGTCCGTGTACGGCACGTCCTTGTCGTTGACGGTGACCTTCACCGGTGAGCCGGCCGGGCCCTGCACGGTGGCGTACTTCACCGACGACTGGGCGAGGAAAGCGCGGGCGGTGTCGCAAGGCGCCGTGAAGACGCGGGTGCCGACCGGGTTGAATAGATCGCCGCAGCCCGCGGGATCCGCCACGACCTGCACCTTGACCGTCTCATAGGCCTTCTCCAGCGCCGGATTGGCGTTGGTCGTGATCATCTTGAAAATCGGGAACAAGGTGAGTGCGCCGAGCAGGCAGCCTGCCAGGATGATCGGCTTGCGGCCGATCTTGTCTGACAGTGCGCCGAACACCAGGAAGAAGCCGGTGCCGAGCAGCAGCGACCAGGCGATCAGGAGGTTGGCGGTGTAACCGTCGACCTTCAGGATCGATTGCAGGAAGAACAGCGCGTAGAACTGGCCCGTGTACCAGATCACCGCTTGGCCCATGGTCAGGCCGAGCAGGGCGAGGATCACGATCTTGGCGTTGCTCCAGGTCGCGAAGGCTTCGGTCAGCGGCGCCTTGGAGGTCTTGCCTTCCTCCTTCATCCGCTGGAACACCGGCGATTCGTTGAGCCGAAGACGGATCCAGACCGAGATGCCGAGCAGCAACACCGACACCAGGAACGGAATGCGCCAGCCCCAATCGGCGAAGTCCTTCTCGCCGGTAAAGGTTCGGGTGAACAGGATCACCAGCAGCGACAGGAACAGTCCGAGCGTTGCCGTGGTCTGGATGAACGAGGTGTAGTAGCCGCGCTTGCCCTGCGGCGCGTGCTCAGCAACGTAGGTCGCCGCACCGCCATACTCACCGCCGAGTGCGAGGCCCTGCAACAGGCGCAGCGAGATCAGGATGATCGGCGCCGCGATGCCGATGGTCTTGGCGCTGGGCAACAGGCCGACAATGAAGGTCGACAGGCCCATGATCAGGATGGTGACGAGGAAGGTGTATTTGCGACCGACGATGTCGCCGACCCGGCCGAACACGATGGCGCCGAACGGGCGCACCAAGAAGCCCGCGGCAAAGGCCAGCAACGCGAAGATGTCGCGCGTCGCCGGCGGATAGTCGGAGAAGAACTGCGCGCCGATGATGCCGGCCAGTGAACCGTAGAGATAGAAGTCGTACCACTCGAACACGGTGCCGAGCGACGACGCGAGGATGACGAAACGCTCATCCTTCGTCATGCCGGCGGGCCGCGCCGAAGTTGCAGTCATAGTGGACATCTGGATTGCTCCCCCCGAATTATTGCTGCCATGCTCGCCCCCGGCTGGCGGGTTAGGCCCGAATGGGCCTTAGGCTTAAGTCGAGGGTAACATCGCAGTGAAAGTCGTCCCAATAAGACTTTTGGCTTTTGCACGCTTGAACTTATCTTTGCAGGTGTGAGCTGGATGGAACGCCCCCGCGTGCGTCTGTTGCGGCGCACAAGCTCGGCGGGTTAACTGAGTTGGCATCTGGTATTATCAAGGGCTTGCGTGATACTGCCGCGCGGGCGACAACCGAACGGTGCGGGCTTCCCAAAGCCCGCTTGTGGGACTGAGATGACTGCTGCTGCCAATACTCATCTTGTCATCGCCGACGACCATCCGCTGTTCCGCGATGCGTTGCGTCAGGCGGTGTCCAGCGTCGTGAGTTCGGCCACCATCAGCGAGGCCGGATCGTTCGAGGACCTGACCGCACTGTTGGAGCGGGACTCCGAGGTCGACCTGATCCTGCTCGACCTGAGCATGCCGGGGATCAGCGGCTTCTCCGGCCTGATCTATCTGCGGGCGCAATATCCGGCGATTCCGGTGGTCATTGTTTCCGCCAGCGACGATGCCGGAACCATCCGCCGCTCGCTCGATTTCGGCGCCTCGGGTTTCATCCCCAAGCGCTTCGGCGTCGAGACGCTGCGTGACGCCATCATGAAGGTGATGGAGGGCGACGTCTGGGTTCCGCCGGACACTGATCTGTCGGCGGCCGGCGATCCCGACATGACGCGGCTGCGCGACCGTCTGGTGACGCTGACCCCGCAGCAGGTGCGGGTGCTGATGATGCTGTCCGAGGGGCTTCTCAACAAGCAGATCGCCTACGAGCTCGGCGTCTCGGAAGCGACCATCAAAGCCCATGTCTCGGCCATCCTGCAGAAGCTCGGCGTCGAAAGCCGGACCCAGGCCGTGATCGCCGCTGCGAAGATCGCCGGTGGCCAGTGGCGCCAGGGCACGCCGTCGAGCTGAGTTACGCGGCCGGCATCACCCGGTACGCGCAGCGCCGCGCACCCGCCAGGATGTGATCGACGCGCTCGACCACGACGTCGCTGCCCAGCACGGCGCGAAACACCGCAAGTTCGGAGCGGCACAGGCCCTGACAGGCTGCCGCCGCCGCACAGATCGGGCAGTGGTTCTCGATCAGCAGGAAGCCGCCGGCGTCCTTGACCACGCTTGCCATGTAGCCTTCCCGGCTCCGGATCCGGGCGAGTGCCGTGAGCCGCTGTCGGAGTGAGCCCTCGGTTCCGACTGCCTCCCGGTAGTCGGCAATGCCGGCGCGTTCGCGATGCGCGATCAGTGTTTCCAGGCCGTGCTCGCCGAACACCTCGTGCATCGACCGCAGCAGATCCAGCGTGAGGTCGGAATGGCGGTCGGGGAAGCGAGCGTGGCCGCGCGCCGTCAGGCGCCAATACTTGCGCGGCCGCCCGCGGCCCTCGCGTTCATCGCCGCTTTCGACGAGGCGAGCTGCTTCGAGCTTGAGCAGGTGCTGGCGCGCGCCGGGAGGCGTCATGTCGAGGCGCGCGCCGAGGCCGGCGGCGGTCTGCGGGCCGCGCGTCTTCAGTTCGAACAGGATGCGATCCTGGCTGCGCGTGTCGTCTTGACTCATCGGCCTATTTTAGAAACAAGATACTATCTAAAATAACCGGAAATCGCCGCCGCGTGCAACTGCCTTGGCGCCAATCCGGAAGGAGAACTCCGACATGGAGCGACGAGAAATCCGCGAGGGGTGGCGATCGCTCCTCAAGCGCGAATGGATCCCGACACTGGCCATCCTGCTCGGCGGTGTGCTGTTGCAGTCCATGAACGTGCTGATGCTGACGACGGTGCTGCCGTCGATCGTCGGCGAACTCGGCGGCGTCGCCATGCTGAGCTGGCCGACCACCGCCTATCTGGCGTCTTCCATCGTCGCGGCGAGCTGCGTCGGTGTGCTCTCCACCGCGCTCGGCGCCCGGCAGGTCTACTGCGTGGGCGTTGCGATCTTCGGCGTCGGCGCGGTGCTGTGTTCGCTCGCCCCCGCGATGGGCTGGATCGTGGCCGGCCGGCTGATCCAGGGATTCGGCGGCGGCCTCGAGGCTGCCGTCGCCTATGTGCTGGTGCGCGGCACGTTTCCCGAGCACATGTGGTCGCGGACCATCGCGCTGATGTCGACGAGCTGGAGCATGTCGGTGCTGATCGGCCCGCTGGTCGGCGGGATGTTCGCACATTTCGCGAGCTGGCGCGGCGCCTTCGTCGCCAGCGCCGCAACGGCCGTCGTGCTGGCGATCGCTGCATTCTTCGTGCTGTCGCCGGTCAAGGCGGCGCGGCCCTCATCGTCGTCGCGCGTGCCGCTCGGCCGTGTCGCGCTGATCTGCCTTGCGATCGCCGCGACGTCGGCCACCTCCGCCGCCGGATCGTCCTTGCTGAAGCTTGGTCTGATCCTCACGGCGATCGTCTCGTTTGCCGCGATGCTCCGGCTCGATCGCCTGGCGTCACCCCGGCTGCTGCCCAGCGACGCGTTCTCCTGGCGCACCGGCACCGGCGTCGGTTTGTGGCTCGCGCTGCTGCTCTGCATCACTTTCAGTCCGCTGCAGATCTACGTGCCGATGTTCCTGCAGCAGCTGCATGGCTTCGATCCGCTCTCGGCCGGCTTCACCGTCGCCTGCGCATCCCTTGGCTGGAGCGCCGCCTCGCTGCTGATGGCCGGCGTATCGGCCCGCCAGGCGGACCGCCTGATGCTGATCGGTCCTGCGATCATGGCATTGAGTCTCACCGCGATCGGGCTGCTCGGTTCGGACGACACGGCGTCCATCATTCCGATTGTCATAGCTATCGCGATGCTGGGAGCCGGTATCGGCCAGTGCTGGCCGCTCGTCGCACATCGCATCATGGACAGCGCCAAGGCGGGCGACGAAGTGGTCGCGGCCTCGTCGGTGCCGACCATCCAGCAGATGGGCTTTGCGTTCGGTGCAGCGATCGCAGGCCTGATCGCGAATGCCAGCGGCCTGTCGGCTGCGATCGCCGACGCGACGATGGCGCGCGCCGCCTTCTGGGTGCCGGCGAGCTTCGTGGTGCCGGCCATGCTCGCCGTTGCGGCCGGGCTCCGCCTCCGGGCGCTGCGCAGGCCCCGGGGCGGCCCGTCGTAAGGCTACTCCGCCGCCACCATCTGCTGGGTGCGCCATTGTCCGAGCAGGGCACGCAGCGAGGCCGGTTTGACCGGCTTGTTCAGCACCGCGATGTTTTCCTCGCGCGCGGCCAAACGCACTGCGGGGCTGCGGTCGGCGGTGATCAGGATCGCCGGAATGCCGTCGCCGAAGCGGCGGCGGATCTCGCGGATCGCGGCGACGCCGTTGCCGCGGTCGAGATGATAGTCGACCAGCACGCCGGTGACGCGGCCGCCGGCCGCCTCGATCGCGCTGATCGCGCCGTCGGCATCGAGCACCGCAATCACCTCGGCGTCCCATGCCGTCAGCAGCGTCTTCATGCCGTCGAGAATCGCGGGATCGTTCTCGATGCAGACGATCAGCGAGCCGCTCATCGGCGTCTTCGACAGCGGCGTGGCGGTGGTGACGGCCGCGGTATGGTTGACGGCGGTCGCGACCGGCACGGTGACCGAGAACGCCGAGCCGCCGCTCACATTGGCCGAAATCGCGATGCGGTGGTTGAGCACGCGCGCCAGCCGCTCGACGATCGATAGTCCAAGGCCGAGGCCGCGGGCGATCCGCGCGCCCTGCTCGAGGCGATGGAATTCCTTGAAGATCTCGCCGCGCTTCTGCACGGGAATGCCGACGCCGGTATCGAAGATGCTGATCTGGAGCGTGTCGCCGCGGCGGCGGCAGCCGATCAGCACGCGGCCGCGCGGGGTATATTTGATCGCGTTGGAGATGAAGTTCTGCAACAGCCGGCGCAGCAGCGAGCGGTCGGATTCGACCGGCAGCGAGCAGGCGATGAAGCGCAGATCGAGGCCCTTGTCGCGGGCGATCGGCATGAACTCGATCTCCAGCGAGCGCATCAGATCGGCCATCCGGAAGCTTGTGATTGCCGGTGTCATGGCGCCGGCATCGAGCCTGGAGATATCGAGCAGCGCGCCCAGGATGTCCTCGATCGCCTCGAGCGAGTCGTCGATGTTCTCGACCAGGCGCGAATCCTCGCCGCCGTTCTGGCGCTCGACGAGGCTCGTGACGTAGAGCCGCGCCGCATTGAGCGGTTGCAGGATGTCGTGGCTGGCCGCGGCCAGGAAGCGCGTTTTCGAGGCGTTGGCATCCTCCGCGATGCCCTTGGCGAGCGCGAGCTCCGAGTTCAGCCGCGTCAGCTCCTCGGTGCGGTCGCGGACGCGCTTTTCCAACGTGGCATTGGCGCGCTCCAGCGCCTCCGCGGCTTCGAAGCTCGGTGTGACGTCGGAGAACGTGATGACGAGGCCGCCACCCGGCATGCGGTTGGCGCGGACCTCGATCACCAGATGGCGGTCGGTGAAGCGTTCCAGATAAGGCTCGCCCTCGGTGGTGTAGGCGCGCAGCCGCAGTTGCAGCAGGTTGTCGCTGTCACCGGCCGGCGGCGGACTGATCGCGCCCATGAATTCGAGGATCTCGGGCAAGGGGATGCCGAGCTGCACCAGATGCGGCGGCAGCGCGAGCAATTCGGAGAACTGGCGGTTGGAGCAGATCAGCTGCAGATCGGCGTCGAACACCGCGATGCCCTGGCGCACGTGATTGAGCGCGGTCTGCAATATCTCGCGGTTGAAGTGCAGCGCGGCGTGCGAGTCGTCGAGCAGCTTCAGCGCGGCCTTGGCCGACACCGTCCGCCGCTGCAGCAGCAGCGACATCACGAGGCGCGAGGACGCCGCCCCGATCGAGGAGGCGATCAGCCGCTCGGCGTGCTGCAGCAGCTCGAAATCGGCCGGCGCCGATGCCAGCAGCACGATGTTGCGGTCGACGGCGAACGCGGCGAACGCCGCGCGGGTGCGGTCGGGGCCGAGATATTGCGTCACCGTGCTCTCGATGTCCTGCACCGTCACCGTGGTGCGCCAGCGCCGGAAGCTCGGCGCGATCGGGGCGAGCGCGTTGGGCACGAACACGTCGGCCTGCAACAGCTCGATCGAGGACGGCGCGCGCGCCAGGGAGAACAAGACGTAAGTGAGGATGTTGAGCGCAAGGCTCCACAGCACGCCGTGCAGCAGCGGCGGCAAATCGGCGCCGAACAGCGCCTGCGGCCGCAGCGCCTCGATCCCGAACGGCCCATGCTGCAGCAGCATCAGGCCGGTGGTCGAGTTTTCCAGGAAGCTCGGGATGAACAGCGTGTAGAGCCACGTCGCGAAGCCGACCAGCATGCCCGCCATGGCGCCGCGGGCGGTGGCACGGCGCCAGAACAGCCCGCCGAAGAACGCCGGCGCGAGCTGGGTGATCGCGGCAAAGGACAGCAAGCCGATCGCGACCAGCTGGGTGTTGCCGAGCGCGCGATAGTAGAAATACGCCATCACCATGATGGCGAAGATCGAGAAGCGGCGCGCCTTCAGCAGGAAGTCGCCAAAGTCCTTCTGGCCGGCGCGGGCGTCGTCGCTGCGCGGCAGCACCAGCGGCAGCACGATGTCGTTGGAGACCATGATCGACAGGGCGACGCATTCGACGATCACCATTGCGGTTGCCGCCGACAGCCCGCCGACGAACACGGCGAGGCTGAGCAGCTGCGAATTGCCCTCGATCGGCAGCGCCAGCACGAACATGTCGGCATCGACAGCGCCGAACGGGAAGATGACGAGGCCCGCGATCGCGATCGGAATCACGAAGATATTGATGACGATGAGATAGAGCGGGAACAGCCAGCGCGCCCGGGTGACTTCGGCGGACGTCGAATTCTCGACCACGCTGACATGGAACTGGCGCGGCAGCAGCATGACCGCGCAGAACGACAGCAGTGTCATGATCAGGAAGTTGCCGATCGATGGGACATATTCGATCGCGCGGACCGCCTCCGGCGTCTTCAGGGCGCGCTCATAGAGCTCGACCGGGGAGAACATCCAGAAGGTGACGAAGGCGCCGGCGGCGATGAAGGCGACCAGCTTGACAATCGACTCGGCGGCGATCGCCAGGATCAGCCCGTGCTGGTGCTCGGTCGCGTCGGTGTGGCGGGTGCCGAACAGCACCGCGAACACCGCCATCGCCAGCGTCACCATCAGCGCGATGTCGCCGATGATCGGGATTTTCGAGAACGCCTGATCCTCGCTCAGGATGGTTTCCAGCGACGAGGCCATCGCCTTGAGCTGCAAGGCGATGTAGGGCACCGAGCCGATGATCGCGATCAGCGCCACGGTGGCCGCGACAGCCTGGCTCTTGCCATAGCGCGCGGCGATGAAGTCGGCGATCGAGGTGATGTTCTGCGACTTGGCGAGCGCGATGACGCGGCGGAGCAGCGGGGTGCACAGCCCGATCATCACGATCGGGCCGACATAGATCGCCAGGAAGTCAACGCTGGTGCGGGTGGCGAAGCCGACCGAGCCGAAGAAGGTCCAGGAGGTGCAGTAGATGGCGAGCGACAGCGGATAGATCCACTGGCTGGCACGGCCGCGCACGCCCGCCGACATCCGGTCGCCGCGGCTGGCAATGAAGAACAACAATCCGATGTAGGCGAACGCCGTGGCGATAACGCCCCAGTCGTGCAGCATCGCTGCTCATCTCCTGTCCCGGCCGCCGGGAGGGGCTGGGCGTCAGGATTATAACGCAAAGGGCCGGCGGTGCGATGCACGGCCGGCCCAAATTCGGGGGTAGCAAAGGATAGGGTTACTCGGCGGCCAGCGACTTCTGGTGCAGCGGCAGGCCGAGCCGGTCCCAGACCTGGAGCAGGGCCTCGGCCAGCGCGTCGATCAGGCCGTCGTCATGGTAGGGCGAGGGCGTGATGCGCAGCCGCTCGGTGCCCTTGGCGACCGTCGGATAGTTGATCGGCTGGATGTAGATGCCGTGGTCCTCGAGCAGCAGGTCGGAAGCGCGCTTGCACTTCTCGGGGTCGCCGACGAACAGGGGCACGATATGGGTGTCGCTCGACATCACCGGCAGGCCGGCCGCGGTCAGGATCGCCTTGGTGCGGGCGGCGCGGTCCTGGTGGCGCTCGCGCTCCCAAGTCGAGGTCTTCAGATGGCGGATCGCAGCCGTCGCGGCCGAGCAGATCGCCGGCGGCAGCGCGGTGGTGAAGATGAAGCCCGGCGCATAGGAGCGCACCGCGTCGATGATCTCGGCCCGGCCGGCGATGTAGCCACCGAGGCAGCCGAACGCTTTCGCCAGCGTGCCCTCGAGCACGTCAATCCGGTGCATCACGCCGTCGCGCTCGGCGATGCCGCCGCCGCGCGGGCCGTACATGCCGACCGCATGCACCTCGTCGACATAGGTCATGGCGCCGTATTTCTCGGCGAGATCGCAGATCTTGCCGAGCGGAGCGACATCGCCGTCCATCGAATAAAGGCTCTCGCAGACGACCAGCTTCGGCCGGTCGGGGCCGGCGGCGATCAAGAGCTCTTCGAGATGCGCGACGTCGTTGTGGCGGAAGATCTGGCGCTCGCAGCCGGCCTGGCGCACGCCCTCGATCATCGAATTGTGGTTCAGCGCATCCGACAGGATCAGGCAGTTCGGAATCAGCTTGGCGAGCGTCGAGATGCCGGTCTGGTTCGAGACATAGCCCGAGGTGAACAGCAGCGAGGCTTCCTTGCCGTGGAGGTCGGCAAGCTCGGCCTCGAGCTGCACCAGCGGATGATGGGTGCCCGCGATGTTGCGGGTGCCGCCGGCACCGGTGCCGACCCGGGTCGCGGTCTCGACCATGGCGCCGACCACCTTGGGGTGCTGGCCCATGCCGAGATAGTCGTTTGAGCACCAGATCACGACGTTGCGGCTGCCTTTCGGCGAATGCCAGGTCGCGTGCGGGAAGCGTCCCGCGATCCGTTCGAGGTCGGCGAACACCCGGTAGCGCCGCTCGTCATGCAGGCGGTTGAGGGCGGTTTGGAAAAACTGGCTGTAATTCATCGGCGAACCCAGAAAGCGGAACCTGACCGGAAAAGCTGCTTCTTCTTAGAGCTTTTCCAGCTCTAATGTCCATGCATTGGCCCACATCTGGGCATGCGCTGCAGTTGGGCAAATTGCCCTAGCGGCCGTCTATCCGGCTTGATTTCGGTCAAATTGTCCGGGACATTACGGCCCGGCCGGTCTCAGGTCGTCTTGAAGCGCAGCATGCCGTCGTCGTGCATCTCGGCCGTCAGGCGGCCCTCGACCAGCATATAGTTGACATGGGCGACCAGCTCGCCGGCGGCGAAGCCCATCTGGTGCTCGTCCAGCACGTGCTTGTGGAACACCACCGGGACCAGTTCCTTGGAGGTCTGCGGCACCTCGCGGCAGGCCTCGGCGATCAGCCGGCAGCGCTCCTCATGGTGATCGGCGAGCTGCTTGATCCGGGTCTTCAGCCCGTAGAACGGCACGCCATGGCCGGGCAGCACCATCACGTCGTAGGGCAGGGTGGTGGTCAGGCTGGCCAGCGAGGCCAGATATTCGCCGAGCGAATTCTGCTCGGGCTCGACCGCCCAGACGCTGACATTGGGCGAGATCTTGCTCAGCACCTGGTCGGCGGACAGGAACAGCTTGTCGGCCGCGCAATACAGCATCACCTGGTCGAGCGCGTGTCCGCCGCCGGTGATCACCTTGAAGCGCCGCGTGCCGATCACGACCTCGTCGCCATGGGTGAGGCGGTGATAGGACGGCGGCAGCACCGACACGCGCTTCAAATAGTCCTGGCCGCGGCCGAGCAGCTTCTCGGTCAGGTCCTCGTCCATGCCGTGGCGGCGGAAGAACAGCCGCTGCGCGTTGCGCCGTTCCTCGGTGCCGCGGTTCTGGTGATAGACCGATTGCAGGTATTCCACCTGCGACATGAACAGCGGGCAGTCGAAGCGCTCGGTGATCCAGCCGGCGAGACCGACATGATCGGGATGCGAATGCGTCACGATCAGCCTTGTGACCTTGACGTGCTTCAGCGGTCCCTCGAACAGCGTGGTCCAGGCCGCGATCGATTCCTCATTGCCGAAGCCGGCATCGACCATGGTCCAGCCGTCGCCGTCGGCGAGCAGATAGATGTTCACATGGTTGAGGCGGAACGGCAGCTTCAGCCGCGCCCACAGCACGCCGGGGGCCACCTCCACGACCTGGTCGTGGCCGGGATGGTTCTCCCAAGGGTATCGCAATGCCTCCGCCGAGGAGGGAAGGCTGTCGGTCTTCGTATGCATGCTACCGACTTAGCGGGAGCCGGGCCGCCGCGCCAGCCGAAAAATCAGATGGTCGTCCGGAGAATGGGGCGGAATGGCACCCGAATTCCGTAGCCCGGATCAAGCCGGGCCACGGATCGCACAGAAGCGTTGCTAAGCGGCGCGGATGTTCGACAGGAAGCCGTCGATTTCGGAGCGCAGCACGTCGGCCTCGCGGCGCAGCGCGTCGGAGGCGCTGAGCACCTCGCCGGCCGCGGCGCCGGCCTCGGCCGAGGCGGTCGAGACACCGACGATGTTGCTCGACACCTCGCTGGTGCCGCCGGCGGCGTGCTGGATGTTGCGGGCGATTTCGCGGGTCGCCGCGCCCTGCTCCTCGACCGCGGCGGCGATCGCGGTGGTGACGTCGTTGATCTCGCCGATCGTGCTGGAGATGTTGCGGATCGCGGTGACCGCCGTCGTCGTCACCTCCTGCATGCTGACGATCTGCTGGCGGATTTCCTCGGTCGCCTTGGCGGTCTGGCTCGCGAGGTTCTTCACCTCGGAGGCGACCACGGCAAAGCCACGGCCGGCCTCGCCGGCGCGCGCCGCCTCGATGGTGGCGTTGAGCGCCAGGAGATTGGTCTGCGAGGCGATGGTCTGGATCAGGTCGACCACGACGCTGATGCGCGCGGCGTTGTCGGCAAGGCCCTGCATGGTGGTGTCGGTGGCGCTGGCTTCCTCGACCGCCTTGCGGGCGATCTCGGCTGAGGTGACGACCTGGCGGCCGATCTCGGAGATCGACGACGACAGCTCCTCGGTGCCGGCCGACACCGTCTGCACGTTGACCGAGGTTTCCTCGGCGGCCGAGGCGACCGCATTGACCAATGCGCTCGACTGGTCGGCGGTCGCCGACATGCTCTGCGCGGTCGACTGCATCGAGTTCGCCGCGGTCTGCAGGCTGCCGAGCGCATTGCGGACCGTCGATTCGAACGTTGTGATTTGCTTCTCCATGCGCGAGGCGCGCTCGGCCTTGGCGGAGCGGTCCTTGTTCTGGTTCTCGGTGAGCTCGCGACTCTCGATCATGCTCTCGCGGAACACCTGCAGCGAGTCGGCCATGACGGCGATCTCGTCGCGCTGGCGGCTCTGCGGGATCTCGGTGTCGAGGTCGCCGTCGGACAACAGCTGCATCGAGCGCTGCAGGCCGCGGATGCGGCGCAGGATGTTACGCCCGACATAGAGCCAGACGAACAGGAACGAGCCGACCAAGGTCAGCGCGCCCAACCCGATCATCACTGTGGTCGCGAGCGAGATCTGCTGCCGCGCCTGGAAGGTGGACGCGTCGGTATCCTTCTGCACGGCGTCGACCAACTGCTGGACGCTGATGCCGAGCCCGACATTGAGCTTGCGGGTCTCCTCCAGGATGGTCTGGCCGTAATCGATCGAGTCGAGCTCCTTCTGGCGGATCTTGAACACGCCGGTCTTGCCTTCGCCGAGCACCAGCAGCTTCTGCGCGGTGTCGCGCACGGCAACGATCGCCGGATTATTCGGCAGGTCCTCGAGGTTGGACTTGACGCGCTCGCGGCCCTTCTTGAACTCGGCCTCGATCGCATCGAGCGTCTCGCTGGAATTGGCCGACAGCGCTGCGGTCATGTCGGCGGCCATCAGGTTGCCGGCCGCGAGCACGTTGCCGATCTGGCCGACGGTGCGGGCCGCTTCGGTGGCAGCGTCGGCGGAGACATCGGCCGCGCCGAGGATGGCGTTGAGCCGGGTCTGCGCGTCGAGCATCGCGGGACCGGCGGCGGAGACGAAGGCGCCCTGCGCCTTGCGCAGCGCGTTGTACTGCTTGTCGCGCAGCGCGCCGACGTCGAGTCGCTCGTGCGCCGCCGAGATCAGGCTCTTAGTGGCCTCGTCGGTGTTCTTGACGTTCTCCTGCAGCGCGCTGACGACGGATTTGTCGGCGCCGAGTTCGATGATCTCGCCGAGCTTGGCATTGGTCTGCTGCGCGACCTCCTGCACCTTCTTGGTGCGATCGTTCAGCGCATCCTCGCTCTGCACGGCGAGCAGGCCGGGCCCCTGGGCTGCGAGCGAGGCGCTCTGCGCGGAAAGCTGCAGGCTCGCGGCGAGCCGCGGAATGTCGCGGCCGGAGAGATCGCTCATGGTGCCGCCGAGCTGATGCAGCACGATGCCGGCGCCTGCGCTGATCACCAGCGCCATGCCTGCGATCACGGCGAACGCCGCGAACAGGCTGCCCCTGACGCCCATCTGCGGCAGATGGATACGCTTGAGATTTGGTTTGCCGAGCTTGAAACGAAACGCCATTGCCCCGTGCCCCCTGGCCGTACTCTTGGCCACTACTCTTGGATGTTTCCCCGGCGCGGGAGTATCGGTGCGGCGGGTTAACAAAATCGGGAAAATTGCGACGATCTGCGGGATTTTTCGCGGCTGCCGCACGCCATCGCGGTGTTGGTTCGCTGTGCGGAACAGATGCGCGCGATCGGATGCAAAAAGGCCGGCGCGAGCCGGCCTTTCCACTCTCGGTTGTGGTGATCGGTGATCTCAGTAGCGGCCGTAAGCGGGGCCACCGAGATTGCCGAGGTTGAAGCGGTAGTTGAGGCCCGCCTTCACGGTGTGCTCGTCATTGTGGAAGGTGCCGACCGGCACCAGCGCGCCCGGTGCGGTGAAGCGGCTGTCGCCGAAGTCGTAGTATTGGTACTCGACCTTGGCCGACCAGTTCGGCGCGAACATGTATTCGGCGCCGCCGCCGATGGTCCAGCCGTTGCTGTGGTTGTCGCTGAGCGCGAAGGGCACCTGCGCGCCGCCCAGCGTCACCGTTTCGTTGTTGTCGGAATAGGCGTAGCCGCCCTTCACATAGATCAGGCCCGGGCCCCAGGTGTAGCCGACGCGGCCGGTGATCGAGGCGATGCCGCGCTGGTTGTTGTTGTAGACGTAACCGCCCGGGAAGATCGCGTTGAGCTGGTGGCCGCCGACCCAGGAATACTGGCCTTCGAGGCCGATCACCCACATCGGCGACAGCTGCCAGTCGTAGCCGCCCTGGACGCCGCCCATGAAGCGGGCGCTGGAGTCCGACAGCGCGAGGCCGTTGAAGGTGTTGTTCTGCGAGAACACGCCGCCGAGATGGCCGCCGAGATAGAAGCCGGTCCAGTTGTAGAGCGGCGCCGCGTAAACAGGCGCGGGCGCCTTCTGGTAGTAGCCACGGGAGCCGAGGTCGGCGGCCTGGGCGGTCGCGCCAAAGGCAGCGACGGCAACAACTGCGGCTGCGGTTGCGAGCAGGAACTTCTTCATAGGGCAGTCTCCGGACAAGTCATGAGGCGCGGCGTGAATGGCGCCATCCATGGCGATGCGTTAGACCGCATTTGAATAAAATGCTGTCACCGAATGACGACTTGGCGCGTTAAGTCGCACCCTTTGCGGTGAAACGTTTTGTTGTGCCTAACGAACGCTTAAGCGGGAATGACGGAAGGCTTAACGCACCGTGCGCGACCCGCTTGTTCCGTCAACCCGGCCGCCTGCTAGTCGAGCCGCTTGCGCACGTCGTCGCGCATCTGCTCGCGGAACGCCTGGCGGCGTGCGGCGCGATCCGTGACCGGAACGTCGTGGCGATCGAACACGTCGAACTTCTCCAGGATCGGATAGTGTTCGCTCGCCATCGCCAGCACGCGCAGCAGACCTGCGACCTTCGGGGGTGGGCCGGTGACTTCCCATTTGCGGAGTTTTTCGGCGCCGCCGTCCGCCGGCAGCCCGCACAACTTCGCCATGTCCGCCGCCGTCAGCTCGCGGCCGAGCGCCTCGCCGAGATGTTTGCGCAGTTTCTTCAGTTCTGGGCCAGTCACTCTTGGGGTCCGTTCCGCGATTTTGAAGTGTGATGTGAGTCACATGACGTGTTCAGGGGCCCGTCTATACGCTGCTCATGCGACTTCTCAAGGAAACCATCATGCACGGCATCATCGAAAGCCTCAGCCCGAGCACGGACAGATCGATTGGAAATGGGTCGGCAGTGTGTTCGCGTTTTGCGTCGTGCTGATGATCGGCGGGGCGGGACTACTGCTCGCGCATTGATGCGGTGAACGCGATACCCGCAATGATGGCAGTGATCGCTGGGATAAGTGGTGCTGCCAGACAGGATTGAACTGTCGACCTCTCCATTACCAATGGAGTGCTCTACCACTGAGCTACGGCAGCGTGCCCGGGAAAAATTGAATCGGCCCCAAGGGCCCGTCCAAGCGGGCGGTTCTTGCCACAGGCCTCCCCTTGGCGCAAGCGAAACAGCGCCTCCGTTGCCGACGAAATCGGCAGAAACTGACCTTCCTCGCCGCTAATTCTGCCCAATCCGGTCGATTCCGGTCGGATTGGGTTCCGATCGTGCCGGGAGGCCGGATTTTGCCCGGCCGCCGAATCATGCCGCCCGGCGCAACTGGCCGACCGGGCAGGGTGCGCGAGCATCCGCCATTGGCTATGTTCGGCCTTACGGAAAGCGCGACGGCGGTTCGAGAGTTTTGTAATGACGGGTGAGCACGACAGAGGCGGCGGGCAGGCCGGAGCCCGTGTGAGGGATTCACGACAGGATCGCCTCAAGCTGGCGCTGCGCGAAAATCTGAAGCGGCGCAAATCGCAGGCGCGCGGTCGCGAGGATGTGGCTTCCGAACCAGGCCAACGCTCACTAGAAGACGGCTCGCGGGACGACGCCGGCGGAAGCGAGCCGGACCGCTAGAGCGATCTTGCGCGAGATGGACATCAGTTCGTGCAGAAAATCCGGCAAAACGACAAGCCAGGGCCTGGGGTCTGGTTCTCGTGAGAATCGAAACTCCAGCCGGTTGGCGTGTGTTGCAACAAGAAGCGAGTCGCCGAGATGGCTGTAGACGACACGATGATCACTCCCCTCAACGCGCGCGCCACGGCCTTTCCGCGCCATGAGCAGACCTTTCCGACCCTGACGGGGCACGAGATCGAGCGGATGCGCCGCTTCGGCGAGCTGCGATCGTACAAGGACGGCGAGGCGCTGTTCGAGACCGGCAAGCCGGGGCCCGGCATGTTCGTGGTGCTGTCGGGCTGCGTGTCGATTTCGCAGCGCGACGGCCTCGGCCGTGTCACGCCGATCATCGACCAGGGGCCGGGGCAGTTCCTTGCCGAGATCGGCCAGCTCTCAGGCCGCGCCGCGCTGGTCGACGGCCATGCCGAGGGCCCTGTCGAGACGCTGCTGCTGCCGCCCGAGCGGCTGCGCGCGCTGCTGGTCGCCGAGGCCGACCTCGGCGAGCGCATCATGCGCGCGCTGATCCTGCGCCGCGTCAGCCTGATCCAGGGCGGCGCCGGAGGGCCGGTGCTGATCGGCTCGGCGTCGGTCGGTAACATGGCGCCGCTGCAGAACTTCCTGGCGCGCAACGGCCAGCCGCATCACATGCTCGACCCCGAGACCGACAAGGATGCCGCCGACCTCGTCGTGCGCTATTCGCCGACGCGCGCCGAGCTGCCGCTGGTGGTTTGTCCGAACGGCACGGTGCTGCGCAATCCGTCCGAGACCGCGCTTGCGATGGCGCTCGGCATGATCGGCAACAGTGCGCAAGACAAGGTCTACGATGTCGCGGTGGTCGGCAGCGGCCCGGCCGGGCTCTCCACCGCGGTCTATGCGGCCTCCGAAGGCCTGTCGGTCGCGGTGTTCGATTCCCGCGCCTTCGGCGGCCAGGCCGGCGCCAGCATGCGGATCGAGAACTATCTGGGATTCCCGACCGGCATCACCGGCCAGGCGCTGGCCGGGCGCGCCTTCAACCAGGCGCAGAAGTTCGGCGCCGAGATGCTGATCCCGGTTTCGATCAAATCGCTCGACTGCTCGAAGGCGTCGGGCGCGTTCACGCTCGCCACCGGCTGCGGGCACACGCTGCGCGCCAAGTCGGTGGTGGTGGCAAGCGGCGCGCGCTACCGCCGGCCGGTGATCGACAATCTCGAGAGCTATGAGGGCCGCGGCGTCTGGTACTGGGCCTCGCCGATCGAGGCGCGGCTCTGCACCAACCAGGATGTCGTGCTGGTCGGCGGCGGCAATTCCGCGGGGCAGGCCGCGGTGTACCTGTCGGCGCATGCGCGCCGGGTCAACATGATGATCCGCGGCGGCGGGCTCGGCGCCAGCATGTCGCGCTATTTGATCGAGCGCATCGAGGCGACGCCGAACATCGAGTTGATGTTCAACACCGAGGTGACCGGGCTCGAAGGCGCGGAGACGCTGGAGCGCGTGCGCTGGCGCAGCCGGCTCGCGCCCGACGAGTTCACGATGGATATCCGCAACCTCTTCCTGTTCGTCGGCGCCGATCCGGCGACCGGCTGGCTCGAGGGCTGCGGCGTGCAGGTCGACCGCGGCGGCTTCGTGATGACCGGCGTGCAGAACGGCGACGGCGCGCCGGCCGTGCCGCTGCTCGAGACCTCGGTGCCCGGCGTGTTCGCGGTCGGTGACGTCCGCTCCGGATCGGTCAAGCGCGTCGGCGGCGCGATCGGCGAGGGCGCGCAGGTCGTTGCGGCGCTGCACGGCTATCTCGCCGATGACGGCAGCCCGTCGCTGTAACAATGTCGGTGCAGCACTTTCCCCGTCATCCCCGCGCAAAGGCTTCGCCTTTGTGCGGGGATGACGGGTTGGGTGAGCGAATGCGTTGAACTGAACCCGAAGCAATTGCTTCCGCACGAGGTCGCAAAATGACAAAAGGCTGCACCCATATCGCCGGCATCCAGGACGTCACGCCGAGCGCGCTCGGCTGTGAGGAATGCCTGGAGAGCGGCAGCCGCTGGCTGCACTTGCGGATTTGCCGGAGCTGCGGCCATGTCGGCTGCTGCGACGACTCGCCGAACCGGCATGCGACGGCGCATTTCCACGCCACCGGCCATCCCGTGATCGAGGGCTTTGACCCGCCGGAAGGCTGGGGCTGGTGCTATGTCGACGAGGTGCTGTTCGACCTGTCGAAGCGCAAGACGCCGCATAACGGGCCGATCCCGCGCTATTATTGATTCAATGTCTCACGAGGCGCACGTGTATGACATGCGTGCGAAAATTTTCGGCAATTGCACGCGCCGGCAAATGTCTCATGAGATGTCGGACATCCTGCCATCGAACCATGTAGCAATTTTCAAAGACGCATCGTAACGTGGAGCGGGTTCTCAACGGGGAGTGCGCCACATGACGACGTTAGTGCTTGTGCACGTCATTATCAGTTTGATTGCTATCGTCGCCGGCGTGATCGTGATGTTCGGCCTGCTCGGCTCGCGGGCGATGCCCGGGCTGACCGCGATCTTCCTCATCCTCACGATTCTGACCAACGCCACGGGCTTCGTGATCCCGCCTCTGGTGACCGAGAAGCTGCTGCCGTCGCACATCATCGGCGGCCTCTCGCTGGTGCTGCTCGCGATCGCCTGCATCGCGCTGTATGCGATGCAGCTCAAGGGCTCCTGGCGCCCGATCTATATCGTGACCGCGATGGTCTCGCTCTATCTCAACGTCTTCGTGCTCGTGATCCAGAGCTTCCTCAAGGTGCCCGCACTGCAGGCGCTGGCGCCGGCGGTGCCGCCGAACCCGCCGTCCGGGCCGGTGTTTGCGGTGGTGCAGGGCATCGTGCTGGTGTTCTTCGCCGTGGTGATCATCGGCGCCTGGCGCCGGTTCAGGCCGGTCACGTTCGCCTGATCCAGGGCGGATGACGTCAATTCGCGGCGGCATACGGCATAGAAGATGATGTGCGGTGGCGTGTCCAGGATGCGCCGTCGCCCAAGGTGCGTTCACGCCTGGCGTGGGCGGATCAACAATCAGCAACAAGAGGAGCAATCAAATGCCCACCATCACCACCAAAGACGGCGTCGAGATTTTCTACAAGGATTGGGGTTCGGGCCAGCCGATCGTGTTCAGCCATGGCTGGCCGCTGTCGTCGGACGATTGGGACGCGCAGATGCTGTTCTTCGTGGGTCACGGCTTTCGCGTGGTCGCCCACGACCGCCGCGGCCACGGCCGCTCCGCCCAGGTCGCCGACGGCCATGACATGGACCACTATGCCGATGACCTCGCTGCCGTGACCGCGCATCTCGACTTGAAGAATGCCGTCCATGTCGGCCATTCCACCGGCGGCGGCGAGGTGGTGCATTACATCGCCCGTCACGGCGAGAGCCGGGTCGCAAAGGCCGCGATCCTGAGCGCGGTGCCGCCCTTGATGGTGCAGACCGCGGCCAATCCCGGCGGTCTGCCCAAATCGGTGTTCGACAGCTTGCAAGCGCAGCTCGCGGCCAACCGCTCGCAGTTCTATCGCGATATTCCGGCGGGGCCGTTCTACGGCTACAACCGGCCCGGCGCAAAACCGTCGGAAGCCGTGATCCAGAACTGGTGGCGGCAGGGCATGATGGGCGGTGCCAAGGCGCATTACGATGGCATCGTCGCGTTCTCGCAGACCGACTTCACCGAGGATTTGAAGAAGATCAACGTGCCGGTGCTGGTGATGCATGGCGACGACGACCAGATCGTGCCTTACGCCGATTCCGGTCCGCTTTCGGCCAAGCTTCTGAAGAACGGCACGCTGAAGACCTACAAGGGTTTTCCGCACGGCATGCCGACCACCGAAGCCGAGACGATCAACAAGGATCTGCTGGCGTTCATCAAGGGCTGACGGGCGGCTGCGCGTGAGCGCATCCGGTAGGGCCGGGGAAGAGAACGCAATATGAAGGTCATCCTGTTCGGTGCGACCGGCATGGTCGGGCAGGGCGTGCTGCGCGAATGCCTGCTCGATCCCGGCGTCGAGCGCGTGCTGGCGGTCGGGCGCAGCCCGACCGGGCAGCGCGATGCCAAGCTCGTCGAACTCACCTGCGACAATTTCCTCGATTACAGCGCGATCGGGCCGCAGCTGGCCGGCTATGACGCCTGCTTCTTCTGCCTCGGCGTCTCCTCGATCGGCATGGACGAGGCGCGCTACCGCCATCTGACCTACGACATCACGCTGGCTGCGGCGACGACGCTGGCGCGGCTCAATCCCGGCATGGTGTTCACCTATGTCACCGGGCGCGGCACCGATTCCACCGAGCACGGCACGGTGATGTGGGCGCGGGTAAAGGGCAAGACCGAGAACGACCTGCTCAAGCTGCCGTTCAAGGCCGCCTACATGTTCCGGCCCGCCGGTATCCAGCCGCTGCACGGGGTCCGCTCGAAGACCGGCTGGGTCCAGGCGATCTATGTCGCGACCTCGCCGCTGCTCTCGTTCCTGGTGCGGGTTGCACCGCGCTACATGACGACCTCGGAACAGCTCGGCCGCGCCATGCTGAAAGTCGTCCGCGACGGCTACCCGCGGCCGGTGCTGGAGAGCGAGGACATCAACAGCCTCTGACGGCGGCGGCAGGGCCGGTTCCCTTGCGCCGGATTTCCTTCGGCCAGGTGGTACCTCAGGCGGCCGAAGGCGTTATAACCACCGTCATGTCTCCACCCGCACCGCTGAAACTGATCGCCCTCGATGCCGATGACCTCGCGGTGATCTCCGCTCATGTCCAGGACGCCCGCGTCCAGCCCGCCGACATCGTCTGGCGCCAGGACGAGAAGCGCCTCGTGGTCGGCCTGAACCGACTGGACTGGGAGCAGACCCTGGCAGGTGCCACCTGCTCGCGCCGGCTGATCGCCGCGCTCAGGTTCGACCGGGTGCTGGCATGCAAGTCGCGCAATATCGACCTGGAGGCCCCGGAGGCCACCCTGGAACTGCTCGGGATCGAATTCCATGCCTCCGACCCGCCAGGCGGCAGCGCGCTGCTGATGTTCGGCCAGGGGGCGGCGCTGCGGCTCGATGTCGAGTGCCTGGAGTGCGAATTGACCGATCTCGGGGAAGACGATCTCGGGATGGTGCAGGGGTAGTTTCTTGGTCGTCCCGGCCTTCGCCGGGACGACGGTGGGGCAAGACGACGGTGAGATTGCGTAGCTGCCAAGGGTTGACGGCCATTATCCGCCGCGCCATTGAGCAGGGATCCGAATTCCTCTTCAGAAAGCCGCCATGCCCGTTCGCCTGGACCGACAGAGCGCCGATTTCGACCAGCGTTTCCGCGAATTCCTGGCGGCCAAGCGCGAGGTCTCGGCCGATGTCGAGCGCGCCACCCGCGCCATTGTCGATGATGTGGCGGCCCGCGGCGATGCGGCGCTGCTCGAGGCGACCAAAAAGTTCGACCGGCTCGAACTCGACGCCGCTGGCCTTCGCGTCACCGCCGCGGAGATCGACGTTGCGGTTGCGGCCTGCGACCCCAAGACCGTCGAGGCGCTGACATTCGCGCGCGACCGGATCGAGACCTTCCATCGCCGCCAGCTGCCGAAGGATGAGCGCTTCACCGATGCCGCCGGGGTCGAGCTCGGCTGGCGCTGGAGCGCGGTCGATGCAGTCGGGCTTTACGTGCCCGGCGGCACCGCGGCCTATCCGTCCTCGGTGCTGATGAATGCGATGCCGGCCCGGGTCGCCGGCGTGCCGCGGGTGGTGATGGTGGTGCCGGCGCCGGACGGCAAGCTCAACCCGCTGGTGCTCGCAGCAGCAAGTCTCGGCGGCGTCTCGGAAATCTACCGGGTCGGCGGCGCCCAGGCGGTGGCGGCGCTGGCCTACGGCACCGCGTCTATCGCGCCGGTCGCCAAGATCGTCGGTCCCGGCAACGCCTATGTCGCCGCGGCCAAGCGGCTGGTGTTCGGCAAGGTCGGCATCGACATGATCGCCGGCCCCTCCGAGGTGCTGGTCATCGCCGACGACACCGGCAATGCCGACTGGATCGCGGCCGATCTGCTGGCGCAGGCCGAGCACGACGTCAGCGCGCAGTCGATCCTGATCACCGACAGCCCGCGGCTCGCCGCTGACGTCGAGCGCGCGGTCGAGGCGCAGCTTGCGACGCTGCCACGTGCGGCGATTGCGCGCGCCTCGTGGGACGACTTCGGCGCGATCATCATGGTCGCCAAACTCGACGACGCGGTCGAGCTCGCCAATGCGATCGCCGCCGAGCATCTGGAGATCATGACCGCTGACGCCGAGGGCCTGTCGAAACAGGTCCGCAACGCCGGAGCGATCTTCCTCGGCCCCCATACGCCGGAGGCGATCGGCGACTATGTCGGCGGCTCCAACCACGTGCTGCCGACTGCGCGCTCGGCGCGGTTCTCGTCGGGCCTCGGGGTGCTTGACTTCATGAAGCGAACCTCGATCCTGCGGTGCGGGCCGGATCAGCTTCGTGCGCTCGGGCCCGCCGCGATGACGCTCGGTCAGGCCGAAGGTCTCGATGCCCATTCACGTTCCGTCGGATTGCGCCTCAACCTCTCATGAACAAGCCGCCAGACGACGAGGATTCCAACAATCGCATCGTCGCGGTGACGCTCGACGAGGAATCGATCGGCCGTTCGGGGCCCGACATCGAGCATGAGCGGGCGATCGCCATCTACGATTTGGTCGAGCAGAATCTGTTCGCACCCGAAGGCGCAGCCGGGCCGGGGCCCTATACCCTGCATATCGCGATCACCGGCAACCGGCTGATGTTCGATATCAGGAAAGAGGACGGCGCGCCGGTGGTGGCGCATCTGCTGTCGCTGACGCCGTTCCGCCGCGTCGTGAAGGACTACTTCATGATCTGCGACAGCTACTATCAGGCGATCCGTACCGCGACGCCGGACAAGATCGAGGCCATCGACATGGGCCGCCGCGGCATCCATGACGAGGGCTCGCGCACCCTGCAGGAGCGGCTCAAGGGCAAGGTGCGCGTCGATTTCGAGACCGCGCGGCGGCTGTTCACGCTGATCACTGTGCTGCACTGGAAGGGTGAAGGCGCATGATCCCGAAAAGTGGGTACCGGTTTTCGGATCAGATCATGCGCAAGAGTGAGAGGCGCATGATCCCGACCATCTTCACTTCGCCAGACGACGGGGGCGCACCCCGGTCGAAAAAAGCCTGATCGCATGGAAGCGCCGCGCGCGCGCTCCCCGCAGGCCGTGCTGTTCGCATGCGGGCACAACGCCGTGCGCTCGCCGATGGCCGAAAGCCTGCTGCAGCAGATGTTCCCGCAAGGCGTCTATGTCCGCTCCGCCGGCGTGAAGAAGGGCGAGCTCGATCCGTTCGCGGTCGCCGTGATGGCCGAGTTCGGCCAGGACATTTCCGGCCACAAGCCGCAGACCTTCGAGGAGCTCGAGGATTGGGAGGGGCTGAACTTCGACCTCATCATCACGCTGTCGCCCGAGGCGCACCACAAGGCGCTGGATCTGACCCGGACGCTCGCCGCCGCAGTGGAATACTGGCCGACCCCTGATCCGACCGGCACCAGCGGCAATCGCGAGCAGAAGCTCGCCGCCTATCGCGAGGTCTGCGATGGCCTGTTGCTGCGCATCCGCCGCCGCTTCACCAAGGCCGGCGTGGCGAACCTGTAAGGCTCCACGCAGGGACCCGTGTGTTCCGATTCGCACGGTCTGCCCCTTGTCGCCAGACTGACAAACAGCAGTTTGGGCTCTATAGCCGGTTGGTAATCGGTCAGATATTGCTACCTTTCCAATAGCTTACATTGGATCGCCTTCCACGACGCTCTGGATTGTCTTATAGGTGGAAGGATGGTGGAAGGACTTGTGGAAGCGGGAACCCGGTAGCCGGGACTAGGCAGCCGGTCTGACAGGAACGTTTCCCGCTGTTCACGGCTTATGGGACTGGCCAGCGCGGCGCGCGGTCCCTGACGGTTCATCCGCCAGCCCCGGAGATCAGGGACCCCTATTGCGCTGAGGCGGGGCACATGACGGATTTGTCCGATGACCGAAGCGACTTTGTTCATGTTGGGCGTGGCGGGTTTGGCTCTGTGGTCCGCTATCGTTGCAGTGTTTGAGATTAAAGCGGCATGGGGACGAAGCCAGCGGCGGCGAGCCCGCGATCAACGTCGCAATGAGATAAGCCTTTGACGCTCAGAACAAGATGCACCGGCAACCGGCCAACAACAGCGCTGGCGAGGATCGGGTTTCTCCGTATTTATCCGGTGGCGCCATTTGGCGAATAGAGCCGGAGCGCTCATTATGCTGGACTGCGCCCAATCGGGATTTTGCGTTACCTTCCCGGGGCGAGTGCCATAGCCGCTCGCCTTGGCATTTTGAGCGAGCGGCGTTGGTCCCGGCACTCAGCGGCATTTGAAACAACCAAATGATTTATCCGGAGGACACGATGCGAGTTTCCTACGTCTTGTGCTCATTGATCGTCGCATTTTCTACGTCAGCGGTCGCTGCCGATGCAGGCCAAAGCCTCAAACAGGAGGTGGAAAAAATCGGCACTGCATACGCCGAGAGCTTCAATCGGCAGGATGGTGAAGGGATCGCGGCGCTGTTCGCGGCGGGTGGAATGCACATCAATCCAGTGGGGCCACGGGCCGATATCGCAGAGTTCTACAAAGGTGCATTCAAGGCCGGATTTGATCACGAGGAAATAACCGTCGAGCAGGTTTGGCCGTTGGGGACTGACGGAGCACTCGCGATGGGCGAATGGCGGATCACGGGAAAAAACCAGAGCGGAGCGCCCATAGAGAACGGCGGTCGTTGGACCTCCGTTGATGTTCGTGAGGGCGGAAAATTGAAAATCCGGATGCTGTCGGCTTTCCCAAAAGCACCGCCTCCGAAGGCTGCGCAATAAGCCCCTCCAGCAACGTCAGAAAGGGAAGCCGTTTCCTACCTGCGACTTCCCATTTGTGAAACCTCCAACATGCACTACGAAAGTTCGCTCCACAGGTCGTTGATCACAGCGCGCGATCGCCGTAGCATCGCAACCACGGGATGCATGTAGGGAGAGCGCAATACAATGCCGGGCAACGGCAAACGAGCGATCACGGTTGAACGGTCGTCAACGCTAAGTCGGTTACGCCGCGTTGAAGAGTGGCGCAGAGCGCGCTTTCAACGCCTCTTGGATGGACATGATCGAGAGCGAGCTATCAGGGCCGCGCGGCTCTGTCTTGAAGTCGGCACCCGTCGCATGGCCGTTGAGCGCGGATGTTCGCCTTTCAGGGACCTGCCCAGCCGTCACCAGCGCTAGGTGACGCCCGCAACGCAGGCTACGGGTATCTTGAGGTGAAGTGCCTCGGCTGCGACACTCGCCAGACCGTCGCGCTCGACATTGTGCGCCGCCAAGATAACGCCCGTCCATGAGCTTGAGCGGTACATGCGTTGCAAGGATTGCTCGGAGGTCCGGGGCTATCCGGACAAGCGCAGCCACTTGATCGCGCTTCGTCCAAACAAGTTTCCGCCAGCGATCCGCCTTCGACGTGGTGGCCGGGAGAGCGATAGGCCAATCAGCCGATTTGGATTTTCACCATTTTACTTTGGGAGCATCACCAATGAATTTTCTGGAGCAACTGGATGAGGTCTGGCGCGAAACCATCGATGCTGACCCTGACACTAAAAGAAGGAAGTTCAATGAGTTCACTGACAAGCTGGCGGTTCAGGTCGCACGTCTACCTGAAGCGGAACAAGTAGCGGCTTTTCAGTCAGTCGCCAAACAGATGACAGTGTATGCTGGTTTGCAGCAGCACGATCCAGAAGACCTGAAGGTCAGACTTGGGTTGCGTGGGCCAAAGGCCGCCATCGAACGGTTAGCTCAAGTCGCCGCCGAAGTACCGACAACCATCGAACTTATGCCGCAAGTGGATGAGTTCTGGCGCGAAAACCTTGGGCGCGGGAGGTCCGTCGAGAAGAGATACGTTGAGTTCCTTGGGAGGATAACAGGTCAGGTTTCGCATCTACCAAAGGCGGAACAAGACGCGCTGCTTTGGCAAGTTCAGTTAAAGACGCAAGAATACAACCAACTCGCGGCAAGAGACCTTCCTGCCCTGAAGGCCAGATTGGGTTTGCCTGTTTCACCCGCCGCCTCATCGGTCAACACCAATCGGTTAGCTCAAGTCGCCGCGGAAACGGTCGTCCGCGCGACGATATGGGAGAGCATTATAGCGTTGTTCCGGGCCTTTCGATGACATGTGCTCGTGTAATCTATGCTCAATAACCACCAATCAAGCAGCGATCCTCAACCTCTTCCGCGTAGTCAAACGTTACGTTGGCAATCTGGCTCCGATGCCGGGCGTGCTTCCCGACTTACCCTGCGCCCGCAGGAATAGAGGTGCGTAGCGGGGAACAATGTGCGAAATGAAGCGCATAGAAAAATGCTGGGCGAACCGCATGGAAGCACGCCTAGCGCGGCTTGTCGTGCTTAGTATTTTTCGAAGCTTGGATTGTAGTCTCGGCCTGCAAACTCGGATAGCACTGAGCGCGCCGTCCGCAGCGCCTTCATTGCTAACGGGCTCGCGATGTCCTTTAGCGGAGCGTCTTCTCTAGAGAGCAATATTACAATCCGCAGGAGAACGGCCATTGCCTCGCGAACGAGATCAAGCGTAGGTTCATCGGCCCAGAAGTCGCCAAACTGGCGCTTGCGTATCTCGCCATGCCACCTTGGATTCCGTGCGTAAACCGGCGTACTGACGTTGGGAATTGCCATTGCAACGCCATGCGCGATGTTGTGTCTGATCGTGAAGCCTGAGCGCGCCGACTTGCTCCAAACTTCAAGCAGCGTCTTCTCGTCTCCCGGTTTCAGGTCGGCGGCGAATGTTTCGAGCATTGCAAGCAGGTCGGTGATCACCCTTGCATCCGTGTCGGGTTTGATACCCTTGGGATTGATACCCCGAAGCCGCCATAGCGCGCGTTCCAGATAGTATTCGATGCTGCCAGCAAAAGTTATGATGGCAGCGACTTTCTGGCCGATCGGAGGACTTAGCCCGAGCAATTCTTGAATTAGATCGGCCCTGCCGTACTCAATCATTGCATTTGTCATCGACGTTAAGTCCTCGTGTCGCCGCAACCGGCTTGCGGCGCGAGAGATCAGCGGACGGATGGCCGGACTTCATCGCACTTCCTGCAGTGCCTTTGCAACCTAAACGATTTTGGCTTATACATTCGCGCTTTCGTGCAGCGTTGAATATCCGTCCAAGCCGCCCGGTTCAATAAGCGGCAGAGGGGAATGAATTGAGCAGCATCAATATCAAACGAGCTGTAGAAAACATTCGCTCGGGCACGACCGTTTACACCCCTGTAATCGAGCTAATCGTGAATGCGATCCAAGCCATTCGAGCGGTTGAGCCAACGGGCGGATTAATCGAGGTTACCATCCTTCGGCACGAGCAAGCCGACATGATCGACAAGATTGCCCCAGTTGATGGTTTCATCGTTCGAGACGATGGCATCGGGTTTAACGAAGAGCACCGAAACTCCTTCGACACCCTGTACACGGCCCTCAAGGCGGGTGATGGCGGTAAGGGCTTCGGGCGGTTCACCTGCCTCAAATATTTCCATCAGTTCACCGTCGAGAGCGTGTTCGCGGACGGCCCAGCGCGGAAGAAGCGCTCGTTCGCCATGGGTCATGGCAACGACATTATAATCGACGAGAAAGTTACAGACGCGGGAGATGCCCCGACCGGATCAGCCGTCACCATCTCTGGCGGGCAAGGCGTCAAGTTTCCGGACAAAGGGCTCGATGTGATCGCAAGGGTCTTGGTCGAAAAGCTGCTTCCCTACTTCATAGACCCAAATTCGGAATGCCCCCAAATCGTCATGCGAGATGATCAGGGTGGCGGTGGGCGTGTCATCCTCAATGACTATCTCGGCCAAACCAACAGGCAGATCGTTGAACTGTCTGTGCAGAAAAACGAACTTCGTCTTGAATCTGTCGATAAGGACAAAGACGAAGCGTTCACCGTTCGCGTGTTCAAGTTCTACGCTCCCCGCGCGAACAAGAGCAAGATCAGCTTGGTGGCCCATCGGCGAGAGGTCACCGACGTAACGATGCAGACGTACATTCCTGAATTCTCGGATGAGTTTTATGACAAGACCGACGCGGGCGAGAATGCCAAGGATCGGAACTACATCATAAAAGCATACGTTTTCGGCGATTATCTCGATCGAAACGTCTCGCTGGAGCGCGGAGCGTTCAGCTTTGGAAAAGACAATGATTTTGTCTTTGGCATTTCGCAGGCTCAGATCGAGGCGCAAGCGGCAACGATTGCTCAAGAGGCTGTCGGCCATGAAATCTCGGCGCGAAGAGAGCGCAAACAGGCACGTATCAGAGATTACATCAACGATGAAGCGCCGTGGCACCGGAGCCTCAGCCGAGAAACTGACTTCTCATCATTGTCCATGAAGCCGACTCCACAGGAAATCGAACTACATCTTCAGGCCGCGAAATTCCAGATGGAAACGCGCGTGCGTGCGGAGGTGAAGCAAATACTTCAGTGTAAGAACACCGAAGACCTGAAAGATCGAGTGACGGAAGTCGTTGGAAAAATCTCTCAGACGAGCAAGAACGACCTCATTCACTACGTGTCGCTGCGAAAATGCGTTCTCGAACTCTTCAACAAGTCGTTGCAGCTCGGTGACGATGGAAAATACAGTTCAGAGGGCGACGTGCATGACATCGTGATGCCGCGGAAGAAAGACACTGATCAAATCGACTACGATCAGCACAATCTTTGGATACTCGACGAGCGACTAAATTTCACCGACTACGTTGCGTCCGACAAGCCCATGGATGAAAGGAACGGCGATCGAACAGACTTGTCAATCTTCGGCAAGCGCGTTGCATTTCGCGGAGACAACGAGGCTTCAAACCCGATTACGATCTTCGAGTTCAAAAAGCCTCAGCGTCACGACTTCGTCAATCCCTCATCCGACGAAGACCCGATTGAGCAGATCGTCCGCTACGTGAACGACATAAGGGATGGAAAGTACAAGACGCCTTACGGGCGCGATATCCTCGTCAGCCCGAACACACCGTTCTATGGGTACGTGGTGTGCGACTTTCCCCAGAAGGTGAAGAATTGGTTGGAGCGGGAAAAGGATTTCACGGTGATGCCGGACGGCCTCGGCTACTTTCGATGGTATGGCAATATCAAACTTTATATCGAGGTCTTGAGCTGGACCAAGGTGCAGCGTGATGCCGAAATGCGAAACAAGGTCTTTTTCCACAAGTTGGGTATCTGAGGAATCATAGCATCGCACCCTCGTGTTCGCACCTATGAGCCGCACCACACCGTTGCTCTACTACGACTTGTTCGTCGTTCCCAATTTCGAGGACTACATTGCGCGGGCGAACGATATTCGGCTCGCCTTCAACGCCTGCGTTCCTGCTGCCCAGCAAGCCGACATAATGTTCGCCTACTATAGGCGCGAGGATCGATCGAAAATCTCGCGGTGGGGTAGCCTAAAAGCGTTGCACATTGACTTGTGCAAACGTGAGCCCAGCTTTGTCACCATCTTGAGCATCGCGGCCGCTTACAAGCATCTGCATGCGAGGGGAACGCACTACGATATCAGCACCGGCGGATCACTAGATTACTTCCGATCTCCGAAGACGGGAGACCTGACCAGTAGCTGGGAACGCGAGGGCGAAACAACGTGGCGTCCAGATATCATAGTGAACAAACTGGATGGATCGAAAGCATCGCTTACTCAGGCACTCACCGCTGTGGTTCGCAACTTATGGCCTTCGGTCCTTCCACCCGAGACGTGACCTGAACCACCCGAGCTTGGGCGGCATCGGAGATAACCGGAAGTCTCTCGGCTCGGCCGCCATGGACGGCTTTTGACCCGGACGCGGCGCCGACATGTTCACCAGTTGCGGAATACTGGCCCTCCAGCACTTACCTTGCCGATAGGTGTAAATTCCGACAAGCTGGGAAGAGCAGACCCAGACAATCGCATTTTTTACAAGAGGATACTTTCCATGAAGGTCATAATTGCAGCAGCTTTGGCTTCATTGTTCGTGACTACGGCAAGTGCACAGGACTCCCCCTTTCGAAAGGAGTTGAAGCGAGGTGACCTAACGGGCACGAACATGGAAATCGTCACCAGCATCAGCGAGATAAAGCCCGGCGAGACATCGACGCTGCATATCCATCATGGTGACGAGTCGTATTACTTCCTTGAGGGCGGTCTTATCGAGTTACCCGATGGAAAGCAGGTGCCTATTTCGACCGGCGCCGTCGGGATGAATGTTCGGGATGTGCCTCATGGGGCTTATAAGGTGGTCGGCGACAAGGCGGTAAAATTACTGACGGTGCATATCGTCGATAAGGGTAAGCCGCTCTACGACAAGCCACCGCCAAAGTAAGAGTGTTGCCTCTGACCAAAGCTGTGGCACGCTCGTTTCATGACCGCTTCGGGTCAAAAGCTGCGTGCGCGTGGGGCGCAAAATCAGTCTTCGCTACTGGCCAGCCTGCGATAGATGGCGAGATCGTCAGGCGTAGGCGCTTCGCCGCGCCTCACGTTGGAGGTGATGTCGGCTCCGAGGATCAACGACGTGCCCAGCCCCGCATAGATGTATTGGGCGCCAAACGCCTTTTTTAGCGCGGCAAACGTCGGTTCGCCCGTGCAGTGCCCGGGGGCAATGTTCTCAACTTTGAATTTGTCCTTGAGGGAGATCACGATCTTCTCAATGGCGTCGTCCGCAGCAACAACAAGGTGGAACCCTCCGGCGACGAGGTGGATTCTGGGGTTGATCGCCGTTGCGGCCTCTACAATGCGTTCGATTCCCGGATGCGAACAGCCGACGACAAGAATTAGGCCATCCGGCGTATTCACTGCGAGGGAGAGTTCTTTGAGTTCCTTTGTGCCGGGAAGATCGGAAACGAGGGCGATCAAGGTGATACCGGGTGCGACCTCCGTCGTCTGATCGATCAGTTCGAACTTGGCATTGGGCCACGCGGCGCCGAACTCCATGATTTTCGGCGGTTTGCCGCCGAAGTATCGCATCTCGTCAGGCAGGGAATCGTCCTTGCGATAGAAGGTGGATGGAAGCGACGAACCGTAGATGCCGAACCCTTCTTTCGGCGCGTATATCTTGACGTTCGGGTTTACACTCAGCACATAGCTTAGTCCGGCCATGTGATCGGAATGCCGATGGGAGAGGATCACAAAGTCAAGCGTGGTAAGATCGACTCCTTTCGCCCTGACATTCTTCCCAAAGATTTCCGCGTTATCTCCGGTATCAAACAGAATGCGCTTTCCTGCGACCTCCACCAGCGCGGAGAAACCCCAATCCTTTGTCATTTCAGGATCGGTGCCAAACGCGTCATAGAGGATCGTAATCTTGCCGCTAGGTTCGGCTGCAATGCTCGCGCAAGAGCTCGCTGCTATAGCGCAGGTGACAGCCGCGGCGATGAAACTCCATCTTCCGAATGTCATGGATGTGTCTCCTGTTCGGTTGGACTTCCGCTGAAGACTGAGTTGGCGCAGTCCGAGTTCGACCGGCAAGGTGGCACCGGTCGCAACTTACGGACTGTGGCTGATTTTCGGACGCTATCCATCGAACGGCAACGAAGCATTTTTGAGCCTTGGATTTGAACCTTCGGGCGCCTCGATAGACATTCGCCGGATCGTTTCTCGCAGTTCTCAATTTGTTCCCGTTAGGCGCTGGGCGCTGGCCTGTTTCCGACGCTAGTGGCCTAGTTTGAAAATCGCAGTGGCCTGAATTGGTTGGGCGGCGTTCTCGGTAGCACTACTGAGACCGAACACTGTCTTGGGCATAACGGCTTTCTATAGGGCGGCAAACTCGTTCCCTACGTGGTTCTCCGTAAGGGAAGACCCGGGGGTTCCTCAACGTTGAATTAGTCGGCGCTTCGCGTACCTAATTGAGCATGGGGAAGGATCAGGAAAAACTGGCCATCGAGCGGAAGCTCGCGCACTGCCGCGAGCTGGCGAAGCGTTACACCGATGAGCCGACCGCCAAGCACATCCGCGAGCTGGAGAAAGAACTACAGGACGCGCTGTACGCGCTGGAGTTCGCTCCCCAGAAGTAAGGCCGAGTCCCCGGGGTTTTCCGTGGGTGAGCATCCTTGACCTAAGTCAACGAGACGGACGGCGGCGGTTCCAGCCGTCTGGGCATGACAGGAGACAGGGCAGTCACGATCATTGGATGCGCTGCCAATACCGTTTGCGCTGCTGACTCTAATTGGGGGGCTTGCCTGTAAGCCGTATCGGGGGGTCTTCGTGGATGAACGGAGTTTCGGAAGTCGTATGTGCTGCCAGTGCCCCGTGCAATGATCCCCTTCGATCTCGGGGAGATGGCTCATGAAGGACATGAAGGCGCACTTGGAAAAGCTCCGGATCGAAGCGGAAGAGTGCGAGCTAATTAGCAAGCTGGCGACCAATGCGACCAAGAAAGCCCTATTTGCTAAACTGGCAGCGCATCACTGAACATTGGCCGATGAGGTCGAAAGCGCGATGGAGGACTCGAAATAGGAAAACCTTGCCTTCTCGATCCTTTCGAGCGTCGGCAGCATCTTCTAAAACGGGAAAACCCCGCCACGCTAAGAACGTGGCGGGTCCAACTCCAAGGTATCACTATGCAGGCGATCAGGACGGGCAAGGTCTAGACCGACAATATTCGTAAACAAGGTACCCTTAACGAACTCTTATAGGGTCATCAAAATCCGTGTTCATACGGGTTGCCGCCAATCGGACTGTCGGGATATCCGAATACCTGCAACATGGAAGAAACAGCTACCGCCCGGCTGCCGAAAGGTTGCCGGGCGTTCTTCGTTTGGTGTCCGAATTCGAAATGTCCGGTGTCCTAATTAGGACAGCACCCAGTATTAGGGCATCCATCCCTCGTAGAAACTTCTGGTACGCCGCTTTCCGCCCCAAAGAAACGGCCCCAACACGGGGCCGTTCAGTGAAAACGAGAGGGCTGCGTCAAGCAAACGGCCCCGCCGGGTAAATCTGAAAATCATCCGAGATCAAAGCCTGCCCCCGGCAGTGAAGACATTAGCGCCAAATCTAGCAACCGTGGATTCAGTAGAATCCCCGGGGGCTAGGCCCTCGCCACGCATACGATGATATAGGTATCCGGAGTTGCCCGGTGATAACGGGCAATAACTCCTTAAATCCTACGTCTTTATCATAGAGCGCATGGATCGCGACGAACCAAGGGAATGGTTCCTACCGGCGCTGAGGCGCGGTTACGTTCGACTTGCGAGCTGGATGGTACGCAACAATAGAACGTTCGAAGCAAGCCGATTGCCGGAGCCAACACGGACAGAAATTCCGAGCAGAATGCTTGAGTCGTCACGACACCCGGAGCCCCCAAGGTCTTAGGGAGGGTCGGTTCATGAAGGGCTTATTGCTAGCTGTAGGCGTCATTTTTGTTCTTTACGTCACCGACCAGCATTTCAATCATGGTCAGGCTGCGGACTGGTTACGGGCTGCGCTTCCGGCTCTGGCTCAATCGGCGGCTCGGCCATCAATGGTAGTCGCAACGTGTCGCCTCTCTTCGGGTGAGCGACGTCCCGCCATCAGTAGCCGCTCTGGCAATCGAAACGCTGACGACGCCGCAAATCACCGGACCCGAATAAGTTTGCTTTGTCCCAAAGAAGCGGCCCCAGCGAGGGGGCCGCTTAGTGGAAACTAGAGGGCCGCGTCACGCAAACGGCCCCGCCGGGGTAAATCTGAAAATCATCCGAGATCAAAGCCTGCCCCCGGCAGTGAAGAAATTAGCGCCAATTGCAGCAGCGGTGGATTCAGTAGAATCCCGGGGAGGCAAAGAAACGGCCCCAGCACCTCTGGGGGCCTAGAGGCCGGTGCTGGAGCCGTGACTTGATCCGCCGATCGATCTGCCGGACGGGTCGGCAGCTTCGATACTGCGCCTCTCTCTGATCGCGCCGCAATGGCCTGCGGGCAACAGTGTCCTAGTTCCGCAGAGCGAGTGTCCTAACTAGGACAGCACCCAGTGGGGGGGCGTAGACGGCCCTAGAAGAAGGTTCCATGCATTCCCCGGCTTTTCGTCCTTGATTTTGGAACAAGTGTCCACTTTGTAACTTAAGGAGTCCACTCATCGAGTGCGGGGAAATGATGTGGAAGAGCTTACCCAAAATCAGCAATCAACCTCACCCAAAGCCATGAACTGGCAGCTGCGCCGCTGCCCTAAGTGCTCCGACATCCCACAACTCATTCGCGGCTTTCTCGACCCCGTCGCGGGAAAGACCGTGCGGCTCGTTGAGTGTAAGTGCGGTGAACAAATCTGGAGCGACTAATAGACGGTCCGAGATGGCAGAGTATCGCGCGTATTTCATGAGTCCGGACGGCAAGATCATCGGTGGCCGAGCGTTCATCCTCGAAAACGACCGAGACGCAATTACCTTAGCTGAACATCTTGTCGGGACCGCACCAATTGAGCTGTGGTGCGGCAACCGAATGGTGCATCGCTTTGCCCCGCGCGAGAAGACCTAAAGGCCATGGGGCGGCCTCATTCATCGTGACAGGTTTGAATTTTCATTGGCGCGCAGACCACGTTCATGCCGATGGAGACTATTATAGTGGGGCTCGGACAACTCAAAGAAACGGCCCCCAGCGAGGGTCAATCGCTGCGGCCGCGTGCGGCATCACGTCGGAGGTGTTCAGCCGATCAGCAGAGCGCCGATGCCTACCATGAGCGCTACGAACGATATCGCCGCCACCGCTTTGGAGCTGTACTCGACGCCATCTGCGTGATTGCTTCTGCTGAACATAGCCCCATTTTGCGCCCCGGCTCAGGTACCCGCATTCACATATGCAAAGCGGTCGGATTCTGAGATCGGCCCCAGCGCCCCGGGGAGAGCACTGAGGCCGATGGTCGTCCCACTCAGCCCGACCGACATTGCAACGCCGCAAATTGCCACTTGTTCCCGAAACGAAAGCCGGCCTCAGCGAGAGGGGACCCGCTGAGGCCGGTTGCGGGATCGTCCGGGCTGCTGTCAGACAGCACGACCTGCAGTAAACGACGATCCCGAATGTCCGTTCCTGTGAATTAAAAGGGCAGCACGTTGGGGGCCTAAGCCATGATAACCCTGCCGCCTCCGCGCCTGCGAACCGGCGCAACATGGGTAAGGAAGGCAACCCCGCAGGTAGGTGGAAATTAGTGGACGCGGGTTGCCAATCACCTCGGATTTTTAACCCGGCGAATTACCCGCGTCCTTCCCGGCGCGAGTACACCGGAAACTTATCTGTTGCACTTGATCAGTTCGACGACCGCTTGACCGGTCATCGTCGAGCGCCTCAGTAACTCGGCGACGAGAGCGTCAAATGCTCGCCGATGACGGCGAATGATCGCGCGGGCCTCGCGGATTGCCGCATCGAGCAGATACTCGCGGGCGACGCTGCTATTCGGTGCAAGCAGCCGTGCCACCGCTTCGGCCTTACGTAGATCGCTGCCGCCTATGTCATCAGCCTCGCCGAGATGGGCGCGCTCGCCAGCACGACCCGCAGACAGGATGACGATCCGGTCGAAGTCGTCATCAGCATCTCCGACGACGCGACCGTTGACGCCTTGGCCGTTGCTGACGATCGTTATGCTGTCGATCCCGGCGCCAACCGCCCAACGGGCGATTGCGTGCCCGCTCTCATGCGCCGCGACGCGACGAGCCTCGCGGATGTCAACGGTGAGGGAGTGGAGCATCACCGGCCACGCATCCGATCAATCATGCGCTGGCGAGCCAGCATACGGGTTCTCGCGGCCATACGTGCGAGCGCAGCGCGGTGAGCGGCTGCAAGCGAGTAGTCGCCGAAGCTGCGAAAATTTGCTTCGCTATCTGCCGGAGTGCTAACGATTGAGACTTCATGGAGTCCCCAACGGACGGCCTCAAAGGTAAGATTGTCGTCGAAGGAAATTCGATCGACTGCCGGATCGAGGATGCGGCCATCCTCGCCGGTAATCTGCCATTTGGTCACGGTGTAGCCGACCGAGACCGAAGACAGTTCGCCGCGTGCGACCATTCCGAATGCCGCGTCGCCTGCTGGCGTCTTATTGAAGCGAATGCGACCGAGGAGCGTCTTTCCTTCAAACCAAACGCGAGTTAATCGTCCCAAGCTGGACGAGATCGAGCTTTGGTTGTGGCTGTCAAGGACCATGATGCCGCCAGCGTCGAGGCGTGATAGATCAACGGCGGATGGCGAGATGCGCAAGACTTCGGTCCCGTATGCTCTCTGGACGGCGCTGCCCTTGCTCAACGTGGCATCAATTGTGCGATCGGATTTGTTTAAGCTGCGTGGTTCGCCCGGTACAGTGCTAGATCGCCGCTTCTCCGAAGAGAAGCGACGGAGGTCCGTTGACGTGATGAATTGGCCCATTGGTTACCTCTGATAGGAAATGACTTCAACGATGCCGCCAGCGGCAACGCCCTGATCGTTTCCGAACGCCGGAGTCGGACGCCGCAGGTCGTCGGCGTCGAGATCGATCAGACCTGTAGTGCGCGGATCGACCTGAATGAGGCGGCCAGCGTTATGCTTCAACCATGCGGGAGAACCGACTTCGGCGGCGCGGCCAGCGGCGACGGCACGATCGGCTGTTGCGACGGGGAGATCGACCTGACTATCCTTGGCAGCCGCGCGGAGTTCGCCGCCGTGCTGCCATTTGCAGTCGGCCAGAGCCACAACACGGCGGGTCGGGATCACAGGCGCGACTTCTATTGCCGCGACCGGCTCATGTTCAACCGGCATGCTTGGCGCGATCGAGCCGTTGCGGAGACCGTCGATCAGGTATGCAAGCTCAGCCGCAGTGTGATCTACGCTGAGCGCGAGATCGCGGCAGATCGATTGCGCGAAGCCAGCGATTTCTGCGGCCGCGAACGACAAGCCGCCGATTTTCTCGGCTGGCGCGATCAATGCGCTAATAGCATCGACCGCAGCGAGCGCGGCGGCCTGATAGTCGTGAAGAGCGGCCTCGTGCTCGTTAGCCAGCTTCGCGGCCAGTTCGGCACGAACGATCGAGTCATGTTCGGCGCGTTTCTGAGCAAGTGCCTGTTCATAGCGGCGGATGACGGACGTAAGCGTCTTCGCGGACGCCTCCGATTGCGCAAGGAGGGCATGCGCGGCCTCGATCTCGGCGGTTGGCTTACGCTCGAAAACGAGCCTCTCAGCCGCCTCAGAGGCGGCGACGGCAGCACCGCGAACGTCGTTCAGTTCGCCGCGAAGGGTGCCGAGACGATCTTCGATGTTCGCGATATCTTTGATCAGTGACTTGAGGGTCTGATCGCCTTTTTTCGGGAAGAATGAAAATCCCATAGGAGTCCTCGTTTCAACAGGTGAAGCCCCGTTGCACGCTGGCAACGAGGCGTAGGTTTTGGGGTTCGGGATGATTGGGAAGGGTTTGGGCGGGAGCGCGGTTCGCTCCGGGCGACGAAGGCAACTATACACGGTTTTCGGAGGCGAAACCGTAGCTCGTCCAGTTCGTCCGGTTCATAACGGTTCGGCGACTAGCTGCCCATCGCGTTCGAGCAGCCGCAAGCACTTCCTTGTCGCTGCCTTGCGAACCGCAGCCCAAAAACTTGCTGGCAATGCGTAGAGCCGCCCGTCGTCCGACTGACACGATGTGATCTCGCCTGACTTGGCGAGTTCGTACACTCTGGATTTGCTGATCACGCCGTGCGGGACTTGTTCGAGAAGCTGAGGAACTGGCATCATGCCGCCCATCGGGCGGCTCGCGCTGCCGAGATCGATGACGGTCTGGGCTAGGCGTGCGGAGGCGAGTTCGGCTTCGAGCCGCGCGATCTTTTCACGGAGGGGTTCAAGCAGGGCTTCGGCGATCTTGCGGCGATGCCGTTCCTCGTCAAGCTCAGCTTGCGAGCGCCACCATTCACGTTTGGCGACAGCCGCTTCGCCTTCGGCATGCTTCATGCGGCTGTAGATGCTGGCGAGCGCGCGCCGCGAGATCGTAACCTGATCGATCATTGTGCCGCCCCATCAGCGCCGGGGGTCGATCCCCGCTTCCTGAGCTGCCTTAGCATCCGGTCATCGAGGCAGAGATCATCCTCAGCGATCGAGAGGTTCAAGCTTCGATCGTCGGGAAGAGCAGGGAAGCCGAGGGCCTGCAGTAATTCGTGACTGGGAGGCGTGTCTTTCGTCTTCGGCCTGATCTTCGGGCACGAAGTAAAGAGCGTCTTGACGGTGAACATGTCGATGTACGTGACCGTATCGAGCTTGACTGCCCTGATCCTATCGGTGCGGATTAACGAATAGAGCTTACTCTTGCTGATGCCCATCAATTCTAGGGCACGGCTTACACGCACGTAACGTTTCTCAGTCAGCGGGTCTGGCCGGTCGCCAAACAGGTCTAAATCCATTCAAGTAGTCCTTTCAGGTGTTAAGCAGGGTTCCCGAGTGCCAACAATGGCAATGATCTGAACCCCCTTGGGGCGTTGTTTCCGTAGGGATACGTCGCCGTCGCGCGTGCGTGGACCGTCGGCATAGGGGGCGCCACTGGGACCCAAATCCTATTGCAGGAATTTGTTATCTTCCTTTTCGCCCGGTCAGCATCGCTCTTCTCCCCGCTCGATTGAGAGGCGCGAGAGATTGGAGAGCACGCGCAGTACACGCGCTCTCACGGATCGAGCGGTTCTCTATGGGAATTGGTGCTTTGGGGCTTGTGCTGATGGTGCTGCGGCTCTTGCCGACCAACACTGTCAGATGCCGCTTTCCTGACTCAGCGCGAGTCACGGGTGGGTTTGTTCTGACGGTGGCGGTCAATGCTACCGACTAGCTGCGGACTTATCAGCAGCCTTGCTGCGCGATCCATTTGCGAATGGCATGGTGCTCACCTGCAGCTATCAGCAACCACCGTGCACTCAGCGTGACACGCCAGCGAAACCCGCCATCCGGTCCACGGGATGCCGCCTTGTATGCGGCGACATACCCGGCATCCCTCAGCCAGCGCAGTTCCCATGCTGGTGGGATTGCATACGGCTTGCAGTGCAGTGACCGGAACGACTGCCACGTCGGTTCCCAACTCGGCATGCTCAGCAATCGCGCTTGCAACGTCGAGCATGACGCGGGTCATGTTGAACATCGCACACGGCAACCCGGACCAGTTTCTGCCTGAACGCGCGCTTAGCGAATTCGGCGGCGATGGCACCGGCCAAGTCGTCGCTGGGAGTGCGGACGGCCATCCCCTGATGATCCGGCCGAGCCATACGATCATGCACTCTCATGCTGTTACCGAACGCTAGCCTTTTCTTGCTGCAAGAAACAGCAGGCCACGCTGATGAGACGTAAGGGTTTCGCCCTTCGCGAATGCGGCTATTGCGTCTTCCAATTTTTTCTCTGCGTGCCGCCGATAGGCGGTGCGGTAGTCGTCATCAGTTGGCCGTGGCCTATGGTCGTCGAGTCTTACGATATTGGTCATTTGTTGCTCTCTTCGGTTGGTGCGCGAAGTGGCACAAGTGCGTGTACACCAGATACTTACTTACTTTGCTGTACACGGACCTGTGCCAACCTTGGCGTTTGCTTTGCGGCGTTGATAAGTGCGCCTGCTGACACCCAGTGCCAGCCACGGCTTAGTCCTGCTTTCGGAGTGCGTCGCCAGATACTCAGCGCGCGGCTGTGCGCCGCGCTTACGCCGACGTTCGGCTTCGGCTTGCTTTTTGCAACGCTTGCGTCGCAGCTCGCGGCCAGCCTTATCGAGATCGAATGCACCGATGGTGGTGATGCCGAGCGCTTGTCGCGTCTCGAATGCCAACCGCATCTCTTGGCCCAGCTCATCGGCTGTCCACTTCCGAGGATTGGCGGTAACTTCCATGATCACGGTTTCGATGTCGTATGGACTGAGCCACGGAGCCCATTGCTCAATCCACTCTCTGATGGCGGCATCTGCGCCGCATTTCTTGCCGAGATACCAAAGATGGCAGGCAGCAATGAGTATGCAGTCCCATCCTGCAGAGTCCTCGGGTAGCTCGGTGCCGCGAAATTGATGGGCGTAGAGAAGCTCAAGGTCAGCGAAACGGATGTTCTTTCGAGTTTGGTAGAGCGGGGTCTTCCGGCTGTTTCCGTGAGCGTTATAGAGCAACCTGATAAGCGCGCGGGTCTGCGCGACTGCTCTCGTGTCGGTGCGATCGACCTTCACCAGCCGTGCTTGAGTTTTCATGCGCTCCTTCTTTTGAGAGTTTCTGAGGGTTGAGAAAAAAGAACACGACTTTTCGCGCGCCCGCTGGACTGTCATCTGCGGATGCCTGAAAAATCGTATTGCCGGAGGCGACACAGCGTGCCGCCTCCCAACACTCTTCACGAGTCAAAGAGCCAGCGACCCGATCGCTCGGGCCACGCTCACGTCTGCATCGTTGCGCTTCGGTGATGTCGGGAAATATAGAGCCCGCTCAGACGGCAAGCGAACCTTGCAGCCCAGTTCGTGGGTGTGGACAAACGGGCGGAGAGACCGCCGTCGAGATTGTCTGCGCGAAGGGGCCGCTTGTCGTTAGAGCGATAGGTCGATCACGACGTGGCCTAAATCTAGTCCAGTGAACGCCTGTTGAGGGTCGGTCACGTCCGCGCAGAAAAAATAAATATGCTCAGTGGCCTATATCTAGGCCACCTTGAATTTGACAACGCGATGCTCGGCACCATTTCGGCTGCATGTGCCCACAATGGGCGACCACAACCTGAGAGGAAAATCTACGATGGAAGTGACTTTCAACGCCGTAACGAAGCGCTTCGGGCGGCGTTTCTGGCATGAGGGACGAAGTATAGCCAAGGCTACGAAGCGTGAGACGGCGAACGGCTATGGGCCATATCAGTTGCTGTTTAACGGCACCACGATCATCGACTGCGGTGATCTCGATCGCATCAATGATTGGTGCGCCGACGTGATGACACGCAACGAGCGTATCATTGATGTAAGGCGGGGGATGTGATGCTGGTCTACAGGCGCACGTCTGATAAGGCACATTGGAGGCTGGCACACAATCATGTGCAGCACTCTGCCGACATGATGCACGGCGTTAACGGCTTCCGGCGGTTTTGGGTTGACCCAAAAGAGGTCAAGCGCGGTAAATGGGTGAAGTGTCCTTGCGGCTGGCGGCCCGATCTTGGCACCCACTATGCGATCAAGGAGCATGCCAAGCGCTGGCGTTGCGATATGTTCAAATGGGGACCGATCAGCGACCGTTGGAATGAAAATAGCCAAGGACAGTGATCAGCACAAAAAGCCCGGCCAAAGGCCGGGCTTTCTTTTTAAACGCATTGGTGAGTCAGCTAGGCAGCTTGGCGTGTATCCTGCGCATCGACTGCCGACATGATGTAACCTTCCCATTTGGTGAGAGCTTCGAGCTTCTGCCTAATGTAGACGGCGGAGTTGTAAACTTGATCCATCCCGCGCTTGCCGTGGTTGAGGATCGACTCCGAGACTTCGCCGGGAACGTCGAGATGCTCGGACATGATCGTTTTCGCGGTCCTGCGAAGATCGTGGAATACCCACGGTTCATTGAACCTCACAATGTCGTCGATGCGCTGCTTCAAGCGAGTCCAGTTCGTCAGGCCGAGATCGTGATAGCCGAATACAAAGGTCCGGTCCTTGACGGTGCGGCTGTCGATGATCGCCTTCGCCATTGGTGCTAACGGCAAAACATGCCGACCGAGTGCTTTGTTTTTCGCGCGAGCGCGGTCCCAAGTCAGCCGATCGTCGCCGATCTCAGAGACGCGGAGATTGCCGATTTGGCCGGCGCGTTGCGCGGTGAGGATCATCAGGCGCAACGCATCACGCTCGTCCTGAGAGAACACGTCGGCGTCAAGGGCGGTCCAAAGCTTGGCGATCTCGGCAGCGCTCAGCGCGCGGTCGCGCGGTACCTCTTGCGCCTTAGCCGTCTTCTCGGCGGGATTGTGCTCAAGGACGCCTTCCGCAATCAGCCAATTGAAAAAGGTGCTGAGGGCAGCGCGGGACCGGTTACGACACGTCTTGCCGCTATCACGCTCAATGGTAGCCAACTCGGCGGAAACGTCAGCGCGGGTGATATCGGTCGGCGACATGCCGTGCAAGCGTTTGAAATAGACCCTGAGATAGCGCTCAATGTCCGACCTGTACTTGCTGGCCCAGCGGCCCTCCATCGCCTCAAGATAACGATTGATGAGCGGTCCAAGCGCCTGAGAGATGCGACGCTCTTCGTCAAGGCGTGCTTGCTTCGGGCTCTTGCCGGTCTGAGCAAGGCCAAGAATATGCCGGGCCTTCTCGCGAGCGGTATCGAGATCGAGGACGCTGATCCTGCCGATCGTCTCCCGACCTTGCCGGGAACCAATCTGCCATTGACAGATGTAGCTGGACGCACCGCTTGCCCGGAGGCGGACGCCGAAGCCGGGCATGCTGTCATCCCAGATCATAATTTCCGTCCTGCCTTCCGGTGTCCGGAGCTTCCGCACCGCTGACGTGCTGGTAAATTTCATTTCGGCGTTTCCAAAATGGTGGAAGGACGGTGGAAGGAAATGGAGTGATAACCACTTACAACTACCTTCAAACAGTCAGCCAACAAATGGGGAATATCAGCGGTTTAGCAAGTCCGTCCTTCCACTTTCCCGGCGAGTCATGCGGCTGACAAACAGCTGTGCTTATGGGGCCTTGTCGCCCACGGGGAAGCGCGATTCGCGGCCGGTTCCAAGGTTGTGCATCCATGCCCCATCCGATAGGTTCCGCCCGCGTCCGTCCCCCCGATTCAGCCCAAAAGCCCGCATGCTAGGCCGTCCCAAATTCGTTCTTGCTTCCGGTTCGCCGCGGCGGCTGGCCCTGCTCAACCAGGCCGGCATCGAGCCCGACGCGTTGCGCCCGGCCGATGTCGACGAGACCCCGCGGCGGGGCGAGTTGCCGCGCGCCTGCGCCAATCGCCTCGCGCGTGCGAAGGCGGACGCGGCGCTGAAGTCGGTGCAACTCGACGACGATCTGCGCGGCTCCTTCATCATCTCGGCCGACACCGTGGTGGCGGTCGGCCGGCGTATCCTGCCCAAGGCCAATCTGGTCGACGAGGCCGCGCAGTGCCTGCGGCTACTGTCGGGCCGCAATCACCGCGTCTACACCGCGATCTGCGTGGTGACGCCGCGCGAGGCGTTCCGCCAGCGCCTGGTGGAGACCCGCGTGCGCTTCAAGCGGCTCAGCGACGACGACATCCAGGCCTATATCGGCTCCGGCGAATGGCGCGGCAAAGCCGGCGGCTATGCCGTGCAGGGCATCGCCGGATCCTTCGTGGTCAAGATGGTCGGCTCCTACACCAACGTCGTCGGCCTGCCGCTCTACGAGACCGTGACCCTGCTCGGCGGCGAGGGGTTTCCGATCCGCCACGGCTGGCTCAACGCCGTCGCGGTTTGAATTATCCGCTTTCGCGCAGCGACGGCAGTCCACCTCTGCCGCTTGCGGGTGGGGCTCTTTCCTCCTGAACGGCTCCTGGTGAGACCTCACCCCAACTGCCCCACGTCGGCATGGCCGGGCTATGGAACCGGCCGATAGCCGGGTGCGATAGCTCGTCCCAGAGGCGCGCCGCCGAAATATCGAAAACAACCCCATGCACAGTAGCCGTCAACTGCCCGGCGTTCGAAGACGCATATGCGATTGCCTAACCCGCAACCGGGAAAGGGAGCGCAGCAGAACATGCGGCAGATGATGTACACTCCGGCCCAACCATGACCGATCAAGCCCGAACACCCCCGGCCGCCTCACGGGCGTGCCCGATCTGCGGCAAGCCCGCCCAGCGGACCTTTCTCCCGTTCTGCTCGTCGCGCTGCCGCGACGTCGACCTCAACCGCTGGCTCAGCGGCCGCTATGTCGTTCCCGGCCGCGATGATGACGCCGAGGACCCGGAATAGCCAAGATTTCCCAACAAGTTGGGGAAAGAACGCCAGGCGCGCGGCGCCCGGCGAAGCGTTTCGCGAAGCCGGGTGGACACAGCGCCCCGACCTCTCTATAAACCGCCCGCTCGCTTCGGCCTTTTCGGCCCCGCGGGTTTGCCCAGGTAGCTCAGTTGGTAGAGCATGCGACTGAAAATCGCAGTGTCGGTGGTTCGATCCCGCCCCTGGGCACCATCCCCTCGCAGCAATTCTGATCGGCCCAACGTTGCATTCGGACGATCCGGAAGGCACGGCAGGAACCGGGACGGCTGCCAACCCGTTTGCAGCGGCGAGCATTTGATTCCGATGCCACAATTTGGCGCCGTATCGTCAGGGCGATCCCCCGCCTGAAGGACGTTGCGACATGACTAGACGATTCAAGGCCGGCGATCACGTCAGGTGGAATTCCGAGGCTGGCCGGGTCTCGGGCACCATCATCGCGGTTCATACCCGCGATTTCGATTACAAGGGGCATATGCACCGCGCCTCGGAGGCCGATCCGCAATACGAGATCAAGAGCGACAAGACCGATCACGTCGCCGCGCACAAGGGCAGCGCGCTCCATCGTGCCTAGCGAAGGCGTAGCGCTGCCGTTCTTCACGATCGGCCATTCCAACCGCAGTCTCGAGGACTTGATCGTCCTCCTCACTGCGGCCAGGATCGACCGCGTCGTCGACATCAGAACGGTGCCGCGGTCGCGCACCAATCCGCAGTTCAACAAGGACACGCTGCCCACGTCTCTGTCGGCCGCCGGCATCTCGTATGAGCATCTGGCCGATCTCGGCGGGCTGCGCGGCAAGGCGCGAGGCGTGCCGCCTTCAGTCAACGGATTCTGGAGCAACGAGAGCTTCCACAACTACGCCGACTATGCGCTGTCGCCGCAGTTTCACGCGAGCCTGCAACATCTGCGCGACGAGGGGCACCGGCAACGCTGCGCGATCATGTGCTCGGAAGCGGTGTGGTGGCGCTGCCACCGCCGCATCGTCGCCGACTATCTCATCGCGTCCGGCGAGATCGTCGTCCACATCATGGGGGAGGGCCGCCTCGAGCCCGCCCGCCTCACCGAAGGCGCCGTGGTCCAAGGCGATGGTACGGTGGTCTATCCGGCGACGGGTCAACTGGACTTATGAGCGGGCGGCGAAGCCCGCGGCGGTCCGCGTCGCGCGCGGTGCGCCACCTGGCGCAGTCATGCCAACGGCACGCGATCAGGCCGCCTGTTTCGGCGTCCAGACGCCTGCTGGCACCGGCTCAGCCGGCAACAGACTGGCGCCGGCGGCGCCCGCGATCGACATCGTGATCTCGTGGATGTCTTGCACCGACCGCTGCATCGAGAAGCGCGGATAGAGCTCGCTCATCGTGGTGGCGGTCGCCGCCTGGGCCGCGGCGGGATCGGCCAGCAGGGCCTCGACGGCGGCGGCGACGCTGGTCGTGTCCTGGCCGAAGCTGTAGCGGTTAAGATACGGCATTTCCGCGGTCGAGAAGCGGTTGGCGTCGAACACCGGCACGGTGCCGGCGCCGAGCGCGAAGAACACCCGGTCGTGCACCGACAGGTCGATGTTGGGATTGAGCGAGACCGTGGCGAGATAGCTGCCGAGGCCTTCACGCATCGCATCGAAGGTCATCGCGCCTAGCACGCGGGCTGGACGTCTGCCGACGTCGAGATCGCTCCAGCCGCCGCCGATGAAATCGACCGGATAGTCGGCCAGCACCGCGCCGACCTCGCGGGTGCGCACGCCTCTTGTGTAATTGTCGAGCCGGGTCAGAATCACGTTGAACAGCTCGCCGCCAGGCTTCAGATAGACGAGATGCCGCTCGGCGACATCGACGATGATTTTTGGAAACGCGCCGCAGGTCTTGCCGCGCGCCTCGGCGATCGCGTCGAACAGCAGCGCGAACAGCTTTGGCGGCATCGTCTTGCGCCAGCCGCGCTCGAGGGCCAGCGGATTCCAGCCGGACTTGGCGAAGATCAGCCGGCCGTTGCGCTTCTCGGGCGGCAGGCCGCCGAAGAAGCCGGGATCGGGGATGCCCATATGGGTCGCGAACACGCTGCCGTTAGCGCCGAGGTGATCGCGGTTGAATGCGGCGTGGTCGGGAAACACGTAGCCATGCGCGGTGTAGCGGCTCTCGAGCCCGTGCCGCTTGGCGAAATAGCAGGGGTGGTCGCAGAACCAGGTGAAGACGGGAATCTGGGCGACGTCCCAGAACAGCCGGCCGTCCTTGGTGTGGATATCGAGCCCGATGCCGGAGAAGCCGAGCGCCATCGTCTCGGTCTTCCGCGGCAACAGCGCATTGAGCCGGGCCGAGAAATCCGGCGCCAGCAGGTCGAGCATCTTGACCTCGTGCCCGAGCCGGTCGAGCTCGGCGGCCGCCATCGCGAGGATGCCGCGCAGCGAATCATAAGTCGTGTTGCTGGAATACAGAACGCAGATTACGGACATCGGGCCCCCGCGCATGATGCTGTTGCTGCGCGCGCGGATAAACCCAGCGCCTCGCATGCTGTCAGTTGAACGGCCGAGCCCGCTGTTCCGGGCACGAAATTATCGTGGCCTTAACCAAAATCTTCGCCGGAAGTCGGCGGCAGCGCCGTTGAAGCTCCGACGGGATCACGCGGCGGGCGACCGCCCGGGCCCGCGCGGGGAGCGGGGGCCACATGCAGCTTGAGAGTTTCGATGTCGTCGTGGTGGGCGCCGGCTTCTTCGGCGCCGTGATCGCCGAGCAGGTGGCGAACAGGCTCGACCGCTCGGTCTGCGTGCTCGACCGCCGGCCCCATATCGGCGGCAACGCCTATTCGGAAGTCGATTCCGACAGCGGCGTCGAGGTGCATCGCTACGGCACGCATATCTTCCACACCAATTCCGAGACCGTCTGGCGTTATCTGCACCGCTTCACCGAATTCACCGACTACCGCCACCGCGTCTTCACGGTGGCGAACGGCCATGTCTATTCGATGCCGATCAACCTTGCGACGGTGTGCTCAGCGTTCGGCCGCATCATGTCGCCGGACGAGGCGCGCGCTGTGATCGCAGCCGAGGCGGCAGCGCATGGTGCCTCCGGGAGGCATGGTGCCTCCGGGATCGGCAATCTCGAGGACAAGGCGATCGCCTCGGTCGGCCGCACGCTGTATGACCTCCTGATCCGCGGCTATACGCAGAAGCAGTGGCAGACCGATCCGCGCGAGCTCTCGGCCGATATCATCGGTCGCCTGCCGGTGCGCTTCACCTTCGACGATCGCTACTTTGCCGACCGCTACGAGGGCATGCCGCTCGACGGCTACACCGCGATCTTCCGCCGGATGCTCGAACATCCCAGGATCGCGGTCCGGCTCGGTGTCGACTATTTCGACGTCGCCGACCGCATCAACCCGCGCCAGCTCGTGATCTACACCGGCCCGATCGATCGCTTCTTCGGCTATGCCTGCGGCCATCTCGGCTGGCGCACCGTGGACTTCGCGCGCGAGGTCCATGACGTCGCCGATTTCCAGGGCGCCGCGGTCATCAACTATGCCGACGCCGAGGTGCCGTTCACCCGCATCCACGAGTTCAGGCACCTGCATCCGGAGCGCGCGCATGCGGGGGCGCGGACCACGATCTACCGCGAATATTCCCGCTTTGCCGGCCGCACCGACGAGCCGTATTACCCGATCAACACCGCAGCCGACCGCGCCATGCTCGCGTCCTATCACGCCATGACGCCACCGCATCCGAACGTCATCTTCGGCGGCCGGCTCGGCTCCTACAAATATCTCGACATGCACCAGGCGATCGGCGCTGCGCTGAAGACGTTCGAGCACGAGGTTGAGCCGTTCTTCGCTGGTGCAGACATGCGCCCCGGCGGCACTGCCGCGCGCCGCGACGCCTTGTCGCCTCTGCCGGCGTGATCTAATCCTGCCGGCGCGGGCAGCGAACCACACAACAATCGCCCGCGATCTCTGGTGAGGAAACAATGCGAAAGATCGCCATTGCCGCGGCCGCCGCCGCAACATGTCTTGCCGTCAACATCGCCCATGCCGCGCCGCCGCTGCCGGAAGCTTCGGCACATCAGGCCGGTTTCTCGGATCAGGGACTGGCGCGGCTCGACGACTTCTTCGCGCGAGAGATCGCGGCCAAGCGCGTGCCCGGCGCCGTGGTGGCGATCGCGCGCGACGGTCGCCTCGTGCATTACAAGGCCTACGGCCAGCTCGACCCGGTCAAGGGCACGCCGATGCCGATCAATGCCGTGTTCGCGCTGGCGTCCATGACGAAGCCGATGGCGGCGGTCGCCGGGCTGACGCTGATGGAGCAGGGCCGGCTGCCGCTGCAGGCCAAGGTTGCCGAGTTCTATCCGGGGTTTGCCGACATGAAGGTCGGCGTGCAGCAGGCTGACGGCTCGCTGACGATGGAGCCGCAGGCCCGGCCGATCTTCATCCATGATCTCTATCGCCACACTTCAGGCCTGATGTATGGTGGCCGGCCCGACAGCTCGAGCGCGCTGGCGCGGCTCTATCCCGACGGCACCGCGCCGGCGATCGAAGGCGACACGGCGGCCTTCATCGACCGCATCACCAAGCTGCCTTTGGTGCACCAGCCCGGCACCGAGTTCGAATACGGCTTCTCGATCGACGTGCTCGGCGCCGTCGTCGAGAAGGTCTCGGGCCAGCGGCTCGGCGACTATCTCTCAGCCAATGTCTGGAAGCCGCTCGGCATGAAGGAGGCGACGTTCCACCCGAGCGATGCCCAGCGCGCGCGACTGGCGCGTCCCTTCCCCAACGATCCGCTCACCGGCAAGCCGCAAGCCATCAAGCTGCTCGACGTGCCAACCAAGTTCGATTGCGGCGGCGCCTGCTCGTTCGCGACCGTCGGCGATTATGTCCGCTTCGGACAGATGCTGCTCAATGGTGGCGAGCTCGACGGCAAGCGCGTGCTCAGCCCCACGACAGTGCATCTCATGACGTCGAACCATCTTGGGCCCGAGATCAAGAACAACGTCGCCGCGGTCGAGCCGCATCGCGGCGGCTTCGGCTTCGGGCTGGCGGTCGCGGTGCGAACCAGCGAGGGGCTGGCGTCGGTGCCGGGCAATCCAGGCGAGTTCACCTGGAACGGCGCCTATGGCACGCAGTTCTTCTGCGATCCGAAAGAACGCCTTGTCGTGGTGGTCGGAACCGCGGCTCCCGGCGAGCTGCGCAAATATTATCGCGAGAACGTGCAGGACATCGTCTACGGCGCGATGGTGAAGTGAGCCGCATCGTTGCGGCGTCAATCATAGCGGCTGACGGATAGCAAAAGGCCCATCGGCTCAAGCCGAGCGATGGGCCTTCAAATTTGCGTGGGCTATCATTGCGCTGTGCCCGGTCCAATGCATTCGGTGCCGGGCGCTATGCGTTTCCGGCTATAACGCCCCGCAGCCGGCCGCGCCCGCAGTGCTTCGACAAGCCGGGCGTTTCGTAAAAGGAAGCCCGCCGACCGGGGCGGGCAAGGTCTCAGGGAGGAAAACGCTCTGACAAGGGAGCGTACGGTCAGTCTCCCCGATTCGATGGCGGATGCGAAGATCGTATAACTACTGTCATCAGGGCCGGCATTATGCGAATGCTGCTGCGGGCCGCGGCCGCCCGGCAGGGCGCAATCACGGGGCGCGAATAACAGGGGAAGTCGATGAGCACGTCTGGAGTTTTTGCCCGCGTCGTCGCGGCGATCGGGGCCGGCGCCGTGGCCTGGCGGCGGATGCAGGGCGCCGAGCCCGCACCGGCCTGGGGCAGCGCGCCGCAAATTCCGGCGGCGAAATCGCAGGGCGCGATCCCGACGCTGAAGATGCCGACGGCGCGCGGCTGGGACAAGGGCCAGCTTCCGACGGCAGCAGCAGGGCTCAAGGTTAACGCCTTTGCCGCGGGGCTCGATCATCCGCGCTGGATCAACGTGCTGCCGAACGGCGATGTCCTGATCGCGGAGGCGACGCAGATTGCTGGCACGCCGCGCAGCGTCTTCCACTATGCGATGCAGGCGACGATGCGCCGTGCCGCCGCCCTCGGCGTCAGCGCCAACCGCATCACGCTGCTGCGCGACCGCGATGGCGACGGCGTCGCCGAGAGCCGCGGCGCCTTCATGGAGGGGCTGCGCCAGCCGTTCGGCATGGCGCTGATCGGCGACACCTTCTATGTCGGCAACACCGACGGCGTGGTTGCGTTTCCCTACACCGCGGGCGCGGATCGCATCACGGCGGAGGGACGCAAGCTCGTCACCTTCAAGCCCGACGGACACTGGACGCGCAGCCTGCTGCCGAGCGCCGACGGCAGGAAGCTCTATGCGGGTGTCGGATCGCTCAGCAACATCGCCGAGAACGGCATGAAGGTCGAGGAGGGCCGCGCCGCGATCTACGAGCTCGATCTCGCAGGTGGCACCAGCCGCATCTTCGCCGGCGGCCTGCGCAACCCGGTCGGGCTTGCCTGGGAGCCGACCACGAATGTGCTGTGGACCGTCGTCAATGAGCGCGACGGCATCGGCGACGAGACGCCGCCGGACTATCTCACCTCGGTACGCGACGGCGGCTTCTACGGCTGGCCCTATTGCTACTGGGGCAAGACGGTGGACGATCGCGTGCCGCAGGATCCGGCGATGGTCGCCAAGGCGATCCAGCCGGACTACGCGCTCGGCGGCCACACTGCATCGCTCGGCCTGTGCTGGATGCCGGCGGGCACGCTGCCGGGTTTCCCCGACGGCATGGCGATCGGCCAGCACGGCTCGTGGAATCGCTCGACGCTGTCAGGCTACAAGGTGGTGTTCGTGCCGTTCACGAATGGCCGTCCCTCAGGGCCGGCGCGCGACATTCTGTCGGGCTTCCTCGCGCCCGATGAGAAGGTGTCGTACGGCCGTCCGGTCGGCGTCGCGCTCGGTCCCGACCGCTCGCTGCTGGTGGCCGACGATGTCGGCAATGTGATCTGGCGTGTGACGGCGGCGTAGGCTGTAAACGAGCCCGGGCATCAGCGAGACGAAAGAGGCCGCCAGCAGCGAGCAGCCTTAGCGGACGGCTCTCGCTTGCTTGATCGCGAGAGCCGGCCCGGCGCCCTTGCGAGCGCCGGCGGCGATCTCCCAGTTCGGTACTGCTAGTCGCAACGGCGGACCCTGCGGACCGAGCCGTCGTCGCGCTCGATCGTAACGGTGCGGCATCCGCGATATCCGCGATCATATCCGTAGGCGCGATAAGCGGGCCGATCGTAGTCCCGGTAGTAACGCGGCTCGGGACCCACTCTCACGCCGCCGAGCGGAGTATCGACGGCGACTTGAGCTGACGCGGGTGCAATGGAAATCGGCGTGGCGACAGCGAAACCGGCAATCGCCAATGCGCCGGCCAATAACAGGTTTCTCATGCGAGTTTCCTCCTGAGTTATTGCATCCTTTCCAACATTCCAGCCAGGGCAAGAGTTCCTGCGCCTTGACGGACGTCTTGCCGGGGCGCGCGTTAGCGGCTCAGGAACTCGCGGATGGTTTGCGCGATCTCGGCGGCATGCGTCTCCAGCGCGAAGTGGCCGGTGTCGAGGAAGCGCACCACCGCGTTCGGATTGTCGCGCTTGAATGCTTCGGCGCCCGGCGGCAGGAAGAACGGATCGTTCTTGCCCCACACCGCGAGGAACGGCGGCTGATGGCTGCGGAAGTAGGTCTGGAAGGCCGGGTAGAGCGCGACGTTGCTCTTGTAGTCGCCGAACAGATCGAGCTGCACGTCATGCGCGCCGGGACGCGCCATGTAGTAATTGTCGAGGTTCTGTCCGTCGGGCGAGACCGCGTGCGGATCCGGCGTGCCGTGGGTGTACTGCCAGCGCGTGGTCTCCGGCGTCAGGAAGGCGCGCAGCGCGTCGCGGTTCGCCGGCGATGGGTCCTGCCAATAGGCCTTGATCGGCGTCCAGCCGTCGCTGAGGCCTTCCTCGTAGGCGTTGCCGTTCTGCGAGATGATCGCCGTGATCCGCTCCGGATGCTTGAGCGCGAGGCGGAAGCCGGTCGGCGCGCCGTAGTCGAACACATAGATCGCGTAGCGATCGAAGCCGATCACCTCGGTGAAGCGGTCGATCACGCCGGCGATGTTGTGGAAGCTGTAGGCGAACGTCTCGCGCGACGGCATGTCGGACTGGCCGAAGCCGGGCAAATCAGGCGCCACGATGTGGAACTTGTCCGCGAGCAGCGGGATCAGATCGCGGAACATGTGTCCCGCACTCGGGAAGCCGTGCAGCAGCAGCAGTTTCGGCGAGCCGGGCGAGCCGGCCTCGCGATAGAACACCTTGAAGCCGTCGACATCGGCCGTGCGATACTTGATCTCGGACATCTGTCACTCCCTTTGATCGTGATGTGGTGGTTTGGTTTCGGAGATCAGGACTTGATCTGCCCGGCAACCGCGCTGACCGCTTCCCGGATGATGTCGGTGACGTGCGCGGGCGCCGTCACGATCGGGGTGTGATCGACGGCATGCGATCGCACGGCAGCCTTCATCCGCGCCGCCATGCTGCGCTGGGTCTCAGGGGCGATCATCCGGTCGTCCTCGGCGACCAGAAACCAGCTCGGGACGTCCTTCCATCGCGGACGGCCGACCGGCACCGTGATGCAGGCGGGGGAGATCGGCCGCTGCACGGCGGCGAGCACCGCGAGGTCCTCGGCCCGCGCGCCTTGTGCGAAGGCCGACGCGAAGGCGGACTCAGGCAGCCAGATCAGGCCGTTGTTGTCGGGCGCGAGCTTTGGCGCAAACGGATGCGGCGGCAGCCGATAGAACACGTCGGCAACGGTCTCGCCCTCGTCTGGCGCCAGCGCCGCGACATAGACCAGTGCCTTGACGCGTGGCGAGCGGGTCTCGGCGATCACAGCGCCGGCATAGGCATGGCCCGCCAACACCACCGGTCCATCGACGCGATCCAGCGTGCGGTTCAATGCGGTGACATCGTCGGCGAGCGAAGTCAGCGGCAACGGGGCCGCGACCGCGGTGATGCCCTCGGCGTCGAGCGCCGTAATCACCCGCGCCCAGCTCGACCCGTCGGCCCACGCGCCATGGGCGAGCACCACGCTGACATCCTTGTTCGACATATTGAGCTCCTTGTCTTAGTAACCGTATAAATGCAGTTTGACAGGTTACTGCGCTTATGATCCAATGTTCGTAACTTGTCAACTGGCTTTAATCAGGTTATTTGCGACGAGATCGAAGAAGCCGTCGAGGAGAACGCCACCGTGCAGTCCCACCCGCCCGCGATGTTCATCGCCGATAGCCTGGGCCTCGATTTCATCAATTCGATCGCGACGCCGGTCGATACGCTGGTCGACTGGATCGCCGATGGCGACGGCCTGTTGCGCTGGCTCACACAGGCGAAACTGGTGCCGTCAGATGTGCTCGACGAGTTGAAGGCGCGCGCGAGGCTAGGCGAACTCGACAAGGTTGCCGGGCAGGCGCGTGATTTGCGTGAATGGTTCCGCGGCTTCGTCCGCAAGCATATGGGCCGGCCGCTGGCGCCGCGGGCGCTCAAGGAGTTGGAGCCGCTGAATCGATTGCTCGAAAGCGATCAGGCGTTCAGCAGGATCGTGCCGCATCGTCACGACGATCATGACGGTTTCGCGCTGGAGCGGACGCGACGCTGGCGCTCGGCCGAAACATTGCTGCTGCCGATCGGCGAGGCGATGGCGAGAGTCGTCTGCGAGGAAAGCTTTTCCGACATCAAGGCGTGCGAGGGCCCGGCCTGCACGCTGATGTTTGCCGATCACACGCGGGCGCGGGCGCGCCGCTGGTGCAGCATGGCGGTCTGCGGCAACCGCGCCAAGCAGGCCGCGCATCGCAATCGGATCAAGGACAGGGAAGCATGATCCGGAAAAGTGCGTAGCGGTTTTCCGAAGAGATCATGCTCCAGAAAAGGCGAGGGCAAACCCAACCCAACGGAGAAAAAATGGCGCTTCCTCTGATCGTGTTCGACGTCAACGAGACCCTGCTGGACCTCGAGACCATGGAACCGGTGTTCGCACGTATCTTCAATGACAAGAGCGCGATGCGGCTGTGGTTCGCGAATTTCATCATGTACTCGGCTTCGCTCACGGTGGCGGGCTGCTACGTGCCGTTCACCGACATCGGCGCAGCCGTCATGAAGATGCTGGCCGACACCCGCGGCATCAGGATCGACGATGCAGACAAGAGGGAGCTGACCGAGAAATTCTCCACCATGCCGCCGCATGCGGAAGTGCCGGCCGCGCTGCGCAAGCTGCGTGCGGCGGGCTTTCGGCTGTTCACGCTGACCGACAATCTGCTGGAAGTACAGACGAGGCAGCTGACCAATGGCGGCATCGTCGATCTGTTCGAGCGGCGGTTTTCCGCCGACGGCGTCAAGCATCACAAGCCGTCGCGGCAAGCCTATGGCTATGTCGAGCAGGAACTCGGCGCCAAGCCGTCGGAGTTCTGCCTGATCGCCTGCCACACCTGGGACACACTCGGCGCAGTCGCCGCCGGCTGGGAGGCCGCGCTGATCAGGCGCCCGGGCAACGATGTGCTCGGCGTCGGTCCGCAGCCGCAGGTGGTCGGCGACAATCTCGACGATGTCGCCGACCAACTGATCCGGCGCTATGGCGCCAAAGGGTAACGGTTGCTGACGGATTTTTCGGTGGAGTGAAGGCCAAAAGCTGCTCCAGGCCAGATCGCTCGGAAGCGCATAAAACCGGAATGAAATCCATAGCGGTTTTCAACCATGCCCCTTGAGCCTTCCTCAACTTCCCCGGCCGATGCTCCGCCTGCTGACGGGATCGACAAGGAGCTCAAAGCATGCCGGCCAAAGGACGAGCGACCGCGACCAATGCCACCGCGCAATCGCGCGAGGATATCCTGAACGCGCGGGCCATCAGCACGCTGGGCGCCGGCGTCGTCAACGCGATGAGCGCGGTCGGCGCCGCTGTCATCAAGAAGCACAGGCCGGCGCTCGGCAAGAGCCCGGATTGGTTCTGGCACATGTTCGCGAAATGCGAGGCCAAGGCCGCGCGTGTCGCCGAGCAGGCCGCGCGCGATCCGGAGGCCTGCGGCGATGCCACCTTCATCGAGGTCTATGCCGCGCAACTGCCGAAGCTGATGGCATCCGCACTCGAGAGCCACGACAAGGCGCTCAAGGCGAAGTGACGTGGCGCCAGGAAGAAGCTGACAACGGCGATCGTGCCGTTGTCGTTCTCTTGATCTGTCTGCTGCGTCGCTGCGCAGGGCAGCCATGCACCTGAAACCACAACCCGCCGCCGTTCGTATCCGATAAGTGGCAGAAGTCCGCGCCCGCGGGCTTCGGGTTTTTCAATCCGGGACGGTTGATGGTGAAGCACCTTATTTCCGATGAAGAGAAGTGTGACGCGTGTAACGGGACAGGCTTTCCGGAGGTGAAGCAGCCGCGCGAGCCGGGACGGAAGATCTATCCCGAGCCCTGCAAGAAATGCGGCGGCAAGGGGCGAGTCAGGAAGGCGACGTGGGGCAAGTAGCCTTCTAACCCGCCCTACGTCTCCGCCTGCGCGCGGGGTGCGACGGCGTGTGACGCGCGTCACGGCAGGAGCCGGCACAGCGAGCCATTGATAGCGCCATGAACGGGCGGTCCTCCCGTCAATCATGGAGCTGAAGATGACGTCCTCCCTTGCAATCAGTGATTCCGATGATGGCCTTGCTCTGGTGCCGGAGCATGATCAGGCCGCCGCGTCCCTCGTTCCCGCCGATGCGAGCAGCGCGCCGCAACGCCAGTTCTGGGAGACCGAGCACACCCGCCCGGATTTTCAGCCCTCCAACGAGGCCGCGCCCGAGCTGGTCGCGGCTACCCAAAACTATCTCGGCGAATGCATGCGGCACCCCTATCTGCCGGTGTCGGAAATCCGCGCGCGGCAGTTCGCCCGGATCAAGGAGCTGGTCGAGCTCGCCTACCGCGACATTCCGGTCTACCGCGCCAAGTATGATGCGGCCGGCTTCAAGCCGGAACATCTGCGCGACTATGACGACATCCAGAAGATCCCGGTCATCACCAAGCCGGAGCTGGTCGCAGCCTTTCCGGACCAGTGTGTCAACAAGAAGTACAAGCCGGAGAATCTGTTTCCGACCCGCTCGTCGGGCTCGTCCGGCCAGACCTTGCTGATCCGCGTCGACTATGACGCGGTCATCACCGACACCATCCAGGGCGTCCGCCAGTTCGCGATGCAGAGCGGCGGCAACTACCGCGCCGAGGATTTGCTCGCCCACGTCTACACGGTGCCGTGGTGGTTCGACTCGATCGGCGGCGACTATCCAACCGCCTTCATCTCGAACCTGATCCCGCCGGCGCGCGTCGCCCAGCATCTGCGCTATCTCGGGCCGAAGATCCTGTCGCTCTATCCGTCGAGCCTCGATGCGCTGATGCCGCATGTCGACGAGTTCCGCTCTTCGCTCAGCCTCGCGGTGACGCATTCGGAATATTCCTCGCGCACTGCGCGTGCGGAATGGTCGCGCCAGCTCGGCGTGCCCGTGCTGGACGAATATTCCTCCGAGGAAGCGACGCGGATCGCGCTCGAGATGCCTGATGGCCAGTATCACGTCTGCGAGGACACGGTGCATCTCGACGTGCTCGACCCCGTCACGATGCAGCCGCAAGCCGCCGGCCAGTCCGGCATTGCCGTGATCACCAATCTGCTCAACGAGGCGATGCCGTTCATCCGCTACGTGCAGGGCGACTACATCACCCAGCCGGTCAATCCCGCGCCGTCCGATATCAACTGGTCACAGATCGCCAGCATCGACGGACGGCTCAACGATGCCTTCGTCAACCGCGACGGCCGCAAGGTTCCGGCCGGCAGTATCCTGGATGCGACCTATCGCTGGATGTTCGACTGCAATCTGCATCTGGCGCAGTTCGAGATCGTGCAGCGCGGCGTCGACCTCGTCGAGGCGCGCGTCGTGCTCGGCCAGGATACGCCGCTGTGCCGGCTGCACAGCTCGGTCGCGCATCTCGAGGATCTGCTTGCCGCCTGCCTCGAGCATCCGGTCCGCGTGCAGGCCAACGCGCTGCTCGCATTTCCGCCCAAGGTCGGCAAGCGCCGCCCGATCCGCCGCGAGTTCGATTGATCTCGGCGAAAGGGAGCGCGTGCTATGACCCAGTCATTGAACCGCATCGCCGCCATGACGGCGCGCTACTACTACATCCTGCGCTCGTCATGGCTGCGGCTGCTCGAGATCGTCTACTGGCCGGCGATGCAGATGATGGTGTGGGGTTTCCTCTACACCTATCTCTATCAAAGCAAGTCGGCGATGGCCTCGACCGCCGGCCTGCTGCTCGGCGCCGTCCTGCTCTGGGACGTGCTGTTTCGCGGCCAGCTCGGCTTCACCTTCACCTTCCTGGAGGAGTTCTGGTCGCGCAACCTCGCCAATTTGATGATGAGCCCATTGCAGCCGTTCGAGCTTGCGGCCTCGCTGATGCTGATGAGCCTGATCCGGCTGGTGATCGGCACGTTGCCGGTGACATTGTTGACGCTGCTGCTGTTCGGCTTCAACGTCTATGCGATGGGGCCGGGGTTGATCGCGTTCTTCCTCAACCTCGTGCTGACCAGCTGGGCGATCGGGCTCGTCGTCGCCGGCCTCGTGATCCGCCAGGGTCTCGGTGCCGAAAGCCTCGCCTACTCGATCATGATCGTGCTGCTGCCGCTGTGCTGCGTCTACTATCCGGTCGAGGCGCTGCCTCTCTGGCTGCATCCGGTCGCCTGGTCGCTGACGCCGACCTATGTGTTCGAGGGCATGCGCGCCGTGCTGCTCGACGGCACCTTCCGCACCGACCTGATGATCGAATGCCTCGCGCTCAATGCCGTCTATCTCGGCGTGGGCTTCGCCACATTCGTCGCCTTGTTGCAGAGCGCCCGCCACAAGGGCGGCCTGCTCACCATGGGCGAGTAAGGGGAGACATCCATGAGCCGCATCGAGCGTTTTTTGCCCCGCAGACATCTGACACCGGTGTCGCCAGACGCCACGCCCGCGCAGGACGATGCGCCTGTCAGCCTCGGTATCGATGAGGCGCCGGCCATCGTCGTCGAGGACCTCTGCAAGAAGTACCGCACCCATTGGGCGGTCGACGACGTCAACTTCAACGTGCCCAAGGGCTGGACCGTCGGCCTGCTCGGCGGCAACGGCGCCGGCAAGACCACCACCATCGCCATGATCATGGGCCTGGTGGTGCCAAGCTTCGGCCGCGCCATGGTGCTCGGCCACGACATGGCGACCGAGCGTCACAAGGTGCTCAGCCGGATGAATTTCGAAAGCCCCTATGTCGCGTTGCCGGGGCGGCTCACCGTGCGGCAGAACCTGACGGTGTTCGGGCGGCTCTATGGTGTCGCCAATCTCAAGGCGCGGATCGAGGAGCTGATCGAGGATTTCGGGCTCGGCGACGTGCTCGACCGCGTCACCGGGCGGCTCTCGGCCGGACAGAAGACCCGGGTTGCCGTCGCCAAGGCGCTGATCAACGACCCGGACGTGCTGCTGCTCGACGAGCCGACGGCATCGCTCGACCCTGACCGCGCCGAGTGGGTGCGCGGCCGGCTGCGCGCCTATCAGAAGCGCCGCGGTGCCACCATCCTGCTGTCGTCACACAACATGACCGAGGTCGAGCAGCTCTGCGACTTCGTCGTCATCATGAGTCAAGGCCGCATTGTCGCGATGGGGCGTCCGGGTGAGCTCGCCGAGCGCTTCAAGTGCCGGGACCTCGACGAGGTCTTCATCTATCTGGCGAGGGTGGCATGATGTCCTCATTTGGTTCTCCGAACGACAAGCCGGTTGCGATCCGTCAGGAACGCCGTTCGGACGTGGCGGCGCGAGAGGGTCTGCTCGACGCTGCATTCGGTCCTGGCCGCTTGGCCAAGACCTCGGAGCGGCTGCGCGAGGGCCGCAAGCCTGCGCGCGGCCTCGCGTTTGTCGCGCGCCGTGGCGGCCACCTGGTCGGCACATTGCGGCTGTGGCCTGTCGTGACCGCCACCGGTCACGTCGGCCTGCTGCTCGGCCCGCTCGCGGTGGCGGAGGAGGCGCGATGCCTCGGCATCGGCGCCGCGCTGATGCGGCAAGCCTTGCAGCGGGCGCATCGGCTCGGCCACGGCGCCGTCATCCTGGTCGGCGATGCCGCCTATTACAGCCGCTTCGGCTTCTCAGCGGCGCAGACCGGAGCGCTCCGGATGCCCGGTCCATATCAGCGCGACCGTCTTCTGGCCTGCGAGCTGGTGCCGGGCGCGCTGCGCGGGGCGGGCGGCCTGATTGCCGCAGCCGGCCCGCCGCCGTCGCGGCTGTCCGGATTGATGGACCGGATCGCCGGCAGCCAGGCCCCGATCGGGCAACCGGCCTGATTTACGCCACCCTTTTCCGCCTCGGGGGCATGGCGGTTTGGTTGTTCTTGGCGTAAAGCACCCCAAATCGTCATGCGGCTGTGCCGCCTGCCGGGTACGCAGCTTCAGGTCGTCCCGCTCGACGTTCCGCGCCCGGACCAATCAAGGTTTCCCATCTCGTGCCCTTTCCGACCACAAGTTCGCCGCTCGCCCGTGCCTTGGCTGAGCGCAACTACGAACAGCCGACCCCCGTCCAGCTCGCCGTGCTCGCGGACGATGCCATTGGCCGTGACCTGCTCGTTTCGGCCCAAACCGGCTCGGGCAAGACCGTTGCCTACGGATTGGCCATGGCAAAGGACCTGCTCGACGGCGCCGAGCGGTTCGAGCCGGCGGCCGCGCCGCTGGCACTGATCGTCGCGCCGACCCGCGAGCTCGCCTTGCAGGTTCAGCGCGAGCTCGCATGGCTCTATGAGCATGCCGATGGCCGCGTCGTCTCCTGCGTCGGCGGCATGGACCCGCGCCGCGAGCAGCGCGAGCTTGCCGCGGGCGCCCACATCGTGGTCGGCACGCCCGGCCGGCTGTGCGACCATTTGCGGCGCGGTCGTCTCGACATTTCGGGATTGCGGGTCGTCGTTCTCGACGAGGCCGATGAGATGCTCAATCTCGGCTTCCGCGAGGACATGGAATTCATCCTCGAGACCACGCCGGACACCCGCCGCACTTTGCTGTTCTCGGCGACGTTCCCGCGCGGCATCGTCGCGCTGGCCAAGCAGTATCAGCAGCAGGCGTTCCGGATCGAGGTCGCGGGCGACGAGGGTGGCCACGCCGATATCGAGTACCGCGCCATCCGGGTGGCCGCCGACGATGTCGAGCACGCGGTCGTCAACCTGCTGCGCTTCCATGAGGCGCCGAGCGCGCTGGTGTTCTGCAACACAAGAGAAGCCGTCAGGCATCTGCAGGCTGCGCTGCTGGAGCGCGGATTCTCGGTGGCCGCACTGTCGGGCGAAATGACCCAGAACGAGCGCACCCAGGCGCTGCAGGCGTTGCGCGACGGACGCTCCCGGGTCTGCGTCGCGACTGACGTCGCGGCGCGCGGCATCGACCTGCCGAGCCTCGACCTGGTCATTCATGCCGATCTGCCGAAAGACCCCGAGGTCATGCAGCATCGCTCGGGCCGCACCGGCCGGGCTGGCCGCAAGGGCGTCAGCATCCTGCTGGTGCCGCCGGCCCGGCGGCGGCGTGCCGAATTGCTGCTGGATCACGCCGGCATCGATGTGGTGTGGGGCTCTGCGCCGCAGGCGGATGAGATCCGCAAGCTCGACCATGACCGCCTGCTGCACGACGCGGTGTTCTCGGAAGAGGTGACATCAGATGATCTGGTGCTCGCGCAGGCCTTGCTTGCCGAACGGTCGCCCGAGGCGATTGCTGCGGCGCTGGCCCGGTTCTATCGCGCGCGGCTGCCTGCGCCCGAAGACATTCTCGATCCCGGCGAGGGCCGGGGCCGTGACCGCGACGATCGCCGCGGCGAACGCACCTCGCGCCGCGACGATCGTCCTGCCGGGCCACGATCGAAGGCCGGCAAAGTCTCCCCGCGTCACGGCATGGAGGAGGCTACCGTCTGGTTCCGCGCTTCGATCGGACGCCGAAAGAATGCCGAAGCCCGCTGGCTGTTGCCGATGATCTGCCGTCGCGGCGGCATCGACAAGCACGACATCGGCGCCATCAAGATCTCGGATACGACCACCGAGTTCGAGATCGCCGCGCGGGTCGCGGATTCCTTCGCGGTCAAGATCAAGCGTCCGGACAAGGAAGACACCATCCGCATCGAGCCGCTGGCGGATGCTCCGCAGCGAGAGGCGCACGTGGAAAAGCCGCCGCGTAAGCCCAGGAACGAGCCCAGACAAGATTCTTGGCGCGATCAGGACGACGGCGGATACAGGGCTCCTCGTGGCGAAGAGTCGCGCGATCACGCGGCCGCAAAGCGGCGCGGCAAGCCCGACCGCGAGACGAGAGCGTTTTCGAGCGAAGGCGCGAGCGGTTCGCGAGAAGACTATGCTTCAAGACAGGAATCCAGAGGGCCGTCCCGATTCGATCGCGATGGCAAAGGCGCGAGGCCGACATCCGGCGATGAGCCGAGGTTCGGCAAGAAAAAGAAGCACCGGGGCAAGGCCGGACACACCGGACTGACGCAATGGCCGGACACGTCGGCGAAGCCGAAGTTCGGCAAGAAGCCGAAGAAGAAGCGGCGGGGCTGAACTGGCGTGCGTGACGTTTGAGCTGCGATGCTGCAACAAATCAGCGTCGTCCCGGTCTAGTGCACAATTGCGCACGGGGGACCCATTACCCCGAATGCTCATTGTTGCACAACGCTGGGGCCACGGCTCGCTTCAACAACACAAGCCTGTGGTTATGGGTCCCGGCCTTCGCCGGGACGACGATGTGGAGAGAGCTCCGTGTCGAAACTCGATTGCGAGTAGCCGCGGCATCTTTTGGCCGCTACGCCACCAGCGCGATCTTCGGCACAGCGGCGAGCACCGATTGATTGCGGCCGTTGGCCTTGGCGGCGTAGAGCGCCTTGTCGGCGGCTTCGATCAGGTCGGACCATTGCTGGCCGGCGAGCGGCCGCATGCTGGCGGCGCCGATGCTCACCGTCGTGATCAGCTCGCCCTCGGACCATTGCTGGACCTTGCCGCGGATGGTCTCCGCCAGGTTGAAGGCCTCGAGCGCGGTCGTGTTGGGCAGCAGCACGGCGAATTCCTCGCCGCCGAAGCGCGCCGGGCAATCGCCGGCGCGGCGCACCGCATCCGAAATGCAGATCGCAATTCCCACCAGCACCTGGTCGCCGGCCTGGTGTCCAAAGGTGTCGTTGTAGGCCTTGAAGTGATCGGCATCGATCATCAGCAGCGCGACCGGCTGGCCGTAGCGACCGGCACGGCGCCATTCGCGGTCGATCTCGGCATCGAACTTGCGCCGGTTCTTCAGGCCGGTGAGGGCGTCGGTGGTCGCGAGCTCCTCGAGCTTGTCCTCGGCATCGGCGCGGCGGACGATCTCGCGGGCGAGCACCAAGGTCGCGCTGAGCACGAACAGCACCAGAACGGCCATGATCGTGCCGATCCGGATCGCTTCGGTGCGCCACAGATTGAACACGGCTTCGAGCGGCTTGCCGACCACCACGTAAAGCGGCCCGCTGCTGCTGCGCCTGACATAGAGCCGCGGCGTGTCGTCGACCGGGCCCTTGCCGGAGAACGCACCGCCCACCTTCAGGTTCTCGGATCTCCAGTCCAGCTGCTCGGCGAGGTTCTTGCCGATCACGTCGAGGTCGAACGGCGTCCGCATGATGATGGTGCGGTCGTTGCGCAGCACCGTGATGGTGTCGCCCGGTGTGAGATTCAGCCGCCCGAACAGATCGTGGAAGTAGCTGAAGCGGATCGAGCCGACCACGACGCCGAGAAAGCGGCCGTCCTCGCCGGTGATGCGCCGGCTCAGTACGATAGCGTAGGCCCCGCGATGCAACATCGGCCGGCTGACATACAGCCCGGTGTCGGGATGGTCGCGCTGGATGGCGAAATACTCCTCGTCGCTGCGGTTCTCCGGCTGCGGATCGAGGCTTGCCGCGTCGATGGTCAGATTGCCCCTGGTGTCGAACACCTGGATCGCGCCGAAATGCTTTGCGGTCGCGGCGTGATCGAACAGGATCAGCTGGCGCAGCTCCTTGCTGACGCCGCGGATCTCCGGCATTTCCAGATTGCTGGCGACCGCGCGCAGCGACAGGTCATAGAGCTCGACGTTGCGGCTGATGTCGGCCTCGATGCCTGACGCCAGATTCTCCAGAGTCCGGCGGGCCAGCTGTTCCTCGCCGCGGCGCATGTCGAACATCACGCCGGCGCAGACCGCGGAAAAGCCGACGACGGTCGCAACGGACGCCGCGATCAGCAGCTTTGCCGATAGCCGCCAGCGCCACCTTGCGTCGTTTCCCCGTCGAAATGGCATGTCCGCTCCAAAGCGCCGTCATGCAACGGGAAATCTTGTTGTCGCCTTAAATGGCGACAGCGGCCGCCGAATGGGTTAACGGGTGGTTGCGGAACCCTTGCTCATTGTCATCGAGGACGTTGTGAACGACTACGACGCGCTGCGGGATTATCTGAAGAAGCAGCATTTGACCGAATTCGTGCTGACCTTCGAGGAGATCGAGGCGATCATCGATGCGGCACTGCCGCGCGCCTCGCACCGGGCGTCGTGGTGGGAAACCCTGCGCAGCCCGCAGGAGAAGATGCCGCAGCGCGAAGCCTGCCTCGATGCCGGCTACATCGCCACGCGCCAGGCCGACGGCAAGAGCGTCAAGTTCAAGCGAATGCCGAAGCCGCGCTAAGCCGCGATCCGGCGGGGTTGGATAGTAACGGCACAGAAGGTGCGCTCCCTCTCCCGCTTGCGGGGGGGGGCCGGGGTGGGGGCTCTCTCCGCGAGTCGCATTGTGGAGAAAGCCCCCACCCGCCACGCTACGCGTATCGGCCTCCCCCGCAAGCGGGAGAGGCGATGCGAGTGTGCGGAATGGCTAGTGCAGCCCAATCCCAGCGCACTTTAGCTCGCGGCTTCCAGCCGTTCCTCGGTGAGCAGCCGCGTCGCGGCATCGGCGTCCATCGGCTCGCCGAAGGCGAAGCCCTGCGCGTATTCGCAGCCGAGCTGGTAGAGCTCGACGGCATCCGAATCCGTCTCGGCGCCCTCCGCCACCACTTCCATGCCGAGGTCGTGCGCCAGCGCGATGATCGATTTCAGGATCACCGGGCGGGTGCCGCGGCTGGTGGTGCGGACGAAGGACTGGTCGATCTTGATGGTGTCGAACGGGAAGCGCTGCAGATAGGACAGCGAGGAATGCCCGGTGCCGAAATCGTCGAGCGACAGCCCGGTGCCGAGCTCGCGGATCCGCGCCAGCATCTGGGCGGCGTGCTCCGGATTCTCCATGACCAGCGATTCCGTCAGCTCCAGCTTCAGCGTGCCGCGCGCCACCGAGGAGCGCGACAGCACGGTGCGGATGTCGTGGATCAAATCGTGGCGCAGCAATTGCCGCGAGGACACGTTGACGGAAGCGAAGATCGGCTCGCGGGCGCGCATCGCGCGCTGCCACACCGCGAGCTGGCGCGCGGTCTGGTCCATCACGAACATGCCGAGATCGACGATCAGGCCGGTCTCCTCGGCGACGTTGATGAACTCCGACGGCGACATCCGGCCGAGCTTCGGATGGTCCCAGCGCGCCAGCGCCTCGAAGCCGGCGATCGCGCGATCCTCGAGCCGCACGATCGGTTGGTACAGGATCGTGATCTCCTGCCGCTCGATGGCGCGGCGCAGGTCGCTCTCCAGCGTCAGGCGGTCGGTCTTCCGCGCCCGCATCGCCGGCTTGTAGACGTCGATGCGGTCGCCGCCGATCCGCTTCGAATGATACATCGCAAGCTCGGCATCCTTGATGATCTCGTCGGTCAGCGGCGCGGCCGGGTCGGACAGCGCAAGGCCGATCGAGGCGGTCAGGAAGATCTCGCGGTCGTTGAACGCGATCGGCGCACGGATGGTCTTGCGGATGGTCTCGGCGAAATTGGTGATCCGCGCCGGGTCCTGCTCGGATAGCAGGATCAGGCCGAACTGGTCGCCGGCCATGCGCGCCAGCGTGTCCTGCGGCTTGAGGATGCGGGTGAGGCGGCGCGCCAGCGTCAGCAGGATCGAATCGCCGACCGCGATGCCGACGGAATCGTTGACCTGCTTGAAGCGGTCGAGATCGATCACCATCAAGGTTGGCCGCAGGTTCGGCATGGTCTTGGCGAGGTTCGCCACCGCGCCGAGGCGGTCCATGAACAGCCGGCGGTTCGGCAGCCCGGTCAGATTGTCGTGCACGGAGTCGTGCAGCATCCGCTCTTCGGAGTTCTTGAACTCGGTGACGTCGGTCAGGGTGCCGACCACGCGCGAGACCTCGCCGTCGGAGCCGACCACCGGCCGCGCCTTCAGCGCGAACCACATGAAATGGCCGTCCGGCGTCCGCAGCCGGAAATCCTGCACCAGGCGGCCGCGGCGCTGGTCGAGCACGCTGTCGAGTGCGGCGCGGAAGCGGTCCTGGTCGAGCGGGTGCAGCACCTCGAGCCATTTCGCGGCCGGGCCTTCCAGCGTGCCGCGCTTCAGGCCGAGCAGCGCCTCGGTCTCCGGGCTGGTGAACACCTTGTCGGCGGACACGTCCCAGTCCCAGATCAGATCGCCGGAGCCGGTCAGCGCCAATGCGCGGCGCTCGACATCGGAGACGACGCCGGTGGTTGCGCCGCCGCCGGCGAAAGCGTGTTGCATCACCGTAAATCCAATGAGCATCACGATCAGCACGAGGCCGCCGAGCAGTGCCGGGCCGACGATGTCGTTGGTCACGGAACCCGCGACCGTCATGCCGGCCGCAACCACCCAGACCACCAGCAGGAACCAGGTCGGGATCAACAGCACCGCGCGGTCGAAGCCGTGGGTCGAGAGATAGACGATCAGCGCGAAGCCGGCGAAGGCGATCATCACCAGCGACATGCGCGCGATGCCGGAGGCGACCGCGGGATCGAACAGCGCCAGCGCCACCAGCGAGCCGAGGAAGACGAGCCACCCGATCGTGATGTGCGAGTAGCGCACGTGCCAGCGACTCAAATTCAGATAGGCGAACAGGAACACCAGCAATGTCGCCGCGAGGATCGCCTCCCCCGCCGCGCGCCAGACGCGCTCGGCGTTGTTCGACATGTCGAGCACCTTGCCCCAGAAGCCGAAGTCGACGCCGATATAGACCAGCACCGCCCAGGCCAGCGCCGCGGCGGCCGGGAACATGATGCTGCCCTTGACCACAAACAAAATCGTGAGCACGAGCGCGAGCAGGCCCGAGATGCCGATCACGATGCCCTGGTACAGGGTGAACGAGTTCACCTTGTCCTTGTAGGCGTCGGGTTCCCACAGATAGAGCTGCGGCAGCTTGTCGGTGCGCAGTTCTGCGACATAGGTGACGACAGCGCCGGGATCGAGCGTGATGCGGAAGACGTCAGCGGTCGGGCTCTCCTGCCGCTCGGGACGGTCGCCGACCGACGGCGTGATAGTCGCGATACGCGACAAGCCGAGGTCGGGCCACAACAGGCCTGACGACACGATGCGATAGTGCGGCGCGACGATCAGGCGGTCGAGCTGGTCGTCGGTGTTGTTGGCGAGCGCGAACACCACCCAGTTCTGGCCGCCTTCGCGGGCGCGAACTTCGATGCGGCGCACGATGCCGTCGGTTCCAGGCGCAGTGGAGACCTGGATGCGGTCGGTTTCGCTGCGCTGATGGTCGAGAACCGCGGTGAGGTCGATCGCCGGCGCATCGCTGCGCACGCTGACCGCGTCGATCGCATACGCGTCAGGCGCAGCGGCAAACATCATGAGGCCCAGCGCCAGCAGCGCAAGGCACCTGATCAGACGCAATGTCAGTACTCCGCGATCGACAAACTGCCCGGGCCCGGCGACCGGCCCGGAGGTGGCGCGATAAATGACACGAAAGCGAAGGGAATCAAAGGGTTTCCGCCCCTGCTTCCGCTGCGAGAGTTAAACCACCAACACAATTTTGCCAATATGTTCGCTGGTCTCCATGCGGCGGTGCGCATCGGCGGCCTTTTCCAGCGGGAATGTGCTGTCCATCAGCGGTTTGACGCGGCCTTCGCGTAGCAGCGGCAGCACCTTGGCCTCGATCACCGCGACCATCGCCGCCTTGTCCGCATTACTACGGGGACGCAGGGTCGAGCCGGTGTGGTGCAGCCGCTTGATCATCAGCTTGGCGAAATTGGCCGTGGCCTTCGGTGTTCCCGACAGGAACGCGATCTGGACGATGCGGCCCTCGACCGCGGCGGCGTCATAGTTCCGGTCGATATAGTCGCCGCCCACCATGTCGAGGATGACGTCGGCGCCGTTGCCGCCGGTCGCCTGCTTCACGGCCTCGACGAAATCCTCGGTCTTGTAGTTGACCGCGCGATCGGCGCCGAGCTTGAGGCAGGCATCGGCCTTGTCCTGCGAGCCGACGGTGACGATCACTTTGGCGCCGAACGCCTTGGCAAGCTGGATCGCCATCGTGCCGATGCCCGACGAGCCGCCGTGAATCAGCAGCGTCTCGCCGGCCTTGAGCGCGCCGCGCTCGAACACGTTGTGCCACACGGTCATCAGCGTTTCCGGAATCGCGCCGGCTTCCTGCATCGTGAGCTGCGGCGGCACGGTCATCGCCTGCGCGTCCTGCGCGATGCAATATTGCGCGTAGCCGCCGCCGGCGACGAGCGACATCACCTTGTCGCCGATCTTGTGCTTTGCGCCTTCACCGAGCGCGACCACTTCGCCCGCGATCTCGAGGCCGGGCAGGTCGCTGGCGCCGGGCGGCGGCGGATAGGAGCCGGAGCGCTGCGCGACGTCGGGGCGATTGACGCCGGCGGCCGCGACCTTGACCAGGATTTCGCCGGCCTTCGGCACCGGCACTGCACGGGTCTCCGGCACCAGCACCTCCGGGCCACCTGGCTTGCTGATGGCAACGACGGTCATTTGCGCGGGCAGGTTTGGCATGGTTCGTCCCTGGTCAGTGAAGAGGATTGGCTCGTGGCATACCGCCTTTTGCAACGAAGCGAAACGCCATTAAGTCCCGAACCGCCTCGTCAGATGGGCGGCTTTTTCGGGGCTGATTTTCTCGACCGGCAGGCCGAGCCTTGCGACCGGCGTGCCCGCGCCACTGTCCAGCAGCGGGAGGAGTGGGCCATTGGGCCAGAGCGGGATCACATCGTCGCGACCGAGCGCGCCAAGCACGCGCTCGGCAAGGTTCGGCACGATGCTCCAGGCCAGCGTGGCGCCAAGCGCGACAAGGTTGAGGCCCGTGCGGGTGACGACCGCCGCGCGTGCGGGATCGGACTTGATCGCCGTCCATGGCGCGGTGTGCTGCAGGTAAGCGTTCGCGGTGTCCCAGATCGCGCGGGTCGCGGCCGCAGCGGCGCGAAACTCCAGCGCGGTGTGATGGCACTGGAGCGCCGCGATGCGCTGCGCCAGATCATCCGCGAGTTGCCGCTCGGCGTCACCGGGTGCACCGCCATCCGGAATGCGGCCATCGAAGGCGAGATGCGCAAAGCTGATGATGCGGTTGGCGAGGTTGCCGAAGATGTCGGCGAGATCCTTGTTCACATCGGCAACGAATCTGGTGACGGCAAAATCGGTGTCGGCACTTTCGGGCGCGTTGGCGATCAGCCACCAGCGCCAGAGATCGGCCGGCAATTCCTCCAGCGCCGCATCGGTGAAGATGCCGCGCTTGCGGCTGGTCGAGAACTTGCCGCCCTCGTAAGTGAGCCAGTGGAATCCCTTGATCACATCGGCGGTCTTCCACGGTTCGCCGGAGCCGATCAGCGTCGCCGGAAAGCTCACGGTGTGGAACGGGATGTTGTCCTTGCCGAGAAACTGGATGTAGCTGACATCATTGGCCTGCCACCACCATTGTCGCCAATCGCGGCCGGGCGCAGCGGCGGCCCATTCCTGCGTCGCCGCGATATAGCCGATCGGCGCGTCGAACCAGACGTAGAACACCTTGCCGTCAAAGCCTTCGCGCGGCACAGGAATGCCCCAGGCGAGATCGCGCGTGATGCAGCGGTCGCGCAGTTCGGCATTGAGCCAGCTCTTCGCGGTCGACACCACGAAGGGCGGCCAGCCGGTGCGGCTGTCGATCCAGGCGCCGATGCTGTCGATAAGTTGCGACTGGCGCAGGAACAGGTGGCGGCTGTCGCGGATTTCGAGCGCGCGGTCGCCTGATAGCGCCGAGCGCGGATCGATCAGGTCCGGCGGGTCGAGCAGCGTGCCGCAATGGTCGCATTGATCGCCGCGCGCCGATCCATCGCCGCAGTGCGGGCAGGTACCGAGCACGTAGCGGTCGGGCAGGAAGCGCTGGTCGGCCGGCGAGAACACCTGCCGCGAGGTCTGCGCCTCGATCAGTCCGGCTGCGTCGAGCCGGCGATAGAAGTGCTGCGTCAGCGCGTGGTTGTGCGGCGAGCTGGTTCGGCCGAAATGATCGAAGGAGAGGCCAAAGCGCCGGTAGATGTCGGCCTGGACGGCGTGCTGCGCGTCGCAGAACGCCCGGACGTCCTGCCCAGCCTCGATGGCGCCGAGCTCGGCCGGCGTGCCGTGCTCGTCGGTCGCGCAGATGAAGAGCACGTCGCAGCCTGTCTGCCGCCGGAAGCGGGCATGGACGTCGGCAGGCAGCAGCGAGCCGATCAGATTGCCGAGATGCTTGACGCCGTTCACATAAGGAAGGGCGCTGGTGATGAGAATTTTGGTCATGGGTCAGGGTCTTTCGCGTTCGGTGATGCCGGCCCCAAGGAAAATTCCGACGAAATCAAACCGGAAAAATCAAAAAGCCCTCCCGCATGATCGGAAGGGCTTGGGGTCGGCTCATGCCTGGCGCGCAGGCGCACTATCCCGTCCGGTCAGACTCCTTGCGGTCGGGCCGGGGCATTCGCGTCAGATGTTGCGCGCACACGAAAGTCACTGCAAAATTCTCCTGCACGCAGATATTTATCATCTCTGGACGCACGGCGCCAGATCACCATCGCGGGGAGGACACATGCCGATTGAGGATGAGGACCGGCCGCGGAAGAAGATCGCCCACGAGATCGGGCAGGATCTCTCGCTGCTGTCGGTCGAGGAATTGACCGAGCGCATTGCTCTGCTCAATGCCGAAGTCGACCGCCTGAAGGAAGCGATGACCAAGAAGCGCGCGTCGAAGGACGCCGCGAACGCGTTCTTCAAGTCGTAGCGCTGCGACATCGCAAGCGTCGTCCGGAACAAGCGAGCATCGCGAGCGCGATCCGGGACCCATAACCACCGCTGTTTCTCGTCGTGTATGGCTGGGGCCACAGCTGCGCGCGACGCGGGCATTGGTGGTTATAGGTCCCGGCGTTCGCCGGGACGAGTCATGGTGATCGACTGAGGACCAAGTCGGACCTGTCCCAAACTAGGTCAATGGCCGACATGGCAAACAAAGCCTGAAGAAATCCGTTCATTTACGATCGGTTAAGCTTTCTCGATTATGACTGCATTGTCCTCGTTTGGACACCGAGTGGCTCCTGTCCACTCTGTTTGACGCCTCCCTGTTATCAACTTCAAAAGCCGCCGGAAACGGCGGCTCTTTTTTGTGCGTCCTATCCGTTGGAAACCATAAATCCGGTTGCGGCTGGACTCTGCGGCGCGCCCGCGCAATGATTTGTTCATCATAAGCTGGCGCGTCAGACGCCAGTGGGCGTTACGATGGTGTGAGGGCGTTAACCATGGCGGATCGTTCCCAGAACGAAGCCGGGCTTGTGCTGTTCAGTGAACGGCTGACCAATTCTGCGGCATTCGGCGTGCTGTTCCGGGAAGGCATGGATCTGGTTGAGCAGACCGCCGCCTATCTCGACGGCGACGGCCGTGCCGAGGCCAAGGCGCTGGAACGGTCCGTGAGCCTGACCTATGCCACCGAAAGCATGCGCCTGACCACGCGGCTGATGCAGCTCGCCTCCTGGCTGCTGCTGCATCGCGCGGTCAAGGAAGGCGAGATGACGCTGACCCAGGCCAATCGCGAGAAGACCAAGGTGAAACTGTCGGCCGCCGATCCCGGCCCGGCCGACATGGTGACCAAGCTGCCGGAGCAATTGCAGCAGCTGATCGCCCGCTCGATGGATTTGCAGGCGCGCGTCCGCCGCCTCGACACCACGATCCATGCGCCGGCGCCGGATCGCTCGTCGATCGGCAACCCGCTGGTGCCGCAGCTCAATCGGTTGAAGGCCGCGTTCGAGCAGTAAGGTCAGCGTTAGACGTCGCTGCGACGCGCGCGAGCCGCGAGCCTACAATGATCCATGATCTGATCGCAGCAGCCGAAGCGGTTACTGACGAGCGGTCGTTCATCCGACTTCTGCAACTGATGGCGCTTGATCGGCAGGACGAGCAGCAGAAGGAATTGGCGAGACCGAGCCCGCCCTATTCACCTGGAGCGAATGGTTGGGAGAACGGTTCGATCGCTGCTTTCTTGGATGCCGCCGCGTCGTGGGGCGAGGCCACATCGCGGACAACCAACCTCGGCACAGAAGCATCCAATGTTTGGCGTCGTGCAGCAATGATCATTGTCGCGGGCGCATTCTACGAGTGAACGCGTTGCCAGCGCTGCGGTGCATCTTGATCGATCACGCGCCGCAGCCTTTTCGTCGCAGCCTCCAGCTCCTCCGGTTCGAAGCCGCCGAAGCCGAGCATGAGGCCCGGCCGCGCCGCTGCCTGGTACATCGGTGAAATCGGCCGCACGACGATGCCGTCGGCGAGTAAGTCCTTCGCCAATTGTACGTCGTCGAAGCCCTGCGGCAGCCATAGCAACAGATGCATGCCCTGGTCGCTCGGCTGCAGCGTGAAATCATCAGGCATGTGACGCGCAAGCGCCGCGATCAGCGTCGCGCGCCGCGCGGCATAGACGCCGCGGATGCGCCGGATATGTGCTTCGAACAGCCCCTCGCGCATATAGGCCGCCAGCACATGCTGGTCGGCGGTCGGCGAGTGCCGGTCGAGCAGGGCGCGTGCGCCGGCGAAGGCGTCGATCAGCGGCAGCGGCGCCACGACGTAGCCGAGCCGCAGTGAGGGAAACAGCACCTTGCTCAGCGTGCCCAGATAAATCACCCGCGACGGCGCGAGGCCTTGCATCGACGGGAACGGATGACCCGCATAGCGCAGCTCGCTGTCATAATCGTCCTCGACAATCCACGCATTGCTTCGCTGCGCCCACGCCACCAGCGCGTTGCGGCGGGCCATGCTCAAGGGCATGCCGAGCGGATATTGATGCGAGGGCGTCACGAACGCCGCACGCGCATCCGGACACGTGGCAATAGCCGCATCGACGTCGATGCCTTGCGCATCGACCCGTATGCGCGTGGTGGTGAGATCGAGATCGTCGAGCACCGCCGTCATGCCGGGATAGGCGGGATCCTCGGCCCACACCCGATCGCCCGCCGACAGCAGCACACGGCCGGCGAGATAGAGGCCTTGCTGCGTGCCGGCCGTGATCACGACCTGCCCGGGTTCGCAATGCACCGCGCGGGATTTGCGCACGTAGTCGGCGATCGCCTGCCGCAGCTCCATCAGGCCGCGCGGATCGCCGTAGCTCGAAGGCGCGGCCGCGCGCGATGCGCGCACGCGGTTGCCGAGGCGGCGCCAATTGTCGTCGGGGGCGACCGCGCCTGCGGGGACCGCGATCGCGAACGGGACTTCGGGCATCGGCGTGAAGGCCGCCGCCACCTTGGCAAGTCGCACCGCGCGCGGCGGCAACGCGATCGGCGCTGATTTGTTCGGGCTGCGACCAGCCGGCGGGCGTGACGGCCGTGCTTGCTCGGCAAGCGTCGGCGCGACGCGGGTGCCGGCGCCGATTTGCGATTCCAGATAGCCCTCGGCCTGCAATTGCTCGAAGGCCTCCGTGACCGTGCCGCGCGCCACGCCGAGCGAGGCCGACAGCGCGCGGGTCGACGGCAGATACTCTCCCGCCTTCAACTCGCCGTTGGCGATGGCGGCGCGCAGCGCCCGCGCGATCTGCCGCCCGACCTGGCCGGCGCCGCGATCGACCGTCCGCAGCGAGGGGATGCTGATGGTGGCGCGCAGGCGGGGCATAGTGGACCAGTCATTGTGATCGAAAGTGGCTCTTATCATAGGCCACTTCGGCGCTAATGTGCGAGCAGCAATTGATGAGGTCTTCCAAGAGGTCTGCAATGTACCTGCCGCCGCATTTCAAGATGGATGAGCTCGGCCCGATCCATGCCGCGATGCGGGCCTCAAAGCTCGCGACGCTGGTCACCGCGACCGCGGACGGCCTGATCGGAACGCCGCTGCCGCTGATCCTCAATGAGAACGAAGGCGACTACGGCACGCTGTACGGTCACGTCGCGCGGCCCAACCCGCAATGGAAGCTGCCCGCCGTGGGCGAGGCGATGGCGATCTTCATGGGCCCCGACGCCTACGTGACGCCGTCCTGGTATGTGACCAAGGCCGAGCACGGCAAGGTGGTGCCGACCTGGAATTACCTCGCCGTGCATGTCTATGGTCCGGCCGAGTTCTTCGAGGATGCCGACCGCCTGCTCGACATCGTGACCCGGCTGACCCGGTTGCACGAGAGCTCGCGCAAGGAGGTGTGGCAGGTGAGCGATGCGCCTGATGATTTCATCAAGGCGCAGCTGCGCGGCATCGTCGGCTTCCGGATGCCGATCACACGGATCGATGCCAAGAAGAAGATGAGTCAGAACCGCAAGCTCGAGGACCGCGCCGGTGTCATCGCGGGTCTTGGCGCCAGCGACGATCCCGCGGATCGCGAGGTCGCAGCAATGATCCCGGCGAACTGAGACGAAAGCCGCCGATGGAATTGTACCTTGCCTTTGCGGTTACGACCGCGACCTTCGCGCTGATCCCGGGTCCGGCCATGCTGTACGCCGCGGCCCGCACGCTGGCGGGCGGCCGGCGCGCGGGGCTGATGGCCTCGCTCGGCCTGCATCTCGGCGGCTACGTTCATGTCATCGCTGCCGCCGCCGGCCTTGCGCTGCTGTTTCATGCGGTGCCGCCGCTATTCATGGCGATGAAGCTGGTCGGTGCGGCCTATCTGGTCTGGCTCGGACTGTCGCTGTTTCGCGATCGCGACAGCGCCAAGCGGCCCGAGTTGGCGCCGCCCTCCACGGAGCGCGCGTTCGCGCAAAGCATCGTCGTCGAGGTGCTCAACCCGAAGACCGCGATCTTCTTCCTGGCGTTCCTGCCGCAGTTCGTCGATGCGTCGGCCAGCCCGCCGGTCTGGGCCCAGCTGTTCCTGCTCGGCACCACGGTCAATTTGACGTTCTCGGCGGTCGATATCGTCTGCGTGTTTTTCGCCAGCGCCGTGATGGCGAAGCTGCAGCGCTCCCGGAGGTCACAGCGGATCATGCAGCGGATCGGCGGCAGCATCCTGGTCGCGCTCGGTGCGCGGCTTGCCTTTGGGGATCGCTAGGGACTGGGCGATCCATCTTCCGGCGCCGGCATCCTTAAGCACACCTGTCATCGCCCGGCAGACGGGTGATCACACCGAACTCGCTCGAGATCGCGCCACAAATTTCAGTGTCGTCCTGGCGAAAGCCAGGACCCATTACCCCGAATGCTCGCCGTTGCACGACGCTGGGGCCACAACCCTCTTCAACAGCACGAGACCCTGTGGTTATGGGTCCTGGCTTTCGCCAGGACGACGCGTGGAGACAGAGTCGCGCCAATCATTCAGCCAATTGATCCGGAGCAGCCCAAAACAAAAACGCCCCCGAAACGGAGGCGTTTTGCACGTGATCGCAGGGGTAATCCCGAAGCGGACTTTAGTCCTTCTTGAGGAAGCCCGAGAACTTCTTCTGGAAGCGCGAGACGCGGCCGCCGCGGTCCATCAGCTGCTGGGTGCCGCCGGTCCAGGCCGGGTGCGACTTGGGGTCGATATCGAGGTTCAGCGTGTCGCCTTCCTTGCCCCAGGTGGAGCGGGTCAGGTACTCGGTGCCGTCGGTCATGACGACCTTAATCGTATGATAATTCGGATGAATATCGGCTTTCATGACAGTTCCTTCGGCGCGCCAGCGCCCGTCTCAAGATGTATTGGATACGGGATTTGGGCGGCTCTATAACCCATGGTGCCTGGCAAAACAAGCCAAGAAAGGGCTTAAGCCCATCACCGGATTGGGACTTTACCGGATTTGCCAGCCGGGGGTCGGCAGGCCTATGTGGGGGGCGATAGAACCGGTCTAGATAATGAGTGTAGCCGAACAGCTTGAGACCCCTCGCGGCACCCCCGAGCCGCCGCGCGATGCGTTGCTCGATGAGGAGGCCTTCATCGAGAGCCAGATCATGGAGCCGACGAAGAGCCGTGCCCGCCTGCGGCCCCTGCTTGCGCTCGCGCCCTATGTCGCGCGCTACAAGGGGCGGGCAATCCTCGCGCTGATCTCGCTGACGATCGCGGCGATCACCACGCTGATCGTGCCGGTCGCGGTGCGGCGGATGATCGACCTCGGCTTCACGCCCGAAGGCATCGCGATGATCAACAGCTATTTCAGCGTGATGATCGCGGTCGTCGCGGTGCTCGCCTGTGCCAGCGCCTCGCGCTACTACCTCGTGATGACGATCGGCGAGCGCATCGTCGCCGATCTCCGGCGCGACGTGTTCGCGCATCTGATCTCGCTGTCGCCCTCGTTCTTCGATTCGGCACGAAGCGGCGAACTGGTGTCGCGCCTCACCGCCGACACCACCCAGATCAAGTCCGCGGTCGGCGCCTCGGTGTCGATCGCGCTGCGCAATCTGATGCTGTTCTTCGGCGCCGCCACGATGATGGTGATCACGAGCCCGCGGCTGTCCGGCTTCGTGCTGCTCGCGATTCCGATGATCGTGATTCCGCTGGTCGCGTTCGGCCGCTGGGTGCGGCGGCTGTCGCGCAACGCCCAGGACACGCTGGCCGACGCCAGCGCCTATGCGAGCGAGCTGGTCAACGCGATCCGCACCGTGCAGGCCTATACCGGCGAGCGGCTCGCCCGGACGCGCTTTGCCAGCGAGGTCGAGCAGGCCTATGAGGCCGCGCGCAGTTCGACCAAGGCGCGCGCGGTGCTGACGCTGATCGTGATCTTCATCGTGTTCGCCAGCGTCGTCGTGATTCTGTGGGTCGGCTCGCACGACGTGCTGATTGGAGCCATCAGCCCCGGCCGGCTCGGTCAGTTCATTCTCTATACGGCCTTTGCCGCGAGCGGCCTCGGCCAGCTCAGCGAGGTCTGGGGCGAGGTCTCGGCGGCATCGGGCGCCGCCGAACGGCTGTTCGAGATTTTGCGCGTCAGGCCGCAGGTCGCAGCTCCCGCGTCGCCGCGCGCACTGCCGCAGCCCGCGCGCGGCGATGTCGGCTTCGACAATGTCAGCTTCGCCTATCCGACCCGGCCCAACGCGCTGGCAGTCGACGGCGTATCGCTGAAGGTCGGCTCGGGCGAGAAGGTCGCGATCGTCGGCCCATCCGGCGCCGGCAAGAGCACGCTGTTCCATTTGCTGCTGCGCTTCTACGATCCGAAATCGGGCGCCATCTCGCTCGACGGCGTGCCGATCCGGCAGGCCGATCCGGCCGACGTGCGCGCGCGGATCGCGCTGGTCCCGCAGGATTCCGTGGTGTTCGCCGCGAGCGCCCGCGACAACATCCGGTTCGGCCGGCCCGATGCGTCAGACGCCGAGGTCGAGCGTGCCGCCGATCTCGCCCATGCCACCGAATTCCTGCGTCGGCTGCCCGACGGCTTCGACGCCCAGCTCGGCGAGCGCGGCGTGACGCTGTCCGGCGGTCAGCGCCAGCGCATCGCGATCGCGCGCGCGATCCTGCGCGATGCGCCGCTGCTGCTGCTCGACGAGGCGACCTCGGCACTCGACGCCGAGAGCGAGACGCTGGTGCAGACTGCGCTGGAGGAATTGATGCGCCACCGCACCACGCTGGTCATCGCGCATCGCCTGGCGACGGTGCTGTCCTGCGACCGCATCCTTGTCATGGACCAGGGCAGGATCGTCGAGCAGGGTACCCACGCCGAGCTGGTGTCGGCGGGCGGCCTCTACGCGCGGCTGGCGCGGCTGCAATTCGAAGGGCTTTGAGCGAATTGGGACTCCGCCTATGCGATTCCTATGCGATCGCATGCGCGCTCCCCTCGAAAACCTATTCCCGCGCAAGGATAGTCGCGCCGCGCCGGACCTCCCTCGACCGCCGAAGGAGCATCGGCGCGCGGGGTGTTCGACTGATGCGCGAGAATGCGACCGAACCGGAGAGCAAGTTGCTTCGGGCCTGGCAGCTTGCCGTGCTGCGATTCGCAGTGACGCTCGACGACGACGATCGGATGCATGCACTTGGTGTGGCCGGCGAGGTCGACCGGCTGGGCGGCGCGGACGATGATGCCTTCCACTTCTTCCGCAGGGCGACGGCGGAGCTGTGTGCGGCGATCTCCGGTCGGGGCGCGGATCGGGACGACGTCATCCGGCGATTCCTGGCGCAGATCGACAATGTCAGGCTCAAGCGCGCGATCGAAGCGGCGATCGCCAGGGACTGCACGCCGCCGAAACTCGTGGCAAACCGCGTCAAGCCCGATGCCGATCTCTGGCGCGGCCTGCCATCGCGGCGTGCAACCGGAGCGTAGGGAGGGGCTGTCTGCAATCGCCATCACGGCGCGGCGGATATTCCGCCACAGCATGTCGCCACAACCCTGGCCCGGCTTGCTGCGATGAGTGCGATGCGCTTCTCTGTGCTCGAGAGCGACCGGTCGGTGTCGGACAATGCGGGGAGTGACGAGATGGGTGGTTTGGTGATCAGCGGCGGCCGGGTGGTGGACCCGGCCAGCGGGATGGACGCGGTCGGCGACGTCGCGGTGGTCGACGGCAAGATCGCCGCGGTCGGCACCGGCCTCGGCGGCGCGGAACGGCAGATCGACGCCACCGGACTTGTGGTCGCGCCCGGCTTCATCGACCTGCACGCGCACGGCCAGACCATTCCGGCCGATCGCATGCAGGCGTTCGACGGGGTGACGACATCGCTCGACCTCGAGGCCGGCGTGCTGCCGGTGGCATCCTGGTACAAGCGGCAGGCCGAGAAGGGGCGGGTGCTGAACTACGGCGCCGCTGCCAACTGGGCGTTCGCGCGGATCGGTGCGATGACCGGCTCGAATTCGGAAAGCTCGCTGGAATCGTTCGGCGCAGCGATGCGCGATCGCCGCTGGATCGAGAACGTGGCGACCGAAAGCGAGGTCGGCGGCATTCTCGCGCGCCTTGCCAACGGACTGAACGAAGGCGGCATCGGCATCGGTATTCTCAACGCCTATGCGCCGGGCGCCGGCGTGCAGGAACTGACCGCGGTGTGCCAGCTCGCGGCGGATCATGCGGTGCCGACCTTCACCCACGTCGCCTACATGTCCCGCATCGATCCCGAGAGCGCGGCCGAGGCCTATATCCGCCTGATCGGCTATGCCGGCGCCACCGGCGCGCACATGCACATCTGCCATTTCAACTCGTCGAGCAAGACCGACATCGAACGCTGCGTTGCGCTGATTGCCAAGGCGCAGGCGCAGGGCCTGCCGATCACGGTGGAGGCCTACCCCTACGGCACCGGCTCGACCGTGCTGGCGGCGACCTTCTTCAGCGATCCGAAATTCGAGGAGCGCAACGGCCTCGGCTACGATTCGGTGCAGCGCGTGACCGACGGCCATCGCTTCGGCAGCCGCGAGGAGCTGCTGGCCGCGCAGGCCGCCGAGCCTTCGACGCTGGTGCTGTGGCATGTGCTCGATATCGAGAACAATCAGCACCATCGCGACCTGCTCGACATGGCGGTGCTGTATCCCGGCGGCGCGATCGCGTCCGACGCGATGCCGTGGACGCTGTCGGATGGCCGCCCTTACACCGGCGACGCCTGGCCGCTGCCTGACGATGCCACCTCGCATCCGCGTTCAGCCGGCTGCTTCACCCGCTTCATCCGCGAATGGGTGCGCGAGCGCAGGAAGGTGTCGCTGCTCGAGGGCATCCGCAAATGCGCGCTGATCCCGGCGGAAATCCTGTCCGCGAGCACGCCGGCGATGCGCGCCAAGGGCAGGCTGCAGGCGGGCGCCGACGCCGACGTCGTGGTGTTCGACTTCGAGACGCTGAGTGATCGCGCGACCTTCTCCGCGATGAACCGCCCGGCGGAAGGCGTGCGGCATCTCGTGGTCAGTGGCCAGCCGCTGATCAACGATGGCGTGCTTGACGTCGCCGCACGTCCTGGCCGGCCGGTGCGCCGGCCGATTGCCGGAGGCTGAGATGCCGGTCCCGATCCTGCTGGTCGCGGGCTTTCTCGGGGCGGGCAAGACCACGGTCGTGAACCATCTGCTGTCGCATGCGCAAGGCCGGCGCATCGCCGCGGTGGTGAACGATTTCGGCGCGATCAATATCGACGCGGAGCTGATCGCGGGCGCCAGCGATGGCGTGGTCAGCCTGAGCAACGGCTGCATCTGCTGCACGCTGGAGGGCGATCTGCTGCGCACGCTCGGTGGCCTGCTGCGGCGTGATCCGCGTCCCGAATTCATCGTGATCGAGACCAGCGGGATCGCCGATCCCGCCGACATCGTGCGCAACCTGATGGATCCCGTGGTGTGGAAGGAGGCGCCGCTGGAGGCGGTGCTGTGCGTGGTCGACGCATCGCAGCCTGTGGCCAAGCTGGATGATGCGCTGCTGCGCTCGCAATTGCGGGCGGCCGACGTGGTGGCGTTGAGCAAGGTGGACCTCGCCGATGCAGCTGCGTGCGCTGCGATCCGTGATGCGGTGCGGGCGGAGCGTCCGGCGGCTGTGGTGGTCGATGCGCCGCATGGCGAGGTGCCGGCCGCGTTGCTGTTTCCGGCCGACCTCGATCATATGCCGGCGCCGCGCGAGACCGCGCCGCGACGTCCGGTAGTCGACCGGTTCGAGACGCTGAACTGGACATCAGAATGGCCGGTGCGGTTGCCGCGCTTGCAGCAGGCGATCGGCAAGCTGGCGCCGAAGCTGGCGCGGGCGAAAGGATTGTTCGAGACGGTCGAGCAGCCCGGACGGCTGACGGTATTTCAACTCGCCGGCGGCCGCGCGACACTGGCTGCGGGCGGCGTGCCGGCACCGGGCGTGCCACGCACGCGTATGGTGTTCATCGCCGAGATGGGCGCGCTGTCGCGGGCCGAGATCGATGCGGTGATGCAGGGATGCGTCGAGGCTCAGTGAGGTAAGCTCGCACTCTGTTGTGACGTCGTGGCCACGACTTCCCGCAAAGCATGCGTGCGACAATCGCATCGAATTGACAGCCCATCCCGCACCACCTATCGTTTTTGTCGACGGTTCCCTTCGGGGATCAAAAGGGAATGCGGTGCGAGGGTAACCCCAATGCCGCAGCTGTCCCCGCAACTGTAAACGGCGAGCCTTTCGTCAATTTGCCACTGGGCCACTAGGCCCGGGAAGGCGTCGACAGGCGATGACCCGTGAGCCAGGAGACCTGCCGTCAGTCGTGGTCACACGCGAGCACATCGGGCGGGGGCGTCCTGGTGGGATCGGAGCACTGCCTTTTGGGCAATGCGCCAGTCCGCGTTCGCGGTGACGTGCCACGTTACCGCGAGTCCTTTCATGTCTCCGTCCTCTCCCGTTGCGCGCAAATGGCGCCTCGGTCTCGTTTGCTCCCTGTCATCGCTGCTGCAGCCGGCCGAGGGGGCAGCACAAACAGCTCTACCCACGACGCTCGATCCGGTCGAGGTCTCACCCTCGACATCCGCAAAGCCCAAGCCTGCGGCGCGAAGCCGCAATCCCGCCGCCGCATCGCGGTCACGCGCGAGGCCTGCAACGGCGGTGGCAACCGCTGGTGCGCCGCGCGCGGCGGCGTCAGGCGCATCGGGATCGGCATCGCCGACGCTCAACGCCACCACGCAGGGCGGCACCGGCAGCCGTCTCAATCTGACGCCGCTGCAAACGCCGGCCAGCGTCGAGATCATCACGGCGCAGACCATCGCCGAACGCGGCCAGCACAATGTGCTCGATGCCGTCACCCAGAACGCGGCCGGGTTCATCGCAACGCCGGCGCCCGGCAATGGCGGCCTGTCGTTCAGCACCCGCGGCTTCGCCGGCAGCAACTCGGTGATGACATTGTATGACGGCACGCGCTTCTATATCGGCTCCGGTACCCTGACGTTTCCCTACGACACCTGGTCGACGCAGCGCGTCGAGGTGCTGCGCGGACCGGCCTCGGTGCTGTACGGCGAGGGCGCGATCGGCGGCGTCATCAACGTCGTTCCGAAGAAGCCGCAGGGCACGCCCTACAATGAGGCCGAGGTCTCGCTCGACAGCAATATGACGCGACGGCTTTCGGTCGACGCCACCGGTCCGATCAATCCCAATGTGTCGTACCGCATCAACGCCACCGGCAACATGTCGGACGGTTGGGTCGATCGCGACAAGACCTCGAATGCGGTGGTCTCAGCGGCCGTACGCGTGCAGGCGTCGGCCAATCTCGCCTTCACGCTCTCCGAGGATTATGGCGACCGCAGCCCATCGCGCTATTTCGGCACGCCGCTGGTTGGCGGCTCGATCCAGGACGCGCTGCGCTTCAAGAACTACAACGCATCAGACAGCGCGATCCGCTACCAGGACAGCTGGACCCAGTTCAAGACCGAATGGGACGTCGCCGACGGCATCAAGATCAACAACACGCTGTATTACCTGACCAGCGAGCGGCACTGGCGCGACATCGAGAACTACACCTGGAATCCGAAGACCCAGCTGCTCGACCGCAACAACTATATCGAGATATTCCATGACCAGAAGCAGGTTGGCAACCGGATGGACGCGAGCTTCAACGGTCATGTCTTCGGGCTTGCAAACCAGTTTGTCGCCGGGTTCGATGTCAACCACATCGACTTCACCCACACCAACAACTCGCCCTATAGCGGCACGTCGTCGGTCAATCCCTACGTCCTCGATCCCGGGTCATTCTTCGCGACGACGTCTCCAACCTCGCCCGGCTTCAACTCGATCGTCAATCAGTACGCGTTATTCGCCGAAGACCGGCTGTCGCTGACCGATCAATTGTCGCTCGTCACCGGAGTCAGATATGATCGTCCCGATATCGATCGCACCGACTACAGGACGCCAGGGAACAGCTTTGGCGTTTCGCTATCGGGCACCAGCTGGCGCACCGGCCTGGTGTACGAGCCGATCAAGAACCTCGCGTTCTACGGCCAGTACGCGGTAGGCGTCGATCCGGTCAGCAACCTGATCTCGCTGTCGACTTCGCAGAAAACCTTCCAGCTCGCGACCGGCAAGCAGACCGAGGTCGGGGTCAAGCAATCGTTCTGGGGCGGCCGCGGCGAGTGGACGCTGGCTGCTTACGAGATCGTCAAGACCGGGCTCACGATTCCCGATCCCAGCAATCCAACCGCCGGCCTGGCGTTGCAGATCGGACAGCAATCATCTCGCGGGGTCGAAGGATCGATCGGGCTCGCGCTGAACGATGGCTGGCGCGTCGACGCCAATCTCGCGCTGTTGCGTGCGCGATACGACAACAACAGCCAGGTGGTGGGCGGCAAGATCGTCAGCTACAACGGCAATGTCCCGGTCAACGTGCCGCAGCAGGTCGCCAACGTCTGGCTGACCTGGGACTTCGCGCCGAACTGGTCGGTCTATGGCGGCGTGCAGATGGTCGGTGCGATGTACTCCGACCTTGCTAACACCCAATTGCGGCCGGGCTACGATGTGGTCAATGGCGGCATCAAATGGAAGCCGGATGACCGCACCACCGTCGCGTTCCGGGTCTACAATCCGTTGGACAAGGTCTACGCGGTGACCTCGAACGGCACGGGGCAGTGGCTGCTCGGCATGCCGCGTACCGCCGAACTGTCCGTCAACGTGAAGTTCTGACCATGCGCAACGCTCTGGTCCGGCGAGCGCGGCGATGGCTCTATGTCGTGCATCGCTGGATCGGCATTGCGACGTGTCTGTTCTTCGCGATGTGGTTCATCTCCGGCCTCGTCATGATGTACGTGGCGTTTCCGCGCCTCACCGACAGCGAGCGCCTGTCCGCGCTCCCCGTCATTCTCTGGAACAAGGTACGGGTCGCACCTGATCGCGCCATGGCGCTCGCAGGTGCGGTGCATTATCCGCGCGATCTCCGGCTCTCGATGATGGACGACGTTCCGGTCTATCGCGTGACCGGCTGGAAAGGCGGCTCCGTCACCATCTCGGCGATCGACGGCAGCGTGGTCGACAGGATCACAGCGGACCAGGCGCTTGCCATTGCGCGGCATCACCCGCGTGCCGTGCACCCGCAGCTGCTCGATGCCGTGACGCGCGATCAATGGTCGGTCACCGCGCGATTCGATCCGTTGCGGCCGCTCTATTTGATCGGTCTCGGTGACGCTGACGGCACCGAGCTCTATGTCTCCTCGCGCAGCGGCGAGATCGCGCTCGACACGACGCGGCAGGAACGCGTCTGGAACTGGCTCGGCTCGATCCCGCACTGGATCTATCCGACCGTGCTGCGCCAAGACGGCCCGCTGTGGCGGGACGTGGTGCTGTGGACCTCGGGCATCTGCCTCGTCGTCGCGGTCAGCGGCTTCTGGATCGGCATCCTCCGCCTGCGGCTGATGCGCCGTTACGCCAGCTGCGCCGTCTCGCCCTATCGCGGCTGGATGGCCTGGCATCACATCGCCGGCCTGATCGGAGGTGTCTTCGTGTTCACCTGGATGTTCAGCGGCTGGTTGTCGCTCAATCCCGGCGGCGCGTTCTCCGGCCGTGGCCTCACGCGCGAGATCGCGGTCGGCTACAGCGGCCACGACACACCCGACATCGTTGCCGGGTTTCGGGCCGCGCCATCCGCGCGGGCCGTGGAAGCGCGCTACGTCTGGATCGGCGGCCGCCCTCTGGTGATGCTCGACGACAGCGGCGGCCGTCGAAGCCTTGCCGATCCCGTGACCAGCGCGCCCGTGGTGCTCTCGCGCGATGAAATCATCGCCGCCGCCCGGCGCGCAATGCCGAAAGCTGCGATGATATCGGCGCGACAACTCGACGAGCCGGATGCCTATTGGTACACGCTGCACCAGCCGCGGGAGCTTCCGGTGCTGCGGATCGGCTTCGACGATCCCGCCCATACCTGGCTGCACATCTCACCCGGCACCGCCGAGATCCTCGACCGCAGCGACGACAGCCGTCGCTCCTACCGCTGGTTGTTCAACGCGCTGCACAGTCTGGACTTCCCGCTGCTGCTGCGCATCTGGCCGGCGCGCGACGTCGTGGTCTGGCTGCTGTCGGCGGTCGGCACGATCGTCTCGATCAGCGGTATTGTGATCGGCTGGCGCCGGCTGCGGCGGCGCAAGGTGCGGCCGGTGCGAGGTCTGCGCCCCTGTTAGCAGATTGTCATAATCTGTTTCTATGTTGCGCCTGCCGCGGGGTTTGACGAACGGCTTCATCGATCACCGATAGATCGTGCCGTTCGGCTGGGGCTTGAGGATCAAGGCGGCGCCTCATTCACTTTGTTCAATGGGTCGGAAGATCGGGCTGCGCTCGAAGCATGATCGGATGTGGCAGCGCTTTCTTGGCCTGGTCATAGGCACTCTCGTTGCCGGGAATATCCAGACGGTAACGATGGCCGCAAGCCTTGAATCAGTTCGCACGCCGCCAGCGGTCGACTTCGATATTGGTAGCCAGCCTCTGGTCTCCGCGCTCGATGCTTACAGCGCAGCCACCGGTCGTCAGGTCGTTTATGACGCCACCCTGGCCGCGGGGCGTCGCGCGCAGGCCGTCAAGGGATCGATGACGCCCGACATGGCGTTGCAGCTTCTGCTCGAAGACACCGGTCTGGTCGCGGTCTATGCCGCGGCCAACGCCTTCACGATTGTGCCTGCGGCGACCGCGCCGCAGACGGCGTCGATACGCGGGTTCATGCCCTATCTCGCATCCGTCCAGAGCAGTATCGAGGAAGCCTTCTGCCGTTCCGCGCTGACCGCGCCGGGCGGCTATCGGATCAAGTTCAAGTTCTGGATCGGGCAAGCCGGCGAGCTGCTGCGGCCCCAGCTGCTCGGCTCCACCGATGACAGCGCGCGTGACCAGGCGATCGCCGCCCTGTTGCGTGCCGTCGTGATCGGCCGGCCGCCGCCACCGGACATGCCGCAGCCTGTCATGATGGCGGTTTCGCCGCGGCCGCCCTCCGAAACCGGCGACTGTGCGGCGCGTGATCCGAGGCGCCCGGGACCGGTCGCGCGATGACGGAAACCACTTCGACCACGCTTCGGCAGGTGCTCGTCGAGCGCTACGACGAGCTTCGCCGCCGCCTCGCGCGGCGTCTCGGCGACGAGAAGGCGCGCGAAACCCTTCACGAGACGTGGCTGCATCTTCGCGACAAGAACAGCCCGGGCGTGGTGGATAGCCCGATCGGCTATCTGCTGCGCAGCGCGCTCAATCTCGCGATCAGCCGCGAGCGCCAGGAGACGCGCCGGATCAAGCGGTTCGAGGTGCAGCCGATGCTCGAGATCGTCGATGCGGCGCCGGGGCCGGAACGCGAGGTCGAATCGCGGGAGCAGATTGCGCATCTGGAGCAGGTGCTTGAGGAACTCACGCCGCGCCGCCGCACGATCCTGCTCGCATCCCGCCTGGAAGGCACGCCGCTCCGGGAAATCGCCGCGCGCCTCGGGGTGTCCCAGCGTTTGGTGGAGCTTGAGCTGAAAGCCGCGCTCGAGCATTGCGCCAGGCGGTTTAATAAAAAGGTCACAAGACGTTTCGGTCCGGCACCGCGGGAAACGTCCTGATAGGAGAGAGTCCGAGTGTTGCGCATTTGTATGGAAGTGCTGCCAAGAGAGCTGTCAAGAGAAACGCCCGATCGATGACACGTCACGACGAACCGTCGGAGCAGCTGACCGCGATCGAGAGCGAGGCGCTTGCACGCGTCCAGCGGCTCGGTTCGGGTCAGGCCACCCGGCGGGACATCGAGGAAACCAAGCAGTGGGGAAGCCAGAGCACAGCTCATTCGGAGGCGCTGGCACAGGCCAGCCTGCTGTGGGATCAACTCGGCCCGGCCGGCGCCAACCTGTTGAAGCGGCGTGGCGATTCCATGCTGGCGGATGTCCGGCGGCAGCCGCGCATGACGCGGCGGGCGATGCTCGGAGGCGCGCTTGCGACGTCGGCCGCCGCGTATCTCGTGGTGTCGCCGCCCTTGCGGTTGTGGCCATCGCTGCAGGACGTGATGGCGGATTATCGCACCGCCGCCGGCGAGCAGCGCAAGCTCACGATCGATGGCGGTGTCAAGGTGACGCTGAACACCGGAACCAGCGTCAATGTTCAGTCGGGTGATGGCAGCCAGGATCGCATCGAGATCCTGACCGGGGAAGCCGTGATCGCGGCGGCCTCGGCAAGCCGCGAAGTGCGCGTGGTTGCCGGTGACGGCGAGATGAATGCGCGTCAGGCACAGTTCAACGTCCGTCATGAGCAGCCCGGCACCTGCGTGACGTGTCTCGATGGCGAGGTCCAGGTCATCCGCCATGGTTCCGTCGCGGCGCTGCGTGCGGGGCAACAGGTCAGTTATGCAGCGCGTGGTCTCGCGGCGCCGATGTCGGTCGATCCTGCCGAGGTGACGGCCTGGCGCGACGGAATGTTGATCTTTCATGACGCTCCGCTCGGCAACGTCGTGGCCGAGATCAATCGCTACCGGTCGGGCAAGGTCATGGTGACGAACGCGGAATTGGAACGCCGTCTCGTCAACGGCCGGTTCCGCATCGACAACGTCGAGGGCATCCTCGCCATGTTCCAGCAAATCTTCGGCGCCAAGGCGCGACACCTGCCCGGCGGCATCGTGCTGCTGAGCTGATGTGAAGCGGGTCGTGAAAGCGCGTGTCACATCTGCTCAGGAATTGTGCGCGATTTTGTTGTTCGGTCCTGCCGATCAAATGGCGTCCTTGAGGACGAGAAGCCTGGCATACGGTCAAGCCGTGTGACGGGCATCTGCGCAGATCCGATCTGCATATTTTTCCGTCCGTTGTTCCCAGGGGACATCCTATGCCGTCTCGTCAGCGCGTTGCCCGCCGTCCTCGCCTCGATCCGCGTCGGGCTGCACAGCTTCGGTCGCGGCAGCGGATCGGATCGGTATCGCGCTCCATGCTGCTCGCGGGAACAAGCACGCTGGCGCTGCTGCTGAGTGGACTTGAGGGCACATCCGCGCGTCCGTTCGGCAATTTCGGGACGACGACGTCGGCGCCGGCGATCGCCAGCGATGCAGCCGCCGCCGCGGCCCAGCGGGCCACTGACGTCGCGAGGCAAAGCCAGGGCGCGCTGACGCGGGCGACCCATGCCATCCAGGCGTTGCAGGCCGCGCAGTCCGCCGCGCGCAGCGCAGCCGCCGCCTCGCAGCGATCGGCCACGTTGCCGCAGGTGGCGGTGCCGAACGGCCTTGCGCCGGGTGGGCTTCAGGTTGCGCCGGGCGCCGTGCCGGGCTCAAGCCTTTGGCAAGGCGCCGCGCTGCCGAGCCAGGCCGCAAGCGGTGGCCAGACCACGGTCACCGTCAATCAGACCGCGCCGCAGGCGATCCTCAACTGGCAGAGCTTCAACGTCGGCAGCCAGACCACGCTCAATTTTAACCAGCAGGCCGGCAACTGGACCGCGCTCAATCGCGTCGTCGGCAACACCGGACCGAGCCAGATCCTCGGCCGCATCACCGCGCCGGGGCAGGTGCTGGTGATCAACCAGAACGGCATCATCTTCGGTGGTGCGAGCCAGATCAATGTCGGCTCGCTGATCGCCTCCAGCGCCAACATCGCCGACAGCCAGTTCCTCGCCAATGGTCTCTATTCGACCCAGAGCGGCACCAAATATCTGCCGAGCTTCACCGGCGCCGGCGGCAAGATCGTGGTCGAGAGCGGCGCGCTGATCACGACCAACGCGCCGTCCTCGGTGACGGCGGGCGGCGGCTTCGTGCTGCTGGTGGGCACCGAGGTCGACAATGCCGGCGCCATCACCACGCCGAAGGGACAGACCCAGCTTGCGGCCGGCGATGATTTCATCCTGCGTGCCGGTTACGGCACCAATGTCAATCAGAACTCAACCACCCGCGGCAACGAGATCGCCCCGGTGCTCCATCCCGGGAGCGGCAGCGGCACTGTCAGCAACACCGGACTCGTCCTCGCCCAGCAGGGCGATATCACGCTCGCCGGCCATGCCATCACCCAGGACGGCATCCTGGTCTCCACCACCTCGGTCAATCAGCGCGGCACCATCCATCTGCTCAACTCGGCGTCCGACACCACCGGCAGCATCACGCTGACCAATAGCGGCATCAGCCTGATCCTGCCGGAGACCGATGCGGCGGCCGCGCTGGTCGCCGGCATCGATCCGAACGTGACCGGGCTCAATTCGCAGCGCGATGCCCTGATCGCCTCGGCCAAGCCGAATCTGCTGGCGACCGGCCAGTTCGACAACCTCTCGACGCTGTCCGACCGGCCCGATCAGTCGCGCATCGAGATCGTCACCGGCGGCACGGTCGATTTCAGGAACGGCGCGCTGACCATGGCGCAGGGCGGCCAGGTGACGGCCGCAGCCGGCAAGCGCGTATTCGCCGAAAGCGGATCGGTGATCGACGTCTCCGGCACCACCGGCACCGTGCTGCCGGTGTCGGCCAATTCGATCAAGGTCAACGTCCAGGGCAACGAGCTGCGCGACAGCCCGCAGAACCGCGACAATGGCACGCTCATCAACAGCAATCTGTGGATCGACGCCCGCGATCTGACCCTGGTGCCGGCCGGCACCGGCGGCTATGCGACGGACCGCTACTACACCGCGGGCGGGCTGCTCGAGGTCTCCGGCTATCTCAACAACACCGGCCACAAGATCGGCGAATGGACTGCGGTCGGCGGCACCATCACCTTGTCGGCGCCGGAGGTGGTGGCGCAACGCGGCGCGATCTTCAATATCTCTGGCGGTGCGGTGCAGTATCAGAGCGGCTATGTGCGGCAGACGCTGCTGCTCGGCAATGACGGCCGCATCTACAGCGCCGACGATGCTCCGGCCAATCTGACCTATGTCGCGGTGGCCAACGGCTTCATCGTCAATCACGCGCACTGGAACGTTGTCGAGGTCTATCTCAGCCCGTTCGGCAAAGGCAGCACCCGCTGGGAGAACGGCTACACCCTGGGCCGCGACGCCGGCAGTCTCGTTCTCGCGACCCCGACCTCGGTGTTCGAGGGCACGATCCTCGCCAATGTGATCGACGGCGAGAACCAGGTCGCCAAACGCCCGACTGGTGTCGCCGACGGCTACAAGCTGACGCAGACCACCGTGCCGCTCGCCGGCACGCTCGCGCTCGGGCAGTACAATGGCTATGGCCTCGCCGGCGCCTACAACACCGATGTGTCGTTCGGCAATGTGGCGCCGCTCACCGGCAATCTCGGTTTGACTTCTGCGCTGCCGGCGGATCGCGTCAACACGGCCTGGTTCGATGCGCCGGCGCTGAACGGCTTCGGCCTCGGCGGCCTCAACATCAACACGGCCAACAAGATCTCCATCGATGCGCCGCTGCAATTGTCATCGGGCGCGCAGGTCAAGCTGATCGCTCCGACCGTCGACATCGCGGCCGACATCACCGCGCGCTCCGGTAGCGTCACGGTGAGCAACATCCTCAACGCAGCGACCGGCACGTTTGCGCTGACGAATGCGGCTGGAGGCGCGGCGCTGACGCTGGAGCCCGGCGCCGTCATCGATACGCGCGGCCTGTGGGTCAATGCGCAGACCAATCCGACCAGCGTGTCGGGTCTCGGCTTCGTCGACGGCGGCAACGTCACCTTCGATTCCACCGGTGACCTCACGCTCGCCAATGGCAGCACGATCGATGTCTCATCGGGCGGAGCCATTCTCGCCAATGGCAAGACCCGGGGCGGCAAGGGCGGCAACGTTACGCTGATCGCCGTTGATCCGGCCGGCGGCGGCACCGCCGTAAATGGAACGTTGACGCTCGGCAGCAGCATTCGTGCGGCCGGCGTCAGCGGCGGCGGCACGCTGACCATCGCTACGCCGGGGACCGTGGTGACCACCGATCAAGCAAGCCTGTTCGGCGGCACGCTGCTGGCTAACACGCCTGCGAAGGCGAACCTTGTCTTGGCGCAGCCGCTGACCATTCCCGCCGGCCAGCCGCTGCCGATGCCATACAGCACGGTGCTGACGCAGGTGCCCCTCGATACGCCGCTGCCGGGCGGCGTGGTACCGGGCGATCAGCGCACCGACGGCAGCGGACAGAACGGCGTCACCGTTCAACAGGATTGGATCGTGCCGACAGGCATGTCGGCCGTCGATTACAATACCCTCACAAACTACACTGCTGGCCAGACGATTCCCGCGGGCTCGAACATCTCCAACTTCAGTGGCGCCTTCCCGGTCGGCTATGTCGTGCCGTCGGGGACATTTCCGAATAGCATCAGAACGCCAGCCTTCACCTATACGATTGCCGCCGGAAGCGTTCGGTCGTCGGACACCACATATGCGCCCGGCGCCGTGATCCCTGCTGGAACCAGCCTCGGCGTCACCGTCGCGGTCCAGTCGCCGGTAGTTCTCACGCCAGGCCTCTTCGCATCCGGTTTCGCGAACTACGACATCAACGGCGGAACGGAGACGCTGGTGACGAATGGGACGGCCGTTGCGCCGACCATGCCGGTCTACCGGTTCACAGCGAGCAGCTATGCCGCGCGGACCGGCGCCGATCCGGCAGCGGCGCTGTCATTGTGGCAGCCGCCGCTGTTTACCGAGAACCCGCTGAACGCGACGCTGACGCAGCGGGCCGGCGCCAGCGTAACGCTGCATTCATTGATCAAGGGCGGCCTGGAGCACGGTGGTGGTCCGATCGTGATCGGCGACGGTGCTTCGATCACGGTCGATCCCGGTCAGAGCATCAAGCTCGATGCCTACAATCAGATCACGATGGACGGCCGGCTGACCGCGCATGGTGGCAGCATCACGCTGATCAACGAGTCCGATAATTCACTGGGGGCCTCGCGCAACTTCGACGCGTACGGCCAGGGCCGTGCCTTGTCGCTGTGGATCGGCGCAAATGCCGTGGTCGACGTGTCGGGTGCGGCTTACACGGCCACTGACACCACGGGACGGACGTATGGCACCGTCACCGATGGCGGCAGCATCAACCTGGGTGGCGCAACCGGCTTCGTGATCGTCCGGCCCGGCGCCGAACTCAACGCCGACGGCGCCAGCATCACCGTCAACTCCGCTGCCGGCATGTCGCCAAATGCGTCCGGCAGCGCGCAGACGCTCGTCAGCAATGGCGGCTCCATCGCACTCAGCTCATCGAGCGGCCTCTATCTCGATGGCAACATCCACGCCGCGGCCGGTGGTGCGGGCGCGGCGGGCGGCAGCCTGTCGATCTCGCTGCTCAGCGCCGTCTTTCCCGCCGACGGCTCCTTCGTGCCGGCAAATGCACTCGTACCCAGTACGATCATTGTGACCCAGACGCAGCAAGCGTTGCTGCCCGTCGACATCGCGCCGGGGACCGACGCTTCGAGGCTGACATTCGGCCAGGCCGTGGTCAGTGCCGACATGATCAAGGCCGGCGGCTTTGGCAATCTGTCGCTGAGTTCGGGCGATTACATGCAGTTCTCCGGCAATGTGTCGCTCGCGCTCGGCCAAAGCATTGCGCTCACGGCCGCTGCATTCACGTCGGGGCCCGCCGTGCCGGGCCTGCCGGTCCCCGTCGGCTCGCCCAGCAAGCCCGATCCTTCCGCGCCGATTCCGACCGGCGATGTCCTGCTGTCGGCGCCCTATGTCCTGCTGCGCGAACCGGCGGCAACGACCGCCGGATTCATCGGCAATCCGGGCGCGGCCGGCGTTCCGAGCCGAGCGAGCTTCGAGGTCGATGCCAGGCAGATCGACGTGCAGGGGCTGATTCTGTTCTCGGCATCCTCGCCGAACAGCATGTATGCGCCCGGCTTTGGCGATATCAGGTTTGTGAGCAAGGGCGACATCCGTTTCCTCGCCACCGGCGAGGGGCAGACGACGCGGCTCTCGACCGACTGGAATCTCGATCTTATTGCTGCCCAGCTCTATCCGGCCACGGGCGTTGTCGCGATCGTCACCGCCGGGCAGAACAATTCTACGGCTGCGCAGTCCGATCAGCCGCCCACGCTGACCATCGGCCGCAGCACCGATACCATACCGGACGCACCGCTGTCGGTGTTCGGCAGCCTCGCGCTCGCCGCGCCTGTCGTCGAGCAGGGCGGCATCGTCCGCGCGCCGTTCGGCGCCATTGTACTCGGCAACAACAATCCTTTCGACAACCGCATTCCGACGCAGCGGCTCGACGTGCTGCCGGGCAGCCTGACCTCGGTCTCGATGGCGGGCATATCGATTCCCTATGGCGGCACCATCGATGGCGTGACCTACAACTACAACGGCTCGAGTGTTCGTCCAAAAGGACTGACCAACCTGACCTCGGACGGCTCGCCGCTCTCCGGCATCATGCTGGACGGGCAATCCATCAACGTTCAGGGCGGCGCCACGCTTGACCTCTCCGGCGGCGGCAATCTGACCGGCGCGGGCTTCATCTCGGGCCGCGGCGGCTCGGTCAACGTGCTCAACACGCCGCTGATCAATGCCAATCCGGCGACGCCAGTCAGCAAGGCAAGCGACAAGGTCTATGCCATCCTGCCCGGTTACGCGTCCGGTTATGCGCCCGTCGCGCCCGAGAACGGCGCCGGCGATCCCGCGATCGGCCAGCAGATCACCATTCCCGCCGGCGTGCCGGGCCTGCCTGCCGGCACCTACACGCTGCTGCCGTCGAACTACGCGCTGCTGCCCGGAGCCTATCGCGTCGAACTTGGAGCGGTCACGCGCACGCCGATCAACGGCACGGTTGCGATCGGCAACGGCACCTACGCGATGTCCGTCCACACGGGCGTTGCCAATACCGGGATCAGCAGCTCGCTTGCGTCGCACGCGCTGATTACGGCTGGAACGGCGGTGCGCAAGTACTCGCAATACAATGAGCAGAGCTACAGCGACTTCCTGATCGCAAACACGACGCAGTTCGGCGGCGTGCGGCCACTGCTGCCTGCGGACGGCAAGACGCTGGTCGTCGCGTTCGAGATGCCGTCGACGACGCCGGCTGCCGAGGCATTATCGTTCGAGGGGACCGCATTGTTCCAACCCGGCCAAGGCGGCTTTGCCGGCCAGCTGGTCACCCGCGGCGTCGGTGAGATCTACGCCGATGCTCCGACCGCGGGCTTTGCCGGCGTATCGGTCCGCGCAGCAGACCTGGATACGATCGGCGCGCCGCGGTTGATCGTCAACGGCTACGACAGCATCGTCAACGGCACGGTGACCTATATCGGCGGGAGCGACATCTTCATCCGCGACGGCGTTATGCTGACGGCAAGTGAAGTGTTCCTGGTCGGCGGCAACATCACGATCGGCAACAACGTCACGCTCAGCACCATCGGGCAGGGGCCGGCGCCGTTCGACTCCACTTCCCTCGGCATGAGCTACACCACAGCCAGCGGCACCACGGTGCTGGCGCTGTCAAACGGCAACCTCAACTTTCTCGGGTCGAATGGAGGTTCGGGTTCGTTCACGATCGGCGCCAACTCACAGCTCTATTCCGAAGGCACGCTGGTGTTCGCCACCAACGGCGCTTCGAGCATCGATCCGTCCGCGCATTTCGGATCGCGCAACATCACGCTCGCGGTCGGCAGCATCAATATCGGCGACAGCGGCACGATCGCCGCGGCCGGCGCGCCGGCAGGATTCCTTTTCAATCAGGCCCTGTTCGATACGCTCGTGCACGGCGACCCCACCCATGCCGCGCCCGCGCTGGAGAGGATCACGCTGAGCGCGGCGAGCTCCGTCAACCTGTTCGGTTCGGCCGGACTCGATGCGACCGGCACCGGCATCGATCTCGTGCTGAATACGCCGGCGATCTATGGCTACGGGAGCGCCGGCGACACCGCGACGATCGCCGCGGGCAAGATCACCTGGAACGGCATCGCCGGCGCGACGCCGCCGGCGCTCGGGGCCGGCGGGCTCGGGAGCGGCCTCGGCACCCTCAATCTCGTCGCGGGCGAGATCGACCTCGGCAAGTTCGCCTCGCTGGATGCGACGGCTCCGAGCCGCGTCATCTATGGCTTCGGCAATGTCAATTTCACCGCCAGCTCGCAGATTGTCTCCGCCGGCAACAGTTCGCTGTATGTCTACCAGACGCCGAGCACAGCGGCCGGCGCGGTGTTCGGCCAGAGCGGCACCGGAGGCAATTTGACACTGTCGACGCCGTTGCTGACCGGCGTGCAGAAGTCGATCATGAAATATACCACCGGCGGTGCGCTTGATGTCACCGTGCCCGCGGGGCTCGCGCCCAGCACTGCGACCTCCACGGTCTCCGGCGCCGAGATCGATCTGACCGGCGACAGCGTCGCGATCGCCAGCACCATCCTGTTGCCGAGCGGCAAGCTGGTGGTGAACGCGACCAACAACATCACGCTCGGGGGCGGCGGCCGCATCGATCTCTCCGGCCAGCCCTCGATGATCCAGCGCGCAACCGTCTACGGCTTCGGCGGCACCGCGATCTTCAACAGCGGCCAGGGCAGATTCACGCAGGCGGCCGGCTCCGTGATCGATGTGTCCGCCACCAACGCCAGTGCGGGATCGATCAGCATCAGTGCGCGTAACGGCACCGTTTCGTTCGGTGGCCGTCTCGTCAGCAGCGCCACCGGCCGCAACATCAGCGGTGATTTCAGTGTCACCGCCGCGAGCATGAGCAGCGTCGACTTCGCCGCGCTCAATGCTCTCCTGACCGAAGGCGGCTTGTTCGACGCCCGCAGCTTTGACATCAGGACCGGTGACCTTGTGATCGGCGACGGCGTCAAGGCGCACAGCGTGACAGTGTCGGTCGACGGCGGCGGCCTGACTGTCGCCGGCACGATCGACGCCAGCGGCGCCGCACCCGGCACCATCCGCCTTTCGGCCGGCAACGGCCTCACGCTTGCATCGAGCGCGGTGCTCGACGTCTCCGGCACGGTGCTGCAGACGGATAGCTACGGCCAGCCGATCGAGGCCAAGAATCGCGGCCACATCGAGTTGACCGCCGCCCGCGGCACGCTGACGTTGATGCCAGGCGCAACCCTGGATCTCACGGTGCCGGATCCCAACGGCATCGCTTATGGCGACGTCGTGCTGAACGCGCCGCGCGTCGACGAGACATCGGGTAACATTGCGATCAACGCAGCCAGCTCGCTCACGATCAAGGGAGCGAACAGCATCGCGCTGAATGCGTTCTGGACCTACGACCTGCCTACTGGCAGCACCATCACCCAGGCGACGCTCGATGGCTACGATACGGCGAGCACGGCGTTCATCAACGCCGCGCTTGGCGATGCGCGCCTGTCGGCGAAATTCGCCGGCCTCTCCGCCTATGGCGCTGCATTCCATCTGCGTCCGGGTGTCGAGATCACCTCCAGCGGCGATCTCTCGACGTCAGGCGACATCGACCTCTCTAAATATCGCTACGGACCGAACGCGGATACCAACCCGGCGTCAGCGACTTACGGCGCCGGCGAGGCAATGGCTCTCGTGGTTCGCGCCGGCGGCAACCTCTCCATCAATGGAAGCATCTCGGATGGCTTCCAGATGGCGAGCGATACTCCGGCGCTCTATTCTCCAGTTGCCAACATCACCGTGAGTTCTGCCTTCAGGGTCGTCAAGACAAACTATCTCTTGAGCATTGGTCAGACCGTGCAAACGAGCGCCGCCTGGACCGTTCCAAAGAGCTGGGGACTGCTGCTCCCCTTCTATCCGAGAGACCTGAGCGGCCATCGCTATGCTCCCGGGCAGACCATTCCGGCGGGAACTATTCTTAACCTCGTGGTCATTCCGGTCACCGAGGCAGCTTCCGTCGGCGGCGTGTTCGCCGCGCCGTCGGGGCCCGCCATCCCGGCCGCACTCGGTACGTCGCCCTGGGCCGTCATGTTGGCCAGCGGTTCGCAATCGGCATCGCTGCGCCTGACGGCTGGAGCCGACCTCTCCGCTGCCGATCAGCGCGCCCTGCAACCGGCTCGCGCACTCAATGGCGGGGGCAATCTGACGCTCAATGATCCCGCCTATAGCGACTCGGTCAATGGCGTCTTCTTCAGTGTGGTTCGCACCGGCACCGGCAGCCTCGAGTTGCTCGCGGGCGGCAGCTTTAGCGAAGCGACGCCGTACGGCGTTTATACTGCCGGCACGCAAGCCGCCCCGGCTCTGGTCAACGGCAGCAATCCCTACGATTTGGTGGGCGCGATACGAAGCGGCGTGACGCATGCCTGGTATCCGGAGCACGGCGGCGATCTGCTGCTCGTGGCGCAGCAGGATGTCACGGGTTACATCGCGACCGCGGACAATACGTCCCACTATGTCGACACGGATCGGATCGGCAACTGGCTGCAAACCCAGGGCGGCGGCGGGCTGTCGCCGGATCCGACCGCGTGGTGGGTCAACTTCGGTACCTTCGTCAAGGCCGATCAGGCTGCATCGAGTGCCTCCCTCGTCGGCTTCCAGGGAATCGGCACGCTCGGTGGCGGCAACCTGACGGTGATCGCGGGCCGCAATGCCGGCGCATCCGACGGCAGCGGGGCAAATATCTCGACCGGCCTCGATCTTGCGGTCGCTTCGACCGGGCGGCTGTTGCCGAACGGGACGTTGTTGCAGACCGGCGGCGGCGACCTGACACTGAGCGTCGGAGGCGTTCTCAATCCCATCAATGCGCTCACCGCGTCGGGCGGCCTGGTGCCGGATTATTTCGGCTCGGTGGCCGATCTGCGCGGAAACGTCGACGTTCGTGCCGGGTCGGTCGGAGTCGTGGTCCAAAATGGGCGGAGCAGTGGCGTCTCGTCGGTCGATCCGCGCACGCTCGATCCATCCACATTCAAGGATTCGATGAAAACGCCGGGCCCGACATTCACGCCGGGCGACGGCAGCGTCAGTGTCACCACGCGCGGCGACCTCGTGATCAGCGGGGCGAGCGACGCCGGCATGGCGGCATCGGTCAATTTCAATGGCGGCCCCTACACCCAGGTCAACGGCGACGGAACGACCACGCTGATGAGTTCGGCCGGGCGGACCAATTTCACGCTGTGGACGTCGGCCACTGCCATCAGCCTTTATGCGGCGGGCGGCGATGTGGCGCCATTGGCGGGAGACCCCGCCGGCAGGCAGAACGCGAACGGCTTCTACCCGGGAACGCTGATCGTTGCAGCGGCCAACGGCGACATCCGCTTTGGCGGGGGTCTCTCGATCGAGATGATGCCGTCGCAGTATGGTCAACTCGAATTGCTGGCGGCAGGATCGATCTATGGGCAAGGCCAGGTGCTGTCGATGTCGGGCGCCGACATGAGCGCACTGGCGACGCCATTCCATCCGGTGCTCTACATCGGCTCGAGAAACACCAACGCGTCGCTGGACGCAGCCTACCGCAACAACAATTTCAATGCGATCGCCTTTGGCGAGGACACGCCCGTCTCCAATCTGCATCAGGGGGATACCCAGCCAGCGCTGGTCTATGCCGGCGTCGATATCGACGATCTTGGCCTCGGCGCGACACTGACCATGATCCGCAGTGGCTCCAGCGGCTTCAATCCTCTCCATCGCACCTGGTATCTCGCGGCCAAGCCGTTCGAAGTCATCGCCGGCCGCGATATCGTCGGCCTCGGTGCGACGCCGGATGTGTTCTTCAACACCGGCCCCATAGGGGTTTCGCTGATGCAGGCCGGCCGCGACATCATCTACCAGTCGGTCAACGTGGTCGGCCCGGGCCTGCTTCAGATCCAGGCCGGCCGCAACCTCTACCAGGGCTATTATGGTTCGCTGACCAGCGTCGGGGATGTCGTCAACCCTGCCAACAGCGCGGGTGGCGCCGACATCGCGGTGCTGACCGGCGTCGGCGCGAACGGCCCGGATTATGCCGATTTCGCCAAACGCTATTTCAATCCTGCCAATCAGCTGCCGAGTAATGGCACACCGCTTGCCGGCAGCGGCAAGGTGGTGCACGCCTATGGCGCTGAGTTGTTGGCATGGCTCCAGAAGCGTTACGGCTACGCCGGAAGCGCGGCCGACGCGCTCGCCTATTTCCTGGCGCTGCCGAGCGAGCAGCAGGGTGTCTTCGTCCGCCAGGTCTTCTATGAAGAACTGACCCTCGGCGGCCGCGAGTACAATGATGCGAACGGGCCGCGTTACAAGAGCTATCTGCGCGGCCGCGATGCGATCGCGATGCTGTTTCCCGACCAGGATGCGAACGGCAGGCCGCTCACTTACTCGGGCGGGCTTACGATGTTCAGCGGCTTCGCGAAGGACCCTTCCAACAATCCGTATCAGGCCGATACCGGCAACCACACCCAGTACGGTGGCGCGATCCAGGTCCTCAATCCGGGCGGGCGGACCATCCTCGGCGTGGAAAGCGTCACGCCTGGCGCGGGGTCCGGCCTGATCACGCAGGGACGCAACAGCCCGATCGACATTTATTCGCTCGGCAGCATCCTGCTTGGCCAGAGCCGCATCATGACGACTTTCGGCGGCAACATTCTCGCATGGTCCGCCACCGGCGATATCAACGCCGGCCGCGGCTCGAAGACCACAACGATCTTCACGCCGCCGCTGCTGAGCCAAGATAGCTACGGCAACGTCACACTCTCGCCGGCTGCGCCCTCGAGTGGCGCCGGCATCGCCGCGCTCGCGAGCATCCCCGGCACTCCGCCGAGCGACGTCGACCTGATCGCGCCGCTCGGCACCATCGATGCGGGCGAGGCCGGCATCCGTGTCTCGGGTAACGTCAACCTTGCCGCGCTGCAGGTGGTCAACGCCGCCAATATCCAGGTGCAGGGCACCTCGACCGGGATTCCGACGGTGCAGGGGCCGCCGGTCGGGGCGCTGACATCAGCGTCAAACACCGCCGCCGCCAGCCAGCAAGCCGCGGCGCCGCCGCCAAGGAACAATGACCAGCCGTCGGTCGTGATCGTGGAAGTGCTCGGCTATGGCGGCAGCGACGGAAGCCCGCCGCAGGATCCGGCGGAGCAGCAGCGCAAACCGCGCGAAAAGCAGAGCTACAACGAGAACAGCGCGTTCCAGGTCATCGGGCTCGGCGATCCGGCGGGCTCGTCCGGCAGGTGATGGCGTGCGAATGGGCCGCTTCCGGGACAACGAGCGCGCTCTCCCGGAATAGCCGGCGCCGCGCAGGCCGGGGGATAGCGATCGGCGATTACTTGACCGTCAGGCGCACGTCCGGCACCGGCCGCCCGGGGACCCATCCCAACGCAAACCGCTGGCCGGCGACGATCTCATTTCTCGAGAGCTTCAGTGCGACCGCATCGCGGAACCGAAGATAGGCATCGCGCTGCCGCCCGCCGGTGCGGGCCGCCGCCAGATTGAGCCATTTGTAGGCCAGCACGTAATCGTTCGGAACACCGTGGCCCTTGTCGTACATCAGGCCGAGCATGGCTTGCGCGAACGGGTCGCCCTGCACGGCGCCGCGATAGTAGAGGTCGGCGGCGGCATCATAGGCCTGCGGGACGCCGAAGCCGTGCTCGTACATGAATCCGAGCAGGCCGAGGGCTCTTGGGTTGTCACGGTCGGCGGCCGGCGCGAGCTCCCGGGACGCCCTGACGTAATCGCCGCGATGGAAGGCGGCCGTTCCGCGCGCAACGCTATCGGCGTTCGCGGCGGACGCGGTGATGCCCCAGAGCGCGACCGCAAGCGAAGCGCAGAGGGCGGTCCGTTGCGCGCGCACGCGGTGCATCGTGGTGTCCGGGTCAGTGGTAGGCGGTGGTGATCGGCGCATTGGTCGATGTCGTTGCGATGTTGCCGCGCAGTTTCGATCGCAGCTCCTCGGCCACCATCTGGGCGTCGGAACCGTTGCGGATGATCTGCGGGCGAATGAAGATGATCAGCTCGGTGCGCTGGGTGCCGTTGCTTTGATGTCCGAAGGCATCACCGAGGCCGGGAATCTGGTCAAGCACCGGAAGCGCATTGCGGCTGCCGCTCTGCTGTTCGCTGATCAGGCCCGCCAGCAGCACGGTCTGGCCATTGGCCACCGCGATCTGGCTCTTGACCCTCCGCTCCGACACCGTCGGGGTCAGGCTGTTCGCGCTGGTCTGCGGAACGTTGCTGATCTCCTGCTCGACATCGAGCCGCACGGTGCCGTTGACGCTGACCCGCGGCGAGACCCGCAGGATGATGCCGGTGTTGCGATAGTCGATGGTGTTGACCACCGTGTTGCTCCCGGTCAGCACCGTCGCGCTGCCGGTCGACACCGGGACGACGTCGCCGACCTGCAAGGTCGCGACCTGGTTGTTGATCACGACCAGCGACGGATTGGAGAGCACCTTGACGCTGGTGACGGCATGCAGCGCATCCAGGATCAGGCTCGGCTGCGTCTCCGATCCGATCAGGAAGTTGAAACCCGGGAAGGCGCGGTTGATGAAGGCATTGGTGACCGAGCCGGCGACGGAGGCGACCCCGGTGGTCGCGTCCGTGGTGGTCGCGGGCGCGGTGGTGGCCTGGGTGCCCGTGAACGAGCCGACGTTCGGCTTCAGGCCGAGGTTCCTGCTGGTGAGATAGGTCTGCACACCATAGGACAAGGTGTTGTTGAGCGTGACCTCGGCGATCGTCGCGTCGATCGCGACCTGGAGCTGCGGCTCGTCGATCTGCTGCAGCGTCGCCTCGATGATGCGGTAGTTGGCCTGGTCGGCATAGATCAGCAGATTGTTGTTCACGATATCGGGCGTGATCCGCACGTCCTGCATGACGGGTTGGCCGTTGCCCGAGCCCGAGCTGGCGCCGCGTCCGCTGTCCAGCGCGGCATTGTTGCCCTGGCCCTGATTGGGATTGTTCGCTTGCCCGCCGGCGCCAAATCCCTGGCCGAGGCCCTGGCCCGTCGCACCTGTCCCTGACGTGCCGCGCGAGGCAAAGCTGTTCGAATTCGAGCCCAGATTGCCGTTCGCCGACAGACGATCGGCGACGCTCGATGTCGACGAGGTGCCGGAGCCGGGCGCGAGCTGGCTGTCGGCGCTGTCGAGCAGATTGCCGGACGATCCGCCGAGGAACATGTCGGTCAAGACCCGCGCGATCTGGCGCGCGTCGCCGTATTTGACGCGATAGACATGGACCGAGGTGCGCGCGGTGTCGTTGCGGTCGAGACGCTTGATCCAGGTCGCTGCCGTGTGCAGCATGTCCGGCTTCTTGGTCACCACCAGCACCGCGTTGAGGCGTGCGATCGGCATGAACTTGATGACGTTCTGGCTGAGGCCGTTCTCGCCGGAATCGACGATCTTCTCCAGCTCCGCGATGACAGGCGCGGGCGAGCCGCTCGAGATCGGGAAGATGCCGACCGATTGGCCGCGCATCCAGTCGACGTCGAAGCTGAGCACGGTGTCGACCGCGGTGCGGCGCTCGGCGCCGGTGCCCTGGATCAGAAGCAGATTGCGCGTCGTGTCGGCGCGGATCGAGCCCGCCCGGGTGGCGAAGCTGTCGGTCAGCTTCAGCAGGGTCTGGGCCGACACATATTGCAGGGGGACCACCGAGATGCCGAAGCCGGGCTCGGGATTGGCCGCCGCCGCATCGACGCGGCCGCCGCCGACGGCGTCGCCGAGCGGCGTCAGGCGATAGCCCGCAGTATCTTTCAGCAACACCACGCCGCTCAGGCGCAGCGCGTTCTCAAGCACGAAGACCATGTCGGATTTCGGCACCGGGCGGACCGACACCAGGCTCACCGTGCCCTGCACCCGTGGGTCGATGGTGTATCCGACATGCAGGATGTCGCCGAGCACGACCTTGGCAACGGTCGCAACCGGCGTGCTCTCGAAATTCAGATCGAAGCCATTGCCGCTCGACGCCGGCTGCGGCCGCGCGTCGGCGACCCCGGTTACTTCGCTTCCCTCGTACATCGCCGCGCGGACGCTGCCGCCCTGGCCACTGCCCGCCGCCGCCAACCCGCTCACCGGTTGCGGCTGGCGCGGCAAGAGATCGAGCGATCGCACCTTGTCGGTGACATCGACCTGGGACGCGTCCACGCTCTCGCCGACCGTCGCGGAATTGCAGGACGCCAGCAACCCCAGTGACGTCAGGGCAAAAATGGCTGCCAGGCCGCCACGGATCGTCGGGCAGCGGCCCACTGTGCCTACGCGTTGCATGAAGGCCCTTCGCTCTGACTAACTGAAATTTTCGACGGCGTGCGACGATCGGTCCTACCCCGGTGGGACTCTTAGCGATCGAACATGACAGAAATAAATTGGTTACATGATTGTCGTTCGCGACCTGCCCATCGCATCGCATCAAATCTGTGCAGCCGGCGCGCCGCCGTGTCCGCGATGCCACGTCAAGGTTTCTTGAGTGAGGCGAGCCATGTGACTTCGCACAGCTGTCACACTTCGGATCGATAACCGCACAATTGCCGGGAGCCGAATGCTGTGGCGGATGGCACGGACTGATCCGGGATAGTGTGGCGGGATATCGAGAATGGCCAACGACCTGTCCGTTCGGTTCGTGGATTATCTTCGTCAGAACAATCATTTGGCGCCTGTCGACGGATCGCCTGAGCGGACCGCGCAGGGCGCCGACGTCAGGCAATTGAAGCTGTGGGAGGTCACCAGCCTCTCGCCGACCGAATTCGCCGATGAGGCCGCGCGCTTCTTCGCGCTCGGCCGCCTGACGCTTCAGGAGATGACCTCGGCCGAACCGCTGGTCGCGGCGTTCTCGCCGCGCTTCCTGCGCGAGACCATGGTCTATCCGTGCCGGGTGGCCGATGGAAGCACTGTCCTCGCAGTCGTCGACCCGACCGACCAGGCGACGCTGCGGGCGGCGCAGATCGTGCTTGGCGCCGGCATCAACGTGAAGGTTGCATCGTCGGAAGACGTCGCCATCGCGCTGAACAACTCTTCCAGCACTGAGGAGGCCGAGACCGCCGATACGGCGGCGGCGCTGCCTCGCGAAGACGACATCGAGAGCCTGCGCGATCTCGCCAGCGGTGCGCCGGTGGTGCGCGCGGTCAACGATCTGATCGAGAAGGCCGTCGAGCTGCGCGCCAGCGACATCCATATCGAGCCGTTTGCCGCCGGCCTGATGGTGCGGTTGCGCATCGACGGCCTGCTGCGGCCGGTCGCGGCGCTGTCGGGGGTGCTGCCACAGGCGGTGGTGTCCCGCATCAAGATCATCGCCAACCTCAACATCGCCGAGCGCCGCCTGCCGCAGGACGGTGCGGCGCGGCTGCGGGCCGGGCGCACCGACATCGATATCCGCGTCGCGATCATGCCGATGCAGCACGGCGAATCCGCTGTCATCCGCATCCTGCCCAAGGATCGCGGCCTGCTGGTCGTCGAGAAGTTGGGATTCTCGGAGCCCGACGAAGCCAAGCTGCGGCGGCTGTTGAAGTTGCCATACGGCATGGTAGTGATCACGGGACCGACCGGCAGCGGTAAGACCACGACGCTGGCGACGATCCTCTCGATCCTCAATGAGCCCAGCCGCAAGATTCTGACGATCGAGGACCCGGTCGAATACGAGATCCCCGGCGTCAACCAGTCCCAGGTCAAGCCGGCGATCGGGCTGACCTTCGCCACCGCGCTACGCTCCTTCGTTCGCCAGGACCCTGATGTGATCATGGTCGGTGAAGTCAGAGATTCCGAGACCGCGCATGTCGCGGTGCATGCGGCGCTGACCGGGCATCTCGTGCTGACGACGCTGCACACAGAGACGGCGGCTGCCGCCGTGCCGCGCCTGCTCGACCTCGGGGTCGAAGGCTACCTGCTGCGTTCGGTGTTGCGCGGCGTGATCGCGCAGCGGCTGGTCCGGCAATTGTGCGAGCGCTGCAAGTCGCCACGGCCGCTGGCAACGGCTGATTTCACCGAGGATCCCCGGCTCGCCGCGCTCGGATTCCGGGAAGGCGAGATCATTCACGAGCCATGCGGTTGCGAACGTTGCGGCGGGACCGGCTATCGCGGTCGTCTCGGTGTGTTCGAGCTGCTCGAACTGTCCAATGAACTGCGCGAACTGATCGGAGAGCGAACCGACGGACTGAAGATCGATACCATGGCGATCAAGGCGGGCATGACCACGATGCTCGATGACGGGGTCGCCAAATGCCGCGCCGGATTGACCTCGCCCGCCGAGATCCTCCGCGTTACGACGGTGCGGTGACGCCGTGCCGAATTATCGCTATCGCGCTTTGACCCAGGCCGGCGAAATCGTCAACGGCACGATCTCGGCGCCGACGGCGTCCGAGGTGGCGCGGCGGATCGAATATCTCAAGCTGCTGCCGATCGAAACCACGGAGGACAAGCGCGCGTCCGGCACAGCCGGTGGCCGCAGCCTGTTCGGCGGGCCGAGTGCTGCCGAGGTCACCACGTTCACGCGCGATCTCGCGCTGCTGCTCAAGGCCGGTGCGCGGCTCGACGATGCCCTGGAGCTGCTGTCCGGCGATGCCGATGTCGGCCGGATGCGTCCGGTGGTGGCAAAGATCCGCGCCGCGCTGCTCACCGGCGAGAGCTTTGCCGACGCGGTGGCGGATCATCCGACCCTGTTCCAGCCGATGTACATCGCCCTGGTCCGGGTCGGGGAAATCTCCGGCACGCTCGATTCGGTGCTCGAGATGCTGGGGACCGAGCGCGCGCGCTCCGAGCAGATGCGGCGCAAGCTGACCGACGCGATGCAGTATCCGGCCTTCGTGCTGGTCGCGGCATCCGGCGTGATGCTGTTCTTCCTGCTGTTCGTGCTGCCGCAATTCTCGACCGTGCTCGGCGATTTCGGTGGCAAGTCGGACACCGCGCTCGCCAGCTTCATCGCGGTGTCGGATTTCCTGCGCGCCAACGCCACGGCGGCAAGCCTGATCAGTGCGGCAACGATTGCGCTCGCATGGTGGCTGCTGCGGCAGGCGCGCGTGCGCGCCGCGCTGGTCAACGGGATCTCGCGGGTGCCGGGCATCAGCAGCGCCTTGCAGTTCTATCGCGCCAGCCTGTTCTGCCGCAATCTCGGCGTTCTGCTCGGCAGCGGCGTCAACCTCACGGCCGCGTTGCGCATCCTCGTCGACATCATGGCGGTGACCGGCAGCGAGGCGAACTGGACCGCCGCCGCCGACCGCGTCCGCCATGGCGGAAAATTGTCGGACGCGCTCGCCGTGGCGGACAGCCTGCCGCCGATGGCGGTCCGTATGCTGCGGCTCGGTGAAGAGACCGGGCAGCTGCCGGTGCTGGCCGGGCGGGTCGCGGAATTCTACGAAGCAAAATTGCAGCGCAGCCTGGACCGTGTCGTCGGCATCGTCGGTCCACTGGCGATCATTACGATCAGCACCGTCGTCGGTGGACTGATCGTATCGGTCATGACGGCGCTGCTGTCGGTCACGCAGCTAGTCGGTTAGAGCAGGGGTCATCGGTCATGATATCTCGCAACACGATCATCGAGGCATTTTCTTCCAAACGGGCGAGACGCGATCGCACGGAGCCGCAAAAGCAAAGGCGTTCGGGGCAGGAGGGCTTCACGCTGGTCGAGATGCTGGTCGTGATCGCGATCATCGGCCTCATCATGGGGCTGATCGGGCCGCGCGTGCTCAACTATCTCAGCGAATCCAAGGTCAAGACCGCGCGCATCCAGTTGCAGAGCTTCTCCAGCGCGCTCGACCTGTTCTACCTCGACGCCGGGCGCTTCCCGTCGACGGCGGAGGGGCTTGCCGCGCTGGTCCGGCGCACGCCGGGCGTCGCCGCCTGGAACGGTCCGTATCTGAAGGGCGGCAACGTCCCGAACGATCCCTGGAACCATCCTTATCTCTATCGCTCGCCGGGCGAGCACGGGCCGTATGACATCGTCTCCTATGGCTCCGATGGTCAGGAGGGCGGCAGCGGCACCTCGGCCGACATCTCGCTTGAAAAGACCACAGCCGCCAACAACGACCAACAATAAGGATGCATGGCGAGCATGAATGAGGCATCGCAGCGCGGTTTCACCCTGCTCGAGATGGTGTGCGTCCTTGCCATCATCGCGCTGCTGGCGGCCGTGCTGCTCCCGTTCATTCCGCACCAGACCTCGCGCTCGCGCTTGCAGGCCTATGCGTTGCAGACCGCAACGCTGCTGAAGGCCGATCGCAATGCCGCCATCGAGCGCAGCACCAGCGTTGCGACGCTGGTCGATGCGGCGAGCCGGGTGATCCACTCTGGCGCGTCGCGCATGACGGTGCGAATCCCCGATGACGTGCGGTTCGATGCGGTGCTGCCGCAAAGCTGTCAGCGCCGGGCGGCGCTGTCGACCATCCGTTTCTTCGCCAATGGCGGTTCCTGCGGCGGCTCCATCGCACTGACGCGGCTCGACGCGGGATATGAGGTCCGCGTCAACTGGCTCACCGGAAGGGTAGAGATCGTTGCTCGTGACGTCGCCACCAACTAACCGCCGGAATGCAGGCTTCACCATCATCGAGGTGCTGGTGGCGCTGGCGCTGGTGGCTATCTCGATCGTTGCGATCGGCGCTGTCATGGGCGTCAAGACGCGCGGCGTGCGGGCCATCGAGCAGCACGTCGCGCTGATGCAGGCGGTGCGCACCTTGATGACGGTCGGCATTCCGCCGCGCACCGAACTGCAGTCGGGGACGTCGACGGGGCAGGCGGAGGGCTACCGCTGGACCATCGAGGTCAGTCCGCTCGGCGGCGACTGGACGGTGCCCGAGGGCAACGTGCCCTGGGCGCCGGAACTGGTGCGCATTCGCGTCAAGTCTCCGGGCGGCGCATTGTCCGACATTCGCACCGTGCGCCTGATGCCGAGGTCTTCGGAATGAGGCGGGCAAAGCTGACACAGCGAAGGGGCGAGCACGGCTTCACGCTGATCGAGACCATCGTCGCGCTGGCGCTGATGGGGCTGCTGCTGTCGGCGCTCGCCAGCATCACGGCGCAATGGCTGCCGAGCTGGAACCGGGGGCTCGACCGGATCCAGCGCAGCGAATTGATCGGGATCGCGCTGGAGCGGATCGGCGCTGACCTCGCAGCGGCGGAGTTCGTTGCCGCCAACCGCGACACCCACAAGCCGCTGTTCGACGGATCGGAACTGTCCGTGATGTTCGTGCGCACGTCGGTGGGGCCGAATGCAGGGCCGGGGCTCGACCTGGTGCGCCTCGGTGAAACCCGGGATCGCGGCGAGTTCGTCACGGTCCGTTCGCAGGCGCGCTTCACGCCGCTGGCCGACGGGGTGTCGCTGTCGGAGCAGGTGCATCTCGGCAGCCCCGTCGTGCTGCTGCGCGCGCCCTATCGCCTGTCGTTCGCCTATGCGGGTCCCGACCGTGCCTGGAAGAGCGTGTGGAAGGATGCCAACAAGCTGCCGGCGATGATCCGGTTGACCGTGCGTGATGCCGCGAGCCAGCGCGTCCTGTCGGTGTCGACCATCGCGCCGGTCCATGTCCAGATTCCGGGCGACTGCACCAAGCCGGACGGCAATTGCGGCGACAAGCAGGGTTCCGACGGTCCTGCCGATCAGGGGAAGACGTGATGGGCGGCTCCGGCAATCTCGGCCGATCGCCGGCCAACCGCGGCTTCGTCATCGTTGCGGTGCTCTGGATCCTGCTGGCGTTGTCGTCGCTGGCGATCATCTTCTCGGCCTATCTTGCCGCCTCGGCGCGGGCGCTGGCGGCCAGCGATCTGTCGTTGCAGACCGAGGCGCTGGTGTCGGCCGGGCTCGAACTCACCGCCTATCAGTTGACGCTGACGGATGAGAAGACGAGGCCGCAGCACGGGGCGTTTCATTTCGGGCTGGACGACGCCAGCGTCGCTGTCACTTTCGTGTCGGAGGCCGGCCGCGTCGACCTGAACTATGCGTCGAAGGAGATGCTGATCGGCCTCTTCGTGGTGCTCGGCGCCCGAAAGGACGCAGCCAGCGAATACGCCGACCGGATTGTCGGCTGGCGAACCCGCCCCGTGCCAAACAGCGAGAACGTGGAGGCCGCGCGCTACAACGCGCTCGGTTATTCGCCGCGGCAGGGGCTGTTCACCCATGTCAATGAGCTGGCGTTGGTCGCCGGCATCCCCGAAGCCTTCGTCGATCGTGTGTTGCCGTTCGTGACGGTGTTCAACGGCAGTCCGGATGTCGATCCGGCGATCGCTGCGCCGGAAGTCGCTCTTGCAGCGGAGGCATCGGGGAAGCAGCAGGACAGCTTCGGCTCGCCTGCTCCCCCGCCGAACGGCGGCCTCGCTGTCGGATCGCAGGCGCCGAACCCGCAAACTGCGGCATCGACGGCGCAGAGCCCCTGCTACCGGATCGCAGTCTCGATCCGGTTCCGCAACGGTCACCGCACCACGTCCGAAGCGGTGATCGCGCTCGGCGACAAGGTCGAGCCCTATCGTGTGTTGTCCTGGCAGAACGATGTCGAGCCGCGCAGTATGGTTCTGCCGCAGAGGAGAAGTTGATGGCAATGCTCGCCGAGGCACGGCAATGGTTCGAGCAATGGATCGGCGCGGTCGCGACCGCCGTCGACGGCGTTGCGGGCAGGTTCATGCGCCGGCGCAGCATCGAGCTCGACGAGAATGCCGACGGCACGTTCACGGCCCGCGCCACCGTAGCGAGGGATGGCTCGCCGTCAGCTCCGGTTTCGTTCCGGCTCGATCACGACGCGCCGCAGCCTGCTTTATCGGCAGAGTGGAAGACGGCATTCGACGGCAGCCGCATCGAGGTGCGGTTGCGATCGGATTACGTCGTCAGCCGCGTGCTCGATTTCCCGAGCCAGGCGGGCGACTTCCTCGATGGCATGATCCGCGCGCAGGTTGACCGGCTGACGCCGTGGACTGCCGCCGACGCGGTGTTTGGCTGGGGTTCGCCGCAGCCGATCGCCAATGACCGGATCGAAGTTGCGTTCAGTGCGACCGCGGCGACCAGGGTCGATCCGCTGGTCCGCATGGCCAGGATGCTCGGCTCAGCCACCGTCGCGGTCTCGGCGCCGGCGGTTGGGGGCGACGGCGCCCCGCTGCAGGTGACGCTGCTCGACAAATCGTTGCGCGGCCTTGGCGGACCTGCGATACCGCGCCTGTTGCGCATCGGCCTGGTTTCGACGGTGGCCGCGGCCGTGGTGTCCCTGCTGCTCAACGTCTATCTCGGCGGATGGCTGCAATCCGAGCAGGAGGACCTGCAACACCGCATCTCGCAACGCCGCGCGGCGCTGCGTCTCGATGCCAATGGCGACTCGTCCGGCATCGGCCTGCTCGCCAAGCGCAAGCAGACGACGCCGTCGAGCGTCATGGTTCTGGAAGCGATCTCGCGCGTGCTGCCCGACACCACCTATGTGACGGAGCTCCGCATCGAGGGCAACAAGGTGCAGGTGGTGGGACTTACCCAGGATGCGCCATCCCTGATCCGCCTGCTGGAGCAGTCGCCGCAATTCACCCGCGCGACGTTCTTCGCGCCGACGACGCGCGCCGCGAATGAATCGGCGGAGCGGTTCCACGTCGAGGCCAATCTATCAGCCTCGTTTGGGTCCGGCTCATGAGCGCAGCATCCCGATCGCTGACCGCCGTCAGCACCTCGCCGCTGGTCGCAACCGCGAGCTATCTCGGCCTGTTCGTGCTGCTGCTGTTCGTCGTCATCTCCTCGCTCTCTGACATCATAGGCCTGCGCAGCGATGTTGCGGCGTCGGCGGGAATGCTCGAGCAGCTCGAGGGACGGTCCAAGGCGAATACCGCGCCCGGCCAGCCTGCGATGCCGACCGGTTCCGCCTATCTCGAGGGGGCGACCGTCACGGTTGCCGGCGCCACCTTGCTGCAACGCGTGTCTGGTGCGGTGATCAAGGCCGGCGGCAACGTGCTGTCGACGCAGCTCGACGTTCCCAACGCGCCGGCCAGGGCCGGCTTCATCAGCATGGTCGCGAGCAGCGAGATCGAACAGGCGCAATTGCAGCAGGTGCTCTACGATCTCGAAGCCGGCATGCCCTTCCTGTTCATCGATCAACTGGTGGTGCAACCCGTCGCCGACGAGGCGGCCAAAGGCGCCGATCCCGGCAAGCTGCGCGTGCTGCTCGGCGTATCCGGACAATGGCGAGGAGCCAAATGATGCGTCGCTTCGCTGCAACCATCGTGCTGTTGGCGGTGTCGGCCTATTCGGCGCCGGCTGCGGTGCCTGACCCATCCGGCGATGCGCTAGACGCCGGGATGCTGGATGATACCCGCCTGGGCGGACCGGTGTTGAGTTCGCCGCCGCCGTCCGAACCGGTCACGTCGGTCCGGGTGGCGCCTGCGCCGGCGCCGACGCCCCGGCCGCTCAGCGCAAATCCGCTGTGGGGCATTCCGCTCAAGACGCTGTCCAACACCCGCGACCGCCCGGTGTTTTCGCCGTCGCGGCGGCCGCCGCCTGCCGTCGTCGCGGAACCGGAAGTCAGCAAGCCGCTGCCGCCGCCGCCGCGCAAGGTCGCGCTCGAGCCGCCGCCGCTGTCGCTGGTCGGCACGATCGCGGGAGATGATGAAAGCTTCGGGATCTTTCTCGATCAAGCGAACAAGACCGCATTGCGGTTGAAGCTCGGCGACGATTTCCAGGGATGGAAGCTGCGAGCCATCAGCGGCCGCGAAGTCACGATGCAGAAAGACGAGCACGATGCCGTGCTCTCATTGCCCCAGCCGGGCACCGAGGAGAGCGGCGATGTCCGCCTCGTTCCGGTCAGCAGCGACAGGAAGCCGTTGGCTGCGCGGATCCAGAGGTGACTGTGCGTTGGCTGGGGTTGAGCCAGAAGGCGATGGCGGTTGTGAGTCTTGACCCTAGTTCGAACCGAACCGCAAAAGACTGAGTGCGAACATGACCCACATGACAATCAGCACGAAGTTGCTGGCGGCGAACGGGACCAGTCGGTGCATGACCCTGTTGTAGGTCAGATGGATAATGCTGTGGCCAATCCGCAGCACGACATAGGCCCACGCCAGAGACAGGAAGACTGCATTGACCCTGTTGGTCGCGTAGAGCGCCAGCGACAGGACGTGAAACAGCACCGGCACTTCGAGGGTGCTCATATAGTTGCGATTGGGAAGCGAAACGTCCGCCGGCACCCTCGCCGATTCGCCGAGCTTGTAATCGTCCGGCGTGGTTTCGCCGCGAAGCGCGGACTGGATCCGCTTGATCGGCATCATGCCCAGCGGGATGAAGGTGAGCAGCGCCATCACGATCATCGGCCAGAAGATATATTCCTGTGCCATCCCCTCTCTGCCCGCGTAACATCGCAAACCTATTGCGATTTCTCGCAGATGTCATCCACGAACTCGCGTGGGAGTAGAACAGCGCCATACGCCATTTCCCATGATCCACGCCTCTCGTGAATTAGGACAGCCGCGCTTGACCAAGCCACTGATTGAGTTTGGATCCTAGCTCAATCCCAGCCAGCCCTGCAGGGCCGGCGTCAGGAGAAGTCCGAGCGCCAGAAACGGACCGAACGGCATCGACGTCTGGCGCTTCATCTCGTGTCCCGCGAGTTGCAGGCTGCCGGCAACAGCAAGTGCGGCGAGTGCCGCGATCAGCAGCAAAGTCGGAATCCCGAAAGCGCCGACCCAGATCGTCGCGGCGGCGAGGAACTTGACGTCGCCGAGTCCCAAGCCGTCAACATGCCGCAAGGCGAAGTAAAGGCGTTGCAACAGAAAGAACAGGGCGCCGATGAGGGCGGCGATCGCTATCGCACTGAACGCGGCTGTCATGCTTTCAGTGATGACGACATGTGCGAGCCCGAGCGCCGCGATTGCGAGATTCAGCCAATCGGGAATGATGCCGTGGCGCAGGTCGATCAGCGCGACGGTGCAGCACAGCACGCAAAGCGCGCCGTAGGATGCAATGAAATAAAGAGCTTCGCGGTCGATTGGCATCGTGGCGGGACAAGTGTGACGCGTGAACACACTGTGTTGCAACAACTCGCGCGCGTTGAACAGTGCATTTTCAATCGAGCAACGTGTTTGCGGGATCGTGATCGTCAACAACGATCGCGAAGCAGAAAAGATGCGACAAAAAGTCTGCGCTGTCACAAATCCGCATAGGATACCGACAATAGTTCGCCCCGATTACGTGCCGCGAGCCCTTCGCGGCAGACGAGTGGGTTGACTATGCACAGGATGCGAGTGGCGGCGTGCCTGGCTTTGCTGGCAGCGTCGGCAGGCGTGCGTGCCGCGAATGCGGGCGCGCTCGAGGACGGCGCCGAGCGCTATCGGCCGTATTTGATCGAGGGTGTTGCCAATGCGCTGGCGGGCGCGCGTGGGTTGCGCGAGCGCGCCGCTGCGGCGGATTTGCCCGGCGCCAGGAAGGCCTGGCTGTCGGCGCGTGCCGGCTGGGAGCGCTCGGAGGTGTTCACTGCAGGCTTCGTGCCCGAGCTCGACGCGCAGATCGACGCCTGGCCGAACGCGGACAGCGGGTTCCACGCCATCGAAGCCAAGTTGTTCGGAGCTGGTAGCTCCGACGTTGCCACCGATGCGACGGGCCTGGTCGAGCACCTGAACGATCTTCACGGCAAGCTCAAGGATATCAAGCTGACGCCGCAGGGGCTGCTGGATGGCACGGTGCGGCTCGCCTACGAAGTCGGTGAGAGCAAAGCCGATGGCGGCGAATCGCGCATCTCAGGCACGTCGCTGGACGACATGCGCAACAATATCGCCGGCATCGACTTCGCCTATCACACGATTTTCTCTGCCGCGCTCAATACCGTCGACGGCAAGCTCGACGAGATGGTGACCAACCGGATCGAGCGGCTCGAGGCGATTGTCGCCACGCCCGACCTGCCGCATGTCAATATCGCCGATCTGCGCCAGACCAGCGAGGAACTGGTCGTCGCGCTGCAGAGCGCCTCGGCAAAGCTCGGGCTGCAGCGCCCGACGCTGGAGGCGCAGGCGCGATGAGATCGCTTCACCTGCGTCCGACTGCGCTGCTTTCAGCGGTCATCGCCCTTGCACTGCTCGGGCGCACGGCGGCGTTTCCGGTCGACGGCGACAAGACCGTGCTGCCGGTTGCGACCGAGCTGAACGAGGATGCGCTCGACAAGCCGCGGGAGGTGTTCCAATCCGAGCGCACCGGAGCCAAGTCGTATCTGGTGAATCTCGGCGATCTCGCCTTCAATTCGCCGGGGCTGCTTGGCGAGGTGGCGCGGCAGGCCGGCGTGAGCTGCGGCACCTGCCACGTCAATGGCGCGAACAACGCCAAGTTCTTCATGCCGAAGATGTCGAGCCGGCCCGGCACGTTCGACACCACGGGCCCGCTGTTCAATCCGAAGGCCAACAACCTGTCGTTCGATCCGGTGCGGATTCCGAGCCTGCGCGGCGCCCGCTACCTTGCGCCCTACGGCGCCGATGGCCGGTTCGCCTCGCTGCGTGACTTCGTCCATAACGTCATCACCAATGAGTTTGCCGGACCCGAGCCGTCACCGGCCACGCTCGATGCCATCGTGGCCTATCTTCACGACATCGACTTCCTGCCCAATCCGAGCCTTGGTCCTGCCGGGCGGCTGGCCGGCAAGATCACCGACGCGGAGCGCCGCGGCGAAGCGCTGTTCGCCAGGCCGTTCCCGCACGATCCGGCGCTGAGCTGCGCGGGGTGCCATGTGCCGTCGTCCGGCTTCGTCGATCACCAGCAGCATGATGTCGGTTCGGGCGGCCTGTTCAAGACGCCGACCCTGCGCAATGCCGACTTCAACGCGCCGTATTTCCATGACGGCCGCTTCGATAACTTCAACCAGGTCGTCGATTACTTCGATCGGACCTTTCAGCTCGATCTCTCGGCGCAGGACAAGGGCGACCTCGTCGCCTATCTCACGGCGGTCGGCGATGGCGTGCAGCCTTATGAGCGCGACGGTGCAGGTGCAACGCTGAAGGAGATCAACGATTTCTCGACGGTGCTGGCGACCGCAATTCCTGCCGGCGACAAGGACATCGTCGCACTCGCCGTCGATACGATCGGCCGCGAGCTCCGAGAGTTGACCGAGCAATATCCCGATCGCAAGAACACCAGCGTGTCGGGCGGCGAGCAGCAGCGCGTGCTTGCGCGCAACGGGCTGAAGGAGCTCGTGCTCACGCTGCGGCGCATAGAGATGGCCGTTGCCGCGGGCCGCGCCGCCGATGCTGCAGCCGAGTTCAGGAACTATCGCAATCTGATGGCAGCTGCCGTGCCTGCGTTGCTGGCGAGCGCCGAGCCGTGGTCTTTGCTCAATCAAGATGTGCATGATCAGCATTACGCTGCGCTGCGCGAGGTGATGCGCTCCAGGCACGTCTCGCATTGATTGAGCCGAACTGCAGGGTGTTTGCGGTCCGCGTCGCTGCGTGGAGCGCTGCATCTGCATTCGTTCTTCAGTTGAAGAATGGAATCGTGGAGATGCAGCGTGCAGCAGCGGATGTCTCCACAGAAAATATTTGAACGTTTCGAAATTTGTCGCGCGCTTTCACGCAAGCGAAAACCATGCGTCATACTGTCGCACTAAGCAGTGTGTGTTGCTAACCGCAAACACCCTGAGGTCGACAATGAGTTTGAACTACAAAAAGCACTGGCGAACCAGCACCGCGCTCTGCATCGCGTCAACGGTGCTCGTCGCAACGGCCGCATATGCCGCTCACTATCCGGGCGGACACAGTGATTGGGACAAGCGTCCGCATCACAATCACCAGGCGCATCAGGAAGCTGATCGCGTCAAGCATGACCACGATCACGACGACAAGGATCACGGCGGCAAGGGCAAGACCGCTTCGCCGATCAAGCACGTCATCATCCTGATCGGTGAGAACCGCGGCCTCGATCACACCTTCGGTATCTACAAGCCGAAGGGCAAGGGGCAGACCATTTCCAACCTGCTGTCGAAGGGCATCGTCAACGAGGATGGAACGCCGGGACCGAACTTCGCGCAAGCGCAGCAGTATTCGGTTGCGGGCCAGCCGTCGTTCTACATCGGCGCGCCAGCGATCGCGAAGTCGCCCTACAACGCGACCAATCTGATGCCGCAGCCGAACACCAACGGTACGCCGACCGCGCAGAGCGACACCGGCGCCCCGTTCAAGACGATCGCTGAGGCCAGTGTCGAGAAGGACATGGACCCGGCCGATCTCGACATCCTGACTACCGGCTTCAGCGGCCTGCCGACCGGCGTGCTGGATACCCGCATTCCCGGCGCCGGCGGTCTGAACGGACCGTTCCAGCTGCAGGGCGAGCAGATCAGCGACGACGACTACACCGGCGACTCGACCCATCGCTTCTATCAGGATTGGCAGCAGGAAGATTGCAACGCCGCCAACGCCACCAAGAAGAACAATTCGGGCTGCCAGAACGACCTGTTCCCGTTCGTGATGGCGACCTATTCGGCATCCAACAAGAGCATGGCCAACTCGATGGGCTTCTACAATGCCCAGCAGGGTCAGGCTCCGGTCCTGAAAATGCTCGCCGACCGCTTCACGCTGAGCGACAACTTCCACCAGTCGTTCCACGGTGGCACCGGCGCGAACCACTTCATGCTCGGCACCGGCGATGCGGCGTTCTGGAGCGACGGCAAGGGCAATCCGGTGACGCCGCCGGCCAACCTGATCGCCAATCCGAATCCGGTCGCGGGTTCGGTCAACCGCTACACCGTCGACGGCAACTGGAGCAACTGCTCGGACGTGTTCCAGCCCGGCGTGAAGCCGATCGTCACCTACCTCAACAATCTGCCGTACGCGGCGGAGCCGAACTGCAAGCCGAACCACTACTACATGCTCAACAACGTCAATCCGGGCTATCTGCCGAACGGCGCGCTGTCCGGCGGCAACAACGTCCCGCCGTCGTCGGTTCGCACGATCGGTGACGCTCTGATCGAGAAGAACATCACCTGGGCGTTCTATGGTGGTGCGTTCAACGACGCCGTGGCGCTTTCCAATGCCGCGGTTGCCGCCAATCCGACCAACCCCAACCTCAGCGCCGCTGCGGTCGCCGATCCGGCGCACGCGCTCGGTGTTGCCTACTGCCAGATCTGCAATCCGTTCCAGTATGCGACCTCGATCATGGCCAATCCGGCCGTGCGCCAGGCTCACATGAAGGACACCGCGGATCTGATCACGGCGATCCAGCACAACACGCTGCCCGCGGTGTCGTTCGGCAAGCCGGACGGCCTGCTCGACGGTCATCCGCAGAGCTCGAAGGTTGATCTGTTCGAGGCCTACGTCCTGAACGTGCTCAACGCGCTGGACAACAATCCGGAGCTGAAGGCCGACACCGCGGTCTTCATCACCTGGGACGAAGCCGGCGGCTATTGGGACTCCGGTTATACGCAGTCGATCGACTTCTTCGGCGACGGACCGCGTATTCCGACCCTGATCCTGTCGCCCTATTCGACGGGCGGCAAGGTCAACCACAACTACGCCGACCACGTTTCGCTGCTGAAGTTCATTGAGCGCAACTGGGCTCTCGAGCCGCTCACGCACCGCAGCCGCGACAACCTGCCGAACCCGACCTACTCGAAGAACAACGAGTATGTCCCGACCAACAGCCCGGCGCTGTCTGACCTGTTCGACGCGTTCGACTTCAGCAAGCCGGTCAATCTGTCCTACACCGAGTGATCGAGCTCTCGTCCACGACGAGGTCTTGAGTCCATCCGAAGCCGGCGCCGATCGAACCATTGGTTCGGTCGGCGCTGTCATGTTCCGACTGCCCGCCTGCTGACCGATCGGGGATATCCCATGAAGCGCGACGAGACGACGTGCAAAAAGATGTGGAAGGGAGGCAGGAATGCCATGGCCTGCCTGTTCGCGATGGCCGTCGTGGCCAATGCACCGGTACCGGCCGCGGCGCAGCAGTTTTCCGCCGACCTGCTAGCGCGGAAGGACGATACGGTAACGGCGATGGGGACGCTGCGGGTCTCGGACCGAAAGGCGCGGATCGATCCAGCCGCGCTGCCCGATGGCTTCTTTCTGCTCGATACGGCCAAGCCCGCCGCCTATTTCGTCCGCCCGGCCGCGCACGTCTACATGAAGGCCATGCAATCGAGCCCGCTCACCCAGCTGTTCATCCCGGTCGACCCGAGCGATCCCTGCCGGCAATGGCTGGCGATGGCGCAGCTTTCTGCGGCGGTCGATCTCGCGACATGGCACTGCCAGCGCGATGGAGAAGAGGCAATCGCGGGGCGCAACACCGATATCTATCGCGTAGCGGCACCGTCCGGCTTGAGCTTTACCGGCTGGGTCGACCGCGCGCGCAGGTTTCCGGTGCAGATCAGGACCGCGGATGGGACGGTGATCGCGGCCGATCGCATCCGCGACGAGCCGCAGCCGGCACAAATCTTTGAAATCCCCGCGGGTCTGCGCAAGTTCGATCCGCAAGCGCTGATCCGCCGGATTCAGCAGAGCGACGTATGGGTCGAGCCGTCGACCTCGCAGTGAGCGCTTCACGCGCTACTGCGATTGCCGGCTTGTCACCGGCAGCATCCGACCAAGCGCGGTGTAGTGCGACTGATGCACATTGCTGTTGAACAGCGACCAGGGCTCGGCCCTCTTCAGGGCGACCGGAACGTCGAAATTCACCAGCTGCGAAAATCTGCGGTACTCAGCCATCGCTTCGTCGATCCGGCCGGCCCCGACTTCGAGATCGATACGGCGCAAGGTCAGGACGAGATCCTTCAGGATCGCACGCGCGGCGAGCCGCTCGTCCTTGCCGCCGATCGAGGTGGTCCTGATGTCGGGGATGTGCTCGGTCAATTCGCGCAGTTCGGCGCCCACTCCGGTCACGGCCAGCGACACCACTGAGGTGTCGGCGGCCGGGATCGCGACTTCGAGCACGCTCGAGAGCTCCAGCACTTCCTTCATCCGGAGCACGACGCCGTCCTTGTCGAACGCACGTTCGCCGTCGCCGACCGCATTCAGATAGGCCACAAGGTCCTGCGTGTCCTGGGTCGACAATTCGAGGTCGAACAGGCGATCGAAGTGGCCGACCACTTCTTCATACGTGTCGTACCGCCCGTCGTGAAAGTACGGCGCGTTGAAATTGGCGTTGAGCAGGGTAGGGGTCTTGACCAGTCCGCCGGAGCCGACGTCGTGACGCAGCTGGTCGTTGAAGGTGCCGGCCGGAACGTGACAGCCGGCACAGCTCAGCTCGGCCTGCTTCGGGAATGGCTTGAAGAACAGCGCCTCGCCGCGCCGTTCCTCGACGCTGGCCTGCGCGGCAAGCCGGCCGCCGGGCGCAATCTTCGGATTGGGGAGGAAATCGATGTCGTTGATATAGGCGACGAGGCCGTCGAGAACCGCATCGCTCGGCCGCGGCCCGGAAAACTCATTGACGATGACATTATATACGAAGTCGCGCAGCGAGGTCATGCGCCCGTCATGTCCGTAGGGGGCGAGGAAGCGGGCGCCGCGCAGGCTCGGAATCCTGACGGGATCGAGGATGCTGTTGAACGTCTTGGCGTTGAAGACAAGACTGGTCGTGTCGAAGGTGCCGGGGCGGGAGGATACACCTGGAACGAACAATTTCGGGTTCGATGTGCCGTTGACGTGACAGGTGCCGCAGCTCATCTCGGCCTGACGCGCCTTGCCGCCGAAGATGGAAGGCGAATTGAACGCGAGATCGCCGAGATTGACCAGATAGGACTTTCGCCCGCCCATCGCCTCGGAATGAAAGAGTTCGCGCGGCCGCGCCAGCGCTTCCTCGGAAAACTCAGTGCCGGCCGGCAGCACGGTCTGGTCGCCGCCGAGCGGGAATGCCATCGCGCGCAACGGGAGGAACGTGACGACGAGCGTCAGCAGTGCGACTGATGCCGTGACGCCAAGATCGGCCGATGCCGCGCGACGTTTTGCGGAGCCGAACGCCAGAATATCCCAAGCCATTGCGAGAAAACCGCCCCTGTCACAATGCATTTGCGCTGCCCGACGCCGGAAGATGTCACGAACGTGACAGTTTCCTGTCGGCAGGATCAATGACCATCTGTTTGGATAGACGACTGTTGATTGCGGTTTGATGACGATCGGTCAACGAAACACAAACCGGCCTGCGTGTGACAGAACGAAAAACGTGTCGGCGCATGCGCTCTTTCTCACGCGTTTGTGCGCGCGTCGAAAAACGGTCATCCCGGCGAAATGTGTTTTGCATAGCGTGTAACTCCATTTCTATTTCTTTCTGAAATCAGGAGAGCACTATGCGGCTTTGGGGAGCCATTCCGGCGCTCGCGATTGTTGCTGGCGCCGTTGCCATCTCACCGGTGGCAAAGGCCGAGAATTTGGTCGAAAAGATCATTGACGAGTTCAAGCACGAGGTCAGGGACGAGTTGCGTGACCTGCGCGACCGCGGCCATGAAGGTGTGCATCAGTACAAGCACATCGTCGTCATCTACCAGGAGAACCACAGCTTCGATAACCTCTATGGACACTGGGGCGATGTCGGCCGTGACCGGATCAACGGTACCTCCGACGCCGATCAGGCGCATACGCTGCAGGTCCGGCAGGACAACCAGACCGTCTATGGCTGCCTGTTGCAGAATGACGTCAACCTGACCTCTCCGTCGCCGCAGCCGACGACTTGCACCGACAACACGGGCTCGGTCGCGATCCTCAGCGCCTTCAAGAACAAGCCGTTCGAGATCAACGACTTCATCCCGATCTCGGCGACCACCTGTCCGAAGCCGCTCGGCGCTTTCGCGGCGCACGGCTTCCTCAACGGCACCGGTTCGCCCGGCGGCTGCACCGAGGATATCGTGCATCGCTTCTACAGCGAGCAGTACCAGCTCAACGGTGGCCGGCAGAACCGCTACATGACCGGCAGCGACGCCGCCGGTCTTGTCATGGGCTACTACGACACCAAGAAGCTGCCGATCTACACCTATCTGCACGGCCACGGCGCGCCGAACTACGTGATCGCCGACAGCTTCTTCCAGGGCGCGTTCGGCGGTTCGTTCCTCAACCACCAGTTCCTGGTCGCGGCGGCGGCGCCACCATTCGTCGGTGCCTTGAACGACGGCAGCGCCAACGACTTCCACGCGATCGTCGACGCCAACGGCATGCCGACCAGCACGCCGCTCTACACGCCGGTCTCGACGGTGAAGGACGCGCAGCTGACCGCAAAATGCAACCAGCCCGGCCTGCCGGCTGGTCTTGCCTGCGGCGACTACGCGGTCAACACCACGCAGCCGACCTATCAGCCCTATTCGCCGGGCACCCCGGACATCAAGCGCCTGCCGCCGCTGCACACGCCGAACATCGGCGATCGGCTGTCGGCCAAGCATGTCGACTGGGCCTGGTATTCAGGTGGCTGGTCGAACGCCAATGGCGATGTCGGCGCGTCCGGCTGGACTAACGGCAACGGCACGACCTGCACCGATCCGAACCACCTTTCCACCGCGGTGTTCCCGAACTGCCCCGATGTGGATTTCCAGTTCCACCATCAGGCGCTCAACTACTTCGCCAGCTACGCGCCGGGAACGCAGGCCCGCAGGGATCACCTGAAGGACGAGGCGGAGTTCATCCAGGCGGCCAGGAACGGCCGGCTGAAACAGGTCAGCTTCATCAAGCCGATCGGCGAGGAGAACGAGCATCCGGGCTACACCAGCGAATCCGAAGGCAGCCAGCATCTCGTCGATCTCGTCAAGGCGATCGTCGAAGGGCCGAATGGCAGGGACACGCTGATCGTCATCACCTATGACGAGTTCGGCGGACAGTGGGACCACGTTCCGCCCCCGCCGCACAACCGCCATGGTGCCGAGGCCCGTGCTGCGGACCAGTGGGGTCCGGGCACCCGCGTTCCGGCGCTGCTGATCGCCAAGCGCTTCAACAAGTCGGGCGTCGCGCATGAGGACTTCGACACCACGTCGATCCTCCGGCTGCTCGAGAAGCGCTTCGATCTCGATCCGCTGGTGACGCGCCCGGTGCGCAGCCTCTCGGCGGCGCTGAAGGCCGGCGAAGGCTGGCACTGACACGAGAAATAATCCTGGCCCGCGTCGACAATTGACGCGGGCCAGGACCTTCATCAGGCTTCAGGGCCCTTACATGATCAGGTCGTGTTGCACGTGTGTAATCTGGTCTAGAATGATGCCGCCGCCGGTCATTGCGGAGCTTACCGGACTCGGCGCGAAGATAGGAGCAGGCGCCCCGGTCGTGAGCCCCAGAATATCGACCTGAAGGCTGGTTGCGGCCGAATCGCCGTCCTTGTCCGTGGCGAGCACGTCGAACAGCAGATCGGTGCTCGGGATGGTCGTCTTCTCATTATAGGTGATGTCGTTGACCGTGAAGGTGGTGTTTCCGCTTGTCGCCTGGCTGTAGTCGACCCCTACGAGATTGAACGCCTTTCCAACGTACAGCGTGTAGGTCGAGGTCGCGCTGTCGAAGGCCGAGGTGTTGATCAGCGAGGCGTCCGAGGTTTCCTGCACCACGACGGTGGCGTTGCCGCTATGTGGTTTTGGAACGTCGATGCTGAAGTCGTGCACGTCGGTGCTGCCGTCCAGAACCTTGAAGACCACGCCTGCCGTGCCGTTGCCTTGCCACTGGGTCAGCATGAAGCTGATCTGCGGTTGCTCGTTGGAGAACGACAGGTTCAACTGCTCGTTGGGATCCATGCTCAGCCCGGTATCGCCGACCGCGATGCCATTGTTCGACGCCTTGACATCGAGGGGATGGCCGCTGTTGTCGGATCCGGTGATCAGAAGCTTTCCGTCCGGAGCGGTCAGGGACGGTGTGCCGCCGCCCGAGGCGCCGAACGTAGAGCCGGTCACGGTCACCTGCTTGAGCACATCGACGCTTACGAGATCGAATGAATAGGTCCCATCCGGGTTGACCAGCAGCTTGAAGTAGGGATCGGCCAGCGCGCCGCCCGAATCCGCAAGGTAGGCGTCCATTTCGACGCCACCGCTCACCGCATGGGTCGTATAGTAGAAGCTATAGTCATCGCCATTTCCGGTGACATGCACCGAATTGATGCCGCCGCCGAGGCTTGACGTAGCCAGATTGTAGCCGGTGGTGCCGACTGCGCCGTTGTGGATCGCAACGGACATTCCGGCGTCACCATCCGCGCCGAAATTGATATTGTACTTGCCGTTGACGATCTGATTGTCCTGACCGGAAATGTCGGTATCCGGGAAGCCGCCAATTGTCGGGCCGTCGTCCGTGATCGTCAATTGCTTGCCGAGATCAAGGCTCGCGCTCTGGAAGTCGCCATCCTTGTCGGTGATGGTTGCAACCAAGTTGACAGTCCCGGCGGCAAGCGCCACGCCTTCACCGGTATCGGGGCTGCTGCCGAGGGGCTGCGTCACCGCGCGATATTCGGTGAAGGTCACGAGCCCGGTCGCCGGGTCGACCTCGATGGTGAATGCCAGCGTGCCGGTGGTTGTCCCGACATGACCTTCGATGGTGTTGCCGTTCAGGACCAGCACGTCGGCGAGGCCAGTGTGCGAGTCGACCAAGCCGGACAGGGTTCCTTCACCGCCGGGAATCGTCAGCGCATAGCCGATCGAGGCGCCGTCCGCACCTTGAACCGACGTGAAGGCCGTCGAGAAGTCGGCTGACGTCGTCGTCAACGAGGCGTCCGGTGCGGTACCTGCCGTGTTGTCGTCCAGCGCCGTCGCGGTCAGATGCGTCTCGCTCAAGGTGAGCGATGGCGTCGCGCCGTTTGCCGCGATGCTCGGGCCGTCGTCGGTGACGGTCAGTTGTTTGCCGAGGTCGAGGCTCGCGGTCTGGAAGTCGCCGTCCTTGTCCGTGATGGTTGCAACCAGGTTGACCAGGCTCGCCCCGAGCGTCACGCCTTCGCCCGTGTCCGGGCTGGTGCCGAACGGCTGCCTCACCGCGCGATACTCGGTGAAGGTGACAAGCCCGGTCGCTGGATCGATCTCGATGGTGAACGCCAGCGTGCCGTTGATTGTGCCGACATGGCCCTCGATCGTGTCGCCGTTGAGAACCAGCAGATCGGCGAGCCCGGTGTGCGAATCCACCAGCCCCGATGCGGTGCCGCTGCCGCCGGTGATTGTGAGGGCGTAGCTGATGGTTGCGCCGTCGGCGCCTTGAACCGAGGTAAACGCGGTCGAGAAATCGGCCGATGTCGTCGTCAGCGACGCGTTCGGCACCGACCCCGCGATATTGTCATCGAACACTGTTGCCGTCAGATGCGTCTCGCTCAGCGACAGCGACGGCGTGGTTCCGCTTGCCTTGATGCTCGGGCCGTCATCCGTGATGGTCAGTTGGGTGCCGAGGTCGAGGCTCGCGCTCTGGAAGTCGCCATCCTTGTCCGTGATCGTTGCAGTCAGGCCTACGATACCCGCCGCCAGCGTCACGCCTTCGCCGGTATCGGGGCTGGTGCCGAGCGGCTGTATCACCGCCCGGTACTCGGTGAAGGTCACGAGCCCGGTCGCCGGATCAACCGTGATGGTGAACGCCAGCGTGCCGTTGATTGCGCCGACGTGGCCCTCGATCGTGTTACCGTTCAGGACCAGCACGTCTCCGAGGCCGGTATGCGAGTCGGTCAGGCCCGAAGCAGTACCGTTGCCGCCGGCGATCGTCAGCGCGTAGGCGATCGTCGCCCCGTCCGCACCTTGAACCGAGGTGAACGCCGTCGAGAAGTCGGCGGATGTCGTCGTCAGCGACGCGTTCGGCGCGGAACCTGCGATGTTGTCGTCGAGCACCGTCGCCGTCAGATGGGTCTCGCTCAGCGACAGCGATGGGGTGGCGCCGTTGGCCTTGATGCTCGGGCCGTCGTCCGCAATCGTCAGCTGGATGCCGAGATCGAGGCTCGCGCTTTGGAAGTTGCCGTCATTATCGATGATGGTCGCGACCAGGTTCACGAGCCCGGCGCCCAGCGTGATGCCTTCGCCGCTGTCCGGGCTGGTGGCAAGCGGCTGCGTCACCGCCCGATATTCGGTGAAGGTCACGAGTCCGGTGGCCGGATCAACCGCGATGGTGAATGCCAGCGTGCCGCCAATCCCTCCGACATGTCCTTCGACCGTGTTGCCGTTCAGAACCAGCACGTCTCCGAGGCCGGTATGCGAGTCGGTCAGGCCCGAAGCAGCACCGTTACCGCCGGTGATCGTCAGCACGTAGCCGATCGTCGCGCCGTTCGCACCTTGAACCGACGTGAAGGCCGTCGAGAAGTTGGCAGAGGTCGTCGTCAATGCCGCGTTCGGCGCCGAGCCTGCGATGTTGTCGTCGAATGCCGTTGCCGTCAGGTGCGTCTCGCTCAGCGTCAGGGCAGGGGAGGAGCCATTGGTGCTGATGCTCGGGTTATCGCCCGTGATCGAGAGCTGCTTTCCGAGATCAAGGCTGGCGCTCTCACGGTCTCCGTCGTTGTCGGTGATGGTGGCAATCAGGCCGACAATTCCGGCGCTCAACGTGCTGGCTTCTGCGTCGGCCTGCTGCTTCACGGCACGGTACTCCGTGAAGGTCACCTGCCCGGTGAATGGATCAAGCGTAATGCTGAACGCCAGCGTGCCCGCGGTCGTGCCGACATGGCCTTCGATGGTATTACCGTTCAGAACCAATACGTCGGCAAGGCCGGTATGGGCGTCGATCAGACCCGAAGCGGCGCCGTTGCCGCCGGTGATCGTCAGTGCATAACTGATCGTCGCGCCGTCCGCGCCCTGGACCGAGCTGAACGCGGTCGCGAAATCGGCTGACGTCGTCGTCAGGCTCGCATTCGGGGCGGAGCCCGGAATGTTGTCGTCCAGCGCCGTTGCGGTCAGGTGGCTCTCACTGAGTGTCAGCGACGGCGTCATGCCATTGGCCCTGATCGCCGGACCGTCGTCGCTGATGCTCAGCCGGCTGCCGAGATCGATGCTCGCGCTCTGGAAGTCGCCGTCCCTGTCTGTGATGGTTGCAATCAAGCTGACGATTCCACCCGCCAGGGCCACGGCTTCGCCGCTGTCCGGATTGGTGCCGAACGGCTGCTTCACCGCTCGGTATTCGGTAAAGGTCACGAGCCCGGTGAACGGGTCGACCGAGATCGTGAACGCCAGTGTGCCGCCGACCGTACCGACATGGCCTTCGATCGTGTTGCCGTTCAGAATTAGCACGTCGGCAAGGCCGGTATGCGAGTCGATCAGGCCCGAGGCTGTGCCAGTACCGCCGGTGATCGCCAACGCATAGCTAACCGTCGCGCCATCCGCGCCTTGAACCGGGCTGAATGCGGTCGAGAAGCCGGCAGACGTCGTCGTCAACGCCGCATCCGGCGCAGAGCCGGCGATGTTGTCGTCCAGTACCGTTGCCGTCAGATGTGTCTCGCTCAGCAACAGTGGAGGGCCGATTCCGTTGGTGCTGATGCTCGGGTCATCTTCGACGACAACCAATTTGGTGCCGAGATCGAGGGCCAATGCCAGGGACTGGTCGCCCTTCACCACGGACGCAACGAGGAATATGACCCCCGCCGCCAGCGACACCGTATCGCTGTCGTCCGTGCTGGTGCCGGGTGGCCGTGACGCCGCCCGGTACTCGGTGAACGTCACAAACGCGGTCGCCGGATCGAGCACAATGGTGAATGCGATCGTCCCGTCAGTCGCGCCGACGCGGCCTTCGATGGTGTTGCCGTTCAGAACCAGGACGTCTGGCAGGCCGGTGTGCGAATCGATAACCCCGGACGCCGCGCCGTTGCCGCCGGCGATCGTCAATGCGTAGCTGACCGTCGCGCCCGCCGCGTCCTGTGGGTTGGCGAACATCAGCGCGAAGCTGCCTGACGTCGTCGTCAGCGCCTCGTTTGGCGATGAGCCGGCGATGTGGTCGTCGAGCGCCGTCGCCGTCAGATGCGTCTCGCTCAACGTCAGGGGCGACGGCTCTCCGAAGGTCAGCCTGAGCGGCTCCGGCGGGAAGACGACGATGAACGGGAGGATAGTCTCCGGTAGCGGCCCGAGTTGATTTGGCACCAGAGGCGGGTCTGGCTCGGAAAAATTGATCGGCTGCAGCAGCGACGACCCATCCTGGGTTGGCATGCCGGACCCTTTGGCCCAAATTCCCTTCGCGTAGTTGCCAAGCGTCTGCTGCTGGGCGTCCCGCAATTCCTCCATGTGCGCCGGGCTGTTCGTGACCTGGTTCACCCCGACCGACGACCCTCTGGGGCTCAAGATGACCGTCACGCCGGGATCGTCGACGACGATGTGTCTGGGGATCGCCTCCTTGGTCACCAGCTCGAACACACCGTGGTGGAGGTCCTTGTAGTTGATGGTGTCGTCATCCAGGAACGTGACGTTCGGCTCCGCAGCCCGCGCGTTCTCCAGGAGCGAGAACGTCAGCGCGGCGAACGACAGCATGCCAAGGCCGCTGGCCCGAATGGTGCCAACAGGCGTGTCCGCGGTGAGGACGTCTGATCCCGTCAGCCGGCTACCGATGAAACGGAAGATGCTTTTGGTTTTCGCGAACAGGCCCAAGCTGCCGCAGCGGTCCTGCGCAAAACTGCCCAACTCCAGCCGGGTGCCCGCCGGCAGATTGAGCACGGTGCCGTCAAGCAAGCGGATTTCGGCCCGGCCGCCGGCTGCGACTTCGATGACGTCACCCTGGTGAATGGGATCGCCGGGCATCATCAGGCTGGCAACGCCGCGCGCACGCGCGACGGTGCTGCGGCCGATCGCCGTCTGAACGATGCCAACCACTCGGGGCAGGCGGCCTAAAACGGCCGTGCTCGCGCCCCCGAACGCGACGCCGGACGCAACTGACATTGGCTTTTCGCCTGCTGAACAGTTCAGGCAGAGGGTGGTGCCGCAGTTTTTTTGGTCTGGCTTGCTCGCGCCACGAGGTAAAAATCCCCGCACCGGCAGCCATAGGCTTGTCCGCCGAAACGTCCTGATTGAAACTAAATTCGGTAGTGCAAATCGAATTTCAGTGCTGCACCAGCGACTGCGGAAAAGGCAGAACTGCTGTCCTTAATCGCCGGGTGCAACCCCACTAAAATGATAGTATAATTACGGAGCAAATTGTCCACATATTAATTTTTATTCGAGCTACGTCAGGCCTTTAGGTCTGTTTGCAGCAACTCGTTTGGCACTCAGGTCCTGCGGTCTCGGCCCGGCGGTCCATGTTTCCACCGCGCCGCGACACGACAAGGTCTTCTCGAAAGGGAGGGGATCGTGCGTATCCGTTTCATTGTTCAATTGCTCGCTGGCATCGTTTTCACGCTCGTCACATTGGCGTCTGGCCCGGTGCAAGCGCAGACCGAGCCGGCCCAACCCGCGATTCAGAATTCCTCAGCGAACTTCATCGGGAAAGTCGTGGCGGCCACCGGTGCGGTCACGATCGAACATCCGAACTCGGTCGTGGTTCAGGCCGCGCTGTCTGATCAATTGCCCCAGGCGAAGGTCGGCGACTCCGTCTATATGGGCGACGTGGTGCAGACCGGAGCCGATGGACGGGTCGCGATCAACTTCACCGACGGCACCTCGTTCAATCTGTCGAGCAACGCCAAGATGACGATGACCGAGTTCGTGTACGACCCCAACGGCAAGTCGAATTCGACCTTGTTCAAATTGGCCAATGGCACGTTCACCTTCGTTGCCGGCAATATCGCGAAGACCGGCGACATGAAGATCGACACGCCCGCTGCGACGATGGGAATTCGAGGCACCACGCCACGCATCGAGATCTCCGACGATGGAACGGTCAGGTTCGCGACGCTCGTTGAAGAGGGCAAGAGCAAGCTCCTGAGAAAGCCTGCGACACGCGTGACGCCCCAACCGGAGCAAAATATCTATCACAAGTTCAATCCGCACATCTGTCGAGGATGCTAGGCGAGCACGCGTTGATCTCGAGCGGCCACTCGCGGAGATCGGCGACCGCGCGTCGTCAAAACCGGAGCCCGACATGAAGCCTCGTGCAGGTATCGGTGCGAGTGGTGGCCTGGCGGCGGTCTTCATCCTGCTGTCGCTGGAATCGCCGGCGGTCGCGCAAGGCCCGAAGCCGAAGGGCGGTTACCTCAGGGACATCGGATTGTGCAGCGGCCTCAACCATGCGCCCGCCGACGCGCGCATCGACGCGTGCACGACCCTGATCGGCGCGGAGCAGGACATGACGCCTGTCGGCCTTGCGATCGCCTACAACAACCGCGGCAACGCCTATGCGGCCAAGGGAAACTACGATCGCGCCATCGGGGATTTTGATCGATCGATCGAACTCAATCCTACCTACACCAAGCCGTTCAACAACCGCGGCGTGGTTTACTTCAAGAAGCGCGACTACGATCGCGCGACCGAGGCTTTCGATCAGGCCATCAAGCTCAACCCGAACTACGGCGAGGCCTTTGCCAACCGCGCGCGCGTCTTTCTGAGGAAAAATGACTATGCCCGCGCGGCGCAGGATTACGATCAGGCGATTCGCCTCGAGCCGGACCTGGATGGCGTGTGGAACGGGCGCTGCTGGAGCCGGGCCATCCTCGGCGCGCTGCAGGCGGCGCTGGAGGATTGCAACAAGGCCCTTCAATCGGGGCCGACCAACGCCGCGACCTACGACTCGCGCGGCCTGATCTACCTGAAGACGGGCGAGCTAGGCGCAGCGATCGACGACTACAGCTCCGCCCTTCGCATCGATCCGAAGCTCGCAAGCGCACTCTATGGACGCGGGCTGGCGAAGCTGAAACGGGGCGACAAGGCCGGCGGCAATGTCGACATCGCGGCGGCCAAGGCGATCCAGGGCAGCATCGGCGACGACTTCACGCGCTATGGCGTGCACTAGTCCATGATCTCGACCGTCGCCGAACGGCCGGCGACCAGCGCGATGCGGTCCGGCAGCTTATCCAGCGTGATGCGCACGGGAACGCGCTGCGCGAGCCGAACCCAGCTGAAGGTCGGATTGACGTTTGCGAGCAGGTTCGCGCCGTCCGTTCGATCACGGTCCGCGATGCCGGCCGCAATGCTCTCGACATGTCCGGTGAGCCGGACCGGCTCACCCATCAGGCGGATCTGCGCCTTGTCGCCGACGCGAATGCGCGCGAGCTTGGTCTCCTCGAAATAACCCTCGACATGCAGCGTGTCGGTGTCGACCAGCGCCATCACGCCCTTGCCCGCGGTGACGTAGGCGCCGGGCCGCAGATCCATATTGGTGATGGTGCCGTTGACCGACGCATGCACCTCGCTGCGATCGAGGTTGAGCTGCGCCACCGCGCGATCGGCGACCGACTGATCATAGGCGGCCTTGGCCTGAAGCTGCGTGGCCAGGACCTGCTCCTGCTTCTGCTGCGACACCGCATCGGTGGTCAGCGCGCTGTAGCGCTTGAGGTCGGCCTCGGCCTGATCCAGCGTCGCGCGATGGCCGGCGACCGCCGCGTCGGCCTGCTGCAACGCCAGGGCAAAGCGCGCGCGATCGATCCGGAACAGGATATCTCCGCGATGCACTTGCTGATTGTCCTTGACCAGCACGTCGGTGACGAAGCCGGAGACGTCGGGAGCAACCTGCACCACATCGGCGCGGACCCTGCCGTCGCGAGTCCAAGGCGACTCCATGTAGTAGACCCACAGCGCGCGGCCGACGGCGAACGCGGCAACGAGCGCGATCGCGGTCAATGCAACCCGGCCGAGCCAGGCGAAATTCCCTTTCATGGCAGAAACTCCGAAAGATAGACGACGACGCCGAGCAGGCATACGTACAGGGCGAAATTGAACAGCGCGCGATGCCAGACCAGCCGGTAGAGCCCGAAGCGCTGCATGATCCGGCTCGCCACCGCGCTCAGCGCATAGGCAACGATCAGCCACAGCAGCAGCGCCGGGACCAGGACACCGTAGATGTCGAGTTCATATCTCATGCAGCAAAGCTCTCCTCGGGCTGCGATCGATACGCAGGTGCATCCGGAAACAGGCCGCGGCGGATGCCGACGAGGCCGAGCAATGCATCGTCCCGCGCGCGCTCATTGGGATCCTTGACGACCGCGGTCAGCGCCGCATCGATGCAAGACAGCAACTCGGCCGGCATGGCCTCGTCGGCATGGGCGCGAAATGCCGCCGCGAGGTCGTCCAGCATGTCGTCGATGGTACGCACGGTCGATGCGGCGAGGCCGTAACGGGCTCGCCTGAGATCGATGATGTTGAGCCCGATGCGCAGCTGGACCAGGCTGTCGGCGTCGCGGCGGTCGCTCTCGGAGATGAAGGCGATGCGCTGCACCAGAAGTCCCAGCCGATGCAGCATCAGGCCGGCAAACTGCGCACGGTCGCCGCGGCCGCGCCGCTCGGCCGCGACCGCCAGCGTCTGCCAGCCCGACGTCATCAGTCGCTTGGCGATCCATTCGGCGCCGACGCCGCGCGCGACCCGCGTCACGATCTCGGCGATGACGACGCCGAGGAAGAAGGCGACCGACGTGTTGGCGAAACTGGCAAAATCGGCGCTGTAGGTCGATTGCAGCGCCAGCAGCGTCGCGGTGTTGGCGGCGAGCGCCATGCCGATCGGTGCGGTTTTCGGCCGCGCGATCAGGAAGCCGTATGTCAGGAAGGTCGGCGCCAGCGCGGCGATCAGGACCTCGACATGGGAGATGCCCGGCACCAGCGCGAATTGATAGATCGCGACGACGACGATCGCGACCAGCGAGAACAGGCCGAAGGCCCGGATGCTGCGCGCCGGCTCGTCTTGCGCGGCGAAAAAGGAGCAGGCGACCGCCGCCATCATCGGCGCCGAGGCGCCGTCGGCCCAGCCGGTCGCAATCCACAGCCCGCAGCAGATCAGGATGGCGACCGCCGCGCCTGCGGCCGACCACAGCGCCATGCCGTGGTCGCGATGACGGACCGGCGCGGCGCCGGATTCCGGGTGGAACGCCAGCGGGACGCTGGACATATCGCGGCCCGCGGCAATCGCATCGCCGATTGCGCGGCAGTCGGCCGAGATGTCGACAAGCTCGCGGAGCCGGAGCAGCAGGCTGATCGTGATGATGCGCTCGCGCGGTGCGAGCCCGTCGAGGGCAGCTTGCCGCGCGGCGATCGCAGCGCGGATCTGTTCACCGGATTGCCGCTGGCGATCCTCGTCCACGATCCATGCGGCGAGATCGCCGATCAGGTGCCGCAGCTCCGGCTGCCTTTGCAGCGCCGCTTCGCCGAGCCCGGCAAGCCGGTCTTCGATCGACGTGATGATCGGCAACAGCATCAGCATGCGCATCCGGACCTCGCCGAGGCCGCGCACGGTGCCGGCGTCGGCCAGCCGGTCATAGGCGACATGGGTCATTAGCGTATCGATCTCGACGATGTCGGTCGCAAGGCGAAGGCGCTGGGCCCGGCGCGTCTCGCTGGTCCCGTGATCGAGCAGCACGTCACTGGACAGGCGGCGCGCATCCGACAGCCAGCTCCTGACGCGTCCGCCCACCGCCGGTGCGACGCTGCGCGGGAACACCACCGTCGACACCAGGCTGGCACAGATGATGCCGAGCGAGATCTCCTCGACCCGCGCCAGCGCGACATCGAAGATGCTGCCCGGGTCGGCGACCGACGGGAAGCCGATCAGCGCGACGGTATATCCGCCCAGCATGAAGACATAGCTGCGCGGCGTGCCGTCGAGCAGCGACAGATAAAGGCAGAGCCCGACCCAGAGCGCGATCGCGAGGCACAGCAGCTCCGGCGCATTGATCAGGTTCGGCACCAGCGCCACCGTCATGGTCGCGCCGACCAGGGTGCCGATCACGCGGAAGAACGCTTTCGAGCTGGTCGCGCCGGCCAGCGGCTGCGACGTGATATAGACCGTCGCCATCGCCCAATAGGGCCGCGGCAGATCGATCGCCAATGCGATGACAAGCGCCAGCATCGACGCGGCGAAGGTCTTCAACGCGAAGATGAGGTCCGCGTGGCGGACCAGGAACGGCTCTTCCGCGCGCATGCCTATTTCGCCTCTGGAGCGGTCTTATCAGGAGCGGTCTTATCAGGAGCGGTCTTGGCCGCAGCGCTCTTGGCGTCGTGCAGGCGGCTCGCCCGCGCCTCGATGCGCTGCAGCGTCTCGAAGGTTACCGCAAGTTCCTCGCTGCCGATATCCTTCAGCACGCTGGCGCGCACGCGGCGCAGCACCCGGTTGGTCTCCTCGACCTTGGCTTCGCCGGCCGCGGTGAGATGCAGCGTCTTGGCGCGCCGATCGGTCGGGTCCTCGCGACGCTCGACCAGGCCTTCGGATTGCAGCAGATCGATCAGCCGCACCAGCGAAGGCCCCTCGATCCCCAACTCGTCGGCGAGCACGCCTTGGCGGACGTTCTCCCCCTGCCGTGACAGCACCAGCAGCGGAATCGCCGTCGCGTAGGACAGGCCGTGATCGGACAGCGCCTGATCCGACTCGCGTCGCCAGATCCGCGCGAGCCTGGTGATCAGGCGGCCGATCTCGGCGTGGATATGGGATTGCGAAGGAGGCATGCAAATTAGATAGGATACAAACTATTAGGCTGCAACTATATAGCCTGGAACATTCCTGGTGATCACGCAAATGAGATCGGGGAAGCGGCAATGGGCACGAGCTCCACGGCAGGAGCGGGCGAGGAATTCCGGGGCGACAGCAGCCTGGCGCTGGTCCCAACCTTCATCGTCGTCGCCGTGGATGCGACGGGATTGGGGATCATCCTGCCGTTGCTGCCGTTCTACTCGCAGCGGCTTGGCGCGACACCGTTCGTGATCGGCGCGCTGATCTCGGTCTATGCGCTCTGTCAGCTGATCGCCGGCCCGATCGTCGGCGTGCTGTCCGACCGCTACGGTCGCCGCAAGGTGCTGGTGGTGAGCCAGATCGGCACCTGTGTCGGCTTCGTCCTGCTGGCCATCGCGGGCAATCTGACGCTGGTGTTCCTGGCCCGCATCATCGACGGGCTGACGTCCGGCAACATCTCGGTGGCGCACGCCTATGCGGCCGAGCACAGCGCGCCGCAGGCCCGCAAGCAGGCGCTCGGCATGACCAGCGGCGCGATCGGGACCGGTCTATTGGTCGGCCCCGCGCTGTCAGGCCTCCTTGTCCACTACGGCGACACCGCTCCAGTATGGGCTGCCGCAGCGTTGTCGCTGATCAGCATCGTTGCCACGATCGTCCTGCTGTCGCCGGATCATCCGGCCGCGGAGCCGCTCTATCAGCAGCGGGTGCCGGAGCCGACGCCGGCGCGCACGATCGTCGGGATACGCTATGCGTGGCGCGTGCTCGGTCTGCTCATCGTGTTCTTCTTCGTCAATTCGATGTTCCTGTCGCAGATCGGCCTGTTCCTGTCGGCGCGGTTCAGCTGGAACGGGCATGCCTTCGGCGCCCGCGAGCTCGGCGCCGTATTCGCCTATGCCGGCTTCATCAACATGGTCGTGCAATGCCTCCTGATCACCCGCGCGAATATCTTCGCGTCTGATCGGGTCATTGTCCTGGCGGCATTTGCCTGCATGGCGATCGGGTTTTCTGGACTGGCGCTCGCAGAGCGGATCAGCCTGCTCGTGGCCTTCCTGACGCTGATCATCGTCGGCATGATGTTCGCCCGCAGCACGCTGACCGCCGAACTGTCGCGCAGCACGGCGATCAACCGGCAGGGCATGATCATGGGTCTCAACCAATCGCTGATGTCGGGCGCCAACATCTGCGCTCCGCTGCTGAGCGGCGCTCTGATCGGTCACCAGCTGTACGTCAGCTGGACGCTCGTGATGGCGGCGATCGCAATGCTCGGCGTGGTCCTGGCCGGGCACCTCCTTCCGCCGGGACAGCCAGTGCCGGAGCTCGGTAGGCCGGAAAGCAGCGGGCAGATGCCGCGTTGACGACGCGCTCCAACCGCCGAACAAATCCCGCGATGGCCAATGACAGGCGACCGCGTGCCAACCGCTCGACGCAGCGCACGGAACTCAGGTCATGCGGATCGAAGCCGGTTCCGCAATATGCGCAACGGCGCTGTTCGGTCGCATGGACAATCGGGCGTCGATCGCGGTGCAGAATCTTTGCAATGAGACTGTGGCAATCTATCGCGCCGTCCGGCGCAATCCTCCGTTTGCACCTCTGCGGAAACTGTACAAATAGGTCGAGGATGCGCTCGGCTTGTTTCCTTCCTGCGCCTGCTCGCGATCGTCGCGCGTACGTGCAGCGGATGCACGGAGGAAGTGTGCCGACTGCCGAACCCGGTTGCCACCGGCGCGCCCGCGATCGGGTCGTCAGGTGGCGGAGAGCCGACAGTGCTCAAGGCGATCTGCGGCTATCGCGCCGCAAGGGATGCATGATCACGGCGACGGACCTCGACCGGATGATGATGTTCCAGGAGTTCGACCAACTTCTGCCGTGGAAGGCGGTCGGCGAGAACGTCACGAATACTCAGTCGCATTGAGGGGACAACGCAGCGTCCAGGAGGAGCTCGAAGAGAATGCTTACGGACGTACGGCAGATCAAGGCGGCGCGCGCTCTCCTCCGCTGGAGGCAGGATCGGCTTGCGCAAGAAGCTGGCTTGGCACTTGCGACGATCCGGCGACTGGAGCGTCTTGAAGGCCGGATCGAAGCGAACTTCGATACAGTCGAAAGGATTCGCGAGGCGCTCGAGAACGCCGGAATCGAATTCGTGGGTGCGCCAAACCTCGGTGTCCATGTTTCGTCGGTACGACCAGAAGGCGTTGCCAAGCCTGAGGCGGGCTGAAGTATTTTCGATACGACGAGCGGCGATCCGGATCCGCTGCACTCGCTCCATTTCAACGCAATCCATTTGTTCAACTCACGTCCCGCGCTGTGAAGATGCAGGGATGGCGTTCGCGTGCGCGACAAACTTGCGCAGGGCGGATAGCGGAAAAGCTATCCTTGTAGTGTTACTGATACTTCATGTATGGAATATAAATATCGTTTTATAACAGTGTGTTGGAAGTATCACGAGGTGACATTGAATGCGTGTGACAAGCATTTGTCGCATTGTCGCGTCTCACGAACTGTTGTTCTCATCGATCCTGCGTGGTGAGGGGCTTCGCGGAGATTGGAGATCGGTCACCGATCATCTGTCTCACGCCGAAGCGACGCGGATTGGTTGGGGATGAAGATCGGGGGCGACATCAGCTCGATCGCAAATCTCCTCAAACGAGAAAAGGCAGGAGGTTTTATGCAGTTTTCCAAGAGTGTTATTCTGGCTTCGGCAGCGTCGTTCATTGGATTGGCCGGCGCGCAAGCAGCCGACCTTCCGGTGAAGGCCAAGGCGGTCGAATACGTGAAGGTGTGTTCGCTGTACGGCCCGGGCTTCTACTACATCCCGGGCAGCGATACGTGCATCAAGCTGGGCGGCTATTTGCGCGTCGACGTTCTCGCCAACACGAACTCCGACAACACGGGCAACACCTCAGGTGCCGGCGGTGCGAACAATCGTTTCACCAACGGCTACACCTGGCGCTCTCGTCAGGATCTGAACATCGACACCCGCACCGCGACCGACTACGGCGTGGTTCGCACCTTCTTCGATGCGACCTTCAGCTGGACCACGGATAGCTATGCCGGGCAGGGCAACGGCGCGACCGTCTACTCGCCGATCGGCACGACCCAGGCTCCCAACAACGCCAATGGTGGTGCTGTCGCGAATGGTACGGTCGGCGTCTACTACGCCTTCATCCAGTTTGCCGGCTTCACCATGGGTAAGGCGGTCTCGCAGTTCTCGACGCCTTGGGCCAACTACCCGGGCAACAACTACGACGGTCTCGTCGGCGGCGGCGGCACGATCACCGGTGTGAACCAGTTCACCTACACCGCGCAGTTCGGCAACGGCGTGTCGATGGCGCTGTCGGCGCAGGATCAGTCGGCCTACTTCCAGGCCGGCGTGAACAATCTGGGCGCAGCTCCCGGCGCACTCGGCCCGTTCGGTCTCAGCAACTACGCCGGCACGATCGCTCCCGACCTTGTTGCGATGTTGCGCGTCGACCAGGCCTGGGGTCTGTTCCAGGCGTCGTTCGCGGCGCATAACAACCATGCGGCCTACTACGGTGCCACTGAAAACACCGGTCATCCGGACGACAAGTGGGGCTGGGCGGGTCAGTTGGGCCTGTCGATCAAGAATATCCCGACCGGACCGGGCGACACGATCAACATCCAGGGCGTCTATACCAACGGCGCAACCCGTTACAACATCCAGGACCTTGCCGGTTCGGCGGGTGCCAACACGGTCTTTGGCGGCACCAATCTGGCGGGTGCCTATCAGAGCGTCGCGTTCGGCATGGCGCCTGACTCGGTGTTCGTCGCCGGCGGTCAGCAGCAGCTGATCACGACCTGGGGCATGCGCGGCGCGTACACCCACAATTGGGATGCCTACTGGAACACGGCCATCTACGGCGCCTACGCCGGCGTCCGCTACAATGGTACGGCCAAGTCCTACATCTGCGGCCCGACGGGCTCCGGTGTGGGTGGTTCGTTCGGCGCCGCCTTCGGCACCGCCGGCCTGACCTCCTGCAACCCCGACTACAATATCGCGCAGCTCGGCCTGATCACCCGGTGGACCCCGGTCAAGAATCTGACCTTCTCGGCAGACCTGACCTACACGCACGTGGATCAGAAGTTCGCCGGCACGATCGCCTATCCGGGCAGTGCAGGCATCGGCAAGCCCGGCACCGTGTACGAGCTGAAGGACCAGGACACCGTGCTCCTGCTCCTTCGTGCTCAGCGCAACTGGTAACGATTCATCCAACAGAAGGGAGATCGCTCTGAACCTGTAAAGCTTGTTACCTCCAAGGAAGGCCTCCGGTATGCCCATCGGAGGCCTTCGCATTTTTGATCACCGCGCCGCTTCGGTTCGGATTCGATCAGGAGCGAAAATGCGCTGGTCGCGGCGACCTATTCCTTCGAACGCGATTGCGCGGCGAGCCGCCGGCGAGGCGGCTTGGGCTGAGGTTGCCGTCTTCTCTTGGGAGCGATTCGCCGCTTGCCGTTCAATTGAAGGTTGGCGGACACGACCCGTTCAAATCCTGTCAGATCCGTCAGCAGGCTTGCGATGTCCTTGCGCGGCACATCCAGGAACAATGCCGAGAGCGAGCGCGTCTGCTCCGCCCGTAGCCGGCGAAGGACGGCCTTGCCGGCCTTGGTCAGCAGAACGACCTGAACGCGGCGATCCGCCTCCGCGGTTACGCGCTGGACGTGACCGATCCTGACGAGTTCGTTGACCAGGGCCGTGACATTGCTTTGCGGCACCATCAGAGCGTTGGCGAGCTGGCTCAACGCCATGCCCCGCCTTGATGCCGACAGCGCTTCCAGAACATGCAGGCGCGCAAGGCTGTATTCGAATCGATCCCTGAGCCGCCGATTGATCTCTCTTGCGATTTGTGACGAGCAGCCGAGCAGCCGCAACCAAAGCTTGGTCTCGTCGTCGTTCATCCGCGAGCTGGCCATCGACCTGTCTGTGCCGCGACGCATAAGTGTGTCGAATTAACCAAGAAACCCCAACGATTTCGGTGCCAATGGGACATATAAGATTGTCACGTGGGACTCATAAGACGGTAATAAATGCTATTCTGAGACTCATAAGAACGTAATAGAATTCGGCCGCCTCTACCTTCGGGTGCAGTTCAGCCCGGCGAAGAGCGCCCAAAATCCCTGGCCCTCTTTTTTCGCCGAAGCAGCCGCCCCATCAACTGGACGAGGCCCGGAGCCGATTAGAGGAGAAATCGGTCGGGAGGAGCCTTGGGCACCCAGTCTTGCCAATGCTCCGATTTCTTGCAGCAACGTAGTCGCCGTCGATGCGAGGTGCCTATTCGGACCTCAACCCGGAAAGCTGGACGCAGGATCCGCGTGGCGCATCACGATCCTGCTCAGACCGGCTGCTATCAGCGTCGCTGCGTCTCTGGCAGGAGCGCGACCGAAGCCTATTTCGTCGTGCTCGGACCGGTCCTTGCTGCCCATCTTTTTCTCGTTTGGCTAACCCGGACGCCATTCGGCGCGGTCATCTCGGCGATCAAAAGCGACGAAACCAGAACACGTTTCTTCGGCTACGACGTCACGCGCATGAAGCATTAGCTTTCGCTTTCTGAAAAAGGCTTCGAGCGGCGTTGCAGAGGAGGATCGGAGCGCCGCTTGGCCGCATGTGAACCGAACGCTACAGATCATGGGGTATGGAGCCCAAAACGCAACATCTGAAGCTCGGCCTGCTCGGCCTAATGCTGTGTCTTGCGGCGTCCAACCGATTCTGGCTTGTTCCGGCCTTGGCGAAAGCGCCAGCCATCGGCCAGTCGGAGTTCGTGCTCAGGAGGCTTCGCCGTCACATTGCCGCCGAGCAAATCCTCGGCCTTCTCATCGTGGGAATTGTCAGTCTGCTGGGGACATTATCCCCGGCGGTTCAAGGCTCGTGAGCCATCCCAGCACATCTTGAGCCGGTCCCGATCGACCCACATCCGTCCGGAGCACTCTTTTTTGCTCCCACGATACATTGATTTGACGCAACGGAGAGGCCCAGACTGAGCGTCTTCGCTGAGAATTCCGCATCGTGCTTGCGTTGGAGACGATAGAAATCCGCCGCGAGAAGCGACTGATCTAGATCAACGGCAGCGCGCGGTGCCGGGGCAGGATGATTCCAGTAAATTCAGTCAGGAGTCGCCGATGATGGAATATTGGATGTATGGCTACGGTCCAGGCCATTGGCTGTGGTTCATCGTGATGATCGCGGTGGTTATTTACCCGGTGGGCCGTATTCTCAGCCGCATTGGCTTCTCACCGCTATGGTCGATCGTGATGTTCATCCCGCTGGTCAATCTGATTGCGCTTTGGATCCTTGCATTCACAGAATGGCCAGGCGGAAAAGCAGAGTAGGCCCGCGGATATGCAACTTTGAGGCGCCAGCTTCATGGGAGATCGATCGGGCTGTCACGGATACCTTGCATTTCGGGCGTGGTCTATCGCGCGAGTTGCTCGCGGCCAGCATGCGCCGCATCGTGAGGGAATACAATGCTCTGGTCAGGCGATGCGAGATGCTTGTCGGTTTCGGGGCACGCCAGGCGGGAGATTAGGTCGCGGATGACGTTGAGCCGCGCAGCCCGTTTGTCGTCGGCGCGGACCACGATCCATGGCGATTCCCCGCTTGACGTCGTTGCCAGCATCCGGTCACGCGCGACGGTGTAGTCCTTCCAGTGCTTCAGCGCGACGGCATCGATCGGACTCGTCTTCCATTGCTTCAGCGGGTCGGTCTTGCGATCTCGCAGTCGCGTCTTTTGCTCGTCTTTGCTGATGTCCAGATAATATTTCATGATCTGAATTCCGGAACCGATCAGCATATGCTCGAAGGGCAGCACCGCTCCAAGGAAGTCCTCGTACTCCTGGTCGGTGCAGAATCCCATCACATGCTCGACCCCGGCGCGGTTGTACCAGCTTCGGTTGAACAGGATCATTTCCTGCGCGGAAGGAAGATAAGGTACATATCTCTGGAAGTACCACGACGCACGATCATGGTCGGATGGCTTTCCGAGTGCCACGACGCGGGTCTCGCGTGGACTCAGATGCTGGACGATGCGCTTGATCGTGCCGTCCTTGCCGGCAGCGTCCCGACCCTCGAAAATGACCAGGACCCTGTGGCCGTGCTTGATGATGTGTCGCTGAACCTTGACGAGTTCGACCTGCAGGCTGTGCAGCGCGGCGCGATAAGCCTCGCCGCTTGCGTGATGTGCGGTTCGCGTTTTGGATGATTTCGGCATTTGCTGACACCTGATGGCGCGCGCTTGGAGGATAGCTTGCGCAGGGCCTCCGTGTCAGTCGGGCTCGATGTACGACGACCCGCTAGGATTCGCCGCACGAACAGGCCCCCGAAGCCTATTGCTGCTTCTCGCCCATGTGGTGAGTTTCGGCCTTTAGTCCACCCGAGTAGTGACGATCTCCCGACTCACCCTTGGTCGAGACGCCAACCGTCTCCTTCTTGCCCATATGGTGAGGGATCTCGGTCTTCGGTCCGCCTCGATAATGATGGCCGTTCTTTTCGGTGTCGGAGCTGGTCTGCGCAATCGCGGGCAACGCGATGAGCGACTAGGCAGTAGCAGCGGCAATGATCTTGCGGGTTTTCATATTCGGTTCTCCATTGTGACACGTGGCCGCGCTGTGAACAATTCCACATCCTGAGAGTATCTATGACGATAGGAATCGGAGGCAATTTAGTTGGCTCCGCTCTTTCTAGGATTGACTTGCATCAATCGATAAGCGGTGGAAATCGGGACTCATTGCAACCGATCAACCGAGCTGCGGGAGAAGTTCCATGAAGCGTCTGACAATGGCCGTTGCATTGTTGCTTGCAACGGTAAGCACGTCGTCCCGGGCGCAATCGCCCGCCGATCACGAAGCTCATCATCCCGACCAGAAGAGCCGGCCTGCCGCCACACAGCCTCAGTCGCCTCTCGGCCAGCCCGGAATGATGGGGCAGGACATGGTAGGCGGCAGGGGGATGATGGATGGCAACATGACCAATATGATGCGGATGATGGGCCGGCAAGGCGCTGAAGCCGGCTGCGCCGGTATGAGCGGCATGGCCACTATCGATCGCGTCGAGGGCCGGATTGCCTTTCTACGCACCGAGCTCAAGATCACCGACGGTCAGACCAGCGCGTGGAACACCTTCGCCGACGCGCTACGCGCGAACGCGAAGAGCCTTGCGGAGGTTCGCGCGTCGATGATGCCTCAGCAGGGGGCTGCACCGCAGGGCCTCGTTGATCGTCTCACGCTTCAAGAGAACTGGCTGGCGGCCCGCCTGGAGGGCACCCGCGTGATCAAATCGGCGCTGACAAACCTCGTTGGTACCTTGTCTGACGAGCAGAAGAAGACGGCCGATGAACTCCTCGCGCCTCATATGGGCATGATGTCGATGATGGTCGGCATGCGGCCGGCGCAGATGGGACTGGGTCAGATGCAGCCGGGAATGATGACGCAGGGGCAAGGTCGGTAGGGCTCCAGCTTTCCCGTACAGTAGAGAGTAGAGGTCTGCCATGACCAGCGCCTTACTCCACAAGCCAATCCGCGAGCGAGGGTCGCAAGTGGGCCCTCCGGTCAACCCGCGGGCAAAGTCCGGCGAACTGGCCGCCGGTGCTGCACCGACGACCGCGATCGGAGTGTGGCCTGGGGGCTGGCCATCCGACGCATTGGCTCTGGATGACGTCCTGGCCTATCAGCAGGACTTTTGGGAGCGCGTGATCCTGTTCTGGGACACGCTGCGCCAACGCGCCGACAACATGATCACGCATGAGCGCGCGGGTAAACCGCCGCTGCTCGATTTCGACTACGAAGTGATCCTCGACGCGCGTCGCTTCGATCGGCCGGTCAACTATGCCCTCCTGCGCATCACCCGGTACGGCGACAAGTGCCTGGGGGATTGTCTCGATCCGGCGAAGCCGCCGGTCATGATCGTTGACCCGCGGGCGGGACATGGCCCCGGCATTGGCGGGTTCAAGCGCGAATCCGAAGTCGGGATCGCTATGCATGAAGGCTATCCGGTCTATTTCGTCGTGTTCTTTCCTGAGCCCGCGCCAGGCCAGAGCATAGTAGACGTGCTCCACACGCTGCGCCGGTTTGTGAACGAAGTCGCCAAACGTCACCAGGGCAAGCCGCCGGTCCTTTATGGCAACTGCCAGGCTGGCTGGGCGATCGCGATCCTGGCCGCCGATTGCCAAGGTCTTGCCGGTCCCGCCGTCTTGAACGGTTCGCCATCGTCCTATTGGGCCGGAGAATCCGGGGTCAATCCGGCGCGAGTGTCCGGAGGCTTGTTGGGCGGCGGGTGGCTCACGCACCTGACTGCCGATCTCGGCGACGGCCGGTTCGACGGCGCCTGGCTGGTGCAGAATTTCGAGAACCTGAAGCCGGAAGGCGTATGGGAGAAATACGCCAACCTGTTCTCTCATTTGGACAAGGAGCAGGAGCGGTTTCTCGAATTCGAGCGCTGATGGAGCGGGTTCTATTTCTTGAGTCGCGAGGAGTTGCTGGCGATCGTCGAGAATCTGTTCATCGGCAATAGCCTCGAACAGGGCAAGCTGCGGATCTGCCCGAACTGCGTCGTCGATCTGAGGCGCATTCGTAATCCACTCGTCATCTTCGCCTCATACGGCGACAACATCACGCCGCCGCATCAGGCGCTCGGCTGGATCCCGGCCGTCTACGCCGGTACAGAAGATTTGAAGCGTGGCGGCCAGCGTATCGTCTATCTCATCAACCCCCACGTGGGGCATCTCGGCATCTTCGTGTCAGCAAGCGTCGCGCGGCTTGAGCATCGCGCGATCCTTGACAGCCTGAAGAAGATCGAGGCGCTTCCGCCGGGTCTCCATGAAATGAAGATCGACATCCCGACCGGCGATCCGGATTCCGGACATGACGCCTATTTGGTGCAATTCGCGGAGCGCCGCGTCGAGGACCTGAAATTTCCCGAGAGCCGTCCCGCGTTCATACCAAGCGGGTCTGGTGAGAGGCCGCCTTAGCTGGCGGCCTCTTTTCATACCGCTGATGGCCGGAATTCTTCCGGTACGTGACTTGCGCCAAACGGCTGTGTCCAGTCGACGCCTGTTATCTTCACCGCGTCGATCGGTAGTCCTGCCGGCCATAGGCCAGCGCGGCAGGACGATCAGCCCGTATCTGCTCGCAATGCGTGGCGGTCTTTAGATCGGCAGCTTTTGGCTGCCGGGGTCTCGGCAGATCTCATCCGCGTTAGCTGCGCACTTCTGGTAGATGGCGCACACCTCCTCCGTGCCAATCCTTAGGGAATCGACCCGAATTCCGACATGCCTGGTGCTATCCAGCCACCAACCAAACGACTTCTCGGTGCGCAATCTGAGCCAAATCGCAGAAATCGGCCGAAGGCAGCAGCCGGACCATGGCCGTGCCGCTCGCAGCCGTTGCCTCGATCTCCCTACTCGTCGGTGGAATCGGGATCATGAACATCCTCCTAGTGTCGGTCACTGAGAGAACTCGCGAAATCGGACTTCGTATGGCGATCGGTGCACGTCGAATCTACGTCCTGCTTCAGTTTCTCGCGGAGGCAGTTTTTCTCAGCGTCCGTGGCGGACTTGAACTACGGCCGCTGCGGACGTCTCACAGGAAATATCAGACGGACGCGAGCGTCAGCAGCAATGCGTTCAATGGATTGCGGGCACGGCTCCGGAGCTCTTTGGCAATCGTGGCCTTGCGCTCGCACGCAACGAGATTGGCCCGAATTTCCTCAGCCTTGTAGCAGCCTCGACTGCCGATCCAAGTTTCGCGCGGGCGTCCGGGATTGCCGGCATCGAGGAAAGCAGGCGTTCAGGCCGTGGTGTGCGCCGACACGGCTTCGTAGATGTCCTCCTCCTGCGCCGTATGCATGCGCACCAGCGTCTCGATCGCCTCGATGATCCGCTGGGCATCGCGAATGAGATAGCGATCGATCTTTTCCGTCGGCAGGTCCTCCACCACACGCGCCAGCAGGCGCGCCAGATGCAGTATCTCGCGGTGCGCCCGGCTCATGGCGGAAAGACCATGGCTCTCCTTGAGAATTCCGGCAAGCTGCGGATAGACATTGCCTTCGTCGTCGCGCTCATGCGCAACAACCTGCTCCTGAACCAGTCTGTTGGCCTCCGCGATCAGCGCCGCGCCATTTTGCGGCGTGGCATCGTCGAGTGTATCGACGATCGATCGCAGCCGGTCGAGGTTGGCGATCAGCGAAACGTGGTTACGATGCAGCTCACGTCCGGTCGCGGCGGTCATGTGCCGTGCGGCTTGGCCGTAGGCGGGAGTCAGCGCGCGCAGTGCGTTGAGGATTACTGCGACATCGATCACCTCCTGAACGATGGCCGCCGGCACCGGCATCAACCAGCCGAGCATGGCGCCCAGCATCGCGAGCGTTGAGAGGCCCATCCCGGCGACGATGCTTTCGACCGCGATCCGCCGCGCCCGTCGCGCGATCACGATCGCCTCGCCGACCCGATCGAGGCGGTCGGCGAGGATCACGACATCGGCCGCTTCCGACGAGGCGCTGGCGCCGCGGGCGCCAAGCGCGATACCGACATCGGCCGACGCCAGCGCCGGCGCGTCGTTGATGCCGTCGCCGACCATGATAGTTGGATTGAGCCGCTGCTCGGAACGAACGGCATCGACCTTGTCGGAGGGCACGCGGTCAGCCAGGACCGCGTCAAGGTCGAGCGCGGCGCCGATCGCTTGCGCTGCGGCGGCACGGTCGCCGGTGACCATGACCATGCGGGCGACGCCTGCCTCGCGCATCATCCGGATCGCCCGCGGCGTATCGGCACGAAGTTCGTCGGCGAGAAGCAATGCGCCGATCGGTCGCCCCTCAACCGCGACAAAAACCGTAAGCGCCGAGCGCCACGAGGCGCGCCGGACCGCCCGCGAAGCCCATTCACTGACATGGCCGCAGGGGAAAATCATGTCGCGCGAACCTGCGGCGACCCGCCGTCCGTCGATCACACCCTGCAACCCCGAGCCCATGGATTCCCGCACCTCGCCCGGCACCTTAAGCCGCAAGGCCCGCTCGGCGCCCGCCTCGACAATGGCGCGGGCGACAACGTGATGCGATGCCTGCTCTAGCGAAGCGCCGAGCATCAATACCTCGTCGGCATTCTCACCCGGCGCAACCTCGATCGAAAGCAACCGTGCGCCGCCGACCGTCAGCGTGCCGGTCTTGTCGAACAACACGGTATGGGCACGCGCCAGCGCCTCCAGCGGTCCGCCGCCCTTGACCAGGATGCCGCGCCGAGCCGCTTGCGCCACACCGGCGATGAACGCGACCGGAGCTGCCAGGATCAATGGACACGGCGTCGCCGCCACCAGCACCGCGAGAGAGCGGATCAGATCGCCCGAGATCAGCCAGGCAATGGTGGCGAGCACCAGCGTCACCGGAAGGAAAACCAGCGCGTAGCGGTCTGCAAGGCGCACGAATGGCGCTTTAGCGGTCTGCGCCGCGGTCACCAGGCGTATGATGCCAGCATAGGTGCTTTCGCCTGCGGCCGCCGACACCGCCAGTTCAAACGCTTCGCCTCCGTTCACGGAGCCGGAGAAGACCGCCGCGCCGCGCACCTTCACCACCGGAATCGGCTCACCCGTCAGCGCCGATTCATCGATCGTCGCCGCGGTCGATGTGACGACGCCATCGACCGGAACGACTTCGCCCGCCCGTACCAGTAGCTGGTCGCCGACGGCAACATCCGATATCGGAATCTCCTCGATGCGATCCCCGATCCGGCGATGAGCCTCACGGGGCGCGCGATCGACCAGCGAGCGCAGGTCATGCTCGGCCCGGGCAACCGCAATCTCCTCCAGCACATTGCCGCCGGAATACATCAGTGCGACCACAGCGCCGGCAAGCGGCTGGCCGAGCGCGAGCGCCCCACTCATCGACACCAGCGCGATCGCATCGACTCCAAAACGGCCCGCCAGAACATCCCGCACGATCGAGACCACAAGTCCTGCGATCACTGGTACGGTTGCCAGCGTCCAGCAGAGATCGGCGAGGTCAGATCGGCCGGCGGCGCGTGCGGCGATGCCCGTCGCCAATCCGGCGACGGCGACGGTAACGAGTGCCCACCGCAGGATGCGCTCAAGTGACATCGACCCAGTCCATGCTGATGCCGCCTCGCACCTTCTCGCCGAAGGCGCGCTTGTCGCGGTTGAGCGAAATCAAGGGCCTGCTGGAAATTACCGACTGAACTGTTTCACGCACGCGCTCAAGTCCGGCATGAACCCCACCCGTTGCTAGGCAGGTTGCCGCAGGCTCCGTGTGCCCAAAATTGCCTGAGCTCCCTCGGTATCGAGGCGCATTGCCGCGTAGCCGAATTGCTGATCACTTGATCTCGGTCAATTCAAGACTGGCTTTAAGCGCTCAGAAAAGATTGATCCCTTGAACTTTATGAGGCAGCGATGGTCAAACTCTCAACCCTTCCAACTCTATCGATCTCACCGGAAAAGTCGTTCTTCATCATAGCCAAGGCTCGCCAGTTCGAGGCTAAAGACGGCGTCACCGACCCGGGCTCGGGCTCAAATGCGAGTGATGACGGCATGCGCTCAGTGCTGGAGGACCGAAAGGATGATCCAGTTCGTGCCGAGCTCGTCAGCTTTATCCACGATTTGAATGAGGACGAGCAGATCGATCTTGTAGCGCTCAGCTGGCTTGGACGCGGCGACGGAGGCATCGAAAATTGGAATGAACTCCGCGCCGAGGCTGCGCGCGCCCACAACAAGCGAACCGCCTCCTATCTACTGGGAATGCCCTTGCTCTCCGACCATCTGGAAGAAGCACTTTCGGTATTCGGTCATTCGGCGGAAGAATTCGAAGTGCCGGTCTGACGGGCAATCCGATTCAGGTGAGGAAATCATGCCCTATCGCACGAACGCGGCAAAGGCTGGCGATAACCAGCCGCTCTGGCAGATCTGTCTCACGCCCAAAACGGCACACCTTCGCCGTAGCGCCGCATAATTAGCTCAGTGAAACGCGAACAACGTCACTCGCCGAATGCGCCCAGCAGCATGTTGACTTGACCGTTCCCCCACATAGGCAAAAGCAACCTGGAAAAACTCCGCCCGGATTTTTCAGTAAGGCGAAAGAATATTGGTTCGGCTGCTTCTATGGTCGCGCTGCTCTGAGCGCGCAAATAGCAGAAACTGGTGTCCGGCGATATCTCATCGATGAACCTTCCCGTTGCCGTTGCTCCCTGCAGGCTCTCGTTCACGAATTCGAAGCGGAAGCGCTCCGGTGAGGCAAGGCACTCAGCAGGAAGGGCATTCCTGACATGTTTGACAAAGCGGAAAGTTCGAGGTCGTCACTGAACGGAATCAGGTTTTCCGCCCGCTTCAATCGCTGCCAAAGGGAAACGACAGATTGCAACCTTGCATCGACGCGATCAGGGAGAGGAAAGGGATTTCGACAAGACATGGCTGGAGGTCGCACCTGCAATATGAGCTTCGAGCCTGACTAATCTAGGGAGGCTGGTCAGCTTGACCTTGATCTTCGTCAACAACCTGGGTCGTCAACATCCGCAGTCTATTGAAACTTGGCATGGACAAAACAGGCAGGTGATGGTGATGGCTGGTAATATCCTGAAAGCTCATGCGCGAACGCCGGTGGCGCCCAAGCCTGAGTTCCTGTGGGGAGTGTCGACCTCAAGCTTTCAGATCGAAGGAGCAGCGCACATCGAGGGGCGCGGCGACAGCATCTGGGATGCCTATTGTCGGATACAGGGCCGGGTCAAGGGTGGCGACACTGGCGATCAGGCTTGCGATCACTATCATCGATACACTGAGGATGTCGCCCTGATGCGCGATCTGGGCGTCAACGCTTACCGGTTTTCCATCTCGTGGCCACGCGTTCTACCGAGAGGCCGCGGCGTCAGCAACGAGCCTGGATTGGCGTTTTATGACAGGTTGATTGATGCACTGCTGGCCGCCGATATCGAGCCATGGATCTGTCTTTATCACTGGGACCTGCCGCAAGCCCTTGATGATCTCGGGGGCTGGCAGAACCGGGATATCGCAGGATGGTTTGCCGACTATGCGACACTTGTGGCTCGGCGCTACGGCGATCGGGTCAAGCGATTTGCCACTTTTAACGAGCCCTGCGTCTTTACGCTGTTCGGATACGGACTGGGCTGGAATGCACCCGGGATCGCCGACAAGGCTGCCCTGCACAAGGCGATCCATCATGTCAATCTAAGCCACGGCGCGGCCGTCGACGTACTGCGGGCCTCGGTTCCAGATGCCTCGCTCGGCGCCATCCACAATCGGCAACCTTGCTTTCCAAGGAGCGCAAGCCCGGAGGATGCCAATGCGGCGCAACGCTTTGCCGAGTATTGGAATGATGCCTTCCCCTATCCACAGCAGTTCGGATGTTATCCGTCCGCCCTGGCCGATGCGATCGAGCCGTACCAAAGACCGGGCGACATGGCGCAAATCGCCCGGTCCGTGGACTGGTTCGGGCTGAATCACTATTCACCGCACTACATCAAGGCAGACTCGAATTTGATCGGCGCTACCTTTGGCGCGCCGCCGGACGACGTGCCGCGAACTTCGATTGGATGGCCGATCGTGCCTGGAGCCTTCCGTGACACCTTGCTGGATATCCATCACCGTTTCGGTCTGCCTATCTATGTGTTGGAAAACGGAACGGCCGCGGAAGACAAATTGGACATCGCCGGCGGCATCCAGGATGCCGGACGGATCGCCTATCTGCAGGCCTATACCGATGCGATGCAGGAAGCGATCTCGGCCGGAGCGGACGTCCGCGGGTATTTTGTGTGGTCGTTACTCGACAATTTCGAATGGGCATCGGGCTACTCGCAGCGATTCGGTCTTGTTTATGTCGACTTCGATACACAGAGGCGCATTCCGAAGGCGTCAGCGCGGTGGTATTCCGATCTCATTGCGGCCCCACGGGAATCGCCGATTTCCTCCGCCACCGCGAATTCCGTGAATGCGATAGCGGCAAAGGGATGAGCAGCAGCCAAACAGACAAAGGCGATCGAGTTCTTCTCGCTGATATTGGCGGGACGAATGTGCGCCTCGCGCTCATGGAGCGCGGTGAAATCGGGCAGATCGAACACTTGAAGGTCGCCGGTTTTTCCGGCGTGAGCGACGCGATTGCGTCGATGCTGAGCCGTCACGCTGGGCGGCCGCCCGCATCGGCAGTCTTGGGCGTTGCAGGACCGGTCGAGAATGACCGCTGCATTGTCACCAACAGCCGATGGGTCATCGATGGGCCTGACTTGCAGAAGATATTTGCCTTCGGGTCTGTCCATCTTCTCAACGATTTCGAAGCTCTGGCGTGGTCGCTCCCGGCACTCCAGCCATCTGATCTCTTTCCGGTCGGGAAGCATCAATCGACGATTGGCACGCCCATGCTGGTGGTTGGACCCGGCACGGGCTTTGGTGCCGCCTGTCTGCTTCGACGCGACGCGGCGCCGTTTGCGATCGTCACCGAAGCGGGCCATTCGACATTGCCTGCAACCTCAGAGCGCGAAGAGCGCGTCATCGGCCACCTACGCCGGCGCTTTGGGCACGTGTCGGTGGAACGGGCTCTTTCCGGGTCCGGCCTTGAGAATCTCTATCAGGCGCTGGCCAGCATCGATGGTGCGGCAGCGCCGAACCGCGATCCCGCAGCGATCACCCAAGCTGCGCTGGACGGCAGTTGCAGCATCAGCCGGGCCGTGCTTGACATGTTTTGTTCCTTGCTGGGCAGCGTCGCCGGAGATCTCGCGCTGACATTCTGCGCCCAAGGAGGCGTCTATATCGCGGGCGGCATCGTGCCCCACTTCGTCGATCACCTCTTGGAATCGAACTTTCGGCAACGATTTGAGAGCAAAGGACGCTACGAATCCTATCTTCGGAATATTCCGACCGGCGTCATTGTCCGGCCCGATGTCAGCTTCATCGGGCTCAAGGCATTCGTTGAGCGAAACATAGCGGCCGCTGGCGTATCCGCGGCCGGAAGAAACCCATGACCGAAATTGTAACGGTTACGCCTAACCCGGCGGTCGACCTGTCGACAACGGTCGAAAAGATCGTTCCGGTTCTCAAGCTTCGGGGTACGTCACAACGGCGCGATCCTGGAGGCGGCGGCATCAACGTGGCGCGCGTTATCACGCGCCTGGGGGGAAATGCCAGCGCGATTTATCCCGTGGGCGGCGCGACGGGAGCAATGCTCCGCAAATTGCTCGACCAAGAAGGCGTGGCAAGTCATACCTTTTCAATCGCGGGTGAAACGCGCGAGGATTTCTTTGTTAACGAAATCAGCACCGGTCAGCCATACCGGTTCATCCTGCCGGGGCCGCAACTCGGTGAATTCGAATGGAAGGAATGCCTGAAGCTGGTTTCCGAGATCGAGCCCTTTCCCCGTTTCGTGGTTGCGAGCGGCAGCCTGCCCGGCGGCGTTCCCGACGATTTCTACGCAAGGCTGGCAAGGATGACGAAGCAGCATGGCGCCAGGATGGTTCTGGACACATCCGGGCAGGCGCTTGCGGCCGCTGTCGCCGAAGGCGTTGACCTGATCAAGCCAAACTTGCGGGAAATGCGCGAACTGACCGACAGCGAGCCATCCGACGCTACCGAATGGGAAGCCACCGCCAGATCCCTCGTCCACCATGGTAAGGTGGCCGTCATCGCCCTGACCATGGGTCACCTCGGCGCCGTCCTGGTGACCCCGGACCAAGTCTTGCGAGCGGAGCCGCTTCCGGTCACGCCAGTCAGCGCGGTCGGCGCGGGCGATAGTTTTCTTGGCGCACTGATCTGGCGACTGGCGTCGGGAGCCGATCTCGAAAATTCCTTCCGGCATGCCGTCGCCGCCGGCGCTGCGGCCCTTCTCAATCCGGGGACCGAACTTTGCCGGCCGGACGACGTCAAATGTCTTGCCGACGACGTAGTCCTTAGAAGCGCCTGACCGAGCCGACGGGACTGACGGTCTTTTCGCGGTCGGCGGGCGACACCTCATGATTGAGTTGGTCAAGCGAAAGCAACAAGCCGCCGACCCTTTCCAGCGAAGAGACCCAATCGGCAACGCGGCTGTAATTATCGACAAGCCAGTTGAACGATCCCTGGACAAGCGTGAAGGCGGCGGCGGCCTGGGTGAGTTCGCCGAGCGTCATTGCGTCGGCCAGGAATTTCGGGGCGCACAGGACGAGCCCGATGATTGGTGCCAACAGCGAGTTTCCATGCGATACCAACGTCGTGCGCATGAGCTGCCAGCGCAGCCGTCGCCACTGCATCATTGCGTCCTGCAGTGCCTGCCGGAGGCCCCGCTTGACTTTGACTTCAGCCTCCTCCCCTTTCTGCGTTACTCCCTCGCCGATGTCCCGGAGCAGATGAGCCGCCGTGATCAATTCAGCCTCGGCCTGATCCTTGATCTGAATGACCCTCGTCAGCGGCGAACCTACCAGCAGCATCGCCATCGTGACGATGCCGGAATACACCACGACACTGACGACGAGATAGCCGGGAATCCAAAGCCTGTAATCAAACACCGAAAAGGCAGCTTCGCCGCCGACATTCCACAGGATCTGAATGAAGATGATTGCAGTCAAAAGGGATGAGACAAGCCCGAGCGCAAAATCGATCGGCGCGTCGGTTGCAATCCTCGCATCCTCCGCGATGCGATATTCAGGAATCTTGTGTTCGCCCTGGACCTGGGCCAGACGGGCATATCGCTCGTTCTCCACCCAATAATCGATCAGATGGGTGGTCAGCCATTCGCGCCATTTGCGCTGCACCGTCATGCGCCCCCAGACCGAGGCGACCGCGAGTACGATGCTCGCGCCGCACAAAGGAACCAGCAACAGCGCCTGGGTTCGCAGCCGATCAGGACTCCGGCTCTCCAGCGCGTTGAAGAAGTCGCGGTTCCAGTAGTTGAAGCGGAACTGCACGTAGAGTTGCAGCACAACGATAACGACGAGCAACGCGCAAAACAGCCAAACCCGCCACGCCGCCAAGCCTCGCCAGAAGCCAGAAGCGCTTTGCCAAAATCGGAGCCACTCTTGATGCGGGTTGCCGGTGCTGTTCTCGGACATCGTTAGATTAAAATATTAAAGGCACATCATCGACGGCGGTTGATCTTTCGCAAAGTCCACCATGCGCCGAGCGACCAGAGTGTCCACAATTGGATCGGCTCGTTGACGTCGAAACCGACCGATGCTGCAGCGCGGGAGAATGCGCGATGGATATTCCTGGTTACGTTCGATGGTTCGAGGATATCCGGCTGGAGGACGTTCCTCTGGTTGGGGGCAAGACCGCTTCGCTGGGCGAGCTCTATTCAGCGCTTTCGTCGCAGGGCGTCCGGGTGCCCAATGGTTTCGCGCTGACGGCGAGCGCTTATCGCGACGCGCTGACGCAGGCCGGAGCTTGGGACGAACTCCGTAGCCTGCTTGCCGGGGTCGACAAGCGGCGGATTTCGGATCTCGCCAGACGCGCCGCCGCGGCGCGCGCCATCGTCTATGCCGCCGCGGATCAGGAGGATTTGCGCCGGGAGGTGACGGAAGCGTATCGAAAACTCGAGAGGGAATACGGTGGAAATGTCGCGGTCGGCGTGCGTAGTTCGGCAACCGCCGAGGATCTGCCGACCGCGAGTTTCGCGGGGCAGCACGAAAGCTTCCTCAACATTCGCGGGCCGCACGATCTCATGGACGCCTGCCGGCGCTGCTTCGCCTCGCTCTTCACGGACCGTGCGATATCCTATCGCATCGACAACGGATTCGATCATTTCAAGGTCGCGTTATCGGTTGCGGTCATGAAGATGGTCCGTTCCGACCTCGCGGCAAGTGGCGTGATCTTCACGCTCGACACCGAATCGGGCTTCCGCGATGTGGTCTTCGTGACCGGCGCCTATGGCCTCGGCGAAAATATCGTCCAGGGGGCTGTCGATCCGGACGAGTTCTATGTACACAAACCGACCTTCATTAAGGGATTCCGCTCCGTATTGTCGCGCCGATTGGGCGGCAAGGAGAAGCGGATGATTTATGGGCGAGGGCACGCAACCACCCGCAATGTGAAGACGCCGCCGGCGGATCGCAAGCGGTTCTGCATCGGCGACAACGATGTGCTCGAACTCGCGCGATGTGCACTCGTCGTGGAAATGCACTATTCGGACAAGGCGGGCACGCCCACACCGATGGACGTGGAGTGGGCGAAGGACGGCAGCGACGGCAAGCTCTATATTATCCAGGCGCGTCCGGAGACCGTTGCATCCCGCCGCAAGCCGGAGGCCCTCGAGAGCTACGCTCTCAAATCGACAGGCAAGGTCGTTGCTACCGGTCGCGCTGTTGGCGAGAAGATTGCAGCCGGAAAAGTCCGCCTGATCACCAATGAACGCGATCTTCGTGCTTTCAAGCCTGGCGAGGTGCTGGTTGCGCCTGCGACAAGTCCGGATTGGGAGCCGGTGATGAAAGTTGCCGCCGCCATCGTCACCGACCATGGCGGCAGAACCTGTCATGCGGCCATAGTCGCCCGCGAGCTTGGCGTACCGGCCGTCGTCGGGACCGAGAGTTTCACACGGAAAGTGACGAATGGGAGGCCCGTCACCGTCTCCTGTGCAGAGGGCGATATCGGCCACGTCTACGACGGCAACCTGCCATTCGAGGTCGAGCGGATCGCGACCGACAGCCTCGCAAAGCCGCGTACTGAAATCATGGTCAATCTCGGCAATCCGGAGCTTGCGTTCAAGACGGCAATGGCACCGAGCGATGGCGTCGGACTGGCCAGGATGGAATTCATCATCAATCAGCATATCGGCATCCATCCGATGGCTCTGGCCCAGCCCGAAAAAGTCAAATCCGCACGGGATCGCCGGACGATCAAGCTCTTGACCGCACGCTACAAGAAGCCGTCGGACTATTTCGTCGAGCGCCTGTCGGAGGGCGTTGGAACCATTGCAGCGGCATTCTACCCGCGCCCGGTCATCGTGCGGCTGTCCGACTTCAAGACCAATGAATATGCAAAGCTTATGGCCGGCGCCGATTTCGAGCCGGAGGAAGAAAACCCGATGCTCGGCTTCCGTGGCGCTGCGCGCTATGCCCATCCCGCCTATGCCGCGGGGTTTGCGCTGGAATGCGCGGCGCTGCGGCGGGTACGAGACGTGATGGGCCTGACCAATCTCAAGATCATGATCCCGTTTTGTCGACGCCTCGAGGAGGCACGCAAGGTGATCGAAGCGATGGCCCAGCACGGCCTCAAGCGGGGTGAAGGTGGCCTCGAGATATTCATGATGTGCGAGATTCCGAACAACGTGATCCTGATCGATCAGTTCGCCAAACTGTTTGACGGATTTTCAATCGGCTCCAACGACCTGACGCAGCTCACCCTTGGCGTCGACCGGGACTCCGATATTGTCGCGTTCGACTTTGACGAGCGAGATCCGGGAATGCTGCAAATGCTGACGATGGCGGTGACGGGCGCCAAACGCAATCGGCGTCATGTGGGTATTTGCGGCGAAGCCCCGGCGAACTATCCGGAGATGGCCCGCTTTCTGACCGGGCTTGGCATCGATTCAATCAGCGTCAATCCGTCCAGCATCCTGCGTACATCGGAGATTGTTCGCGAGGCCGAGCAAGTGACGATCAAATCACAGGCTGTCGGAAGTTAGCGCGCTGCCATCCCCAGCGATGATGTTGGAATAGCGGTAGTTGACCTTGCTCAAAATTCGCTTTCCGGACACCCGGTAGGTTTTATCAATGAAAGCGACACAATCATCGTCAGCGACCTGGCTTGACGTTCCGAAAAGCATTTGGGCGCTCGGCATTGTTTCGCTGCTGATGGACGTCTCGTCCGAGCTCATTCACAGCCTGCTTCCCGTGTTTCTCGTGACCGTGGTCGGCGCCAGTACGACGGCGGTTGGCCTGATCGAAGGGGTTGCCGAGGCCACCGCAGCGACGGCCAAGGTTTTCTCAGGCGCCCTTTCCGACCGCATCGGCAAGCGCAAACTCCTGGTCGTCATTGGTTATGCACTGGCCGCGGGCACCAAGCCGATATTTCCCCTCGCGAGCACGGCTTGGGAAGTTCTGGTCGCGCGTTTCGTCGATCGCGTCGGCAAGGGTATCCGCGATGCACCGCGCGATGCTCTTGTGGCCGACATTACTCCACCCGCAATTCGAGGCGCTGGCTACGGCATCCGCCAGGCGCTCGATACAGTGGGGGGATTTGCGGGACCATTGCTCGCGATGATGCTGATGGCGCTCTATGCGAACGAATTCCGCTCCGTGTTTTGGTGGGCGGTGGTTCCGGCCGCCTTGGCAGTACTGCTCGCTATTGTCGGCGTGCACGAGCCAGACAGCGCCAAGGGAACGAAGAAGCGCGGCTCGCCGATCCGCAAGGACGAACTGAGGCGCTTGTCCCGAGGCTTCTGGGTGGTCGTGATGGTTGGCGCCATGTTCACGTTGGCCCGTTTCAGCCAAGCTTTTCTCGTGCTGAAGGCACAAGCCGAAGGACTTGCGCTGGCCTTGATTCCGCTGGTGTTCGTATGGATGAATTTGGTCTACGCCCTGGTCGCAACCCCGGCCGGAATTCTCTCGGACAGGATAGGGCGGCCGAAACTGCTGTCTTGGGGGCTGGGAACATTGTTCTTTGCCGATCTCACGCTGGCCTTTGTCCCCGGCCTTGGCGGCGTGCTCGCGGGTGTCGCGCTCTGGGGCCTTCATTTGGGACTTTCGCAAGGGTTATTGTCGGCGTTGGTCGCCGATACCGCCCCTGAAGATTTGCGCGGCACCGCCTTCGGCCTGTTTAACCTTGTAACGGGGGGTACGCTCCTTGTCGCGAGCGTCCTCGCGGGTTGGCTGTGGCAGGCTTTTGGGTCGACGTCGACATTTCTCGCCGGCGCGGCCTTCTCAGGCGCGGCGGTGTTCATAATATACGTTGCCATGAAGGCAGAAACGACACCGGCAGGCCCGCGCGCGGGAGATCGCTAATACATAAGGACCTTCTGAAGAAACTGGAACGACGTTTTGGACGAGTGCATGCGAAACGGCGGCTGGGGTCAAGACCGATCACGAAGCGCATTCGGACAAGGTCTGACTCTCTTCCACATCGAGAACTGATATTGGGCTCGTTCCGTGAGCCGAAACACGCTCGAGTTAGTAGGGTTCATCGCGCAGGTGGGCGCGGTAGAGAATGCGCGACAGGACGACCTCACCGACAAAGAACATCCCTACGCAAATTGCGATGTCGACCGCCGTCAGTGCGAGCGCCGCACGGCACGCCAGTAGCGACAACAGAGATTCCGGCAACTGGTCTATCCCGAGCGCCTGACTGCTTGGCGGAAATTTCAATCGGCGTTTGACGAAGCTGGATCCGAGATCGCCTGCCATGGCAGCAGTTGCCGCGATCGCACCGACGCTAAAGTCCAGGCCGATCAGCGGCGCGAGTGCGGTTGTCACCGCAACGGAAAGCAATATCCCGCGGATGGTTTTCGATCGGCCGAATAGCGGCTGTCCATCCAAAAATACAAGGCCGCCATCAAGTGGCAGCGCAAAGGATTGCCCGAAAATCTTTTTGGCGACGACGGGTGTGCCGTTAGCCAGCGCCAGCAAGGCGAGCGCCTGTAGGATCGAAAACGGCTGCAACTGCAAGAATCACCTCCTGATCCGACCGCCGATGTTCAATGATGCCATGGGTAGTCAGAAAGTCTGACGTCTGTTTCCCGCCGACCGGCGTCCCTGGTTCACGCGCAAAAAGCTCAGAAATAAAAACAAAAAGCCCACTTGGACTATCGACGGATATCTACCGCAGGATCGGCGGCACTGGCAGGCGCGATTCGATCGCGAGGTGGGGGTGGTCAATTCCTCGGGAGCCCTCAGCTCGCGGACCGGCCATCCTGACCGCGACCGGAGAGCGCGAGGATAGTCTCCGTCCACCCGGCGCGTCGCTCGGAGTACAAAAATGCGAGCCGGCGCGACCTGGCGACCGTCGCCTCGCGCTCGCATTCGGGTCGGTGAGCCGCGTCCGCCAAGAAATGCGCGTGTTCGGGCGGGATCCCGACCGATCGGACGGCGAAACCGGGAACAAAGGGAAACATTTCCTCCCCGAAACATCGCTGGCGTCAGCTGGCGGCTCTCATCGGCTACCGGATTTTGGTCTTGCGGCGACCATGTATGTCTCCAAATCTGAGTCGCTGTCCGCCTGAAAACGGGGCACAATGGAACTTGGCTCGTGGATTCAGCTCAAGAAAGGGAAAGGAGAAGTCGCGCCGTGCCGGAATTTGTGATGCAGGCCAACATCGCCCATTACAAGGAGCTGTTAGGCTCAGAAACCGACCGCGATAAGATCGCAGCCCTCCGCAAGCTATTGGCGGAGGAAGAGGCCAAGCTTGCCGAATGGCGAGCCAAAAATCGCAGGACCCCTGAAAAGAAGTGAAGATGCTTCCGCATTGATGCGGTGCTTTTGACGATCGTCAAACGGTCCTGCTGGGACAGTGACTATTTTTACAACTATGCCATGGATGAGCATAGAAAGTGCCCCCTTCGAACAGGACTTGGAATTGGCCGTCATTGAGGCCGATGAGGACATACATGCCGTGGTCTTCCCCTGCCGTCGCGTTGTCGGCGGTTGGACCAAAACTGCTACCGGCAGTCGAGTAGAGCTTCATCCGACGCACTGGCGATACTGGGAAAAGAAATAGGCCGCCTCAGTTGGCGACCGCGTTCGATGTGCAGAGCTGGTGATGCTCTCGCTCGGTGCATCGGATTGCCCCCCGATGTGATCCAGATCAAACGGAGCCTCACGAGATTCGTATCATGCAATTTTTAGGCAGTGGGAACACGTCATGGTCGAACAGCCCCATTTTGCTTCGTATTCGGTCCCAGCGCGCGTCTGTCTCGGCATCGCGATCTTCAGCGCCGCGTTGCTTGTCACGGCTACGCTAACGCACGCCTTCCTCATGCAATGAGAGCATAGACTTCGCAGGGCGTTTACGAGCCGCTCGCGGCCATCGCGTGAACGACGACAATGTCGCTGTCGTCTTGGCCAAGCTTCGCAGTGCGCACCTGCTTGCTGTGAAGAAACACGGGGCGGCAAGCAGTCGAGCTCAAATCCCAATGGGCCACCGTGTCTCTCTCTGGTATCGATCGCTCAGAAGAAGCGGTTTGCGCCACCGGGATGGCGTCGTTGGTGGACAGGTATAGGTGAGTCTTCGGTAGCAAAAGCGTGATTGCGAAAATGGCGAGCTTCAGTTCCAGGCGCATGCCTAACCTCCCGCTCTTTACTCATGTCGCGCGCGCGAAGCCTGCATGTGGCGCGAGCTTACCGTCCGCCGTTGCTGGCCTCTGCACAGCGTTGGTCTTCCTCAAGCGGCGAACGACGACGACTCCGGTGTCGGTGGTGCTTCTTCGCTCTGAACGTGCTGCTTTCCACGCGCACACCTGCTGCTTGAGGTTCGAAGCCCAAGCCTCGTCTACAGCTCGACGAACGTGGGGCGGCACAATTTCCGGCATGATCGTCACCGAGAGCGCCTGTTGATAACCCGCACCGCGGCCGGTCTCGAATTTTTGTAGAGGTCCCAAACGTGAGCGCCGAAGAGGCCGACGCTCACCAAATAAAGCGAGATCGCAATCATGGCTGCCTCCGTTCTCATTGCTATGTGGTAGAGTAGCAAAGGAAGCCGCGTCTCGAAATTTCGGTAGTTCGCTTAAGTAGTTTTCCGGAAGCCATTCAAGCCGGCATTCCATGCCCCCTCAACTCGCTTTCGGTGCGGGGTATTGAGCCAAACCCCACAAAATCAGCTCGGGTTCGATTGCTTTGACCTGGATCAACGGCTGGCGCAACGGGGATTTAGCCTCCACGCCTGGCGCTGCTCGATCTCTTGCGGAAGCTGTCGATTCCCGGCGACCGCTGGGAGCGGATATTTGGTGCTCCTTTCGGTCCCCAGTTCTCACGTAGACCCGCGTAACCATATTGCTCATTCAACCTTGAAGGCTTCGCCCCGGCCAAAATCGATTCAGCCCGGCTGGATCCTTCGCTGGTCACCTGGCATCGAACCGATGCTCGAGGGGCCGACGGTTGAAGAGGTCAGCTATACGTTGGAAGCGTTAAGCAAGACCTCGATCAATCTCGCCATTGGGCCACAAAAGATTTGTCGCCCTGTCTCACCGATCTCGGCCTGCTACCATCGTAACCCAGCTAGATTTCCGATCCTGTTTGACTTTCGGATTTCAATTGCGATGTGGGCCTTCGGCCGACAGCACCTCCTTGATCACACGAGTTTCTCGGGACTGGCAAAAACTTCACCCAGCGTTTCCAGGAAGCGCGCGGCATCCGCCGTCGAACACCATGCGATGGTCGCAGCAAAGGGTGACGAACGTTCCCTCCGCACGAATGGCGGCGACCGCGAGGATTGCGGAAGCACCGGCCGGCACCACCGCAACGAACGACTCCACCCCTGCAAACGTACCGAGATTCGACGGATAGAATGTAGCGCCACGATAGTCGGCAAGCGCCAGGCGCTTCGCGTTGACCTTGCCGAACAGGCTCCGTCAATCGCTGGCGAGCTCGGCGGCGGAACGCCCTGCGACGTCGCGGAGCACCGGTGCAAACAGGCTGCCCGCGGCGTCGACTGCGACGCCGATATAGATCCGTGTCCGATGGGCAAAACCGTGCGTCATATAGGCGGAATTGAGCAGCGGATGTGCCGAGGTCGCCGCGGCGCAGGCTCGCGCGAGCAAGACAGTCAACGAGAGACTCTGCTTTTTGCCAAGGGTCTGCAAGGGTTCGAGCGAAGATCGTGCCGTTACCCGGAACGTCGGCGGCGCCCTTCCTGCTTCTGATCGTTGCCCACTGTCCTCCGCCAGTCTGCCGAAGGAGCGCCTCCACCCATTTCTTCCAACCCGACTGCCAGCTGGGGGGCGAGCTGGCAGCCTTTGGGGTAGTTGGGGTACGCAGTGGGGTCTGCGCAAATTAAGTGGATCAGATTGCAGACGCGCTGATGTTGATCTGAATCAATCGCGCTTGCGACGGCCGTCTTGCTTGACCAGGGTCAAATACGATCGCCGTGCGGCCGCTAAACTTTTTAGAATTGATCTTATGAGGATATCCACAAATGCCCCACAAGCAGGTTCTTTTTCACGCAGCTGCTCGCGAGAAGGTATTGCGCGGCGCCGCGCTTCTCGCGGATGCCGTACGGGTCACGCTGGGCCCGAAATCTAAATCGGTGCTGATCCAGAAGGGCTGGGGCACGCCAATCGTCTGCAATGACGGTGTGACGATTGCAAAGGAATTCGACCTCAAGGATCCCGAAGAAAACCTCGGCGCACAAGTGCTCAGGCAGGCGGCCGAGAAGACCGGCGACGTCGTTGGTGATGGAACGAGCACTGCGACAATCCTGGCGCACGCGATCCTCGCTGACGGGGTCAGGAACGTCGTTGCGGGCGCCAGCGCCATCGACTTAAAGCGTGGGCTCGACCGCGCGGCGCGTGCTGCGACCGCAGCACTCCGCGGGATGGCCCGGCCTGTCAAGACGAAAGAGGAAAAGGCGCAGGTTGCCACGATCTCGGCGCACAACGATCCGTCGATCGGCAGCCTGGTCGCCGACGCCCTAGAACGGGTCGGTGGCGAAGGCGTGATCTCGGTCGAAGAGTCCAAGACCACCGAGACATCCCTCGACGTCGTAGAAGGGATGAAATTCGATCGCGGCTTCCTCTCCCCCTATTTCGTCAGCGACGCAGAGCGGATGGAAGCGATCCTCGACGACCCCTTCATCCTGCTGTGTGACCACAAGATCAGCGCGTTGAACGAACTCGTACCCCTGCTCGAGCAAATCGCCAAGTCAGGACGACCACTGCTGATCATCGCCGAGGATATCGAGGGTGACGCGCTTGCAACCTTGGTCGTCAACCGGCTTCGCGGCGTCCTGAAGATCTGCGCCGCGAAGGCTCCGGGATTTGGCGATCGGCGCAAGGCGATGTTGGAAGACATCGCGATCTTGACCGGCGCCCAAGTGATATCCGGCGAGGTCGGGCTGAAGCTCGAGAATGTCACTGTGGAACAGCTCGGCCACGCCTCGCGCGTCGTCTGCGACAAGGAAAATACCACGCTGATCGGCAGCAAGGGCGGTCGTGCGCTGATCGAGGCGCGCTTGCAGCAGATCCGGCGCGAAATAGAGAAAACGACCAGCCAATACGACAAGGAAAAGCTCGAGGAGCGGCTCGCAAAGCTGTCCGGCGGGGTCGCGGTGATCAGGGTCGGCGCGCCCACCGAGGCGGAGATGAAGGCCAAGAAGGAAGCACTCGACGACGCCATCAGCTCGACCAAGGCAGCTGTGGCCGAAGGCATCGTCCCGGGTGGCGGACTTGCCCTTCTCAGGTGCACGGATGCCGTCAGCAAGGAGGAAGCGGCTTGCGAAGGTGACGAGAAGACCGGGATTCTGATCCTGAAGCGCGCGCTCGAGGCTCCAGTCCGCCAGATCGCCGAGAACTCCGCGGTCGACGGCGGCGTGGTGGTGGCGCGCATGTTGGGCGGCCAAGGCAATTTCGGCTTCGATGCAGCGCGCAAGGAATATGTCGATCTCGTCGAGGCCGGTATCGTCGATCCGGTCAAGGTGGTGAGGATCGCACTGGAAAACGCCGTGTCGGTCGCAAGCATCCTGTTGCTGACCGAAGCAACCATGACGGAGATTCCGGAGCCGAAGCGCGACCGCATGCCTGAGCCGGATATGGCCTTATGAGGAAGACGGCTTGCAGGAGTTGGCCAGTTGGTCCACGCCGATCGCGTCAGACGCGTATCGTATCCTCCATGACCGCCGCTGGGTCACCCCAAGCGGCATAAAACGCTGACCTGGATCAATCTGGCCGGACGGATGACGCGGCGCTGCTTCATCCGTATTTGTGCTTAGGGATCGGTCCCGGATTTTCAGGCGCGGATTCACCGGGCAGACTGACTTCACCGAGCCATCTCGAGAAGCAGCCGTGAGCCACTCCTTCCACACAACAGATCGGGCGACCTACCGCAAGATTGTCGTAGTCGCTGTTGCAGCAATCGTCGCGATGACCTTCATCGCGTCGTATGGTCGAGGAGAGAGCAAGGTCGACACGTCCAATCGCAAGGTCGCTATCTACCGTCCCTCCGCGCCAAGCGCTTCTCAGGCGCTTGCTCTTGCCGAGCTGAAGTGAAGTCGAGGCAAGGGAAGATTTGATCTGACGCAAACGCGGCGTCCGTATGGACATGTATCGTTTTGCCGTAACGTCAATCCAGCACATGAGGTACGAAAATGGCAGAGAACGTAAGCAAGCTTCCCGTCAAGGCTGACGACAAGGCTGCAGCTCTCGCGTCGGCATGGCGTCCTTTTGAAAGCCTGCGCAGCGAAATGAACCGCCTGTTCGACGATTTCGATCGCGGCTTCTGGCGTTCGCCCTTCCGCAGCTCACTCCTCGACATCGTCCCGCAGCGCCAGGCTGCTTGGGCGTCCGCACCGGCTGTCGACGTGGTCGAGAAAGACAATGCCTACGAGATCACGGCCGAGCTGCCCGGCATGGACGAGAAGAACATCGAGGTCAAGGTCGCCAACGACGTCCTGACGATCAAGGGCGAGAAGCGCGAGGAAAAAGAAGAGAAGAAGACGGACTACTACCTCCAGGAGCGCAGCTTCGGTTCGTTCGAGCGATCCTTCGCCATGCCGCAGGGCGTCGATGCCGACAAGATCGAGGCAGCATTCGCCAAAGGCGTGCTCTCGGTGAAGCTTCCGAAGAAACCCGAAGCGGTCAAGTCCGCGAAGCAGATTCCCGTGAAGGCAGCCTGATCATTCAAGGACTCCCCGACTGCCCCGGACGCTCCATGCGTCCGGGGCATGTTCTTGCGCTTCGGCCGACAGGCCTCGCTCCGTTCGGTGGTGACCGATAAGCCCCTCTCGGGGTGAGAACTACGGCACCCAGCGTAGAATGACCGGTGGCTTGCGGGAACCGCCGGCCGGCACCGCGCGTGGCACGCCCAGGATGATTGGGGCAATGGCCGCGCCGCTTTCCGGAATTCCGAGCTCCGCCTTGATCTCAGGCGCATTTAGAATGCCGACCGCAAACCCGATGCAGCAGGTGCCAAGCCCCTGCGCGGTGGCTGCGAGCATGAGATTCTGTGCCGCCAGCCAGCAATCCGCCTCGACGAACGGCCCCTTCGCCTTGCAACACACGACGATTAGCGTGCCGGCGTCATAGAACACGTTGAAGTTGGGGTCGGACAGCATCGCCAGTGCGCGCGGCTCGGCCTTCTGGAAATGGGACGTCGCTTGCTGCTGGCCGAGCAGCAGGGCCTTGGCGCGATCTGAATATTGTCGCAAGCGTGCCTTGTCCTGAATGACCACAAATGCCCAGGGCTCCGCATGAAGCGCTGTGGGCGCCTGCACCGCCGCGCCAAGCAATTGTTCGATCGTGCCTCGTTCAATTTCATCGGGCGCATAACTTCTCACGGCCCGCCGCTGATAGATTGCCGTCAGGGTGTCGAGCTTGGAATAGGTCAGCATCAGCTTCTCCTTGCGAAAAGCCAATATCAGACCTTCATGGCAATCCACACCTTGACCCAGCGCAATTGCGCCATCCATCGACGCGTCCTGCTGGCGAGTTCACTGTGGCGCCTGCACTGGCAGGTTGATGCGCATCAAGCCATTATCGGCTCGTTCCGCGTTATTGTTATTTTTGAAACTGTTTTCGTGACGTCGGAACTTGACTTGGCTGCTCCGCGAGCAAGTCAGTCGGTGAACGCTTGACGGAGATCCGTTTGCCGTACCGCTTGAACGAAGACCTTCCACTCCCGATCCGCAGTCATCTGCCGTCTCACGCCCAGGACATCTATCGCGAGGCCTTCAACCATTGCTTTGCCGCGCATGCCGGAGACCGCCGGCAAGAAGAGATCGCTCACCGGACCGCATGGTCCGCGGTCAAACGTTCGTACGTCAAGCTCGGTGATCATTGGGTTGCCCGGTCGGATCGTCGCTAGACTACGCCCGCCGCACAATTGTCATGACCTCCATAAGTCGATTGACGGGCCGTACAGCAGCCGGCCTAGTGCGACATCATCAAGCAGATGGGAGCTTGCTGGAGCAGACTCCGCGTCATGCCACCAAAAATCCATTCACCAAGCCGGCTGTGCCCGTAACCTCCGGTGACGATCAGGTCTGCCCCCTCTCTCTCCGCCAGCCTGATGAGATAATCTCCATCCGGTTCGGCCGCATGGACGCGGACCTCGAACTGGCAATTGACGCCGTGCCGCTCCAGGTAGCCGGCAACGTCACGCAGCCGACGGGCCGCAACGTCCTGCTCATCTGACGTACAGATCTCGGCAACCGTTACTTTCGAAGCCCGGGTCAGGAACGGCAGCGCGTCCCGAATGGCCAGCCGCGCCTCGCGGGTGTCCTTCCAGCCAACGACGATGCGATCTCCCGACAGCTTGGTCACGCCTTCCGGCACCGAGAGTGTCGGACGCCCCATCCGAACGACGGCCTCGGCCGAGTCGAGGTAGTGAAAACGATCGGATTCGATTTTCCTGCGCCTGAAGACAACGAGATCCGCAGCTCTTGCCTGCTCCGCCAGGAACGTAGTTGGGGATTCCAGGGCCGAGCGCCATTGCACCTCATGGCGCCCCCCGCGAGCGATCTTGCTGAACCATTCCGCCTTCGCCGCGAGATCTGCTTGCTTTCTCTTCAGCTCCTCCTCTGTCGTTTGCTCGATGACCACTCCATCGACCACGAGGGGAGGATCGATGGGAGATGCACAAACGCCGATGATCGATGCGTGGAACGTCTCCGCGATCCCTGCAGCGACACGAATCTGCCCCTCGTCCTGCTGCCCGGGGTCGACATACACCATGACATTGGCCAAGAACATTTGCCTGCTCCCTGGATCGATCTCACCGATCATTCCGCCACCCTTCGCATTTCAGCCGATCGTCATACGATCCTCGACTGATTGAACCCCGGGTGCCGACCACGCGGCCCGCTCGATTGCGCGCCGCTCCTGCCAGTTGTCGACTTTTCCCTCGAGCAGCACATTGTCGTTGTCGCGGACGGTCACGCGGATCGCCTTTGCCTGCGTCGCGGCGTGCCGCTTCAATGCGTCCTCGATCTTGGCCTTGACGTTCTCGGACTTGATGCGTGGAGCAATCTGGATGTTATTGCTGAGGCCGCTGATGCCGGACAGCTTCTTGATATCATCCTCGGCGGCCCGCTTCTGGAAATGCCAGTCGACGTTTCCCGACAGCGTGACCCAGCCATCCCGGACCAGAACGGTAATCCCGGGCGGCACCACCGTATCCCAAGCGAGCATGTCCAGCGCCCTCTTGGCGATTTCATCATCGGCGGTCTTCTTGTCAGCCGGAGCACGAACATCGATCTCGTCCGCGATCGCCTTCACGCCCTTGACTCGGCGCGCCGCCGAGATCGCTGACAGCTTCTGCAGGTAGCTCTCGACGTACCCGCTCAGCGTGACAACGCCTCCTTCCGCCGTGACACCGATGTGGGCAGCGTTCACGCTGGGTTCGAACTCAAGCTCGTCCAACACGTTCTGACGCAGTTCCAGTGCACTCATGACTGCCTCCGGTTCCTTTTGAAATTGCTATGAAAGCGCCGGTCAGCCGCCGCTTCCTTGCGCTGGATCAACCCCGCTCGCCCGCTCCAGTTATTGATCGAACATAGGACGCTCAGCTTCCTCGGCGGCGTCTCGTTCGACCGGCTCGTTGTTGCCGAGAGGCACATCGCGCTCCACGTCGACCTCGTGACCATCGACAAGGCTGGGCGCCTCGTCCAGTTCATCGACCGGCCCGCAACGTTCCCTTCGCGGACCCAACAGCATATCGCGCATCGTCGACAACTTCGTTTTACCTGCAGCCCGCTCGCGCGGACAGTACCGGTCAATTCAGCAAATGCTTCTCGATTTCCCAGATCGGATGCTTGGTGAGGTCCTTTGCAATCTCGGCGACGATATGGTGCTTGACATCGGGATGCAGCACAGTCCTCAGCTCAGCCAACGTTCGTGGCGGCGCAACGATGACAAGCGCCTTCGCTCTTCCACTGCGAACGATCAGCTCAGCGGCCTCCGCCACCTGCTTCGTAAAGCGATGCTCCTCGAGACGGTGCCAGTCTGTCGATTCGACAGCGCTCCTTTGCCCTGAATGAAGTCCTTTGGCCAGGTGCCCCGGTCGGTCAGTGCCTTGCATGTGCGTTGCCGGGTTCTGATCTTCGAAGACAGCTTCGGGCTTCAAGTTGGGAACTCTTTCGTCGCCTTCATTGCGAAGAAACAGCGCCTTGCGCCCGTCGCCAACAAACACGAGAGCATTATGCGGAATCCTCGTCATCGAACTCCCTCCACTTCTGGGGAGAATTTCTAGAGCAACGATAGCTCCGACCAATTGATCGGGATCAACCACGATAGGGACCGATCCTGCGATATGGCACTTTGCCTGTTCACAGGGAGCCCCGTCATGCAAGCACGCGATGTCATGGTTTCGCCCGTCATTACCGTTGGGGTAAATGCGACGGTGCAGCGAGTTGCCGCCATTCTGCTGCAGCACCGCATCAGCGCTGTTCCTGTCGTCGATGACGGCGGCAAGGTCGTCGGCATCGTCACGGAAAGCGATCTGATGCATCGGACCGAGGCGGGCACGGAACGTCCCTATTCGTGGTGGCTGCGGCTGCTGTCCGGCGATGCGCAAATGGCCTCCGACTATGTGAAGTCCCATGCCGTCAAGATCAGGGACATCATGACCCGAGAGGTCGCAACCGCGACGCCCGAAACTCCTGTGCATGACATAGCGGCGCTGCTCGAAAAGCACCGGATCAAGCGTGTTCCGATCGTCGATAAACATGGCCAGCTTGTCGGCATCGTCAGCAGGGCCAATCTGCTCCAGGCGGTCGCGAGCGCCCGCCCGAAACTTGAGATTTCACCTGCCGATTCAGTCATTCGGAAGAAGTTGCTTGACGAGCTTCGGAAGCAGCCTTGGGCGCACATTTTCAACCTGAATGCGACCGTTCAGAACGGCGTCGTCGACCTGTGGGGCTATGCTTCTTCTGCCGCCGAGCGAGCGGCGATTCGCGTTGCCGCCGAGGCCATCCCCGGCGTCACCGCCGTGAACGACCACCTTCTGGAGACACCGATACTCGCGTACTGATCCCAGCGATGGCGAGACGCTAGGTACGGTGGCCAAGGCAATTGAGCTCACCTGCGGTCACGTGAATGTCGGCAGGCGTCGGAAGAAAGCGCGGCCGTCGATCATCCCGGATGCCTTCGCAGCTGCTATTTTAGCTGAATTCGGTTCAGATAATCGATGATGGCGAGGATACGTGTTCGCACAACGACCTCCCGCAAATCCCGCGAAGGATCGAGCGCGTCGTAGGGCGGATCGACTATGTGAGGCAAGCTCTTGACGGGGTTGAATCGTTCTCCCCAAATCGGCATTTCATGCGTGCCGTGCGCTGAGATTGTTCTCCGTCCATCTATGGCTTCATAAACGGCGCTTATAGGAAAGACCCCGTTATTGTTCTTGGCCAAGGTCGTCAGATCGGCAGGCGGCACCTTCAGCAGCTCACTGACGGGTCCTCTGCCCTTTCCATCCGCACCATGGCAGCTTGCGCACGAGGCTAGAAATTCGGCCTTGCCGACATCGGCATCTTCAGCGTGGACGGCGGCACTGAAGGCAGCGGTAAGACCGGCAATCACCAACGACTTCAGGCAATGGGTCATCATGTCGGGCCCCCGATTTTCGGATAAAGCCGCTTGGCGGCGCGGGCTTTCTTCAGCTTGACTGAAGTCCATGAATAGCCCTCTCCCCCCGCCCTTGCGGTGCAGTTAGTCCTATCATTCCGGAACGGCGGAGTGGAGAATTTCATGCGCAGCGACCAGCTTGTGGCTAAGACCAACGGACGTGTGTCCATCCATTCCTAACCATCCGCTGCTGACCGCGCGCTAGGCCAGACGTTTCCCAAATCTGGCTCGTTCAAGCGGCCTTCCGCGACGTCTCGGTTTCGCCATTGGTCCGTGACGCGAACAGATTCAGCTCGATATTGCCGAGCGCCCGTGCCGTCTCGATAAAGTATGTTGCGTCCTCGGCACTGCGCAGCGTGACGCCCTTGATCCAGTCCTGCAGGGTCTCGATCCGTTCAGTGACCGAGGTGGTGGTCCCCAACTTTCGAAATAGCTCCCAGGCTTCATTCGATTCAGTTTGAATCTGCTCCATCCAGTGCTTGCTCGCCTCGATCAGCTTTTCGGAGAACTCCGACTGGACCACCATCGCGCGCTTTGCACCGGCCTGAATGGCCTCCACGGAGGCATTTGCGTGCACTTGATTCTCACTGCGATCTGTCATGATCAATGCCTCGGTTGTAGACATTCCCTTATCGCCTCGGGCGTCAAACCGAGCGTTGATTTGAGTCAAGTGCATCTCAGCACCGTCGACCGGCTCCAGCTGCACCTGTCATGATTGGCGGCTAACGCCGGCCGTAGCCAGGCTCTTCTTGCGGAAAACCACCTCGCTCCAAGAGGAGCTGACAGGGGCGCTGACAATCATCTCTTTCAGGCGGTGTCAGAGGGCACCGGTAGCGAAGCGGATAATTCAAATAGATGCGCTCGTCGCAGACTGCGGCGGGCCAGATCGGTCCGAGGCTGGACACTTCACTTGGTTCGGGTTGGAGGCCGGAATATCCCGAAAGCAGTTCTTCCCATTCCTTCGCTTCCCTCATCCAAAATGCCTCATTCTCGCCCTCAAACACGGAGCGCTGGCGGCAGAACGCCACCATGGCTCGGCAGTGCGCAAGCATGTCCATTGATCTTCTCCAATCCAGACGTGCCCAGAGGCTATTTCGATTTGTCTTTGCGTGGCTCGGCTCAAATCGTCTGTCATCTCGAAACAAAGCGGCATCGGCCACTGGTACACGACACGGAACATGTTGAAGTACATCAGCTCACCCCGCAAATTGACTCATGTCAAAATGGTCAACCACGGTCGGAGGCAGCCAGTCTGTGCGCACTGCTCCGCGCTTTGGTCAACTTCGGATAAGACCAGAAGCTGGCCGCCAAGCCGACTTCACGGTGGCGCCCGACGAATTGCCTCGCCGGGCCTCGACCGCAGGGCAACGTCCGTGAGAACAGCCACGGGATCGTGGCATGCGACCTATCGCCGCGCCATTGACGTTTGAAAGCGAGAGGATGTCAGCCTACCTGTTCATCAACCTGGTACCCGCCATATCAGACTCAACTCGGTGCGGGTCAATCTCGCAAGCGGAATGACACCTTAGCGTGTTGCTGTTGCTTGCGGTGGCAAGCTGCGCGTTTCCTCGAGGCACGCCAGACGGTGCCGTACTTGAAAGCCCGCCCAAATGGCGGCCTGGTTTTTCATCCCCTAATTCATTGTCGCAATGCGAATCGAAGTCGATCCGCAATAGTCCGAGTCGAATCCTATGTCAGCATCCACAACGAGCAGGATCGCACTGTTTATTGACGGCGCCAATCTCCACGCTACCGCGAAGGCGCTTGGTTTCGATATCGACTACAAGCTTCTCCTGAAGGAATTTGAACGCCAAGGGGCGCTTCTGCGTGCGATCTATTACACTCCCGTCATCGAGGATCAGGAATTTTCTTCGTTTCGTCCGTTGATCGACTGGTTGGACTACAATGGATTTAGAGTTGTCACCAAGGCGGCCAAAGAGTTCGTCGACGGCAGCGGCCGACGGAAAATCAAAGGCAATATGGACGTCGATCTGGCTGTCGATGCCATGGAGATGGCCGAGCATATCGATCAGATGGTGCTATTCTCCGGCGACAGCAATTTCCGCTCATTGGTGGCGGCGATGCAGCGGCGCGGCGTGCAAGTTACCGTGGTCTCCACAATGATCGGCCGGCCATCAATGATTGCCGACGAATTGCGCCGACAGGCTGATACCTTCATTGACATTGCCGAATTGCAATCCAGGATCAGGCGCGATGCGGCCGACCGTCAAAGTCCGCGCGAAATACTTAGTCCGCTCAAGCCACGATGAACGGAGGTGCGCAACCTGCGTCAGGAAATGTGCGTGCGGGTCCGTGCAATGATACCCGCGGCGATCTGCATGGACGCACCAAAAACCCAGCCCCAAAACTCGGCTCTAGCGCCTTGAGGACGTGCGACCTCGTCGAGAATAATGCTGCTCACTGCAATAACGGCCATAATCGCGGTGAGAAAGGTGCCGGCTGCACTGAGCACTTCGACCGCGTCCGCCCTGGACCCGAAGCCCCTCGGGGACAGCTCTCTGATTAGCTTCGGAGCAGGAGGCAGATCGATGCCAAGATAGTAGCCGGCGGCGCCATACATCATCACGACTGCGATCACGCCATCGGAGCCGATCAGACCGAAATCGGATCTTGCAGTATAGGCTGCCACGAACAGCCCACACGATCCACCGGCCAAGGCAAGCCCCGTTCGCTCCACGATATGAGCGAACCTGCTGAGAAGGGAGCGTGTTCTCCAGTTTTCGCCATTTACGACCATCTTCTTTTGATAGCGAATTCTCAAGTCCTTCCGTTGACCAAGATCAAACGGTGCACCGCTTGCAGCGGGATCGAAGCGAAGCGGGACGATTGAACCGAGAGGCCAAAAATCGAGCTACGCGACCACCTGGATGCCGCTCGATTGCCCCGTATGGCAAAGCGGCGCGAATTGCTCGGCCGTCAGGGTTTCCTGCTTGATGAGGATCTCGACCCCATCCTCCAAGTCCTTGCGCCGTCTCTGCAGGACATCCTGCGCGGTTGCGTCACCCGCCTCGACTAATCGCCGCACCGCAAGATCAATCTCACGGCTGGTCTCCTGGGCTGCGCTCGCGACAACGTCCTGCATCGCGGGCATGAAGGCCTGCGGCTTCGGAGCGTAAGTTCGCTGTCCGACGTTCGCGTCCATTCCATATTTGGTCACCATCTCGATTGCGATCTCGGTGGCACGCTGCAGGTCGTCGGCCGCTCCGGTCGAGACATCGCCATCGAAAATCAGGCGCTCCGCCGCGCGACCGCCCATCAAGACCGCTATCCTGTTCTTCAGCTCGCTGACCGTCAGGAGGAACCTGTCCTCAGTAGGGCGCTGCATCGTGTATCCGAGCGCACCGACGCCCCGCGGGATGATCGACACCTTTTGCACAGGGTCGACGCCAGGAAGACTGGCGGCCACTAGGGCATGACCCATCTCGTGATAGGCAGTCCGCCTGCGCTCGCTCTGATTAAGCGTTCGGCTCTTCTTTTCAATACCGGCAATGATCCGCTCGATGGCAGCCGTAAAGTCGTCGAAGGTAACCTCATCGGCATTGCGTCGCGTCGCTGCAATCGCCGCTTCGTTGATCAGGTTGGCCAGATCGGCGCCCGTGAAGCCGGTGGTCAGGGCTGCAATTCGGTCCAGATCCACGTCAGAACCAATCCTGATCTTTCCAACGTGAACCTTGAGGATGGCAAGTCGTCCGGACCTGTCCGGACGATCGACCAGCACCTGACGATCAAAACGACCGGCGCGGAGCAACGCCGGGTCGAGAATCTCCGGCCGATTGGTCGCAGCCAGCAGAATTACACCTGCCCGCGGATCGAATCCATCGAGCTCGGCGAGCAGTTGATTGAGCGTCTGCTCTTTCTCGTCGTAGCCGCCGAATGCGCCGGGCATCCGGCTGCGGCCGAGCGCATCGAGCTCATCCACGAAGATGATGCAGGGCGCGGCCTTCCTTGCCTGCTCGAACAGATCGCGCACCCGTGCCGCGCCGACGCCGACGAACAGCTCGACAAACTCCGATCCCGATATCGAGAAGAAAGGCACGCCCGCCTCGCCGGCAACCGCTCGCGCCAGCAATGTCTTGCCCGTTCCCGGTGGGCCGACCAGCAATATCCCTTTTGGAACGTGTGCGCCCAATCGGCCGTAGCTCTTGGGATCCCTGAGAAACGAGACCACCTCTTGCAGTTCGAACTTGGCCTCGTCGACACCCGCCACATCGGCGAAAGTTACCTTGATGTCTTTCTCAACGTAAACCTTGGCGCGAGATTTTCCGATGCCCAAGAGGCCGCCGGCTCCTTGCCGATCGCCAAGACGGCCGAACATGAAATACCAGAAGCCATACATGAGAATGAGTGGAAAGACCCATGAAATCAGGTTTCCGAACCAGCCGTCGGACGCAGTCCCCGTCACCGAAACGCCCTTGGCGGCGAGCTTCTCCGCCAACGGCATGTCCACCCGCGTCGTCACGAAGGCCGATCTTCCGTCCGGAAGCCTCTCCTTGAGGCTACCCTCAATCGTGTCCTTGCCAACGACAACGTTGGTGACGGCGCCCTGCGCGACAAGCTCTTCAAACCTGCTGTAGGGGATGGTTTCGATCGTGCTGTGTGAGGTCAGGAACCACTGCATCAACAACATGCCGAACCAGCCAAATGCCAATATCGCAAGCCAAGGAACCTGTTTCCGCGTTGGTGAATTGTCGCTCATCGATTTATGGCCGGACTAGCGCGGCTGCGTCTTGGCGTCCCGTGCCATCTCCAGGCAAATCAGCAACTCGACATAGCTGCCGCTACCGTCGGCAGTTGTTTCTTGTGTGCAAATGGACCTGTCGCGGGCTGCGAATTGCGTCCACTGGATCTGAAGTTGTGAGCGGGCCCGTTCCTCGTCTTGGGTGCATCGTTCGAGAGATATCTCCGGTCCACTCTCCGACCGGCATTCGCGCGCGATGTCGAACGTCGGTACGGCCTTCGCGACAGAGGTTGGCGGCAGCGCAGCGAGGATCACAATCGGCAGGTGCAGTAACATTCGGGCTCTCCAATATTGGATGGCCAACCTTCCCATGCCGCGCACCTCCAAGGGTTGATTCGGATCAAGGAGGCCGAGGCTTATAACCAGGGCACAACAAGTCAGCTTCGAGTCTCGGACCACAGGCGACGCGCTATCGCCGACGCTATGATTTGCTTTCGCTCGGCGTAGAATTTGATGTCGTTGGCTGCGGCGGTACCGCCGGGTGGGCAAGCCTCCTATGGTCCCGATGCCGCCGACGTCGCCGCGCGCGGCGCCTGCGTGGACCGTATCCTCAGAGGCGAACGGCCGGCCGATCTTCCGGTTCAAGCCCCCGACCACCAATCCCGCCTGATCGCAACAGCGCAAGCCGTGAAGCGTAACGGCTAGAATCAGTCGCGTTCGAAGACCTTAGCGCCAGGGTAGACGCGTCGGGCATACGCGACGACCCACTTGCGGTCCTGAGTCTCCGGGAACGGTGTCCGGATCTTGCACGACCCGACGATAAGGTGCCAAAGGCCATTAAGCTTCTGAATGTTGATGGTCATTTGCGTTTTCCTCGAATAGAGGTGTAGCAGGAGTGCGTCGCTGTGCGACCGCTTATGACATCGCGTCCATCTGCTTCTTCTAGCGTTTCCCTTCTGCCCGGTTTTTGTCGGGAGCGCTATTCCGGTCGACTACGTTCGGGGAATGTACGTAAGGTCGATGCACCCGCACCAGCTAACGGCCGATATCGATCCGCCGGTTCGCGTGGTTCCAATTCGATGCAGTCGAGAAGAGGGTAAAAAAACCCCGGCAGCCTCTAACAGGACGCCGGGCGCAGCGCAGGAGATGCTAACGGGTGTGTGGATGCCACAGCGTTGTGCAATAGCTCCGGACGATGCGGTCCTGAATGTCCGGTAGATTCAGTTTGCTCATTTTCGCATTTCAATGATGAACCGGGCGATGTCCCGGGCGTCGTTGCGGCTCAGCGGCAGGTTCGGCATTGTGGCGTGCGGCAGAAGCAGAAACGTGGCGATCATGTCGACGTTGATCGTCTCCCTGGCTGCAATTGCGGCGAATGGTGGCGCGGCGTACAATTTGGCCGGCACAGGACCGATGGCATGACACTCGGAACACCATCGCTCGGACAACCGCCTTCCATTCTCGACATCCTGCGCGACGGCCGCTTGCGCCGCTCCGAAGAGAAGCAGCGTGGCCGCGATGCGATGGGCGGTTTTTAGGAGATCCAATCGATCCTCGGCGGCTTTCGCGAAACAGCTGGTGGCGTCGATCTCGGATGTCCGAGAATGATGGGGGCAACCGGCACATCAGTTTCAGGCAGCTTCAGCAGCGACTTGCCGGCGGGAGTCTCAAGCCAGCTCTGCGCAAACCCGATCCAGCACGAACCGAGCCCTGAAGGCCCGCACCGCGCGCCGACCGTAGATCGCTTTCCGGAAATTAACGTCCATGTTCGTCTCAATACTGAACGGATCAATCCAACCGGCCCTTGATTTCGATCAAACTATCCCGCGCGCAGCGAGAACATATTCATCAGAGGAGAGCTTTGAGCACATCGGAATCTGTCATGGCAGAAACCCTTACCTCGGAAAAACGATCTCCTGACGAACCGGCGTCGTTTCGAACACTCCGCCAGAAAATGGTTGAACGCGACATTGCGGCGCGCGGTGTGTGCGATCAATTGGTCCTCGAGGCAATGCGCAAGGTGCCGCGGGAATTATTCCTGCCAAAGAACCTCCGCGAATTCGCCTACGATGACTCGCCGCTCCCGATTGCCGGCGAACAGACCATCTCCCAGCCTTATATCGTCGCCTTCATGGCCGAAGCCTTGATGCTCAAGGGCGGCGAAAAAATCCTCGAAATCGGTGCTGGATCCGGTTATGCGGCCGCGGTGCTGTCGGAGATCGCAGCCAACGTCTACACGATCGAGCGACTCGGGCCGCTTGCGGAGAATGCCGCAGCGACGTTAGCCCAGCTCGGTTATGACAACGTTCATGTCCTGCATGGCGACGGCACCCGGGGATGGCCGGAGCATGCGCCTTACGACGCCATCATCGTGGCGGCCGGCGGACCGCATGTTCCGGAACCTCTCAAGGCGCAACTGAAAATCGGCGGCCGGTTGGTGATCCCCGTTGGGACGGACCAACGCTGTCAGGAACTGGTCAGAGTCACCCGGGTTTCCGCCAACGAATATCGCAGCGAAGATATTGCCGACGTTCGGTTTGTCCCGCTGATCGGTGAGGAAGGGTGGGCGACCGCAAAGGGAGGTATTCCCTCGCCGGCGCGCCGTCGAGAAGGCCCGACTTCCTCTGACGACGAGATGCTGGTCAGAAACCTTGCCAATGCCGCAGAGTCGTTTCCATCGATCGAGGCTGCCGATCTCAATCCGATGCTGGAACGGATCGGGTCTGCGCGGATCGTATTGCTCGGCGAAGCCACCCACGGCACGTCAGAGTTTTACAGGATGCGTGCGCGCATCACCCGGGACCTCATCGTCAAGAAGGGATTCCACTTCGTTGCGGTGGAGGCGGACTGGCCAGACGCCGCTCGCGTCGATCACTATGTGCGGCACTTCCAGTATCCACCCTCGGAATGGACTGCATTTGCGCGGTTCCCGACCTGGATGTGGCGGAACACGGAGATGCGCGATTTCATCAGCTGGTTGCGCAAGCACAACGGTACAGCGGAGCGAAAGCAGCGCGTCGCCTTCCACGGCCTTGATCTCTACAGCCTCTATGACTCGATCCGCTCGGTTCTGAACTATCTGGACGACGTTGACCCGGAATCCGCGAAAGTCGCGCGCGAGCGTTACGGGTGTCTCACGCCGTGGCAGCACGACCCCTCGACCTACGGCCATGCTGCGCTGACAGGATCCTATCCGACGTGCGAGGCTCATGTGGTCCGTACGCTGACGGATTTGCTGACGAAACGCCGGACCTATGCCGAACACGATGGGGAACGTTTCCTCGACGCTGAGCAGAACGCGCGTCTGATCGCGAATGCGGAACGCTACTATCGGATCATGTATTACGGCTCCCGCGCATCCTGGAATTTGCGCGACAGTCACATGTTCGAAACACTGAAGAATCTGCTGTCGTTTCACGGCACGGACAGCAAAGCCGTTGTCTGGGCACATAACTCCCATATAGGCAACGCCGGTGCGACCGAGATGGCGGCGCGCGGCGAATACAATCTGGGACAACTTTGCCGCAAGGAGTTCGGCGATGCCGCCTATCTGATCGGTTTCGGTACCCACTCCGGCACCGTGGCTGCCGCGTCCGAGTGGAACGGTCCGATGGAAGTGAAGACCATGCGACCGTCGCTGCCCCAGAGCTACGAACGCTTGTGCCACGGAACCGGGCTTGCCCGTTTCACGTTGGGGCTGCGCAATCAGGGCGATCTGTACGGTCCTGCGGGGCTCGGCAAGGAGCGCCTGGAGCGGGCAATCGGCGTCATCTACCGGCCGGAGAGCGAAATGGCGAGCCATTATTTCCGGGCCAACCTGCCGCGGCAGTTCGACGAGTATGTCTGGTTCGACAACAGCTGCGCAGTAACCTCGCTGGACACGGCGGAGGTGAAGGGGCTTCCGGATACTTATCCGTTCGGCGTGTAGTTCGAGACAAGCGTCGGCGACTGCGAATTACGGCTTCCAACGTCGTATGCCGACGCCGACGATTTCGAATACACGCTGGCGCAACCGGCCACGAGATCATGGTTGCAATGACACTCTTATGAGTCGCAGCACAACCGCGCCGCCGCGTCTTACGGATCGAGCTCAGTATCCCAGTAGAGATAATCGAGCCAGCTCTCGTGCAGATAGTTCGGCGGGAACAGCCGGCCGTTGCGGTGAAGCTGATGCACCGTCGGGGCGTAGGGCGTCTGCTTCGGAAACATCTTGGCCTGCTGCGGGGTCAGGTTGCCCTTGCGCAGATTGCAGGGCGAGCAGGCGGCGACGACGTTCTCCCAGGTGGTCTGGCCACCCTTGCTGCGCGGAATGATGTGATCGAAGGTGAGGTCGTCGCCCGACAGGCAATATTGGCAGCTGAATCGGTCGCGAAGGAAAACGTTGAACCGGGTGAAGGCGGGGTGGGTGGTCGGCTTGACGAAGGATTTGAGGGATACGACGCTCGGCAGCTGGATTTCGAAGGAAGGACTTCGTACCGCCCGGTCGTAATATTCGACGATGTTGACACGATCGAGGAACACCGCCTTGATCGCGTCCTGCCAGGACCAGAGCGACAGCGGGTAATAACTCAGCGGCCGGAAGTCCGCATTCAAGACCAGCACCGGCCAACCGCCTTGCGAGACATGTGCGTTCAAATAACGCTCCTGATCTCCCATTAGCTGCGAAGCAGCATGCACTCACATACTACAGGCAGCGTGACGGGATTGTGAAGAGCAATGAGCGGCTTATCCGCCATGCCCTGCCATGTTCCTGCCCCGATTGCCTCCCGGCCGCGAGGCCCGTAAAGGGAGCCGCAAGGCCCTGTCGGCCAGTGACGGACCCTGCCGATGACCACGACCACAAGCTATCTCGAGGCGCCGCGCCGGTTGCGCGCATTCGTGCGTGCGCACGAGACGAGCCTCGTGGTCCTGGCGGTGCTGATCGGCGCGATCGGCGGCCTCGTGGTCGCGGTCATGAGCAGCCTGGTCACGGTATTGCATTCGGTGCTGTTCAATCTGCCCTTGGGAGAGCGGCTGTCGAGCCAGCCCAGCATCGACCCCGTGCGGGCGCTCGTGGTTCCAACGGTTGGCGGACTGGTGCTCGGCGTAGCGTTCCTGCTGCTGCTCAGGGTCCGGCCGGCCCGGGAAATCGACCCGATCGAGGCCAACGCGCTTTATGGCGGCCGGATGTCGTTCCGCGGCAGCGTGATCGTGGCGCTGCAGACGATCTGGTCGAGCGGCGTCGGCGGCTCGGTCGGGCTCGAGGCCGGTTACACCCAGCTGTCCAGTGGCCTCGCCGCCTCGCTCGGCCGCGGTTTCCATCTCCGCCGCAACGACCAGCGAATCATGGTCGGCTGCGGCGCGGCGGCGGCCATCGCCGGAGCCTTCAGCGCGCCGCTGGCGGGCGCGTTCTATGCTTTCGAACTTGTGATCGGCGGCTATACGCCGGCGAGCCTGACCCCGGTCGGCGTTGCCGCGGTGACCGGCTATTTCGTTGCCCATGCCTTCGAGCCGCTGCCGCTCGGGGTCGGCGTCGGAACCGTCGGCGACGTGCTCGGACGGGATCTTGCGATCGCCGCGCTGCTTGGCGTGGTCGCGGCCCTGACCGGGATTGCGATCATGCGCGGGGTGGCGCTGTGCGAGACGTTGCTCGCCAAGACCCGGCTCTGGCCACCGCTGCGGCCGGCGCTGGGCGGGCTTGCGGTCGGCGCCATGGCGCTGCTGACGCCGCAGGTGATGTCGTCGGGCCATGGCGCGCTGCGCTTCGCCGGCATCGTGGCGATGCCGCTCACCTTCATCGCCGGCGTGTTCGCGCTGAAGGCGGTGGCCTCGATCGTGTCGCTCGGCTCCGGCTTCCGCGGCGGATTGTTCTTCGCCACGCTGTTCATGGGCGCGCTCGGCGGCCGGCTGTTCGCGGCCGGCGTCGACATCGTGTGGCCGGGGCTCAACCTCGATCCCAACGCCTATGCCGTGATCGGCATGAGCGCGCTGTCGGCCTCGGTGATCGGTGGTCCATTGACGATGTCGTTCATCGCGCTGGAATCCACCGGCAATCTCTGGCTCACCACCGCGGTGCTGGTCGCGGTCATCATCTCGACCACGATCACGCGCGAACTGTTCGGCTATTCGTTCGCGACCTGGCGGCTGCATCTGCGCGGCGAGACGATCCGCAGTGCCGCCGATATCGGCTGGATCCGCGATCTCACGGTCGGCAAGATGATGCGGCAGGACATGACGACGGTGAACGCCGCGATGCCGATCGAGGCGTTCCGCGAGGAGTTCCCGCCCGGCTCGAAGACCCAGGTCGTCGCGGTCGATGGCGATGGACGTTATGCCGGGCTTGCGCTGGTCGCGGAAGCGCACGCGCCCGATCTGGAGGCCGACAAGGGCCTCGCCGGCATCCTGCGTTATGCCGACGTGGTGCTGCATCCCGACATGAATGTGCAGGAGGCGATTGCGGTGTTCGACGCCGCCGAAGCGGAATCGCTCGCCGTGGTCGAGGGCGATGGCGACCGGCGGCCGATCGGCCTGCTCACCGAAGCCCACGCGATGCGGCGCTACGCGGAAGAGTCCGAGCTGCGCCGCCGCGAGGTGATCGGCGAGGTTTGATTGTCGGTGGCCCGTCATATGCAGGGTCGTCCCGGCGGAGACCGGGACGACAGCTCAGCATGTGGCGCCGCTCGCTCCGCTACGCCGTCACCCGCTCCAGCTTCTGCAAGCACCGCGTCACGCGCACCGCGGCCGGCATTTCGGTGTCCGGAAAGCTGGTCTTCCAGTCGGTGACGCCGACTTCCCCGACATAGATGTCGCCGCGCGAATCCAGCGCGATGCCGTGCGGCGCCAGGAATTTTCCGGTCTCGACGCCGGGGCCGTGCTCACCGCCGAGCCGGGCGATGCGCTTGCCGGTGCCATCGACGATCGACAGCCGCGGGCCGAGATTGGGCACCTTGCGATTCACTGCCATGCCGGGGCCGAGCTCGCCGATCACGAAGTTCGGCTGCTCGCCGCCGCCGCAGCAGCACAGCGCACAGGGCCGGTGCAGATTGTTCCACTGAGTCTCGTATCTGCCGTTGCCGTCGAACACTTGAACACGATGGTTCTCGCGGTCGGCGACATAGACCCAGCCGTCGGCGTCGGCCACGATGTTGTGCACGATGTTGAACTGGCCGGGATCGGTGCCGGGCTCGCCCCAGGTTTTGATCAGCCTGCCGTCCGGCGTGTATTTGTGGACGCAGGCATTGCCGTAGCCGTCCGAGACATAGATCTCGCCGTTCGGCGACAGCGCGGTATGGGTGCAGCGATGGAACGGCTCGCCGCTCATGAACGGCGCCGGCTTGTTCGGGATGCCGATCGTCAGCAGAACCTTGCCGTCGGTGGAGCATTTGCGCACGGTGTGGTCGCCGTCGTCGGTGCAATAGAGATTGTCGTCGGCGTCGATGTGCAGGCCATGGGCGCGGGCGAACACGCCTTCGCCGAAGCTCCGGATAAAATTCCCCTCGCGGTCGAGCACCACCATCGGATGTTCGCCGCGGTTGAAGACATAGACGCGGTCCTTGCTGTCGACCGCGACGGAGGCGACATCCGTCAGGCTCCAGCCGTCGGGGAGCTTTGCGAAGTTCTCCACCACGCGGTAGCGATGTTCGCCGGTGCCGAGGATGGCTGGCATAAGGTTGCTCCTCTGGTGTGTCGTTCCGGGGCGCGAAGCGAACCCGGAACCTCGAGATTCCGGGTTCGATGCTGCGCATCGCCCCGGAATGACGGTGGTGGGAGTTACGAAAGCCTCGCCACAGGCCCGACGTCGCGCGGCAACAGACCTTCCTCGATCGCCTTGATCTGCAGCGCGAGATAGCGCGAGTTGATGCGGCATTGCGCGAGGCTGCCGGCGATGAACCACAGGCCGGGCTGCGGCGTGCGGGTATACATGTTGCGCAGCTCCTGGCCGTCGCCAAAGCCCCAGATCGGGCCGACCCGCGCGGCGATCGCCTCGCCGAACAGCCGCTTCACCAGCTCTTCCTGCGGCCGGTAGCCGGTCGCGAGCACGATCAGGTCGGCGGCGACGGTCTCGCCGCTCTTCAGCCGGGCGCCTTCGCTCACGAAGGTCTCGATATCGGCGAACTGCTGCAGCTTCACCGCACCGCTGGCGACCAGATCGGAGCAGCCGACGTTGAAGTAGTAGCCGCCGCCGCGGGTCAGATACTTGAACTGCCAGCCGGTGCCGCCGTCGCCGAAATCGAGCTTGAAACCCTTGCGTGCGAGACCGTCGAGCAGCGGCTTGTCGAGTTCTTTCGACTGCTCGGTCATCAGCACATGGCTGCGCTTGGCGAGCGCCAGCGGCATCGAGGTCGCGATCAAATCGTTGTCTTCCAGCGAGCCTTCATTGTAGGCGGCATAGGCCAGCTGCGCCGAGGGCTCGATATTGGTGACCAACGTCGAGGAACGCTGTACCAGGGTGACGTCAGCGCCGGAGGAGTGCAGATCCTGCGCGATGTCGTGGCCGCTGTTGCCGGTGCCGATCACCAGCGCGCGCTTGCCGGTCCAGTGCTCGCCGTCCTCATAGCCGCTGGAGTGTATGATCTTGCCGGAGAAAGTCTTCAGCGACGGGATATCAGGCACGCTGGGGATGCCGCTGACGCCGGTGGCCATCACGACATGGCGCGGCTGCATTCTTCGCGTCGTGCCGTCGGCGCGACGCAGCTCGACGGTCCAGCGTCCCTGTGCGTCGTCATAGCTGCCGCCGACGAATTCCGTGCCGGTCCAGAAGTTCAGCTCCATGGCGTCGACATAGGATTCGAACCAGTTGGCGAGCTTGTCCTTTGGGATGTAGGTCGGCCAGTTCGGCGGGAACGGCATGTAGGGCATGTGATTGACCTGCACCTGGTTGTGCAGCGTCAGCGCGTGGTAGCGCTTGCGCCAATTGTCGCCGACGCGGGCCTCGCGGTCGACGATCAGCGCATCGATCCTGAGCTGTTGCAGCCGGGCTGCGATCGCAAGCCCGGCCTGTCCGCCGCCGACCACCAGCACGTCGGGATCGCGGCCGGCATATTCCGCGGAGGCCTTGCGCAGGTCGAGCCAATTGGGGCCGCGGAAGTCGCGCGAGTAAGCTTGGCCACGCGGCCTCGTGTGTCCCTGCTGCTCCTCGAATCCCTTCAGCTCCTCCAGCGCGGTCAGCAACGTCCAGGCCTTCAGCCGATCGTCGTCGGCGGTATCGGGAATCAGCCGCACGATGCCGTGGCCGCGGCCGACAGCGGTTTCGAACTTGAAGATCGCCTCGATCGCGTTGGTGCCGGCGCGCATCACCCGGCGGGGCGGTGCGCGCTCGGCATCGATGCGGAAATCATGCGGCGCGCTGCGGCGGGCATGCGCGGGCAGTTCCTCGACGATGGCAAAGGCGCGGTTGACGGTCTGGATGTTCCAGCTCAGCGCCAGCACGTCGCGCCAGTAGCTCTCGGGATGGAACAGCGGCTTCAGCAGCACATCGTCGGGGCCCGCCAGCGCATCCTCGAACTGCACAAGCCAATTGTCGGCGGCGACCGAAATATCGTCCGTCTTGTCGAGCATCGGGCGTTTCTCGTCATCGGCCGCCCTTGGCGTGGGTTTCTTGGCGGCGTTCCCTTGACCGCTAGCCTATACCCATTGGCGAGGCCGCAGAAAGGGCGTGACGGGATATCGCCTATTCGGCCAGCGACAGAATCAGGCCTTGATCCGGCGGAACGCGGCCCTGCAGGGTATCGAGATAGGCCTCGCGCACCGCGGCCGGGCCGCGCCGCTCGACCACATCGAGCCAATTGGGCAGATGCGGCACGAGCTCCGTCCATGCGGCGCCGAAGCGCTGGTCGATACCGCCGGGACCCCATTCCTTGGCGCGCTTGCGGATCTGGTCGGGTGCGAAGAACCACACCGGCTTGGCGCCGGGCAGCGTCGGCTCGTCCGGCTCGCTCGCGCGATGCGTGAGCCCGACCCGGCCGGAATAGACCATCTGCGCACCGAAGTGCCGGTGCAGGGTCTCGCGCAACGCACTGTTGCCGGCCATGTCGACATAGGCCACCGGCTCGCCCGCCGGGATCGCGGCGACCTGATCATAGGTGACGACCTCGTCGTAGCAGCCGAGCGAGCTGACGAAATCGACATTGCTCTTCGAGGTCAGCCCGATCACCCGGATGCCGCGCTTGTGCAGCAGATGGGCGAGCCCGAACGCGGTCTTGCTCGAGGCCGACGACAGGATGGCGCGGCGCGCGCCGTAGAACGCGTTTTCGGCGAGGAAGTCGTCGACCAAGAACGACAGCATGAACAGCGGCAGCAGCAGCGCGCGGAAATCGCCTTGCTGGCCGGCATAGGTCGGATCGCCGGAGACGCGGGCATAGGCGTTGTAGACCGGCGAGACCTCTTGCCGGTGCGCGGCGCCGTCGCGCAGGCCGCGCTTGCTGACATCGGCAGCTTCAATGACAAGATGGGTTGCCATCGGGAAATAGCCGAACAGCGTTTCGCCGGCTGCGATCATGGGATGTTTCGAGGCCAGCACCTCGCCAAAACCCCACACCGGGATGATGCCGTAGCCGTCTGGCGCCGGGAACAGGTGCCAGTATTTCAGCTGTTCGCCGGTCACGGCGTAGGTGATGTTGTTGGCGGTGAAGGCGAAGCGGGTCACCTTCACCAGCAGCGCGTCGTCCGGCAGCGCCGCGGCATCGGGCAATCGCGTCTCGATCACCTTGCATTGCTGCAGGTCGTTGCGGATGACGATGAAGTCAGTGGCGTTCATGGCGATGATCCCGGCTTCGGATGCGGGCGCATCGTTGCGTCGATCGCCGGCGTTTTGCAACAGCAACTAAGTTTCAAACGCCGTTCGCCTCGCCGTCACCTCGTCAGCGAAGCTGTCCTTCGCGATAGAGGTCGCGCAGCTTGCGCTTGAAGATCTTGCCGGTGGCCTCACGCGGCAGCGCGTCCATGAAGCGGATGTCCCTCGGCACCTTGAAATTGGCAAGCTTGCCGCGCAGGAATTCCTGGATCGCCGCGACCGACAGCGCAGCGCCCGCTTCCGGCTCGACGCAGGCGAACAGCCGCTCGCCATATTCGTCGTCGGGCACGCCGAACACCGCGCAGTCGCGGACACCGTCCATGCCGATCAGCGTGTTCTCGATCTCGGCGGGGTAGATGTTGACGCCGCCCGAGATCACCATGTCGCGCTTGCGGTCGCACAGGAACAGATAGCCGTCGGCGTCGAGATAGCCGACATCGCCGACGCTGATCAGGCCCTCGCGGTCGGCCTCGGCGCGCGCCTTGGCGTTACCATGATAGTCGAAGTCCGAGATCAACGTCTGACGCATGAAGATCTCGCCGGGCTCGCCGATGTCGCAAAGCGTGCCGTCGGGCCGGAATATCTTGACGATGCCGCCCTCGATCGCCCGCCCGACGGTGCCGGGCTTGGCCAGCGCTTCCACTGCAGAATGCCACACCGGGATGCCGGTCTCGGTCGAGCCGAGATATTCGTTGATCACGGGACCCCACCACTCGATCATCGCGCGCTTGACGTCGACCGGGCAGGGCGCCGCGCCATGGATGATGAAGCGCAGCGACGACAGGTCGTAGCGCTGCCGCGTCTCCTCCGGCAGGCGCAGCAGCCGCACGAACATGGTCGGTACCATATGCATGTGGGTGACGCGGTGACGCTCGATCAGTTGCAGCAGATCCTCGGGATCGAAGCGCGGTTCGAGCACGATGCTGCAGCCGTTGCGGAACGCGAGCATGCCGTAGGAATGCGGGGCCGAATGATACATCGGCCCGTTCATCAGGATCACCTGATCTTCGTCAGGTTTGACGCCGTAGGTGAGCGCACCGATGCGGGCCGCCGCCGGCAGCTGCTCGGGACGCATCGGCTTGCGCCGCACGCCCTTCGGCAGTCCGGTCGTGCCCGAGGTGTAGAACATCGGCGCGGCGCCGAGCGGGGCGTCGGTCAGCGGCGCATGGGTGTCGCGCCATTGATCCCAGTCGGCGACGCCATCGGGCACGCGCGTGAGTTCCGGCGCCACGCCATAGGCGGCGGCGATCTCCGGCGGCGTCGTCACCACCAGCAGCTTGATCCCCGGCGGCAACCCGTCGCGGATCTGCGGCAGCAGGTCGGCGTGGCAGACCAGCGTGTCGGCGCCGCTGTCGGACAGGATGTAGCCGACCTCGTCGGCCTTCAGATGCCAGTTGATCGGCACCACCGGACTGCCGAGCGCGGCCGAGGCTGCGACCACCTCGAACAGCGCGAAATCGTTGCGCAGCATCATGCCGACCGGCTTGCCGCCCTGAACGCCGAGCGCGCGGAAGCCGGTCGCAGCCCGCGCGATGCGGGCATGAATGTCGCCATAGCTGATCTGTCTATCGCCGCTGATGATCATGATGGGTCCCGTCTTTCTAGCGGTCGTCCAGGATGTCGCCGAAGCCGACCCAACTCTTGCCGTCGAACCGGCGCAACCGCAACTGCTGGAATGGCAGATAATCGTCCGGTCCGGTCGACACCGTCATGCCCGGCAACAGCAGCGGCAACGAAACCTCGCGCAACGACGCCGCCTGGCGCAGGACATTCTCGCGGCTGAAATCGTCCTTGCAGGCCCTGAGCACGGCCATCAGCAGCGTCGCATAGTGATAACCCGCCGAGTAGTTCGAGTTGTTGAGATCGGCATTGGGCATGTACTGCTTCATGAACGCAAGGTAGTCCTTGACCGCGGCGTCGTCGGCCCACTGCGCGTCCATCGTGTCCTTCTGGTTGCTCGACGAGATCAGGCCCACCGCGTTATCGAGGCCCGCGGGCTCCAGGAACGAGATCGACGAGGCCGAGGTCGGCACGAAGAACAGCTCCGGCTTCCAGCCGATCTCGGCGACGCCCTTGATCATCTGGGAGGTGAATTTGCCGAGCACGACGCCGAACAGCACGTTGGCGCCGGACGCCTTCAGGGTCGCAAGCTGCGAGCTGATGGTCGGTGCGGTTGCCTCATAGCTCGCTTCGGCGACGATCATGCTCGCCGCCCGAGCGCCCAGCGCACGCTTGAAGCCCGCGACATAGTCGCGGCCGAAATCGTCGTTCTGCGCGAGGATCGCGATCCTGGCATCGGGCTTGGTCTGCAGCACGTGCTTGGCGTAGACCACGCCCTCGGACTCGTAGGCGGCCATGCCCGGCATGGTCCACGGATAGTGCTGTGGGTCGGCCCATTTGGTGGCGCCGCTTAGCACGAACAGCTGCGGCACCTTCTTGGTGTTGAGATAGCGGTGCACGGCGTTGTTGGTCGCGGTTCCGAGCGAGCCGAACATCATCAACACCTCGTCCTGCTCGACCAGCTTGCGGGTTTGCTCGACGGTTTTCGGCGGCGAATAGGCATCGTCCAGGGTGATGAACTTCACCTTGCGGCCGTTGATGCCACCCTCCGCGTTGATCTTCGCGAAGAACGCCTCCTCGGTCCGTCCGATGGTGCCGAAGCCGGAGAGCGGCCCGCTATACGGCAGGGTCTGGCCGATCTTGATGTCCTCCTTGCCGTTGTCGGCAGCGGCACCCGTGAGCCCGCACGCGGCCAGAATCGCCGCCAGCGCAAATTGCGCGCGTTTCATCGCTTTCTCCCCGGTCTTGATTATTGCTCGCGATCAGGCGCTGAGCCGCGTCGTGAAGCTGTCGCGCGCCTGCGCAAGCTCCGCCTTCATCCGCGCTACCAGCTCGGCGACCGGCGGGGCGTCGGTGATCTGGCCGATGCCCTGGCCCGAACCCCAGATGTCGCGCCAGGCCTTGGCCTTGGTGTTGCCGCCGGAGCCGAAATTCATCTTGGACTTGTCGGCGACCGGCAGGTTGGCCGGATCGAGGCCCGCGGCCGCGATCGACGGTCCGAGGTAGTTGCCGTGCACGCCGGTGAACAGGTTCGAATAGACGATGTCGTGCGCGGCGTATTCGGTCAGCGCCTGCTTGTACCTGAGGTCGGCGTTGGCTTCCTCGGTCGCGATGAAGCGGGTGCCGACATAGGCGAGGTCGGCGCCGAGCGCGAGTGCGGACGCGATGCTCCAGCCGTCGGAGATCGCGCCCGACAGCAGGATGGTGCCCTTGAACCACTGCTTGACCTCGCGCACCAGCGCGAACGGCGACAGCGTGCCGGCATGGCCGCCCGCGCCGGCGCAGACCAGGATCAATCCGTCGACGCCCTGCTCGGCGGCCTTGCGGGCGTGCTTCACGTTGATGACGTCGTGGAACACCACGCCGCCGTAGGAATGCGCGGCCTCGACGATCTCGGACGGCGGGCGCAGCGAGGTGATGATGATGGGCACCTTGTGCTTCACGCAGGTTTCCATGTCGTGCATCAGCCGGTCGTTGGAGGCGTGGCAGATCTGGTTGACCGCGTAGGGCGCGACCTTCTTCTCCGGGTGCTTCGCCTGGTACTCGCCGAGCTCGTTCTCGATCTGCGTCAGCCATTCGTCGAGCTTCTCGACCGGGCGGGCGTTGAGCGCCGGGAATGAGCCGACGATGCCGGCCTTGCACTGCGCGATCACCAGCTCGGGCCCCGAGACGATGAACAGCGGGGAGCCGACGACCGGCAGTTCGAGCCTGTTGGCGAGCGAGGCGGGCAGCGACATTGTTTGGATCCTCCATGCGCCGCCCGGCCGGTGCCGGGGCGGATCGCGATTTGTTGTGATGGCCGGAAGCGGCGGCTCCCTTGGCGCGGCAATATAAGGCTGGACGGCCGCGTCATGACGTTCAATATTGAACGGCTAACTAGCCAGAAATGAACAACGGGCGCAGGCGGGCGGCATGGACTGGGAGCTTTGCAAGACCTTCGTCGCGGTGGCCGAGACGCGCAGCTTCGCCGGCGCGGCGCGGCGGCTGCGCGTCAGCCATCCCACCGTCGGCCGCAACGTCGCGGCGCTCGAGAAGCAGCTCGGGACCCGCCTGTTCGCCCGATCCAATGACGGCCTGTCGCTGACGTCGCACGGCCGCAAATTCCGCGAGCACACCGAGGTGATGGCCGCTGCAGCCCTGCGCGCGGAGGCGGCCGCGTCCGCCACCGGCGAGCAGGCCCGCGGCGTCGTGAAGCTGTCGATCGGCGCGACGCTGGCGGCGCATTGGCTGATGCCGCGCCTCGGGCCGTTCCTGCGCGATCACGCCAACATCCAGCTCGAGATCATCACCCACCCGTTTCCGGCGAGCGTGCGCCGGCGCGAGGCCGACGTGGTGCTGCGGCCGGTCGATGCCGGCGATGAGAACCTGATCGGGCGCAAGATCGGACGGCTCGGCGCCGGCTTTTATGCGTCACGTGGCTATGCGGCCGGGCGCAAGCTGCCGGAGCGGCCGGACGAATGGCGGGGACACAGCGTGATCGGATTTGCCGACCAGGCCTCGAATGTGCGCCTCGCGCAGTGGAGCGATGTCATCACGCGGCAGGGCACGCTGGTGATGCGCTGCTCCTCGCAGGGCGACATGCTCGCGGCGGCGCGGGCCGGGCTCGGGATTTGCGCGCTGTCCTGCCTGGTCGGGGCGGATTATCCCGATCTGGTTCGGGTCGCGCCGCAAAAGCTGTCGAGCCTCTCCGATCTCTGGCTGCTCGCCCATCCCGATCTGGTCGAGCTTCCCTCGGTGCGCGCCGTCATCGGCTTCGTCACCGATTGCGCGCGCGAGGACCGCGTCAGGCTGCGCGGTTAAAGCGCGCTTTCAGGCGCGGGTCCGCCATAACGTTACCGCGAGCAACATGAAGGCAGCGCAAGTCCACAGCGACTGCCAGTTCTCCGGCCCTTCGTTGAGCCCTGTGTAGACCGCCGCTGCAAGGAAAATGCCGGCAAACATCGATTCCGCCAGAGGGCGGTTTCCCTTCCCGGGAGGATTGAGCAGCGTCAAGGCTGCAAAAGGCACCGCCGCCATCGTAAGGGGCGCGAACGGAAAATCGATGAAGCGCGGGTCGAAGATCAGGCCGAGTGCCGTCGCCGTGCCGATCACGGCGGTGACCATCAAGGCCAATCCGTGCATCGTCACCAGTATCGATTCAGTGTGGTAGCCTTTCGGACCCAGCAATTCGGCAAAGCTGGGCGGTGCGCGGCCCGACATCAGTGCGTTGGCACAGAACACCGGCGAGGCCGTTGCCGCCACGAGAAGCGAGCCCCACATGAGCCAGCCTCCGGTGCCGTAGCTCTCATAGACCAGTCGTTGCGCGGCGACCCCGAACAGGATTCCGGCTGTGGTCGCAGAGAGTCCGACCGCAAGCCACGACACCAGCCTTGCTTCCTTTGGCTCCCTCGGCTTGCGGTGCGAGGTCAGCCAGGCCACGCCGAATACCAGGATCGCCAGCGCCATTCCGCTGCCCATTTGCAGTTTCCAGAACGGAAAATTGCTGATCGGCAGGCCGGGCGGATATTTCAGGGTGCGCTCTTCGGAAGAGAACAGGCCCCAGGACCCGCCGACCGTGCCCTCGATCTCGCGCTTCCATCCTTCATCGTACGCCTCGAATAAATTGACGCGGAAATGCTCGCGCCGGGCTAGGTCGAGCACCTCCGAGACCACCCGCGCCTGATTGACGCGCGACGGCAGCGCGGACTCGCGCATGCGCCCCTCGCTCGGCCAGCCGACTTCTCCGATGAAGATTTCCTTGCCGGGAAAAACCGCCGCGATCTGCCGACGCATCTCGTCAGCGTGCGCGGCGGCCCGCTCCGCGGGGATCGGGATATTCTCCCAGTATGGCAGGATGTGAATCGTGATGAAGTCGACGGCGTCGGAAAGTTCGCGGTTGCTCAGCCAGAATTCCCAGACGTCGGCATAGGTGACGGGGACGCTGACCTGCGCCTTGATCGAACGGATCAGGTCGCCGAGGTCGGACGCCGACATTTCCTTGCGCAGCAAAACCTCGTTGCCGACCACGAGCGCGATGATCGTGTCAGGATATTCCTTGGCGAGGCGGATCGCCGTTTCGACCTGCGTCGCATTCTTCTTTCGATCCCGATCGAGGAAAATGCCCTGAATGACTTTCAGCCCCGCCTTGGCTGCGAGCCCGGGGATCTGGTCGAGCCCGAGATCGGTCGCATAGGTGCGGATGCAGTCGGATATCTTCGCGAGTTGCGCGAGATCTTCCGCGATCTGTTCCGGCGTGACCTGCGTTGCGGGAGCAAGTGACGTCTGATTGTTGCGGAACGGGGCGTAGGAGATGCACTGGACCTTGTCGCCCGGATCGATCGGAGCGCGCACCAGGTTGACCGGGATGCCCAGCCACCACCATGCCGCGGCGATCGCGCCCAGGGAGATCAGGAGAACCGTCAGCGGGGTGCGAAGCGAAACCAGGTCCGTCCTCCTTGCAGGAAGGATGTGCTGGGCATCATCAATGCGCGAGACCTGCAAATTGAATAAGTATTCGTCTGCTGATGCTATATCACGCGATCACGCAGTTGGAATGTTTTCTCGACGACCTACTTCGCGCCGGCGATCACGCCTTCGCGATTCCTGAGCACGCGATAATAGGCCCACCACAGATGCGCGGCGGCACCGCGCAGCGGACGCCACGGTTCGGCGAGCGGGGCCATCTGCTTCGGCGTCGGCCGCTCCTTCAGCCCGAGCCCGACCTTGACCGCTTCCTGCACCGCGAGGTCGCCCGCCGGCCACGCATCGCCGTGGCCGAGGCAGAACAACAGATAGACGTCGGCGGTCCACGGGCCGATCCCGGGCAGCGCGGTCAGCGTGTTGTGCGCGGCATCGGCCTCTTCGTTGGCGAGTACGTCGAGGTTCAGCCGCTCCTCGGCGAGCTCGCGGGCGATGTGTTTCAGCGTCTTGATCTTGGCCGCTGAGAGCCCGAGCCGGCCGAGCCGGTCGGCCCGCGCCTTGCGGATCGCATCATGGTGGAACGGGTCGAACGCCTTGCTGACGCGGCCCCAGATCGCGGCAGCACTCGCGGTCGACAGCTGCTGGCCGCAGACGATCGCGGCAAGCCCCGCAAACCCCGGCTCACGCTGCCGGATGGCCGGCATGCCGGTCAGTTCGAGGATCGGGCGCAGCCGCCGATCCTGGTCGACCAGCTTCTGGATGGCCTCGTCGAGGTCGGCCTGGGTTTCGAGATGGATCAGCATTGCGGGATCTGCATTCGGCTCGTCATGCGCGGGCTTGACCCGCGCATCCATCTCCTATCGTAACAGAGTCTTGTCCAGCCGCATGGTCCGGAAAAGTGGAAACCGGTTTTCCCCTCGCGACAGACGCCAGGCGTTCGCGCGAAGATCATGCCCCACCAGGGATCGCCGGTCCGGCCCGGCAATGACGCGCGATCGAACGCCATGCCACCCGTTTTCCGCTTTGCACCGAGTCCGAACGGCTACCTGCATCTCGGCCATGCCTATTCGGCGCTGCTCAACCACGACCTCGCGAAGCAGTCGGGCGGACGCTTGCTGCTGCGGATCGAGGACATCGACGCGACGCGCTGCCGTCCGGAATTCGAACAGGCGATCTATGAGGACCTGGCCTGGCTCGGCATCGCGTGGGAGACCCCGGTGCGGCGGCAGTCGGAGCATTTTGCCGCCTACGGCGCGGCGATCGATCGTCTGGCGGCGCAGGGACTGGTCTATCCGAGCTTCGAGAGCCGCGCCGAGGTCGCGCGGCTGGTCGCGGAGCGCGAGGCGGGTGGCGCGTGGCCGCGCGATCCGGACGGCGCCGCGCTCTATCCGGGAGCGGCGAGATCGCTGTCGGCCGAGCAGCGCGACCGGCTGATCGGGCAGGGCGCGCCGTTCGCGCTGCGGCTCGACATGGCGGCGGCACGCGCGCGCACCGGCGGCCTACGCTGGCAGGAGGCCGGCGAGGGCCCGGCTGGCGAGACCGGAGAGGTGACGGCCCGGCCGGAGGCCTGGGGCGATGTGATCATGGCGCGCAAGGAGACCCCAACCAGTTACCATCTCTCGGTCGTGATCGACGACGCCCTGCAAGGCGTCACCGATGTGGTCAGGGGCGTTGACCTGTTCTGGTCGACCAGCGTGCATCGGCTGCTGCAGGAACTACTTGGCCTGCCCGTGCCGGTCTACCGGCACCATGCGCTGATCCGCGACGGCGCCGGCCAAAAGCTGTCGAAATCGACCCGGGCGACCGGACTGCGCGAGCTGCGGGCGGAGGGCGCCGGCCCGGCCGATATCCGCCGCCTGGTCGGCTTGCCCTAGCGTGCTGCACATGATTTCGGAATAATGGAATTTTGCCGCTGATTTGCCCGACGTGTCAAGTTGCCGTGTCGAACGCCGGTGGCTGCCGGCTACTTTGCATGGGGTTGTTTTCGATATTTTGGCGGCGTGTCCCTGCGACGGTTGGCTATCGCGCATGGCTGTCAGCCAACTGCCATGTGCGACAGCCCTGCCCGCAAGCGGGTGAGGTACCGCGGGTGGACGGACTGGTTACCATCATCCTGACTTGCCATGGCTACACCAAAAGGGCGCCGTGACTCTGCCTCTCCTGGCATGCCATGCTGCCCGCGGGGCGGGGTCACGGAGATCATGGCGAAAGTATCGCGCGGAGGGCGCAGCAAGCGGCGAGCCAAGGGCGAGCCGCCGAAGGCCCGCATCGCCAAGTCGGTCGTCAAGTCGGTCACCAAGGCGGTCGCGAAGCCGGGCCGCAAGCGAACTGCGCCGAAGGCCTCCCCGAAGGCCGGTCCCGGCCTGATCGAGACCGCGCTTGCCGCCTTTGCCCATGAGGTCCGGACCCCGCTGACCGGAATCCTCGCGATCAGCAACCTGCTCGCGACGTCGGATCTCGACGAGCGCGAGCGGCGCTGGGTCGATACCATCAAGGCCGGTGCCGAGCATCTGGCGAGCCTTGCGACCCTGTTCGTGGACGCTGCCCGGAGCGAGGGACCGGGTCTCGAGATCCGGCAGGACTTCTTCGATCTGTGCACGCTGGCGCGCCACGCCGGGGATTCGCTGGCCGGCCGCGCCGCAGCCAAGGGATTGCGGGCCTCGGTCGAGATCTCGGCCAAGCTGCCGGCGTTTGCGGTCGGCGATCCGGTCCGGCTGCGCGCGGCGCTGGAAAACCTGATCGACAACGCCGTCAAGTTCACCGAGCAGGGCAGCATCGAGCTGCGCGTCGCGCCGGTGCGCGCGGCCAAGGGAGCGGCAAAGGGCAAGGCGGACGGCAGGATCGGCGTTGCCTTTGCGATCTCCGACAGCGGCATCGGCCTGACGCTATCGGAGGTCAAGCGCCTGTTCCGCCCGTTCTCGCAGGCCAATGTCTCGATAGCCGCGCGGTTCGGCGGCGCGGGGCTCGGCCTGTCCTCGGTCAAGCAGCTCGCCCGCGCCATGGGTGGCGATATCGTCGTGGCCCAGCGCAAGGGCGGCGGCACCGTCTTCACGCTCAACGTGCTGCTGGCTTCAGCCGCAGGACCGGCCAGTGCGTCATCGAGCGAAGGCGCGGCGGTGCGGCCATCGCAGGGGCTGCGGCTGCTCAGCGTCGAGGACAATCCGTTCGGCCGCGTCGTGCTCAACACGATCCTGACCGAGCTGGGCCACCATGCCGAATTCATCGGTCAGGGTGAGGGCGCGCCCGATCGCCTCGCTCAGGGCGCCTTCGATGCCGTGCTGATGGACATGGTGCTGCCCGGCATCGGCGGTGTCGAGGCCATCAGGCGCATCCGCGCGCTGCCGCCGCCGCACGGCCGTACCGTGATCGTCGGGATTTCCGGCCGTGCCGAGGACGAGGCCGCGGCGCGCGACGCCGGCGCCGACGCCTTCCTGGTCAAGCCTGTTTCTCCGCGGGCGCTCGCGACTGCGCTGCTTGAAGCGACACGCCGCGCGGCAACCGCGACTTGATGATCGCGGCGTTCAGCTCGCCGCCGAACACGAAGATCGCGGCGATGAAATACAGGAACACCAGCGCGATCACCACCGAGGCCAGCCCCGCATACATCGTGACGTAGTTGTTGGCGAAGCGCGCCAGATACATGCCGAAGCCGATGCCCGAGATCAGCGACGCCACCACGGTAAAGATGATGCCGGGCAGGATCTGCGTGAAGCCGCGGCGCCCCGCCGGCAGCCAGGCATGCAGGATGAAGAGCGCGATGACCAGGGCCAGCACCGTGATGCCGTAACGGGCGGTGTTGAGCAGGCTCTCGTTGGATTCGACGAAGAACGGAATATAGCGCCGCGCCGCTTCGATGATCAGCGGACCGAGCACGATCAGGAACGCCATCGCGAGCGAGGTGAACGCGGCGACCAGCGTGTAGCCGATCGATTCCAGCCGCAGCCAGTACCAGCGCCGCAGCTCGATCACGGCATAGGCGCGGTTCAGCGCCACCCGCAGCGCCTCGACGCCGTTGGAGGCGAAGTACACCGCGAGCACCGCGCCGATGGTCAGGATGTCGCCGCGGGTGTTGGTCAGCACGTCGTGGATCTGGCCCGACAGCGCCTCGGCGACCTGCTGCGGCCAGACCTGCAGCAACAGTCCGACCGCCTGGTCGGCAAGCTCCTTGGAGCCGAAGAAGCCTGCCACCGACGTCAGCACGATCAGGAATGGAAACAGCGCCATCAGGGTCGACAGCGCGATGTGGCTCGCGATCGCCCAGCCGTCGTCGGCGAGGAACGTGTAAAAGGCATCCATCACGACGTCGTAGACGTAACGAAGCTGCTTCACATTCCACCCGGCATTGTCGACAACCGCTCGGTCCGAGGACGGACCCAGCATCTGATATTACGCAGTGAAAAGCCAGTTGGTTGCATGCGCCGCCTGTGTGGAAGTCCGCGTCCTGCGGTGTTATGTACCGCAGATGACATCTGTCCTCAGCACGATCATTCTTCCCATCGCCGTCGGCGCCGTCGCACTGGTGCTCCTGCTCGGCCTCGTCAACATGATGAAGGGCGGCTCGCCGAACACATCGCAGAAGCTGATGCGGCTGCGCGTGCTGCTGCAGTTCGTCGCCATCGTCATCGCGATGCTCGCGGTCTGGGCGATGGGGCGGTAGGGCGTTTTCGAGCGACGTGCGCGATGCGCAAACCTTAGGAGATCACGGCCATGGTCGTTCTCAATCGGATCTACACGCGCACCGGCGATGACGGCACCACCGCGCTCGGTAGCGGCGAGCGGCGGCCGAAATACGATCTGCGGGTTGCCGCCTATGGCACCGTCGACGAGACCAACGCCGCGATCGGCGTGGTGCGGATGCATCTGGCCGACAGCCCCGAGGTCGATGCGATGCTCGGCCGGATCCAGAACGATCTGTTCGATCTCGGCGCCGACCTTGCGGTGCCCGAACGCGAGGGCAAGGCCGAGCGCCTGCGGATGCTGGCGAGCCAGGTCGAGCGGCTCGAGCGCGACATCGACAGCCTGAACGACCAGCTCGCGCCGCTGACCTCGTTCGTGCTGCCCGGTGGGACGCCGGCTTCTGCATATCTGCATCTCGCCCGGACGATATGTCGCCGCGCGGAACGGATCATGGTGGAACTCGCCGCGCGGCCGGACGAGACGGTCAATTCCGCTGGCATCCAGTATATGAACCGGCTGTCGGATTTCCTGTTCGTTGCCAGCCGCTTCCAGAACAATAAAGGGGCCGGCGACGTGTTGTGGGTGCCGGGCCAAAACCGCTAAACTGGTTCAAAACCGGGGGACGGTTTTTTGGCTTTGCCGCGTTGACCGGGGGGTACGGGACCTTTAGGTTCCGCGCCAGCCAACCGAAACCCATAAAATCAAAGCGAAAGAGGATCGATGAAGGTTCTTGTGCCGGTAAAGCGGGTCGTCGACTACAACGTCAAGGTCCGCGTCAAGAGTGACGGGACGGGCGTGGAGCTCGCCAACGTCAAGATGTCGATGAACCCGTTCGACGAAATCGCCGTCGAGGAAGCGCTGCGGCTGAAGGAAGCCGGCAAGGCGACCGAAGTGGTGGTGGTGTCGATCGGACCGGCGCAGGCTTCCGAGACGATTCGCACCGGGCTTGCGATGGGTGCCGACCGCGGCATCCTGGTCAAGGCCGAAGGCAATGTCGAACCGCTCGCGGTCGCCAAGATCCTCAAGGCGGTGGTTGAGGCGGAGCAGCCCGGCCTCGTCATTCTCGGCAAGCAGGCGATCGACGACGACAGCAATCAGACCGGCCAGATGCTGGCCGCGCTGCTCGGCTGGTCGCAGGCGACCTTCGCCTCCAAGCTCGAGGTCGATGGTTCTGACTTCAAGGTCACGCGCGAAGTCGACGGCGGCCTGCAGACCATCAAGCTGAAGGGCCCGGCGATCGTCACCACCGACCTGCGCCTCAACGAGCCGCGCTATGCGTCGCTGCCCAACATCATGAAGGCGAAGAAGAAGCCGATCGACGACAAGAGCGTCGCCGACTACGGCGTCGACGTGACGCCGCGTCTGGAAGTGCTGAAGACCGCGGAACCGGCAGGCCGCAAGGCAGGCGTCAAGGTCAAGGACGTCGCCGAACTCGTGAACAAGCTCAAGACCGAAGGCGGGGTTCTCTGATGACGACGCTGTTGATTGCCGAACACGACCACGAGACCCTGAAGGACTCGACCAACAAGGCGCTGACCGCGGCTTCCCAGCTCGGCGGCGACGTCCATGTGCTGGTCGCCGGTGGCGGCCAGGGCACCAAGGCGGCAGCCGAAGCGGCCGCCAAGCTTGCCGGCGTTGCGAAGGTGCTGGTGGCCGAAGGTCCCGCCTATGAGCACGACCTTGCCGAGCCGCTGGCCGCGCTGATCGTCGCGCTGGCGCCGAATTATGACGCCTTCGTCGCGCCCGCGACCTCGCGCTTCAAGAACGTGATGCCGCGCGTCGCCGCGCTGCTCGACGTCATGCAGGTCTCCGAGATCATCAAGGTCGTCGCGCCCGACACCTATGAGCGGCCGATCTATGCCGGCAACGCGATCCAGACCGTGAAGTCGAAGGATGCCAAGAAGGTCATCACGGTCCGCACCTCGACCTTCGCCGCAGCCGGTGAAGGCGGCAGCGCCGCGATCGAGAACGCCGCAGCCGCCGCCGATCCGGGCCTGTCGACGTTCGTCGGCGAGGAAGTCGCCAAGAGCGACCGTCCGGAACTGACCTCGGCCAAGATCATCGTCTCGGGCGGCCGCGCCATGCAGAGCCGCGAGAACTTCGCCAAATACATCGAGCCGCTCGCCGACAAGCTCGGCGCCGGCGTCGGCGCCTCGCGCGCCGCGGTCGATGCCGGCTATGCCCCGAACGACTGGCAGGTCGGCCAGACCGGCAAGGTAGTGGCCCCGGAACTCTATGTCGCGGTCGGCATCTCCGGCGCGATCCAGCATCTGGCCGGCATGAAGGACTCCAAGGTGATCGTCGCCATCAACAAGGATGAGGACGCGCCGATCTTCCAGGTCGCCGATTACGGCCTGGTCGCCGACCTCTACCAGGCGGTTCCGGAGCTGACCGAAGCACTCGGCAAGCTCGGAAAGTAAGCGACAAGACACCGGCCGGGTGGCTAAGCTCCGGCCGGTGTTGTTATTTTCGAGGCAATGATCCGGAAACGTTTTTCCGGAAGGATCATGCCCGACAGGGGAAATGGGATCGGGATGTGATTGCCTGCAATCACATCATGGTCCCGGGAAACGTTTTCCGGCGGATTGGGCAACCGGAAGGCTTCACTTCGGGTATCGTTGGAATTGGGCAGGCGCGACATGCGCGCCGTTCCGGTGGATGACAAGATGACGGTGGCAATCAAAAAGGTCGGCGTGATCGGTTCGGGCCAGATGGGCAATGGCATTGCCCATGTGGCGGCGCTGGCCGGTTTCGACGTGGTGCTCAATGACGTCTCCGCGGACCGGCTGAAGTCGGCGCTGGCGACCATCAATGGCAATCTGACCCGCCAGGTCGCCAAGAAGGCGATCAGCGAGGGTGAGCGCAAGCAGGCGCTCGACCGCATCGCCTCCGCCGAGACCATCGATGCGCTGGCCGATTGCGATCTCGTGATCGAGACCGCGGTCGAGAAGGAAGAGACCAAGCGCAAGATCTTCCACGACGTCTGTGCGGTGCTGAAGCCGGAAGCGATCGTCGCGACCAACTCGTCGTCGATCTCGATCACACGGCTCGCGGCCTCGACGGACCGCCCGGAGAAATTCATCGGCATTCATTTCATGAATCCGGTGCCGGCGATGGAACTGGTCGAGCTGATCCGCGGCATCGCCACCGACGACACGACTTTCGACACCGCCAAGGCGTTCGTCGCCAAGCTCGGCAAGCAGGTCGCGGTGTCGGAAGATTTCCCCGCCTTCATCGTCAACCGCATTCTGCTGCCGATGATCAACGAGGCGATCTACACGCTGTATGAGGGCGTCGGTAACGTCGAGGCGATCGATGCCGCGATGAAGCTCGGCGCGCACCATCCGATGGGCCCGCTCGAGCTCGCCGACTTCATCGGCCTCGACACCTGCCTGTCGATCATGCAGGTGCTGCACGAGGGGCTGGCCGATTCCAAGTACCGGCCGTGCCCGCTGCTGGTGAAATACGTCGAGGCCGGTTGGCTCGGACGCAAATCCCAGCGCGGCTTCTACGACTATCGCGGCGACAAGCCGGTCCCGACGCGGTAATCCACGCGCTCTCGTTTCAGGTCAGTGCCCGCAACAGCGCCAGCGTCGCGGGCACAAGACCTGCAATCATCGCCACACCCGTTCCAAGTCCGAGCAGATGCGCTGCCAGCGCGAGACGCTGGCTTTGCCCGCGCGCCGTCATTGCAGCGCCTCGCAGGCGCGCTGCAGCCGCCTGCCGGCCGCCTCGATGATCAATGACGGGTTGGCGAAGCTGATCCGGATATAGGGTGACAGCCCGAGATCTTCGCCGGGAAACACCACCAGATCTGCTTGCTCGAGCAGGTAGGCCGCAAAATTGCGGTCGGTCGCAATCGGCTTGCCGCCGGGCGGGCGCTTGCCGATCACGCCGGCGCAACTGACCAGCAGATAGAACGTGCCTTCCGGCGGCGCGCAGGAAAGCCCGCTGCATCCGTTCACGAGCTCGGCAAAGCGGTCACGCCTCGCGCGAAGGATGGCGGCGCGCTCGGCCAGCAGGTCCTGCGCGCCATCGAGGGCGGCGACCGCGGCGGCCTGGCTGATCGACGAGGCGCCGGACGTGGTCTGCGACTGGATTGTGATCATCGCGCGGATCAGCGCCGATGGTCCGGCGGCGTAGCCGATGCGCCATCCCATCATGGCGTAGCTCTTGGCGAGACCGCTGACGGTCAGCGTCCGCGGCCTCAGGCGCGGCTCGATCTGTGCAAGCGTCGGCGCAGGTCGGCCGTTGAACACGATGTGCTCGTAGAGCCCGTCGGCAAGCACCCAGATGTCGGGATGCTGCAACAGGACCGCGGCGATCCCAGCCAGATCCTCCGCGGAATAAACCGCACCGGAGGGATTGACCGGGTTGTTGATCACGATCCAGCGCGTTCGCGCCGAGATCGCCGCCTGCAAATCCTCCGCGCGCAGCTTGAAGCCGTTGTTCTGCGCGCACGGCACCACCACCGGCGTCGCGCCCGCCAGCCGCACCTGATCGAGATAGGGCGCCCAATACGGCGCGGGGATGATCACCTCGTCCTCAGGCGCCAGTGTCGCCAGCAGTGCATTGAACAGCGCTTGCGTCGAGCCGTTGGTGATGACGATCTCGTCGAGCCGGTAGTCGAGACGATGGTCGCGCAGCAGCGCGGCCTGCACCGCACGCTTCAGTTCCGGCGTGCCGTCGACATCGGTGTAGCGGGTTTCGCCGCGCAAGGCAGCGTCATGCGCTGCCGCGATCACATGGTCAGGTGTCGGGAAGTCGAGATTGCCCGAGGACAGCTCGATGATGTCGCGCCCGGCGGCGCGCAATTCGCGGGCGCGACGGCGCAGCACCGATGCGGGCGAAGCCTTGATGCCGCTCATGCGCGGCGAGAGGATCGGTGTCGCGGTCATCGGACGTACTGCGCCTCACCGTTGCCGAACGACCAGTTTTCCGGAAGCACCTCGACGAGGTTGATGAAGATGTCTTCAGTGCGCAGGCCCGGACTCTCCGTCAGCAAGTCGGTGATGCGTCGATAAAGCTTCTGCTTCTGGGCCATCGGGCGGGTGTTGCTGACAGTGATCTGGATGATGACCAGATCGTCGCTGCGCCTGAGGCCGAGATAGTCCGCGCCATAGGCGAAATCGTCGTCATCATGCTCGGAGATCGTCATGAAGCGATCGCCGTCCGGCACATCGAAGGTCTCGCGCATGGCGCGATAGAGGCTCCCGAGAATGGCCTTGCGGTAGGCGGCGGGCTTGCCCCGTCGCAGCGAGACGCGGGTCAGCGGCATGATGCTTGTCTCCTGGTGGCAATCGTTGACTGCGCCGATCCTAGGAGTTCGTTGATCATTTAAAAACGGTATGGTAGTGTATTTCAATGATTTCATTTTTAAATGTATGGTCATGAAGGCGCTCGATGTCGAGGCGGTGCAGGCCTTTGTCCTGGTGGCCGACCTCAGCAGCTTCACGCGCGCGGCGCAGGTCATGGAGACCACGCAGTCCGCGATCAGCCTGAAGATCAGGCGGCTGGAAGACGGGCTCGGCCGGCGGCTGCTGGAGCGAACACCGCGGCTGGTCCGGTTGTCGGCTGAAGGGGCCGCCTTCCTCGGCGCTGCGCGCAACCTGGTGGCCGCGCATCAATCGGCGATGGGATCTTTCGTCGTCGAGCATCGGCGGTTGGTCGTGGGCATCAGCCACCACATCGTCGGATCGGAACTGGCCTCGCTGTTGAAGCGGATGAACACGACCGATCCCGGACTGGTGATTCAGTTGCATGTCGATACGTCACGTTCGGTGCTCAGCGCATTCGATGACGGAAGGCTCGATGCGGCGATCGTGCTGCGCCACGATGCCAAGCGCCGCGATGGCGACGTGCTGTTCGAAGAACCATTCGGTTGGATGGCCGCGCCTGATTTTCACCATCGGCCCGGCGAGCCGCTGCGCCTCGCGACGCAAGCCGAGCCTTGCAGCGTGCGCGCCATGGCGGTCGAGACTCTCGACGCCGCCGGCATCGCCTGGACCGAAGCGTTCGTCGGTGGCGGGCTTTCGACGATCGGTGCCGCGATTTCAGCAGGGCTCGCCGTCGCCGCGCTGGCGCGCCGGGTGGCGCCGGCCGACACCGTCGACCTCGGGTCAAAGCTCGGCCTGCCGCCATTGCCGTCGCGCGACGTCATGCTTCACTCGAAGCTGTCGGACGCCCGGACCCGGCAGGCGCTGCGCACTCTTGGTGCGGCTTTCGCCGCGAACGCGGCCTGATCGCGCACGCATTGTCCGCTCCTCAGTCTGTCAGGCGACAGCCGGCGCGCTTGAGCATGTCGCGGATGATCAGCGGCGTTGCCGGCGTCTCGGTCGCAGCGGTGGCCGCCGCGCTCGCGATCGCATCACGCGCCTGCTGCGCGTCGAGCGTCAGCCGCCGCGCGCAGGGCGGCAGGCCGCGTGCGGCATCGAGCAGCCAGCCGGCGGTTTCGCCGGTCCCGGCCAGATAGGCCGTCAGCGTCTGGCGCGCGGTCGGATTGGTCGCGGCCTGGTCCAGCATGGCCCTGACCTGCGCGACCGAGATTTGTCCACGCGACGTCGAGGGCTGCGCCTGCGCCGCTGTCGTCAAGAGAACGACGGTGCAGATGGCGTGAAGGGGACGAACGAGCATAACTTCATTTCCTTGGTATGTTGACTTGCAGATATTAATTATCGTAAAACAATAATATCAGATCAGCAATCCCGAGGTTGAGCTATGTCCGCGTCCCTCTCGTCAGAGCTTTCCCCATCCGCGCGGCCGGCGCGTCTCGAACGCATCCGCGCGGTCAGCCGCGTGCTCGCCTATGCCTGCACCGGCATTTCGTTCGTGCTCGCAGTCGGTTTGCTGGCCTATTGGCTGGCGAGCCCGGATGAGGCGATCCTGCGCGATGCAGGGCTGACCGGCATTGCGTTCCATCCGATCGGTTGGCTTGTTCGCCTGATGGCTCTGCTGGTCTCGGCGTTACCGCTCGCCTGTCTGATCTGGGGCTTGTCGCGCGTGCGCCGCGCTTTCACCTCGTTCGCGCAGGGCCACTTCTTCACGGCTGCAAACGTCGCGGGGTTACGTGACCTTGCGATTGCGATGCTGGTCTCGACCCTGCTGAAGCCGGTGATCGGTGCGCTGCTCTCGATCCTGCTGAGCTGGCAAACCTACGCGCAGGGCAAGTCCATCGTCATCGCGCTCGGCTCCGACACGCTGCTGGCGTTGCTGTTCGCGGGTCTGGTTGCGGTGACGGCCTGGGTGATGGCCGAAGCCAATGCGATCGCTGACGAACACGCGCAATTCGTCTGAGGCGTTTGCGATGCCGATCCGGGTCCGGCTCAACGTGATGCTCGCCGAGCGCAACGTGAAATCGAAGGAGCTCGCCGAATATGTCGGGATCACCGAGGCCAATCTCTCCCTGCTCAAGCAGGGCAAGGTGAAGGGCGTCAGGTTCGACACGCTGGAACGGATCTGCACCTATCTGAAGTGCCAGCCCGGCGACTTGCTGCGCCATGAGGACGACGATGCGTCAGCCTGACGCGGCCGGCGATTCCCGGGCGGGATTGCGCAAGCCCTCAGCGCGGCGAACGGGGCCTGAGTGGTAAGATGTCATCGATCTGCGTCGCTGATTTAGGTGCACTAGGGGACATCAGACTTCGCAAGGAGTGCAGTATGCTCGTTATTGAACTCGATGCCACGGGCTGGCAGTCATTCCAAGATTTTAACAAAGCGCTGAAGGCGGCTCTTGGTTCGTGCGACGGCCATGGCAACAGCATAGATGCTTGGATCGATTCAATAATCTACGGTGGCATGAACGAAGTTGAAGCGCCTTACGTTGTCTGGATCACCGGAACCGCGGGGTGTGACGTAACGCTCAAAGAGGAGCTAGTGACGTTCTCTGAGGCGATCAGCCAGGCGCGGGCATGGAAGCTGAAGCACCACGGGATCGACGTAGACGTGAGCTTTCGTATTCGAGACGGTTCAAGACCTTCAGATTGAGTCGTCGCCGAGTGGGTGCGTGCCCCGAAAACGATGCGTCAGCCTGACGCGGCCATCCGTTACCCAAACATTAACTTTCGCGCGCTACGCCAAGGCAAGTTTGGGAGTGCCGCGTATGGACATGATGAGCATGGTGTCGAGCATCCTGTCGATGCAGCAGGGCAACCTGCAGGGTGAGATCGCGACCCGCGTCACCAAGCAGAACCTCGATGCGGAAAAGTTCGCGGTTCAGACCCTGCTCGGCACGCCGTCGACCGCCAATCTCGGTCCCGGCGTCGGCGGCAACCTCAACGCCGTCGCCTGATCAGAACCCGGCCGCGGCCGGGGCCAGCGCCGCCTTCACCAGCTTGATCGCGTCGTCGCTCGCCCATTCGGCGGGACCGGCAATATTGGCGATTTCGCAGCCCTTGCCGTCGACCAGCACCGAGGTCGGCATGCCCAGCGCCTTGCCTATGTTCTTAAGATCCTGAAAGACCTTGGCTTTCTGGTCGCTGAAATAGCCGAGATTGGTCAGATTGGCCTCTTTGAGGAAGTTCTTCGGCTTGTCGGGGTCGCGGGTGTCGATGTTGATCGCGACCACCTCGAAATCCTTGCCGCCGAGCTTGGTCTGCAGGCTGTCGAGCGCCGGCATTTCCTTGCGGCAGGGCACGCACCAGGTCGCCCACAGATTGACCAGCACGGTCTTGCCGCGCCAGTCCGAGAGTTTCTTCGGCTGGCCGTTGGCGTCCTCGAAGGTCAGGTCGGGCAGCCTCAAGGGCGTGGTTGCCATGGTCAGCGCCGCGACCTCGCCATGGGCGAGCGGGGCGATCTTCTTCGCCAGATCCACCGCGCTGTTGCAGGCGACGTCGCCGCCGGCGGGATGCCTGAGCCCGGAGACGCCGACATAGCCGATCACGGCCCCGGCCAGCACGGCGCCGATCACCAGCGGGATGCGCCATTTGGCCGTCGGCCTAGCACTCGACTTGGCGGTCGGTTCGGATGGGGTCGTCTCGGGCATATCGTTTGTCATCCTGGGTCAGATATGGCTATGCAGTGCCGGGAATACGTCCGGAACCGCCATGCTGTTTCGCCACCACGGCCAAAGAAACAGCACGGCCTGAAATACAAATTCGTGAGCGAGATGTCATGAGCAACAAGATGTGGGGCGGCCGGTTCTCGGAGCGTCCCGACGCCATCATGGAGGAAATCAACGTCTCCATCGACGTCGACCGTCACCTTTACGCCCAGGACATTGCCGCGTCCAAGGCCCACGCCGCGATGCTCGCTGCGCAAGGCATCATCACCTCAGCTGATGCGAAAAATATCGGCAAAGGTCTAGACACGATTTTGTCAGAAATCGGCAAGGGCGATTTCGATTTCAAGCGCGCGCTCGAGGACATCCATATGAATGTCGAGTCGCGGCTGTCCGAATTGATCGGGCCCGCGGCGGGCCGGCTGCATACCGCGCGCTCGCGCAACGACCAGGTCGCGACCGATTTCCGGCTCTATGTCCGCGACACCATCGACGAGACAAATGCGGCGCTGGCCGCGTTCCAGCAGGCGCTGGTCGCCCGCGCGCTGGAGCATGCCGGAACCGTGATGCCGGGCTTCACCCATCTGCAGACCGCGCAGCCCGTGACCTTCGGTCATCACCTCCTGGCCTATGTCGAGATGGCCGGCCGCGACCGCGGGCGCTTTGTCGATGCGCGCAAGCGGCTGAACGAATCGCCGCTCGGCGCCGCCGCGCTCGCCGGCACCTCGTTTCCGATCGATCGCACGGCGACCGCCAAGGCGCTCGGCTTCGACCGGCCGATGGCCAATTCGCTCGATGCGGTGTCCGACCGCGATTTCGTGCTGGAAACGCTGTCGGCGGCCGCGATCTGCGCGGTGCACATGTCGCGCTTCGCCGAGGAGATCGTGATCTGGACCTCGCCGCTGGTCGGTCTCGTCAAGCTCAGCGACAAGTTCACGACCGGCTCGTCGATCATGCCGCAGAAGCGCAATCCGGACGCCGCCGAACTGGTGCGCGCCAAGACCGGCCGCGTGATCGGTGCGCTCACGGCGCTCCTGATCGTGATGAAGGGCCTGCCGCTCGCCTACCAAAAGGACATGCAGGAGGACAAGCAGGGTGCGATGGAGGCGTTCGAGGCGCTGTCGCTCGCGATCCGCGCCATGACCGGCATGGTCGAGGACCTCGTGCCGGACGAAGCGAGGATGAAGGTCGCAGCCGGCGAGGGCTATGCCACCGCCACAGACCTGGCCGACTGGCTGGTGCGCACCCTGAAAATGCCGTTCCGCGACGCCCACCACGTGACCGGGCGCATCGTCGGCCTGGCCTCGGCGCAGGGCGTGGCGCTGCATGAGCTGCCGCTCAAGGCCATGCAGGAAGTCGAGCCGAAGATTACGGCAGAGGCGCTGAAGGTGCTGAGCGTCGAATCCTCGGTCAAGAGCCGCACCTCGTTTGGCGGTACGGCGCCGAAGAATGTGATGGCGCAGGCCAAAGCCTGGGCCAAGCGGCTGGAAAAAGAGCGAAAATTGGGCTGATCCGGAAAATTTGGCCGTGATTTCTCAGGCCTCCGCCTCTCGCCAGAGCACGCCAATGTTTGTATGGTGCCGCCCAAATTGGGGAATTCGTCGTGATTAGCAAGAACCGCCTGACCCCCTCGGGATGGGCCATCATTGTGCTGGGCGCTGCAACGCTTGCGCTCGGCGGCTGCGGCCGCAAGGGACCGCTCGACCTGCCGCCGACCGCGAACGCCGCACCGGCCGCAGCACCGGGCGACACCGAGCGAGAGCGGGCGGCACAGCCCAGCGTGTTCAATCCGACCTATGGCTCGGATGCCGCGCCGGCAGCGTCGAAAGGCAATAAACGGTCTTTCGTTCTCGATCCCTTGCTCGGCAATTAGCATCTAAAAGCGTGTCATGAACCATTTCGACTATCGCAACGGCGTGCTGCATGCCGAGGCGGTCAATCTCATTGGACTGGCGGAAGCCGTCGGCACGCCGTTCTATTGCTACTCGACCGCGACGCTGGAGCGGCACTACCGCGTCTTCACCGAGGCCTTTGCCGGCGAGAAGGCGCTGATCTGCTACGCGATGAAGGCCAACTCCAACCAGTCCGTGCTGCGCACGCTGGCCAAGCTCGGCGCCGGCGCCGACGTGGTGTCCGGCGGCGAGTTGAAGCGGGCGCTCGCGGCCGGCATCCCGCCGTCGAAGATCCTGTTCTCCGGCGTCGGCAAGACCGAAGGCGAACTGCGTGCCGCGCTCGCCGCCGACATCCTGTGCATCAATATCGAGTCCGAGCCTGAGCTCGAGATGCTGTCGCGCCTTGCGGTCGAGATGAAGACGACCGCGCGCATCTCGGTGCGGGTCAATCCCGACGTCGATGCCGGCACCCACGCCAAGATCTCGACCGGCAAGTCGGAGAACAAGTTCGGCATTCCGATCGCGCGCGCTCGCGAAGTCTATGCCCGCGCGGCGAAGCTGCCGGGCATCAAGGTCACCGGCACCGACGTGCATATCGGCAGCCAGATCACCGATCTCGGTCCGCTGGAGGCCGCGTTCCGGCTGCTCGCCGAATTCGTGCAGACGCTGCGCGCCGATGGCCACGACATCTCGCATGTCGATTTCGGCGGCGGCCTCGGCATTCCCTACTACATGGACCGCGCCGCGCCGCCGGCGCCGGCCGCCTATGCTGCAATGGTCAAGCGCGTCACGCACAATCTCGGCTGCACGCTGATGTTCGAGCCGGGCCGCCTGATCGTCGGCAATGCCGGCATCCTCGTCACCCGCGTGATCCATGTGAAGCCGGGCGATGCCAAGAACTTCGTGATCATCGACGCTGCGATGAACGACCTGATCCGTCCGACGCTGTATGAGGCGCATCATGACATCTTAGCCGTGCGCCAGCCTGTGCCTGATACACCGACCATGGTCGCCGACGTGGTCGGCCCGGTCTGCGAGACCGGCGACTATCTCGCGCTCGACCGTTCGCTGCCGCAGCCGAAGGCCGGCGATCTCCTGGCGATCATGACCGCTGGCGCCTATGGCGCGGTGCAGGCCGGCACCTACAACACCCGGCCGCTGGTGCCGGAAGTGCTGGTCAAGGACGACCAGTACGCCGTGGTCCGCCCGCGCATCGACGTCGACGCGCTGATCGCGATGGACAAGCCCGCGCCGTGGCTGTGAGGCGCTGAGCGCGCCGCATCAATGGTGCCGTCCTGGCGAAGGCCAGGACCCATAACCACCGCTCGTAGTCGTTGCAGTTGGCTGGGGCCCCAGCTCAGCCAAGCCAAGCCACGAACCCCTGTGGTTATGGATCCCGGGTCGCGCTTCGCTTGCCCGGGACGACAGCGTTTATTTCGGCGAGAGCTTACTTCGCGGCGTGACTGCCTTTCCCGCCACCGCCGACGATGACGCCCGCGGCCTTCTCGATCGGCTTGATCGCCGCGGTGAAGTCCGACTCCGGTCCCTCGTCGCGGATGATGACTTCCCAGAGCCGGCCGACCGCTTCGGCAACTTCCATCGACAGCCCGAGCGAGCGCATCTCCTCGACGGCGAGGCGCACGTCCTTCACCATCAGGCCGGTGGCGAAGCCGAAGTCGAAACTGCGCGGCAGCACCGAACGCGGAAACTTGTCGCGGCTCGCGGTGTTCAGCCCCGAGCCCGCGTTGATGACGTCGATCATCACGGCGGGATCGAGCCCGGACTTCACGCCCATCACGACAGCTTCCGAGGTTGCGACCATCGCGGTCGCCGACAGGAAGTTGTTGGCGAGCTTCATGGTCTGGCCGGAGCCCGGCTTGGTGCCGATGAAGAAGACCTTGCCGATGACGTCGAGCGCGCTTTTCACCAACTCGAAATCGGCGCGCGGGCCCGACACCATCACCGCCAGCGTGCCCTTCTCGGCGCCGGAGACGCCGCCGGAGACCGGGCTGTCGATCTGCACGATGTTCTTCTTCGCCAGCAAATCGTGGATCTTCACCGCCATCTGCGAGCCGACGGTGGAGAGATCAATGAAGCGCTTGACGCGCGAGCCCTCGATCACGCCGCCGGCGCCGGTCGCGACCTCGAGCGAGGCCTGCAGCGAGGGCAGGCTCGCCATCACGGTCTCGACGCGGTCGGCGATGTCCTTGGGCGATGTCGCAGCCACGGCGCCGAGCGCAACCAGCTTGTCGAGCGCGGCCTTGCTTGTGTCGAACACGGTGAGCTTGTGGCCGGCCTCGATCAGCCGGCGCGCCATCGGGAAGCCCATCTTCCCAAGGCCGATGAATCCGATTTCCATGGTGTTGTTTTTCTCCCTGGTCGCAGTGTGGGCGATGCCGCGTGCCCACATTCAGTGTCGTCCTGGCGAAGGCCAGGACCCATAACCACCGCTCTTGATTGTTGTGCGAAGCTGGGGCTCCAGCATCTCCAGCCACGAAGGCCTGTGGTTATGGGTCCCTGCTTTCGCAGGGACGACGGTTAGAGGCGCCTCACGCCTTGTTGTCGAGCTCGGCGAACACCTCGCGCGCGATGCGGAAGCTGTCGACGCCGGCCGGGATGCCGGCATAGATCGAGACCTGCATGAAGATCTCGCGGATCTCGTCGCGCGACACGCCGTTGGTCAGCGCGCCCTTGATGTGCGCCTTCAGTTCGTGCGGGCGGTTCAGGATCGAGATCATGGCGAGGTTGAGCATGCTGCGGGTCTTGCGCGGCAATTCCTCGCGGCCCCAGACCGCGCCCCAGCAATATTCCGTGACCAGTTCCTGGAACGGCTTGTTGAAGCTGTCCGAGTTCTTCAGCGCATTGTTGACATAGGCCTCGCCGAGCACCGCCTTGCGGATTTCGAGCCCCTTGTCGTGCGTCTTCTGGTCCATGTCGTTTCCTCATGCGTTAAGGCTTAGGCGTCAAGATTTGGGTTCGGCCGGGACGTTACGGGGTCGAACCGCCGCAGTCACGCCTTCGTGTTATGCGTATTTCCCGGTGTGGGTTACGTCCCGGAACGGGTGCCTCAAAGCCGCCGCTGTGCTAGGGTGACCTGCCGGCTGCCCCGGAGATTTTATTGAGCGGAGCCAACATCGACCCGTCCGACACCCCGTCACGCGCTGCCCACGACAGCGATGCGGACGCGCGGCTGAAGTTGACGCAGCTGAAGCTGACCGAGGCTCTGCAGCGGGCGAAATTCGCGATTGCGTGGGAACGGGCGTGGCCACATCTGGCGCGATTCCTGACGGTCGCCGGTCTGTTCCTGGTCGCCTCCTGGGCCGGACTGTGGCTGGTGCTGCCGTTTGCCGCACGCGTAGCCGGCGCCGGCCTGTTCGGCATAGCTGCGCTCGCGGCGCTGTTGCCATTGCTGCGCTTCCGCTGGCCGAGCCGCGAGGAGGGCCTGAGCCGGCTCGACCGCGGCGCCGGCGTCCGCCATCGCCCGGCGACCACGCTCTCCGACACCCTCACCAACAAGGACCCGTTCGCACTGGCGCTGTGGCAGGCGCAGCGCGAGCGTACGCTGGCCTCGATCAAGCGGATCCGCGCCGGGCTGCCGCGGCCGCGGGTCTCGCTGCACGATCCCTGGGCGCTGCGCGCGCTGGTCATCGTGATGCTGGCCGCGACCTACGTCGCCGCCGGCGACGAGCGCGGTTTGCGCGTCGCCTCGGCGTTCGACTGGAACGGCATCATGGCGCCGGCCAATGTCCGGGTCGATGCCTGGGTGACGCCGCCGAACTACACCGGCAAGCCGCCGATCATCCTGTCCAACGCCAACAAGGACGCCAACGCGGCCGACACCAGCCCGCTCGCGGTTCCGGCCGGCAGCACGCTGCTGGTGCGCTCCAGCGGCGGCACCATCGACGTCGTGGTCGGTGGCGGCGTCGCCGAGGTCGCGCCGGAGGGGCAGGCGCCCAAGGGCACCAATGAGCGGCATTTCAAGATCACCGGCGACGGCACCGCGCATGTCCGCGCCCCGGCCGGCCAGCCGCAGTGGAAGTTCACCGCGACGCCGGACCGCCCGCCGTCGATTGCGCTCGCCAAGGATCCGGAGCGGCAGGCGCGTGGCGCCTTGCAGATGTCCTACAGGCTCGAGGACGACTACGGCGTCACCGAAGCCCACGCGCAGTTCGCGGCGCGGCCGGCCGATGCGCCGAAAGATGCCGACGGCAAGGCGGCGCAGCCGCGGCCATTGTTCGAGCCGCCGCAATTTCCGCTGGTGCTGCCGAATGCGCGCACCCGCAACGGCGTCGGCCAGACCGTCAAGGACCTCAGCGAGGATCCTTACGCCGGCGCCGACGTGACCCTGACGCTGACCGCCAAGGACGAGGCCGGCAATGAGGGCAAGAGCGAGCCGTTCAACATGCGGCTACCCGAGCGGCTGTTCACCAAGCCGCTGGCGCGCGCGCTGATCGAGCAGCGCCGCATCCTGGCGCTCGATGCCAACCAGAACGGCCAGGTCTACGCTGCGCTCGACGCGCTGATGATCGCGCCCGAAATGTTCATGCCGGAGACCGGCTATTATCTCGGCCTCCACACCGTGAGCCGCCAGCTCGAGGCGGCGCGCACCGACGACCAGCTGCGCGAGGTCGTCGCCAGCCTGTGGGCGCTCGCCGTCACCATCGAGGACGGCAACATCACCGACGTCGACAAGGCGCTGCGCGCGGCGCAGGACGCGCTCAAGCAGGCGCTTGAGCGCGGCGCGAGCGACGAGGAGATCAAGAAGCTCACCGACAATCTGCGCGCGGCGCTGGACAATTTCCTGCGCCAGATGGTCGAGCAGTTCCGCAACAATCCGCAGCAGCTTGCGCGCCCGCTCGATCCCAACGCCAAGGTCCTGAGCCAGCAGGATCTCAAGAACATGCTCGACCGCATGGAGCGGCTGTCGCGCTCCGGCGACAAGGATGCGGCGCGGCAGTTGCTGGAACAGATGCAGCAGATGCTGGAAAACCTGCAGATGGCGCAGCCCAATCAGGGCGACGACGACATGCAGCAGTCGCTCAACGAGCTCGGCGACATGATCCGCAAGCAGCAGCAGTTGCGCGACAAGACCTTCAAGCAGGGCCAGGATTCCCGCCGCGACCGCATGCGCGGCAAGCAGGGCGACCAGTCGATGGGCGACCTGCAGCAGGATCAGCAGGCGCTGCGCGACCGCCTGAAGAAGCTGCAGGAAGAGCTCGCCAAGCGCGGGATGGGTCCGGAGCAGCGCGGCCAGAAGGGCCAGAAGGGGCAAGGCCAGAAGGGTGATCAGGCCCAGCAGGGCGACCAGGGCGGCGATCAGGGTGATGACGACGGCGACGGGCTCGACCAGGCCGATTCCGCGATGGGCGATGCCTCGGGGCGACTTGGCGAGGGCAATGCCGACGGTGCGGTGGATTCGCAAGGCCGCGCGCTGGATGCGCTGCGCAAGGGCGCCCAGAGCCTCGCCGACGCGATGCAGCAGGGCGACGGCGACCAGCCGGGCGACGGCCCCGGCAACCGCGCCGGCCGCCAGCAGAGCGGCGGCAACCAGACCGATCCGCTCGGCCGGCCGTTGCACGGCCGCGAGTTCGGTGACGACTACACGGTCAAGATCCCCGGCGAGATCGACGTCCAGCGCGTCCGCCGCATCCTCGAAGAACTGCGCCGTCGCCTCGCCGATCCGTCACGGCCGCAGATCGAGCTCGACTACATCGAGCGGCTGCTGAAGGATTACTGACCTAACCGCACATTCCACTGACGTCGCCCGGCTCGACCGGGCGATCCAGTATTCCAGAGACGCCAGCGATCGAATCGAGAGGCCGCGGCGTACTGGATGCCCCGCTTTCGCGGGGCATGACGAGCAGTGTGTGGATACGTCGAGACTAGCTCGCCTTCCGTGCCGCCAGCGCATCCGCGACTGCCGTGCGGATGTCGGCGACCGAGAACGGTTTCGTCACCACGTCATGCACGATCGCCTCGAGGCCGGAGGCGCGCTCGCGCTGATGGGCGAAGCCGGTCATTAGCAGGATCTTCAGCGCCGGGAAATCGCGTGCCGCGGTCAGCGCCAGCGCGATGCCGTCCATCACTGGCATCTGGATGTCGGTGAGCAGGAGGTCGAACGCGCCTTCATCGCGCGTCAGCATCTCCAGCGCCTCGGCGCCGTCCTGCGCGGTGACGGTCTCGTGGCCGTCCATGGCGATGGCGCGGGCCACCAGCGAGCGCATCGAGTCTTCGTCGTCGGCGATCAGAACACGCGTCATGGTGATGGTCGGTTTCCGAAAGTGGTGGCCGTCAGCCTCAGGCGCGGCCGCCGGTGAGATCATGCTTGTTGAAGAAGCGTACGTCGATATTGCGGCCTTCGGGCGGCGGCGAGGCGAGGCGCGACTTGAAGAAGGCGCGCTCGCCGGGATTGAGCACCGGCTGCTCCAGCACGGCGTTCCAGGCATAGATCTCGGCGCCCTGGGCGTCGCGGACCGAGAAGCGCAGCCGCGGCAGTTCGACCGGCTTCCGGGTCTGGCCGACGATCATGCCCTCGATCACCAGCACCGGCTTGCCGTCCGCGGTCTCGTTGGTGATCTTGAGGTCCTTGAAGGCGAGGCCGCGCAAATTCACGTCGAGCCCGACCATCTTGTAGAACAGCGCAGTCTGCGGCAGCAGCCGCACCACGTCGTTGCGCCAGACGAACAACGCAATGATCAGCGCGCCCATCGCGGCGCAGGTGGTCGGCAGGGCGCCGATCACCGGCATGAAGGGAATCCGCGGCAGGGAGGGCAGGCGGAACAGGCGAGGAAGTCGCGGCAGGCGGAAGCGGCGCTTTCCGGGGGCATCCTCGACGTCGGCATGAGCGGCGGCATCGGCCGCGGCCACCGCCGGCCATTCCGTGGCCGCGGCGTCCTCGTCGGCCGGTAAATCGGCCGAAATCGAGGGGCTTTCGACCATCGGGGTCGTGTCGGCCTCGTCGCGGCCCATCGCGTCCCATTCGGCGGCGAGGTTGGAGCCGGCGGCCTCATAGGCCAGAGTGGGCGCGGTCGCCCCGATCGCGTCCTCCGGGCGGGCCAGCCAGACCTCGCGGCAGCGGGAACAACGGACCGTGCGTCCGGCCTCGCCCAGGGTGGCCGGATTGATGGCGTAGGATGTTGTACAATGCGGGCAAACGATATGCATATGGAGCCGAATCTCCACGGTGTGGTATGCCCGGATGCTACCGAGCGACCGTTAACGAATCGGAAACCATAACCGACGCACAAGCTTTCTGTGCGGTTCGCGGCCGCTCGGCGGGCCGCCAGTATTGGGTATTGGGCCACAGGCCCTCTCGAACGGAGCTAGCGCATTGGTTCGGTTCGAAAATGTCGGTCTGCGTTACGGGCTCGGCCCGGAGATTTTGCGCGACCTCTCTTTCATGATCCCGGCGCATTCGTTCCAGTTCCTCACCGGGCCGTCCGGCGCCGGCAAGACCTCGCTGCTGCGGCTGCTGTTCCTGTCGCTGCGGCCGACCCGCGGGCTGGTCAATCTGTTCGGCAAGGACGTCTCCCTGCTGGGCAAGGACCAGGTCGCCGACCTGCGCAAGCGGATCGGCATCGTGCTGCAGGATTTCCGCCTGCTCGACCACATGACGACCTATGAGAACGTCGCGCTGCCATTCCGCGTGATGGGCCGCGAGGAATCGACTTATCGCCGCGAGGTGATCGACCTCCTGAAATGGGTCGGCCTCGGCGAGCGTATGGATGCGCTGCCGCCGATCCTGTCGGGCGGCGAGAAGCAGCGCGCGGCGATCGCGCGCGCCGTGATCTCGCGGCCGCAATTGCTGCTGGCGGACGAGCCGACCGGCAGCGTCGATCCGACGCTCGGGCGCCGCCTGTTGCGGCTGTTCATCGAGCTCAACAAATCCGGCACCGCGGTTATCATCGCGACCCACGACATTACATTGATGGATCAGTACGAGGCGCGACGGCTGGTGCTGCATCAGGGACGGCTGCACATCTATGAGTAGGAGCGGCGACGAGAAAGTGTCGTTGGTCGATCTCGGGCGCGAACGCCCGCAGGTCCCGGCCACCGCGCGCAACATGTCGCCGATCGTGCCGCGTGCCTCGATCTCGGGCCGCGCGCTGGTCGCGGTGGTCGCGATCATGACCTTCCTCGCCTCGCTGACGACAGGCACCGTGTTGCTGGTGAGCGCGTCGGCGGCCGAGTGGCAGTCCGAAGTATCGAGCGAGATCACCATCCAGGTGCGTCCCTCACCTAGCCGCGACCTCGACCGCGACGCGCAGGCCGCGGTGGAAGCGATGCGGGCGCAGTCCGGCATTCTCGAGGTCCGTCCGTTCAGCAAGGAGGAATCCGCCAAGCTGCTGGAGCCCTGGCTCGGCAGCGGGCTTTCGATCGACGAACTGCCGGTGCCGCGTGTGATCGTGGCGCGGGTGCAGCCCGGCACCACGCTCGATCTCGCCGCGTTGCGCGCGCGGGTGACGCAGGTGGCGCCGACCGCCAGCGTCGACGATCACCGCGCCTGGATCGAGCGGATGCGCTCGATGACCGGCGCCACGGTGTTTGCCGGCGTCGGCATCCTGATCCTCGTGATCATCGCCACCATCATCTCGGTGTCGTTCGCCACCCGCGGCGCGATGGCGTCCAACCGCCCGATCGTCGAGGTGCTGCATTTCGTCGGCGCCGGCGACAGCTTCATCGCCAACCGCTTTCTGCGGCATTTCCTCCGGCTCGGCCTCGAGGGCGGGTTGATCGGCGGTGGCGCGGCGATGCTGGCGTTCGGCTTCTCCGAGTCGATCGCCAACTGGTTCTCCGGCACGCCGGTGGGCGACCAGTTCGCGGCCCTGCTCGGCACGTTCTCGCTGCGTCCGTCCGGTTACCTCGTCCTGGCGTTGCAGGCGGTGCTGATCGCGGCGATCACCGCATGGGCGTCGCGGCGCACCCTGTTCGCCACGCTCGACGACATCGACTGACCGCCCGCGGCGTCGCAATCATGGGGGCGGTTTCGTGATCGCGGGGCGTCGCCAGAGTGTGATTTCGCGCGCATCCGCACGGCCCTGGCCGGGCAAAACCGGTTTCCACTTTTCCGGATCATGCTCTAAAATCCCCGGGGGGAAGGATATCCGCATCACATGAGTTTGCAGCCCGACGATACGTCGCCGAAAGGCCATGCCGCGCAGGCGCGCGGCTGGCTGCGCGTCGTCATCGTCGTGCCGCTGGCGCTTGCCTTCGTTGCCGCCGCGGTCGGTTTCATCGGCTTCCTGTCGCAATTGCGCGGTGTCGAGACCGATCCGCCGCACAATGCCGACGGCATCGTGGTGCTGACCGGCGGCTCGTCGCGGGTGTCCGACGCCATGGAGCTGTTGGCGGCGGGCTACGGCAAGCGGTTGTTGATCTCGGGCGTGCATCCGACCAACGACGCCAATGACATTTCCCGCTCGGTGCCGGACAGCCAGGGGCTGATGCGGTGCTGCGTCGATCTCGACCGCTCGGCGGTCAACACCCGCAGCAATGCGGCGGAGACGCGGCGCTGGGCGCACGAGCGCGGCTTCAAGTCGCTGATCGTGGTGACCTCGAACTACCACATGCCGCGGGCGATCGTGGAACTGTCACACGCGATGCCGGATATCACGCTGATCCCGTTCGCGGTCGTCGGCGACAAATGGCGTGATGAGCCGTGGTGGACGAGTGGCGGAACGTTCCGTCTCTTGCTATCGGAATACGCCAAATATGTCGCTGCAGAAATGCGGGTGCGGTTGGCCGATATCGGCCTCGACCTGACCTCCGATCTCGCCGAGCAGCCGGCAGCTACGCCGCGCCGCCCGGCAACGGCGCAGGCGAACAAGGACTGAAATGATCTTCCTGCGCTCGCTGATCTTCAACGTGCTGTTCTATCTGGTGCTGGTGCTGCTCTGCATCGTCGCGCTGCCGGCGCTGCTGTTGCCGCGCGGCGCGATGATGGCGATCGAGGCCGCGTGGGCCAACACCAGCCTGTTCCTGATGCGCGTAATCTGCAACATCCGGATCGAGTTCCGCGGCGTCGAGAAAATTCCGCAGGGGCCGCTGATCGTCGCTTCCAAGCACCAGTCGTTCTGGGAGACGTTCGCGCTGGTGCGCTTCTTCGAGCATCCGCTGTTCATCCTCAAGCGCGAGCTGATGATGATCCCGGTGTTCGGCTGGTACCTGAAGAAGGTCGGCATGATCTCGGTCGAGCGCGGCGGCGGCCCGCGCTCGCTGATCAAGACGTTGAAGCGTGCGGCGGCCGAAGTGAAGCTCGGCCGGCAGCTCGTGATCTTTCCCGAGGGCACGCGCACCGCGCCCGGCGCTGCGCCGAACTACAAGGCCGGCGTCGCGCAGATCTACGCCGAGAGCGGCGTGCCGTGCCTGCCGATCGCGCTCAATTCCGGGCTGTTCTGGCCGCGCCGCACCTTCATGCGCTATCCCGGCACGCTGGTGGTCGAATTCCTCGATCCATTGCCGCCGGGCCTGCCGCGCGACGAGTTCATGAACCGCCTGCGCGAGGCGATCGAAACCGCCACCGCCCGCATCGTCGACGCGGGCCGCGCCGAACAGGCCCAATTGTTCGGTGGTGTGCCGGGTGCGAAGGGGTAGGGCGAGTGCTCGACGACGCTCGGTGGTCGCGGGACGATTGCGAAGCGCCTCGGACCGGTCACCGATCGAGCCGTCATTCGGGGCGATTGGCCTGAGAACAAGCCGATGCCGACGTTGCAGCCTTTACATCGAGCGAGTGCAGTTCACCGCGGAATGGGGCCGATCGAACGTGACGTTCGCGGCGCTCCAGCCAGTTTGCATCACAGGTCGTGGGCATTCCCCGATGTCGCCCTCCACAGTTGCGAGCGAGTCGCGCCTGTAACTCCGGGCGAGAGCCGGTCATTTTTGATCTATCTCAATCATCACCGCGGCGAACCGACGCAGGTTTCAGACAGAAGCTTGGCGGAGGCGCTGATGCGAAAAGTCGGGGGTAAGTCAGCTCTGAACAATGGCCTGATCACGCGGATGGGTGACAGCCTCTTCATGAGGGCCTGCTACGTTTCCAGGTCCGTCACGGAGCTCTTCGACAAGCCGCTTCGGCCGTTCGGCATCAGCTCGGCACAATTCGTCCTGCTTTCGATGATCGATCAAGCCGGCTCCATCACCCGCGCCGAGATCGCTCGCCTGCAGCATCTCGAGCGCTCGACGCTCACCCGAAATCTGAAATTGATCCTTTGCGAAGGGTGGGTCGAAGAAGTGCGCGACAACGCCGACGGCCGGAGCAGACCGATCGCGTTGACCAACGCAGGAAAGGATTTGCTGTTCAGCGCCCAATCGGCATGGCTGGCGGCACAAGACGAGGCCAAGGCGCTGCTCGGCAAAGATGGTACGATGGCGCTGATCAGCATCGCAGACCGCATCACGCATCCGATCGAGGGATCTTCCGAGCCGCCATCCTCGGCGCTGGTCAATTAAGCTGACTGACATAGGCGGCGACGGCCTTCACTTGGGCTTCGGTCAGATCGTGCGCTATCGGCTGCATGATCGATGAGTTGTCGGGTTGATCCTTCTTCTGGCCACGCTCCTTGTCCCAATTGGCCAGCTTGCGCTGGACATAGTCGGGAAGCTGACCGGCAAGCCGCGGAAACGCGTCGGCGCCTTTGCCGTCCGTGCCGTGACAGGACGCGCAAGGTGGAATGTTGGCGCTCGGTACGCCTTCCTCGTAGATCTTCTGACCGTCGGACGATAGCGATTTGGCCCCGCCTCCGAGCGGCTTTGGATTGAGATCTTTGAAATAGGTCGCGAGCGCCTTGACCATCTCCGGGTCGAGCACGTGTGCGACGTTGTTCATCACGGGATTGGTCCGCCTGCGGTCGATGAATGCCTGCAATTGGCTTGCGAGATATTCCGGCTGCTGGCCCGCAAGCCGTGGCATGGGGGCCGATCCACGAAATCCTTGCCCGTCGAGCCCGTGACAGGTCTTACAGTAATCCGTCTTTGCTTTGAGAACCTGCGCCGAAATGTTTTCTGCTGCGGCACCGTATGCACCGATAGCCATTGAAGCGAGCGCAAGGACAGTGACGAGGGCGGCATGCCGGTTCAATCGCAGGTTCATTGAGTGTCCCCTTCAGATGCGCGTGCAAGCTACGCTGCGCCGCGCGCATCGGTCCACTTCAAAATTTTCGAATCGACCTTCGTGCACGCTATCTCGTTGTACATGCAACATTCATTGTTGCAGATGCAGCGCTCGTTGCTGAAATGGCGCGCGTCGTATGGAAATGCAATCGCTTTCGACGAAGCTGCTTCACAGCGTGCGCAACCATTGCATTATCTCAACTGCGGCGCGCGTCGTTCTCTGTTCTGAAAAGGAGTCGCGCCGGAAGACGGAATGAGATGCGATGCGGGATAGACGTTCCGATCCAATGTGGACCAAAGGCGGGGTTGCCGCCGCAATGGCCATTTTCGCCGCCGTCGTTCAGCTCGTGATGATCGGTGGGTCGACGCCGGCAAGCGCATTGCCGAGTTTCGCGCGCCAGACCGGACAGCCTTGCGGCACCTGTCATACCAGCTTCCCCGGGCTGACGCCGTTCGGCCGGCGCTTCAAGCTTCTCGGTTATACGACGGGCGGCGGCCTCTACAAGACGACGCCGTTCGGCAACAATAACGGACCGCAAGAGGCTTATGCGGCGCTGCGCAGCTACGCCAACCGCATGGACAGCGGCGGTGACACGCAGCCCGCCGCATCGAGCGGCGAGCGAGGTTGGGTGCCTCCGATCTCCATGATGGCAATTGCGGGCTTTACCCATACGCAGGCTGACATCCCGGCGCCGAGCGATCCCTATCGACCTAACGACAATGCTGTGCTGACGCCCTTCAGCGGCTTCTGGGGCGGCGCGATCACCAGCAACATCGGCGCGTTCGCTCAAGTCACCTACAACGCACCCGATCCGGTGTCCGGATTGAGCGGCACTCCTGCGGACAAGTTCCTGCACACATGGACCTGGGACAACACCGACGTGCGTTTTGCGAGCACGACCAGAATCGGGCCGCTCGATATCATTTACGGAATTACGGCAAACAACAATCCGACCGTTCAGGACCTCTGGAATACGACGCCGGCCTGGACGTTTCCTTATGCAGTTTCGAACCTTGGTTCGACGCCCGGCGCCAGCACGATGATCGAAGGCGCGTTCGCGGCGCATGTCGTGGGTGTTGGCGCCTATACGATGATCAATGACATGCTGTATCTCGAAGCGACCGGCTACCAGACGCTTCGCTTCACCCAGCAGAACTCGCTGGGTGTGGATCCGTTCGGGGCACCGGGTCAGTTCAGCGCCGTCGCGCCCTATTGGCGCGTGGCGCTTGAACCGCACTGGGGTCCGCACACGTTCATGTTCGGCACCTACGGCATGATCTTCAACGTCAACCCATGGATCGATTCGACCTTCGTGCAGGGAACGACCGGCGTGCTCGGCATCGCGGACAGGTTCACCGACGTCGGTTTCGACTCACAATATCAGTACCAGGGCTCCAACTACTGGATTACGCTTCGCGCCAATTATCTGCGTGAATTCCAGCAGCTCAATGCGAGCTTCCCGACCGGTGCGTCCGCCAACCCGAACAATTTGCTCAACACGCTTCGCCTCACGGGTGAGGTCACCTTCGGCGGGGACGATCGCTTCGCGCTAACCGGCCAGTACTTCAAGGTCTGGGGAACGCCGGACGCCAATCTTTATTCGGTAGGCGGCGGTTTCGCGAACAACAGCCCGAACAGCAGCGGATGGATGGCGGAGCTCGACTACATTCCGTTTGGAATGGGCAAGGCACCGGGTTGGCCGTGGTTCAACGCCAAGATCGGTCTGCAGTACGTCTATTACAACAAGTTCAACGGCACCACGCTTGGCGCCCAGGACAACAACACTGTTTTCCTTCACGCATGGTTTGCGATGTAGCGGCGCAACGGAGATCGATTCATGAGCAGATTTTCCTCGTTGGGAATGGCAGGACTGGCCATCATGGCCACCGCGCCGGCGTTCGCCGCTGATCTGCCGATCCAGATGCCGGTCAAGGCGACGTTCGTGCAGAGGTTCACCTGGACGAGTTGCTATATCGGCATGCATGGCGGCGGGTCCTGGATGAGCAACACCATCACCGACCCGGTATTGCTGGTGCAGGACAACGTCAATCTGGGTGGACCGGGCTTCACGACGGGTGGTCCTACCACCATCGGTCTCGATCAGCATGGCGCGGTCGTCGGCGGCCAGCTCGGTTGTGACTACCAAGCCCCCTCGAATTTCGTGATCGGCATAGAGGGCGCGGCGTCCGGTTCCACGATGAAGGGAGAGCGGCTGCTGGCACTTCCAGACAGTGCGCCCGACACGGCGTTGCTGACCATCAAGACCGACTTCATCCCGACGGTGACCGGCAGGGTCGGTTATGCGGCCGATCACTGGCTGTTCTATGCGAAGGGTGGTGTCGCTTGGGCAAACAGCAAGTACAGCCTCACCGGAAACTTCACCGCGGCCGGCGCTGTCGTGCCAGCGATCCCCTTTGATTTTGAAGGGCTGGGTGACCGCTTCGGCTGGACCCTGGGCGCTGGCGTTGAATGGGCGTTCGCTGACGATTGGTCGGCGCGGCTCGAGTACGACTATTACGATTTTGGCACCCATACAGCGACGATGAACGACGTCAACAACGGGTTGGGCCCGCTGAGCTTCAAGACGACCATGCAGACGGTGAAGCTCGGCGTGAATTTTCACGTGTGGAATTGGCAGTAGATCGCATCGAAAGCGGACGATGAGCAGCTTTGGCTCCTGTTTGACGATGATACGAGCGGCGATCCTTGCCGCAGCACTGTCGATGAGTCTCCCGGTCGCAAGCCGAGCGGGCGAGCTGCAAGCCAAGCTTGACTATTGCAAGACTTGCCACGGCCTATCGGGTCAGGGCTACCGCGGCTACTTCCCGATGCCGCGATTGGCGGGCCAACAGCAGGAATACTTAGAGAACCAGCTGCGCGCATTCGTGGAACGCCGGCGTATCAATCCGATCATGGCCAATGTCGCACATGCGCTGAGCCCCTCGATGGTTTCCGGATTGTCGTCGCATTTCCAACATCTCAATCCGAAGCCGATCGGGGGCGCGCCGTCACATTCGTCTCCTGCGGGTAGACAGATTTTCAATGAAGGATTGCCGGAAGCCAACGTGCCGGCCTGTTCTGCTTGTCATGGCAGCGACGGACACGGCCAGAACGAGATCCCGCGGCTTGCCGGACAGCTTTACGAATACATGGTCGGCCAGCTGACTGGATGGTCGAAGGTGCGCGGCCAGGGTACTTCAGTCGACACTTCCGCGGTCATGGCGCCGACCGCACACAACATGTCGCGATCGCAGATCGAAGCCGTCGCTGCCTATGTGAGCACGCTGCCATGAACCTCACGCGCTCTGCCTGGATGGCCGCGCTGTTGACAGCGCTCATCGCCCCGGTTGCCACGGCCGTGGCCGGTGAGCAGATCGTGCCGGTTCAGAACTGCACCTGGTGTCACGGCACATCGGCACAGGGGTATGCGATGGCGCCCCGGCTGGCCGGTCAGCGCCCGGCCTATCTGGAAACGCAACTCAACAGCTTTCGCGAGCACTTCCGAGACGCTCCGCTCTCGAAGCAATATATGTGGAGCGCGACCGCAGCTCTCGGACCGCAAGCCGCTCGCGATCTTGCTGCCTATTTTTCGACGATTCCGCCGAGAGCCGCCAATGACGGCAACACGAACCTCGCGACGATGGGCCGCACAATCTACATGAACGGAATTCCGGATGCGAACATCGCGGCCTGCTACGCATGCCATGGCCCGAATGCCGAGGGCATCAGGGATATTCCCCGCCTCGGGGGGCTCTCACGCTTCTATCTGAAAGCGCGTCTGGAGCAGTGGGGCCAAGGATACCACTCCGTCCCGGGATCCCCGATGCCTCTCGTGGCCCGCCCGTTGGCATCTGCCGAAATCGAGGCCTTGGCATCCTACCTCAGCTTCGTCAAGTAGCCGATGTGGCGCTACCGGACAGCTGCCCGAATGGAGCGAGCAGGCAGGCGCCGGCCGGATTGCGTCCTTACCGCATCACGAACGGATTCGCCGGCACGTCCGTCGCGGTTGAGATCCAGACGCTCTTGGTCTCCTGATATTCGCGCACCGCGTCGATGCCGCTCTCGCGGCCGACGCCGGAGAACTTCATGCCGCCGAACGGCATCATGTAGCTGATGGCGCGGTAGGTGTTGACCCACACGGTGCCGGCGCGCAGCTGCTTCGGTACGCGGATGGCGCGGGCGAGATCCTTGGTCCAGATGCCGGCGGCGAGGCCGTAGATCGTGTCGTTGGCGATGCGGATGGCGTCTTCCTCGGTGTCGAAGGAGATGATCGACAGCACCGGGCCGAACACCTCCTCGCGCGCGATCCGCATGGTGTTGTCGACATCGGTGAAAATCGTCGGCTCGACGAACTGGCCGCCCTTGATGCCGTCGCCGGTGGCCGGCCTGCCGCCGAGCAGGCAGCGCGCGCCTTCGGCCTTCGCGATATCGATGTAGTCGAGCACCTTCTTGTACTGCGCGGGTGTCGTGATCGGGCCGACATTGGTGTCGGCTTGCATGGGATCGCCGATCTTGGCGGATTTCGCCAGCTCCAGCACGCGCGCGACGAACTTCTCCTTGATCGAGCTCTGCACCAGCAGGCGCGAACCGGCGATGCAGGTCTGGCCGGTGGCGGCGAAGATGCCGGAGATCGCGCCGGCCGCGGCCGCCGTGAGGTCGGCATCCTCGAACACGATGTTGGGCGACTTGCCGCCGAGCTCGAGCGAGACGCGTTTGAGGCTCTTGGCCGCGGTCTCGTAGACCTTTGCGCCGGTCGTATCCGATCCGGTGAAGGTAATTTTCGCAACGCCGGGATGCGAGATCAGCGCGGAGCCCGCCTCGGGTCCGAAGCCGGTCACCACGTTGAAGATGCCGTCGGGAATGCCGGCCTCTTTCGTCAGTGCCGCGAATTCCAGCGTGCTGGCCGAGGTGAATTCCGAGGGCTTCACGACCACCGCGCAGCCGGCCGCGAGCGCGGCGGCGCATTTCCAGGCGACGAACAGCAACGGTGAATTCCAGGCGGTCAGCGCCGCGACGACGCCGACCGGTTCATGCGTCGTGTAGGCGAAGGTGTCGGCCTTGTCGATCGGCACCAGGCCGCCCTCGAGCTTGTCGACGAGGCCGCCGAAATACCACCACCACTCCGGATGATAGCGCAGCTGGCCCAGCATCTCGGCCATCAGCTTGCCGTTGTCGCGCACCTCGATCTCGGCGAGACGCTCGGCATTGGCGGCGACGAGGTCGCCGAGCTTGCGCATCACCTTGCCGCGCGCGGACGCCGTCATCTTCGCCCACGGGCCGCGCCACATCGCCTCATTGGCGGCCTTTACCGCCTTGTCGGCGTCGGCCGCCGTGCCGCGCGGGATTTTGGCCCAGGCCTCGCCGCGATAGGGATCGATGCTGTCGAACCACTCGCCATTGGCGGGGTCGACATACTGGCCGTTGATGTAGAGCTGATAGGTCTTCATGACATCCTCCCGCAAGGCGACGGTTCTGCTTGGCGAAACCGTATCACGCCTTGCGCGACGCCGTCATAACGCAGCCGCGGGAATGGGTTGCAGGCCGCGTGGACCGGCATCAGCCGTGCGGCGCGGCCAGCTCGGCTGCGATGATGGCGCCGAGCGCCATGTCGCTCTGCTGCCCAAAACCATGATGCACGATGTTGCCGTCGCGTCCGATCAGGATGCTGGTCGGGGTTCCCTGCATGCCGTAGCGCTGCATGGTGACCGGGATCGGCGTGCCGTCGCCGGCTTCGTCGACGCCGATCGGGAAGGTCAGCCGGTATTCGTGGATGAAGGCTTCCAACGCGACCTCCGTCATCGCCGCGTGGTGCTCGAACACGGTGTGCAGCCCGATCACCTGCAGGTCGGAATGCTTGAACAGCTCGAACGCGCGCTGTGTCTGCGGCGTGCCGTGCGAGACGCAGCCGGGACACAGCATCTGGAAGGCGTGCAGCAGCACCGGGCGGCCGCGCAGCGCGGCCAGGGTCAGGGGCTCGCCGGTGTTGAACCAGCGCGATGCCGCGATTTCCGGTGCTGGAGTCACAATATCAGTTCCTTGCGCTGGGCCTTTCAGCAAATTGGCAAGGTGGGACAAGGTCTGTCAACGACCCCAAAGCACGATCCGGCAACGTGCGAAGCCGTCGTCCCTCGCGACAAACGCGGAGCGTGCTTGCGCGGACATCACTTCGGACAAGAAGCCAAAGCGCGATGACACTTCAATCTGATCTCAGGTGACCCGGCGACTCCCAATTGCTGCTGCGCAAAATAGACCATCGAGCATATTTCGCCGATCGCATTTCCCTGCTGTAATCAGGGTCGCCGCAAGCCGCCGGCGTGGTTTCGAGCCACAGCGAGGCGATGCGGCGACTTTCATTGCAGGAGACCATGGTTGCACGCTGATTTTTTGTCGGCGTCCCCTTAAGGGAGATCAGTCATGAGAACCTTACTGGCGAATGCTGGTTTGGCGCTGTTGTTTGCCTTGGCAACGGGACCGGGTGTCAGCGCTCAGGAGGCCCCTGAATATTTCAAACAGACATTTCCTGACCAGGTACTGAAGCCGCATTGGGACGAACAGCTGGCCGTGATGAATCCCAAGGGAGCTTTGGACGCGAAGACCAAGCAGCTCATTGCCCTCGGTGTGGCAGCACAGATTCCGTGCGTCTATTGCGTTTACGGTCACACCAAACTGGCAAAAGCCGCTGGTGCGACCGATGCGCAAATAAAGGAGGCCGTCGCAACCGCCGCGCTGGTCCGTTTCAACAGCACGATGCTGCAAGGTGCGGGTTACGACATGCAGAAATTCCAGCAGGAAGTTGATAGACTGTCCGCACCGAAATAGCCTTGGTGCAAGTTTTGTTGCATCTGCTCACGAATCGCCGACGCCCGCTATTCAGGCGTAACGCGGAGCTCGCTACTCTGCGCGCGCGCTTCGGATTTGCGCGTACGCGGCCTGGTCAGGACGCGCGTGCCGTGGCCCGCCGTGCCCGTCGCGCAGCGCGGCGGCGCTGGGTCCAGAGCCTGGCGCGGTCGAGATAGAGATAGACCACCGGTGTGGTGTAGAGCGTCAGGATCTGGCTCAGGATCAGCCCGCCGAAGATCGCGATGCCGAGCGGCTGGCGCAGCTCGCTGCCCTCGCCGAGGCCGATCATCAGCGGTACCGCGCCGAACAGCGCGGCAAGCGTCGTCATCATGATCGGGCGGAACCGCATCATGCAGGCTTCGTAGATCGCATCGCGCGACGACAGTCCGCGCTGGCGCTCGGCATCGAGCGCGAAGTCGATCATCATGATGGCGTTCTTCTTCACGATGCCGACCAGCAGGATCACCCCGATCATGCCGATGATGTCGAAATCGGTGTGCGACAGCATCAGCGCCGCCACCGCGCCGACGCCGGCCGAGGGCAGGGTGGAGAGGATGGTCAGCGGGTGGATGTAACTCTCGTAGAGCATGCCGAGCGAGATGTAGATCGTCGCGAGTGCCGCGAGAATCAAAAACAGCTCGTTCGCCAGCGCCTGCTGGAAGATCTTCGCGGAGCCCGCGAACCCGCCGGAAATGCCCGCCGGCATGCCGAGCGCATGCATCGCGTTCTCGATCGTGGTGGTCGCGGTGCTGAGCGAGACGCCGGGCGGCAGATTGAACGAGATGGTGCTGGCGACCAGCAAATCCTGGTGGTTGACTGCAAGCGGCGTCTCGCCGTGCTCGAAGCGGGCGACGCTCGACAGCGGGATCATCGTCTCCGCGCTGGTCGAGACCGCGGTCCCGGTCGAGGCGACGCCCTTGCCGGTGGCGCCGATCGAGTTGGTGGCCTGATTGCGCACCACACTGGCGGCGACCGAGCTGATCGAGCTCTTCTGCGAGGACGAGGCCACCGTTCCGGCCACCGCATTGGTGCTCTGCGTGCCGCTCGCTGATCCGCCCGAGGTCGAGATGTAGACCTCCTTTAGGATCTGCGGGTCCTGCGAGAAGCGCGGCGCGACCTCCATGATGACGTGATACTGGTTGCGCGCGACGAAGATGGTCGAGACCTGGCGCTGCCCGAACGCGTCATAGAGCGTGTTGTCGAGCTGGCTGACGCTGATCCCGAGCCGCGAGGCGGCATCGCGATCGATCACTAGGTTGGCTTGCAGCGCCTTGTTCTGCTGGTCGGTGTTGACGTCGGCGAGCGTCGGCTCCTTCTGCAAGGCGGCGACGAGCTTGGGCGTCCACTCGTTCAGCTGCTCGAAGGTCGAGCCCTTCAGCGTGTATTGATAGGCCGCATTGCCCGAGCGGCCGCCGGCGCCGAGATCGCCGATCGATTGCAGGAACAGGGTGGCGCCCGCGACCTGAGCCAGCGGATCGCGCAGCCGCTCGATCACCTTGTCGGCGCGCAGCTTGCGTTCATTCATCGGCTTCAGCGAGGCGAACACGGTGCCGGTGTTGGTGCCGCCCGGGCCGACGCCGCCGCCGCCGGTGAAGCCGACCGCGGTGTCGACCGCCGGATCTGACTTCACGATGTCGATGAACTGGGTCAGCTTCTGCTGCATCAGCTGGAACGAGGTGCTCTGATCGGCCTGGATCGAGCCGATCAGCAGCCCGGTATCCTGTTGCGGCACGAAGCCCTTCGGCACCACCGTGTAGAGATGGACATTCAGGTAAAGCGTGCAGCCGAGGATCAGCATCACCAGCAGCGGATGGCGCAGCGCGAGGCCGAGCGTCGCGCGGTAGCCGCTCAGCATCAGCTCGAAGGCGCGTTCGTTGATCCGGTAGATCCAGCCATGCGGCTGGCCTTCCTCCTTGCGCAGCAGCACCGCGCACATCATCGGCGTCGTCGTCAGCGAGACCACCAGCGAGATCACGATCGCGATGGTGATCGTCATGGCGAATTCGCGGAACAGGCGGCCGACCAGCCCGCCCATCAGCAGGATCGGCACGAACACCGCGATCAGCGACACACTCATCGACAGCACGGTGAAGCCGACCTCGCGGGTGCCGACCAGCGTCGCCTCCAGCCGCGACATCCCGGCATCCATGTGGCGGGCGATGTTCTCCAGCACCACGATGGCGTCGTCGACCACGAAGCCGGTTGCCACCGTCAGCGCCATCAGCGAGAAGATGTCGAGGGTGTAGCCGAGCAAATACATCACGGCGAAGGTCGCGATCAACGACACGCCGACCGCGACCACAGGCACCAGCGTGGCGCGGGCGTTGCGCAGGAACGCGAACACGACGAGGATCACCAGCGCGACGGCGATCAGCAGCGTGATCTCGACGTCGTGCAGCGAGGCCCGGATCGTCTTCGAGCGGTCCATCGCCAGCGTGATGTCGATCGCCGGCGAGACCGAGGCCCTGAGCTGCGGCATCAGCCCCTTCACGCTGTCGACCATCTTGATGATGTTGGCGCCCGACTGCCGGTACACGATCATCACGACGGCCGGCTTGCCGTTGGAAAGGCCGAGCGTGCGCACATTCTCGACGGAATCGATGACGTCGCCGACATCGGTCAGGCGCACCGCCGCGCCGTTGCGGTAGGCGACGACCAGCGGCTTGTAGTCCGCGGCCTTGCGGGCCTGGTCGTTGGCGTAGATCTGGTAGCGCTGGTCGCCGACGTCGATGCCGCCCTTCGGGCTGTGCGCATTGGCGCTCGACAGCGCGGCACGGACGTCCTCGAGCCCGATGCCGTATTTGTACAGCGCCGGCGGGATCAGCTCGACCCGCACCGCGGGCAGCGAGCCGCCGCCGACCGAGACTTCGCCGACGCCTTCGACCTGCGACAGCTTCTGGGCCAGCACGGTCGAGGCGGCATCATAAAGCTCGGCCGGCGTCAGCGTGTCCGAGGTCAGGGTGTAGATCAGGATCGGCGCCGAGGCCGGGTTGAACTTGCGGTAGGTGGGGTTGGCGCGGAGGTTGGTCGGCAGGTCGGCGCGCGCCGCGTTGATGGCCGCCTGCACGTCGCGCGCGGCGCCGTTGATGTCACGGTCGATGTCGAACTGCAGCGTGATGCGGGCGGAGCCGAGCGAAGACGTTGACGTCATTTCGGTGACGCTGGCGATCTGGCCGAGGTGGCGCTCCAGCGGGCTCGCCACGGTGGAAGCGACGTCGGCCGGGCTGGCGCCGGGCAGGGTCGCCTGTACCATGATGGTCGGGATGTCGACGTCGGGCAGCGGCGACACCGGCAGCTTGAAGAACGCAATGATGCCCGCCACCACCAGTCCAAGGGACAGCAGCGTGGTGCCGACCGGCCGGCGGATGAAGGGGGCGGAGAGGTTCATTGCATCAGTGTCGATGTTCGCGGATGAGCTTCTATCCGTCTGCGCTGCGATGCAAAAGCCTAAATGTCACAGGCCGCCGCCATACACCCGCCGCGATTTGTCTTGCCGCAACAAATGCCGGACGGCGGCCACATTCTCGAACGCATCATCTCGACCGCGGACACGGATTACTTCGCCGCATTCTGGCTCGCGCCGACGAAGTAGAAATCCTCAGCTCCCGGCACCGAACCGTAGCTGAAGGGCTGCTGCCGCCGGTCCGTCGCCGCCATGACGTCGTCGCGCACGAGGTCGAACAGCTTGCGGATCTCGATCCGCGGCGTCTGCATGCGCTTGATCAGGGCGGTCACGAACGGGCTGTGACCGCCGTCGCCGTCGAGCGCGACCTGACCGTGCTTGGCGGCGTAGACGACCAGCGTGCCGCTGTCGGGTTCGACCTGGGCCAATCCCCTGCCGATCGAGCGTGACGCGACGGTGCGCTTGATCTGGTTGGCGAAGGGGTTGTCGCGGCAGGCATCGAGAATGACGAGATGCAGCTTGCGCGCCCCCTCGGTGGCGCCCATCACCTGGGTCAGGGCGACGGCCTCGAACGACACGTCGCGATCGGTCGCGAGTTTGGCATCGACCGGCACCAGATAGTTCTCACCTGCCATCTCCATGCCGTGCCCGGCATAGTAGATCACGGCCCAGTCGGCGCCGTCGGCCGCGTTGGCGAATGATTTGAGGGCTTCGACCAGGCTATCCCGCGTCGCGTCGGTGACGAGGCGGACATCCTGAAAGCCGACCGCGCGCAGCGTATCGGCAATCGCCGCGGCGTCCTGGCCGGGGTTCGGCAGTGCCGGGACCGAGCGGTATTTCGAGTTGCCTACGACCAGGGCGATGCGCCGTTCGGCCGTTGTTGCCTTTGGACTCGGGCCGAGCGGCGGGACCGGAACGGCCGCGGCGAGCGCGGGCGCGGGACTGGCCGTGCCAGGCTTGGCCGCGCCGTGATCCGCGACCACGCTCTTCTCCGTGGCGGCGACCTGATCCAGCCGGCGCAAACCTTCCCTGGCGACGCGCTGGCCCTGGGTGCGGTCGAGCTGATCGAGGCCGATGACGTCGAGCGCGTGCCGGAAGTCGGCGCGCGCGCCATCGATATCGCCTTTCTTCTCGTCGGCGAGGCCCCGCCGCGCGTAATTCAGCGCGCCCTGCGCATTCAGTTGCGTGGCGTGGTCGTAGTCGCGCATCGCCTGGTCGAGCTCGCCTCTGCTCGCGAGCGTCAGGCCGCGTAGCGAGTAGAACTCGGATTGCCCATCCTGGATGCCGATCGCGCGCTCGATGTCGCGCGCGGCATTGTCGAGATCGCCGGCGCTGATCTCGACCACGGCCTTGCAATAATAGGGGCCGGCTGCGCGCGGCGCGAGCTTGATCGCATCCTGGCAATGCAGCGCCGCGAGCCGGTCCTTGCCGCTGAAATCATAGACCAGCGCGCGATTGACATAGGCGTACCACGAGTTGGGATCGAGCTCGATGGACTTGCCGTAATCGACCAGCGCGCGATCATAGTCTCCAGTGGCGACGAACAGCTCGGCGCGATTGTTGAACCAGCCGGCGCTGAACGGACCGGCAGGCTTGAGCCGGATCGCCTGATCGAAGTCGCTCAGCGCGCGGTCATAGTCCTGGTTCTGCAGATAGACCTTGGCCCGCTGACCATAGGATGGCGCAAACGTCGGATTGATCGCGATCGACTGATCGTAGTCCGCCTTGGCTTTCGCCAGATCGCCCTTGTTGTGCCAGGCGAGCGCCCGGTTGTAATAGGTGATCGAAAGGTCGCGCCCCCTCGGATTGGCCGCGATCAGGCGGGTGCAGGCGGGGATCGCGAGCTCCGGGTGCGGATCCTTGGCATCGCACGCCGCGCCATCCTCTCGCAGGCCGGCATGAGATGGTGAGTTCAGCAGCAACAGCAGGCCGAGTGCGGCGAGCTTGGGCAATGAGGGGCGCATTCCGGTCATTCCATTCCAGCGACCGGAAATTGAGACCACAATATTGTTCGCGCCGTGGCAAAATTCCGCGAACGGGTTCCTCGACGCATGCGATCGACGCCAACGGAGCATCAGCACTCAGGCCTGGTCGAGCCCGTCCGCCGCACGCGCATCGCGATGCAGCGTCATGCCCGAATCATGCAGCATCACCGCCAGCTGGTGCAGCGGCTGATCGCGAAAACCCTGCTTCTCGATCGATGCGACGGTCGAGAGCACATAGTCGCGGTTGTTGCCGGAGCGGCCATGGCCCTGCTGCACCAGGCGCAGCTGCTCGGCGAGCGACAGCCGCCCGGCATATTGCACATGGCCGCGATCGACCACATAGGCCAGCGCGGAGACGCGATCGCGCGCCGCATTCTCCAGCCACACCGAGCGCATCACCTCGCGGTAGACGTTGGTGGTCTGCTCGCGCGCCCGCAAATAGGCGATGGTGTCGTGGCGCAGGCGGGCGGCGACGCGGAACGCGATGCCGCGGCATGCGCCGCCACGGTCGAGGCCGAGCACCAGGCCCGGCTTCTCCGGCGTGCCGCGGTGGTCGAACGAATAGACGCAGAGCGCGCGATGCTCGCCGATCAGCCGCGCCGGCACCTGCTCCAGGAACTCGAAGCCGGGCTTCCACATCAGCGAGCCGTAGCCGAACACCCAGAGGTCGCCGTCGGTTTCGGAATCGGGAGGATTTGCTGACATCGCGCAGATGGGCTAGCAGAACACGCCGTCGAAGCGAAGCAGATTCCGTGATGTTTCCAAGGGTTACCTAAGGGTTACGCAAAGGTTGCGCGAGGATTGCGCAAGAGGTGCGTAAGGGTTGCCCGCGGCCTGCTGCCGCTTCGATTTTGACAAATTCGACCGCCAAAGGACGCCGCATGTCCGATTTGAACTCAGCCCCCCGCCGTCGCTCGCGCCTCGGCCTCTATGCCGTCCCCGTCGTGGTCCTGATCGCCGCGGTGCTGTGGAGCGGCTTCTGGTTCTTCGCCGCCTCGCAGGTTGGCGTGCAGGCCGATGCCTGGCGCGCGCAGGAGGCGACGGCGGGCCGGGTCTATGATTGCGACAAGCGCTCGGTGGCGGGTTACCCGTTCCGGCTCGAAATCCGCTGCGAGCAGCCCAGCGTGATGCTGGTGTCGCAGACCGCCTCGCCGCAAATGTCGTTCGTGGCGCGGCTGGTCGAGATCCTGGTCGTGGCGCAGATCTACGATCCCAAGCTCGTGATCGCGGAGTTCAAGGGCCCGGCCACGATCGCCGAGCGCAACGCGCAGCCGACGCTACAGGTCAACTGGAGTCTCGGACGCTCCAGCGTGGTCGGCCTGCCGGCGGTGCCGCAGCGCGCTTCGCTGGTGTTCGACAATCTCGCGATCGATCGCACCGGCGGTCCCGCGCCGACGCCGCTGATGCGCGTCAATCATATCGAGCTGCACGGCAGGCAGGTCGAAGGCTCGGCGCCGGACAGCCCGGCGATCGAGACCGTGCTGCAGATTGCCGGCGGCACTCTGCAGGAGGTGCATCCGCTGCTCACCCAGCCGTTCAACGCCGACATCCATGCGCGGCTGAACGGCCTGAAGGATTTCTCGCCGAAACCGTGGCCGGATCGCTTCCGCGAGATCCAGGCGGCCGGCGGCAGCGTCGAGATCCAGCAGTCGCGGATCGAGCAGGGCGATGTGCTATCGGTCGCGGCCGGCACGCTGCGCCTCAACGCGCAAGGCCGCATCGAGGGCGAGCTGCAGATGACGGTCGCCGGCCTCGAGCGCGTCATCCCCGCGCTCGGCATCGACAAGATGCTCGAGGAGGGCGTGCCGCAGTCGACGCTCGATCGCGTCGCCCCTGGTGTGAAGAGCCAGGATCTCAGCAATCTCTTTGGCGCGCTGGACCGCGCGATCCCCGGCCTCGGCAAGGTGATCAAGCAGAACGCCAATGCCGGCATCTCCGCCGGCATCAATTCGCTCGGCACCGAGGCGACGCTCGAAGGCAAGAAAGCGCGCAGCTTCCCGCTGCGCTTCGCCGACGGCGCGGTGTTCCTGGGCCCGCTGAAGGTCGCGCAGATTCCGCCGCTGTTCTGACGCGCTGCCTAGTCGATGCTCAGAAGTTGAAGTTCTTCTCCCTCAACTGCTCGCATGCACCATCGAGGCCCGGAAATATCGACCCTGCGGTGATACCCATCAAACCTAACTCTTGGATGATCCGCGGCCGCTCGGAAAAGGGCAAGTCGATTACTTCGAGATAGGTTTTACGATGGTCACGCTCATTAAACGCGATGAATTCCTCGATGTCATCGACGTTCGCAATGGTGGAAAGTGCCTGCTGCGGTACCATTCGGGGGTTATTGATGGCTAAGGGACTGAGAAGAGAAAAATGAGGCAAAGTGCCGGTCACCAGCGGTGATCTTGGAATGTCCCTAACCCACTCTCGCTGATCGAACACGAATATGCGCGCACACTCTCCGTCAGCTCGCCTCTTACGGAATGCGAAATATGCGGCAATGAAGGGTGAGTACGTCCAGTCCAAAAGGGGTGTCGGATAGCCGTGGTGCTGTGCTAGGCTATAGAAAGCCCCATTCTCTAACTCATCTCTCAGATTAAAATGGTGTCGTGTTAAGCTGCTAAGGTGAGCGTGCAGCTGTGAGATGTCTTGATTCACGAATTTGTAGAGATTGGCTCGGCCTGATCGATGGAAGAACGTGCGTAGTCGCCACTCGCAGCTTTCCTGTCCTCTAAAGACATAGCGATTAGGCTCCAAGGCAAGTGCATACTCCTTAAACGCGCTCCAGCCATCGATTTTCGCAATCGGTTTCCGGTCCGGTGGTCTGCTCGCGTCCGATCGCCTAAGGTGTGCCTTTCCTGATCCCCCCGAAGCACTGGTGAAATCAACAGCGAGGACGTTATTCGTCTCGTCGCACGACCACGTAGTGTCGATCGCCGGATCGAGCGTAACATTAGGATAATACTGTCTCGCCGCGCTCCATGGAACGAGGACACCATGTTGCAGGTCGATGACGTCCGTCATGATCCGCAAAGTGAAGTTATCCGATTTGTCGACCGACCTCACGGCGCCGGCGATCGGCGGGTAGCTCCGGTCGCTAGGAAAGACGTAGGCCATTCCTTCATAATGGTCGCCGAGATCGTCCACTTCGATTGTGACCGCGCCCTCTGTTGTACCTCGATATGACCCTAGCCACTGTCCTCGCATCGCGGTTATTCCAATTGTTCGGTTGTCAGTGCAACTTGAGGTAACATAATCGCGGATTGGGAGGTATCCAAATGGCCAAAGCGATTGTGGACGAAGCGGCCGAGATGGCTAGGCTCGTCAATATCGATCTTTCGAGCATCAAAGGGTCTACTGCATTGTCACTCGCAATCAACAAGATGGTTATTGCTGAGGTCGTGATGCAATATACGTTGATAGACGAGATGCTCGCCGAGATTATTGTCCGATATTTCTTCAATATCGATGCCGACGTGCTCCATTTTGAGCAGGCTTGGAACACGGATAAATTCAGAATCTTTGTCCATCACGTGCTCGATGAGACCTTCCTCCTAAAGAAACTTAGTATTGTCCAAGCGATCTCGCCGGTGCCGTCTGAGATCACGAAGATAATCAATCGCATTAACGCAGTGCGCAACGGCTTCGCGCATAGTTTCTTTCCGGAAAATAGAAAGGAGAATAGGGGCTCAGGAAATGTGCTCTATGGCGGCGCCGATATTCGTTCGCTAGATGGTATGCGCCAATTCAAAGGCGAGGCCGATCAAGCTTACCGGTACCTCTACGACCGAGTATACGCGCCAGAACCTGGGGCATAGACGTGGAGCGTATGCAAAGAAGCGAGACCGAGCGCGCAGCTTCCCGCTGCGCTTCGCCGACGGCGCGGTGTTTTTGGGGCCGCTGAAGGTCGCGCAGATTCCGCCGCTGTTCTGACGGTGTTTCGCAGGGCGGGTTAGGCGAAACCGTAACCCGTCGTTCTTCACCGCCCCCCGCTGTGCGGCGGATTACGCTACGCTGATCCGTCCTACGCACCTGCGCATCGTCAGGAATGCTCAAACGGGCCGACTTCGCGGATCACCTTGCAGATCTGCAGGAAGCCGCTGGCGTAGAATTCGGCATGTCCGCGCCGCATGGTTTCGACATGGTCCGGATGATGGCGCCAGGCCTCAAGCGCCTCCTCCGAGGCAAAGCGAAACAGCGTGATCTCCTCGCCATCCGCCGCCTTGAACGACTTTACCGACAGGAATCCCGGAAGGCGGCTGACGATGTCGTACATGCGTTCGCCCAGCCGGCTGTATTCGTCGAGCGAGGCGTCCTCCCGCAACTTCAGGTCACCGACCACAATGACTTCACCGATCATGTTGCTGTCCTTCGTCCTTCGAATGTCCATGGCAGCCTGAAGCAGGGCGCCGAACGACAATTCGATCTCGCGACCGGTGTTGTTACACGTCCGCCGTCGTTCTCCGCGGGCTGAGACGCGGATTGTGCTGCGCAAAATCCACCCTCCGCACCGCGCGGACTCCTTAATCCCTCGCGCGCGATATCGTCCGTCGCGGCAAAACATTCCCGCGGCCGCGATGAGAAAAACGTGACCGGAATATTGCGGGCCGCCGCGAATATCAGTCCCCGAATACCGCTCTCTCTGGCCTGAGGAAGCAACCTCGCGTGGGAGAGAAGCGATGCGAATTCTCGGGGGAATTCTGCTCGGCAGCATGCTGCTGTCGACTGGTTCTGCGTTTGCGGAAGACGATGCGTCCGAACTGAAGGCGCTGAAGGCACGGCTCAAGCAGCTCGAACAGAAAATGGAAGTGCAGGCGCGCAAGGAGGAGGCGCTGGCGGCGAGACAGAGCGCAATGCAGAACACGCGGATGGCGGCCAAGGCGCCGGTGCCGTTCGATCCCTGCGCATCGGGCAAGCTCTGCTACAAGGGCGTCACCTTCACCTTCGGCGGCTGGGTCGATCTCACCGGCATCTATCGCACCCGCAATCTCGCTTCCGACACCGGCTCGGTCTACGCCTTCATTCCGTTCCCGCAGAGCAAGAACTTCAACACCGGCGAGTCGCGCTTCTCGGCGCGGCAGACCCGCTTCTCGGTGCTTGCCGAAGCCGAAGTGTTCGCCAACACCCGCGTCGCCGGCTACGGCGAAATGGACTTCGAAGGCGCCGCGCAGACCGCGAACTCGGTCGCCACCAACTCGTTCAACCCGCGGCTGCGGCAGGCCAGCGTCGAGGTCACGCGCACCGATCTCGGCCTGCACGTGCTGGCCGGCCAGAGCTGGTCGCTGAATGCGCCGAGCAAGGCCGGCATCGATCCGCGCTCGGTCGACGCGCCTGGCGTGATCGATTTCGAATCGGTGCCCGGCTTCCTCGCGGCGCGGCAGCCCGGCATTCGCGTCTGGCAGGATATCGGGCCCGAATTCAAGCTCGCGGTCTCGGCGGAAAATCCGCAGACGTCGTTCTTCGGCGGCAACACGCCGCTGGTCGGCACGCCCGCGGCCGGCCCGCAGGGCGTGCTCAATCCGAACCTCCTGGTCAACCTCACCGGGCCGGGCGGCAGCTTCTTCAACAACGCCAACAATGTCAGCCTCAATCACGTGCCTGACTTCACCGTGAAGGGCGCATGGGATCCGCGGCTCGGGCCCTACAAGCTGCATGTCGAGGGCTGGGCGATGTATCGCGACTTCTACGATCGCTTCAACTTCGCCAATCACGACGTCAACACGGTGAGCTTCGGCGGGCATTTCTCGGCGGAGATCGTGCCGAAGCTGCTGGAGCTGCAGGGCTCCGCGTCGCACGGTGCGCTCGGCCGCTTCACCGCCGCGCCGTTCCCGGATGCGACGGTGCGCCAGGACGGCTCGATCCAGCCGCTGCCGATCACCGCGTTCCTGCTCGGCACGGTCTGGCACACGACGCCGTCGCTCGATCTCTATGCCTATGCCGGCCTCGAGAAGACCAAGGCGACGTTCTCCAATGTCGGCACGGTGCCGTTCGGCTACGGCAATCCGCTCTACAACAATCTCGGCTGCAACATCGAGAGCTCGCCGGCGGCGACGTGTAACGGCAACACCTCCGAAGTCAGGCAATACACCGCCGGCTTCTACGACACGATCTTCAAGGGCGACTACGGAGCGATCAAGGCCGGCGTCCAGTACTCCTACAACCAGCGCTTCGCCTTCCAAGGTGTCGGCGGCGCGCCGAAGACCGACGACCACATCGTCATGACCCAGATCCGCTACTACCCGTTCTAGGGCGTGATGTGGCTTTACTCCTGGATGAGCCGCGGATGCCGTTCCACCCCGCCCCGCGCGCGGGGAGAGGTCGGATCGCATCGGAGATGCAATCCGGGTGAGGGGGAGCCTCCGCGGCGCAATGCTCACCGCATGTGCGGAGACGGCCCCTCACCCCGACCCTCTCCCCGTAAGAACGGGGAGAGGGAGAGCAGCGTCGTCGCGCCTTAGAGCGGTCTTTGAGCGTCAAGCGGACATTGCGTACTCGGTTCTGATTCCGATCAGAGCCGAAGCTCTGGAAAGGAACATGCAGATGAGGATCGTGAGCCGAAAGGAGAGGGCCGTGCTCGCGCGTGAACTGATGATGGTCAGCCGCGCTGCGCATGTGTTGCAACGAACCGGTCTGGCGATGGCCGGTGCCATGGGCGGCACCTTCGTCGCCGCCCAGCTCGCGAAGGGGCACATCGCCTTCTTCGGCACGCTTGCCTTCATCGTGACCGCGATCGTGATCGGCGCCGTCGGCTTCTATCTCGGCATCGATATTCCAAGGCCGGCCTTGCGCGCGACGGGGCGGATCGATGCCGTCGAGCTCATGAGCGCGGGCGGCATCTTCCTCGCCGCGCTGGCTGCGCTGGTGTCGGTTTATGGCATCGTGTTCGACGAGATTCCGCCGCGTGCCTGGGAGTTCGTGATCGGCTCGTGGTGGTTCGGCGGCGACGTCATGCTGGCAACCGCCGGCCTCGTCGGCCGTCAGCGGCCGATCCGGAAGGTCGCGCCGATCTCGGCAGCAGGGGCGATCCGGGATCAACGAATGCGACGATGAACGCCGACGCTGACTAGTTGCTGCGCCAATCTGTCCCGTAGCTGAGCCTGCCCGATGCGCTACCCTCGCTGAAAAATCGGGGGGACTTCCATGCCAGCAGAATTCAGCCGTCGTCACGTCATCGCTGCCGGAGCTGCTTCGCTCGCGATGCCCTTGCTGTCGCGCGGCGCCTCGGCGCAGGCTGCGTGGCCGTCGCGGCAAATCCGCATGATCTGCAGCTACCCGGCCGGCGGGCAGACCGACCTGTTGGCGCGCGCCTTCGGCGAATTCATCGCAAGGCAGGTGGGACAAACCGTCGTCATCGAGAACAAGGCGGGCGCCTCGGGCTCGATCGGCGCCGCCGAGGTGGCGCGCGCCGCGCCTGACGGACACACCATCCTGTGCTCGATCTCGACCACTTACGTGATGAACCGGGCGATGATGAAGAACCCCGGCTACGACATGGACAAGGATTTGACGCTGGTCAGCGTCATTCCGGGCGCCGGGCTGCTGCTGGTCGCGAGCCCCAAGCTCGGCGTCAAGACGCTGGCGGAATTCGTCGCCCATGCGCGCAGCAGCGGCAAGGTGAATTTCGGCACCTACAGCGCGGGCTCCGCCCCGCACATGACGATCAACGAGCTCAACAAGCAGTACGGCCTCAATATCGAGCCGATCCACTACCGCGGCGAGGCACCGATGTGGACCGGCCTGGCGGAAGGCACGCTCGACGTTGCGATGGGCAGCTTCACCGCGGCGCAGAGCGTCCTGCAGGGCAACCGCGGCGTCGTGTTCGGAGTGCACTCCAAGAAGGTCGATGCGATCCCCGGGATTGCGACCCTGCCCGAACAGGGCGCGACCTCGAAATTCTTCACCGTGAGCGGCTTCTCGGGCTGGGCGCTGCCGAAGGCGACACCGCAGCCGATCGTCGACCGGCTCTCCGAACTCTGCGTCGCCGCCAACAACGATACCAAGGTGAAGGAGGTGCTCGCGACCTTCGTGCTGGAACCCGCGATCGGCTTCAAGGAGAGCAATGCGCTATATCAGCGCGAGCTGCCGGTCTGGATGGAGGCCGCCCAGTCGCTCGGCCTGCCGCCGGCGTAGGCATCTCCTTGTCATTTCCTGGTGCGCAATTGCGCACCGGGAATGACGAGGGATGGAATTGGAGAAAGCGTGGCAGAGTCTCAGTCGTCCCGCTGCACCAACTCGAAGGTGATGCCCTCGGGGCCCTCGAACAGCCGGAGCTTTCGGCTGATGTAGTCCATCTCCTCGCTCAGCATGGTCACACCGTTGGCCACGAGGTGCGCGGTGGCCGCCTCGATGTCGTCGACGCGGAAGGCGAGGTGATTGAAGCCGAGTTTTCGCAGATTGGTCGGGTGCACCCCCGGATCGGTCCCCGGGGGCGGGTCGAACGCGAGCAGCTGGATCTCAAAATCCGCTCCGTCGAGTGCGAGCGTGATGTGCTGCGCTTTCATCGCCGGCATGCCCATGTACTGCGCGGGAACGCCGCCATCGATGGTCGCGATGTGAGTCTTTTTGAAACCAAGCAGCGCGAAGAATGCGATCGCCGGGCCGGCGTCTGCCACCGCGATCGTCACATGATCGGGACTGAGTATCATCTGATGGCTCCCTGTCATCGATGCCGCGCCAGCTTACAGCGCTTCGGGCTGCGGCGGAATGACGGCAGGAACTGCGAAAAAGCAACCCGATGGGTAGCTCAGAGCGGCATATTCGGAGTCGTCCCGGCGAAGGCCGGGACCCATAACCACGAATGGTCATTGTTGCGCGACGCTGCAACGCCGAGTCCCGTTTACGACATCTGCTGCGGCGTATGGGTCCCGGCTTCCGCCGGGACGACGAATGGAGAGAGCTCGCCTACTTCTTCAAATTCGCATGCGGGCGGCCGAAGTCGGGCGCGGCCGAATCCTGGCCGATCTCGACGATGCCGCGGCGGATGGCGCGGGTGCGGGTGAAGTGGTCGAACAGCGCCTCGCCGTCGCCGCGCCGGATCGCGCGGGTCAGTTTCGACAGATCCTCGGTGAAGGTGCCGAGCATCTCGAGCACGGCGTCCTTGTTGGCAAGGAACACGTCGCGCCACATCGTCGGGTCCGACGCCGCGATGCGGGTGAAGTCGCGGAAGCCACCGGCAGAGAACTTGATGACCTCGGATTCCGTGACCTGCGCCAACTCGTCGGCGGTGCCGACGATGGTGTAGGCGATCAGATGCGGCAGATGGCTGGTAATCGCGAGCACGAGGTCATGATGATCCGGCGTCATGACCTCGACCTTGGCGCCGAGCGCGGCCCAGAAGGCGCGCAGCCGGTCGGTCGCCGCGGGATCGGTGCCTTCGGGCGGCGTCAGGATGCACCAGCGGTTGATGAAGAGTTCGGCGAAGCCGGAATCCGGGCCCGAGTGTTCGGTGCCGGCCACCGGATGCGCCGGGACGAAGTGCACGCCGTCAGGCAGATGCGGCGCCATGTCCTTGACGACGGCGCCCTTCACCGAGCCGACGTCGGAGATGATGGCGCCGGGCTTCAAATGGGCGGCAATCTCGGCCGCGACTGGACCGCAGGCGCCCACCGGGATGCAGAGGATGACGAGATCGGCATCCTTCACCGCCTCGATATTGGTCTCGACGACGCGATCGACGATGCCGAGCTCGGCGACCCGCGCGCGCGTCTTCTCCGAGCGCGCGGTGGTCACGATCTCGCCGACCAGGCCCTGCGCGCGCGCGCCGCGCGCGATCGAGCCGCCGATCAGGCCGAAGCCGATCAAGGCGATGCGGTTGAAGAGCGGAGCCGTGGTCACGTCGGTGCTCACTTTCCACCCAAGAAGTCGCGCAGGCCCTCGACCACGAGGCGGTTGGCTTCCTCGGTGCCAACGGTCATGCGCAGCGCATGCGGCAGCTTGTAATTGTTGAGCGCGCGCAGCACGAGGCCGCGCCGCGTGAGATAGGCATCGGCTTCCGCGGCGGTCTTGCCCTTGTCGGCCGGGAAGTGGATCAGCACGAAATTGGCGACGCTCGGCGTCACCTTGAGCCCGAGCTTGCCGATCTCCTCGGTCAGCCAGTTGCGCCACTGTTCGGTGTGGGTCCGCGACATCTGCACATGCGCCGAGTCCTCGATCGCCGCCACCGCCGCCAGCATCGCCGGCGTCGTGACATTGAACGGACCGCGGATGCGGTTGCAAGCATCGACGATATGCGCCGGGCCGAACATCCAGCCGATCCGCAGCGCGGCAAGGCCGTGGATCTTCGAGAAGGTGTGCGTCACCACCGTGTTGTCAGTGGTCGCGACCAGCTCGATGCCGAGCTCGTAGTCGTTGCGCGAGACATAGTCGGCGTAAGCAGCATCGAGCACCAGCAGCACGTGCGAGGGGAGTTCGGCGCGCAGCCGCTTGACCTCGTCGAACGGGATATAGGTGCCCGTCGGATTGTTCGGGTTGGCGAGCCAGACCAGTTTCGTGCGCGGCGTCACCACCTTGAGGATGGCGTCGACATCGGCGGTGAAATTGGTCTCGGCCGCGATCACGTTCTTGGCGCCGTTCGCCATGGTGGCGATCGGGTAGACCAGGAAGCCGTGGGTGGTCGAGATCGCCTCGTCGCCGGGCGCCAGATAGGTGTGCGCCAAGAGATTGAGGATCTCGTCGGAGCCGGCGCCACAGATGATGCGGTCGGGATCGAGCCCGTAGGCTCGGCCGATCGCCTCGCGCAGCACCCGCGAGGTGCCTTCCGGATAGTCCTCGAGATGGTCGGCCGCGCCCTTGTAGGCCGCGATCGCCTTCGGAGACGGACCGAACGGCGTCTCGTTGGCGGACAGCTTGAACACCTTGCGGCCCGGTTCCGGCACCGGGCTCTTGCCGGGCGTGTAGGGCGCAATATCGAGGATGCCGGGATTCGGCACGGGGCGGGACATCATCAACTCCGGATATACAGGCGGCTAGCTTCTGGCCGACCCGTTAGAGGGCACCGTATAGCGCGTTGCGTGGCTGCCGACGAGGGCCGAAGAGCGCACCGAGGCGCCGGCCTCGATCAAGGCAAGCTTGATCTTCTCGAAGTCTTGCCCGGTGACCGAGACCAGCAGGGCGGCACCGTCGAAGGCGGTGTCGGGGACCGCCACGATCTCGGCGAGCGGGGCCAGCGCACGGGCGACATCGGCGTTCCAGCCGGAGACGCGCACGCTCCACATCTCGACCTCCGTCACCATGGCGTCGTCGGCGACCCGCGAGATCAGGAACACCGGCAGCGCCGCGGGATGGTCGGCGCGTTCGAGGAACGGCAGCCGCGCGATGATCTTCGGCGCGCCATCGGTCTCGAGCGCATTCCACCACGGCGTACGGCTCGCGATCGCGGAGACCAGCGCGAGGTCACCCTTCGATTTGGCCACCGCCTCGATCGCGGCCTGGGCGCTGAAATGCGACACGTAGGGCACCACGAAGCCGAAGTGAAACCGCGCCGAGTCGCGCATTGCCGACTCGCCCACGGAAACGTCGGCATGCACCGCGAACGGCGCCTGCACGTAAGTGAAGGTCGAAATGATGACGCGCCAGATGCTCTCGATGGTGTCGAGCGGCAGGATGCCACGATGGCGCCGCACCAGCTCGCGCATCATGCTGGCCTCGCGCGCCGGGCGGAACGCCGAGCCGACCTCCTGGGTCTTCTTGACCTGGATCAGGCGGTCGATGATGTCGCCGCGCGCCATCAGCAGGCGGTGAACCTGCTCGTCGATCGCATCGATCTCCTTGCGCAGCTCCTGCAGCGAGGGCGGCGACGGGGGTGGGTTGGACATGCTCTCAAACCTTGTCGTCCGGGCGGCCCGATGCCGTGCCAGACAGGATCCCTGATTAGGAAAGACGGGCAGCGAAAGCAAAGAGAAACGTCGCAGCCGTGCCTTGCGCATTCGGTTAACCATCGGGGCCGGGCAAGGGGACGTTCGCTGGCCGCCTTGACGACGGGGGGCCCGAGGACTAGGTTCGTTCCACTCCGTGGTCATTTGAGCCGGCCGGCTTGCAGCCACGTTAAACAACTCGCTAAACAGGCCGGGGACAGATCAGCTCCCGGCCGAACCTTGTTCAGGCCGGGTTTTTTATGGCCTGATTTCTGTTCGAGCCCTCCCGTGCGAGGGCAGGGTCGCCTAGATGAGCAACGTGCGTCCGATACCGAGCCCGCAAACCCAAAGCGATGATCGCGCCCATGAGGCCGATCATCCGTCGTCATTGGTGGCGAAGTTCGGCATGGATCAGCCGCTGAAGCTGGATTGCGGCATTGATCTCGCGCCGTTCCAGATCGCCTATCAGACCTATGGCGAGCTCAATGCCGACAGGTCCAACGCGATCCTGATCTGCCACGCGCTGACCGGCGATCAGCACGTCAACAACACCCATCCCGTCACCGGCAAGCCCGGCTGGTGGGACACCATGGTCGGCGCCGGCAAGCCGATCGATCCCGAAAAATACTTCATCATCTGCTCCAACGTGATCGGCGGCTGCATGGGCTCGACCGGGCCCGCGTCACTCAACCCTGCGACCGGCAAGGTGTGGGGGCTCGATTTCCCGATCATCACGATCCCTGACATGGTGCGCGCGCAGGCGATGCTGATCGATCGCCTCGGCATTGCGACGCTGTTCTGCGTGGTCGGCGGCTCGATGGGCGGCATGCAGGTGCTGCAATGGACCGCGGCCTATCCCGAGCGCGTGTTCTCGACGCTCGCGATCGCCTGCTCGACGCGGCACTCGGCGCAGAACATCGCGTTCCATGAGCTCGGCCGTCAGGCGGTGATGGCCGATCCCGACTGGCGCGGCGGCCGCTATGTCGACGAGGACACCCATCCGCATCGCGGACTGGCGGTGGCGCGGATGGCCGCGCACATCACCTATCTGTCGGACGCCGCGCTGCATCGCAAGTTCGGCCGCCGGATGCAGGACCGCGAGCTGCCGACCTTCTCGTTCGACGCGGATTTCCAGGTCGAAAGCTATCTGCGCTACCAGGGCTCGTCCTTTGTCGAGCGCTTCGACGCCAACAGCTATCTGTATCTCACGCGCGCGATGGACTATTTCGACATCGCCGCCGACCATAATGGTGTGCTCGCAAAGGCGTTCGCCGGCATCAAGACGCGGTTCTGCGTGGTGTCGTTCACCAGCGACTGGCTGTTTCCGACCTCGGAATCGCGCGCGCTGGTGCATGCGCTGAACGCGTCGAGCGCACGGGTGTCGTTCGCCGAGATCGAGACCGATCGCGGCCATGACGCGTTCCTGCTCGACGTGCCGGAATTCCTGGAGATCTCCCGCGCCTTCCTGCAGGCCGCAGGCAAGGCGCGCGGACTGAAAGACGGCGGCCAGTCATGAGCATGCAGCAGACACTGCCCTTGCCGGGCGTCGCGCCGGAGCGGACCGGCGGCTATCGCACCGATCATCTGCTGGTCGCCGACATGGTGCGGCCGGGCTCGCGCGTGCTCGACGTCGGCTGTGGCGATGGCGAGTTGCTGCAGCTCTTGGAGAGCCGCGGCATCGACGGCCGCGGCATCGAGCTGTCGCGCGAGGGCGTCAATGGCTGCGTCGCCAAGGGCCTCGCGGTGGTGCAGGGCGACGCCGACACCGACCTCGTCAACTATCCCGATGACGCGTTCGACTATGTCATCTTGTCGCAGACCCTGCAGGCGACGCGGCAGCCCAAGGTGGTGCTGGAGAATCTGCTGCGGATCGGCCAGCGCGCGATCGTCTCGTTCCCGAATTTCGGGTTCTGGAAGATGCGGCTGCAGCTGCTGATCGGCGGCCACATGCCGCGCACCGAGAATCTGCCGGCGAGCTGGTATGACACCTCGAACATTCATTTCTGCACCATCAAGGATTTCGTGCAGCTCTGCGAGGAGATCAACGTCAAGATGGAGCGCGCGGTGGCGCTCGATCTCTACGGCCGCCCGGTGCCGCTCAACCTGCCCTGGTGGGTGTGGAACATGTTCGGCGAGCAGGGCGTGTTCCTGCTCAGCCGGGGCGGCAAGGCGAAGTAATCGATGCGCGGCGCGCACGGTCCCGTTGCATCGCGCCGGATACTCGCCGTCTAGCTTTCCAGATCGGCATTGCCGTGCGACAATGCAGCGGGCTGCCTCAGGGGCGATGCAAATCGATCACGGGCTGACGGCAGTCGATCCGGGCTGACGCCGACGGGTAATTGCTGGGGAAGGTAATGCGAACAGGTTTCTCGATTGCGCTCGCCGTCGTTGCGGCAGTGGCCGCAGCTGCTTGGGCTGTCGATATCATCGAACCCGCTGGGCATCAGCATCATCTCGCGCGATCGCAAGGCGCCTGCAACCCGAACGGGTCCGAACATGCTGCGGGGCACGCGTCCAATCTGGCACGCCATCGCGAGCATGCCGCGGCACTCGAACTTGTCGCCTTGTGCTCGGAGACCGCTATCGCTGTGAAGTCGGGTGACTGGAGCGCTCCCGCCACCTGGGCTGAGGGCAAGCCGCCCGCCGCCGGCGCAAGGGTCCGCATTCCATCCGGATTGACCGTCAAGGTCGATCCGGAGGTTCCTGCCAGGATCGACTGGATCCGCGTCGATGGAGCCCTGGTCTGGAGCACCGATCGCGCAGCCTCCGTCAATGCCGGGACGATTGTCGTCACGCCTGAAGGGGCGCTTGAGATCGGGACCGAAGATCATCCTGTGCCGAAGTCCGTCGTCGCAAAGCTGACCTTCGCCGCGCGAACGTTCCGGGACCGAGAGCATGATCCGTTCGACATGGCGGGCGGGCTGATTTCCATGGGCGCGATCCGGATTCACGGCGCCGAAAAGACCGCCTGGAAGATACCGCAGAGCCAACTCCTGTCCGGAGCGAGAGAATTCAAGTTCGATCAGCCGCCGTCGAACTGGGCCGTCGGGGATGAATTGATCGTGCCCGGGACCAGCGACACGAGCAATGAGGACGAGACGCCGATCATTGCCGGCGTCGATGGCGACCAAATCCGGCTCGATCGGCCGCTCAGATATGCGCATCTGACACCGGACGGCAGCTCCGTTCCGATGGGCAACCTCACGAGGAACGTCCGTATTGCTTCCGAAGCTGCAGCGCCCTTGTCGGCGCGCGGCCATATCATGTTCCTGCATCAGCAGACCGGTGTGAACATCGACGGCGCCGAGTTCCGGGATCTCGGCCGTACCGATGCGAAGCGGGCCCAGACCGCACCCGATCTCGACGAGACAGGAAAACTGGTCCCCGGATCGGACGGCAACACCGTCGGTCGGTACGCGCTTCATTTCCACGTCGTCTCGGGCGCGCGCGTCGATGTCCCGCCTCATGTGGTGCGCAACAGCGTCGTGTGGGGAAGTCCGAAGCATGGGATCGTCAACCATGGCGGTCATCTCCTGGCAGAGAACAATGTGACGTTCGCGATCGCCGGTTCGCATTTCTTCGCGGAGAACGGCACGGAGATCGGATCATTTCGCGGGAATCTCGCCGTCCGATCGACCGGATCAGGCGATGATCTCGTCAGCCGAATGGGAATCTTCGACAACGGCCATCAGGGGCACGGCTTCTGGATGCAAAGCGCCGGCGTCCGCGTAACGGACAATTGGGCTTTTGGACACGCCGCGGGTGCGTATGTCGTGTTCGGTTATGCGTTCGCGGAAGGAGGAAGCACCCGCACCTATTTCGATGCGCGCAACACCGACAATCGCGTCAACGCCGATGCGGTAGGCCGCATTTCGACGTCGGACGTCGATTTGTACTTCGCACGCAACTACGCCGCCGGCTCGACCGATGGGGTCGAGATCTGGAATCACAAGCTGCTTGCGCCGCATCCTTCCCAGAGCCTGATCGAGGATGTCACGGTTTGGAACGTCAGCCGGCACGCGCTCTTCATCCCCTACGTCCGGGACACGCTGATCCGCAATGTCCACGCCTATGGCGGCGAACATCACATGGATACCGATTTCGCGATCGGCGGAAATTCCCAGACCGAGAACATTACGTTCCAGAACGTGACGGCCGAGCGGTTTCCCACCGGACTGGTGCTGCCCCGGCGCGGTATCAATACCGTCGATGGCGCGTTCCTGCGCAACCCAACAAACATCATGATCGAATCGGCGAACCGTCCGTTCCGCATGGTTACGCTCAAGAATATTCACGTTCCATCCGAGGGAGTGACAACGACGCTCGATCTGAAGGACATGGCCGTGCCGGCGAATGGCGACGTCGCCATGCTTTTCGAGGGCGACCGGATTTTCTGGAGCGATGCCGCCGGCGAGACTTTCCGGCTGTATTTCGGATCGCAGAACGAAAACTTCGTCCCCTTTGCGAACAGCGGGCCACCTGACCTCAAGGGGCTGACCAGCGGGGAAATCAAGGCCCGGTTTGGCGTCGCGTTCGGTGGCCAGCTGGCGCCGGGCGATGCGAAGCCGCTGCCGGGCAGCAACGCGACCATGGCCCTGGCCGATGCGGACGATCTGGCGCCGACTTCGAAGGAACTGGAATTTGCGCAGAATCCCTCGAATGAGCTCTATCCTTTGGCGGGACGGCATATCGTCAACACCGAGGACCAGGCCGCAAAAAGCCGCTGGACGTTCGCCGGCGCGGCTTCCGGTTCCGAGCCCGCCAACTTTGTGTTCGTCAAGAAGACCAGTCCAAAGCTGATCGTGCATCCCTTGTTGCGCAAGCTGGTGATTCACCCTGACGACGTGCGCTACGGCTATCGGCTGGAGGGGATCGTCGCCGATATGGTCGACAACCGCATCACCAAAATGGCGTTCATCCAGGACTTCCCGGCATTGCAGCCCGACGGGCAAGGCCATATCGCGCTCGATGTGAAGTTTCCCGATCCGGCCGGGGATATGACGTCGCTGCCGTTGTCGCTCACTGTGACGAAACAGGCGGTCAGGCGTGGAAGGAACTACGAATACTACAAGCAGGCGCAGTATTGCGGGAAATGCAATTTCGAACAGGAGATGGAAAGAGATATCCGCGCCACGTTCGCTCAGGCGACAGGCGGCGAATGAGATCGGCGGGCGCGTGCGAACCGTTCGCGCCTTCGTCGATCACTGCGCGTCTTCGAAGAGGCGCCGGCGCTACTCGAGGGAATAGCGCCACACAGTCAGGCGCTGGTTGTAGTTGAGTTGCGCCGGGTTGTACGTATTGCCCGCGTTGAAGAACTGAAGCTTGCCCACCGAATGCATGCCGTTCTTGTCGGGTTGCGCGACGAATATGCCGTATCCAGGACCGTAGGACGTCGGCAGATAGACCGGCTCGGAGAATGTCCGGAGATCCTTCGACCAAATGACGCCGATTTTTGAATAGGCCATTGCGGGGTCATCGTCGCGGGCATTGGCGAAGATGACGAACTCCCCATTGTCGAGACGGGTCATCGTCATGGCGTGGATGTGACACGCGCTCTGTGGGCTGTAGCAGGGATGCTGGGGGTCGGCAAAATATTGCGAGAAATAGACTGCAAGGTCGGGCACGATCAGGTTGCCGTCACGATAGAGCTTGAACGTCCGTGAGAAGCGGACGTTCGAGGCCACCTTGTGCGTGGCATCGACCTCGTCGAGGTCGGCGCTCCGTACGATCGAATAGATCGCATGTGACTGCTTGTCCCAGAAGTGAGCCAGCGGATAGCGGTCGGCCCCGAACAGGCAGCTGTCGCCGTGGTTTGCCGGATCGGTTACGGTATCCGGCGTAGCGTCGCTCCATCTCGCGACGAACGATCCGGCATACTTTCCCTCGAACGCGATGACGTTCTTGTAGACGGAATACGTCACTCCACTCTCTGAGCATGGCGTGTAGTTGGCGAGCACTGTCAAGATGCTGGTGCTGCCGTCGTCGCGAATGGCGACATGCGGATATTCCGGTGCGTAGGCCGGCGAGGGATATTCGGCGATGAGTTGCTTCGGCATCCAAGGCCCGGTGTATGGCGGAAGTATCTTTGTTATTTCGAGCCGGTGGCTTCGCGCAGGTCCTCCGGTGCCATATCCCGCGATCACGATTTCGCCGGCAGGGCCCATCGCTCCTCCGAGGTAACTGAGAAGCTCGTCACCACGGTTCTCGAACCTCGATAGCAACGTCCAAGGAGCCGGAGCTGACGCCTTCGGATCGAGCGAGAGCAGTTGGATGATGGAACGGTGGTCCTTGGCGCGGACCCAGTAGGCGACCAGCAGCCTGGCTCCGTCGGTAAACAACAGCGGGGGATGATAAGCGAGCTCGGCTTGAAAGCCGTCGGGCGCGAAGGTGTGCCCCAGATCCAGCGGCTCCGAGAACGTTGCGCCGTTTCTCAGGATTTCAACACAGTACAGACCTGGATTGGCAGGATCGCAAGGAGCGAAAATGGGCGCGTACTGATCGTCGCCGATGACGACGATCATTGGGCTCATCACGGCCCAGCCGATCGGGATCGAGGGCTGTGGCTTCCCTTCCAGGAGATAGGACGTGTTCGCCGCGGCGCCTGCGGCCTCCAGTTTCATTTCCTCAACGAGGCCTTCAGCGCGAACCGTCCTGGAGAAGGCCGCAAGCCCGATCGAAACAACGCAGAGCAGAAGAAGGTAACCTGCTCTCATCGTTCGCCCGGTGCCGTGGGAACGTTGATGGATTTCGTTTTTCCATATTCCGGAGGCAGACTGGGAGCGCTGTCCGCCCCTGCCGCCCAGGCTCTGGCCGCGTCCTGCGCGCGGCGACGACACCGGACAATCATCCCGCCACCAGCGATCGCGGATCGCGTGCCGGCCAGCGGCCCGCCTCGACCAGCGCGATGAAGCGCTCGACCATCTCATTGAATAGTGCGGGCTCCTCCAGATTGAGCACATGGCCCGACTTGGGGAAGAACGACAGGCCCGCGGCCGGCAGGTGCTGCTTCAGGAACATGCTGGGCACGATGCAATTGTCGTCCTCGTCGCCGCACAGGATCAGCGCCGGCGTCGCGGCGCGCTTGATGGCGTCGGTCATGGTGTAGATCGAGGGCCTGCCGCCCTGGAAGCTCCGCATCGTGTTGGCCGAGCCCTTGGCGTCATGGCGGGCGAGCGCGGCGTAGAAATCGGCGTGGCCGCGCGGGTCCTTGACCAGGAACGGAATCCGGCTCGGCGCCTCGCGGGTTACCTTGGCGACCTCGATCGAGCCGATTGCCTCGTACTGCTCGGCATTGGCGCGGCACTGCGCGCGGAAGGCATCGAGATTCTCGAGGTTCGAGCCGGAGCCGACGGCGGCGAGCGTCATCGACAGCGCGCGCTCCGGCGCGTTGAGCGCGACCTGCAACGACGAATAGGAGCCCATCGAGAGGCCGATGAAATGGGCCTTGGCGATGCCGAGATGGTCGAGCACCGCGAGCGCGTCGGTGTAGAAATGCGTGTAGGTGTAGACGTCGGCGTTCGCAGGCACGTCCGACGGCGTGTAGCCGCGCGCGGAATAGGCGATGCAGCGGTGTCCGCGCGAGAAATAGCGCATCTGCGGTTCCCAGTTGGTATGATCAGCGGCGAACTCGTGCAGGAAGATGATCGGGGTCCCGCTGCCCGCCTCTTCGAAATGCAGGCGGACATGATCTTTCGTGACGGCATGGGGCATTGAAATTCTCCTCTCGTTGGCCGGCCCCAGATTTGCAATTAATTTCCGCGGCTGCAATGCGGCAGTTCTGGCTATTTTCGTCATGAAATTTGCGCGGAATGACCCAGAAATCGTTTCCGCAACGCCGCATGAAATCTTCCTCGCGCCACATCCCGATTTTCAAAACCACCGCCGCATTCCCTTGGGAACGCGACGGGGAATCGGGGGACGTTTCAGAGGATCTCGTGAAGTATGGTTCAGTTGCTTGCGTATCGCCGGTCGCTTCGAGTTTTGGCGCTGGCCCTGTGTTCGCTCACGCTCGCCGTGATCTCCGCCGCTCCGGCGTCCGCCCGTCCGCACCATTCGCGTCACGCGCATTCGGCCCATGCCGGCCATCACGCGCGGCACTATTCCCATCATCATCACCGGCACACAGCGCGGCTGTCGCGCGCCGAGCGTCGCGCCCGGATGCAGGCGGGCGGCTTTGGCGAGGCCAATGCGGCCGTAATGCCCGGCGCTGAGGCTGCATCGAACACCGACGCGAGCGCGACCGGCGGCTTCGGCTCATCCGGCATCGTCGACACGGCCCGCCGTTATCTCGGCGGCGGCAACCCGACCGGCCGCTCCAGCCTGTGGTGCGCGCGCTTCATGAACATGGTGCTGCAGCAGACCGGCCATCGCGGCACCGGCTCCGACATGGCGAGCTCGTTCGCCAAATACGGCACGCGCGTTTCGGGGCCGCAGGTCGGCGCCATCGCCGTGATGGGCCGCCGTGGCGGCGGTCATGTCGGCATCATCACCGGCGTCGATGCCAAGGGCAATCCGATCATGATCTCGGGCAACAGCAGCCACCGCGTCCGCGAGGCGCCGGTCTCGCGCGGCCGGATCTATGCCTATGTGATGCCGACGAATTGATCGGGGACTGGCCACCTCTCCCCTGAGAATGGAGGAGGTGGTCACACGCGGTGCGAGGTCAACCGATACTGCCGGCTGGCCTCACTTCTCGTGCTCCTTCGCCTCGATCGTGTCGACGTTGGTCGTCTCGAGGTTGCTCAGGGGGACTTCGACCGCAGCGGGTTGATACCAGGCGAATTGCGAGAAGTAGTTCGCGAGCACCTGATCCTTGAAGAACCGGCCATGCCGCGCGAAAATCTCGTTTCGCGCGATGCGCAGCTCGATCGCCGACATGTCCTTGAGATCGGCCTCACTCAGAAATCGTCGATCGGAATCGGGAAAGAGAAAGCCGTCATGCGCCTTGGCGCGCTGCGTGACGGAGGCCGGAACGGCGGGCGGCGTCGTGCGTCCGACGGTGGTCTGATCGTCCTGTCCGCCTGACTTCACCACGGTATGTTCGAACGCGGGCCCGACGGTCCAGACGGCCAGCGCCAATGCCGCGGCGGCGAGTCCTGCGCCGTACTTCCAGTAGCGCTTGATCGGCGAAACTTCACGCACCGGCGATCGCCCGGCCTCACCCAGGACCTCGTTGATCGTATCGATCAGGCGGGTCATGTGCATGCGAAAATCCTGACCCGAGTCGACCCGGGCGGCGTTGCAGAAGTGCAGGAAGCGAAGCGATTCCGGCAACTCGGCGGCCTCCGGCATGGTTGCACCGTTCACCAGCAGCGGCAGCAGCGTCTTGTTGTGCTTCAGCGCCGTTTCGATCTCGAAGCGCACGGAATCTGCGGGATCCTCCAGACGCGCAGGTTTCCCATCGTCGGTCTTGCCGATCCAATGCGGACCGATCACCGCGATGACGATGTCGCAGGCGACGATGGCCTTGGCGATCCGGTCGACGAAGTTGGCGCCGGTGCGAATGCTGTTGACGTCGAAGAAGACGGATTTCTCACCGTACTTCTCGATCAGATGGTCGGCGATGCGGCCCGCTGTGTCCTGATCGACCCGCCGGTACGAAACCATGATCATGCTCATGGCAACCCCGTGCAATCAATTTCGACAAATTTGCTGCAATTCAAAATGTCGAGTGAAGTCTATTGCACGCAACCGAACATTGCAATGCGATGCACGTTTATGCCGTCTTCAAGGAATACGAAACCTGGCGTGACCTAGTGCGGTTCCGCAGCAATCGTGTCGCCGACGGCCGCGCCGCCGTCGCTGATGATCTCGGCGTAGATGCCACATTCGTTGTTGCCGAAGCGCTGCATCAGCGTGTTCGGGACCGAGAGATCGCGCGCGCCGGTGTCGGGATCGACATTGACCGCAGCACAACGTGTGATCCGCTTCACAACTTTTGCCCGCGCGCTGCCGATCGCAATGGTCTGGTCGAGCAGGCTGGCCTCATGCCATGCCGGCCAACCCTCGACATAGAGGTTGGCGCGAAAGCGCAAGGGATGCACCGGTGCATGCACCATCTGCTCGATCGCCCGCAGGCTCGCCAGATTGATGATCGAGACCACTTTGCGCGGCACGTCGGAAAAACTGTGCCCGGCGCTCACCAGCACCTTGGGCGGCCCCTTGATCTGGCCGGCGTGGCGATCGGCGAAATAGCGCTCGATCGCCGCGCGCCCGGCTTCCGTATCGAGATCGCCCTGCGCCACCATCGCGCCGTCCCGGCGTAACGTCAGCACGTGGCTGTCGTCGTCGAATTGGGCGCGCAGCGGCGCCAGCCACTCGTCCCGCTGCAGCATCAGGAAATGCGGCTTCGGCAGCCACTTCGGCGTCGCCGGATCGAAACCGCTTGGGCCGTTCTCGATCGCATAACGGCGATCCGAGCGCAGCGTCTCGCCGACCTTGAGCTCGGCGTGGGACAGGGCCTCGGGCGTCAGACCCTTGACGGGATAGCGGTAGATGCCGGTGATCCGGGCGGAAGAAGTGTGCATCGTGTCCATCTGCTCGCTCTAGCCTGTTTGGTGCGCGAGGAGAACCGTCGCCAATGCCAAGGCAGCTAGTCGGGCCGCGCCGCGCCCGGGGCGTCCAGCCCGCGCTGCATGAACACGAGATCGAGCCAGCGGCCGAACTTGCGCCCGACCTCCGGCATCCGCGCGACCTCGACAAAGCCGGCCTGCGCGTGCAGCCGGAGCGAGGCGGGATTGCCGCCGTCGATGCCGGCGATCATGACGTGCTTGCCGAGCGCGGTGGCCGCGGCGATGAGCTCGTCGACAATGACGCGCCCGAGGCCGCGGCCGCGATGATCGGCGTGGATATAGACGCTATGCTCGACGCTGTAGCGGTAACCCGGGAAGGCCCGGAAATCGCCGAACGTGCCGTACCCGAGCACCACAGGCCCTTCGGCCGCGACCAGCACCGGGTAGCCCAGCGCCAGCCGCGCCTTCATCCAGGCCAGTCGCTCGGCGTCGGAATCCTGCTTCTCGGTCCAGATCGCGTTCGAGTTGGCGACCGCCTCATTGAAGATAGCGGTGATCGCGGGAATGTCCTGCTCGGTGGCGGGGCGGATAATCATGGTCGTTCCTCGACGGGCCTCTTGAATGCTCCCTACCGTCCACTATATAAGACGGTATGTCAATTATAGAAGACAAAGCCGATGAGGCTCTCGGGCGGCGGGTTCGCGCCGAGCGGGAAGGGCGCGGTTGGTCGCTGGCGGAACTCGCCGGGCGGGCCGGCGTGTCCAAGGCCATGCTGAGCAAGATCGAGCGGGCCGAGGCCAGCCCGACGGCGGCGACGCTGTCGCGGATTGCCACGGCCTATGGCCTGACCATGGCCGCGCTGTTCGAGATTGCCTCACACAGTTCCCGCCTGCAGCGGGCCAAGGATCAGCCGGTGTGGCGCGATCCGAAGGCAGCCTATCTGCGGCGGCAGGTGTTCCTGCATCCAGCCAATCCGCTGGAATTAGTGGAAGTCGAGCTGCCTGCCAGGCAGGAAGCCGGCTTCCCGGCCAGCGCCTATCACCTGGTCCGCCAGGTGGTGTGGGTGATCAGCGGCCGCCTCACCTTGATGGAAGGGGCGGAGCGCCATGAACTCGCTGCGGGTGACCGCGTCGAGCTCGGGCCGCCGTCGGACATCGTCTTCCGTAACGAAACTGCTCAGCCCTGCCGCTACCTTGTCGCCATCGTGCGGCGCTGAGCACCACCGGGCAAAATCGCAGACCGTGGCTCTTCCGTTTCGGAACCAAGTGCCCACATCTGCGGCAAGCCTGAAAAATGATGGCGACGACCAGAGGCTGGTTGAGGAACGTCAACGCGGCCCGCGGAAAACCCAATGAAGATGCCGTTGTCATGCCTGAATGGGTGACGATGGCAGGCCGAGGGAAAACGAATGAACATTGAGAAGTACACCGAGCGCTCGCGCGGATTCATCCAGTCTGCCCAATCGCTCGCCATGCGCGACGGTCACCAGCAGTTCTCGCCGTTGCATCTGTTGAAGGTGCTGCTGGACGACAATGAGGGGCTTGCCGGCGGTCTGATCGACCGTGCCGGCGGCAATTCCAGAGCAATCCTGAAAGCGACCGAAGAGGCGCTGAGCAAGCTGCCGAAGGTTTCGGGCAACGGTGCCGGGCAGGTCTACCTGTCGCCGGAGCTGGCGCGCGCCTTCGATGCGGCCGAAAAGGCCGCCGACAAGACCGGCGACAGCTATGTCACCGTCGAGCGGCTGCTGCTCGGGCTCACGCTCGAGAAGGGCAGCGAGGCAGCCTCCATCCTGAGCAAGGGCGACGTCACGGCGCAGAACCTGAATGTGGCGATCGAAGCGCTGCGCAAGGGTCGCACCGCTGACAGCGCGACCGCCGAGAACGCCTACGACGCGCTGAAGAAATATGCCCGCGACCTGACCCAGGCTGCGCGCGACGGCAAGCTCGACCCGGTGATCGGCCGTGACGAGGAGATTCGCCGCACCATCCAGGTGCTGTCGCGGCGGACCAAGAACAATCCGGTCCTGATCGGTGAGCCCGGCGTCGGCAAGACCGCAATCGTCGAGGGCCTGGCGCTGCGCATCCTCAATGGCGACGTGCCGGAGAGCCTGAAGGACAAGAAGCTGCTGTCGCTCGACATGGGCGCCTTGATCGCCGGAGCGAAATATCGCGGCGAGTTCGAGGAGCGGCTGAAGTCCGTCCTGCAGGAGGTCTCGTCCGCCGAGGGCGGCATCATCTTGTTCATCGACGAGATGCACACCCTGATCGGCGCCGGTAAGGCCGATGGCGCGATGGACGCGTCCAACCTCCTGAAGCCTGCGCTCGCGCGCGGTGAGCTGCACTGTATCGGTGCGACCACGCTCGACGAATACCGCAAGCATGTCGAGAAGGATGCCGCGCTGGCCCGCCGCTTCCAGCCGATCTATGTCAGCGAGCCGACGGTCGAGGACACCATCTCGATCCTGCGCGGCCTGAAGGACAAATACGAGCAGCACCACGGCGTGCGCATCACCGACTCCGCGTTGGTGGCCGCGACCACGCTATCGAACCGCTACATCACCGACCGCTTCCTGCCCGACAAGGCCATCGATTTGATGGACGAGGCGGCGGCGCGGCTGAAGATGCAGGTCGATTCCAAGCCGGAAGAGCTCGATTCGCTGGATCGCGACATCATCCGGCTGAAGATCGAGCAAGAGGCGCTGAAGAAGGAGAGCGATGCCGGCTCGAAGAGCCGCTTGCAGACGCTGGAGAAGGAGCTCGCCGGGCTGGAGGAGAGGTCGGCGGCGCTTACGGCGCGCTGGAGCGCGGAGAAGAACAAGCTCTCCAACGCCCAGAAGCTGAAGAGCGAACTCGATGGGCTCCGTGTCGAGCTTGCCAATGCGCAGCGTCGCGGCGAATTCCAGAAGGCGGGCGAGCTGGCCTATGGCCGGATTCCCGAGCTGGAGCGCAAGCTTGCCGATATCGAAGCGCAGGAGAGCAGCAAGCCGAACGGCGGCGAGATGATGGAGGAGGCGGTCACCGCCAACCACATCGCGCAGGTCGTCTCGCGCTGGACCGGCGTGCCGGTCGACAAGATGCTCGAGGGCGAAAAGGACAAGCTCCTGAAAATGGAGGACGCGCTCGCCAAGCGCGTCGTCGGCCAGGCCGAAGCGGTGCATGCGGTGGCAACCGCCGTGCGCCGTGCCCGCGCAGGCCTGCAGGACCCGAACCGGCCGACCGGCTCGTTCATGTTCTTAGGCCCTACCGGCGTCGGCAAGACCGAGCTGACCAAGGCGCTCGCCGCTGACCTGTTCAACGATGAGACCGCGATGGTTCGCCTCGATATGTCCGAATACATGGAGAAGCACTCGGTCTCGCGGCTGATCGGCGCGCCTCCCGGCTATGTCGGCTATGACGAGGGTGGTGCACTGACCGAAGCCGTGCGGCGCCGGCCCTACCAGGTCGTGCTGTTCGACGAGATCGAGAAGGCGCATCCCGATGTCTTCAACGTGCTGCTGCAGGTGCTCGATGACGGCCGCCTGACCGATGGTCAGGGCCGCACCGTCGACTTCCGCAACACGCTGATCATCATGACCTCGAACCTCGGTTCGGAATTCCTGGTGAATCAGCCGGAAGGCGAGGACACCGCGGCGGTCCGCGATCAGGTGATGGGCGTCGTGCGGGCGCATTTCAGGCCGGAATTCCTGAACCGCATCGACGAGATCATCCTGTTCCATCGGCTGCAGCGCAACGAGATGGGCCGCATCGTCGAAATCCAGTTCGCGCGGCTGACCAAGCTGCTCGAGGATCGCAAGATCGAGCTCACGCTCGATCCGAAGGCGCGGAATTGGCTCGCGGAAAAGGGCTGGGATCCGGCTTACGGAGCCCGTCCGCTGAAGCGGGTGATCCAGCGCAGCGTGCAGGACCCGCTGGCCGAGATGATCCTCGCCGGCGAGGTCAAGGACGGCGATCGCGTGGTGATCTCGGAGAAGGGCAACGTGCTGACCTTCAACGGTCAGGTGCCCAAGACCGCCGAGATCGTGCAGTTCGATGCCCCGGCCTCGAAGCGCAAGCTGAACTGATACGCGTGCAGAGGCCCTCCCCGCGGTCGCGGGGAGGGCTTCGTCGTCCAGGCTAGTCCTGCGGGACGGTCGGTGGACTGAGCTGACCGGGCTCGTCGTCATCGGCGGGTTCGAGTTCGGACAGGATATCGACCAGCTCGCGAGCGCGGCCTGTGGCCAGCGGCCTGCCGGCGTTCATCAGCGGCTCGTCATTGGCAAGCCAGGCCTGGGCTTCGGCGAGCTCGGTGATCGTGGCGCCGGATGCGATGATCCTGGCGATCGTGACATCGTCGGCGTGGCCGACGGCCTTCAGCACATCGTCGCGGGTGAGCCCGGTCATGGCGCAAATCCTTTTGGATATCTTCGGTGAGCACGGCTAAACCCCCGCCCGCCGGCGATCCGCGCCAGCGGGGAGGGACGCATCGTTTCAAGGCCTTTAGCTGTGCGTTGTGAGCCGGGGCGGATGCTGGGACATCGCCCAGAGCTCGATCGCAGCAAGAACCGCGACGGCGATGCCGATCACCACGTGCACGGTCGTCGCGGTGGTCATTGCCTGGAATCCGAGGACCCAGGGCGAGACCAGCGCCCAAAGCCCGACGATGAGGTTCAGCCACTCCTCCCAGACCGCGAATGCCGCGAGCGCGGCGATCGCAAGGACCGCCATCACGAGGCCGACGATGTGGGCGTTGGTGGAAACCATTCCGGCGTCGAACTTGAATAGCCACGGCGACAGGAAAAGAATCGCGCCGAGGATCAGGTTTGCGACGTCGCACAACTTTGCGTTCGTCCAGTTCTCCATGACACCCTCCATTGGAGGTTTTACTGCTGAATCAACTGGATGATCGCCGTTCGGGTTCCCATCCCAGTGCGCGAAATTTATTGAAATTGGCGACGTCACGGCCCGGAAACGGCGTCGCATCTGACCTGGGTCGGCAGTGCTTCATGGGATCTGCGCGGCCGGACGAGCCGGCCTTTTGCATCATCAGCGGTTGCTGATGGACCGCGTCATCGGCGCGCTGCCGGTGGCATCAGAGACGATGCGCGAGCTGCCGCGGCTGGACATCTGGGCTTCGATCCCGTCGCGCGCCTTCTCGAAGTTCGCCAGCATCGGGCCTTCGAGGGAGCGGCCACGCGGCAGTTTCACGCGCATCGGGTCGACGAATCGGCCGTTGACCAGGATTTCGTAGTGGACGTGCGGTCCGGTCGACTGGCCGGTTGAGCCGACGAAGCCGATCACCTGGCCCTGCCGCACCTTCTTGCCGATCTCCATGCCCTTGGCGAAGGCCGACATGTGGCCGTAGGCCGTCTCGTAACCGTTGGAGTGCTTGATGCGGATATATTTGCCGTAACCGCCCTCGTACCCGACCTTCTCGAGCACGCCGTTGCCGGAGGCGAAGATCGGCGTGCCATAGGCGGTGGCCCAGTCGACGCCGGTGTGCATCTTCACATAGCCGAGGATCGGATGGCGGCGGCCGCCGAAGCCCGAACGCATGATCGCGTTGTTGACCGGCTTGCGAACCAGGAACTTCTTCGCGCTCTTGCCGGTCTCGTCATAGTAGTCGACGACGCCGTCGTCGGAGCTCTGGAAGCGGTAATACTTCTTGGTTTCGCCGCCGACGGTCAGCGCGGCGTAGAGCACTTCGGTCTTTTCGGTGCTGGTGACGCCCTCATCCTCGCCGGCATAGAACACGTCGAACGAGTCGCCGGGCTGCACCTTGCGCTGGAAATCGACGTCATAGGAGTAGATCTTGACCATGTCGTCGATGACGGTCGGCGGCACCTTGTTGCGCAGTGCGGTCTCGTAAATGCTCTGATAGAGCCGCACGCCGCTGCCATCATCCTCGTCATCGTCGCTGGAATTGTCGGCGGTATCGGTCGTGGTGTTCATGCTCTGCACGTCGACCGCAACGTATTTGCCGATATCGGACAGCGCGGCAACGGCTTCGACGACGGAGTCGTTGGCGACGATCACCCGATAGGGTTGCAGCCGGGCGCCCGGTGCTGACGGCGCCATCAGGATTCGCACCTTCTGACCTTCCTTCAACCCGCCGTCGCGGCCGCGCGGGCCGAGCGTTGCGGCGATCGCCTTCGCCTCGTCGGGCGTTGCGCCCTGATCGCGCAGGATCGAGCCGATGCTGTCGCCCTTCTTGACGAGGTGAACTCGTTCACCGACCGGATTGCCGCCGGTGACCTGCTCCTTGGTCTTCGGCAGCAGGGTGACGTTCTCCGGCACCACGCGGGTCTCGAAGCCTGCATAGGGATCGGAGGTGTTGCCCTCGGTAGCGTAGGCCATCCTGATGTCGGGGCCGGCGCCGGTGGCGTCGGCCGCGGCATTGGCGAGTGAAGCGTAGCGCACCGAACCGCCGGAGCCGCGCCAATTGGCGGCGTCGCGGACCCGCATCAGCACGTCGTCGAGCGCGACAACGGCGGCGAGCTTGGCTTTCGGCAACACGGATCCGAGATCCTTGGTGACGAAAGAGACCTCGGCGTCGGGCTCGGCGGCGTCGGCCGCATTCGGATCCTCGGCTGCCGCCGGCGTGTCGGATCCGACATCGGTCAGCAGACGCTGCGCGTTGAACGCCGGAATCTTGGACGACAGGTCGCTCGTGGTCATCGAGAGATTGCCGGAAATCCGGATGAAGGGCCGCACCCGCATCACGTCGCGATTGCCGACGCGGGTCACGGTCGACACGCGCACCAGGCTGCGGGAGGCGGAGGATTCGCTCGGCGGCGGCAGGCGGTCGCCCTTGTGCAGGCTGACGACGCGATCATTGCCGGTGAAGGCGCCGCGCAGCGCGCCCTCGACGCGCTCCGGCACCTTGGCGAAGGTCATCTCGCCATCGAGCGAGGCAAAAACGGCGCCGCCGATCAGGGCCGCGCCACATAGTCCGGTCAGAATGGTGCCGCTGAACCATTGGACGGAGACACGGCGGCGATCGATCACCGCAGCCTCGGTGCCGTCGACTGAAAGCGGCGGTTCGTGACCGAGATCGATCATCCCGGTCTCGCGCCCATTACCGCTTCCGCGTGACGCCCGTTGGCTCAACCCGATATCCCCCCAAATTCCAGCAACTGCGATCGACCTCTGCTCGTCCTCGTCCCCACCTTGATCCTCCGAAGAAGAATCTCGGCAGTGTGGCGAGCCACACGCATCGAAATCGAGAAGCCGATGGCCATTAGCTAGCCGCGATCTCGAACGTCAATGGTGTGCAGATCTCTCGATGTTGCTCGGCCGCGAAGGGAAGAGGCGACGGGTTCTTGGAGAAAATCGCCTGGTCCCCCTGAAAAACCACCCGTGCCCCCACAGGTTACGAGCGGTTCAATGCATCTCTTATAGCCAGAACGTCGCAGGATTGTGGCTCAAGTGCGGCGTTTGAAGTGGAAAAGCTTCCTGAAGCAGGTCGATGCCACCGCCCGGTCTGGGGCGCCGGGGAACCCGTTCCGGAGGGCCTCACGAGCCCCTCGACGACAAACTTTTTTTAAAGTTTTTTGCCGCGCGCGTCGGCTTGCGAATTTTTACCGCTCACCTAAGCCGTGGAAAATACGGGAATTTTTCCGCACTGCACACAGGATTTGGGCGTGCGACGATTTGTTGACAATGGCCGTTGACAATCCCGAGGGGTGGGGACTATAAACCAACCACTGAGCGCGGCGCCGCCGGGTCACTGACCAAGGCGAGCGAACGCGCCTCTGATGCTCCTCACTTAGATGAGTGACACAACAGCCGACATAAATCGGTTGAGGTTCACTGTCGGTCAGTGAAGGGTAGAACCACCCTCTAAGGGTGTGGGGTCATCGGATCCCGGGCTGTTTGACAAGTGAAGATGAAGAAAGAGAAACGTGGACGGCGGAGTCCTTGCGTCTCTCGGAATACTTGAAAGCTTCGGCTTTTGACTTTCTGAGGGTGGACGAAAGACTTCGGCGGTACACGTTTTAAAGGTTACACCATCGTTGCCAGCGATGTGAATCGCAGGCAGCTCGCAGACTTCGGTCGGCGAAGAATGGTGGGACCTCGTCAAACGTTGTGATCAGCCGGTTCAAAAGTTCAAGTCCAACTTGAGAGTTTGATCCTGGCTCAGAGCGAACGCTGGCGGCAGGCTTAACACATGCAAGTCGAGCGGGCATAGCAATATGTCAGCGGCAGACGGGTGAGTAACGCGTGGGAACGTACCTTTTGGTTCGGAACAACTGAGGGAAACTTCAGCTAATACCGGATAAGCCCTTACGGGGAAAGATTTATCGCCGAAAGATCGGCCCGCGTCTGATTAGCTAGTTGGTGAGGTAATGGCTCACCAAGGCGACGATCAGTAGCTGGTCTGAGAGGATGATCAGCCACATTGGGACTGAGACACGGCCCAAACTCCTACGGGAGGCAGCAGTGGGGAATATTGGACAATGGGCGCAAGCCTGATCCAGCCATGCCGCGTGAGTGATGAAGGCCCTAGGGTTGTAAAGCTCTTTTGTGCGGGAAGATAATGACGGTACCGCAAGAATAAGCCCCGGCTAACTTCGTGCCAGCAGCCGCGGTAATACGAAGGGGGCTAGCGTTGCTCGGAATCACTGGGCGTAAAGGGTGCGTAGGCGGGTCTTTAAGTCAGGGGTGAAATCCTGGAGCTCAACTCCAGAACTGCCTTTGATACTGAAGATCTTGAGTTCGGGAGAGGTGAGTGGAACTGCGAGTGTAGAGGTGAAATTCGTAGATATTCGCAAGAACACCAGTGGCGAAGGCGGCTCACTGGCCCGATACTGACGCTGAGGCACGAAAGCGTGGGGAGCAAACAGGATTAGATACCCTGGTAGTCCACGCCGTAAACGATGAATGCCAGCCGTTAGTGGGTTTACTCACTAGTGGCGCAGCTAACGCTTTAAGCATTCCGCCTGGGGAGTACGGTCGCAAGATTAAAACTCAAAGGAATTGACGGGGGCCCGCACAAGCGGTGGAGCATGTGGTTTAATTCGACGCAACGCGCAGAACCTTACCAGCCCTTGACATCCCGGTCGCGGACTCCAGAGACGGAGTTCTTCAGTTCGGCTGGACCGGAGACAGGTGCTGCATGGCTGTCGTCAGCTCGTGTCGTGAGATGTTGGGTTAAGTCCCGCAACGAGCGCAACCCCCGTCCTTAGTTGCTACCATTTAGTTGAGCACTCTAAGGAGACTGCCGGTGATAAGCCGCGAGGAAGGTGGGGATGACGTCAAGTCCTCATGGCCCTTACGGGCTGGGCTACACACGTGCTACAATGGCGGTGACAATGGGATGCTAAGGGGCGACCCTTCGCAAATCTCAAAAAGCCGTCTCAGTTCGGATTGGGCTCTGCAACTCGAGCCCATGAAGTTGGAATCGCTAGTAATCGTGGATCAGCACGCCACGGTGAATACGTTCCCGGGCCTTGTACACACCGCCCGTCACACCATGGGAGTTGGTTTTACCTGAAGACGGTGCGCTAACCCGCAAGGGAGGCAGCCGGCCACGGTAGGGTCAGCGACTGGGGTGAAGTCGTAACAAGGTAGCCGTAGGGGAACCTGCGGCTGGATCACCTCCTTTCTAAGGATGGTTCTTCAGCGAGCTCACGCTCACTATCGAACCGTTTTAGAAACATTCAGGGGCCAACAGTTTCAGGATTGTTGAGCTCCATTGGCGGGATTTCGCCGTCTTCGTTTCTCTTTCTTCGCGGACGAACACGCGCCAGGGCTGAGCGCTGTGCGACGCACCGACGTCACGTCGGGTGCGCGCCGGCATGTCCCTCGTGTTAGGGGCTTGTAGCTCAGTTGGTTAGAGCGCGCGCTTGATAAGCGTGAGGTCGGAAGTTCAAGTCTTCCCAGGCCCACCATTTTGATCGAGTGCGGAGCATTCGTCTTCTGGTACGGGGCCATAGCTCAGCTGGGAGAGCGCGTGCTTTGCAAGCATGAGGTCGTCGGTTCGATCCCGTCTGGCTCCACCAGATGGAATTGAAGCTCGACAGTGCGCCTTGCTTGAAAGGCCTTGTTCAAATCGTCCGCGAAACATCACTTCGCACTCATTGGTCCGGATGGACGGTGACGTGCGTGTTTTCTGACATCGTAAAGAGGAGATCGATCCGAGTTTGGATCTGCGAAGCAATTCGCGGGTACCATTCCTAATCTCCAGATCGTTTTCGGCGCTCGCGCATCGCAGCTCATCGCAAGATGAGTGAGATGAGCGAGTTGTAAAACGATCTTTGTAGCGAAGCTTGACCGCCTCGCTATCGGGCCGATCTTAAGAAGCAAGCTGGTCTTTCTAGTCAATGTCCGGCTGTGCAATCGCATTCATCGAGGATGCGCGCCTTCAGTGGCAATTGTGCAGACAACATTCTGCCGAGTGTGTGGACATTGATAATGAGAGCAATCAAGTGCCTTAAGGGTGTTCGGTGGATGCCTTGGCGCTGAGAGGCGATGAAGGACGTGCTACGCTGCGATAAGCCGTGGGGAGCTGCGAAGAAGCTTTGATCCACGGATTTCCGAATGGGGAAACCCACCTTCGATAGCCGGAACTCCAAGACCTTGTGTTTTGGGGTTCGACCAGAAATGGAAGAAATCAAACCGCGAGGTTTTGGATTTCCGGTTATCAAGAGAAGGTATGAGACTTCCGAATAAAATAGGAGGTTTTAAGCAAACCCAGGGAACTGAAACATCTAAGTACCTGGAGGAAAGGACATCAATCGAGACTCCGTTAGTAGTGGCGAGCGAACGCGGACCAGGCCAGTGATACATCAAAGACAATCGGAACCAGTCAGGAAAGCTGGGCCTCAGAGGGTGATAGCCCCGTACGAGTAATGCGATGATGTATCCACGAGTAAGGCGGGACACGTGTAATCCTGTCTGAACACGGGGGGACCACCCTCCAAGCCTAAGTACTCCTCAGCGACCGATAGTGAACCAGTACCG
>NZ_NWTG01000011.1:0-5000 GCF_002532045.1 Bradyrhizobium sp. C9 | reverse complement strand
CAGCCCGACGCCGCCTGCCCTCAAGAAATCACGACGCTTCATGCGTATCCCTCCTGTGTGCCGATGCCTCGACAAGGGGAACGATCTTGATGCCGTCTTTCTTCGCCGATCGATCGACGTTGCTGTGGTGATGTGTCCGGTGGCCCTCGACGGGCTCTTGTGTGTGGAAATCCGAGCCTTCGGTTCCACTGGTCAGGATGATGGTTTGCCGGAGGAAATCAAGCGCTCGCCTTCGTTGCAGTTGCGAAGGGAAATCGGCGCTGCTGGTCTCATCCGATACCTGTCGGCCGTGCTGCGATCTGCTACGACGGCAGGCGAGTTTGATGGGAGTTCAAGGACATGGCCAACAAGAAAGTCGTGGTCGCCGGCGCGACCGGCCTCGTGGGCAACGCCGCCTTGCGACACTTCGGCGCATCCGGCGATTGCGAGCGTATCGCGCTGTCGCGGCGCAAGCCGCGCGATCTCTATGGTGCGCAGCACGTGCGAATCGACCTCACCAGCGCCGAGGATTGCCGCCGCGCCGCGGCCGAGCTCGCCGGCGCAACGCACCTGATCTATGCCGCACTTTATGAAGCGCCGAGCCTGGTCGATGGCTGGCGCGATGCCGGGCAGATCGAAACCAATGACCGCATGCTGCGCAACCTGATGGGCGTGCTCGAGCCCGTCGCGCCAGATCTCAAACATGTCGCGCTGCTGCAGGGCACCAAGGCCTATGGCGTGCATGTCCGGCCGCTCACGGTGCCGGCGCGCGAGGGCCGCTCGGAGATGTACGAGCAGCCGAATTTCTATTGGGCGCAGGAGAATTTCCTGCGTGAGCTGCAACGCGGCAAGAGCTGGCACTGGAGCATCCTGCGCCCGGTGCTGATCATCGGCGAAGCGATGGGCGGTGCGATGGATTTGATCCCGCCGCTCGGCGTCTATGCGGCTGTTCTGCGCGAACAAGGCAGGCCGCTGGATTATCCCGGCGGCGCGCCGCGCGTCGCGCAAGCGGTCGACGTCGATCTCCTGGCGCGCGCGATCGCCTGGTCGGGCGATGCCGAGACCGCGCGCAACGAAGCGTTCAACGTCACCAATGGCGACGTCTTCACCTGGGAAAATATCTGGCCCGCGGTGTCAGATGCGCTTGAGATGGCACCGGGCCGGCATGTGCCGCTGTCGCTGGCGCAGGAGTATCCGAAATGGATCCCGCTGTGGGAGGAGCTGCGCAGCAAGCACGATCTGATCGCACCCGGCCTGGAAGAGTTCGTCGGCCTGTCGTTCCAATATGCCGATTACAGCATGCGCTACGGGCAGATCGAATCCGGTCCGCCCTCGATCGTGTCGACCGTGAAGATCAACCAGGCCGGCTTCACCGAGATGATGGATACCGAAGCGATGTTCCGCAAATGGTTCAAGCTCGCGAAGGCGAGCCGGCTGCTGCCGTAGTTGTTTGGGCTCTGCTCTAACCACTCCCTCGCCCCGCTCTTGCGGGGAGAGGGCTGGGGTGCGGGGCTCTATCCGGCGAGCACCTCGCTGTTTGTTGAGCAGTGTGCCTCGCCCCTCACCGGATCGCGGGCGCGATCCGACCCTCTCCCCGCAAAGCGCGGGGAGAGGTGAAGGAGGCGTCAGCGCGAAAACGCCTGCTCCATCGCCTTGCGCGTCTTGATGGTATCGTTGCGCTCGTCGACCTCGACATCGCTCCAGCGCACCACGGCGCCGTGGGCGATGTCGTTCTTCAGCTTGACCCGATGCGCGAGTCCGATCGGCAGCGCGCCGGCGGCAAGGCTGGCGGACGCGGGCATCAGTTTGCCCCACACCGTGTAGCCGCCTTCGCCGTCGAGCATCTCGCCGGCGCGCAGATTGCGTTTCGCCACCGCTGCGACGTCGCCGCGGAAGCCGCGCGGCTGCCCGGTTGGTTCGTTGCGCAGCGCCGCCGACAGGACCGAAATGTTCAGCTCGAGCCCGATCAGATGATACGGCTTGTACATCGCCGCATAACGGCCGGATGAGTCTGTCTTGAGGCCGTACTGCCTGAAGCAATCGGCGGCGTAATCATTCGGCGCCTCCAGCACCACATAGACGCCCCAGCGCAAGTCACGAAACACCGGGCGGCCGTCGCGCTCCAGCGACGACACCACCTCGACGATGCCGGATTTCTCCAGCACGCCGCCCTTCTCGCGTGGCCGCATCACATGCGGCAGGTCGTCGACGCCGCAGGGCGGAAACAGCAAGCCCTCCGACGGCACGTCGAGCGTGCAGGCATTGGCGATCGCCGCCATCTCGATCGCGGATTTGGTGCCGTCGAGGAAGGAGTTGAACATCTGCGGGTTCATGCCGGCGGATTGCGCCTCGCCCGCGGTGAGCCCGTAGTGCTGCCACACGCCCTCCGGCGTCACGTCGTGATAGGCCGGCAGATATTTCGTGCCCTTGCCGGCGGCGACGACGCGAAAGCCTGTGGCGCGCGCCCAATCGACCATCTCTGCGGTCAGCGCCGGCTGGTCGCCGTAGGCGAGCGAATAGACCACGCCGGCCTTGCGCGCCTCTTCGGCGAGCAGCGGACCTGCCAGCACATCGGCCTCGACATTGACCATCACGACATGCTTGCCGGCTGATATCGCCGCGCGGGCATGGCGGATGCCGACCGCTGGATTGCCGGTGGCTTCAACCACCACGTCGAACGCGCCGCCTGCGATCGCACGGGCGCCGTCGTCGGTGAAGGTCGTGGCGGCGATCCGCGCATCGTCCCAGCCGACGGTGCGGCACGCCTCGCGCGCACGATCGCGGTCGAGATCGACGATCACGGGTACCTCGAGCCCCGGCGTATGCGGCACCTGCGACAGGAACATCGAGCCGAATTTTCCGGCGCCGATCAGGACGACGCGAACCGGCTTGCCGGCGGCGGCGCGGGTTTTGAGGAGGTGATGCAGGTTCATTTGATCTTCCAATCCAAAGCCGTCATTCCGGGGCTCGCGAAGCGAGAACCCGGAATCTCGAGGTTCCCCGATGCGCAATTGCGCATCTGCGGTTCGATGCTTCGCACCGCCCCCGGAACGACATCAGGGATTCTACTCCGCCGCCTGCCGCGGTGCGCGGGCCAGGCGCAGCAGCGCGTCGTCGGCAACCGTCTGGATCGGCGTGAAGTCGCGGTGCGCGATGTAGTCGGGCCGCGTCGGGGTGCGGATGTAGTTCGACACCGCGTTCAGCGTCAGATAGACGATCTTGCGCGGGTAGGGCGTGATGTTGCCGCTCGATCCGTGCACCAGATTGCCGTGGAACATCAGCATGCCGCCGGGCTTGCCGGTCGGCGCGACGATGCCTCCCTGTTTGACGAGCCGGGTCACCGTCTCTTCGTCCAGCGTCCACAGCGGGTAGGACGTGGTTTCGAGATCGTGCGACGCCTTGAGGTCGCCGGCGGTCTGGCTCTGCGGCACCAGCATCAACGGGCCGTTGATCGGCATCACCTCGTCGAGGAAGATCGCGATGTTCATGGCACGCGGCTCCGGCATGCCGTCGTCGCGCTTCCAGGTGCCGTAGTCCTGGTGCCACTGCCAGACGTCGCCGGTGAAGGCGGCCTTCGCGTTGATCTTGAACTGATGCATGTAAACCTTCTCACCGAAAAGCTGTTCGATGGGGTCGATCATGCGCGGGTGCGCGCCGAGGAGGCCGAACGCCTCGTTGTAGAGATGCGCGGCGAAGGCAGTGCGCGGCGCGCCGCTCTTCTCGCGCCACACCTCGGGGCGGTTGGCGTCATAGATCGCGACCGCCTCGCGGGCGAGGAAATCGACCTCTTCCTGGCTGAACAGCTCGGGCAGGAACAGCCAGCCTTCGCGATGAAAGAATTCGACCTGCTCTTGGGTCAGTTTCATGGTGCTTTCCTCCTGTTGTTATTGTCATTCCGGGGCGATGCGCAGCATCGAACCCGGAATCTCGAGGTTCCGGGTCTGGTGCTGGCGCACCATCCCGGAACGACGGCGTAGACATCACGCCGCCACGTCGATTGCCCTCAGCTTCTCTTCGGTCATCCGCCCCGCCGTCTGTGCATGCGCCAGTGCGGCGGCCTCGGCGGCTGAGGCGTTGCCGGAGAAAATATGCGCGGCGATGGTCTCGTGTTCGGTCCAGGCGCTGTCGCGGTAATCGAGCTCGACGAGCACGGTCGCCATCGAGCGGCGCATATGCGGCCATTGCGGCGCGATCATTTCCTCGATCGCGGGATTGCCGGCGAGCCGGTAGATCGCGCTGTGGAAGTTGACGTCGAGTGCGATCAGGCGCGCCAGCGGCGCGTCGCCGTCGATCGCGCGTCCGGCTTCGAGCGCGCTCTCGAGCTGCGCGCGCGCCGCGGAATCCTCTTTCACACGCGTTGCGGCCAGCCGCGCCGCCAGCGCATCGATCGCGCCGCGCACTTCATAGAGCTCGCGGATGCGCTGTGGATCGAGCTGCGTCACCTCGAAGCCGCGCTTGCCGCTTTCCGCGACGAGGCCCTGGCGGTGCAACAGATGCAGCGCATGCGAGATCGGCTGGCGCGAGACGCCGAGCCGATCGGCAAGCTCGTTCTGGGTGATGCGCTGACCGGGCAGTAGCGTGCGGTCGATGATTGCTTCGAGCAATCGCCCGTAGACCTGATCGATCAGGTTCGGAAGCGGGTCCAACGGGATCATGCCATCAGTCCAAATTGGAATACGGAATTCCGTGTTCGAAGAGAAGGCTACTGCGGGTAGCGGGAGCGGTCAAGGCGGGAGTTTTCCGGCGATGCTAACCGATTGAGAGTTCAACATTTCTCCCGAGGCTCTGACAGGTCGCGGCGATCAGTCAGCCTCAATTGCCCAGCGGAGCAAGCGGCATCCCCCTCCCTGACCCTCCCCCACAAGGGGGGAGGGAATGGCCAGAGACCGGGGTCGCGGTACCTGTGAGGCGCAGTGCGAAGATCAACTGGTGAGGTGAGCACGTGGGTCAGGCTCCCTCCCCCCTTGTGGGGTAGGGGAATCGCATATGGCTGTGGAGTAGTGTTGCCAAGCGGTTGGAAC